>CAJIZA010000007.1 GCA_905181815.1 uncultured Planktomarina sp. | reverse complement strand
CCACCTGCACCTGCATTTGTTTCCAAAGATCCATTTAATAATCTTTCAGGTCTAGCCCCGTCTTTGGTACCCACAGCCCCACTGTCCAAACACGATGCGCGGATTGGATCGGCGTCCATTGTCCTGAACGACCCAATTCCTCCTGATGCGTTTGATCGTTGGCTCGACACACTCATCAGTCTGCGCGGGCCTGACATCCTGCGCGTGAAAGGGATCGTACATCTTATCGGCATTGAGATGCCGTTCGTGTTTCACGGTGTGCAGCATATTTTTGATCCACCGGTGCCCCTTCACGACTGGCAGGGCAAAACCTGTCAATCGCGCATCGTTATTATTGGCCGCGACATCACCCGTTCAGAGCTTGTCTACAGCTTTGAGATGCTGCGCACTCTTCAAACTGCGGAAACTGTTTGAGGATATGCCTACAATAACCCAAAAATTAATGTCACTATCCTACACCTGCGGTTTCGAATTGAGTGGTCAGGCGAAACTAGGCTGGTCTTGGCTTCGGATAAAACCTTTTGCTTCGATAAAAGTGATTAGCAATCTTGGAGCAACGAAACTTAAAAAGTGACGACGTACAGCAGATCCGATGATGACCTACGATCTGTTACCTGAACCTCTTTGAATTTTGCTTTCGCTGATCGTTTGGAAACTGGGAACACACAATTCGCCTCGATGAACATGTTGTTGGTTGTTGGGCCTGGCGCGTGAGAAGAAACAACTATCGTGCTGAAGCTCTACACCATCAAATAGGCATGAGCTGAAACTATGAGATTAAACTTGCTTGAGATTGGTGGGGCTAATCCGAAGCTTCTCTAGTGATGAAACATTCTCGGTTTTGCTACTTTTAAACGAGCCTTGAAGTGCGCCTGTATGGTGTTTGGCGTCCCCCCATCGGTTAGAACCGGCCAATTATCTGACAAAATATATTTTTTGTCACCCAAGAGCATAGCCGGCGCCGCGGATGGTGCGGAGTGGGTCATCACCGCCATATTGCGTAAGCGACTTTCGCAAGCGGCCCACATGCACATCGACTGTGCGGCTGTCGACATAGATATCTCGGCCCCAAACCTGGTCTAAAAGTTGCTCGCGAGACAGCACCCGGCCATGCTTTTCGATAAAGGTCGTGAGCAATTTGAATTCTGTTGGCCCTAGTTTTATTTCCATCCCTGCCCGAAAAACTTTGTGGGCGGCTGCATCTAAGATAATATCTTGAAAGCGCAATTGCGCGCCTAATAGGCTTGCTCTGTGTCGGCGCAATTGGGTTTTTAAGCGCGCCATTAATTCTATAATCGAGTAGGGTTTGGCAACATAATCATCGGCGCCAATATCCAAGCCTTGCACTTTGTCGGCCTCTTCAGATCGTGCCGACAGCAAGATAATTGGAATGTGTTTCGTGTCTTGATGTGCGCGCAGCCGACGACAAACTTCCAATCCTGACAACTTTGGCAACATCCAGTCCAAGATCAACAAATCGGGCAGATTTTCTTGTGCCAATAGCAGACCCTCTTCACCGTTGTCGGCCCATAGCGCTTCAAACCCGGCCTTTTGCAAATGGTAAAGCAAGATTTCGCGCTGTGCTGGTTCGTCTTCGACAATCAGTATTTTGGGACGCGCCTGCATGTCCTATTCCTGAGATAATTTTACGTCGACTGAGGTGAGATCGCCCTTGGGGCGGTCTTCGCTGGGCATTTGACCGGTGACGACAAGTACCACCTGTTCTGCAATAGAGGTTACATGATCCCCCATGCGTTCGATGTTTTTCGCTATAAAATGCAGATGAAGGCACGCCGTAATATTGCGCGGATCCTCCATCATATGTGTCACAAACTGCCGAAACAGGCCATTGTAAAGTTCATCGACGTCATTATCGCGGACGATCACATCTTTGGCCAATTCAGTGTTGCGTTGAACATAAGCATCGAGACTGTCTTTGAGCATCAACTGAACTTCACGCGACAAGCGTCGAAGGGAGCTGGATGAGTTTTCGATATTTGGCAACTGCAGCAATAGGTGCGTGCGCTTTGCCATATTTTTTGCATAATCGCCGATACGCTCCAAGTTTCCGGCAACTTTTAAGATTGACAAAAGCAGCCGCAGGTCCCGTGCTGCGGGCGCTTGTAGGGCAATAATGCTGGCGACATCCTCGTTTATCTGTGCTTCAATGTCATCAATAATGCGATCAGCCACGCGCACTTCGTCGGCCAGTTGCACATCTTGAGTCTCAAATGATTTTGCAGCGTCCAGAATGGCGACTTCCACCAAGCCCCCCATGCGCAGCATTTGAGCTTGTAATTGGTCAAGGTCACGATCGAATGCGGTGCGGATATGTTGATCTGAGCTCATTTTTTCTCCTAGCCTATACGTCCGGTAATGTAACCCTCTGTCCGCGGATCTGTCGGGTTGGTAAAAATTGTCTTTGTATCCCCGAATTCTACCAACGTGCCCATGTGAAAGAAGGCTGTCTTTTGGCTAACCCTTGCAGCTTGGTGCATTGAGTGGGTGACAATTACAACAGCATAATTTTGGCGCAATTCGTCGATTAACTCTTCGATTTGTGCCGTGGCAATCGGATCCAGCGCAGAGCAGGGCTCATCCATCAACAAAACCTCTGGTGCCGTGGCAATAGCGCGGGCAATACAAACCCGCTGCTGTTGCCCGCCAGACAGGCCAGTGCCCGGCGCACTCAACCGGTCTTTGACTTCTTCCCAAATAGCGGCGCGGCGCAACGCTTGTTCCACAAGTGCATCAAGGTCGGATTTACCCTGGGCAAGCCCATGGATGCGGGGCCCATAGGCCACATTGTCATAGATGGATTTTGGAAAAGGATTAGGCTTTTGAAACACCATACCGATCTTGGCACGCAGCTGAACTGGGTCTACCTTAGGATCGTAAATATTCTCCCCGTCGAGCAAGATATCACCGCTTACCTGACAGCTTTCAATCGTATCATTCATCCGATTGAGGCATCTGAGAAAAGTCGATTTCCCGCAGCCAGAGGGACCAATAAACGCGGTCACGCTGTTGGATGGGATTTCTACACTGACGTCTTTGATCGCATGTGTTTTATCATAATGAACATCTACATGGCGCGCACTTATTTTTATAGTTTGGGAGTTCATAGCCAATTCCTCGCAAGCACTAATTTTATCGTTCATAGGTCTACCATCTCTGTTCGAAGCGCCGCCGTAGTGTCACTGCAATTAAGTTCATTGTTACCAAAAAGATCAGTAATATAATTATCCCGCCCCACGCGCGCTCATAGAATGCTGGATCTGCACGTTTGGCCCATTCATAGATCTGCGCTGGCATGGCAGAGTTTGGCGACAAAAGACCTTGAGACACTGTTTCGGGCATATTCGTCGCCACATACCCAATCATCCCAATCAGCAAGAGCGGTGCAGTTTCGCCCAAAGCCTGCGCTAAGCCAAGGATTGTTCCAGTCAGGATCCCTGGCGCTGCTAATGGCAAGACATGGTGAAAGGTGGATTGCATTTTTGATGCGCCGACCCCGAGTGCTGCACTGCGGATACTTGGCGGAACCGCTTTCAAAGCAGCCCGGGTCGAGATAATTAATGTGGGCAAAGTCATAAGTGTGAGCACCAGCCCCCCAACGACGGGTGCAGATTGCGGCAAATGCATCGTATTGATAAAAATTGCTAAACCCAAAATTCCGAAAACGATCGAAGGAACAGCCGCCAGATTTGCTATATTGACTTCGATAAAATCAGTGAGGCGGTTTTTGGGGGCAAATTCCTCCAAATAAATGGAGCTGGCCACACCAATCGGCAAGGCCAGCAGCAAAACAACGCACATCATGGCAAAAGAGCCGATTATCGCTACGCCAATGCCCGCATCCTCTGGTCGCTGATCAGAGGCATCTGCACCCAAAATAAATTGAATATTGAACGATTTTCCAATGATACCAAGCTCAATGAGTTGGTCTGCAAAGTCCAACTGCGCAATAGATACATTCTTATTGTTTGCAATCGTTTCCCGCGTCACCCGCCCTTTTAGATAGCCATCAATCCAGGAATTTGCCAGGAACTTGAATTCAGCTGTGGTTCCAATCAAGCCTGGATCG
This sequence comes from uncultured Planktomarina sp., assembly GCA_905181815.1. Taxonomy (GTDB): domain Bacteria; phylum Pseudomonadota; class Alphaproteobacteria; order Rhodobacterales; family Rhodobacteraceae; genus Planktomarina. The sequence continues at coordinate 144,823 of CAJIZA010000007.1, read as the reverse complement.
TTCAAAACGCAATCGCGCATCTGCGCAGCGGCGCTTTTGGAAACAATCGCGGCCATGTCCTTTGATGTGAGGTCTGTTTCAATGCCACGGGCTACAACCACCTGTTCAAAGGCTACTTTGATCAAGGGCGCATATCCAAAGGTTGTAACTTTCTTTAGGTTGTCCAGATCTCGTGTACCTTTTTTGTCGAGCTTTGCTTCCAACAGGGCAACGTCCAGTGTGATAAAACTCTGTTGAAAAGCGCCGGATCCTTTTGTGACAATCGTCGTCATAAGAATGGCAAGCATGGATAGGCCAACAAAAATAGCGGCCAGCCCGAGCCTGTGAAAACGTTTCTCTGCAGCCGCGCGGCGTTTGTTTTGCGCGCTTGCGGCAAAGAGTGATTTATATGGGTTTGGCTCAATCATTCGTATTGCTCGCGATATTTACGGACGTAGTAGAGGGCAAAGATATTTAGCCCCAAGGTCAGTACAAATAGGGTGAGACCAAGGGCGAATGCCACCAATGTTTCGGGGCTATTAAAATCTCCATCTCCGGTCAATTGACTGACAATGCGTGTTGTCACGGTGGTTAAGGCTTCAAGCGGATTGCCTGTGAAACGCGCAATCGCGCCAGCGCCTAGAACGACAATCATTGTTTCGCCAATGGCACGCGACGCCGCTAAAAGGATTGCGCCAACGATCCCAGGAAGTGCGGCAGGCAATAACACATGTTTGATGGTTTCAGATCGCGTTGCGCCCAGCCCAAAAGAGCCGTCCCTGAGTGATTGTGGAACCGCATTAATAATGTCATCTGATAGAGATGAGACAAAGGGAATGAGCATAATTCCCATGACGATACCCGCCGTCGCCACCGAGCGCGCATCGCTCATCCAACCAACGGAAAAAAAGCCCTCTGGTCCGAACAGATCCCTCAAGAATGGCCCAAAGGTGAGCAAAGCGAAAAGGCCATAAACGATCGTTGGTATCCCTGCCAAAATTTCGAGTAAAGGCTTTGCAATGGAACGGATGAAACTCGAGGCATATTCAGATAAGTAAATCGCAGATAACAAACCGACAGGCACCGCAACCAAAAGCGCCACACAAGAGATATACAGCGTGCCCCAGAGTAACGGCAAAATCGATAGGGCGCTGTCACCGTGAAAGTTAGGTGACCAAGCCAGACCAAAAAAGAAATCTTTCCAGCTGTGTAGATTGAGAAAATGAGCTGTCTCAAACACCATAGATACCACAATGCCAACCGTGGTTAGTACAGCAAGGGCGGCACAAATCAGCAGAGCAGCTAGAATAAATTTCTCAACAACATTGCGAGCCCGGAACTTTGGCGACACTTTTTGCATCGCAAAAAATAGGGACACAACGGCAACAATGATTACCACGATAGATTTTAACGCTGCGTCGGCTTGGGCAACAGGGTCATTGGTGTTTGGAAGTGTCAAACCTTGTTCATGGAGCAGCCAGGGCGCAGCCAGGCTCCAGATGACCAGGGTGAGTGCAGCCGGAAAAATCGTCATCAGCAGAACATAGGTGGCATAATGCACGGGCAATGAATGCAAAGAAGCTGCAGCCAAATTGACCTTTCGTTTGCCAAGCCAAAACCCTAAGAGAGCCAAGGCAATAACCATCAGAATTAGAATATAAGTTGGCATGTTGTCCTAAAGTTTTGGCCTTGCCCAGATATATCCAGGCAAGGCGCAGGGAATTGCACCATGAGTGTGGGCTCACCGCATGATTGTTTCGTTTTTAATTTGCTCTTGGGTTTGCTCTAGAAGCGGATCGGCAACCAAGCCATATTCAGCCAGTGGACCATCTGGACCCGCGATCTCCTCCGCAGTGAAAAATGCAGCATAATCTTTGAGTCCAGGGATTATGCTAATATGCGCCTTTTTTATATAAAAGTAGAGCGGACGTGAAACAGGGTAATCGCCAGAAGAAATGCTTTCGGTCGAGGGCATGACATCCGATATTGTCGCCACTTGCAGTTTGTCTGTGTTGTTCTCATAAAATGAGAGACCAAAAACGCCAATTCCATTTTTATTGGACGCAATGGACGCCAGTGTTTCGGTGTAATCCCCGTCAATATCCACAGAATATCCATCGTTGCGCACCGTCATACAGGCGGTCTTAGCAGCTTTGCTGTCACCACCATTAAGCGACAAAATTTCGGCCAAAGCTCCAGAGGCCTCACAACCTGCGAGAAGAATTTTTTCTTCAAACACTTCACGCGTGCCATGCTTCGTACCGGGGATATAGGCCTGTATCGGCTGCGCAGTGAATTTTGCGTCGATCTCAGACCAATTTGCGTAACTGTTGGCCCGCATTTCACCATCCATTGGCAATTGCGCAGCTAAAGCTTGATAGATGTCCACCGGATGGAACGCAAATTTTTGTCCCTCGAAATCAGAGGCAAACACAATTCCATCGTAACCAATTCGAACTTCGATAATTTCTGTTACACCTTGTTCTGCGCACGCCGCTATTTCGCTGTCTTTTATGCGGCGTGAAGAATTCGCGATGTCTATCGTGTTTTCACCCAGTCCAGTGCAGAATCGTTTCATGCCGCCCGAGGATCCCCCGGATTCAACCACAGGCGTTAGATAGTCAAAGTTTTCTCCAAAGGCCTCCGCCACAATTGAGGCATAAGGTAAGACGGTCGACGATCCTGCGATCTGGATTTGGTCGCGCGCGAGAGACATGCCCGCCGAGACCGACAAAGCCGCGGTAATAAGGGTTGTTGTGAACTTGTACATTGCAATCTCCTAAAGCAACTGAATCTGACTTTTGTCAGACCCATGCCTAACGGGCTTTTGCAAAGCTTATGCGACAGGCTTGTAACAGTTTTATGACAATTTCAAAAAACCCAAATCAATTTGCTGGAAGATAAATAGCAAATTGGCTCCCACATCCCAAAGTACTCTTGATCCGCATGCGACCCCGGTGCCGGCTGACAATATGTTTGACGATGGACAAGCCCAATCCAGTGCCACCAAGGTTCCGACTACGGTGGCCATCCACCCGATAAAATCTTTCAGTCAACCTCGGAATATGAATGGCGGCAATTCCGGGGCCATGATCTTCTACAGTGATTTTAACACCCTTGCAGCGCAACAATGGCTGGTAAGCCATACTGCTTAAGCCAATAAGAATATTCCCTGATCCTGCGTATTTTATGGCATTCTCAATCAGGTTTATGGCGACCTGCCGTAGTTGGTCTCCATCTCCAAGTATGATGGACGCCGTTTTTGGCGGTGTGAACAACAATTGCGAATGAGACTGAAGGGTGAGACCTTGCAGGCTCGTAATAGTCTCCTCTAGCAAAGCGCATAAATCTACTGGAGTTGAGGGCCGAATGCGCTCATTCGCTTGCACAGAACTGAGCGATAATAAATCGCTCACCAGACGGTTCATCCTTTGAGTCTCTTGTTGCATCATACCGATAAAGCTCTGCTGTGCTTCTGGCTCTGATGAGCCCATGAGTTGCAAAGTCTCCAAAACCCCAAGCATCGCTGTCAGAGGCGTTTTGAGCTCATGACTTACATTAGTTACAAATTCGCGGCGCGCCCTGAGTGACTGTTCAATATCTGTGACATCTCGGAAGGTGACTAATATATCTTCCGCCTCAATCCAACTCGCCGTAATGTGATATACTAAATCCGTCGTGGCCTGCGTCGTATTCCAATCACATTGCTTTCGAGTTTTCTGTGCCAAGGCATGTTCAATTGCGTCATGCACATTCGGGTTGCGAACGACTTCCACAGAAGTGCGCCCAATGATGTCCCTACCAAACAACACTAGCGCCTGTTCATTGGCACCAACCACATACCCCTCTGGCCCAACGATAAAGCTGGCAAGTGGAAAAGCGTTAAGCAGATTTGTCATCGATAGCTCACATTTGATAGATACAATGCGCTTGTTCGTTCTCAGAAATAAGTCCTAACATCATTCCCAGATCCAACGCCAGCGCAGGATGTATCTTATGAGTTGGCCACGCATGGGCGAAACTGCTATTTGTTATTAGGAAAATTCTGTCAGATTAAGCCCGGTTGAAGAGATTAGGGCTAATTTACATCTTGGGTATTCCACCAACCAATCTGCATTTAGCTATTTTCAAACAAGCTGAGATCATCCGTTTGCCGGCGTTGCTTACATTCATCGTAAAGACATTCCGCTGCTACTAGTAAAGGATCATACTTCGCAACTTTAGCCAGAAACTTTTGCTGTTCTTTCTCTTTTACTGTTGGGAGCAACGTCTTGTGCGTCAGCTAGTGAGCCAGAACCAAGCCAAGCGGTGGCCTGTGAATCCTTGTAGGCATCTCGATAGTTCGGCAGGAATCTTTGCTTTACAGTACCAACGCCCTGCTTTCTTTCTGCTCTTAACTTGTAGAATGTCACCAAACTGCAATCTGTGAATCATGGAGCCTCCACTAAAATAGGAGGCTGCATATGGGACTTTATTAGTTGATATCTGCTCGTAACGCCTAAAAAGGAGTACTATGTGGATAAAATGAAAGTATGGCGTCCCCTGAAGGATTCGAACCCTCGACCTGCCGATTAGAAGTCGGCTGCTCTATCCAGCTGAGCTAAGGAGACGCATGTAAGCTTCCTAATACGCCATGCCATTTTTATCTAGTGAAAATCCTCACTTTCTCAGGTGCGTTTGGCTATGTGATGTTCTGGAGCCTCTGCCCGTGACGGACGTAATATTGGCTTTTTCTGTTGGTTGCGGAATTGACGCTTGATCTACTTGAAAAACTACTTAACCTTTAACTGAATCACTCTAGGAGGTTACTCAGTATGGTAAAAGTCTCTCTCTTGATTGCCGCTATGGTCGTGCTGGCCGCCTGCGATATTCCCTTCATTCCAGGAATTTAGGTAAGTCAACACGCTTAATTTATGAGCCTGTAAGGGCGTGTGCTCATCTTGTGAGTGGCCGACTTCTCAGCTGTGTTTTGGCAATCATACGTCCTTATTTCTTGATGAACGTATCTTTTAAGATATCGCCATTTTTACGATTGGTAAAAACATATGGGCCGCATGGCTCTGTGATCGAAAATCAAGAAGAGGCGGCATTGTTTCAGATTAGTTTTGCGTCAGATCTTGGTGCTAAGAGGCGCATCTAAGTGAGTGCGCAATACCGCATTCCGACGGCGGTGGCTTAGTTTTGTAGGGAAGTCACCTGCTCTTTTGGATGCAATTTTGGTGAAACAGGCTAGACAGATGCATCTGCTCCAGACTAGCGTTGAATGAGTTGAACGCGGATGAGGAGACCTGAAATGGCGACGTATCGTTGTGGTGTTTGCAATATGGGGGTCGATGCCAGTTGCACCGATTGTAAAGAAGCCCTGGTCAATGATAATTTGACCTTGGGAGATGGCACCGTCGTGCAGATCTCCAAATGTGCAAAATGTGAAGGTAAAATCAAGTCACCGATGTGCTGCGGTACGGACATGAGCTGCGCGGTTTAGCCGGCCAGAGCTTGCTTTGTGCCAACATCATGGACAACTTTCCAAGAAAAAGCCCCCATCGATGTGTCGATGGGGGCTCGTTTATTTGCACAGGTTAACCTGCTTTGGATTTACCAGTCCTCGCGCTGCACAACGCGGGTTTTGATTGGCAATTTCATCGCAGCAAGACGCAGAGCCTCACGGGCGACGACATCTGAGACGCCATCAATTTCAAACATAACTCGGCCAGGCTTGACTTTGGCGGACCAAAAATCAACGGAACCTTTACCTTTACCCATCCGAACTTCGGTTGGCTTTGAGGTTACGGGTAGGTCTGGAAAAATCCGGATCCAAACACGGCCTTGACGTTTCATATGACGTGTCATGGCACGACGCGCCGCTTCGATCTGACGCGCAGTAATGCGCTCAGGTTGTGTCGCTTTCAGGCCGAATGAGCCAAAGTTCAGGGTGGTACCACCCTTGGCTTCGCCGTGGATCCGGCCCTTGTGCATCTTGCGGAACTTAGTGCGCTTTGGTTGAAGCATTGTTCTTCTCCTTAGCGGTCGTTGCGGCGATTGCCACCTGCACCACGAGGTGCTGGGCCATCTTGCAATTCTTGCGATTTACGATCACGCGCGGCAGGATCGTGTTCCATGATCTCGCCTTTGAAGATCCAAACTTTGATCCCGATGATACCATAGGCCGTAAGACCTTCAGCATGTGCGTAATCAATGTCAGCACGCAGTGTGTGCAGCGGAACGCGGCCTTCACGGTACCATTCAGTACGCGCGATTTCCGCGCCGCCTAAACGACCGGCAACATTCACACGAATGCCCAAGGCGCCCATACGCATGGCACTTTGAACCGCACGCTTCATGGCGCGGCGGAAAGACACCCGGCGTTCCAATTGCTGCGCAATGCTCTCCGCAACCAAGGCTGCATCAAGCTCAGGCTTGCGGACTTCAACGATGTTCAGGTGCAATTCGCTGTCTGTCATTGCGGCAACTTTGGAGCGCAGACCTTCGATGTCCGCACCTTTCTTGCCGATGATCACACCTGGACGGGCTGTGTGGATTGTGACGCGGCACTTTTTGTGCGGACGCTCAATTATAACACGGCTGATACCAGCTTGCTTACATTCTTCACCAATGAATTCCCGGATTTTCAGGTCTTCCAACAACAAGTTGCCATAGTCTTTGGTATCTGCATACCAACGGCTATCCCAAGTACGGTTGATCTGAAGACGCATACCGATTGGATTGACTTTATGTCCCATTACGCTTGCTCCTCAACCTGGCGAACCAAAATAGTCAGTTCGGAAAATGGTTTAACGATCTTGCCAAAACGACCGCGCGCCCGAGGACGACCGCGTTTCATTGTCAAGTTTTTGCCGACATAGGCTTCTGCCACAACCAGCTCGTCAACATCCAAATTGTGGTTGTTTTCAGCATTTGCAATTGCAGACTGCAGACATTTCTTCACGTCATCAGAAATACGCTTCTTGGAGAAGGTCAGATCTGTCAAAGCATTATTGACTTTTTTGCCGCGGATCATCGCAGCAACCAAGTTCAGCTTTTGCGGGGATGTCCGAAGCATTCGCGTTTTTGCCATTGCTTCATTGTCAGCCACGCGGCGGGGATTTTTATCCTTGCTCATAGCTTATTTCCGCTTCGCTTTTTTATCAGCCGTGTGTCCGTAGTAGGTACGGGTTGGCGAAAACTCACCAAATTTCTGGCCAATCATTTCTTCAGTCACATTGACAGGAATATGCTTCCGGCCATTGTAGACGCCAAAGGTCAAGCCCACGAATTGGGGCAGAATTGTTGAACGACGCGACCAAATTTTGATAACGTTGTTACGGTCGCTTTCGCTGGCAGCTTCGGCTTTCTTAAGCACGTAAGCATCCACAAACGGACCTTTCCATACGGAACGAGACATCGATTAACGCCCCTTTTTCTTGGCGTGACGAGAGCGTATAATAAGCTTTTGTGACGCTTTGTTTTTGTTGCGCGTGCGTGCACCTTTGGTCGGCTTGCCCCATGGGGAAACCGGGTGACGACCGCCAGATGTCCGACCTTCACCACCGCCGTGCGGGTGATCGACCGGGTTCATAACCACACCACGAACGGAGGGGCGCACACCTTTGTGACGCATCCGGCCCGCTTTACCGAAATTTTGGTTGGAGTTGTCTGGGTTAGACACAGCACCAACGGTGGCCATGCATTCTTGGCGGACCAAACGCAGCTCACCTGAAGAGAGGCGGATCTGGGCGTAGCCACCATCACGGCCAACAAATTGAGCATATGTGCCAGCGGCGCGTGCGATCTGCCCGCCTTTGCCAGCTTTCAATTCGATGTTGTGGATGATTGTGCCAATTGGCATGCCTGAGAAGGGCATTGCGTTGCCGGGTTTGATATCGGCTTTTGCAGTGGCGATCACCTTATCACCAACAGCCATACGCTGAGGGGCTAGGATATAGGCCTGCTCACCATCATCATATTTGATGAGAGCAATAAATGCTGTCCGGTTCGGGTCATATTCGATCCGTTCCACAGTTGCTGAAACGTCAAACTTATTCCGTTTGAAGTCCACAATGCGGTAAAGGCGTTTTGCCCCACCGCCACGACGACGTGATGTGATCCGCCCGGTATTGTTCCGGCCGCCCGATTTTGTCAAACCCTCTGTGAGAGTCTTGACAGGACGTCCTTTCCAAAGCTCCGAACGGTCGATCAGTACCAGCCCACGCTGGCCCGGCGTCGTCGGTTTATACGACTTGAGTGCCATGCTTTCTGTCTTCCGTTTGCTTCGTGCAGCCCTAAAGGGCCGCTGGTGTTTAGGCCCCCGTAGGTGCCCTATTAATTTGGGTTTCCCCAAACGACACCACCCCAGACGAATCTGGGGTGAATGACGATGAGGGCTGATAGCAGGGGGCGGGAAGGGAGGCAAGAGGGGCGGCACAAGGTTTTAAGAGACTTTCGTGCAGTTCCGGTTGGGTGAAATGGAGGGCCTTTAAAAGAGGTGCCCCCGTGCCAGGGGGCTGTCCATGAGGCCGTCCCAGATCAGTTTTATCGATATTATCATTAAGGCCCAGGTGACGAATTTGAAAAATAGTGATTCGGGAATTTTTTTAACCCAAAAAACCCCGAGATAGACGGCAAGAGCGGCAGGGAGCATCAAAAAGAGCGAGACAAAAGAGCTTTGAATATTGACTTGTCCAAGCCAAATATAGGGGATCAACTTGATGGCGTTGCAGTAGGAAAAAGCAATTACCGAAGTGCCAACGAAGACTGATTTTTGCAACTTCAACGGCAGAGTGAAAATTTGCCAAGGCGGCCCCCCGTTGTGGCTTATGAAACTGGTGAATCCCGCGATGGTGGTCCAGAATAATCCTTGGGCTGTGTGGATCGGTTTCTTTGCGGGATCGCCCCGTTGCGTGAGCATCCGCAGGGCAAAAAGCCCGCCCATCAGGCCAATCAGCACTGTAATCACCCATTCGATGATTAAATGTGCCGTAACACTGCCAATCCCCACACCCAGGGTCATTCCTATTGCGGCGATTTTTAACACCTGGCGATTAAAGTCTCGGCGATAGGCGATAAGAGCAAAGGCATCGGAGACGATATAGACCGGTAGAAGCAAGCCGGCGGCGGCAATGGGGGACATGAAAAGTGACAGGCTCGGCACGGCCAAGGCTGCCACCACAGGAAGCCCCCCCTTGCCGAGCCCAACAGCAAGTGCCGCCAGGGTCGCAAAAAACCAAAAGCCAAGGCTGTAGTCCATAAATGTTCTTCACTTTACATTAATGGCAGGGGGGACACTCCCTGCCGTTACCCTTCGCATCGGGGCCTAAACGACTGGGCACAGCCCACCATCAAGATTAACGGCCGTGCCCGTGATGTAAGACGCCCTTTGCGAACTCAAAAAGGCCACGAGGTCGGCATATTCTTCAGCCTCACCCATCCGGCCCATTGGAATTTTTTGGGAAAAATTTTCGTAGATTGAACTTGGGTCGGCATTTTCAGCTTGGCGGATCCATTGCATTGATTTCAAATACCCAATGCATATGGCATTGACGCGGATATTGCTGGCGGCAAATTCCTGAGCCAAAGATTTGGTTAAATTCAGCCCAGCGGCGCGCATGACGCTTGTGGGCAGCGCGCCCGCGTTTGGCGCCTTACCGCCGCCAATGCTGGCATTGACAATGGCCCCTCCACCGCGCGCTTTCATTATCGGAATAGCAAGCCGCGATAAGCGCACGGCCGCCATGACCTTGAGATTAAAATCTGACAGCCACAGGTCATCATCCACCAAAGCCAAACCCATAGCAGCGGATGCGCCGGCGTTATTGATTAAAATATCAATGCCACCGTGATTTTGCAGAATTTCGGCGATCAGCGCGTCACAGTCATCTGAATTTGTGACATCGGCACGCAGGCCTACAACCTGGCTCCCGTTATTGCCAGAGGCTTGCACCGCGGCTGTTATGTCCTGCGCCGTCTGTTGCGCATGCGCGGCCCGCCGGCCGCAGATGACAACCAAAGCCCCCTCCATCGCCAGCCGGTGCGCCGCAGCGCGGCCCAAGCCGTCACTGCCGCCGGTCACAAGGGCCACTTTCCCACTTAATTCCAAATCAAACACAGCTCTCTCCTGATCTTGCGCGCACACATTTCTCTTGTAGCTTTGACGAAAAGGCTGACCCAATTGCGGCGGTAACGCAAGCTGCGTCGCTGCGGATTATTCCATCGGCGCAGGCCCTGTCGAAAATCTCTAGCGCCTTTGAGGAAATTTCGCATCCTTAATACGCCATTGGCCTCCGGTTTGGTATCGCGCGCGCTCGTGAACGGGTCATCGAGTATTATTATTGGACAAAACATCGCTGAGCAAAGCCATAAGCGGGCGTGGCGGCGCTTGACTTGGGGCAAGAAGGCCGGTGATGCAGGGTGCAGTGTGTGCAAATAGTTTTGAAGTTTGTGATGAAAAAGGTTTTGGTTTTTTGTCGTTTTGGCAACTGCTTTGACTGGCTGCTTGCAATCCCAGCCTTAGCAGGAATCTGTACCTGAACCGGCCGTTGAGCCTGAAAAGGTGGATCTTCAAAAATTGGTGGATCAATTCGACATTTTCGCGGCGTTTGATTGGCTCAACAGCCACCGAGCTGGCAACAAAGACAGTGAAGCTGGCGAGTAAGAGCGCCAAATACCCTTGAAATAACAATCGCTCCTGAGCTGCCGTGTTACACGTAATTGTGCCGTAAGGCACCAATATATTGTGGATAAGTTCTTCGAACCCACAGGATAAGGGTCGTTGGCGTTGACTCCGCCCCTATCGCTTCGGCACACTTAACCCAGAAGAATCACGAGGGCATGTTTCGGTGCGGTTTTCTAAATTACGATTGAACGGGTTCAAAAGCTTTGTGGACCCCACAGATTTGATTATTGCTGATGGTTTGACCGGGGTGGTGGGCCCCAATGGCTGTGGTAAATCAAATTTGCTGGAGGCGCTGCGCTGGGTTATGGGCGAGAACCGTCCGACGGCCATGCGTGGTGGTGGGATGGAGGATGTCATCTTCGCCGGAACCGCCACACGTCCGGCCCGTAATTTTGCAGAAGTCATTTTGCAAATCGACAACAGCAAAAGGCTGGCTCCGGCGAGCTTCAATGAAAGTGATTTTTTGGATGTGGTCCGCCGCATCACGCGCGATATTGGCTCTGCCTATAAGGCCAATAGCAAAGATGTGCGGGCGCGGGATGTTCAGATGCTTTTTGCCGATGCCAGCACTGGTGCGCATTCTCCTGCCCTCGTTCGGCAGGGGCAGATCAGTGAATTGATCAATGCCAAACCCAAGGCCCGGCGTCGGATTTTGGAAGAGGCGGCTGGAATTTCGGGTCTCTATGCGCGGCGGCATGAGGCCGAGCTGAAATTGCGCGGTGCTGAAACGAACCTGTCACGCGTGGATGACGTGATCGAACAATTGGCCAATCAACTATCCCAACTGGCGCGGCAGGCAAAACAAGCGGCAAGATATCGAGAGTTGGGGGCCAGTCTGCGTCTGGCAGAAGGGCTCTTACTGTATCGCCGGTGGCAAGAGGCAGAAGAGGCCCGTGCGGCAGCTGAAGAGGCTCTGCGCGCCGGTACGATCACAGCGGCCCAAGCCGAAACCGCAGTTCAGAAATCTGTGAAGGCCCGTGAGATTTGCGAGGCGGCCCTGCCTCCCCTGCGCGAGGAAGAAGCCATCGCCAATGCAGTGTTGCAGCGGTTGAATGTACAAAAAGATACGCTCAGCGATCAAGCGAAACGGGCTGAGCAAACCATCTACACTTTGGAGCAACGCATCGCCCAGCTGGCGGCCGATATGGCGCGGGAACAAAATCTGAATGCTGATGCAGGCGACACAATTGAGCGTCTGCGCGCGGAACTGGCAGAGCATGAAAAAGCCGGGGCCGGGCAGAGCAAAAAAGTGCAAAAAGCGGCTGGGGAGGCCTCACAGGCGGCCGCTGTTTTGCACGATCGTGAATCGCAATTGGCGGAGATCACCGAAGATGTCGCGCGTCTGGCCGCCAGCCACCAATCGGCGGATCGGCTCTTTGAGGATGCCCAAAAACGCCTGTCCAAGGCTGAGACCGAAGAGATCAATGCTGAGTCTGCGGTGGCTGAGGCCCGCACACAGGTCAGTGACGCCGCAGCAGCCTATGATCAAGCCCATTTTGATGAGGCGGCAGCTGTTGAGGCAGTTGCGCAGGCCGAAACGGCTTTGGCTGAGGCGGAGGCGCGTCGGGCAGCCTGCCTAAACCAAGAAAACAGTGCGCGGACTGCCAGATCCGAGGCAAATGGGGTCGTCAATGCGTTACAGGCGGAAGTGTCCGCACTGGTGAAATTGGTGGAACGCAATCGCGGTCAAGGCGACCAGCTGCTTGACCAAGTGCATGTTGAAAGTGGATATGAAAAGGCTCTGGGCGCAGCGCTGGCTGATGATCTTAAAGCCCCGTCTGTGACGACGGAAGGACGATCAGGCTGGGCGCAGCTGCAGGAGTATGACACCCCACCCCGCCTGCCGGAGGGCGTTGAAAGTTTTGGCCAATACGTCACCGTTCCTGGCGTGTTGAACCGCAGGATTGCACAAGTTGGCCTTGTGAAAGCCGAGGAGGGCGCACGGCTGCATGGGGTTCTTTTACCGGGGCAAAGACTGGTCAGCCGAGATGGCGATCTTTGGCGTTGGGATGGGTTTCGGTCCCAAGCCAAGGATGCCCCCTCGGCGGCGGCCTTGGCGCTTGAGCAACGCAATCGCCTTCAGGCTTTGCAATCACAATTGAAAGACGCGCAGGTGGTGGCAAGCCAAGCGGAAACTGCGCATCAAGCGCTGGTTAGTCAATTGCAAACCCTGACCAAAACCGATCAAGAGACCCGTGAGGCCCGCCAGGCCGCAGATCGGATGATGGCGGATGCGGGACGGGTATTGTCTCGGGCTGAGGCGGAGCGCAATCTTGCCGGCGGGCGTGTTGAGGCGCTGGCGTTAGCTGTCACGCGCTACGGGGAAGAGGCGCGTGAAGCGCGCGTGCAGCTGCGTGAAGCGCAAATCCACCGGGAAGGCTTGGAAGATCTTGCCGCCAAGCGGGCACGGGTGGAGGACATTCGCCTGACGGTTGAAGCCAGCCGGGTCACTATGATGAGCCGTCGTGCGGCTCATGATGATCTGCGCAGTGATGGTGAAGCGCGGGTCAAGCGTATTGCGGCATTGACCAAAGATATTGGCAGCTGGCAAGAACGTTTGGGAAATGCCAAAACGCGTGCTGTCGAACTGGAACAGCGTCACAGCAAGGCTGAATCAGAATTGGCAGCAGCGCTCTCAGAGCCCGATAACATCAGAAGCCAACGCGCAGAGCTCATCTCCGCGTCAGAGGAAGCTGAAACGCGCCGAAAATTGGCCGCTGATAACTTGGCGCGGGCCGAGACGGAAATGCGCCAGGCTTCTGAGGCCGAGCGTGATGCTGGGCGCGTGGCCACGGAAAGCCGCGAAAAACGAGCTGGCGCTGAGGCGCGCTCTGAAGCTGCTTTGGAGGCGGTGGGTTTGGCGGCGGAGCGCATTCGTGAGAAGCTGCAAACTGAGCCGCAAAGCCTGCTGGAACAATTGGAGGTCGATCCGCTGAAAATGCCGCCCTCTGAACAGGTGGAGGCAGAAGTAGCCCGTTTGCGCCGTCAACGAGAAGCGCTGGGCGCAGTCAACCTGCGGGCGGAAGAGGATTCTCAAGAGGTGCGCGAGGAATTTGATATGCTCACCAAAGAGAAAACCGATTTGGAAGAGGCAATCAAAACTCTGCGCGGTGGGATTGCTAGCCTCAACAAAGAGGGCCGCGAACGTTTGTTGGCCGCTTTTGATGAGGTGAACCGCAACTTTGGCACTCTGTTTTCGCATTTGTTTGGCGGTGGCGAGGCGAATTTGGTTTTGGTAGAAAATGATGATCCGTTGGACGCTGGGCTGGAAATTTTGTGTCAACCACCGGGTAAGAAACTCTCGACCCTCTCGCTATTGTCGGGTGGTGAGCAAACTCTGACGGCGATGGCGCTTATCTTTGCGGTCTTCTTGGCCAATCCCGCGCCAATTTGCGTGCTTGATGAGGTGGATGCGCCTTTAGACGATGCGAATGTCACAAGGTTCTGCGATCTGCTCGATGAGATGACCCGCAGGACGGACACGCGGTTTTTGATCATCACCCACCATGCGGTGACCATGGCGCGTATGGACCGTTTGTTTGGTGTGACGATGGCGGAGCAAGGGGTCAGCCAGCTGGTTTCGGTTGACCTGAAGAAAGCCGAACAACTGGTGGCCTAGCGCCTCGGGATGCCGCATGAAGATCTTAAAGCCGATTAAGCAAGCTTGGGGTCGGCCAAGCATCGGCGGGCAGATTGAACCTTTCTTGCTCCGCTTGCACAGCGGCGCGGGTTTTGGAGCCTAAAATACCATCGATTTTTCCAACATCATGACCTCGGGCCATTAATTTTTGCTGCAGGGCCTGCATTTCTTGCCCAGTCAAGCCCGTGTCCGGCGTCCCGGGATCAAACCGTGGTGCACCCGATAGCAGCGTGGCGAAATAGGCGGCTGTGGTGACATAGACCAGGCTCTGGTTCCATTCAAAGTAGACGTTGAAATTCCGATAGGTCAGAAAGGCCGGACCCTTATGGCCAACCGGAAGTAACACAGAGGCTTGGCCCGCGCTGGGCTGTAAGGGGCCATGCCGCCCCGTCACCCCAAACGCCTGCCAGCGAGAGACCGGCAGGCTTTTGTCGAGGCCAGTCAGTGTCAGATCAAGATTTTTAGGCAATTCAATTTCTTGCAACCACGGGGCACCGGCCTGCCAGCCCAATCGACGCAGCATATGCCCGCCACTCATAAGAGCATCTTCGGCAGAGCTTTGTAGATCGACTTGGTCATCACCATCCCCATCCGTGCCGCTGTCCAGAATATCTTTGGGCAACATTTGGATCATGCCAATTTCGCCTGCCCAAGCGCCTTGCGTCTCTCGCGGATCAAAATCACCGCGTTTGTAAAGCTCGAGTGCTGCAAAAACCTGTGGGCGAAACAGATCAGGGCGCCGGCAATCATGTGACAGGGTAAGCAGCGCATTGAGCGCGTTGAAATTGCCTTGATTGACCCCAAAATCCGTTTCAAACGCCCAAAAAGCTAGTAAGACTCCTGGTGGGATCCCGTAATCACGGGACACCCTGTCAAAGGTAGTGGCGTATTTGGCGGCGTTCTTCTGTGCGTGCACCAAGCGGTTCTCCGAGATTAACGCATTAGAGAAGTTGATGAAGTCTTTTTGGAACACCCCTTGCTGGCGGTCTGCTTTGATTACCTTGGGGTCTTGTGCTGCGCCGTCAAAAAAGCGCGTCACCAATGGGCGCGGGTAGCCCTGTGCCACTGCCTCTTGCTTTACATTTTTGATAAACGACGCCCAATCCGTACCACAAGTGGCAGAGGCCAGGCTGGCGTAACACAATAAAAAAAAGGACAAAAAGAAGTAGTACATGTCAATTTCCCAACAGAAAACCCGTTGCAATTAGGCCTTTTTACAATAAAAATGCAAGGGCGATGCCAGCCACCAAAAGCGCCATCGTGCCCCAGGTTAGCCAGAGTGTCTGAATAGATTTTTCGATCTCAACCGGTCCAATGTTTTTGCGGCCAGTGGCGTTGACCCAAGGAAATTTTTCTAATTTTCCCTCATAGCTGCGTGGGCCTGAGAGGCTGACATCAAGCGCATAGGCCATCGCTGCCTCGGGCCAGCCGGCATTCGGGGAGCGGTGCAATTTTGCCTCAGAGATAATGGTGCCCCAAGAGGTGCGGCACCCGGTAATCAGCCAAACTCCAAAGGCGGACAGCCGAGCGGGCGCCCAATTCAGCAGATCATCCAGCCGGGCGCAGGCCCATCCGAAATCCCAATATGTCTCGTTCTTATAACCAATCATACTGTCTGCGGTGTTGATCATTTTATAGATGATCACACCGGGCAAACCTGCCAGCGCAAACCAAAAAACTGGCGCTGCAATCCCATCGGAAAAATTTTCTGCCGCGCTTTCAATGGCGCTGCGGGCCACCTGCGGAGCATCCATCTGGGCTGTATCACGTCCAACAATCATGGCCACACTCCTGCGCCCGGCGGCAAGTGACAGCCGCAGGGACTGAGCCACGTCTTGCACATGCTGCATCAAGGATTTTTGTGCCACGAGGATTGCAGTGACCAAAATTTCGGCCACAGGCCCAAGTTGCGCCAAGAGGACCCCGGTAAGTCCGCCGAGTACACCCAATCCGATGCATAAGATCACACCTTTGGGTTTTTGATGTGGCGCGTGATTGAGCATGCTCGTGGCTCGAGTGATGAGATTGCCCATAAGCACGGCCGGATGTGGCAGGCGTGACCAAAGCCACTTTGGCTCGCCTAGCAGCGCATCCAGGACAAGCGCCAAAAACAGGGTCACAGGGTGGCCTCTAACCGCTCCCACTGCCCCTGTGGTGGCAGGCCAAGTCGAATCCATGTCTGGCTATAGGGAAAAACCCGCGTCCAGATCTTGCGCTTTGCCAAGTGGTGGTGAAGCTGCTCGGCATCGGCGACTTCATAGGTACGAAACAGCGGGCAGGCGCCCATAGGGCGGGCGTTTTTGCGCCGCATCAGCAGGTCAAGACGTTCGGAATCCGCGGTCAGCCGGGCCTGAGTTTGTTTGGCCCAAGTGGTGTCGATCAGCGCCGTGGCGCCAATTTTCAACGCGATCCCAGAGACCGGCCAAGGGCCAAGCCTTTGTCGCAGAGCGTCGATCAACTCTGGATCTCCAATCGCAAACCCCAAACGCAATCCAGCTAGGCCCCAAAATTTTCCAAAACTTTTCAATATTATATGACCAGGTTGCTTGGCTTGCGCGATATGGCTTTGCGCCGGAGCGATATCGCAAAAGCTCTCGTCAATCACCGTCAGGGGCGCAGGTGGGATCTGAGGTTGGAATATGCCGGTTGGGTTGTTGGGATGGACCACAACACGGGCCAAAGGAGCAGGGGGGTGTTCTTGTACGTCCCAGCCATGAAACCGAAAGGCGGCGGCGTGTTCATTATAGCTTCGCAGAGCGATCTCGACTTGGCCTGCAGTTTGAAGTGCAGGGATTTGAGCAATAGCGGCTGAACATCCCGGCACGGCCAGAACATCCGCCTGGACCGGCACCCGCCAAAATCGTCGTGCGGCGTTACAAAGCGCAGTATCTGCGCCTCTATCAGGCAGCGCTGTCCAATCATTTGGCGTCAGATCGAGGTTGGTTATCGGGTAGCTCTCGGGATTGATCCCGGTGGATATATCAAGCCAGTCACCCCGCGCGCCACCAAATTTTGCTGCTGCCGCGTCAAGACCGCCACCGTGATCTCGCTCCTTTCCCGCCATTAGTCAGTGTCCGGCAACGGGGTCATGCGCGTGGTGAAATGGCCTTTCACTGCTTGTGGCCAATCGCGGTAGGGCACCTGGCCGGTTTTTGAGGCTTGATGCTGTGCCGCATAATCTACGATGGCTTGGGCATTTTCGGGGCTTGGCTCAAATGTTCCCAAAACATATGACAGTTTTTCAGGTGCTTGCACCGCTACATTGCAGGCCCGCACGCAGCCCATCATGCACGAGACACGCCGGGTTTTCACTCCTGCGGTTGCGGCGCGTGCTTCGATTAAATCTGCTAATATTTCGCCATCGGTGAGGGGCTGAATCTCTGGTGTCCAGTCTTCGCGTTTGCAGGTGTCGCAAATGGTAATCCATGACGTCATTGGTTTCTCCTGCAATTGACAGATCTTGGCGAATAGTTGCGTTGGCTGCTCCAAAACGCAAGGGCTTGGTTGCTGGTTAATCGCCGCGCCCATGGGGCGCGTACCAGTCGAGGTCTGGATTGATAGGGATGATGCGATTGGGGTTAATCGTATCATGGCTGTAATGGTAGTGGCGGACGATATGATCCATATTCACCGTCTCAGCAATACTTTCGTATTGATAGAGCTCGCGGGTATAGGCCCAAAGATTAGGATAATCCATGATGCGCTTGCGGTTACATTTGAAATGCAGGTGATAAACGCTGTCAAAACGAATGAGGGTTGGAAACAAGCGCCAATCGACCTCGGTGAGCCTTTCTCCCATGACATAGCGCTTGCGCGATAGGCGTTGCTCCAGCCAGTCCAAGGTGTCGAACAATGGGCCCACTGCTGCATCATAGGCAGCTTGGGAAGTGGCAAATCCGCAGCGGTAAACGCCGTTGTTGAGTGTGTCATAAATGCGTTGGTTGATTGGCTCTATCGCCTTGTGCAGCTCTTGGGGGCAAAAGTCCATATTATTGCCCGTCAGCCGATCAAAGGCGGAGTTAAACATGCGAATGATTTCGGAGCTCTCATTGGATACAATGGTTTCCCTGTGCTTGTCCCAAAGAATCGGCACTGTGACGCGACCACTGATTTTTGGATCCGCACGCAGATAAATATCGCGGGCCAATGGCAGGCCAAACAGCCGGTCGCCTGTTGCACCAGCCCAATCGCTCTCGAAGGTCCAGCCGTCAGACAACATGTCAGGATGCACCGCGTCAACGCTGATATGTGCGGTTAAGTCTTTAAGTTGTCTAAAAATTAATGTGCGATGCGCCCAGGGGCAGGCCAAGGAAACATATAGATGATAGCGTCCGCTTTCGGCCTGAAATTCTGTGCTGCCATCGGCCGTTATCCAGTTGCGGAATTTTGCAGTGGAGCGCTGAAAGGCACCCCCGGATTTTGTGGTGTCATACCAAGCATCATGCCAAACACCATCAACCAGTTGTCCCATCACTCGCTCCCTAACTGCGCTGCGTCCTGCCCATCTACCTCAGGGTCGTGGCGCTGGAAATGGCAAAACCAATCTTAATTGCTTGCTTTTTCGATTTGGAGCCAACGGGTTCACTTTGGATATGGCTCGGCTCTGGGCGAATTTCTTTTATTATGTCAGAAAGCTGAATGCTACTTGATCCTGCAAAACGTCGCTTGCAGGCGCCGTGCGGTCGGGAATCCATTTGCTCCCGGCGCTGCAATGGCTTAGCAGAAGGTCAGACGACGTCGAAGGACCGGAGAGGAGCATGGCGCTGCGTTGACCCAAACTGGGGATGCAGACTGTGATCGTCGGATTAGACCGTATAACGGATGTGCGGCGGGGCCTTTGACCTACAAGATTAAAGGACCAAGATATGACCCGGTGTCCGTTATTTTTAGCCTGTCTTCTGCCCGCGCCGGCTTGGGCGCATTTGGGGCATGTGGAGGCTATAGCAGGAGGCCATGACCATTGGGTCATTGCCGCGGCCATCGCAGCGGCGCTTGCGACTGGGGCCGTTGCAGCCCTAAAAGGGGCCGAAGCGCAGGACAGTGAGGGCGAAGAGCCCGAACCGCAGGAGGCGTGAGATGAGTAAAATCGGAGTCATGATTTGTGGCCACGGCTCACGCAGCCAAGCGGCCGTCGATCAATTTAGCGTGCTGGCGGAAAAACTACCCGCCCACCTGCCGCCGGAATGGGCTGTTGAATATGGCTATTTGGAATTTGCCAACCCTGTAATTCGGGACGGGTTGGATCGGCTCCGCGCCCAGGGATGTGACAAAATTTTGGCCGTTCCCGGTATGCTCTTTGCCGCGATGCACTCCAAGAATGATATCCCGACCGTGCTGAATACCTATGCGGCCAAGTATGGGATTGAAGTCAGCTATGGCCGGGAGTTGGGCGTGGATCCCAAGATGATCGCCGCAGCTGGCGGCCGGGTGCAAGAGGCGATCGCGGTGGCTAATGCGGCCCATGGGGAGGTCCCGATGCATGAGACTTGCCTTGTGGTGATTGGGCGCGGTGCATCTGACCCTGATGCCAATGGCAATGTGGCGAAAATTGCGCGTATGTTGCACGAAGGGCTTGGCTTTGGCTGGTGTGAAGTTGGCTATTCGGGCGTGACGTTCCCGTTGGTTGAACCCTGCCTGCAGCATGCGAGCAAACTTGGATATAAGCGGATTGTTGTGTTCCCTTATTTCCTCTTTTCCGGCATTTTGATTGATCGAATTTACGGCTTCACCGATCAAGTTGCTGCGGAACACGCCGATATTCAATTTGTAAAAGCTGGGTATTTGAACGACCACGAGCAAGTGCTGGCGACCTTTGCAGAACGGATCACCGAGCAAGTTGGAGAAATTCCACCGCCCAATTGCGCCATGTGCAAATATCGCACGCAGGTTTTGGGATTTGAGGCTGAAGTGGGTGCGGTTCAAGAATCGCATCATCATCATGTGGAAGGGCAAGGCGCCTCAGCGCCCGGCTCGAATGTTGAGGATTGCAAGCTCTGTGACAGCTTCTGCACAGGTCTGTGCCGATTGGAGAAACAGGCCAAAGGGCACGATCATCATCATGACAGCCAAGGCCATGACCACAGCCACGATCACGATCACGGGCATGGACACACCCACAGCCATGAACATGTGCATGCGGAATATCCCCATGCGGATCATCCGCATGGGCCGGAAAGCGCCCGCAAGTCACCGAAGACGTAAAGAAACTCGATGGGCGCGCCCATTGAAACAATCGAAGGCCCCGCGCATGCGTCCTTATGAGAAAGACCCAAAGGCCATATACGCTGAAAGCTTTGCCACGGTCGCGCAGGAAGCAGATTTGACACGTTTTCCTCACGGGCTTGATAAATTGGCAACGCGGATCATACATGCCTGCGGCATGGTTGAAATTGCAGATCGTTTGGCCTTCTCAGAACAGGCATTTCGGACAGGTGCGGCGGCTCTGGCGGCGGGCGCCCCGATCCTTTGTGATTGCGAAATGGTGGGTGCAGGGATCATCCGGCGCTATCTGCCGGCTGAAAACCCGGTGATGGTCACATTGAACGACCCCTCAGTGCCGGCTTTGGCCGAACGTATCGGCAACACGCGCTCGGCTGCGGCGGTTGAGCTTTGGGCAGATCATCTCGACGGCGCCGTTGTGGCGATTGGAAATGCGCCTACGGCGTTGTTTCATCTGCTCGAACTTCTCGACCAAGGTGCACCAAAACCAGCGGTAATCCTTGGGTTTCCTGTTGGTTTTGTGGGGGCGGCGGAATCCAAAGCAGAGCTGGCGGCAAACCCGCGTGGGTGTGATTTTGTGGCTTTGCGTGGCCGGCGGGGCGGATCTGCGATTGCCTCCGCTGCGGTCAACGCATTGTCTGCCGGCCTGCCGGAGCTGGCCTCATGAGCGCTTGGCTGCACATCGTTGGTATCGGCGAGGATGGACTGGAGGGCTTGCTGCCTGCGGCCCGCGCTGTTTTGCAATCTGCGCAGGTCATTATCGGCGGTGATCGCCATCACCACTTGGCTGGCATCACCTCTGCGGAGTGTTTGAGCTGGCCTAGTCCATTTGATGCGTTGATTTTGAAATTGCAGGGGTTGCGCGGCAAGCGCGTGGTGGTTCTGGCAACGGGTGATCCTCTTTGGTTTTCTGTTGGGGCTCGAATTGGCCGTGAAATCGATCCGAGTGAAATCACCTACCACCCGCAGCTCAGTGCCTTTCAGCTGGCCTCTGCGCGGATGGGGTGGTCAATGGCAGATGTGGAAACGCTGACCGTGCATGGCCGGCCGGTTGAGCAGATGATTGCTTTCATTCAACCCGATCAACGCTTGTTGATCTTGACCACGGGCGCGCAAACACCCGGGCAAATCGCAAAATTCTTGACCGAGCGCGGCTTTGGCAGCTCAAAGATGACGGTTCTAGCCGCGATGGGGGGAGAGAGAGAACAGCGCTTTGACGGCCTGGCGGAGAGTTGGTCCCATGAGGTGCCGCCCTTTAATACCCTGGCCGTTGACTGTGTGGCGGCGCCTGACGCCGCACTTTTACCGCGTATCCCGGGCCTGCCTGATGAGCTTTTTGAACATGATGGCACTATGACAAAACGCGAGGTGCGGGCGGTAACCATTGCCAAGCTGATGCCAATGCGCGGCGCGCTATTGTGGGATATTGGTACGGGCTGTGGTTCGGTGGCCGTGGAATGGATGCGCGCCGCCCGCTATGCGCAGGCCATAGGCATTGAACCGCGCGCAGATCGGCGCGCGATGGCCGGTCAAAATGCACTGGCCCTCGGAACGCCCAAGATGCAAGTGATCGAAGGGATAGCTCCAGATGCGCTGGACGGTCTGGCGGCCCCTGATGCGATCTTCATTGGCGGCGGTTTGAGCGAAGCGGTGTTTGAAACAGCCTGGCAGGCGCTCAAACCCCTTGGGCGGTTTGTGGCCAATGCGGTGACCTTAGAGAGCGAAACGGTCTTGATGGCCCTACATGCCAAACATGGTGGAGAGTTGGTGCGCCTTTCGGTGAGTCGCGCTGAACCGGTCGGGCCTTATCGTGGCTGGCGTCCCTTCATGCCTGTGATCCAATGGA
Organism: uncultured Planktomarina sp.; assembly: GCA_905181815.1. Lineage (GTDB taxonomy): Bacteria > Pseudomonadota > Alphaproteobacteria > Rhodobacterales > Rhodobacteraceae > Planktomarina. The sequence continues at coordinate 122,470 of CAJIZA010000007.1, read as the reverse complement.
GCTTGATTAAGCGATGAGTGGAATTTTATACGGCGTCGGGCTTGGCCCTGGCGACCCGGAATTGATGACTGTCAAATCGAGCCGCCTCATCTCTGATGCAAAGGTGATCGCCTATCCGAGTTTGGCCGGTGGGGAGAGTTTTGCTCGGTCGATTGCCGCCGATTTGATTTCTCCGCAGGCCGAAGAAATTATGATGGATGTGCCGATGACGGTCGAGCGCGCCCCGGCGCAGGCGGCCTATGACATTGGCGCAAATAGCATCGCGGCGGCTTTGGATCGGGGTGATGACGTGATCTGCCTCTGCGAAGGTGATCCGTTTTTTTATGGCAGCTTTATGTATCTCTACGCGCGGCTTGCCACCAACTATCAGGTGGAGGTTGTGCCGGGCGTGACCTCGATCGCGGCCTGCGCCGCAAGGGCGGGCATGCCTTTGGCGGCGCGCAACGAGCGTTTGACTGTTCTGCCTGGACCATTGCCAGCGGAAGAATTGCGTGCCCGCATTGAGGGGGCGGAAAGTGTTGTGATTATGAAGGTGGGGAGGCATTTGCCCAAAATTCGCGCTGTGATAGCGGAGTTGGACCTGACTGGAAAAGCCGCCTATATCGAGCGGGCCAGCCTGCCGGATGAATTGGTCTGCCCTTTGGCTCAGGCTCCTGAAAAAGCTCCCTATTTCTCAATGATTATCTTAACGAAAGGCGCCGATCCATGGCTCTAACCCCTGTTGTTTTGGCGCTGAATGCCTCTGGTCTTGCGGTGGCTCAGATTATAGCGCGCGCGCTTGATGCGCCGCTGCATGGCCGAACAGGTCGCGTGGTGCAGGCGGATGCTTTTTTTGACAATGCTCTGGATCATGCGCGTGATCTTTTCGCAGCTGGGGTTCCGATTGTTGGGGTCTGTGCCAGTGGAATTTTGATCCGCGCCGTGGCGCCCCTGCTGAGCGATAAAACCCAAGAGCCACCAGTGGTCTCCGTAGCCGATGATGGATCGGTCGTTGTGCCGCTTTTGGGGGGGCATCGCGGAGCCAACCGGTTGGCCCGCAGCATTGCCGAGGCTCTGGACAGCACGGCAGCTGTGACGACGGCGGGGGATGTGTCTCTGGGTGTGTCTTTGGATGAACCACCCGACGGTTGGGCTTTGGCCAATCCGCAACATGCTAAGGGCGCAATGGCGGCGCTGTTATCCGGCGGCGGTGCGGTGCTCTCGGGGGCAGAGGCCGCTCAAGCCACGTGGATAGCAGATATGCCCGCGGGTGATACGGTGAAGCTAAGTTGTGATATGATGTGGCAAAGTGATTTGGGTCCCAATCACCTGCATTTTGCGCCGAAGCGCGTGACCATCGGGGTGGGCTGTGCGCGCAATTGCCCGCCACAGGAATTGGCCGATTTGGTGCATACTGCGTTAAATGAGGCGGGAGTCTGTGACGCGGCGGTGCATTCTATAAACACGATTTCGCTCAAAGCGGATGAGCCCGCGATGTTGGAGCTTGCCCAGCAATTGAACGTGCCTCTGCGCCTTTTTTCCGCAGAGGAGCTAGAGGCAGAAGCCCCCCGTTTGGCCACGCCTTCTGAGGTGGTATTCGCCGAGGTTGGCTGTCACGGCGTGTCAGAAGGGGCGGCCTTAGCGCAGCTCGGTTCTGAGGGCGTTCTGTGGCTGCAAAAACGCAAAACCGCGAATGCGACAGTGGCGCTTGGTTTGGCGGATATGCCCCTGTCAGATTTACGCGGCGCGGCCCGAGGTCGCCTGTCGGTGGTTGGGATTGGGCCAGGCCAGGCGGCGTGGCGCACACCAGAGGTGTCGCGCTTGATTGCCGATGCGCAGGAGCTGGTCGGCTATGGGCTTTATATCGATTTGTTGGGCCCGCTCGCCGTAGGCAAAGAGCGTTCTGATTTCCCCTTGGGCGATGAAGAGGCGCGCTGTCGCTATGCGTTGGAACAGGCGGGTCTTGGCAAGAACGTCGCCTTGGTCTGTTCTGGGGATGCGGGCATTTATGCCATGGGCGCATTGGTTTTTGAATTGCTGGACCGTCCAGCCGACCAAATGGGTGTGAGCGATGTGGCCCGCCGTGTGGATGTGGTTTGCTCCCCTGGGGTCTCTGCCCTGCAAGGAGCGGCTGCGCGCGCTGGTGCGCCTTTGGGCCATGATTTTTGTACGATATCTTTGTCAGATCTGCTCACGCCGCGCGCGGATATACTGCGGCGCTTGCAAGCGGCTGCTGAGGGGGATTTCGTCATCGCCTTGTATAATCCCGTTTCCAAGACCCGACGCACACTTTTGTCAGAGGCGCGTGATATATTGTTGCAACATCGCCCGGCCGATACGCCGGTGATGTTGGCCAGCTCATTGGGGCGGCCCAAGGAGCATATTCGCTATCGCCGTCTGGAGGATTTGCAGGTGGACGAGGTGGATATGCTGACAGTGGTCTTGATTGGCTCGTCAAATTCGCGCCTGGCGCAGCTTGGCGAAGGGCCTCGTATGTTTACCCCGCGCGGCTATGCGCGTAAGATTGATGGGGATTTGGCTCCCATGAAAGAAGGAAATGTCACATGACAGTCTTTTTCATCGGAGCGGGGCCTGGGGATCCTGAACTTTTGACCCTCAAAGCTGCGCGGATCATAGGTGCATGTTCGGTGTGCCTTTATGCCGGGTCTTTGGTGCCCGAGGAGGTTGTAGCCTGCGCGCCCAAAGATGCGCGCGTTCTCGACACTGCGTCCATGACATTAGACGAGACCCATGCGGAAATTCTGGCCGCGCATTCCATAGGGCAGGACGTGGCGCGGGTGCATTCGGGTGATCCGTCGCTCTATGGCGCGATTGCGGAGCAAATTCGCCGCCTGCGGGCCGATGGAATTGACTATGAAATTATCCCTGGCGTTCCCGCCTATACCGCTGTTGCGGCCGCCTTGGGGCAAGAGCTGACGATTCCTGAGATAGCCCAGTCGATTGTCTTGACGCGCATGTCGATGAAGTCGACCTCCATGCCCGCTGGGGAGACACTTGAGAATTTTGCCATCTCTGGAGCAACACTTGCCATTCACCTCGCGATTCGCAATATGCGTGAGATTGAAAGGGTTTTGATTCCGCATTACGGAGCAGAGTGCCCGGTCGTGGTGGCTTACCGGGCCAGTTGGCCCGATCAGATCATCATCCGCGGCACACTCAGCGATATTCGCAAAAAAGTGCGGGATGCGAAAATCACCCGAACTGCCTTGATCTTGGTGGGGCCTGCCCTGAAAGAGCAGCAAGATTTTGTGGATTCTGCGCTCTATCATCCAGATATGGAACATGTGCTGCGCAATCGCAAAACTGCGGTGGCTTGAGCGCCTTCAAAAAACGCTTCACATTTTAGTGACTGCCTTGACCGTCGCGGTTTTCCCGCGCAGGCTATTAGTCAAGGAGACGTTAAAATGACAACATTTTTGCCGAAAGAAGTGGCGGAGGGTTTGGAAGCGGCCCGCAAGCATGCGCTGCGAAAGAAGAGCCGATTGCGGGTGCAGGCGGGCACGGAGATTTTTACGGTTTTGAAATATTGGGACAGCGGATTTTCGGTGGACCTGCAAGATGCACCACAGTTGCGTGGTCTCGTGGACCTCTACGACGGCAGCCGCCATCTGTATCAATGTTTGATAGTCGCCTCTGAGGAAGAGGGCGGTGAGATGCGCTATGAGTTTAAGCGCAACACTCGTGCCGTTGACAGCGCGCCACTGGACTTTGAGCGGGATGCCAATAAGCCTGTGGCCTTGATCGGTCGCAGTTAACCCGTCGGGCCACTATTGGAGATCCGAAAAAGCCTCCTGAATGGCTGCAACCGCCCGCTCGACATTGGTGCGCTGCGTGCCGATGTTGAAGCGTAGGAAGCTTTCTCCACCCGTGCCGAAAGTTGGCCCGTGGTTGACGGCGATTTTGGCCCGTTTCTGCACCCGATTGATGGCCTCTTCTAAAGGCATGCCCGTGCCAGAGGTATCGACCCAAGCTAAATAGGTGGCCTCAAGAGGCATGGATGTTAAGCCGGGAATGGCATTGATCCCAGCGTCGAAAATTTTGCGATTTTCATCTAGATAGGTCAGCAAATCGTCCACCCATTGCGCCCCTTCTGGCGAGTAGGCGGCGGTAATCATATGCAGGCCAAAGGAATTTGGGGACAGTCCAAGTGCCTGCATTCGTTTGGCAAAACGGGCGCGCAAATCTAAGTCCTCAATGATGACATTGCCAGAATGGCCCCCCGCGATATTGAAGGTCTTGCTGGCCGCAGTCATCATAATCAAGCGATCTAAAATTCCGTCAATCAGCGCCATGGGCGTGTGTTTCACGCCGAAGGTCAGGTCGTGGTGAATTTCATCACTGACCAAAAGCAAATCGTGCCTGACGCAAAAGTCTGCCACCTGTTGCAGTTCTGCACGGCACCATACCCGCCCGCCAGGATTATGCGGCGAGCAGAGGATGACCATTTTCGCATGCGAGGGCAGAGCCGCATCATAGCTGTCGAAATCCATCTCATATCGGCCATTGTTTTGCACCAATGGCAATTCGATCACCTCGCGGTCGTTGGCCCGGATCACTTTGGCAAAGGCATGATAGACCGGGGTGAATAGAACCACGCCATCACCTGGCTGTGTGAATGTATCCACGCAAAGCGCGGTGCCATTCACCAGCCCATGGGTGGTGAAAATGCCGCCGCGGGGCACCTCCCAGCCGTGACGGTTTTTCATCCACCAGGCCACAGCATCGAGATATTCACTGTCATCGCCAAAATAGCCGTAGATCCCGTGATTGGTCAGCTTGGTCAGGCTGTCTGCCACTGCTTGTGGCGGACGAAAATCCATATCGGCCACCCACATTGCCAAACCATCGTCTGGCGAAACCCCATAGAGCGGCTCCATCATGTCCCATTTGGAGGAGTGGGTGTTGCGACGGTCAATCCGGGTGTCAAAGGTCATGGAAAATTCCTAATATCTATCACTCAAGATTACTGTGAAAAGACCAAAGATCAAGCGCTGGGAAGGGCCAGGCGCGTAAATTGTGGCAAGAAAATTTGATGTGGCAATTGCACTGCAGGTCGGCATTGAATATCACTCCGCCATGACAATACGCCCTATAATAATCCATCCCGATCCGCGCTTGAAAAAGATGGCCACGCCTGTGGCTGAGGTGACCCCCGCGATTAGGCGTTTAGCTGAGGATATGCTTGAAACCATGTATGACGCGCCGGGCATCGGATTGGCTGCGCCGCAAATCGGCGTGATGAGCAGTGTGTTCGTTATGGATTGCGTGAAAGAGGAAGGGGCAGCAGCGGCGCCGATGGTTCTGTTGAATCCGGTCATCACCTGGGTCTCTGAGGAGTTGAGCACCTATGAAGAGGGCTGCCTGTCCATTCCCGAGCAATATGGCGAGGTCGAACGGCCAGCAGAAATTGACATGCAATGGCTGGACCTGGACGAAAAAATCCACGAACAAAGATTCGAAGGTCTTTGGGCGACTTGCGCGCAACATGAGCTGGATCATCTAAACGGCAAGCTGTTCATTGACTACCTCAAACCGATGCGCCGCCAACTCATCACCCGCAAGATGCAGAAATTTAAACGCGAGCAGGCCCGGTCATGAGCCGAAGCGTTGTACCTTGGCCGCACCCCTGTCTGCGAAGACCTGCGGACCTGATTGACAAAATTACCCCGGAAATTGAAGACATTTGGCGCGATATGATTGCGGTGATGGAAGCTATGCCAGGCGTCGGTTTGGCCGCGCCGCAATTGGGCATTGGGTTGCGGTTGGCGGTGGTGGATGCCTCTTCGGCGCGCGGTGAGGTTCTGCGTATGGCCAATCCTGAGACACTGCATGTATCTGCCAAGCTTGAGATGGGCGTAGAGGCCAGCCCCAATCTGCCCTATGTGTCCGCGCAGATCAAACGTCCGCGCGGCGTGACGGTGCGCTATATGGACGAAGCTGGTGCGTGGCAGGAAAAAGACCTGGTTGGCCTCTGGGCCCGCTCGATGCTCCATCAAGTCGATCACCTCAATGGGCGGATGTATTTTGACAATCTCTCCAAGCTCAAGCGCGATATGCTGATCAAAAGGGCTCGAAAACTATGCGCGTAGTCTTTATGGGCACACCTGGTTTTTCGGTCACCGCTTTGCGGGCGTTGTCCGAAGCGGGGCATGAGATCGTCGGCGTTTACAGCCAACCACCGCGCAAATCAGGACGGGGCCAGAAACGCCACCCGTCTCCTGTACAGGCCTATGCCGAGAGCCAAGGTTGGACGGTGTTTACGCCCAAGAACTTCCGTGATCCGGCGGAACTTACCGATATCGCGGCTCTCGATGCCGATATAGCTGTGGTGGTGGCTTATGGGCTGATCCTGCCGCAAGCGCTTTTGGACACACCGCGATTTGGGTGTTTGAATATTCACGCCAGTTTGCTGCCGCGCTGGCGCGGTGCTGCGCCGATCCATCGGGCAATTATGGCCGGAGATGCACAAACGGGCGTATGTATTATGCAGATGGATGCGGGCCTAGACACCGGGCCGGTGCGCCTGCGCCGCGCGCTCTATATTGCGGCACATGAAACTACGGCCGAGCTGCATGATCGACTGGCGGCGCTGGGCGCTGCTGCGATTGTGGAGGTATTGGCCGATTTTCCTGGTCATCCGCCCGAAGTGCAACCCGAGGTCGGCATTTGCTACGCACAGAAAATAGATAAATCTGAGGCGCGTATCGAGTGGACGCGGCCGGCGCATGATGTGGACCGGCAAATTCGCGCGCTTTCGCCCTTTCCAGGTGCCTGGTGTGAATTGGCGGGACAGCGGATGAAACTTCTAGCCTCCCAGGTGGGCCAAGGCTCTGGAACGCCGGGGCAGGTGGTTGGAGGGTTCGAAGTGGCCTGTGGTCAGCACTCAGTTATCATCACGCGGGTGCAACTGGCGGGCAAAACAGCACAAACCGCTGCCGAGTTTTTACAAGGCCACGCGCTGCCCCAAAAATTCGACTAAGCCCACCGGATCAGGCCGATGATGGCGGAACCGGCGTAGAAGCCCTGAAGCAGCAAAAAGGTCCAGCGGTGGTCAATTACAGCCCAGGCTGCAAAGAGGCTTGCTGATATGAACAGAAGGGAGAACCCAAGAATTTCATTGCCCGTATTCGAGGCGATCAGCAACGCGTAGACCATTGCCAGAACTGATCCAGAAACTTCAAAAACAGAGGTGAGCTTTCGTTTTCTATCCATGGTATTCTTTCTGTCCTACGCGCTTAGTCCTTGAAAGGCACCATGCCGGCGCGGGCCAATTCATCGGCCAATTCGTTTTCCGGATGCCCTGCATGGCCCTTGACCCATTCCCAAGTGACCTGATGCTGGGCTTGTGCGGTATCGAGTTGTTTCCAGAGATCTTCATTCTTGACCGGCTTTTTCGCGGCGGTTTTCCAGCCGTTTTTTTTCCAGCCGAAAATCCATTTGGTCACGCCATCTTTGACGTAAACACTGTCGGTGACGATTGTGATCGCCGAATGACGCGACAGCGCTTCAAGGGCGGAGATCGCCGCCATGAGCTCCATCCGGTTATTGGTGGTCTCTGCTGCCCCGCCGTTGAGTTCGCGCTGTTTGATCACTTTGTCGCCCGCTTTGGCCTGCATCACCACACCCCAGCCGCCTGGGCCGGGATTGCCACTGCAGGCGCCGTCGGTATAGGCGATAAGGTCATGCATGGGCGGCTATCATGATGAACGGTTCCACATCTCCGGCGAGCCCTTTTTCCTGCCCATTGCGCTGGAAGGTGAGGGTAAAGCCGGCTTGCGTCAAAATATTCTTCAGTTCTTCAGCCGTGTAATAAGTATAAAAGCGCCCCAGCTCATCGCGTTTCTCGCCGGTGCCAAGTTTCATGGCGAGGTGCAAGATCCCACCAGGATGCAGCGCTGTGTAGCAGGCTTGGATATGGCGATTAAAATTTGTGCGCTTTGCATGCAGCAGCGAAAAATTGGCATAAATGCCATGATAAGTGGCTTGTGATGGCAATTCATCAAATGTGGCTTGCCGGGCCGTCACGCCTGAGTGTTTGCTGGCGGCGGCAACCATCTCTGCGCTGCCATCAATGGCCTCCACATCGCAGCCATGGCGTGCCATTTCCGCAGCGGCGAGGCCGGGTCCACAGCCCAAATCCAAAACCTGCCCACCCTCTGGGATGGCCTTGATGAAGGCCAATAGTGATGTGCTGGGTGGCGCTTGGGTCAAGCGCAGGTAATCGTCAATTTTTGCGTCATAGACGGCGAGCGTTTGCGCATCAGTCATGGAAAGAAGCTCCGACCTCCCGCAGGACGCGCGGTACTTTGAAACTGACGTTTTCTTTTGAGGTCTCTATAGTTTCTAGTGTGACCGCATAATAGCCTGAGAAGGCCTCGATCACCTCTTGGATTAAGATATCTGGCGCAGAGGCGCCTGCGGTGATGCCGATAGTCTTGATCCCATCTAATGCGCGCCAGTCGATATCTGTAGCGCGCTGCACTAATTGCGCATAGCTGCATCCGGCGCGCGAGGCCACTTCGACCAGACGCTTGGAATTGGAAGAATTGGGAGCCCCGACCACCAAAAGCGCTTCGCATAGCGGGGCAATGGCTTTGACCGCCTCTTGACGATTTGTCGTGGCGTAGCAGATATCCTCTTTATGTGGCCCCACGATATTGGGAAATCGGCGTTGTAGGGCCGCGACAACCCCAGCCGTATCATCGACCGATAGAGTGGTTTGGGTGATATAGGCCAGCCGATCTGGATCACGAACGGCGACGGCTTCAACATCGGTTTCGCTCTCGACCAACAGAACCTCGCCATCGGGCAATTGTCCCATAGTGCCGATCGTTTCGGGATGGCCTGCATGGCCAATCATGATCATTTGAAGGCCGTTCTCACTGTGGCGCTCTGCTTCAATGTGAACTTTACTAACCAAAGGGCAGGTGGCATCGACATATATCATATTGCGAGCCTGCGCGGCGTTTGGAACAGACTTTGGCACCCCATGCGCGGAAAAAATCACTGGGCGATCATCAGGACATTCGTCCAGCTCTTGCACAAATATAGCTCCCTGCGCGCGCAGGCTGTCGACGACAAATTTATTGTGCACAATTTCATGGCGCACGAACACGGGCGCACCCCATTTTTGCAAAGCCATCTCGACGATTTTTATGGCACGATCTACCCCCGCGCAAAAACCTCTTGGCGCGGCGAGATAAAGTTTGAGCTCAGGTTTTGTCATGGCAGCAATCCTTTACTCGGCACGCTAATTGTGCCGAGCAAGATCGTCCAGAGCTTGGGGCGAATTATTCGGCTTCCGCCGGGGTCACAAAGTCATCGGTTTCACGCGCTGGGCGGCCGATCACGTCACGCAACGCATCCAATTCGATGAAATTGTCACATTGGCGGCGCAGTTCATCTGCAATCATCGGTGGTTGGCTGCGAATTGTGGAGACCACGGACACGCGTACGCCCTGGCGTTGTACACTTTCGACCATTGGCCGGAAGTCACCGTCGCCGGAGAAGAGCACGATATGATCAACATGTGGTGCCAGTTCCATCGCGTTTACGGTCAACTCGATGTCCATGTTGCCCTTGATCTTCCGGCGGCCTTGGCTATCGGTAAATTCCTTTGCAGCTTTGGTGACCATGGTGAAGCCGTTGTAATTAAGCCAATCAACCAAAGGTCGGATCGGTGAATATTCATCGTTCTCCAAAAGCGCGGTGTAGTAGAATGCCCGCAGCATTTTTCCACGGCTTGTGAATTCTTGGCGAAGCAATTTGTAGTCGATGTCAAAGCCCAAGGCCTTCGCGGCTGCATATAGATTTGCGCCATCAATAAAAAGCGCCAAGCGCTCGTCGCGGTAAAACATACCAAGAATATCCTTTTTAAGTACCAGGTGCCACGAGATGAGTAAGTTGCAGCCTAGGCTGCTTTAAGATAGTTATTAAAATACTTTATGTAAATGTCACCCATGCAAATTAAAATAGAAAACCGGCAAAAAACAATACTGGTCGCGATGGGCGGCAATTTAGACTCTGCAAAGGGTCCGCCGCATGTGACCTTGGGCTATGCGCTGGCGTCACTTCGTTCAATGACCAATAGCCTTCTGCGAACAAGTAAATATTTCGTTACCCCCTGTTTTCCCGTTGGATACGGGTCTGATTACGTTAATGCGGCGGTTTCATTTCAATTTCAGGGCGAATCACATGAACTTTTGGCGATTCTGCATCGCATCGAGGCTAATTTTGGCCGGCTGAGGAGCCAGCGATGGGGTGGTCGGGTTTTGGATTTGGATTTACTGGCCTTTGGGGATGAAATTGCACCAACTGTCGAGGTCTATGAGGCGTGGCGCGACAAACCTCTGTCTGAACAGATGTCTCAGACCCCGCAAGAGTTGATCCTACCGCATCCGCGAATGCAGGACAGAGCCTTTGTTTTAGGGCCGCTGATGGATGTCGCACCCAATTGGTATCACCCGGTGTCGGGTCTAACGGTGCGCCAGATGTTTGACCGTTTGCCAGTAGAAGACCGCGCGGCACTCAAGACAATGCCTTAGGTGCTGGCCAGTGGTTTGAATGCGCGATTCACCCTTGCGTTTTTTGGCATTCGCTCCTAGACATCGATCTTTATTACAGGTGCAGGAGGTCAGACATGGCGCGTGTCACAGTTGAAGATTGTGTAGACAAGGTTCCAAATCGTTTTGATCTGGTCATGTTGGCGGCCCATAGGGCGCGCGAGATTGCCAGTGGGTCTCCAGTGACTGTAGATCGCGACAACGACAAAAACCCTGTCGTTTCCCTGCGTGAAATCGCCGATGAAACGCAAATGGTCGATCACCTGCTTGAGCGGTTGATTGAAAGCAATCAAACTCAAATCGAAGTCGACGAGCCGGAAGAGGATTCCATGGCTCTATTGATGGGCGGCGAGCCTGACAAGCCTGCTGAAGATGATTTGAACGATGAAAAATTGCTGCGTGCTTTGATGGAAGCTCAAGGCCAACCTTAAGGAAACATGGGCATGATCACAGCCGACGACCTGATCGGTCTGATCCGCGCCTACAATCCGTCAACCAACGCTGAACAGATTGCGAAAGCGTATCGTTTTTGCCAAGACATGCATGAGGGACAGTTTCGCAGATCTGGCGAGCCCTATTACACCCATCCGGTAGCAGTTGCCCGCATTTTGGCCGATCAGCATCTTGACGATGCAACGATTATCACTGCGTTGTTGCATGATACGATTGAAGATACCAAGGCGAGTTTTGCTGATGTAGAACGTCTGTTCAGCCGCGAGGTGGCTGAACTGGTCGACGGGGTGACCAAGCTAACCAATCTGCAACTTTCCTCCAGAGTGAACAAGCAGGCAGAGAATTTTCGCAAGCTGATCATGGCCACCTCGAAAGATATTCGGGTCACTTTGGTCAAATTGGCGGACCGCTTGCATAACATGCGCACCATCCGTTCGATGACGCCGGAAAAACAGCAACAAAAAGCTTTTGAAACTATGGATATTTATGCGCCACTGTCCGGGCGCATGGGGATGCATTGGCTGCGAGAAGAGCTGGAAGATTTGGCCTTTCAAGTGCTCAATCCTGACGGGCGCAAGTCCATTATTCGCCGTTTTATCACGTTGCAAAACGAAACTGGCGATGTGGTGCAACAGATCAAAGGCGACTTGCTAGAGGAACTGGAGCGCGCGGGGCTTGAGGGCGCGGAAATTCAAGGTCGGGCCAAAAAGCCCTATTCGATATGGCGCAAAATGAAAAATAAGGAGCTGTCCTTCTCGCGCTTGTCAGATATTTATGGATTTCGGGTCATTGTTGATAATGAATCCGATTGCTATTGGGTTTTAGGGCTGATCCATCAGCGGTGGCGGGCTGTGCCAGGGCGGTTTAAAGATTACATCAGCCAGCCAAAATCTAACGGTTACCGCAGCATTCACACCACTGTTTCGGGGCGTAACGCCCGCCGGGTGGAGGTGCAAATTCGCACCAAATCGATGCATCAAGTGGCAGAAAAAGGTGCGGCGGCGACTTGGTCTTATCGAGACGGGGCGCGGGTGGATAATCCTTTTGCTCTGGATCCTTCGACTTGGATTTCCTCGCTGACAGAGCGGTTCAGCTCCGAAGGCGACGATGGTGAATTCCTCGAAGCGTTCAAATTAGAAATGTACACTGACCAAGTGTTTTGCTTTTCGCCCAAAGGCGATGTCATCAAACTACCGCGTGGAGCCACGCCCATTGATTTTGCCTATGCGATCCACACGCGCATCGGCGCGGCCTGTGTCTCGGCGAAGGTTGACGGTATCCGCGTGCCGCTTTGGACGCGCCTGCGCAATGGGCAATCTGTGCAGATCATTACCGCAGAGGGCCAAACCCCGCCGGCCAGCTGGATTGATATCGTCGCTACAGGCCGGGCGAAAACAGCCATCCGCCGAAGCCTGCGCGAATTTGATCGTGAAAAATTTATCAGTCTGGGGCAAGAATTTGCCCGGGTAGCTTTCGAAAATGTCAACAAAAAGGCCACCGACCGCGCGTTGAAGACCGCAGCGAAACACTATGGATTGCCAAGTGCCGATGAGCTTTTGGCCCGACTTGGCAGCTCTGAAATCGCCGCGCGCGACGTGGTGGCGGAGCTCTATCCAAATCTTAAGGTGCGCGACACTGATGAGCTGGGGCCGGGGGTAGCTTTGATCGGGTTGGAGCCAGGACAGAAGTTCACCCATGGCGTCTGTTGCAACCCCTTGCCGGGAGAGCGCATTGTTGGGATTATTTTCAAAGGTCATGGAGTTGTGGTTCACACCATCGATTGTCCAAACCTATTGCATTATGAAACCCAAATGGACCGGTGGTTAGATCTGCATTGGCGTGACGGACAGCATGCCGCGACCCACCCGGCGCAGATCATCACGACCATTTTGAATGGTGCAGGCGTGATGGGGCGGATTTGTACATTGATTGGCGATCAGAATGCCAACATCTCTGACATTCACTTTTTGGACCGCAAGCCGGACTATTTTAAACTGCTCGTCGAATTAGAGCTGAGGGATGTGTCACAATTGCACATGGTGCTCACGGCGCTGGAGGCTGAAAGTGATGTGGCAGAAGTTAGCCGTCACCGGGATCCGGAACTCGGGCGGGATATCGAATCTATGAACGGTGAGTGGGGCGAAATTAGTGTTTAAACGTCGCGAAAAGCGTGGGCTGCCCAGAGCGCTTTGGGAATGGGTCTATCCAAAGGGCGGCTGGGCCCGGGCCTATTCTTACATCAATCACCGTTTGCGCCGCCTGCCGGGAACGCCGGAGGAAATCGCGCGCGGCGTGGCGATTGGCGTGTTCACCTCTTTCACCCCGTTTTACGGGTTACATTTTCTTGTGGCTTGGGTGCTCGCGCTTGTATTGCGAGCCAATGTTCTTGCCTCGCTTTTGGGAACATTTTTCGGCAATCCGCTGACCTACATCCCCATTGGCGCAACGGCGCTTGGCTTTGGCCATGCGTTTTTGGGCAATCGGCCAGAGAGCGATTTGCACTTGGGTTTGGGTGAAATGTTTGCCCGCGCGGTGTCAGAATTGGGTGCGAATATCGCTGCATTTTTCTCGCAAACCCCCGGAGATTGGACTTATTTGGTCGAATTTTGGCACACGGTGTTTTTCCCCTGGATGATTGGCGGGGTGGTGCCGGGGATGATTTCAGGGCTGGCGATTTACGCTATTTCTGTCCCAGCTATTCGCGTATATAAAAATCGCAGAAAAGGTCAATTGGCGGCCTAAATTTGCAGAGTTGCGCCGCAAAACCCTCCTCAAACGCGAAGACGATTCTGGCGTCTGAGTTGAAAACGGAAAGATATTATTATGTCCATGGAGCAACGTCTCGGCGTCAATATCGATCACGTGGCCACTTTGCGCAATGCAAGGGGTGGCACCTATCCCGACCCTCTGCGCGCGGCCTTGTTGGCGGAGGCCTCGGGGGCCGATGGCATTACCGCGCACCTGCGTGAGGATCGCCGGCATATTCGCGATGCAGATATTGACGCTTTGATGAGCGCATTACGCATCCCTTTGAATTTTGAAATGGCCGCAACGGCCGAAATGCAGGCCATAGCCCTGCGCCACAAGCCCCATGCGGTCTGTCTCGTACCAGAAAAGCGCGAGGAACGGACGACCGAGGGCGGGCTGGATGTGGCTACAGATCAGGACCGTCTATCTGATTTCATTGCGCCTCTGGTTGAGGCTGGGTGTCGCGTGTCGCTCTTTGTGGCCGCAGATGAGGGGCAATTGCAAGCCAGTGTGCAGGTGGGTGCCGCTGTGGTTGAGCTACATACGGGCGCATATTGTGACTTCCATGCCGAGGGTAATCGCCAGGCTGCGGAAGAGGAATTGGCGCGGATCACCCGCTGTGCTCGGTTTGCAGCCGAGCTAGGGTTGGAGGTGCACGCCGGTCATGGCTTGAGCTATGAATCCATTGCCCCGATAGCCGCCCTGCCAGAAGTGGCCGAGCTGAACATTGGACATTTTTTAATTGGGGAATCTGTCTTTTTGGGTCTGGGACCTGCCATTGCCGAAATGCGTCGTTTGATGCAAAACGCTCGTCGATGATTTTAGGTATCGGAACAGATTTGGCGAACATTGAGCGGATCCAAAGCACATTGGATCGCTTTGGTGATCGTTTCAAAAACCGGGTCTTTACGCAGGTTGAGCAACGCAAGGCGGAGGCGCGCAAAGATGTTGCGGGCACTTACGCCAAACGCTGGGCTGCGAAAGAAGCTTGCTCAAAGGCGCTTGGCACGGGTTTGGCTATGGGCATCAGTTGGAAAGACATGGCTGTGACCAATATGCGTAGTGGTCAGCCGGTGATGGCTGTCACGGGTTGGGCTGCGGAGCGTGTGGCGCAGATGACGCCCGCAGGTCATACCGCGGTAATCCATTGTACTTTGACTGATGATCACCCGTGGGCACAGGCTTTTGTGGTGATTGAAGCGCTCCCAAATGGGGGCGGGACAACTTGACTCTCGAACGTAAGCGCCGCACATAGCCCTAAATCAAATCCCGAGGATGTTATGGACGACATTGAAGAAAAAAGCTTTGCTGCGAGTGTAATAGAGACGGTCAAAACTGTGGTCTATGCCCTGCTGATTGCCGGGGTGTTTCGCACCTTGTTTTTTCAACCCTTCTGGATCCCCTCGGGCTCAATGAAAGATAGCCTGTTGATCGGGGATTTTTTATTCGTCAATAAAATGGCCTATGGATACTCTTATGCCTCCTGTCCGAAAATTCAAATTACCAGCCTTGGCTTGAATATTGATGCGAATGATTTTTGTGGCTTCATCGAAGACCGTGACACGCGGATTTTGGGCGGCGCTCCCGAGCGCGGCGATGTGGTGGTATTTCGCCATCCGGTGACGGGCGCCGATTATATCAAACGCTTGGTAGGTCTTCCGGGTGATAAGATCCAAATGCAAGGAGGGGTGTTGCAGATCAACGGCACGCCAGTTGCGCAGACACAGGCGGAAGATTTCGTGGAAACCTATGAACCACAAGGCTCGCAGCGCAACCGTCCGGTCTGTTCCAATGGTGCAGTTGGGCTGGGCGCGGAGTGCATCAAGACGAAATATATCGAGACACTGCCCAATAGCGTCAAACATGGCGTATTAGACACGTTTGACCAAGATGCTATGCGCCTTGGCGGGCGGATGAATTTGGACACGACACAAGTCTATTCCGTACCGGAGGGGCATTTCTTTTTCATGGGGGACAATCGCGACAATTCCTCTGACAGCCGGGTGCCGCAGTCCATTGGTGGCGTGGGCTTCGTGCCGCTTAAAGACATTGTCGGGCGTGCAGATCGTATTTTGTTTTCCTCTGCTGGCACCTCAATTTTGGCTTTCTGGACGTGGCGCAGTGATCGTTATTTCATGGCGATTGATTAGATGCTCTGTACCTTCCAGGTCTCGCCATGATTAAACTTTCTTCTGATTTACGCCAGTTTTCAGCTGATATCGGCTATGAGTTTAAGAACCCGGGGCTCCTTATCACAGCTTTGACTCATTCCAGTATCTCCTCTGCAACCCGCTCGGACAACGAACGACTGGAGTTTTTAGGTGACCGGGTTCTGGGGCTTGTGATGGCGCAGGCTTTATTGGATCTGGATGCGGAGGCGACCGAGGGGCAATTGGCGCCGCGCTTTAATGCTCTGGTACGCAAGGAAACCTGTGCGGATGTGGCACGCTCTATTGGTATTGGCACTCTGTTGAAATTAGGCCGCTCTGAGATGATCAGCGGAGGGCGGCGCAAAGAAGCTTTGCTAGGTGATGCGATGGAAGCGCTGATTGCAGCGGTGTATCGCGATGGTGGTTTTTCTAAAGCACAGGCGCTGATCCTGCGCCTGTGGAATACGCGGATCACCTCCGTCAAGGCCGATGCGCGCGATCCAAAGACCGCTTTGCAAGAATGGGTACAGGCCCGCAAAGGTCCTCCACCGAATTATGTTGAACTGACCCGCTCTGGCCCGGATCACGCGCCGCAATTTGAGATTGAAGTGAGATTACATACTGGCGAAGCGGCGCAGGCTAAAGCTGGATCGAAACGCCACGCCGAACAGGCTGCGGCAAAATTATTGTTGGAAAGGTTAGGGGCATGAGCACACGCGCCGGATTTGTGGCCCTGATTGGAGAACCCAATGCAGGGAAATCAACCCTGCTCAATCGTATGGTGGGGGCAAAGGTTTCTATCGTAACCCATAAGGTGCAGACCACCCGCGCCCGTATTCGTGGTGTTGCATTAGAGGGCGAGGCGCAAATTGTTTTCGTCGACACCCCGGGCATCTTCCGCCCCAAACGTCGTTTGGATCGCGCGATGGTGAAATCTGCCTGGGGTGGAGCTGCCGATGCCGATCTGACGGTATTTTTGATTGAAGCGCATCGCGGTGTCACGGAGGGCGTGGATGCGATTATGAACGCGCTCAAAGATCTTCCCAAAGGCAAATCAATTGCACTGGCGATTAACAAAATTGACAAGGTGCAGGCCGCAGAGCTGTTGGCTTTGACCAAGGCGATGAATGAGGCATTTGATTTTGTCGAGACCTTCCTGATTTCGGCGGAAAAGGGGCACGGCTGTGCGGCGCTGAAAACTTGGATCGCCGGCCAGCTGCCTGACAGCCCTTGGCTCTATCCTGAAGACCAAATTGCTGATCTGCCGCTGCGCATGCTGGCCGCGGAAACTACGCGGGAAAAATTGACCCTGCGTTTGCACCAAGAATTGCCCTATCAGCTGACCGTTGAAACGGAGGCTTGGGAAGAGCGTAAAGACGGCTCGTGTAAAATCGATCAGCTAATCTATGTTATGCGAGACGGCCATAAGGGTATTGTGCTTGGCAAGGGTGGGGAGACGATCAAAGCCGTGTCCACCCAAGCGCGGACGGAATTGGAAGAATTTTTGGGCCGGAAAGTGCATTTGTTTTTAAAGGTTAAAGTGCGCCCAAATTGGCTGGAAGACAAAGAGCGTTACGAGGAAATGGGCCTCGATTTTCGCGATGGAAACGAATGATCCGCCTGACCAGCGATATTTGGGTCTCTGCCTATCTCACGCGCCTGCGCCTTGCTGATATCCCGGCCTTCGTTGTCCAGCGGGGAGACGCCACGGCGGGGGCGGTTTTGGTCAAGCTCAACCTTTTGGATGGGCAGGGCATCGTTTTTCAGCGCTCTTTTGATTTGAAAAGCGGCGCGCGCAATTGGGTGGAGCTGATTTCGGGGGATGAGTTCGATTTGGACCGTGCGATTGCCCGCCAGCGGGGCTTTGATCAAGATCTTTGGGTGATTGAAGTGGAAGACCGGCGCGGGCGTCATTTGCTCGATGAACCCGGTTTGAGCGAATAGCCATGGGCCGCGGTAAAGCGCTTAACATTATCCAGGCGTCTGGATAGACTGGGCCAATACGGGGCCGGTCTGTGCCTTCCTAATGTGAGTTGGGGTCTATGTTTTGATAGAATGGCGGGATGAGGGAGTTTTATTGGCTGTGCGCAAGCATGGTGAATCGGCCGTCATCGTTGAGGTTTTCACAGAACATCATGGAAAACATGCTGGTGTTGTGCGCGGTGGCGCTGGGCGCAAGCAAGCCCCTATTTTGCAGCCTGGCAGTCAATTTGAGGTGGTCTGGAAAGCCAGGCTTGAAGAGCATATCGGTGCATTTGCGGTTGAACCTTTGCGCAGCCGGGCCGCGCAAGTCATGGCAGATCCTTTGGCCCTGGCCGGTTTGACATCTGTTGTTGGGCTTTTGAGCTTCGCTTTACCAGAGCGCGAGGTGCATGGGGCACTCTATAGCGCCTCGATCAATCTTTTGGATTTGATTTGCGTCACAGAGGCTTGGCCGTTGGCCTATTTGCACTGGGAAATGCAGCTGTTGGAGGATTTGGGCTTTGGTTTGGATCTCAGCTGTTGCGCGGTGTCTGGCACGACTGAGGATCTGGCTTATGTGTCTCCAAAATCTGGTAGGGCCGTGGCGGCACATCATGCGGGGCGCTGGAAGACACAGCTGTTGCCACTTGCGCCCAGTATGATTGGGCAAAGTGTTGCGGACAATAGTGAGATTTCCGAAGGATTGCGCACCACAGGGCATTTTTTGGAAAAATGGTTAGCGCCATCCCTGGGGGATCGGGCGTTGCCCTCAGCCCGAAAGCGGCTGGTTGAGCGCTTGTTTCGTACGGCCCGCTTAGAGCAGGGTCCAAGCGGCGAGGCCAACCACGAGTAGCATTGACAGGGCCATGGATATATTGATCGCCCGTTGCGCTTTAGGCGAGAGGTTAAGCCGCTTGAGGGAGACGCCAAAAAGGACCCAAATCACATGGATCGGCACCCAAATCAGGTTCAGAATGACAAATTTTATGGCCACTTCGCTCCAATAGGCGTTCTCATAGATTGGAAATCCGGTGATTAAAGCGGTGAGCACCGCGTAGGCCTTCGGGTTGATGGGCTGCAAGAGCAAACCGGCCATGAGCCCGGGCGGGTTTTCGGATCTAATGAAGGCCACTTGCGCGCCGGCGAAAGCGATCCGGCTTGCTAAATACAGCAGATACAAAAACGACACTGTCATTAATGTGATCCGCAACCACGGAGTGTCGAGCACGAAGGCTGACAGGCCCGCGGCGACGGCCGTATAAACCAAGGCCTGCCCAATACAGAGCCCAGCCACGTAGCGGAGTCCAGCCGCGGCTCCAAACCCAGCACCGACACCAGCGGCGGACAGAACTCCGGGGCCGGGGGTGGCAAGCATGAGGACTATGGCAAGGGAAAATGTAATCATGTGCTGATCCTAAGGTCAAAGGCCGAAGGTGACCAGCGCCGTAGATGTCATCTCAGTGGAATTCGCGATTGTACCGGCACCGCAATGCGCTACACTCATTTCTCAACTAAGGAGAGCGTGATGAATAAGACTGTTGTGATTAAAGAATTTGGGGGTTCGGATCAACTGAAAATTGTGGATATGCCAGCCGGAGAACCCGGTGATGGGCAGGTGCGCATCGCTCATAAAGCCTGTGGGCTCAATTATATAGACGTTTATCAGCGCACAGGACTCTACCCTCTGCCCTTGCCTCAGGCCCTTGGCATGGAGGCGGCCGGTGTGATTGAAGCTGTGGGGGCAGGTGTCACCCATGTGAAGGTTGGGGACCGTGTGGCCTATGCCTCTATGCCGCCGGGCTCTTATTGTGAGCGCCGCGTGATGCCGTCGGCGCAGGTTTGTCCTTTGCCCGACGAGATCAGCTTCGAGCAGGGCGCGGCGATGATGCTTCAGGGCATGACAGTGCAATATCTCTTTCATCGCACCACGCCGCTGAGTAAAGGCGATACGGTTTTGTTTCATGCAGCAGCAGGCGGCGTCGGTTTAATTGCCTGCCAATGGGCCAAGTCAGAGGGCATTACCCTGATTGGCACCGCTGGCAGCGATGAAAAATGCCAATTGGCTTTGGACCATGGGGCAACGCATTGCATCAACTATATGTTGGAAAACTTCGAAGAGAAGGTCAAAGAATTAACTGGGGGTGCGGGGGTTGATGTGGTGATGGATTCTGTGGGTGAGAGCACTTTTGAAGGATCCCTCAACAGCCTCAAGCCGCTGGGCATGATGATCACTTTCGGCAATGCCTCGGGTCCAGTACCGCCGTTCAACTTGGCCCAATTGGGGGCGAAAGGTTCGCTGAAAATCACCCGCCCAACGCTCTTTACCCATATTGGCAAGCATGAAGATTGCCAGGAGATGGCGCGGCATCTCTTTTCGAAGGTCATATCTGGCGAGGTGAAAATTGTGATTGGTCAAGAGTTTGCTTTGGAAGATGTCACAGCGGCGCATGATGCATTGGAGGCGCGTCGCACAACTGGCTCGACCATCCTAACAGTCTAGGCGTTCTCTTTTGTCCCTGCCACAACTTTTCTAGGCTGGCAGGGGCAAGGGCTTTGTTTCAATATGAGCGCGGTAGATCCAAAACATGTTCGGCGAGATAGGACAGGATCAAATTCGTTGAGATCGGCGCTACTTGATAGAGCCGCGTTTCTCTAAACTTGCGCTCAATGTCATATTCTTCAGCAAAGCCAAACCCACCATGGGTTTGCACCGCAACATTGGCGGCTTCATTTGAGGCATCCGCTGCCAGCATTTTGGCCATATTGGCCTCAGCGCCGGGATTGCCATCGTTTTCGTAGAGGGCCAGCGCCTCTTTCACCATCAACTCAGCGGCGCGCATATTGGTATAGGCCTTTGCAATGGGAAATTGTATGCCTTGGTTTTGCCCGATCGGGCGATCAAAGACTTGGCGGTCTTTGGCATAGGCCACCGAGTGTTCGATAAACCATTTCGCATCGCCAATACATTCAGAGGCAATTAAAATACGTTCGGCATTCATGCCTGAGAGGATATAGCGAAATCCTTTGCCCTCCTCGCCGATCAAGTTTTCTGCCGGCACGCGTAGATTGTCAAAAAAGACCTCTGTGGTCGCATGGTTCATCATGGTGCGGATAGGCCGTAGGGTGAGACCGTTGCCCAGTGCTTCGCGCATATCGACCAGCAAAACAGAGAGACCTTGGGTCTTCTTCATCCCCTCTTCCAGCGGTGTCGTGCGTGCCAAAAGCAGCATGAGGTCGGAATGCTCTGCTCGGCTGGTCCAAATTTTCTGCCCATTGATAACATAAGTTGACCCATCGCGTTTGGCGGTGGTGCGCAACGCGCCTGTATCGGTACCTGAGCTGGGCTCGGTTACACCAAAGGCCTGCAACCGCAGGGTCCCATCTGCGATTTTAGGCAGGTACTGGTGTTTTTGCGCCTCTGAGCCATGCCGCAATAGGGTTCCCATGGTATACATCTGTGCATGACAAGCCCCAGCATTGCCCCCTGATCTGTGGATTTCTTCCAAAATGACGGCCGCAGCTGAGAGCGGCAGGCCTGATCCACCAAAATTTTCAGGAATCAAAGCGCCCAGCCATCCAGCCTCAGTCAGAGCCTGCACAAAAGCAGCCGGATAAGCCATCTCTCTATCCAGTGCACGCCAGTAGCTTCCGGGAAATTCTGCGCAGAGTTTGCCAACGGCCTCGCGAATATCGTTATAGGTTTCACCGGGCTGGTACACGCTGCGCCTCCTTTGGTACTTATCCCGTAGGTAGGCCGTCCTGCGCAACATGACAAGAAACAGATGGGTGGGAGCTTGCGATTTGTTTTAGCCGTAGGCGTGTTGCTCACTCATGGCCGCCAAATCTGATTGAAAATGATCGTCGCATATGATAAAAATCCTTCCATAATTTGCCGATGGCCGTCAAGGACCTCTTGCCGCGCAGTGCAGGTCGCTGCGGCTAGCTCAACGGTCAACGTGCAAATAACGCCGGTTTCTGCTCGCCAGCTGAAAGAGATGGACGGCAGGGTTGCATCAAGCACATAACCGCGCATCCGGGCTTTACGGACCTCTTGGTGGTATTTACCCATTTGCAGCTCGGTCTGCTCCTCCTGGTTTGCTTGGGTCGTGGCTTTGGCGATGAGAGTTTTTTGTGCTTGCTCTGACATCACTGACTGCGCAGAAAGTGCTGCATTTGAGAAAACTAAAGAATGCTCGGTGGTCCAGTCGACTGGTGGCTTGGTGCTGTCGGCATCTACAAGTCGTGTTTTGCTTTTGAACATAGAGAGTGTGACGTCATAGCAACCCTCTGCATTTGCCATGGTCAAAACGGGCTGAACTTGATCCACTTCAGGGGCTGAAAATTGCGCTGAAGCAAAAAATCATCAATGGCATAAGTGAGAGCATAGGCTTTATCCAAGACCCGACGCCGCGCCCAATTTAGTGCCTCCAGTTGTGCGCAAATCCGTTGCAAGGCAGAGCGTGAGAATGACATATGCGCCTCAAGATCGCGCAGTTTGATTGGCCCATAGGTGCCAATGACCTCAGTGGAACGGGCGAGTGGGCTATCGGTGATTGCAAGCATTCTGACCTTACGCCCATTCGGTCACTGCTGGGAATTCAAAAATTGCGATTTTGTCACCCTGAGAATATCCAAAAGGCTGGTGTCACGGCACTACCGAATAGATTATTTTAGTGGAAAAAGTATATTTTTTATTTTTATATACTTATGGATAGCTCATCATACGCCACAAGGCGCCAGTAGGGTGGAGGTATTGTAGAGAGACCTGTGTCGCCCGTCAGCTTTGAGCGAAGCGCATCATGTGGAAGTCTTGATCCCCCCATTCGTGGTCAATCATAACAAGCCGCTTGGCGAAATGCCCCAAATCATACTCCCAAGTCATACCAATGCCGCCGTGCAGCTGGATCGCCTCTTCAGCAACGGCACAGCCAATCCGGCCAATGGAATATTTTGCCGCGGATATGGCGCGGTTTCGTTCATCGGTGGGGGCCTGCAAATCATTCGCAGCATTGATGACTGCCGATTTTGCCTGCTCGATTTCGAGCAGCATCTGCGCCACGCGGTGTTGCAGAGCTTGAAATTTACCCAGCTCGCTGCCGAATTGTTTGCGCGTGCGCATGTAGTCGATGGTCATATCTTTAATTCGCTCCATCAACCCCAAGGCCTCCGCGCAGAGGGCCAAAGTAGCGCGGGCGGCTGCGGCATCGATCAATGGATAGGCTGCTCCTTCCACAGCCAACAGCTGAGCAGGTGTATTGTGCAGCGTAATCTCGCAGGCGTTGCCGCCATCGACTGTTTGGAACGGATGCTCCGCGAGCCCTGCTGCCGCGGCCTCAATCAAAAATAAGCTGATCCCTGGCGTCGATTGTGTTTGCGCACTGACAATAAGCGCATCAGCCCCATGGGCGAATTTCACACAGGTTTTTACACCGTTCAACTGCCAGGCCGCGCCTGTTTGGCGCGCAAGCGTCTCGGGCGCGCTCCAATCATAATCTGCGCCATTTTCGATGAGGCCAAGTGCCACGCGTTTTTCACCAAGGACGATCTGTTCGACAAGTTCCAACTGGTCAGTCTGCGCCAAAATATAGCCGGTGGTCAGTGCTGTATCATTAAGCGGTTCAAGTACCAAACCTTTGCCCAGCTCTGTGAAGACGGTGGCGATATCAAACCCCGAGCCGCCAAAGCCGCCAACCTCTTCCTCAAACAATGCACCGATCAAACCCAGTTGTGCCATCGTGCTATAGGCCGCAGTGCAATAGCCTAAAGCGCTGGAGCCCGCCGTTATTCGCGCTTTCAGTGGATAGTCATTCTGAATGAATTTTCCAATCATATCCGCCAGCATGCGGCGTTCCTCAGTGGGTTGAAAATCCATAACTTAAAGCCCCAATATCATTTTGGTTATGATGTTTTTTTGTATCTCATTTGAGCCACCATAGATGGACACTTTGCGCTTGTTGAAATAAGCGGCAGATTGATTGGCCATATCTTGTGGCGCCACCTGTGGTCCATTGTAGCCGGGCTCAAACACCTGTGGTGTATGAGCCTGTGCGTGGCGTCCCAAGGCGCGGCGCGTGAGATCGTCGAAGTTTTGTTCCAACTCTGATCCGATGATTTTCAACATCGAACTTTCTGGCCCGGGTCCAGCGCCTTTCGAGAACCCGTCGAGAACCCGCAAGTTTGTGGTTTCCAGATTGTGTAGCTCTATCTCCAAACGGGCCAGCCGTGCCGCAAACAATGGATCATCGGCCAGCGGTTTTCCATTTCGTTTTTGGGTCAAGGAGAGGCGCTTGAGCCGAGCAAGTTTCTGACCTGAAATTCCGACATTGGCGATGCCATTGCGTTCATGGGCCAGTAAGTACTTCGCATAGGTCCAGCCCTTATTTTCCTCACCCACCAAGTTTGAAGCAGGGACGCGGACATCTGTGAAGAATACCTCATTCACTTCCTGTCCCCCGTCCAGCGTGCGGATTGGGCGCATCTCAATACCTGGCGTTGCCAAATCAACCAAGATGAAAGAAATACCGGCTTGCGGTTTGCAATCGCCGTCCGTTCGCACGAGGCAAAAGATCATGTTGGCGTATTGGCCCAATGTAGTCCAAGTTTTTTGGCCGTTGATCACATAGTGATCGCCCTGTTTAACCGCTGTCGTTTTGAGACTGGCCAAGTCAGATCCAGATCCTGGTTCTGAATAGCCTTGGCACCACCAGTCAGTGCCATCGCACATGCGCGGGAGCCAATGCTCTTGTTGCTCTTTTGAGCCGAAAGCTATCAAAACGGGCGCCAGCATTTTGAGGCCAAATGGCAAGATGCGCGGGGCGCCAGCGGCGGCGCATTCTTCCTCAAAGATAAATTGTTGCACGGGGCTCCAGCCAATACCGCCAAAAGATTTGGGCCAATTATAAGTCAGCCAGCCGCGTTTATGCAAAACCGCATGCCAAAATTCTGTGTCCTCTTTGCTGACGGGCAGGTCCGCGTGAACCCTTCGCGAAATATCAGCTGGTAATTCCACTCTCAAAAATTCGATAACTTCTTGGCGAAATGCCTGGTCAGCTTCGGTGAAGTTCAGATCCATAGCTCTATCCTTTGTTCAGGTCGTCGAAAGTTTGCCCAGAGGCCACCAGTTCTTCCAATAACGGTGAGGCCTGCCAAAATATGGGATCGTCCTGCCCATAGCGGCGGATATCGTCCAGCAGTCGATCCAGACCATAACCGTCTGCATATTTCATCGGCCCACCTCGATATCTAGGGAAGCCATAGCCATGCACGAAGGTCACATCGATATCTGAGGGTTTCAAGGCCACCCTTTCGCGCAGAACGTCACAGGCTTCATTGACCATAGCGGCCAGATAGCGCGCCATAATCTCGTCAGTGGTGAATTTGCGGGCCGCGATGGATTTTTGGGCACGTTCCGCCTCTATCAGAGCAAGAATCTCAGGGTCTGGCGTTCCGATACGTGCACCGCCCGGGTAAAGGTAGAAGCCGCGCCCGGTTTTTTGCCCAAACCAGCCGCGCTCACAAATACGGTCGGCGATCTCAACATAGCGTTCCGCTGGATCGCGCTTGTCCTGCGCGGCTTTGCGATTGTCCCATCCAATGTCCAGACCAGCCAGATCATACATGGCATGGATGCCCATCGGATAGCCAAACTCCACAATTGCGGCATCAATTTCATAAGGCGTGGCGCCGTCTTCCATCATATGGGCGGCGCAATCGCCATATTTTCCGAGAATGCGGTTGCCGATGAACCCGGGCGAATTGCCAGCACGTACGGGAATTTTGCCCAAAATTTTGGCCAAGGCAAAGCCTGTAGCCACCACATCGTCAGCCGCGTCTTGCGGCACAACAATTTCGAGCAATTTCATGATATTTGCCGGGCTGAAAAAATGCAGGCCCAGCACGTTTT
Source organism: uncultured Planktomarina sp. (assembly GCA_905181815.1). Classification (GTDB taxonomy): domain Bacteria; phylum Pseudomonadota; class Alphaproteobacteria; order Rhodobacterales; family Rhodobacteraceae; genus Planktomarina. The sequence goes on along the minus strand of CAJIZA010000007.1, from coordinate 96,692 downwards.
CGCGGCGGTTGGTGGCACTGGAAATTTCATCTATGTCGATATAGCTCGTGTTGGAGGCCAAAACCGCATCGGGTTTTAGCACTTTGTCGAGCTGTTCAAACACGCCGCGTTTGATATCGAGCCGCTCAAAAACTGCTTCGATCACCATGTCGACCTCCGACAGATCGGCAAATTCCGTTGAGCTTTGATACTGGGCCATAATATCAGATTTTTGCGTCGCGCTCATGCGGCCTTTGGCAATCAGGCGATCATAGACCTGCTCTACATTGGCCCGTCCCCGCGCCAAGCTTTCTTTATCGCGCTCGATCATCGTGACCGGCAGGCCGCTGTTCAGGGCTGCGACGGTGATGCCTGCACCCATAGTGCCGCCGCCCACGACCCCAAGCCGGGTTAGGGGGCGTGGCTCTGCGCGGCTGGCTTCGGGAACTTTGGCGCTGGCGCGCTGGGCAAAAAAGGCGTGGATCATGCCTGTGGATTGCTCAGAGGCAAGGCATTCAAAAAAGCAATCGCTTTCGAACAGGCGTCCATTCGCGAAAGGTTGGGTGATGCAGGCGCGCACGCAATCGACAATCTTCAGTGGGGCCATTTGCCCGCGCATGCGGCTGGCGGCCGTTTGTGCTGCATTTTGCAACGCCGCTTCGAAGGCGGCTTTGTCCGCAAGGTGGGAGATGGCATCGCTGCTGCGGCGCAGGGTTTGGAGCTCCGCGGCATAGTTCAAAGCGGCTTGGCGCAAATCCCCTTCTGCCAAACGGTCGATTAATCCGGCAGTCAAAGCATCTTGCGCGCTGATGGGGGTGCCTTTGAACATAATCTCGAGCGCCATTGCGGCGCCACACAATCGCGGCAAGCGCTGCGTGCCGCCGGCGCCGGGGATGAGCCCGAGATGAATTTCGGGCAGGCCCACCCGCGCAGATGGCACGGCGATGCGGTAATGGCTGCCCAGGGCAATCTCAAAACCGCCCCCCAAAGCTGTGCCATGCAACGCGGCCACAACCGGTTTGCTGCAACTTTCAATGCGATCGATCACATCCGGCAAATGCGGATCCTGCATTGGCTGGTCAAATTCTTTGATATCCGCCCCGGCAGGAAAGCTGCGCCCGGCTCCAATGATGACGATGGCCGTAAAGGCCGTGTCTGTATCCGCTTGCACGATAGCATCGCGCAAGCCTTGCCGCACCACCTGATTTAGCGCGTTGACTGGGGGGTTATTGATCTCAATTACGGCGATGGAGCCGGCCATCGAGAGTGTCACAGGTTGGGTCATCGAAGCGTCCTTTGCGATTGCAGCGCCGCGCCAACGTAAAGCGCAGGTGTTTGGGAGATCAACATCTCATTGTGGCGTTGCCACTGCACCCAAGGCCATATTGGCCAATTGGTCGGCAATGGCGGCGATATTTTCTGCGTCGCGCGGTTGGTACCAATAGATCGGCGCATGCAGCATCATCAAAAAACTCCGTACGGCGATCGAAATGTCTTGGTCGCGAAAATGCCCGCTGGCGATACCCTCGGCCAAGGTGCTGCGGAAAAAACCCTCATATTCCGATTGCAGCGCAGCGATTTCGAGCCGCAAAGCTCGCTCTGCTGGTGTCGCCCCGCCAGTACGCGAGCCGCGCATCTCCTCAACCACGACGCGGTGATAGGACAGCTCTGATATCATAGCGATGACATGGGCTTTGGCCATGGCGTGAAATTTTTGCGCGGGTGGCATTGGTGCATCAAACTGAGGGCGGACTCGCTCTAACGTGAGCTGCACGGAATGTTTGCGAATGGCGCATACCAATTCGCTTTTTGACCCGAAATGATGGTAGATTTTGCCCTTAGTTGCGCCAAGGTCGCGGGCGATATCATCAATCGAGGTCTGATCCACCCCATGGGTGGCAAAGGCCCGAGCGGCGGTATCTAAAATGCGTCCCTTTACCGATGTGCTGTCGAGCATCATGACAGGCGGCCCTGAGCGGTGTGTTTTGCGGCCTGGGCCAGAGTGGCAATGGTGCGGCTCATCGTATCAATACCCCTAGGGTTCGAGGCATTTCCAGATTGGGCACGATGCAAAACGCCCTCCAAAATGGCAGCCAGTCGAAAGAAGGAAAAAACCATATAGAAAGCCCAATTTTCAGGTGGGGCTATGCCTCTGAGAGCGCAGTATTGCGCAACATATTCAGCTTCTTCTGGCAGCACATGCGCATTTCGGTCAATACCCTTGAGCCCCTTGATCATACCATTTTGTGGTAGCCGCAGACCCATGCATTGATAGGCCAGGTCGGCAAAAGGATGCCCCAGCGTGGACAATTCCCAATCCAAAACGGCGATCATGTCGGGAGTCTCTGTGTCGAACATGACGTTGTCCAAACGGTAATCACCGTGCACGATGGCGGTTTGCCCATCATCTTGCACCATGTTGCGGTCCAGCCAATCGATGGTCCAATCCATATCGGGACGTGCCTGTGTCTCACAGACACGATATTGCCGTGTCCAACGCGAGACTTGCCGCGAAAAATAATTGCCCGGCTTACCAAAGTCAGCTAGTCCGACGGCCCGTGGATCAACATCATGCAGAGCGGCCAGGGTACGCACTAGCGCGTGGTAGGCGTCTTGGCGAAACTCTGGGGACTGCTCGGGGAGGGCGGGGTCCCAAAACACCCGCCCCGCCAAATGTTCCATCACCAAAAATTGCGCGCCCATTGGACTGTCCTCGCCTGACAGGTGCAACATTTTCGGTACGGGCACAGCGCTCGTGGCCAGAGCGGTCATGACGCGGAATTCGCGATCTACCGCATGGGCAGATTTAAGCAAGGTGCCCGGTGGCTTGGCGCGCAGCACAAAATGGCTGCCAGTGGTGTCAGTCAGCTTATATGTTGGGTTGGACTGGCCATTGGAAAATTTCGTGATCTCCGCCATTCCAGAAAATCCGGCCACATGTTGCTCCAAGTATGTGGAGAGGCGTTCAGAATCATAACTGTGAAGGGTTTGTGTCATATGTGCCGGGCCTCATTGCTTGGATGGGGGGCTGAAAAGACGCCGACATTGATCCAATCGGCGACCAGGGCGGGCGTGTCGCTGTGTTCAATTTCAACGATCAGCTCTGTCACCATGCGCAGGTGGTTGGCCTGGGTCTTCGTGACCTCTTTGAGTTTAAATGCGCCACGAATTCTGCAACCGCTGGGCAGCGGGGAGATAAAGCGCAAGCGATCAAATCCTGCGTTGAGATTCATCACCTGACCGGGTAGGTTGGGCAGCGTGTCTTGTGCCATGCGACTGGCCATGGAGAGCGTCAGAAACCCATGCGCGACAGTGCCCTCAAAAGGGGTTTCTGCCCGAGCACGGGCGGGGTTGACATGGATGAACTGTTGATCTCCGGTGACCTCGGCAAAGGCATCAATCCGCGCTTGATCAATCAATATCCAAGGGCTGTGCCCCAAGTGCACGCCGATCTGCCCGCTTTGCGCGGCTAAGGCCCGTTCCAGATCTGACATCACTTGGCTTCCATTGACAACATACTGACGAGTATGTTTCATGAAGGGGAACCCTGTAAAGGGCAAAATATCACTGGAACATTGAGGGCGCCGATATGGAAATGAACCTTGGACTGTCAGAGCGTGTCGCCAAGCTGCGGGACCGAGTTTCTCAAATTATTCGAAATGATATTATGCCCTTGGAGGCGGAGTATCATGCGGAGGTTTCTAAGGGGGACCGCTGGACGTTGACCGATCGTCAGCTAGAAATCATGACCGGGCTTAAGGATAAAGTCCGGGCGGAAGGTCTGTGGAATTTTTGGCTGACGGGCAGCGAAAAAGGTTTTGGCCTGACGACGGTGGAATATGCTTACATGGCCGAAGAGCTGGGCAAATCACCCTTGGCCGCCGAGGTGTTCAACTGTTCGGCGCCGGATACGGGCAATATGGAGGTCTTTGAGCGGTATGGCACTGAAGAGATGAAAACCCGCTGGCTTGCGCCGCTGTTGGCAGGGGAAATCAGATCCGCCTATGTGATGACAGAGCCGGATGTGGCGTCCTCGGATGCGACGAATTTGAGCCTGAGCTGCATGCGGGATGGCGATGACTATGTGCTCAACGGTGAGAAATGGTGGGCCAGCGGCGCGGGTGATCCGCGCTGTGCGGTCTATATCGTTATGGTGAAAACTGGTGCGGAAGATGCGCCCAAGCATAAGCGCCATTCAATGATCGTAGTCGATGCAGCCACATCGGGGATTGAAAAACTGCGGCCCATGGAGATTTACGGCCATGATGACGCGCCGCATGGGCATTATCACTTGCGCTTTACCAATGTTCGCGTACCTGCCGAAAATATGCTTCTGGGCGAGGAGCGCGGCTTTGAGATCGCCCAAGGCCGGCTTGGTCCCGGGCGCATTCATCATTGCATGCGGGCGATTGGTCAAGCAGAGGCGGCGCTGGAGCTTATGTGCAAACGCAGTTTGAGCCGAACAGCTTTTGGTAAGCCCTTGGCACAACTGGGTGCGAATTTTGACATCATCGCGGATGCGCGTATGGAAATTGAGATGGCGCGATTGCTCTGTTTAAAGGCGGCATGGATGATGGACCAAGGCGATCCGCGTGCCGCGGCGCCTTGGATCTCTAAGATCAAAGTTGTAGCGCCGATCATGGCTTTGAAGGTGGTGGATGAAGCCATTCAGCTGCATGGGGCGGGTGGTATCAGTCAAGATACCCCCCTGGCGGCCTACTGGATGCATCTGCGCACCCTGCGTCTGGCGGATGGACCTGATGCGGTGCATCGTCGGCAAGTGGCCCGGGCGGAGCTGCGTAAGCATACGCAGGAAAAGATCTAAGAAGGCTTTGCCATGTGGCTATGTGATCCGCAAGTTTGAGAGACGCGATTGCGCCGGAAAAGAAGGACTTGGCATATGATGAACCCCTTCACCTTTAATACTACCCCGAGCCTGCGTATGGAGGCGGGCTTGGCTGGAGAGTTGGGCAAGATCACGCGCCCAATTTGCGGCGATCGGGTGCTTTTGGTCACTGACCCGGGCATGATGGCCACTGGCCTTGTGCAGCAGGCGACAGATGGCCTGCGCGCGGCTGGCGTAGCGGTGACGCTCTTTGATCAGGTGCAAGCGGATCCACCGGAATCGATCGTGTTGCATGCCGCTCAGCAAGCGCGCGGCGTCACCGGGGTGATTGGATTTGGTGGAGGGTCGTCCTTGGATGTCGCCAAACTTGCCGCGCTTTTGGCCGCTTCAGGCCAGCCATTGGCGGAAGCCTATGGGATTGGCAATGCACAGGGGCCGCGCTTGCCGCTGGTGTTGGTGCCAACCACTGCGGGGACAGGCTCAGAGGTGACGCCAATTTCGATTGTGACCACAGGCGCATCGGAGAAAATGGGCGTGGTAAGCCCCTTGCTTTTGCCTGACCTGGCACTGCTTGATCCGGAACTGACGCTTGGATTGCCTGCGCATGTTACGGCTGCAACTGGCATCGACGCTATGGTTCATGCGATTGAAGCCTACGCCAGTGTTAATGCCAACAACAATCCAATCAGCCGTGCGCTGGCGGTTGAGGCGCTGGGGCTTATGGGCCGAATGCTGTTGCGCGCCGTGCAAAAGCCTGATGATCTTGAAGCTCGTACGGGCATGCTTTTGGGCTCCATGTTGGCTGGGCAAGCTTTTGCCAATTCGCCCGTGGCTGCCGTGCATGCATTGGCCTATCCGATTGGGGGACATTATAAAGTCCCGCATGGGCTCTCAAATGCTTTGGTTCTGCCGCATGTCTTGCGCTTTAATGCGCAAGTTGCGCCCAAGGCTTATGCGGAGCTCTTGCCACATGTTTTCCCAGATCTGCCTGCAATGAACGTGGCGGAGGCGGCCATGAAGTTTGCCCAAGGTATGGCAGATTTGAGCCAGGCTTGTGGGCTCGAGCAAGGCTTGCGGGAGATGGGTATCGCGCGGGAAGCCTTGCCTAAACTGGCGCGCGATGCCATGAATCAAACTCGCCTTCTGGTCAACAACCCGCGCCCTGTGGATGAGGCTGCAGCCATGCAAATTTATGAGGCTGCTTGGTGAGACAGACTCAAAAAACCCGTTCCGATTATCGTGCTTTCTCGACTCTGACCACGCGTTGGATTGATAATGATATCTATGGACATATGAACAATGCAGTGCATTATCAGTTGTTTGATACTGCAGTGAACGGGCATTTGCTGGAGCAAGGCGTGTTGGACTTGAAACTTGGCAAGACTGTATTTTTAGTTGTGGAAACTGGATGCCAATATTTCAAAGAATTAGCGTTTCCTGATATAATTACCGCTGGAATTCAGGTTAGTAAGCTGGGCACGTCATCGGTTACTTATGCCGTTGGATTATTTCCAGGAGAGGAAATTTTTGCCGCTGCTCAAGGACATTTTGTTCATGTAAATGTTAATCGCAGAACAAGGCGACCATCAGAATTAAGCTCAGAAACGATAAAGTATTTAAACAGCTTGATGTAAAAATTTGACAGATTTGATAATTTAAAAAATACCCTGACAAAGCAGGGTATTTTCATTTTGGTAATGGTTATTAGAAATTATAGCCAATCTTTATACCGAAGCCGGTAACTGTATTGTTGGTAAATTCTCCGACGCCAAGGCCTGATGTAAGTGTTATATTTCCAACTTTAGCATAGCTGTAGCCGGCAGTTACAGTTGAATTACCACTTGAATACCTTACTGCGAGTCCAATTGCATCGTAACCGTTGGTTATTGTAAGTGGCGTTGTAGAAGCCGATGAGCCCGCAGGTTCTGTTGAATAATTTGCTATAAGAGATACTGCATCGTTTATTTTTCGACCAATCCCGAGGGAATATGTTGTGGTATCGGTAAAACTTGAAGTTGTTGGTGTACCGGGAAAGACTGTAATTTGGTGATTGCTCCAGTCAGCCTTTCGAATTGATCCAAATAATAATGTATCCTCAGCTATGCCACTTTGAAAATTCAAGGTCATGTAATCGGGAACTGATGCGCTTGTTTTGCCGGTTCCAACGCCTGCATTTGAAGTATCTAACGAAAAATCAGCGTCGCCTTCGTAAATTAGTTCAGCGCGCAAAGCTATTTTAGGAATTGCATATGATGCCCCAATCAAGAGGCTTGTTTCAGTAGCTCCTGAAACAGAAGACGCTGGCAATCCAGCACTCTGAAATATATTGGCTGACGCATTCTGAACTTGTGACTGTTTGGCACCGCCAAGGATGCTCACATTATCAGAGAGCGAATATTTCACCAAAACGGCCAATGCGTTGATGTCTAAATCGACAACAGGCAGGGCTACAGCATAGGGACTTCCTGCAGAGGAGTAATCAAGTTGTACCGCACCCTGATTGTAAGATGTTAGGCCAACAGATAAATCGCTTGAGATATCACTCTTAATCGCCAATGAAACGTAATCTTGTTTTGCGAGCGCACTGCCTGTCGGAGCGTACACTGTACCTTTAACATCAGGCGATCGACTTGACATACCAAGTTCAGCATAATTGCCTTTCTCGTACATAAAGGATGTTGACAGAGAGTTAGTCTCAAAACCTCCAGCGGTCGCACTTAATGCTGTAGTACTTAAAATCATCGTTGCAATCGCGCGTAATTTCATTTTGTTCTCCCAGAACCTTTGCTAACGCTCTCTTTCAAAAGCTTCTTATAGAGACTGGCGTAGTTAGGGGATTATTTCAACATTTATTTTAAGATGGGCAAAAAGTTGGGGGAAATTACTTCAATTCTATGCCACCAGATTTAGCCTCGAAATTTATAAAAAAAGCCCACTCTTCAGAGTGGGCTTTTCAAATAATACTTGGTTGATCCAAACTTTAGGCTGCACCAAAACGATCTGCGTCCATCACTTTTGTCCAAGCGGCAATGAATCGTTTTACGAAGAGCGGTTCGGCATCAGACGTAGCAAAGGCTTCTGCTATGGCTCGCAATTGCGAATTAGAGCCAAACATCAGATCCACGCGGGTGGCGGTCCATCTCACGGCGCCTGTGGCCTGATCGCGGCCTTCGAACTGGGTTTCATCACCAGCAACATCGACCCATTTTGTGCCCATATCGAGCAGGTTGACAAAAAAGTCGTTGCTCAACGTTTCAGGACGATCGGTGAAGACGCCTTCTTTGGCGCCGTGGCAATTGGCTCCCAAAACCCGAAGTCCACCGACCAGCGCGGTCATCTCAGGTGCGTTGAGCGTCAATAGCTGGGCCCGATCTACGAGGAGCTCTTCGGCAGAGACGTTGAAATTTCGCTTCTGGTAGTTGCGGAACCCGTCTACCAGTGGCTCTAATACTTCAAAAGACTCCGTATCCGTTTGCTCTTGAGTGGCGTCTCCGCGCCCGGGCGTGAAGGGCACGCTGACCGCGTGACCAGCAGCTTGTGCGGCCGTTTCAATAGCAGCCGCGCCGCTGAGCACGATCAAGTCGGCCATTGAAATAGGTTTCTTAAAGTCTGCCTGTACAGTTTCAAGGGCGTTCAAGACTTCTGCCAATTGCTCTGGTTGGTTCACATCCCAATCTTTTTGCGGAGCAAGCCGCAGGCGCGCGCCATTGGCGCCACCGCGTTTGTCAGAGCCGCGGAACGTTGAAGCGGAAGCCCAAGCGGTTGAGACCAATTGCGCGATCGACAGGCCTTTGCCCATGATCGCCACTTTCAAACCTGCGATATCCGCTGCACTGAGATCCGCATTGCCGGCGGGGATGGGATCTTGCCAGATCAGATCTTCCGCAGGCACATCTGAGCCTTTGTACAAAACTTTCGGTCCCATGTCGCGGTGGGTCAGTTTGAACCAAGCGCGCGCGAAGGCATCAGCGAAGGCATCGGGGTTGGCGTGAAAGTGCCGCGAGATTTTTTCGTAAGCTGGGTCCATGCGCATGGCCATATCGGCGGTGGTCATCATCACGGGGACACTTGTGTCGGACCCGTCAACCTGTGGCGCATGATCCTCATCCGAAAGAGCTTTGGCATGCCAAATTTGCGCGCCAGCTGGGCTTTTTGTCAACTCCCAATCATAACCGAAGAGAAGATCAAAATACCCCATATCCCATTGCGTGGGATTAGCGGTCCAGGGACCTTCAATGCCGCTGGTTGTGGTGTGAATGCCCACGCCGCTTTCGAAATCATTCTTCCAACCGAAACCTTGCTCGACAATGCTCGCGCCCTCAGGCTCTGCGCCTACCAGCTCGGGATCGCCGGCGCCATGGGCTTTACCGAAAGTGTGTCCACCGGCCACAAGCGCCACGGTCTCTTCATCATTCATGGCCATTCGCGCGAAGGTTTCGCGGATGTCATAGCCAGAGGCGATGGGATCAGGATTGCCATTTGGGCCTTCCGGGTTCACGTAAATCAAGCCCATTTGCACGGCCGCCAGCGGGTTTTCCAACTCGCGCTGGCCACTGTACCGATTGTCGTCGAGCCAGCCCTCTTCGGTGCCCCAATAGATATCCTCTTCTGGCTCCCAAACGTCGACGCGACCGCCCCCGAAGCCAAAGGTTTTGAACCCCATTGATTCCAGCGCGACATTGCCGGCCAAAATCATCAAATCTGCCCAGGACAATGCCTTGCCGTATTTTTGTTTGATGGGCCAAAGTAAGCGGCGGGCCTTGTCGAGGTTGCCGTTGTCGGGCCAGCTGTTGAGCGGTGCAAAACGTTGTTGCCCCGCACCTGCACCGCCGCGTCCGTCAGCGGTGCGATAGGTGCCAGCGCTGTGCCAGGCCATACGAATGAAGAAGGGACCATAATGCCCATAATCTGCTGGCCACCAGTCTTGGCTGTCGGTCATCAACCCGGTTAAATCGTCTTTGACAGCGGCCAGATCCAATTTGGCAAATTCCGTTGCATAATCAAAATCCGCATCCATTGGGTCCGACGCCGGTGTATTTTGAGCAAGAATCTTCAAATTCAGCTGATTGGGCCACCAATCGGCATTCGAACGCCCACGGGAGGCCGCGTTGGTCGCGATTTCATGTATTACTGGGCATTTGCCGCTGTTGGATGTGTCATTTCCGTCCATGTTCTCTCTCCGAATTTTACGGGTGGCTTTATCAGTCTTGGTAAATTGCCTCGGGCCTGAGAGCAACATGTATCAAATAAGTCGGCAAACATAATCTTCAACAGTGGGCTGGGTCGTGACACGCAATCGGTTGTCTGCTGCGCCGAACCGCCGCGCTCCGCTTTGTAGGGGTTGAGGGGGCTAGTGAGTTTTTCCTGACCAAAGTCCATTAAATTGCCTGTCGTATGGGCTACGTGCTGGGCCTGAAGATGTATCACCCAGCGGGGCAGGGGGGGGGTGTTTCACGGAGGCTGCGATGCTGTCTAAAAAGCTGTGTGCGCCCCTCACCTTTTGGACTTCCATTGGAAATTAGAGAGCGAAATTATCCATTTAGTATATTGAATTGAAAACATTTAAATATTACAGCGCCACCGCTATTTTGATAGGATCATCTTTAATTTTATACATCTAGTGCAAAGATTTTTAACGCCTTCAAGCTCGCTTTAATGGTCGAACCTTAGCAATCGCACGCGGTACTACAGTCGCGGTTGCGTTGAAGCCATTTGCTCTTGAAGGCGAATCTATCAGAATTAATGGTGAAAGACCTTTTTCATTTGCCTCAATATTTCTCACGGCAGTTCATAACGCTTATTTTGGCCTTTTTCACGCTCTTCGCAAAGCCAGCTGTGGTACAATTCCTGTCTGATGGTGTGACCCCTGCGGCGCCTATTCCAATTCAAACGCCAAATTGCTGGCGCATATTGAAAACTTTCTCGCAGAATAGTTGGTGACTGGGCTGTGCACGACTTTGGGGATACCCCTGGATTTGGGGCAATCCCAAGCTGGGATTTGAGCAATATGACCAATTTTGGCAACGCGTTTCTGAACAGAAGCACTTTCAATGGCGACATTTTGCGATGGGATATGAACAATGTGGGCTCGCTCTACCATTTGTTCCAAAATGCTCTTGCCTTTAATCAAGACATTTCGTAGCGGAAGCTGCAAAATGTGAACAATTTCGTTGGAACATTCTACATCACACAAACCTTCAATCAGGACATCAACGGTTGGGATGCGTCCAGCGGTACTGACTTTAAAATTATGTTCTAGCAAGCGAATGCATTTAATTGGAATATTTACAAATGGACGGTCACGGCTGCAGCGGATCGCACGCATATGTTCCTGAACTTTCCGGCAACGGCTGCTGGCTATGGCAACCATCAGTTTTTTGACGATGTCTAGCATAATTTCTGATTTTGCGGGGTAGCGCGATGCGTGGTGGATAAATCTTTTGATTACCCCTTCGTAATCTCTTAAGTCAGAGGTATGACAGATAAAACCGTGATCATAATCCCCGCGCGTTATGCATCAACGCGATTTGAAGGCAAGCCTTTACAGATGTTGACTGGCGCGACTGGCGTGTGCAAGTCACTTATTCAACGCAGTTGGGAGACAGCCTGTGATGTGCCTCATGTTGACGGGATATTTGTGGCCACGGATGATCTGCGCATTGCTGATGCGGTTCATAACTTTGGCGGTCAAGTGATTATGACCTCACAGAGCTGTCGCAACGGGACAGAGCGGGTTGCAGAAGCCGTTCAAAAATTGCCTGATCCCGCGGATATTGTTATAAATTTGCAAGGGGACGCGCCGCTGACTCCACCGTGGTTCATCACCGCTTTGATAGAAGAGATGAAAGGCGATCCGAAGGTTGAGATGGCGACGCCGGTGCTGCGGTGTGATGGGCTGACATTGAATATGTTTCGTGAAGATCGCCGCAATGGGCGGGTTGGTGGTACAACCGCAGTATTCGATCAGAATTGGGATGCGCTATACTTCTCGAAAGAGGTTTTGCCCTTCACCGACAAAACCTATGCTGAGGATCAGGAAACCCCCGTCTATCACCATGTTGGGGCCTATGCTTATCGCCCGACCAGTTTGGCGCGATATTTCCGCTGGCCGGAACGAACTCTGGAGCGTCTGGAGGGGCTCGAGCAGCTGCGTTTACTCGAACATGGCGTAAAAATTCGGTGTGTTTTGGTGGACGCTAAGGGCCGCATTTTTTGGGAATTGAATAATCCCGTGGATGTGGCCCGGATCGAGAAAGTGCTACAGGCGAAAGGCTGGCCCTAGGTCCCCGCGCTATGCAACGCCGCGCTGCAACAGCTGTAGCACTGTGACCAATCCAATTGGACAGCCGTCGTCCAAGACAAAAGCGGCAGAAATTTTCCTCGTTTGCAGAGTGTGCAAAGATCGTGCACCCAGGTTTTCTGGCCGCAGGGTGACAGGGGCGGGGCTCATGATTTCTAAGGCCTGGTTGGACCACATCACATCCTGCATCATGCCATTGGCGTTTTTTTCTAAGTATCTGCGAATGTCACCGTCCGTTATCACGCCGCTGAGATGGCCGGCCGCATCGAGTAATCCGACAATGCCAAATCCTTTGTTCGAGATTTCGGCCACCACATCAAACACAGGGGCAGATTGATCCAGAAGTGGCAGCTCATCTGACTGGTGCATGAATTCACAAACCGGCTGCAGTACAGCGCCAAGCTTACCACCGGGATGGAAGTTGCGAAAACTTTCCTCAGTGAAACCGCGCATTTTCAGCAAGGTAATGGCCAGCGCATCCCCCATCGCCATTTGCAACAGGGTCGAGGTGGTGGGCGCCAGATTATGCGGGCAGGCCTCTTGGGCCTCAGGCAAAACAATGGGATATTGCGCGCGGCGGGCTAATGTGCCCTCGGCTTTGCCGGTAATAGCAACAATGGGCACGTCAAAGCGTGCGGCGTAGGCAATAATATCGGCCAATTCACCCGTTTCACCCGACCAGGAGAGAAGCATCACAACATCATCATTTTGGATCATGCCTAGATCGCCATGGCTGGCCTCGGCCGCATGGACAAAATAGGCCGGCGTGCCGGTGGAGGCGAAGGTAGCGGCCAGTTTCCGCGCCACATGTCCGCTTTTCCCAACTCCCGATAGAATGAGCCGGCCCTTCATGGCAAAGATCAAATCTGCAGCCCCGGTGATCACGGTGCGCATTTGCGGATTATCCACTGCTTGTTGCAATTGGGAAATACCCGCTGAAAAACAGGCCACGGCTGAGAGGGCGGATGCGGCGGGATCGATCGGATTTTTCATGGTCGACTGGCCCCAAGTCTGCTAAAAGAAGTTGAGGAAAACTACACTGATTTGGCCAGATATCCAAGGGCAAAGGCGATGGCTTTGAAACCTGTAAAATTATGCTATGAACAGGCCAAAGAGATATGCAGAAAGCCAAAGATATGACTGAAATTTCCGTCGCGAATATTACCCTGGGCAATCATCAACCGATGAGTTTGATCGGTGGAATGAATGTGATTGAGAGCCGCGATCTGGTGATGCGCGTGGCCGAGGCATTCGTGCAGGCTACGGGAGAATTGGGCCTGCCGTTTATATTCAAAGCCTCGTTTGATAAGGCCAATCGCTCCTCTATTCACTCTTTCCGTGGGCCCGGGCTCGACGAGGGTCTCAAGGTGTTGCAAGAGGTCAAGCAAACATTTGGTGTGCCTGTTTTGACGGATGTTCATGAAATTTCCCAGGCTGCGCCAGTGGCTGAGGTCTGCGATATCCTGCAAGTGCCAGCGTTCTTGGCGCGGCAAACCGATTTGATTGCAGCCATTGCGGCCACCGATGCTGTGATCAATGTCAAAAAACCACAGTTTATGAGCCCACCACAGATTCAAAATTTGGTTGGGAAAATTCGTGAATGCGGCAATGAGAAAATTCTGCTCTGTGAGCGTGGGACCTGCTTCGGCTATGACAATTTGGTTGTGGACATGCTGGGCCTTCGGACGATGAAAGACTGCAGCGATGATGCGCCGATTATTTTTGATGTGACCCATGCTTTGCAAACCCGCGCGGCCGGCGCTGCGGTCTCTGGCGGGCGACGTGGACAAATTTCCGAGCTGGGCCGGGCAGGCTTGGCCGTGGGCATTGCTGGATTGTTTCTTGAAGCGCATCCCGACCCCGATCAGGCTTTGTGCGATGGGCCAAGCGCCCTACCTTTGGATTTGATCAAACCATTTTTGACGCAGATGAAAGCGGTGGATGATTTGGTGAAGTCCTTGCCAGCGTTGGTCATTGAGTGAACTGCTGGCATCTCTTTGGCAATAATTTGAGGGTGACAAGCTGCCTGTGCTGCGGCTAAGGTGTCTTTATGAAGCATATTCCCAAAGAAACCACCGATGACGCGCTTGTTCAGGAATTTTTGAACAAAGGCGGGAAAATCAGTGTTGGAAAAACCAAGCCCTTGCCCAGTGAGCTGGGATTGAGCAACAATACATGGAACAATAAGCTCACGCGCGAAGAGAAATCTGCCCGCGACGGGAAATGATCTCCCGCCCCAAGTCGGCTATGAAGCAATATTCGCCAGGAAAATTTGAATGCATGAACCATATTCATAGCACCCGTATCATTTAGTTTTTTCTGTATTGTTGCCGTGGGGAAAGGTGACCTGCCACAAATTGAGATCGCCAAATTGATAATAATGTTTGTGCAATTTACGTGAAACTGCTACCGGATCCGCGAACATAGCAAGGATCTATTCGTATGGCTCAGAATGATTTCGAACAGCGACACCTGGAAACTCTAGATCGAGATTTAAACCGATTCTCGGCCCTAGAGCAGGCAACTGCCTATACCTCTCGCCCGATGATGGGGCTGGGGGTGTCGTTGGTCTTTATCCTAGTCGCGGGGCTTGTTGCTTTCTATCTGTTTGGGCAAACCGGCAATACGCTTGTGGTGGTGATCGCTGCTGGCTTTGGGGCCTATATGGCGCTGAATATTGGAGCCAATGATGTCGCCAATAATATGGGGCCCGCAGTGGGGGCCAATGCTTTGACCATGGGCGGAGCCATTGCAATTGCAGCGGTGTTTGAAAGTGCCGGCGCCTTGCTTGCAGGGGGGGACGTCGTATCGACCATCGCAAAGGGTATTATTGCGCCTCAAAGTATGCAGACAGCTTCCATATTTATCTGGGCCATGCTCGCAGCGTTATTGTCTGCGGCACTTTGGGTTAATCTGGCCACATGGGTCGGCGCGCCTGTGTCGACCACCCATTCAGTTGTTGGCGGCGTTATGGGGGCAGGGATCGCGGCTGCGGGTTTTGCAGCTGTGAACTGGCCAACCATGTATAAAATCGCCGCAAGCTGGGTGATTTCACCGGTCTTGGGCGGGGTGGTTGCTGCCCTGTTTCTGTGGCTTATTAAGTCTCGGATTGTATATCGTGACGATAAAATCTCTGCGGCGCGTGTTTGGGTGCCTGTTTTAGTTGGGATTATGGGCGGGGCATTTTCCGTGTACTTGGCGCTTAAGGGCCTCAAGAAAATCATGAAAATCGATTTTTCCTCGGCCTTGATGATTGGTCTTGGTTTAGGTGTTATCATTTGGTTGGTCATGATCCCAGTTGTGCGCAAGCAAGCTGAGGGGTTGGAAAATCGGAATAAGTCGCTGAAAAAACTCTTTGGCATCCCCTTGGTCGTATCAGCCGCGTTGCTCAGTTTTGCCCATGGAGCAAATGATGTGGCCAATGCGGTTGGACCGCTAGCTGCGATTGTGCAGGCTTCGGCCTCAGGCGGTTTCGCAGATGCAGTCTCTATTCCGCTCTGGGTGATGGCCATCGGTGCGTTGGGGATTTCGTTTGGCCTGTTTTTGTTTGGACCAAAATTGATCCGCATGGTGGGCGGTCAAATTACTAAACTCAATCCGATGCGGGCCTATTGCGTTGCCCTTTCAGCGGCCATTACTGTGATCGTGGCCAGCTGGTTGGGCCTGCCGGTCAGCTCAACGCATATCGCTGTTGGTGGCGTATTCGGTGTGGGCTTCTTTCGCGAATGGGACTCGCAGCGTCGGATGAAACAGGCGCGGGTGACTGTTCCAGAGGCTGTAGAACCGCCAAAAGAAGAACGCCGCCGCCGCAAATTAGTGCGTCGCAGTCACTTCCTTACAATCATCGCCGCCTGGGTGATTACGGTGCCGGCCGCGGCGACGATCTCGGCATTAATTTTCTGGATCATCTCGATTTATATGGGCGGCGCAAGCTAACCTTGCAGGTCACCGCGCAGGGCTTCGGCTCTGCGCGTAGCATGTTTTATCGCGTTGAACGAAAAAAAGCGTTTTTTCCGCGCAGTTTAATCATTTGTTAGAATGAACCTGCAAATGTCCTTTCATTGCGGCCCACAGTTGTAGGCTGCAATGAAAGGACACCAGATGGGTATTCTATAGATACTAACAGCCACAGAGATTTTGGTCTTTGCTCACTATTTTGTATTTACCTATTTCGGTGACCCTCTGGCTCGTTTCTGGCCTTATCGACTTGACGAAAGATTGATATGTTTTCACTATTAGCGTGACTAAGATGCGCCGAGCTGGTGTTTCGAGCTCCGGCTGCTATCTGCATTCAAAGGGTCTGGCGAATGACAACTTCAAAACGGCATGAGGAGGGGTTGGCCACGCGGCGCGCTGTCTTAGGAGAGGCGCATGTCGATCGTGCGCAGGCTCAGACATCGGAGTTCGATGCGCCTTTTCAAGATTTGATCACCGAAGCGGCCTGGGGACATGTCTGGTCGCGGCCAACTTGGGATCATCGACAGCGCTCTATTGTGACCCTTGCTTTGCTCTGCGCGCAGGGGCATTGGGATGAGGTCGCCATGCATATCCGCGCCACCGCCAATACAGGTGCAAGCCGCGCGGATATTCAAGAGCTGGTCTTGCATGTGGCCATTTATGTGGGTGTGCCGACGGCCAATTATGCGATTAAAATCGCCAAGCAAACCTTTGCGGAAATGGAGGATGCATCGTGAGTGATATCCGCCCGTTTAACTCGCAGGATATGAGCCTACAGCCGCCCGCCTTGACCCTAGATTATCGCTCTTCGCGGCTCCGCGCACCGAGCCATAAGCTATTGAGCCTTGAGCACGGACCGGGGGAGTTGACCGGGCCCACCTTTGGGCATGATGTCATCGGTCCAAACGACCATGATCTGATCATCAATTATGCCGCACCGGGCGCTGCGGCAATTGGCGAGCAAATCATGGTGCATGGTCATCTGCTAGATGAAAATGCGCGACCGGTGCCGCAGGTCTTGCTAGAGTTTTGGCAGGCCAATGCCGGCGGGCGCTATCGTCATAAAAAAGATGGCTACCTGGCGCCTCTGGATCCCAATTTTGGCGGCTGTGGCCGGACTCTCACCGATGAGAAGGGCTATTTTTCGTTCCGCACTGTGCGGCCTGGCCCTTATCCCTGGCCGAACGGTGGCAATGATTGGCGGCCAGCGCATATTCATTTCAGCTGTTTTGGCCAAGGCTGGGCGCAGCGGTTAATTACGCAGATGTATTTCGAAGGCGATCCGCATATTCCACTTTGCCCGATCGTTCAAACCATCGCGGACCCGCAGGCGATTGATCGATTAACTGCGTTGTTGGATATGGCGCATACGGTGCCAATGGAGTTTCGGGCGTTCCGCTTTGACATTGTGTTGCGTGGCCGCACTTCCACCCGGTTTGAAAATAAGTTGGAGGGGAATTGATGTCCTGCTTGCAAAGCGCATCTCAAACCGCCGGCCCCTATGTGCATATCGGCTGTACCCCCAGCGTTGCTGGGTTGAAAGATATGTATGGTGGTTATGATTTGGGCGCGGATATCTTTCCGCCCAATGTCCCGGGGCGCAGAATAGTCATCGTGGGGCAAGTTTTTGATGGGACTGGTGATCCAGTCTTGGATGCTATGCTTGAGTTTTGGCAGGCCGATTCCAATGGCCGCTACGGCGCCAATGGCCCATCTGGCGGCTGGGCCCGCCGAGCGGTGGATGCTGACGCGGGCCGCTATCGGCTGGAGACGATTCTACCCGCAGCCACAGGTGAAGAGGCTGCGCATGTGAAGGTTTGGGTTGTGGCGCGTGGGATCAATTTGGGGCTGCACACACGGATTTATTTTGAAGATGAACCCCAGGGGCAAGATCCCATACTGGCGTCGATTAAAGATCCCAGCCGCAGATCTAGTTTGATCGCCCAACGATCCGGTGGAGATGGCTACATCTTCAACATTCACCTGCAAGGTGAAAAGGAAACGGTATTTATGAATGTCTGATCTGCAGAACAAACCCTGCATTTTGTGCTGCGCCATCACCGGTTCGGTGCCGACAAAAGCGGCCAACCCAGCTGTGCCCATCAGTATTTCTGAGCAGTTGGAGAGCAGCTTGGCGGCGGTGGAGGCGGGAGCCTCGATTATTCATGCCCATGTGCGCAATGCCGATGAAACACCGAGCAGCGATCCGGAAAAATTTGCCCGCCTGCAAGAAGAGTTGCGCGGGCATTGCCCGGAGGTCATCATTCAGTTTTCAACTGGAGGCCGTTCTGGCGCGGGGCAGGAGCGTGGCGGAATGTTGTCGTTGCGACCGGATATGGCTTCCCTATCTGTCGGCTCGAATAACTTTCCCACACGGGTTTACGAGAACCCGCCAGATTTAGTAGCTTGGCTGGCCAGTGAAATGCAAAAATATAATGTGGTTCCAGAAGTTGAAGCCTTTGATCTTTCACATATCTTGCAAGCTGTGCGCCTGCATGACGAGGGGAAACTATTCGGCAAGCTCTATGTGCAATTTGTCATGGGTGTGAAAAATGCCATGCCGTCAGATCGAGTGATTTTTGATTTTTATGTGGCGCAGATGCAAGCGCGCGCGCCTCAAGCTGAGTGGTGCGCCGCGGGTATCGGGCCCAATCAATTGGTTGTGAATGAATGGGCCATCGCGGCAGGTGGCCATACCCGCGCTGGGCTTGAGGACAATGTGCGCCTCGACCGCAGCACGCTTGCCCCGTCGAATGCAGCTTTGATCGCCCGTGCCGCTGAACTTTGCACCCGCTATGAGCGCCCGGTCGCAAGCCCGGCGCAAGCGCGCGAAATTCTTGGTTTGCGGGCCGTATGACGTCGGTATTTGACCATGCCTGGATGACAGGCCTGTTTGGCGATAAACGCGTCGCGGAGCACCTGTCTGCTGAGGTGCAATTGGCGCATATGCTACGCATTGAAGCGGCTCACAGTCGGTCATTGGGCAATGAGTCTGCGGCCTGCGCGATTGAGGCTACCCAGATACGCCCGGAGGATTTGACAGAGGGAACGGCCACGGATGGGTTGCCTGTTCCTCAGTTGGTGCGCTGTCTCAAGGCGCAGATCTCGCCAGAGCTGCATGGGGATATTCACCGAGGGCTGACCAGCCAAGACGTGATGGATACGGCCCTGGTTTTATCCTTGAAGGATATTTTACCGATGTTCCAACAGGGATTGATCGCTTTGCAGGCGGATTTGGCGCAATTGACGCAAGCGCATGGCGGCGCTGCCTTTATGGGGCGCACGCGCATGCAGGCCGCGCTTCCGATCACCGTTGCAGATCGCCTTGCCACTTGGCGGATGCCCTTGGAGCGCCACCTCGAACGGCTCGATGAACTTTCCCCTCGTGTGCTGAGAGTGCAATGTGGCGGCCCGGTGGGGCTTGCTACGGGCGGGGCTGCGCTTGCGGCGCAGTTGGGATTGGCCGCGCCGGACAAAAGCTGGCACGCCATGCGCGATGGATTTGGCGAATTGGCCAGTTGGCTGTCGCTGGTGTCTGGCAGCTTAGGCAAAATGGGCATGGATATTTCGCTTATGACCCAGCAAGGCGTGGATGAGATGCGCTTGCGCGCAGGCGGCTCTTCCTCGGCCATGTCTCATAAGCAAAACCCAATTTTGGCAGAGCTATTGGTCACCCTGGCGCGCTATAATTCTGTTCAGCTCGGTGGGATGCATCAGGCCTTGATCCACGAGCAAGAGCGCTCTGGGGCGGCTTGGGCGTTGGAATGGATGATTTTGCCTGCGATTCTGCACAGCACCGCAAGAGGGCTCAGGGCGGCACAAGAGCTGCTGGCCCAAGTTAAAACAATCGGCACTTGAGCGCGAGGCACTTACGGCGCGATAATCGGTGTAGCGTTCAAGGCGCTGTCGTGCGGCGCAACCTCCGTGAACTCTGTGCCATGTTCAAACCAGCTTTTTGGCGCCGCCGCGCCCCACAGGGTTTGCCGTTGCGGATCTTTGAGGTCCCACTTGATTGGCTCGTGATCGGGGTCCACAGTTTGATAATCTGAGCAATAGATTTCGATGCGATGCGCATCTGGGTCCAGGATATAAAGGAAAAAGGCGTTTGAAATGCCATGCCGCCCCGGTCCGCGCTCGATGTTGCTGACATAGCCAGTGGTGGCCATGAGATCGAGCAGGTCAATGATGTTCAGCGGCGTCGGCACCCAAAATGCGATATGGTGCAACCTAGGGCCGCGGCCATTGGTGAAGGCCATATCATGCACGCCGCCTTTGCGATGCATCCATGCGGCCCAGAGTTTGCCACTGGCTTCATCCTCAGTATATTCGGTCACCCGAAAGCCAATGTCATTGTAAAAGGCCACTGAGGCGTCGACATCGGGCGAGAAGCAATTGAAATGATCAATCCTCAAGGGTTTCACGCCGCGATACAGTGCAAATTTCTGGTGCAGAGAGGGCAGGCGATCCATCTTGTGATAAAATTCTAAAGGAATTCCAATATTATCCGCGGTCAACAAGGTTCGGCCCTGATAGGGGCGCTCGACCCATTGTGTCGGGCAACCTTTGGCACGAAACTCGGCTTCTGCCCGATCCAAATCTGCCTCGTCATAGGTCTTAAAGCCCATGACTTCCACCGTGCCGGGAAGATCAGATTTTTGCAAAATCACGCTGTGGTGGCCGCGCTCTTCCATGGCGCGCAGATACACATGGCTGTCTGTTTCATCCGAGACCTGCAAACCCAAAATTTCCGTATAAAATGTCTTTGAGCGGCCCAAATCTGCGACGTTGAGACAGGCATGGCTGAGGCGGACGGTGTTGAAGCTTGGGTAAAGGTTTGGGATGGGAACTGGCATTTTGGGCTCCTTTAATTCTGAGGTCAGACGCCTAGGCGTGAAATTTTATGGGCTCCGGTGGCAAAACCAATGTGCTTTTGCTCCATATAAAATTCAAAGCTCCAATCGCCACCGTCGCGGCCAATTCCGCTGGCCTTGACGCCACCAAAGGGGGTGGGCAGGTGCCGGACGTTTTCGCTATTTACCCAGATCATGCCCGCCTCAAGCTTGTCGGTAAATCGCAGCGCGCGGGTCAGGTCATTGGTCCACAGGTAGGCGGTGAGCCCGTAGGGCGTGTCATTTGCAATCTGCAGGGCCTGATCTTCACGGGCAAATGAAATGGAGGTAAGAACCGGGCCAAAAATTTCTTCTCGTGCAATGCGCATGGCATTATGCGCCTCCGTAAAGAGGGTTGGGCGGATGAAATATCCGGTATCGCCAAGAACCTCCCCGCCAGCGGCCACTTTGGCCCCATCGTTTTTGGCAATATCGAAATAGGAGGTGACCTTAGCGAAATGCTCTTCGCTGATCAGCGGGCCGATTTCAGTGGCAGGATCGAGTGGGTGGCCGACTTTGATCTTATTGACCCGCTCAATCAACCGGGCTTCAAAAGCGTCTTTGATGCTCTCATGTATCAAAAGCCGTGAGGAGGAGGTGCAGCGTTCGCCGTTGATGGAATAGATCATGAAGATCACCGCATCCAAAGCACGTTCCAAATCCGCATCTTCAAAGACGATGACGGGGTTTTTGCCGCCCAATTCGAAATGTGTCTTCTTCAGCGTATCTGCGCCCTGTTTGGCAATCATAGAACCGGTACGGCTTTCCCCTACAAAAGCGATGGCCTTGATGTCAGGATGTTCTGTGAGCGCCTTGCCGGCATCCTCGCCATAGCCTTGCACCGTGTTCAGAACCCCGGTAGGCAGGCCGGCCTCTTCGGCAATTTCCACCAAGATCCGGGCCGTGAGCGGCGAGGCCTCTGCGGGCTTATGAACCACAGTGCAACCGGCTGCGAGGGCAGGGGCAATTTTCCATGTAGAGAGCATAAAGGGCGTATTCCAAGGGGTAATCACACCCACTGGGCCGATGGGCACCCTTGTGGTGATGTTCATCAATGTGGTCGATTGCAAATGCTGCCCATCTCGAGCGGCCTCCACTTGATCGGCAAAATATCGAAAGTTTTCCGCCCCGCGAATGGCCGCTTTTGACATGAAGCGCCAGGCCTGGCCGGTGTCCCAGCATTCGCAGAGTGCGATTTCTTCGGCGCGGGCTTCAATGCCCTCGGCAATTTTGATCAAAATGGCCTTGCGCTGTTTGGCGGGCATATCGCGCCAGGTTGGAAAGGCCGCTTTGGCTGCTGTGGCTGCCTTATCAATATCGCCTGCGTCGCCGCGCGCCACTTGGCAGATTGTGGATTTATCCACTGGGGAGAGGGTTTCAAAGACACCGCCGCCGCCCGCATGATCCGCCCCCGCGATCCGGTGCAGGATGCCACTGCGCTGGAAGCGCGCCAAATGGTCATTGAGTTTTTTGATATTTTGTTCCAACGCGGACATCGCAGCTCTCTTTCAACCCTAGATTTTAGGTAACATGTTAACTAAATGGAGTGTTCTGATTTTTTATTGTGCTGTCAATATTTTTAAATAACATTGCACGGCAATTCATAGGTGCGTCAATGGCCAGAACCAAGCTTCAGCTTCCCTCGACACGGCGGTCTTTACCAATTGCCTTGATGCGATCGCGTGAAAAGGTCATGGCGCCGATCCGCGATATGCTGCGAGCTTCTGGTTTGACCGAACAGCAATGGCGGGTGCTGCGTATATTGTCTGAATTTGGCCCGCAGGATTTGACAGAGATTGCACGGCAAGCCTGTTTGTTGATGCCAAGCCTATCGCGGATTATCCGAAGCCTTGCGCAAAATGGCCTCGTCATCCGGGCGTCAGATACCAAGGATCGGCGGCGGCAAACTGTGGTTATTTCTCCAGCCGGGCAACAGCATATTGATGACAATTTGGTGCAGGCTACGCAGATTGCCGCAAATTATAGAAATCAGCTTGGCGCCGAGCGCTATGAGCTTTTGTTGGATCTTTTGACAGAATTGGAGCAGGGCCCGGCAGTTCCCGTGCGACGCGTATAGAAAAGCCCCCTGAAAGTCACCTTTCAGGGGGCCCAGTACGGCGGGAAAGAAATTAGCTACCCGAGAATTCCGGATAGGCTTCCATGCCCAGCTCGCTGCGGTCTAGACCGGTGATTTCGGCCTCCTCACTGACCCGCAGGCCGAACATCGCTTTGAGCAGCAACCAAACCACGGCGGAGGCCACAGTCACAAAAGCACCGACGATGACGATTGATGTCAGTTGAACTGAGAAGCTGGCCGCGCTGTTGGTGAAGCAAACGGCCAGAGTTCCCCAGATGCCTGCGAAGAGGTGCACCGGGATGGCCCCTACCACATCATCAATCTTCAAGCGATCCAGAAGCGGCACGGCGAAGACGACGATGACACCGCCAACAGCACCGATCAGGGTCGCTGAGACCAGTGAAGGGGTCAGCGGCTCCGCAGTGATGGACACCAAGCCTGCCAAGGCCCCATTCAAGATCATGGTCAAATCAGGTTTTTTGTACAGGAGTTGCGTCAAGATTAGCGCTGCCACCGCACCGGCTGCTGCCGCTGTGTTGGTATTGGAAAAGATCCGGCTGATATCAGCCACATTGCCAGATGTGTCCATGTAAAGTTGTGACCCACCGTTAAAGCCGAACCAGCCGAGCCAGAGGATAAATGTCCCCAAGGTGGCCAATGCGAGATTTGAGCCTGGCATTGGGTTTACTTTGCCGTCTTTGTATTTGCCCAAGCGTGGGCCAAGGATGATCGCGCCGGTCAAAGCCGCCCAACCGCCGACGGAGTGCACAACTGTTGAGCCTGCAAAGTCTTGAAAGCCCATTGCGTCCAAGAAGCCACCGCCCCATTTCCAGCTGGCTTGGATCGGATAGATGACGGCTACAAGAACGATAACAAAGGCCAGGAACGGCCAAAGTTTGATCCGCTCGGCCAATGCGCCTGACACAATAGAGGCGGTGGCTGCGCAGAACATCAATTGGAAGAAAAAATCTGAGCCGACAGAGGCGTAGGTCAAATCAGCTTCAACACCTTCGAGCCCAACAGGCTCAAGTGCGGTGACCGAAAAGGCGCCAAGCACGTTTTGAATGGTCCAGCCATCGCCTGGATACATGAGGTTGTATCCCAATATGTAAAAGAACAGCGACGCCAGAGAGAACAGTGCCATGTTTTTGGTCAGCTGCATCGCCACGTTCTTGCCGCGCACCAAACCGGCTTCCAACATGGCAAAACCTGCGGCCATGAAGAAGACCAAGAACCCTGAGACCAGAAACATAAATGTGGTAAAAATAAAGCCGATGTCGGCATTCAGCGGGGTCAGATCCGCCTCCTGCGCTGCGGCCAGTTGCGGAACGGCTAGCAGCAGAGCGGCCAAACTTACAGTTCCTAATTTACTCGTTAACTCTCTACGCATCACAGAGCCTCTTCATTTGTTTCGCCGGTGCGCACGCGCAGGGCTTGTTCCAGGTCAAGGACGAAAATTTTGCCATCACCGATTTTTCCGGTATTGGCCGCTTTGGTGATTGCCTCCACCACACCGGCCGCAGCCGCATCGGTGACGGCGATTTCAAGTTTGATTTTGGGAACAAAATTAACCGTGTATTCTGCTCCTCGATATGTTTCGGTGTGACCAGATTGAGCGCCGAAGCCTTTGACTTCGCTCACCATCATGCCGCTGACACCGACCTCAGACACCGCTTCGCGCACGTCTTCGAGCTTGAAGGGTTTGATCGTTGCAATAATCAGTTTCACTCTTCTTCCTTTCGTTCTACCCGATGTAAATCTGTCACCACCTTCAAATTGCTGCAGAGCGGCGTAAACTTTGAACCTTGGGAAAAAACGGCAGATGTCGTGATTTGCCTAAAATATAGGCAACCAGGCAGATGAGTTTCAAAACATCAGCGCGATTGGTCCGGAGATTGATGGTATTTTCCGCGCACGGTCGGCCCTCTGGCCTTGTCTTTTGGCGACCCGAGGGCACAAACTGGCGCGATAGCGGACATGGGCTTGAAAGATGGATGATGATTCCATGGGGTTGAATAAAGAACTGGAAGGGATGACGGTGGTCTCCCTCGAGCAGGCAGTGGCGGCGCCCTATTGTGGTTTGATGCTGGCGGATGCTGGGGCGCGGGTGATTAAGGTTGAGCGTCCGGAGGGGGATTTTGCCCGCGGCTATGATGCGGGCGCCAATGGGCAGAGTGCGATTTTTGCCTGGCTGAACCGCGGCAAGGAATCGATTTGCTTGAACCTCAAAGATCCCGATGACTTAACGCTCATGCACCGTATGCTGGTCAAGGCTGATGTCTTTGTCTCCAACCTTGCACCCGGTTCGGTGGCGCGAATGGGGCTCGGCGGCGCAGAGCTGCGACGTGACAACCCCGGATTGATCACCTGCATGATTTCAGGGTATGGGCAATCGGGCGCGGCGGCGAAAAAGAAGGCCTATGATTTTTTAATCCAAGCGGAGAGTGGTCTGTGTTCTGTGACTGGCAGCGCAGAAAGCCCGGCGCGTGTGGGTCTGTCCCTGACCGATCTTTCGACAGGTTTGACCGCCTTTTCGGCCATTCTGCGCGCCTTGATCCAACGGGCGCGCACGGGGCAGGGCATTGATTTGGAAATTTCCATGTTTGATGTGCTGGCCGATTGGATGAATATGCCGCTGTTGGCACATCGCTATATGGGCGGCGCTCCGGCGCGCTCGGGATTGAAACATTCCTTTATTGCCCCCTATGGCGCCTTTGAATGTCGTGACCGTGCACAGGTTTTAATTTCAGTGCAAAGCAACCGAGAATTTGCGGCTCTATGCAGCCAGGTCTTGCAGCGACCGGAGTTGCCCCATGATCCCAGATTTTCTGAAAATCCGGAGCGATATGCCCATCGTGATGCGCTGGATGCCATCGTGGCGGATTGTTTTGCACAGTTCACCGCCGCTGAGATGGTGGACCGGCTGGATGCGGCGCAAATTGCCAATGCGCAACTCAATTCTGTGGCGGATCTGTCGGACCATCCATTTTTGCGCAATTCCGTGGCACAGATTGGCGATTGTGATGTTTCTTTGGCCGCTTTGCCGGTGACAAGCCATGCCGGATCTGGACAGAAAGTGCCGAATTTGGGCGCGCAAACCGAAGCTCTTCGCGCTGAGTTTAAAGCGTGATTTTTTGCGTGCAGAAGTGGCGCGCCTGTGAATAATGACCAAAGGTTCTAGCTGAAAGCGAAACGTTATGACAGTCGACACAAGCAATCTAGGTAAGTTTTACATCGCCGGGCAGTGGGTGGCGCCGAGATCACAGGCCAATATGCCCGTTTCAAACCCCGCCAATGAGCGCCAGATCGGCATCGTGCCTTTGGGGGATGCGGCAGATGTGGACGCGGCGGTTGCGGCGGCGGTGTTGGCCTTTCCGGCCTATAGCCAGACGGGTAAATCTGAACGGGTGGCTCTTCTGCAAAGCTTGATGAAGGTCACCCAGAGCAGGTTTGAAGATTTGGCGCAGGCGATGCGCATGGAGATGGGCGCGCCGATCACCATGGCCCGCGATGCGCAGGCCGATGCCGCCATTGGCCATTTGCAGGGTTTCATGGACGCATTGGCCGAGTTGGTGGAACGGGAGACTTTGAGCAATGGGGACATACTTTTACGCGAGCCGATTGGGGTGTGCGGATTAATCACCCCTTGGAATTGGCCGATGAACCAAATTGCATTGAAGGTCATACCGGCCTTGGCGACGGGCTGTTGCTGCGTTTTGAAACCCTCTGAGCATACGCCGATCTCTGCGATGATATACGCTGAAATTATAGATGCGGCGGGCTTTCCGCCGGGTGTGTTCAATTTGGTCCAGGGCGATGGCCCAACGGTGGGAGCGGCCCTGTCGCGCCACAAGGATGTGCAGATGATGTCTTTCACCGGTTCCACCCGTGCTGGGACGGCTGTGACCCGTGATGCGGCAGAAACCGTCAAGCGCGTGACCTTGGAGCTTGGTGGCAAATCGCCCAATCTGGTGTTTGCCGATTGCGATCTTGAGACCCAGGTGAGTGCCTCGGTCGCCGAATGCATGTACAATACGGGGCAGTCTTGCGATGCGCCAACCCGGCTATTGGTCGAGCGCAGCTGCTATGAGGCTGTGCTTGAGATTGCCAAACGCGCGGCGGAGGCCACCGAGGTGGGAGATCCGGCGCAAGAGGGCGCGCATATTGGCCCGCTGTTTGACTGTATTCAATTTGATCGGGTGCAAGCCATGATTAAAGTGGGGCTTGAGGAGGGCGCACGCCTCTTGGCTGGTGGCTTGGGACGTCCGGAGGGGATCGATACCGGCTGGTTTGTGAAACCCACTATCTTTTGTGATGTGTCGAATGATATGCGGATTGCGCAGGAGGAAATCTTTGGTCCTGTCTTAGTCATCATTCCCTTCGAGGACGAAGCTGAGGCGATTGAAATCGCCAATGACACGCCCTACGGGCTGGCTGCCTACCTGCAAACTGGCGATCCGGCGCGTGCGGAACGTGTCGCGGCCCGCCTCAGGGCTGGTGCAATTCACATCAATGGTGGCGGCTTCAATTATGGCTCGCCCTTTGGGGGGTATAAACAATCAGGAAATGGCCGCGAAGGTGGTATGATGGGATTGGAAGATTACCTTGAAACCAAAACGCTGCACGGATTAGGCTAGAGATGAGGCAGAAAGAGTTCACAAGAGACCTCCCGTGGACGTGATAGGGTGGTGAGACTTGCGATCTTTGATGGGCCAGGAGTGCCCGGCGACGCAAAAGGGAGCGGTGAAAATGAAGGACTGTTGTGGACCGGGCTACGCAAGTCCGCAGGAGGCGATCAAAGCTCCGCGTGAAAAGCTGCTCTATACTATTGCGATTTACACCGGCACGGGCATTCAAAAACCCGATTATTTGGCAACGGTGGATGTTGATCCCGACAGTCCGACTTATTCGCAGGTCATCCACCGCTTGGAGATGCCTGGCATTGGCGATGAGTTACACCATATGGGGTGGAACGCCTGCTCGTCCTGTTTCGACGATGGCTCGATGTCGCGCAAGTATTTGCTGCTGCCTGGGGTGCGCTCGAACAACATCCATGTGGTCGACACGGCCAGTGACCCGCGTGCGCCGCGCCTTCACAAGGTGATTGATGGGGCTGAGATCAAGTCAAAAACCAATCTGTCGGGACCGCATACGGTGCATTGTTTAGGCTCCGAAATCATTATTTCCATGTT
Organism: uncultured Planktomarina sp.; assembly: GCA_905181815.1. Taxonomy (GTDB): domain Bacteria; phylum Pseudomonadota; class Alphaproteobacteria; order Rhodobacterales; family Rhodobacteraceae; genus Planktomarina. Next base: position 68,452 of record CAJIZA010000007.1, on the reverse strand, counting down.
GGGTGATGCCAAAGGGGAAGCGCCAGGCGGTTATCTCCATCTGAACAAAGATTTTGACATCGTCGGGCGGTGGGAGAATTCCATGGGCGATATCAAGTTCGGATATGATTTTTGGTATCAACCACGCCACAATGTGATGGTCTCTTCTGAATGGGCCGCCCCCAATACTTTTATGCCGGGGTTTGATTTAGAAGAAGTCGGGCATTTGAAATATGGCCGCGAAATCCATTTCTGGGATTTTGAGAAGAAAGTCCCGATTGAAACGATGTATCTTGGCGAGGATGGATTGTTGCCCTTGGAGGTGAAATTCCACCATGATCCGGATAGTACCCATGGGTTTTGTGGGGCGGCGCTCAGCTCAAATGTGATCCATTGGTGGCGCGATGAGGCTGGAAAATGGCAATGGGAAAAGATCATTGATGTGGCCAATGAACCGCATCCTGAATGGCCCATCCCGGTGCCGGGGGTGATGTCGGCTATTTTAATCTCGATGGATGACAAATATTTATACCTCAACAACTGGTTGCATGGGGATATGCGTCAATATGATATCTCAGATCCGCATAACCCGGTTTTGACGGGACAGGTCTGGATGGGCGGCTTATTGGGCAAGGCGCCGGAGGTGAATGGGGTGAAAATGGCTGGCGGACCGCAGATGTTCCAATTGTCTCTCGACGGCCGACGTCTCTACGTCACCACCAGCCTGTTCAGCACTTGGGACAATCAATTTTATCCTGAAATTCGCGAGCAGGGTGGCGTGATGGTGCAGATTGATTGCGATCCGGAAAATGGCGGAATGGTTTTAAATAAGGATTTTATTGTCAACTTTGGACAGGAGCCCAATGGTCCTTCCCGTTGCCATGAAGCGCGCTATCCGGGCGGTGATTGCACGAGTGATATTTGGCTGTGATCGTGACCTTATCAAACCGCGATGGGGCGCAATATGAGGTGAACCCCCGCCGTCCCCTCTTGGACAGCCTGCGCGATCAGGGGGTAGATTTGCCCTATGGTTGCAAATATGGCGGCTGCATCACCTGCGCGGCAAAATTGACCGCAGGAGAAGTCGACCAGCGCCGGCAAGTGGCGCTGAACAATCGGCAAATCAATCAAGGTTACGTGATCTTATGTGTGGCGCGCCCTATGTCTGACATCACGCTCGAAATTGGGGTGGAAAGCCATGACCGCCTCTACCGCAACCCATTTCTGGATCCGTTGCAATCCCACGAACTCAAGGCTGATATTGCCCTGCCAAAGGAGGTCTGACCATGGACCATACTCAACCCTATTCAGATGCCTATTTGCAGGGGATTCTAAAATCGGTCAAAACCATCGCGATGGTTGGCGCAAGCCCTGATAAAACCAAATTTAGCTATGGGGTTTTACGGGTACTCAGTGAAACCGGCTACGACATGATCCCGGTCAATCCGCGCCCGGGCCTTGAGGACATCCGAGGCTTGAAAGTTTACCCAAGCCTTGCGGCCATAGATCGTCCTGTGGATATGGTCGAAGTGTTTCGCCGTCCCGAAGATCTTATGGGTGTTGCGAAAGCGGCCATCGCGATCGGTGCAAAAGTGCTTTGGGGGCAAATCGGCGTGGTGGATCATGCTGCGGCCCAGCTGGCAGAAGAGGCTGGGATGCAAGTTGTCATGGATAAATGCCCGAAAATTGAGCTGTTCCGGCCATTTTGGAAACCAAAATTACACCTGACGATTTAGGAGATAGAGCTGGCTGGGTCGGCAGGACTCGAACCTGCACTCTACTGTACCAAAAACAGGTGCATTACCATTATGCTACGACCCATCAGCGAGGCAGGGGATACGCCGGAAGCGCGGACGTTTCAAGCCCTGAAATCGCAAAAATTGCGCGAAGGGCTATTGTTGTTGATTTTTCATAGATGGCTTTAAAATATCTCCAGGGTCAGACCTGTTCGCGCAGGATGGACGCGGTGAGTGACATAATTAAGTAAACACCTCCGAAAATAAGAAAAGACAATAAGGTGTTTTCAAACTTGCGCGGATAAGAGGGATCCTCAGGCCTCACGTTGGCAACAAAGGTGGCCAAATACCGGGCTTGCCGGTCCGCAGCCACGCGGGCGGCCTCAACACTTTGTACCGCAGCTTGCACCATCATTTCGTGGGTTTGATAATCCGCTTCTGCCACGATCATGCGTGCGTTTTTGTTGGCCAGCGAATCTGCGCTGCCGGTGGTTTGCGTCAATTTGGCTTGCTTGGCTTCAATAAGATCTTTGTTGCTTCGCATAGAGGCCCTTATAGCATTGACCTGTGAGTTGTTTGGCCAGGCATTTTCCCTGGCCATATGGCGCAGCGTTGTTACGCCCTTGAAGCCGAGCGAAAAAGAGATGATGTAGCCCTGGTTATGTGCCTTTCAGCTGGCTTCTTCAGCCAGGCCACCATATTGAAAAAATTTATTTTTCCAGTATCTTTCGGACCCAAAATTCGTAAGGAGGTGCCCAATTTTACGTGGAAAGACGCATTGTTTAAAATGACTTTACATTGGGTTGTGGCCCAAAAAGATTTGCATATATTCGAGAACCCGCTCTGTCCAATTTTTTTGTGAAATTAACGTAACTCAATAAAATTTGAAAGGAATCAATAAATACTTTTTAAGTGCAGATAAGTTGAACGGATAAACATAACGTCTTTTGTAACAGACGCCCCAAAGCTGTTGACTTGGCTTTGAGACGCCCGTCTATGTTGGTTGTGCCTATAGGTCTTTGCGCTCAACGTTTGTCAATTTACCGACCACCAGAGAAATACCAGCTGCAGCAAAAGAGAACAGCGCGCCCATTTTCGCTGCATCTTGAACGGGTCCGGCTTCGAAGGCCACAACCGCTATGAACAGCGCCACGGTGAAGCCGATGGCCGCGATACAGCCGATGACAAACAGATCGATGATCCGCATTCCATCTGGCATACCCAGACGGAATACCCGCGCACCGATCCAACCAAAGAGCAAAACACCGAAGGGTTTCCCAATCAACAGGCCAGCCAAAACTAGCCATGTCGCTGCACCCATAGCGCCAAACTCAACACCGGCATTCAACAGCCCAAAAAAGAACAGCACCACTTCAACTGGGTGTTTCAACAGATGCTCGCAGTGGTTTAAAAGGTCCGTCAGGTATCGCTCTGCTTCTGAGAAAATTCCGAAGGCGCGATCTGCATGTGGGATGGCGGGGACGATGGGCAAGAGACCAAGAGAGGGATGTAAGCCAGCGCGCATGAAGCCATACCATGACAGGCCAGCTGCCAATAGATAGGGCCAAAAGCTGAGGTAATTGCGCACCCAAGTCGAGACAGGGCGCAGTTGCTTGTCCACATCCAAAAGGCGCGGCAGCATGTTAAACAGCAGATAAACAGCCACAGCCGCGCCAACCGAGAGTACCAGCCAGATCGGAGCTAAATCCCCTTGTGGATAGAATACCGCCAAAATTATAAGCCCAGCGGCATCATCAGCGATGGCTAGGAGTAGCAAAAAGCGCACCGCCGGGTGTCCCGCACCAAAGACCAACCGCCCCACCAAATAGGAAAAGGCGATGTCTGTTGCAGTTGGGATGGCCCAGCCATTGGCCACGGCATCATAGGTATCTGATCCCATGAAGGCAGCCAGCACGAGGTAAACCGAGACGGGGCCCAACATGCCGCCTAACGTGGCGAACAGGGGTGTTGCAGCTTTTTTCCCACGCAAAGAGCCATTCTTTAGGATTACAGCTTCCCAAACTTCCTTAGCGGCAATGGCAAAAAAGAACGCCATGAGCATATCATTAACGAGATAGTGCAGGCTCAAAACTTTGAGACTGCCAGCACCGCCAAATTCAGCATAGCCTGTACCAAAGCTCTTGGCCCAATAGCTATAGTCTAGGCCCACATGGTTATTGAACCAAAGTGGAAACTCTACAAAATGATGATAGCTGCTTGGATTAACATTTGCCCAGATCAGTGCGATGAGAGCCCCGGAAATCAATAAGATTGAGTAGTTTGCGATAAAATTCCAAACACGGTACATTAATTAGCGCTCCACTGATTGCGTGTGACAGGAGATAGTTTACTCGATGCGGGCCAGCAACCACAATGGAGAAGTTTTTACGCAAATTACGCAGTGCCGCCTGTGCGAAACGCGCTTTTCTCAAGGAGTTTCAGAGCATAAGCCTCGACCTGTGGTATGGGCGGCAACAGAGGCTAAAATATTGATCGCCGGCCAAGCGCCCGGGCTGCGGGTTCATCGCTCCGGTCGACCATTTGATGACCGCTCGGGCCAGCGCTTGCGTCAGTGGATGGGCCTGAGCCGTGTAGAGTTTTATGACCAAAACCTTTGCGCGAACCTGCCCATGGCGTTTTGTTTTCCGGGCTATAATGCCGCTGGTTATGACCTTGCGCCTCCGGCCATCTGCGCCAAAACTTGGCGTGATTTGGCCTTGAGGGCACTGCCGCAAATCTCCTTGACCTTGCTGATTGGCAGCTATGCGCAGGCCTGGCATTTGCGCGATGGGCTGCGGGTGAATGACCGTTTGCGCAACTGGCGCGCATATGGTGAGAACAGCTTTGTCTTGCCGCATCCCTCATGGCGTAATACTGGATGGATCAAACGCAACCCTTGGTTTGAAACTGAGCTAATTCCAGCGCTACAGGAGCGGATTGGCCAGATCAGAAAGATGGCCGATGACTCCGCTTGAACGCACGATTGTCATGCTCCAAGCCGCGCCGGAAGATCCCGCGCGCTTTTCCGCAGTGCTTGAACGCCTTTGTGATGCGGAAGTGTTCTTGGCGCTTGAGGCCGAAGCATCTGATGAAAATGTAATGCCCAAAATCGTCGAACGGGATGGGCAAAGTTATGTTGCGATCTTTGATACGGAATTGCATTTGGCTGAGGCGGTGGGCGGCGAGGCGGATTACCTTTCAGTGTCGGGCCGGGCTTTGGTGCAAATGCTGGTTGGGCAGGACAGTGGTATTGCGCTCAATCCTGGTTCTTCTGCTATTGGTTATTTGTTCGAATGCGATACGCTTGATTGGTTGGCGTGTTCTCTGGATGAGCGGCCTGATGAAATGGCCCAGCGGATTTCCGAAATTACCCCGCCGCCCGCACTGCCGCCCAAGGCGCTTGAGGCGCTTTCGGTAAAACTTACTGCCGCGCAGGGCTTAGCAGAATTTGCCTGTTTGGTGCAAGCCTGCGATGGGGCTGGGGTGAAAAATCCACTCATTTGCTTTGTGGGAAAATTTCCGGCAGCCCAGGCTGATTTGGCGAAATTGATACAAGAATACTTGCAGTTTTCCCAATTGGATGGGGCGCCTTGGGACGTGTCTTATCTCTTGCCAGATCATCCTATGGTCGCGCGATTTGTCAAAACGGGCTTGCGCTTTGATTTGCCCATACCAGAAGTGGCGCCCGAACGCCTGTCGCCGGGCAGCACGCCTGGTCAGCCACCAATCTTGCGATGATTGAGAGGCGCTGGTGCGGTGAGAGGGGGCTCAATACCCCGCTGTCCGGTCGACTAAATTTAGAAACGGCGCGCCTTTTTCTCCGCGCACTATGTTCTCTACCAAAACCTCAGCCGCGGTGGCTGGGCGGGTGCCAGAGGCGATGTGTGGTGTGACTGTGACATTTGGCAGTTGCCAATAGGGATGATCTTGCGGCAATGGTTCCACGCGAAACACATCCAAACAAGCCGCTGAAATATGCCCTTCCTTAAGCGCCGCCAAGAGGGCTGTATCATCAATCAGTGGCCCGCGGCCGGGGTTTATGATCGTAGAGCCGCGTGGCATCTGCGCTAGGGTTTGGGTGTTGATCACATGTTCGGTCCCTGGGGTATCTGGCAAAAGCAAAATCAGAATTTCTGTACTCTGCAATGCGGCCAGAAGCCCGTCCAGGCCGTGATGGCAGGTCAGACCATCAATTTTCTTAGGTGTGCGAGACCAGCCGCTCACGGGAAATTTAAGTGTGGTCAATGCGGCTGCACAGGCTTGACCTAAGGCGCCCAATCCCAGAATTGTGACAGGACGATCCTGTGCCAAGGGCGGTTGGGTTTCGCGCCAAATGTGATCTGGGTTGACGATATGCTGGTCCATCCCCAGGTGGTACCGTAGGGTATGGCCAACGACCCATTCCACCATGCCTTGACGCAGGCCACTGTCGACCATTCGGCATAGTGGCTGCGTCAGGCTGGCATTGCCAACAATTTTCTCCACGCCAGCCCAGAGGCTAAGCACCGCTTTGCAGCGGGTAAAGGGGGTGAAATCTTGTAGGGTACTGCTGGGTGCGTAGACTACATAATCTATATCAGCCGGCGGATAGTCCGTTGTCACATTCGTATTGATGATCCCCCGCTGTGCTAGACCCTGCAGCAACGGCGATTCATAGAGTTCAAATTGCTCTGGGCTGGCGGCGAATAGGATATTTATCATTTGAGTTTTGGCCTTGGACGGTGGACATGGGCGCTTTGCATCAAGCCAAAGCCGAGCAGCAAGATAAGCATAGCAGAGCCGCCGTAGCTCACCAATGGCAATGGTACACCCACAACTGGCGCTAGCCCCATCACCATGGCCATATTCACCGCAAAGAACAAAAAGAAGGTGATGCCAATGCCGAGGGTTAATAAGGCGGAGAAGCGGTCTTTATTACTAAGGGCCGAGGCAATGCAGGCGAGAACCACCAAAGTGTAGAGACCTAAAAGCGAGATTGAACCGATGAACCCGAATTCTTCTGATAGGGTGGTAAAGATGAAATCTGTATGTTTTTCGGGCAAAAAGTTAAGCCGAGATTGAGTGCCCTGCATCAAGCCACGCCCGGTCCAACCGCCCGAACCAAGAGCGATTTTCGCCTGAGTGATGTGATAGCCTGCGCCCAATGGGTCCCGACCTGGATCGAGGAACGTGTCAATCCGGCTGTATTGATAGTCTTTGAGCAATTGCCAGCCTGTGCCGCGGGTTTGAAAAACGGCCACAACAAGGCCAATGCCGCTACTGATGACCGTTGCGAAATAGGCCCAATGCACCCCGGCCAAAAACATTATCGCGCCGCCGCCCATGATCAATAGTAGTGAGGTGCCAAGATCGGGTTGTCTGAGAACTAAGAACACCGGGAATAAAATCAACAGCGCAGGTAGCAAGACCCAAAATGGACGCGAAATGTGTTCGCGGGGCAACCAATCGTAATAGGCGGCCAGTACCAGAACTAAGGCGATTTTCATCACCTCGGAGGGTTGCAAGCGGATAAAGCCAAGATCGATCCATCTTTGGGCCCCCATGCCGGTTGTGCCGACGAATTCCACAGAGATGAGCAATAGAATCGCCAGGCAATAGGCGGGGAAAGACATGTTGCGCCAAAACCAAATCGGCACCATCGCCACCACAAAAAGCCCGGTCATGCCCAAGAAAAAACGCAACATTTGAGGTTGTGCCCAGCGGTCAATTTGACCGCCTGCAACTGAGTAGAGCATGACAAATCCCACGCCAGAAATCGCAGTGAGTAAGATCAAAATTGGCCAGTTGAGCGCCAGGATTTTCCGAAATCCGACGGGCACTGCGGCCAAATTATGCTCAAGATAGCTCACGTTTGCACCTGTCCATTTTTGTCCAGTGTGCTCCAATCAAGTAGCTTTGGGGCCAACTCCTCTTGCTCTTCTTTGATCTGCGCTTTGACGCCTGTGGGATAATGGCTCAGCTCTGGCATTTGTCCCGTCAAGGCAAACAGTGTGATATCCCTAGCGATTGGGGCAGCCGTCGAGCTGCCGCCACCTCCGTGTTCCACCACAACCGCAACGGCAATTTTGGGATTGTCATGGGGGGCATAGTCGACAAAGAGCGCGTGGTCGCGTTTTTTCCAGGGTAAATCTTCATTGCGGATCACCCCAGTCAACCGCTCCTCTGAAGTGATGCGCCGCACCTGGGCTGTGCCGGTCTTGCCGGCCATTTGGAGATCGGGGCTGACAATGCGCTTGCTATAGGCTGTACCCTTTTTGGTGTTGGTCACTGCAAACATCGCCCGTTGCACTACTTTCAGATGGGCCGGATCCACATCCAAGGGGGCGCCGGCCCCCAGAGGCATAGCTGTTTCGTCGATGGACTGTACCAATCTGGGCTGAACGGCCCGCCCCGTTCCCAATCGTGCCGCCATGATCGCCAATTGCAGCGGCGACGCCAATACATATCCTTGCCCAACAGAGGCATTGACGGTATCGCCGAGCAGCCAGGCTTTATCGAAAGATTTTTGTTTCCATGCCCGCGTTGGTGTCACGCCGCGGCTGACGGCACTCATTGGCAGATCGTGATATTTGCCCAAGCCAAACCGGCGGGCCATGGTGGAAATTTTTTCGATACCAACTTTTTGGCTGATAGAATAGAAAAACACGTCGCAGCTCTGCGCGATACTATCTTCCACGTTCAAAGCGCCATGACCTTGCTTTTTCCAACAGTGAAACCGATTGTTGGAAATTTCAAAATGTCCGGGGCAAAAAACCGTATCATCTGGGCTCAACACCCCATCTTCCAACGCCGCGAGGGCTGTGATCATCTTAAAGGTTGAGGCGGGCGCATAGGTGCCTTGTACTGCTTTGGCCCTGAGCGGGCCAAAAATATCATCGCGCAGCGCATTATAGTTTTTTCTCGATATGCCGCGAACAAAGAGATTTGGATCAAAGCTCGGACTCGACGCCACTGCCAAGAGATCTCCGGTTGCGCAATCAATCACCACAGCAGAGGCGGACAACCCATCCATCCGCGCTAAAGCAAAATTTTGGATTTTACTGTCGATGGTGAGTTTAACTGTAGCACCTGGCTGCCCTTCGGCGCGTTCTAATTCGCGCATCACCCGTCCGACTGCATTCACCTCAATTCGTTGGTGTCCAGCAGAACCGCGCAGGCTGTGCTCCATCTGCGCCTCAACCCCGGTTTTGCCGACCTGAAACCTGGGGATTTGTAATAGCGGATCGGGGTCTTCAGTGCGGGATAGATAATGATCGCTCACCGGGCCGACATAGCCCACCACATGGGCCAAATTTTCTTTTTGCGGATAGATCCGGGACAGGCCGACATCAGTTAAGAGTCCCGGGAGTGCCGGGGCATTGGCCGCCACGCGCACGAAATCACTCCAATTGAGATTTTCGGCGATGGTCACCGGCACAAAGGCGCTGCGGCGGAATAATTCTCTGCGGGCTTTTTCCAGATCATTTGGGTTGATCGCAATGAGCTTTTGCAATTGCGTCAAAACCTGATCAACATCTTTGGTTTCTTCACGAACCAGCAAGATCCGATAGTTGGGTACGTTGGCGGCAACCGGCCGCCCATCTCGGTCAAACATGATGCCCCGACTCGGCGGTAAGAGTCGCATGTTGATGCGATTTTCTTCTGCCAAAAGCCGGAATTTTTCGGCCTCTTTAACCTGTAGGAACCGCATGCGGGCACCCAGAGCCGTAACAACGCCAAGCTGCAAGGTGCCGACTAGAAGGGTACGCCGTGAGAGTTGTTGGGCCGAGTTGATGATATCATTGGGATTGTATTTCATCTTGTGGCCCTCGGCGCGCTCGGATGCAATGTTTGCGTCAGGGCAAAGCGCAGCATGCGGCGGAAGAGCCATTTGCAGATCGGGTAGATCAAAATGCTCAGCAGCACTTGGACGACATATTGTTGCACATCCGGAACTGGTAAAAATGTGAACATTAAGGCGAAATAATGCACCCAAAAGCTCACCCCAATCACCGAGGCGACAATGAACCATTCATAAAGAAACAGAACTTCTTTTTGGCCACGTGTCCGCATTCGCAGGAAAATGGATGCGCAGAGCACGATCAACGCCCATAGGCCGGGTGGCCTTTGTAAAATGGCGTCCGCAAATAAAAAGGCCAGGGTGATGAGGATTGGGCTCATTACATCGGGGCGCAGCATGATCCAGGCAAAGGTGATGGCAAGTGGTACATCTGCTGGGGCAAAGGGATAGGGCAGGCTTTGCAGCGGTAGGCTTTGCAACAAAACCACCAGTGCAACAATCGCAAGATAGGTCAGTTGCAGGCGAAAGACGCGTGGAGGGGGATCTTGCATCATGGCTCCCCCCGCGGCTCAGGCAGTTGCACTCCGACTAGATCACCGGCGGTTGAGATGAGCTCGCGTGGTTGATGGCGCACCACGCGTAGGAATTCGAGCCTTTGCATGTCGGCTGCCAATCGCACGCGCAGCCGTCCCGACAGGTTTTGAGTGACTTGGCCGACCAAAAGGCCTGACGGAAAGACCCCGCCATCCCCAGAGGTCACGACACGATCCCCCGGGCGGACCGTTTCGGGGGCCTCCAAGAATTCCAAAGGCGGGCGGCTGGTGTTGTCGCCAACAATCATAGCGCGTTGTCCGTTGGATTCGATTGAGACCGCAATGCGGCTCGCGGTGTCTGTGAGTAAGATCACTCGTGAGGTGCGCTCCCCAACGCCAGCGATACGGCCCACCAGGCCGATGCCATCAATGGCCGCCCATCCATCCACGATCCCATCGCGTCGCCCGACATTGAGCAATACCGTTTGGCGGAAGGGGCTGCCACTATCGGCCAAAACCACACCAGTGATTTTGGTGAACTTTGGATCGAGCCGCACGTTGTTAAGATCAAGCAGCCGCGCGTTTTCCTGCTCACGCTGGAGCGCCGCTTCTTTCCAGGCCTTCATCTGCTGCAATTCGCGCCGCAGCTCTTGGTTTTGCTGATAGATCCGCGTGTAACTGCGCGCTGAGCGTAAGATGTTGACCGCCGAGGTCATCGGGGCCGTGATGGCGGCAAAATTGGGAATAACACGATCGGTAATTTCCATACGCAGCCGCTCTACTCGCGGACTGTCAATGCGCCACAGCAAGAAGAGCCCAAGCAGCATAACGACCAAAGCGCCCAGCATGAGCCGCCCAAGGGCCGTTGAATAGCGATCTGGAGTGTTGCGATCCCGTGCCATAAGCTCCCCTAAGGGTTGAGCGGTTAACGTTTAACTGTCGTAGTCAATAACATGGGCGAGCTGTTTTTCATATTCTAAAGCCTTACCCGTGCCAAGCGCCACGCAGTTGAGGCTCTCTTCTGCAACTGAGACGGCCAGGCCGGTTTGTTCGCGCAGTGCGAGGTCTAATTCGCCCAGCAAAGCGCCACCGCCAGTTAGCATAACGCCGCGGTCTACGATATCCGCGGCCAAATCTGGTGGGGTGGCCTCCAATGCGGTCATGACTGCCTCGCAAATCTGTTGCACCGGTTCGGCGAGGGCCTCAGCCACTTGTGCTTGGCTGATTTCGGTTTCTTTGGGCACGCCATTGAGCAGGTCACGCCCGCGAATAGTTATGGCGGCGCCGCGCCCGTCATCGGGCATACGTGCTGTTCCGATTGTGGTTTTAATCCGCTCAGCTGTGGCTTCCCCAACCAAAAGGTTATGCTGGCGCCGAAGATAGCTGATAATGGCCTCATCCATCCGATCACCACCGACGCGCGCCGATCGGGCATAGACGATATCTGCCAACGACAAAACCGCCACCTCTGTTGTCCCGCCGCCGATATCCACAACCATAGAGCCTGTGGGATCAGTGATGGGCATGCCTGCACCAATGGCTGCCGCAATCGGCTCTGCGATTAAACCGGCTCGGCGTGCCCCAGCCGAGAGCACGGATTGACGAATGGCACGTTTCTCCACAGGAGTTGCGCCATGGGGTACGCAGACGATGATTTTTGGCTTGGAAAAGGTGGTGCGCTTGTGAACCTTGCGGATAAAATGTTTGATCATTTCCTCTGCCACGTCAAAATCAGCAATCACCCCGTCGCGCATAGGGCGAATGGCTTGAATGGAGCCGGGTGTCCGGCCCAGCATTAGCTTGGCATCTTCGCCGAAGGCCAGCGCTTTTTTCTGACCGTCCTTGACTTGATAGGCCACCACGGAGGGTTCATTTAAAACGATTCCCTTGCCGCGCACGTAGACCAGAGTATTAGCTGTGCCCAAATCAATCGCCATATCTGAAGAAAAGAGACCACCAAGTCCAAACATCCGCAACGCCCCATAGGTGTGAACCTAAGCCGACACAGGCTTAGAACTTCCCCATCTATAAGGTTTAGGCACCATCTTTCCAAGGCCCCGTAGGGTGGTTTTCCACTTCAAGCCATAAATCTAGAGAAATGGGCGGGGATCAGCCGGCGTCTTTGTAGGAAACCGATTTCAAGTCCTCCCCGGGCGCGGATTTTTCGCGCCGAACGATCAAGCGGTTTAAGGCGTTGATATAGGCTTTGGCTGAGGCCACCACAGTATCGGTATCTGCCGATTGTCCGGTTGCAATCTTGCCGTCTTCCTCCATCCGTACGCTGACGGTGGCCTGCGCGTCGGTCCCTTCGGTTACCGCATTCACTTGGTAAAGCTGCAAACGCGCCGCGTGTGGGTAGAGCTCTTTGACCGCGTTAAAGGTTGCATCGACTGGGCCGCCACCCGTGGCGGTGACGATGTGCAAAACCCCATCAATGGACAACTCTAAGCTGGCCTCCTGCGGGCCTTGGGTGCCGCAGACCACGCGTAAAGATTTGAGGTTGAGGTGATCGGATTGCTCGTCTGCTGTATCTGCCCGAACCAAGGCAAGAAGATCTTCGTCAAACACTTCCTTTTTGCGATCCGCCAGATCTTTGAAGCGCACAAAGACGTCGTTCAATTGATTGTCTGCCAAATCAATGCCCAAATCTTTGAGCTTGGAGCGCAGTGCGGCACGGCCGGAGTGTTTGCCCATGACCAGGTTGGTCTCGCTCAATCCCACATCTTCGGGACGCATGATCTCAAAGGTCTCGGCATTTTTAAGCATGCCGTCCTGGTGAATGCCACTCTCATGAGCAAAGGCGTTTTTACCAACGATTGCTTTGTTAAACTGCACCGCAAAGCCTGACACCGTGGCCACGCGGCGGCTAATGGCCATTATTTTTGTGCTGTCGATCTGCGTGCGGTAGGGCATGATGTCGTTACGTACTTTCATGGCCATCACGACCTCTTCTAGAGCCGTGTTGCCAGCGCGCTCCCCCAAGCCATTGATCGTGCATTCAATTTGACGCGCACCTGCATCCACAGCGGCCAAGGAGTTGGCGGTGGCCATGCCAAGATCGTTGTGGCAATGGGTGGCAAAAATCATTTCTGGGGCGCCGGGCACGTCTTTAATCAAACGCCTGATCAGCTCTGCACTTTCGCGCGGCGCAGTATACCCAACTGTGTCGGGGATGTTGATCGTGCTTGCGCCAGCCTTGATGGCGATTTCAATGGTGCGGCAGAGGTAGTCATATTCTGTGCGGGTGGCATCCATTGGCGACCACTGCACATTGTCGCATAGGTTGCGGGCATGTGTGACGGTATCGTGAATGCGTTCGGCCATTTCATCTTGGGTCAGGTTGGGAATGGCGCGGTGCAAGGGTGATGTGCCAATAAATGTATGAATGCGGGGTTGGGCCGCATGGCGCACGGCTTCGGCACAGCGATCAATATCTTTGAAATTGGCACGGGCAAGGCCGCAGATCATGGAGTTTTTGCTGCGTTTGGCAATGTCGCTGACTGCCTTGAAATCCCCTTCCGAGGCGATTGGAAATCCGGCTTCAATGATGTCTACGCCCATATCATCAAGCATTTCAGCCAATTCAAGCTTTTCGGAATGGGTCATGGTTGCGCCGGGGCTTTGTTCACCGTCACGCAAAGTGGTATCGAAAATATATACACGATCTTGGGTCATAGGACTGTTCTTTTGCTAGGGTTTTGGAAGGGTTCGGCGCTGGGCTTAGGTGAGCGTCCCGCGCCGAAAAGCACGCTCAGCCTAGGCTAAGTGTTAGAAGGAGGAGTTGCTCAGTCAAATGTTCCATGGAACTAGGTATACCTGTGATTTTGCAAATGGGAAGTAAAAAAATATGACAAAAGCCAGTGCGCGCACGCAATTTTTGGCAAAATGTGGCTATGTGGTGGCCGTGTGAATGATGCGCCCTATTTCGGGCATATGAAGCGGATTTTGATCATCGGTGCCTCGGGCGCTATTGGAACGGCCCTTGCAGAGACTTACCGCAGCCAGGGTTGGCAGTGCGCGGGGCTGTCTCGCAAAGAGCAGGGGTTGGACTTAACGCAAGAGCATAGTATCGCCCCCGCATTAGCGACGCTCAAGGGTCTCTTTGATACAATCGTCATTGCCTCGGGAGCGTTGACGTTGGACGGAGTTGGGCCTGAAAAGACAATTAAGGCTGTGACGGCGCAAACCATGGCGGCACAGATGCAGGTCAACGCCATTGGCCCAGCGCTTATTCTCGGTCAGATTGGCCCTTTGCTGCCGCGTGATCGCCCTGCCCGGGTTGCGGTGCTCTCTGCGCGGGTGGGATCTATTGGTGACAACCGGCTGGGGGGCTGGATTTCCTATCGGGCGGCCAAGGCTGCCCTTAATCAAATTTTGCGTACCTCTGCGATTGAATTGGCCCGCAGTCATCCGCATCTGTCATGTTTTGCGCTGCATCCTGGCACTGTCGACACGCCGTTAACACGGCCCTTTTCCGCCAAATATGACGCACTTCCTGCGCCAGAGGCCGCCGCGAGATTACATGACGTCATTGAAGTGCGCGAGGCGCATGAGACTGGACAATTTTTCGATCAAAAAGGACACATTGTGCCGTGGTGAACGGCCGTAGGCATCAGTCGGATGGGCTGGCCGCCTCCTTGGGCGCAGGCGCCGTGTCTTCGGTCGGCTGCAAAACTCCGTTTTCCCAAGTGCCGCTCGTAACCCCGCCCGTGGCATAGCGCATTGTGCCCTTGCCCTGGCGGCGCCCGTCGACAAAGCTTCCGGTGTAGACGTCCCCATTGGCATAGGTGGCGGCACCCATGCCGTGAATTTCACCGTCGAGCCATTCGCCCGTGTAGCTAAAGCCATCCTTCATTTTGATGTAGCCTTCACCTGAGCGCTGCCCTTCGACAAACCCGCCGACATAGGTTGTACCGTCACGGTATCGCGCTTGGCCGGCGCCGTGGCGCTTACCATCTTTCCAGTTGCCTTCGTAGCGATAACTGTCGGCAAAGGTCATGATGCCATAGCCGTGATTTTGCGCATTTTTAAAGCTGCCTTCATAGACTAGGCCATTAGGATAGATCGCTTTTCCGGCCCCCTCGATGACCCCGGCTTTCCAATTGCCCTCATAGGTCGAGCCATCTGGATATGTGATTTTGCCCACACCCTCAGGCAGATCATCAACAAAGGCGCCAAAATAGATCGACCCATCCGGGTAGCGAACCTCACCACGCCCCAAAATTTTGCCATTTTGCCAACTGCCAGAGTAACGATAGCCATCAGCAGCGAGAAAAGCGCCATTGCCATGGCGGCGGTCTTTGTGGAATTGGCCTTCGTAAAGATCGCCATTGGCATAGACGACCTTGCCACGACCCTCGCGCTTACCATCTTGCAAAATGCCGGTAAAAACATCGCCATTTGCATGGGTGAGGGTGCTCTCCCCGTTAATTTTTCCGTTTTCCCAACTGCCCTTATAGGTCACCCCATTGGGCATGGTTAAAGTGCCAGATCCAGAGCGCTCGCCAGCCTCAATAGAGCCTTGGTAGACCGCGCCATCCAAATAGATAATGGTGCCAGTGCCCTGTTTTTCGCCGTCAACCCAATTGCCCTCATAGCGATATCCGCTGTCGGAGGTAAGAATGCCCCGGCCGTGGTGTTTGGTGTTGCGAAACTGCCCTTTGTAGCGCAGGCCGTTGGCATAAACCGCCACCCCTTGACCATCGATTTTGCCAGCCACCCAACTGCCTTCATAGGTGCCACCATCGGCATAGGTTATGCGGCCGGTTCCATGGGGTTTCCCATTAGAAAACGTACCTGTGTAGACCGACCCATCAGGAAAGGTTGCCGCACCTTGGCCAGAAATTTCACCATTTTCCCAATTGCCGGAGTATTTATAACCTGTCGGTAGGCTGTAGGTGCCTTGCCCATGTTGGCGACCGTTTTTGAACGTGCCCTCATAATAACCACCGTCTTCATATTGTTTCGACTGGATCGTGGCCGTTTGCGCCTGGGCCAGGCTGCTTAATAGCAGGGTCGCTGTGACCAATAGGAGATGTGAGAGCTTCTTATTCATTGAAGTTTTAACCTCTTAGACAATGGCTCAGCGTCGGGCTGACTCTATTTTTATCCGTTGCAGACTAGTAAACCTCATCCGTGAGGGCAATGTCTTTCCACATTTCCCATTCGATTGGGCTTTTGCTTCGGCGGATGTCTGATAGATAAGGCGGGGGTTTGACAGGATTGAGCAAGCAGATGACACAGAGATTTAGGTTAACCATGGCACAGCTCAACGCAACAGTGGGTGATCTCGCTGGCAATGTTGCGGAAGCGCTTGAGGCTTGGACAGCGGCCAAAGTTGCAGGAGCTGATATGGTTATGTTGCCAGAGATGTTTGTCACCGGCTACCAGGTGCAAGATTTGGTGCTCAAACCAGCTTTCACCCGCGATGCGATGGCGCAAATTCAGGCCCTGGCCCAATCCTGTGCTGAGGGGCCGGCCATGGGGATTGGTGGGCCGTTTCGCGATGAGGCCGGTCTTTATAATGGCTATTATATTCTTGCCGGTGGCCAGATCCAAACTGTGGTCAAAAAGCACATTTTGCCGAATGACGATGTGTTTGACGAAAAACGCCTCTATCAACCCTCGGATATCTCAGGGCCTTATCGGGTGGGCAACCTGCGAATTGGTACGCCGATTTGTGAAGATGCGTGGCATACTGATTTACCAGAGGCTTTGGCTGAGTCTGGTGCGGAAGTGCTTTTTGTGCCCAATGGCTCGCCCTATGCGCGGGGTAAAATGGATTTGCGCATGGCGCATATGGTTGCGCGGGTGGTCGAAACGGGGCTGCCACTGGTCTATGTGAATATGGTTGGTGGCCAGGATGATCAGGTTTTTGATGGGGGATCATTCGTACTCAATCCCGGCGGTGCTCTGGCCTTGTCTTTGCCATTGTTTGAAAATTGCCTTGCCCACGTGGATTTTGAGCTGACCGATCAAGGCTGGCAGGCCGGGGCAGGCACTCTGGCCCATTGGCCGGATGCTTTTGAGCAAGACTACCATGCAATGGTACTGTCACTGCGTGATTATATGCGCAAAACGGGATTTTCATCGGCGGTCTTGGGTCTTTCGGGTGGAATTGACTCGGCCATTGTTGCCACGATTGCAGCCGATGCGCTGGGGCCGCAAAATGTGCATTGTGTCATGTTGCCCTCGGAATTTACCAGCCAAGCTTCGCTTCAGGACGCCGCCTCGGTGGCGCAAGCGCTGGGCGCGCCTTTGCAAACCCTGCCAATCACCGGCTCGCAAGCGGCGATCACGGAGAGTTTGGCGCCAATTTTTGCTGGCCGGCCTGCGGATTTAACTGAGGAAAATATCCAATCTCGTCTGCGCGGTCTGTTGTTGATGTCCCTATCCAATAAATTGGGGCATATGCTGCTGACCACGGGCAATAAGTCGGAAGTCGCGGTCGGCTATGCGACTATCTATGGCGATATGGCGGGTGGATATAATCCGATTAAGGATCTGTATAAGACGCGGGTGTTTGACATATGCCGCTGGCGCAATGCGCATCACCGGAACTGGATGATGGGACCGAAAGGCGTGGTCATTGATCCGCGCATCATCGACAAAGCCCCCAGCGCCGAGCTGCGCGCGGATCAAAAAGATGAAGACAGCCTGCCGTCCTATCCGGTGCTTGATGGCATCTTGCAGATGTTGGTGGACGATGAGGCCTCTGTGGCTGATTGCATAGCGGCCGGTTTTGACTCGTGAAACAGTTAAGAAAATTGAGCATTTGATCTATATTAGCGAGTATAAGCGCTTCCAATCTGCACCGGGGACGCGCCTATCGCCGCGGGCCTTTTGGTTGGATCGGCGCTATCCCATAGCCAATCGCTGGCGCGATCATAGTACATGATAGCGCCAGCGATATCTGGACATCTCCTGCACCCTATGTGTAAAGACAGCGCAACAGGAGAACCCTATGACAACCACTCGTTTTGCCCCTTCGCCTACGGGCTTTCTTCACATCGGCAACCTGCGCACGGCGCTGTTTAATTTTCTTATCGCGCGCCAGGCGGGTGGAGAATTTATTCTGCGGATAGATGATACAGATCCGGAGCGCTCCAAGGCGGAATATGTTGAGGCGATAAAACGCGATCTGGACTGGCTGGGCCTGCATTGGGACCGCATCGAGCATCAATCCGCCCGGTTTGACCGCTATGCAGAAGTGGCCGATCAGCTGCGTGACCAAGGATTTTTTTATGAATGTTTTGAAACGCCTGTCGAATTAGATTTAAAGCGTAAAAAGCAACTGAATATGGGTAAGCCACCGGTTTATGATCGCTCGGCATTGGCGCTTTCAGAGGTGGAGCGAGCGGCGCTGCGTGCAGAACGCAAGGGCCATTGGCGCTTTAAGCTCGAGCAATCACGGATTGAATGGACCGATGGAATTCTTGGAGATCTGTCGATTGATGCGGCCTCGGTGAGCGACCCGGTGCTGATCCGTGGTGATGGGCAGGTGCTTTATACGCTTGCCTCCATCTGTGATGATACGGATATGGGCGTGACCCATGTGGTCCGGGGGTCAGACCATGTGACCAATACCGCGACACAAATTCAGATGATCCGCGCCATTGGCGGCTCAGTACCTAATTTTGCTCACCATTCTTTGTTAACTGGCCCAAAAGGGGAAGGCCTATCCAAGCGTTTGGGATCATTGGCGCTGCAGGACATGCGGGCTGCAGGCGTTCAGCCGATGGCGCTGTTGAGTCATTTGGCGCGTTTGGGATCGTCCGATCCAGTTGAGTTGCGTGGCTCCATGGAGGAAATTTCTGCGGGTTTTGAGCTGACGAAATTTGGCTCTGCTCCGACGAAATTTGACGAGGCTGATTTGGTGCCGCTGACCGCGAAATATTTACAAGGGCTTGAGTTGGATGGCGTTGCTGCAGACGTTGTGGCCATTGGCGTACCGGCAGAAATGGCAGAGGCTTTCTGGCAGGTCACACGCGGCAATATCTCGACCCTACATGATCTTGCCAGCTGGTGGGATTTAATTCAAAATGGCGCCATCCCGGTGATTGATGCAGAAGATAAGGATTTTGTCATACAGGCTCTGTCTATGCTGCCGGCCGGCCCATTTGATTCGGACACTTGGGGCGCTTGGACCTCGGTAGTCAAAGAGGCCACAGGGCGCACGGGCAAAGGTCTGTTTATGCCGCTGCGCAAAGCCTTGACGGGTCTGTCGCATGGCCCGGATATGGGCGCGCTTATGCCACTTTTGCAGAAAATTTCACGGGACTAGATTTTAAAAGACAGGCTTGAATTGCCCATGCCTAAGCTGCCCCTTGAATGCCGGGCGCCATGAAAAGGGCCAATCTAAGTGATGCGGATTAAATCCTTAGCTTAGATTGGCCCTAAATCATATTATTGTGCTTGCAAGTCAGTCGCAGCTTCACGGCCGTTGCGGCCAGTTTCGACGTCAAAGCTTACTTTTTGGTTGTCATTCAGACCGTCCAAACCTGCGCGTTGCACAGCCGTAATGTGCACAAATACATCTTCGCCGCCATTGTCCGGTGCAATAAAGCCATAACCTTTGTCTGCATTAAACCATTTTACGGTGCCAGTAGCCATCCCGTTTACTCCATTTTACATTACTGCCCACGGTATTGCGGCAGGTCGGCGTCAGTCAATTCATGTCGAGGACTGTGGCCTTGTAAGCAAAACAGTTGGTCGAGATGCGGTAACGGTCGCAGAGGTCATATGGCCGTTTCGGATTTTTTTTGCAAGCCAGAAGATGTGCAGGCGATACCCCCCGTGCAGGCCTGCGGGGTGCCTTAAAGAGGCACGGGGAAACGCCAACAAAATCGATGGGCTTAATTAACGCGCGAATTTCTTATGCTTGATCCGTGTGGGTTGAAGCGCATCGGCACCGAGGCGGCGTTTTTTGTCCTCTTCATAGTCTTCGAAATTGCCCTCAAACCATTCTACATGCGCATCGCCCTCAAAGGCGAGGATATGGGTGCAGATCCGGTCAAGGAAAAAGCGATCATGGGAGATGACCACAGCGCAGCCGGCAAAATCAACCAGAGCATCTTCCAGCGCCCGTAGGGTTTCCACGTCTAAATCGTTGGTCGGTTCATCGAGAAGCAAGACATTGCCACCCGCACGCAGCAATCGCGCCATATGCACCCGGTTGCGTTCCCCGCCCGACAGCAAACTGACCTTTTTCTGCTGGGTTGCGCCTTTGAAGTTAAAAGCTGAACAATACGCCCGCCCGTTGACTTCCACATCACCCAGTTGCACCACATCAAGACCGTCTGCAATGGCCTCCCAAACATTGGCATTGGGGTCCAAATCATCGCGAGATTGATCGACATAGGACAATTGCACGGTATCGCCATATTCAACGGCGCCTTCATCGGGCTGTTCTTGCCCGGTGAGCATTTTGAACAGGGTGGTCTTGCCCGCGCCATTGGGGCCAATCACCCCGACAATGCCGCCGGGGGGCAGTGAGAAGGAGAGATCTTCGACCAACAACTTGTCGCCCATGGCTTTTTTGAGCCCAGAGACTTCAATGACCTTAGAGCCCAATCGTGGCCCATTTGGGATGATGATTTGGGCACGCCCCACTTTTTCACGCTCGGATTGATTGGCCATATCATTATAGGCGGCAATTCGGGCTTTGGATTTAGCCTGCCGGGCCTTTTGCCCCTGCCGCATCCATTCCAATTCGCGCTCCAGCGTTTTTTGCTTGGACTTATCTTCACGGGATTCTTGCGCCAAACGTTTTGCCTTTTGCTCAAGCCAAGCGGAATAATTGCCTTCATAGGGCACGCCTTGCCCGCGATCAATTTCGAGGATCCAGCCGGTAATATCATCGAGAAAATAGCGGTCGTGAGTTACAACGAGGATTGTGCCGGTATAGTCAATCAGGTGTTTTTGCAGCCAACCAATAGTTTCAGCGTCTAAGTGGTTGGTGGGCTCATCAAGCAGCAACATATCCGGTTGCTCAAGCAACAGCCGGCACAGGGCCACGCGCCGCGCTTCACCGCCTGAAAGGTTTTCGGGCATTGCATCGTCTGGTGGGCAGCGCAGAGCCTCCATGCTGACGTCAATTTGAGCGTCCAAATCCCAAAGATTATTGGCATCAATTTCATCTTGCAGCTGCGCCATCTCATCGGCGGTCTCGTCGGAGTAATTCATCGCCAGGTCATTGTAGCGATCCAGAATGTCTTTTTTGGCCTTCACGCCCAGCATAACATTCTCGCGGACGGTCAGGCCTTCTTCCAGTTTCGGCTCCTGAGGCAGGTAGCCAACTTTCGCGCCTTCTGCAGCCCATGCTTCGCCGGAGAAATCCGTATCCAAGCCGGCCATGATTTTGAGCAGGGTTGATTTCCCGGCGCCGTTCACTCCAACCACACCGATTTTTACGCCGGGAAGGAAAGACAGGCGGATGTTTTCAAAACATTTTTTGCCACCAGGATAAGTTTTTGAAACGCCATCCATGTGGTATACGTACTGATATGCGGCCATAGGTGCCCCCGGGTGTTAGACTGAAAAATTCAAACCTCTGTTACAGTGGCGCACGCGCGGGCGCAAATGTGAAATTGCGAAAACTGGTACGGCCATGGCTTGCGCAGGGGTCTATCTGCGCTAAAGGTAAGGAATGTTGCGGTTTAACTTGCCAAAATCTTACGCCGGGCGGCGTGTGGGCCTTTTGGGCGGGTCGTTTGATCCGGCCCATGAAGGGCATGTGCGGATTTCTGAGCAGGCGCTAAAGCGCTTTGATCTTGATCAAGTCTGGTGGTTGGTCAGCCCGGCCAATCCTTTGAAGCCGCAAGGACCTGCGCCGCTTGATAAGCGGGTGGCCCATGCTAAGCGTTTAATTGATCATCCGCGTATTGTCATCACCGATGTGGAAACCCAGCTGGATACAAAGTTCACATGTGATAGTTTGCGTGGGTTGCGGGTGATCTATTCTACCACGCGTTTTATCTGGCTTATGGGGGCAGATAATCTGGCGCAGATCCATCAGTGGCGTGATTGGCAGGATATTTTCCAACTTATGCCCGTTGGAGTTTTAGCCCGACCGGGGCAGGGGCTGGCGGCGAAATGCGCGCCTGCGGCGCGGCGCTTTGCCTCTGGGAGGCTTACTGCGCGCTCTTCTAGGCTTTTGAGCCATTGTTCGGCTCCGGCCTGGTGTTTCGTTGATATGCCCCAGAGCATGGCGAGTTCCTCGGCTATTCGCAACCGCGGGGCGTGGGGTTAACGGCGCAAGAAGGCGGAGGCAAAGCCTGAGATCATCAGCAATGCTAAGCCGGTAAGCCCCCATATATCGGGCAGCGTAGCAAAAATACCCCATCCCAATAATAATGCGCCCACGAGTTGAAAATAGACGAAGGGTGCCATGCGGGTGGCCGTTGCGCGCCCATAGGCGAGGATCAAAAACATATTGCCAAGCATGGAGGCACCGCCAGAGACGGCGAGCATGGATGGGCTGGCTAAGAGATGCTCTGGCCAATATATCAATGCCATAGGCGTGCAGAGGACGGTGGCGATTAGCAATTGCGAGAACAAAAGAGCTTTGGGCTCTTCCTGGCCAGCGGCCAGACGCGACAGGGTAAGAAATATTCCATAGGCGCACCCGGCGAAAAGGGCACACGCCAGTCCAATGGAAAAGCCAAAGCCGGGTTTGGAAATGAGCAAAATTCCGGTGAAGCCTAGGAAAAGTAGGGCGCTGCGCGGTAGGGTCACAGCTTCTTTCAGGAAGATAGCCGCCAGAATGTAGCTGATAATCGGCCCAATGAAAAAGACTGCGAAAACATCAGCTAAGTCTTCTAATGCAACAGCAAAGGTGATGACGCTGATGCCGACAGCCAGTAGCAGCCCTCGACCCCAGGCCACTGGGTTGCGAAAAACAGTGAAGCAGCGGCGTGGCATGAAGGGCAGCACCAAGACTGATCCGACGATGAACCTGGCCCAAGTGATGAAAAAGGGATGATATCCATGGTTATTTGACAGCAGTTTGCTGGCGGCATCGCCGGTTGGGATAAGCATCATCCCGATCAACATAAAGAGTATCGCGCGCCACATCCTGCCGGGGTAGCAGCCACCGGCCTCGGGTACCAGCACCATTGAAAATGGTCTTGCCAAAGACCCACGCGCCCAGCTAGCCATTGGGGATGAAAAAAACTTTCACACGCAGAGCAGCTCTGAGTACAGCACTGGCGGCGCTTGGCTCCTCAGCCTTTGCTGTGGCGCCCTTGAATTCTTCGCGGCCCATCGCAAGGCCTGGTGTATCGTCTGGGTTTTTGGACGGCGCGGTTTCGATTGTCCGTTCGTTTTCGTTCAAAGGTCAGGTCAGCTGCGCTCTCATAGATCCAGAAACTGGGGTCTTTCTCGACGCGTATTTTCCTGAGACAGAATTGCCCCCTGCCAGCGTGACCAAAGCGTTGACCGCCGCCTATGGTTTGCAAGAACTTGGGCGTGATTTTCAATTCATCACACGTTTGAGCCTGCAGGGACGGGTGACAAATAGGGAGCTTGTTGGGGATGTCATTTTGACTGGATCTGCGGATCCAACTTTTCATACAGATGATTTAGTCAACTTTGCAAAGGCCCTGCAGAAAACAGGAATTCAGCGGATTAAAGGTAGGCTATTGATTGTGGACAATGGTTTCCCCTATCTGCATGAAATCGATAGCAGCCAATTGCCGCAAGCCAATTACAACCCGGCGATTGCCGGGGTGAATCTCAACCTTAACCGGGTGCAATTTGAATGGGTGCGCCAGGCCGGTGGCGGCTATGATCTGTCGATGAGTGCGCCGGGGCGAATTTATAGGCCGCAGATTCCCTCCATTGGGATTCGTGTTGAGGAGCGGGACGCGCCGAGCTATGCATATCAATACGCATCTAAGCGCGAGGAGTGGTCCGTGCAGCGCTCTGCGTTGCGCAAGGATGGGGCACGGTGGTTGCCCGCGCGCAATCCAAGACGCTATGCTGGCGAGGCCTTTCAGGTGATATGCGCCGAGATGGGGATACAGCTGCCGTCTCCAACCATCGTCGAGGGGCAGCACGCGGATGCGGTTATAGCGGTGGATATCGCGCAAAAGAAATCGCGCCCTTACCATGAAATTGCCAAATCAATGTTGAAATTGTCGACGAATTTAACGGCTGAGGTGATCGGTCTCACAGCCTCGGGCGCGCCAAATCTGCGCCATTCGGCAGCGGCTCTGAGCAAGTTTGCTCAGGCCCATGGGACGCGTGGCGCGGTTGTCGATCACTCCGGTCTGTCGGATCAATCGCGGCTTACGTCTGGTGGGCTGGCAATGTTTATGGCCTGGCACCATCGCAATGGGCTGGCCGATTTGCTCAAGCCGAAGATCCTGCGCCACAAAGGAAAGCCGATGGCTGGCGTGGATCTCCGGGTTAAAACAGGCACATTAAATTTTGTCAGCTCGCTGTCAGGGTATCTCACATATGAAGGCAAAAGCCTTGGGTTTGCTATTTTGACCGCCGATATGGCGCGGCGTGAAAAAGTGAAAGGCAATGAAAATCCGCGAGGGGCCAAGGGCTGGGAGGCGCGATCGCGCAGCCTGCAATATGCGCTTTTGCGTGATTGGCTTGGGCATCTACGTTAGGGTGCGAAACCTTGCGCGTGCACCCGCTTCAATGGCCGCGCCATGCAGGCGGTCAACCTCAAGCTCATGGCGGATCTCTTGCAGCATACGCAACTCGATTTGCCCCAATTTCCCATCTGCTGCGGCTACATCGCAGGCCATAGCATAGGCGGTTTCGTTCAAACCATCGGGCAGACCGTCCCGGATTAAGCCAAACAGTGCATCAAGCCCGTCTTCTTCGGACAAAAGATCCAAGACCATAGCGGCTACAGATTTGATGCGGTCTACATCATACTCTCCAAAGATTGGCAGGTGGTTTACGATCGCTTGAATGCTCATAAGCTCTGCTGTGCGAATGTTTTCGTCACTTGCGGATACGGCAATCATGACCGCAACCAGACAATCTTGCGATGAGAGAGAAGGGGGATGAATATTCACGAAGAGACGTCCTTTAAAGCTGTGACTACAACTTATTGACCCGAGGCGCGTGCGGCAATAGGGAAGCGTCAGGAAACTGGAGTTAAACATGTCCAAAATGCGTGACGCTGCTACTCAATCGAAAGCCTGGCCCTTTGAAGAGGCGCGGCGGATCTTGAAACGCTTTGAAAAGAAGCCGCCTGAAAAAGGCTATGTCTTGTTTGAGACGGGCTATGGCCCCAGCGGGCTGCCGCATATTGGCACCTTTGGCGAAGTGGCGCGTACCACAATGATTATGCGCGCATTTCAAGAATTGAGTGACATCCCAACCCGGCTCGTCTGTTTTTCTGATGATCTCGATGGCATGCGCAAAGTGCCGGGCAATGTGCCGAATCCGGAGAGGCTGACCGAGCATTTGCAGCGGCCCTTGACCTCTGTTCCAGATCCGTTTGGGGAATATGAGAGCTTCGGTCATCACAACAATGCCATGTTGCGTCGGTTTTTGGACACATTTGGCTTTGAATATGACTTCATCAGCGCCACAGAGTTCTATCAATCTGGTCAATTTGATCAAATTTTGCTGCGGGCTGTGGAAAAATATGATGATATCATGAAGGTGATGCTGGTCTCGCTTCGCGAGGAGCGGCAGAAAACCTACTCCATCTTCCTGCCCATTCATCCTGAGACACGACGGGTGCTTTATGTACCGATGAATTCTGTGGACGCCCAAAATGGCACCATTACCTTTGACACCGAAGAGGGTGAAGAGATGACCCTTCCGGTGACTGGCGGCAATGTGAAGTTGCAGTGGAAACCCGATTTTGGTGCGCGCTGGGCGGCCCTTGGGGTGGATTTTGAGATGTATGGCAAGGATCACTCCACCAATACCCCTATTTATGATAAAATTTGTCGTATTTTGGGGCACCCGGCACCGGAACATTTCAGCTATGAATTGTTCCTCGATGAAAATGGACAGAAGATCTCCAAGACCTCTGGCAATGGCGTATCGATTGATGAGTGGTTGACTTATGCCAGCACGGAAAGCCTGTCTTATTTTATGTATCTAAAACCCAAAACCGCCAAGCGGATGCATTTTGATGTAATCCCCAAGGCGGTCGATGAGTATCACCAGCAATTGCGTGCCTATGAGGGGCAAGACGACAGAGCACGTCTGAACAATCCGGTTTGGCATATTCATGGCGGCGATGTGCCGGTCAGTAAAATGGTCGTGCCTTTCTCAATGCTGCTCAATTTGGCTTCTGTTTCAGGGGCGGGAGATAAAGATCAACTGTGGGGCTTCATCAAACGTTACGCGCCTGAGGCCTCCGCCCAAACCCATGCAGATTTGGATGCGGCGGCGGGTTTTGCGGTTCGTTATTACAATGATTTTGTCAAACCTGCCAAAATCTACCGTGCGCCAACGGATCTAGAGCGCGAGGCTTTGATCGCGCTGCGCGACGGGCTGAAGGCTTGGGATCAAGGCCTGGATGGGGATGCGCTGCAATCTTTGGTTTTCGCCTGTGGGCGCGAGCGCTTTGACCCGATGCGCGATTGGTTCAAAGCGCTCTACGAGGTGCTTTTAGGCGCTTCACAGGGGCCGCGGTTTGGTGGCTTTATTGCGCTTTTGGGCATTGAAGAGAGCATAGCCCTGATCGACAAAGGCCTTGCTGGCGAGTTCATCTAACCTGCCACGAATTTGACTCCCTCTTGTTGCGTCCTATTTTCCTAGAAGTCAACAGGAGGCCGTTATGAGAAAGTTCATTCTAACAATTGCTTTTTGGGTTGCTGCGGCACTGCCAGCCTGGGCCGAGAGCAAAGAGATTGAAACAACAATCCGTGCGCAAATTACCGCTTTTCAGGTGGATGATTTTGAGCGTGCCTTTACCTACGCCAGCCCCACGATTCAGCAGATATTTCGTGCGCCAGAGGTGTTTGGGCGCATGGTACGGCAAGGTTATCCAATGGTTTACCGCCCGTCTGAGATTGCATTTTTGGAACTAGCCACGGTTGAAGGGTACTACTGGCAGAAAGTGCAAATACGCGATGGCCAGGGACTATATCACATCATGGCCTATCAAATGATCCAATTGGACGGAGCATGGCGCATTAATGGCGTCCAGCTATTACCTTCGCAAGAGACGGGTGTGTGAGCACTGTGCGCTGCGTCTAGGCCTTTTTAACGCCTACCGCTGGTCCGCAGAGCAGCGCCCACTTGAGGGGCTGCGGCTGCGGAGCAATTACACAAATGCATGGAGCAGTGTTTGGAAAGGGGCTTTTATGAACAAAATAATCACCGATGGGATCGTCTTTACACCACCCAAATTTGCTTTTGGTTTGTATCATTGGTCGAGCCAGGGCGGCACGCCTGGGAGAGATGACTATCAGAATGAGCCCAACGTCGCCTTCCCTACCGTTCAATGGCCGCGCGCGGACGGTCGCGGCGGTTGTTCCGGTTGGAACCATACAATCAGGTAGTACAAATATCTATGAATTGCCTCATGTTCAGGCCGAGCAAGCTGGCAGCGGCAGTCAGGTGAAACTGACCTGGCCGTACGCCCGTCAAGGAAGCGTCAACCTCACCGAGCGTATGGACAACTCCCAGTAAGTTCAGTGTTTTTTCGCATTTCAGGGGCAACAGGGCGCAGATCCTATTGCCCCTTTTCGCGCGGGGTAATGTCTATTTACGCCGCCGGGCGCCGCCCCTTTGACCAGCGCGCCCACCTTTTGACCGGCCTGAGGCGTTATGGGCGTCATCAACTGCTTTTTCGACCGCATATTGCCGGGCCAGAGGATCGTCTGAGATCGTCAGCTCAACTGTCTCGAGGCGTTTTACCTCGTCGCGCAGACGGGCGGCTTCCTCAAACTCCAAATTTTCTGCGGCTTTGCGCATATCGAGCCGCAGACCTTCGAGCACGGTTTGGATATTGCCGCCTTGCAAGGCCGGATCAATCTTCGCCGTGACCCGCGCCATATCTGTATCGCCCTTGTAAAGACCTGCAAGCACATCCTCGACATTCTTTTTCACCGTCGAAGGGGTGATGCCATGGGTCACATTATAGGCATGTTGCTTTTCGCGCCTACGGTTGGTTTCGCCAATGGCGCGTTCCATTGAGCCGGTAATGCGATCTGCATACATGATGACCCGCCCATCGGCGTTGCGCGCGGCCCGGCCAATGGTTTGAACCAAAGAGGTTTCAGATCGCAAAAAGCCCTCCTTATCTGCATCAAGGATCGCAACCAAACCGCATTCAGGAATATCCAGCCCCTCGCGCAGAAGGTTGATGCCCAGCAGCACATCAAAGGCGCCCAGTCGCAAATCCCGCAGTATCTCAATGCGCTCAATCGTATCGATATCGCTGTGCATGTAGCGCACCCGAATGCCCTGCTCATGAAGATATTCTGTGAGATCTTCGGCCATGCGTTTGGTCAATGTTGTGGCCAAAACCCTTTGCCCCATAACCGTGACCTTGCGAATTTCATCAAGAAGATCATCAACCTGCGTTTCTACGGGACGGATTTCCACCGGGGGGTCAAGCAGGCCCGTAGGACGGATCACCTGCTCTGTGAAAACGCCGCCTGCTTGATCAAGCTCCCACTTGGATGGGGTCGCGGAGACAAAAACCGACTGTGGCCGCATCGCATCCCATTCTTCGAATTTGAGCGGTCGGTTATCCATACAGGACGGCAATCGGAACCCGTGTTCGGCAAGGGTGAATTTGCGGCGATAGTCGCCCTTATACATCGCGCCAATCTGTGGCACGCTGACATGGCTTTCATCGGCGAAGACAATCGCATTGTCGGGGATAAACTCAAACAGTGTGGGGGGTGGCTCACCAGGCGCGCGGCCGGTAAGATAACGCGAATAATTTTCAATCCCGCTGCACACGCCTGTCGCTTCAAGCATTTCCAGATCGAAATTTGTGCGTTGTTCCAGCCGTTGCGCTTCGAGCAACTTGCCCTCACTGACCAATTGATCAAGCCGCATGCGCAGCTCTTTTTTGATCCCAATCACAGCCTGCTGCATGGTCGGGCGCGGGGTAACATAGTGGCTGTTGGCATAGATCCGCACCCGTTCAAACGTATCGGTGCGTGCCCCGGTCAGCGGGTCAAACTCGACAATGGTCTCCAGCTCTTCGCCAAAAAAACTCAAACGCCAAGCCCGGTCGTCCAAATGCGCCGGCCAAACCTCCAAACTGTCTCCACGCACCCGAAAAGTGCCGCGTTGGAAGGCTTGGTCATTGCGGCGATATTGCTGGGCAATGAGATCGGCAATGACTTGGCGCTGGTCATAGCAATTGCCACTGTGCAGGTCTTGGGTCATCGCCCCATAGGTTTCAACCGATCCGATGCCATATATGCAGGACACAGAAGCCACGATAATGACATCATCACGTTCCAGCAAAGCGCGGGTCGCCGAGTGGCGCATCCGGTCAATCTGCTCGTTGATCTGGCTTTCTTTCTCAATATAGGTGTCCGAGCGGGCCACATAGGCTTCTGGTTGGTAATAATCGTAATAGCTGACGAAATATTCCACCGCATTATCGGGGAAAAATCCTTTGAATTCGCCATAAAGCTGCGCGGCGAGGGTTTTGTTTGGCGCAAGAATAATCGCTGGGCGCTGGGTGTCTTGTATGATCCGCGCCATGGTGAACGTCTTGCCGGTGCCCGTGGCCCCGAGCAAGACCTGATTGGCCTCGCCCGCGGTGATGCCCTCCACCAGCTCGTTGATGGCGTTGGGTTGGTCGCCTGCTGCGGCGAACTCGGTTTCAAGCCGAAAGGCCTTGCCCCCTTCCATCTTCTCCCGGTCGCGCACATTCGGAGCGGGGTTTTGCAAGACGGGCATTTGTTCGGGCGAATTATTGCGCATTTTTGATTCCTTGTGCCTATTAGATTTGGCCTTCTGTGGGACAGAAACAAGGGGGCGTGTCGGCAAAGTCTGATTCAATGCCCCGCTATGATCATTTTTCCCGCTGGGGACGGAAATTGCTTCCGTCGCGAGGTGCGAACGTGTCATCATTGCCCAAGGCGGCGCAAACACAGTGAAGGGCAGGATATGACGGCAGCTGCAAAAGTTGTGATCGTGGGATCTGGAATTGTCGGCGCTAGTACTGCTTTGGCCTGCCAGGATCTTGGTGCTGAGGTCACTGTTATGGATCAGGGCCCTTTGGGCGGCCTGGCCAGTGCCAACTCTTTTGGCTGGATCAATGCCAGTTTTGCCGAAACCCAAGCCTATTTTGATCTGCGCAAC
The DNA here is from genome assembly GCA_905181815.1 of uncultured Planktomarina sp. Classification (GTDB taxonomy): domain Bacteria; phylum Pseudomonadota; class Alphaproteobacteria; order Rhodobacterales; family Rhodobacteraceae; genus Planktomarina. The sequence continues at coordinate 38,159 of CAJIZA010000007.1, read as the reverse complement.
GCGGCCATAGAGTTTTTTCGAACCCTGGGGCAGAGGTTAGAGTTACAGGCCCATGTCAGCTGGCCGGGTACTCTGTGGTGGGAAGATGTGGGGCAAGATTTTGACGCGCAATTTGCCAGTCTGACAGCGCGGGGCTATGGTGCCCAGCGCCTTGATCACGATGAGATCGCGGCGCTTGAGCCCAATCTGCGCGATTGTCCGGCCCACGCGCTGTTCACGCCCGTGGAAGGGGCCGCACAAGCTCAATCTGTGGCGCAGTCCCTTCTCGCGCATGTGGCGCGGCGGGGCGGTAGGCTTTGCCCCGAACAGGCCGTCAAGTCTTTGCGTCCCAGTTTTGGTGGTGGCCACATTGTGCAGACATCAGCTGGAGATTTGCAGTGTGATTTTGTAATTTTGGCCACAGGCGCTGCGGCGTGCCGTGGTCTGGGTGGTGTCGGGTGGACTTTGCCCATGGCCAATAAACGCGGTATGATCGTGCAAACCCGGCCGGTGCAGACGCGCATTCACCATATTCTCATGACGCCTGATGTGCATTTTAGACAAAATCCCGATGGTAGTCTTGTGGCGGGGGAAATATTCAGTGGTGACTTGGATCAATTGGAGGATGCGCCCGCACTTGCGGATACTGTGATTGCGCGGATTCGCCAAAAATTGCGAGGCCAGCTGGATGTGCAGCCGGCACAAGTGAAGCTGGGGGAGCGCCCCGTGCCGATGGATGGCCTGCCTGTGGTGGGTGCGGTCCCGGGCGTCCCGGGGGTTTTTGTGGCCGTTATGCACAGCGGTGTGACCCTTGGCCCTCTAATAGGTCAGCTGTTGGCTAAGGAAATTTTGCAAGGCAGGTCGAGCCCATTGATGTCGAGCTTTCGCGCCTCGAGATTTGCCGGAGCTTGAGCTCTACCTTAGCGCGTAGAGCCAAAGGCTTGCGGTGAAAATTGTGAGACCTGTGCTGATCAAGACTGCGGAAGCTGCGACCCGCTGTGCGCGCCCGTACATTTGCGCGAAAATATAGGCGTTGACCCCGGGCGCCATGGCAGCTGTCAGGACCGCGCTGCGGAAATCACTTGTGGAGAGATTGATATAGCTTCCGGTGATCCAAACCAATGCGGGATGAAGCAAAAGCGAAATCGCGCAGATGTATAAGATCACCCTGATATCGCCCTCTGGCCGGTATCGCACCAAAACACCGCCCAAGCCAAACAGGGCCGCCGGCAGAGCACTTTGGGACAAAAGATCAACGCCATCGGTGACGATTTCTGGTAAAATAAAGCCCGATAAATTGATTGCAAACCCAAGGCTCAAGGCAACTACTAACGAATTTTTAAATACTGATTTTAATATCTTAAGCAGCATCTCTATGCCGTTAAGGCCGCATCCGCGAACTAGTTCCATCACCGTGATGCCGAGCGTATATCCGATCGGTGCATGGACCGCGATGATGGCAAAATTGGCCGTCAGGGCTTCAGTCCCATAGGCACGCTCTGTGATGGGCAGCCCCAAGAGCACTGTGTTTGAGAACAGGCAGCAAAATCCAATGGCCACACTGTCTTCCCAACTGCGTTTAAACAAGATGCGCGCCCCGAACAGGCCCAAGCCAAATCCGGCTATCGCGCCGATGTAAAAACTGCTGAGCAACCCCGGCTGGAAGGTTTGCCCCAGATCCAAAGTCGAGATGGCGCGAAACAGCAGGCAGGGAATGGCAAAATTTTGGGTGAAGGCCATCAAAGCCCCAACCCCTGCGTCGGAAAACCACTTGCGCCAGACAGCCAGATATCCAAAGCCAACAACGAAAAACACCGGCAGGATCACTTGGAGCAGGATGCTCATGTCAGAGTATTTCTGTCATCATATCAAAGGCTGGCACCACGCCATCGGGCAATTCGGTTTGCAATGTGGCGTAGTCTAAATCCACATGCATGTTGGTTAATATGGAGCGTTTTGGCTGCACACGCGCAATCCACTGCAGGGTTTGTTCCAAATGAGTGTGAGACGGGTGGGGATCATAGCGTAGCGCATCGACAATCCACAGGTCGAGACCCTGCAAATGCGACCAGGCACTTTGGGGGATGTCGGACACATCGGGCAAGTATGCCATATCGCCGACGCGGAACCCCAGAGCGGTGATTGTGCCGTGGGCCACCTCAATGGGGGTGAAGTCTAGCGCGCCCCCTGCACCGGTGATTGTGAACGGCGCGGTGATGTCATTCATCTCTAAGATGGGCGGATAGCTTGAGCCTTTGGGTGTTTCAAAGGCATAGGAGAACCGCGATAACAGGTCGGATTTTGTTGGGTCATCCGCCCAAACTGGCAGGCGGCGGCGCATGTTGATGACGATCATCCGCAGATCGTCCAGCCCGTGCACGTGATCTGCATGTGCATGGGTGTAAACTACTGCGTCTAGCGTGCCCACCTGTGCTGTTAACAATTGTGTCCGCAAATCGGGCGAGCTGTCGATGAGGACGCGTGTTGTGCCCTCTGGCCCGAATTGCTCAACCAAAATGGAACAACGTTGCCGGCGATTTTTGGGATTGCTTGGATCGCAAGCGCCCCAATTCTCGCCCAAACGCGGCACGCCGCCTGAGGAGCCGCATCCCAATATAGTGACCCGGCGCGTCATGCGGCTTTCCAAAAGAGACGCTCGAAATTGGCCTCTGTTTGGGCGGCAAATTCCGACAAAGAGAGGCCAAAGACATCCGCACCGACCTGCGCGGTAAAGGCGGTATAGGCCGGTTCATTGCGCTTGCCGCGATAGGGCGGTGGGGCGAGGTAGGGGGCGTCGGTTTCCACCAAAATCCTGTCCAATGGGGACGATGCGAAGATATCGCGCACCTCTTGGGATTTTGGGAATGTGGCGATTCCGGACATGGACAGATAAAACCCCAAATCCAAAGCGGCGCGCCCAAGCTCAGGTGACGAACTGAAACAATGCATGACGCAGCTAAAGGGCGCGTTGCGATATTCGGACCCCAAAATGTCGATCATATCCTCATCGGCGGCGCGCGCATGTATAATCAGAGGCAGGTTACTTTTTTGGGCGGCCTCAATATGAACGCGTAGGGATTGTTTTTGGATTTCGGCACTCTCGGCGGTATAGTGGTAATCCAGTCCGGTTTCACCGATGGCGACAAACTTTGGATGCGCCGCCAGAGCGAGCAACTCTTCGACCTCCGCCAGTGGCTCTTTGTCGGCATTCATTGGATGGGTGCCAGCCGCATAGAAGACTGGCGCATAAGTTTCAGCGATGGCGCGCACTCGGGGCTCTTGGCGCAGGCGTGTGCAAATCGTAACCATGCGGTGCACGCCGGCCTCGGCCGCCCGCGCGGTGATCTGGCCTAGCTCGCCCTCGAAATCTGGAAAATCAAGATGGCAATGGCTGTCGGTCAGTTTTGGCGCCTCGATCACGAAAGACCTTTCTCGCGCAAAATTTTTGACGCGGTTTCTTCTATCTTTAATCCCATATCTAAGATCAGCGAACTGGGGTCAAGGTTCGCTGTTTTCCCTTGCCAAGCTCGTTGGCTGAGCTCGAGCTGGGCATCGGCCCAAATTCGGGCGGCTGCGGGTCCGGGGCAGAGACGTGCGAAGACCGCCGCCTCACCGCGCGCCGCCTCTTGAACGGGCGGGCTTACCCCAGCGCGGGCCAGCCGGGCGAGGAATAGGTCTAGCAGATCGAGAAGTTGTTCCAATTTTCCATCACTGGCGCGGCCTGTAGAATTGGCTAATTTGAGGAGAGCGCTGCGATCCAGCTGCGGCAAGCCTTGGCACAGGCTCACAATCGCGCCATACGTGTCGGCGCCACCCGTTAGAGACAGCTTTGCGGCTTGTCCCACAGAGCCTGCCACTAGGGCGGTTAAACCCGGATCAAACGTCTGTTCTGGCAAGGCTTGTGCAAAGGCGTGTTGTAAATCCTCTGGCGACAGAGGTGTGCAGGCTAAGGTGCGGCAGCGCGAACGAATGGTGGGCAAAATCCGGCTTGGTTGGTGGGTCACCAGCAACAAAACCGCGTCTTGCGGTGGCTCTTCCAAAACTTTGAGCAACGCATTGGCCGCATTGGCATTCATTTCGTCAGTGCAGTCGACAATCACCACTCTCCGACCATTACCCCCGGCTGAGAGGCTGAAGAACCGGCGCAATTCGCGCACGGTATCGACAGGGATCACTGTCTTCAGCTTGCTAGTTTTATCATCCACCGGCCGGCGCAAGATACATAGGCCCGGCTCCGATCCAGCTCTGATGCGGCTCGCCACCGGGTGATCGGCGGGTACGAACAGGCTTGTCGTTAGCGGCGGTGTGCCAAAGAGGCTGTCTCCCGGTGGCTCGGTAGCGAGCAAAAAGCGCGCAATGTGATAGGCAAGGCTGGCTTTGCCAATCCCTTTGGGGCCGGTCAGCATCCAAGCATGATGCATTCGGTCACCGTTGAATGCCTCCAACACCTGCGCGCAAGCGGCATCATGGCCGAATAAATGCTCGGTTTCACAGGGGTGGGGCAGGCCGGCAATACGATCGGCCTGCGGCAGATCACTCATGACGTCGCCATTGCCAACACATCAGTAAAAATCGCCTCTGGGCTGCGATTTCCATCGATAATGCGGCACCGTTGCGGATATTGCGCCGCAAGTGCTAGAAAACCCGCCCGCAATTTTTGTTGGAACGGCAGGCCGAAATCTTCAAATCGATCCTCGCCGGAGTTGCGCGCCAATCCGCGGGCGAGGGCAACTTCAGGGTCGACATCAATGATGAGCGTCAGGTCTGGCTCACGGCCAATCATCGCAGTGTGCAGCTGATCTACCTTGCCGCGCAGATCCCCACGGGTGGCCCCTTGATAGACACGGGTGCTGTCGGCAAAACGATCACAGATGACTATCTTGCCCGCGGATAGGGCTGGGGTGATAGTGCGCTCAAGGTGATCGCGCCGCGCGGCGGTGAACAATAAAAGCTCTGTCTCAGCACTCCACTTGTCGGTGGCGCCGGTCAGCAAGAGCCTGCGTATGGCTTCTGCCCCCGGGCTGCCCCCCGGTTCACGGGTGAGCACAACCGTTTGGCCCGCAACGGTGAGATGGGCAGCAAGACGCTTGGCTTGGGTGGACTTCCCACAGCCGTCTATGCCCTCAAAGGATAAAAATTTTGCGTCAGTCATCTATGCGCCGGACAGGCCCCCATTTACTTTACGCAGTAGCACGAGTGCCGCTGTGCGCAAGCGCGATAAAAACCCGCCGCGCGTGACGCTCTGTGCCGCAACTAGTGGCAGGCGGGTCTCGGGCAGGCCTGCCACAGAAATTACAAGCTCGGCGACCAGATCTCCCTTGGCAATAGGTGCCTTTAATGGCCCGTCATAAACAATTTTTGAGGTGATTTCCTGCCCGCCTATGACAGGGACCAGGATTTTCCGTGCGCCATCAAGCGACAGGTCGACGTTGCGGCTGCTGCCCATCCAAACTGCGGCTTGAGCCAAAGCCTCGCCTGGCTGACCTAGAGTTTTTGACGTGAACTGCCGAAAGGCCCAAGTGATGATGCGTTCGGCTTCTTCGGCCCGCTCCTGCGGGTTTTGCAGACCGGTTAAAACAAAAATGACCCGCCGTTCACCCTGTTGCGCCGATCCAACCAAACCATAACCGGCCTCCGACGTGTGACCGGTCTTCAGCCCATCTGCGCCGATGCCAAGGGTCAACAAAGGATTGCGGTTGCGCGTGTTGCTAGGCGTGCGGCCATCAAAAAGAAATTCCGTTTCTGAAAACATCGTATATTGCTTCGGAAATTCGGCGATCAAATGCTGCGCCAGAATAGCCAAATCTTTCATCGACATTCGATGGTTAATGTCGGGCCAGCCGTTGGAATTGGCAAAGACAGAATTTTCCATGCCGAGATCCTTGGCGCGACGGGTCATCATTGTGGCAAAGCCAGCTTCGGTACCATCCAAAGACAGGACTTCGGCAATGACAACGCAGGCATCATTGCCGGATAAGACGATAATGCCGCGAATGAGATCCTCGACGGTGACCCGGTCTGTGGTGTCCAAAAACATGGTGGATCCGCCATAGCTCATGGCATGGGTAGAGACTGGCAAACGCTCATCCCAACGCAGGCGCCCATCACGGAGCGCTTCGAAGGCTAATAAGAGCGTCATCAATTTCGACATTGAGGCAGGCGGAAGGGCCACTTCCGCCTGCTTGGTTAGCAGTACGGTGCCGCTGTCATAATCCAGAACATAGGCCGCTTGCGCCTTGGTTTCAAACGCCGAGGCTGCTCCACTGATCCACGCGCAAAAAAAGGCTAAAATCAAGATTGATCCGGAACGTATGGGCATGATCCCCTCCTTGCTATGTTCGCGCGCGGCACTGATTGGCCCAAGCTGCTGAAAAATCTATGGTCAAACCATCGAGACCGGTCGCCTAAAACCGACGCCTGGTTTGATCAAAACGCCTGCCATTTCACGGGGCAACTTAACCCAATCGCAGCACAGGTGGAAAGCCTAGTATTGTGGATCATCGCTAAAAGGCAATTTCTTGCGTCTCTCGGGCATTCTTGCTCTTGCTGAATCAATTTCTCGCGATTATGTAAGCGCTTGTCGGAGGAGTGGCAGAGTGGTCGAATGCACCGGTCTTGAAAACCGACGAGGGTGAAAGTCCTCCCAGGGTTCGAATCCCTGTTCCTCCGCCACATAACCAATTAAGTGGCTGATTTAATTAATATTAATATTAAATAAAATCTCTACCCACAACGCTACCCACAATGAAACATCAGATCAAAACAGAGTTAATCAGGGGTTACTGTACCTAATCGCTACAGTTGATCTGTGGGATCCAGGACCGGCCCCCCTATCATAGGGCCCCGCGTCTCGGACCACGGGCCTTTAGTATTAGCCTTGTAAATTCATTCGGGGGTAATTTTGTTTGGTAACGCCATCTCTATTCACGCACCAATTTCAAGCTAAACCGTGCCGCTGCTCTCGCTGAGTGGCGTCAATTATTGAGCGCATAGATTTAGGCTGCGCCAGCAATCTGATGCGAGTTCTCATTAAGTTGACAGCACCTTATGAAACCTAGTTTTCTACTGATCAAGATGAGGCGGAGCCACGAGTCCATTTTCTTCGGCGTCGGCTCGATCCCAGTACGCGATGTAAATGCCGGGTGGTTCCTTGCCCGCCGCCATCTTTTCAATGATTTTCGGACTGCGTGTAATGCGGGAGTGATGCTGACGTGCCCATTCGAAATGCAGCTCGCGCAGACGATTGATTTGATCTAGATGTTCTGCGCTGTCGCCAAGGTCATGCAGTTCGTCTGGATCAGTTTTCAAATCGAATAGCATCGGGCGCATCAGCTCAACATGAATGTATTTCCATCGGCCATCAAACACCATCACAAGACGGGCATCGCTTTGGTCAACATTAACCTCTTGGCGGGCATCGCGTGTGGAATAATCGTACTCCGACACACAATAATTGCGCCATTTTACGTCCTGTCCGTGCAAAAGTGGATGCAAGGATTTTCCCTCCATCACATGCGGTTTCGCCTCACCACCAAGTATTTCATGGAATGTCGGGGCTAGATCAATGCCTTCGATCAGTTTTTCCGTTGATGTGCCGCGCGTGCTGTCAGCCTCAGCGCGTGGATCATATACAATCAGCGGAATGCGGGCAGAGCAATCAAAGAACAAATCCTTCTCGCCCAGCCAGTGATCACCCATGTTGTCGCCGTGGTCCGAGCAGAACACGACCATCGTGTCTTTTATGCGGCCCGACGTTTCGAGGTATTCGAACAGCCGCCCCATGTTGTCATCAAGTTCCTTGATCAATCCCATGTAGACGGGGGCTACCAGCTCGCGGACGTCCTCGCGCGAAAAGCTTTCGCAAATCCGAGTCTTTTCCCATGCCTGCATCAGTGGGTGGGTATGTTCGCCAGTTCGCCGATTGACGGGTGGTAAATCATCTTTGGAATACATGTCATTATAGGGCGCAGGTGCCATATAGGGCCAGTGTGGCTTGATATAGCTGAGGTGGCACAGCCACGGATCATTGCCCTGTTCCTCCATAAATTCGATACCACGTGTTGTCAGCCACGCGGTCTCAGAATATTCTTTCGGAACTCGCGCGGGCAGCGGCGCATTTTCCAAAAACCAGCCTGATTTCTTTTCCCCATCCGGCCCGATGGAGGTGTTGGCCCATTCTTCCCAAGGTGTTTCGCCATCCATCCCGTGTTCGCGTAAATAGCGTTCATAATCCTCGGCATGGCGGTTTTTATCCGTTGCGGCGTTAGTACCATCATCGCGGATATATTCCTCAAACCCACACTGGCTGACTAGCGCGCCGATGGTGCTTTCGGGATCAATGCCGAGACGTTTCATTCCGTCCTCGTCTGGGCGCATGTGTGTTTTACCAACAAGCGAGCTTGTGACGCCAATTTCTTGCAAATGGTCGCCCAATGTTGGCTCGCCCACGCGCAGTGGAAATCCGTTCCACGTGGCACCATGGCTTCGCACGTAACGGCCTGTATAAAAGCTCATCCGACTGGGGCCGCAAATGGGCGATTGCACATAGGCACGATTAAATAAAACGCCTCTAGCAGCCAGGTGGTCAATGTTTGGGGTGTCGATATGTTTCGCGCCATAACAGCTGAGGTAATCCCAGCGTAGTTGGTCGGCCATTATCCAAAGAACATTCATTTGTCACCTTTCGAGTTGGCATATGACAACAGCAAGTCGTTTTATACTTTTCTGTTTGAATCCACATTTTCTATCGAGTCCAAAATTAGTAGACGGTTCCTATTTCATCTCGCATGCCTCATCAAAGCTAAGCCGATAACCTCGTGCACGGATTTGATCGCCGCCGACACCATATCCGAGGTTGATCAACATACTCGCTCGCCAAGTAGAATTTTCATAAAATAATGTGTTTATCTTTTCAGCATCGAAGCCAACCATCGGTCCGCAGTCCAGCCCCAGAGCGCGGGCGGCTATAATTAGATACCCGGCCTGCATCCATGTATTGTGAACCGCCTTTGTAGCTAAGACATTCGCTGGGTTCTTTGCGAAGGCCTCGGCGTCCATATGGGGCGCCAATTGTGGAATATTCTGATTAAATTCCAAGTCATGAGCGACAATGACCACAACGGGCGCCGACCGTATTTTGTCTTTGTTTCCGGGGGCGGCGGCTTCGATAACTCTATCAAATCCATCTTTGGATGTCACAAAGGTCAAGCGCATTGGGCAGAAATTTGACTCGGTGGGCGCAAATTTTACGAGATCATAAAGCCTGAGTAACAGGTCTTCCCCAACCGGTTGGTCTGTAAAAAATCTGTGCGTGCGGGCCATATCAAATAGCGCATCTGTCGCGTCAGCTTGTATCATTGGTTACCTTTTATTTACTGTTATTAAACATTTATTATGTCGCTTCAGCAGTTGGCTATTAACGAACGAAGTGGACGTTAACCTTTGCTTCCGCAGCTTTTTGTAGCAACTGTAAACTACATTTCAAATAAAAACTGTAAACTACATTTCAAATTAAAATCGTTTTTATTGGACAGAATTATATAAAGGTGATTGTTTTAAGAGGATCTGTCTTGTTCGGGCTTATCCTCAAAACGGACCAAACCGTTATGTATTTGCCCAAGGCATGATGGAAACTCATTTAGAGGGCAGTTGGGAGTGAATTATGTTTAAAAAACGTCAAACCGCAGCCATCGCAGTTTTAGCGCTATTATTTTCGCCTATTGCCCATGCACAGGCGAATCTTTCAGCTGAGACGGCCTCGCCTGGCAGCACACCGGGCATCTCCGTCATAGCACTTTCGGAAGTAGCCGCAATGAACAACGTTGCAAATATTCAGGTGAGCGCCGGACAAACTTTGACCAATTCAGTGCAGAATGTCGCCGAGGGAAAAACGGATATTGCGGCCGCTCCGTTTGTTCTTCCATTCTTGATGTCTCGAGCAGCCGGGCCTTATGCAAAATTGGGCAAAGAGAAGGGGGCTGAACTTGGGGGTAAAGTGGCCGTCCTCTATACATATAGGATTGCATGTCAAGGTCTATATGCTTTTGATAGTTCAAATTTTTCAGGGTACGATAGCATTAAAGGCTCGACTGTGTTCAATGGTCCGCCGCGCGGGGCGGCACTTACCAATGCGCGTTTGCTCGTGCGTCTTGCAACAGGCCTGGAAGAAGAAACCGATTATAAAGCGATTCAGGTGAATTGGGGCCAGGCAGTCGCAACAATAAAGGACGGCTCAGCAGACGCCTTTGTGCTACCGATGAGCTTTCCTGATAGTAGAGTCATCCCGTCGCTCTCGTCCGGAGATATGACTATATGGTCTATGCCAAAGGCAAAATTCGAGAGTGAAATGTTCCAAAAAGTAACAAAAAAACCTGGCACTGTTGCTGTGACGCTCCCGATATCTGAAATGGGCTACACAAACGGAGTTACTGTTGTTTCGGAAGACGACCTATATCGTTGTCCTGGAACAGTTGGCGGTGAGATCGTCAATATCTCAATGGATTTTGAGACAGCTAAAGGGTTGACGGAAGCCTTTTTGAGCAATTTAGACACCTATAAAGAAAAGGCGCCGTTCATGCCCAATTCATGGCATGGTGAAACAGACGTTGCCCTGACCGATATGTGTGGCCTGAACCCAATTAAGTATCACCCTGGTGCCGTCGCCGCTTGGGAGGCTGCTGGCTACACGATACCAAATTGCGCAAAATAAAAGTTGGGATGGGCGCCCTGCTTTAATTGGAGCGCCCACCCCACATACAAAAATATTTCGCGAGAGGCTATTCCATGACCGGGCCGACCCCGACTGAAGAACTTCCCAAAAGCCTGGGCCTCAAGTGTGTTTATTTCCTTTCCATTATTATGGTGCTCTTGGGATTGATTAATGCAACGCCTGGCATTCCGGGTTACGATAATCTTGTTGCGCAGATTACCGGGCGTGAAGGGGCGACATTTCGCAGATTCCCGTTCGAATGGTTTTATCCATTTTTCTTTGCGTTAATGATGATCATTGTCGCTCTCAAGCATTCCTTGTGGCGGTCCTGGATAGACCGGTCTCCACTCAAACGCCGGTTTGGATTATTCATGGACATCGCGCTGGCGCTGATGGCCGTCGTGATCTCCGTAACATTTTACGTCGAAATTGAAGCTATCTGTCTTATCGATCAATTCACTGGAGATCGTGCTCGGTTGATTTCCGAGATTATCCAATCAGAAAACGAGATGGCTGAATTGCTTGGTATGGAGCCCTCAACCACTTTTGAAGATCCCCAATGCGTTCATACAACCGGCGGATGGTTGGTTTTGATTGTTGGGATCGCGATTGCAGTATTTCTAGCTTATAACATAAAAGTTTGGGGTCTACCGCTTGTTATCGTTGCAATGCTCATCGCGACATACACAATTGTGACTGTTCTTGTTTGGTATTTTTACGGCGCAGAGGATTTCAATAAATATTTAGTTACCAAACTCGCAGGTGAGCCCCGATTATTGAGCGATGGTCGACCTCGTATCCATGATATCTTGGTCAATAACTCGACCGGAATGCTTGGTCGGTTCATGAATATTATTTTAAACACGATTTTTCCGTATCTTGTTTTGGGATCTTTGTTTGGTGCTTCTGCAGGTGGGCGCTCTTTGATAAAAATTGCTTTCCGTTTGACACGAAAATTACGAGGCGGTCCGGCGCATGCAGCAGTTGTCTCGTCCGCTCTGTTTGGGACAATCTCTGGTGGGCCAATCGTAAATGTCCTGTCCACAGGTGTATTAACTATTCCAATGATGCTGAAACGTGGGTTTTCAAAAACATTTTCTGGGGGTGTGGAGGCTGCTGCATCGTCGGGTGGCTCTATTATGCCACCGGTGATGGGCGTGGCGGCGTTTGTCTTGGCGGCACTGACCGCTGTTCCCTATGCAAGTGTCATAACGGCTGCGATCATTCCTGCCGTGGCTTATTTCTTTTGCTTATTCCTATCGGTAGTTTTCCAATCTCGAAAACAAAACATCCAAGCCATTGGAACGATCACAGAAGAGATGCGCCTTGAGTTCCAAGATGCACTTAATTTAATAATGATTTTGGCGCCAATTGTGCTCATCCTTATTTTGCTTCTCACGGACAAAGATTCAGTTGGTTGCGGTCTTTGGGGTGGCTTCATGAGCGCTGAGCGGATCGTAACACCAAATGGCTGTGATGTGCAAAGACTGCCATGGATTTTACAATTGGTCCAAAACGCTGCAGGAGACGCCGGAAGTGCAGGCTGGTTTGCGGTAATGCTACTAATTTTTCTGCTGTTTCTCGATCCAGAGGTGCGTGCACGTCCTCAAAAGATCGTTGATGGCCTGTCGGGGGCGGGCATCCTCATTTCAACTCTTTACCTAATGTTTTTGACCGTCTCGATTATTGACTTTTGTCTTAATTTCACAGGGCTTCCCGTATTTCTATCTCTAGATGTGCTCAATTGGTTGCATGGGTTGAACTTGGGCAGTACCGGGCCGATTATGATTCAACTGACCGCGTTACTATTAACGATGATGATTGCGGTCTTGTTAGGCATGGGCATGCCGGCAGTCCCAGCTTATATTAATGTTGCATTGCTCATGGGGCCTGTTTTGGCCGGATTGGGTCTTGGTGTTTTCACTGCCCATATGTTCATCTTCTATTTCGCCGTTGCTAGTGCAATTACCCCGCCAGTGGCTCTTGCAGCTTTTGCTGCGTCAACAATTACGAAGGCTGGTCCAATGGGAACTGCCGTTTCAGCAGTGAAATCGGGTATCGTCATTTTTACCATACCTTTTGTTTTCGCGTTTTACCCTGAGATATTGCTGATTGAAGAGGCGCGGATTGCCAGTGCTGATATTGCAGGCATTGGTAAAATCTCTTTCTTGCCTGGCTATAGCAGCACAATTGATTTACAAAATTTGGTGCTCTTACTCTTCAGATTGGCAATTGCGCTTTACCTCGTATCAAGCTGCCTAGCGCGCTATGATATGTCCCCAATTGGTTTTTTCGAAGTATCTCTGCGCCTTGGTATCGCTGTGTTCTTACTCTTTAAGGCGCCAGTGGTGTTTTGTAGTGCAATTGTAGCAGCGATCATCTTGCTTGCGCTGCACAGATTTCGCCACTCGAGTAAATTAATGCAATAGGGTTTTTGAAAAAAGATTTGCGTTAAATTTGAGTTTTTGAGTCATCAAATTGGCTTTTAAAGTGGAGTATCAACACATGCGTTATGTCGACAATCAGGTAACCATAATTGGCGCGGGACCGGTTGGCCTATTGCTCACTATATTGCTGGGGCAAAAGGGCCACGAAGTTGTTTTGGTTGACCGTTGGCAAAGCATCTATGACCGGCCTCGTGCGGTGACAATGGACGCTGAGGTTGCGCGCATACTGGCGAGCTTGGGTATTGATTGTGACTCTGATCCTGCCTTTGAAAATCATCAGGAACTTTACTATTGGAAAAATGCTGATCTCCAAGACCTACAAATTGTTGATTGGGAGAGCGTCGCGCCCTGCGGCTGGCATGTGACCTATTGGTTCAATCAGCCTGAGTTTGAGGCGCGATTGATGTCCATGGCAGAGGCCAGCAAAAGCATCACCATCCTACGAGGGTGGCAAGCCATCAAATTGCTAAATGGTGACGACGGGGTTGCAGTGGAATTGCGTCAAACACCAGAAATTTTTGGTCCTGACGGCGATCGATGCACTCTGCGGTCACAATATTTGGTTGGTGCAGATGGGGCCAATAGTTTTGTCAGAGAGGCCCTTGGTAGCCCCATTATGGATCGTGGGTATTTCTTCGATTGGCTGATACTCGATATGATCCCGGATGCTGACTACAAAATGTCGCCTGCACAGTGGCAACTCTGTGATCCCAAACGTCCCACAACGCTTGTTCCGGGAGGCCCCGGGCGTCGTCGCTGGGAGTTCATGGTGCTACCTGACGAAGATCCAAATGAAATTGCAAAGCCTAAAGCGGCCTGGGAGCTTTTAAAGCCTTGGGGGCTGACGCGCGAAAATGCAGAGTTGGAGCGCAGTGCTGTTTACCGATTTCAAGCATGTTGGGCAGAGCAGTGGCGCTTCGGTCGGTCAATGATTGCGGGGGATGCGGCTCATTTAATGCCGCCCTTCGCCGGAGAAGGTATGTGCGCAGGCTTACGCGATGCAGTCGCGCTGGGGTGGCGGTTAAACGGAATTTTGCAAGGCCACTTATCTGATAATGTGTTAGATAGTTATGAGAGTGAGCGAAAACCGCATGCCAGGCATTATATCGACTTTAGCCAGCAACTTGGCGACATAATTTGTATAACGGATCCTGAACAGGCCGATCAGAGAGATAAAGCAATGATAGCGGATTTGATCGCTCGAGATTATGCCCCAATAACGGGTGATCATGTCAAACTTGGCCCTGGACTTTGGTGCGAAAACACCCCCGGTGCTGGTCAAATTTCGGCGCAAGGATGCGTAGGCTATAGTGGCAAACAAGGTCGATTTGATCAGGTCGTCGGACAAGGCTGGTTTATTCTATGTGCCAATACAGACACCAAAACTCTATTGAGCGATCCACAGTTTGAGTTATTTAAAAATTTGGACGGCCGCATCTTGTCGGTCGGTCCCGCAGGAGCTGGCTTTGATGTCGACGACATAGAGGACTTTTACAAAAATTGGATGGCCGAACTCGCCGTTACATATGTGATCATTCGTCCTGACTTTTATGTCGCGGCAAGTTCCAACACCTCTGCGGAATTACATGGGTGTTTTGATTATCTTATGGCGGCACTGCATGCTTCAGCTGACTGACACAACACTTTTGGTCCTTTGAAGCAGCCAGCGCATGATTGATGAAATTTGCAACGGTAATCGATGTTAGGCCAGATCGACCGCCTGTGTGGACAGAGCGATAGAGAAGTTAAACTTACCCTCATTTACCAACCATTTTCGGATCTCATATGTACGCGCGCCGACCGCGTGCATGGGATCTGCATCTGCCAAAACACGGGCGGCTGCTAAATTCTCTGCGCGGTAAATTATCATACCCTCAGCATTCATATGCTCACCGCTTGCGTCGGAAACTGGACCCGCCATTACCAATGCGCCACCAGATTCCAATCGCTTTTGATATTTCAGGTGATCGGGGAGTGTTTTCTTGACGAGCTCCATGTCGCCACAAGGTTTGGTCGTCACGACGAATAATTCCATGGCAAGTGCGCCGCGGTTCCTAGCTTCATCTTTATAGTCATTCCAGGCTGGCATTTCTCAAGCTCCCTATTTCTTGGCCTATTATAATATAATTTATTCTAAAATAAATCATAAAATCGATTTTAATAGACATTCATATAAAATAGACTTAATTTAAATCCAGAACGAATGGATATAAAAGAATGACTGCAACAAAATTGAATGATCTACGAATAGAAGCGCAAGGCGATGTGACACTTCTCCGGTCTAAAATTTCAAATTTGACAGAAGAGCAGCTTGATTTCATTCTCACTGGAGCACGCTCGCACTATGCCTGGCAAGACAAGCCAGTGACCGACGCGCAACTGCATCGTATTTTTGATATCACAAAAATGGGTCCAACAAGCATGAACTGTTGCCCTGCACGGTTTGTGTTTGTCCGGTCGGTTGAGGGCAAGAAACGATTGGCCGCCTCTTTGAAGCCTGCCAACGTTCCAAAGGTCATGTCTGCACCGGTGACCGTGATTATTGCCTACGATGTCAATTTTTGGACCGAACTTCCAAAACTATTCCCGCATGAAGACCGCCGGCCACATTTCGAAGGTAAGCCACAGCACTGCGAAGCGACAGCGTTTCGCAACTCAACATTGCAGGGCGCGTATTTCATGATCGCGGCGCGTGCGATTGGTTTGGATGTGGGCGCCATTTCAGGTTTCGATAACTCAATCGTCGATGAAATCTTCTTTAAAAATACATCTGTCAAATCAAATTTTCTGTGCAACCTTGGGTATGCTGATGAAACAGCTCTTTTCCAACGCTTGCCACGTTTTGATTTCTCAGACGTTTGTAAAATAGTCTGATAAGAATGGGAAATCTATGGCCGTTAAAATGAAAACTACCGTTACATTGAGTGTTGACGCTGACTGTCCATCACATTCCTTGTCGCAGGTGGCAACACGCGACTTGGTTCAAAATATTGACGAGCCCATCGAACGCGGCGGCACGAACACAGGCTTTACGCCAACGGATACTGCACTCAGTGCTTTGGCAGGTTGTACTAATGTTATTGCACACAAATGCGCCGCAAAGCTGGGCGTTGATATTGGTCACCTGAAAATTTCTGTAAAGTGTAGCTTTAACCGTTTGGGAGTAACTTTGTCGGAGGAAATTGATCGTCCTTTTGAAGTGATTGACTTGCAGGTGGTGTCTGATGGCTCTGCATCACAGTCACAGTTAGAGCAAGTTGCAAATGATGTTGCAAAATATTGTCCCCTCGCAAAATTGTTTCGGCAAGCTGGGACTGAAATCAAAGAAGAATGGAAAAAATCCATCTAAACCAAAATAATTATGGGAGGAACTAAAATGAAATTTACAAGACGGATGGCGCTTGCATCAACTATTGCCTTGGGGCTTTCGAGTGGGTTCAGCGGTGCAGTATCTGCTGCTGAAACAATCAACATGACAGCGATTGACGGATACCCTGAACGGTCGATGTGGGTAAAAGAATTTTCCGGGTTTTTCATACCCCGAGTTAATGAAGAGCTCGCCGTATCGGGGAATTACAAGATCAATTGGTTGGAAGCCTATGGCGGGCAAATCGTCAAACCGCGCGGCGTTTTGGAAGGCGTTAAATTGGGCCTTGGCGATATTGGGATTGTCACGACAATCTTCCACAACTCAGCTCTGCCCTCCCAAGGGATTTCAGCTGTCACGCCCTTTATCGCTGCAGATGCTCGCGTTGTCGCTAAGGCCGTCGATGAAATTGCACGAGAGTTCTCTCAGATGGGCGATGAACTTGCGGCCGAAAATCAAGTTTATCTGGCCACTGGCGTTGTTTTAGACACCTATCAAATGTTCTCAAAGACACCGATTAATTCATTGGCTGATCTGGAAGGTAAGAAGGTTGCAGGTGCTGGGTACAATCTGCGCTATCTTGAAGGCATTCCAGGCGCGGCAGGTGTACGCGGGGGGTTGCCCAATTTTTATAACATGATGCAAACCGGTGTAACCGATGCTGCTATGCTATGGCCTGAGGCTGCAAAGACTTTCAAAATCGCAGAGGTGGCACCTTATATGCTGAAAGCTGATTTGGGTGCAGTGAATTCAAAAACCGTAACTGTGAATGCGGACGTTTGGACGGCGCTTCCTGATGAGGTCAAAACTATTTTGCAAGCTGTTGCGATCGAGTATCGGGACCACGTGGCCGGGATTGCGATGGAACGCGCAGCCGCTTCGCTGGACGCCTATAAAGACGGTGGCGGCACAGTGGTTGAAATGACCGAGGCAGCACGCCAAGCTTGGGCAGATTCGATGCCAAATATTGCAGTTGATTGGGCCAAAGCCTTGGATGCCAAAGGTGCCCCAGGTTCAGCAATGTTAAATTCCTACATGGACAAGCTTAAGGCCGCTGGCATGACACCTCTGCGCGACTGGGCAGCGGAATTGAACTGAGCCAATTGTAGGGTACGAACATGATCGTCACGGGTCTTCGCAAAATTGAATCTTGGGTCGTGGCGATCGCTATCGTCGCCAATATCAGCGGTGCATTGGTGCTGCTGGTATTGGTGGCTATTATGAATATTGATATTTTTTCACGCAATATTCTCAATGCGCCCTTTCGAGGCGTGGTCGAAGTTGTTATTTTCTCACTCGCATTAATTGTCTTTTTGCAGTTGCCAGATGTTGTCCGAACCGGTCGGCTAACCCGTTCGGATGGTTTTTTAGGTGCATTACGCCATTATCGTCCCATCACAGGTGAGGCTTTAGGGCGTTTCTTAGACGCGGTTTCCTGCATTTTCATGTGTTTAATCGTCTGGACCGTCTGGCCAGAATTTACTGAAAGCTTTGAAAGCTGTCATTTTTTCACACCGCCTGATTTCGGCCCAATGCCGTCTGGCGCTATTTGGGCTGATTTCAAAACTGCATTGGCGCGATGCGATTATTTTGGCACTCCGGGCATTCTGCAAGCGCCTTGGTGGCCAGTACGGTTTGCGATTGGCTTTGGCTGCGCATGGGCGGCTGTGTTGTTCTTTTTCAAAGGGCTCTTGGGAGACGAAAGCGTCATTCGAACTCATAAGGCGGAAATTTAACCATGAGCCCTGTCGAAATTGGAATGCTGTCAGTCATCGCTATTGTTGTTTTGGTTTATATGGGCCTCTACATACCGATTGCACTTGGCTTGGTATCTTTTGTTTCTGTCTGGATCATGTCTGGCAAATCTATTCTGGCGTTTAATTTTTTGAAAATCGCGGTTGGCGATGGGGTCACAGAATATAACTTTGCAACGATTCCGTTGTTTACCCTGATGGGGCTCCTCGTTTCGAAGGCCGGGCTTGGACGCGATATCTATGATGTGATGAATTCAACATTTCGTAAAGTTTTGGCTGGCATTGGAATGGCAACTGTCGGGGCCAATGCCGTTTTTGCTGCGATCACTGGGTCTTCTATTGCTTCGGCAAGCGTCTTCACAAAAATTTCTGTCCCTGAAATGCTGCGTTATAATTACAGCAAGCGCTTTGCTGTCGGTGTTGTCGCGGGATCATCGGTTCTGGGAATGATTATCCCGCCTTCGGCAATGTTAATCATCTACTCATTCATCTCCGAGCAATCGGTGGGCGATATGTTCTTAGCGGGCATTGTGCCTGGCCTGCTGCTAACAGGCGCTTATATTTTTGCGATTTTTGCGATGGCGCGCATATGGCCGTCCTATATCGGGCAAGACATCAAGGCAGATGAAATGCCAGCTTTGGGCACATCCGAAATGATACATAAAGCCTGGCCTGTGCTCGCCTTGATTTTTTTAGTTCTTGGCGGGATTTATACGGGGTGGCTCACACCAGTTGAGGCTGGAGCGGCCGGCGCTTCGCTGGCTATGGTTATCGCGGCTCTGCGCAAGTCGATGTCCTGGAACGGCTTGTGGTCGACGCTTGTCGAAACTGGTCACATAACGGCTGCAATCTTGCTGCTGATTACAATGGCATCGTTTTACAGCCGTATGTTGGGCTTTGCAGGATTGCCAAATGAACTCGACTCCTTGCTTCAGTCGTGGGACTTATCCTTTTTTGAGATCATGGTGATTTATGTCGCGATGATGTTGGTTCTTGGAACATTGCTGGATACGGCATCCATTATTCTAATAGTCGTGCCTCTCTTCATTACGTTGATAGAAGGCATGGGCCTCAGCCTGGTGTGGTTTGGTATTGTGACTGTTATCGGCGCGGAGATTGGCCTACTCACACCTCCGCTTGGGATTTCTTGCTTTGTGATCAAAAGCTCTCTCAACAATCCAGATATAACTTTGAAAGACGTGTTCTTGGGTTCATTTCCATTTGCTGTAATTATGCTTGTCGTACTTATCTTTCTGATAAAGTTCCCAATCTTATCCACGGTCTTACTCTAGCCAATCGGAGCTCATCCAATGAAGAATGTTTCCATCGATACAATCACACAGGCGTTTGTGGATTATTGCAGCGATGACACCGACACACGCACCATGTTTGTGTTGCAAAAAATGGTGGAGCACCTGCACGCATTTGCCAAAGAAACCCAGCTCACACATGCAGAATGGGCGCGCGGCCTCAAATTCCTGACCGATGCGGGCAAAATTTCGAATGATGAACGCAATGAATTTGTACTGATCTCAGATGTCACGGGCCTATCCTCTTTGGTCGATATGATTGGATCGCAACACGGGGGAACGTCATCCAGTGTCCTTGGGCCCTTTCATTCTGTCGGTGCGCCACTTTTGCCAGTGGGAGCGGATTTGAAAAAAGACAATGAAGGCGCCACTGTGGTCGTAGAAGGTTTTGTTAAAGACACCGATGGCAATGCGATAAGCGGCGCAACGATAGAATTGTGGCAAACTGCAGAAAATGGCCTCTATTACAGTCAAGATGGGGCGCAGAGTGATTTTAATCTTTGTTGTTCGATGCACAGTGATTTGGAAGGGCGGTACGCGTTTACCACGGTTAAACCGGCTCCCTATATGGTGCCCGACGATGGCCCAGTCGGCGAGCTTTTTCGTGCAACGGGCCGCACCCCTTGGCGGCCATCACATCTACATTTCATCGTTCAGAAAGCTGGATACAAATCTTTGGTGACGGAAGTCTTTGCAAATGAAGACCCGTATTTGGACGCTGATGCCGTGTTCGGCGTGCGCGAAGACTTGATCATGGACTATGTAGAACATTCCGATCTGAGCGCACTGCCCAAGGATTTAGAAGTTGGTGACAAAGTCACAGTGCCTTATTTCAAGGTCGATTTCGATTTTGTTCTAGTTTCTGAAAACATAACATTGCCTAACCGAGAGGACACATAATGCGTGAGACACATTTAGAGGACGGAAAGTGGTGGGTCAGCCCATATAATTTTGAAGCCACTGTGCGCGATGGATTGAACCTACCTGAAAAGGTGGAAATCCATGATGCGACGTTGCGCGATGGAGAGCAAACACCGGGTGTCGTGTTTTCGGTTGATGATAAAATCGAAATTGCCACTAAGCTCAATGAATTGGGTGTGGATCGAATTGAAGCGGGCATGCCGGCCGTTTCGTTAGATGACCAAAAGGCGATAACTGAAATTTCAAAACTGGGCCTAAACTCCAAAATTTTCACCTTCGCGCGTGCGATGAAAAAAGACATTGATCTGGCACTAGAATGCGGTGCAGACGGCGTTGTGATCGAAGTGCCCATTGGATACCCAAAGTTGGTCACTCAATTTGGCTGGACATGGCGAGATGTTGCTGAAAAGACGGCTCCTATTATCAATTACGCGCGTGAAAACGGATTGCATGCTTTATTTTTTCCGTATGACACCACACGCGCACGCAAGGAAGATTTGACCAATTTATGTGGCTACATCATGGACAATGCGCCACCCGATTCAATTGGTATCGTCGATACAATGGGCTGCGCCACTCCAGAAGCGATCAAACATATGGTGCGTTGGGTTAATGATATGACTGGACTTCCAATAGAGATTCATACCCATAACGATTTTGGTATGGGTGTTGCCACGGAACTTGCCGCTGTCACGGCTGGGGCAGTTTGCGTGCATAGCTGCGCGAATGGCCTGGGGGAGAGAACCGGCAATGCAGCCTTGGAAGAACTCATGATGGGGCTGCATCTGTTATACGGTTACGATACGAACTACCGACTAGATAAAATCCCTGAGCTCGCAGAAATGATCGCAGCAAAAAGCAACATTCCAATAGCAAGAAACAAACCGGTTCTTGGTCATGGCAACTTTATCCGTGAATCTGGCATCGGAATTAACTATGTTATGAATGACCCGTTGGTCATGTTCGCCACCCATCCCTCGCTCACTGGAAAAATTGGTGAGGTGGTATTGGGTAAAAAATCTGGCAAAGCTTCCATTATTTATAAAATGGGCGAGCTTGGATTAGGTGAACTGGACGACGAAAAGATTGCAAAAATTTTGGATGAGGTTAAAGCAACAGGAATTGCAAAACGTGATGTCTTGTCCAATGAAGAATTCGTTAATATCGTAACTACGGTGAAGACGGATTAAGGAAACAGAATGAGTATTGGGCCAACCTCTTCCGCAATAGAAAGTTCCGCGACGCAGGGCGCCTATTCGTCTCTGCGACTTCTTATTCTAACCGGTGAGTTGGCCCCTGGCGAAAAGCTCAAAATTGACAACCTCAGGGAAATCCTGGGCGTGGGGGCAGCGCCTATTCGTGAGGCGCTCAGCCTTCTGACTTCGGACCAATTGGTTGTGCGCCAAGATCAACGCGGATTTAGAGCTGCCGAGACAAGTGTTGAAAATTTCCAAGAAATTTTAGAGTTACGTTGTCAACTCGAGAGCATCGCACTACGCCAAAGTATCGAGAACACTTCTGAAGCGTGGATCGAAGAGGTTGTCTTGTCGCATCACCGTATGACCCGAGCAGAAGTTGATCCCAAAAAGAATTTTGAAATCTTACATAAAGCTTTTCATCTCAAGCTTATTGGTAACTGTAATTCTCCTGTTCTGCTCGGATTTTGCAGCCAACTCTATGATTTGAACATTCGCTATAGATATATTGCGGCCCGTGCATTCGCTTATGAAGCCAGAATGGTTAGGGATGAACATCAATCTATCGTAGATGCTGTCATTCAAAGCGACTTAAACAAGGCCAATCAGCTCTTGTGTGAACATTACAAAACCACCGGTGCATTTGTGATTAAATATATCAAGTGAGATTTGATTTGCTTGGCTTAAGCATGTGAAAATTGGATTATCTAATTTGATTTTGTAAGCTTCGGTGCCTTTGGTCTTGAGGTAAATCTGAGTGCTAAAGTCAGCTCAGGGCACGGTCAGATTAAAATCGGTTGAAGAGGACTGGATGTAGGTTAGGCTGGCTATAAGGGGCCGGTGGTACGCCATGTCTACTCCCGCACTAATTTCAAGCTGAACAGTGACGCCCTCGCGGAGTGGTTTCAAATCTGCGCTATAGATTTGTGTGCTCGTGGTGCTTTGAGACCTGTTAGACTTTGTCTGAAAACAACGAAAATACAGATATAAAAACTCTAAGTCACACACACATGCAGGGATGATACCTCCCGGAATCTCAGCCTTGGAGCAATGACCGCAGGAGTGGTTAACCTAAGTTTTGGAAACCGGTGGAATAGCCTTTGGAACGCGATTTGCGCTTCCACTCGAGCCAAAGCATTGCCGGCGCAAATATGGACTCCCAAACCAAAGGATAAATGCCTGTTTGGACGCCTTGTGATGTCAAAACGATCTGGGTTTGGGAACTGGGCCGGATCACGATTGGCGGCATTGATCATCATATGTACAGTAGTATCTGCTGGTATAGTGACGCCCGACAATATCTGATCTGATTTTGCCTGACGGTTGTTAATCTGGATTGGTGCCTGATAGCGCAGTACCTCTTCCACCATCGGCTCAATAAGATCTGGGTTTTTGGAGAGAAGTTCAATTTGATCAGGGTTCAGCAGCATTTCATGGATACCATGGCTGATCATATTAGTGGACGTTTCGTGCCCTGCATTGAGCATGAAAATACATTGATGCAGCAATTCAACTTCTGTGAGACCTTTACCATCCGCTTCCGCATCCGCTAGAATGGTTAGAACCTCTGTGTCTTTTGCATCATGAGGGTGCACCCGACGATATGCAATAAGATCACGTAAATATTGCTTAAAATCGACAACAGCTTGATTTCCATCATCAAGCTGTTTTTGCATTAATGTTGGCTCTAATGCAGTGAGAATTGAGTTGGCCCATCCCCGAATTAATTCACGATCTTGACGTGGAACGCCCAAAAGATCGCAAACTACTTCAATTGGAAGGCGGAATGAAAATTCTTCGACAACTTCCATCTCGCCCTGATCTTCAAGGCGATCTAAATATTCATCTACCAAGCCAGTAATCCTAGGCACAAAGGCTGCCAATGCTTTTCGGGTGAAAGCAGATTGGAAAAGGTTGCGAATACGCGTGTGGTCTGGCGGATCGATAAAAACAATACTATTTGTATGATGCTCGAAAAGGGGCGTATTTCCAAATTTTGATTTGAATACAGACTGTTTGTCAGACGACCAAATCAAAGGGTCTCTATATGTTTGAACAATATCGGAGTAACAGGTTAGGATAAATGTCCCATCATTATTTTTATGAACAGGCGAGTGTGCACGGAGTTCCGCTAGGACACGGTAAGGATCCGCGATGTAGTCCTCAGAGACATTTTGTAAATTAAACGTAGCATTCATGATGTTTAGGTATCCAATTAAAGCATTGAATTTGGTAGAAAAAGTATAATTGAAGGAATGAACACTAACAGTGCAAGACGAATAATATCAACAATCCAAAAAGGAGTGACTCCTTTGAAAATCGTTGCCGTTGAAACATCCCCAATCACGCCTTTAAGTACAAAAACATTCAAGCCAACAGGTGGCGTGATGAGGCTTATTTCTGTCACAACTACAACGATTATACCAAACCAAATTGGATCAAAACCCAAACTTGTAACTAAAGGAAAGAAGATTGGTACCGTTAATAAAAGCATGGATAAACTTTCAAATACACACCCTAAAACAAGGTAAATACCCAAAATCATTAACATAACAAGCATAGGAGAAAGCTCAGCTGAAGATACTAAAAACCGCAAAGCTTCAGGTAGACCAGCCATATTAACAAAATTAGAAAATATCCACGCTCCTATTAGCACAGCAAATAGCGCAGCAGTTGTCTGAACTGTTTCTATCAAAACCTGCAGCGTTTTTGAAAAATTTAGCTTGCCGCGTGATACTGCAATTAAAAATGCCCCCGCAGCGCCCATGCCTGCCGCTTCGGTTGGGGAAAATGTAAGGTTGAGCGGCCAGATGTTAAGGACCCCATACAGCCCACCAATAACAATAAAAAATAATAGTAGAACAGCCCATACGCCACGCAACGCATGAAGGCGGTCCATTGGGCTGCTGCGCTCTCCAGCTGGCCCAGCTTTGGGATCTCGGATGATTGTGTAGCGTACGGCAACTAGATACAAAATGACCCCAAGCAATCCTGGTATTATTCCTGCAATAAATAATTTACCAATGCTTGTCTCGGTTAAAAGCCCATAAATAACCAGGATAACTGAGGGGGGAATTAGGATTCCTAAAGTTCCACCAGCGGCAATGGATGCAGTCGAGAGGCTGTCATCATAGTTGTATTTGCGCATTTGAGGCATGGCAACTTTTGACATAGTTGCCGCTGTCGCTAACGACGATCCGCAAATTGCAGAAAACCCAGCGCATGCCACAATGGTCGCCATTGCTAGCCCACCCCTTAGATGCCCTAGAAAGACGTAGGATACCTGATACAGCTCTTTCGATAGGCCCCCTTTGTTCACAAAAAGTCCCATAAGTATGAAGAGCGGCACAACGGAAAGCCCATAATCTTGAGATGTGTCAATGATTATTCTACCGACCATAGAGATTGACGCCCTAACTCCACGAATATCAGCGTAACCGGCAAAGCCAACCAGCCCCATCGCAAGGGCAATCGGCATACGCAAGAAAACTAAAAAAAGAACTACTCCTAGCCCAATGATAGAGACGAGCATCAGACAGGACCCTTTACAGAAGACAAAATTAACAAAATGGCACGAGCTAAGAACGTGAGGGCAGTTAGAAAAGTAAATACGGCAATAAACCAGCCGATATAATGCTGTGGGAGATTGAGATACTCTGTTACGTCACCGAAACCTCTGGCGCGTTCAGCCAATTCCCAAACACGTTTAGCAGGCCAGATCAGGATAACCCCACAAGTCAGATCAATTGCGATGTCACGAATTATGGCAAGCCTGCGAGAAAACAATGGGTCTAATAGGTCGACGACAATATTGTTTCCTTTCCAGCTTATAATAGGCAGCGATGAGAAAACAATAATTGCAATAAGCAACCGAGTAAGTTCGGTGGCTGATTCAATAGGATTACCAAATAAACTGCGTAGTATGACGTCAGCAAAGGTCATAGTCATAAGTATGAAAAGGGCACTTGCAGCAAGCCATGTCGGCAGAACAGCTATATAGCGCCAAAATCCAGTCTGCCTAAAAGACATGTCCCAGGCGGCCTCTGACGATGGTTTTCTAACTTCTAGCTCATTCATTTTAGTGCACCCAATTTGTGTGATAAGGCCCAATAATGGGCCTTATCAAGTAAGCCTTCATTAGATTGAAGATGCCGTCATATTATTCAGCTGCCATTTGCTCTTTAATAAATGCGTGAGCTGCAGTTGCATCGACACCTTTTGCACTCACTTCTGCAATGACTTTTGTAATTAAAGGGCCAGTCATTGCTTGCCATTTAGTTGCATCCGCAGCCGAAGCTTCGGTCAAGTTATTGTCCGAATTTTCGTTTAGAGCTGCCATGCCCGCTGTGTCGATCTTATCCCAAGCTTTACCGGCTGCGCGCGACAAGTTTTCTCCAAACACTTTGCTAAGAGCCATACGGTCCACATCAGACAAATTGTCGAAGGTATCTTGGTTCATAATAACAGCGAAAGATCCACGATAAAAACCACCAGGTACTTGGTACGTATTCTTGGCTACTTCAAATAGTTTAAAGCTTTTCTTCGCCTCCATGGGCATCATAACTCCATCAGCTGAATTTGAAGCTAATGTTTCATAAACTTTTGGAGCAGGAACCCGGATACCTGTTGCGCCCAGTGCTGCACCAACATCGCCGGATACCCCTCCCCCGAGGCGCAGTTTCATGCCGGCTATGTCTTCTAAAGAAGATATTTGCGCATTGGAATGTAAAGCCCCTGGGCCGTGGGTCATCATCGCCAATACTTTGACGCCCTTATGTTCGCCTAACCCCGCAAAGAATTTATCGTAGGCGCGCCAACTGGCAACTGAAGCAGCTTCTGCATTGCCTTGGTAACCTGGCAGTTCGATCATTTTTGTTGATACAAAACGGCCTGGAGAGTAACCGTGGAAAATCCATGTGATATCTGCTGCACCATCAAGAATTAGGTCAAATTGTGCGGGTGGAGAACCCAGCCCATACTTAATTTTGGCGCTCACGCGGCCATTTGTTGCATCCTCCATTGCCTTGGTCAATTCTGGAAACATTATTGCGTTCATGCCATGCGTAGGTGGTGCCCAAGATGAAATAGTGAGGGTGGTGTCGGCGGCATACGCGGCAATAGATGCTACAGAAAATGCGGCGGCGGCAATGCCCGTTTTAAATAAATGGCTCATTGTGTATCTTCTCCCTTTTGTTTTAGTTTTGTGTAAAAAGTTTAGCTATTTGCTTTGACCACGGAATTGCCATTTGTAAAATTGACCGTCTAGCGGACAAATGACAGCATTATGATTAGTTATTTTGGTTATATTGCAATCTCTTTTCAAAGTACTCCAGCAGAAATTTCAATAGCAGTTTGTTGCAATGCAGCTGCATATCTTTCGACGGCTCGCTCCATTTCCATTGCTTTAGTGACCCAGATAATTGACAGGCAACCAATAGCACGTTCATCAGAAATGATTGGTACTGAAAGGCTAGAAGTTTTAGGCCTAAACGTTTGTGGCCCGCGAGTAGCAAATCCCTGTTTTAAATAAACATTAAGATTTTTTTCGAGCCATTCCTCCTGTAAAAATGGCAAATCTTCCACAACATTTTCTGCTCGGAGCAAATCAATTATTATCTCGCGCTCCCGTCCAGCACTGACTGACAGATACGCTCGTCCAGATGAAGAGCGTAGCATAGGTAAGGAATAACCAATCATGCCTGGATCAACCGATAGTGGACTACGGCTATGAGTAGATTCTTGAATTATCATATGCGCGTCAGCATAAGTGGAAAGATCAACCGGCCATGCGTGCAGATCAGTAAACTTAGCCAAACTTGGGGCGGCTACTTGGCAAAGCTGCGAACGTGTCGATGAGCTGTCCCCTAAGGTGGCCGCCAGAGGCGACAAACGCACACGAGAGTCGCTTCCAGAATAAAGAACGTAACCGTCTTCTTCCAGTGTGTTGAGGAGGCGATAAACTGTTGTACGAGGCAACCCTAATTCAAGGGCTATCTCACCGACGCGGGCTGCGCCCACTCTGTTTAATAACCGCATAATATTTAGCCCACGTGAAAGAGCCCGCACATTATCAGGACCTGACGACATTTAACCTGCCCAATCTCAGGCAAACGAGATGTTCGCCTAGGCTTTTAGTTTCATCCCGCAACTACGGTTTGGTCAATAGCACCAAAAATACTTTTTCCTTCACTGTTGAGCATTTCAAACCTTATAGTATCCCCTGGAGTCATGAATCGAGTGGTAGCCTCACCACCCCGTATAGTCTCAATCATCCGCTTTTCCGCCAAGCAGTTGGAACCTACTTCATCGTGATTTTCATTACTGACAGTCCCCGAACCAATTATAGTGCCAGCTGCTAGATCTCTAGTACGTGCTGCATGTGCTATTAAATCTGTGAATTCAAAGCTAAGGTCTTTGCCGGCATTTACTCTCCCGAACTCATTGCCATTATAAGTCGTTATTAGCGGTAAATTAATGCGGCCGCCGGTCCATGCCACACCCAGCTCGTCGGGGGTAACGCAAACTGGTGAAAAGGCGCTGGCAGGTTTTGATTGAAAAAAACCAAAACCTTTCACTAATTCTGGGCGCATAACATGGCGAAGGCTGATATCATTACATAACATTATTAATTTTATATGCGACTTGGCTTGCTCGGAAGAGCAACCCATGGGTACATCATCTGTAATAACAGCTATTTCACCTTCAAAATCTAGGCCCCAGTCATTCTCAACACACGGTATTGGATCAACTGGCCCAAGAAACCCGTCGCTGCCTCCTTGGTAAAGCATTGGGTCTGTCGCGGAATTTTCGGGCATCTCAGCACCGCGGGCTTTGCGTACCAGCCGCATGTGGCTTAAATAGGCACTGCCGTCAGCCCATTGAAATGCGCGCGGTAAGGGAGAAGCCAAAGCTTTAGGGTCGTATGGGATAGTTTCGACCTCAGAAGCCTCCAATTTCTTATTAAGAGCTCGCAGCATAGGCTCAGAGCGTCCCCAATCTTCGATGGCATCACGAACGCTTCTAACAACAGATGTTGCTAGGACCATGCGGGACAAATCACGGGATACTATAACTGGCGTGCCATCACGGCCACCAATCTTCAAGGACGCAAGTTTCATAGTGTAGGTTCTCTTTCTTTCATTACTGAGATTGGTGAAGCCAGGCCGATGACCGCCATATCTACAATATCATTTTCAACAATAGCGCTCCCCGCAATATATCTGTCAGGGCGTACTAATACTGCGTTTGTATTGAAACTATCCAGGGCTGTGGCTAAATTGGGGTGCTCTTCAGCATCCAAAACGCTGACAGTTGGAGTAATATTCCCATCCAATGGACAGCGCAAAATTAAAACAAAGTTATAACCAACTTTATCATCTAATCGTTGTCCGTTCCGAAGTATCGGTTGGCTAAATAAATAACCGCAATATGGTCTATTTGTGATGATCGATTCACCAAGATCACCAGCACCAAGGGGTGGCGTAATTGATGAAATACGTGCAGTTCCTTCTTCGTTGTTTTCGGCCTGCGCCAGAGCGGTTTTACTATCAATTGTGTTTATTAGACCACCAAGACGTATAGCCATTTCAATAAATGCGCGTACATGTGGCGAGCGCTCCTGTTGGTAGCTATCCAAAATATCGTCATTTGCTGCCCCCTTGATGCAGAGCGCCAGCTTCCACGCTAGGTTAGCAGCATCACGGATGCCTGCACACATGCCCTGTCCCATAAAGGGCGGAGTTAGGTGCGCCGCATCACCTGCTATAAATAGGCGATCCTTACGCCAATTATTCGCTACTACAG
Source organism: uncultured Planktomarina sp. (assembly GCA_905181815.1). GTDB lineage: Bacteria > Pseudomonadota > Alphaproteobacteria > Rhodobacterales > Rhodobacteraceae > Planktomarina. Next base: position 8,674 of record CAJIZA010000007.1, on the reverse strand, counting down.
ATTGAAAGGTATAGACCGCCGTCCGCTCTAATTCGGCATCCTCGGCAGTAACCCAGGGAGAGAGAAACTTCCAGATTGTGTCACTGCGGGTAACCTCCTCATGAGTTTCGTCTTCTAGCATAGTGATTTCCCACCGCCGCCGATTGGCAGGGTTCCGGCAGTAAGTCATTGGACGCACAGGATCACAAAATTGAATAGAGTAGTCGCCTAAGTCAGGTCGTTCTCTTTTTAATTTTAAGTCGACAACAAGCCACCGCTCATTAAATCCCAAATCATCAACATCAGATCCAATAGCACTTCTCACGAAAGAGTTAGCGCCGTCGCATCCTACTAAATACTTAGCATTCAGTGCACGCTCTTGATCATCGCTGATATTGCGGCACTTAATTTTGACATTCTCAGCATGCTGCTCAATACTTACAACTTCGGTTCCATTCAGAACTACCGCGTTTGAATAGCCGGAAAGCTTAGAACGCAATAGCTGTTCCAAATCTGGCTGATGTAAACGATAACTCGCGTGCCAACCTTGGGGTCCAATTTCTTGTGGGCGCGGCCACTCCAAAATTACAGATTTTTGATTTTCTACGAAATGCATACCTGGATTTACCCGGATCTTTTTACTAAGCGATTTCGAGACGCCAACTGTTTGAAAAATTCGCATAGTTTCATCATCGAAATGCACTGCACGTGGTAAATGATATATTTCTTCGTTCCGCTCAATGACAACTACACTTAGATCACACTGAGCAAGCAAATTTGCCAGAGTTGCACCAGTTGGCCCATAACCAACTATGGCGACATCAAAAATTTGAGTCTCATTCGCTTCCATTAGCTGCGTCCACGAAGTTCATAAAGCCATGGACAATCCACTAAGGGCGGCGAACGCAATCCGTCTTCAGCGGCTTTCAGGCGCATATCCACAAAAGGCTTTCGTTCTTCTTCTGGCAGATAAAGTCGATCATGACCCCAGAAACTAGGGCCTACCTTGGTCTCATGAGGTTCCCAAGTCACAGGATCAATCAATCTCCCACCCCAACCATTTTCTACAAAAAAGCCTGACGGACTGTTCGCATAGAAACTAGTGATATGATCATTTGTATGGCGTCCCAACGTATAGGCGATACCATCCTTTTGTTGACTTGCCAGATCATAACCTTGTCCCATGTCATCAAGGTTTTCATACTCCACCATGAAGTGGTGAAACCCGGACTTACCTGAGCCAACTATAGCAAAACTGTGGTGCCGGCCATTGACATGAAAAAAGTAAAGAGGTACCGGATCAAGTCCATAATCACTGACAGCAAAACCTAATATATCGCAATAGAACGGCAAAAGAGCTGTTGCGTCTGGAACATGCAAAACTGCGTGCCCCATCCCTAGTGGGCCTGTTTTGAACCCGTCAATTGGACGTCCAGGGATGAAAGGTTCCTCTGCTTTTTGAGGGTTCCAAACCAGTTCAATTCGATTTCCAGCAGGATCACTGCACACAATTAAGTCTGCTACAAAGCGACGGTCAGCTAGCTCACTACCCCCCTCTGTTACTTTATGTCCCGCATCATCTAATTTGGCAGCAAAATATTGGAGGTCAGATTTTTGTGATACTTCCCAGCCAATAAAGGCCAACGTTTCACCAGGCTCATCAGATACAACCAAACGTTGTACTAAGATCATCCATGCGAAAAGAAAGTTGGCGTCCACCATGGTCAGCAAGCTGCATGGCAAGTACCTTGCCAGCAAAATACTTCCAATCATCTACATTGTTAGACCTAACTCCAAGATACCCTAAAGATTTAATCGGCATTTTGGTTACCTTCCCTGAACTAGGTTTAAACTACCTAGCGAAGAATATCCTTAGAACCAATTCTCCACTTAACGTCCATCAGGCGGACAATTCACGCTATTTATTGGCGAGGCTGGGTGTCAAGCCTTCGCTCTATGACGTGATGTTATTTGCGCCCAGGCGTTCCATTAAAGTGTTTTTTGAGGGTGCTCCAACAATCTACGTAGTTTTCTTGCAGCGGGGCCTCTTTGGCTGCAAAGGGTGTGAGATGCTGCGGAAAACGCGTTTCAAACATAAAGGACATTGTGTTTTCCAGCTTCTCGGCTTTGAGGGTGCTATTTGAAGCGCCTTCAAAGGCATCTCGATCTGGTCCATGCGGTAACATCATATTATGCAGGCTTATTCCGCCGGGTACAAAGCCCTCTGGCTTAGCATCATAAACGCCGTAAATGTTGCCCATCATCTCTGACATGATGTTTTTGTGGTACCAAGGCGGGCGGAAGGTATCTTCAGCAACCATCCATCGCTCGCGAAACAGAACAAAATCAATATTAGCTGTTCCTGGACTGCCCGACGGTGCAGTTAGAACGGTGAAAATTGAGGGATCTGGGTGATCAAACAACACTGCTCCTACAGGACAATAGGTGCGCAAATCATATTTATACGGTGCGTAGTTGCCGTGCCATGCAATTACATCCAATGGGCTTTGAGCAATCTCTGTCACATGAAATTGCCCGCACCATTTGATCGTTACGGTTGACGGGACCTCGTGATCTTCAAATGCCGCTATTGGCGCTTTGAAATCCCGTGGATTTGCAAGACAATTCGCCCCGATAGGGCCGCGGGCGGGCAGCTCGAACTGCTCGCCATAGTTTTCGCACACAAAACCCCGCGCAGGTCCATCAATTAATTCAACGCGGTAAACAAGGCCCCGCGGTATAATGGCAATTTCTTTGGGTTCTAGATCAATAATCCCCAGTTCCGTATGGAATCGTATCCGGCCTTGCTGGGGGACCACCAACAGTTCGCTGTCGGCAGAATAAAAATAATCGTCTACCATACTCTCTGTCACAAGATAGACATGTGTTGCCATGCCTATTTGTGTGTTTACGTCACCTGCTGTTGTCATCGTGCGCATGCCAGTCAACCAGGTCAGCGGCATATCTGACACCTCGATCGGGCCCCAGCGATATTGGCCCAAACTGATTACATCGTGATTGATGCAGGGCGCCGTTTTCCAAAAAGGCATTTCGATCTTTGTATATCGGGTTGAATGTTTCACTGATGGGCGAATGCGGTAACACCATGTGCGTTCTGGCGGATGTTTCGTAAATGCGGTCCCGGACAACTGTTCTGCATAGAGGCCATAATCACATTTTTGTGGGCTGTTGCGACCTTTAGGCAAAGCCCCTTCAAGGGCCTCCGTCTCATGAGCGTTGCCAAAACCAGACATATATCCAGGGGAAATACTATTGGATTTGGCTTGTTGCACTATTTTGCGGTGTTCGCGGGTCTTCATAACGGGTCTCCAAAGCCAGTAGGGGGCCTACATGAACTATACACTACAAGCCGGCAGTGGTGTACGATTTTGTGAAAAAAATATGCCACAAAATAATATTTGGTACTGTCAGATTAAACTCGGTTGAAGTGGGCAGTGCTAATTTGCAGCGTCTTTGGATGACAAACCACTCCCCATTCCGCTACTTTAAAACCAGCCCTGAAGTCATCCGACTTGCAGTCATGCTGTATGTTCGTTTTCCGCTTTCTCTTCGTAATGTGGAGGACCTTCTTCATGAACGGGGTGTAGATGTAAGCCATGAAACGATCCGGTTTTGGTGGAACCGCTTCGGGCCAATGTTTGCATCAGAGATTGCTAGGAAAAGACGTAACCAGGCACGCAGTCATTCTAATTGGCAGTGGCACTTTGATGAGGTCTTTGTGAAGATCAACGGTGAACGGCACTACCTTTGGCGTGCTGTAGATCACGAAGGTGAAGTTCTGGAAAGTTATGTAAGTAAGCGCCGAGATCGCAAAGCTGCATTGAAATTCATAAGAAAATCAATGAAGCGCAATGGACAACCTAAAATTATAGTATAGAGACGGATACGGCCTCAGACTTTGCCTTCCCAAGGTATAACAGAAGATCAACCACAGCAGCTAACTCTGCGAGTGCAGCACTAAATAAATGGCTTAAGCAGTATGTGCCAGTCGGATGCACGATGCACAGCTTCAGACACTCAATGCGAGACAGGTTGAGGGCAGTTCAATGTCCTTCAGATATTACTGACCAAATAGGTGGATGGACGACTGATGGTGTAGGGCAGGGGTATGGTTCAGGCTATCCACTGAGTGTGCTGCAGGAATGGTTGGAGAAGGCCAAATAGCAATTTGGTCAGTACTCACGTGCGGCATTACAAGCGCCGGGCCAGAAGAACTGAGTTATAACTGATGCTTATCGGGGATATGCCACTGCTAGTAAGGCAGTTTGTGCAATGCGGACAGGCTTTTAAGATCTGACACTGGCTCTTCAGACACGTTGAACAGTTTGCCAGTGGAAAAGGGCTGTTGAATTACATCTGTGCCACTGAAGCTTTTAACAAGGGAATGCCCGGAGGCAGACGTCAGGAGTGTCATTACTTCGCCCATTTGCATCCCTTTCCAAACTTGGTCAGAGAACCTAAACATGGAAACTGAGAAGTACCAAGAAGTAATGATCTCAGAATGAGATTAGAAAGAGGCTGGAATAGCAGTGGCAGAACTTACAATTGATCAAGCTCTACAGCAGGGTGTTGAGGCTCATAAAGCAGGTCAGGTTCAAGGAAGGCTGATCGCCTTTACACCGCTATTCTGAAAGCACAGCCCAAGCATCCTGATGCTAACCACAATATGGGTGTACTGGCTGTTGGTGTTGGTAAGGTTGAAGAAGCGCTGCCGTTCTTCAAGACAGCCTGAGAAGCTAATCCTGCCACAGGCACAGTTCTGGCTCAGCTACATTGATGCTTTGATTAAGCTGGAGCAAGTTAGCCGATGCGAAGGCTGTGTTGGATCAAGCCAAGAGCAAGGGCGCTAAAGGTGATGGCTTTGATAAGCTGGAGCAAAGGCTAAAGGAAGCGGACAAGAGCCTCTAGAAGCCAGCAAGATAGCTTCAGAACCACAGCCCAAGCAGCCAAACATCCTAGACAGCCTAAAACTGGATCAAGCGATCAAGCTGGCAAAGAAGAAAGCAAAAGAAGGCTCTCCTGAGGAAGCTAAGCGTATCTATCAGGATATTCTGACTAAGTTCCCCAAAAACAAGAGGGCCAGTGATGGGCTGAAGGGTCTAGCTGGTAGACCTGTTGGTAAAGCATCCAAAGTTCAAGACCCACCACAAGATCAACTGCAATCATTGATTAACCTCTACAGCCAAGGGCAACTTCAGCAGGCTCTAAGCAGGCTGAAACCTTAGTTCAGCAATTCCCAAGTCAGCCATCTTGTTCAACATCCAAGGGGCTGTACTTAAAGGCTGGGACAACTTGATCATCCGTTGAGGCTTACAACAAAGCTCTAGCCATCAAGCCTGATTACGCTGAAGCCTACAACAACATGGGCATTGCTCTCAAAGAGCAAGGTAAGCTGGAAGAGGCGATAGAGGCTTACAACAAAGCTCTAGCCATCAAGCCTGATTATGCTGAAGCCTACTACAACATGGGCAATGCTCTCAAAGAGCAAGGTAAGCTGGAAGAGGCGATAGAGGCTTACAACAAAGCCTAGCCATCAAGCCTGATTATGCTGAGCCTACAACAACATGGGCATTGCTCTCAAAGACCAAGGTAAGCTGGAAGAGGCGATAGAGGCTTACAACAAAGCCCTAGCCATCAAGCCTGATTATGCTGAAGCCTACAACAACATGGGCAATGCTCTCCAAGAGCAAGGTAAGCTGGAAGAGGCGATAGAGGCTTACAACAAAGCACTAGCCATCAAGCCTGATTATGCTGAGGCCTACTACAACATGGGCAATGCTCTCAAAGACCAAGGTAAGCTGGAAGAGGCGATAGAGGCTTACAACAAAGCCTAGCCATCAAGCCTGATTATGCTGAAGCCTACAACAACATGGGCAATGCTCTCAAAGAGCAAGGTAAGCTGGAAGAGGCGATAGAGGCTTACAACAAAGCTCTAGCCATCAAGCCTGATTATGCTGAAGCCTACAACAACATGGGCAATGCTCTCAAAGACCAAGGTAAGCTGGAAGAGGCGATAGAGGCTTACAACAAAGCACTAGCCATCAAGCCTGATTATGCTGAAGCCTACAACAACATGGGCGTTGCTCTCAAAGAGCAAGGTAAGCTGGAAGAGGCCATAGAGGCTTACAACAAAGCACTAGCCATCAAGCCTGATTATGCTGAGCCTACAACAACATGGGCAATGCTCTCAAAGACCAAGGTAAGCTGGAAGAGGCCATAGAGGCTTACAACAAAGCTCTAGCCATCAAGCCTGATTATGCTGAGGCCTACAACAACATGGGCAATGCTCTCCAAGACCAAGGTAAGCTGGAAGAGGCCATAGAGGCTTACAACAAAGCCTAGCCATCAAGCCTGATTATGCTGAAGCCTACAACAACATGGGCATTGCTCTCAAAGACCAAGGTAAGCTGGAAGAGGCCATAGAGGCTTACAACAAAGCCCTAGCCATCAAGCCTGATTATGCTGAAGCATCACATAATATGAGCTTTGACTCTTTTAAAAGTGGCAGGACTAAAAGAGGGGCTTGAGAATATGAATGGCGCTGGAAAACATTAAAACATGACAAGAAGCGGCAATTTTCCAAGCCAATGTGGGATGGAAAAGAAATCCTTAAGGGCAAGAAAGTTCTTCTTTGGTGCGAACAAGGAGTGGGCGACACTATAAACTGGTCTTCTAGGTTGCCACTTATTGCATCACTGGCGGAGCACTGTATTTTGGAGTGTCCCGAAAAACTTGTCCCATTAATTGCTCGATCCTTTCCTAACATTGAGGTAAAGCCAGAAGACCGAAGTAATGATGCAACAACGAAATGACTTTGATTATCATCTTCCTATAGGCAGTCTTTATCAGCACTTCGTACCAGAAATTCTGAAAGATTCTAAGTCTGATGCTTTTCTGCTTCCAGACCCAGTCAGGATAAAATTTTGGACGAAACGCCTGCGATTCGCTTGGTCAGGGCCTTATGTAGGCGTCAGCTGGAAAAGTGCTAACATGTCGTCCAAGCGCTTCCAAATTACGCACCGTTAGCTGATTGGTCACCAATATTCTACTACTCCTGGTGTGACATTCATAAACTTACAATATACTGACTTTCACGATGATTTGACTGAAATCCAAAATAAGTTTGGGGTAACTGTTCATAACTTCGATGACTTAGAATCACTTACGATGATTTAGATGATGTTGCTGCTCTATGTGCAGCGCTTGACGTTGTTGTATCGACTAAAATCACAGTACCATTAATCTCAGCAGCAGTTGGAACCTCAACCAAACTTGCTAATTGTCTCCATCGGTGACATTACCAGTTATATCCTGTTGGGCCATCAATTGATATATTTGAAAAAGAAACAATAGAATTTAAACAAGCAACTGAGTTAATCGCCAAAGATATTAACCTTTTAATGAAAATAGAAGTTGATAATGGAAAAAATTGCCGTAATACCGGTGCGCTCTGGTAGCAAACGTTTACCCAAAAAAAATTACCTCATGTTTAATTCGAAAAATTTGGCTGAGATTGCAAGAGATAAATGTTTAGAAGCAGGTATTTTTGATAAGATCGTAATCACTAGTGATGACCCATTTTTTGAAAAACTTGTGAACTCCGATAAAGTTGAATTCTTGCTCAGAGACCAAAATTTAGGCGACAGTATTCTAAATTTTATAATAGCGGATTTTTTATTTAAAAAATTTCCTTTGTGTGAGTCCATCTTATGGGTTAATTCGGTTAGTCCACTCCAAATCAACTCAAGATATAAAAGACTGTGGTATTCGCTTAAATGATCCAAAAGTAGACTGTGTCATGGCGGTAAATACCTTGTATCAACATTGTTGTTTGGCAGGTAAACCCCTAAATTTTGACCCTAACAATGCCTTTGAAGCCACCCAAACCCTTGAGCCTATTTCAAGATATGTCTACAGCTGCATGGGTTGGAAAAGAGAGACTTACACAAAGCAAAGAGATAACGGCTTTGGAGGTCTGTTCCCCGGGCATATGGCGCTTGTTGAGGTGGGCATACTTGCGGGTATGTTGATTAAGTATGAAGAAGATTTTCTACTTTATTCGAAAATAGAAGAGGCTATGGCTCTCATACCGTCCGGTTAGAACTACGAAAATAACTATTTTTGCTCACTAAAAAAGGCATAAATTTCACAAGCTATTTCTTCCGAAGGATTACTCAGGCAGTCCCACCACCAGCCTCTACACCCCGTGGACTGAAGCGAAGTACTGTCCCATCTAACAACAGGCTGGGGTGAAGGTGCTATCACAGAGTTAAAGCTGGAGTATCTTTACCCAATTCTTCACTATAACAATTGAACCTGATCGCCCTGAGAGGATCTTGGAATGGATAATTGGCGAGCAATACGATTGTGGTATTACCGATGCGTTTACCGGCCATCCTGCCATCGAAAGTATAACTATGGACATTCGCACTGTCTGCATTTTTCCACTATCCCATAGGTTCTCTGAGTGCTCAATAATAACACCCAAACAGCTTGATAATGAACGTCTGATACACGCGCGCCGTGACAGTTACTTCTTCCAAGCGCTAAGCGAAGTTTTTCGTAAATATTCATTTAGACCCAAGCAGATAGTTGAGACCCGTCAGTTTACAGGAGCTTGTGAGTTAGTCGCCCGTAACGTGGGCGTTTCAATTGTGAGTGAGCTTGATGCGCG
>CAJIZA010000006.1 GCA_905181815.1 uncultured Planktomarina sp. | reverse complement strand
AATCATATATCTCTCAATACGTGCAAAGAAAAAATCCCCAAAATAAAACAACGATCCATAAGCAGCTGACCGCAAGTGCTTGCCTTGGAGCTGAAATATATTAGAACAGTGGCTATGGAGGACATCATGTTTGCACGAATCTACCAGCCTGCTAAGACAGCTATGTCATCAGGCACGGCCAAAACCAAACTTTGGGTGTTGGAATTTGCGCAGACAGAAGCTCGCCGTATTGATCCCTTGATGGGCTGGACCTCCAGCGACGATACGCAAACGCAGGCTCGTCTGCAGTTTGACACCAAGGATGCGGCTGTGGATTATGCGGAACGTCACGGTATTCAAGCCACGGTTGTGGAGCCGCAAAAGCGTGCAGCAAATATACGTCCTGGCGGTTATGGGGAAAATTTTGCTACAAACCGCCGTGGTGTCTGGACCCATTAGGCTGTTGTTTTATTAAGTTAAGGAAATAGCCGCCATCGCTGTGGGGTTGGCGTTATAAAAATTCAATTAAATCAATTATGGTTAGTAAAATTTCGTTGATTTTAACCTTTATGGGTTAGATTTTATTTGGTTTTATCAACTCGGGTTAGGTGGGCAATCTTATTTAGGAATTTGCCATGGATTCGCCCAGTTGAGTATATTTCGTTAATGCGAAAATACACCGGCAGTCGTTTAAAGTCATTTCATTTCATTTCAGATCAGCTTGGCTGAGCGCGCAACCTGTTTGCTGGTCTGGCGTGCGCGCGCCTCTGATCTTTGAAGCATTCTGCAAAATAGAATGGAATTTTGCAATAAAGCCCTATTGTTCCCTTCCAATGGGTGTCTATTGCGCTATCCTACCGGGAGAGCCGAATTAAATTCGGCTCACTATCTGGGAGGATACTATGAAAAATCTAGGAATGAAGACGGCTATTGCTGCGTTGACGGTTGCCTTTTCTGGCGAAGCCATCGCCGCAGACTGGAACGTTTCTGTGTGGGGTAAGCGTCGGGCGTTTACAGAGCATGTTGAGAAGTTGGCAGAATTGGTCGCAGCGAAAACCAATGGCGAATTCACAATGAATGTCAGCTACGGCGGCCTGTCAAAGAACCGTGAAAACCTTGATGGAATTTCTATTGGGGCCTTTGAAATGGCGCAATTCTGTGCCGGCTACCATCCTGATAAAAACCGCGTGGTGACTGTTTTAGAACTGCCGTTCTTGGGCGTTGCAAATCTGGCAGAAGAAGTTGCAGTCAGCCATGCAGTCTATGCCCATCCGGCAGCGACTGAAGAGATGGCGCAATGGAATGCGCGCCTGCTTATGACCTCACCAATGCCTCAGTATAACATCGTCGGCACTGGTGATCCGCGGTCGACCTTAGCTGATTTCGAAGGCATGCGTGTGCGGGCCACAGGCGGTCTGGGCAAAGCGTTTGCGGCAGTTGGCAGTGTGCCCACATCCGTGACAGCAACCGAAGCCTATCAAGCGATGGAATCGGGTGTTGTGGATACCGTGGCCTTTGCGCAGCATGCGCATTTGTCGTATGGCACAATTAATCGTGCGGATTGGTGGACGGAGAACCTGAACCCAGGCACCGTGAACTGCCCGGTTGTGGTTAATATTGATGCCTATGAAAGCCTGTCTGATGCGCACCGCGCTGTATTGGATGAATCCGTTGACGAGTCGATTGAATTTTATCTCGAAAACTATGGCAAATTGCTTCAGCGTTGGGATGACGTTCTGGCCGAAAAAGGCGTTGAGAAAGTCACCATTAGCGATGCTGATTTGGCAGCGTTCCGCGCTAAAGCGGCCGACCCAATCCGTGCGGCTTGGATTTCTGATATGGAAGCTCAGGGCATTCCTGGTCAAGAATTGTTTGACCTTGTCATGACCACGTTGGAAAACACCCGTAAGGGCAACTAATCCATGCGTACCTGCCCCTTTTCGCGAGGGGCAGGTGTTTTGATATTTTATGCGCTGTCACTTTAACCCGAAAGCGACGCTATGGCTTCATCTTCATCTGTTCTGCAAGACGATTCCTGGCTCAGCCGTGCTGATCGCGCGCTTTTGCCCGTTGAACGCGTCTTTGCATTATTCAGCGGATTAGCCGTATTTTCATTAATGTTTCTCGCTGCTTATTCTGTTTTGGGCCGCAAATTTTTCAATCAACCCTTGAATGGTTATGTCGACTATATTGAGGCGGCCATGCCGGTGATTGCATTTATGGGAGTTTCCTATGTGCAACGTTTCGGCGGTCATATTCGTATGGATATGATCATCAGCAAGATGCGTGGCCGGGTGCTCTGGGCGTTGGAGCTGCTGACTGTGACGTTGATTTTGGTGGTTATTTTGGCACTGATCTGGGGATCTTGGGCGCATTTTGATCGCAGTTTTGATTTTGCCAAACCTCTTTGGAGCCGTGACAGCTCGATCGATATCGGCATTCCGATGTGGCCGGCTAAACTGTTGGTCCCCGTCGCCTTCTCGCTCTTGGCGATGAGGCTCGTATTGCAAATGATTGGCTATGGCCGGGCATTGGTCCGCGGACTGGAGCGCCCGGTGGCAGTGCCCTTGATCTTAACAATTGAAGAACAGGCCATGGCAGAAGCGGTTCATTTGGCGGAGCAAGAGTGATGGATCCTATTTCGATAGGTCTATGGACTACCGGCGGCATGCTGGTTTTGGTTTTCATCGGTATGCGGGTGGCTTTTGCGGCGGGTCTTGCGGGTTTCGCGGGCTTGTTTTGGCTGCGCTGGAACGGCTTTGATTATGACCCGGTAAAATTTGGCAAAGCCCTGACCATCAGCGTAAAAATTGCTGGCCAAGTGCCGCATTCTAAAATAGCTGCACAGGCCTTGAGCCTTATTCCAACGTTCATTTTGATCGGCTATTTGGCCTATTATGCCAAGTTGACCACGGCACTTTTTGAAGCAGCGAAACGTTGGATCGCTTGGGTGCCTGGCGGTCTTGCGGTCTCAACGGTCTTTGCTACGGCAGGCTTTGCGGCGGTTTCCGGCGCATCGGTGGCCACGGCGGCGGTCTTTGCGCGGATTGCGATCCCTGAGATGCTAAAAATTGGCTATAATAAGCAATTTGCCGCCGGCGTTGTGGCGGCTGGTGGGACCTTGGCGTCGCTGATTCCACCCTCTGCTATTTTGGTAATCTACGCGATTATCGTTGAGCAGGATGTCGGCAAATTGCTGTTGGCGGGCTTTATTCCTGGTGCTTTTTCGGCTTTGGTCTATGCCGGACTCATCATTGGTATTGCAGTGATCTTCAAAAACGTTGGCCCACCGGTGACAGGCTTCACTTGGCGCGAGCGTTTTGCAGCCCTGCCACCAGCTTTGCCGATTGTAGCCGTTGTCGTGATTATCATCTTCTTTGTTTACAATCCCTTTGGAGATGCCTGGGGTACGCCGACAGAAGGTGGCGCCGTAGGCGCTTTCATAGTGTTTCTGATGGCGCTGTATCGTGGTATGGGCTGGGCGCAGTTGAAAGATGCTTTGCTGGAAACGGCCAAGCTGACTGTGATGATTTTTTCAATCATTTGGGGCGTGCTGATTTACGTAAGGTTCTTGGGATTTGCCGATCTTCCAGGGGTGTTTTCTGATTGGATTACCAGCCTGGATATGGCGCCTTTGCTTATTCTGATCTGCATTCTTTTGGCCTATGCGGTTTTGGGCATGTTCATGGATGCGATTGGTATGTTACTTTTGACTTTACCGGTGGTCTACCCGGCCGTCATGGCGCTTAATGGCGGTGAATATGTGACGGCGGTCGATAGCGCCTTTGGTATGAATGGCACGATGTGTGCCATTTGGTTTGGGATATTGGTGGTGAAAATGGCGGAGTTCTGTCTGATTACACCGCCCATTGGACTCAATTGCTTTGTGGTCGCTGGGGTGCGAGATGATTTGACGGTACAGGATGTCTTCAAAGGCGTCACCCCTTTCTTCCTTGCGGATGGTGTCACCATTGCGCTTTTGGTTGCCTTTCCGGGAATTGTTCTCTGGCTGCCGTCCTTGGCGGGCTAGGACGTCGAAATTTCTCTTGCCTCTTTTGATGGGTCATGAAAGCCATTGCTTATGAGCGAAAAAGCTGCAGATAGGCCAATTGTTGGCGCATTGTGGATGGGGCTGTCAGGCTTATGTTTCATAGGTGTTTATGTTGGTGTAAAATTAGTGGGCACGCGCCTACCCGCCGCTGAAAGTGCCCTTCTTCGCTATGCTTTAGGCCTGGTGTTCTTGCTGCCAGTGCTGCGCGTTTTGTTGCGTGAGGGGCTTACTTGGCAGGTGACCAAACTCGGCGCAGCGCGCGCGTTTTTGCATACTTTTGCCGTGACACTTTGGTTCTATGCCATGGCCCGCATTCCCGTGGCGGAGGTCTCTGCTATGGGATATTTGACGCCAATCTTTGTGACATTGGGAGCGGTTGTTATTCTGGGAGAGCGTTTGGCGCTACGCCGGGGGCTCGCTATTGTCGTGGCGATTTTGGGAGTTTTGGTCATCTTGCGGCCGGGTATTCGTGAGATCACACCGGGCCATATCGCCATGCTGGGCGCAACCCTATGTTTCGGGGTGAGCTACCTCATTGCCAAGCGCCTGACTGATTTGGCCAGTGCGGATATGGTGGTGGCGCTTTTGTCCATTGGCGTGACTATCGGACTTGTCCCGCTTACAATCCCGGTCTGGATTGCTCCTACAAGCTTTGAAGTCGGAATGCTCTTCGCCGTCGCCACTTTCGCGGTTGCTGGGCATTATTCCATGACATTTGCCTTCCGATCTGCACCGCTGACCGTCACGCAACCGGTTGGTTTTTTGCAGCTTATTTGGTCTGTTGCTACAGGATATTTCCTTTTTGGCGAGCATATAGATGCTTTGGTTATTTTAGGTGGGATGATTATCATTGGCTCCGTGTTGTATCTCACTCTGCGGGAGGCGCAGTTGAAACGAAAACGAGAAAGGAAGACCCCCCTATGATCGAACCAAAACCCACCGCCAGCCATTTTATCAATGGAACCTATGTTGAAGACAAAGCGGGCGCACCGATTGATGTGATCTACCCGGCAACGGGAGAGGTGATTGGCCGGGTGCATAGTGCAACGCCGCAGATTGTGCAGGCTGCTCTAGCGGCGGCCAAAGCGGCCCAGCCAACCTGGGCGGCGATGACCGGCACAGAGCGAGGCCGGATATTGCGCCGGGCGGCGGAAATGATGCGCGCGCAGAACCGTTCTTTATCCGAATTGGAAACCTATGACACCGGCAAGCCCTTGCAGGAGACTTTGGTGGCCGATGCTACCTCGGCGGCGGATGCTTTAGAGTATTTTGGTGGCCTGGCTGGGAGTCTCACTGGGGAGCATGTGCAGTTTGGTGAGGATTTTATCTACACGATACGAGAGCCGCTCGGGGTCTGCGTTGGTATTGGCGCTTGGAATTATCCCACGCAAATCGCTGCTTGGAAGGCCGCGCCAGCTTTGGCTTGCGGCAATGCCATGGTGTTCAAACCCTCTGAAACAACCCCGCTATGCGCTTTGAAAGTGGCAGAAATTTTGCATGAGGCCGGTTTGCCAGCTGGGCTGTATAATGTGGTGCAGGGATTGGGCGATGTGGGCGCGGCCTTGGTTGGCGATCCTTTGGTGGATAAGGTCTCACTGACAGGCTCGCTGCCAACAGGCCGCAAAGTCTATGCCGCTGCTGCAGAGGGTATGCGCCATGTGACCATGGAACTGGGTGGGAAATCACCGCTGATCATTTTTGATGATGCCGAATTGGAGGCTGCGGTGAGCGGTGCTATCTTGGCCAATTTTTATTCCTCTGGGCAGATTTGCTCGAATGGCACACGCGTCTTCGTACAAAAAGGCATCAAGCTGGCCTTTCTCAAGCGCCTCTCCGAGCGCCTGGCCACAGCGGTCTTGGGGGATCCCATGGATGAGGCCAGTAACTTTGGTCCCATGGTTTCAGAACGACAATGCGATATCGTGGAAGGTTTCATTGCCACGGGCAAGGCGGAAGGGGCGCGGCTCGTCTGTGGCGGCACACGGCTGGATCGTCCAGGCTTTTGGCTGACACCAGCGGTATTTACGGATGTGACGGATCATATGACTATCGCAAAGGAAGAGATTTTTGGGCCAGTCTTATCGGTGCTGGAATTTGACGATGAGGCGGAGGTTTTGGCTCGCGCCAATGATACAGACTATGGGCTGGCGGCTGGGGTCTTTACCCAGAACCTGCCGAGGGCCCATCGGATGGTGAAGGCTTTGGAGGCAGGGACCTGCTATATCAACACCTATAACGACGCCCCAGTTGAAGCGCCGTTTGGAGGTGTAAAACTTTCTGGGGTGGGCCGGGAAAACTCCAAGGCCGCTATCAATCATTACTCACAGCTTAAATCTGTCTATGTGCGCCTGAGCCAGTTGGAAGCGCCCTATTAGCGATAGGTGAGTGTAGGGGGTCGCCTCATCCCACTTGATAGGGTAGTACACCACGTAGATCCGGATCTACCTGTAAATTGCGCTCTAGCGGTGGCACGGAGCGTTGGTGGCAATTGCGGCGCTCACAGATTCGGCAGGAAATGCCAATGGGTTCCACCTGTGCATTGGCGCTGGTGTCGAGCCCGTCGGTATAGACTAAAGAACCTGCATGCCGCATTTCGCATCCCAATCCAATGGCATAGCGCCGTACTGGCGCGCCCCATGCCCCGCCGGATTTGCTCACATCCCGCGCCAAGCAGAAATAGCGTTTCCCGTCGGGCGTCTCGGCCATTTGCCGCAAAAACTGTCCCGGGGTTTCAAACGCGCGATGCACATTCCAAAGCGGACATGCACCGCCAAAGCGTGCAAATTGCAAAGAGGTGGCTGAATGGCGCTTGGTAATCGTGCCGGCCTGATCGACACGGACAAAAAAGAAGGGCAATCCCTTTTGCCCGCTGCGTTGTAACGTGGAGAGGCGATGGGCGACCTGTTCGATGCTGGCGCCAAACTTCCCGGTCAATTTCTCCAGGTCATGTCGCAAATCCTGTGCGGCAGACAAAAAGGCACCATAGGGCATGAGGCTGGCCCCTGCATAGTAATTGGCCAAGCCCAATTTCGCGATGTCGCGGGCGGCGGGTGAATGAAATTTGGCAAAGTCCAAAGTGGCATCCAGCAGATCGTTTTGCGTCAGCAGGGCAAGTTGGACCAGGAATTGAAAAGTCGCGGTGGGCTCGGGCAGATGCGCGGCAAGGGTTAGAATTTTGCTTTCTGGCTCGTAGCTGCGTAGGGCTGGATCGCCGCTGCGCCGTAGCGTTACGCCATAGGCTTCAAGCCGCGCAATCGCATGGGCGTGGATGCTGCCCTTGGCGTCGCCTGCGAATCGTTCCGCGGCGCGGTCCACCGCATCAATGTAGTTGTCACAATAATGGAAAAAATCTCGAACCTCTTCCCAGGGGCTCGATTGCAGGCGGCTGTCGGCGCGGCCGAGAGCTTCATCCAAAGACGCGAGCCGCTCATGTGTTTCACGATAGGCCCGGTGGAGCTGCAAAAAAGCATGGGCCAATCCCGGGGCATTGTTTGCGGCCATGCGGATATCGGCCAGATGCGGCGCGTCTGCGCCAAAAATTGGGTCAGTGGCCGCCTCGCGCATATCGCTGACCAGTCGCGCATTATCGCCTGATACTAGTTCTGTGACATCAAAACCAAAGACGTCGGCCAAAGCTAAAATCACCGCCGCAGACACCGGGCGGTTGTTGTTTTCCATTTGATTGAGATAGGGCAGTGATACCTCAAGCCGCTCAGAAAATTCCCGTTGAGTGAGATCAACTTTGCGCCGCAATTCGCGTAGTTTTGTTCCGGCATAGAATTTTTGTTTGGCCATAGGAAGCTGCTAGCACAGCAAGTTTGCAAACTCAACTTTGCGGGTTTGCGATTTCAAGATCTCTGGTGCGTTTGATCACATAGATGATGGTCAAAATGGATAGGCTTGTGGTTGCTAACATGATCATCAGCAGGGGCAAGGCGCCGGTCCCGGGCACCAATATGGCCCCGGTGCCGATTGCGATCAAAGCGCCACCACCAGTATTGATCGTGCCGCCAATGCCAGAGGCGGAGCCAGCCAAATGTGGCCGCACTGACATCATGCCGGCTGTAGCATTGGGTAAAACCATGCCATTGCCGAGGCCCATAAAGCAGACACAGCCAAAGAAGGAGATCGGTTGCGCCTCGGTGAAGAGAAACAAGCTGATGTTCAGGACCAATCCCAGGCAGGTCAAAATCGTGCCGATCAGCACCATACGGTTGACACCAAGCGCGCTTGAGAAACGCCCTGATATGCCGTTTCCGACGATATACCCCAATGAGGGCGCGCCGAGGTAAAACCCCAAGGCGGCGGGGGATAGGCCGAATATTTCACGGCCAACATAGGCACCGCCGCCCAGATAGGCGAAATACGCGCCGGCACTGAAGCTGGCGGTTAGGCAATAGCCCCAAAAGCGACGCGACTTCAGCAGCTCTGGATAGGCGCGAAATTGCTCTGCCATCGAGCTGGTTTGATGAAGGTTGGTTTCTCCCATGTCCAAATAGGTCAGGGCAAAGACGAAAATACCCACACCCAGCAGAAGCCAAAAACTTGCAACCCAGCCAAATTGTGCCTCCAAGCCGCCGCCCATTGCTGGTCCGATGAGCGGTAAGATGGCCATGCCCATTGTCACATATCCCAGCACTGAAGCTGCTTGATCCTGGCTGCAAGTGTCGCGAATGGCCGCACGAGACAGAACGAGGCCAGTGACCACAACCGCTTGGAGCAAGCGACAGATAAGAAAAACCCCAAAGGAGGGGGCAATGATGCAGCCCACTGAGGCGCCGCAAAAAATGGCCAAGGCGACCATCACCACAGGCCGGCGTCCGTAGCGATCTGACAGCGGTCCGACAAAGAGTTGGAAGACCGCATTCATCGCTAAATACAGACTTACACAGAGTGTGGCGCTGGCGTAGCTGACATTGAAGGTTTGTGCCATTGAGGGTAGCGACGGCAGAAAGATGCTGAGGCCCAAGGCGCCGACCGCCGAGAGACAAATTAGTGTGAAGATGCTCGGGGGTGTGGAATTATCCAAGAACTTGGAGCGGGAAAGGCTATTCATTATAAATCGCTATCGTCGGCTGGTGGGCTTGTCCAGACTCTTTGCAATTATTCAATTATTCAGATTTAGGTTGCAAAATATTTGCAAATATTCGAAATTCGACTTCGCTTTGTTGGCTCAGGAGGCTATTGTCCCACAAAGAGGATCTGCCATGACGAATATTTTGAACGAATTACAAAGCCGGCGTGATGTTGCGCGGATGGGCGGCGGCCAGCGCCGGATTGATGCGCAGCATGCGAAGGGAAAACTCACCGCGCGCGAACGGATTGATTTGCTGCTAGATGAGGGGAGTTTTGAAGAATTTGATATGTTCAAAGCCCACCGCTGCGTCGATTTCGGCATGCAAGAGCAAACCTATCCCGGTGATGGTGTGGTCACGGGGTGGGGCACGGTCAACGGGCGGATGGTCTATGTCTATAGCCAAGATTTCACCGTTTTTGGGGGCTCATTGTCAGAAACACATGCGGAGAAAATTTGTAAGATCATGGATATGGCGATGCAAAATGGGGCGCCGGTGATCGGATTGAACGACTCTGGTGGTGCACGAATTCAAGAGGGCGTCGCCTCTTTGGCCGGTTACGCCGAGGTGTTTCAACGCAATGTCATGGCCTCTGGCGTGGTGCCACAAATCAGCGTCATCATGGGCCCCTGTGCCGGTGGCGCGGTCTATTCGCCGGCGATGACTGATTTCATTTTCATGGTCAAAGACAGCAGCTATATGTTTGTGACCGGTCCCGATGTGGTTAAAACGGTGACCAATGAGGTGGTGACTGCCGAAGAGCTGGGTGGGGCTGTCACCCATACGAAGAAATCTTCCGTGGCGGATGGGGCCTTTGAAAATGACGTTGAGGCGCTGACGGAAGTCCGGCGCTTAGTGGATTTTTTGCCGCTCAACAATCGGGAGAAACCACCTGTTCGGCCATTCTTTGACGATCCGCTTCGCGTGGATAACAGCTTGGACACCTTGATTCCGGCCAATCCGAACCAGCCTTACGATATGAAAGAGCTGATCCATAAAATTGCTGATGAAGGAGATTTTTATGAGATCCAAGAGGAATTTGCCAAAAATATCCTCACTGGTTTTATCCGTATGGAAGGTTCCACCGTTGGGGTCGTGGCCAATCAGCCGACGGTTTTGGCTGGCTGCTTGGATATTGACGCCAGCCGCAAGGCTGCGCGTTTTGTGCGGTTTTGTGATGCCTTTGAAATCCCAATATTTACCCTTGTAGATGTGCCTGGCTTTCTGCCTGGAATAGGGCAAGAATATGGCGGCGTGATCAAACACGGGGCCAAACTCTTGTTTGCCTATGGCGAGGCCACGGTGCCAAAAGTGACGGTCATTACGCGCAAGGCCTATGGCGGTGCCTATGATGTGATGTCCTCCAAACATCTGCGAGGCGATTTTAACTACGCTTGGCCAACAGCGGAGATCGCCGTGATGGGCGCCAAAGGGGCAACCGAGATCATCCATCGAGCTGATCTGGGTGATGCTGAGAAGATTGCGCAGCATACGAAAGACTATGAAGAACGCTTCGCCAACCCTTTCGTTGCTGCGGAAAAAGGTTTCATCGACGAGGTGATCATGCCCGCGTCCACCCGTCGCCGGGTGTGCCGCGCGTTTGCCAGTTTGCGGGGAAAATCTCTGAAAAATCCGTGGAAAAAACATGACAATATTCCACTTTAAGGTCGAAGAGAGCCAATAATGGAAAAACACCGAGGGTTTCCCGGCCGTCTTCCCGGTACGGATGCGCAATTTACCATTCGGCGCGCGAGCAAGAATGGGGCAACAAAAATCATCAGGCGTGAGCGCTATGCCGATCGTCGCCCCCCAGATCGGCGCGCCGATGAGGCATTTTTGCGAGCTTTGATTGAGTATTTTGGAGAGGAGCCCTTTGAACGGGGCAACCTTGATGGGGGCCGTCTGTCCTGGTTGTTTGAGCGCGAAGTCGTTCCCGCGCAGGATGAATTTGATCCTGAATCTTATGTGGCTTTGCTGCGGGTGGATCTGAAAAAAGCCCAAGCTAGTTTTCCGCAAATCTTTGTCGAAGGGTGGTCAGCGTGAATTTTCTGGGTCTTATAGGGTGTTTTGCGCGGCTTTGTGCCCAGTGCTTGGGGGGAGCAGGATCTTCCCTTGGCCTACACAGCTGCGCTCGTCATAATCTAGTTGTCAGAGTTTCAAAATTCGTTGCATTGGTTTTGGAAACATATCGACCCTTTCTTTCCTTAACCGGTTCTGGCTTTGGCCAGTGCCGGTTCTTTTTTTCGCGTAGTTCTTTTGCATTGGGTTGCGCGCACCGAGTAGGATTCCTAAATGTTTGATAAGATTTTAATTGCCAACCGGGGTGAGATTGCCTGCCGTGTGATCAAAACAGCCAAGGCGATGGGGATCAAAACCGTGGCGATTTATTCCGATGCGGATGCCCAGGCGCTGCATGTGCAAATTGCGGATGAGGCGGTGCATATCGGCCCTTCGCCTGCGAGTCAGTCTTACATCGTGATTGATAAAGTCATGGATGCGATCCGGCAGACTGGGTCGCAAGCGGTACATCCTGGCTATGGGTTTCTGTCGGAAAACCGTCTGTTTGCTGAGGCATTGGAGGCTGAAGGCGTGGCTTTTATCGGCCCGCCTGCCTCTGCGATTGAAAGCATGGGAGACAAGATCACCTCAAAAAAACTGGCAAAAGAAGCCGGTGTGAGCACAGTTCCGGGCTATATGGGATTGATTTCTGATGCGGATGAAGCGGTGAAAATCGCACAAGAGGTTGGATATCCGGTGATGCTCAAAGCAAGCGCTGGCGGGGGCGGCAAGGGAATGCGCATCGCATGGGATGATATGGGGGCCCGCGAGGGGTTCCAATCGTCCAAGAATGAAGCGGCCAGCAGCTTTGGGGACGACCGGATTTTTATAGAGAAATTCGTCACTCAACCCCGGCATATCGAAATCCAAATTTTGGCGGATTGCCATGGCAATTGCATCTATTTAAATGAGCGCGAATGTTCCATCCAGCGGCGCAACCAAAAAGTAATTGAAGAGGCTCCGAGCCCCTTTCTTACGCCTGAAGTGCGCAAGGCCATGGGCGCGCAATCTTGCGCATTGGCCCAAGCGGTGGGCTATACCAGCGCGGGTACGGTGGAATTCATCGTCGACAGCAAGCAGAATTTCTACTTTCTTGAAATGAACACGCGCTTGCAGGTTGAGCATCCGGTGACAGAGTTGATAACTGGGGTGGATCTGGTGGAACAGATGATCCGCGTTGCCAACGGCGAGGCGCTGTCCATTACCCAAGAGGACGTGAAAATAAATGGTTGGGCCATGGAAAGCCGCATCTATGCGGAGGACCCTTATCGGGGATTTTTGCCTTCAATTGGCCGTTTGACGCGGTATCGACCGCCGGCAGAAAGCCGTAATGAGACCGCCGTCGTACGGAATGACACAGGTGTTTACGAAGGTGGAGAAATTTCCATGTTCTACGATCCGATGATTGCCAAGCTCTGTACCTGGGCACCTGATCGTCCGGCGGCCATTGCGCAGATGCGCAATGCGCTGGACGCCTTTGAGGTCGAGGGTATTGGTCACAATATTCCCTTCCTCTCTGCTGTCATGGATCATCCGAAGTTTTGTGTTGGAAATATCACCACGGCCTTTATTGAGGAGGAATATCCACATGGGTTTCATGGGGTTGATTTGCCACAAGAGACGCTCAAAATTGTTGGCGCCTGTGCCGCGGCTATGTATCGTTTAGGCGAAATTCGCCGCACGAAAGTTTCAGGGCGCATGGATAATCACGAGCGCCGGGTGCGGGACGATTGGGTTGTTGGCATTCAGGGCTATGAGTTTCCTGTGAAAATTGCAGCCGATCCTAATGGATCCACCGTACACTTTGAAAGTGGCAGCCATAGGGTCGCCAGTGACTGGACACCGGGCAAGCCTCTGGCTTTGATGAATGTGGATGGTATTGATATCGCATTGAAGGTTGAGAAATGCACAAGTGGGTTCCGCATCCGGTTTCGTGGAGCTGATATGCGCGTGACCGTGCGCAGCCTGCGTCAGGCTGAGCTGGCCAAATTGATGATCGAGAAAGTCGCGCCGGATACCTCTAAACTTTTGCTCTGCCCTATGCCGGGCTTGATCGTCAAAGTCGATGTGGTTGTGGGTGATGAAGTGCAAGAGGGGCAGACGCTTTGTACGGTTGAGGCGATGAAAATGGAAAATATTCTCCGGGCCGAGAAGAAAGCTATGGTCAGCAAGATCCATGCGGCGCCGGGAGACAGCCTGGCCGTGGATGCGATCATCATGGAGTTTGAGTGAGCTTGAACGGCTCAAACCCGCAGGTGGGGCGGCCCTTGGGTCTCTCCATCCTTTGCGGTGGCCCTCAGGGCTTGCTCATCTCGCGCTGCCGGATGGGCATTTTGTCGATCACCCGGCTCAATTCACGCATGTCCCAAGCAAAGGGTTTGCGCAGTTTTATTCTACCATCCTTGCTGATTAAAACCCAATTAAAGCCTTTGGGGTGTAAGGTCTTGCGCAGGATGGATTGGGCTTTCGGGTCGGTGTCGACCACGATCATGACGTCCCGCTCTTGCAACACAGCTATTTCAGCCTGCAAAAGCGCCATTTGCTGGGTAAAGGTGGGGTCAAGCGGGCTATCAGCAAACACAACCCAGGGCCGCGCCGCCCAGATGACATCTGACAGCTCAACCTCTTTGGCGTCAAAAATACGGGTCGGATCGGCGCGCCAAATGTTTAAGGTCTCTCCGGCCAATACTGGAGGGGAGATTGCCAGAAGCCCAAGCCACAAGTGGAACACTATTTTAAACATAATAACTCCTTTGTGGTTCTATATAGGGCCTTTGCAATTGCAAGCGAAGGGGTTGAACGAAAAATACTGGGGCATCGGCCGCCGGGACGAGGAGCGCGGATAATGACAGATAAGACATCTTGGAGCGAAATTGCTGGCAAAGAGCTGCGCGGCAAGCCATTGGAGTCTTTAACTTGGGATACGCTTGAAGGCATCAAGGTGCAGCCGCTGTATACGGCTGAAGATGCGACAGGCTTGGCGCATATGGGCAGCGTGCCGGGGCAAGAACCCTACACACGCGGTGTCAAAGCGACCATGTATGCGGGCCGGCCCTGGACTATTCGGCAATATGCTGGGTTTTCCACAGCTGAGCAATCTAATGCCTTTTACCGCCAAGGGCTTGCGGCTGGGCAGCAGGGGGTTTCGGTGGCCTTTGATTTGGCCACCCATCGAGGTTATGATAGCGATCATCCACGCGTTGTAGGAGATGTGGGCAAAGCCGGGGTGGCGATTGATAGTGTAGAGGATATGAAAATCCTCTTTGATGGCATCCCACTGGATAAGATTTCCGTCTCCATGACGATGAATGGCGCGGTGATCCCTGTTTTGGCTTCCTTCATCGTGGCTGGTGAAGAGCAAGGCGTCAGCCGCGCGGCCCTCTCGGGCACTATCCAAAATGATATTCTCAAAGAATTTATGGTGCGCAACACCTATATTTACCCACCTGAGGCCTCCATGCGTATTGTGGCTGATATTATTGAATTTACCGCCAGCGATATGCCGAAGTTCAACTCCATTTCGATCAGCGGTTACCACATGCAAGAGGCGGGGGCGAATTTGGTGCAGGAATTGGCCTACACCATTGCAGATGGCCGCGAATATGTGCGTACGGCGATTGCACGGGGGATGGATGTGGATGCCTTTGCGGGGCGCCTGTCGTTTTTCTTTGCCATAGGTATGAATTTTTTTATGGAAGTGGCGAAATTGCGGGCCGCTAGGGTGCTATGGCATCGCGTCATGGCGGGATATAATCCGAAAAATCCTAAATCTAGCATGCTGCGGACCCATTGCCAAACCTCTGGTGTGAGTCTGCAAGAGCAGGATCCCTATAACAACATCGTGCGTACGGCCTTTGAAGCGATGTCAGCGGTTTTGGGTGGCACGCAATCTCTGCATACCAACAGTTTTGATGAGGCCATTGCTCTGCCAACGGAAACCTCGGCGCGCATTGCCCGCAATACCCAGCTCATTCTACAAGAAGAAACTGGGGTGACCAATGTGGTTGATCCTTTGGCTGGCTCTTACTATGTGGAGAAACTCACTGCCGATCTTATTGATGAAGCCTGGGCGCTGATCGAAGAGGTTGAGGAGATGGGTGGCATGACCAAAGCCGTGGCAAGCGGCCTGCCCAAGCTTAAAATTGAAGAAAGTGCGGCGCGGCGTCAGGCGATGATTGATCGTGGGGAAGAGGTTATTGTTGGGGCCAACAAATATACCTCTGATAAACAACCGGATATCGAAGTGCGCGACATTGATAACAATCAGGTGCGCGAAGCACAGGTCGCGAAACTCCAATCTATCCGCGCAAGCCGTAATCAAGCGGCCTGCGATGCGGCGCTTCTCGAGCTTGGACGGCGCTGTGTTGAAGGGGGCAATCTATTAGAAGTGGCCGTTGAAGCGGCGCGTCATCGGGCGACGGTGGGGGAAATTTCATTGGCGATGGAGGGCACATTTGGCCGACATCGCGCGGAGGTAAAGACATTGGCTGGGGTGTATGGATCTGCCTATGAGGGCGACGAAAATTTTATGGCAATACAAAGATCTGTGGAAGAGTTCGCCGAAGAAGAGGGGCGCAGGCCCCGGATGCTTGTGGTGAAAATGGGGCAAGATGGCCATGATCGGGGTGCCAAAGTGATTGCCACGGCCTTTGCCGACATTGGCTTTGATGTTGACGTTGGACCCTTGTTTCAAACTCCTGAGGAGGCGGCGCAGGACGCAGTGGACAATGACGTACATGTGGTGGGCATTTCTAGTCAAGCGGCGGGTCACAAAACCTTGGCGCCCAAACTGGTGGAGGCATTGAAGGCCGCAGATGCACAGGAGATTATCGTCGTCTGTGGCGGGGTCATTCCTCAGCAAGACTACGACTTCCTCAAAGCGGCTGGAGTTGCGGCGATCTTTGGTCCAGGCACAAATATCCCCGATGCGGCACAGAATGTTTTGGATTTGATCCGAAAGGCACGCGACTAAAGCGCGGCAGAGGGAGATGGCATGCTAAGATTGGATCACATAGCAGTGGCGGGCGAAACTCGGCAAGCAGCAACGGAATTTATTCAAAATTGCTTGCAGGTTGCGCCACTTGCGGCTGGCCAGCATCCACATTTCTCGACGCATAACCATCTTTGGGGCATGGGCGAGGCGTGTTATCTGGAATCCATAGCCATTGATCCGGAGGCACCTTCTCTGCCTTATCCGCGTTGGTTTGGTTTGGACCGTTTTTCTGGTCCGCCGCGCATTGCCAGTTGGATTTTGGCAACAGATAATATCCAAGAAAGCCTCGCCTGGCTTGGCCCAGAGTTTGGAACGTCCGTGCGGCTTGAGCGCGAAGCCTACACTTGGGATATTTCCGTCTCAGATACAGGAGACTTGCCATTTGGTGGCTATGGGCCGGCGTTGATTGAATGGCAACCGCCTGCCCATCCTTGCCAGAGTTTGCCCGATAGCGGCTGTCGTCTGATCTCCTTGCATGTTCAACACCCGCAAGCCAATCAAATGGAGGCGCTTTTGTCAGAGCTTATTCGTGATGAACGGATTTGCTTCTCAACCGGACCTGCACAGATTTCTGCTGAAATTCAAACGGATCACGGTTTGATGATGCTCGAATAGAGGCTTTGCCCTTTCGTCTTGTGCGCGCAGAGCCTAAGATGCTCTCTATGTCTATTTGGACCCGCATTACCGCTGCGCTTGCTGCCCTTGCCAAGGGCGAAGGGCTTTCAGCAGTTTTCGAGAAGCTGCGCAACCCGCCGGAAAAAACCGTTGGGTTTACAATCGCTGTAATCGCATTGAGCGCAAAGATGGCCAAAGCAGATGGCAGCGTAACCCGTGCGGAGGTGCTGGCGTTTCGGGAAGTGTTTCACATTCCCACCGCAGAAGAGAGTAGTGCTGCCAAAGTGTTCAACCTCGCGCGCCAGGATGTGGCTGGGTTTGAAACCTATGCTCGGCAAATCAAGTCTATGTTCGGCGCAAGGATGAATATCCTGGAAGACTTGCTGGAAGGTCTGTTTCACATAGCAACAGCAGATGGGTCTTATCACGCGCAAGAGGATGCGTTCCTGAGCCGGGTTGCCGATATTTTTGGCCTGTCCGCGCGGTGCTTTCGGGTGATAAAAGCCCGTTATGTCAAGGGTGCAAACGCAGATCCTTTCGATGTTTTGGGCATCTCGCCAGAAGCAAGCTTTGAGGAGATACGTTTGGCATGGCGAGCACTCGTGAAAATGAACCACCCCGACCAGCTGGTGGCACGCGGTGTGCCGCGCGAAGCCGTAAAATTGGCCGAAGCACGTCTGGTTGCGATCAATAAGGCTTGGGAAAAGCTGGCAAAAGTCCAAGCCTAAACGCAAAACCCCGGACGTGAGACATGCTCTAAGTCAATCGCATATCGGTGCGAAGATTTGCGTTCAGGGACGAGGCCAAAGATTTGAGCCGGGCTTCGGCCACCTCGCCAAACAGAGGCGAGGCCTCTGCTGTGAGAGTGAGCGACAGTGTTTTTGTCTTTGCTGACCAATGTAGCTGGGCGGTTTCATCGTCCGGATCGGCCCAGAGCATCGCTCCGAGGCGCATGGCTTTGCCTAAGATCTCTGCCTGCTTCTGGCCGGCCTCATCCAGAAGCGGGAAAAGCACTTCAAACCGGGTGCCTTCGCGGCTGTTTCGGTAGCGATGCAGCAATGCCAAGCCCAGAAAAATCCGCTCTTCATGGCTCAGCCCGCCCAAATTGGCACGGGTGGCATACTCGAAGCAAACCTCGGCGCGGAAATCAGGATGGGCGCGCCAGCTTACATCATGCAGCAAACAAGCTGCTCGCACCAGCCGAGCGCGATTATGGGGCATCTTGGCAAAGAGTGGGGAGATGAATTTGTGCAGCCGCATACCGAAGCCTGGCAGTCGCGCGTCCTTGCGCTCGGCGAAATGGCAGCTTTCAATCAAAGGGTCGCGGTCTCGCATGGCTTGCGGCATCTTTTCATAAAGAAGCCCCTCTCTAATCCCATAACTTGAGACAGCGATGTCATGCGGTTTAAACCTTTTGAGGAGGCCTTTGAGAATTTGTGCGGCGATTGGCACTAGTGCCAATCGGCTTTGTGTGACGCGGATGGTCTGGCGCAGCGTTTCGAGATCACAGTCTTCAATATAGCTCACTGTGGCCTTCACATCGCGGGCGGTCATTTGATATTCGTGCATCACATGTAGTGGGTATCCGCGCCTGTGCATGTCAATTCGTGCCAAGGCCCGCCAAGATCCTCCAACTAAAAAGAGCCGATCAGATTGCGGTCCCATTTGGTCGCGCAGGCGATCTAATGTTTCGGCGATCACTGCTTTACGTCCCTTTTTGCCGCCCGGGACATTGATCAGCTTCAATGGCCCTAGTGGAGAGGTTACTCTTTGGCCCACTTGCCCATTGGCAATCTCTGCCAATTCCATCGAACCGCCGCCTATATCGCAGACGAGGCCATAAGAGCCGGGCCAGCCAAGTAAGACACCCTGCGCGGCCAGTCGGGCCTCTTCTGGGCCATCGATGATGTGGATTTTCAGCCCAGTTTCGCTTTGGACCTGCATGATGAAATCAGGACCATCGCTGGCCTCACGCACGGCGGCGGTGGCGACAGCGGTGAGCGTGGGCAGGCCGATGCCTTTGGCAATGGTGCAAAATCGCCGCAAAGCGGAAACGGCGCGCATGCGCCCATCGGGATTGAGCTTGCCACTTTCGGCCAAGCCTGCGCCAAGTGCGCACATGACTTTTTCGTTGAAAAAATAGGCTGGTGAGCGGGCGGCGCCGTCAAAAACAACCAAGCGTATGGAATTCGAGCCAATATCAACCACCCCTACGCGAGACAGATCGCGGGCCTTGGGGTTATCAAACAATGGCTGCTCAAACGGCTCCCATTTTTCAGAGGATTTTACCAAGTCGTCCATCTGGGCTCCCACGAGTTTCCGCAATTATTTGTCAGTTTAGCCTAGGCGATTCGGATGAGACTTCAAAGAGTGGTTAGGAATCATCGGTATGGGTGAGTTGCGGTACATCCTGTGCCCCGGCACTGCCACGTCCAGAGAGCGAGGGGTTCTCCATGAAAAAACGGTGGCAATTGAAGGCGAAGCTGCCTTCTGGCCAAGTGGCCCTTTCATATCTGCCATTGGGTTGCATCACCCAAGATTGGGCCACATCGGCCAGATTGGCCGCCATGATCTGGCTGACAATTTGCGCCTTGACGGTTTCATTGTGAATTTCAACCAATGTTTCAACCCGGCGGTGTAAATTGCGGTCCATCCAATCGGCTGACGAGATATAAACGCGCGCCTTGGGGCTGTGCAGATCATATCCATTGGCAAAGCAAACGATGCGGGAATGCTCTAAGAACCGCCCAATCACGGATTTCACACGAATATTTTCAGAAAGGCCAAGTACCCCAGGTCGCAAGCCACAAATCCCGCGAACGATGAGGCTGATTTTCACCCCCGCTTGCCCCGCCGCATAGAGAGCATCAATCACATTGGCATCAATCAGGGCATTTAATTTGACCCAAATGGCCGCGGGCTTGCCAGCCTTGGCGTGTTCGGCCTCAGCTGAGATGCCTTGTAGAAGGGTGGTTTTCAAATTTAGTGGGGAAATGGAGATATTTTCAAGCGTTTCGGGCTGTGCATATCCTGACAGATAATTGAACACTTTTGTGGCATCTCGCCCCAATGCCGCATCGCATGTGAACAGGCTCACATCGGTGTAGATCCGTGCGGTAATTGGGTGATAATTACCTGTGCCATAATGGGTATAGGTGACTAACCGATTGCCTTCTCGCCGCACGATGGTGCTGATTTTTGCATGGGTTTTAAGGTTCATGAA
This sequence comes from uncultured Planktomarina sp., assembly GCA_905181815.1. GTDB lineage: Bacteria > Pseudomonadota > Alphaproteobacteria > Rhodobacterales > Rhodobacteraceae > Planktomarina. The sequence continues at coordinate 73,445 of CAJIZA010000006.1, read as the reverse complement.
GCCATAGACCACATGCGCTCCGGCACGCTCTAAACGGCGTGATTGACGAATATTGGCCGCCTCATCAAAGCGGGCTTTTAGCTCGACCAATGCGGTCACTGATTTTCCATCTTCGGCCGCTTCGCACAAAGCCTCGACGATAGGTGAACGTTTTGAAGTGCGGTAAAGTGTTTGCTTAATGGCCAATACGTTGGGGTCGCGCGCGGCTTGTTGCAACAGACGCACGACCATATCAAAAGTCTCATAGGGGTGCTGCAGCAGCATATCTTTGTTGCGAATTGCGGCAAACATATCGCCGTCATGATCGGTGATTCGCTCTGGCACGCGAGGGATAAAATTAGGCCAGAGAAGGTTGGGTCGGTCTTCAATGACCAATTCTTTCAGATCCGGCAGGCCCAACATGCCATCTACTTCGATCACCTCGGTATTATTGACGGAAAACTCGACCATGATGTCATCGCGCAGAGCTTTGGGGGCACTTGTGCTTATTTTTAGGCGAATAACTTCGCCGCGCCGCCTGCGTTTGAGGGCAACCTCAAATTCGCGCACCAAATCCTCGGCCTCATCTTCGACTTCCAAATCGCTGTCGCGCAGGACGGAGAAACTACAATGGCCTTTGAGCTGATAGCCTGGGAACAACTGCTCCAAATGCATCAAGATCAACTCTTCGAGCGGAAGATATCGGTAACCTTTTCCTGGAAGCACTACAAAGCGGTTAATTTGCTGCGGCACGGGCACCAAGGCGCGCAGGCTGCGCTTGTCCGTCTTGCGCTCTAGCTGCAGCGCTAGGGCAAAGCCAGCATCGGGGATGAACGGAAAGGGATGGGCCGGATCAATCGCCAGAGGCGAGACCACTGGAAAGACATGGGACAAGAAATATTGCAGCAGATAGACGTGATCCTCTTTCGCTTTTGCCGCGCTCAGAATATGAATATCGTGAGCCGCCATTTCTTCGCGCAGATTGGCAAGAACTGACTGCTGCTTGCTCATCAAGTCGCGCGCTTCGCTGTCGATGAGCTCCAATTGCCTGGGGATGCTGCGCCCATCGATACCGGGCGTGATGCTGCCCGCGCGGGCCAATTCGCGCAGACCGGCGACGCGCACAGAATAAAATTCGTCCAAATTGGTGGCGGAAATCGACAAGAAGTGCAGACGTTCGAGCAAAGGCACATTGAGGTTATCCACCTCCTCTAAGACGCGCCAGTTAAACGCCAGCCATGACAGCTCTCGGTTCAAAAACCGATCTGGCCCAGTGATATCCAGCCCACAACTTTTCGCTGAGGGGAAATCACTGTGCAGAAAGTCAGCGGGGTGCGTCATCGTTTATCCTACATGCAAGGTGGTAATTTATACCCCTTGAATGCAAATTGTAAGGGGGCGCCCTAGGCCATAACCGTGGCGGCCATAGCGCGGGTGATCGGGCGCTTGGTGGACATGCTCTGACGGTCCAACTCAGCGACAATATCACTGGCCGCAACAAAACTGCGATCCATGTTTTTTAAGATATAAGCAAGAACGGCTGGTGTTGGGGAGAGCTGACGATCCATGAAGGATTTGAGCAAGACCGCGTGCAGCAATGCGTCATCGGGGCGGTCGATTTTGGCGCAAGTTGTGCCTTCGAGCCGACTGAGCAGGTCAGGCAGCTGGAACCCGGCTTGTCGCATAGCGATGTTGGAGGCCATAAGCAGCAGCCCGCCGCTTGATTGTAGCTGGTTGTGCAGATGAAACAGACGGGTTTCAGCAGGCAAAATGCCCACCACCTGCTCAAGGTTGTCTACCACAACCCGTGCGCCGGCCTCTGGTGGCACAAATTCCCGCAAGGGATCAATTTTCTGGGCGTTTTGTTCGGTGGCCCAAATCTCAAGAAGATGTGTTTTGCCGCAGGCTTTCGGGCCCAAAAGGATCAACTTGCCTTGCGGCCAATTGGCGGCGTTCTCGAGAAGCGCCACTGCCTGTTTATTGGCTTCAGACACGAAAAACGAATCGCGTTCTCGAGCCACTTTAATTGGAAGTCTGAAGCTCAGTTGCTCACTCATCTTTGGGCTCCGAGTGGCTCAAGCCGCGGTACAATAGCCCGGCTTTATATTGCTGCATCAAAAACCGCGCGACAACGCCCATCATGGCGGCCACAGGCACGGCCACCAACATGCCGACAAAGCCAAATAGACCGCCGAAAACCGATAGGGCGAAAATCAGCCAGACCGGATGCAATCCTACGGAATTTCCCACAAGTTTTGGAGTCAGAACATTTCCTTCTAAAACCTGCCCGAGCATGAAAATAATGCCAATCACACCAATGGACATCCAATCTCCCCAAAATTGGAACAGCGCCAAACCGAGCGCGAGACCACCGCCCACGAGGGCGCCAACATAGGGAATGAAAGAGATCAACCCGGCCACAAATCCCACAACAATGCCATAGTTCAGCCCGGCCAGCATCAGCGCAATGCCGTAGTAAAGCCCTTGGATAAAGCAAACTGTTCCTTGCCCGCGGATGAAGGAGGCCAGGGTGGCGTCAATTTCGCGGCATAATCTGCGCATATCCTCAAGGTGGTCGCGTGGGACCAATTCATCAATTTTGGCCACCAAATTGTCCCAATCGAGCAATAGGTAGAAAGCAACAACTGGCACGACTACGATTAAGACGACAATATTAACGATAGAAGAGACTGAAGAGACCAGGCCATTGACCAAAGCGCCACCGCGGGCCTGTATGGTCTCGCCCAACCCTGTCAAGGATTGCCTGATCGTACTGTTGTCATCGAGAAGATCCGGGAAGCGGGTGGTCAGAAATGTCCAAAGATCGGCGGCAATCTGAGGCGCGGTGTTGAACAAAGAAATCGCTTGTTGCACGAGCAACGGCACGATCAGCAGCATGGCGAAGACAAATACAAAAATTGTCGCCAAAGTGATGACACCTGTTGCAAGCAGCCGTGATAAGCCCCAGCGCTCCATATGATCGGCAATCGGATCTAGCAGATACGCAATGGCTCCGCCCAAAATGAAGGGCAGCAACATGTCGCCTAAAAACCAAAGCACCAGGCCAAAGACAACGGCGGAAATGCCCCAATAGCGCAGCTGTAAAGACACCGGTAAGGCCATGATCAATCTCCCTTTGGCGTTCAATTTGCGTATTGTAGCTCAGCTTGCAAGAGGTGGAAGGGAAATATCGCGCCTATGGCGTCGTTTCGACCGCTTTCGCTTGTGACGCTCGCGGGGGGGTATTAAACTGATCGTTGAAATTAACTGGAGTGTTCGATGCGCCTAAGTCGCTACTTTTTGCCCGTCCTGAAAGAAAACCCCGCTGAGGCGCAGATTGTCTCCCATCGTTTGATGCTGCGTGCCGGGATGATAAAGCAATCTGCCGCGGGCATATATTCTTGGTTGCCGCTTGGGTTGAAGGTGCTCAAAAATATTGAGACCATCGTGCATGAAGAACAGGCGAAGGCGGGGCATTTGGCGATGTTGATGCCGACCATTCAATCGGCAGATCTTTGGCGAGAATCAGGGCGCTATGATGATTATGGCGAGGAGATGCTGCGCATCAAAGACCGCCACGGCCGCGATATGCTTTTTACCCCCACCGCAGAAGAGTTGATCACAGATATTTTTCGGGGTCATGTGACGTCTTACAAGGACATGCCCCTGACCGTGTATCAAATCCAATGGAAGTTTCGCGATGAGCGGCGTCCACGGTTTGGTGTGATGCGGGGCCGCGAGTTCTATATGAAAGACGGCTATAATTTTGATTTGACCAAAGAAGATGCGATGCACGCCTATAATCGCCATTTGGTGAGCTATCTGCGCACTTATGAGCGCATGGGCCTGCAAGCTATTCCCATGCGTGCCGACAGTGGCCCGATTGGTGGCGATGATACCCATGAATTTTTGGTTTTGGCCGAGACAGGCGAGAGTGAAGTGTTCTACGACAGCGCGGTGACCGATCTGACTTTTGGTGATCGTGACATCAATTATGATGACAAAGCGCAATGCCAGTCGATCATGGAAGAATTTACCACCAAATACGCTCGTACCGATGAGACACACGATGAGGCGCTTTTCGCCGAGGTGCCGCAAGAGCGCCGCAAAGTGGCGCGCGGAATTGAAGTGGGGCAGATCTTTTACTTTGGCACAAAATATTCCGAAGCAATGGGCGCAACGGTTCAGGATGCAGACGGTAAACAAGTGCCCGTGCATATGGGCAGCCATGGTATTGGCGTCAGCCGGCTTGTTGGGGCCATCATTGAGGCGAGTCATGACGACAAAGGCATCATTTGGCCCGAGGGTGTCACCCCGTTTCATTGCGGGATTGTGAATCTCAAGCAGGGCGATGCCGAGGCGGATGCCGCCTGTGAGGATCTTTACCGTCAACTGACCAAAGCGGGGCTAGAGCCGCTCTATGACGACCGCAACGAGCGCGCTGGGGGCAAGTTTGCCACGATGGATCTCATTGGTTTGCCCTGGCGATTGACCGTCGGGCCGCGGGGGTTGAAAAACGGAGTGGTTGAACTGACCTGCCGCAAAACTGGGGACAGTGAAGAATTGACCCCAGAGGCCGCGATCGCCAAGGTCATTGCGCAATATATGTAAACTCAAGCGCGCGTGAGGCGCAGAAAGCGGCAAAGCCCATGAGGCACGAGGTATGGATGAAGGATTACAGGCCAGCCACCATGAGGCGCCTATGATGCGCGCGACCCCCTTTGCCGCGTTCGAATTTCTAATTGCTTGGCGCTATCTTCGGGCCAAACGTGCCGAAGGCGGCGTCAGTGCGATGACCTGGATCAGCTTGATTGGCATCGCCCTTGCTGTTGCTGCTTTGATTATTGTGCTGGCTGTGCGCAGCGGCTTTCGCACGGAATTTGTTGATGCAATCTTGGGTGCTAACGCGCATGTGACGGTCTATGAACAGCGATTCAATGGCCCCAGTGGTCGGTTTGATTATCGAATCGAAGAGTTTGAGGCATTGACCGCCCAAGTGCAGGCGGTTCCGGGCGTCACGCGTGCAGCCCCGTTGATACGCGGCCAGGTCATGGGGACGGCCAACGATCAAAATCATGGGGTGATGGCTTTTGGCATCACGCTTGAAAATTTAAAAACCATTCCGAATGTAGCGAACTCCGAGCGCAGCCTTGGGGCTATTGATGATTTTGCCCAAGGGGTGGCGATTGGCTCTGGTGTGGCCAAGGCGCTGCGCTTGTCAATTGGGGATCGTATCAAATTGATTTCGCCAAATGGCGTGCGTACGGCCTTTGGCACAAGCCCGCGGGTCAAGTCTTATACCGTCTCCTACATCTTCACCGCTGGGCATTATAACATTGATCAAACCCGTCTCTATCTGCCCTTTGACGAGGCGCAGAGTTTTTTCAACAAAGAAGGCTTTGCCGATCAAATTGAAGTTTTCGTCGATACGCCAGAGCAAGCTGACGTCATGGTGCGTAAGCTGCGCGATATGCTGGGCGAGTCGGCTGTGGTGGAAACTTGGCGCGATTACGCTGGCGGATTTCTGCGGGCCTTGGCAATTGAAGATAATGTGATGTTGGTCATCATGATCGTGCTGATCTTGCTGTCCACCATGAATATCATCTCGGGCCTCATCATGCTGGTGAAAAACAAGGGCCGCGATATCGGTATTTTGCGAACCATTGGCCTGAGCGAAGGCACGGTGTTGCGGGTTTTCTTCCTCTGTGGCGCTGGGATTGGTTCGGTCGGTACGCTTCTGGGCGTGATTTTTGGCGTGATCTTTGTGATCAACATTGACGCAATTTTTAGTCTGGTGAATTACCTGTCTGGTGGGCAAGTATGGGATCCGTCGATCCGGGGCATCTACCATTTGCCCTCAGAGCTGCGCGGTGTGGATGTGCTCAAAGCGGTGGGTATTTCGCTGTTTTTATCCTTCTTTATCACCATTTTTCCCGCAAGGCGGGCGGCACGGATGAACCCGGTGGAGGCCTTGCGCAATGAGTGAGCCGGTGTTGACGCTTACGGGCATTTCTAAATCCTACAATCCGGGCCTGGCCAATGAGGTCAGGGTGCTGCAGACCTGTGATTTGACGCTTCTGCCGGGGCAGGTCACTTCGCTGGTGGCGCCATCGGGTTCGGGGAAGTCGACACTGCTGCATATTGCCGGCTTGCTGGACACTGCGGACAATGGTCAGCTGCAGATTGCTGGGCGCGACATGACAGGCGCCGATGATCGGCTGCGCACGGATTTACGGCGGATGGAAATTGGTTTTGTGTATCAGTTTCACCATCTGCTGCCGGAGTTCACGGCGGCTGAAAACATCATGCTGCCGCAGCAGGCGGCGGGCAAGGCGGCGGGTCCTGCCCGCAAGCGGGCGCTGGAGCTCTTGGACCAAACTGGTTTGGCAGAGCGTGCGGATCACCGACCGAGCGCGTTGTCTGGGGGGGAGCAGCAAAGGGTTGCCTTTTGCCGCGCGCTGGCCAATGAACCAAAAATTTTATTGGCCGACGAGCCGACCGGGAACCTTGATCCGGAAACGTCGGATCACGTTTTTGATGTGCTGATGGGGCTGGTGCGCAGCACCGGCATGGCGGCGTTGATTGCCACCCATAATATGGAGTTGGCTGCTCGGATGGATCGGCAGGTGCGATTGAGCATGGGGCAGATTGTCTGAATATTGTGTTGCTTAACCTGGAAAAGCCTGATTTTTTCATCCATGGAATGATCTTTAGACCTGTTTGAATTGGAAACGCTATGCCGCGCTGCTCTGTCTTGGAAATTGAAACTGCCAGTAAATCGGCGCTTGAAGCTTTTGGCGCGAAAGACTGGATTGCCGCCTCAGTGGCGCGGGCCGTCGCCGATGCGGAGGCCCATGGCAATGTGATTTGTGGGCTCTATTATCTTGAGAGCTATTGCCGCCAATTGGCCACGGGCCGGGTGAGCGGTTCGGTGGATCCAAAGGTTACGGCTTCGCGGCCCGGCTCGATCTTATCCGACGCGGGCTACGGCTTTGCGCAGCCGGCTTTTGAGGCCGCTTTGCCCATGGCAGTTGCTGCGGCGCGGGAGAATGGCACAGCCTCGCTCGCGGTGGCTCATGCACATACCTGCACCTCTTTGGGATATTTCACGGCGCAACTGGCCGCAGAAGGGTTGATGGCAATTGGCTTTACCAACGCCAGCCCGGTCGTGGCTCCTCCAGGTGGCAATCAAAAGGTGATTGGCACCAATCCCATTGCCATGTCGGTTCCAGATGGCACTGGCGGTCTCGCGGTGCATTTTGACTTTTCCACCTCTGCTGTGGCGCTGGGCAAGATCACCATGGCTAAGGCTGCTGGAGAGGAAATCCCGTTGGGCTGGGCCGTGGATGCGCAGGGTGTCGCGACGACGAATCCAGAGGCAGCCTTGGGCGGTGCTTTGGTTTCGGCTGGTGGATATAAAGGCTGGGGTTTTGGCATATTGGCCGAGCTCTTAGCCGCTGGCATGACAGGTTCGGTCAACTCTTTGGATGTGGGGGGGTTGAAATTACCGGACGGTCCGCCGCATGGGTTGGGGCAGTTTTATTTTATTTTGGATCCAAATACGCACCATGACGGGTTTGCGGATCGTTTGGCGCGGCTTGCAGATGCGGTGGCTCTACAGGAGGGCGCAAGGCTGCCAGGCAGTGCCCGCAGCCCTATGGCGGAGATTGATGTGCCTGATGCGCTCTGGGATTTGGTCGCGCAGCTGGCGCGGGGCCCGCTCTAGCGGGTTTTGCCTAGGCTTTTTGCGTCAGCAAAACTCCCGCGGCCATCAAAATTAACCCGCTGAGACGGGTCCAGCTGAGTGGGATTTGTTGCGCGCCAAATAGTCCGAAATGATCAATTGCTGCCGCTGAAATCAATTGGCCAATGAGCACAAAGAAAATAGCATTCCCAACGCCAAACTTGGGTGCAATCGCCGTTATGGACAGCACATAAAACGCCAGTAAGACCCCCGCAAAGAATAGATGTTTTGGCGCAGTTGTGAGTTTGACCAAAGCGCTGGGCCCTTGGGTGATGGCCACCAGACTGGCGGTGAGCAAGCCAACAGCGATCAACACCACCCCAGCGAGCATGGGCGCACCAAGAGATCGGCCGAGGGCTGCATTCATCGCGGCCAGGACAGGTATCCCAATCCCCGCGGCAAGCATTGTAATCGCATAGATTGGCATAGGCAGCGGTCCTTTTGCTTGGATCTATAGATCGAGCTCTTCAACGAATTTGGCGTTGGCTTGGATATACTCAAACCGTTTTTCCGGCTTTTTGCCCATCAATCGTTCAATGAGATCGCCGGTCTCGCCCGGTGTATCTTCGTCAACGGTGACGCGGATTAATTTGCGGGTCGTCGGATCCATTGTGGTCTCTTTGAGATCCTTAGCATCCATTTCGCCCAGACCTTTAAAGCGGCTGACGTCAATCTTGCCCTTGCCGCCCAATCCTTTGGCAAGCCAAAGGTCTTTCTCTGCCTCATCCAGGCAATACACCCGCTTGGCTCCCTGTGTCAGGCGGAACAAGGGGGGGCAGGCTAGATAAAGATGGCCGGCATCAATCAAAGGCCGCATTTGTGAGAAAAAGAACGTCATGAGAAGGCTGGCGATATGGGCACCATCGACATCCGCATCGGTCATAATGATGACCTTTTCATAGCGCAGGTCATCAATATTGAATTTTGTGCCAATACCTACGCCCAGCGCTTCGCAGAGGTCACTGATCTCAGCATTAGAGCCGAGTTTATTTGACGCGGCGCCCAAGACATTGAGGATTTTCCCTTTGAGGGGCAAAAGCGCTTGGTTGACGCGATTGCGCGCGCCTTTGCCTGAGCCGCCGGCGCTGTCGCCTTCAACGATGAATAATTCCGTGCCCTCGCGGGTTTTAGAGGTGCAATCGGTGAGTTTTCCTGGCAGGCGCAGTTTCTTGGTGGCAGATTTGCGCTGCGTTTCTTTTTCCTGCCGGCGGCGCAGGCGCTCCTCAGCGCGCAGGACCAAGAAGTCGAGGATTGCGCCGGCGGATTTTGTATCGGCAGCGAGCCAATTGTCAAACCGGTCACGGACGGAGTTTTCGACCAAGCGCTGGGCTTCGACAGTGGCCAAACGGTCTTTGGTTTGGCCAACAAATTCGGGCTCGCTGATGAAACAAGAGACCAGCGCGCAACCGCCTGTTGTCAGGTCATCACGGGTGATATTGGTGGCTTTGCGGTTGTTGACCAGTTCACCATAGGCTTTGATGCCTTTTAAGATTGCGGCCCAGAACCCACTTTCATGGGTGCCGCCTTCTGGTGTGGGCACGGTGTTACAATATGATTGGATGAAGCCATCTCGTGAGGGTGTCCAATTGACCGCCCATTCGATCTTGCCGGGGACATTGAAGCGCTCTTGAAAATCCACGGTGCCGGCGAAAGGGGCCGCGGCATAGGTGCTGGCATTGCCCAGGGTCTCCACGAGATAGTCAGACAGCCCGCCGGGGAAATGGAACGTTGCTTCGCGCGGTGTTTCGCCATCATCAATCTCGGTTTTCCACCGAATTTCGACACCGGAAAATAGGTAGGCCTTGGAACGAATAGAGGCAAAGAGGCGCGCAGGTTTGAATCGATGTTTGCCGAAGATCTGTTCGTCTGCATGAAAGGTTACCGAGGTGCCACGGCGATTGGGGGCGGCGCCAATCTTGGCAATGGGACCAAGCGGGATGCCTCGGGCGAAGCGCTGCTCGTAAAGCTCGCGATTGCGGGCGACTTCTACAACCATGTAATCGGAGAGCGCATTGACCACAGAGGCACCAACCCCATGCAGGCCTCCTGAGGTTTGATAGGCTTTACCAGAAAATTTACCACCGGCATGCAAGGTGCACAGTATAACCTCAAGGGCGGATTTATCGGGAAACTTCGGATGGGGGTCAACAGGAATACCGCGGCCATTGTCGCGGATGGTTACGGAATAATCTGCGTTCAGCTCAACTTCGATGCGATTGGCATGGCCCGCCACAGCCTCATCCATCGAGTTGTCCAGTACCTCAGCCACCAGATGGTGCAAGGCCCGCTCATCAGTGCCGCCGATATACATGCCGGGCCGCTTGCGCACCGGTTCGAGACCCTCCAACACCTCAATAGAGGACGCGTCATAATCCGTATTTGTGGCCGAAGATAATAGGTCACTTACCATTGGGCTGCTCTTTCTTTGATTGACGTTACTCATGGCAGAAGTTGCAGGGCAAGAAAAGGCCTGGAGCGCGGGCGGTACATATTCCTTGCCTATTTCACCACTGGTCAGGCCGCTGGCTTCTGCTTATGAGAAAGATATGAAAAAAACCTCTATGATCATATTGGAAGCGCGATCTTTGTTGATCCTGGGACTGCCTTTGGTTGGCAGCCAAGTGGCGCAATTTGCCGTGCATACAACCGATACGTTGATGCTGGGCTGGTATTCTGTTCTAGCGCTGGCGCAGGTGACTTTGGGTGCCCAGGTTTGTTTTATTGCCTTTATAGCAACCTCGGGTTTTGCTTTTGCAATTTTGCCGATGGTGGCCAAATCTATGGCGGAGGACGATTCGCAATCGGCCAGGCGGGCCACGCGCATGGGGCTTTGGGTGTCGACCTTGGCGGCGGCTCTTTTGCTTTTGCCGATGTGGTACGCCCGCCCTCTGCTTGAGGCGATGGGGCAGGACCCCACAGTGGCGCAGGGCGCGCAGGACTATCTCCGCATCGCGGGTTTTGGCCTGTGGCCCGCACTATGGGGATTGGTTTTGCGCAGCTACCTCTCGGCGCTGGAACATGCGGGGATCGTGCTTTGGGTGTCACTGTTCGTTTTGATGGCTAATGCGCTGATTAACTATGCCTTGATATTTGGGAATTGGGGGCTGCCGGAATTGGGGCTGCAAGGCGCGGCGATTGCTTCGGTCATGGCTCAAACGCTCGCTCTGCTTGGATTTGTGGTCTACATTCAGTTCTATTTCCCCGAACAACAGATGTTCGCTCGTTTCTGGCGATTTGATGGTAGCGCGGCCCTGGCGGTCACCCGGCTTGCGGTGCCTATCTCAGCCACGGCCCTGGCAGAAAGTGGATTGTTTGCGGCGTCCGCCTTTATGATGGGTTGGCTTGGACATTTGGAGCTGGCGGCCCATGGTATTGTTTTGCAGCTGGTGGCGTTGAGTTTCATGGTACACATGGGGTTGTCACAAGCTGGCACGGTGCGCGCGGGCAAGGCCTTTGCTCGGCAGGATTGGCCTTCGGTCAGGCGCACAGCTTGCGTGACAATGGGCCTATCGAGCGTTGCTGCCATTGTGGCCATATTCTTTTTTCTGATGACCCCGCAGCTCTTGATCAGTGCGTTTTTGGACCCGAAGGATCCTTTGACCGCTGAGATTCTGCGCATCGGCACGCTCTTGTTGATACTCGCGGCATTGTTTCAATTTGTCGATGCCGCACAGGTTGTGGCCCTGAGCCTGCTGCGTGGGTTGCAAGATACCAAAGTGCCAATGTGGATCGCCGCGATATCATACTGGTTGATTGGTCTACCTATCAGCTATATTTTGGGTTTTTGGTTCGGGTTCCAAGAAGCTGGCATATGGATGGGTTTGGTCGTTGGGCTTGGACTTGCCGCGCTCTTACTTTGGCTGCGGTTTTATCAACTAGCAGGGCGTGGTGCTTAGGGCTTGTTCATGAATCGCTCGGTTTTTTTGCGGCTCAAGATTGTCCGAAGATCATGCATGGACAATAAAAGCTGATCTGTGTCTCGCTCTAGATCTACGTCGCTGGCTTTTAATTGTGCCCATTGCGCGGTCAAATTGAGGTGATCAATGGTACGTAAAATGTCATCAATTTCACGTTCTTCTAGCACGGTTTTGCGCTCATGCATCCAGTCTTTGATCAACTTGGTCTCTTCATCGGTCAGGGGAGTATCGCCCTGTGACTTTATGGTCTCGCTGCGCATGTCGATCACCGCGATTTGATCTATTTTCAGCGTATTTTGGCGATTTTCTCCATATGTCTTGAACAGGACCGCACCATTTTCGTGGGTTCGAAAAAATACCTCGGTAGAGAAACGTTCATGGCTAAAACTCAAATTAGATTAAATTTTCACAAAATTCTTTGATTCTAGTACAGGCTTCCAACAGCTCGGCATCTGACGTGGCATAGCTCACGCGGAAATTTGGCGATAGGCCAAAAGCGGCGCCAAAGACTACTGCGACGCCTGTTTGTTCGAGAAGCTCTGAGGCGAAGGCCTCATCATCTGTAATGACGGCGCCACTAGGTGTTTGTTTGCCAATGACTGCGGCGATCGAGGGGTAGACATAAAACGCGCCTTCGGGGGTGGGGCAGGTAATACCCTTGGTCTCATTGAGTATTTTGACCACCAAATCGCGACGACGGCTGAAAGAGGCATTGTTATCGGTTAAAAATCCTTGAGGACCGTTCAGGGCTTCGACAGCAGCCCATTGGCTGATGGTGCAGGGGTTGGATGTGGATTGCGATTGAATTTTGCGCATGGCGGCGATCAGGGGCTCGGGACCGGCGGCATAGCCAATCCGCCATCCTGTCATCGCATAGGCTTTCGAGACACCGTTGCAGGTTAGCGTACGCGGATAGAGCGCCGGCTCCACCTCGGCAGGTGTACAAAATTTGAAATCATCATAGGCTAGATGCTCATACATATCATCGGTCATCACCCAGACATGGGGATGGCGCAGAAGAATATCGGTCAGCGCCTTCAGCTCGTCCCAACTATATCCCGCTCCGGTTGGGTTTGACGGGGAATTGAAAATGAACCATTTGGTTTTGGGGGTCAGTGCTGCTTCGAGCTGCGCGGGAGTGAGTTTGTAATTGGTCTCTTGCGAGGTTGGCGCAATCACCGGTGTGCCGCCGGCCAAAAGCACCATGTCGGGATAGGAGACCCAATAGGGCGCGGGAATCACCACCTCATCGCCTGCATTCAATGTCGCGATAAATGCATTATATAGCGTTTGCTTGCCGCCGTTTCCAACTGTCACCTGCGCTGGGGTATAGGTCAGGGAATTTTCGCGCTGGAACTTGGAGCAAATCGCCTGCTTGAGCTCGAGCATTCCATCCGGTGCGGTGTATTTGGTTTTGCCCTCTGCAATTGCTTTGGCTGCCGCGGCTTTGATATGGTCTGGGGTTTCAAAATCTGGCTCGCCGGCTGCAAGTGCGATCACGTCACACCCTGCCGCCTTTAATTCTGCCGCCTTGGTTGATATGGCAATGGTGGGAGAGGGTTTCACCCGTTCAAGCGCGGTAGATAAAATGGACATGGCGGCCTCGTGATGTATGTGTACCTAGAATTCTAGATAGATGGGCATGGCGCTGCAAGGCGAAGTAATCGGAAAGCGAAAAAGATTATGGAAAATGAATTTGATACAAACTTCGATTGGTACGGCCCCAATGCAGCCACGTTTGGTGATCGTGTTCTGGGGGCGCGGGAAAAGGCTGGAATGACCCAGGCGCAACTGTCGCGCCGTCTAGGAATAAAATTGGCCACTTTGCAGGCCTGGGAAGAGGATCGTTCCGAGCCGCGGGCCAACAAATTGCAAATGTTGACTGGAATGCTCAATGTGTCTTTGCCTTGGCTTCTGAGTGGTGAAGGGATTGGGCCGGAAGAGCCGAACACTGCGCCGCTGTCCGATGATGTCCAAACAATTTTAATGGAAATGCGCGCAATAAAAACGGATATGAACCGTACCGCCGATCGGCTGAGCAAATTGGAAAAACAATTAAGGTTGGCCATGAAATGATTGAACTGCATGATCATAGAATCAAACGTCTGAAAATGCGTTCTATGCGCCGTGGAATCAAAGAAATGGACCTTATTTTAAGCCATTTTTCTGAAACAGCCTTGGACCAGATGAATGAAGAAGAGCTGGTGAATTACGATTTGTTGCTGGCAGAAAATGATCATGATCTTTACTCTTGGGTGACCGGCAGTGCAGAAGCTCCCGCAGAATTTGTGCCCATGATCGACCAAATCGTCGCTGGTTTGCAGGTTCCACGCGGTTAAATTCATCTCGTTTAGATAATATTCGCAAATTTCCTCAATACTGCGCAACGAAGCAGTGTGAGAGGCGATCAATGAGTGGCGGTTCCAAAACTGGCAAGAGTTTTATGACCCATTACTTGGAGAGCTTGGCTCTGGTCGAGCCGCTCCATCGTTTGTTGTTGGATGTTATCAAAGATGAATTTGATCGGGTTGGGGTGATTGAGATCAACCTTGTGCAAGCTTTGCCCATATTCAACATCGGCGACAATGAGGTCACCGCGGGCGCGCTGAAGGGTCACGGATATTATCAAGGTTCAAATGTCAGTTACAATTTGAAAAAATTGGTGGGCATGGGCTATATGCACGATGAACGTTGCCGGGCGGATCGGCGGTCTGTGCGCGTGAGGCTGACCGATAAGGGGCAACATATTCGTGGGCTTTTGAATGACTTGTTTGAGGGTCACGCCGCTGCGTTGCAATCGGTGGCGGTTTTGCACGGTACCGGGGGCGAGAATATCAGTGCGGCGCTGCGGCGGATGGAGCAGGCAGATTCGTTTTATTTATTGATTCAGTTCGCTCATGCTCAAAAATGCCAATTCGCGAAGTAATTTTCGGCGCATAGCGCGCTCATAATCTTCAAAGCCGATGGCAACTTCGGAAAACGCGTCTGGCCCAGCCAGAACGCGATGCACAAAATAGGCGGTCAATTCGGCAATGGATAGTTCCGCATGAGACAGCCGGGAGGTGGCATCAACGCCGATGATCAATGCGTTGATAACGATATCTCCGATCTTCTCGGGGCTGTTGTTGACGTGATGCGGTTCTGGACCCGTGTTGTTTTTTCCATCCCCCGAAATATCCAAGGTGCGCTTCCAGCAGTCAGGCTGTTGGTTTAGAAACCCAGCTCCGACCAGTATGGCTTGACCCAAAGCGGTGGTTGGTGGAGCTTGGCGACGGGTTGTGGACCGCAGTTTTTCAGATACAGCCTCAAGGCGTGACGGGCTTGTGATATCTGTCCATGGGATGAGGACGCGCTGATAGTCCTGACCGCTCCATTCAAAAACCAAAATCCGGACTGGTGCATCGGGCAGGCGCATCAGACTGGCGCGGACATCATCACTGATCAAGGCTGCGGCTAGACCCTGCAGTTGCAGCTGATATTCAGCCTCATCGACAGATCCTGACACATCTAGGC
This sequence comes from uncultured Planktomarina sp., assembly GCA_905181815.1. GTDB lineage: Bacteria > Pseudomonadota > Alphaproteobacteria > Rhodobacterales > Rhodobacteraceae > Planktomarina. Next base: position 58,292 of record CAJIZA010000006.1, on the reverse strand, counting down.
CCAAAGCTAGGGCCTGGCGGCAGGCGGCGTCAGCATTGGTTGAGCTCGTGACCCAAAGAGTAAAAGACAGGACTACGAGGGCTTTGCAGAGGCGACAACTCACCAATGACTGATGTTTTTCATACTCGCCCAGGGTTCGGCCACAGGCAGGTTGTTACCCTCTTGCAAGAGTTCAATCGAGATATTGTCTGGGCTGCGCACAAAAGCCATGCGACCTTCGCGCGGCGGGCGATTGATTGTGATGCCATTGTCCATGAGATGCTGGCAGGTGGCATAAATATCTTTCACCTCATAGGCCAAATGTCCGAAATGCCGGCTGTCTGACGGCAGGCCGTCATCACCATCCCAGTTATAGGTCAGTTCAACTGGACACTCTGGTTGGCCAGAAGGAGCCATGAAAACCAGGGTGAAACGTCCGGCTTCATTGTCCCAACGACGCGTTTCTTCTAGCCCCAAGAGGGCAAAAAAAGCGATAGAGGCGTCTAAATCGGCCACGCGGACCATAGTATGTAGATATTTCATTTGCATTTGCCTTTATATAGTAGGTTCATCCTTCAGATTACTCCATATATAGTGTTAAGGGAATCGCTCCAGATGGAGTTGACTAAGGGGATAATGATGCTGCTGACACCAGAACAACAAGAAGAAATTGACCAGCTGCGATCAAATCCCCAGCTTACCCTTCGGGCTGTCGCGCCAGGTATGGAAGATCATCTTTACAGTGCGAAGCCTGTTTTGGACCATGGGTTTGTTCGGGTTATCGATTACATGGGCGATGATGCCGCCATCTGCCAAGCCGCGCGGGTCAGCTACGGCAAAGGGACAAAATCCGTACAAAATGATGCGGGCCTAATTCGTTACTTGATGCGCCACTGGCATTCCACGCCTTTCGAAATGTGTGAAATAAAACTGCATGTGAAATTACCGGTTTTCGTGGCCCGCCAATGGATTCGCCACCGCACAGCCAATGTAAATGAGTATTCAGCGCGCTATTCGATTTTGGATCGGGAGTTTTACATCCCAGAACCGGACTCTCTGGCTGCGCAATCGGTGGTGAACAACCAGGGCCGTGGTCAGGTTTTGCAAGGGGCCGAAGCGGTGCGAGTTTTGGAGATTTTGAAATCGGACAGCAACCGCGCCTATGACAATTATGAGTCGATGATCTCGGATGATGGGCAGGATGGCTTGGCCCGTGAATTGGCTCGAATGAACCTACCGGCTAATATTTATACGCAATGGTATTGGAAAGTTGATCTGCATAACCTGTTTCACTTCCTGCGTCTTCGGGCCGATTCCCATGCGCAATATGAAATCCGGGTCTATGCGGAGGCTATTTGTGAAATGGTGCGTGACTGGGTGCCAGCGGCCTATGGCGCTTTTGAGGATTATCGTTTGGGCGGCGCGGTACTCTCGGCCAAATCGGTTGAATGTCTGAAGCGTATGCTTGCCGGCGAGCCTGTCACGCAGGAAGACTCAGGTATGAGCAAGGGTGAATGGCGAGAATTTGAAGTGGTGATCGGGCGTTAAGCAATAAGAGCTTGGCACAAAGGTAAGTAGATTGGGCGCGGCCCAACAGATAGCGGATCACTGTCCGCTCAAGCTGTGGCGCGGCGCATTTAGTCGGCGTTGCTCAATTCACCAGCCATTTGACGCCCATCGCGTCCTTCGACCAGCTCATAATTTATTTTTTGGTTGTCTGCCAAGCTTGTCATTCCAGCGCCTTCGACTGCTGAAATATGTACAAACACGTCATTCCCTCCACCTTCTGGTTCAATGAACCCGAAACCTTTTGTGGTGTTGAACCATTTTACTGTGCCCAAAGGCATATCATATTCTCCTAAGTCATAACTATACGCCCGAAGAGATACGGGCGGCATCACGCGTCTGAATGGCAAAAATTTTCCCAAATACCCTGGTTTCCAAGTGCCACACCCCTACAATTATGCGATTAAAAATAAAATCAAGGGAAAATTTATGCAACTTTATGGATTAAAAGCCTGCGACAGCTGTCGCAAAGCAAGAAAAGCACTTCAAAATCAGCAGGTAGACTATATCGATGTGCGGGAGGGGCAGGTGCCGGACGCAGTGCTTGAAGCGGCACTTGTAAAGTTTGGGGATGCTCTGCTGAACTGTGCTTCAACCACCTGGCGCGGCTTGGACGAGGTGGCCCGTACCGGTGAACCGTTGGCGCTGCTCAAGGCGCATCCGACGCTGATGAAGCGCCCGTTGATTGTTCACGATGGAGAAATGACGCTCGGCTGGAAGCCTGATGTGGCGGCCCATTATGCGGCCTTGCTGGGGGCATAGCTGCCCGATATGAGGATCGGGCAGGCTCTTGATGCACAAAGGGCGTGGGTATTACAACAAATCTGGTGGTGTGGATTCGGTTTTGAGCTCTGCCACCAGTTGATTGAGCGCCACAACTTCGCTGTTTTTGCTGCCCAAGCGGCGCATTGATAGGGTGCGGTCTGCAACCTCTTTCATCCCCACCGCGAGGATCACAGGCACTTTAGCCACCGAATGCTCGCGCACTTTATAGTTGATTTTTTCATTGCGGGTGTCCGCTTCGGCCCGAATGCCTGCGGCGCGTAAGGCAGTAACGGCCTCATGAACAAATTCATCGGCGTTCGACACAATGGAAGCGACCACCACCTGCCGCGGTGCCAGCCAAAGTGGCAAGCGACCGGCATGTTCTTCGATCAATATCCCGATGAACCGCTCAAAAGACCCCAAACAGGCGCGATGCAGCATGACCGGCCTATGCTTATTCCCATCTTCGCCGATGTAGCTCGCGTCCAAGCGTTCGGGCAGAACGAAATCCACCTGATGGGTGCCGCATTGCCAATCACGGCCAATGGCATCAGTCAAAACAAACTCCAATTTTGGGCCATAGAACGCACCTTCACCGGGGTTCATCTCAGGTTCAATACCCATATTTCGGGTCGCGGCCAGAAGGGCGGTTTCCGCTCGGTCCCAGACCTCATCAGAGCCAGAGCGCTTTTCTGGTCGATCGCTGAATTTCACGCGAAAGGATTCAAAGCCAAGATCTTTGTAAATGGAGGTTAGATAAGTGATATAAAGCGCCGTTTCCTCTTCGATTTGATCTTCACGGCAGAAAATATGCCCGTCGTCTTGGGTAAAGCCGCGCACCCGCATGATGCCATGAAGTGCGCCTGATGGCTCGTAGCGCGCGCAGCTGCCAAATTCAGCCATGCGCAGCGGCAGATCGCGGTAGGATTTTAAGCCTTGGTTGAAAATCTGTACATGACAGGGGCAGTTCATCGGCTTGAGTGCATTAACTGCCTTTTCGCGGGCGTGTTCTTCATCCACCTCGACGATGAACATATTCTCTTGGTATTTGTCCCAATGGCCTGAGGCCACCCAGAGCTTGCGATCCACGACCTGCGGGGTGTTGACCTCAACATAACCGCCTGCACGTTGTTTGCGGCGCATGTAATCTTGTAGTTCGGTGTAGATGGTCCAGCCGTTTGGATGCCAAAAGACCTGCCCGGGTGCCTCTTCTTGCATATGGTACAAGTCCATTTCGCGGCCCAGCTTGCGGTGGTCACGTTTTGCGGCTTCCTCGAGCATATACAGATGGGCTTTGAGCTTTTCCTTGTTGGAAAATGCTACTCCATAGACGCGTTGCAGCATCGCTCTGTCGCTGTCGCCGCGCCAATAGGCGCCGGCCACATTCATCAATTTGAATCCATCTGCGGGCACTTGCCCTGTGTGTTGCAAATGCGGCCCGCGGCAAAGGTCTTGCCAATCACCGTGCCAATACATCCGCAGCGGTTCGTCGCCAGGGATGGCGTCGATCAGCTCCACCTTATAGGGCTCTGCGGCATCGGTATAATGTTGCACCGCACGGGCGCGGTCCCACACTTCGGTACGGACGGCATCGCGCTTATTAATGATTTCTTTCATCTTTTTCTCAATCACGCCCAAGTCTTCTGGGGTAAAAGGTTCTTTGCGATCAAAATCATAATACCAGCCGTCTTTGATCACTGGACCTATCGTCACCTGAACATCAGGCCAAATCTCTTGAACCGCACGGGCCATGATATGGGCCAAATCATGGCGGATTAGCTCATTGGCTTGCGCCTCATCTTTCATGGTATGAATCGCGATCGTGGCGTCGGTCTCAATTGGCCAAGCCAGATCAAAATGGGCACCATTCACTGTTGCGGAAATTGCCTTCTTCGCCAAAGAACTGGCGATATTAGCAGCCACTTCGGCGGCGGTGATGCCGGCCTCATAATGGCGGATAGAATTGTCGGGAAGGGTGAGTGAGATTTGGGCCATCATGGGCACTCCTCGTCAGTTTGGCGCCCACGGAACGCCCGGTTGCGGGTATTTGGTTCGGCTGCTATTTGGCGGTTTTGAATTTGACTGTCAACCGCCCAAACACTGGGGCGCGTTGCGGCCAATATGACACAGGCCCAGCCGTTGGCGCCGCAGGGACGTGAAATTCCATTGTCAGGATCCATTGTGCAGATAAAATCTGGATTAAACTTGGGGGTGCGCATGAAATTTTTGACAACGGATTCAGGCCGACGGATTGCTTATGTGCAGAGCAAAGGAAGCGGGCCCGGCGTGGTGTTTTTGGGCGGGTTTATGTCTGATATGACAGGCACCAAAGCGCTGCATTTGGAGGCTTGGTGCAAGGCGGAAGGTCGCGGGTTTCTGCGGTTTGACTATTCAGGGCACGGCGCGTCTTCGGAGGCCTTCACAGATGGGTGCATTGGCGATTGGGCGGAAGATGCGCAGTCGGCAATTTGTGAACTTACCGAAGGGACACAAATTTTGGTTGGCTCGTCTATGGGCGGATGGATTTCCCTTTTAATGGCGAAGAGGGTTCCAGAGCGAATTGCAGGGCTCGTGACCATCGCCGCGGCTCCAGATTTTACGGAAGATGGGTTTTGGGCAAATTTCAACGCTGACACTCGCAAATTTTTGACGCAAGAGGGGCTGGTTAATATCCCTTCGGATTATGGCGATCCCTATCCGATCACCAAGCGCCTGATTGAGGATGGTCGGTTACATCTTGTTCTGCGCAGCCCGTTGAATTTGCTCTTTCCTACGCGATTTTTGCAGGGTGATGAGGATGACGAGGTGTCCGTTGAACTGGCGCAACGTCTTTTTGCGCTTGCGACTGGCGACGACATTCAACTGCACTTGCTCAAAGGCGGGGATCACCGATTTTCATCTCCCAGAGCTCTGGCTTTGACCCAAGAGGCGATAACGGATGTGATTGGGGCTATTAAGGCAGAATGAATTTTAGGAGGCGGGCCCATGGCACAATTTTTATTAACCTACTTAGAGCAACTTCAGATGAGTTCTCCAGAAGACGGCAAGGCGCATATGGGAAAATGGATGGACTGGTTGGCCGGCCTGGGGGAGGCTGTGGTCTATCCCGCTTCCCCGGTGAAACGCTCCAAGGTCGTTGGCCCAGATGGGCTTAGTGATGAACCTGTAGCCATCACCGGGTTTTTGATCGTTGAGGCAGAGGATATGGAAGCCGCGGTGAAAATCGCGCAGGCTGATCCGTTTTCAGATCATGCCAAAATGGCGGTTTCGGAATTGATCGTTATGGGCGGCTGAGCGGGAGACGCAGATTATTGCAGTGCGCACGGGGCATTGGGAACAGCTCATACGCGAGGAGTGAGTAGAAAGGTTCCGCCACTTGGGGCAGATGTATCGCTGCGCTATCGGCTGAATGGACAGGCGCTATTTCTTTGCGCTGTGTTTTGAAACAGATTTTTCAGGTTTGTTTCTGGCCTGGTCACGCCGTTTTCGATCTGCCAATAATTTGGTGTTTTCGGCATCTTCCGCCATAAGTTTGAGCCATCGTTGCAGGCGGGGCACGTCAACGTCCCCAGAGGCAATGGCCGCTTGCACAGCGCAGCCCGGTTCGGTGTTATGGGCGCAATCATTGAAGCGGCAGTTTTGTTGGAGCGCGTGCAAATCCGCGAAGGTTTCTTCTAAGCCACTGGAAACATCAGTCAGCTGAATTTCACGCATCCCGGGCGTATCCAGAACGGCGCATCCGCTCGGCAGAATATACAGTTGTCGTCCGGTGGTGGTGTGGCGGCCCCTGTCGTCGCTGGCGCGGATATCTTGGGTGACGATGGCCTCATTGCCGGCTAGGGAATTGGTCAAGGTGGATTTACCCACCCCAGATGAGCCAAGAAACGCGACGGTTTGCCCGGCTTGGCACCAAGGGCGCAAAAAGCCACTGGCCTCGGGACTGCGGGCATTGAGGGAGACCACGGAGATCTGTGGCGAAATACTTTGGGCTTGCTCAGCAAAGGCGTTGGGGTCGGTGGTCAAATCGATTTTGCTTAAAATGATGACTGGTGTGACACTGGCATCATGGGCCATGGCAACGTAACGTTCCAACCGCGCCAGGCTGAAGTCATTGTTGCAAGAGGTCACAACAAATGCCGTATCGAGATTGGCAGCGATCAGTTGTTCTTTGCGATCATGGCCCGGTGCGCGCCTTTTTATCAGGCTCTTTCGGCTCAACAATTGACTGTTGCGCGGCGCCTCTTTGTCAAAGAGGAGCCAGTCTCCAACGGTGACCCCTTGCAGGCTTGGAATGATTGTATCGAGATCAACACCCTGGATATGTAGCGTGTTTCGATGCACCTGGGTGATACGCACGGGCGGGGTTTGCGCCAGGGTGGCTGAGGTGGCTTGATCGGCAAAATGCTCTGACCAGCCCAGAGCGCGCAGTTGGCCTGCGGCATCGTGATGCGCAGGCGTCGCGGCTTGAGGTTTGGTTGGCGGGTCGTTGGGTAGCATAGTTGCTTATGTCCTTAGCGCGCAGCGCGCTTGACACATCATGCCAGATGTTACCGCGGCACGACCAGAGCGGATCGGCGCGCGCAGGCTCAAGCTTTCGATGGTTTTGGCTTTCTGTGCTGTTTCGCGCCGGCGATAAATTCAAGAACCAAGGGGCGGATATTATTGCGCCAACTTTTTCCCGCAAAAATTCCATAGTGGCCAGCGCCCGGTTCGAGATGTGCGGCTTTTAGGGATTGCGGCAGCCCGGTGAGCAGATCCAGCGCGGCCAAACATTGTCCCGGCGCGGAGATGTCATCATTCTCCCCCTCTACCACAATTACCGGAACAGATGTGATTTTCGAGATATCTGCATGGATCCCTTGCACATAAAATGCGTTGCGCGCTACTTCACGTTGCTTGAAAATCCGATGCACCGTTGAGAGGTAAAATTCGGCTGTCATATCCATCACGGCGAGATATTCATCGTAGAAGCGATTGTGTTTGTCATTGTCGCGCGCTTCGCCCTGAGCCGTGCGGATGATTTGATCAGTGAAAGCCCTGCTATGGGTGTCGCTGTTCATGGACATGAAGCTCATCAATTGCAGTAGGCCCGGATAGACTTTGCGACCGACACCAGCATGTTGGAACCCAACTTGTTGGATCATCGTTTCTTCCAACTGCCCCATTTGGACGCGATTGCCAAAGTCGGTGACGTCGCTTGGATTGGCATCTGGATCAATCGGGCCTCCGATCAAAGTGAGGCTCGCGGGCTGCGCCTCGGGGGTGGTGGCGGCTAGATAGGCTGTTGCGACAAGCGCAATCGGTCCGGGCTGGCACACAGCGATGACATGGGTGTCTGATCCAAGTTCTCTAATAAATTCTGCGAGATAGAGGGTATAATCTTCCACGTCGAACTTGCCGGTGCTGACAGGAATATCTCGGGCATTATGCCAGTCCGTGATATAAACCTCACAATCGGGCAGCAGGCTGCGCACTGTTGAGCGCAATAGCGTGGCGTAATGTCCACTCATGGGAGCGACCAGTAGGACTTTGCGGTCCCGTGGTGTGCGGCCAGGCACCGCGAAATGGATCAAGTCGCCAAAAGGCTTGGCCAATAAGGTTTCGACTTCAACCAAATGATCTTTGCCATCCTCGGTTGAGACAAAATCCAAACGCCAGCCGGGCTTGACCACCATGCGCGCATAGGCCCGTTCGGTAACTTCTCCCCAAGCCGACATCCACTGAAAAGCTGGATTTGGAACCATGGCAAACATGGGGTAGGACGCCATCGCTTTTGCGGTTGCACCCATCCATTGATTGGTGTTCCGCAGTGTTTCCATCATATCGTAAGTGGACATATAGCGCATTGACGTTTTTCTCCTTGCATGGCGGATATGCAACTTTATATTTTGATAATTCTAAAGTTTCATTTATGCTGCAACTGCAAACTAGGGGGCTTTTGTCGACATGACAACTGATAACGGCAGCACTGAGCTCGGATTAGAGCGATTGACTAAAAATTTACAACGTGTAGAGGCGCTGACCCAGCGGCTTTTGGCAGCGGTTTCCCATAAAAAACCCGTACGACCCGCCTTGCAGGGGCCTGGCCAAGATCTGTTTATTAAGGCCGCAACGGCCTATGTCACCGAGATGATGAGCAATCCATCCCGTATGATCGAGCAGCAAATCGCCTATTGGGGGCAATCTTTGCAGCATTTCGTCGACAGTCAAAACGCGCCTGCAGATCGCAGGTTTTCAGATCCGTTGTGGAATGAACACCCTTATTTTAATTTCATTAAACAGCAGTATTTGCTCAATACCAAGGCGATGGAAACGGCTGTTGCGCAGATGGACAATCTCGATACGCGTGAACGGCAAAAGCTGGATTTCTTTAGCCGCCAGATCATGGATATGTTCAGCCCAAGCAATTTTCTTGGCACAAACCCGCAGGCCTTGGCCCGGGCGGTTGAGACCGATGGGGAGAGCCTCGTGCGGGGGTTGGAAAACCTTGTGCGAGATATTGAGGCCAATAATGGCGATCTCATGGTGACCCTGGCCGATCAAGGCGCATTTGATGTCGGTAGCAATATCGCGACGACACCGGGCAAAGTTGTGTTCTGCAATCACCTGTTCGAGCTGATCCAATATAGTCCAACCACGCAAACGGTGCAGGAGGTGCCCTTAGTAATCTTCCCACCCTGGATCAATAAATTCTACATTATGGATCTGCGGCCAGAGAATAGCTTGGTGAAATGGATCGTCGATCAAGGCTTCACGCTATTTGTGGTCAGCTGGATTAATCCAGACGCGTCTATGCGTGACACGGGTGTCGAAACCTATATTGAGGATGGTTTTCTAAACGCAATTGAACAGGTCAAAAAGATTTGCGACGTGCCGCAGGTCAATGCCACGGGCTATTGTATCGGAGGTACAACCCTGTCCCTAACGCTGGCGCTTTTGGCGCAGCGCGGTGACACATCGGTTAAATCCGCCACCCTTTTTACCACTCTGACAGACTTTTCCGATCAAGGGGAGATGTCGGTGTTCTTAGGCAATGACTTTGTGGATGGAATTGCGGCTGAGGTGGAGGAGAATGGCATCTTAGACAAATTCTTCATGTCGCGGACGTTTTCCTTTTTGCGTTCGAATGATCTGATCTATGGCCCTGCAATTCGTCATTATATGATGGGGGAGACGCCGCCGGCGTTCGATCTGCTGTATTGGAATGGCGATGGTACCAACCTGCCGGGCCGTATGGCGATTGAGTATCTGCGTGGGCTTTGTCAAAAGAATCAATTCGCAGATGGTGGGTTTGAGGTCTGCGGTGCGCGGCTGCAATTGAGCGATATTGTCGTGCCGGTCTGCGCGGTGGCCTGTGAGACAGATCATATTGCCGCCTGGGCACAATCCTATCGGGGCGTGCAGCAAATGGCCGGTGCCGACCGCTATTTTATCTTGGCTGAATCTGGACACGTCGCGGGCATCATCAATCCACCGCAGCGCAATAAATATGGTTATTACACCCAGAAGTCTTTGGCTGAGAGCCCAGAGGATTGGCAGTCTTCGGCCATTTACATCGCAGGCAGTTGGTGGCCTGCATGGAAAGACTGGTTGATGCTGCAAAGCGGTAATAGCATTAAGGTGCGCAAGCCGAAACCTCCGAAAGAACTGAAGTTGGTTAATGCACCTGGGCAGTATGTGTTGAAATAATTTATGCTGCAGTGCAGAAATAACTTGCAATGCCGCAACGCAGCATATAGATGATCTTCAGATAGATAACACGCTTGAGGATTAAGCACATGACAAATACACCTGACTACACCGCGATGTTCAAAGACATGATGGGTAAATTCCCAGCAGATATGTCTGCTTTTGAAGATGCATACAAAGCTCAAGTGGCTTTTGGCGAAAAAATGTCTGCAGTTGCTTTGGAGGCTGCCATGAAATCGGCTGAGATCTCTTCTGCTTGGACAAAAGCTTCTTTGGAAAAAGTTGCTGAATTGTCAAAAGTAAATGCAGATCCAGCGGCTGCAGCGCAGACATTGACAGACTTTGCATCCTCGTCCGCTGAAATGGCTGCTGAAAACATGGCTGCTATGGCCGGTGTTGCGAAAAAAGTGCAACTCGACTCCGCTGAGTTGATGATGGCTGCTGGCAAAGAAGTGAGCGCTGAAGCGACAGCTGCCATGAAAAAAGCCGGCAAAGCTGCGAAAGCTGCCTGAGTTACGATAGAGAGTTAGGTTTATCTGTCCTCCTAATTTTAGATGAACCGGTATTGAAGGGCGCGGCGTTTGCTGCGCCCTTTCTTTTTGTGCTGCGTTTGCATAGCATTGCCGCAGTGCCGCGCAAGCGCGGTGAGTCGCTGCAAAGGGCTGGGATATGAGCAAAAAAACAAAACCGCTTCTGATTAAGCGTTATGCGAGCCGGCGTTTATACAACACCGAATCAAGCGATTATGTGACTCTGGATGATATTGCTGGGTTCATTCGAGACGGGCGCGAGGTACAAATCATTGACCTGAAATCTGGTGATGATCTAACGCGGCAATATTTGCTGCAAATCATCGCCGAGCACGAAAGCCGTGGCGAAAATGTTTTGCCGGTGGATGTCCTGACTGATTTGGTGCGCTCCTACGCTTCACAAGCCACATCGATTGTACCGCAATTTCTTGCAGCCAGCTTTGAGATGCTGCGCGATGGGCAATCCAAAGCCATGGAAAATCTCACAGTGGTCAATCCTATGGCGGCCATGCCAGGCTTTGAAATGATGAAGGCTCAGCAAGAGGCTTTTATGAAGGCCATGACCGGTGGTCTGTCTGGCTCAACCCCGACCAGCCGCACTGAGAGTAGCGCCAATGAAAGCGCCAATGATCTGAACGACATCAAATCGCAATTGGCGGAGCTGCAAGAAAAATTATCAAAATTATAAGGCAATGTCGGGCGGAAGACCCCGCCCGACGCTATGCCTAGGCCACTTCACGGAACACTTGCTTCAAAGCCGCTTCCAGCTTTTCAAACATCTCATCGATATGGCCCTCGGTAAAGATGAACGCCGGGCAAAGCACGATAGATTGCCCCAAAGGCCGACAAATCAACCCGTGATCGGTGCAGGTGTTCGCGATTCGCTCACTGACAGATAACACTGCGTCGAAGGGGGTTTTGCTGTCCTTATCTTGCACGGCCTCTAATGCCCCCATCAAGCCCTTACCTCTTGCCTCACCGATATTTGGATTTTCAAGGAGCCGCTGCATATGCGCTTCGAAATAGGGGGTCAGGCGGCGTACATTCTCAGCAAGTCCTTCATTCATGATGACATCAATGGCTTTCAAGGCAATCGCGGAGCCGACTGGATGGCCGGATGCAGTGAACCCATGCGGGAATTCCTCAATCGCCGCCGAGGCCGCTTGCAAACGTTGGGTCAATTGCGGGCCAAGAATGACCGCCCCCATGGGGAAATATCCAGCCGTGAGGTTTTTGGAGCTGATGATGGCATCTGGAACAAACCCATAGGCCTCGCAACCCCAAGTATGCCCCGTGCGTCCAAAACCACAAATAACCTCATCGGAAATCAAGGGGATACCATATTTTGTCAAAATGGGTTGTAGCGCGTGAAAATAGCCCTCTGGCGGTGGAATGACCCCACCTGCGCCCAGAACCGGTTCTGCAAAGAAACCGGCAATCGTGTCGGCGCCCTCACTCAGGATCATGTCTTCCAATTCAGCCGCAAGCCGGGTGGTAAACTGCGCCTCTGTCTCGCCTGGCCGGCCTTCTCGCCAATAATGTGGACAAGTGAGATGCAAAAAGCCGGGCAAAGGCAGGCCGAAGACAGCGTTATAGGGCTTGCCGGTCATTGAGGCCGATACCGCCGTGACGCCGTGGTAGGCATTCTTGCGAGTAATAATTTTGCGCCGTTGATCATGGCCTTCTGATCCATGCAGGAACCAAAGCATTTTGACCATCGTGTCATTGGCTTCAGAGCCAGAGTTGGTGTAAAATACCTTGCCGCTCTCAAAGGGGGAGACCTCAACGAGCTTTTCGGACAGCATTACAGTTTGGTCGGACATTCGGCCGAAGAAGGCGTGATAGCCGGGAAAGCGATCATATTGATCTTTGGCAGCCTGTGCGAGGCCGGCGTGATCAAATCCGGCCACCATATTCCAAAGGCCAGAGTTAGCGTCTAAAAATTGTCGGCCATGTACGTCAAAAACATAGGGGCCGCTGCCGTGGGTGAGTACAGTTGCGCCGCGATTTTCAATTGTTGGTAAATCGGTGAAGCCGTAGAAGGAATGGGCGTCTGCCCGTGCTTCCCAGCTGTTGGGAGATTGGTCTTTCATAGGGGGACCTTTGTGTGGAGGGGCCGGGGCTTGGGCCGCCAGCTCGAAAACGGTAGGCCTTTAGAGTTGAGGCCGGATGAAAACGGTGCCGCTGTTTTTGGGCGGCGCACCAGCCCAAGCCCATGTGCCATTGCCCACGCCGAACCAGCCTGTTGCAGGCACGGATTTTGCGTTGAATCTGCAAGGGGCAACTTGTGTCATAGGCCTAGCCTATCGCGCAGAGCGAACCAAGTCATCGCCAAAGTCATGATTGGGCCGCGCAGGCTTTGCCCGCCAGGAAAGGAGGGGGTGGGAAGCTGGGACAGAAGGTCGAAACGCTCCGCATCGCCTGTAATCGTTTCTGCCAAGACTTGCCCGGCGAATCCAGCCAGAGCCACCCCATGCCCGGAATACCCAGAGGCGGTCAGCTGCTGCGGCCCGACACGGGCAAAGAGCGGAAGACGCCGTGTGGTGATTCCTAGAGTTCCGCCCCAGGCATGGGTCAGCGGCACATCGGCCAGCTGTGGGAAAATTTCACACAGGGGCTTGCGGACCTTGGCAAAAATATCGTTTGGAAACCGCGCACCATAGCTTTCGCCACCGCCAAAAATCAGCCGATTGTCATGGCTGAGTCGGTAGTAATTGAGCACGAACCGGTTATCGGCCACAGCGATGGGCTTGCGCAAAACCTCTTGCGGTCGGTCCAGCGGCGCGGTGGCCACCAAAAAATTATTGATCGGCATCACCTTGGCGGCTTGCTTAATGTTGAGGCTGCTGTGATAGCCATTGGTGGCATGGACGACATAGCCGGCGCGCAGTTGGCCTTTGGCGGTTTGCACCAGGCTCGGTGGGCCGTCTTGCACCAAAACTGCGGCGCTGTTTTCAAAAATGCGCGCCCCGGCAGCCTCAGCTGCATTGGCCAGACCCAACGCGTAGCGCAGCGGATGAAGATGCCCTGCGCCCCAATCAATGATCCCGCCCGCATAGCGTGGGGATTTGATCAGATCTGCGATATCCGATTGGCTGAGGCAATCAATCTTTTCATAGGCATAATGCTGGGCCAGATAATCCGCCTTTGCGTGGCTGCTGGCCCGGTCTTTTGCGCTGAAGTCTGCTTCGGCGACACCGGATTGATAGCCAGCCTCTGGCGCATGGCGGGCCACCAAGTCTTGCGTCAGAGATTTGGCGGCCTGTGCCATATCCCAAAGCTGATGGGCCGCATCATGGCCCAGTGTTTTCTCAAGCGTCAATTGATTTTGGTTGTACCCCGAGCCCACCTGCCCACCGTTGCGGCCAGAGGCGCCGAAGCCTACCCGATGCGCATCCAACACGATGACACGATAGCCCTTTTGCGCCAAATGAAGCGCGCAAGACAATCCGGTGAAGCCCGCACCAATGACGCAGACATCACAAGATATCACATCTGTAAGTTCCGGGCGGGCCGGGTGCTCCGGAATGCTTTGGGCATACCAGCTGGCCGGATAGCTGCCCAGTTGATCGTTGGCGTAGAGAAAATCAGACATTCAGTAACAGATGCTCGCGCTCCCAAGTTGAAATGACCTGCAAAAACTCACTATATTCCGTGCGCTTGACGATCGAATAGACCCGGGCAAATTCTGGATCAAGCACCCCATGTAGGCGCTTCGCATCGTCAAAAATATCCATCGCAGTGAAGAGGTCATAAGGGATCGCCTCTTCGCTGTCATAGGCGTCACCCCGATATTGCTTGTCTGGGCGCTCCTGATCTTCAAGCCCAAGATAGCAACAGGCAAGGGAGGCGGCGATGCCAAGATAGGGATTGCAATCCATTCCCGCGAGACGGTTTTCGATCCTGCGTGACTTCGGCGAAGACAGGGGGATGCGAATTCCTGTAGTGCGATTGTCGCGGGCCCATTCGAGGTTGATAGGGGCCGCGTGATCTTTGACGTAGCGCCGATAGCTGTTCACATAGGGGGCCAGCATGGCAATGACCGATGGCAAATGATTTTGCAGCCCGGCGATCATATGGTAAAAAACGTCTGTTTCACCGCCCTGCGGGCCTACAAAAATATTCTCTCCCTCTGCATCCAAAAAAGAGTGGTGAATGTGCATGGCGGAGCCGGGTTCATCGGCGATGGGTTTGGCCATGAATGTTGCAAAACAATCGTGTTTCAAGGCCGCTTCGCGGATCAGGCGTTTGAAGAAGAATACCTCATCAGCGAGTTTTACCGGATCACCATGGCGCAAATTTATCTCGACCTGACCCGCGCCGCCCTCTTGGGTAATACCATCAATTTCGAAGCCTTGGGCCTCGGCAAAGTCATAAATGTCGTCGATAACTGGGCCATATTCATCAACAGCGGAAAGCGAGTAGGCTTGATGCGCCGCCGCTGGCCGCCCCGAGCGCCCCATCATGGGCACAATCGGTTGCGCCGGATCTGTGTTGCGGGCAACAAGAAAAAATTCCATCTCTGGCGCAACCACAGGCTCAAGCCCCTTGTCGCGGAACAACTGCACCACGCGCTTGAGGACATTGCGTGGCGCGGTTGGTATCGGCGCTCCATCGCGATCATAGGCATCATGAATGATCTGCAAGGTGGCATCGGTTGCCCAAGGTGCTGCGGTGGCGGTGTCAAGATCGGGGCGCAGTGTCATATCAGGTTCCACCCAGCCCTCCTCGCCCGCCGCTTCCGCCCATTCGCCAGTGAGAGTTTGCAAGAAAATAGAGTTGGGCAGGTAGAAATGCTTTTGCTTGGCAAATTTTGATGCGGGAACCGCTTTGCCGCGCGCCACGCCCGGAAAATCGGAGATGATGCATTCGACCTCATCCAATTGCCGCTCGCCAATATAGGCTTTCGCACTGGCCGGTAGGCTGTCTTTCCAACTCATGAGCGTATCTCCGGTGTATACTTACCTTTGAGGAAGGCGGCTATATCCTCAGCAATCGTGGAATTTTGGATCGGTACATCGCGCGATTGATCCGCGCGTATCATGGAGGCAGGCGGATAGACTGGGCTTGAGCGTCGCGATTTCACATAATCATCGAAGACTGAATTGCTAAACTCAGGGTGCGCCTGCACCGTGAAGGCTTTTTCTCCGTAAACCAGCGCAGCGAATTGACAAAACGGGCTGCTGCCGATGACCTGCGCTTCTGGAGGTAGGGCCGTGACTTGATCTTGATGCCAAGCATTTAACGTCACCGAGCCATGGCCGTTAAAGCTGTAGTCATGTCGGCCAATAGCCCAGCCCCCTTCAAATTTTTCCACGCGTCCCCCCAGCGCTTGCGCAATGATTTGGTGGCCAAAGCAAATGCCCACCATGGGGCGCGCGCTGGCATAAATCTCGCGGATCAAATCGCTCAAAGGGGGGATAAAGGCGTGATCCTCATAGGCGCCATGTTTGGAGCCGGAGATCAACCATCCGTCTGCCGCGTCAATGGCGGTGGGAAAATCTCCATCCACCACGTCCCAGGTTTGGAAGGTGAAGTCATAGCTTTGAAACAAAGTGGCAAACATAGAGTCGAAATCGCCGTGCTGGGCACGTACCTCACCCGGCGCATGGCCACATTGTAAAATGCCGATCAGCATTGGAACCTCTCGTAGATTATGCGTAACTCTAGGCAGGATCCGCATGTTTGAAAAGACTTGTTTAGGCAGTATCAAGCAAGGCCATGAGGGCATCATGATCTGAGAGCTTATCAAAAAGATCGCGTTCTTGTGATTTTGTGGCCGCGAGATTTTCCAAAATGAGAGGGGGCATGAAGTGTTTAAGGAGTGGCGCCTCAAGCCCTTCAATCGCCGCAGAAAGATCTGGCAGCAGACCAGGCGGCTGTATGGGCTGTTCATAGGCATTGCCCTCAATTGGAGCGGGCGGTACAGCTTTGCGCTCTATACCTTCTATAGCGGCGCCAAAAATGGCAGCAAACAGCAAATAAGGGTTAGCATCGCCGCCCGCCACGCGATGTTCAATCCGCGTGGCTGCTTCTGGACCACTGGGAATGCGCATTGCAACGGTGCGGTTTTCATAGCCCCAGGTGGCGGAGGTCGGAGCATGGGCGCTGGCTACGAAACGTTCAAAACTATTGGCATAGGGGGCGAAGAACAGCGTACTGGCCTCGAACGCTTCTAGGCAGCCTGCAACTGCGGACTGCAAGTTGTTCTGGCTGCAGAAGATGTTTTCACCCGCCTGATTGATAACTGAGAAATGCGTATGCAGCCCGTTGCCGCTCTCTTGGGAAAAGGGTTTGGCCATGAAGGTTGCAGCCATGCCGTGATTGTGCGCGGTGCCTTTGATCAATTCTTTGAGAAAAATTACATTATCGGCGATGTGAAGCGCTGGGCCATGGGTCATCGTGACTTCGAACTGCCCAACACCGGCTTCTGTGGTGATGGTCAAATCACCGATCCCCATCAGCTTTGCCCCTTCGGCCACATCGTTGAAGAAGAGATCGAACCCATCCAATTCCCGCAGGGACAAAATTTCTGTTCCAGTCAACCGGCGGCCGGTTTTGGGGTTCAACGGTGGAGTAAGATTGCAGCCATCTTCGAGTAAGAAAAATTCGAGCTCACAGGCGGCAATAACCTGCCAGCCATGACGGGCATAACGGTCCAAAACACTGCTCAACGCAATGCGGGGGTCGCCCTCAAAGGGGGAGCCGTCTTCGTTGTGCATTACCCGTAGGTCCAATTCCGCCGCGCCAGCCACCCAAGGCAGAGGCACAGGATCACGGCCCACCGGCTCCATAATGCCATCTTGATCGCCGGTTTCAAACACCAGTGGCGATTCTTCGATATCTGCCCCAAACACATCAATATTGAGCACGGACAGCGGCATGCGCATTTGCTTGCTGCTCATGCCTTTGGGGACGCGTTTGCCACGTAATTGACCATTGAGATCAACAGCTGCGACACGAAGGGATTTACTCATCTGATGACCTGTGGCCTATAACGCAGCTTCGGGCGCGCCTGGCTTGGAAGATGTCGATTGAGACGCGCATTGACAAGGCCAAAAATGCCAATGATCACAAAAGTTAGTAGGATGAAGTAAAAAGCCAAAATGGGATAGGCGACGAAGGGATTGAACGTTTTATCTGCGAAATAGCTGGCGTAATAGAGGGCATCGCCGCGCTGTTGCCAGGCTGGAAAGCCTGAGAAGAATACCAAGGTGGTCGCATGGAACAGAAAAATTGCCTCATTGGTGTAGGCCGGCCAAGCCAGACGTAGGCTGGTGGGCCAGATCACAAGGCGGAAGCGCGACCAGCCCGTCAGGCCATAGGCATCGGCGGCTTCGACCTCTCCATTGGGCACGGAGCGCAACGCGCCGTAAAAAATTTCGGCAGAATAGGCGGCGGTGTTGAGGATAAGCACCAAGAGCGCCCCAAATTGTGCCGCGGTCAGCCAAGGCAGAAGGCCTTGCTGCTTGAGGCGCAGAAAGATGAAATAGGCCAAGAAAAATTGGATAAATAGCGGGGACCCGCGGAAAATCAAAATAAACCATTCAGCCGGCTGGCGCAGGATCGCACGGGGGCTGGCCTTGGCGAGAGCCATTGCATTGGCAATGAAAAATCCGATCAAAAGCGCCAAAGCTCCGAAATAAATATTCCAAATGAGGCCCGAGCCAATCAGCGTGAAATGTTGGCAGAGGGTGAAATCCGACTTGGGCAGAAGGCGTTCGCCATAGCCCAAAGAGCGCAGCCCATAGTCCAGAATGGTTTGCTGGCAGCTCATGAGGGTACCCCCAATGTGCCTTGCCCATGTGTGAGGCGTTTCATCACGCGTTCAAGCACCACTTCAGAGAGTTTGGTAAAGGCGAGGTAAAAGACCAGCAGAAACAGAAAATACTGCATGCGCCAGTCACCATGGGGGTAGGCAGAGAATTTCGCTTGTTTCGTGCCGCCCAATTCGCGGGCCCAGTAAACAACGTCTTCTACGCCAAGCAAAAACAACAGTGGTGTGGCCTTGATTAAGACCATCCAAAGATTAGCAAGGCCAGGCAGGGCATATACCCACATTTGCGGCACTAGAACGCGCCAAAACACTTGCACGGGCCGCATACCATAGGCCTGTGCCGTTTCTATCTGGGCTTGGGGCACAGCGCGCATGGCGCCGTAGAGGACATTGGCGGCAAAGGCTCCGAAGACAATTGCAAAGGTCAGAACCGCAGTGAAAAATCCGTAAATCTCATGCACATATTGTGGGGCAGTGCCCAAGGGCAGCTTGGCAGCAGCGCAGACAACGAAATCATTGCCCTGGCGAATAGGTGCGTTCCAATCGGGGCAAAGGGCTTGATGGCGCAGCCATTCGAAGCCTTGATCTAGGGCGATGACAAAAAACAGGAAGAAAGCGATATCGGGTACGCCGCGCACAGCGGAGATGTAGGTTTTGCCGAAAAGGCGTAATGGCAAAAGCTGGGCGCGGGCCAGGGTGGCGCCGCCAAAGCCAAACACAAGCGCCGCAGGTGCAGTGACAGCCAAGAGGATGAGCACAGTTGCGAAGGATTGATAAAACAACATGTGTTTGCCCGTGGTCAGATAGCAGCTGAGCCAGGGCAGGCTGGTAAGGAGGCTTGGATCTGAACAATAGTTAAAAATCGGACTGGGACCTTCGGTTTGGCGTCGGGTGGCCTGTTTCGGCGATTGTTTATTCTTAAGCTATAACGGCGTCTAATGCGGCGGTGTTCTGGCGCAATGGGGGCGAGGATGAACCCGCCCCCAAAAGGTCGTAATTTAGAACTGTTCGCCGACGCTCCATTTGGCAATCAGGGCGTTCAATGACCCATCCGATTTCATAGAGGCGATGGCTGCGTCAAATTTGTCGCGCAGCTCAGCATCGGATTCTCGGAGCCCCATGCCGACGCCGCCACCGATCAACTCTTGTTGCGCCAATAGTACCAGATCGGCATCGCTCTCTGCCACGGGGGTGAGATAGGATTTATCAGCCAACACCGCATCGGCTTCACCGTTTTTCACTGCAGAAACGGTTTCCTCAGGTGTTGCAAACTCCACAAGTGTGGCGCCAGTGGCGGCAACAAAGTTGGCTTGAATGGTGTTGGTTTGCGCGGCGATCACTGCACCTGAGAGATCCACATCAGCCGAGAGTGCCATATAAGCAGACGGATCAGGTTGGGTATAGTTTTGTGTGAAGTCGATAACCTCATCACGTTCAGCTGTAATCGACATGCCGGCGATGATAGTGTCGTAGTTGCCGGACACCAGGTTTGGAATGATGCTGTCCCAGTCGTTGACAACCCATTCGCAGGTTAACATGGCACGCGCGCAGAGCTCATCACCCAATTCACGCTCGAAACCGTCAACTTCGCCAGCATCGTTGATGAAGTTATAGGGGGGGTAGGCACCTTCGGTGCCCATCCGGATTGTATCGGCAAAAGACATGCCAGCGGTCAGTGCCAAAATGGCGGTGGTCAAGATCAGCTTGTTCATATGTATCTCCCTAAGATATGTGGCTGAGTTTTGTTAAGCGACGGCAGAAAGAAACTGCTGAAGCCGTTGTGATTTCGGTGCACTAAAGAGGGTCTCGGGGGGACCTTGTTCCTCAATCACCCCTTGGTGCAAGAAAATAACATGATTGGCCACATCGCGCGCCATGGCCATATCATGGGTGACGATTAGCATGGTGCGCCCTTCCGCGGCCAGATCCTTGATGACGCCGATCACCTCTTGCTCCAATTCTGGATCAAGGGCGGAAGTGGGTTCATCAAACAAAATTGCTTCTGGTTCCATAGCCAAGGCGCGGGCGATGGCAGCCCTTTGTTGTTGCCCGCCGGACAGCTGGGTGGGGTAGACATCGCATTTTTCGCCAATACCCACTTTATCTAGAAGCGCACGGGCACGGGATTCTACCTCGGATTTGTCCTGCTTGAGCACGGTTACCGGAGCTTCCATGACATTTTGCAAGATGGTCATATGCGCCCAAAGGTTGAACTGTTGGAAGACCATCGACAGGTTGGTGCGCAGCCGGGTGACTTGAGCGGGATCTGCTGGACGCCGGCTGTGGCCCTGAGAGTTCCAGCGGACGGCCTCACCTTGGAAAAGAATCGTGCCTTCTTGGCTGATCTCCAGCATATTGCAGCAGCGCAGCAGAGTGGATTTCCCAGAGCCAGACGAGCCAATAAGTGCCACCACATCGCCACGTTTTGCGGTGATGTCGACGCCCTTCAGAACCTCAAGATCACCATAGGCTTTATGGAGACCTTTTATTTCAATCACGGGTATATTTTGGTCGTTCACGAAAACCTCCATCCTACCAGAGCAGATATTAGGCGAGGAAAGGCGCGTCTCGCAATCTAAAAGCGGCATCTGCCTAAATTAAGGGGCCGGAGGCAGCGGCAATTGTAGATAAGTCTCTGCGTTGATCTCAACTAGGTCAAATATTTGAAGTGTTTGCTGGTCTTTTGGACCAATTGAGAGAATCGCTTGCCGCAGGGCTTCGCGGAGAGCGGCTGCGTTTTGGCTCAATGCGGTGATATAGGGCAGCGTTGGCGTGGCAGGAGTGGTGGCGCAGACCACTAGCCCTGCCGCTTTGTCCCAATCGCGTGTCAGAAAATGCCAGGTCAGGGCATCCACGGCAGCCAGATCAGCCCGTCCCTCCAAAACAGCGCGGGCCGAGGCTGCATGCCCGCCGGTTTGCAGCGCTGTGGCGCCGGTGAGGCCAATGGACTGCGGTGCGGCCCAGCCTGATTGAGACAGCGGTTCATTGTAGGCCAAGGTAAAGTCATTGGCCGCAAGGTTTGGGACCGCGCCCTGGCGGGCCAAGAGCACTGAGCAGTAATAGCCTGGAGGGCAATTCGGAATTTGATTGTCTGGCGTGGCAATCAGCTGCACCTGGCCATGCAGCGCCGCGCGATAGGGCAGGCTGCAGGTTTGGGACAGATAGAGCTCTGGGTTGAGCCAATCAACCATGAAATCTTCGCTTGGTGGGGTGAAATTCGGCGCATTTGGCAGGTGGTCCTGCAACGACTGCCACAGGCGCCGATGTGCCGCACGATTGGCTGGCACATCATACATGGGCAGATGCGCGATCATGGGTCTAGGCCTGTTTGCGGGCCAGGGCGCTGTCGCGATCGTTGACGCCGAGCAGACTTGCCAAAAGGCGCATCAACGCGTCTTCTTCTGCATCACGGGCCCCATCGGCTAGAACAACTTGCCATAGGGCGCGCACGACATTGAAGCGCTCCTCATAGGGAACCTCTTCTTTAATAGCGCGGGTGAATCGCACAGTGTCGGGCGCTTCGGCCTCAAGCGCCTCGGCAGTCCGGCGCAGGCTGGCCGCTTGATCCGCGTTCAATGTATACAGCAGGCCAAGCACGGCATCGATCCTTGCGATTTCCGTAGTGGAATATTCATCATCAGATTTGGCAATCCGCACCATCAGGGCGGCCATGGCTTCAGAGGCGCTGATATCTGGCGCGCTGTCAGAGGATTTTGACGAAAACAAAGATGCAAACATAAGGGGCCTCAAGAGTTGGGACAGCGGCGATGATTAGCCGTCATATCCTTCGACAATTACCAGATCCCCAATCGAAACCGGAGTGCGTAGAGCTTTTGCGGCTTGATATGTCGCGCTGTTGTAGCAATCTTGCGCCACTTGAAGGCTTGGAAACTCTATCACAATGGTTCGGGCGCGCAGCTGTCCTTCGGGGAATTCAGCCACACCCGCACGCACAAGAAATTTGCCCTGGTAGGCGCGCAGGGCTGGCGCGGCGGCGATTTTATAGGCCTCATAGGCCTCAGCATCACTGATCTGATTGTGGGCAATCCAATATCCTTTGGCCATAGGGCCCTCCTTTGTATGTTAGACCAAACGGCTCATTTCCTTGGCTGCGCGGACAAAATCGCGGAACAAAGGATGCGGCGCGAATGGTTTGGACTTCAATTCTGGATGAAATTGAACACCAATAAACCAAGGATGATCTTTAACCTCAACAATCTCCGGCAATCGGCCGTCTGGGGACATGCCTGAGAAGATCAGCCCTTTTTCTTCTAGCTGCTTGCGAAATTGGATATCGACTTCATAGCGGTGACGATGACGTTCTTCGATGGCAGTGCTGCCATAGATTTTAGCCACCAATGAGTCTGGGTTCAAAGTGGCATCATAGGCGCCAAGGCGCATGGTGCCGCCCTTGTCATCATCTTCGTTGCGCCGCACCCGATGATTGCCCTGTACCCATTCTTTCAAGTGATAGACCACTGGGGTGAAACGCTTCTTGCCAGCTTCATGGTCAAATTCTTCCGATCCAGCATCTGCGACGTTGGACAGGTTGCGGGCGGCCTCTATCACCGCCATTTGCATACCAAGGCAGATGCCGAGGTAGGGCACTTTGCGCTCACGCGCGAATTGCGCCGCTTTGATTTTGCCTTCCGTGCCGCGCTCACCAAAACCGCCGGGGACCAAAATAGCGTGATACCCTTCCAAATGTGGCGCGGCGTCTTCGTGATCAAAGACTTCGGCATCAACCCATTCGACATTGACCTTCACCCGATTGGACATGCCGCCATGGGTGAGTGCCTCTTTGATTGACTTATAGGCGTCTTCTAGCTGTGTGTATTTGCCGACAATAGCTACATTCACCGCGCCCTCTGGATTGTTTACACGGTCTTGCACGTCCTCCCATTTGCTCAGGTCAGGCTGTGGCGCGGGGGAGATGTTGAATGCATCTAAAACGGCTTGGTCAAGCCCCTGGGCGTGATAAGCCAAGGGTGCTTCATAGATGGAATTGAGATCATAGGCGGCGACCACCGCATCCCGGCGCACATTGCAAAACAGGGCGATTTTCTCCCGCTCTTTGTCGGGAATGGGGTGCTCGGACCGGCAGACCAAAATATCTGGAGCAATGCCAATGGATTGCAATTCTTTAACGCTGTGCTGCGTGGGTTTCGTTTTCAGCTCTCCGCTGGCCGCGAGATAAGGCAACAGCGTGAGATGCATGAAAATACATTCCCCGCGCGGCTTATCGTGGGAGAATTGGCGAATGGCTTCGAAAAATGGCAGGCCTTCAATATCGCCCACTGTGCCGCCAATTTCGCAGAGCATAAAATCGACCTCATCATCGCTGACTTTCAAAAACTCTTTAATTTCGTTGGTCACATGGGGCACTACTTGAATTGTTTTGCCCAAATAGTCGCCACGACGCTCTTTTTCCAGCACGGTTGAATAAATGCGTCCCGAAGAGACAGAATCAGTCATCCTTGCAGCCACACCGGTGAACCGTTCATAATGGCCCAAATCCAGATCCGTTTCCGCGCCATCATCTGTGACGAAGACCTCCCCATGCTCAAAGGGGGACATCGTGCCGGGATCAACGTTAAGATAGGGGTCAAGTTTCCGCAGTCTTACGGAAAATCCGCGGGCCTGCAGTAGGGCGCCTAGGGCTGCAGAGGCCAAGCCTTTGCCAAGAGAAGACACAACACCACCGGTGATAAAAACATAACGCGCCATGAATAAAGTAATCCCCGTAGTTTCAAATTTTTGGCAAGAAAAATGCGCCTCACCACGGGATTAGAGAAGTAACATCTCCGCGATGATTCTGCAATCTGATGATCACGATAGGGCGGCTAAATTTACCGTCGCCGCCATATTTATTATGGGGCGGATTACTCAGCAACCGGCAATAGAGGCGCTGAATCTTCGACCGAAGGCGGCAAGAGCGCATCAGAATCAATCGGTGTGTTTTGCTCGGAGGCCGGCATCAATTGATCCAGAACTGAGCTGCCAGAGGATTTTTGAACCTGTAAGATCGTCAGGGCCAGAGAGGTGCAAATAAAGGCAATCGCCAGACCCCAGGTTAGCTTGGTCAAAGCCGAGCCCGCCGCGCGACCAGACATCGCCCCACCGCCCGCACCGCCGCCGCCCATACCAAGGCCGCCACCCTCAGAGCGTTGCAACAGAACAAGACCAATCAACGAGATGGCCAGAAGAAGGTGGATGATCAAGACGACATTTTGCATACGGATTTCCCAGTTCAGAGGTTATCTAAGCAAGGATAACCCATTTGCCAAGTCAAAACTGGGGCATCGGCCCCTATAAATCGCTTCACGGGCCTCGGTCTAAGCCGGTGGCGGGGTTTGCGGTCGAAATTGCACCAAAACGCAGCTTTGCCATCCCGCGGCAAGTTAGCAGTTTCCCTTGCCCTTGATCCCCGCTATACCGCCCACGTTTTGCTCCGATCGAAAGAGGATAAGTTATGGCCAATGTTGTTGTGGTGGGCACCCAATGGGGTGACGAAGGCAAAGGCAAGATCGTGGATTGGCTTTCCGAACGCGCCGACGTGATCGCGCGTTTTCAAGGCGGCCACAATGCTGGTCATACGCTCGTGATAGGGGAGGCTGTCTATAAGCTGCATGCTTTACCCTCTGGCGTTGTGCGCGGTGGAAAATTATCTGTCATTGGCAATGGTGTGGTCTTGGATCCGTGGCACTTAATCAAAGAGATTGATGGCATCCGCAGCCAAGGCGTCGATGTCACTCCAGAAAATTTAATGGTCGCGGAAAATACCCCTTTAATTATGCCCTACCATGGTGAACTGGATCGGGCGCGTGAAGGACAGGTGTCTGTTGCAAAAATCGGCACAACGGGTCGTGGCATTGGCCCTTGTTATGAGGATAAAGTTGGTCGCCGGGTGATCCGTGTGGCAGACTTGGCTGACACAGCCACTCTGGAACTTCGCGTCGATCGCGCCTTGCTGCATCATAACCCGTTGCGCAAAGGTCTTGGCCTTGAGCCTGTGGACCGCGTGGGCTTGCTGGCACAGTTGCGTGAAATTGCGGCGCAGATTTTGCCCTATGCAGCGCCGGTCTGGAAAGTGTTGAACGAAAAACGCAAGGCGGGGAAGCGGATCTTGTTCGAGGGGGCGCAGGGTGCTCTATTAGATATTGATTTTGGCACCTATCCTTTCGTGACGTCCTCAAATGTGATCGCAGGCCAAGCGGCCACAGGTACGGGCATTGGTCCGGGTGCGATTGACTATGTATTGGGCATCACCAAGGCCTATACCACTCGCGTCGGTGAAGGCCCGTTTCCCACCGAGCTGGATGATGCTGATGGCCAGCAACTTGGCGAGCGTGGGCATGAGTTCGGAACCACCACGGGGCGTAAGCGTCGCTGTGGTTGGTTCGACGCCTGTCTGGTACGGCAAACCTGCGCCACCTCTGGCGTAAATGGCATTTCACTGACCAAACTGGACGTCTTGGACGGTTTTGAAGAGCTGAAAATCTGTGTGGCTTATGATTTGGATGGCAAGCGGTTGGATTACCTGCCCACCGCCGCCGATGCGCAAGCTCGCGTGATACCGATCTATGAAACCATCGAAGGGTGGTCCGGCAGTACAGCTGGCGCGCGCTCTTGGGCAGAACTGCCAGCGCAGGCGATCAAATATGTTAGGCGCATTGAAGAGCTGATTGATTGTCCAGTGGCATTGGTCTCGACCTCACCTGAGCGCGAAGACACCATTCTCGTTACAGATCCGTTTGCAGATTGATGGCCCTGAGTTATAAAGCCCGCCGCCGTTGGTCGCTGCTGATCTTGGTAATTGGCTTGCCTGCCTACGCAGTCTTAGCCGTTAATCTTATGGCGCTGCTTCCCGTGCTGCCAAAGGTCTTGGAGTTCATCCTCTATGTGGTGCTCGGCACCGCCTGGGCGTTCCCACTGAAATTTGTCTTTAAAGGCATCGGTCAAGTGGATCCCAATACGGATGAGGACTCTTAAGAACCTCTGCACGATGTATCGTAAGAGATATAGACGGCCCTCCCTCTAGAAAACCGTGCACATGGAACTGCCGGAGCTACTCTGCTGACGCGTGCCTGCGGCGCCGGCCGGAGGTTAGATCGCAAAGATCCATGGTGGGCGGGGCTGTGGGTGGGTCGGCATTGTGCGCGCTTTGCTCATTTACCTCCTTGGCTTTCGCGCGTGGCGCGGGTGTAGGTGCGGCTGGTGGTAAGTTAAATTGCGCAAATTTTGGCATTTTACTGATTAATTTGTTTAGTTGGTCTATCAACTCTGCATCTTTGGGTAAGGAGAGCACGATTTTTGGGTCGGGTTGGCGCAGCAGGCCTTCTAACCCGCGCAGATCGACAAAGGGCGCCGGGGCCTGGTTCGGAGTTTTGGCGGTAGGCGGTGCTTCGGTCTTGACCTCTGGACCTGTGCCATTCAACCATGACACGTCGACGCGATATTGCGGAGTGAGGAAAAATGAGGCTGGACGCTTGTTGGGAAGGGGAAAAATCCGATGACAATCTGTTTGGTCGCTTCATAGGCTCGCCGTCCTTCATAACTATTAACACCGCGACTGTCGTTTTTCCGTGGGGCACTCTGAAATCTGGTGCAAAGAAAAATGGTGATCTATTAGAATGACCTATGAGAATTATATGTGCCGCGCATCCAGAACTTTGTTAATTGGTGCAGGCCCATCAAACGCTGAATTGATCCGTGAAATTTCATTCTATTCTGATGCAATTGTGGCGGCCGATGGGGGCTTTTGGGCGGCCGAACAAGCAGGGGCTCAGGTGGCATTGGTGGTGGGCGATATGGATTCGCAACAAGACCTGCCGGCCGGTCAGGCTGCAGCGCATATCCTGGATCAGGAGACCACGGACTTCCAAAAATGCCTCGCGGTCTGTGATGCGGATGTTTTTTTGGGTG
The DNA here is from genome assembly GCA_905181815.1 of uncultured Planktomarina sp. Classification (GTDB taxonomy): domain Bacteria; phylum Pseudomonadota; class Alphaproteobacteria; order Rhodobacterales; family Rhodobacteraceae; genus Planktomarina. Next base: position 31,061 of record CAJIZA010000006.1, on the reverse strand, counting down.
TGGGATTCCTTGGCGGGCGGTTAGATCATCAATTGGCAGCCTTCTCCACCCTCCTGAATGAACCGCGGCCCGTGGTCTTGATTGATGAGGCGCAGCTTGTTTTTGTTGTGCCGCAAGAATTCTCTGTGGATCTGGAGGCCGAGACACCCGTGGGATTTTATCCCATGGTGTCTATTGAAGCGAGTTTGCGCGGGGTGCGCTGGCCGCTTTCAAATGCGGCCATGAGCCCGATCGGGCAAATTGCGACTTCGAATGTCGCCTTAGGCGGTGCGCTGGAAATTACCGTAGATGGGCCGGGGTTGTTGGCAATTATGCCGCGTCGCTACCTTGTGGCGGTTCTAGCAGCTTTAGACAGAGGCTTTGGTAAAGCGCACCACCAATAGCCCAGCGGTAACAGTCACGATGATCCCAACAGCCGCCATGCCATTGGGCAGATCGCCAAAGAGCACCAGGCCATAGAGTGCCGCAAAAGGAATTTCGAGATATTGAACTGGGGCCACTGTGGGCGCAGAGGCATAGCGCAGCGCCCATGTCATGCTCAAATGCGCCAAAGTTCCCAAGACCCCAAGGCCAAGTAATGCCGAAAATTCAAATCTGGTGACTGGGACGATTGTCAAAAGTGGAATTTCCATAGCCGAGCCGAAAGCGGCAATGGGCAAGAGGATCACCATGGCGCAGACCCCATTTGCCGCTTGCAGATCAATGGGGTCGATATTTTTAGAAATCTTGCGGGTGATGAACATAAAGCCTGTGAATAACACAGCCACAATCAGCGGCAAAAGCGCCGGCCAACCGACCTCGGCAAAGCTGGGCTGCACCACCATCAAGGTGCCAATGAAACCAAGCAGGCAAAGTCCAAGGCTCAAAGGGCTTGCCCTATCTCCTTTCATCCAACCAACGCCCAAGATCAGGAAGGGCAGAACATAGGCAATCGCGATGGCATCGGCTAGAGGTAGGTAGCGCAGCGAGAGAAACAAAAAAGAAATTGCCAACAGATGCAGAACCGAGCGCAGAATGACATAGCCAATCCTATCCGCCCGCATCCAAGTGTCACGGCGGCTGGTCCAAAGGTTTCGGCGCACCAAAAGTAACTGGGCGATAAACCGGGCAATGACCACTTGCAGCAAAGGAATTCCATCGCCTAAAACCTTGACCAAAGCATCGCTGGCCGGCGCCAGAACACAAAAGCCAATCATCAACAATAGACCTAAGCGATTGTTATCCTGAGCCATGGAGTACTTTCATATCAAGGTTTGGATTGGTCAGCAGTTGGGCACATTTACCGCCAAGCCACCGAGTGAGGTTTCCTTGTATTTCTCATGCATGTCCAGACCGGTTTGCCGCATTGTTTCCACGCAGGCATCTAATGACACCAAATGCGTGCCATCGCCGCGCATCGACAGGCTGGCGGCGGAGACCGCTTTGATACAGCCTAGCCCATTGCGCTCAATACAAGGCACTTGCACAAGGCCTTTGACGGGGTCGCAGGTCATACCCAAGTGATGTTCTAGAGCTATTTCTGCGGCGTTTTCCACCTGTGCGGGGCTGCCGCCTAAGACGGCACAGAGACCGGCGGCGGCCATGGCCGAAGCACTGCCAACTTCCGCTTGGCAGCCACATTCCGCGCCAGAGATGCTGGCGTTGAATTTGATCAGCCCGCCGATCGCGGCGGCGGTCAGTAGAAATTCTGGGATGCGCCTTGGAGTGGCTCCTGGCACATGATCGAGCCAATAGCGCAGAGTGGCTGGGACGACTCCGGCCGCGCCATTGGTTGGCGCGGTCACGACCTGTCCGCCGCTGGCATTTTCTTCATTGACCGCCATGGCGTAAACGCTCATCCAATCATTGATGGTGTGTGGGGCGGGCATATTCAGCCCTCGCTCGGCCACTAAAGCCTCGTGAATAGGTTTGGCTCTGCGTTTCACATTCAGACCGCCGGGCAGTATGCCGCCCCGTTCGAGCCCGCGATTGATGCAATCATTCATCACGTCCCAGATTCTGGCCAAGCCGCGGTCGAGCGCGGCAGCGCTACGGCGGCTCAACTCATTCTCGCGTTTGATCTCTGCGATGGATTTTCCCTGAGCGGCGCAAAGGGCCAGCAATTCATTGGCTGTATTGAACTCATGGGGGTAGGGGTCAATGTCACCGGTCGACAACCCGCTGGCCATTTCCTCGCCTGTCACCACAAAACCGCCTCCGATAGAATAATAGGTCTGTAGCAAAATCACATCGCCCTGCGCATCCGTCGCCATGAGGATCATACCATTGGTATGACCCGGCAGGGATGGGCCGAAGTCAAATACGATGTCACTGGCCGGATCGAGGTTCAGTGTTCCAAGCCCATCAGGGCTGACCGCTTTGTTACGCTTCATAGTATCTAGCGTAGCTTCAGCCTTGGCGGCGTCATAGGTTTCGGGCGAAAATCCGGCCAATCCGAGAAGTGTTGCGCGATCTGTCGCATGTCCCACGCCGGTGAAAGCCAAGGAGCCATGCAGGCGCGCTTTCAGGCCTGTGGCCTCAAAAGGGCTGGTGCGCAGCAGGTCCAGAAACATACCCGCCGCAACCATTGGGCCCATCGTATGCGATGAGCTTGGCCCAATGCCGACCTTAAACATGTCAAAAACAGATAAAAACATTAAAGACCTCGCAGGAATATATAGCTTGGGTTGATCATGGTTTGACAGGCTTTGTGGGCGGAAATGCGACACTTTTCCCTAGGTCTACGTCCGCGCCTGTAACGGAACAAGGGAATATGCGGCGCATTGTGAATTCTGTGCTGGGCTGATGTTGGACTTATGCTGGGTTTGAAAGATGAAATCGGGCCTCGCGCATTGGGTGAACTTCGGTCTATATAGGGGCGAAAATCACCAGGAGTCACTTTACATGTTTGCCGATTTATCTCCCGCCGATCAGGCAAAATACGTCGCGGCCAAACGCGCTGTTGAATTGGTCGAAGATGGTATGAAACTCGGGCTGGGAACTGGCTCAACGGCGGCTTGGATGGTGCGGTGTTTGGCGGATCGGGTGAAAACCGAAGGGCTGCGGATTCAAGGCGTGCCCACCTCGACCCGCACAGCAGACTTGGCCCGTGAGCTGGGTTTGGACGTGGTGAGCCTAGATCAAGCTGGAAATCTGGATATCACCATTGATGGCACCGATGAATTTGATCGCGCGTTGAACCTCATCAAAGGCGGCGGCGGGGCGCTTTTGCAAGAAAAGATCGTCGCCTCCGCCTCGGATCGGATGATTGTGATTGCTGATTTTGACAAGCAAGTGCCGCATCTTGGAAAATTCCCGCTGCCAGTAGAGGTTTTGGGGTTTGGTTTGGCCTCATCGCGCGAACATATCGCGCGGCTTTTGGCCGATCATGGGTTGGTGGATCGTGATATCACCATGCGCATGCAGGGCGATGCCCCCTTTGTGACCGACGAGGGGAATTTCATTCTTGACTTGCATTTGGAACAAATCCCGGATGCGCCGGCCTTGGCGATAGCGCTCAATCAAGTGCCGGGTGTGGTTGAAAATGGCTTATTTATTAATATTTGTGATCGAGTCATTCTTGGCGCGAGTGATGGGCGCATTGAAGAGCACGTTCGCTCGTAACACGCCAAGCGATTGGGTTTCGGATCAAGAGGCGATGGACCTCTGACTTCAATAGGGGACGAATATGTCTTTTGATTATGATCTTTTTGTAATTGGCGGTGGCTCTGGCGGTGTGCGCGCCGCGCGTGTCGCAGCTTCAGATACAGGGGCCAAAGTCGGTTTGGCGGAAGAGAGCCGGTATGGAGGCACCTGCGTGATCCGTGGCTGCGTGCCGAAAAAACTGATGGTGTTTGCCTCAACCTACGCGCCTGCGATGGAGCAGGCTGCGGCCTATGGTTGGGACGTGCAGATGGGCGGTTTTAACTGGTCGGGATTTCGGAGCAATCTGGAAGGCGAGCTTGATCGGCTAGAAGGCATCTATCGCCGCCTATTGCAAAACTCTGGTGTCGAGACCTTTGACATGCGCGCGACGGTCGACGGTCCGCATGCGGTGTGTTTGGCCGATGGACGGGTCGTGACCGCCAAGGTGATCTTGCTGGCCACAGGCGGCTGGCCCTCAGTGCCGGATGTTCCTGGCGCCGAATATGCCATCACTTCAAACGAAATTTTTCATCTACAGGCTTTGCCCAAGCGGATTTTAATTGTGGGAGGCGGCTATATCGCTTGTGAATTTGCCGGCATTCTCAACGGTCTTGGGGTGCGAACCCATCTTTGGTATCGGGGCGAGGCCGTGTTGCGCGGCTTTGACAAAGAGGCCAGGGATGTGATTGTGCAGGGCATGCAAGAGCGTGGTGTCCAGATGCATATGCGCACCAATGTGGCCCGCATCGAAAAGCAAGGCTCGGGCTACAGTGTCACAGATACCAAAGGTGCGCGCCATGATTTTGATGTTGTGATGTATGCCACAGGCCGCACCCCTAAAAGCGCCGGATTGGGGCTTGAGGCTCTGGGCATTGGTTTGGATGCAGCGGGCGCGGTGCAGGTGGATGATTTTTCTCAGACTTCGGTGCCTTCGATTTATGCGGTTGGGGATGTAACCAACCGTGTCAATCTGACGCCCGTGGCGATCCGTGAGGGTATGGCCTTTGTTGAGACCGCCCTGAAGGGCAATCCGACCCCTGTGGATCACGCTTTGATCCCAACGGCCGTATTCACACAGCCGGAATTTGGCACCATTGGACTGAGCGAGGAGCAAGCCCGGGCGCAAGAGCCCATTGAAGTCTATGCAACTGCCTTTCGCCCAATGAATATTTCCTTTATTGATGCGCCGAATAAAGTGCTAATGAAATTGGTTGTGAGCCAAAAGACCCTTAAGATTTTGGGCTGTCACATCGTCGCAGATGGCGCAGGTGAGATGATCCAACTGGCGGGGATAGCCGTGAAAATGGGAGCAACAAAAGAAGATTTCGACCGTGTGTGTGCCGTGCATCCCACCGTGTCTGAAGAACTTGTGACAATGAAAACGCCTGTGCGGACCGCTTGAAATTTTCAAAGCAGAGCACAGATAGAACTGGAGCGCAGAATGACTGTGAAGGGAAACAGCTGAATGGCGGATAATAACGGTGGACCTTGGGGCGGCGGCGGAAGCGGCGGCAACCGAGGCAACAAAGGCAATGGCGGCGGGAATGATCGGGGTCCAGACGGGCCGCAAATCCCGGAAATTGACGAGTTGATGCGCAAAGGTCAGGAGCAATTGCGCGTGTTGATGGGCGGAAAAGGGAGCGGTGGCACAGGTGGTGGCAGCGGATCGGGCGGCGGCGACGCGGGTATCCCGCGCAGCACTTTCGTCCTGGCTGGGCTGGCAGCCGTTGGTATGTGGCTGTTTGCGTCCTTTTATACGGTCAAGCCGGAGGAGCAATCAGTTGAGCTCTTCCTCGGGGAATTCAATGAAATTGGCACCAATGGCCTCAATTTCGCGCCTTGGCCTTTTGTTACCTACGAGAAGTTCAACGTCACCACTAACCGCACAGAATCTCTTGGGATCAATGACAGTCGTGAGAGCGGTTTGGGCCTGATGCTGACCACGGATGAAAACATCGTGGATATAGACTTTCAAGTGGTTTGGAACATCAAAAATTCGTCGGATTTTCTGTTCAGTCTAAAGGAACCTGAGCAATCTATCCGGGCGATCTCGGAAGCGGCGATGCGCGAAGTAATTGCGCAGTCGGAATTGGCACCTATTTTGAACCGAGATCGCGCTGCGATTGAAGCGAATGTTCGGCAATTGATCCAAAAAACATTGGATGAGCGCAAGACTGGGATTTCTGTGGTCCGGGTCAACTTTAACAAAGTGGATCCGCCCAGCCGTCAGGTGATCGTGACGGCCGTTGACGGATCGCAAAAGCGCGTTTCGGTAATTGACGCTTTCCGCGATGTTCAAGCCGCAGAACAAGAGCGCGATCAGCGCGAGCGTCAGGCGGATGCCTATGCCAACCAACGTCTTGCCGAAGCGCGGGGTGCTGCGGCGCAGTTGCTAGAGGCCGCAGAGGGATATCGCGCCTCTGTCGTCAATGCCGCTTTAGGGGAGGCCAGTCAATTCTCAGCTGTCTTGACTGAATACAAAGTGGCTCCCGAAGTGACCCGTCGTCGCTTGTATATCGAAACTTTGGAAAAAGTCTTAGGCAACGTGGATAAGATCATCATGGACAATGGTGAGGGAGGCCAGGGTGTTGTACCTTATCTGCCGTTGAATGAATTGCGCAAATCATCACAAGGAGGGTCAAACTAATGACTATGAGATCTCGTATTGCAGTGATCATAGCCGCCGTGATTGCGGTTGGTGGGTTGATGTCTTTGTTCATCGTAGATGAGCGCGAAAAAGTGCTGGTGCTGCGGTTTGGCCAAATTAAACAGGTCAAAACAGATCCTGGTTTGGGCTTTAAGATCCCCTGGCTGGATCAAGTTGTGCGCTTTGATGACCGGATTTTGTCTTTGGAAACCCCGGTGATCGAGGTGACGCCGGCTGATGATCGTCGTCTCGAGGTGGATGCTTTTGTTATGTACCGCATCGCAGACATTGTGAAGTTCCGTCAAGCCTTGGGCGCGGGCGGTGAGCGCGAAGCCAGCATTCAGCTCAATGACATTCTAGACGGTCAAATCCGAGCGGTTCTCGGGGCCGATGGGGTGACGTCAAACGCCATTCTGTCGCCAGAACGGTCCCGCTTGATGGGGCTGATCCGTGCTGAGGCTCAAACGCGTGCCAAGGATTTGGGGCTGGATGTGGTTGATGTGCGTCTGCGTCAGACCAACTTGCCGGAGCAAAACTTCGACGCCACTTTGCAGCGTATGATCGCCGAGCGAGAACGCGAAGCGACCGATGAGCGCGCCCGGGGACGCGAAGCGGCACAGCGGGTCACAGCTGTAGCGGATCGGACCCATGAGGAAACGCTGTCCGCTGCCAAGCGGGATGCTTTGATCATCGAAGGGGAAGCCGATGCGGAACGCACCCGGATTTTGGCGAATGCCTTCGGCGCAGATCCAGAGTTTTTTGACTTCTATCGTTCGCTTGCGGCTTATGAGGCTTCCATCCTTGGTGAAAATTCAACTTTGGTGATCCCACCAGATCATGAGTTCCTAAACTATATGAAATCCGCAACGCCGCGTGTCGCTGAGTGATTGACAAAATCTTGTTCGGCCTTGCGGCCGTTATGATTGCAGAGGGGCTGGTCTATCTACTGGCCCCTCATGCCCTTGAGGCCCTACTGAAAGCCCTTAAAACCTTGTCGATCTCTGCGCGCCGGAAAACGGGGGCTCTGCTTTGCCTTGGTGGGTGCATTCTATTGGCGTTGAGCCTGTAGGCGGCCCTGCGTTCGGAATGAGTGTTTTTCCACCAAAATTGGCCTTCACGAGATGGTGACTGGGTCTCATCGGTCATTGCTTTGAAAACTTGCTGAACTACATCAAGTCAATCAAGACAACAGGCGCCCGATCTGCGTGATGCAGAAGGGCATTTATGGAGATTAAAGATGAATTCGATTGCCTTATCTAAGCGCAAGGATTTTGCAGCTTACCGCGCCACTTGGGTTTTTGCGGCGGCGCTTTGTCTGCTGATGTTACAAGCTCTACAGGCCACAGCGCAAATGATGCCAAATACATTTGCTGATCTTGCTGATGAGATCAGCCCTTCAGTGGTGAATATCACCACCACAACCGTGATTGCCGGTCGCGCTGATCAAATGCCGCGTGGCATAGTGCCCAAAGGCTCACCTTTTGAAGAGTTCTTTCGGGAATTCGAAGATCGTCGCCGTGGCGGCAATGGTGGGGCCAGCCGCTCCTCGGCATTGGGGTCGGGATTTGTAATCTCTGCTGATGGGTTCATCGTCACCAACAATCACGTGATCGAAGGGGCCGATGAGATTGAGGTGGAATTTTTCTCTGGTGAAAGACTGGCCGCTAAGGTCATCGGCACCGATCAGAATACTGATATCGCAGTGTTGAAAGTCGTGTCGGACGTACCGCTGCCTTTCGTCAGCTTTGGCGACAGCGACACAGCGCGCGTGGGCGATTGGGTCGTGGCGATGGGCAATCCTTTAGGACAAGGTTTCTCTGTCTCTGCCGGAATCGTTTCTGCCCGAAACCGGGCATTGTCTGGGATTTATGACGAATATATTCAAACGGATGCCGCAATTAACCGTGGTAATTCTGGCGGGCCTTTGTTCAATCTTGGTGGTGAAGTTGTCGGCGTAAATACTGCGATTTTATCGCCCAACGGCGGCTCTATTGGTATTGGCTTTTCTATGGCGTCCAATGTGGTCAGCCGGGTCGTTGATCAATTGACGGAATATGGCGAAATCCGTCGGGGCTGGCTGGGCGTGCGGATCCAAGATGTTGATGAAGACATTGCCGAAAGCATTGATGGTTTGGACCGGGCCGCCGGAGCCGTGGTGACCGGCGTGCCAGAGGGCCCCTCGAAAGATGCCGGAATGTTACAAGGCGATGTGATCGTGATCTTTGATGGTCATGAGGTCGAGGACGTGCGCGATCTGGTGCAAACAGTCGGCAATACGGAAGTGGGCAAAGCGGTTGATGTGGTTGTGGTGCGTGATGGCGCGCAGGTGATACTGAGCGTCACCCTTGGCCTGCGCGATGACAAAAAATTGGCCAGCGCGAATGAGCCTGCGGTCAATGAAGATGCGCCAAAAAATTATGAGGATCTTGGGATCACCCTGTCGAACCTGACCGATGAGATTCGCGAGGGTTTGGACCTTGCGGTTGGCTTGGAAGGCGTGGTCGTCGTGGATGTTGTGGAAACCTCTGAGGCCTTTGAAAAAGGTTTGAAATCAGGGGATGTGATTGTAGAGGCTGGCCAAGAGAAGGTCACCTCCCTTGTACAGTTTGAAGAGCAAGTGAGCGCAACCATTGAGGGCGGCCGAAAAACGATGCTTTTGCTCGTACGCCGCGGCGGTGATCCCCGCTTTTTGGCCCTCACCGTGCAGCAATAAATGCAGCAGACATGTTGTTAATGGGGCGGCTCTTGAGCCGCCCTTTTGTGGTTTGAGTGGGGTTACGGCTGCTCGGTGGCGCGACTGGCCTCTGGCAGTAAAAGATCATCCAGCATGAAAGATATATCTTCCACATGCTCAGCGATCACATGGCACACAGCGCCTTCGCGTTGAATGCGCCCGGTGATTCGCAACATACGCCCTGAGATCACGGCGCGCCGGTAACGCTCATAGAGTTTGCGCCAGACGATCACATTGCACACCCCGGTCTCATCCTCCAGCGTGATGAAAATGACCCCATTGGCTGTGCCGGGTCTTTGGCGCACCAGAACCAGACCCGCCACAGTAACCCGTGCACCATTTGCTGGCAGCTCTAGCATAGCATGGGGCAGGGCGGCAGGGGGCTTGGGCCAAGTGTTGGGAGAGTCGAATGACATGGAACAAAAATAGAACATTTAGGCAATATCGCAAGCGGCATTATTCCGCTCGCGTGGGGGGTAGAATTTTTTGAATTACATGTTACCTCAGAGGAGAAACAGTCTAGCGAGATACAAAGACATGGCTAAAATTACTTATATTGAAAACGGTGGCGCGGAACATGTGGTGGAGGTGGCCAATGGGCTGACCGTCATGGAAGGCGCACGGGACAATAACATTCCTGGCATCGAAGCCGATTGCGGTGGTGCCTGCGCATGCTCAACCTGTCATGTCTATGTTGACAGTGCCTGGGTCGAGAAACTGCCCGAAATGGACGGCATGGAAGAAGATATGCTGGATTTTGCGTTTGAACCCAAACCAGGCCAATCCCGTTTGACCTGCCAATTGCGCGTCTCTGACGCTTTGGACGGGTTGGTTGTGCGGATGCCAGAACGCCAGATCTAAACTCTTGTCGACACTGAAGTGGCCGCAATCTTCTGAACTGCGGCCACAGGTGCTTTTAAAGCGCGCGCCAACCGATATCGTGGCGGCAAAACCCTTCGGGCCAATCGATTTGATCGACCATGTCATAGGCCATGGTACGGGCCTCGCTCAGGCTTGAAGCGCGCGCAGTGACATTCAAAACCCGCCCGCCTTGTGCGCTGAGATCTGCGCCAATTTTTGCGGTTCCTGCATGAAAACAGGTAGCCGAAGAGCTGTCGGGCAAGGAGTCCAAACCGGAAATCACTGTGCCCTTCCCATAAGCGCCTGGATAGCCCTTGGCGGCCATTACAACCGTCAAAGCATGGTCCGCGGCCCAATTGACCTGAACCTCTGACAGCCGTTCTTCAGCGCAGGCCAGCAGCAGGTCCAGCGCCTGTGCACCCAGCCGCATCATCAGTACCTGGCATTCTGGATCGCCAAAGCGGGCATTGTATTCTACCAAGCGGGCCTTGCCGTCTTTAATCATCAAACCGGCATAAAGCACCCCTTGATAAGGCGTGCCCCGTCGGGCCATTTCCGCCATGGTGGGTTTGATAATTTCGCGCATGGCCTGTTCGGCAATATCATCTGTCAAAACGGGCGCGGGGCTGTAGGCGCCCATGCCGCCGGTGTTTGGGCCGGTGTCGCCATCACCCACGCGCTTGTGATCTTGTGCGGTACCAATGGCTAAAACATCTCGGCCATCACAGAGGATGAAATAGGAGGCCTCTTCGCCCTCCATAAACTCTTCAATCACCACTTCCGCTCCGGCGTTGCCAAATTCGCCGCTGAACATATCATCCAAAGCATCAAGGGCTTCTTGCAGGCTCATGGCGACAATGACGCCTTTGCCCGCCGCCAGCCCATCGGCTTTGACCACAATCGGCGCACCCATTCTGCAAACATAATCCGACGCGCTTTGCAGGTCGGTAAAATGGCCATATTCGGCTGTGGGCGCACCTGCGGCGTCACAGATGGATTTGGTAAAGAATTTTGAGGCTTCCAGCTGCGCCGCTGCCTGGCTGGGGCCAAAGCAGAGCACATCTGCGGCCCGCAAAATATCGACTATACCGGCGGCCAAAGGTGCTTCTGGACCAATGACAACAAAGTCAATTGCCTGACTGCGGACAAACGCGAGCACGGTGGCGCCATCCAGAATATCCAGAGCCACACAATCGGCAATCTTAGCGATGCCGGCATTGCCTGGCGCAACCATCAGTCGGTCGCATTTTGGGTTTTGCGCGACGGCCCAGGCCAAAGAATGCTCGCGGCCTCCACTGCCCAAAATTAAGATATTCATGACACGCGCTCCCCTTGGCCTTTGCTTGCCCGCGTTCTAAGCTGCATCAACTCTGGTCACAAGGTGCACTATGTCTGATCTTATTGACGATCCCCGTCTTGGCGAGAATGCCCCAGAATTTACGGTTTCAGAAATCTCAGGTGCCGTAAAACGTACTCTGGAGGCAGAATTTGGCCGCATACGGGTCAAGGGCGAAGTGGGACGCGTGGTTCAGGCCCGCTCGGGGCACATGTATTTCGATGTAAAAGACGAACGTAACGCCCTAGCCTGTACTACTTGGAAAGGGCAAGTGTCAAAACTTTCTGTACTTCCCGAGGAGGGGATGGAGGTGGTTGTCAGTGGTAAAATGACCTCCTTCGGCGGGCAGTCCAAATACAATCTGAATGTTGATGATGTGGCGGTCGCCGGGGTTGGGGCATTGATGGCCATGTTGGAAAAGCGAAAGACTGCTTTGGCCGCTGAAGGGTTGTTTGATCTGGCGCACAAACAGGCTTTGCCCTTTTTGCCCGACGTGATTGGGGTTGTGACCTCTCCCACTGGCGCAGTGATTCGCGATATTTTACACCGTTTGCGTGACCGTTTCCCGCGGAAAGTCTTGGTTTGGCCGGTTGCGGTGCAGGGAGCGAATTGCGCCGCCGAAGTGGCGCGCGCGATTGCTGGGTTTAATGCAATGACACCGGGCGGGGCTTTGCCGCGGCCAGATTTGCTGATTGTGGCGCGTGGCGGTGGTTCCATTGAGGATCTTTGGGGGTTCAACGAAGAAATCGTTGTACGAGCGGCGGCGGCCTCGGAGGTTCCCCTAATTTCCGCTGTGGGCCATGAAACCGATACGACATTGATTGATTTCGTCTCTGACATGCGCGCGCCCACCCCTAGTGCTGCCGCTGAATTGGCGGTGCCTGTGCGCTTGGACCTTTTGGCCGAAACCCGTGCCAAGGGCGCCCGGTCGGCGCAGGGCTTGGCCAATATCATGACCCGCCGCAAGCAAAGATTGGCCGATTTGGCCCGCGCTTTGCCGCGTCCGGACAGCCTGACGCATTCGGCGCAGCAGCGGTTGGACCATTGGGAGGGGCGTTTGCCGCTGGCGCTGCGCGGCTTGGTGCAAAAACAACAGCTGCGCCTGACCGCTTCTGCGGGGCAGATTAAGCCCTCTGCGTTAGGGCGGATATTGGTGCAAGAGGCGCGGCAATTGCAGGCCTTGGGGCAGCGCCTACCGGCAGGCTTGGACCGAGCGGCGCTCTCTGCTCGGCAGATGCTATGGGCCTGCTCATCGCGTCTCCGTCCAATACCTTTAGCGGAGCGGGTTGGGCGATTGCGTAAAGATCTGGATGATCTTGAATCGCGGTTGGAGCAAATTTTTGAACGGCAATTGCAAAGACGCCGCGAGCAGCTGGTGGCCTGTGACCGGTTGCGCGAAACACTGGGTTATCGCGAGACCCTGCGCCGTGGTTATGCAGTGGTGCGTTCTGGGCAGGCTTTGATCACTGATGCGGCTAGCGCCGGGGTGGCAAAATCTCTGGAAATCGAGTTTGCCGATGGGCGCTTTGCGGTGGCGCAAACCGCCGCGGCCCGTCCCGCAGGCCGAGCCAAGCCGAAAACCACCTGAGCAGGGACAATTATTCTGATTGTGGCCAGGTGATGTCTATTGAGGCAAGAGAAAACGCATCTGTTGCAAGTGGTGTCGTATTTTGACCTATGTCAGGGCTGCGTTGCGGGTTAAATCAGCCACAATGAATTGAGGAACAGATCATGTCTATCGAATCGTCAAAAGGTGTTTGGAAATCTGGACCGGGCAGAGGCCGGGTGCGACCAAAAGGGCGTCAGCTCGACGATTTGGCATGGTCACAGGTGCAAGATTTGCTGGGGCAAAGACCGCGCCGGCGGGATCTTCTGATCGAATTTTTACATCTTATTCAAGATGCTTATGGCCATCTCTCAGCAGCGAATCTGCGCGCTTTGGCCGAGGAAATGCGTTTGAGCCAGGCTGAGGTCTATGAGGTCGCGATGTTCTACGCGCATTTTGATGTGGTCAAAGAGGGAGAAACACCACCGCCGGCCTTGACCGTGCGGGTCTGCGATAGCTTATCGTGCGAATTGGCTGGAGCTGCTAAATTGCAAGAGGCATTGCAGCAGGGGTTAGATCCCAAAGCGGTGCGGGTTGTCCGCGCGCCCTGTATGGGGCGCTGTGATACCGCCCCAGTGCTGGAGCTGGGGCACCATCATATTGATCACGCCACGCCCGAAAAGGTTTTAGCGGCTATTTCGGGCGGTCATATCCATGCCGATATTCCTGATCATGAAGACCTGGCGGCCTATCACGCTGCCGGTGGCTATGCGCGGCTCGTAGAGCTGCGCGCAGGTGGCGATTGGGAAGAGGTTCAAGCGCAGATAAAGCAAAGTGGTCTGCGCGGCCTGGGTGGTGCGGGTTTTCCATCAGGCACAAAATGGGGCTTCGTGCGCGGCAATGCGGGGCCGCGCTATTTGGCGGTGAATGGAGATGAGGGCGAGCCGGGAACTTTCAAGGATCGCTACTATCTTGAGCGCACGCCGCACTTGTTTCTCGAAGGCATGTTGATTGCCGCTTGGGCGGTCGAGGCGGAAACCTGTTTTATCTACATGCGTGACGAATATCCCGCGGTTCTGCACATTCTGGCTGGAGAGATTGCCGCTTTGGAGGCGGCTGGGCTCGTGCCTGTGGGCTATATTGATCTGCGGCGCGGGGCTGGGGCCTATATATGCGGCGAAGAAAGCGCGATGATCGAAAGTATTGAAGGCAAGCGCGGTTTGCCGCGGCATCGCCCTCCTTTTGTGGCGGCTGTGGGGATCCACAATCGCCCCACTTTGGTGCATAATGTTGAAACCTTGATCTGGGTTGCGCGCGTGGTGCGGGAAGGACCTGAGTGCCTGAACGCTGTGGAACACAATGGCCGGACGGGTCTGCGCAGTTACTCGGTTTCTGGTCGGGTGAAAAACCCCGGCGTGCATTTGTTGCCTGCGGGTTCCACGATCACGGATATCATTGCCGCCTGTGGCGGGATGTTGGAGGGCCATATCTTTTCAGCATACCAACCTGGTGGCCCGTCTTCAGGTCTTTTACCTGCATCAATCAATGACGTGCCCTTAGATTTTGACACATTGCAGCCGCTTGGCACTTTCATCGGTTCAGCCGCTGTGGTGGTTCTGTCGGATCAGGACAGCCCCCGAGCTGCGGCCTTGAATATGTTGCGATTCTTTGAGGACGAAAGCTGTGGTCAGTGCACTCCTTGTCGGGTTGGCTGTGAAAAGGCGGTAAAATTGATGCAGGCAGATACCTGGGATCAGCCGCTTTTAAAGGATTTGACCACGGCGATGGTGGAGACCTCGATCTGCGGGCTTGGTCAAGCGGCGCCCAATCCCATCAAATCGGTAATCAAGTATTTCCCCAACGAAATTTAGCGCGCGGCTGCCATTGGCATTGCTGGGGGCTAGGATTACATTCGCGTTACCGTTTGCGGCGACTTTGAAGCCCGCGGCGAACAATGGAGCCTGTTGATGTCCTTTTTTGGTAAGTTGAAATCTAAACTTTTTAAATCCTCTACCAAGCTTAAAAAGGGTCTGGATGCTATTGTCCAAGAAGATGTTGCTTATGAGGACGGGCCAGCCGGTCCGATCATCGCTGATGAGGCGGTGCAAGTGGCGCAGCCCGAGGATTTGCACGCGCCCGATTCTGTAGGCGGCAGCCTGCTTGAACAAGAGCTCGAGCAGGCGGCGTCGCCAGAAGAAGAGTCAGAGCCAGTCGCCAGCGTTCCAAAAGTCGTGATTGACCCTTTGGAGGTGGACACTCGGCAGCCTGATCCCTTGCAGCAGAAAACTGGCGTTTTCGGGCGTGCGCCGCGCCGCGTGCTGGATGATGACATGCTTGAACAGCTCGAAGAGCTGTTGATCTCCTCTGATATGGGGGTGGATACGGCTGTACGGATTACGGCGAATTTGGCCGAAGGGCGTTTTGGTAAGAAACTCTCCACAGCGGAAATCAAATTGGCCTTGGCTGAAGAAATTGCTCGGGTGATGGAACCTGTGGCCCGGCCCTTGCCGATTTATAATAAGAAACCACAGGTGATTTTGGTGGTGGGTGTGAACGGTTCGGGGAAAACTACCACCATCGGCAAGCTAGCGAGCCAGTTTAAGAAGGCCGAGAAATCTGTTGTGATTGCGGCTTGTGACACCTTTCGCGCCGCCGCGGTGGGGCAATTGCAAGTTTGGGGGGAGCGGGCTGGGGTGCCGGTGATGACCGCACCCGAGGGGTCAGATCCCGCAAGCCTTGCTTTTGACGCCATGACCCAGGCGGAACAAGATGGCGCTGACCTATTGATGATTGATACGGCCGGGCGGTTGCAAAACCGGGCAGATTTGATGGAGGAATTATCAAAAATCATTCGTGTGATTCGCAAGAAAAATCCGGACGCACCACACAACACGGTCTTGGTCCTCGACGCGACAACCGGTCAAAATGCGGTCAAGCAAGTGGAAGTCTTTCAGAGAATGGCGGATGTCACTGGCCTGGTGATGACCAAATTGGACGGCACCGCCAAGGGCGGGGTATTGGTTTCTCTCGCAGATAAATTTGCTTTGCCGATTCATGCCATTGGCGTGGGGGAACAGATAGATGATCTTGACGCTTTTGATCCACAGGAATTTGCTGCGGCCTTGACCGGGGTTTCTGCGTGACCGAGTGGATTCTTGCGATTGAAGGCAGTCACACGGGCCGGTTGGTCGCTATGCTTTTGGCGTTATTGGCCGCTGTGTTGCACGCGGTCTTTGCAGCGATGCAAAAGGGGAGAATTGACCCCTGGGTGATGCGCGGGGCTATGGACGCCAGCTACGGATTGATGGCTTTGCCTTTTGCTCTGTTCGTGGTGCCCTGGCCAGAGGCGCATTTATGGCCAATTTTGGCAGGAGCATGGGCGATCCACACTGTTTATAAAGTCTTGCAGGCCATGGCCTTCACCCGTGGCGCTTATACAGTTGTTTATCCTGTGATGCGTGGATCAGGGCCTGTTTTCACGGTGATTGGGGCTTACTTATTGTTTGGCGAGGTGTTTACTGTTGGGCAATGGCTGGGGGTGGCTGTGCTTCTCTGTGGGATTTTTGGCCTGGCTGTGTATAATATGCGCACGGTATCGCTGGAGCGCGAGACATTGGGTTTGGCACTGGTGCTGGCGCTATCCACCGGATTTTTTGTGGCGTTTTATACGACCTATGACGCCTATGGCATCCGAGCTGCGGCAGATCCTTTTACCTTTCTGGCATGGTTCTTTGTGATTGATTCTTGGAGCATGCCGATTGCGGCGGTGGCCCATGCACGGCGCAAAGACATCGCCTTGGCGCGACAGGGACTGATGTGGCGTGCGCCGATCGGAGGATTGGTGGCAATGGCTTCCTTTGGTGCGATCTTGTTGGCCACGCGATTGGATAAAGTTGGAGAAGCGGCTGTGCTGCGTGAGACATCGACAATTTTTGCCGCTCTCATTGGCTGGTTGTTTTTGAAAGAGACCGTCGGGCCGCGCCGTTTGGCTTTGATGGCTTTGATTGCGCTGGGCGCCGTGATAGTTGAATTTGCGGGATAAAAGGAATGCTAAATTATGTCTGATAAGAATTTACCAAAATGGGTGAAGCCGCTTTTAGAGTTTGGACCGGTGCTGGCCTTCTTTGTGGCCTATCTGAGAATGAAGGGCACGAGCTATAACGTCGGTGGTTCTGATTATGGTGGGTTCATCTTGGTCACGGCGTTGTTTGTCCCGTTGCTTTTGCTGTGTACGGCGATTTTGTGGAAGCTGACGGGAAAAATCTCTCCGATGCAGATCATGACGGCGGTTTTGGTGACGGTCTTTGGTGGGTTAACGGTTTGGCTGAATGACGATCGATTTATCAAAATGAAACCGACGCTGATCTATCTTATTTTTGCAGGGCTTTTGGGATTTGGATTGCTGCGTCGGCAATCTTATCTTCGGTTGGTGATGCAAGACGCGCTGCCGATGCGGGCTGAGGGCTGGATGATTTTGACACGCCGGTTCATGGCGGTGTTTTTTGGACTGGCGCTGGTCAATGAGGTGATCTGGCGGTTTTTCTCTACGGATACTTGGGTGTATTTTAAAACCTTTGGCCTAACGGCGGTGTTATTCTGCTTTTTTATGAGCCAATCGCCGCTCTTGGCAAAATATGCGCTGGAAAAAGACGACTGATCGGGCGCGACCGCGCGGAGCGGCTGGCGCCGCATTATATTTTTCCTCTCGCCTGCCTCTGGCAGGCCCAAGGCCAGGGTAGTTATTTCGCCTTGAAGAGCTAAGCTAAGCTGTCTTCGTTGCTTGGTTTCGGGGTTGTCCGCAGGTCCAAATGCAGTCCATGGCCAGTAGTAACGCTGCGGTGCGCTGCGCAGGCTTGCAGCTAGCTGGCCATATGCGGTTTATCCTCGAGTGTCTGTTTCTGGCCCTCCCATAGGGAAGCCCAGGGCCCAATCGCCATATCGGCGATTGAGAAAAAAACCACCTGCCACATATTTACTCTGCTCCGGCTGAGTGTTGAGCACCCTGTACATGCGGGCGGTTTCGTGGGTGTATCTGTCTTTGGCGTAGGTTAAATTTTCACCCATAAGTGGGGCGTATTTGTTGAAGTGGTGATTTTGCTCCGCTATGGACAAAGACCACCCATTCGCCACATCAACCATTGATCGACCGTCAGCTGGTCGCGATAGGTCGTACCGTAGAATTTTTCCGTCTTCCGCGCGAGTTATTGTAAGATTGCACCGCTTTCAAATAGGGTGAGCGGTGCGCCATCAGGGCCGTCATGATCGACGATAGCTGACATGCGGTTGTAGGGTGATATTTTCAAAAAATCAGGATTGAATTGCCCACCTTTGCCGATATTCACCAGCCGCGTGGTGTAGGGAAGGTTCATTTCCTCAAGCGCAATTGCGATTTTCCATCCATCCGGTGTGGGCCAGTAGTAAAAATCGATCATCGCACCTGTTCTATTGCCGCCTTGGGCCAGTATTCGGGCTATCGCATTGAGTGCAAGGGGCAATTGGGTGATTTTTAGTGTTGACCGTCTTGGGTTGGGTCATTACTCGTCTCTTGTGGCGATTTGTTACCGGATTGCGGGCCACGTTAAATAAGCTGCTAAAAGGGTTTGGGCTGTTACAGAGACCCCGCCTTTCACTGGTGGGTTTTTTTGTGCCTTGAAGGAGGGTCAAATGACACGCGATAAACGTACACTCGCGGTGCATGCCGGCATCCGGCGCTCGCAGTTTTCTGAAATGTCTGAAGCTATTTATATGACACAGGGCTTTGCCTATGCCTCTGCCGAAGCGGCTGAGGCGCGGTTTGATCAGGCCGGGCCAGATGAATTTATTTATGCCAGATATGGCAACCCCACTGTGAGGATGTTTGAGGAGCGGATCGCCGCTCTAGAGGGTGCCGAAGATGGGTTTGCCACGGCCAGTGGTATGGCGGCGGTCCATGGGGCTTTGGCAGCGATGACAAAAGCTGGTGATCATGTTGTGGCGGCGCGGGCGCTGTTTGGCTCTTGTCTTTACGTTTTGGAAGATGTTTTGGCGCGCTTTGGTGTGCAGGTGACCTTAGTGGATGGTTTGGATATGCAAGCCTGGGCTGAGGCGATTACACCGCAGACAAGGCTTGTATTCTTTGAGAGTATTTCCAACCCGACTCTTGAGGTGATTGATATCGCGCAGGTCTCCGCGCTTGCCCATGCGGTGGGCGCCTATGTGGTGGTGGACAATGTGTTTTCAACACCTGTTTACTCAAAGGCAATCGAATTGGGCGTTGATGTGGTGGTCTATTCCGCCACCAAACATATCGACGGGCAGGGACGCGGCTTGGGCGGGGTAATTCTGGGAACTAAAGATATCATTCGCGGTATCATTGAGCCGTTTATGAAGCATACGGGCGGCGCGATGAGCCCCTTTAACGCTTGGATGATGGTAAAAAGTTTGGAAACTTTGGAGCTGCGCGTGCGTGCGCAGGTTGAGACGGCCAATGCATTGGCAGACGCTTTGCTGCACCGGAAAGATCTTGGGCGTGTGATTTATCCTGGCTTGAAAGCCCACCCGCAGTTTGCTCTAACGCAAGCGCAAATGGGCGCAGGCGGGACAGTGCTGGCCTTGGATGTTGGCAGCAAGGAACGCGCGTTTCGGTTTATGAATGCTTTGGGAATCATTATTATTTCCAACAATCTAGGGGATTCGAAGTCGATTATCACCCATCCTGCGACAACAACACATCAGCGGTTGCCACAGGCGCAAAAAGATCTGCTAGGCATTACATCGGGATTGTTGCGGTTCTCGGTCGGACTTGAGAGTGCGCGGGATCTTGAAGCGGATCTTATGGCGGCGCTGGATGCGGCGGGTATAGAGGCATAATTGGTTAGAGGCGCTTGAAATTCTTCTGAGAAAGCTAGCTCTCTCAGAAATAGGTTGAAATCCTGCCCGACGATCCCCAAAATAAAAGGGATCAGGCCCGCACCTTTGAAAGGGGAAATTGCCGTGAATATTCACCTTCCATCCATGGATGACGCCGAATCAAATGTGGAAGCTCCAGATGAACCGCAAGACTTGAACCGCACCTATGCGCAGGATTTTGTGGCTGATGCTGATTACATCCGCAGCCTGCCTGATCTACAAAACGGCCCGACTTCGTTGATCCGCGGTGCGCAAAAATTCATTCAGCACGTGGGGATTTCCAATTTTCGCCTACCGATCCAGTTTCAAACGCGCGACTCTGATTCATTAGCATTGGAGACCTCAGTCACTGGTTCGGTCTCTTTGGATGCGGAGAAAAAGGGCATTAATATGTCTCGCATTATGCGCACATTTTATCGCCAAGCGGAGGAGACATTCAGCTTTGACGTAATGGCGCGCACGCTGGATGACTACAAAACTGATCTGGAAAGTTTTGATGCACGGCTGCAAATGCGCCTGTCTTTTCCGATGCAGGTACGAAGCCTGCGCAGCGGGTTGAGTGGCTTTCAATATTACAACATTGCTTTGGAAGTTGTGGAGCGTGCGGGGCAGCGACATAAAATTGTGCATCTAGATTATGTCTATTCGTCCACGTGCCCTTGCTCGCTGGAATTGTCCGAGCATGCGCGCCGTCAGCGTGGGCAGTTGGCCACGCCGCATTCGCAGCGGTCCGTGGCGCGGATCTCGGTCGTTTTGGCAGAGGGGCAGCCGCGCCTTTGGTTTGAAGATTTGGTGGAACTTTGCCGCAAAGCCGTAGCAACGGAGACACAGGTCATGGTCAAACGTGAGGATGAGCAAGCTTTTGCGGAGTTAAACGCGGCCAATCCAATTTTTGTCGAAGATGCCGCTCGATTGTTTTGTGAGCAATTGCAGGGTGACCCGCGCATTGGAGATTTTCGTGTAATAGCTAGCCATCAAGAAAGTCTGCACAGCCATGATGCTATTTCTGTTCTGACAGAGGGTGCAACCTTTGCGCAAACCAGTATGGATCCAAGCACATTTGCAAGCCTCTTTCATGTTGGCTGATTGCTTGACTTGCAGGGAATTCATTGCCATCGCTTAACGCATGTTTGATGTGCGCCCCGTCTTCAATGTGATCGGTTTGCTGGTGAGTTGCTTGGGGCTCACTATGTTGTTTCCCATGGCGTTGGATCTGTCTCGGGGCAATGGGCACGCGGGCGTTTTTTTGGAATCTGCCCTTATCACCTGTTTGACTGGCAGCATGATGTATTTTGCGACGCGCCGAGAGGCGGCGCGGGGCCTCACCTTACAACAGACGTTTTTGCTGACCTCAGGGGTTTGGCTGGCCCTGTCTATTTTTGGTGCCTTGCCGTTTGCGTTGGGTGCAACGGACTCGAGTTTTACCGATGCGTTTTTTGAGGCCATATCCGGGCTGACTACCACCGGCGCGACGGTGATTTCAGGTTTGGATTACCTGCCTGATGGCCTTTTGCTATGGCGCTCGATCCTGCAATGGCTGGGCGGGATTGGGATTATTGTTGTGGCGATGGTGTTTTTGCCGGAATTGCGCGTGGGTGGGATGCAAATCTTTAAATCAGAGGGCTTTGACACGTTCGGTAAAATTTTGCCGCGTGCAACGGAAATCGCCGCGCAAGTGGCTTGGCTCTATGTAGGGCTCACGGGGGCCTGTGCAGTGCTCTATATTGCAACGGGTATGCGCAGTTTTGATGCGGTGCTGCATGCAATGACCACCATCGCGACGGGGGGTTTTTCGACCTATGATAGCTCTTTTGTGAAATTTGGCGCCTCAACGGAATATGCAGCTGTGGTGTTCATGTGTTTGGCGGCCCTGCCCTTCGTGCGCTATGTGCAGCTGATCAATGGAGCGCCTAGCTCGTTGTTTCACGATTCCCAAGTGCGCGTATTTTTCATCGTGCTTTTGGTGACCGTCGGGTTTTTGACCCTGGTGTTGTGGCAGGGGTATCAATTGTCTGGTGAGTTGGGCTTTCGAAAAGCGCTCTTTAATGTGGTGTCGATCACCACAGGGACCGGATACGCTAGTGCTGATTACAGCAGCTGGGGCCCGGTGGCCTTGGTGGTGTTTTTCTATGCCGGGCTTGTGGGTGGTTGCGCGGGGTCAACCTCGTGCTCTGTCAAAGTGTTTCGCTATCAACTATTGGTTTCGGCCATTCACATGCAGTTGCGTAAAATTCACAGCCCAAACGGCGTCTTTAATCTGCGTTATCAGGGCCGAATTGTGGGGACGGACGTTATCAATTCGGTGATTTCTTTCTTTGTGATATTTTTCGTCTCGCTTGGGATCTCGGCGATGGCATTAGCGCTCACGGGGCTTGATTTGCTAACAGCGTTCTCTGGCGCGGCGGCGGCTCTGGCCAATATTGGGCCGGGCTTGGGAGAGGTGATTGGCCCGTCGGGAAATTATAGCACATTAAGCGATAGCGCGAAATGGATTTTGGCCTTCACAATGTTGCTTGGAAGGTTGGAGCTTCTGGCCGTTTATACATTATTCACACTTAGATTCTGGAGGAATTAATGCCGGAGATGAAACCCCTAGGGGCCCAGATTTCACATATGTTGAAAGATCGCGGTGTCGACGTCATTTTTGGAATTCCCGGCGTGCATAATCAAGAAATGTACCGCGGTATTGAAGAGGCTGGTATTCGCCACATTTTGGCGCGCCATGAGCAAGGCGCGGGCTTTATGGCTGATGGCTATGCGCGGGCAAGTGGTAAGCCGGGGGTGGCCTATGTCATTACCGGACCGGGTTTGTGCAATATCATGACGGCTATGGGACAGGCCTATTCGGATTCCGTGTCGATGTTGGTGCTGTCGAGCTGTTTGGATGAAACCGCGGCTCAGCGCGGTCAGTTGCATCAAATGTTGGATCAAGAGGCGGCAGCCGGGAGCGTTTGCGATTGGTCCTATCAGGCCAATAGTGCAGAGGCGGCCTATGATTTGATTGACCGCGCCATGCTTGAGTTTAAAACGCACCGTCCGCGCAGCAAGCATATTCAAGTACCCATCGCAAAGTTGGAAGGGCAGGCGGCACCTGCGCCGCGCTGGCCGGCGCGGCTTGCTGGTGCGCTGGGCGCTTATTCTGTGGATCTGCGCCCCCTTGCCGCTGCGCTGTCTGCGGCCTCAAAGCCGCTATTTGTCATCGGCGGTGGGGCAGCGAAAGCGGGCGCTGATCTCGCTTCGGTGCTTGAGGCTTGTGGGGCGGCATGTTTCGAAACCTATGCGGGGCGCGGGGTTGTACCATGGGATCATCCTCTCAATTTTAGGGCTGCTTTGGCCCGGCCTAGCTCAGCGCAAATTGTGGCAGAAGCAGATTGCGTTGTCGCCATTGGGACCGAATTGGCGGAGGTGGATTTATGGCGTTCGCATCTGGGGCATAGCTGCCCGCTCTACCGGATTGATATCGACCCGGAGTGTCTTGCGGATATGCAACACGCAGAGGTGGCGATCCACGCGCGGGCCGAAGACGCCATGGCCAGCCTAAGGCCCTTGATGGCGGCCTCCCCGTCGCAATGGAAGGCCAAATTGGTGGCGCATCAACGTGAACTTTGGCAGGGTGAAACTGAAGCGGAACGCCCTGGGATAATTGCGATCGTCGAGGCCCTGTGGGCCGTTGTTCCTGATGATGCGATGATTTATTCAGATATGACGCAGTTTGCCTATGTGGCCAATGAAATTTGGCCGATGACACGGGCCAAACATTGGCATCACCCCTCGGGCTTTGGCACGCTGGGCTATGCACTACCGGCGGCCATTGGCGGTGCAGTGGCGCGGCCTGGCAAGCCGACGCTGGCGATTGCGGGGGATTATGGTTTTCAGTATTCTCTGCAAGAGCTGGGCACAGCCGTTGAGCTTGGCCAGCCTTTACCAATTATCCTATGGGACAATGGCAAGTTGAAGGAAATTGAAGACAGTATGCGCAGCGCGCAGATAGCACCCAATGCGGTCATTGCGAAAAACCCAAATTTTCTGGAACTGGCGCGTGCCTATGGTGCAGATGCATCTGCACCAGGTACATTGGCGCAGATGCAAGAGGCGGTGACGACGGCTTT
Source organism: uncultured Planktomarina sp. (assembly GCA_905181815.1). Lineage (GTDB taxonomy): Bacteria > Pseudomonadota > Alphaproteobacteria > Rhodobacterales > Rhodobacteraceae > Planktomarina. Next base: position 7,316 of record CAJIZA010000006.1, on the reverse strand, counting down.
CGGAGCGGATCGCCCCAAGTTGATCTATCTTTCGCCAGATATTTTATCGTGACACCAGCGGAGGGCGCACTGCGGGTCCACTTTGTGACCGGAGCCGTGGCGCACCGGTTGCGCTTTGGTGGTGGGCGCGGCCAAGACTTGGCCAAGGCTATGGGCCTGCGCGCTGGTAAAACGCCAAGAATTGTCGATGCCACAGCGGGCCTTGGCCGTGATTCATTTCTTCTGGCCTCACTTGGGGCGGAGGTGACGATGATCGAACGCTCTGACGTCATGCATGGCTTGCTGCAAGACGGCATGGCGCGGGCGCGGCAGGAGGGGGGTGTCTTTGGTACGATTCTTTCGCGGATGACTCTCTTGCATGGGGATGCGAAAGCGCTTTTGCCAGAACTGGACGCTGAGGCGGTATTGATCGATCCCATGCATCCGCCGCGTAAAAACTCGGCCTTGGTCAAACGTGAGCTGCGCCAAGTGCGCGAGATTGTCGGCACCGATGAGGATTCCGAAGAGCTGATGCAGGTGGCACTGTGGTATGCCCGTCAGCGGGTGGTGCTGAAATGGCCGGCCAAAGCCGCACCGATGCCTGGGATCAAACCCTGCTCGCATCAAATTTTGGGAAAATCCACGCGCTATGAAGTGTTCATGTCTAGCGCAGGCTGCGAAGGCAGTGCGGTTTGACCTTGCTTTGGAAATATGGCTTTCTGCGTAAAGGCAATCATTTAACGAGCAATCATTTAATGAGTAGGGCGGTCATATGACACTTGTTGTAGTTTTGAAATTCTTTCATTTCTTAGGGCTATTCTTGGCCGGCGGCCTGGGAGTCGCCAATAGTCTTTTGATGAAGGAGCATCAAATGGCGAAAGAAGCGCCCTCTGCCGCGACGCAAAAAACAATGGAGAAATTGGCGCGGATCGGCTTGGTGGCGATTGGCTTGCTGTGGGCGACGGGGTTTGGGTTGGCCTATCGTGTTTATGGGAGCATGAACCTTGGTTTGGCTTTCAATATTAAACTTCTGGGGGCGACCGCTTTACTAGGGGTGGTGGTCTTTATGAACATCTATCCACCAGCGATGGCAAAAAAAGGCCAGGCCCCGAATCCTAAGCTGATGAGGATCCTGCCTATGGTGGCGCGCAGTGCATTAGTTTTGGTCCTGGTGGGAATCGCGGTGACCACAACCGCCTAGCTGCGCGACTCGGCCTGGGACGAAAATTACTCTGCTCACGCGCTTGGATCTGCAAAAGGTTCTTTGATTGATGCTTAAAAAATAGCCACCGGCACTCAAAAATCGCGTTGAGCCAAACAGCCTGATCGATTATTACGCTAGCCCTTCATTTTTGGTTCAAATATTGCGCAGTTTCCCCAAAATTTGCTAAAATTGTGGTAAATGAAAAAAATCAAAGAAAGATGAAAATAGCTCTTGCGACTCTCAGCTGGGAACCTTAAACCCTCCTCTACCGGAGTCGCTGAGCGACAACGGGGCGAACGGCGGGTCATTCAGACTACGGTTCGGACGGAGACAATCGATATCAAAGTGAGCACATTGCGCATGACTTGTTGCGTAATTTGTTTTTTTTTGTGTCACGTTATTTGAAATTTTGATATCTGAAGAGATATGTGGGCGGTTTGGTTCATTCGATGAACAAACAACTGCATATCGACTTACTAGGGCTACTTCTTTTTGAGGGTGTCCGATGATGTAAGGTCAGCTTCACTGTTTGTTAGGTTTTTGTTTCTTTTGAAACTGAAGCACAATGAACAGAAATGATGTCCCGCCTGAACAGCGGGACGATGTGCAGAGGTTCGAACGTCAAGGTTATACAGGTAACTGTATTTCAACTTGAGAGTTTGATCCTGGCTCAGAACGAACGCTGGCGGCAGGCCTAATACATGCAAGTCGAGCGCGCCCTTCGGGGTGAGCGGCGGACGGGTGAGTAACGCGTGGGAATATGCCCTTCTCTAAGGAATAGCCTCTGGAAACGGAGAGTAATACCTTATACGCCCTTCGGGGGAAAGATTTATCGGAGAAGGATTAGCCCGCGTTAGATTAGGTAGTTGGTGGGGTAATGGCCTACCAAGCCTACGATCTATAGCTGGTTTGAGAGGATGATCAGCCACACTGGGACTGAGACACGGCCCAGACTCCTACGGGAGGCAGCAGTAGGGAATCTTAGACAATGGGGGCAACCCTGATCTAGCCATGCCGCGTGTGTGATGAAGGCCCTAGGGTCGTAAAGCACTTTCGCCAGAGATGATAATGACAGTATCTGGTAAAGAAACCCCGGCTAACTCCGTGCCAGCAGCCGCGGTAATACGGAGGGGGTTAGCGTTGTTCGGAATTACTGGGCGTAAAGCGCACGTAGGCGGATTAGTAAGTTAGAGGTGAAATCCCAGGGCTCAACCCTGGAACTGCCTTTAATACTGCTAGTCTTGAGTTCGAGAGAGGTAAGTGGAATTCCGAGTGTAGAGGTGAAATTCGTAGATATTCGGAGGAACACCAGTGGCGAAGGCGGCTTACTGGCTCGATACTGACGCTGAGGTGCGAAAGTGTGGGGAGCAAACAGGATTAGATACCCTGGTAGTCCACACCGTAAACGATGAATGCCAGACGTCAGCAAGTATACTTGTTGGTGTCACACCTAACGGATTAAGCATTCCGCCTGGGGAGTACGGTCGCAAGATTAAAACTCAAAGGAATTGACGGGGGCCCGCACAAGCGGTGGAGCATGTGGTTTAATTCGAAGCAACGCGCAGAACCTTACCAACCCTTGACATCCTGTGCTACTACCAGAGATGGTACGTTCCCTTCGGGGACGCAGTGACAGGTGCTGCATGGCTGTCGTCAGCTCGTGTCGTGAGATGTTCGGTTAAGTCCGGCAACGAGCGCAACCCACATCTTTAGTTGCCAGCAGGTTAAGCTGGGCACTCTAGAGAAACTGCCCGTGATAAGCGGGAGGAAGGTGTGGATGACGTCAAGTCCTCATGGCCCTTACGGGTTGGGCTACACACGTGCTACAATGGCAGTGACAATGGGTTAATCCCCAAAAGCTGTCTCAGTTCGGATTGGGGTCTGCAACTCGACCCCATGAAGTCGGAATCGCTAGTAATCGCGTAACAGCATGACGCGGTGAATACGTTCCCGGGCCTTGTACACACCGCCCGTCACACCATGGGAGTTGGTTCTACCCGACGACGCTGCGCTAACCCTTCGGGGAGGCAGGCGGCCACGGTAGGATCAGCGACTGGGGTGAAGTCGTAACAAGGTAGCCGTAGGGGAACCTGCGGCTGGATCACCTCCTTTCTAAGGATGATCTTAGCAGCAAGACTTCGGTCTTACTCGTAGATCACTTAGCATGATATGTCCTTTGCATATCAAAACATCAGTTCATCTTTTGATGGACTTGGGCCGAGCCGTCCTCATATCTCTTCAGAATTGCGAGCTTTAGGCTTGTAAAAACCGCCTGATTGGACCACCACCGGCCCTTTCGGCAGACTTGCCTCGCAAGTCACCTGTCGGGCGTTGTCGATCTTGTTATTCAAGATCCACTGGGTCGGTAGCTCAGGTGGTTAGAGCGCACGCCTGATAAGCGTGAGGTCGGAGGTTCAAGTCCTCCTCGACCCACCATAGATTGCATACCCTTAAATGGGGCGTTAGCTCAGCTGGGAGAGCACCTGCTTTGCAAGCAGGGGGTCATCGGTTCGATCCCGATACGCTCCACCAAGGATTCAAGTTTGAAAGTTAAGCAACCTCGGTTGTTTTGCTGTCCAACTTGGACATTGATCAGTCTTCAGACTGACTTGACATCGTAAAGAGAGATACAAACATCAGAATTACTGATGCATCGAGTAAGGTGTATCGTGATGTTGTTTGGCATCGTGTAAGAGGGGTAGGAGAAATCCTACCTTTTGATCGTGGTGTCTTTTATAGCAACAGTTCACAAAGTAATTTTGTTCCAAGTTAAGTACAATTATACCTGAGTAAAGCCGCAAGGTTTTGCTCATCGTCGCTGCTCTATCCGGGCAGTGGCGGCACGCATGTTGCCCCCTCTTTGAACCAGCGGGGGCCCATGGGAATAATTTTGTATGACTTTTGGTTCAGAATTTAGTCATCTTCGGATGATGTTGGCAGGACACGCAAAAGGCCTGTCTTCTTCTGGATCAAATCAAGCGCGAAAAGGGCGTTTGGTGAATGCCTTGGCAGTAAGAGGCGATGAAGGACGTGATACTCTGCGATAAGTTATGGGGAGCTGAGAATAAGCTTTGATCCATAAATTTCCGAATGGGGCAACCCACCTGATACTTTGTTATTAATACTACTTATTGTAGTGCCGCTGAAGGGTCCGCCCTGAGGTTGCGTTACATGCGGTGGGGCATAATAATAGGGTAAACCAGGTATTTATAACTTGAATACATAGGGTTATAAAAGCAAACCCGGGGAACTGAAACATCTAAGTACCCGGAGGAAAGGACATCAATTAGATACTCCCCTAGTAGCGGCGAGCGAACGGGGACCAGCCGAGCCATGAGTGTGACTAGAATGTGTTGGAAAGCACAACCAAAGTGGGTGACAGTCCCGTATAGGAAGCATGATTGGACGTATTAAGTAGGGCGGGACACGTGAAATCCTGTTCGAAGATCGGAGGACCACCTCCGAAGGCTAAGTACTCCTTACTGACCGATAGTGAACCAGTACCGTGAGGGAAAGGTGAAAAGCACCCCGACGAGGGGAGTGAAACAGTTTCTGAAACCGGACGCCTACAATCAGTTGGAGGGCCCTTGCGGCCTGACAGCGTACCTTTTGTATAATGGGTCATCGACTTAGTGTATCTAGCAAGCTTAAGCCGTTAGGTGTAGGCGCAGCGAAAGCGAGTCTTAATAGGGCGATTGAGTTAGATGCATTAGACCCGAAACCGAGTGATCTAGGCATGACCAGGTTGAAGGTTGGGTAACACCAACTGGAGGACCGAACCCACATCTGTTGAAAAAGATCGGGATGAGTTGTGCCTAGGGGTGAAAGGCCAATCAAACTCGGAGATAGCTGGTTCTCCGCGAAATCTATTTAGGTAGAGCGTCATCCGAATACCCCGGGGGGTAGAGCACTGGATGGGTAATGGGGCCCCACAGGCTTACTGATCCTAACCAAACTCCGAATACCCGGGAGTAATAGATGGCAGACACACTGCGGGTGCTAACGCCCGTAGTGAAAAGGGAAACAACCCTGACCGACAGTTAAGGCCCCTAATTCATGGCTAAGTGGGAAAGCAGGTGGGACGACCAAAACAACCAGGAAGTTGGCTTAGAAGCAGCCATCTTTTAAAGATAGCGTAACAGCTCACTGGTCTAATTAAGTTGTCCTGCGGCGAAGATGTAACGGGGCTCAAGCCATGAGCCGAAACTTCGGATGCATTTAATGCATGGTAGCGGAGCGTAGTGTGACATAGTTCCATGCGTCCTTCGTTTTATAGCGGACTGCCCAGGCTTTCGAGCCTGTGTGGAGGCGCGTAAAATACTGGACGCAAGGAGCTTTCTGTGAAGCCGGCCTGTGAGGGATCCGGTGGAGAGATCACTAGTGAGAATGATGACATGAGTAACGACAAAGGGGGTGAGAGACCCCCTCGCCGAAAATCCAAGGGTTCCTGCTTAAAGCTAATCTGAGCAGGGTAAGCCGGCCCCTAAGCCGAGGGCGAAAGCCGTAGGCGATGGGAACCAGGTTAATATTCCTGGGCCAGGAGGAAGTGACGGATCATGAAGATTGTTGGATCAGGCGTAGTTGCCCCAGCAGTTAAGTGGTTCCTGGAAATAGCCCTCCATCAGACCGTACCCTAAACCGACACAGGTGGATAGGTAGAGTATACCAAGGCGCTTGAGAGAACTATGTTGAAGGAACTCGGCAAAATACCTCCGTAAGTTCGCGAGAAGGAGGCCCGGTTTCTAGGCAACTGGAAGCTGGGGGCACAAACCAGGGGGTGGCGACTGTTTACTAAAAACACAGGGCTCTGCGAAGTCGCAAGACGACGTATAGGGTCTGACGCCTGCCCGGTGCCTGAAGGTTAAAAGGAGGGGTGAGAGCTCCGAATTGAAGCCCAGGTAAACGGCGGCCGTAACTATAACGGTCCTAAGGTAGCGAAATTCCTTGTCGGGTAAGTTCCGACCTGCACGAATGGCGTAACGACTTCCCCGCTGTCTCCAACATAGACTCAGTGAAATTGAATTGCCTGTCAAGATGCAGGCTTCCCGCGGTTAGACGGAAAGACCCCGTGCACCTTTACTACAACTTTACACTGATAACAGGCACAACATGTGCAGAATAGGTGGTAGGCTTTGAAGCAGAAACGCCAGTTTTTGTGGAGCCTCCTTTGAGATACCACCCTTGTTTTGCTTGTTATCTAACTGCGGTCCGTTATCCGGATCCAGGACCCTGTATGGTGGGTAGTTTGACTGGGGCGGTCGCCTCCTAAAGCGTAACGGAGGCGCGCGAAGGTTGGCTCAGAGCGGTCGGAAATCGCTCGTTGAGTGCAATGGCAGAAGCCAGCCTGACTGCAAGACTGACAAGTCGAGCAGAGTCGAAAGACGGCCATAGTGATCCGGTGGTCCCGAGTGGAAGGGCCATCGCTCAACGGATAAAAGGTACGCCGGGGATAACAGGCTGATGGTGCCCAAGAGTCCATATCGACGGCACCGTTTGGCACCTCGATGTCGGCTCATCTCATCCTGGGGCTGGAGCAGGTCCCAAGGGTACGGCTGTTCGCCGTTTAAAGAGGTACGTGAGCTGGGTTTAGAACGTCGTGAGACAGTTCGGTCCCTATCTGCCGTGGGTGTAGGATACTTGAGAGGAGTTGCCCCTAGTACGAGAGGACCGGGGTGAACGATCCACTGGTGGACCAGTTGTCGACTACGGCAGTGCTGGGTAGCTATGATCGGACAGGATAACCGCTGAAAGCATCTAAGCGGGAAGCCCCCCTCAAAACAAGGTATCCCTGAGGACCGAGGTAGACCACCTCGTCGATAGGCCAGAGGTGTAAGCGTGGTAACACGTTCAGCTGACTGGTACTAATGGTCCGATAGGCTTGATTTGATCCAGTAGAAGGCAGACACGCCAATACAGATCCAAAAGCCATACACAATTGCCGCATAAAAATACTTAACTTGGAACACCAAGATTTGATTGCTAAACACAATCAAAATTAGTCTATCTTGGTTTGGTGATCATAGCGCCAATGAAACACCCGATCCCATCCCGAACTCGGAAGTTAAGCATGGTCGCGCCGATGGTACTGCAGCTTAAGCTGTGGGAGAGTAGGTCATCGCCAATCCTAGATAGA
>CAJIZA010000005.1 GCA_905181815.1 uncultured Planktomarina sp. | reverse complement strand
TGGTCAATCAGGCTAGCATAAAAGCCTACTCTCTGGCAATCTTTGACCGAACATTTACGGTAACCGCTGCCTTAAATATATTGACATTATCGGTTGCTGGATTTGCAATTTTAATGAGCTTATTGACCTTAACAGTGATGCGCGTCCCACAGCTCGCACCTGCTTGGGCGATGGGTTTGACACGTTGGAAATTGGGGCTGCTTGAGCTTTTTCGGACTGTTATGTTAGCCTTGTTGACGGGTGTAATTGCGTTGCCTTTAGGGCTGGCGCTTGCATGGGTTTTATTGGCGGTGGTCAACGTGGCAGCATTTGGGTGGCGGCTGCCGATGTTTCTGTTCCCATGGGATTATGCGCAGCTAGGTGCGCTTGCGATACTGGCCGCAGGGCTGGCGGCGCTATGGCCAGCCGTGCAATTGGTGCGTATGCCACCTGCTGATTTGCTGAAGGTATTTTCAAATGAACGCTAAGTTGATTTTTATTTTGTTATGGCTGCCAGTGACCAGTCTTGCGCAGGGCTTCGCGGGGCTTGGGTCTGGTGCAGAAGGTTTTAAGTTGCCTGAAACTAATCCAACGTTCCAATTTCCATCCGATGACGGATCACATCCAGATTTCAGGATAGAATGGTGGTATTTGACAGCTAATTTGCAAGGCTCTGATGGACAAGATTATGGCCTGCAATGGACTTTGTTTCGCACCGCACTGGCCCCGAAAGATTATGAAGGTTGGTCATCGCCGCAGCTTTGGATGGGACATGCGGCTGTGACAACGCCTGATGCGCATTTTGTGGCTGAACGGTTGGCGCGGGGTGGGATTGGGCAAGCGGGTGTGACTGCAGATCCGTTTGAAGCATGGATTGATGAATGGATATTTTCTGGACCAGATAGCGGCGCTGTCTTGCGAGCTGCCGGGCCCAATTTTGCTTATGATATGTCCATGTACGCAATTGGACCGCGGGTGTTCCACGGCACCGCTGGGTATTCGCTGAAATCGGCTGAGGGGCAGGCATCGTACTATTTCTCTCAACCGTTCTATAAAATTGAGGGGACTTTGCAATTGCCGTTGGGCGATGTTTACGTTGCTGGAGATGCGTGGCTGGACCGTGAATGGTCCTCGAAACCTCTTGGATCGGATCAGACTGGGTGGGATTGGTTTTCATTGTCGTTTGATGATGGCTCCAAGCTAATGGGCTTCTTGCTTCGTGGTGACAGCGTTTTTACACAAGCCACGCTGATCGATGAGGAAGGGGCAACGGTAGCTTATTCAGATGGAGCGTTTACCGCAGAACCAATCAAGCAGTCACAAGTTGCAGGACGTGATGTGCCAACCACATGGAGGGTACTGTTGCCTGATGCGGGCGTCGATATCGTTGTAACGGCATTGAACACACAAAGTTGGATGGATACGTCGGTACCATATTGGGAAGGGCCAGTGCGCGTCACCGGTTCTCACACGGGGTTTGGATATTTGGAGATGACAGGATATGAATGATGGGTTTTGCAACCTTGAAGGGGCGCCGTCAGATTAAACTTGGTTGATGCGGGCATTGTATGTTTGTAGCGTCCGTGCATGACAAAACACTCGCCATTTAGCTGAACCGAGCCGAGGCTCTCGATGAGTGGCGCTAATTTTTGTGCGCATAGGTTCACGCTGCGTCAGTGATCTGATACGAGTTCTCATTTGTCTGACACCACCACCACACATACCTAATAAGTGGCTAATTTTATTACAATTTCATATTAAGTAAAACCTCTATCCACAACACTACCCACAATGGAACATCAGATCAAAACAGAGTGAATTAGGGGTTACGGTGCCCAATCGCTACAGTTGAGCCGCAGGCCGCAAGACCGAGCCCCCCCCATGATAGGGCCCGCGTCTCGGACCACGGCCCTTTAGTGTTGGGGTCGTAAATTCATTCGAGGGTAATTTTATTCGGCTGTACATTTCTATTCACGCACCAATACTCAAGCTGAACCGAGCCGCTGCTCTTGGCGAGTGGCGCCAATTATTGAACGCATAGATTCAGGCTGCTCCAGAAATCTGATGCGGGTTCTTATTCGTCTGATGTAACGACCGCAGACGTTAATAAGGTTAATTTACTTCTCTAAACAGCCGGCCATATTGTCTTGGGATACAGAATAAAAATCTGCTGCCGTTTCTGTAAAAACCATTTGATGCATATCATGCGGGATAAGTTCGCGATAGGTATTACTAAGTGTGGCATAGTTGGAATATAACTTGTCCACTGGGAAATTTGATCCAAACATTACGCGGTTTGGGCTGAATTGATCTAGGCAGGTTTCAACGATAGGGCGGAAACTCTCGGATACCCAGTTATGATCAAACATACCTAAGCCAGATAGCTTGCAACGTACCTGTGGCAGAACAGAAAGAGCACGTAATTCGTCTGCCCAAGACGCCAGCCCGTTGTTAGACCTATCATGCGGCGATCCCGCATGGCAAAGCGCGACAGCGGTATTTGGCGCCCGCGCTAGTAAGTCAGCGGTTTTTCCCATCAGCTCTGGTATTAACTGAAGATCAAAGCTTAGCTTACGTCGCCCAGCGTTTTGTAGCCCAACAATAAAATTGGGGTTATCGAGCAGAGTTTTTGTTCCGGTTACTGCGTCTTCGCCTGGTGCGCGACCAATAATTTGACGCACTCCAACGACGCTGGGTAGGGTCTGAAAAGCATCCAGTTTGGCGTCCAGATCACCTGCAGTGAGGTCGACAAAAACTACTTGTTTCAATGGCCAGTCGGGATTGGCGTCGGCGACATCCTGTACCCAGCGGGCTTCGGCCATTGGGTCCTCGGCGCCTACCTGTATGTGGACAGATGCGGTAACTCCCAGCGCCGAAGCTTCGGCTCTGAACTCGTTGATTAAGTAATCGCGTTGAATAGAGGTGGGGTTCCCAAAAAATCGTTCTACACCGCGGGCCATAAGCCACGGGTAGTGCACTTTGGAAAGTTCCCAAAGATGATGGTGAGCATCAATCATTTTTAGCCCTGTGCACTAGTTGCCTGTCCCATGGAAATTGATGTGGTTCGAGCCAGAATATCCACACCAAGCATCTTCCAGAAATGCAGTAGGTCGATAAACACCCAGTTTTCGGCTAGTTTATCATCCTCGCGTCGGTATATATCGATCACTCGCATTTCACCACGTTCATTACTAGCAGGCATCCCCATGAACCCTCCGGTGTGGAGCGCAGAAAAATTTGGCCAGCCAAAAAAACCACCAAAGTTACCTTCTGCCAAGCGACATAGGTGTCCTGTCGATGACCTTTCAGAGAATGCCGCGCGAAATGGTCCAGAATGTTGTTTTGCATATCGCTTAATTGTATAGGTTGCACCTATCCCTGCTGGACCCCACCAGATCATGTCGTCGTTCCATGTGCGTGCCAATTCTTCTTCCAGCGGCATGCCTGAGGCCCAAGTTCCGAGGTCACTGATCATCGCATTGATCGCGGCCATCGTCTTTCGTCCATCGTCTGGGTCTTGGGGGGTAAACATCAAACCGTCATGTGTCATGGGGCCGGGTTGGACTATGTGCGCCGCTGTTTGATGAGGAAACGGTTGTAATCCCGCCTGCATCATCAAGTGTGGGATATCGAAGAACATCGCCGTTTCGGCAATTTTGCCATTTTCAACTCGATTAAATTCGCAATAGCGCAGCATGGCCATTTTGCCAGTCGGCGAGATCCCTAGCCAGGGCTTGTCGAATAGGCCCATCAGATGGCCCATTGAAACGACCCATACGCCACCTTGTTCCGCGACGGTATTATGACCTGCCATAAAAACATCCATGCGGCGCTGCATAGATGTCATGGCGCATCTTAGCGGTTGCCAGAACGAATCGGCGAGCGTTCGTACAGATGTGATTTCATTGAACGGATGGTATCCTCGCCAAAGATAATCTTTGGATGTGTACTCGCCCAACACCACAGCTAATTCAGATAAATTTGCGCTGTCAAGTCGCGCGTAAAAGTTCCTTATAATTTGTTTTTCATGTGTAAAATCTGAATTCATTGAGTCACCTTCATGGGATGGAAGCAATTCTTGCACTCGTTTGCAAAAATAGGTTGCCAAACAAACGGACGAATGTCTATGCTTCTTGCACACGAATGCAAAAAAACATCTGCATCTTTTTCTGGGAGGCAAAATGGCCGAAATTCAGCTTCGCAATCTGTCCAAGCGTTGGGGGTCCTTTGTGGGTGTTCATAAGTTCGATCTTACTATCGTGGACAAGGAATTTCTGGTCCTGCTTGGTCCATCAGGCTGTGGCAAAACCACAACCATGCGTATGATTGCTGGGTTAGAGGACGCTACCGAAGGCGATATTTTGGTGGACGGACAACGCGTCAATGATCTCGAACCCAAAGATCGCGACGTTGCGATGGTGTTCCAAAGCTACGCGCTCTACCCGAACATGAATGTTTACGAAAACATCCGTTTTCCGTTGAAAGTTCGGGGCGTCGATCCCAAAAGTCAGGATGAAAAAGTTAAACGTGCCAGTGCGATGGTTGAGCTGGATGATTTTCTGCATCGCAAGCCCGCCGAACTGTCGGGTGGCCAACGCCAGCGTGTGGCATTAGCGCGCGCGGTTGTGCGGGAACCGAACCTGTTTTTGATGGATGAACCGCTTTCTAATCTCGATGCTAAATTACGGGTATCGACCCGCGCACAAATCAAAAACTTGTCTCATGAACTCGCGGTTACAACGATCTATGTGACCCATGACCAGATCGAAGCGATGACCCTCGCAGACCGGGTTGTCATCATGAACGAAGGTGTAGTTCAGCAGGTCGGCACTCCGGTAGAAATTTATGACAATCCTGCAAATGCGTTCGTCGCCAGCTTTATTGGAAATCCGGCGATGAACCTAATAAGTGGTGAGATTGCGCAAGGAAATTTTTCTGCGAAAGACGTCGAAATTAATGGTATCGACGCAGCCGACGGTCCGGTCACGCTTGGTTTCAGGGCTGAGGATGCTAAAGTAGTGGAAAGAGGTGGGCAGATTAACGCGCCTATCTACACGATGGAACTGCTCGGTGACGCGACTATGGTCAGCGTACGCATAGGCGGTGCGCTTGTCTCTGTAAAAGCTGACAAAAATTACCGAGCTAATATCGACGACATGGTCCACATTTCTGTGCCAAATGAGATTTGCCACCTTTTCAATCCTCAAACTGGTGCGCGAATTGGGGGTTAACCCCAAACAAAATCCCCAAAATGGGGAGTAACCAAGGTGCGATCTTGCAAGGTGCATCTTAATGAAAAATAAGGAGAAACAAATGTTTCTAAAAACAATTTCATTCGTTGGTGCCTTTGCCCTTTTGGGAAGCACTGCAATTGCTGGATGCGGCATTTCTAGTGGCAGTGTCAGCGTTCTATCCAACGATTTCCCCGCAATCCAAGCCGTTACATCTGCAGCGGCATCTTGCGCTGGTGATGGTGTTACGGTCAAAACCAACCTGACCAAAGACCATAAAGACATCATGGTTGCTGCACTTACTGCCAACCCTGCACAGTATTCATCTGTGATTGTCTCCAACTCAACTCTCGTTACATTGATGAACGACGGTTTAGTTCGCCCGCTCGACGAAATGGTTGCTAAGCACGGAGCTGCATTGAGCAAAAGTCAATTGATCACAGTAAACGGCAAAGTTATGGCAGTTGCTTTCATGGCAAATGCTCAACACTTGTTCTCACGTACCGACGTTTTGGAGGCAGCTGGAGTCGATGGGATCCCGGCGACTTATGAAGATGTTCTTGCCGCCGCAGAAAAAATTCGCGCTGCTGGTTTGATGGAATATCCAGTCGCCTTGAACACCAAGGCTGGCTGGAACTTGGCTGAAGAGTTTGTGAACATGTACATGGGCACAGGCGCTGACTTCTTTAAAGCTGGTACTGCAGAAGCTGCTGTAAACAACGAAAACGGCGTTGCTACGCTTGATATGCTGAAATCATTGGTTGCATATTCCAACCCTGATTATCTGACGTATGACTCTAATGCGACACAAGCTGAGTGGGAAGCTGGCAATCTTGCATTGGCAACAATGTGGGGGTCACGCGGTAGCGCCGTCCTGGACGACGAAGGGTCAACTGCAGAAGTTGTATCGGGCACTGTTCTTTCTGCAGCGCCAACATGGGGCAATGGGGCTCGCCCAGCTTCCACACTGTGGTGGGATGGCATTGCGATCTCAACAAACGTATCTGACGAAGATGCAGAAGCTACATTCGTCGCAATGATGAATGGCATTTCCTCCGATGTTGTAAAGGCCAACAATGCTGCGGCTGTATGGTTGGACGGTGCTTACATGCCAAGTCCAGCTTCAGCAGGTGTTTCTGGCACAGCATCTGGCGGTGCAGCGCCGTACCCGATGTTGCCATTCATGGGTGCACTTCACACAGCTCTTGGAGCAGAAATCACCGATTTCTTGCAAGGCTCTGAAAGCGCAGAACAAGCACTGGCTGACGTTGAAGCAGCTTACACCGCTGCAGCGAAAGAGCAAGGTTTCTTGAAATAAATCAATTTGGAAGGGGGCAATCGCCCTCTTCCTCAACTCTTTAATGTCACCTTACCTTTAGGCGAGCTTGATGAAAAATCGCACCTTCTTTTGGTTTATATTACCATCGCTGATTACGATGCTGCTATTTATCGCTTTGCCGATTATTTCTGTGGCTGTGCAGTCGCTACATATCGAGCATGAAGCTGTCATGGTTGAGGTGAAAAACTGTGGCCCCTTTGGTTGCAAACAAGAATTACAAGTTGATGTCGAAGAAACCGCTAAACTCAAACAAGAACGCCCATTGGGTCAGTTCAACGGCTTGGGCACCTACACCAACCGCAATCACCTTGCCTTCACCGAAATTGGTTTGGCTTGGCAATCGAGCACTGGTGTAGTCGACTTCATGTCAAAAGTACTGAACTTACCATTTTATCGGGCCCTTGCCTTTACTCTTACCTACACTTTCGTTGTGACACCATTGGTGGTTACCTTTGGCTTCATGATCGCGCTTGGCGTCAACACATTGCCAAAAAAGATAAAAGGGCCAACGATCTTTATCTCGCTCTTGCCAATGATAGTAACGCCTTTGATTGGATCGCTGATCTTGTTCTGGATGATTGATGCCAACGGTATTTTGGGCTCGACCTTGCAGTGGATATTTGAGGACCCAGACCTATCTCTGAAAGCATCGCCGCCCCTCACCTGGATAATGCTGATGGTCTACGGAGTTTGGCATTCTGCCCCTTTTGCGTTCATCGTGTTTTATGCAGGTCTACAAACAGTCCCTGCCGAGACAATGGAAGCAGCAATGATTGATGGTGCCTCACGTTGGGAGCGGACGCGCTATGTGGTCTTACCTCACCTGATGCCGCTCACCGTTTTCATTTTGCTTATCCAGCTAATGGATAACTTTCGCGTCTTCGAACCAATAGTTAGCTTCTCCGCCCAAGCCAGCGCCACCTCCTTGTCATGGATTATTTACAATGACTTAGTAGGGACTGAGAGCCAGTTCTTTGGCTCAGCCGGCGCAACCTCGGTTCTAACCATTATAGGGGTAAGCATTCTGCTTATACCGGTGCTAGTTAGGACGTGGCGCGACTTTAATCAGAAGGTGGTATGATGTCAGATATAGTTCATCGCCGCTCGCCACTATTGAATATAATCATTTGGGGCCTTGTTTTGGCCTGGATAGTTGCCGCTGGCTTTCCATTCCTTTGGACGCTTTGGGGGTCTTTCAAAGTGCAGGGTGATTTCTTCTCAAAAGCTGATTGGACCAATGCCCTTTATGGTGTGCGCACGCAAATCGAAACGGGTGGCGTATTAACTGGCAAAGGGTATCACGGCGCTTGGGTCACCCAAGAATTCTGGCTCGCTGCTCTAAACACAAGCATCGTGGTGGTTTCGGTTGTTGTGATTTCATTGACCCTTGGTACGCTTGGCGGCTACGCACTGGCGCGTTCTGGAAAGAAATACGCTTTCTATCTGCTGATTCTGGCCCTAGTTTTTCGTGCGATGCCCCATATCACGTTAGTCTCCGGATACCTCTTGCCATTCTTTGAATGGAACCTCTGGGGGCACCTACCAACTGCGATTATTGTTATGGTTGCAATCAATCAGCCCTTCACCCTGTGGATGTTGCACAGCTTCTTCCTCAATATCCCTAAAGATCTTGATGAAAGTGCGATGGTTGATGGCTGCACACGCTTTCAAGCTTTTCGCCATGTTATCGTGCCAGTCATGTGGCCGGGCGTTGTGACCACCGGGTTATTTTCATTCCTGTTAGCCTACAATGACTTTACCGTGACTGCGACTTTGCTAAGCCAAGCGAACCAGACGATGGTACCAAAGATAGCCAGTTTCTTGGGAACAACCCAGACTGAGGGTAACGTCATGTTTGCAGTTGCCGCTGTTGTTTCGGCTACGGCACCCCTGTTCGTCTTAATTCTATTTTTCCAACGCCAAATTGTCAGTGGTCTTACAGCAGGAGCAGTCAAAGGATGAGCGGAGCACGCCCAGAGCAAGCGGTTTTGTCGCGCGACACAGATATGTCTAAAACGGATGATACCAGAGCGGTTATTGAAGGCATGGTTGATGGTCTGAACGATCACCGCATTGCCGATATAGGCGAGTTCTTCTCAGACAGCTTTCGCTGGATGGGCAATCAGGGCTGTGGGATAAAAACTGGCCTGCGGGAATTCCAAGATAACTGGCAACGCCCGTTTCAGGCCGCTTTCTCTGACAAGATATGCATCGACGAGGCACGTCTTTACATGGGTGAATGGGCTGCAGCTTTTGGCCGCCAAGAAGCAACGCACTCCGGCGACTTCCTTGGCATGAAAGCAACCGGCAAACGGATCGAAATTCGCTATATGGATTTCTGGAAAGTTGTTGACGGCAAGATTGTCGACAATTGGGTGAATGTCGACTTTGCCTATGTAGCGGCACAACTGGGTGTGGACTTGTTCAACGGTGAGGGTTGGGAAGCCTTTGACCGGGGCGACCGCTCTGCCCCAAGACCTGACTAAGCGAGGATAAAGCAATGACAATAACACACCTCAAACACGGCAAACCCCAGGCCGATCGGGCCGAAGATGACGCCAAGACAGCAGATGTCGTCGCCGCTACGCTCAAGGCTATTGAAATGCGCGGCGATATTGCAGTGCGCGAATTAGCCAACAAATTTGATAGCTATGATCGAGACAGCTATCGGCTTAGCCAAGGTGAGATCGATGCGTTGATCGCAAAGGTCAGCCCACGCGACCTTGAGGACATCAAATTCGCCCAAGCCCAAGTTGTCAACTTTGCCCAAGCACAGCGCGACAGCATGCTTGATATCGAAGTTGAAACCATGCCCGGTGTGATCCTCGGTCATAAAAATATCCCCGTACAATCCGTTGGTTGCTATGTGCCTGGTGGAAAATTCCCGATGGTTGCCTCTGCGCATATGTCCGTCGCCACAGCCAAGGTAGCAGGTGTGCCGCGTATCATCGCCTGCACTCCGCCCTTCAACGGCGAACCAAACCCCGCAGTGATTGCCGCAATGCACTTGGGCGGCGCGCATGAAATTTACGTTTTGGGCGGCATTCAGGCGGTTGGTGCGATGGCGATCGGCACTGAGACCATCGATCCGGTTCACCTTCTCGTTGGGCCGGGCAACGCCTTTGTTGCTGAAGCTAAGCGCCAGCTCTTTGGTCGCGTCGGAATTGACCTTTTTGCAGGCCCAACCGAAACAATGGTTATCGCAGATAAAACTGTTGACGCCGAGATGTGTGCCACAGATTTGTTAGGTCAAGCCGAGCATGGCTACAACTCACCCGCTGTTCTAGTGACAAATTCACGCAAATTGGCTGAAGATACGCTGTCGAGATCGACCGCATCCTGAAAATCCTCCCCACGGCTGGCACTGCTGGGGTCAGCTGGGCAGAATACGGCGAAGTTATTCTTTGTGACACGTATGATGAGATGCTAGCCAGTCGCAGACGACATTGCATCCGAACATGTTCAGGTGATGACGGAACGCGATGACTGGTTCTTAGAAAATATGACATGCTACGGCGCGCTGTTCCTTGGGCAACGTACGAACGTTTCCAACGGGGATAAGGTGATTGGAACCAACCATACCCTACCCACAAAGAAGGCAGGGCGTTACACGGGTGGTCTTTGGGTTGGTAAATATTTAAAAACACACAGCTACCAAAAAATCACCACGGATGAAGCGGCGGCCAAGATTGGGGCATATGGATCACGTTTATGCCTGCTGGAAGGTTTTGTCGGTCACGCTGAACAATGTAACCTGCGTGTCCGTCGCTATGGTGGTCAAAATGTACCCTACGGTGAGGCCGCTGAGTAATGAGCAGCCTTGACCGAATAAGGGCGCTGATAACGCCCCTGCGAACGGCCATGGCAAACTTTGACTGCGTGTCAGTGCAATCCGCGCTTGGCGAGGTTATGACAGAAGACGCAATTGTGCATCTGTGCCATCCGTTTGGTGATCTGTCAGGACCACAAGCGCTATATGATGCTGCCTACGTGCCATTGTTTGACGCCTTGTCAGATTTGGAGCGCCGTGACTGGATCGTCAGCGCCGGAACAGATCGTGACGGTAACGATTGGATCGGATGTGCTGGACATTATGTTGGCACCTTCACACGCCGTTTCCTTGATATTCCGCCGACGGGTCATTTTGCTCATATGCGGTTTCACGAATTCTATCGCGTCGCAGACAGTCGTATTGTCGAGATGCAAGCGATCTGGGATATTCCCGAACTCATGATGCAAGCAGGTGCATGGCCCATGGTGCCTAGCCTTGGACGTGAGATATATATCCCCGGACCTGCAAGCCAAGATGGACTGTCTTTTGAGACACGCACTGCAAACCAAAGCGCACACAGCCTAAAAACCGTGATCAGGATGTTAACCGATCTTTCTCGCCATCCTGCCGAGGGTGGCCCCGAGATCATGCAGGCAGAGAAATACTGGGATCCGCGCGTCAATTGGTATGGCCCTGCGGGTATCGGTACGGCGCGCGGTCTAGCTGGTTTTCGCCATTGGCATCAAATCCCATTCCTGAGTGCTCTGCCTGATCGACGAGGCGGTACAACGGGAACACTCAACTGTCACTTCTATGGAGACGGCGCTTATGTCGTTGCAACGGGATGGCCAAATATGCAGATGACGGTCACTGGGGATGGATGGCTGGGCATTGCCCCGTCCGGTCAAGAAATCACGATGCGCAGTCTCGACTTTTGGCGCGTTGAAGGTGAGTTCATTCGCGAGAATTGGGTCTTGGTCGATCTGTTGGATGTTTACGCTCAAATTGGCGTAGATGTGTTTGCTCGATTGCGTGAATTCAACAAAGCACGCGTGATGGGCTTTATTTCTTTACCAATTGGAGCCAAATGATGACTTTACCTAAAACACCCTCGTTCCGTTTGGATGGAAAACGCGCTTTAGTCGCGGGTGCAAGTTCGGGCATTGGATTGGCCTGTGCCGTTGCGCTGGGTGAAGCAGGTGCAAAAGTCACGCTAGCCGCACGACGAATTGGTATACTAAAAGCGCTCGTCGATGAAATGAACGCGGCGGGAATGTCTGCCGATGCCTTACCTCTGGACGTTTCCGATATCGCAAGCACGCAGGCCTCCGTGGCTTCACATGGCCCTTTTGACATTCTTGTGAATTCGGCGGGCTTAGCCCGTCACAGTCCTGCAGCAGATACAACAGAAGTTGACTATGACGCTGTGGCTGCACTTAATATTAAAGGGGCCTATTTTCTGACCCAAGCCGTCGCTAAAGGATTGGTGGCAGCAGGCAAACTAGGAAGCCTGATCAACATTTCATCGCAAATGGCCCATGTAGGCGGAATAGATCGCGCCGTTTATTGTGCAACTAAACACGCGGTAGAAGGCTTTACCAAATCTATGGCAATTGAATGGGGGAAGGCGGGTATCCGGATCAACACGATCTGCCCAACCTTCATTCTGACCGATATGACGCGACCAACCTTCGAAGACCCCGAGAAACGTGCTTGGATCCAAGACAAAATCAAACTTGGCCGTGCTGGCGAGGTTGAAGATATAATGGGTGCCGTAGTTTTTCTGTCATCCCAAGCATCCGCAATGATAACCGGTACATCCCTATTGGTTGACGGAGGTTGGACTGCCGAATGAGCAAGAACCGCGTCACATCACAAGAGGTTGCCGAACGCGCTGGCGTTAGCCAATCCGCTGTGTCGCGAACCTTTACACCTGGAGCGTCTGCCTCAAAAAAAACCATTGAAAAAGTACGTAAAGCAGCAGCAGATCTTGGTTATCGTCCCAATGTTCTTGCGCGGGCGATGGTATCAGGGAAAAGTCGAATAATTGGGTTGGTGGTGGCGTATCTCGAAAACCAGTTCTACCCAGAAGCTCTCGAAAAAATGTCGAATGAATTACAAAAACGTGGCTATCACGTACTGATTTTTATGGCCAAACAGACTGCTGGGTCCATCGACACGGTTGTTGAGGAAATTCTTGATTACCAAGTTGATGGCATTATTGCAGCTTCTGTTGCCATGTCATCTGATCTGTCTGAACGATGCCGTGTGGCTGGCGTGCCGATGGTTTTATTTAACCGCAGTCAAGATGACCCCAATATGTCTGCAGTGACGTCCGACAACTATGCTGGAGGGCGTAAGGTTGCTGAATTCTTGTTGGCTGCGGGGCATCGCAAAATTGGGCATATTGCTGGCTGGCCTGGTGCATCAACGCAACGCGACCGCGAAGCGGGTTTCATATCAGCGTTGGATGAGGCGGGTGTCGAACTCCATTGCCGTACAGAAGGCGATTTCACAATGGAGAAAGCTGCCGACGCCACGCGAAAAATGTTTGCGCATGATGTGCCAGAAGCCGTTTTTGTTGCGAATGACCATATGGCCGTTGCCGTTCTAGATACCTTGCGCTTTGAGCTTGGGCTCAGGGTTCCTGACGATGTTTCTGTGGTTGGGTATGATGATGTGCCAGCAGCTAGATGGCCCGCCTATGACCTGACCACAGTACGTCAGCCCGCCAATCGCATGGTCGCCAATACGGTTGAAATCTTGCTTGATCAGATTGAGAACAACACAGGTGAAACTCGCCGAATAGCAATTGATGGCCCGCTCATTTTGCGCGGTTCCGCAAAAATTCCAGAAGGATGGACTACATGAAGGGCTTCTCAAACAGGTGGAAAGATTTTCCTGACTATATTCTCGGTATCACGCAGGAAATTTGGGAAGATCGTGGTATAGCTACGCTAAACCATCGGTATTCGAAAGACATTCCCATGCGTTTTCCTGAAGGTGTATCGATCGGGAATCAAAATACAATAAATGGTACGATGGCGACGCTGGCAGAATTTCCGGATCGTGAGCTGATGGGTGAAGATGTGATCTGGTCGGGTAACGAAGATGAGGGGTTTTTGTCGTCTCATCGGATACTTACTATGGGCACGCACACTGGCGGAGGATTTTTTGGCCCAGCCACAGGCAAAAGGTTCGTAATTCGTGCGATTGCTGATTGTGCTGCCATCAACGACCAGATCAACGACGAATGGCTAATCCGTGATGTTGGAGGGTTGGTTAAACAACTGGGTATGAAACCCAAAAAGTTTGCTCGTCAGTTGATTGCCCGTGAAGGTGGTCCGGAGCATTGTGTCAAACCATTTTGTCCTGCGATTGATGTTGATGGCCCTTACAAAGGGCGCGGAAATAACAACGAATGGGGTGTGCAAATGTCTAACATCCTGACTCGAATAATGGATAAGGATTTTGCTGTTATACGAGCAGAATATGACCGTGCTGTGCAGACTGAGCATCCTGCCTCAACCACCGTGCATTCTTGGGCAGATACCGAAAAGCTGTGGATGGGGCTGCGGGCATCGTTCCCAAACGCTGAGTTCAAGATCGAACATCAAATTGGACGCGAAGACCCGATGGTATCCCCACGCGCTGCTATTCGCTGGAGCCTGCACGGCAAACATGACGGCTGGGGCATGTTTGGCCAACCCACTGGTGCTGACGTGTATGTAATGGGATTTACCCATGCGGAATTTGGCTTAAAGGGTTTGCGTCGCGAATGGACGTTGTTTGACCATGTTGCGATTTGGAAGCAAATCTTGATGCAGACAGGATAAAACAAAGTGATAGCCTACACGCTCCTACTTAGGTTTCCCCATATGACGCATAGGTGTAGCACTTACCGTGTATCCATGCGGGCGAAGCGTCTAACTAATTGGCCTCCGAGTGATTGGGTTTGATTAGTACCCAACTAAAATTAATGGAGAAGTAAGATGATAAACATCCAAGACCGCATTGTTCGCTATGGCGAGCTGAGACCCTGCAAGACCGCTTTTATCGACGCTCACACGCCGGGATCCGATCAAAAAGAAAACTTTACCATCATTGGTGGTGGTGTATCTGAAAGTCCGGATCAACATGTACATATTGCGGATCAGATCGGGTTTAACATTGGTGCGGCTGGACAGCCGCCACGAGTTCGCAATTCGCTGCATGATCATAACACGGCCGAGGTATTTTTTGTTCTTAAAGGTAAATGGCGTTTCTTCTGGGGGCGTTGGGGTAATGCGGGTGAAGTGACGCTCGAAGAAGGTGACATTTTCAATATTCCTACCGGTATTTTCCGTGGTTTTGAAAATATTGGAACTGACTACGGTATGATAATGGCAGTCCTTGGTGGCAACGATGCTGGTGGCGGTGTTCACTGGGCCCCTCAAGTAATCGAAGATGCTGCGGATCATGGTTTGATCTTGGGTGAAAACGGTGTGCTCTATGATAGCAAGACGGGTGATACCTTGCCCCGTAATGTCAGCCCAAAGCAGGTGATGACCGATGAGGAATTGGCCCAACGCGCTGAGCCTACAACGGCTGACGTGTTGCCTAACCATGTGGCGCGCTATTGGGACATGATGTCTCTTTCCGACAAACAGCCTGCCAAGGTGATAGGTGCACATGCGCTGCTAAAGGATCGTCCCGGTTTCGAGGTCGATTTTCTATCTCAAAATTCTATTTCCTGCGACATGGAGACCGTTGATCAAAACACCGTCTTGATGCCTATGCGCGGCCATTGGCGTTTGCGCTTCGATGGTGATGAGGAAATACTGAACCCAGGCGATACATGCTTGATCAAAGTAGGTGAACCGCATTCAATCGAACCGTCGATGACAGGCGAGGCCAGTTTGTATCGTATCCGTAGTACTGACGATGCTGCCGGTCTGACCGGTCTGTAAGACTATATCCAGGAGCATGAGTAATGACCAAGATCAAGACAACCCACGTGGGCTCTTTGCCGCGCACCCAAGAGGTTGTGGAGTTTATCTTCGCACGTGAAAATGAAACCCCGTTCGAGCAGGCTGATTTTGACGCCTGCATGACCGCAGCCGTGTCCGAAACGGTGCATAAACAGGTCGAGGCGGGCGTGGACATCGTGTCTGATGGCGAGACATCCAAGATCAGCTATGCGACTTACGTCAAAGACCGCTACACAGGTTTCGCAGGCGATAGCCCTCGCAATGCTCCAGGTGATTTGAAACTGTTCCCAGGCTTCTTGGAACGTTTAGCAAACGAAGGCGGCTCTCCCCAATATGCGCGGCCAATGTGCGTGGCTGAGGTAAAGTCCAAAGGCCAAGGTGAGTTGGAAAAGGACATCGCAAATCTGAAAGCAGCCATGGCCGAACACGGGGTTGAGCGCGGCTTTATGAATGCCGCCAGCCCTGGTGTGATTTCGCTGTTTTTGCAAAATAATTACTACAAAAACCGTGAGGCGTATTTGGCCGCACTGGCTGACGCAATGAAGATGGAATATGAAACTATCGTTGCCTCTGGTCTAGATCTGCAACTGGACTGTCCCGATCTTGCCTTGTCCCGCCACATGCTTTTTGAAGATTTGTCGGATGACGAATTTATCAAGGTAGCAAACATGCATGTCGAAGCGTTAAACCATGCGCTATCCGAGGTGCCCGCAGAAAAGGTTCGCGTTCATATCTGTTGGGGTAATTATGAGGGACCGCATTGTTGCGACATCCCGATGGCCAAGATGTTCGATACGCTGATGTCGACCAAAGCCGCTTCGGTTCTGTTTGAGACATCAAATCCCCGCCACGGTCACGAATGGGCCGTGTTCCGCGATCGTAAGGCCGATATTCCAGATAACAAAATCCTTGTACCCGGTGTGGTAGATACAACCACCAACTTTATAGAACATCCTGAATTGGTCGCCGAGCGCACTCAGCGCTTTGTGGATATTGTCGGTACAGATCGCGTGATAGCTGGGTCTGATTGCGGCTTTGGTACTTTTGCTGGCTTTGGCGCGGTTGACCCTGATATTGCATATGCCAAATTGCGAAGCTTGTCGGAAGGCGCAGCACTGGTCAAATGACACCGCTTGTCCTGATCCCTGGAATGATGTGCGATGCGCGGCTGTTTGGCCCGCAGATTGCGGCGTTCTCTGGTTGGCGTACGTTAGTATGTATGCCAATAGTTGGCCGCGCATCCGTCAAAGATCTGGCCGCTGATGTGTTGGCTAATGCCCCCAAGCGTTTTGCCCTCGCAGGTTTATCGATGGGTGGCATCGTCGCGATGGAAGTCTTACGCCAAGAGCCAAAACGCGTTGATCGGATTGCCCTGATGGATACCAACCCACTGGCTGAGGACGACCAGATCAAAGCCCTTCGTCTGCCACAGATGGTGAAAGTGCGTGCCGGTGCCCTAGGAACTGTGATGCGCGATGAAATGAAGCCACATTACCTGAGCGAGACGCCACAACGTCAAAGCATTCTTGATCTTTGTATGGAGATGGCACTGAGCCTTGGGCCACATGTCTTTCTTGATCAGTCACGCGCCTTGATGGATCGGCCTGATCAGACTGATATTTTGCGTGTTTTAGATGTTCCGTCATTGATCTTGTGTGGGCGCGACGATGCACTTTGCCCTGTGTCCCGCCATGAGTTGATGGCGGCGCTGATCCCCAACGCTCATCTCGAGATTATCGAAGGTGCAGGGCATTTGCCCACTTTAGAAAAACCTAATTTGACTAATGCGGCACTGGCCCGCTGGCTGGAGGTTTAAATGAACGATGCGCTTCTGAAAATACTCCAACAAGTAGACACACCGACTGTTTGTAATGCGATCGAGGTCGCGCAAGGTGAACGTGGCTTTAACGCATTTACCCGCGGCACGATGCTTGCGTCTCAACCTGACGCCCCAGCAATGGTTGGCTATGCACGTACCGCCCGAATTGCAGCAGTGGCACCGCCAACTGAAGCGCCTGAGATAATCAAAGCCCGTCGGATGGCGTATTACTCCCATATGGCCAAGGGAACGCGCCCCGCCGTCGTGGTGGTTGAGGATTTGGATTTCCCCCATTGCATTGGTGCATATTGGGGAGAGATCAACACAACCGTTCACAAAGGATTTGGCATGTCGGGTGTCCTGACCAATGGCGTTATGCGCGATCTTGGCGATCTCCCGGACGGCTTTCCTGTGGTGGCTGGATCAATAGGACCTAGTCATGGTTTTGTACATGTAAAAGAGGTAGGTACGACAGTTACTGTTTTTGGGATGCAGGTTGCTGACGGTGATCTGATCCATGCAGACCGCCACGGTGGGGTAGTAATCCCATCCGAGGTATTGGACACATTAGAAGCAGCAATCCACAAACTCTTGGAAACCGAAAAGCTGGTCCTCGACCCTGCTCGCAAAGACGGATTTGATTTCGACGCGTTCGAGACCGCATGGACGGCCTTTGAAAACGCTCGCACTTAACACTATCGTGAAAATTGCCGCTACTCATGTAGAGGCGCTCAACCACGCGCCGTCGAATGTGCCCGAGGAGCGTGTGAGAATTCATATTTGCTGGGGCAATTATGAAGGGCCGCATGTCTGTGACATTCCCATGTCGAAAATGTTCGATACGCTGATGTCCGCCAAGGCACGCTATGTGTTGTTTGAAACCTCAAACCCGCGCCATGGGCATGAATGGACCGTCTTTCGCGACCGAAAGGCCGATATTCCCGATACAAAGGTTTTGGTGCCAGGCGTGGTCGACACGACAACGAATTTTGTCGAACATCCGGAACTGGTGGCGCAGCGGATTGAAAGATTCGTCGATATTGTCGGTCATGAACGAGTGATAGCTGGCAGTGACTGCGGCTTTGGCACCTTCGCAGGCTTTGGCACGGTCGACCCTAATATCGCCTATGCCAAGTTGAGCGCTTCGGCCGAAGGGGCCACGCTGGTCAAATAACATCGGGCCTCGCTGGGGAACTCTCCAGGCGGTGTTTAATGAACCAGCGGGGGCTGTCAGATTAAACTTTATTGAAGCGGGTAGTGCTAATTTGTAGCATTCCTTAAATGACAGAATACTCTCAATTGAGCTACTTCGAAACCAGCCCTGAATCCATTCGTTTGGCGGCGATGTTGTATGTTCGATATTCACCCACCAATTTCAAATTAAACCGTGGCATTGCTCTCGCAGAGTAGCGTCAATTATTAAATGCATAGGTTCAGGCTGTGCCAGAAATCTGATGTGAATTTTCCGTTGTCTGACAGCTTTGATTTGTTTCGTTATGCAGTGCAGTTGTTTTTAAGTGATCGGCTAATAATGACACGACATCGACTCGAGCACCTAGTTTAACTGCCAGGAGAAACATCCCAGCAAATTTCCGCTGTAATAGAAGAACGTCTATTGGTAATAGTGGGGGGAGAAAGCCATCCTTGGCCAGGGCAAGTGCTGAATCCTGAAGATGCGTTGCGAGTTTTGTGTCTGCAAAATCCAGATAGCGGTTTTTTTGTAGTGTTGCGAATACAAGTTTGACCATATGAACTATTTGTTTACGCTGACTGTCTTTAGTGTTTTCATCGACGAATCCAATGCCCTTGATAGTCTCTTCTAGGACTAGATCATCGCCAGAAAAACCAGCGAGCATGAGTTGATGGTAAAATTGCACTATGGGCGGGGAAATTTTGTGGGTCGCACCGAAGTCCAGTAAGGCGATCCGCTGATTGTCCGGCTGATAGAGATAATTGGCAAAGTTTGGATCGGTTTGCATCACCCCAAAAGAGAATAACTCGTGTATAGTGAGGTCAATTAAATCTTTGGCAATTTGATCCCGAATTTCTTGGGTTTCTTCCGCAACACTCTCAATTGGGACGCCTGCTACATACGTCATTGCCAGAATATTTGGTGTACTCCAGTCACCGTGAGTTTTTGGAACAACAAACTGCGTCATATCTGCCAGTAAATCACCAAACCGCATAAGTTGATTAGCTTCTCGGCTATAATTGGTTTCATCGTGTAGTTGTTTGCGGCCTTCCTCAAGATATGGGTCCAGTTCGAAACCCTTAGGCAATAGGCCAGACATCCGCATCAAAACACCAACATTGGCAACATCACTATCGATACTTTTGGCAATGCCAGGATATTGCACTTTGATAGCGAGATCACGTCCATCCTTGAGTTGGCCTCGATGCACTTGCCCTATGGAAGCTGCAGCAATTGGCCGTACATCAAATTTATCAAAAGACCGTAACCATTGCGCTGGCCATTCAGCGTTTAAAACCTTCTTTAATTGGGCAGGAGGCATGGGATGAGCATTATCACGCAAGCGCACTAGAATTTGGGACAGTTCTGGTGGAAGTACCTCTCCAGCGTCCAAAGACATCAGTTGACCAATTTTCATTACTGCACCGCGCATTTGTGCCAATTGATCTGACACACGTTTGGTGTTTGATGGGGTCAATAAGAGGTTGCGTAAAGAGGGGCGTTTCCCTTGTCCCAATTGTTTAACACCATTTATCGCCACGCTGCCGGCTACACCTGCAGTCAACGAACCAAGCTTACCCAATCGCTCAATACGTCTGGCAGGCACTGAGATAGAACGCACATTATCTTTATTATAGCTGTTTTTCATCTTTCAGAGGTAGCTGGGTTGCCCGCGGTTGCAACACAACACCCAGAAAATCTGATACGTCACCAAAATTATATGAAATCTGCAAATGGCCGAACAGCTTCTCATATCTCACCTGAACCATATTCAGAGTGGCCTCGATATGACATCGCGGCAGGAGCCTCAGGATGATTTAGCAGCTATTCTTGGATCGGATTGATCTAGATGACGATTATCATTTGAGCAGTCCTGCGTTAATAGATGTTGCTTGTCATTTTGAGATGCGTATCTAATTTCCTAAATTAAAATGGTATTATCACTGTAAACACTCATGTAAATTGTATTCTATAATCTTAATAATATCCCTAAATTTTTGATTATTCTCTCTTGATAATAAAGGTCGTGTCATGAGGTAGTTGGTTACTGTGCAGGTGACTAGTATTGCCAAACAAAGAGTTACATCGGCTTGCAATAACTTGCTTATCTCCATAAAAAATTGATCCCTTGGAAACGTGAGGTGTGTCGTTTGTTTGTAGATTAAACACAAGCGCTACATTCGTTTTTTGCCAACAATCAGAAAGTGTTCTAAAGATATGGTCTTCCCACTCAGAATATATTTTTGTAGCGCTGAGGTTAAACGCACCGGAAATAACACAAAAATCTAAGTCTTTGAGTGGTCTTGATCCTCTAAAGAATTTTACCCAATTTTGGTGATAATTTCTCTTACAGTATTCAATTAATTCTTTTGAAATATCGTATCCTGAGTAGTCTATTCTTTCGCCACGATACTTATTTTCGATATATGGCAGTAATGCGCCATATCCACAGCCGATATCGCCAACAGAAAAGCCTTCCTTATTTCTGTATTTTATTACTTGTTCGAAGATAATGTCGAAGCGCAAGTTCTGCCGTTGAGCGCTAAGCCAATAACTACCCTCGGGGTTGGCGCCATACTTCTTGAAGCGTTTATTATATTTAACTTGTAGGTTAGCGTTAAATATTTTTTGAGTACTTAACAAAATTTTCTCCTGCTACATACTAATGGATGTCCTAGAGCTACTTTAACTATACTCGATAGGAATTATATCAATTATAATATAATGACTTCGATAGGGATAACCAAACGCGTCATCAGCCAGGTTCCACTAAACGATACATAGGAATGTGATTACGAATGAAAAATATATTTTTGATTGCCATTCTAATTTTGATAACCAATTTTGTTACTTTTCGAGTTACTGTCGAAAAAAATCTAAAGTTAAACAAATCGCAAGATGAAATAATTTCCGAAATACAACTTGTAACTAATTGCGAGTTGTCCCACGAATCATTTGTTGTGGTCGATTTAGAGACAAAAAAAAATGTGGGTTTTAATTTTAGCAAAGCTTACCTGCGAACAGTTGAAGGTAACCGATTGCAAATCCAGGTGGATCCAAAATTCAGGGATGTAACCGCGGATTTTGAATCGCATCCGGCCCAAAAGAAAATGACAATCGAAGTAGATTGCAATATTTCCGATCGATTAAAAAACACATTCGATTCTTTAAGAAATACATTCAAAAACTGAGCTCGATTATGTTGGCTAATTGTGCGTGCCCATTAAATGTCGGAACTAATTTGCATGATGCTAGTTTCTAAACATGTATTAATGTCGTGCTGCAAAATGGAAATATTTCAAGATATTTTGTTAATATGAAAAACCAAGGATCTCACATTTTTTTACAGCGTTCAACTTCTCTAATTGTGTGTTGACTATTTCAGTCCACTTTTCACTGCCAAAAGCGTTCATAAATGCACCATCTACCTTTTGTAGCACACCTGTACAGCTACCATAACTTCCTGGACTGACTTCGTTTTTTAGTCCATTTGAACAAATGAGCAAGGCATTACCGAGCTGGTGATTATTCGCATCACCATACAATACCGACGCACCAATCACTTGCCGACCAGTAGTGTTTTTCAATTGTAATGAGAGTACGTAGTTTGCGACTGAACCCTTTGAATTACTGTCGAACTCTAACTGCACATTGCATGGAACGTTGGCGCTCAGCGCGGATGTCGACATAATAGCCAAGTTGAATAGAATTAGAGTTAAAGCGATTAATTTATGTTTCAATTTTCGCATAATTTCACTTCTTGGGTTGTTAATTTTTTACAAGATCAGTGAATTATTGGAAATTCCTATGTGTACTTCCGACTACCCACCTTTTTTATTAATACATTTTGACCGATGAAACTCAATTGATTTTAAGACCAAAAGTCAGAGGCATTTGTATTACTTACCCTTTTGAATTTTACTAACAGAGGATTGGTGATGATTTCTTGCGGATGCGGATGCGTTTTCTTGTTGATTGCTGCGACAATGTGATAGCCTAGCAGCTAGCACAAAGATTTTGAAATTGGTTTCAGCGATCCTAGAAGCAAAAAAGTGAGTTAAATTCGAAATGTTGCAACAGTTTGATGATTTTGAAGTAACCTTAGGTGACATTATGCGAGGTGAACGTGCGACGCTGGGTAAGTCCATTACTGACGTGCGGTTGGAATTACGGCTATCAAAAAAGTATATTTTAGCAATAGAAAGTGGAGATGTATCCGCGTTTCGATGCTTAAAATTTGTTCCTGGTTATGTCCGTTCTTATGCGCATTATCTTGGGTTAAATCCCGATCAGGCATTCGCTACTTTCTGTGTTGAGACCGGATTTTCGTTGTGCTCAGAACAACAGCGTAATATCGGGGCCCGGCTTTTAAATTTCATCCAGCTTCTGAATGGAAGATTTTCTATCGAGGTTTCTTGGCCTATACGTTTTAGGCCTCTTGTTTAGTGAGAGTGACTGTGGTGAGCCGGCCATTTTTTCAGAAATAAGCCGGTTGTGTCGTTGTTATTTATCAGGTTGGAGGCTTTTGCTAGCCCTATTGTGTTGCTTATTTGCAACTTACTTTGCTACATTTGGTATGTCTTTTCTGCAATTGTTCAATTGGTTGTTTGGTCACATAAATTGGTTTTTAGGCAACATTTTACTATAGATTTATTGATTTATTTTCCTAAATTAATTGTTAAAAAAGAGGGCAGTAGAATGAGCGATAATTCATACACAAATAGTTACTTTCTGTGGCACGCAGCACGTTTCTTATTATCCGTGGCCATAATAGGTCTACCGATACTTGGTGCCGTTTATGCGGTATCTGCTTTAACGTGAAATTAGCTGGAGAAAAGTAAATTGAATCGGCAATTAGGTCACTGAAAGACGGAAATTTTACTTATGGGTTTGGTAAGTTGGTTTGGTAGGCGTTTTGTGTCTATCAGGGCGATATCCTCTCAGGTTATGATTGTCTCTAGACAATATATTTAAACTGAAAGGTCAAATTTTAGTGGAACAATTAAGCATAAATAGCATCTTAACGAGAAACTTGATTAACTATTGCATCATGACAACATTCTGTAAACGTTAGCGACTGATTAGGGTTCGTAAATTGATTTTCTTAAGTTGTTGTCAATTGGAGCTTCGCGAATGAAATTTTTTCTAATTGCAGCGCATATCTTTTTTTTGACTGCTCAAAACGCGGTTTCACAAAATTTCGACAAAGGTTTTGCAGCGTATATGTTAGGCAATTATTCCCAGGCTATAATTGAGTGGCGCCATAAAGCTAGTTCCGGAAGCGCGACTGCAATGTCGAACTTAGGCAATATGTATGAGGTTGGAGCCGGTGTTGAGCAAGATAAAGTCCTAGCACATCAGTGGTATAATTTGGCAGCATCAAATGGGGATGTAGTCGCAAGAAAGAATAAACAAGATTTAGAGGAAAATATGACAATGTCACAAATTTCTAAAGCGCTTATTCTGGCAAAAAAATGTATGATCAGTGGATACTTAGATTGTGACTAATCTGAGATTTTAAGCTTTTTTGTTGTTTGAATGTTTAACCTACGCACGGCAATTCATACGCATTGTGAATGTCTTGAGGTTGAATTGGTTAGATTTTTTTGATATTATTAAAATGGTTGAACTAAATTGTCATTAATAAACATTAATTATGACCATGACCGCTGGGGGCCACTGTCTAAGTGGACAAAAGTTGGGTAGCTTCCAACACCGCCTTCAGTGTTGGCTTTAACTATTTTTGCTAGTTGCGGAGCGCTCATTCCCGGGACAGAAAAATCTATGGCTTTTCCTAAAATATGCATCGAATTTCGAGCGACCTTGAGACTGTTTCGTCGCAAGTATTCATTAGTTTCTTTAGACCTAAACCCAGAATGTACGTTTACTTCTAAGGCATCAATTTTTTCAGAACATAAAGAGCAAACCTTTAAAAAATCATTTAATACTGTTGCATCAAATTTCTTAATTTCATTGGTTCGCCAATCCTTTAAAAAATGATTTAACTTAGAAATGTCCTGGCTGCCAAGACGATGATTTTTGTGAAATTGAAAGGAAACCTCTTCTTTTGTGTTAGCGCTTATGAGTTTCAAATTAAATTTTTTTTCGACTAGGACATGTGAGAAATCGTTTGATTTAAGTTTATTAAAATCATGCAGTTCGGGTTCGGGATCATTGTGCAAGGCTAGGCCATTGAAATTATTTCTGCTGATAGATTTTTTTTGATTTGAAAATAAGCCAAGACCTTGTCCAAAATCTATCAGTGGCTTGGCCTCCGACAAGGCTGGCAAGAGTGCTGCTGCGAAGAACGTACGCCGCGATATTTTTTTCTGGACCGTCATCTTAGAAGTCAGCAAATATCGTACCAATTTTAAATTGACGAATTTACGTTGAGCGAAACTTTTGATTACCGTTTTTCTAAATCAATGGTCTGCCCCTGAAGGTCAAGGTACATCTTGAGTAAATCACCCTCGTTAATTGTACCTACTAATGTTTCAGTTTTTCTATCAACTATTGGTATTGTTTCACCTATAAAGTTTGCTGCAGCCTCAATGGCTTGTTGCAACGAGGCATCTGATTTTATGTTTAACGCCTCTGTATCAGTATATTTTATAATGGCATCACTTGGCTTTGCAAATATCAATGTCTTCAGGTGAAGTTTTCCAATATATTTACCTTCATGCGTGTTAACATAGGCTTCGTTCAACCGCATTTTTACCATTTCGGCTTTTGCTACGTCGACAATTACCTCTGGCTTGAATTTTAAAACATCCGAAGATGTGATCTTTGTAATACTTTCTTCCATTAGTCTTATACCCATACGGCCCCGTGAAAGATCAATACCACGACTTAAAAGTTGCCTGTCAAAAATGGAATGATCAAATAATTGACCGCTGATCATACTTGCCGTAACGATTCCGATTGTTGATACTAATGCCAGACTATATGAGCCTGTGAGCTCTAGTACGATCATGATCATGGATATTGGAGCGCCAATAACGGATCCAGCAACAGCTGCCATCCCACATATTATAAGCTCTGGCCCCTGAAATGATTGTATCCCCATCCAACTTAGGACTGATGTCGCAATGGACCCTGCTGCGGCGCCTACCAGTAAAGCGGGCGAAAAAACACCACCAAAAAAGCCAAACCCCAAGGATAATGCTGTTGCAATAATTTTTCCGAATAGGATTGCGACTGCCATCAATAATAACGTACTTCCAGTTGTAAGGCTTATTATTGCAGAAGTACCTAATCCCATGACCTCAGGATAAAATGTTCCAATTATGCTTAATCCGGTAATGGCTACTAAAAATGATTGGAATTGGTTCAAGCCCATTTGCGTTGGAATTTTTGCAAATGTTAGAATTGTGAACATGAACAATATTGCAACAAAGCCGAAGAATGGACCGGCCGCAATGGAAATTAATATCATAGGGCCAATGTCTGTCCCTGGATAAAGCCCCATCATAAAGTTCGATGAACTCCATAAATAATTGTGAATTACAATTGCGGTACCGGATGCTATTGCGATTGGCGCCAATGCCTTAAATGAAAAATGGCGCAATATGGCTTCATGGGCAAAGATTATTCCTGTTAATGGAGCACTGAAGCCAGCGGATATTGCGGCAGCAACGCCTCCACCAAGAACAATATCTGTACTAATGCGTAGTTTGAGGATGGTTTTAATCCATGAGCCTAGTGTTGCCCCAAAATGCACTAACGGCCCGTATTGACCAACTGACGCTCCACCAGCAGCCGAGAAGAATGCCGCCAAAGTACTAGCAATACCGGATTTTATATCAAGTTCATTGTCTACTCGGTGTGCAGCAAAGATAGTATCTGCTGGCCCGTGCCATCTGATCAAACTAAATTTCGCCTTGATTAAACTTATCATAACTGCAGCGATACTGAGACTACAAAAAATTAAAATAAAACGATTGGCATTATCAAAACGAGTACTGACAAGTTGCTCGATGAAATAAATTCCAGTTCTAAAATAGTGAGCTGCAGTTGCTCCGAAAACGCCCAGGAGTATCCCAACTAAAATGGAAATAAACAAAAGATTTAATGTATTATGCCACATGCGATATTTCCACTGAATCTCTTCTGAGCTGCGGATTGTGTAGAAGACTTAACCTACTCTACATATTTCACGTCTAACAATTCCAGTATTAAGTGATCGTATGAACCATTTTCCATAGTGGCCAGCAGCTCGCCATACAGTATGGTTTGTACTGGGACATCACTTCTAATCAAGTATGAAATTTTTGTGTGAGATGAGTCGTTTGGTATTATTTTTTGTTGGATTACGAAGTCATGGAACGGGTCTGACTTTTTCCAAAATTTTAAACGTATCTTGGCGAAAGTAATAGTTTCTTTTGTAAGATTAGTTACCGATGGCATGATACGGAAAGCATTAACGTATCGCGAAATTTTTTTCCGCTTTAGTCTGGGGAGCGTTAAAATTATGTCTGGATTGGCTACCGATACATTAGTGCAAAAATATTTTTCCAGCTCATCTTGTATGCAATTGAATGAGATTTGCTTGTGGTTTTGCAGACTGGGGCTAGCCGCAGCGGGAAAAACAAAAAACCATAAGAAAATTATCAAGATAATTCTTGAATGTCGTGTGCGCTCAAAAATAGACATAATTTACACTTCGACGCTACCATTTTTCTTAATTTTTTTGTTAACTGTTGACCAAATTTCCTTAGCTTCAACAGTGTCGAATTCAAACTTTCGGCCACTGAGTTTTTTTTCGTTCTCTAGCCTAAAGTAAGTCAACATAGCCGCCATTTGTTGTTCGACTTTTTCTATGTTGGTGATTGCAAACTTGACATCTTTTGCTTCTAAATATTCGTTTTTTAGAGCAGCTTGTAACCTCTGAATCGTATCAGCTTTCACCTGGGAGAGTGACGACCTCGCTGTGTTAGCGAGCACCTTGATTTTTTGAACTGCTATTTCAATATCCTGATCGCTGGGCTTTGGGGTGTGACATACCATCACGTTATTAGCAATCGACTTAACTCGAATTTTATGATCTCTCAGCACTTCTTTCACGTGTGGAATATATTCATCTGCGCTGTAGCGGACGCTAATTGTCGTATCAGTAGTGCGCTCCTTCATAACCTCAACATAAGTGCCGAGCTTGCGAGGTCTGAATTTAATCCAAACTGTCACAGTTTTAAAAATTTGAGAGAAATCATTCAACGCAACGGAGTTTTCGGCATTGTTAACAAATAAGCTCACCACATCGAACATGCGCTCTTTTGAACTGTTGATGTAGGTGTTTTCGTCTTCTTTGACCCTCAAAACATTGACACTGATCTTAGCCTCTTCTTCTTGATTTGTTTCAGACATTATGAACTCCCGGTATCGATTAAACGTCACAAGCCGCAACTACCTTAAAAGCGTATATTTTTAGGCGTATATTTAAAAGCAAAAAATTATATTTTGAAGTCTTTACTAACTAATTCATAGCAAGATTTTTTTCTTGAAAATAAATTCTTAATTTTGGTGATTACACTAGTGTCCCCGTTTTCATTATTGTTATCCGTATCGTTACTTGAATTTAACTGAAAGTTTTTTATCGCATGGAAGGTTTCATTTCCCCAGATGCCGTCGACTTTTCCTGTGTAGGAGCCGTAACGCAGGCATTTTTGAACATTTTTTCTTTCAAAGTCAGTTAAAGCGCCAAATTTATGTTTAATTTCATCATATACGGGTTTTAGGTTCTCTGCAGTGTTGGGTTGAGCTCTTAGAATTAAATTTGAATTTTTGGTATTTTCTTGAATTGAGGGGTCTTGTTGCTCAGTGAGTGTGTTAGTTTTGTTAAGTGTTGGACCATTGTATAAAATGGCTCCAGAATAATATATTAGTGTTTGATCCACATTCGGGTATTCGTTTAAATAGAGTAATTGCTGATCTATTTTGTCGTCTAAGCAAAGGTTGAAATCTTTTGCTGCTTCCGTGCAGGCAGAATTAGCTTCTGACAATGCTGGAACGAATGCAAAGAACATAGCGGCACAAAGGCGAGTGTGTTTTTCGAACAACATAAGATTAGATTCCTAAAAATTATATATCCTACTCGACCGCAAATTATGTGCCAAAGTTATTTAATATTTTTGATAAATGTTTTGCAAAATTTCTATTTTGTCATAATCTGATAAAAACTTTGGTGAGTACCCAGGGCATTGTATAGGAAGATTTACACAATGGATGTAATTGCAACAGTAAATATTTCGAATGGTAATTTTGGCGATTGGTTGGAATTTTTCAAGAGTTATGAAATATTACGTCATAAATTTGTTGAAAACGAAATTATAACTCAAATATCGAGTTCTAAGGCGGAAGTGTCGTTTACGATAGTTGATTTTGACGGTTTGACTGATCTTTCCAGTTCTCAATTACTTCGTGATGGTGAAGACCGTTTAGGCATCAGCGTCGAAATTAAAGAAAAAACTGAATAAAGAGCTGGTATAACCAAAAAACAATGTGGCATGTTTTTTGCTCCACTTTAATTGGAGGGGCGCTATGTTCTATTTGCAAATATTTTTACCAGCTGGACTGGTCTTATTGTTGTTTAGTTTCGGGCATACGTTAGTGGAGGCTGATTACTCTGGCGTCTATTTTGAAGAGCAGCTCGAAGAGCTCGCGGAAGCCGAGAACGTTCAAGCGTCAAGCGCGGCAGAATTGAATTCTGAAGATGTGCCGGGTGATGGTAATCCTATACTAGCCGATAAGTATAATTATTTGAAAATCGAGAACGTGTTTCAAGGACGGTTAAATGACACCAAAGAACTATTTAGTTTTGAGGTGGCAATCGCTACATATCAGACTAACGTAACTGCTGATTTTTTTATAAAAGCTATTTATGAGATTGAATCTGAACTAGTTTCTGAGATTTCCACTATAGTCGTAGATACTATTAGCAATGAGCTTTTAACGACTGAAGGGCGAAAAATAATGACTAACAAAATAATGGATGGATTGAATGAATATCTGATTGAAAAGGATTTCAATCCAGATATCCACTACGTTTACATAATAAACTATAATATCGTTTAGCTTATGGCACGAAATATGCTCATCTCTCGGATGGAGGATCGATTATGCAGTTCAATGAAAAAAACACCAATTCACACTCAGAGATGAAATTTGTTATTTCGTGCAGCTATTATAACAGTACGGACGAATTTACGCACAAAGCTAATTTAGTAGTAAAATTAGACGAACAGAGCCCTGTTAAACAGACATTAGTAACTACTGCAGCGTAGGCTTTAACTCATAATTATTCGTTTCGTTTCAAAAATTTGACTAAAAATGCGAGTAGACAAAACCCAAGCGGTAATTTTAGTATTTCGAATACAGTTAGAGTGTCGCGATAGTATACTAAATTTGAAACCGCATTAATTAAAATTGCCAAAGCAATAAGCCAAACAAACGTTAGCCGTGATTTTTCGCAAAAAGCGCATTTTCGCTTCATAATTCTAACCTTTTTCGCAAAACTTGAAATAGTAAATTAAAAGTGTATAAAATTCAGCTATGCTGAATCTAGATCTATACTTGCCACATGCTTCTAACATTAAGTTGTCGGATCAACCAACAGTCTCGGGGATTTTTAACCAAAATCCATTTAGTTCGGCAGGGCAGGCTATAACGCCAGTGCATCCTACAGTTAAAGGTCAAGGTAAAGCTGACTATACTTCTAGAATATTCAGTCCTTATCTTACGCCTTCTGCTATTCATGCCGAAAACCGGCAGTTAGCCCAGGGTAGTGTTTCGCCTAACTACCAACAAAATATAGCAGCAACGAAATATTTCAACATATCCACTACGCCTAAACTAAGACCTCATTTACATACTAGTTTGATTGCTTGATGTTGATAAAATCAAATGCGCTTACTTCTAAGTTACCCATATTTCTGAGAAAAGTGCTTGATTTTTGGTTATCAAGTGACCAACCAGTTAGGCAATTACAAGCCCCACTTTGTTTTGATCTGTAAACAAAAGCTTTGCAAGCTCGGTTTATCACTGTTGGTGTGC
Organism: uncultured Planktomarina sp.; assembly: GCA_905181815.1. Lineage (GTDB taxonomy): Bacteria > Pseudomonadota > Alphaproteobacteria > Rhodobacterales > Rhodobacteraceae > Planktomarina. The sequence goes on along the minus strand of CAJIZA010000005.1, from coordinate 277,056 downwards.
AAGGCCTATTTTTAATGCCTTGTAAAGGGTCGCCCAAAATGGGTGACCACTTCCTAAGCTTACATTACTTTTAGTAAAAATTCCTCATACTGATAACTTTGTAGAATTACATCTGCGTTACCAACATCAGCTTCTAGCATACTAACTATAAATGCTTCCGCTGCGACTCTAATGTTTTGTGCATTCTCATCGCTATAACGGGTTTGTAGGAACGTGGAGAATTTGTATGCTGTTGTCTCAATTCCTAAATTTGATCCGATATATCGCTCGGCAACTACTGCTGTAGTTATCGCGAATACAAATTCAGGTGCATATATTACATAGCCTGGTTGGTTATTTGTCTCTCACGCTGTCCCAACTTACTCGAATTTCATTTATAAACGAATGGCATTTCTTTATTTCATCATTATTTGAGCTGCCGTCTATACCAATTTCGAGAAGCTTAATCCGGCAGAACTCATATAGGCGATATAAATTAATTGCTAAGTTACCCTGGGATTTAAAATCTAAACTCTTTTGCAAGAAATATAAAGTAAGTAAGGCTGTTTCAAACGCTTTTTTACGCTCCTGCTTGTGTGTGGAGGAGACTAATGATTTTAAATTTACTTCAAGTTTATTTAAAGCGGCGCTAACAACGTTGTATCCAACACTTTCGTGAGAGAGTGTTTGGCTTTTGATTTCTGTATAACTACTGATGGCCGCTTGTGTGTTCATTATAATCTCCTCTTCATATCTATTAACGTCGCATCCTTGGATTATGTTAGCTGGCTGTCAAAAATATGACCGCCTATCGTTTTGAGTGTAATTCAAGAATAAAAATACTCATAAATAGTTGTTATTTATTTATATATTTTGTTTGGCACGAGGTGTGCAATACCTTCGGTGGAGGCTGATGATGACAAATTATTTAATAGATGCTGGTGACACTGACTTCACCCAAATCATCTGTAGCGCTTTAGATAAAAGGGGCGTCGAGTGGTCTATTTTGGGTGATGAGGGTTCTGTCCAGACGATCTCAAAAGAGAGGCATTTAATTATTTCAGAGACATCCAAAGATTGCGACGTACATTCTGATACATTTGAGACATATCTTCGGTCTCACAAGATAACAAAAGTATTTGTGCTTGTGGCCAGTTCGGAAAATTTTGCGATTAGACACAAGCGCAACGGAGCTATTAATTACTTTTACATGCCCTTAGATTTCTCAGAACTATCGCATGTGAAATCCTTTTACTTAAACCTCTTTTTAGAACAATTTCTTGTAAAGCATGTCAATTTACCGTGTGATGACCCTGAAACCGCTGATTTGGTAAATCTGCTGTGTAGGGTCGCCGGATCGAATGCGAGCGTACTTATAAATGGTCCCACTGGTACAGGTAAAGAGGTTGTTGCAAAACTTTTGCACGCCAAGTCAGTACGAAAAGACGAAGCCTTCATAGCAGTGAATTGTGCTGCAATACCTGAAAACATGTTGGAATCCATTCTCTTTGGGCATGAGAAGGGAGCGTTTACTGGAGCACTGCAATCCAATGTGGGACTCTTTAGGGCAGCACATTCTGGAACTATTTTACTTGATGAAATTTCAGAAATGCCTTTGACACTTCAATCTAAGCTTCTAAGAGTTTTGCAAGAAAAAGTAGTGAATCCAGTTGGAAGTACAAAAGAGATTGAAATAGATATCCGAGTTTTGGCAACCACAAATAGAAATATGCTAGAAGAAATTCAAGCAAACAAATTTAGAGAAGACCTATTTTACCGTCTAAACGTTTTCCCAGTTTCCACATGTGCGCTGAAATCGCGACCGCTTGATATTCCTGCTATCGCCGCCCACTTATTGACGCGTAATGTTTCTGAAAACGGCATCCCCAAAGTTTTATCATCCGAGGCTCTAAAAAAGCTCATACAACACGAGTGGCCCGGCAATGTAAGGGAATTAGACAATGTTATTCAGCGCGCAGAAATACTGAGTTATGCCGATGAAATTGGGCATGCCGACATCATTTTTGATAATGAACTAACGTTAAGGCCAAGAAACACCATTGATGCGCTCAATTCAAAGATTCACGCAAAGGTTGGATGAGGAACGTATCATGAAAATTCAAGCTTCAAATATCACCGCCGTTAACACAAACATGTCATCGGTCCAGCAGAAGGCTCAGCTTTCAGCTGATGCTTTACAGGCCAAATCTGCTGACGCTGGTCCGTCTTTTTCACAACGAATTTCTGATGGTTTAAATGGAGTCTCACAGGCTCAAAATACCGCTTCACAGCTAGCGCGAGACTATGAATTTGGCGCCGAAAATGACTTATCTAAGGTTATGATTAATCAGCAAATTTCTTCAGTTGGTTTTCAGCTAACGCTTAATATCCGTAACAAAGCATTAAGCGCTTATAAAGATATCATGAATATGCCGGTATAAGGCGGACAGGGCAAGAATTATGGCAAATACAGATCAAATGGTTAGCATTGAAACTACTGAAGTAGGTTCAAGAAACATGCTTACGTCGCCGAAAAATGCTATGGTCAATATTCGTGAGGCTATAGATCAACCTAGTTTTCGACGCGCATTTCCAACAATTTTGGCGGCTCTGACGGCCGTGGCTGCGGCGGTAGTATTTGTATCGATGCGTGAGCCGAATATGACTACATTGTATGCTTCTGTATCTGACGCGGACAAATCAAAGATTTATGAATCATTAAAAAATATGGGTATGGATGTAGAGCTTGATCCAGCTACAGGTGAAGTTTTAATTCCAACTAATGATTATCACCAAGCCCGAATATCATTAGCCGCTCAAGGTCTTCCAGAATATTCAGCCAATGGCTTTGAAGACATTGACAATCTACCATTAGGTGTCTCCCGGTCTGTAGAAACGATGAAGCTAAAAAAAGTTCAAGAAAACGAGCTTTCAAGATCTATCGCCGAGATTAGTAGCGTACAGGCTGCGCGTGTCCATTTGGCCTTGCCGGAAAAATCTGTATTTATTCGCAATCAAACACCGCCTACCGCTTCGGTATTTGTAACTTTAAAAAACGGCCGGCAGCTTGATCAAACTCAGGTGAGGGCGATTACCAACTTGGTTGCGTCGTCCATCCCAGGAATGGGACAAAGTGGTGTATCGATAATTGATCAATCTGGTCGCTTATTATCTTACTCTCCAGATAATCCGGACGAGATCATGGCTGACAGCCAGCTTGCATACAGGATGAGGCTCGAGGGTATTTATCGCTCCAGGATACAAAGCTTGGTGGCGCCGATCGTTGGCGCTTCAAATGTAACCGCGCAAGTAAACTTAGAAATTGATTTTACGCGCCGTGAAACTTCTCAAGAATTAGTTGATCCAAAAGATTCTGCCATCTTGAGTGAACAGAGCTCTTTAAATGTGACAGCAAAAAAAGATGCGGTAGGTATCCCAGGCGCAATTTCTAATCAGCCGCCGCCAGAGGCTGATATTGAGACTGCAGCTGGGCGTGCTAGTCTGGGTGCGGATGGCGAGGTAGAGAAAAATGAATTTGAAACTAAATCGTCAACAGAGTTAAAAAATTATGAGGTAAGTCGTAAGTTTGAAACTGTAACAACACCTTCAAATACGATTTCCCGAATTGATGCTGCAGTGTTAGTCAGGGACCGAAAAGTGATCGATCCGGATACTGGAGAAATTACATATGAACCCATTTCTGAAAAAATTAAAAATGAAATGGAGCAATTAATAGCCAGTGCTATTGGAATAAAAAGCGAGCGCGGCGATAGCCTAACAATTACATCGCAGCTGTTTAACGAAGAAATTTTTGGTGAGCAAATTGATTGGTATGAAACCACTTGGTTTAAGTCAATAATTGAAAAAACTTTAATTGTATTTCTGCTAGGATTTGTATCCCTTGGTGTCGTACGGCCAATGCTTTCGAGAATTTTAGTTCCTACTTCAAGTACTAACTCGGTTATGGAGTTATATGCTGAGGCGGAGACAATGGCGGATCTAGCTACGCAACGCGTTGAAAGCACTAAAGCCGTTGAGGTGGATGAGGGAGAAACCCTGGAGGGTATAAAGGCAAAACTGAAGCCTAAAAAGAAGAGTGGGATTTCAGCAGACCTTCTAGATACAGCTAATACATATGATGATAAAGTTGCTCTAGTTCGAATGATTGTAGCTGATGAAGCTGGGCGCGTAGCTAACGTCTTTAAGCAATTGATGCGGAATGATCTTAATTTGCTTTAATAGGAGTAGAAAATGGCTGAAGAAGTATCAGACATCGAAAAATTAGCAGATCTCTCTGGTACTGAGAAATCTGCCATCCTCATGATGCTTCTTGGCGAAGAGGAAGCGGCGCAAGTTTTGCAAAACTTGACTCCTAAAGAGGTTCAGCACTTGGGTACTGCGATGTATTCTGTGGCTGGGGTCGATCAAAATACTGTTAATATGGTCCTGGATGAATTTCTCGAAACTATTAAAAAGCAAACAGGCTTGGGGTTAGGTGCCGGACGTTACATTGAAAATGTTATGGTTCGTGCGTTGGGTGAAGATAAAGCTCAGTCTGTATTAGGACGCATTACTCCAGCAAGTTCAGAGTCAGCGATTGATATTTTAGATTGGATGGATGCTCGTGCAATTTCTGAGTTGATAATAGATGAGCATCCCCAAATTAAGGCTCTGATTATTTCTTACTTAGATTTTGGTTTAGGAGCAGATGTCCTAACTCTGTTGCCGGACGAAATTCAAGCGGATATCGTTAGGCGCATTGCAACAATTGAGACTGTTGAGCCTGGCGCTGTAAAAGAATTAGAGCGAGTTATGAAAGAAAAATTTGCTGCAAACACCTCTCTTCGAGCATCCAAAATTGGTGGCGTAAAAGCTGCTGCCAAGATTATGAACTTTACAAAAACAGAAATGGAAACACGTATTCTTACCTCTATCAAGAAAGAGGACAAAGACCTCATGGCTGAGATCCAGGATAATATGTTTGTGTTTGAGAACCTCTCAAGTTCTGATGACAGGTCTCTACAAACGCTTCTTAGATCTGTTGATCAAGATGTTTTGATTATTGCGATGAAGGGAGCAGAAACTGCGCTTCAAGATAAATTGTTGGGCTGTATGTCTACGCGTGCTGCCGCTAATATTCGTGATGAAATGGAGGCGTTGGGCCCTGTCCGACTAACTGAGGTACAAGAGGCACAGAAACAAATTATCAACGTGGCTAGAAAACTTTCAGATGATGGCACAATTGTTCTTGCTGGTCGTGGCGGTGAGGAGATGGTTTAATGGAAATAGCATCTAATACACCTGACGATGACGAGGGAGTTTTGAAAAATTCTGATTTAGTGGGTTTGCTTAAAGCAGCTAGCCTTACTGAGTTTCGACCTGATAATATTGCAGAGGAAGATGAGGGAAGGTTATTTAAGTCCAGCAGTCTTTTTGACTTGGTTCGTTCAAATCTTGTAGACAGCGATTCCAATAATGAGATTGATAAACAGGAAAAGCACACCAACAGTCAAAATGACTTGTTGGATGATATTGAAAAACAAAATCTTAACGAGATTTCCGACGCACAGGTCTCGGTTGGGGAAGAGAACCTTGCAACGGTTTCGGAAGGTGCTTTGGATGCGATTGATGATGCTATTGATCAAAAAATACATGACCAGCATGCAGCGGGCAATATTGTGCCCGAAAATTCTAATAAAATAAAGACTAAAGGTTTTGCTAACGAAACCGATCTGGGAGATTCTCAAGAGACTTTTTCGCACTTAGAAACAGCAGGTGAGGCGGAGGACACCTCTACTCAGGTGCATCCTCAAGATGATAACGCCCATTTTGAAGAAAAAATTGAGGAATTTAAAGCAGGTTTCACGAGTCAATTCGCCGAGAGAGAAGAAGAGTTCTCGAACGCCCTTCAGGCAATAATTGGTGCGTCCAATTTCATCGCTGATGAATTAGAAACACAAATATCTGAATTTGTTTTGTCGTTGGCGTCGGGTCTTGCAGGTATGAGGATTGACGAAATCCCGGCTCCATTTAGCAAAAAAATTTCAGAAGCAGCAAAACAAATAGCTGGAAATGATGATGAGGTGAAAGTGTATTTGAATTCTAAAGATTTTGAGATTTTGACTGGATTAAACTTTGATGATGGCTTGCAATATGCATTTCATGCAAAAGAAAATTTGAAGCGGGGAGAGTTCGAAGTTTTAAGTGCCAAATCATCGGCACGTGTTTCATTGTTCGATCTCGCGGTTGGGGATTAATCTAAAATGCCTAGTAATCACGAAAAATATCAACTTCATGGCCAGAAATCTATGCTTGAAAGGACGTTTCTTGGCGTGAAGAAACGCGTTTCTGTGACTGAGAACATTGAATTCAGTGGCACGGTGGTTTCCTTTGACGGACAGGTAATCGAAAGTAGTCAATTTCCAGCTTCAATTGGCTCGGAATGCACTATTGAATCAAAGCTTGGAGCTTCATCAAAGGGAGCTATTGTCGGCTTTAGGGATAATAAAAACATAATTTTTCAATACGAAAAATCTTCAGAAATTTTAAGTGGTGATAAAGTCACTGCTTCTTTTGGACTTAAAGAAATTGAAGTTGGGCCGAACCTTTTGGGTCGTGTAATTGATGGGCTGGGTCACCCACTTGATGGACAAGGGTCAATTGATGCGGAGGAGCGCTACCCAGTAGAAGGAAAAACTGTAAATCCATTTGATCGAGGGGAAATCACAGAAGTCTTTGATGTTGGGATTAAAAGTATTAATGCTGTAACATCCATTGGCCGTGGACAAAGAATGGGCATTATCGCTGGCTCTGGCGTTGGTAAGTCGGTCCTTTTGAGTATGATTACTAGATGTGCAGAAGCGGATGTTATTGTAGTTGGTCTAATTGGAGAGAGAGGAAGAGAATTAGCTTCGTTTTCAAAAGAAATTACAAGTTCGCATTCAAAGCACAAGGTTATCATTGTTGCAGTGCCTGCAGACCGATCCGCGCTTCTCCGGCTACAGGGTGCTAAAAGGGCTACAAGCATTGCAGAGTACTTTCGCGACCAAGGTAAAAATGTTTTGCTGATTTTAGACTCTCTAACCCGCGTAGCTCATGCACAAAGAGAAATTGGATTGTCTTTGGGAGAGCAACCGACGGCTAGAGGGTATCCTCCATCTGTAATTTCATTAATACCTGAACTGATTGAGCGAACTGGAGCTGGTATATATTCAGTGGGTTCAATCACGTCTATCTACACCATTCTTGCTGACGGCGATGATACTGTTGCAGACCCAATCGTTGATAATGCTCGGGCGATTTTGGATGGCCATATAGTTTTGTCAAGAAAACTGGCACAGCAGGGAGTTTATCCAGCGATTGATGTTGGTAATTCTGTGAGTAGATTGATGGATGAGTTGTGTAGCGAGAAACATTTACAAAATGCTCGTAAATTAAGGAAATTGGTATCTATATATCAAGAAAATCAAGATCTTCTCTTAATGGGGGGATACGTCCAAGGTCAGGATGCAGACCTTGATTTGGCAGTCCAATTATGGCCGAAAATCGTTGGCTTTTTGCAACAAAACCAAGCTGAAAATTTTTCATTCGTACAAACTGAGCGCTTGCTCTCAACGTTATTCGAGTAATTTGTAGCATGGCTAAGCATAAGATTTTTGACCTAATTTACCGGCATGGTAAAACTAAAAAATTAAAAACTCAGTTTGAATTGAGTAATATGAACGAAAATATCGAGAAAATTCGTAAACTAGAAACTGATTTAACCTTTAATATCGAGGAGACAGTAGAGCCTGGTGTCGTGCAAACTAGTCACCGAGCTTTGATTAATAGTAAACTTCGTGAAAAAATGATTAGCCAGAAAGAAATCGTGGGAAACAAAATTGAATTTCTTATGACTGAAAAAATACATTTGCAAAAATTAGTATCTTCACATGAACGTAAAAATAGAAAAATTTTAGAAAAATTGAATGAATTGAACGCAGAAGAGCTTAGAGAAAAGGAATTAAAAGAGTTTGATCGAGATATACTCTTTCAAAAAAAATAATTGGTACAAAATTTGCATTTCACTCTTTGAAGAGGTTTGGAGTTTTTCGCATGAGTATTGCTTTCAGTGGTGGTGTTGGGTCAGCCCATGGCGATTTACAATTAGGGTCGAAAAATGCTGCAGGTGGGCAGGACGAGGGTCTCTTTGGAAATTTCTCTATGATGCTAGCTTCTCTAAATGATGAGCAGTCCGAAGGGTTGTTTGCTAATAAACAGATTAATATCAGCCTTGGTGATCTAGGCGGGAAGCTTGACAGCGAACTGTCACCACAAGATCTTCTTTCTCAAGTAATTGATAATGAGTTCATAAAATTTGATAACACTGTGGAAAGCCTTGTTGAGGAACACGGATTAGACGGACTTATCGGCTATTTAGAAAACGGTGGGAATATTTCGGCTAACCTTGATTTAAACGCAACAGCCTCGTTTGTAGATTCTAGGCTCAATTTGGTTACTAATGATATTATTACTAATGATACTAAGCTCCCCCAAAGCTATACTGGGTTCAATTTATCAGCTTTGGAAAAACTCTTAGTTGCGATTGACCTGGCCAAAGGCGAGACAACTGGTGTGGAGTTGAATGGTGTTCCATTTAAAGACTATAAAATCGACCCAGCTCTGAACGAGATGATACCCGGAGTTGCCATATCAACAGAAGAGCGCTTGAAAGCTTTGACTGATCTACCGCTGGGTGCGGCTGTTCCACCTGAGCTGGATAATTCACAGGGCAAGGGTTTGAGGGCGTTGAACGATTTACTGCAGGATACATCTGTTTCACTTGAGTTGGATAATTCCCAGGACAAAAGCTTGAGGGCGTTGACGGATCTACTGCCGGGTGCAGCTGTTCCACTTGAGCTAGATATCTCTCAAGCATCTTCGATATTTTTTGATATCAGAGACTTGAAGGCAAAGTTGCAGGGTGATGATTTAAACGGCACCTTAGAAAATCCTGAAGCAGTATCTTTTGGCGAAATTCTAGTGCCACAAGTGGTGCCTATTGAGATTGAAAATACGCAGGTACGGCCAGAGACTTTTGATAAGTTTATTTCTGTAAAGGTTGATTTGTTGGATGCTCAAGGTGGTTTAGGGGCAGTTGAAGTATATGATTTTCCTTCACAAAAAGACGAATCTTCTTTACAGAGTGTGATTGGTGTTACACGTGCTGTTGAGATTGATCCTAGCGTTGATTCACGATCCAAATTACTTGTAGTTTTGGCCATACCTGAAAACACTACTTTAGAAAATTTGCCAGATTTTGTAAGATTTCAAATTAGTTTAACCAAAGATAGCTACAGTGGCGTTGTGCAAGATCACCATATGGCCCTTCAGCAACAAGCGTTAATGCGGGATGCCCCTGTCAATGAAGTAGATGACACTGTCCAGTCTATTAAGGAGCTCGTTCGAACGCTGAGTGAAATGTCGACAACCTCCTCCCATACCACTCAAATAGTTTTGCCCACTAATACTGTTGGAAGGGAATCTGCAAGTTTTGTATCTGTTGTTGCCGCAGCTCAGCAAGATAACTTTTCGGAATTTCAATCGGCTATTATACAACAAAAACCAAATAATTTAATTCAAAATAAGTTAATTTTAGATCAAGAAATCCAACATATTTCGGGGATGGCTGATAGAAAATATGACAATATGGCCGCTAGTATTTTCGCGATAGAACGTGAAGTAAAATCGTTTTTAGATTCTAAAAATGACAAAATATTCGTTTTAAATGAGGGAGTGGATGAAAATTTAATTGAATTTAAAAGTACGTCTAAGCCTTTTAATCCGAGATCTTTTCTTGAAGCTGCAGAGGCTCTGAGAATGACATCTGTTGCAAGGGTACAGTTCGAAGCGCCTACTGGTGCATCGTCCAGAGTGGGTTTGGTTGCCGGAGAAAGTATCAATCTATCCACTCCCTTAAATGAAAAACTTAGCTACCAGATTGTGTCTCAAACTGGATCGTTAGCCCGTTCAAGCGGATCAGCGCCAAACTTAACTAATAGTATTTCATTGTATGATGCCCAATATGCGTCCAAAATAAGTATGCTGGTCGTTGACAAGGTTTTGAGTGGAAATGAGAATTTTGAAATTAACCTTGAGCCGGAGAGCTTCGGAAAAATTAGGGTCAATATTTCAATGGATAAGCAGTCAATTGACATTCGAATGTTTGCTGAAACCCAGGCTGCGGCAAGTATTTTACGCGCGAACGAAGACTCTTTGTTACAAATTACAAGTCAAAATGGTATGAAACTTGCGGGGTTCTCAGTTGGAATGCAAAGCGGCGCTGACCAGCAAAGGCAGAATGCAAATCAAAGCCGAAACAAGGTTGCAGGCAAGGCAAACAGCGCTTTAGAGCGTACCACAACACTAAACACCCAGACTGCTAGTTCTTATAGAACACCAACCGGTTTGAACCTGATTGCTTAGGATGAGATAATGGCTGAAGAAGCTCCAAAACGAAAAATTAACTTCACAAAAATTGCCCTGTTTGGATTAGGTCCAGTTTTATTACTGGGAATAGGTGTTGGTGCGGGCGCTTTTTTATTCATGCCCACTCAAACGCCAATCGAACAGGTGGAAGAGCTGATTGAGAAGAAACTTAAACAAGCAGGGCAACTACCTAGTTTGGATGGTCTTGATGAAGAAAATCTAGAGCCTCAAAAAGTTTCAAAAGAGACGCCTGTAAATGAGACATTTGTAACAAGTTACTATACTTTTGCTGATAACTTTACGACTAATTTAAATAAATCAAAGCAGTTTTTGCAAGTTAGCGTGGGCGTGTCTACACAATATGATGAAACTGTAATTGAAAATGTTGAAAAACACCAAATGGCTCTTCGGTCTGAAGTTCTGGGCGTTATAGGTACTTATTCCGTCGATGATATTGATGGTAAAATTGGTAGGGATAATCTTGCCAATAGCATTAAGGACGCAATCAATGTTAAGTTGCTGGATCTTGAGGGCTTTGGCGGCGTCGAAGGAGTTCACTTCACGTCCTTTGTGCTCCAATAAGAGGCCAAATTTAAATGGTTGGTTCTAGAAAACTTTCAAATGATGAAGTTGAAGCTCTCCTTGGTGGGCTTGATGCTGCTGCTAAACAGGAAGATACGCCTGCGGTTTTTGACACAACTGCGGTTAGAGAATTTGATTTTGGTTCAGAAGATCTTTCGCTTCTTGGTGACTATTACGCACTTAGAATGGTCAACGAAAAAATCTGTAGATTTACACGCTCGGTATTTTTGCCAATGTTGCGAATTATGCCTCGGATCTCTTCGTTTCCTCCGGAAGTGAAATCGTTTGATGAGTATGTTGAAAGCTGTGATAACTTTGTAAGTGTGACAACTAATAGACTAGACGAGTTAAGAGGTAACTCGCTTTTGGTAGTGCAGTCTTCATTTATCTCCATTTTGACTAATTCATATTATGGTGGTTCAAAAATAAAAGCTTTGCACCAAGCTAAAGGAGAATTTACGGCGACTGAGCAGCGCATTATCCAGATAATTACTGATGGAATGAACCGGGCCATGGAGAACGCATGGAAGGACCTGTTTGTCACGAGTTTTGAGCCATTGTCTCGAGAAGAAAATATCCAATTTGTCTCGTTTGTTGATGGTGCAGATACTGTTATTGTGTGTTCATTTATGGTACAAATGCCAGACGCAGAACCGGCTAGTTTTGACGTTTTATATCCTCTACAAACTTTAAAACCAATATCTTCGCAATTAAGATCACGAGTTCAAAACGAATTTGCACAAGACGATCGCACTTGGAAAGAAAAATTAGAGCAGGCAGTTTTATCCATAAACCTGCCTTTGTCAGCTGAATTGACTAGCAGTAAAGCGAATTTAGGACGTCTCCTGAAAAGTACTGTGGGTGACGAGTTTCCTATTTCTATGCCCGAAAACATTACGATAAAGGTATCTGGTGAGCCCGTCTATAAAGCAGAAATTGGGAAACTGGGCGCCAATGCTGCTGTTTCAATGACTAAAAGAATTTCACTGAAAAAGGACAAAGAAAATGGCTGAAGATATTAAGGCAGGTGATGCTGATAAAAAACACGTTGGTATCGAAAACTTAAAGGTATTAGAAAATATCGATGTGGAATTGACTGTAGAGGTCGGACGTACTGAAATTACGATCCGTGACTTGCTGAGATTAAATGAAGGTTCTGTTGTTGAATTGGACAGATTAGCTGGAGATCCTCTCGATATATTGGTAAATAATACCAAAATTGCGAAGGGTGAAGTTGTTATGATCGGAGAACGGTTTGGTATCCGTTTTGGTGAAATTGTGGATCCGGAAAAAAGAATGGAAAGTATTTAACACTCTTCTGGGGTCAAGGAAATGACACCCAAAGTTTTATATTTTAACTAATTGATATAATTATATAATTTTAGAATGGTATCTATTTTGCTACGTTCGAGTAGGGAGTAGATAAATGCCAGATTTTGACTTAAGTAAAATTGCTGTGGTGCTGATATTTTTGTCCATACTTGTAACTATACAAGTTGTGGTGAAGCGCTCAAAATTCTTCCGAGTAAAGTTGGACAAGTCTAACAACAGCGCAATTAAAATAGTCAACACTGTAGCGGTATCCAAATTTTCTTCAGCTACGGTTATAGAGTGCGCAGATTCATTGTTCCTTGTCGTTTCGAATAGAAATGGATCCCCGGCAATAGCCGAATTACCCAAGATACAACAAAATACGCTTACTTCTAAGCTTCAACCGGAGCTCGTGGGTAAATGAAATCGTTTTTCCCCAAGATCATTTTTCATCTCGTTTTTAGCTTAATGGCATCATCTGCATTTGGGCAGGATGGTAGCGTGTTAGGTATGCCGGCTTTGACTTCGAGTATTGGCGAAAATGGTGAATCGACTTATTCTCTATCTTTGCAAATTCTTGTTTTAATGACTGTACTAACTGTTGTTCCGTCAATTGTTTTGGGAATGACTGCGTTTACCAGGGTAATAATAGTATTATCTATTTTACGGCAGGCGTTGGGCACTCAACAAACGCCACCGAACCAAGTCTTAATTGCAATCGCACTTTTCATTACTTTTTACGTCATGAGCCCAATTTTTGAGGTGATTTATGAGACTGCGTTGAACCCCTATCTAGAGGGTACAAAATCTGCCCAGTTAGCTTTGGCTTCGGCCACTGACCTATTAAAAGAATTCATGGTTGCTAACACCCGCTCAGATACCATGAATATGTTTGCTGAGATGGCGGGTGAGGGGCCTTTTGAAAACACTCAAGCCATTCCCCTTTCAATTGTTTTACCTTCATTCATTACATCTGAGTTGAAAACAGCTTTTGAGATTGGGTTTTTAATTTTCTTACCATTTCTGGTAATCGATATCGTTATTGCATCCATTCTTATGTCCCTAGGTATGATGATGTTGTCGCCCATGTTGATTTCTCTTGCCATTCAAGTTGTTGCTGTTTGTATTGGTTGACGGGTGGGCCATGACGATTGGATCACTTTCATCAACATTTGTTGTGGGCTAGCGATATGGTTTTTGATCAGAATGTTCAGTATCTTAGTATGGCTTTTTGGCAAATTGTTGTGGTTGCTGGTCCTATCTTGCTCGTGGCGCTATCGGTTGGTCTATTCATAGGCTTAATTCAAGCAGCTACGTCCATTAATGAAATGACACTTAGCTTTGTGCCTAAACTTTTCATCGTGTTAATGGCTATGTCTTTAATGGCTACTTTCACAATTACTCAAATGACCGATTATTTTAGTTATATTTTTGACGAAATATCCAGGAAAGGTCTCTAGTTTGTTACCAATAGTTAATGAATTAGGGGCTCTTCCGGGACTGGAGTTACAAGAGCTTTTTACTTTTTTGGTTTTAATACTGGTAGCGTCGTTACGAGTTGGTGCGTTCTTGAGTTTCGGCGCCGTTTTTTGGCGGTAGGATGGTGCCACTGCAAATCAGAATTGTGTTTTCATTTTGCCTTGGCTTTTGGATACTAGGCACTCTTCAATTTCCGCAGCAGAGTGTGTTAGTGGGTCCCAAATTAATTTTGATTGTAATGCAGGAGATATTCATTGGCCTCACAGTCGGCTTAGTTCTCAATATCTGCTTTGCTGCTGTGAGCTTGGCTGGTGAAAAAATTGCTGCAACTTCTGGTTTGGCCTTTGCGTCTCAAGTTGATCCAACTGGCGGTGGTCAGTCTCCGGTAATAAGCCAAATTTTTATGTTATTTCTCATAGTAGTGTTTTTCTCAGTTAATGGGCATTTGATAGTTTTAGGTTTAATATATAAAAGCTTCACGCTTTATCCATTGGGCCAATTAGTAAATTATGGTGACTTGATCGCTGCTGGTCTGTCGGCAAGCGATATATTGTTTCGGTCGGCTGCAATCATTGTCTTGCCCATTGTCATCGTCTTGCTGTTTGTGAATATAGCAATTGGTTTTATTACAAAATCTGCACCTCAGCTTAACCTATTTTCCTTTGGGTTTCCAATGACCCTCATTGGCGCTTTTTTGATATTATTCTATTCAGTTGATGCGATTTCTTTCGCGTTTAAGGATTTAATTCAGCTAATAATTGATCTTTTGATGTCGTTTCTTCTCGAGAAAACTGATGGCTGAACAAGATAATAGCCAAGAAAAGACGTTAGATCCAACTCAAAAGCGTTTGGAAAAAGCTAGGGAGGATGGTGACATCCTCTCATCGAAAGAAATGTTTGTCTTTGGTTCAAGTTTTATGGGTTTAATTATTTTATTTTGTTTGGGAATGGTGGCTAGGAACGTTCTTTCGAATTGGGCGTCTTTATTTCGCTGGAACCATTCTGAACACTTGAGCGTTCTGCGCATATTTAACTCTGAAGCTGCATTTGGTCTAGCATTGGGTGGTGCAGCTATTTTTGCCTTTCCCATCTTTACTGCCGTAATCCTCACTCAATTTTTTGTTGCTGGATCCATCAATTTTTCTAGTAAGGCAATGTCGTTTAAGCCAAGTCGAATTAATCCCCTTAGTGGATTGAAACGGATCTTTTCAGTCAAAGGCCTAGTCGAGCTCACTAAGTCAATAATGAAGATTATATTTCTGATATCAGTGACGGGGGCTATAATTTGGGTGTCTTTGCCAAAATTATTATACTTGAGTAGTTCATCCTTAAGCGATGGTCTTACTGTATTTCATCAAACTTTGATGTCTTTAGTTGGTGGTTTGGTCGTAGTGCTAGCTTTTATTGCCTTCGGTGATTTCCTCTGGAGTCGTCATGAGTGGATGCAGAAGTTGCGTATGAACCGACAAGATATGAAGGATGAATCAAAAGATAGTGAAGGGTCACCGGAAGTTAAATCTCGAATAAGGCGACTTCAGATGGAGGCTAGTCAAAAAGCGTCTGAGAGAGCTCAGGCAATCGAAAATGTAAGTGATGCTACGGTAATTATTACGAACCCTACCCACTTCGCAGTTGCATTAAAATATCAGCCAGAAAACCGGGACACTCCCTATATAATTGCGATGGGTAAAGGGCCGATGGCGCTACGCATTATAGATGAAGCTGACAAAGCGAATATCAGCCGTGTGCGCAGCCCATTGTTGGCCAGAGCTCTCTTTTTTACTGGTGATATTGGAGTAGATGTAGCGGAAGATCTGTTCTCAGCTGTTGCCTCCGTTTTAGCTTATGTGCTTCAGTTGGAACGTGGCACAAACCCATCCTTCGAAGATCCAAATATACCTGCCGATCTTCTGTTTGATGAATTTGGTTCGAAAATTTGAAGTCGAGGAAAAAATTATGGCGCAGCGTAAAAGATCTACCGGTGAATTAATATCCTCAGTAACTTTTTTTGGAGCAGCTATTTGGTTAGTTTTTGAGGCGAAGCTGTTCTTAGAGGGGGGCGAGACCCTCAAAGGCGTAATTGTATACGTTGGAGCCTTTTTATCGTTATTGGCATCTTTTAGGTTTAAAATACAAAGACTAATACTTCGACTGCGAGATGTAATATGGCCAAAATAACATGTTCCAACTGCCTTTACTTTTTTGTGACCCACGACAAAAAACGGCCGTGGGGTTGTAAAAAGTTCAATTTTAAGTCGAAATCCCTACCCAGCCAGTCAGTTCTCATAACTACTGGCACAGATTGTGCTTACCATAGTCTGAAATCCAGTGCAGCACTGACCAAAAGGTTTTGATAGATGGCAGCTAAAACAACAGAAAAAGATAATATTCAGGATAGTATTCAAGTTGCATTGGACGCTGCGGATACTGCGGCTGGAGTAACTGAAGAGTTTCATAACCTCAGAGAGCAATTTGAGGTTGTAAATATCCAAGCTAAAAGAATCTACAATTCAGTAATGATTGTTTTTATAAGTTCAATTGTAGCTGGTCTTGTGTCTCTGGGCGCTGCCTCATTGATGTACTACAAGGCCCTCGGAACATTGAAAACTAATTCAAATGTTTCGATCGAAGCATTAGCTATTTTTACTGAGAATGTCGCTAAATTAGACAAATCCATTCAGCTAATTGAATCCAATACTAAAAATCAAGAACAGATCAAATCAACTCTTGTTGATCTCGAGGCTGCTGCGAAGCAATCCATAGATGACATTACAGGTGCTGAAGTGAAATATTCCAAGGCGGTGAAGCTCACCATTCAGGAAGTACAGGGACTGATACAGCAATTCGCGACGACCACACTGGAGAGTATTGAATCAAGAACTCAGCAAACCCAAAGCCAGCTGGCCCAACAGATGTCAAACATGGAGAAATTTTTTGTTCAGGCAGACACTTCAAAAGAGGGTGATGAAAACGTGGGTGATAGTATTGTAACGTACAAGCAGTTTCAGGCTCTTGAAAACAAAGTTGATCAATTGATCATGTTACAAAAAGACCTGGTAGCCAAAATTTTTGAGATGAACCAAACAGCAAAAGTCGCAGCTAAGAAAAAAGCAATTGCTAAAAAAGTGACGCGGAAGCCCGCTGCCCCAATCCTCTTAAATTCCCATGAGTGAGGAGGTAAATAGAGGCGGTGAGCAGATTGATGACACCGATGAGGTTGTAGAAAACGAGGCGGACATGCAGGGCTTCCTGCTCAAGATTGCAACCGGTGGAATAACTGTCCAAGATTATGTCAAACGGCTAGAAGAAAATGACATTCTAATTGCGATTGACGGTAAGCCATACTTGGATGGTCCGCAGCGATTGAGAAGTACTTTCCTTCAAGAGCATAATGAAGAATCTAAGTGGCTTTTGACGTTCTATCGTGACGGCGTAGTGTTCGATATTCTTATTGATCACCCTATTAAAAGTGCATTTGGATACGCCACTGAAAACGAAACGGAATTTGTGCTGGAAGCGTTCAAAAAACATACGTTCGGCGATTTTCAGAGCTATGAAAACTATGAAATTTATAGGGACCGAAAAGGGAAATGTGATATTTTAAGTTTCTCTCCAGATCCGCTGGCTTGGATGATCCCACCACTATGGTTGCTGAAGTATAGACTTTTTCCACCACTCGCTGCTGTGTCAGTGGTATATCTGATCACCTTTGTTATTCATATCTACTTGTTTATTGCTACTGCGATAGTTCTAGCAATTTATATCAACCGTGCCCAAAATAATTTGATGCGTTCATTTACTATGTTTGACGATAAATACCATTACATGACTATTGCAGGCACCAGTGAGCAAGATGTTAGTTTGTTGGTTAAAAGAATAGACCCAAAAAATAAGATCAGGTATGAAAAGAACGTCATAAAAAAACGTGTTGATGTTAAGAAAACTATTGCAAAAGAAATAGAAGACTCAAGTTCTTAAAATATTGGACGTGAAAGATTAAGGCGCGCAGTGCGTCTCTTTTTCATCATTTTGTTTCAAGTTTTTGCAGCTGTATGCTTGGTAAATTTTAGGGAGCCAGTGCAACTAATATAGGCGCGATCCCTAAAAACATGAACACTTATGAACGCCGGTTCATTGAGGTCAGTCAATATACGTCGAGTTTTTGCTAAGCGATTTTTCAATAAATTTATTACAGCATTCCGGATAATGTATTCTGACGTTTACGCATGAATGAAGCTGGAATGTTTTGTACTTTTCTATATTTTGCAACTGTGCGGCGGGCCACGTTTATGCCGCTGGACTTTAGGGTTTCTACGATTTCATCGTCGCTTATCGGGCTTTGTGGTTGTTCGTTGTCAATTAATTTTCTAATTTTGAACTTTACTGCGGCCGAAGATTGTGAGCTCTGGTCGTCATTCAGCTGCAAACTAACGCTGAAAAAAGCTTTCAGTTCTAGAGTGCCCTGCGGGGTTTCCATGAGAGACCCCGTGGTTACCCGACTGATTGTGCTCTCATGCATGTCAACCGCTTCAGCAACATCACGTAGGATCATGGGCTGAATATAGCTCGGCCCTTTCTCTAGAAACGCTGTTTGTCTTTTCGCAATCTCAGCGCCTACGCGAAGCATCGTGTCGTTTCGTTTTTGCAAAGCATTTTTTAACCAATTTGCCTCAGCTATTTTTTCTTTAATGAATTCTTTTTGTTCAGCGTCCATTTTGGATTTTCGAACAGTTTTTGCATATGTCTTGTCAATGACAACGCTTGGAAGTGTGGACTTGTTGAGTGTAACTAGCCAGCCGTCATCCTTTTTTGTAATCTTCAAGTCTGGCTCTCGTATGTTGATTGCCTCTGAAGAAAATTGAAGGCCGGGCTTGGGGTCGAAGCTTTTAATCACTCTTAATTTTTCGGCAAGTTCTGCGTCACTGCAGCCGCAGCGACGTTTAAGTAAATCAAATTTACCACTGCCCAGTAGATGCAAATTGTCTAAAATATTTTCGAGTGTCTCGTCCAGCAGTGCCTTATCTTTGGCCTGTAGCGTCAGGCACTCCGCCAAAGTTCTTGCAAACAAACCAGCAGGCTCGATCGTCTGTAAGGTGTCTAGCACATCCTCAACGACGTTCAGGTCTACCAAAGTCTGGCTGGCCACATTTTTCGCAGTCACATCCACCCAGCCAGTGGGCTCCAATTCCTCTAAAAATTTGTAGGCTACAATTTGCTCTTGCTGAGTGAAACCCAGGCTCTCTATGTAGTCCCCGCAGTGTACATATAGTGATTTATCATGTGATTTTAATAACTGCACAGGATCAAAATCGCTTTGTTCTTTTGACACAGTACTCTTAGTTTTAAAGCTGTCTCCAGTTTCAAATTGGTTCTCTATTTCGGTTTTTGTTTTTTGTTTTTCCGTGCCAAAAGGCTTATCTTCTAATGCTTTTGCAGTTGAGAGAGTTTCAGCTCTTGCATCACTTGCGCTTGAATTTTTTTCGCGAGCAATTTTATCATTCAATTCGACAAAGGGATTAACAGCGAAGTTCTCTTCTATGTATTCGTTGACCTCTAGGTTCGTCATTTGTAGCAACTTAATCGCTTGCTGTACTTGAGCCGTGAGCGTCAGCCCCTGACGCTGTCCCATGTTAATGCTGAAATCAAGTTTCATTGCTCATCTCCTTTGGAAACTAAGATTAGCAGCGTCTTGTAGAGATGCCAAAAAATCAATTTGACACCTGTTCAATGTCAGAATTTTGACATGTATTTAGGTATCCAAAGAATCCATTTCTAAACTTTTATTGACGTCAGACGTTAAACTACCTGAGGGCTTAATAGCTCGAATGAAAAAGGAGTATATCATGACATCGATTAACGCAGGTGGTGCATTCTACCGAGTGCAAAACTCATTGAACCAAAATTCTGAGAAAGTTTCCATGAGTATGCAGAGGTTGGCTAGTGGCAAGCAAAATATATCGCCAGGTGATGCTACGGTACAAAGGCCGTTGCATATGGTACGATGGCTGAGGCGGCTAGCCTCAAGGTTGGTTTGAAAAATGGCACTGAAGCTTTACAGGCCGTTGAGATGTTAAATAACGATGTGTCGCAATTGAATGATATTGTAGTGCGGTTAGAAGAATTGTACGCTGCTGGTACTAATGGTTTTGCAACCACAGAAGACAGAGCCGCAATAGATGCAGAAGCTGATACTCTATTTACTGAGATGACAAGAATTGCGACCGATGCCAAGTGGAAGGGCAATACCCTGACCGATGGTACAGGCGTGACTGTAGGGTTTGGCCGAAATGCGGGTACCATCGCCGTGGAATTAACCGCCTTTGCGATACCTACTATCACCGACACCGCATCCACCCCGGTTACCAACGCATTAACAGGTGCTGATATCGCTCGAGCTGGTGCTGATCTTCCTACTAGCGCTAATGTCGTAACTGCTCTTAAATCGCTTAAGACAACTGTAGATGCAATGGCAGTTGAAGCTGGTGCATTATTCAACACTGTAACAAACACCATGACTCACATGAGCAGTTTGTCAGCTGGCTATCAGTTAGATATTTCTTCAAAGATGGATGTAGATTTTGCTGGTGAGACAACTGAGTTGGCCAAGGGGCAAATTCTTGCTCAAGCTGGTACGGCGATGCTTGCGCAGGCTAACGCACAGGGCCAGGGAATGCTGGCATTGATCCAATCCTAGATTAGACACGTGTCTGAGATACCAAAATTGAAAAAGTTTAAGCGGCCAAAACACAATTCTGGCCGCTTTTTCTTGCCTTAAACTCAATATAGAATAGTATTCTGGCGGGAGGCATAATCTATGGCTGAAGAAGTGGAACAACCTTTAGATGCGCTTCAGAGGACGCGGTCGCTGAAGGTGAAGTTGAAACCCGCTCCGAGCAAGAGCAACAAAAATTTGAATCTGATTTTGCAATAAAGATGGTAGACACTTTAGTAGCTATAAACGAACAACAGATTTCTAGTTATGAATTACCAAATAGATTTTTTACAACTGACGAGTTAAATTGTTTTGGCTACTTTTCGAACTCAGTGCCAGTCAACCCTCTCCCAGCAGTTTATCCTGAAAATGGGTTTCTCTTATTTAGGGGAGTTCCAGTGCCTAAGTCTGTAAATCTTACGTCTGCAAGTTTGGAAGAAATTGAACAAATTATAAAGTCGTCCATATCGGAAGAGGCGCTAGGTCAGCAGTTGTCAGACTTAGGCTCAGACATGATAAATGCGTATCAAATTGCAACTCAAATATATAATGATCGTGTAGAAAAAATTCGAACTTCGTATTTGGCAAATGTTAAAAATGCTAAGGCACAGGTGATGGAAATCTCAGCGGCAGTTGTCTGTGGTTTTGTAATTATTTTGACTTTAGTGAGCCTTGCATAACAAATAAATGAAGAACGGTTATTAATCTGCGGATACCAGCAAAACTGGTAGAAGATTGGTATGGAAAAAATCTTGAGTATGAGTGGCCCGTCATGAAATTCACTGACCAGAACATTTTGGAGTTGAGCGCATTTTTATCACCGCTCCAGTAAGCTTCAGGAGATATATTAGGGAAATATTTCGAGTTTACTTTAGGTGGCGAGCACTCCTCGCAAACCAGGCTCTCTAGCTCTTGAAGGGTCGGCAGTCTCCAGTTGCCTCCTAGCTGTCGTTTTGCTTCGCTTATGGCGTACTTAATTTGAATATGGTCAAGTTTAACAATGTCGCCAGTACATGTGTTGAGTGTTGGATCCCATGCTTGCCCAACCGAACAGCGAAGCCAAGTTGTGCCTGATTGTAGATCTTTTACAGTATGTTGCCTTGCCATGAATTGAGCAGAAGCTTGGCTGGTAAGGTAGATTGATAAAACAACGAAGCTAATAAAATATTTGTACATTGCTATACTTTCTAACGTGAACTGGAGAACCTTACAGCTGTCTGGTTATTTATTTTCATAAGACTTATATAGAATGGTACAAATCTTGTATACTCGGAAGTGGATAAGGAGACTCTAACATGGATATTGCAGCCATTCTTGGTTTTATCGGTGCCGTTGGGATGATTTTAGCCGCGATGATTGCGGGGGGTGGTGTTGCGCCCTTTGTGGATAACCAGTCCATTTTGATTGTGTTTGGTGGCTCGTTCTTTGCGGTTATGTACACCGCGCCGATGCCAACCTTTTTGGCCAGTTTCAAGGCTATGGGAAAGTGTTTCAAGCCTGGCTTGCCAAAACTTGATGAAACTGTCGAGCGTATGGTTGAGCTTGCGGGTATGGCTCGGAAAGACGGAATGATGGCATTGGAAGGCCAGCCGGTCCCGGACAGGTTCTTTGAAAAAGGCATGCAAATGTTGGTGGATGGAGCTGACGAGCAGAAGCTGATTAAACAAATGAATGCCGAAATCACGTCCATGAAAGGCAGGCATGCGGCTACAACTGGGTGCGTGACTAGCTGGGTTGATATCGCTCCAGCTATGGGCATGATCGGTACTCTTATTGGTCTGGTTTTGATGCTGGGTAACATGGGCGACCCTAAATCAATTGGTCCAGCCATGGCCGTTGCCCTTTTGACAACACTTTACGGCGCCTTTGTCGCTAATGTGATGTTCATGCCAATGGCAAAAAAATTAGAGGGCTTTACCGAATTTGAGATTAGCTATCGCCAGTTCGTATTAGAAGGTTTGCGCGGCATTGCTCGAAGCGATAGCCCTAGAAACATTCAAGACCAAATGGCAGCCACATTACCACCTAAGCTTCAAGCCAAATTTGAAGTCGCGGCATAGTAAAGGTGAGTTGATTTATTATGGCTGAAGAAGCTCTCAACGACGAAGAACAGGACGAACCGGATTGCCCTAAGTGCCCTCCACCCGGTGCGCCTGCATGGATGGCAACGTTTGCTGATATGGCAACATTGTTGATGGCTTTCTTCGTTCTTATCCTGTCATTCGCCGAATTTAACGTTCCAAAATTTAAACAAATTTCAGGTTCACTTCGTGAGGCATTTGGTGTTCAGAAAGTGGTTCCAGTCGTAGAGCAACCTAAGGGGACGACGGTAATATCGTTGAACTTTAGCCCTAACCCAACTCCGGCTGTCACTGAAACTCTCCGCCAACAGACGACCGAACTTCAAAAGCCTGAATTGGAGTTGCAAACCAAATTAGAAGATTCCCCTGAGGGCGGCGAGGCAGATAAGAAAAAGGACTCTGACTTTGATGGCGCTGGAGGCGAAAGTGATGCATCCCTTGATGCTACAGAATTGGCCAAGCAGTTAAAAAAAGCTATTGATAGCGGGGAGGTGCAAATAGAAACCCTCGGCGAAAATGTTGTGATTAATTTTCCGAAGGAAGAATTGGATCCAGCAGAAATTAAAAGTATGATCCAGGAGACGATGAACGCACTTGCTGAGGCTCGCCAGGCTGCTGGGGCCTCCGAAAGTGAAGTGCTATTTGGCGGCCTAGAGGCCGAACTCCAAGAATTAGCCGCATCCCTTGAGGAGAGCTTTCCCGAGAATGGAACAGATCAGGGTGGATCATCTGAGCAAGAAAGTGAAAAGCTGCAGAATGCCTCTAAGGCCACCGAAGAGTTGACTGTGGCTCTACAAGAGCAAATTGACCAGGGATTGATCGACATTGAGCAGCGCGAGGGTAGCGTCTTTATATCCGTCGGTGCTGGTGGTGCATTCCCATCTGGGACTGCGGACTTAACCGGCGATGCACAGGCAATTCTAGACCGCATTGCGCTCACGGCAATGAGCCCTGAGAGTACGATCACCGTTACAGGCCACACGGATGACGTACCAATTTCGAATGGGAAGTTTCGGGACAATTGGGATTTGGCTGCGGCGCGGGCTGCAAGTGTAGTCCAGACGATTGAGGAAACAGGTTTAGTGTCGGGTGGCCGGATGTCGGCAGTCAGTAAAGGTGAAACAGATCCTGTTGCGGATAATGTCACTGCAGAGGGCCGTGAAGAAAATCGCAGAATTGAAATTGAAATTTCGTATTGATCTAAGTTTTTAGCTAAGTTGGTCGTTTATTAATTAGGAGCGTTTTTATGAGCCAAACGATTAGTAACGACTACGTGAGCATGATTAACAAGAGTGGCTCAGGGTATAATATTCCTGAAATTGTTGATGCGATTGTTGATGCCACGATTGTGCCGGTAAAAGAAGTTGTAACCGCCCAGAAAGAGAAGGTAGAAACTTCAATCTCAGGTATGGGCACACTTAAATCAAGCATGTCAGCGACGCAGACGCTCGTAAACTCGATGAGCTCGGGTTCCCGGTTTGATCTTAAACAGTCACCAAATTCCACTTATATGCGTTCCACTGTTGTGGACCAAGCTCTCCTTCAAGAGGGGGCTAATACATTTGAAAAAGTTGAAATTGCTAAGCCACAGATATGGCGAGCAGATGGCGAAACTACTCGTGAGTAGGACATCCAAGATCAAACCATAACAATAGAATTTGGATCGAATACGTGAACATGACAGTGGATGGACGCAATCGGACCCCAGACGTTTAGCAGATGTTGTTTTGTCTGGAGACACGTTGTCCTCAGCAGTCGTGAAAGTTGAATAATATAACAGGACTAAAAGCGGAGCTCGTACAGGTTGACGCGAACTCAAGTAACTATTCAGTGGTTTTGACTAGTGAGACTGGAGTCAAAAAACGGTTTTCAAGATGACGAATAACGGCAGGTACAGGATGGAAGACTGGCAAGCGGCTGGGACGGATGACTTCTTCCAACAGGCTGTAGACGCCACTTTTGAATTTAACGGTCAAGACTATTCGCGTTCGAGTAACAAAATAACAGATATAATTCCTGGCGTCCAAGTGGAGCTCTTAACTAAAAGAACTCAGCCTCAGTCGATAACGGTAACAAAGACTTCAGAAAATATTAAAAAAACAGTTGAAACATTGGTTGCAGACCTTAATGCTTATAAATCTGATCTAAACACGCTTGGCTTCATTGATGAAGTTGGTGACGAAAATGGTGAGTTAGCTCACAGTTCGTTTCTTAGGAATGCAAAAAGAAAACTTACCAATTTTATGACGGCACCCATTGCAGGTTTCGGTGATAACAATATCTATTTTGTAGATTTTGGAATAAAGACGGCTAAGGATGGATCGTATGTGTTTGATCAAACAAGTTTTGATCGCACGTATACTAATTCCCCTGAAAAATTTGATGCACTGACAGAAGATAAGGCCTATGCGAGTGACCCGAATGTCTTTGTATATGCGGCAGCGGACTCAACTGTTCCAGAAGGCAAGCACACTTTCACAGATTCTAACGATAAATTGAGTCATGGAACTACCTCCGCAAAAGATCTAACCAGTTCTAGTTCTGGTTCTGGTAAATTTAACTTTAGTACATCAGATTACTCAGGATTTTTGTTTCAAACATCAAGTGAGACCCCTGGGGATCTGGTAATCTATGTTGGGCGAAGTGCGAAAACGAAATTGCTTAATTTCTTTTCTGATGCGCTTGCGACTGCAGGAAATCTTGATGCCACTGTCGATCTGTACAAAGAGCGGGTTTCTTCTTTAGACGCAAGATTAACTAAAATTGACCAACGTGAGGCTCTCCTTCAGGCGCAATATACAAGACAATTTTCTGACATGGAGAAAGTGGTCAATACGTCGACTTCGTCATCAGACTATGTCACCCAACTGGTAGACGGCTGGAATAAATCTTGAGTAATTTAGAGGCCGTATTTCTTTATTTTTTCTATTAAAGTTGTGCGCTGTAGGTGAAGATCTTTTGCAGCTTCACTCGTATTACCCGCATTCCTTTCGAGCGCTTTTTCAATTAGGACTATCTCCATATCTCTGAGAAGCCTCCTAACATCAACACTGTTGGAGCTATCAAACAGCCTCGAGAAATCTTTGCTGTTGGTGGCGCACTTTCGTCAGCTTCATGGCCGCGTTCCGCGCCACCTAACTCGTCAAGTGCGCTCCAAATATTTTCGTTTTCTTCAACTTGGTCAAAAAACGCGTTTTGATCAAAGCCAAGTAGAGTCTGGGTAACTTGCTCTCGATTGATGCTTTGACCAGGGAAAAAGACTTTTGCCCGCTCCAAAATATTTCTTAGTTCTCTAATATTGCCAGGCCACTCATATGTGGTGAGTGCTTCAAATCCACTCTTGTCAAAGCCAAAAGGGGCCTCGTTTGCACTGACATATGAATTGTCTTGAAGAAAGTGGGTCACTATTTCCGGTATGTCATCCAAGCGTTCTCGCAGGGTTGGCACTTGGATTGGAAAGACATTTAGTCGGAATAGCAAATCCTCACGGAATTTATTTTGTTTAACTAATTCTTCCAAGTCTTTATGCGTCGCGCATACCACTCTTACGTCTAATTGTATGTCTGCTCGTCCACCCACTCGTGTAACAATGGAATTTTCTAGCACTCGGAGCAATTTTGATTGTAAGTCGAGGTTCATGTCTCCTATTTCATCAAGAAACAGTGTTCCCTTATTTGCTTGTTCAAATTTTCCAGGCGTTGTTTTGACTGCTCCCGTGAAGGCACCTTTTTCGTAACCGAATAATTCGGCTTCCATTAAATCTCGAGGTATTGCGGCGCAATTTACGGCTACAAATTTGCCTTTTCTACGGCTCGCGTCGTGCAAGCTTTCTGCTACTAATTCTTTGCCTACGCCGGTTTGGCCTTGAATTATAGCAGCATAGTCTGAGGGTCCGACCATCGAAATTAGTTTTTTGAGGCGCATAGCCGCCTCTGAGCTACCAACTAATTTCGAATACATTACAGTCATTCAGTACACCGCGAATTTGGGTAATCCCCATGATTATGCATAACATGATTACATCGTTCTTTGTAATACCTATAAGGCTTAACACAAGTTCTATCGTATTTACAAAACACTTTATTCATAAATGCTAATGAGATACAGTATAGGTGAGTTAAATTGCGTATGGTTTATAATTAGTAGAGGACTGTCAATTGAAACGATTATTGGCCTCTATTGCACCTGCAAAAATTAAGCGAGCACTTTCGAAGAAAAAGAAAAATATGCCATTGCTTGATTATGATTTAACAAGGTTCGATGAGCAGGATATAATTTTAGAGAGCGAAGCGCAGATTCAAGAGTTTTTACCTGATATTCTGGGACAGGCACTGGCCCGCACTTGGGTTGATAAGAGGTTTTTAGATGCGTTTTATGATCAGCCCAAGGAGATCCTAGAGAGGGCAGGAGTTTTTCTTCCCAAATCTATTTCCGTGGAGTTTATCAAAAAAGATAACGAAAGGCCCAAGGTGATAGTTTATCAAAAAAAGGGATCAAAAAGTACACGGCTTCTCGAATTAAAATTAGTTATGGTGGCAGCGACATGATACGTATGGTTTGTAGGTTAGCGTTTCTGGCGATGGTCGTTGCGGCTGCTGCGCGTGCGCAAACAGAAACAATTGAAGCCAATCCTGATATCTTTGTGAATGCAATCAATGCATTTGAAAAGAAAGACTTTCAAACAGCAGTGGAACTTTTTACCATTCTTGCTGGCGAGGGCGAGCCTACGTCTCAACATAATTTATCTATATTGTACTTTAAGGGTCTTGGGAGCCCTGTAAGTTACAAGCGTGCTCTATATTGGGCGTGGCGTGCATCCTTGGGTGGTAGCGAGCCGGCAATGGCTGTAGTTGATGATGTGCGCGATATAGTTACTGAGGACTTGATAGGGGTTGTATCTGAAGAAATAGTTAGCGAGTTGACTGTTAAGGCTATGGACGGTGACAAGAATGCTGCAGAAAGGTTAGGCAAGACCTATTATAATTTGTTTGTAGAGCCTGACCTGAAAATGGCTTACACATGGTTTTTGATCTCGCAGGCCTTTGGGAATGAAAGTGTGAGCGACATGATATCTGAGGTAGAAGATTTAATCGCGATTGAAGATAAAATTACATATCAGGAAGATGCGAGCGAAATTTTTATTAAAATACCTAAGTAACTAATTCTTTGGGGTTACTTTAGATAGAAAGCTGAGTTTATCCGTTTCTAATTTAACATGCTGTTCAATAGCGTCTATTTTAGATGTCAATTGAGCTAAAATAATTTTTATTTTTTCAGAATCTTCATTTGCAAAAATGTCGGGGCTTTGAGCCACAGCATACTCATCTATCAGCGAGTAAAAATCTTTAATTGTTTGAGTCAACAACGCATCATCAGCCCGAGACTCTACGTCTGGGCTTGATAGCAACTCTCTCATCTGTTCCAGTGTATCTAGGAACAAATGGCTGTCGATAGTCATGCTATCAACTTTCAGCTTCTCGGAAGCTTTCAAACATTTTCTCGGTCACGATATCCAGATCGATTGGATAACGCCCCTGTTCGACTTTAGTCTTTATTTCGTTGACTAGTGAGCGGTCTACTGGAGGCCCATCGGCAAGTTTAGCAACCTGATCCTTAATTTTAAGGTCTTGGCTGTCTAACTTATTTACTATTTCCTTAGGCGCCAAATCTGAGACTTTTTTGTCAATTTGGACATTTGCTTTGTTACTATCGCTAAGCTGTAAGCTCGCGCTTGGAACGTTATTGCTAACTGAATTGATCATGGTAAGCACTCCTCTCGAGTCTTATAACGACAAAGCTTTAGTTTATGTTAGTCAGAGGTGAAACTTTTTTTTCTGCGGTCACTATGGCCTTAAATTGTTTTAACGACGACGAGTTTCTAACCAAGACCATGTCACCTACTTTCCCGTCGGAAAGCGCCTCACCATAGGCCACAATTCTTATTGCAGCCGATCCCGATATTATTAGAACGGCGTCATTTTTATTGACAGCGTTGTTAGCCAATATGTGTCGGGCCTTTATCACGGTATCTCTAGACAAATTCCTTTTTGCTTTTTGACCGACAATATTATCCAACTTTATGTACGCATCCCGCGCAGTCCCAAAATCAGCCCATTTCATCACCAAATCATCTAGTTCAATTACTTTTCCTTTCGGAATATTGAGTTTTGTGAATACTATCTGCACAGAGTTTGAAAGATTATCATGTCCTATTTGTTGGGTTTCTAGCGCATTGTCTTGCGTCCTGAATGATATGGACCACCGAGCAGGCTCGCCGCATGAGGCTTGAAGCGTGTACCAGCTGCTAGGATTTTTTTGCGTTATAAACATTTGTTCATTACACGAAAAATATGCTCGCTTTTCTGAAACCAAAATTTCATTGTATATGCCGTTCTCAGCCAAATAGCTTTGGGCAATTTTTTTGATGTCAGCACCAAAAATCAACCTTTCTTCAGCGCAAAGCATTTGAATATTCATAGTAATGAAAAAAATAGGAGAATATCTTTAATAAATATTTGCATTAGAAACGTTCCAGCAATTTTATGTTCAATCCGTCAAAAGACTTCCCAGTTTTACCCGGTGTAAGTGCGTGCAGAGTTGTCGAAGTATTATTCATCTGCTTAACGGTGAAGTAGTATTGTTGAGTGCCAGACTGTAGAGAGCTAAAAATATCATCTGGCGACAACCCATCTTGCAGGCCGTAATCGATCTCCAAATTTTTATTTTTAAGTTTTATTTTCCCACTAAAATTTATGCACTCTAAGTGCTGCAAAGTTTGAGTGATTGACTCCAATGCCAATTCAAAGACCGCCGCCTGAATACTTTCCGAGTCTCGTCGCCTAGAATTAGAGCCACTAACAAACATACCGCTTTTCTCAATCTCAATCTCTGTTTTGGATTCCGCTCCATTCAAAGCTTGAGATTTTCGGAATAATTCAGATTTAGCTTTCACTAACAAAACCTTTTTCCGTTGGAGAACGTTAGTTGTCTTGACGTCTAGATCCAGTGCAAGTGTAAGCAAATAGTTTGGTGTCGACCTTACGGGTGCATTTTCATTTTCATACAGTGAATAGCTCGATGAGGTCGTGAAACGGTCAGAATTGTTTTTTTGGAAGTTGAATTTGCTGTTAGTAGCCATCATCGCTTCTATGGTCTGCGTTAATGACAGTTCATCGAATTGCACCCAAAATGGCAGTGATTTCTTTATGGAAAACCCCTGCCATTCAAAAGCTAAGTCAAGGTTATTTGGCTGACGACAGCTAATTTGGGTTTCATTTTGATCTGTTGGCAGAAGTAGTATTTCAAGGCGCGCAGAAACTTTATCTCCGTGGTCTTTTGTTGAGAGCACTCGATAGCCGGCAATTTGTACATTCGATTGCGCAGAAATTTGATCAAATAACACTTTACCATTTTCTACTAGAGAAAAACTATCCAAAGATTGAGCACCTGTTTGCAAGACTAACTGCAATGCGTTGGAAATGGCGCGAGCTTCGTAAACGCTATATGGAAGCTCCGCAGTCTTACGTGCAGTACCCTCCGACTCTACGACGAACCGTTCGGCATGCAACGTAGTCGTAAGTGCCATTAGTACAAAACAAAAAAGTATTCGAAGGTTGCTCATTAAATTATCATACCGCTCACTACAGTAGGCCGCGTTTGTACAGTTTAATCAGGCGATCCACATGAGTTTGACTAATTGATAATTCGACGGAGTAGGTGTCTTGACCTGACGGTTCAATCTTAACGGTTTCTGCTCCCATTATAGTTCCGCGAACTGCTGAGCTTAAAACGTCTGAGGTTAGAATTGCTTCCGCAACGGTTGTCTGGCCATCTAATTGCACGCCATGGATCTGTTCGGTTAGTACGCGATATGCATCTAGTCTTGCTGCCCGAATAGCCATTAACCTGCGTTGGTTTAGGTTTTTTGATTGTTGAACCGCTATTGATGAGAAGCCAACCGCTTTAATTGTTGGGGCAACGTAAGTCGGAGCGCTTGCAAGTGTGCTCTCTGCAAGGATCATTTGGGTATTATGAAGTCCAACACGTTTTGACTTAAGAGTAGCCCTAGAGTGTTGCGAGCTGTCTGATAAAAAGGGAATCCCGACAGTGTCGCAAGCCGAGACGAAAACGCTAGTAGCCAAGATGCCAATAGTCAGTGGAATAGATGCTGAGCGCATGATGCGTTCCTTTCAAAAATGATCATTGGAGGAAGCTAGCAATAACTATGCCAAAAACAAACTTCAAAAATTGAACTTCTATTTATCGATTACCAAACGCATGATTTTATGTGAAAAATCCAAGCATGGCACGCTTTGTGCATCTTAAAAATATCAAGGACTGTTAACGTTCATTCATCAAGAATTAATGTTTATCATCAGTATTTTAGTTTGTCATTAATTTGACGCCAGTGAGGGAACTACACATGCAGCAGAGCCAGACCATAGGGTTTTCAATGGGAGACATTAAAAAAATGTCAGGCTCATTGCTGCCCGTTGGCATACTTGCTTTAGTTGGAATGCTTGTGTTGCCACTGCCGGTGGTTTTGTTAGACATATTTTTTGTTTTTAACATTACAATTTCTCTACTTATTTTAATGGTGGCACTGCACACTCACCGTCCACTTGATTTCTCTTCTTTTCCAAATTTATTACTATTAGCAACTGTGTTGAGGCTAGGCCTAAATGTAGCCTCAACCAGGATAGTTTTATCGGAGGGTCATAATGGGGCCGATGCGGCGGGTAAAGTTATCCAGGCTTTTGGAGAATTCATTGTCGCGGGCAATTACGCCGTTGGCCTGTTTGTATTCGCTATTCTGGTGATAATTAACCTAGTGGTTATTACAAAAGGTGCTGGGAGAGTGTCTGAAGTTTCCGCAAGGTTCACGCTCGATGCAATGCCCGGAAAACAAATGGCAATTGATGCTGATCTCAATGCTGGAGTTCTGACTCCAGAAGAAGCGACAGATCGTAGGGCTGATGTCTCAAAGGAGGCAGACTTTTACGGCTCAATGGACGGTGCTTCTAAGTTTGTTAAAGGAGACGCAATTGCCGGCATATTGATTTTAGCAATTAATGTGATTGGTGGCCTGATAATTGGAATTGCTCAACACGACTTGAACGTTACTCAAGCAGCCGAATTTTACATTCTGCTTTCGATTGGAGACGGACTGGTAGCACAAATTCCGTCATTGTTACTTTCGATAGCGACAGCAATTATAGTTACACGTGTGTCGTCTTCCGAAAACATGTCTGATCACATAACCCGCCAAGTAAACCTTTCGGCGGCTTGGCTACCTACGTCTTTGGTGATGCTAGCGTTAGGTTTGGTGCCTGGCATGCCTAACATCCTTTTTATCGGCTTTGCAGTAATCACTGGAATTCTTGCTTGGAATTCCCGAAGAGCGGAAGTTTCTGCATTATCTGGTGAAGTGATTACTGAAGAAGGTGAGGACACAGCGGAAGAGGTGGAATTTGGATTAGTAGACGTAAAAGATGCATCAAAGATTTCTGTTAATATAGGTTATGGGCTGGTGCCGCTCGTGGACGAAGGAAAAGCAGACAATCTGGTGCCTAAAGTTACTCGCTTGAGGAAAGAAATTTCTAAGGCACTGGGGTTCATCGTTCCGGGGGTGCGAATTCGTGATGATTTAAACTTAGAGGCGTCTCAGTATCAGATAAAGATTGGCCAAAAAATTGTAGCGGATGACCTTATTTATGCAGATAAAAAACTAGCGATAGCCGGTGACAGTACTAACCTTGAGGTGTCTGGTCTAAAAGTTAAGGAGCCAGCTTTTGGTGTCGACGCATATTGGATTGATAAGGAACTTCAAGCTGATGCCGAAGCGAAAGGCTATGTGATAGTTGAGCCTGATGATGTTTTAACAACTCACCTGAACCAGATTATTAATGGCTATGCATCTGATTTATTAGGCCAGGAAGAAGTCCAGGAGTTGTTGGATAATTTGAAAGTATCATACCCTAATTTAGTGGATACGGTAGTTCCAAAAGTGATGCCCCTAAATCAGGTGACTTCAGTTATGAAGTGCATACTTGAGGAGGGCGTACCAATATCTGATTTGAGATTAATTCTTGAAAGTCTAAGCTCAATGAATATCCAAAAGATGGATAGTGATGATATAGCTGAGCGCATCCGCCCCAAGTTGGTGCCTCTACTCATTCAAAAACTTTTAAAATTCAAGGATACCATCCCCTTAATTACGTTTTCCCCCGAACTTGAACAAATGATTTTGACCACGGTAAGGCAAAATCCCGACGAAAAAATGCTTCTGATTGAGGGAACTCTTGCTAAAAAAATACTTTCGAACCTTAATGAGGCATCGGAACAGTTCAATAGTGAAGGCAAGCCCGTGTTTCTTATTGTTGCGCCGCAAATTCGTAAGCATGTGGCAAGGTTTGTGAGATCTCAGTTGCCGTCAATAAATGTGTTGAGCTTCTTAGAATTGCCTGAGGACCGAAGTGTAGAAATAGCGTTCACGGTTGGAGGTTTCGATGCAATTGAGTAAAGGAAATATAATTATGTTGGAGTGTTTCTCATGCCAGAATTGAAAATTACCGCTGTTGATACTTCACTAGCAATGGATGAAGTGGAAAAGAAGCTCGGGCCTGATGCCCTTATTTTGTCCACTACACGTCGTGATGGGATGATAGAGATATTGGCTACAAATGAGCCAGAACAAATAGATGCTGCGAACTTAAAAGCAAAAGAAAAGGCGAAAGCGCGCCGGGAAAGTAGGCTATTATCTGAGCTGCCATCCAATAATACTACTGAAAAATTTTCTGAACTCATTGATGCTGAAGTATCTAAATATGAAGATAAATCAGATGAGCAAGAGCCAATTGTTTCTATTGATTC
Organism: uncultured Planktomarina sp.; assembly: GCA_905181815.1. GTDB lineage: Bacteria > Pseudomonadota > Alphaproteobacteria > Rhodobacterales > Rhodobacteraceae > Planktomarina. The sequence continues at coordinate 243,573 of CAJIZA010000005.1, read as the reverse complement.
AAATCGGTCTGCACTTGGTGATACCATCCCCAAAAAATCAGATCTTGCTATTGCATTCGAACAAAAGCTTGATGAACTACAGTCTTTGGTGGATGGAACGATCGCGCTGGATCAGCAAAGAGACACATCATTATCAATTAATGCAAGAATGAAAATGCTTGGCTTCAGTAATAGTACTGCAACTAATCTGATAGACAAAAACGAGCCAAATCTTGAATTACAGGACTTGATGCGTCAATTTACCAGGCAAATTGTCCAGGGGAAAAGTAAAGATTTTGATGCGAGCCAAATTATTTTAGTTTGCGGTGCTGAGCGTTCTGGAAAAACTTTATTATCTAAAAAGCTGTCTAAATTTCTGCCAACGCATACAGCTGCACAGAATAGTACGCTTATTTTGCAAAATAATAGGGTCATTTCTGATCCTCTTTCAGGTGACTTAAATTCATTATTTAAATCTAGTTCGGATGCCAACGTAACTTCACTGTTTAGGAAAAGGCAAGATATTGCCCTAGATGGTAGCAGGCTAATAGTGGATTATGAGGGTCCGATGGATGTTTTGAATTCAGTTTTAATGAGGTTAGAAGCTCTTGAACACAAGCCGAAGGTGAGCGTGATTTATACACTTGAAGTGGGTAAAAGTTATAATGCAGTACGACAAGCTTTAGAAATTCCGCAAATACCTAACTTGAGTGTAGCGCTTACAAAAATGGATTTGCTCGAAGTTTCAATTTCTGAACTGTCGGCGATCTTTGATTTAGGAAGGAAAATTCAATTTTTCTCTGGTTTGAAGACTTTGGAGGATGGCCTTGATTTCGCAAAAATTTCTGTTGTTGAGGATTTCTTGCTGAATATTGTCAGACAGGAAGGTTTATAATCCAATGGTGAAGTCATTAGCCTTTGTCAGTGGTAAGGGAGGGGTCGGTAAGACCTGCCTTGCAGTAAATTCGGCTATAAATTTGGCTCTCATGGGGTTGAAAGTGGCGGTTTTGGATACTGACTTTGGATTATCAAATGCCAATATTATGATGGGTGTAAAGTCGGATAATACTATTTCTGACTTTTTATCAGGTAGTCACTCATTTAATGACATCGTTTATAATTCACATGGTGGCGTAAAACTTATTCCAGGTGGTTCTGGGACACTCGATACACTAAACCTTGATACAGAGCAGCGTTGGAAAATTATTAGATCTCTTGACGCGCTAGAAAATGATCTTGATTATTTGATTGTGGATACACCCGCTGGCGCTTCAAATTCTAGTATTGAATTTGCTGCAGCTGTAGACCAGGTCGTGATAACCGTGGTTGGTGAGCCCACCAGTTTCATGGACGCATATGCCTTTTTAAAAGCGTTACATATCGAGAAAGGTGTGAGCCGATTTTCAATAATTATTAATATGGCAAAAAATGAAACATCTGCATTCAGAGATTTTAAAAGTTTTGAGAAAATAGTACTGAAGTTTTTCCCGGTGCAATTAGCTTTCGCAGGTTGGATGCCTGGATCAAACGACGTTGTGCAGTCCATTATTGCGCGCAAGCCTTTTATACTGGACAAGAAGACTAAAAAACAAGTTGGGACATGCTTGGATGTAATTACGAATAATCTTCATAAGATCCCAAAGCAAAAGAAGTCTGGCATTCATTTTTTTAGTTCAGAAACTGGATATTAAAAATGTCGAACCCGTATAATACCAAAGTTCCAGCCGACCGCCTGATTGAGAAAAATACTGGGCTAGTCAAAAAATATGCATATTTTTATGCTGGACGGGTTCAAAAGGCTGCTGAAGTTGAGGACCTTTTGCAAGTGGGAATGATGGGTCTAATTGAGGCCGCTCACAACTATGAGAATAGAGAAGGCGTCGCTTTTGAAAGCTACGCTCGGATGCGTATTAAAGGTTCGATAGTGGATTATCTTCGTAAGATATCCAACCTTTGCCGAACGACGGTGAAGCAAAAGCAAAATACTGATAAAGCAAAACGCATATTGGAACTAAAACTTGGCCGACTTCCTGATGCAGACGAAGTTGCTAAAGAACTAAAAATTACATCGACAGAGTTGTCACGCTGGGAGCAAAATTTTGCAGCAAACCAAAACCAGAGTATTGATGAGGTAACAGAACTATACGGTGACTTTATTTTTTCTGTGGAGCCAAATGTTGAAGATAAAATATTCAATGGCGAGCTTAAGAAATATTTACGACAAGCGATTGGCCAATTAAACAAACAACAGACTTTAGTTATAGAGCTTTATTACGTGAAAGAGCTGAATGTCTATGAAATTGCGGAAATACTTTCTGTCAGTACCGGTCGAGTTTCTCAGATTAAATCTGCGGCTATCGCTGCACTGCGTGAAAAAATAGAACTGGAATTGGCTTGATGGTGGTCCTCCCCCTGGCATCAATTTTTGAAAAATTGCAATTAACTGTCACAAGCGCTGAAATCGTTTTAACAAGTCTGAGAAAATGATACAGAAATAACGCTGTCATGCGAAATATCGTCATTGCCGACATATAATTGTAATATGGTTTTTAGGAAGTCAGACTCAAATGACCCCATGATTGGACAAATGTGTTTTCGCTCTGTTCGACCTTTAGTTACGGCGGAAATGTTTGTAAATTATAAAATTTTGAAAAATTAGAAAAAATATGCAGTGGTGGGGAACCTGTCCGGCCAATATCTTTATACTTAAAAGTTGCAAAAAGAAGAGAAATTAAGAACGGAGAGATTATAATTGGAAATGAAGACTTCACCGTAGATGTTTTCGACATTTCTTGGCGGCGTCCACTATTCTAGTCACATTTTGAAGCTTTTTAACGCACATTTGTAGATTAATTTTTCTCCACTGCGCGTTTCGATCGCAATTTTTTCACCTAAGTTTATTCTGAATTTTGAAAGCCGGTGCTCAAAGTATAAATCCTGGCCCTCTAAATTTTTGATTTTAAATGTCGTAACTTCTTCATCAGGTTTTTCAAAATTGACAAACATATCGCTCTTCAATTTTTTATAAGTAATCTGGAAACTAACCTGTCCGTTTACGCAGCTCATCAAATTATTTTCGAAGCGCGTATTTTGGGTCATAAAAAAAAAGACACAAGCCAGCCCTACTAGGGTCAATAATATGAAGGTGACGTCTTTGCGCATTATTCAAAATATTTCGCTTTTTTATCTGAAACTAATTTATCAGCATCATCCTTGCTAACCGAGACGACCATATCTTTTACCAATTTTACACCATTATGGGTTGTTGTTTTGGTTATTTTTACCTGAACATCGCCATCGCCATCGCCATCGCCATCGCCATCGCCATCGCCATCGCCATCGCCATCGCCATCGTCGTCGTCGTCAAACAGACCATCAAGACCACCTGAATCGTCACCTTCGAAGTCGGAAAAAATATTTGTATTTTCTAATTCATTTAGTGAATATACGAATGGCTCGTGCATCATTGCGTAAACCTTGTTTCGAATAATCCAGCTTTTTGCAGATAATAAAGCCAGCCGCTTGGCACGATCTTTTTCCGTTGCTAATGAATTTTTTATTTCATCGAGAGCTTGATCAAAGGAATGGTCTCCAAATCCAATTAAGATTTCGTTGCGTGCCTTTAGCATTGCCGGTGAGAGTGATTTATCGTTTTCCGCAGTCATCCTAGATCTCCACTGATTAGTTGGCACACTCCTTGCAACATTCACACCAAACGTAACATTGCAAGTGGTCATCGTAAAATGAAGTCGATAGCAAATCATATACAGACTCATGCGGACGCCCTAAATCTGCGGTCCAAGCGAAATGAAATTTTAGCATCCAATATTGTGAACTCTGCGACACCGAACTTTAAGGCCAGGGATATTGACTTCAATAAGGCTCTGCAGGCTCGAATGGATGTCGGACCTGTAAATGTTTCTAGTGAACGTCATTTTAAATTTTATACTGGAAGTGGTGATGAGGCGGCTCAATTTCGACAATCAATAAACCCTTCTGTTGATGGCAACACTGTGGAGCTCCACGTTGAGCAGATGCAGTTTTCTGAAAATGTAATGCGATACCAAACCTCTTTGGAATTTTTAAACAGAAAATTCAGTGGCTTAATGTCAGCCATTAAAGGAGAATAAGTTGTCGGATATTAAAAACATTTTTGACGTAGCGAGTAGGGGCATGTCCGCTCAAATGGTCCGCCTTAATACAGTCGCGAGTAATCTAGCGAACGCAAGAACTGTCGCGTCTTCTGATGCGGAGGCCTACAAGGCTGTGAAAGCGGTCTTTAAAACAGTCTACGCAGATGACGTCCAAAAAACCGGTGTATCTTCAGTCGACGTAGATGAAATTATCACAGTCGATCGGCCCGCTGAGAAGTCATATCAGCCTGGGCATCCAAAGGCTGACAAAGATGGGTTCATATATACTGCAGCGGTGAACGTAGATGAAGAATTAGTAGAGATGCTAGAGGCGTCTCGGCAATACGAAAACAACGTAGAAATGGTCACCACTTTGCGTGGCTTAATGATGCGTACAATCAGCATGGGTAAGTGAGGTTAGAAACATTATGTCATCAATTGATCCGTCTGCAGCTCAAACTGCACTCTTCGAAAAATTAGGAATATCTAAAAACACAGACGCTCAAAAAGCTAACTCTGATAGCTTAGGGCAGTCGGATTTTTTAAAGCTGATGACCACTCAGTTGCAAAATCAGGATCCGTTTGCTCCAATGGATAATGGCGATTTTATTGCTCAAATGGCGCAATTTTCTACAGTGACCGGCATTGAAGAAGTTAATTCGTCATTGAAAACTCTTGTGGATAAGTTTGATCAGGGTCGTATTGCGACTGCTTCGAATTTATTAGGGCACTCGGTTTTGGTTCCAGGGAATATATCCCGGCCAGATGATAAGGGTGAGTTGCATGGTGTATTAGATTTACCGCAGGCGACAAGCATGGCCAGGGTTGTGATAAGTGACGCTGATAGCGGAGAAGAACTCAATGTCATGGACCTAGGTCCACAGGCCGCTGGTTTGGTTGGCTTTTCGTGGAAAAATATTCCTGAAGAAATTCAGAATTCTAATCGCCGCATTCAAATTAACGCCACAATAAACTTCGGTGAGGGTCCACAGGAATTGAACCCATCCGTTTATGCACGAGTGTTGTCTGCTTCTATAGGGTCTGGGAATTCCGAAAGTGTTCTTATCGACGTTGAAGACTTTGGTGAAATGGACGTCAGTAGTGCCGTCAACTTTAGATAAGTTAATGGCCACGGGGCTTTCGCTCCAAAAAATAATGAGTGGTAAAATTTTGGCACATATATTGCTTGGAACCACTAACAAGAATTGAACTAAGTTTCTGCAAGGAGTGACTTGATGTCGTTTTATACCGCACTTACTGGCCTCAAAGGCGCACAGACCGATATTTCCACAACATCGAACAATATCGCTAACGTTGGCTCTAATGGGTTTAAGAAGAGCCGAGCAGAATTTGGTGATATTTTTGGGTCTACTCCGTTGCAGGCCAAGTCAGTTGGTGTCGGTACACTTACAAAGTCTATCACTCAACAATTTTCTCAGGGTAACATAGCTACGTCCTCCAATTCACTAGATATGGCAATTTCTGGACAGGGGTTTTTCGCATTGCAAGGTGGCGGCAACGCGCAGCAGACTGTGTACACAAGAAATGGTGCGTTCAACGTCGATGATACTGGTTTTATCGTCGATAGTAATGGTCAGTTTCTGTTGGGTTATCCGGTAGATGATGGCGGTGCGGTGTCGGATAAGACACTTGCTGGGGCGAACAAACTACAACTTAAATCTGAATACGGTGCTCCAAAGCAGACTGACACCATTACGATGGGCGTTAATCTATCTTCGGGGACGCCAGTGCTCCCAGCTGATAATATCTTTGATGCCAATAATCCAGATACTTATTCGGCCAACTCATCAGTCACCATCTTTGACTCCGCTGGTAACCCGCAGTCTGCAACTGTTTTTTACTTAAAGACACAAAACGCATCAGATGCAGATCCGACATTTAAGTATGATACAAAAATGATAGTCGATGGTTTGGAGATTACTCCGCAACTTACACGTGCGGTTAATCCACAGGAGGCTGCATTGTTTATTGATAAATTCGGTCAACAAACAACTGTTCCTCAAGATCCAGCCTATATATTGGAGGGGAAGGGGTTTCCCCTCTACAAAGCTGATGACCTTGGAGTTCCTGTGGAGTCCACACCAGCGGTCTTGAGGTCCAACGGACTTACAACATTTTTGGGAGACGGGAAGGTAATTGAAATCGTTACTGATCCATTAAAGTTTAAATCAACTAACGAATTCAAAACGGCAAGTGGTGAACCGTCTCCTACTGGAACAACTTTCTGGGGCAAAGACTTTCTTTTAATTGACGTAGATGCCAGCGGCCCTGTTTCGATTGATATCCCGCCGGGGACCTATAATGGCACGCAGCTCGCTGCTGCGGTAGAAATTGCTACCCGCAATGCATTTGGCGATGACCGTAAAATACAGTTATCTGACAACGTTGACAATAAATTTAGCATAGACTTGAAAATTACATCGGGGGATGGCTTGTCTACTGGCTTGACTACGCCGATTGAAGTTGATCTGCACCAAGCATCATTCGTTAACTCAGCCGCTGAGGCTAGGGCGGGTATGACCCTAGACAACTTCTTAAGTCATGCTCAGGTCAGAACAAACGATCAAATGAATGCTTTTGTTCAAGCGACTGGATCTGCAGCGGGTGTTAATGCTGCGAACGTCACAGCGCTAGGCGCAGATGGTCGGCTATTTAAGAAATTAGTGGGTACAGCGATCCCCAATACGGCTATTCCTGCTTTAGGCATTCCTACTGCACGGGTGTCGGGCAATGATATCGTCACGGTTACTCAGAAAACGAATAATACAACTGGTAGCAACACAGTAACCAGCACCAACCGGTTTGTTGCCTATTCGAATGACGCCACGGGCGCTGACGCAAACAAGCCGTCGGTAAAGGCATATGACAATAATGTAGCAGCGGCTTTAACCACTGGGACATTCGGTACTCATGCGGCTGGTACCACTTATGCAGGAAAGCCTTATTTTGAAGTGCCAACATCAGGTTTCACTCTTACACCGGAAACAGTGAGATTTATGCAGTTTCCAGCAAATACCAAGACCACAACACTGATGACTGATACGTTTGGTGACAAAGATATTACGGTGGCAGAAGTTACAACTACTGGCGCGACCGGTGGAAATTATAGAGTAACACTAGATTTCGTCCTTCCTACTGCGACGACTTGGCCAGCTTCTGGTACCAATGAATTGGCTGCCGAATTGCCTGTAAGGGTTTTAGCAAAGCCGTCAGATCACATCGTAGCTTACTTTGAAAATACTGCGGGGTTAGTTGAGGGTGTGGATGAGGTCTACACTTCAAGTAAAATCGTCGTCCAAGAAATTGGCGCGTCCGCACTACGAACAGCAGCGCAAATTACGACTTCTAATACAACAGTTAATGCAGACAACGGTACAAATGCTTTAGCGTTTGGCGGGTCGCTTGCCTCAGGCCAAGCCGTATCCACCCTGGGACTAGCGGCGGGCGTCTTATCAACAAATTGGGTCGATGATCGCGATCCAGCGATTAAAATTGGTTACGATGAGACTGAGCAGCGCCTAACTTTTGACGGGGATAACTCACAGCTGGGCCTGGGCACCGGCATCGGTATGAACAACTTTACAGTCTACAGCCAAGTTCTTGCATCTGGAACTAATAGCGTTGGAATACAGGCTTTCGGTACTAATTCAGATATAAGCTTGGCGACGGACGATAAAGCTATTGGTGACTCGTTTGTAGCTGCTGGGCCACAATTGCAGGCACAAAACAAGCGCTTTGGCATGGAAGTAAATTTTGATACGGTCAACAACGCATTTGAATTTAAGAGCGGCTCTACTGGTGAGGCACTGGCCGCAAACAGTGCGCAAGGGGTTGCCGCCAACCAAAGCAGCTCTGACATCAGCGTTGGGCGCTATGGATTAACAGTTTTAGGTGAGAGAGATCCTACTGATACGGCGGCGGCGTCGGCTCACCAGGTTGGTAGTGGGAGAAACCAAGTTCTTGGCTTTCCAAATGCTACGGCGTCCCAGTACACAGCTGCAACGGGTATTGTGTCAACGCCCGCAGTAGCGACTGGTGCAGAGGCACTCATAGACATGCAAAATGCGTTTACACTAACGACTGCGGGAAATGAGAATAGGTTCAACATTGTTGTGAACGGCGTAAGCGCATTCATTGAGTTACCAGAAAAAAACTATACTGGGATAACAATGGCGACAGCGCTAGAAAGCCGCATCAATCAAATGAAGCATCCTGTTACTGGTCAGCCTGTTGGTGGCGTTGATGTCACTTATAATAGTGCAACTAATAATCTAGTTTTCACAACTGGTACGACTGGCGACTCGTCCACATTTAAAATTGAGGGAGCGCTGAGGTTTGGCCTGCAGGATATTCCTCTGGGTATTGGCAACACCACTGAAATAAAAACTCCCGTGCAAGCTACAGATGAACTAGGTCGCCCACTATTTGTTTCACCAACAGGGGAAATAACTACACGGACTGATGATTTTGCTGATAATATAGTAGAAGACTTCTATCCCCTATACCTCGATGATGGTGAATTGACGTTTAACAAGGCTGGCACATTGATTAGTCCTATTACACAAGTGACTTATGATGGCTTGCCTAACGCAAATATAACGGTTGACTATTCGGAGGCCACTCAATTTGCACAACCATTTTCGGCGCAGAATGTTGGTCAAAACGGAGCCGCTTCTGGTCGATTAACCAATCTAGAAATTGATAACTATGGCAACGTTCTGGCAGGTTATTCTAACGGTGAAAATGTGAGCTTGGGTAAAATTATTATTGCTAACTTTAATAATAATAGCGGGCTAAAACAAATTGGTAATTCCACGTTTACGTCTACAGCAGCGAGTGGTGACCCAGAATTAGGTGAAGCTGCTGAGGATGGGTTTGGAAATATTCTTTCGGGTTCTCTGGAGCGTTCCAATGTAGATATTACGGAAGAATTGGTAAACTTAATAACGGCTCAACGTAATTACCAAGCTGCGGCAAAGGCAATGGAAACTACAACTAGCATGACGCAGACCATTATTAACATTAGACTATAATTAAAGGTTCTACGCTATGGATAGAATGGTTCAAACGGCATTAAGCTCAATTACGGGTCTAAAGGATCTTAAATTTGATTTGGCCAATAACTTGGCAAATGCTAACGTCCCAGGCTTTCGGCGAGATTTACCTAATGAGGGCAGCGCTGGATTTTTGTCATCGTTGAACCAAGCCACCGCGAGAATATTCCCGTTGGAAACTGGGGACCGAATTTTCTCTAGTGAGACAGGGCAGCTTGAAAATACTGGTGTGGAAACTGATGTTGCTTTGCTGAACGGTGCATATTTATTTATCCAACCACCGGACGGCGAAGTTGCACTTTCTCGCCGTGGTGACTTTGGTGTTGATACTGAAAACCGTCTAGTTGATGGTGTTGGTAATCTCGTATTGTCTGATGGCCTCCAACCCATAGTTCTACCGCAGTTTTCTGCTATTAAATTTAGCGATAACGGTGAGGTATTAGTTCGTCAGCCTGGAGCATTGCCGGGTGACTTCACCAGTGTTGGCTTTCTGGGTTCAGTATCCCCAGCGCCTAACAGCGTGACTAAGAGTTTGGATGGCAAAATTCGTAACTTGGATGGCTCTACGCCTGACGCAGATCAGTCTGGGTTATTTGCTCAGGGAGTTTTGGAGGGTTCCAATGTCAATGCAATTGAAGAAATGGTATTAAACATGGATATGCAGCGACAATTTGAAATCAATGTTAAATTGATCAAGCAAGCTGAAGAGATTGATAAATCAGGTACAAAGTTAATGAGTTTACCAACATAATTTTTTTGGCACGATCCTTGCTTTTCTACTGCACAAGTCAGTTGAAAGGTCGAATAAATGTCAACATCCGCAATGCACGTAGCAAAAACTGGGCTGAACGCTCAACAATTTAAAATGCAGGTAATTGCGAATAATTTGGCCAACGTTAATACCACTGGCTTCAAGCGTGACCGAGCAAACTTTGAAACTCTTTTTTACCAAGTGGTAAAAGAGGCTGGGGCACAGACTGCAGACGATACTGCTCTGACGTCTCCACTTGCAGTAGGCACTGGTGTGAAGGTGGTCAGCACTCAAAAACTCTTCACTCAAGGTGGGCTAGTATCTACAGATAATTCGCTTGATCTTGCAATTGATGGCGAAGGTTTTTTTCAAGCGTTATTGCCGGACGGTAGGGTTGGTTACACGCGAGCTGGTGCGTTTTCGCGTAATGCCGAAGGTTTGATGACTACAGCTAGCGGTTATGTCTTGCAGCCACAGGTTCAAATTCCAGAAGATGCTACAAATATTAATATTGCCGCAAATGGTGTCGTTAATGTTACTGTGCCTGGAAATGCTTTTGCACAAGAAGTGGGCCAAATTTCCCTGGTAAATTTTGGAAATCCACGTGGATTGCTCCCAATTGGACAGAACTTTTTAGTTGAGTCGACAGAGAGTGGTCAGCCACAGGCGGGCGTGCCCCTAGACGGTGGTTTTGGCTCCGTTCTTCAGGGATTTGTAGAGGGCTCAAATGTAAATGTGGTGCAGCAATTAGTAGACATGATTGAAACACAGCGTGCGTATGAGGTCAGCTCAAAATCCATAACTGCTGTGGACGAAATGATGCGTTATATCTCAAATAACTTGTAGGTGATAAAATGAACAAAATAGTTTCAGTTTTATTAGTCACGCTTTCAGGGTGCTCCCAACATAATGCGGATCGGGCAAGCATCGACTTTGAACCTATGTATCCGCAAGAAATGTCTCTCGTCGAATCGAATAATCGTTCGGGTACAATTTTTAATGCGAACCGGGGCAATTTATTTTCTATGGAGAGCAAAGCCCAAATGGTGGGTGACATTATAACCGTGCAATTTGCCGAAAGCTTTCAAGCGACAAAATCACAAAATGCAGCTACGGCAAAAGCAAATGACAATTCGATTTCTTTGCCGGCTGTACTGGGTACCCCCGCATTATCTACAAAGCTGGGTTCCAGTTTGGCAAATTCATTTTCTGGTAGTGGCTCGTCAGCTCAATCAAATTCTTTGAATGGACAGGTTTCGGTTCACGTAGTGCGCGTTTTCCAGAATGGAAATCTCGAAATTTTGGGTCAAAAAAAGCTGACTTTGAATAATGGTGATGAGTATATACGGGTACATGGTGTTGTGAGGCCTAAAGACATAAATGAGAAAAATATTGTGTCGTCTGACCGTATAGCAAACGCAAATATTCAATATATTGGCGCCGGTGACATAGCTGCATCAGGTAAAAAGGGTTGGTACGACAAGATCCTTGATACTATCAATCCTTTATAAGAGTTGTCCTAATGAAAAAAATAATCAGTTTTATTCTGTTCTGTGGATTTTTCCAGCCTTTTATTTTGCCTGCACAAGCAGATAGAATTAAAGATATTACGTCACTAGCGGGCATACGTCCAAACCAACTTGTTGGTTATGGAATCGTAGTGGGCTTAGCGGGGACTGGAGATGGCAATACTGGGATTACATTGCAATCTTTACAGTCACTGGTAGCGCGATTTGGTATTACAAGTTCAGTGGATGGATTTAACGGCGATAATGCGGCAGCAGTTATGTTGACGGCAGATTTGCCGCCATTCTCTAAGCCTGGACAAACTATTGACGTTACGGTTTCAACAATTGGTGGATCTGAGTCATTAAAAGGGGGTACGCTTTTAATGTCGCCTTTACTGGGCTCTGATGGTGAGACGTACGCTATTGCTCAGGGCAATGTAGTGGTTGGTGGATTGGGAGTTGAAGGAGCCGATAATTCGTCTCTAACTGTTAATATACCAACAGTCGGACGCATTCCTAAAGGTGCATCGGTTGAGCGAATTGTGCAAACAGCCTTTCTAGATACGGATTTTGTAATTTTAAATCTGCATCAAGGTGACTTCTCAACTGCATTTAATATTTCGAAAACTATTAATGAAACTTTTGGTGACGGAATGGCTATGCCTTTGGATAAAAATAGTATTCGTGTCCGGGCGCCTAATGATCCAAGCCAAAAGGTCGGCTTTGTTTCAATGTTAGAAAACTTAGAAGTTGAGAAAGCTTCTCCGCCCGCCAAAATAATTATTAACTCTAGAACTGGCACGATAGTTATAAGCGGTGATGTTAAAGTTATGCCGGCCGCTGTAGCGCATGGATCCCTTAAGGTTACAGTGAATGAAGATATAAATGTCGATCAAGCAGATGCTACGGCGGTTGGCGCTGGGGCCAATGCAAATGCAGGCCCTGCAGTGCAAAACCCTGATACCGAGATAGAAGTTGAGGAAGACGTGGCCAAAGCGTTTTTGTTTGGTCAAGGAGTTTCATTGAGCGACATTGTTGATTCAATCAATGCAGTTGGAGCGACATCATCAGATTTGGTGGCAATACTTGAAGCTTTGAGAGAGGCTGGAGCCCTCAATGCTGAATTGATTGTGATATAGGGGTGTAGTTAAATGACTAATATTCCAAACCAAGCGGAAATGTTGACTAAGTTAACAACATCAAAACTAAATATGAGCGCCTCGAGTGCAACCAAACCACAAAATTTGACAGACCTAGAGGAGGCTGCCAGCCAGTTCGAAGCAATATTTCTTAAAATGTTTCTAGATCAGGCCCGCCAAAGCAAATTGAGCGACGACCTTTTAGGTTCGTCTGCTAGCGATAACTTCCAAGAAATGTTTGATAGTGAACTGTCACAGGTTGGAAGTTCATCTTTTAATTTAGGTCTTACAGATGTGATCGTTCGTCAGTTACGTACTGATTTGGATAAATAGGGCGCTGAGATGGGAGACTTATTTGATATTGGTAAGGCCGGCATTAGCGCATATAAAAGTAGCCTAGCCGCTACAGGCCAAAATATTGCCAACGTTGGCACGGAAGGCTACGCGCGGCGAGATGCTTCTATTGAGGAAATTAGTGTAGCTAATTCGGATATTTTAACAATTTCGAAGACAAGTGGCTTAGGTGTGCGAATGGGAGGCATCACTAGGGCATTCGACCAGTTTTTAGATCTACAATTACAAAATGCGTCTTCTTCCTTCTCGTTTTCTAAATCAAAGTCTGAAATTTTAAATCGCCTGGAAGATGTACTGCTACCTAAAGGTGCCACAGTTAGCACTCGTATAGGTGAATTTTTTAATGGAATTAATAGCCTCGCCCAAGATCCTTCTGATATGAACCTCAGAACGTTAGCGCTTACTGGTGCGAAGGCTGTATCAAGAGAGATATCGAACTTACATTTGGGACTGAGTGATCTTCGGACGCTAACGCAAGATACTCTGTCCCTTGCGGCAGGAGAATTAAATACTAACCTGAAAAACCTTTCGAATATACAAAAAGAAATATTAGGGAATGCTAATAAAAGTGGTGCTCCAAATGTTCTATTGGATAAGCGTGACAGCTTACTTTCGAACATAAGCCAGCTGGCTGACATTAGTGTCGAATATCATAAAAATGGTGGTGTTACGGTATCGCTGGGTAAATTTGGTGAGGTCGCAACGCTTTTGGAGGGTAATTCCTTTAACGAAATTTCCTTTAAAACAGATGATCATGGGATCAAGTCGTATCTAAATGGTCCGAATGGAAATCTCTCCAGCATCCATTTCTCTTCAGGGCAATTGGCTGGATTGGTGTCTGCCGATAATTTAACTGGAAAAACCATTTCTGAAGTGGATGACCTTGCTCAAAAATTTGTAGCAGAGATAAATTCAATACATCGCATGGGTTTGGATTTGAATGGAGACCGGGGAACTGACTTATTCAGTTTAGATGCGGTATCTGTACAAAAAGCTGCTGCGAATAGAGGTGGTAGTTCGTTAAGAACAGAGGGCTTCAATGAGAGTTTAGCCGGATCAAAATTAGAGATGATATTTGATGCGAAACTTGGTTCTTGGAGTGTCTCTAGCAGTAATGGTGAACCTATACCAAATTTTGTATCCCGATTAGAGCTTGGCGAGTTGAGTATTATGGCTGAGGGACAGCCAAAAGATGGTGATAAATTTTTCATAGAGGTGACTGATAGTTCTGGCGCTGACATGGCAGTTTTAATTTCTGACGCAAGTAAATTAGCAGCAGCAGGCCTTCATTCTGTTGATCCAGATATTAAGAACTTGGGCTCGTCTAAGCTAAATATTGGATACTTCAATGAGAGCACGGCTCCAGGCAATTCTAACTTAGTAAGTTTGTTTTCAGAAACGCGAAATGCAGCTAATCCGGTGAGCTTTAATTCTTCAGGTGTTTTGGGTGTAATTGAAAATGTTGGCTCTATTGAAGAGCTTTCGATTTTGAAATCACAGTCAAGCTTACGGATTTTTACTGATATCACACAACTAAGCGCGTCTGATCAATTAACCGTCACCCTAGATTCAACTAATTATAGTTTTAATATTTCCTCTGTGTTTGACGACTTGGATACAACGAATGACCTGGCCGGAATTTTAAATAATGGGGTGATAGTCTCAAATAGTTCGTTAAACTCGTTTAAGGACCTTGGGCTTCATGCAGTTGCATCTGGCTCAAGTTTCGTAATTTCCTCCGCAGCGCAGGCGTCGATTTCTAATTTTCCTACCCTTGTGTCGGGTTCTTTAGGTGGGGTTTCTGGTATCTTGGATAGGGAAGATACGGGCCTTTCTGATATGAGTATATTTACAAGGGAGGGCATACAAATTTCGGGAAAGACATTAAGTCAGAATGAAGTAGCAAATTATCTGACACAAGAAAATGGATTTTCGAGTGAAGCAATTTACAGAGCAAATTACTTGCCAACAGCATCCAATGACGGTTTCTCGGGGGCTAATGTAACCAGAAAGACAACTGAAGGCTTAGATGTAATTTCTTTGTCTGGCGCAGGCTTTCCTGACAGTGCAAATAATAATGTTTCCGTATACGCTTCTAATGCTTTTCCAACAAGTCGAACACAATTGGGTGGTCCTGTTTCGGTAACAACTGCTAGTGGCCGAAGTGCTAGCGTTACCTTTGAAAGCGGTATGATGGCGGGGCAAATTGCTGAAAACCTATCAACGGGTCTTAGCAGTTTAGGAATAAGCGCCACTGCTTCCAATTTGGTTGAATTATCGGGAATTGCAAATGGCCTAGTGGAATTTGAGTTGGTTGGAAACAACTTATCTACAGTGCAAATTAGTGTAACCGTAGCGAACGGTTCGCACACTGGATTAGTAAGCCAAATTAATTCGTTTTCAGACACGACTGGGGTTAAAGCCTATTCGAGTGGAAATTCTGGCGTTATCTTAGAGCATGTGGACGCTGGCGATATCGCATTGAAAACTGTAAAATTAGGCAGCGGTGTTGGGATTTCAGTAAATCAGTTAGATCAATTTGGCGATAGATTGCTAACAAATTCCAAGACACTTTCTGATGGGCAGCACCTGGTCATCGGTGGCAATGTGCAGATGAAAAGCACCTCTGACTTCACGGCTAGCTACAATGGTAACAATTTAAACAGCACTAATTCAGCCTTTGACATGGGATTTTCCAATAAAAGCTTTGATATCGAAAACGACTACACTGACATCAGTTTTTATGCGAATTATAAAATGGACAGTGGGTATGCAGATGCAAGTAATATTAATGTTGTATCATCAGCATCAAAATACAGCTTAACTTTATCTGACCCAGTGTCTGGAAATTTAGAAAGTAGTTTTGTGCCTCAGAAAGCTGATGAATTTTCTACGGGTGTAATCTCTAGTAGGCTCGCTTCAAATTTTCGAGATATGGCCACTTCTACAGTATTTTATGGAGATACGTTTGACTTAACTGATGGGTTTCCCAGCGATGGATCGCAAATCCAATTTTCCATAGGTGAGCAAACATATACCGCCACATTAAACATAGATGATGACGTCCGAGTACAAGGTACTAACGTTATTGTCGGCGCCAACACTTATTCAGGTTCAGCCGGCCTTTCGGAGCTTATTTCGAGTTCTAAATTTGTTATAACTGGAGCTGAAGCAGACCGCTTAACAATGAATTTTGAATCTAATGGCTCTGGAATCCGTCTGACCGCAACGGCTAACAATGGTGTTATCAGTGGCCATGGCATCACCTATTCATCTTCTAATACTAGCCAAACGGCCGCCGATTTTCACATCTCAAATACATCTAAAACTGAAATATACTCTAAGTATTTTGAGCAAACTATTGCCAGTAACAATGACGTCGGTTCCCTCATGATTGGGGATACTGAATATAAATTTTCCTTTAATACAACGGACAATACTGTAGTTTTACAGTCTGGTTCTCTACCGTCCTGGATGTCTTTTTCGACGGAAGTAAACCCAAATGTGGCATCACAAATTCGTGTGAAAGTGGTGGTAAATGACGATCCTGCCCGGGATAAGAATATAAGAATAAAATCTAATGCGGTCTCCAAGAATTATGGTATTTCCACGATATCAGCACAGCTCATAGCTTCTAATGAAGGATTGAGAGTTTCAAATATTGGGGATCAACGGATTACGTCTAACGTGGTAGTGAATTCTTTGGCTAGTGAAGTTTTGTCGATTGATGGAATGCGTGGCGAGGATTTAATTTTTATCTCGAGCGGCACTCGCAATCCATTGGCTATTGGAGAAGTGAAGACTGCAACGGAGAGTCGGACAAGGGAGTATTCGCTCGAGGTTAACAAAGTTGATCCAACACGGATTGATATTTATGATTTCCCAACTGGTCATATTGTTGGGACGCGTTCAATTGCCAACGATAATAATACAACTTTCCAGGGTCTGTCGCTGGACTTTGACGGTGCTGTAGCGGGTGGTGACGCGTTTAATGTATTAGTATCAACTAATGCTGATGATGCGAGCAATCTAAACAACATTTTAGATACGTCGTTAAATAACAAGAGAAGTGGCGTTGGTGGGTATGCTGAAATTTTCGGTCATATTGTGTCCAATACTGGCGCGGAAATTCAGGCTAATCAACAAACGTTAGAGAGTAACGAAGTAGCTTATCAACTAGCCTTAGACAATAAAAATGAATTCACAGGTGTTGATCTAGATACTGAAGCTGCACGATTGATGGAGCAACAGCAGGCGTATCAGGCGCTCGCGCGAGTGCTAACCACAGCTCGGGAATTACTAGACACGTTATTGCGTTCAATGTAACGGGAGAAGAATAATATGACGATATCTACTTCTGGGTTTTATCAAAAAAACATAGATCTTTTTTCGCGCCTAAATAATGATGTTAGCGATCTGCAAGTTCAGGTGAGCACGGGAAAAAAATCGTTATCACTTACACGTGACATTCAGGACATATCGCTTCTAAATGCATCGGAAGAGCACAAACTTGAGATCACTCAGTTTAAGAGTAATGCGGAACAGGTCGTTTCCGATCTTGAGAGAATTGATATCAGTTTTGAACAATTGCAAAATGCTTCAGTGCGCTTAAAGGAACTGCATATTGAGAGTTCAAATGGCTTTCTAACATCTGAAGAACGAAGATTATTTCAAATTGAAATTGCTGGCATCAAAAAAGAAATTCTTAGCCTCGCAAATGGACAAGACGCTCTTGGAAATGGATATTTTTCTGGCACGTCGGTAGCGGCCAAACCTTTTGAGATTAATAATTTAGGTGAAGTTAACTACGTAGGTTCAGCTGTTAACAAAACTTTGCAAGTTTCGCGCGGTAGCGATTTAAGACAGAATTTTTCTGGCACAGAAGTTTTTCTTTCTGCAAACACAGGAAGTGAAAAATTTTCTATATTTGAAGCTCTTGATGAGTTTTCTAGAAGCCTAGACTATGGTATTTCTTCAGGGTCATCCTCAAATTTGCTTTCAAACGGAGCAGCTGTGGACGTAGTACTGCCTGCTTCAGGACAAATGAACGAATATAAATTTGATCTTTCAGCTAATGGCGCAATTTATAATGTTGAAGCTCATGTTTATGGAAATGATTTTAATGGGCTGGTTGCTGCGATAAACGAACATACTTCTGCGTCAGGTATAACTGCAGTGGTATCTTCAGCTAATAAAATTAGACTTTCGGGAAATGGCGTTGACCTTAAAATTTCAAATTTCGTTACTGATTTGCCCAATACAGCGGATCAATCGATTGGGGTACAAAAGACAGTTGGCTCAAATGTAAGTGATGAAATAATTTTGCCACATTCACTATCTAATTTGGCTGTTCAAAATAAATTGCATAATGTGTTTGAACATTTCATATCAAAGCGCACAGAGTTGGGTGTGGCTTCCAGTACTGCTCAAAATTTTGTTAATAGTACGCAAAACACTCTCATTGATTTAAGTGAAGATATTTCCAAAATTGAAGATGCAGATATGGCAGAGTTACTAACTAAGCTTCAGGGGTTGTTGACAAATAAAGAAGCCGCGCAAGCAACATTTTCTCGACTAAGTAGTAAAAATTTGTTCGACTTCATGGGATAGACCTTCATACATGTCTAACGTAATCGGAGGGTCTAATATTTCCTTAACTCTGGCATGAAAATTGCTGATACTTACCAGAAGAGGAGCTTCAGTAATGTTTTCTATAATTAAGTCTGGCATGGATACTGCGATGCAGGAGCTGTCAATGATTTCAAATAATATTTCCAATTCAAATTCTATAGGGTACAAAAAAAGCTCCGTTTCGTTTTCGGAATTCTACATTGGCAGAACTGTAGGGGGCGTCGAGAGAGCGCTAGTCGGTCTTGGTGCGAATGCCGAACATACAAGGCGTAGTGATGCTCAGGGTGCCTTAATCGAAATGGGTGGTGCGTTAGATACCGCGATTGTGGGCAACGGATATTTTATGACTGAGCGTCCTGCAGATGCAGAGGTTGAGCTAGCAGAAGGTGAATTAGGTTTTCAGGTGACACGAAATGGAGCATTTTCTCTCGATTCTGAAGGGTTCTTAGTCTCACAAGATGGAGATTTTGTTCTTGGCTTGCCTGCTGTGGCTGGTGTGACTGCGAAGCTGGAAGAATTGGATGCGACTGCGTTGGAAAAAATTCAGGTTCCGATTGAAGAATCGGAAGAGCCACTTTCCAGTATTAGAATTGAAAGCAATGGCAATATTATAGCTGCATTTGGGCGGGGTGAAGATACAGTCGTGGGAACCATTCCACTTTCAATTTTTTCAAACCCAAACAGTTTAAAACAATTAGGCGATGGTAAGTATTTGCCTACGGCTCTCGCAGGTAAATTTTTTGTCGGTATTCCAAATTCATCAGGTTTTGGCAATTTAGAGACTGGCTATGTTGAGGGTTCTAATGTTGATATCACAACGGAAATGACAAACATGATCCGCGCGCAACAACAATTTAATGGATCAGCAAGGATGATGCAAACTAACTCTGATATGATAGAAAAAATGACCCGATAGATTTATACTGCTTTTAGAGGATGAAACCTTTTGTTAAACACATGAGTATTAGCATTTAAATCCTACATCCTTAAATGCTGGCGAGAGGATAAAGAATTTGGCAAAATGTCGTGAGTGCTCTATTTCAATGGGCTATGCTGAAAGTCAGGCTGCTTCGCAGTACAATGGCCTCTGCATCACTTGCCATGTGAAGCATCGAGTGCAAACTAAAATAATAACTGCCAAAGATCCGGGTATGTCCGCAACTCAACGATCTACTGAAAATGTGTTCAATAAGTTTCAAGACATGTTGGTTACAACGGAAAGTATCACAAACATAAGAATAAAGGCACGCTGTGGGATTATAACAACTGATTTTCACTATGAGTTCCAAACAACTCCAGTCATAAAACGTTTGTGGAACTTTTTGCGCAAAAAGCCAGAAAAAAAATCCGATTTTCTTCAACAAGCAATCGAAATGGCCATGCTAGAGCTAAAGGCTAAGGCAATTAGGTTGGACGCCAATGCTATCATTGGCCTTAGTGTGGATTATATAGTTCTTGGAGATTTCAAAAAAAATGGCTTAATTGTTTCGTTGGTTGGCACAGGAATTAAGATTTGATACGCGTTTATTTTTCAGTAGGTAATATGTTTTGGGGGCGCTGTCAGATTAAACTTAGTTGAAGCGGGCAAGGTGCGTTTGTAGCGCCCGTGAATGACAAAAAATCCCAATTTCGACGTTTTAAGACAAGCCCTTAGATTTTCCAAAGCTGTATGTTTGGTTGCCAGTTTTGACTTGAAATGTAGAAGACTTTCTTTATGAACGGGGCATTGATGTAAGTCATGAAACAGACCTGTTTTTGGTGGAACTGTCTTGGGCTAATGTTTGCTGCAGATGTCAAGCCCCTTAAATTGGCATGGGTATTTTAGTTTTCTCTAATAAGTTTTCTGGGACAGGTGGTTTAATGTTTAGGGCGTGATACGGCCTGATACGATTATATTGCCTGAGCCAAACATTGATAGCGACCTGAGCTTATCTTGTGGAGTGTAGCCATTCACCGTTAAGCGCTTCTTTTTGTAGGGGTGATGTCATAGTAAGTGTGGGTGACACTATGCTGTATGTCACACCCACTTGGTGGAAATAACTGATTTTTTATCTTAAAATCAGGTTTCTTGGTCCCTTATATCTTGCAGCGCGTGTATTGCGATATCTTGTGATAATCTATTTTGGAGGGGGCGCTTTTTCAAAGCTTGGCAATCCCTTTCGGATCTGATGGTAGGGCTGCTTGTCCACACAATAAATTGCGGACTGGGGACGAAACCACGAGTGATCATCCAACGTGCCAATTTTTACGACCAACATGCCAGGTCGAGGTGGGCTTTTAACGCAGATGTGGGTCCCGCAATTGCCGCAAAAATATCTAACCCGTGGCTCGTTTAAATCGCCCCTTGAGAAGGTTTTGAGTTCACCTCGGGTTACAGTAAACGTGTTTTCGGAAATCACAATTGAGGCATTGGGTTCACCACCTGAAAGATAACGGCATTCCCGACAATGACATAAAATTTGCGAATGTATTGGCTCTTTAAAATCAAACTGAATATCTCCGCAATAACATCTACCACTATGTTTCATCTCTATCGCCTTTAACCGTTTTGGTATCGCAACTCTTGCACCATCCAACAAGATACCCAAGAAAAATCTGGTTCATGGTTAAAAGGTTTGAAGACGGCCTTAAAACAGACCCAATACTGTATGGCTCATTCGGAGTTATATAGAGACTGTAGGAATAAACTTGATTGAGTTAGGCAGGGCGACTTTATGACCTTCTCGGATCACATACTGCGCTGTGTCGACGCTTATGTTCATGGGGAGGTGATTGGTGGGGGCTTTCTTCTCTTACCGGAGAGGGCATTGCCCGCAATCGCTGCAAGCAAAACCGTTCCGCCGATCAGCGTGTTCAGACTTGCCGTTTCGCCAAGAAATAACCAAACCCACATTGGACCTAACAGGACTTCGGCCAGGGACAATAAGGCAAGCTCTGCGGCGGGGAGACTGCGAGAACCTAACGTATATAAGATTAGACCGGCACCAACTTGAAATACCCCCATTCCCATCGATATTACGCCGTCGTTAGGGCTCAGAAGGAGTGGGAGTCGAAGGCTGAGGCAGATGACAAAGGTAATAATCATTGCAAAAAGGCCTGAAAGAAACACTGCTGGCAGCATTTCGCCTGTTCGACCCCAGCGCAATGCTACGGTAAAAATAGCGAACCCAAATGCTGATCCAATAGCCGCGAGACTACCCTTCATAGCAACGCTGCCGGACTTGTCTGCAACCATGACCGCGATCCCGAAAATAGCAATGACAATCGCGATCCAGGTTGCAAGGCGTACGCGTTCACGAAGAACAACCCATCCCAGCACCGCTGCCATAAACGGGGCTGTTGCAAATAGAAGCATTGCATTTGCAACTGAAGTATTTTGGATCGCGTATATGCCTCCAGAATATGCTGCGACCAGTGAAAGGCCGGCTATGATGACTGGATAGCCAATTCGTCGAATTTGAGAAAAAGGGCTTTCCCCTGAGCGAATTCTAATAAGCAAGTAAAGAAACAGCGACATGCTTACCGACCGATAAAGCAGTATCTGCCAAACAAAGGCATCTTCGATCATGCGAATCCCGAGCCCGACTGTCGACCACAGAATTCCCGCCGCAAAAACGAAAAATATGCCATATTTGTGAGCATCCGCGTTAAACGGAGAGGATGATGGGATTGTCATTTAGGGCCGATCAGAAAATAGATTCCAGTCTAGATTAGCTCTTTATTCAGAGTTTTGGTCCGTCAAATGCGACACTGCATAAGATATATTGAACGGCTCTGTCAGAGTAGCTTTGTTTAAGAGTGGCAATAACCTTGCTTGGACCTTCGCGCCACAGTGGATGTGCAGCGTGACTATAGTCAGGCAAATTATGTGATCGTGGCCACGCCCACCAATTTTGACCCGTTCACACATTGCTTTGAAACCTCCTCTGTGGAAGTGGTGGTTGAGCGGGTGATTGCGATCAACCCTTTTGCGGTTATCGTGATCAAATTAGCCACTCCAGTGGGTTTTGTGGACCAATCGTGGGAAAAGTTTGCCTTTAGTAAAATTATTTTTTCGCCGGAGTTTTGCGCGTGCGCCCAGAACAGTTGGGGTGTTTCGTTCGGTGATGAAGACAGGCTCGGACAATTACCGCGAGGCGGCGATCTAAGGGATTATGGATCGGTTGAAGGCGCGGAATGTTGAGGTTATCATCTGCGAGCCAACGCTTGCAGCTGGCGGCTTGCCAGCGAGCGGGTGGAGCCTAATTCTGTGGCCTGTAAGGGGCAATCAGACGTCATATTGGCAAATTGCACCGATGCTGCCCTGGCCTATGTTGTGGACAAACTGTTCACTCGCGATGCTTTTGGCATTGATTGATAGGGTGCGGCTCGCTGAATTTGGCCTAAGAGGTCTCTAGCCTCGCAGCACGATGCTCCCTATAGATGCCACAGACTGTGGTGCCAGCCGCTGTAGCGGACGGCATAAGCTGAGAACATAAAGGTGGAGCTAAGATGATCGTCGGACATATTGGAGCGCGCAAAGGCAGCAAGGGCGTGCCAGGCAAAAATTTTCGAATGCTTCAGGGCAAGCCATTGATTGATTGGTCACTGGATCAATTGTTTAACAACAGCCGTATTGACGCGGTGGTTGTCTCAACCGATGATGAAGAGATTTATCACCACGCCTGCGCCAAAGACACGATAGATATCGGCCTGCGCCCCAAAGAGCTTTGCACTGATACGGCCGCAAAATGGCCAGTTTGGCAACATTCACTGACGGCGGTTGAAGAAAAAATTGGTGAAGTTTCAATATTTGTTGACCTTGATTGTACTGCACCCCTGCGGTGGGACAGTGATGTGGACGCGGCGTTGGATCAATTTATAGCGCAACGCCCGGATATGTTAATGTCTTGCTGTACGGCACGCAAAAACCCCTATTTCAATCTCCTCGAAACCGACCCAGAAGGCAGTTTATATGTGAGCAAGCCCTTGGGACATCTCGTGGTCGCGCGCCAACAGGCACCGGTGGTTTATGAACATGCGGGTGGCACCTATGTATTGGATCCTGCCTATTTGAAATCGGCCTCGTCATTGTTTGAGGGTCGCGTCCTGCCCTATATCATGCCACCGGAGCGCTGCGCAGATATCGACAGCGAGCTCGATTTTAAGATCGTTGAGTTGTTGATGGCAGAGCAAGAGAACAGCATAAACCGCTGACCTTGATTCTCTGTCGCGCGATTAAGAGCTTAAAGAACGTGTGATGGCCGCAAGAGTTTTGGTGGTTGACCCGCTGTGAGCGGCGAGAAAATCTGCCTTCATTTTCTCCGTTGGAGGGGCAGCTGGACTGTGGGTCAGGCGGTCTGCAAGCTGGGAAAAATCCAGTTTTTCACAGAGCCCCGCTGCAATGGCTTCACGGGCTGGAAACTCGATAGTGCTGTCATTTGGTCCGATGATGACAGGCTTTTTGAGGCAGATGGGTTCTGAGATATTATGCGAGCCTTTCGGGCAAAATCCGCCGCCCACGATGGCCAGGTCACAAAGATCTAGGTAAAAATACATCTCGCCCAGACTGTCACCCAATAAAATATCCAGCGGGGCATCCGTGGCACCTGGCAGTAAGGATAGCTGGGCGTCAAGCATTGTGCTGCGGCGTGCAAAGGCAAATCCACCCGCCTCTATCATTTTGGCGACTACCTCAAAGCGATCTGGTGCCCTTGGCACGTAGACAAAGAGTGGCAGCGGGGCATTTTGCGCGCGGCAATAACTCTGGACCTTGGAAATTACGCCCAAAAATCCGGTATCCTCGCCCTCAACGACACTGGCTAGGGTGACAATTGGGCGCCTGCCAAATAGGCTTCGGCGCAGCTCTTGGGCTGCCATGATATGGGCTGGCGGGATAGGTTGTTCAAAGCGCATCTCGCCAGTAATGGCGATTTTTTCAACACCTAATTGCGCAAAGCGCTCTGCCTGAAGTTGAGATTTGACCATGACCCCAGCAAAACTAGAGATGATTTTCGCACGAGAAAAAAATCGCGCTTGATCACGCGCAAAACTTTTGCTGGGGTATTGTCCGTTGCACAAAAAGAGCGGTACGCCTCGTTTTCGGCAACTCATGATCATGCCTGGCCAAAATTCCACTTCCATGACCAAACCATAGGCCGGTGAGAAGGCCTTGAAAAATCGCCGAAAGGCGGCATCTGTGTCAAAGGGAACATAGCAGGGTACCAGACGCCCTGCTGTTACCGCATCTGGAAATAACCGCTGGATTTCACTGCGTCCGGCTGGGGTGAAATGCGTGGTGACAAGCGGCAGATCGTCTTGCAAAAGCTGGGCAATCAAGGGCGCGGCGGAGCGCACCTCGCCCAAAGACACCGCGTGAATCCAGATATGGCTCTGTTCGCGCTTGCTATGAAAACCAAATCTCTCGGCAAGATGCTTTGTATAGGCCGGCTCGCGTCGACTGCGCAGGTAAAGATATAGCAAAATGGCAGGTGTGCAGATCCCCCACATTAGGCGGTACAGCGTAAGCATCACGTGCAAGTTCATAGGTATTTTCTGCACGATCACATCACTCTCTTTAAGGTCTGACCCGGTCGAGTAGCTGACGTGTCAAATCGTACAGCTTGGCCTGGTAATCCGTTTGTAAGCGCTCAAACCCCGCAAGTCCACGTGCCGTGGGTGCCTGGAGCGCGGCGTGGAGATCTTCAGGTCGCGGAGTTTGGGTGGCCGCATGCGCTGCGTTTAGGGCGGCATAATCAGCCGCAAAATTGGCTACCCGTGGGCCGTGCATTACGGCGCAGCCCAATTGTAGAGCCTCCCAAGGGTTGTGCCCCTCTACAGCGCAAAAACTGCCCCCAATCAGCGCGTGAGCGCTACAGGCATACCACAGCCCCATGTCAGAAAATGTATCGGCGAGATAGACTTGAGTCTGGGGATCTGGCGCTTCGTCCTGGCTGCGTTGCGCATGACGCATGCCTGAAAGCTTGGCTAAAATTTCCTCTCGCCTGTCTGGAAATCGGGGTGCGAGGATGAGCAAATGCGATCCGCCTTGCGCGACAATCTGCCTTTGCACCTGTAGGGCGATTTCCTCATCTGCCGCATGGCAAGATGCGGCAAGCCAAATCGGTCGCTTGCCGATTTGTTCCAAAAATGCTTGTTGTGCGGCGGATATATAGGTCAGAGGTGGGCAATGTGGCTTTAAGGAGCCGGCAATTTGGATGTCTTGCCTCTGCGACAGCGCGGCCACGGCAGCGGCGCTCTGGGCCTCTTGAGCAGAGATAAGATCAAATTTCTGGTAGAGGGCGCGAAATAAGACCCGGGCCACGCGCTTGCGCCGAAAAGAGGTGGGCTCCATGCGCAGATTGATCAGCGCTTGTGGGATTCGACGGCGTGCGGTCTGTGTCACAAGACCGGGCCAGATGTCCTGTTCCGACCACAACGCAAGATCTGGCAGCCAATGATCCAAAAAACGCCGATTGTAGAGCGGCGCGTCCAAGGGCAAAAACTGATGTAGGGTCCGGGGCGGAAGATTTTTTTCAAACGTTTCTGCTGAAGCCAAAGTTGATGAGGTGACCAAAAAATATAGCTCTGGCCGGGCTGCATGAAGAGCTGCGATCAGGCCGCGCAGGGCCATGACCTCGCCCAGTCCAACGGCGTTGATCCAGATCAACTGACCTTCGGGCCGCGGCTGGCGGGCATGGCCTAGTTTTTCGCGCCATCGCTTTGGGTGTTCTTTGCCGCTGTTTTGCCGGCGTTGAAGATGCCAAGGCAGAATAGGGGTGATCAGTGCGGTGGCACCTTTGTAAATCGCTAAGCTTATGCGGCCGGCGAGATTAGGACGCAATGTCATGGAATTGTTTTTGCATGGATCTTTTCCAAAATGCATCGGAGTTCAGCAGGGTGATGAAATGCTCTGTTGCATTGCCATCGCCAAATTCCGCGCCACGGGCAAAGCGCTTGTGCCAATTGGTTTTAAGAAAGTGTAAAATACCCTGTGTGTCTGAGGCGGGAAGCTTGGAGATGGACGGACTGAAGGCCCGGTCAGTTTGCCGCGTACCCACGTCAAGAGAAGCAACCCCCAAAAACGGCGCCTCGCGCACGCCCGCAGAAGAGTTGCCAACCAGACAGCCGGCGTTGCGCAAAAGCTCTGAAAACCGGCCAAAGCGCATTGAGGGGATGATCTGAAACTGCGATCTTGGCAGGGTTTCAAGGACTTTGAGGATGCCTTCTGAACCGGGATCATTATTGGGCTTTATCATGACAAAATATTTGTCGCTGGCTTGCAAGGCTTCACATAAATCCTGGGTCTGCTGGCCCATGGTGGTAGCTTCGGATGTCACTGGATGCAAAATGCAAATTCCGTAGTCTGGTGTGCGAATCTCGTAATGGCTCAAAACATCTTGCAAGGCAAAACCAGAGGGCTGGCCGTGAATGTCCAGCTCAGGCGACCCGATTACATGAATGGCGCTGGCATCCTCACCCAAAGCTTGCACGCGGCGCGCTGCGGTTTGAGCGCTAACAAAATGGCAATAGGCCAATTTGGAATTGCAGTGGCGCAAAATTTCATCAATGGTTCCAGAAACTTCGCCACCTTCGATATGGGCACATTTCACATAGTTTGTTGCGCAAACCAGAGCGCAGGCGAGGGCTTCCACCCGATCCCCATGCACCAGCACGAGATCAGGCTTGTCTTCCACAATAAAGTCAGAGAACCCTAGCATTGTCTTTGCGAGGATCACATCTTGGGGATCACCGGGCCTTTGGTTGACAAATTCATGGACTGCGGCCCCCGCAAGGCGGTTCACTTCGATTTTTGTGAGACCATAGCTTTCTAGCATATGCATGCCGGTGACGAAAAAGGACACTGAAAACCCATCCGCAATTGCGGCTTTGGCCAGAGGTTCGATTTTTCCAAAATCGGCCCGTGTTCCGGTGACAAAAAGAAGGCGCTGTTTTTTGATCATAAGGCTCATTACTCTAAATCGCGCGACCATAAAAGGCGTGCGGTATGGGCGCAGGGTTAATCAGTCAAATCGCTCCAGGTGAGTTGGTCATTGCGGCTTACCACTCGGGTAAGGCATTTGCCCAAAACTTTGTCAAATTCAAAGCCTGGGATTTCGCCATTACCGGGGCGTCGGGCCCAAATATCTTGCTCGGTGATACGGTGGCCTTCGGGCAAATCTTTATCGGCAACAATGCTGGCACGGGCGAAGCGGTAGACATCTTCTTCCGGTCTGGTGCGTTGCTTGGGATTGTGCAGCGCGGTGTGGATTTCCTGAGACCTATCGATCAGGTGGCGCAATTCGGAAGGGTCCATTGAACAGGCTATATCGGGTCCTTTGCGGTATCGGCTGTCCGTATAATGGCGTTCCAAAATTGAGGCGCCCAAAGCCACAGACGCCAAAGCCATCTCTGGGCCAATGGAGTGATCGGAAAAGCCAATAATGGCTTTCGGGAAGGCTACTTTTAGATCTCGAACGCCTCTCAGTGAGACAATTTCTGGTGGTGAGGGATAGAGATTGGTGCACTCTAACAATGCATAATCGACGCCGGAGTCTTCAAGAATTTGAACGCTTTGGCGAATCGTCTCAATCGTCTGCATGCCCGTGGACATGATCACCGGCTTACCCTTTTGGGCAATGTGGCGGATCAGTGGCAGATTGTCTGCCTCGCCAGAGCCAATTTTGAAACCTGGAACGCCGATTTCTTCGAGAAAGTCAGAGGCCGCGCGAGAGAAAGGGGTGGATAGGTAGATCAAGCCGAGATCTTCGGTGTAGCTCTTTAGGGCAATTTCATCGTCTTTGGAGAGGGCGCAGCTGGCCATCACGTCCCAAATCGACATATCTGCATTGGGAGGGAAAATCTGCTTGGCGGCCTCTGTCATCTCATCTTCTACAAAATGCGTCTGGTGTTTGACGCATTCGCAGCCCGAGCGCGCGGCCAACTCCACCATATATTTGGCAACGGCCAGGTCGCCTCCATGGTTAATGCCAATTTCTGCAATCACCAATGGCTTTTCATTGGGTCCTATTTTTCGGTGTTCGATTTGCATGTGCCGCTCCGGTGAAAATTGCCTCAACTTAGACCGAAGCCCGCGCAAGGTGAAGTCAAAACCACTCTCTGGCGTGATGCTACAGGGCATCTGCCTCTGATTTGTCAAAATAATAAGCAATGATTTTTCGACGCATGCTGTCAAGGGCGAAGTCTGTCCACACCAAGACCCGACCTTTGGGGTCAGAGATCTGAGCGCCGACCTTAAATTTGATCAAGTTCTCTGGCTTGATCTCAACTCCGCACAGAGTTACCACCGTTAGCCTGTTCCGCCGCCTCCGCACCCAGGGCAGGCAGGATTTTGCATAGGTGAGCAGCCAATGATGCATCATAAATTTCGTTGGGAATTTCACTGCAAAATGTTTGGGAAGTGCAATCATACGCGTCTGTGCGACCCAGCTGATGAAGCGTTCATCGGTAATGGTTGGACGGAATTTTAAAAACTTGCCTGCATTTTAGGTTTTCAAAAACTCGTCAGAAATCATGCTACAATGCTTAGGGTGAAAGACGATGAAAGATGAATTACCCCGCGCATAGCGTTTGCCCTTGGTCAGGCGATAGATCATCCGTGCCAAGCCTGAAAAGGACAGGATGGCACTTTGAAACATCACAATGGACCTGTCGTTTTTGCGAAAATGGAAGGCCTGTTCAATCGGCCCTAAAATCAACGTATCCAAATCAATATAAATAGCCGGCATGTCAGGTTTCAATACTCTTGTTTTGAACATGCCTAATTTGGTTTGGCTTTCGCCGGTCATGAATTCGGGTTTGAGATAGACCTCTGGCAGCGTGGCATGTTCGACCCTTGGATCAAGCCCCTCATGCTGGCGATCCGAAATCAGAACAAAGCGTGCGACAGAGCTGTTTTGATCCGATACCCGTTTGACCAACCTATTGACATCAGTTGCACCATATTTCGTGCCCCAGCAGATCAAAACGCATTGCCAGGCTTTGGGTAAAGATGGGCTCACGTCTTAATCCTTAATGTTGTCCTTGCAGAGCTGGCGTCGCCGAAAGATCTTGCGAAGGGCCGTCAAAGTCTCCGGCTCAATGCGTGCCGCGGTTCACCGATGCGGGGCAAGGGTGTGGAGTGAGAGTTTTTACCCGTTGCGGCAGATTGGCGGCTGGTCTTCGGCACAGGCATCTGCCAGGATATGTCTGATCTATAGGAGTTCAGAGAATGCGCGCAATCTTTTTGGCCCTTGCCTTTGTGGGCTTTGCACAGAGCGTCCCAGCCCAAAGCATGACGGACGATCAGGTCAAGCAACTGGCGCTTGAGGCAATTTTGGAAAATCCAGAAATTATAATGCAGGCGGTAGCGATTCTGCAGCAACGTGAGAAGGAACAGGCCGCTTCTGGGGCCAATACTGTGCGTTTAGAAGTCGAATCTGACCCCAACGCCCCCAATCTTGGGAACCCCGAGGGGGATGTCACAGTGGTGGAATTTTTCGACTATAATTGTCCCTACTGCCGGAGCGCGGGCCAGACGGTGCAGGCGCTCCTTGCGGCCGATGAAAATGTGCGGGTCATCTATCGTGAATGGCCGATTTTGGGTGATGATAGCGTGATGGCTGCCCGCGCCGCTTTGGCCGCACGCGAGCAGGGCAAATATGAAGCCTTCCATTGGGCCTTGATGAATGGGGAAGGGCGCGTCACTGAGGCTCTTATTTTTAAAGTGGCGCGAGATCTGGGTATGGATGTCGCTCAACTTGAAGCGGATATGGTGAGCCCGGCTGTGGAGGCGCATATTGCCTTGAGCAATGCTCTGGCGCAGAAATTGGGCTTTACCGGAACGCCGGCCTTTATTGTGGGTGATAAAACTGCGCCGGGCATGTTGAACTTGGACGAGATCGCCATACTGGTTGCGGAGGCGCGCGCCGAGCCGTAAACTTGGCGCTGCGCTATGTCGTTTTTGGGATGACCTAAAGGCTGAAACTGCGCCACAACTCACCAAATTGGTTTGCTGGAACACTGCAATGACATCCCCGAATATTCTTTGATCATGGCCCATCAACTGGCGCCACATTCACCGGTGACTATGTTCATTAGGTGGTGAAAACCCCGTATTTGGATGCTTTGGCCGCCCGCGGAATGCGATTTGACCCGCGGGATGCGATTTGATGCGACCTATTGAAACAGTCTGCTTTGCGCCTGCAACACTGCGGCTGAATTCGCTGCCTCCATTCCAACCTTTGCCCATTACTTCAAATCTCTGGGCTACAGCACATGGCTGTCTGAAAAGATGCACTTTGTTGCCTTAGGTCAAATGTATGGCTTCGAAAGCCGGGTGACCACAGATATCTACCCGTCTGATTTTGCCTGGGCACCAAATTGGCAGCAGGCCGATGAGCGGATCGACAAATGGTACCACAACATGCAGACGGTGAAAGAAGGCAGGCAAACCATGGCCAGTTTTCAAATTGATTATGATGAAGTAGTGCAGCGTTGGGACAGCGCGGGTTTGCGCGATAAGGTCATAGGCACCCAGAAAAATTGATTTGCCTTGAATTCTGCGATGCAGGCCGTGGCATCGGGACATTGGGATTACAACCCGCCGTCTGAGGCCTCGCAGCAATATGTGCGCAACCATATGGATTAGTCTGTGGTGGCCGAACGCTTCCCCTTTCCGCCCGTCGGGTGACACTGGAAATTTACCAAAAAAATACCCCCGCATCTTTCGGTGCGGGGGCAGTGTTGTCGTGTTTCATGCGGCCAATCAGTCGTCCTGTGGAAGCATCAAGTTGAGAACCACGGCCAGCAAAGCTGTTGGCGCTACGGCGGAAGTTGCCAAAGTTTTCCAAATCCCAGGCAGATATTGCACAGCGCTTGGCACCAAGTTGAGGCCTAGACCGACAGCAAGTGACACAGAGATAATAATCATGTTGCGACGTGACATTTTCACTTCGGTCAACATATTCATACCGGCTGCAGCCACCATTCCGAACATCACGATCACGCCGCCGCCGAGAACAGGCAAAGGCATGGAGGAGATGACGGCCCCAATTTTTGGGATCAGTCCGCAGATGATCAAGAAAATCCCTGCGATAGTCACTACATGACGCGACATGATGCCGGTCATGCCCACAATGCCGACGTTTTGGCTGAAGGATGTATTCGGCAAACCGCCAAAGACGGCAGCGACAGCCGTGCCCAGACCATCTGCATAGGTCGCGCCGGCGATTTCATCATCGGTTGCATCGCGGCCTGCGCCGGCTTTGGTTGTAGCTGAAGCGTCGCCCACAGTTTCAATGGCTGAGACCACAGATACCAATGTGACACCGATCACTGCGCCGAGGCTGAATTCGAACCCATAAGGCAAAACAGTCGGTACTTGGAACCAAGCGGCTTTCGCGACGCCGCCGAAGCCAACCATACCAGTTAGAAAGGCGACAATGTAGCCGGCAACTAGACCAATTAAAACAGCTGCATTGGAAATCAGGCCTTTGGTCAGGAATTTACAAGCCAAGGAGACGACCACAACGGTCAAGGCCACAGTCCAATGCGTTAAAGACCCAAAGCTTTCAGCAGCCATTTGAAAATCTGCCGCGCCACCGGCTGCGTATTTAATCGCAACGGGGATGAGGTAAAGGCCAATCGCCAAGATCACCAGACCGGTGACGAGAGGTGGGAACATGAAGCGCAGCTTCTGGATCACACTACCCAGAGCGAAGTGTATGATACCGGCAATTAAACAGGCGGTCAGGGCGACGCTCAAGCCTTGGGTTGCGGCCACACCGGCTAAAACACCAACAAAAGCAAAGCTGGTACCCTGCATGATGGGCAAACGCGCGCCAATGGGGCCCAAGCCAACAGTTTGAAACAAAGTTGCCACACCGGCAAAGAGCATAGCCATCTGGATGAGGTAGACTTGCTCTGCACCACCAAAGGCCAGACCTGCGGCCCCGGCGACTATGATAGACGGGGTTACGTTTGAGGCGAACATCGCCAGCACGTGTTGCAATCCTAATGGAATAGCCTGCCCCATTGGGGGCGTGGCGTTTGGATCGCCATAGTTAATATCAGACATTTCTTTTCCCTTCGTTGTGAGTATTGGCACCTGCCAATTATCGATCCTTATTTTTGATTTTCCGTGTCATTGATTGAACGACAGGCCGCACCCCTGGACCTTGGAGCCGCGATGACTGCAGTTTATCCATGTTTTATCCCCTAGGTCAAAGCAACTTTGGCACAATCGCAGCATTCCTTGGGTGCGTGGGAGCTCGTCCTGCGGGCGGGCAATTCAATGCTTAAATCCATTCAACCTTGGTGGTTTCCAGTAATTGGTGGCCAAACCCAGCGCGGAGGGTGCAGTGCCAGCTTTGAAAGATGTTGTCCTGCCATTACGCAACCTTTCGGCCTATCTCCACGCGATGGAGGATTGGTCAGATTCCAGCTTGGTGCACAGGCTTCCAAATTGACAGCGCGTCAGATTGATATTTTTTTGGCCTTCGGTGGGCGTATTTTAGAAGCTGAACAGGAAGAAGTGCTGCCTTTGCAGCGGTATTGGCGACATGGCTAGAAGCTAAATGTGACCCGTTGGGTGGTGATGGCGCAATTGCAAAGGTTGATGTCGCACAAGCTCTTGCCTAATTGCCGCGATAAATTACTCTCAAGGCATGTTTATAGATGCCCTCCAATATACTGCCCCCAGTCGCGCTGTTTTTGAGCAAATGCGCGCTGGGCGCCTGTCTGCCGCGCATGTGACGGTTGGATACCACGAAGATTTTCTTGGGGTGGTGCAAAACCTTCAAGTTTGGAACCGTTGGTTTGAGGATTGTAGCGATGTGATCGCCCGCGCAGTGACCTGCGAAGAAATCAGAGCCGCCAATGCTGCTGGCAAAACAGCTATTTTATTCGGCCTGCAAAATCCTTTGGCGATTGGGGCGGATATCGGCCGGGTTGAAATCCTAGCTCAATTGGGTATCCGCTTTTGCCAGATCACTTATAATCAGCAATCCCTTCTTGGCGCCGGCTGTTTCGAACCTCATGACAGCGGTCTCACGTCCTTTGGCCGTGAAGTCGTCAACGAAATGAACCGCGTGGGCATGGTCATTGATCTGTCCCATGCGGGCCATCAAACGGCTATGGATGTGGTGGATTATTCTTCGCGTCCCGTTACCGTGACCCATGCCAATCCAGATGCTTGGCATCCTGCGCCGCGCAACCTACATCATGATTTGCTGCAAGCCTTGTCTGAGTGCAGCGGCATGGTGGGCTTTTCACTCTACCCGCATCATTTGCGTGGTGGCAGCGATTGCAGCTTGGCTGACTTTGCGGAAATGGCGCAGGAGATGATGCAACGCTATGGGGCTGGGATGTTTGGAATTGGCTCGGATCTGTGCCAAGATCAACCCGATAGCGTGGTTAATTGGATGCGTAATGGCCATTGGCGCAAACATCCC
This sequence comes from uncultured Planktomarina sp., assembly GCA_905181815.1. Taxonomy (GTDB): domain Bacteria; phylum Pseudomonadota; class Alphaproteobacteria; order Rhodobacterales; family Rhodobacteraceae; genus Planktomarina. Next base: position 209,572 of record CAJIZA010000005.1, on the reverse strand, counting down.
GCGCCGCCCGTCGCGTTTCCCGCCTGCCCAAGTTGGTTTGGCGACAATCGCGATTTCCCTGGCTTGGGGCCGGGGCTGCAGGCGGCGGGCATGACAGAGGCAGAGGTCGCGGGCCTTTTGGAGGGTAATTGGATGCAATTTTGGCAAGAGGCATTTGTGAAACTATGAAAGATTCCTTGATAGAGCAGGGTGATCTGCGCTCTGGCGATGAGGTGATGCGCTTGAGGCGTATGGGGTCCATGTTTCCCTCGCGCCTGTCCTTTCTGCGTACATTAACCCGCCGTCTGATTGCGGATGGCAGCCGGGTGAGCCGGCCGCATTGGCAGATAGATGGCGATGGCTACGGCACGTCGGTTTATACGGTGACACTGGGTGGGCACTGCTATTCGCTCTTTGCCATCACCCAGCCGCTTGACCCGGACATGCGCACTGACCGGGTGATTGCTGAGGCTTGGGATGCGGCCTTTGTGCTGTATGATGGGGTGCCAGATGCCGCTGAGGTTGCGCGCCTGTCAAGCCAGGCCCCCCTGCAAGAGGCGGGACGGTTCACAGAAAAAGATCTTTGCCTGTCGCGGGCCAATAAATCCGTCCGCTTGTTTGAGCAGATTGTCGGCGCCTTACGCGGGGGCAGCGCCCTACCGATGGGGATGATTCATCAGATCGGCTATTTGATGCGCACCACGGCGGTTTACGGCAATGGCAAGTTTGGAATTGCTGATCGGCGCGTCATGGCTCAACGACCGGGGCTTGAAGGGCCCTTCATGGCCGAAATGCTCACAGTCTGGCTGATCCGCACCTTCACCCATGATTTGGTCGAGCACATGGGGGGCGGGCCCCTTCCGGCGCGGGTGAAACGACAATTGGGCATTGGCAATTCAACTGGCTTGGGCATGGCGCCGTTTTTGGTGTCGCATCCTCTCTTGCTGCACTCTTGGATGATTTGCCGTGAGACCGCCTTGGCGCGGGTGCGTGCTGCGCAGATTGATGGAGGCGCGGCACAGAGGTTGATCGTCCTGGCACGACGGGCCGCGCAGCACTTGCTTGAGTGGAATATTCCTGACCCGATGCATCAGGCGCGGATTGTAACACTGCGGCAAGAATGGGCGTGCCTCACGCAGGGGATGACAGAGGCCGGGCTTTGCCAGGAAGGTGCTGTTGAAGCGCTTTTGGATCGCAGCCGCGCAGGCAGCTGCGATTTGCAAGAACTGGCAGTCAGCTGGCTGATTGAGCCTTTTGGTGATTTGGTGGATGGGTTGATAGAGTGCATGGCCAATCCGTTTAATCCTGTTTTGCATGCGCAAATGAGCTGTGAAGAGCTCCGCGCGCTTTTGCAGGAGCATTGCGAATTTGCGACCGAGATTGATTTCACAGATCCGCAAGCTAGCGCGCAATTTTGGTATGTCTCTGAAGCTAAGTTGGAGCCACGCATTGGGCAACGACAATCGGAGCCGGGCGAAGATCGGGAAAGCCCGCTTGATATCGCGCGGCGCATTCAGGACCTTGCCAAGGATTTGCCCGGTCACAGCGGACCGATTTGGCAATTTTTAGCACAATTCCCTGAGCATCGCTATGCCGTTCAGCGGGTGCAGGCTTTGGCCCAAAATCCTTATGCGGAAATTCGCGACAATCTGGTTGATGCGGATATGGCGCCAATTGATATGCTGCGTTGCAAATTGTCGTTTTTTGGTGCCAGTAAATTTGACCCAAAGTCGCAGCTTTGGACCCGGATTACGCTGGCGCAGGGGGCACCGTTGGCACAAGACTTGGCCGATGGCAATGCGTGCGATGATTGGTGGCTTCCAGTGTCTGCGCCATGATTGTCTCGTCTAACGAGCTACAAATGTTGGTGCTAAAAGCCTGCCGGGGCGTAGGTGTTCCAATGGGACAGTCCCAAGAGGTGGCCGTGGCTCTACTGGAATCTCCGCAAGCCTTGGGCGCCTTGCTGCCGCATTTGGCCCAGCCTATGAAGCCTGCGAAGTTTGATTTTTCTGAAGGCCTGACGGTGCACGATGCATCTTTGCTTCGCGACTTTTCGGCCTGTGCGGATGCGGCCGTGCTGGGGGTGTGGCCGGTGCGCATTTGCGGCTTGGCGGCCTGTGATCTGGCCCATGCACTCGCTCGGTCCCGCGGCCTGTCGATTGCGGCGGCGGCGGCGGATGTGGTTTTTACTGGAAAAGATGCGATGCGTCCAGAGGTATCGCGCGGCGCAGTGGTGCCGGAAATTTGGCAGCAAGTGGCCAGATTCGCCGCATTGACCTATGTGCCAGAGACTGATGCCTCCCGTCTTGGGGGGGCTGGGGCTGGTTTGAGTGATAATGACTAGGGCCGGCTGAACACGTCCTTTTCATAGCGCACATGTTCAAGATAGAGCCCATCGGGCGGGCAAACGGGCCCGCAGGCGGCGCGTTCGCGGGCCGCCAATACCTCTGCCACCCGCTCGGGAGACCAAGCCCCAGCGCCGACCCGTTCAAGCGTGCCGACCAGACTGCGCACCTGATTGTGCAGAAAGCTGCGAGCTTTGACGTGAAAGCGAATCTCTTGGCCCTCGCGGTAATCATGGGTGGTGATATCCAAGACATCCAAGGTTTTGATTGGGCTTTTTGCTTGGCACATGGTTGAGCGAAAAGTGGTGAAATCATGGTTGCCCACAAGAAAAGTGGCGCCAGCGCGCATGGCGTCTACATCCAGCGGGTGACGGGATTGCCAGACCAAACCGGCATCATGGGTCACTGGGGCCGCGCGGCAGACAAGCCGAAACAGGTAGTCGCGGCCAATAGCGGAAAATCGAGCATGCCAGTCTGGATCCACTTGCTGGCAATCGAGCACGGCAATGCGATTGGGTTTCAGGTGATAATTCAGCGCGCCTTTCAGCTTTATTGGATCCCAAGGCTTGCGCATGTCGCAATGGGCTACCTGCCCCAGTCCATGCACGCCCGTGTCGGTGCGCCCGGCAGCCGCTATGTTGGGCAGATTTGACTCTAGCTGTGCTAAAGCCTGTTCCAGCGCACTTTGCACGGTGGGCAGATCATTTTGCCGCTGCCAGCCATAGAAACCTTGGCCATGGTATTCAATTTTGAGAGCATATCGAGGCATGGATCTGCCATTAACCCGTACATGCGAATTTGGCAATTGCCGCAAAGCCCGACACTAATAGCATCGATGCGCGCGTCGGAAAGTTTAAGCCTAGGCAAAGCCTGCACAGCTTCCTATCTATGAGATAAAGATAAAGGGAAGACATGGTTTTAACTTCAGCGACAGATCGCCTGGGCAATGCTGCGGGCAGCGCAGTTGGTGCGGTGTCCGGGCGTTTCGCTGATCGGGTCATCCGGCTTGGGGTAACCGGGCTCAGCCGTGCGGGAAAAACTGTGGGATTTTATCCTGTGGAGTTTCCAGCTTTGCTGGCGCGGGTTTTGGCACAAGCCCGCGCCGGCGTTACGCAGTTGGCGGAGGGTACGTTTCACGATCAAGCCTTTGCTCCGCGGCCATTGTCTTTGCCGTCGGGCTATCCTCCGCTGCATATCCGCTCAGATAAAGCTCTGCAATTTTTGATTGGAGATGTCTTGTGAGTCTGCGTTTTATCCCTGCTGACCTGTCTAATGCCACAGAGATCAGTGCGATTTTGGAGGAATGGTATCTCGCGAACTGCTGGATCCCTTCCGTGCATGATCCGGTGGAGCGGGCCGATTATGGCCGTGTCTTGCTGGATCACTCTCAGGTGACGATGTTGCACTGGCAGGGGCAGTGCGTTGGATTTTTGGCTCTAGAAAGGGATATCGTGCAATCGCTTTATATTCGTTCGGAGTTTCAAAGGCGTGGGTTTGGGCGCACGGCCATGAGCTATGCGCAAACCCAATGTGACCAGCTTCGGCTTTGGGTGTTTCAAAGTGACCGGAGGGCGCAGGGTTTTTATCGCAGCTTGGGCTTTCAGGTGGTGGAGACTAGTGATGGGCGGGACAATGATTACAACCTGCCTGATATGATGCTGTATTGGAGGCAGGCCCATGGATGAAAAACGCAATGCGCCTTTGGTCGTGGAGCTGCTGGCATCAGAATAAGATGTAACCCCAGAAACTGCCCCACCGGTACCCGAGGCGGGCCTGGGTGCGGGGCAGCGCCCTACCGGTTCTCAGGCGACAACGCTGATGCTCGGCAGGGGCCCCAGTCGTGCGCTGCGCTTGGCTATTGGGTTTTTCAGCGCCTTTGTGGTGATTAGTGTTTGCCTGGCAATTTGGGAATTTTTGACTGGGCTGATATTGCGCTTTCCTGCCCTGGGGTGGCTGGCCGTTGCCTTACTAGTGGGCGCCTGCGTTGCGACGTTGTGGGTGGTGGGCAAGGAAATCTTGGCCTTGCGTCGTTTGACGCGGATTGATCAAATTCAGCAGTGGGCCTGTGCGCGCGCGGGTCTGGGGTGCTGTCCGAGGCGCAGTTTGTTTGTGCCGAGCTTGAGGCTCTCTACCGTGGCCGGGAGGAGCTGCGTTGGGAGGTGGCACGATTTATGGAGCCAAAACTAGAAATATTTGATGCCGATGGGGTGATGGAGGTGACAGCGCGTGCGCTGCTATCCCCTTTGGACCGTTTGGCCGAGCAAAATATAGAGGTCGCGGCCTGGCAGGTCACGACCCTAACCGCATTGATGCCGCTCGCCTTGGTGGATGTGATTGCAACACTGGTCACGAATCTGCGCATGATCCGCAAGATTGCTGAGATATATGGCGGACGGTCAAGATTTTTCGGCAGTTGGCGTATGACGCGTCTGGCCTTGGCGCATGTAATTGCAACGGGGGCCGTGGCCATTGGCGATGATCTCATCGGCTCGGTTGCGGGAGGGTCTGTTTTGACCAAGTTTTCCAGAAAATTCGGCGAAGGTGTCATCAATGGTGCTTTGACCGCGCGGCTGGGTGTCGCGGCCATGCAGCTGTGCCGCCCCTTTGCCTTTCAGGCCGGTGCGTCACCCAGCGTGATGGCATCATGAAGCGAGCACTCATGGGTGTTTTCGTGTCGGATCAGACGCGCTGAAGGGTTTTGGTCCAATTTTCAGCCCTGCGGCAAACTCTCTGTATCAAGCCAGTTGTGCAGCGGCACAGAGGGGCTTATAACCGGCTCTAGATGGAACGGATATTGATCATTCTACGAATTATATCCCCGGCACTGTGACAATGCAGCTGCCGGGCCAAAGGCGTTGGAGCCCACCGCGCCGCCTTTCCCCAGTTTATAAAAGATGAGACGATATATGTCCGAGCAAACAACTGACTACAAAGACACCCTCAATCTGCCTAAGACCGATTTCCCCATGCGTGCCGGCCTGCCAAAGCGCGAACCCGAATGGCTGGCCCGTTGGGAAGAGATCGGCATCTATGACCGGTTGCGGGAAAAAACAGGTCGTGAGAGCTTTACCCTGCATGACGGGCCGCCCTATGCCAATGGTAACCTGCACATTGGTCATGCACTCAATAAGATCCTTAAAGATATGGTGGTGCGCTCGCAGCAAATGATGGGCAAAGATGCGCGCTATATCCCGGGTTGGGATTGTCACGGTCTGCCGATTGAGTGGAAAATAGAGGAGAAATACCGCAAAAAAGGCCGAGATAAAGATGCGGTTCCCGTGGTCGAATTTCGTCAGGAATGCCGCGAATTTGCCGCGGGTTGGGTTGATATCCAGCGCGATGAATTCAAGCGACTTGGCATTACCGGCAAATGGGAAAATCCGTATTTGACTATGGATTTTCATGCGGAGCGGGTGATTGCGGCGGAATTTCAGAAATTCTTGATGAATGGCACCCTTTATCAGGGTTCAAAACCTGTTATGTGGTCGCCTGTTGAGAAAACGGCTCTTGCGGAAGCCGAGGTCGAATATCATGACAAGGAAAGTTTCACCGTTTGGGTGAAATTTCAAGTAGTTGGTACGGGTGATGCGACATTAGACAGCGCCGCAGTTGTGATATGGACTACGACTCCTTGGACCATGCCGTCGAATAAGGCGGTGGTGTATGGCGAGGGAATTTCCTACGGGGTTTACGAGGTGATTGGCCGGCCTGAGGAATGCTGGGCAAGGATCGGTGAGCGATTTATTCTGTCAGATGCATTGGCCGAAGATGTCTTGGGCCGTGCGCGCCTTGAGCCGTCGATGTATCGTCGCTTATGTGATATTACGTCGGAGGATTTGGCGAAGATCCAGTTGCTCCACCCGTTGCATGGTGTTGATGGCGGTGAGGGCGAGTGGGATGATATCCGCGACTTCCGCGCGGCTGATTTTGTCACCGACAGTGAAGGCACGGGATTTGTGCATTGTGCACCCTCGCACGGTATGGAAGAGTTTGAGCTCTATCGCGACCTGGGCATGTTGGAGCAGGTGATCACCTATAACGTGATGGAAGATGGGCGTTTTCGCGTTGATCTGCCATTTTTTGGTGGCAAGGCGATCCTCAAGCCCAATGGCAAGGAGGGCAATGCCAATGGCGCGATCATTGAGAAACTAGCCGAAGTGGGTGGATTGCTTGCGCGTGGCAAAATCAAGCACAGCTATCCACACAGCTGGCGCTCTAAGGCGCCTGTGATCTATCGCAATACGCCGCAATGGTTTGCTGCAGTCGACAAGCCGGTCAACGATGGGCAAGACACCTATGGCAAGACCATCCGCGAGCGGGCGCTGACTTCCATTGACGAGCTTGTCACTTGGACCCCGCTGACGGGGCGTAATAGATTGTATTCCATGATTGAAGCACGGCCCGATTGGGTTTTGTCGCGCCAGCGTGCCTGGGGGGTGCCTTTGACGTGCTTTACCAAAAACAGTAGCCTGCCCACGGATGACGATTATCTGCTGCGTAATGAAGAGGTGAACGCCCGCGTATTAGAGGCTTTTGAGGCCGAAGGAGCGGATGCCTGGTATCAAGAGGGCGCGAAAGAGCGCTTCTTGACGGGTATTGTGGCACCTAAAGACTACACGCAGGTGTTCGACATCCTGGACGTTTGGTTTGACAGCGGATCCACGCATGCTTTTGTGTTGCGCGACCGGGCAGATGGTTCTGGTGATGGCTTGGCTGACCTCTATCTTGAAGGCACAGACCAACATCGTGGATGGTTCCATTCGTCAATGCTGCAATCTTGCGGCACGCAGGGCCGCGCGCCCTATCGGGGCGTGCTGACCCATGGGTTCACGCTGGACGAAAAGGGCATGAAGATGTCTAAATCCATCGGCAACACCGTTTCGCCGGAGGATGTGACCCGGCAATATGGTGCGGATATTTTGCGTCTGTGGGTGGCGCAGTCCGATTACACGAGCGATCTCCGGATTGGTCCGGAGATTCTCAAAGGCGTGGCCGATAGCTATCGCCGACTGCGCAATACTATGCGGTTTATGCTGGGCTCATTGGCGGATTTCACCCCTTCAGATCAGGTGACTCCCGAGGCAATGCCTGAGCTGGAGCAATGGGTTTTGCATTGTTTGGCGCAATTGGATGCCACCGTGCGGGAAGGCTATGCGGCCTATGATTTCCAGGGGGTTTTCCAAGCCTTGTTCCAATTTGCAACTGTGGATCTGTCGTCATTCTACTTCGATATTCGCAAAGACGTGCTTTACTGCGATGGCGATACCGCAGAACGCCGCGCCGCTCGGACGGTTTTGGATATCCTGTATCACCGTTTGACGACTTGGCTGGCCCCGGTTCTGACCTTCACTATGGAAGAGGTTTGGCTGGAGCGTCACCTGGAGGAGGGCAGTTCGGTGCATTTGCAAGACATGCCGCAGACCCCACTCGGCTGGTCCAATCCTGATTTGGCTGAGAAATGGTCAAGCATCCGCAAAGTGCGCCGTGTGGTTACCGGGGCGCTGGAAGTGGAGCGGCGCGAAAAGAACATCGGCTCCAGCCTTGAGGCGGCGCCGGTGGTCCATGTATCCGCAGATGTGGCAGAGGTGTTGAAATCTGTCAGTTTTGCAGATCTGTGTATTACATCTGGCATTGAAATTTCGACTGAAGCCGCGCCAGAGGCTGCCTTTGCCTTGGAAGACACAGATGGGGTGGCGGTGTCCTTCGCGAAGGCCAGCGGTGAGAAATGCCAGCGGTGTTGGAAAATTCTGCCTGATGTGGGTCAGCACAGTCATGCCGGTGTCTGCGGGCGCTGCGATGCTGCGCTGCGCTAGGGCGCTGTGTGATTTTGGGGCGGGGTGCCGTGCTCGCCCCGCTTTCGTTCGCATTGTGAGGACGCTGTGACTGGGCTGGTGTTCAGCTCGGTGGTGTTTGCCGCGCTGTTGCATGCCAGCTGGAATGCTTTGGTTAAAACTGGACAGAACAAGCAATCGGGCATGCTGCTTTTGACTTTGGCACATGCGTTCTTTGGTCTTTGCATTCTACCCTTTGTTCCGGTGCCGCAGGGCGCGGCTTGGCTCTGGCTCATCGCCTCGGGCCTCATTCATATGTTTTATCAACTATTCTTAGGATTTGCGTACGAGCGTGGTGATTTAAGCCGGGTCTATCCCATCGCGCGCGGGGCAGCGCCGATGATCGTTTTAATCGTCAGCTTGTTTTTCGGAATTGATCCGTTGCGTGGTTTGGATCTGCTGGGGATATTGGTCTTGGGACTGGGGATCGTCCTGATGGCGCATGGGGTGTTCAGTTCGGGCGAGGATCGCAGGCTCATTCCGCTGGCGCTTGGGTCGGCGGCCGCCACGGCGGGCTATTCACTGGTGGATGGGCTGGGCGCGCGGGTGATGGGGGATGCGCTGGCCTATGTCTCGTGGTTGCTGATTTTTTCTGCGGTGTTTTACACGCCCGTAATATTGGCATTACGCGGTCGTTCGGTCCTTCCGCTGGGACGTGGGCAGATTGCGCTTGGGCTTTTGGCTGGATTTGCCTCCTTTATTGCTTACGCGCTTGTGGTTTGGGCGATGACGGAAGCGCCTATTGCCCTGGTCACCGCACTGCGTGAAATCTCCATTCTATTCGCGATGCTGTTGGGCTGGTTCTTTTTTCGGGACACTATGGGGCCAACCAAAATTTTGGCCGGGCTTATAATTGTCGCCGGGGTACTACTCACCCGATTTTAGGATCTCGCAATCATTTGCTGGGTAATACCTGCGAAGAGAAGATAGATCGAACAGGCCACTAAGCCGAGATTGGCTAAATAAACCTCGGTGAAATTGCCCCAAGCGGCCCAAGCGGCGAAGCCCACCCACGCCAAAGCAATGGGCAGGGTCAACGGGCGCCAGCGCTCCGTGCGCACAGGATGGACAAATTTGAGCGGCAGGAACATCGAAATAGCTAAGAGCGCAACGGCCGCAAGAATGACCCAATGGTTGGGTTCGGTGGCGAAGATTACAATCACCGCCATATTCCAAGCGCCTGGAAAGCCCTGAAACGAGTTGTCTTTGGTCTTCATGCGCTGATCTGCGAAATACATGGCACTGGCGAAGGTAATGACAATGATCGCCACCCATCCTGACCATCCGGCCAGCAAGCCACTGGCAAATAGCGCATAGGCAGGAATGAATACATAGGTGAGATAATCGATGATTAAATCGAGCAGCACCCCATCGAACAACGGCGCATTAGTTTTGACATCATAGCGACGGGCTAAGGGACCATCTATCCCATCGACGAAAAACGCCACCACGAGCCAGACAAACATCATGTCCCATTTTTCATTGACCGCTTCCAGCATTGCTAACATGGCAAAAACAGCACCGGTTGCAGTCAGCAAGTGAACTGCCAAGGCTTTTAATCGAATATTCATGCTCCCATATAGGCGCAATTGCCAACAAGTGGCAATCAAGCTTTGGGGTGGGCGGCTTTGTATATATCCATCAAACGCGCGGTGTCGACCGCGGTATAGGTTTGCGTGGTCGACAGCGAAGCATGGCCGAGCAGCTCTTGGATTGTGCGCAGGTCACCGCCGGCGCTGAGCAGATGTGTGGCAAAGGAGTGTCGCATGGCGTGGGGGGTGGCGCTTGCTGGCAGACCTAATTGCATCCGAGCCATGCGCATGGATTTTTGAACCAATCCTGGCCTCAATGTCCCGCCGCGCTTTCCTCGAAAGATTGGATCTTTTGCGCCGACATGAAAAGGACAGAGTTCTACATACCGCGTGACAGCGGCTCGGGCCACCGGTAGGACCGGCACCAATCGCTGCTTGCCGCCTTTGCCCGTGATGCGCAATACATCGGGTAATGGATGATCTGTCCCGGTTAATCTGAGTGCCTCAGATATCCGCAGGCCACAGCCATAGAGCAAGGTTAAAACTGCGGCATCGCGGGCGGCGATCCAATCTTCTTGGGCCTGCAGCTCGACGGTCTCAATCATTTCATGAGCTGCATCTTCGGCCAGAGGGCGGGGCAGTTTGCGTTCGAATTTTGGCGCGCGCGCCAATAAAACGGCGGTCGATTCAAGCGTGTGGCGCTCGGCGAGCCAACGAAAGAAGGTTTTTACCGCAGAGAGAGATCGCGCCAAACTGCGGCTGCTCACTCCGCGACCGCGCTCATGTGCCATCCACGCGCGCATGTCGCGTGTGGCAATGGCGGCCAGAGAGGATAGCCCCTGCCGGCCACCGCGATGTTGGGCCATGAAAGCGGTGAATCCTGCCACATCTGTTGCGTAGGCGCTGAGGGTGTTGTCGGCCGCAGATTTCAGAGCGCGCTCATGACGCAGCCAATGTTCCATTGCATCGCGAATGGTTGGTGAGATTAGGCTCGGAGAAGGCCTATTAGACATCATCAGCCCTATGCTAGCCACTGGCGCACCGCGCGTTCGAATATCGTTGCAAAAAATGTGAGGAGATCCGTGCCCTGCGCGGGGGAAAATTGCTCTGCATCTTTGGCTGCAAGGATCAAAAGGCCAGATACCGTGCCTGGGCCGAAATCAAGTTGTAAACAGGCTTCAGATCCCACAACCTCTCTCATTTCTGAGTAGACAAATGCATCTGGTGTTGTGACCTTGCGTAGGGTCACCTTCGCATCCAAGTTCTGACAAAGATATTGAGCAACAAAGTCTTTTGGGGCCAGTTTGACTACAGCGCTGTGCTGCTCAAGGCTGGGATCTGGGCTTTGATCTTGGGTTTCTAAAATCAAACATGCATAATCGATGAGCATAACATCGATCATTTCGCTGCCAATCATATTTAAGAAGCCACTGAGATCAGTTGGTTCCATGAGCTTCAACAAGGCGCGATGAATTTGCTGTGTCCCGGCGAGATTGTCGTATGCGGCTGCAATGACCGAGCGGTTGGTCGCTTCCAGCCGGTCTAATTGCGTCTCAAGTTGCTTCATGGCAACACTGCGTAGATCCACGATGTTCTGTCCGCGAATTTCATCATGAGTTGTCAAAAGCGCACGCATAACTTCGGGCGAGTCCAACACGATCCGTGGATTTTTGATGATAATGTCACGCAAGATATCTTCTGCTTGCTCAGCGGTTTGCGGATCCATTGCTCCCTCACTCACTCGTGTGATGGTTATACAGTCATTATTTGAGACAGACATAGCATGGGTTACAAAATTTTCTGCCCTGTTTTTGCCCAATCAGACATAAATTGCTCCAGTCCCTTATCGGTCAAAGGATGATTGGCCAGGGATTTGATTACATTTGGTGGTGCCGTGATTACATCAGCGCCAATCAAAGCCGATTGAGTCACATGGTTCACTGTGCGTATAGAAGCTGCCAAAATTTGCGTGTCATATCCAAAATTGTCATAAATTTGGCGGATATCTGCGATTAAATCCATACCGTCGATGTTCACGTCGTCCAGGCGGCCAATGAAGGGGCTTATGAAGGTTGCCCCGGCCTTGGCGGCCAAAAGCGCTTGGTTGGCGCTGAAGCAGAGGGTTACATTAACCATTTTGCCTTCGCCTGACAGGGTCTTGCAAGCTTTGAGTCCGTCCCATGTCAACGGCAGTTTGACTGTGATGTTTGAGGCTATTTCAGCCAGCTTGCGCCCCTCGGCGATCATATCTTCTGCTTTGGTCGCGACCACTTCTGCGCTGACTGGGCCGGAGACTAATTCGCAAATTTCTCTAGTAACTTCAACAATATCACGGCCTGATTTCAATATCAAAGAGGGGTTGGTCGTTACCCCGTCTACCATGCCCAAATCGTTCAATTCGGCAATTGCGTCTATTTCAGCAGTATCAACAAAAAATTTCATGGCGTATATCCTTGATAGGTTGGCCTTCATTGGGGCAACCATTATCGGAGTTTTTAAGGTACTAAAAGCCCTGCTGTTAAGGAAATGCCGTGTCAGAGCCCCAATTTTTTCGTCAAGGTGATTTGGTCGCCGTCTTAACCAGCCAACCGCTGGATCGGGTGCTTGATTACAAGGCACCTGAAGGTGGATGCTGGCAGGGGGCCTTTGTTGAGGTGCCTTTGGGACCGCGCAAGGTCTTGGGTGTCGTCTGGCGGGCCGGCGCGGGGGATTATGACCACGCCAAGATCCGCTCAGTGATCCGCGTGCTCGATGTGGCGCCCATGCAACAGAGTATGGCGGAATTCCTGCGCCGGGTCTCGGACTATACGCTCACACCTATCTCGAAAATGCTGCGCCTGGCCACGCGTGCGCCTGGCTTGGGCGATCCGCCCTCGATGCGGCAGGTTTACCGTTTGGGTCTGGAGACCGAGGCCCGTATGACTGACGCGCGGCAAAAAGTGCTCGCGATTTTGGAAGAATTTGCTGAGCTGAGTTTTACACTGAAGGAATTGTCCAAGGCGGCAGGCGTGACCTCATCGGTGGTTAAAGGCCTGGTGAAACTGGGGGCAGTGGCGGAAGTGGCCACGCCGCAAGATATGCCCTTTGCGCATTTAAACCCAGGCTTGCCTGGCAAGAGCTTGTCAGAAGATCAGGCCCGTGCGGTTGCGCAATTGGAGGCAAATACCGCGGGCTATCGCACGACGCTTTTGAAAGGTGTCACGGGATCGGGCAAAACGGAGGTTTATTTGGAGGCGGTGGCCAGCTGCCTCAAACAGGGGCGACAGGCTTTAGTTTTATTGCCTGAAATTGCTTTGACAGCAGAATTTTTGACCCGTGTTGAGGCCCGCTTTGGCGCGCGCCCAGCGGAATGGCATTCGGGCGTGACTATGACAGAGAGGCGCCGCACTTGGAAAATGGTGGGGCAAGGTCATGCGCAAATGGTGGTGGGAGCACGGTCAGCTTTGTTTCTACCGTTTCAAGATTTAGGGCTGATCGTTGTCGATGAGGAACACGACAGCAGCTACAAACAAGAGGATGGCGTACTATATCATGCGCGCGACATGGCCGTGCTGCGAGCGTCTTTGGTAGGAGGGCAGGTGGTGCTTGCCAGCGCAACGCCTAGTCTCGAAAGTTGGGCCAATGTGGAGGCTGGAAAATATACGAAAATTGAACTGAAAAGCCGCTTTGGTGCGTCAGTTTTGCCTGAGATGATGGCGATTGATATGCGGCAAGAAACTCTTCCTGCAGACCGTTGGATATCCCCCAGCTTGCAAAAGATGGTTGAGGCACGCGTTCAGGCAGAGGAGCAATCCTTGCTCTTTATTAATCGGCGCGGTTATGCGCCAATCACTCTCTGCCGGGCTTGTGGCAATCAGCTTGGCTGCGATCATTGCGATGCGCGGCTGGTCGAGCATCGCTTTCTCAAGCGCCTAATGTGTCACCAATGTGGCGAAAGCAAACCAGTGCCAAAAATTTGCCCCAGTTGCGCTGTGGAAGACCGTTTGGCCGTGGTTGGGCCGGGTGTGGAGCGATTGGCTGAGGAGGCCACAGCGCTCTTTCCTGAGGCTAAAGTTGCGGTTCTCTCGTCTGATTTATTTGGTTCAGCGCGCGCACTGAAGGAGCAAATCGCCAAACTTGCGGCCGGGGAGGTGGATGTGATCATTGGCACGCAGCTGGTTGCCAAAGGGCATAACTTTCCAAAGTTAACTTTGGTTGGCGTGATTGATGCAGATTTAGGGCTACAAGGTTCGGATTTACGAGCTGCAGAACGTACTTTTCAGCTCATGCGCCAAGTGGCCGGTCGCGCCGGACGTTCAGACAAGCCGGGCGTGGCGGCCTTGCAAACCCATCAGCCAGAGCACCCGGTGATCCGCGCAATTCTGGATGGGGATGAAGAGGCCTTTTGGAGCGCTGAAGCGCAAGCCCGTGCGCTAGCCGGCGTGCCGCCTTATGGCCGCTTGGTAGGGGTTGTATTATCGTCACCCGATGCGAAGGAGGCCTTTGAGATTGGGCAGGCCATGGCGCGAAATTGTCAGCCTTTGACAGATATCGGCGCACAGATTTTTGGGCCTGCCCCGGCTCCCATTGCCCGTATTCGCGGGCGCCACCGGGTGCGTCTCTTGATCAAGGCGGAAAAAAATGCCCCTATTCAGGCGGCTTTGAGAGCTTGGACAGCCCTATTCAAACTGCCAAATTCCCTCCGCTTGTCGATTGATATTGATCCGCAGAGTTTTTATTGAGCCATTGCTATTGCGCCGCAATTCCGTCTGGATCGGGATTGGCAAGTGCCACGATATCAAACATGATCCGATTGAGCTCAAAGTCCTTTGGCGTATAGATACGTGCGATGCCCATGGCGCGTAACTTCTGTGCATCCTCATCGGGAATAATTCCGCCGACGATCACCGGAATATGGTTCAGCTTGGCTGCGTGCAGCTTGGCCATCAACTCTTGCATCAAGGGCATATGCGAGCCTGAGAGAATAGACAGACCGATCACATGCACCGCGCTGTTGCGCGCGGCTGTGATGATCTCGTCCGGAGTGAGGCGGATGCCTTCATAAGAAATCTCCATTCCGCAGTCCCGGGCACGGGTGGCTATTTGTTCGGCTCCGTTGGAATGCCCGTCCAGACCCGGTTTTCCCATCAAAAATGTCAGCTTGCGCCCCAGCCGATCACTGACCGCCGCGACTTGATCGCGAATCTCATCTAAGCCTTCAGTGCGATTTGACGGGGTGCTGCTGACGCCTGTGGGGCCTCTGTATTGACCGAAGGCTTGGCGCAGTACATCGCCCCATTCGCCCGTGGTTACCCCGGCTTTCGCGGCGGCAATAGAGGATGGCATTATATTGGTGCCATCGAGTGCGGCTCTGCGCAGACCTAGAAGGGCATCGTTCACCGCTTGCGCGTCTCGTGCATCGCGCCAGTGGGTGAGCCGCGCGATTTGCTCGGCTTCGTTATTGGGGTCAACTGACATGATCGGGTCTTCGCCTGCGGTGAGCGGGCTGGTTTCGCCGTTCTGATAAGCGTTGACTCCGACCACAGTCATATCCCCGCTTTCAATCTGCCCAATGCGGGCCGCATTGGAGTCGACCAAACGCGACTTCATATATTCAATCGCTTCAACGGCCCCCCCCATGGAATCGATCAGCGCCAGCTCGGCCCGTGCGCCTTCCTTGAGGGCTGCGACTTTGCGCTCTACGGCGGGGTTTTCGTCAAACAGATCCTCATATTCCAGAAGATCGGTTTCAAAGGCCATAATTTGTTGCATCCGCAGCGACCACTGCTGATCCCAAGGGCGTGGCAGGCCCAATGCCTCATTCCAAGCGGGCAATTGCACAGCGCGGGCTCGGGCTCTTTTGGACAGTGTAACTGCCAGCATTTCGATCAAGATGCGGTAGACGTTGTTTTCCGGTTGTTGTTCGGTCAGGCCCAGAGAGTTTACCTGCACGCCATAGCGAAAACGCCGCATCTTTGGGTCGCTCACCCCGTAGCGCTCGCGGCAGATCTCATCCCAAAGATCAACGAAAGCGCGCATTTTGCACATTTCAGTTACAAAACGGATACCGGCGTTCACGAAAAAGCTGATCCGCCCGACCATCTGGCCAAAATATTCTTCGGGCACTTTGTCTTTGAGGTCATCTAAAACAGCAGTCGCTGTGGCGAGGGCGAAGGCCAGCTCCTGCTCCGGTGTCGCTCCGGCTTCTTGCAGATGGTAAGAGCAGACGTTCATCGGGTTCCACTTGGGTAGGTGCACGCGCGTGTATGCGGCGATGTCGGTGATCATCCGCAATGAGGGTTTGGGCGGGCAAATATAGGTACCTCGGCTCAAATATTCCTTAATTATATCGTTTTGAACCGTACCTTGCAGCGCGCTGATATCGGCGCCCTGTTCATCGGCTGCGGCGATATAGAGCGCCAGCAGCCAAGGCGCGGTGGCATTGATGGTCATTGAGGTATTCATCTGATCAAGTGGGATGTCGGCAAAGAGCGTACGCATATCTCCCAAATGGCTGACGGGAACTCCCACTTTACCCACTTCCCCGCGCGCTAAAATATGATCGCTGTCATAGCCAGTTTGCGTTGGCAGATCAAAGGCCACGGACAGGCCGGTTTGCCCTTTGGCGAGATTGGAGCGGTAGAGAGCATTAGAAGCCTCGGCCGTTGAATGGCCTGCATATGTTCGAAACAACCAGGGACGATCTTTTTGCACTTGAATCATGACATGCCTCTCAATCTTGCGTGCGAAATATAATTGCGCACTTGCGTTTAATGGCGGAATAATCCCACCCTGTCAATTCGCTGCAACGCGGCAATTTCCCCATCTGGCGCATATCGGCTAATTCAGGCAATTTAATCGAATGCTTGGGACAATTGAGCTTCCGATTTGGTTTATGGTGATCGCGGCGGCTTTTGCTACGATTGCCGCTCTGGAGTGGGCTTTGATCCCCTCTACGCGGTGGTTTTTCCGGCGCAGAATGCAACGGTTGGTCAGCCAATTGAACGCGCGTTTGGAGTGTCCTATTGAACCGTTCAAATTGGCCCGGCGCCATGATATGATCCAAGATTACTTTGTTATACCGATGTGATGCAGACGGTCAATGATCAGGCCCGCAAGGAGGGCATCCTTGAGAATGTCGCCTTTCGAGAGGCGCAAAAGTACGCGTGAGAAATCGTGCCGTCCTTCAGTGCGACGGTCCATTTCACCGTCGCCAGAACCATTGCACGCTTTCTCACCGAGACGCTCTAACGGTTTGCATTGGGCGTTTTGAGGATGTCATGAGCGGAGTATTTGGAAGCCACTCCAGGCGTTTGGGCCGAGGCGGCGGCAGCGGGAGTTCTAAATTTGATGCAGCGCAAGCTGATTGTGCATGATCGGGGGCGTTATGTCATTACTGAGAAAGGCAAGTTTGTTCTCTCTTATTATGTCGCCAGCCTGTCCAACATATCAGAAAAATTAATAGAGTAATTAAATTACAAATAAATGCATAAATTAGTTGCAATATTGCGCAATGGATTTTAACTATTGAGGTACAGATTGATTCTGCATTGCGGCAATATCGTAAGGGGCCTCTCATGCCATTTGATTCAAATTCACCCGTGACCGCCTACATCGCGGAGAAAAAAGACCTCTATGACATGGGCGAAATGCCGCCCTTGGGTCATGTGCCGAAACACATGTACGGCTGGGCCATTCGTAAGGAGCGTCATGGCGAGCCAGATACGGCTATGATGCAAGAGGTTCTGGACGTACCAGAATTAGACAACTACGATGTTTTGGTATTGGTGATGGCGGCTGGTATCAACTATAATGGCGTTTGGGCCGCTTTGGGTGTGCCAATCAGCCCTTTTGATGGCCACAAACAACCCTATCACATCGCAGGATCTGACGCCTCGGGCATTGTGTGGGCCGTAGGCTCAAAAGTCACCCGTTGGAAACTGGGCGATGAGGTCGTCGTACATTGCAACCAAGATGATGGTGATGACGAGGAATGCAATGGCGGTGATCCGATGTATTCGACCTCACAGCGCATCTGGGGCTATGAAACTCCCGATGGCTCGTTCAGCCAGTTTACCCGGGTTCAGAGCCAACAGCTTATGCCGCGGCCGCAGCATCAAACTTGGGAAGAAAGCGCTTGTTACACGCTGACCTTGGCCACTGCCTACCGAATGCTCTTCGGTCATGCACCACATGAGTTGAAACCAGGGCAAAACGTATTGATTTGGGGTGCATCGGGCGGGCTGGGCTCTTACGCCGTGCAACTGGCCAATGTGGTTGGTGCCAATGCCATTTGTGTCATCAGTGACGAAAGTAAACGTGATTTTGTCATGGGGCTCGGCGCTAAAGGTGTGATCAACCGCCGTGATTTTAATTGCTGGGGTCAAATGCCCACGGTCAACACTCCAGAATATGCCACTTGGTTCAAAGAGGCCCGCAAGTTTGGCGCCGCGATTTGGGAGATCACAGGCAAGGGAAACAACCCCGATCTGGTGTTCGAGCATCCCGGCGAAAGCACCTTTCCTGTCTCAACTTTCGTGTGCAAAAAAGGCGGTATGGTGGTCATTTGTGCTGGCACCACCGGTTACAATTTGACCCTTGATGTGCGCTATATGTGGATGCATCAAAAGCGCCTTCAGGGCTCCCATTTTGCCAACCTCAAACAGGCTGCTGCGGCCAATCGTTTGATGTGTGAAGACAAGCTTAACCCTTGTTTGTCTGAAACTTTTGATTGGAACGATCTGCCGGAAGCGCATATGAAAATGCGCCGCAATGAGCATCTGCCGGGCAATATGTCCGTATTGGTGCAGGCGCCCCGCCGTGGGTTGCGCACGATTGAGGAGACACTGGCGGCTGCGCGGTAAAATACGCTCCGGGAGCAATTAATTTGCTCCCGGCATCTGAGGTCTCGCAATAGCTCTGGCCCCATGGCAAGCCA
This sequence comes from uncultured Planktomarina sp., assembly GCA_905181815.1. GTDB lineage: Bacteria > Pseudomonadota > Alphaproteobacteria > Rhodobacterales > Rhodobacteraceae > Planktomarina. The sequence continues at coordinate 190,968 of CAJIZA010000005.1, read as the reverse complement.
TTGGCTAAACAAAGGCATGTCACAGACCCCAATTTCCTATTCCGAAGATCAGGCCCAGGCCTATGATACCATCAGTGAGATTTTGCGCTCTGCGGGCGTGGATCTGGCCAATGGGATCGTGACCCCACCGCGGGAGGGTAAAGACAACATTGCCGCCGTCATTGGCAAGGCCGGATCGGGTAAAACGTTGCTTTTGGCACAGCTTTATCATGCATTGAAAGATGCGGGGCTGAACATCGTGTCGGGAGACTATGAACCCCGCGCGCGCAAAGACCGCCGTACCTTGGCGATTTTGGCACCCACCAACAAAGCCGCGAGCGTACTGCGCAATAGAGGTGTACCAGCTACGACCATCCACCGCATCCTTTACACGCCGATGTATGACCCGGAGTATGAGAAAATTGCAGAGTGGCTCGGTGGCAACGGCGCGCGACCAGAGGTGGAGGGGGTCAGTGCCCTCGCATTGGACCGGGCACTGAGTTTTTTTTCCTCCAATGCGTCTATTCCGGGCGCTTTGGCAGCTGCGGGGCTGCGGGGTTCTGATTTCATTACCGGATGGAAACGCCGCGAAGAGCCTTTGGATGTGGGCTTTGTCGATGAAAGCTCCATGCTGGATGCGCAGCAATTGCTCGACCTGAAAGAGATTTTTCCCACATTGATTCTGTTTGGTGACCCGGCGCAATTGGCGCCGGTGAACCAATCAGGGGCGATGGTGTTTGACGCTTTGCCTGAGGAGCGCCGCTTGGTGTTGAGCCGGGTACATCGCCAGACACAAGATAATCCAATCTTAGATCTGGCCCATGCTTTGGGCGATCCCTCATTGCAGTTTTCTGATTTTGAGCAGATGGTGCGTGACGCTTCGCTGCGCGATGATCGGGTGGTGATTGGCCAAAGGGTTGAATCTGACCTCATGGCTCGGTCGCCAGTATTGGTGTGGCGTAACGTGACTCGGATCAAGCTCATTCAAGCCTTCCGTGGGGCCTATCAAGCTCCCATAGAGGAGCTCTTGCCGGGCGAGCCTTTGATTTGTGATGGTATTGAGCTTCCTCGGAAGCACCGCAAAAAGCGGTTGGATTTGGAGGCGCGGGGTCTGATCAAGGGCGCGCAGGTGGTCTATCTTGGTCCTGGCCGCAAACCGGGATTTTCTCGCCTGCATGTCATTGGTGCTGAGGAACCGCAGCTGAGCGCCGCCAGTATCGTCAAGATTGAAATGCCCGATGAGGAAGAACCCTTTATTCCCTTCGCCGCCCGCATGGGGGCCACCTTTCTGCATGGTGCAGCGGTGACCATTCATAAGGCTCAGGGCTCGCAATGGGACACGGTCCAGGTGTTTGCGCCAGATATTTTTGTGGCCGCCCGAATGAACCGAACAGAGGCGGGCACGCAGCTTTGGAAACGATTGGCCTATGTGGCGATCACCCGAGCAGAGAACCGGCTCATATGGGTTGTGCGCAACCGGCTGGCGCGTCCGAGTGATGCTCTGGCGGTCAATGACTTAACGGCAGAATTACCTAATTTTGAACTGACTATGGAGCCGATTGAAGATCAAAAAGACGGTGCATTCTGAAGCAAGACGTGGCGGGCCCACCAGAACAACCGTGTTGGTGCTGAATTCCCGAGGACCTGTATGTACAGGTGGGCGCCAGGTAAAAGAACCAGGGTTCAATCAGAGCCAGCTCCCTCGGATTGCGTATGGCCACTGGAATTTGACCGCTTTCGAGAAGGGCAGAACCCGCCAATGTCTGGGATAGGTCTTTGCACGAACTTGTGCAAGGGCTCACTCGATGATCGGCGTACCACCCGCTTAGGTAAATCGGTCGATCATCCCCTCCCTGCGGCCCACCCGCTCCTCCGCATCAAGTGGGGCGGTGAAGTTGTGCAATATTGCCTGCCATTTCGCTGTGGTCTGGGCTCCGGCGGTCAATGTGCCATTCTCTTGCCAAGTACCAAAATTTGATAGATTAGCATTAACAGGCTCTAGAAGAGTTGTGCTACAATGGATTAATGTTTTGTATATATTTAAAAATTATACGTTAAGCTATTTGCACTATGGCGTCAAACCTAATGGCTGCTGGATCTGCAGCCACAGGCTTGCACCCCTTACTCATTCGGCCATAAATAGCGCATGGATGAGACCAATCTTTCAAAGCTGATGCCGGGCCAGCTTTTAGCGCGGGGCGTGTGCCGCCATTTGCTGAGCTATAATTTTGTTTCAGTTGAAGAATTGGTGCCAACACCAGGTCGCCGAGTGGATGTAATGGCGCTGGGACCGAAGGGGGAGATATGGATTATCGAATGCAAATCTTCACGCGCTGATTTTCAATCTGACCATAAATGGCAAGACTATTTACAGTGGTGTGACAGGTATTTTTGGGCGGTAGACCAAGAATTTCCCAGTGAAATTTTACCCGGTAATACGGGGATTATTATGGCCGATGCCTATGATGCGGCGATCTTTCGCATGGGGCCGGAGCATAGGTTGGCGCCCGCCCGGCGCAAAGTCATAATCCAAAAATTCGCCCGCCATGCCGCACGACGGGCACAGGCCAGTCGCGACCCTGGCGTGGCGCGCTTTAGCGGATCCTCTTGAAGGATATCGCGCCTATTTTGCCACCGCTGCGGCTGCACGGGCTGCGGCCATTATTTCTTCTGCAATATCATTGGCTTCATCAATTTCAAAGTCCATTGGGATTTCGGCATCTCCGGCAGTGACGAAGATCCGCACCATACCTTGATCCGTGGGTCCAATTTGCAAATTGGCTTCAATGTCTTTTTCAGTGTTGATGCCCATGGGTGTACCTTTCGATCTTTGTCCGTGGGGTAAGGGGCTTTTGAAATATGATCAAGTGTCTTTCCGCTGGCTTTCACGCAGGTTCAGGTCTCTGCTTGGTTCAGCGTGCGCATTTTATTGCATTCTGCTTGGTCGATGGCGTTTATTGCACAATCGAGCCCTTGCATTCAAGCGGCAGCCCCGCTAAATCGCTCATAGTGCCGCCTTAGCTCAGTTGGTTAGAGCGCCTGATTGTGGATCAGGAGGTCCCTGGTTCGAGACCAGGAGGTGGTACCATTAATCCAACGGATTAGCGTTTTAGTCGATGAGCGTTTTGCACGAACGAGGCATTGAGATCAGCCACGAAACAGTTCGGTTTTGGTGGAATAGATTTGGTCCGATGTTTGCTGCTGAGATACGAAGAAACCGGGTCAGTAGGATGCGATCTTATTCGAACTGGCAATGGCACTTGGACGAGGTCTTCGTAAAGATAAATGGAGAGACACATTATCTCTGGCGAGCCGTTGATCACGAAGGTGAGGTGCTGGAAAGTTATGTTACCAAGCGCCGAGACCGCAAAGCGGCATTGAAATTTCTCAGAAAAGCAATGAAGCGCTACGGCGGGCCAGAAGTAGTTGTGACGGACAAACTACGTTCCTATGGCGCTGCAATGAAAGTTGTTGGCAACGCGGATCGGCAGGAAACGGGTCGCTGGGTAAATAATCGGGCTGAGAATTCCCACTTGCCGTTTCGACGACGAGAACGCGCTATGCTCCGCTTCCGACAGATGCGATGTCTGCAAAAGTTCGCTGCCGTCCACTCTTCAGTCCACAACCATTTCAATCAGGAGCGCCACTTCTACTCACGAGACAATTTCAAGCTCAATCGAACCGCCGCTCTTACTGAGTGGCGCCAACTATTGAGCGCATAGATTGAGGCTGCGCTAGCAGTCTGATGCGAGTTCTCATTTGTCTAACAGCACCAGCTCGGCCATCTGAATACCCAGTTGGTGAAATATCTGTTGTCTATGGCGCGTGGATAGATTGTTATCGGACCGATTGGGTCGGCCCGTTTTTCAAGTCGTATCCAAGGTAAAGATTTAGTTTGTAGTGTATCAGTCTTGGGCTTGATTGACCTGCATTACTGTTCAAACTAGGGTTTAGGGTAGTTTGAGGAGTGCGTAGCAATGGCAGAAATAACTGTTCGACTTGCAAGCGATAAACACGATTTTGATGCAGCACGTACATTGTGTCTAGAGTGGTTGGATTGGCATTGGAAAAACTACCCAGCCGGTTGGCCTAGGGATGACGACCATCCTATGAACCCCCAAAGGTTCAAGGTAGCTCTTGAGGCTTTACCCGACCTGTACAAGCGTCCGCTTGGCGGGGTCCTGATTGCATCGGTAGATGGCAAACCAGCTGGATGCGTGATGTATGGCGAAGCTAGCACAGGGGTGGCTGAGTTTAATAGAATGTTTGTGAGTGTCTCTGGTCGTGGACATGGCCTTGGTCGAAAAATTCTGAACCGAATGGTGGAGCAAATGATCGCGGATGGATACACCCGTGTTTTCTTTTCATCTGCCACCTTTTTGACCCACGCGCGCGCGATGTATGAGGCTGCTGGCTTCGTACTAATGCCACAGCCAAAAGGTTTTCCAAAAAAATTGCGCGACAAAGTCTATTTCATGGAGCGTTTGCTAACATAATCGCTCATCTAAGCCTCGACATGGACAAACTCTCCATCAAATTGGCATCATCTGTGACCTGTGTAAGCACCACACTCTTCTAGAGGTAGCAAACCTGATTGCTGTGGTAGGAGGCGACACTACAGCCCATGAAGTAGATCAGAGGGCCAGATGCCATAACTGTGGCGTGAAGGGTAATAACACGTACCAGATAGTTTATTGCGGCGGCTCTTATGATGCACTTTTGGGCGCTGCAAGAACCCGCCACAACGCCTGCCGCTCCCACCGGACAGCTAGACACTCTTTAGGTGGATGTTGCTGGCAAGTACGGATCAGGATTCAGCCTACAAAAGCGATATGAAGAGATCAATTCTGTAAAATATCCATGGCTGAGCTAGCCGATATTTTAAGATTGGGGCAGAGTGTCGCATCAGTGATCTGCGAGAGTGTTTGCTCCGAATAACCTGTAAAATGAGGTTACCCCTATGACATCTTTAATCAAAAGTTTACCAACGAGGCTGCCGGAGTTCTGCGCTAGTCATTGGCTACTGCGTATTCCATTAGCCGTAGTCTTCATTCAGCAAGGTTTATCAAAATTTCCGGTATCTGTGGACGATGCTTCAAGCTATGACCTTCCATACTTGGTTTGGTGGTTCGTCGCATATGGAGAACTCGGCGCTGGAATAGGTTTACTCGTTGCCGCATTTATGTCGCTTAAAGCATTATCCCAACTGCCAGTGATCTCTGAACTAAGTGATATGCTTACTCGCTTTAGCGGTATAACTATTTGTTCAATTACGACGGGCGTTATTTGGATTAGCGAACCTGAGAGCTTCATGGATGTAATCCTATACGACAACCTGCATGTCTTTCTTTGGGTAGGCGGGCTCTACTTTGCTTTAAGGGGCAACAGAACATAGCGAGCGCAATCAATATCCATGGTTGGTCTAGCGTTGCATTAATCGCATGTCGGGAATGCAATTTTGTCAATTGTTGCGCTGCCGCAATTTAGCTAAACGTGGCTCAATTCATATTCCTCCCTGAAAATGAAGCATTACTTGGCGGTGCCTTTTGGCACCGCCTTCTTTTTGCGTAGTGTGACGCTGGTAATGGTCTTGGACATGCGTCTACCGCATAACGGAAATGCAGCTGTGTGCGATGAAATTTAGCGTAAAAAACGCTATACTAATATTTGTACAAGCAAGGAGATTAAAATGCTTAAACGACTATATAACGCAATGATTGTAGCCCGTCAGGCGTCTGCTGCAGCAAAAACTTTGCCGTATCTTACAGACAGCGATTTGGAAGAAATGGGTTTTGGCCGTGATACATTTGTCGAGGGTATCAAAGCCATAGTTGAAGCTGAATTGGATGCTGCTGATGCAGAAAAAGCTCTGGCAGCACCAGTGAACCCAAATTTAGTAGGCGCCGTGTAAGCAGCGCCTCACTGCATTGGGCTGATGCCTCTATACTTGAGACATAATTGAGAGAACTGGTCCCATTGTCTCTTCCACCATTGAGTGGCCCGTTTCTGTAATTGTGTCTTTGCGCATTGCCTGTCGCCGAGCATTCTCTTCCTGAGCGTCTGCTTCAGAAGAGTAAATTATAACCGACTGATGCGTGTTTTCGTCTATCATAAACCAGATAATGTCTTCGGCTTTAGTCTTTGATTTAACTTCACGGTGCCTCTGTTGCATGCTCTCGGCGCTTGGAACGCCATCAGGCCATGACCATTTTGTGTGAACTGCATATTTCGTCATTTTTATTTCTCCTTTTAACTCGCCTACTAATCCTAATAATAAATTTCATAATATCAATTAAAAGGACCAGCCCCGGGGGATGAGGCTGGCCAAGTCAGGAAAAGAGCCTGCTAGTTATGTCTGAAGTTTTGTACAGCAGACCCATGGTTTAGAGCTAGCTCAGCCTTGCCTGCTTCAATGCGACCGATTGTTCCAACCTTGGTTAAACAAACAAATTGGAGATAATGTTGGTTTGGAGAAAAATAGGAGCATGATAAAAATTTCGTCAATTACAGTGAATCATTTCGTACTTGAATATATTTGCAGCTACTCCGTATGGCCCCCTCTCCCAGATGAGGCAAAAGGCTGAATGAAGATAGACGAGATTAAGGGCGCAGCGGTAAAGCCTAAAGATACCGTAAAAGTTGAAACCGTTAATGGCTTGAAAGTCATCCTCACCAAAGATGATTTAGGAGCGATGCTTAATGCGATGGACGTCGTCTACAATCTTATGGACGACACCAACACCGCAACACTAAAGATGGAAGGCTCTAAGGAAACTGGAACCTTTTGGGACGTGTCTTCAACATGTAGCGAAAGAGGAGCGACCACACCGTTTTACTAACGTGTGATCTGCACTCGACTATGAATTGGCCCTTCCACTGGAGGGGCCTTTTTTTCGCTATAATGCTAAAAAATATTGTCTCAAAATGAAACTTATGACTAAATCAATATATCTTCTGCCAAGAGGTGTCCTTTAAATAGCTACTTCCTCTCACGCAAGGGCTTGAAGGACGAATTAGTCAGCTTTCTCAAATTGAGAGGCTGGCTTTTTCTTGGTTACTTGAAGTCGATCGCAGATGAGCCACCTATGAAGAGAAAATGGTTTTTAGCTGTTTTCTTCTCCAAGGGAGATCGGTGTTCGACTGGGAGGCGGACGCTGGTCGCAGGACAGCCTACGCATGTGGGTGAACGCAGCGTCGGTTGTCCTCCCACTAAAACAACCTGTAGTGTAATTTTGTTGACAGACCTCAACATATGGTGTCGTAGTAGGTGATGTGAAAAAGCATCACGAATTTTTAAAATGCGAGGCTAGTTTTGCTTAAAGACAAAGAAAACAAATGGGCCGATTGGTACAAAATAATAACGATTGGCGAAAAAACACTACTGATCGCTATAGCATTTTTGACTGCTTATGCAGTTGTGATCGAAGTCATTGTAATTTTAACTGAACGTACAGTTAAACTTACCGATTTGTTGCTTTTGTTCATATATGCAGAAGTTCTCGGCATGATAGCAGCGTTTTATAAATACCGAAAAATCCCAATAACGGTTCCTATTTTCATAGCTATAACGGCGCTTTGTCGACTAATTATTTTGCAGGGCAAAGGAATTAATACGGTCGATCTACTATACGAAAGTGGCGCAGTTTTGTTGTTAGCAATTGCGGCCCTAGTTATCCGTTGGAATTTGATTAACCTAGTGCGCTCAAAAAATGCGGACGACACTTGACCATAGGGTGTTGAGATATGAACAAGCATCAAGAATTTCTGAAGTTCGAAGCTGTATTGGCTCATTGTGAGAAGCGAGTACCGCAAGGCTCTCTTTTTGCTGCCATGGAATATGGACTTGAAATGCAGTTTTTCGACGGACACAACTCATTGTCAGCATCCGGTCACATCCTTGCTGATATGCTAATGCCTAGCACCTGAGGTTAATCTGCCACTAAATGGTGGCATTAAATGGCATTATTTATGGCATTAGCTTTAATATTTTAGATCAAGAAAACCAGTCTTTAAATTATTGTTTTAGATGATTAAAAATCATAATGCCACATCATAATTACGGACAGAGGACAATCCGTGTCTGTCCGTCTAGAGGGGATGCGGACGGTGTCGGACATTGAGCCTCCCCATTTAAACTGGTCCACCGCTATGTTTAGGAAACGGATGAGTCTTGAGCGTTTCAAGCCATACAGATGCGCGTTAAGCAACGTAGATTAGCGCTATCGAATTCTTGAATTGTGATTATAAATACGTCACGGGCCTGCATGCCTGCGCATCAATGTCGCTGGAAAGCTGTGTGGCTTATTCTGATGTTTCTTTTCTTTGCCCATTCGCCAAAAAATAGTCAGGCGCAACTGAATAAAAATTGATGAGTGCGTCCTAATATAGAATTAGGTCGCATAAATGCATAAAAGTGCGATGGTCGATTTAATTATCACCAAGATTCAACAAAATAACTAATAATAAACAACCAATCGAACCAGTAAGCCCAAGCGCCGGCACTACCCCCAGGTAATCAGTGAACCCACCCAAAAAAATTGCGCCTAATGCGGTACCACCAATTGCAGCCATGGTCCAAAGGCTCATTACGCGCCCACGCAAATTGTCTTCCAGTTCCATTTGGATAGCGCTTTGGAGTGATATCCCAGACAGGGTTCCAGCAAAACCCAAGTAAGAAATAAAACCCAACGTTAGAGACCATGAACCACAAAGGCCAATCAGCGGAATAAATGCGAAACCAAAAAAAATACTTATAGGCACGTACTTGGGCAATATCCCAGGAGGTTGACTAGAAGAAAATGCTTTAACCATACCCGCTAATAGGGCGCCAAATCCAGCGCATGACGTTAAAAGCCCTAGTCCTGTTGCTCCACGCTCAAACAAGCCATCTGCGATCACGGGCAAAATTTCGAGAACACTGCGAAGCAAAAAAGAAGATAATGAGGTTATTAAAAGTGCTTTTAAAATTAGTGGGCTTTTAAATGCATATAAAATTCCTGAAGTGAATGCCTTCATGAATGCTTCTTTTTGCACATTCAAAGCCAATTCACTGCGCGGTCGTAGAAAGCTCAAAGCTAAAAGAAAAGGCGGGTAGCAAAGTATTTGAACGAAAAGAGAGGACTTTATTCCATAAAATGCGATAATCCATCCTGCAATTGCCGGTCCAGTCAATCTTGCTATATTAAAGTTAATAGCACCCAGCGTTACAACTGAAGCGACTGAGGTAGTGTCCACCAAACGCGGTCCCAGCGACATTCGAATAGGGGAGTGTGCAGATATTATAATTCCAGAACAAAGGGTTAAAAATAATAAATTATGTTCGTTCAAAATCCCAAGAACGAAAAAAGCATAAAAACCGATAGCTATCGCAAACGATAGAGATTGCGTAACGATTGCGGCCTGCTTAACTCTTACTCGATCGATAAGCACTCCAAAAAGTGGGCCAACGAGCAACGAGGGCATAAAGTTTACAAATGCAACCATGCCTACAAAAGCTGCAGATTCAGTCAAATCCCAAGCGATCCAGCCTACAGTTACCCTCTGCATCCAAACAGCGTTAGATGCAAAAATGTTACCAGAAATATAAATGCGGAAATCTCTAAAGGTTAAGGCTGATAGGTTCATAGTCGAGAGCTAATGGATCACTTGAACCGTTACAATACGATTAAACTCTAGTTTATGTGGAAGTCACAGGTATTGAATCCTGTGACCTCTGTAAGCACTATGCGACGCTAGAGGCAGATAAACTTATCGCTGTCGTAGGGGGCGAAACCGCTTCGAATTTAGTAACTAAAAATTAAATTATACCAATTATCCTTAAACCCAGTGCCAGTGTAGATAAGGATGCAAGCGCAAAACTTAAAGTACGCAAAACAGCTATTCCGATAGCGTAGATAATGTAATGGGCAAAGATACCAATAAAAAATGTCATAGCCAAAATACCCGGATAGCCATCTTCGGGTATACGTATCATAGCAAGAATTGCTAATGGCGCATATGCTGAGAAGGCTTGTATTGCCACACCATGGGCTGCTTTGGCTCGCATAGCCCAATCAGATTGCTGCGCCGAACTTGGAGTTGGATTTGCCATTGTTCCAGCAAGACCGTGAACCATGATACGATCCAAAATATAAGGAACCCATGCTATTGCGATCCAGATAGCTGAGAGACTTGTATAAAACTCTAACGATGACATTTAAGCTCTCCTTTTGCCTCGAGTAACGCAGAAGTGCGCTTCCGGGACTATTACCGTTGCAATTGTATTGGTCGTCTAGTCTGTATGTTGAAGTGGTGCGCCAAAAGTCTAAGAAGTACGTCATAGAGCTAGATGCCATAACTATGGCGTGAAGGGCAACAACACGTATCAGATCGTTCATAAGGGCAGCTCTATTGTTCCGATGGATGGTGCGGGGGTTAGGGTGAAATCATGATGAAAAACAGCACCATGACTTTAGCGCTTCTTATGAAAGTTAGTAGCCAGGTTAGCGCAGCCTCAAACGAAGAAACCCTCCAATACATAATCTCTGATTATCAAGACCAATGCGAATAAAACGGCTTCGTGATAATCTTGGCGGTCAAATTATTGCAACAAAATTGATCCGTCTTGTACCTTCTAATGGTTATCAAATTAATAGCCCTAAAGATTAATAGCCCTAAAGGTAGTGCCCACTTAGAGTAGCGCTAACAGTCAAAGACCTTCCACTGTCCAGTTTCAAAATATTGCACCTCCCACACATCACAGATGACATTGTCGATGTCGCTGGCTTGCTTCGGTGTGCAGATATGCAGCTGCTTGTTTACTGAGGCCACTTCAGTCCATTGAAAGTTAATTTCTAGCTATATTTACAACGCTCAGCCTGACCCTCCCTTTAAATCCGTGGCACTAATTTAGGGGGAAGGTCACTATGTACAGACTAAAAACATCGCTATCAAATTTAAAGGCTGAGCCACTTTTCCGCCCGTTTACAGCGGCGATGATGGTGTGGTGCTGGGCCTTTGGCTGGGGTGGTTTTGTCATTGCTGCCAAGGGCTCTGTCATATTCTGGCAGAGGTCTTTCACTGGGTGAGTGGATCTTCTATTAGGTCAACCACCTCAGCAGGATCGGTACAATTAGGCTTGTGAGCAAGGCATTGAGAGCCATGGCAATGCCTGCATATGCGCCGGCAATTGGGTTTACTTTGAAGGCGCGCGCCGTGCCAATTCCATGGGCTGCAACACCCACTGCAAAACCCCGCGCTTGCCAATCTGTGATAGACAGGATGTTCATCAACGGGGTCACGATGATCGCCCCGATGATCCCCGTTAAAATAACCAGAACCGCTGTGAGCGTTGGAATGCCGCCCACGGCTTCTGAGATGCCCAGCGCCACTGGAGCAGTGGTGGATTTGGGCGCTAGAGACAGCAATACGCTCATAGACAGATCAAAAAACTGTGCTAATACAATGGCCGAACCAGCAGCCACCGTAGAGCCCGCGACAAGGGCGCATAGGATGGGAATAACGGATTTTTTTATTGTGGCGCGATTGTCCCAAAGGGGCAGGGCCAACGCGACCGTTGCCGGGCCCAGAAGAAAATGGATAAATTGTGCACCTTCGAAATACGTGCCGTAATCCGTATTGGTAAAGACAAGCACCGGCGAGAGCAGGATGACAGACAGCAATACTGGGTTGGCCCAAGGGGGATTTCCCAATCGCGCGGCGAGGTTTTCAGTGACCAGATAGGCGCCAATTGTGGCTGTAAGCCAGAGCAAGGGTGTAGCTGATAAGTAACTCCAAAGGCTGACAAAACCATTCATTTTTTTAGCCTGTACATGAGCCGTTTCATCGCAATAAATGTGGCGACGGTCACAAGCATCGATAAAACTGTGGATAGTGTCAGAACCACCAGCAACTTGGCCCAATCTGACGAGAGCACGTCTAAATTGCCTATAACCCCGACACCAGCGGGTACAAACATCAAAGACAAATGAGCCAGGATGACTTCAGTCGTCGGGCGCAGGGCGCTGGCCAAGGGGCGCCTTAGGGCAAGAGCCGCCAGCAAAATCGCCAAACCTAAGACAGGTCCGGGAATGGGTAAGCCCAATCCGCGCGCGACAAACTCGCCCGCAAGTTGGCAGCCTAGCAGCAATCCTAAAGTATGAAGCATATGTGCCATACTCCTTATAGAGCTCACAGTGACGGGGAACTGGTGGGGAGGCAATCTATTAAAGAACAGTCAATCAAAGCGGTGCTAATAGCTACTCAAAAAGCAGATTTAAAGCGGTGTTTAAATGTAGGTGATTTTTTCAGTCAAATCGTCCCGATTGTGCCAATCCCAGTAGGTTTGGAGGACTCGAGCCGTGATTGGGCCGGCTGTGTCATTGCCCAGAATGGTTTTATTGACCCTTGTTACCGGTACCGGGCCACCGGCTGTGGTTGCGGTAAAAACCTCATCGGCTGATAGGAATTCATCAGAATTAATGTCGGTCTCTGCGCAGGGAATGCCAAGGTCAGCGCAAATCTCCAAGACGGTTTTTCTAGAAATGCCTTCGAGCATTCCCGATCTGGGTGTCAGTACTTTCCCGTCAATAACTGCGAAGATATTGAAGCCTGGACCTTCGGTAATATAGCCGTTCGTGTCGAGCAATACGGTGGTGTCATAGCCGGCATCTAATGCGTTAAATAGGGCGGCGGTCATGTCACCCCAGTGATAGTTTTTAACGGTAGGATCAACGGAATGAGGTGGGATGCGCCTCAGTTTCTCTTCAATAGATATATGGGCGCCACGTTGTGCCACCTCTTGTGGGATCACCCAGATGAATGGAACGGCCCAGGCGTAAAAATGATTGGTGCAGGCTCTGGGATCGCGCGTGCCGGCAACCTGCGGGGTGCCGCGGGAGGCCACCATTGACACATAGGCTGATTTTAGACCCGATGTAGCAACCAATTCGACCAAGGCCGCCTTTATCTCAGCGCGGTTCATGCCCACATCAAGTCGCAACTTACCCATCGAAATCATGAAGCGATCTAAGTAATCTTCCAGTCGAAAGAATGCGCCTTCCCATACATGGACAACATCATATGTGATATCAGAGCGGGTCAAACCCCAATCAAACACCGAAATCTTGGCCTCCGATACCGGTATGACCGTGCCATTCATCCACGCCGCGCCAGCTGTATAAGTCATCTCATAGCCTTTTCATTATTGCTCGAAATACCCGTTAGGATGTTTTAAGTGTTCTGATCAAATCCGCCGAATTGGCGCGATACGGCTCTTACTTTTTCACGCCGTTTTGGGCCATAACGTAGTCCACCAAATGTGGCACATAATCCTCTGGGCCGTCACCACCCGCTGCGAATGCCAAGGCAAAACTATTTTTGACCGCCCCGCCGATGGGATTTGCCAAATTGACATCATCGGCCATGTTGGCAAGATAACTTGTATCCTTCAAAGCGTTTTTCAGTGTGAATTTATGCGCCTCGCGATTGCCCTCCAGAGCGTAGCCCATGAAGGTTTTATAAAAGCCGCAATCCATACGGCTTCCGCGAATGACGGAGTCAAATTGCGCAGTGGTGATGCCGACTTTTTCGGCCAGAGCCAGGGCCTCTGAATACATCGCTGCATATCCAAGCGACAAAAAATTGTTGAGTAATTTCATTTTGTGCCCGGCGCCGTTGTCCCCCATGTGCACGACGGAACGCGCCCAAGTTTCGATCACCGGTTTAATGCGCGCAAAGATTTCTTCCGTTCCCCCAATCATTGTCGACAATTCGCCGGACTCGGCCTGAACGGGCGTGCCGCCCAGAGGTGCATCGGCCATATGGCAACCGTGTTCAGCCAGGCGCGCCGCCAGCCGCGTTGTTGAATTCGGATCTGAGGTCGAGCAGTCAATGATCACACTACCTGAACGTAAATCGGGCAAGAGCCCGGCCACGACGGCTTCAACTTCCGGTGATCCGGGCGCACATATATGTATGACAGTAGTATTGCGCGCCATATCGGCCAGAGTTTTGACCTCCTTTGCCCCTTTGGACAGGAGATCGTCTATTGGCGCGCGATTGCGATGAGCCAGCAAATAAACAGGATAACCCGCAATTAAGAGGTTCTTTGCAATACCGTGCCCCATGAGGCCAACGCCTATAAATCCGATCGTCTCTGCTGTGTTATTCATGGCTAGTCCTTAGTAACGGTGTTGCTTGGATGCGCTTTCGTTTCTAAAACTTTGCGCCTTCTTCGATGAAACTGGAGTGAAAATAAGCGCCATTGTCAAGTCGTCGCCTTTTTGTGACCTCTGCTTGCCTGCTGTGACGAGTGCATCTTAAATCGCTGTCGTGCGTTCAAATTTTTTCAGGTGATTAGCGCTGAGGGATCCACAGATAGACAATACAAAGATGGCGACAATCAATATCAGCGGTGTTCCATCAAAAAACTGCCCTGCAATTGAGGCCAAAAGGATAGAGCCCAAGGTCGCCGTGGCGCTGGTGACGCTGGCTGCTGTGCCGGCGATATGCCCAAGTGGCTCCATAGCCAAAGCTGTGAGGTTGCCTAACGTCATTCCAGCTTGAAAAAACAGTCCGAAAATCCAAAAGATGAAAAGCCCGAAGCCAAGATCGCCCGCCATCAGTCCTTGCGCGTATAGAACCAGCATCCCGAGGCTCCAGACGATCTGTATGCGCAAAGCTGCGCTGATCAGGCGGCGCATCCCGAGGCGCATAACAATCATGGAGTTTAGAAAACTGGCTGAGGCCGATAGACCAGCCACCAAAGCGAACCATTGGGGAAAACTGTCAGCACGGCCGTAGAATTGATCGAAGATCTGTTGCACCATGAGGATGCTCAAAAACAGCATCGCATAGGCAAACACCATGGTCAGCATCGAAATGCGCACCATGCCAATGGAAAAGACCTCTACTATGGCGGCTTGAAAAGCGTCTTTGCGGAAGGGAATGCGCTGCTCTGGTGCTAAGGGTTCTTGAATTCGCAATCCTGTCCAAGAGGTGCTGAGGGCTGAAAATACAACGAAAATTACAAATATCGATTGCCAAGCGAAAATTGACATCAATCCCGCCCCAAGCAAGGGGGCAAGCGCCGGTACAATGGAGAAAATGATCATAACAAAAGAGGAAATCCGCGCCATTTGGCGCCCAGAGTAAAGATCGCGGATCAAAGCCTGGGAAACAACGCGTGGGGCGGCAGCACCAAAGCCTTGACAGAGGCGCGCAACAATCATCGTCTCAAGATTGCTGGCGAAAATACAAATGATGGAGGCCAAAATATAAAGGCCTGCGCCCCAATAAATCACGGTTTTGCGGCCAAAGCTGTCTGACAGTGGGCCGGCGATCAATGTACCGACAGACATGCCAACAATGAAGGTCGACAAAATCAACTGCACTCTATTGGGGTGCTCCGGTGTCAGTTGTGCGGCGATATCTGGCAGCGCTGGCAACATCGCATCGATCGAGACTGCAACTGTGGCAACCAGCATGGCCATCAGCGCGATAAATTCGGGAGTTGAGATCCGCATGACTATCCAGACTTGAACGTTTTTATAAGCTAGTCGTGGGAATTGACTGAAAAGTAAACACCCGCTGCGCTGTCTTAAGCGGTGATACTCAAACACGCCAAGACCAAAACCGTCAGGAGCCCGCGCAATTTCAGCCACCAATCTGGCGTCAATCCGTAGCTGAAGAACATAACATCAAGGCAAAAGAGCACCACGAAGCCGCTGATCAGCAATACAAGTTGCATGGGTGCCGTACTGACCAGCAGGAAAGCAGCCCAGAGTGCTGGAAGGATTGAGAGGCTGAAAAACAAGGGGGCTTTTGGCTTGGGTGCTTTGCACGCGAAGCCCCACAGGACTCCGGACATAAACGATAAGATCACCGCGCCATATGTCAGTTGTAGGACGTGCCCAACAAAGCCGGTGCCGAGCCAGCCGGCTATCGGCAGGGCAAGATCCCCGCTCCAAGCGCTTATGGCGCCCCAAACAAAGGGCAGCACGCCCGCCAGGCCAAGCCACAGAGGTGCGGTTGGGATTTGGGTTCGAAAGGTGCGGCTGCCGAGAAATTTCACGGTGTCTGGTCTTTGATTGCGAGATCTTTAAAAAACTGTTCGGCATCGGATCGGATAGCCTGCTGTTTGTCTGCGTCCATGCGATCATAGACTCGGTACATCATGCCGACCCGCGGATTGCCGCGCAGTTTGTTGCGGTTGCGGTCAAGAAAATCCCAATAGAGGTAATTGAATGGGCAGGCCGTTGGGCCATTTTTGACCGTAACGCTATAGCTGCAGCCTTTGCAATAGTTGGACATTTTGTTAATGTAGCCACCGCCAGATGCATAGGGTTTGCTCGCCAATTGCCCGCCATCGGCAAAGAGCGCCATGCCGGACACATTGGGCAACTCTACCCACTCATAGGCATCGGCATAAACGCTTAAAAACCAATCATTAACCTGTGCGGGCAGGATGCCGGCCAAGAGCGCAAAATTGCCCAGAACCATCAGCCTTTGGATATGATGAGCATAGGCATTATCAATCGTCTCTTGCACTGATTGGCGTAGGCAGTTCATTCGCGTGTCAGCGGTCCAGTAGAAGTCTGGTAAATCGCGCTGGGCATCAAAAAAGTTTAGCCTTTCATAGCCAGGCATATTTTGCCAATAGAGCCCGCGCACAAATTCGCGCCAACCCAAAATTTGCCGAATAAAGCCTTCAACTGCATTTAGAGGCGCTTGTTTGCGATGATAGGCCTGCTCGGCTGCGGCAATACACTCAAGCGGAAGCAGCAAGCCGGTGTTGAGATAGAGCCCGATGTGGGCATGAAACATCCAGGCTTCATCTTGCAGCATGGCATCTTGGTAGTCGCCAAAGAAAGTCAACCGTTCCTCAATGAATTGCTGTAGTGCCAAGCGCGCGCCCTCGTTGGTCACTGCGAAGTGGAAGGGGGTCGCGGCGCCCATGTGGGTGGGGAACAGTCGTTCGACCATAGCGCAGACCTCTTGGGTGATGCCATCGGGCTCGCGGCGAAAAGTATCGGGAATGGAGATTGTTGAATTGGGCGCTTTGCGGTTGTCGCTGTCAAAATTCCATTGATTTCCAATTGGCTGGTCACCTTCCATCAGGATATTGTAACGCTTGCGCATCTCACGATAGAAGTACTCCATACGCAAGGATTTGCGCCCCGCGCTCCAGGTCTGAAAGTCGCTATGGCTGGCGAGAAACCGCGTGTCGGGGCGTATGTCGACCGGTAGGTTTAGCAGATCAGACCAATGCCCAATTTCGTCCAATACGCGATGTTCGCTGGGTTCTGTAACAACAATTTCATCAAAGGTCGCCTGTTGCGCCACGCGGGTCACCGCATCGGAAAAATGCTGCACGGGCTTTGCATCATCGAGCTGGAGATAAATCACCCGGTAACCCGCACCCTGAAGCTCCTGTGCGAAATGCCGCATGGCGGAGAATATGAACACCAGCTTTTTCTTATGGTGTTTCACATAACTGGCTTCCTGCTCGACTTCACAGATTAAGATGGTGTCGCTGAGTTTGTCGGCATCCCGCAAACTGGAAATTTGTAGGCTTAACTGATCGCCTAAGATTACACGTAATACCGCCACTTTATCCTCAATCTCGCTGTGCCTACACTGACCAGTGACGATTTAGATTGATTTGCCAGAGCAGCAACACCGCGCTCTGGTTTTTCACCATGTGACGGGTGAAGACCGTATTGCAATCTGTTCGACCCGCTATAACTCAGAAAAAAAGAAGGAGCTGGCGATGACACAGATGATAGCAACCCGCGCGGCTGGTCAGGCGAGGTTGGAACAATTTTCAGCACGCATGGGGCGCGATTATGCCCAAGGGCGCAACTTTGATCGCGGGTCGGGGTCGCATCGGGATGTATCAATGCTGTCGGCCTACATCAGACGCAGGCTTTTGACGGAGCAAGAGGTCATTGCCGCAGCGATTAAAGCGCAAGGGGCCGAAGCCTCCGCCAAATTCATAGATGAGGTCATTTGGCGTAGTTATTTTAAAGGTTGGTTGGAACAACGGCCTGGTATTTGGGACAGCTATGCGGCGGGGCTGCGGCAAGATTTGGCCGCTCTTGACGGCGACGCTGGGCTGCACCACGCGGTTCAGGCTGCTGAAACGGCGCGGACGGGATTGGCCTATTTCGACAGTTGGGCCGCAGAGCTGATTGAGACCGGATATCTGCACAACCATGCGCGGATGTGGTTTGCCTCCATTTGGATCTTCACGCTCAAATTGCCATGGCGCCTTGGGGCAGATTTTTTCTTGCGGAATTTGTTAGATGGGGATCCGGCCTCCAATACCTTGAGCTGGCGTTGGGTCGCGGGTCTGCACACGCGCGGCAAACCTTATGTGGCGGAGGCAGGCAACATCGCACGCTTTACCGAAGAACGCCTGACGCCGTGTGCTGAGGAGTTGGCGCAGACTGTTTCTGGGTTGGAGCATCTCGAGCCTGGCGGATTGCCCGAGTGCAAAAAGCCAAGGATTCCAAAGGTGCCGCAAAAGCACCTTCCAACTGCATTTTTGTTGACGGAGGAAGATTGCCGTATTGAAGATTTTGCCGTTCAAGAATTGATGTGCACCACTGCCGCTACTTTAGCGACGAGCAGCCTGCGTTCGCCTCGTGATGTCGCGAAGAATGTGGTGCAGTTTGAGGTGGGCGCTTTGGCCGATGTGGCGCAAAGATCGGGCCTAGCGGTCGCAGCGATGCAGGCTGGCACGCCGTCAGATCTTGTAAAATGGGCGCTGCAATCGGGGGCGCAGCAAATTGTCACGCCCTATGTGCCCGTTGGCCCGTTACGCGATTGGCTAGCGCGCGCCAAGCCCGAGCTCGACGCAGCCGGCGTTTCCCTGACCGAATGGCGCCGCGAGTGGGACGCAATGATTTGGCCTTATGCAACTGCGGGGTTTTTTAAGGTAAAAAAACAAATTCCGAAGTTCTTGCGCACAATTCCTGTATGAGCGCGGTTCATCCATGTTTGGCACCTCATTACATCCTAGAGGCTGGTGGAACGGATTAGTATTTAAAAGTGACGATTGGTGGCGGCAGCTATGGTTTCGGTCAGTCCCGGCTTGCATAATGAAACGAATGCAATAAACTCTTCCACAAGCTTTCGACGTTGATACGTCCAACCCATTGTTATAAAATGGGAGGCGTTATGCTTGATTTTTGTTACCTGCCTTTTGTGAATAGCCTAGCGACTAGGTTACCTCGACGGGGCTGTGGGAGACACATGAATAAAAGACTTTGCGTACGATAAAAATGCTTAAAATAAAGACTACGAATAGGGAGAAAATGAATGAAAATTGCGATGACTGTGAACGGAAAATCGGTATCTCGTGATGTTGCCGACAATACCTTGCTCGTTGAATATATACGGGATAATTTGCGATTGACCGGAACCCATGTGGGTTGTGACACCAGCCAATGTGGCGCCTGTGTTGTTCACGTGGATGGCAAAGCGATGAAATCCTGCACCATGCTTGCCGCCAGTGCCGAAGGGGCGGCGGTCACTACAGTGGAAGGTTTGGCAAAATCGAAAGATGACCTGCATCCGATGCAAGTGGCGTTCAAGGAAAACCATGGACTGCAATGCGGATTTTGCACGCCTGGTATGATCATGACCGCAACCGATATGGTCGCGCGCTATCAGTTAGAAGGTAAAACGTTGACGGAAGAAAGCATCCGTCATGAGCTGGAGGGCAATATTTGCCGCTGCACCGGCTATCATAACATCGTGAAATCCATCGCGGACGGTGCGTCCAAGATGACGTCAGTATAGGGGGACGGGATATGTCAGAAGGAATTGGAGCGCGAGTATTGCGCAAGGAAGACAAAAGATTTATCACCGGAAAAGGCCGTTACACCGACGATATCATCGAACCAAATCAGGCCTATGCCGCCTTTGTTCGTAGTCCTCATGCCCATGCGCGGATTGTCTCGGTGGACGCCTCAGCGGCTTTGGCGATGGAGGGGGTTGAAATTGTTTTGACTGGTCCGGAATTGGTAGCAGATGGCATTGGCAACATCATCTGCGGCTGGGGCGTTACGTCCAAAGATGGAAGCCCAATGAATATGGGCGCTTGGTCGGCTTTGGCCACGGAGAAAGTGCGCTACGTGGGCGACGCTGTCGCCATTGTTGTGGCGGATAGTAAAGCACAGGCAAAATTGGCTGCTGAGGTGGTGGTTGTCACATATGAAGAGCTGCCCGTTGTGGTGGGTTCTGTTGACGCCCTGGCGCCAAGCGCGCCAAAAATACATGACAATGCGCCGGGTAATTTGATCTTTGATTGGGAAATTGGGGATTTATCGCCAACCGATGCGGCTTTGGCGTCCGCGGCGCATGTTACGGAAATGGAGATCACCAATAATCGTTTGGCGCCCAACCCTCTAGAGCCTCGGTCGGCAATTGCCACCTTTAACGAGGCGGAGGATCACTACACGCTCTATACCACCAGTCAAAATCCGCATGTGGCCCGATTGGTGCTCTCGGCATTCTACAACGTCGCTCCGGAGCATAAATTGCGTGTGATTGCTCCCGATGTTGGTGGTGGTTTTGGAGCAAAGATCTACATTTACCCCGAAGAAATCGCCTGTCTTTGGGCCTCAATGAAATCGGGCCGTTCGGTAAAATGGACCTCCGATCGTACTGAGGCTTTTCTCACTGATGCCCACGGTCGCGATCACGTTTCAACTGCGAAAATTGGTTTTGACAGCGATGGCAAGATTGTTGGCTTGAAGGTGAACACCAAAGCCAATCTTGGCGCATATATGTCTTTGTTTAGTTCAGCCGTTCCTACGTATCTTTATGCGACGTTGTTGTCAGGTCAGTATGATATCGCAAATATCTACTGCGATGTTCAGGCGGTTTACACCAACACCGTGCCAGTGGATGCCTACCGCGGAGCTGGGCGTCCGGAAGCGTGCTACGTGATAGAGCGCATAATGGAAACGGCTGCGCGTGAAATGGGTATGGATCCGGCTGAACTGCGGGCTAAGAATTTTGTGCGATCCTTCCCGCATCAAACGCCAGTAATAATGGCTTATGACAGCGGTGATTTCGACGCTAACCTAAAACAAGCGCAAGAGGCTGCCGATGTGGCGGGCTTTGGCGCACGTAAAGCCGAGGCGGCCCGCCGTGGTAAACTGCGGGGTATGGGCTACTCAAATTACATAGAAGCTTGTGGTATTGCGCCGTCAGCGGCAGTGGGAAGTCTCGGGGCTGGCGTGGGCCTCTGGGAAAGTGCTGAAGTCCGAGTCAATCCCGTGGGTACGATCGAAATTCTCACTGGCTCTCACAGCCATGGGCAAGGACATGAAACCACATTCGCGCAGATTGTGGCGGAGCGTTTTGATTTGCCGACGGAAAACATCCAGATTGTTCATGGCGACACCGATAAAGTGCAATTTGGTATGGGTACTTATGGCTCCCGATCCGGTGCTGTAGGCATGTCCGCAATTGTCAAAGCGATGGATAAAGTGGAAGCTAAGGTCAAGAAGATCGCCGCGCATGTGCTTGAAGCAGGTGAGGATGATATCGTTATAGAGGGTGGGGCCGTCAAAGTGGCTGGTACTGACAAACAGATGCTGTGGCATGAGGTCGGTCTTGCGGCCTATACTGCTCACAACATCCCAGAAGGTATGGAACCGGGTCTAAAGGAAAGCGCGTTTTACGATCCGACGAATTTCACCTTCCCTGCAGGCTGCTACATTTGTGAGGTCGAAGTGGATCCAGAAACTGGAGTCACAGATGTTGTGCAATTTGTTGCCTCCGATGACTTTGGCACCATCATCAACCCGATGATTGTGGAAGGACAAGTACATGGTGGTATTGCGCAGGGTATTGGCCAGGCAATGCTTGAAAATGTTGTCTACGACGCGGCCGGTCAGCAGCTCTCTGCCAGCTATATGGATTACGCCATGCCACGCGCTGATGATTTGCCGAACTACTCTGTGCATCATGCCTCGACCACCTGTCCCGGAAACCCGCTTGGGATGAAGGGCTGTGGGGAAGCGGGAGCGATTGGCTCGCCACCGGCGGTGATTAACGCCATCACGGACGCCATTGGCAATAACAATCTTTCTATGCCTGCCACTCCCGCTGCGGTCTGGGCCGCATTGCAGGACGTAAGCCAAAAACTAGCAGCTGAATAAGGAGTTTGTACGATGTATGAGACAAATTTTCATAAAGCGGCCACAGCGCAGGAAGCTGCCGCCCTTTTGAACGCATCTGAGGATGGAAAGATCTTGGCTGGGGGGCAAACCTTGATCCCAACCATGAAGCAACGACTGGCTGATCCAACAGATGTTATTGATCTAAGTGGTGCCGCGGATCTGCGCGGGATCAATATTTCGGGCGATCAGGTCACAATTGGTGCGATGGTAACCCATGCGGAGGTAGCAGGACACGCCGCCCTCGCGGCGCTATGTCCATCGATTTCCCAATTGGCGGCGAATATTGGCGATCCGTCAGTGCGGCATCGTGGCACGATAGGTGGATCTTTGGCTAATAATGATCCGGCGGCTGATTACCCCGCAGCGGTTTTGGCCTTGAATGCGCGTATCCGCACCAGTTTACGTGAGATTGCTGCTGATGACTATTTCGAGGGCATGTTCACAACAGCATTAGAAGACCATGAGATCATTACCGCCATTAGCTTCACAGCGCCGACCCAAGGGGGTTATGGTAAATTTCCTAATCCGGCATCGCGCTATGCAATGGCTGGGGTGTTTGTGGCCAAGTCAGCTGATGGCACCGTACGTGTGGCTGTGACTGGCGCGAGCGAAGATGGGGTGCATCGTCACGGCGGACTGGAAGCGGCCTTGAGTGCGGATTGGTCTGCCTCTGCGGTCGATGGAGTAGAGATATCATCGGACGGGCTTTTGTCTGATCTTCACGGTAATGCGGAATATCGCGCTAATTTGATCAAGGTCATGACCAAACGCGCTTTGGGCTAAATCTTCCACACACCTTAAACACCAGCCCCAGTTTCGGGGTTGGTGTTTCCAATTTATAGGGCAGATATCGTGCAAAAATTGCCGCAGTCTATTGACGCAACCACCGCTCTGCTCGCTTCTGAGGGCTATGTGGCAGATCGTGCTTTGTCGACGCTGACCTTTCTCTCCCTTACGCTCAACCGGCCAATTTTTTTGGAAGGGGAAGCAGGAGTTGGCAAAACAGAACTGGCCAAGGTAATAGCCAAAGGCCTCAGGCGAGATTTGATCCGTTTGCAATGCTATGAAGGGCTAGACGCCAGCAGTTCGGTCTATGAATGGAATTTCGCCGGCCAAATGCTGGCTATGCGCAATGGAGTGGAGCAGGCTGATATATATTCAGAAAAATACCTCATTAAACGCGCCTTGTTGCAGGCGGTTGAGCCGCATACCGCCGGTCCGCCGGTGTTGCTGATTGACGAAATTGACCGAACTGATGCGCCTTTTGAGGCATTCTTGCTGGAGGCGTTATCCGATTTCCAAGTCACCGTGCCAGAGTTGGGCGTGATTAAAGCTCCAGAGCCGCCGATTGTGATTTTGACCTCTAACCGCACGCGTGAGGTGCATGACGCGTTGAAGCGCCGCTGTCTTTATCACTGGGTCGATTATCCGGTGTTCGAGCGTGAGATGGAAATCTTGCGTGCCCGCCTGCCAGAGGTGAACGCCCATTTGAGCCGTGAGGTGGTGGCTTTTATCCAAAAGCTTCGTGAGGAAGAGCTGTTCAAACGGCCAGGACTGGCGGAGACGTTGGATTGGGCCAAATGTCTGGTGGCGCTGGATGTTGTGGCTCTATCACCTGATGTGATCACAGACACCATTGGCGCCGTGCTAAAATATCAAGATGACATTGCCAAGATCACTGGAGGGCCTGCGACGCGTATTTTGGAGCAGATTAGGCAAGATATGCAGGCGCTGTAATGGCAGATGCCGCAGGGAGATTGCCGGACAATATTGTCTATTTTGGCCGCGCCTTGCGCAGAGCTGGAGTGCCGGTCGGAACGGCGCAAATTCTTGAGACGCTGAGGGCGGTGCAGCTAGTTGGCTTCACTAAGCGGCAGGATTTTCACACCACCCTACGGGCGATGATTGTAACCCGGCCAGAGCATCTGCTGATATTTGATCAAGTTTTCGCGATGTTCTGGCGCGATCCTGATTTTTTGGAAAATATGATCACGAACCTGTTGCCCGTGATCACGGCACCTCCGGTTGAGAAACCCATGAAACCTGCGCAGAATAGGGCCGCTGAGGCGATGGCGGCAGGTGGAGGAAAGCCGCGCGATGCGCCCCCTCAAGAGCTATTGGAAATGGACGCGCAGTTTTCTCATTCAGATGTGGAAAAACTGATGCAAAAAGATTTTGAGGCGATGAATGCCGCGGAAATTCGACATGCCGAACAGGCTATTCGAAGCCTGCGGTTGGATCTGCCACAACTGGCGGGGCGGCGTTTTGAGCCGGCGGCTCGGGCCTTTCGGATTGACCGGCGAAAAGCGCTGCAACAGGCCCGGCGCAGCGGCGGTGAAATCTTCACTTTGCCGACGCAGCGGGCAAAGCCCCGACAGCTCAATCTCGTGGTGCTATGTGATATTTCTGGCTCCATGACCCGATACAGCCGGATGATGATGCATTTTGTCCATTCCTGCGCGCAGGCGCGTGGATCGGACTGGGCCGCAGTGCATGCGTTCACTTTCGGCACTCAGCTACACAATATTTCGCGTCAGCTGACCATTAAAGACCCTGATGCTGCGCTGGCGGCGATCGGACAACATGTGCAGGATTGGGAGGGGGGTACCCGCATTTCCGAAAGCCTTGGGACGTTCAATCGTGACTGGGCCCGGCGGGTTCTGTCAACACCAGCGGTGGTTTTGCTCATCAGTGATGGTCTCGAGCGGTCGGATCTTGTGGCGCTTGAAGGAGAAATTTCCCGTCTGGCGTTGCACGCACGGGAGTTGATTTGGCTTAATCCCTTGTTGCGCTGGGAGCAATTCTCGCCGCAGGCCGCTGGCATCAAAGCCATGCTGCCACATGTGTCCTCACTTGTGGCCTGTCACAATCTTGGCAGCTTACAGGATCTTTCAGATCATTTGAACGGCCGGCGCAGTATCGATCACAAGGCGCGATTGATGCGGTTGCTCGGATGAGGACAAGCTGGGCTGATGCGGCGCCCGGTTGTGCGTTGCACGGGGTGATTGATGGCACGCCTGCAGTTGGTTATTACTGTGGAAAGTTCAACCTGTGAGGGGTGCGATGTCCGATCTGCTCAAAAAACCTTTTGGCACCCATGGAAAGGTGCATGAAATTACGCCGCAATCTGCTGGTTGGCGCTATGTCGGCTTTTCGCTCTATCATTTGCGCGCCGGCGAACACGCGGCGGAGCTGACGGGGGATCGCGAAGTTATTTTGGTGATGGTGGAAGGTAAGGCACGAATCTCTGGTGGGGGGCAGAATTGGGGGGTCTTGGGCGCGCGGATGTCCGTGTTTGAAAAGACGCCGCCTCATTGTCTTTATCTGCCCAATGACACCGACTGGGCGGCTGTTGCCGAGACCGATTGTGTCATTGCTCTGTGCACAGCGCCGGGCAAAGGTGGTCATGCGGCGCGGCGCATCGGGCCAGAGGGCATCACGCTGACAGAGCGGGGCAAGGGGGTGAATACCCGTTACATCAACAATATAGCGATGGAAAACGAAGATTACTGCGACAGTTTGCTGGTGACGGAGGTGTTCACACCGCCGGGACATTGGTCCTCTTATCCCAGCCATCGCCACGATGAAGATGATTATCCGCGGATCACCTATCTTGAGGAGACCTATTATCATCGGCTCAATCCTGCTTCGGGCTTTGGGGTTCAGCGTGTCTATACGGATGATGGGCAATTGGATGAGACAATGGCGGTCAAAGATGGGGATGTGGTCTGTGTGCCGCGTGGCCATCACCCCTGCGGTACGCCACATGGCTTTGAAATGTATTATCTCAACGTCATGGCTGGGCCGCTGCGCAAGTGGCGATTTGTAGCGGCGCCAGAGGTGGAATGGATCTTGGAACGGGACGCTTGAGGGCTGGATTGAACCGGTCTTAGAGCAAGGCGAATATCACTGGAGCAAAGAACACGCCGAGGCCCGCCAACATGCCCCAAATGACCTTACGGGTCAGATAGGCCGTGCCAACGGCAGCGCTTGCAGCGGCGAGGTGCAACAGGGTGACCCCATCGGCGGCATCGGTTGGCCAGAGTACGAGAGGTGCCACCATGCCCGGGAGGACGGCGACCGGGGTGAAGCGGAGCGTCCGCTCAATCACAGGCGCCATGCGCTTTGAACCGATCAATCCGAGAAACGAGAAGCGAATCGCAAATGTACCGACTGCTATGAGTGCAATAATCAGCCAGATTTCAAATTGCGAGTAATTCATGAGCTGCGCTCCAACAGTGTTTCTACGACGACCCCGGTAATCATGGCGCAGAGGGCTGCAATCAAGAGCCCGCTTCCCGACGGCAGGCCAGCGAGCGCCAGGGCTAAAACAATTGACACCCCGGCGGCGGCGATATGGGCTGGCGATTTCAGCATTGGAGCCACAGTGGACAAAAACGCCAACGGCACAACGAAGGACACCTCCCAATTGCTGGGTATCCAAGCACCGATCTCTGCGCCGATATAAGTGAACAGGCACCACAGAGGTGCAATGGTGAGCGAGACCCCTGAGAAATACGCTACCCGTGACGGCAGGGGCATGTCTGGTTGGTCTTCGTATTTGGCTACAGCGAGCACATAGCTGTGATCAAAGTTTAAATACCCAATGAAGGCCCGCTGCAGCAGAGGCGCGCCGCCCAAATGGGGTGCCAAAGCGGCGGAATACATGGCCATCCGTAGATTGACCGCCAGGGCGGCTGCGAGAATGAAGCCAATGGCGGCATTGTCGAGCATCAACTGCAGCGCCGCAAATTGCGAGGCACCAGCGATGACAAGAACGGAGAAGCTCAAGGTTTGAGCCAAACTCAATCCGGCTTCAATAGCCACAACTCCAAACAATGTGGCGAATGGCACGACCATGACAATGAAGGGCAAAACATCCACAACCCCGGTCCAAAAAGCAGATCTTTCTACAGAGCGCATTATGAGGTCAGCCTTTTTGCAGGATCGGTTTGCGATGGAGCGCAGCAGAGGGGCCCGTCTGCCCTATGCGGGAGGGGCTGTGTCGCGAATTAACTTCCAATTGACTGCATCCAACAAGGCCTCAAAGCTGGCGTCAACGATATTGGCAGAAACGCCGACGGTGGCCCAGCTGCGCCCTTTGCTGTCTTCGCAGTCGATCACCACGCGCGTCACCGCCTCTGTGCCACCTTGGGTGATGCGCACCTTATAATCCGTCAAATTCATATCATCGATCATCGCCTGATAGGGGCCAAGGTCTTTGGCCAGAGCCTTGGATAGCGCATTCACAGGGCCGCGGTCATTGCCCAGTTCATCCATCGACTCGCTGACGGACATTTTCTTTTCGCCGTCAATACGCACCACAACAAATGCCTCTGATAAAGAGACCATCCGATTGTATTTATTTTTGCGCCGCTCCACTGAGACTTTATAGCGTTTGACTTCAAAAAAATCTGGACAGAGCCCCAATTCTCGCCGCGCCAACAGCTCGAAACTGGCTTGGGCAGTGTCGTAGGAATATCCCTGTGCTTCGCGCTCTTTGACTAGTTCCAAAATACGCCCCAGTGCCGGATCGTCTCTTTCAACGATCAAATTGGCCTCTTTGAGGCGTTTGCGTAGGTTGGATTGCCCGGCTTGGTTCGACATGGGGATGTCGCGTTGATTGCCGACCAACGCAGGGTCGATATGTTCATAGGTGACAGGGTTCTTGAGGATGGCGCTGGCATGCAGGCCGGCCTTATGCACAAATGCGCTGGCTCCGACAAATGCGGCCTGCGGCGCCGGTATTCGGTTGAGAATATCGTCGAGCACCCGCGAGGCGCGTTTTAAGTCCCGCAAATCCGCATCGGTGATGCCGATCGCATATCTTGACCGATAGGGCTCTTTAAGCTTTAGGATTGGCAGAAGCGAGGTGAGGTTGGCATTGCCGCACCGCTCGCCCAACCCGTTTAGCGTGCCTTGAATGTGCCGTGCCCCTGCATCAATGGCAGCCAGGGTATTGGCGACAGCATTTTCCGTATCATTATGGGTGTGAATGCCCAAATGATCACCTGGTAGTCCAGCGGCGATGACCTCCTGCACGATTTGTCCGACCTCGGCCGGCAAGGCGCCCCCATTGGTGTCGCATAGAACGATCCAGCGTGCGCCTGCTGCAAAGGCGGCATGAATGCAGGCACGTGCATAGTCTGGATTGGCCTTATAGCCGTCAAAGAAATGCTCCGCATCAAACAGGGCTTCCCGGCCTTGACGTACGAGATGCTCTATTGAGCGCGTGATGTTCTCAATATTTTCGTCCAAGGCGATGCCAAGCGCGGTTTCAACATGAAAATCATGGGTTTTACCGACAAGGCATACCGCAGATGTATTGGCATTGACCACAGCATTGAGCGCTGCGTCATTCTCGGCCGAATGTCCAGCGCGTTTGGTCATGCCAAAGGCTGTGAAGGTAGCGCGGAGTTTGGGTTGGCTGTCGAACCAGGCGCTGTCGATCGGGTTGGCCCCTGGCCACCCGCCCTCGATATAATCAACGCCGAGCGCGTCTAAGGTTGCTGCGATTTGCTGTTTTTCCGCAAGTGAAAATTGCACCCCCTGCGTCTGCTGCCCATCCCTTAGGGTGGTGTCATAGACATATAGGCGTTCTTTGGTCATGAAGGGCTCCAGTTTGGGCGCATAAAACCAGCACAAGGCGAAAGGTCAACCCCGCGCCTCTGCCTCTTCGACCTAACGCTGCACCATCAAAGCATCGAGCCCATGGAAATGGTAGCTGTTGGCATAGGTCGGCGCTTGGCGGATGTGCAAACTCGGGCAGCGGTGAAAGAGCACCTGCAAACCAAGTGAGATTTCCAGCCGGGCAAGCGGCGCGCCAACGCAAAAATGCAGCCCGGCACCGAAGGATTGATGGGCGGTAGACTTGCGGTGCGGATCAAATACATGTGGATTTTCGACAAAGGTGGGATCACGATTGGCTGCGGCTAAGAGGCAAGCCACCTCCTGGCCTTTATGAATGTCAAAGCCAAAACACTGGGTGTCTTCGCACGAAAATCGGGTGAAGAGATGCAGAGGCGGGTCAAAGCGCAAGACTTCGTCGACCAATTGCGGTGTCACATCACGATGGGGGCTTGGCAGGAGCGTTTTGAGCGCATTGCCCAGCGTATGCACCGTGGCCTCATGCCCGGCGTTGAGCAGCAATATGCAGGTGGAGATCAACTCGGCACTGGTAAGCTTTTCCCCCGCGTCTTCGGCAGAAATGAGATCGGATAAAAGATCGTCGCGTGGCTGGCTGCGGCGATGAGCGATGTAGCTGTCAAGGAAGGCGGTAAACTCCAGTGTTGCCTGATTGGCTGCAATCTCCGTTTCATAGCTGCGGTTCGATTGATACATGGCCACCATAGCGTTGGACCAGCTGAGCAGATCTGAACTGCGATCAGTGGGCACGCCCAAGAGCTTGGCGATGATATGCACAGGCAGGGGGCGGGCGAAGGCGTTCAGAAAATCAAAGGGTTGGGCGGGAAAGGCATCGATTAACCTATGGCAAGTATCTATGATCTCTGGAGCCATGGCGGCCACTTTTTTGCTGGTAAAGGCGCGCAAAACCAAGCCGCGCAACCGGCTGTGGCGCGGTGGTTCAAGCTCAAGCATCGAGTGGCTCTCATTGGCCTGCCAGTCGGTGAGATGGGCTGGACATTGGGGCGCGGTCAGGGGCTCGCGGCCAAACTTGCGGTTGGTCAGCAGCCCGCGCACCGCCCGGTAGCTGACGGCGGCCGGCATCTGATAGTCATCCCACCACACCAGATCTCCCATGGCGCGGGCGCGGTCATAGGCTGGATAGGGATTTTGCACGAAACTGGCATCTGTTGGCAATTGTTTGAAAATTTTCATGTCGCCATGACAGCTGAAACTAGGCAGCGTGGCAAGATGTGTTTAATTTAATTCAAAACCTGTCTCAAAAACAATGAAAGCGGCTTGTTTTTTAACCGCTGCGATATAGAGTCTCCTTTACTCCGGACAATCCGGTTAACTTGGGAGGATACCATGAAATATTTTACTGCGGCCGTGGCCGCTGTAGCGATCTCTTTTTCTGCTGGTACTGCTTTCGCAGGGTGTGATTCCGGCGAAATGGTTATTAAGTTCAGTCACGTCACTAACACAGACAAACATCCAAAGGGCATAGCAGCCACATTGCTTGAGCAACGCGTAAATGACGAAATGAACGGCAAGGCTTGCCTTGAAGTGTTCCCGAATTCGACGCTATATAATGATAATCAAGTACTCGAAGCGCTTCTGCAAGGCGACGTTCAAATGGCGGCACCTTCATTGTCAAAATTTGAGCAATTCACAAAAAAATTCCGTATATTTGACTTGCCGTTCATGTTTAAAAATATCAACGCTGTTGATGAATTTCAAAATTCAGAAACTGGCCAAGCGATGAAGCAATCTATGACAAAGCGCGGCCTCCTTGGCCTAGCTTTCTGGCATAACGGCATGAAGCAAATGTCAGCAAACGTCCCACTTAACGCTCCATCTGATGCGAATGGCTTGAAATTCCGTGTTCAAAATTCTGACGTGTTAAAAGCACAAATGGCCGCTATGGGCGCATCCCCTCAGCCCATGGCTTTCTCTGAAGTTTATGGCGCATTACAAACTGGAGTTGTCGATGGACAAGAGAA
This sequence comes from uncultured Planktomarina sp., assembly GCA_905181815.1. Classification (GTDB taxonomy): domain Bacteria; phylum Pseudomonadota; class Alphaproteobacteria; order Rhodobacterales; family Rhodobacteraceae; genus Planktomarina. Next base: position 160,184 of record CAJIZA010000005.1, on the reverse strand, counting down.
TACGTGGTCTAATATCTACGGCAAGAAATTTTTCGAAGTTCAGGACGGTACAACAGAAACAGACCATGGTATCATCGACTATCTGGTCGTAACCTCTACTGATTTCTGGGACGGTTTACCTGCAGATGTTCGAGACCAGTTGGGAACCATCCTTGATGAAGTGACTGCTGCACGTAATGCAGAATCCACCTCCGTAAATGCTAGCAATAAGCAAGCAATTCTTGACGCTGGTGGCGTAGTTCGCACTTTGACTGCAGATCAGCGAGCTGAATGGGTTAAAGCGATGATGCCTGTTTGGGGTCAGTTTGTAGACGATGTGGGTCAAGAAAATATCGATGCGGCACAAGCAATCAACGCCAAACACTAAATCTTTTAACGTGTAACTTTGGCCCGCAAACCTGCGGGCCAAATGCTTTTTGATAGGACCCCTGGACATGTCATCAAATGCCCCAGTGCCACGGTCAAGACTGGGCCATTGGATCAACGAATTTGAAGAAACAGCCATTGCCGTTCTCCTGGGGCTCATGACTTTGATCACCTTCGCGAATGTTGTTTTGCGCTATGGGTTTAATACCGGCTTGATCTGGGGTTTAGAGGCGACAACATTCTTATTTGCTTGGTTGGTGCTCTTCGGTGTCAGCTATGCGGTGAAGGTCACCGCGCATTTGGGCGTTGATGCACTCATCAATGTTTTTGCACCGAAAACCCGCCGAATTCTGACGCTAATCGCTGCGGCGGTTTGTGTTGTCTATGCTGGCTTGCTGATGAAAGGGGCATGGGATTATTGGGCTAATTTCGCCAATTTGCCTCAAACTACGGGCCGTTGGTTTCCAACTGGATTTGAAGAGATGAAACGCACCTCTTACCGCGGATGGTATGAGGTGATTGATATTTCCTTTCCTGAGTGGCTGCGTTGGATCCAACCGATTATGAATGACGGCGATGATTACGAGAAAATTCCAAGGTTTATCCCCTATGCGATTTTGCCCATTGGGATGGCGCTGCTCTTGTTCCGCTTTGTCCAAGTTTTTGTGCGCTTGTTGAGTGGCCAAGAGGCCAGCTTGATTGTCAGCCATGAGGTTGAAGAGGCTGTGGCCGAAGTAAAACATCTGAACGCTGAGGACTAGCCCCATGGAAGTTGCAATTTTATTTGCCGTTGTCGTCGGTCTCATGCTTATCGGTGTGCCGATTGCTGTCAGCCTTGGGATGGCCTCGGTTTTGTTTTTGCTAGCGCTGGGGGAGACATCGCTTGCCTCAATCGCACAGACCTTTTTTCAAGCCATGGCGGGTCATTATACACTGCTGGCTATTCCGTTCTTTATTTTGGCCTCTAGCTTCATGTCCACGGGTGGTGTCGCGCGGCGTATCATACGCTTCTCTGTGGCTCTGGTCGGGCATGTGCCGGGTGGGTTGGCGATTGCTGGTGTTTTTGCCTGTATGATGTTTGCGGCGCTTTCGGGTTCTTCGCCGGCGACGGTTGTGGCGATTGGCTCCATTGTTATCGCAGGCATGCATCAAGTTGGTTATACGAAAGACTTTGCCGCGGGCGTGATCGCTAATGCCGGCACACTAGGCATTTTGATCCCCCCCTCTATCGTGATGGTGGTTTATGCGGCGGCGGTGGAGGTGTCCGTAGGCCGCATGTTCCTCGCGGGTGTATTGCCGGGCCTTTTGGCTGGCAGTATGTTGATGATTACCATCTACATTATGGCGCGGGTGAAAAACCTGCCAAAGGGGGACTGGCAAGGCTGGGATGAGGTTGCGGCTGCGGTTCTAGACGCCGCCTTTGGATTGGTGCTGATCGTGATCATTCTGGGCGGGATTTATGGAGGTATTTTCACCCCGACTGAAGCCGCCGCTGTTGCCTGCGTCTATGCGTTTTTCGCAGCCTTGATGATTTACCGCGATATGGGCCCGCTGCAAGGCAAGGGCTGGTTGCGTGAGAGCGAGCAACTCGCCTTTGGTTTGGGACTGCGCGTTGTGGCCTTTGCGGTTATTGGCTTCTTGCTGCATGTCTCGCTCGACAAGGCGGGTGTCTATCCTGAGGGCTGGGGGCTGACTGTGGCGATCGCTTGGGTTGCGGTCTGCCTTGGCACCGGTTGGGCGATGACCCATTTTGCGGCCCAGCGTAGCCGTGTGGCCTGGCCCGTGATCGTGGTGCTTGGCGCTTTGCCGGGCGTCATCTTTGCCTATTGGACGATAATTTCAATTTTCCAAGGCCTATCGGAATTTGCCTCTGGTTCTATGCTTGCTTTTGCAGGCACCGGGCTTTTGGCCGGCGTAGCTGGGTTGTTTCTCTTCGTGGCCACCGTGGCACCGGCCATTATCTTCACTTTTTCGCTGCACGGAGCGGCCCGCGAGGGGGAAGACACCGGTTTTGGCATCAGTCTTTTGGGCGGAGCTAAGGCAATGAGCCGAGGTGTCATCGAAGCGATCATCTATTTGCCAGCAGCTGTTGTGCATAAAGATACCCGCAAAACCTTGTTTGAGTCGGGGAAACTCACAGTGACCTTGATGTTCATCATCGCCAATGCGCTGATCCTCAAACATGTTTTGACAGATGAGCAAATTCCACAACATATTGCCTCTGCCATGTTGTCAGCAGGTTTTGGACCGATTATGTTCTTGGTGATCGTCAATGTCATCTTGTTGATTGGCGGGCAATTCATGGAGCCATCGGGGCTTCTGGTCATCGTTGCGCCCTTGGTTTTTCCGATTGCGATCGAGTTGGGCATTGACCCGATCCATCTGGGCATCATCATGGTGGTGAATATGGAGATTGGCATGATCACCCCGCCCGTGGGGCTCAATCTTTTTGTGACCTCTGGCGTGGCAAATATGCCGATGATGTCCGTTGTGCGCGCAGCCTTGCCTTTTTTGGCGGTCCTTTTCGTTTTCTTAATTCTGATCACCTATGTGCCTTGGATCTCGACGGTCTTGCCAAATGCGATGATGGGACCGGAACTGATTTTGAAATGATACTGTAGAAAGAGCACAGGCCATGCCTGTTTCGCAAAGGGCTTGCGGCCAAACGGAGGATAATGATGGACCCGGTGACGCTTACAAATGAGATGTTCGTTGTGCTTATGGTGCTCTTTGTGACGGTTACATTGTTTATTACTGAAGCCTTTCGCATCGATTTGACAGCAATCCTCACCATGTTGGCGCTGGGTCTGCTCAGTCAACTACCCGGTCTTGGCAATCTCGCCGATACCTCGCGATTGTTTGACGGCTTTGCCTCGAACGCGGTGATTTCGATCATTGCGGTTATGATCATCGGGGCGGGGTTGGATAAGACCGGTTTGATGTCAAAAGTGGCTGGATATATTCTGAAACTCGGTGGGGCGAAAGAAGCACGGATTGTGCCCATCATTTCTGGTTCGGTCGGGGTAATCTCATCTTTCATGCAAAATGTTGGGGCCGCTGCGCTGTTTTTGCCGGTGCTCAGCCGCATTTCTGTGCGGGCAGAATTGCCCATGTCTCGGCTTTTAATGCCGATGGGTTTTTGCGCCATTTTGGGTGGTACGATTACCATGGTGGGCTCGTCGCCGCTGATCTTGCTCAATGATCTTATGGGCGTCGCCAATGCTGGATTGCCGGACGACCAGCAGATGCGCCCGTTTGAGCTTTTTGATGTCACGCCGATAGGTCTGTGTTTGATTGTAACAGGGATCTTATATTTCATGCTCTTGGGGCGATGGATTTTGCCGCGAAGAGACGGAGTGGGTGAGGGCACCTCCGCGCAATCGATGCTTGATTATGTCAAAGCTGTTTACGGGCTTAAGGCGGTCATCTTTGAGGTGAAAGTGCCTGAGGGCAATATCCTTATTGGCCATCGTTTGGCCGATATTATGGATGCGCATCACATCTATATCATTGGCACAGATTATCGTGGCCGCCAAGTAGTGGCTCCCATGGCCCCAACACAGATCGAGGCACCCTGCCGTCTGGCCATTTTAGGTCGCCGGCGTGTGGTGGAGGAATTTGCCGAAATCTATGGCTTGGAAATTTTACCGCAGCTTGATAATTTTTCTGACAATTTTGCTGCGACCCACGCAGGTGTGGCGGAGATTGTTGTGCCGCCCGGCTCATCTGTGATTGGCAAAACGCCGGGGCAGATCCGCTTTCGCGTAACCCATGGCTTGTCTTTACTCGGCATTCACCGCGGGGAAGAAACCTTGAGCCATGTGGAAACCCCTGATCATGCCGCGACGCGTCTCACCCATGTGCCGCTTTTGGCGGGCGATACTTTGGTGGTGCATACGAAATGGGAATCCCTGACCCTACTGAGCCGCAACCGTGATTACGTCATCGTCACTTCTGAATATCCGCGCGAAGAGGTGCGGCCGCAAAAAGTGAGCTGGGCTTTGGTCTTCTTTGTTTTGGCGATAGCGATGATCTTGCTGACCGATATTCGACTATCTTTGTGCCTTTTGACCGGAGCCTCGGGCATGATTGTGTCGCGCGTCCTGTCCATCGATGAGGCCTATGAGGCCGTCAGTTGGAATACAGTATTTTTATTAGCCAGCCTTATCCCACTTGGGGTCGCCGTCCAAGCCACGGGTACAGCGGCTTGGATTGCGCAACAGGTTCTCATGCTTTTAGAGGGATGGCCGATTTGGAGCTTGCAAGTGGGCGTGGCGATTATGGCTACGGTCTTCACTTTGGTGATGTCCAATGTGGGGGCCACCGTATTGCTCGTGCCCTTGGCTGTGTCCATAGCGGTTGCGGCAGGCGCCAACCCGGCCATTTTTGCGCTGACCGTAGCCATATCAACCTCAAACTCTTTTTTAATCCCCACCCATCAAGTGAATGCTTTGATTATGGGGCCGGGCGGGTATCGGGTGGTTGATTTCGTGCGTTGCGGCGCGGGGATGACCCTATTGTTTCTAGTCGTCTCTATGGTGGTGATGAACCTCCTGTTTTAACTCTCCGCTAAGCTGCGCATAATAGGCAGGAAATCTTTCGCTTTGAGACTGGCTCCCCCCACCAATGCGCCGTTCACATGGGTGATGGCGAAAATTTCTTGGGCATTGCTCGGCTTGACCGATCCGCCGTAGAGGATGGAGATGTCCTGACCGGCTGCGCCAAAGATCGCATAGAGCTGAGCGCGCAAAGCATCGTGGACTTCCGTGATTTCAGCTACACTGGGGACAAGACCCGTTCCAATGGCCCAAATTGGCTCATAGGCAATGATGACCTGGGGATCATCGGGCAGGGAGCCGGATAACTGCGCCAATACAATCTCAAGGGCCTTACCTGCGGCGCGTTGCTCTTGGCTCTCGCCAAGGCAGATGATCGGAGTGAGCCCGGATTTGAGAGCTGCTTGGGCCTTGGCGCGCACTAAACTGTCGCTTTCGCTGTAGCCTTCGCGCCGTTCGGAGTGGCCAACAATTACATAGAAGGCACCGCAATCAGCCAGCTGCTCGGCGCTGATGTCGCCGGTGAAGGCACCTGACGGGGCGTGGTGGCAATTCTGCCCGCCAATGGCCAATTGCCCAGGTAGCCTGGCCGCGCTGTGTAGCAAATGCGCCGGCGGGCATAGGATGGCTGAGCAGTGAATATCTTGCGTGGTCTCAGCGATGGCTTGGATCTCAGACAGGCTGGCCTGCGTTCCGTTCATTTTCCAGTTTCCAGCGACGATTTTTTGAGGCATCGGAGATCCTTCCATGGGGCAGTTATTTATTAAGAGTTTTGCCGCAAAGAGCGCCTGGCCCAATCGCAGGCCAGCTCCGGCTCATCCATTACGGCGTCGGGCAGAGTCCAATAGGGCGTGGCGACGCGCTTGGTGCCCTTGCCGTCGTGGATGAATTGCTGCGATCGCCTCTGCGGCGAGGTCGTTTGTAAGCGCGCCCGTTACCTTGATCATCAAAGTGCCCGTGCTGATGGTAAGTGCAAAATTACCCCGCCAGCATAGATCGCTAATCCGCTAAACATTTTGCCGGTTATCAGAGCGCCGACGCTTGCAAAACGATCGTTCTTAAAAATGATATCAGCGCCGGAAATGCTCATTTCTTGGTGAAAAGTGTTTCGTCGAATTTGATGCTTTCGCCGCAGCCACAGGCATCAACCACATTTGGGTTTTTGAATTTGAATCCAGATTCCAACAGGCTGGTCTCATAGTCAATCTCAGTACCGAAGAGGAACATCTGCGCCATAGGAGCGATCATGACGCGTGCACCATCGGTTTCAATCAATTCATCATGGGCTTCGATTTCATCGACATAGTCCATTGTATATTCCATGCCGGCGCAGCCGCCCTTTTTCACGCCAATGCGTAGGCCCTCATGGCCCTCGCGCGCCATGAGCTTGGTTATTTGCCCAATCGCGGCTGGGGTGAGGGTCACAGCTTGTTTACCCGGAATACCGAACATGTCTGATCCTTTTCAATTTGCTGTTAACCTAAGAGCGGGCAAAGCGAACTGCAAGAGGGGACATGCGGGGTAGGATCCCACTCTAAGATCACGATGCGGTGTTCAGATGGCTCGGAGTCCTACATAAAGCCCAATTCGAGCCTTGCCTCATCGGACATCATATCCATGCCCCAAGGCGGCTCCCAAACCAGCTCAACATCCACATGTTTGACGCCGGGCAGGGGTTCAATGGCCTCGGCCACCCAGCCGGGCATTTCACCGGCCACCGGACAGCCGGGAGCCGTGAGGGTCATGGCAATTTTTACCTCGGAATCCTTATTGATATCCACCGTGTAAATGAGGCCTAGATCGAAAATATTAACTGGAATTTCAGGATCATAAACCGTGCGGATGCTGTCAACAATATTGTCATATAGCGGGTGATCTGTGCTCGAGGGCGCGATCAATGGTGTACCTTCAACAGGAGTCTCGTCCGACATGTCATGATCCTTGAGTGTTTTGATAAGGTATAAGGGGGCAGGGCGCTGGGGTAAAGCAATAACCTGAATTAAGGACGGCGCGCTGTTGGTTTGCTGTGAAACCCATGAATTTTTCGACCAATCGCTTGATCCTTCATAAGGTTTAGCGCATGTGAGGCCCATGACAGAAAAATTCTCATTCCAATTGCATGCGCGCTCAGGCAAGGCCCGGGCTGGCACCATCCACACCCCGCGCGGCGAGATCCGCACGCCGGCCTTTATGCCCGTTGGAACGGCGGCCACGGTCAAGGCTATGCTACCTAGCTCTGTGCGCCAAACTGGGGCGGACATATTGCTGGGCAATACCTATCATTTGATGTTGCGCCCAACCGCAGAGCGGATTGATCGGCTGGGCGGGTTGCACAAGTTTATGAATTGGGAGCGTCCAATTTTGACGGATAGTGGTGGGTTTCAGGTGATGAGCTTGTCCAGCCTGCGCAAGATGAGCGAAGACGGGGTGACGTTTAAGTCGCATATTGATGGCTCTAAGCATCATCTTACGCCCGAGCGCTCGATGGAGATTCAACGGCTATTGGGCAGTGATATCGTGATGTGTTTCGATGAATGCCCGGCTTTGCCGGCAGAACGCGACGAAATTACCCGGTCGATGCGCATGTCGATGCGATGGGCCGGGCGCTCTCGCGAGGCATTTGGCGACCGTCCGGGTCATGCTTTATTTGGCATTCAGCAGGGCGGTTTGGATGAGCAATTGCGCGGCGAAAGTGCCGATGCGCTCAAGGCCATTGGCTTTGAAGGTTATGCGGTTGGTGGCCTGGCGGTGGGTGAGGGGCAACAGGCCATGTTCGACGTGCTTGACTTTGCGCCCGATCAAATGCCCGAGGACAAGCCGCGATATTTGATGGGTGTTGGCAAGCCGGATGACATCGTTGGTGCCGTGAAGCGTGGCATTGATATGATGGATTGTGTTTTGCCCAGCCGTTCGGGTCGCACAGGGCAGGTATTCACCCGCCGGGGCGTGGTTAATATTAAAAATGCGCGTCACCAAGATGACCCACGGCCCTTGGACGAGGCCTGTAGCTGCCCGGCCTGCAGCAATTATTCGCGCGCCTATTTACACCATGTTTTCCGCAGTCAGGAGATTATCAGCTCCATGCTGCTGACCTGGCACAATTTGCATTATTTTCAAGAAATTATGCAGCAGATGCGCGATGCGATTTCGGTAGATGATTTTGCCGAATTTGAAAGCCAGTTCCATGCACAGCGGGCTTTGGGCGATATTGAGCCTTTGTAGTGAAGAGGCGTTTACAGTGCCAATGTGATGCGCGGCTTCGCCGGATAGGCATAGCGGTCTTTGCTGCGGTCACGTAGGGAAATCGTGGCGCCAATGCGCGGTCCACCGTGGCTCACTGTGAGCCGCACCCCTTCGTTTTTTTGTTCAGATCGATTTACGGCTTCGAGCGTAAAGCGTGCCGCTAGATTTGTGCCCGGCAGGCGGCAATACCCATTTATTGGCGCGGGCGCACCGCTGTAGAGCGGCACGCGCACTTGCGCTGGAGTTTGAAAGGTGGCCGATAGGCGCTGATCTGGCGTGAAGATATGGCAGCGCGCGCCCGGCCGCTCTTGGTGATTGCCCGCCACGAAGCTGCGGACCGTGATGACATCAAACCGCAGTGGCTGAGTGGTGATTTTGGCATTCGGACTGCGGGCATCCATGATGTAATCTGTAATGGGCAAAGGTGGTGCACAGCTGGCCAGTGCAGTGAGTAGCACAATACTAAGGGCAAATCGCATTGTAACACCTTTCAAAATCACCTCACGGTATCGCGCGGGGCTGGTGCCTGCAAATAGATAGCCTGGGACGTCGGGGTGTTGGTGATTTAATATCTACTAAAAATGCAATATTTAAACTTATTGAAAGCTCACCGCTTGCACTTCTTAGATTGTGCAGGCAGGTTACATAGGGTCTTGAAATTGAGGCGGTTGCGCCCCAGTTATGTAGCAAGATAGGGGTTGGTCGAGTTGCCTGATTGGGATTCGCTCCATGCCTGCCACAGTTAAGGAACGAAAATGACTTTGAATTTAGCCGATAGTTACCCTGTATTGCCGCTGCGCGACATCGTTGTGTTTCCACATATGATCGTGCCGCTGTTTGTTGGGCGCGACAAATCTGTGCGCGCGCTTGAGCAGGTGATGACGCAAGACAAGCAAATTTTGCTGTCCTCGCAGCGTGATCCCGGGGAGGATGATCCTTCTGAAGATGGTATTTTCCGGGTCGGTGTTTTGGCCAATGTTTTGCAGCTGTTAAAACTTCCTGATGGCACGGTAAAAGTTCTGGTCGAAGGTCGAGCCCGTGTTCAGATTGATCGCTTCAACGGCAATGAGTCATATTTTGAAGCTGAGGCCAGGCTTTTGGAGGAGACGCAAGGCGATGAGGACATGGTCACAGCCTTGGTGCGTTCGGTGTCGTCGGAATTTGAGCTCTATGCCAAAGTTAAGAAAAACGTGCCTGAGGAGGCGCTGTCGGCTATTGCCGAGACCCGCAATTCAAGCAAGTTGGCCGATCTGGCCTCTGGACATCTTGGCGTTGAGGTTGAGCAAAAGCAGGAGCTTTTGGAACTGCTTTGCGTGGCGGATCGTTTGGAGAAAGTCTACGGTCTGATGCAGGGCGAAATGTCCGTGCTGAAAGTTGAGAAAAAGATCAAGTCGCGGGTCAAAACCCAGATGGAGAATACCCAGCGCGAATATTATTTGAATGAGCAAATGAAAGCCATTCAAAAAGAATTGGGCGAAGGGGAAGAAGGCGAAGGCGAATTGGCCGAGCTGGAGGCCAAAATTGCAGAAACAAAATTGTCCAAGGAAGCCTCTGACAAAGCGGCCGCTGAGTTGAAGAAGCTCAAGAATATGTCCCCTATGTCAGCAGAGGCGACCGTCGTGCGCAATTATCTTGATTGGATGTTGTCCCTGCCTTGGGGTGTGCGCAGCCGAGTAAAGAAAGACCTTACAAAAGCACAGAAGAATCTGGATGACGATCATTATGGTTTGGAGAAGGTCAAGGAGCGCATTGTCGAATATCTTGCCGTGCAACAGCGTTCGCGCAAATTAAAAGGCCCCATCATGTGTTTGGTCGGCCCTCCTGGCGTGGGAAAAACCTCGCTTGGAAAATCCGTTGCCAAAGCCACCGGGCGCGAATTTATTCGCATCTCTTTGGGCGGGGTACGTGATGAAAGCGAAATTCGCGGTCACCGCCGGACTTACATTGGCTCGATGCCAGGTAAAATTATCCAAGCATTGAAAAAAGCCAAAACCACTAATCCGCTGATCCTGTTGGATGAGATTGACAAAATGGGTCAAGATTTCCGAGGCGATCCCGCCTCTGCTATGTTGGAGGTGTTGGATCCAGAGCAGAACGCAACCTTCGTCGATCATTATCTGGAAGTCGAATATGATCTGTCGGATGTGATGTTCTTGACCACGTCCAACAGTTATAACATGCCAGGCCCGTTGCTGGACCGCATGGAAATCATTCCCCTGGCGGGTTACACTGAAGAAGAAAAGGCTGAGATAGCACATCGGCATTTGATTCCGAAGCAGGTTAAAAACCACGGGCTGAAGGCCTCTGAATTCTATTTAGAGCCTGAGGCGCTGCAAGAGATGATCCGCACCTATACCCGTGAGGCGGGTGTGCGGAATTTGGAGCGTGAGATTGGCAAATTGGCCCGCAAAGCTGTCACCAAAATCGTCAAAAAAGAGGTTGAGAACGTCAAAATTTCGGTTGAAAACCTCGATGACTACCTCGGCGTTAAGAAATATCGTTACGGTTTGGCTGAAGATGATCACCAGGTGGGGGTCGTGACTGGTCTGGCCTATACCAGTGTTGGCGGCGATCTGCTGCATATCGAAGCGCTGCGCCTGCCCGGCAAAGGCCGGATGAAGACCACCGGGACTTTGGGCGATGTGATGAAAGAGAGTATCGATGCGGCCAGCTCTTATGTGCGGTCCATTTCACCCGAGATAGGGGTCAAGCCGCCCCGGTTTGACAAGATGGACATCCACGTGCACGTGCCCGAAGGGGCGACGCCGAAGGATGGTCCGTCGGCGGGCCTGGCGATGGTGGTGTCGATTGTCTCTGTGTTGACCGGCATTCCTGTGAAAAAAGATATCGCCATGACTGGCGAGGTGACATTGCGCGGCAATGCCCTGCCGATTGGTGGATTGAAAGAGAAGCTCCTGGCGGCTCTGCGCGGAGGTATCAAAACCGTGCTGATTCCAGCTGAGAATGAGAAAGACCTGCGCGATTTGCCCAAAAGCGTCAGGGATGGGTTGGAGATCATTCCTGTCAGCCATGTGTCAGAGGTGTTGAAACACGCTTTGATATCTGTCCCTGAGCCGATTGAGTGGGATGAGGCGGCAGAGGATGCAGCCGCGGCCGCCCTTGCGGCAGAGCGTGGCAGCGCCGCTAGCCTCACTGCTCATTGAGTAAAGTCCAAAGGCGCCTCAGTGGGCGAGCTGGGGCGTCGTTGACTTCGCCTGTCCTTTTTGGATTATTCGCGGCGGTGGGCGCCCAATGAGCGCTGCGCAGATCATCCCATCCTGTGCTGACGTGCTGGTCCTGCGCCATGGGCAAACAGAGTGGAATGCTGCAGGGCGCCTGCAAGGTCATTTTGACAGTCCTTTAACCGAAAAAGGCCTGCGCCAAGCACATCGGCAGAATGAAATTCTGCAGGCCTATGATTTGGCGGGTTTCCGTTTTATCACCAGTCCCCAGGGACGTGCGCGCACAACTGCTCAAATTGCCCTGGCGGGTATTGCAGCGGAGATCGAAACCTCAGCGGAGTTGATGGAAATCGGCATGGGGGCTTGGGCTGGAACCACCCGCGCTGAGATTGCGGCAGAAAGAAAGAGTAGCCTTCAAGACCTCGGGCAAACGCAGTTTTATGACTGGGCTCCCGGCGGGGAAGGCATCGCGCGGCTTTACGACCGCTGCGGCGCATTCTTGGCCCAGCTTACTGGGCCAACGGTTCTGGTCACCCACGGGATGACGTCGCTGTGTTTGCGCTTGTGCGCGCTCAGTTGGGGGCTTGATCGCTTGGCAGATTTGCCGAGCGGGCAGGGGGTGGTTTACAGGGTCAAAGCCGGCCACCATGATGAGTTATAAAAAACTGAAAAAACCGCTTGCCCCCCGGGCTTGCCCGATCTATATCGCGGCTATCGGGTCGTTAGCTCAGTTGGTAGAGCGCTTCGTTTACACCGAAGATGTCGGGAGTTCGAGCCTCTCACGACCCACCAAATCATCCCAATGACAGTTTAAATTGATCGAGCCGGACGCGCGACATTTACCTGTAGAAAAGACTTCTATATTATTATCGAGAAATCCACACGAGATTTTGTCTGATGGCAGTTCTTGTCGTTGCAGGGCAATGGCGCATGTGGGATAACTGCGAGATTCTTTGACGACAGGAATACCTGACATGACTGACTTTTTGACTCGCCGGACAACAATGGTTGATACCCAGATTAGACCTGCGGACGTGACAAAATTTCCCATTATTGACGCCATGCTTCACGTCCGGCGTGAGGTCTTCGTGCCAGATCACCTAAGCGAAACAGCCTATGCGGATGCGATTTTGGACCTAGGCCACGACCGCATGATCCTTGAGCCGCGCACCTTTGCCAAAATGCTAGATGCTGTGGATATTCAAGGCAATGAGTTGGTACTGGATCTCGGTTGCGGTCTTGGCTACTCGTCTGCTGTCATTGGGAAGTTCTCTGAAGCTGTTGTCGCTATTGAAGAAAATGAAGATATGGCTGCTGAGGCGGAGGCGAATTTGGCCGCTGAGGGCTGTTTGAACGTAGCCGTTGTGCAGGGCGCTTTGGCCGAAGGGGCCGCGCAACACGCCCCTTTTGACGTGATTGTCGTGCAAGGGGCGGTGGAGCACATGCCAGAGGTCGTGATCGCGCAATTGGCTGAAGGGGGCCGTATTGTTGCGGTCTTTAGCCAAAAAGGTCAGGGCGTGGTTCGGGTGGGCTATAAAATCGATGGCCAGATGTCTTGGCGTTTTGCCTGCAATGCGTTTGCGCCAGTCTTGAACGGGTTTGTGACAGAGCGCAGTTTTGCGCTTTAGAAATTGAAATGATTCTTTTGCCTGGGAGAGCACAGATGTTTGGACGGAAATTTGCTGAATTAAGCTGTGCGGCCATTTTGATTTTGGCCACACCCAACCTGGCCGCGGCTGAAAGCCTGCGAGACAGCCTGCGCAATGCCTATCAAAACAGCGGTCTATTGGTGCAAAATCGCGCCTTGCTGCGCGCCGCGGATGAAAAAGTTGCTGACGCCGTAGCCGCCTTGCGTCCGGTGATCGGTTGGAGCTCAAGATTCGCCCACAGTTACAATGACGTGGCCAGCAGCGACAGTTTGACCGCAAGTTTGAACGCTAAATGGCTGCTCTATGATTTTGGCCGTTCTGATTTGCAGACCGAAGCACTGAAAAAAACTATTTTGGCGACCCGGCAATCTTTGGTGTCGATTGAACAAAATGTGCTTCTGCGCGCGGTGACAGCTCATATGAATTACCGTCGCTCGGTGGAATTTGTGTCACTGCGATCGGCCAATGTGGAATTGATTGAACAGGAATTGCGCGCCGCTCAAGATCGGTTCGATGTGGGCGAGGTCACCCGGACTGATGTGGCATTGGCGGAGGCGCGTTTGGCCAGTGCTCGCGCGTCGCTTGCGGGGGCTCAAGGCGATTTGGCGAAGGCCGCGGCGGAATATCATGCGGTTGTTGGTCGTAAACCAGGTGATCTCGCAACCCCTTCTAGCCTGCCAGAATTGCCAACAGAAGTTTCTGCCGCCATTTCCAACGCGCGGGCCCATCACCCGGAACTTACGCGCGTGCAACATGAGGTGGCAGCTGCTGAGCTTGCGTTGAAGGCCTCGCAGCTGACTTATCGCCCAAGGTTTGAAGCTGACGCAGGGGTCTCTAACGTGGACCTCGATGGCCCATTGACACGCAGCCTGAGTTTGACCGTCAGTGGACCAGTTTACAGCGGTGGCGCCATTGCCTCGGCCAGCCGTTCCGCGATGGCACAACGAGATGCAAAGCGGGCGGGGCTGCATCTTGTGGGGCTTGAGGTCGAGCAGGCCGTGCGCAATGCCTTTGTTGTGCTGGAGGTGGCCCGGGCCACGGGCGAGGCGACGGATCGGCAAATTGAGGCTGCCAGCGTGGCCTTTCGCGGTGTGCGGGAAGAAGCCTCTTTAGGAGCGCGGACGACCTTGGATGTACTAAATGCTGAGCAGGAGCTGCTTGATGCGCGCGTGAGTCGTATTTCAACACGGATAGATGAGCAGGTCGCGAGTTATAGCCTGCTCGCTGCGATGGGGAAATTAACTGCGACAGAGCTTGATCTTGGGGTAAAAACCTATGACCCGGCGGAATATTACAATCTGGTAAAGTCGGCACCGCGGGCCAAAAGTAAGCAGGGCGCGGCATTGGATCGAGTGCTGCAAGGCTTGGATGGAAATTGAACCGGCTGCTGCGCGTGTTAAGCGCAAGCCCCGGTGAAAAGGAGGTTCTTTGACCTGTAAGGACGACTATCCTAAGCCAGATGCTTTGGTTCTATCCATGCGCAGGTTAATTTCTGATGTCCCAGTCTCGGCACAGGTCTCTGCCGTGGCCGCCCCTTTGGTGTTGCAAGCTAGCCAGCGGGTGTTGCTGCCGTCCTTGGGGCCTATGGTGCTCACACGCGCTGATGGACCCAGCGCGGACCAAGTGGACCAAGAGCCGCCCAAGCCCGCTGCGACACTGTCACATGATCCCGAATATTTGGAGGTCATTGCCAACCTCCGCCGTGCCCTGGCCGGTCCGATGCGCGACGAACTGTCGAGTGCCCTTCGGACTATGATTGAAGATCGTGATACTTGACATCCGCTTGAGCCACGTGACGAAGCGGCGTCTAGGGCGCGATGGGTCTTGCTAAAGCGATCAGTGCATCGACATTTAGATGCAGCTCGATAAAGGCGGCGAGTCGATCCAAAGTGTCCTCCACAGCCGCATCATAGGAGGCGAGCTGCGATTGCGTGCCGAGCATTGCCAAGACCTCTGCTCGAAAGCCATCAGAGGCAAAAAGACCGTGCAAATAACACCCGCGCACCTGACCATCAGCGGAAATCGCCCCCTCATTCCGATCTGCGAGCTTTAGCCATGGATTTTGGCAATCCGTTCCGCTGCTCTGGCCGAGGTGGATCTCATAGCCACTGACGGGCGTGTTGGTTTTGACACTGCGCGCTTTGGTCAACGACAGGTTTTTCTTTGGAATCATTGTGGTTTCAATATTTAAATATCCCAACCCATCGATGGAGCGCGGCGCGCCTTCTATTCCGTCAGGGTCATGTACTTTGCGCCCCAGCATTTGATAACCACCGCAAATGCCGATGATTTGACCACCTCGGCGGTGATGCGCCTGAAGATCAATATCCCAGCCATTGGCACAAAAATTTTCCAGATCACTGATAGTGGATTTGCTGCCAGGCAGGATCACGAGTGACGCGTCACCGGGCAATGGCTGACCTTGTTCAATGATTTCAACGGTCACGTTGGGCTCGGCCACCAGTGGGTCGAGATCATCGAAATTGGAAATACGCGCCAAACGTGGCACTGCAATTTTGATCTCGCCACCGGCCCGTGTTGTGATATCCATCACATCCTCGGCCGGCAGTTTCCAAGCTTCGGCAAACCATGGCAATACGCCGAGTGACGCCCATCCGGTATGCTCAGAAATGGCGGTCATGCCCTCATCAAATAGCGATACATCCCCTCGGAACTTATTGATTGCAAAACCTGTGATCCGGGTGCGATCTTCGATCGGCAGAACCGCATGCGTTCCGACCATTTGTGCGATCACCCCACCGCGGTCAATGTCACCAATCAAGATCACTGGAACATTGGCAGCCTCTGCGAAACCCATATTTGCGATATCCCCGGAGCGCAGGTTGATTTCAGCTGGGCTTCCGGCGCCCTCTATAACGACAAAATCGGTACTTTTGGCCAAGCGGTGAAAGGAGTCCAGCACCCGTGGCATCAAGGTGGTTTTGACTGCCGCATAGTCTCGGGCTTTGACAGTGGCGACCCGTTGGCCTTGAACCACCACCTGCGCACCAATTTCGGACTCGGGTTTCAACAGCACTGGGTTCATATCGATGATAGCGGGCCGTCCGCAGGCGAGGGCTTGCAGCGCCTGCGCGCGGCCAATCTCGCCACCGTCAACGGTGACAGCGGCATTATTGGACATATTTTGCGGCTTGAACGGTGCCGGATGATGGCCGCGTTTGGCCAATGCGCGGCAGATCCCTGCCACTAAGATGGATTTTCCGACATTTGATCCGGCACCCTGTATCATAATCGCTTTGGTCATAAGGCTCTCCCTGAGGCCTGAGCATGTTCAGCCAAAATGGATACTAGTTTGGCGGTTCCAGCATTCTCTAAGTTTAGGCAGTGGTTTGAGCATGGGCCATCTTTAATATGGCAAATTTGAATTTTTCAGCAATCTGATCGCCGAAACGCAAAACGCGCCCATTTGGGCGCGTTGGCGGTCAAAACCCTTAAGAGGTTCTATGCAGCTTCTGCTTGCTGGCGGCGCTCGCTCTCTTCGCGGCTAAGAGCCACGGAAGTGCGGATGCCTTTGCCAACAAAATCCATGAGGCCGGAGACCACGCGTTCGTTGGGATCAATCCCGGCACAGGAGAGCACTTCGCGTCCATCGCGAGAACGGGCCCAACGCGCAATTTGCTCAGGTCCGTTGCCATATTTCTTGTCGTCCGCAATCGCGTCATCTAATGCAGCCAATACAACGGCAGCAAAAAGTTTGCGGGCACGGTTGCCCTGTTCATTGTTAAAGGCGTTTCCGTCGACGAAATCTTTCATCTCGTGTCCTTTTAATTCTTGCTCTTGAACTTTCCGATCTGTGCCTCTTATGCAGCATCAGAAATGATTCGGGTGGTCTCTTTCGGAATGTCTGCCATGCACTGGATGCATAGCTAGGCTCCCGTCCGCTGCGTCAGTCGTGGCTTGAAACCCCGTTACCGCTTCGATATAGGCGGTGTTAAATCAAAATCAACCTTTTACCCAAGGTTCTATATATGCCAAAGATTAACGGAAATGAAATACGTATCGGCAATGTGCTTGAGCATAATGGCGGCCTCTGGAGCGCAGTGAAAATCGATCACGTTAAACCCGGAAAAGGAGGGGCTTTTGCTCAGGTCGAGATGCGCAATCTGCGCAATGGATCAAAATTGAACGAGCGATTCCGCTCCGCTGACAAAGTGGAAAAGGTGCGCTTGGAGCAAAAGGATCAGCAG
Organism: uncultured Planktomarina sp.; assembly: GCA_905181815.1. GTDB lineage: Bacteria > Pseudomonadota > Alphaproteobacteria > Rhodobacterales > Rhodobacteraceae > Planktomarina. Next base: position 142,980 of record CAJIZA010000005.1, on the reverse strand, counting down.
TTTCTGTACGAAAATGATGGCATGTTGGTGTTCATGGATATGGAAACCTATGATCAGATCGAGCTGCCGGCGGAACTGCTTGGTGATCGCCGTCCGTTTTTGCAAGACGGGATGACCGTTCAGATTGAATATCATGAGGCCGAAGCGCTGCATGTCACTCTGCCCCAAAAGGTGACATGCAAAATCGTTGAGACAGAGCCTGTGGTCAAAGGTCAAACTGCGGCAAATTCCTTCAAGCCTGCTGTTTTGGACAATGGATTGAAAGTCATGGTGCCGCCCTTTGTGGGGCAAGACGAGTTGATCATCGTAGACACTATTTCGATGGAATACACAGAACGGGCCTAAATAGTGATGATCGCAGAGCCTGCAATCATCTCAGGCGCGATGCGATCAAAGCGCAGATAGGCCAATGCAAGCCTACCATGCTGTGTATATAAAACGCCGGCGGGTTTTTCATTGGCAAAAATGGCAGTGCCAATCGGCGCTGATCCTGACATCTTAACTTGCCGCAAGCCTTTGCGAAGCTCAGTTTTATGTTTCATGCGCGCGACGATTTCTTGCCCGACATAGCAGCCTTTTTTAAAATCTACCCCGTTGAGACGCTCGAAATCCATTTCCAGGATAAAGCGGTCTGGAGTTAACTCTATTCCGGTCTCTGGTATAATATGCGCCACGCGCAAGGCTGGCCAATCGATGACACCTGCCTCTTGCCGTCCGTAGGCGCGCCAGCCCAAATTTGGATTGCGCGGATCGGCAAATCCATCTGGAGGGACGGTGCCCAATCCGCAGCACAGTTCTATATTCACTTCGGTAATTTGCACATCTGCGCGCAGGCGGTACATATTGAGGCGCATGCTTATGCTGGGGCAAATCTCTGAGGCCACGTCGATGAGTAGATCATCCGGTCGTTGCAACACGAAGAAATCTGCAAGATACTTGCCCTGTGGAGTCAACAGCGCTGCGTAATGCAGTCCGGGTGCGCAGACGTCATTGGTCACAAGATTTTGCAAAAAGCCCATCCGGTCAGCACCGGTTACTTGAAGAATGCTGCGTGGCTGTTCGGGCTGGGCCATGGGTATTCCTTTGTCTAGAGTTTCCATATAAGCTGTTTTGATCGCAAAGCCAGAGGCCTCATGTCTGCACCGATTTCCGTTGTTATCCCAACGCTTAATTCTGCCAAGGGCCTGCCGGCAACCCTTTTGTCGTTGATGGAGGGATTGGATGCAGGATTGATCTGTGAGGTGGTTGTCTCTGACGGCGGATCGATGGATGCCAGCTGTCCCATCGCGACGGCGTGGGGCGCGGAGATTGTGATCGGTGCGGCCTCGCGCGGCGTGCAATTGCGCCGGGGGGTGGCGGTCACGCGCGGCGCATGGGTGATGGTTTTGCATGCGGATACGATCTTGCAAGAGGGCTGGGCCGAGCAGGTGAAAGCCTGTATGCAGAAAGGCCCGCTGTGTTTTTCACTAGCCTTCCGCGCCAAAGGCTTTGCGGCCAGATGGGTGGCGGCTTGGGCGAATTTGCGGAGTGACCTTTTTGGTCTTCCTTATGGTGATCAGGGGCTCTTGCTGCGCCGGAGTGATTATGAAAGGGCGGGTGGCTATCCAGATCAACCGCTGATGGAAGATGTGGCGCTGGTGCGAGCCTTAAAGCTGAAAATCCACCGACTGCCAGCCTATGCCTTCACTCGCGCTGACAAGTATCAGAAGCAGGGGTGGTTGCGTCGTGGGGCTAAGAACCTAGGCCTTTTGTTGCGGTATTTCTTGGGTGCAAATCCCGAAGATTTGGCGCGTCGGTATCAAAAACCATAGAAAGGCCTCTAAATAATGCATTGCGAGAGACAAAAGGCGGCGGCTCGGGCCCTATTGGCTTTCGGAGTGATCAAATTGCAAGCGGCATAGATTCGAATAATGTCCACCAGCCGCAATCAGCTCTGAATGAGTGCCCCGCTCAATCATCCGGCCTCTGTCCATAACAATGATATGATCGGCAGAGACAATCGTCGACAGGCGATGAGCGATGACCAAAGTGGTGCGGTTTGCAGAGAGTTTCTCTAAAGCGTTTTGCACCAGAACCTCTGATTGGGTGTCAAGCGCTGAGGTGGCCTCATCCAAAAGCAAAATTGGCGTATCGCGCAAAAGCGCGCGGGCAATGGCGACCCGTTGACGCTGACCACCGGACAGATTTGTGCCGCGTGGCCCAACTTCGGTGTCCATGCCTTGGGCCAAAGTTGGCAGAAAATCGGCAACATGGGCCGCTGAGATCGCCTCATTGAGTTTCGAAGGATCGGTATTGCGCGCATCAAGTGTGATGTTCTCCCCAAGGGTTTCATCAAACAGTAAGCTGTCTTGCGACACCACCGAGATGCACGCCCGAAGGGCGCTAGGATCAATGTCCGTATTTGCGAGGCCGGAGATCGTAATTTCGCCCGAGCTATGGGCGTAAAGCCGGGTGAGCGCATTGAAGATCGTTGTTTTGCCCGCACCAGAGGCGCCTACAATAGCGGTGGTTTTCCCAGCAGGCGCGCGGAAGGAGACGTCACGCAGCACCGGCGTTTCGCCAAACTCCAAACTGACGTTTTTAAATTCAATATCGCCAAAGGGCTGCACGGGTGTTGGATGATCCGGGCCGAGCAGTGTGGGCTGATGGTTGAAAATATCTCGCATTCTCTGAATGGATACAGAAGCTGCATTGATCAGCCCAGAGATGCCGGCCAAGCGGCGCAGCGGTTCAAACGCCAATCCTAATGCGCTGAAGAAGGCCATGAATTGCCCGACTGTTTTGGCGCCACTGATGATTTCATATCCACCGTAAATGATCACACAGGCAAAACCGATGCCGCTCATTACATCCACCAGCGAGGGGATAACGGCTGTGCCGAAGAGAGTTTTGACCTCTACTTCAATCTGCCGTTTCGTAAGGGCACGATAGCGGTCGGTATAGTAGCGCTCAAGACCGTTGAGCTTGATCGTTCCGACCCCGTGGAAGGCTTCATTGAGGCGCGTGGCCATATTGCCGGCGACTTCTCGGGCTTTGACGGCCTGTTTGCGCGTGTAGCGTTGTGCGACCAGTGAAGGGAACAATAACAAAGGCGCGCCGACCAAAGCCGCAAAGGTCCAGAACCAATCTATTGATAGCATGACCGCAAAAAGTGATACTAGTCCGATTAGATCGCGGGCCGCGCCACGCACCAAAAGCGCCCATATTCCGGCCACCGACTGCACATCGCCGTTGACCCGCTCCATCAAATATCCTGGTGCATAGCGGGAGAAAAAGCTGAGATCCAATTGCAGCAAATGGCGCAGCAAATCATTTTGCAAATCGGCTACGGATTTCTTGGCAATTTTTGTCATGAGCACCCGGTGCACCACGGAGAGCACTCCTCGGATTAAAAATAAACCCAAGACAATACCGCCCACCAACCACAGTTGGCTTTTGCTACCGCCGACAAAGACTCCGTCAAAAAGAGGCTGCATCATCCAGGCAAGCCCGCCCACCATGCTGCCTTCGATCATCATCAACACGACGATAATCGCCAAGACCCACATATGGCGTCGCAAATATTCGCGCCAGAGCCACAGGAATAAGGCGCCTTGTTTTATGTCTTTGGGGGATGATGATTTCATGTCCATAGGCGCCTGTTAGTGCTTTGTTTGAGTTGCTGCAAGGGACGGCCGCTTGACGCGGCAGGAAACCGCGAATACCGATAAGCCATCATAATAAAGGTGAATTTCTATGTCACTGTCCCAAGGCCGTTCCTATCTCGCCATCCCAGGCCCTTCGGTCATGCCTGAACGCGTTTTGCAAGCCATGTATCAACCCTGCCCAAATATCTATGAGGGGGGATTGATTGAGCTGACGCATAGTTTGATTCCCGATTTGAAACATGTGGCTGGCACGGCCGGTCAGGCGGTAATCTATATCGCCAATGGCCATGGCGCTTGGGAGGCGGCTGCCTCTAATGTGTTGGCGGCTGGCGATACGGTCTTGGTTCTGGCAACGGGATTGTTCTGCGAAGGGTGGGGCGAAATGGCCCGCGCCCTCGGGGTCACGGTGGAAACACTAGATTTTGGCAACCAAGCTACGATTGATTTGGCGCAGGTCGAGGCCCATCTTGCCGCCGATAGCTCTGGTCGCATTAAAGCTGTGATGGCGGTCCATGTAGACACATCGACCTCAGTGCTCAACGATATCGCGGGTCTGCGGCGCAGTCTTGACGCCGCGGGGCATGGCGCTTTGCTCATGGTCGATTGTATCGCCAGTCTTGGATGTGATAAATTTTTAATGGATGAATGGGGCGTCGATCTCATGGTCACAGCCTGTCAAAAAGGCTTGATGACTCCGCCGGGTATTTCCTTTGTGTTTTTCTCAGATAAGGCCGCCGTGGCGCGTAATGCGATGACCCGAGTGAGTTCGTACTGGGACTGGAATGCGCGCATAAATCCCGAATATTTTTATCAATATTTCTGCGGCACTGCACCAACGCAACATTTGCTGGGCTTGCGGGAGGCTTTGGATATGATTCTTGAAGAAGAATTGAGCCATGTCTGGGCGCGGCATGAGGCGATCGCGCAGGCGGTTTGGGCGGCTTGCAAAGCTTGGGGTAAAGGCGGACCATTGGCGATGAATATCGCCGAACCAACTTTGCGCAGCCGCGCGGTGACGGCGCTCTCGCTTGGGGCGCCCAACGGGCTCAATTTGCGCCGCTGGACAGAGCATAAAGCCGGACTGACGCTGGGCATAGGCTTGAATATGGCCACAGATGACGATCCGAATGCCGATGGTTTTTTTCGCATTGGGCATATGGGGCATGTCAATGCGCAGATGATAATGGGAACGCTTGGGGCGATCCAATCTGGCTTGATAGCCTTAGATATTCCCCATGGTGAGGGTGGATTGGAGGCCGCGGCGCGTGTGCTGGCAGAGGCGACCCGCGGCTAGTTTAGCTGGATCGTGCGGCTTTCAGGGCTTTTGGCAAGGTTTTTGCAACCAAAGCCATCGCCGCCTCATCTCCACAAGAGATGCGGATGCACCGGTTCATCGGTGCTACGGCTGGCATACGGATAAATACAGCGCGTGCGATCATCTGCTCCATTACTGTGCGGGCAAAATCGCCATCGCTGCCGCAATCTATCGTAACGAAATTTGTGGCAGAGGGCAGGGGAATGAGGCCATTGTCTTGGGCAATCTGCGCTAGGGTCTTGCGGCTTTTTGCCACTTTTTGTACGATTGTAGACACATAGGCTTGGTCTTTGAGGGCCGCCAAGGCCCCGGCCTGAGAAATTCGGGACAGGCCGAAATGATTGCGTATTTTGTCGAAGGCTGAGATCAGCGATTTTGGCCCGATCGCATAGCCTACGCGCCCGCCCGCCATCCCGTAGGCTTTGGAAAAGGTTCGTAGACGGATCACATTGTCCGTTTCGGGCCGCAATTCTGGCGCTGTGCCGCTTGGCGCCAGTTCGATATAGGCTTCATCAAGCACCAAAAGGCTAGAATTGGGCAAATTATCAATCAATTCTTGCACAATATCAGCGCTGTGCCAGCTACCCATTGGATTGTCGGGATTGGCCAAATAGACCAGTTTCGCGCCCAATAGGTGGGCCTGCTCTGCAAGGCTTCGAAGATCTTCGTGATCATCTACATATGGCACCGTATGCATGGTGCCGCCATTGCTGGCGGCATGATAATTAAACGTCGGATAGGCTCCGAGGGAGCTGAGAATGTCATCTGATGGTGCAACGGTCAGGCGGGTCAAGGTTAATAAAAGACCGTCAATACCTTCGCCCATGGTGATATGGCCCGGGTCAATGTTGTGATGCGTGGCCAGCGCTTGTCTCAGATCATGATTTTCCGGATCGCCATATTGCCAAACCTCCTGCGCCGCTTGTGCCATCGCCTCGATTGCATGGGGTGAGGGACCAAATTGGCTTTCATTGGCCCCTAACCTTGCCAAGAAAGCCCGGCCCAAGGCCCTTTCTTGGGTTTCCGGTCCCACAAAGGGGACGGTGGATGGCAAAGATTTGGCCAAGGCGGTGAGCGCATTATGTGACATGGCACGGTCTCCAGGCAAAAAAGTTCCTGAGCAGCTTATCCGATTTCTTCCAACCTTGCCAATGCTATAGAAAGTTTGACTTCTTCCTCTTCACGGGCTTCGAGATTGGCGCGTGTTTCGGCCAAGACCTCTGGTGGGGCGGAGGTGGCGAATTTGGGGTTGTTCAAACGCCCCCGAAGGCCGCCCAGTTCTTTCGCCAATTTACCCATGCTTTTTTCAAGTCGCATCTTCTCGGCCGCCACATCTATGATATCTGCCAGGGGCAGGCCAAAAGTGGCTTGGGGTGCCGTGATGGTGATGGCGCCTTTGGGCATGTCAGACACTTGGGTGACTTCGGTGATCCGAGCCATTTGCTGAATTTGCGCCATATTTGCCGCCAAAGCCGCTTCACCGGCTGGGCTGATTGTCACTTGCACCAAGGGCACTTTCGCACCGGCGGGCACATTCATCTGTGCACGGGCAGAGCGGATGGCATCAATCAATGAAATGGCCCAGCTGATTTCTTCGCTGGCGGAGGCATCGACCAATTCAAGCCCATAGTCCGGCCAATCTTGATGCACCAGCATATGCGTGCGCGGTGCTGTGATGCCCCAAAGCTCTTCGGTGATAAACGGCATAATGGGATGCAGTAAGGTCATAGATTGTTCTAAAACCCAAGCCAGAGTGGTTTGTGTTTCCAACCGCCCGGCGTCGCCGCTGGAATGGTTGCCTTTCAAAATTGGCTTTGACAGTTCGAGGTAGCGATCGCACAGCGTGCCCCAGACAAAGCCGTAGAGCGCGGAGGCCGCATCATTGAAGCGATAGCCGTCGAGCGCGGCATCCACCGCCACGCGTACCCGACCCACTTCGCCAATGATCCATTTGTTGAGCGCCAAATCCGGGCTTGGAATGGAAGCGCTTCGCTGCTCAAACGCCTCATTAAATTCGGCAAAAGAACAGGCGTTCCAAAGCTTGGTGCCAAAATTTCGATATCCTGCAATGCGCTGCATATCCAGTTTGAGCACCCCGCCCAGAGAGGCCATGGAGGCATTGGTAAAGCGCAGAGCATCGGCGCCAAATTCGTCGATAATCTCCAGCGGATCGACCACGTTGCCCGTGGATTTACTCATTTTCTTGCCCTTAGCATCCCGCACCAAACCATGCAGGTAGATGGTGTTGAAGGGCACTTCATCAACCACGGCCAGTTGCATCATCATCATCCGGGCAACCCAGAAAAATAAGATGTCAGAGCCGGTGATGAGATCAGAGGTCGGGAAAAACCTTTGCAGCATGTTATTTTGCGTATCGACCTCAGCCTTTCCGCTCCAGCCCAAAGTTCCGATGGGCCAAAGTCCAGAGGAGAACCAAGTGTCCAGCACATCGGGATCCCGGGTCAGATGTGCATCGGCACCGGCCATGGCCTGCGCCTCGGCTTCGGTCGCGGCGCAATATTGTGCGCCGGTCTCATCAAACCAAACAGGAATTTGATGGCCCCACCACAATTGTCGAGAAATACACCAAGGCTCGATGTTTTCGAGCCAATGAAAATAGACTTTCTTTTCGGACTCTGGCAGTATTTTAACTGTACCATCGCGCACCGCCTCAAGTGCTGGGGCGACGATTTTATCCGTGTCAACAAACCATTGATCTGTCAGCATCGGTTCAATCACCACTTTGGAGCGATCTCCGAAGGGTTGCATGATGGGTTTATTTTCCACCAAAGGAATTGAGCGGCTGCTTTCTTGGCCTTCGTCATCGGTTACAGTCTCTTGGATCATCACCGCCAAACCTTCGCGGGTGATGTCATCAACAATTTTTTTACGCGCTTCAAAACGCTCCATGCCGCGATAGGCATCTGGCACCATATTCATGGCGGCTATTTTGGCCTCGTCAAAGCTCTCCTCACCATTTGCGATGCGCTGGGCAGTGGCCGCCTCTATAGCATAGGCCTGTCCATCGGCCCGCAGGTTGGCCTGGGTGTCCATCAGGTTATACATCGGAATGCCAGCGCGTTTGGCGACTTGATAGTCATTGAAATCATGCGCCCCGGTGATTTTGACCGCACCAGAGCCAAAATCTTTGTCTGGGTACTCATCGGTGATGATGGGAATCAAACGCCGCTGCGCTTTGGGTCCGACGGGAATTTCACACATCATTCCCACAATCGGTGCATAGCGCTCGTCGGAGGGATGTACCGCAACTGCTCCGTCGCCCAGCATGGTCTCTGGGCGGGTGGTGGCGATTGAGATATAGTCGCGTTCTTCTTGAAGCGTGATCGTTGCCGTCTTCATCCTTTTCCACAAAGGTATAGGTCGCGCCGCCCGCTAAAGGGTATTTAAAATGCCACATATGGCCGGCGACTTCGATATTCTCAACTTCGAGGTCTGAGATGGCTGTCTCGAAAATGCGGATCCCAATTGACCAGACGCTTGCCGCGATAGATCAGGCCCTTGTTGTACATTTCAACAAAGACTTTGATCACAGCATCGTGGAAATTTGGACTATTTTCATGGCCGATGCGCGTATCACCCTGCGCGCCTGCCATCGTGAAGGCTGTGCGGTTCCAGTCACAGGATGCACCCAAACGTTTAAGTTGATTTACAATTGTTCCGCCAGACTGCTCTTTCCACTGCCAGACTTTTTCCAAAAATTTCTCGCGCCCCAGGGCCACACGGCCCGGTTCGCCACGCTCTGCCAATTGCCGCTCAACAACCATCTGCGTGGCGATGCCCGCATGGTCTGTGCCGGCCTGCCAGAGGGTGTCAAAGCCGCGCATCCGATGCCAGCGCACCAAGATATCTTGCAAAGTATTGTTGAAGGCATGACCCATATGCAAAACGCCGGTGACATTGGGCGGGGGGATCATGATACAATAGCTTGACGCTCCGGGTTTGGCATTGGCCCCGGCTGTAAAACAGCCCGCCGCCTCCCAGGCTTTGTAAAGACGATCTTCAGCTTCTGCTGCGTTGAATTTTTCCATGGCCATAAGTTTCAGGTATCCTTCGAATTTGTCTTCGAATACCTATTTCTCTGGGCAAGTGAAAGCCCTAGCTGACCAAAGCCTGGCGAGCGCCGGGGCGCAGGACGGCTGGATCATAGGGTTGCCGCGCAAAAACCTCCCGCACGCGATTGGCAAAATGCTCTATCGGCAAAGTATCATACTCTGGATCAAAGCTATTTTGGTCCCATCGTTCGCAAAACATAGCGCAATCATTGAAGTAGATATGTCCTCTATAGGCCTCGCGCTTGTCTCGGTTGCCGCCCACGTGATGGCCGTAATAGAGCATCTGGAAATCACCGTGTTTCTCGACAACCCAGGTGCATTGTTCCCGCACGAAAGGGCGCAAAATACTGGCGGCGTATTCATCGTGATTATAGGGTGCGAAAATATCGCCAATATCATGTAACAGCGCAGAGACGATCCAATCGGTATCGGCTCCATCGCGTTCAGCGCGCGTGGCCGATTGAAGCGAATGGCCCAAACGGGTCACTTGATAGCCCGAAAGGCCTTCATCCAACATCACCAAAGCCTGAAGCAGGCGATCTGCCGTGCCCTTGGTATGCTCAATCTCATGTTCGGTGAGAAAGGCATAATCTGCCGCATCGCCATCTTTCATGGCGCGAAATTTTACTTGGTCCATCATTCGTACATCTCTGCATTACCCTTTGCTCCCGCCATCATGACTTTGGCCTGTTCTGTTCGAGTTTCCTCATATAGTAAAAGATCGTCTGGATGAAACAAGCCCCTTGGTGCGTCGCAGAGGGTGAAATTCCCGGTGTCGCAACGGCCGCGCATGGGTACGCCGTAATCGGGCGCATTGTTTGGTTTTTTCACATGCGGGCTCAAAAAGCGCATCACGACACCAATTCGGCGGTCGTGGCTTGTATTGGCCCCCGAACCATGGATCATCAAGCCGTGGTGCAGGCTGATCTCGCCAGTGCCTAGGGCGCCGCTGGATTTGTCTTCCTCGGCGACATCGACTTTGACTTCTTGACCTCGTGACAGAAGGTTTAGCTCATCAAAGTTATCCTCATGGGGAACAATCGGGTTTTCGTGACTGCCTTTTACAAAATTCATACATCCGCTTTGCGGCGTTGCGGGCGAGAGTGCCAGCCAAGCGGTGAGTATGCCATCAATTTCACCCAAGCCCCAATAGGCTAAATCTTGATGCATGGTCACCACATGTTTTATCTGTGGTTCTTTGATTTAAAATTCTGTGAAATAGAGCAATATATCCGGCCCCAAAATACCCTCAACCACATCCAATATTGCGCTATGGGCTGCGAATTCATAGGCGAGCGGCATGACGACATGCGCATTGACACGCTTTTATACATTCAAAGCCCGCGGTAGGCCGTTGTCGAGCCAATCGCCTTCAATTGTTTCCAACTGGGTGGGCCAGTCTTGACATTACTGGGGCGAGATTGCCGGGATTGGGCATAAAAAACCGTTCTCCCAATAGCTTTGGATTTGAACCTGGGACAGATGGTTGGAGGTCTCGATATTTGCCATTGTAAACTCCTTGTATGCTCCAAATGCGCCATGTCTCAAAGTGGCGGTCTTGCCTGAATACGACATCAAAGAATTAATTTGCTTGTGGCTGGACAGTCGGGAGCAGCTTGTTACTATTTAACGAAACTTAGGAGCAGCTGCGTGGAAAAATTTGGGAAAAGCCAGTCGGTTTTGCGCCGAGAAGACGATCGTTTTCTGACCGGTCGCGGGCAATATGTGGATGATAACGCTCCACAGGGTGCGTTGCATGGCTATGTGCTGCGTTCAAGCTACGCGCATGGGGTCATCACTGCGCTGGACACGCAAGAGGCTGAAGAGGCCAATGGGGTCCATCTTGTGCTCACTGCGGAAAGGCTGGAGAAGGCCGTGCTCTCGAGCAAGATGGAAGCCAGTCTGGTGAAAAACCAAGACGGTAAATTGGCGCCGAACACTGATCGATTTTTATTGGCCAAAGACAAGGTGCGCTTTGTGGGTGAGCCGGTCGCAATGGTCTTTGCCGATAAATATGCGCAGGCGCGGGTCGCGGCGGATATGATTGGGTTTGAGGTTGATGATCTGCCGGTACATCTTGCGTTGCAGCCCGGCGGTCCAATTTTGCATGACGCAGCGCCGAATAATGTGGCCTTTGACTGGGCTTTGGGCGATAGCGCGCAGATGGAGGCGGTGAAAGCCAAAGCGGCCCATGTATTGAGTTTTGAAATTTCCGACAACCGTGTGATTTGCAATTCTATGGAACCGCGCGGCTGTTGGGCCGATATAGAAGATGGGCGGTTGCATCTGTGCGTGAATGGTCAGGGGGTCTGGTCGCAAAAGGGACAATTGGCAAAGATGTTTGGCCTGTCAGAAAGCGAAATCCGCGTGACAAACCCCGACGTTGGTGGTGGCTTTGGCATGAAAGCCATGGCCTATCCGGAATATTTTCTAGTGGCGCAGGCGGCTTGCATGCTCAATCGTCCTGTGCGCTGGATGTCGGACAGGTCGGAGGCGATGTTGTCTGACAACGGTGGTCGGGATCTGACCTCTACTGCGACCCTGGCCCTGGATGCCGATCACAAGATCATTGGCTATCAGGTGCAGACATTGGCCAATATGGGCGCTTATTCGGGTCAATTTGCGCAACCCATTCAAACGCAGCTGTTTTCAAAAGTTTTAACCGGTCTTTACGATATTGAGGTGGCGCATCTGCAAGTCACTGGGATTTATACCAACACCACGCAGGTGGATGCCTATCGTGGCGCTGGGCGTCCTGAGGCGATCTATGTGTTGGAACGGGCCATGGATTATACCGCCCGTGAACTTGGTATCGACGCTTGGGAGTTCCGACGCCGTAACTTCATTGCACCAGAGAAATTTCCTTATAAGACGGCCAGCCAGGTGCGCTACGACGTTGGCGACTTCGGTCTTGTTTTAGATCGTTTGGCTCAAGAGGCAGAGCTCGAAGGCTTTGCGGCGCGGCGTGCAGCAAGTGCGAAAAAGGGGCTGCTGCGCGGCTTGGGGCTTTGCTGCTATATAGAAAGTATCCTAGGCAACCCGACCGAGACCTCTCGGGTTGTGTTTCGTGCCGATGGCCACGTGGATCTTTATGTGGGTACACAGTCCGGAGGGCAGGGTCATGAAACGGTCTATGCGCAATATTTGGCCGATCAAACCGGCCTGCCAGCAGAGCAGATTAACGTGATCCAAGGCGACAGTGATCTTATTCCCACTGGAGGCGGAACTGGTGGGTCGCGCTCCGCGACGGTGCAAAATTCCGCGACTCTGGCTTTGGTGACAGTGATGACGCAGGCCTATAAACTCTTTTTGGCCGAGTATCATGAGGCCGATCCCGCCGATGTGAGCTTTGATGACGAGGTGTTTCGAATTGCTGCCTCAAACGTGGTGTTCAGCTGGTTGGATGCTGCCAAACTTGCGCGTGAGACTGGGCAGTCAGCGCTTTTGGATGTGACGCACTCGGCGACTTTGGACGATTTGAGTTTCCCCAATGGCGCGCATGTGGCGGAAGTCGAAGTGGATCCGCAGACCGGACACTCACAGGTAGTGCGTTATGTCATCGTTGATGATTTCGGCTATCTTCTCAATCCTATGTTGGTGGCAGGGCAGGTGCACGGTGGCGTGGTTCAAGGGCTGGGGCAGGCGATGATGGAGCATGTGGTTTATGATGATAACGGCCAGCTTTTGACAGCCAGCTTTATGGATTATGGCATGCCGCGGGCCGCTGATGTGCCCATGTTTGACTTCAACTCTGTCGTGGTGCCCTCAACCGCCAATCCCATTGGAATGAAGGGCTGCGGTGAGGCTGGAACCATCGGATCAATGGCTGCTGTTTCCAATGCGGTGATGGATGCTCTGGCATTAAAGGGTGTCACGCGGGCCGATATGCCCTTCACGCCGCAGCGGGTTTGGAGCATGCTGCAAAACGCAGGCTAGGTCTTCATGTCCCTGTGGCATTGGATCAAGTCCAAAATTTGGCAGAACCGATTTGGCCAAGTTGTGGACAATGCGGGTTTTGCTTCTGCGACGGCGCCGCGCAGAACGGTGCATGTTGTTGTGATGGACGGCACGCTTTCCTCGCTTGAGGAGGGATTTGAAACAAATGCCGGGCTGGCCTATCAGCTTTTGAAACGCAACGCCGGGCCGGGTGTGACACTGTATTATCAACCAGGGCTGCAATTTGATCGGGGCAATCTTTTGGCATCCGCCTGGTCGGTGTTGACCAGCAGCGGGTTGGATCTGCAAATTCAGCAGGTCTACGGCGCATTGGCGAGCCGCTATCAATCGGGCGATGAGATTTTTTTGATTGGCTACTCGCGCGATCGATCGAGTCGGGTTGCTGCGGCGCGATCAGGCCACCCAGCGTCATGTTTCCATGGCCTATCGCAATTATTGGGACGGCAGCGTAGATCTGCGGGCCTTTGCAGAAGAATATTGCCACTTGGATGTTCCAATCGCCGGGATTGGGGTTTGGGACACGGTCAAAACGCTTGGGCAGCGCTCGCGGGGGCTCTGGTGGGTTTTTAAGGGAAAATACCAGTTTCACAATCATCACATCAGCGCCTGTGTCGGAGCCGGGTTTCAAGCTTTGGCTTTGGACGAAACCCGCGACACATATCGGCCTGAGATGTGGGAGGATACGCCAGATCGGCCGGTCCATTTGCAGCAGGTCTGGTTTGTTGGAAATCATGGGGATGTGGGCGGGCAGGTGATGGGATCTCCCCATACACGACCCCTGTCAAATATACCCTTCGTCTGGCTGATGCAACGATTGCAAGAGCGAGGCCTGCCTTTGCCCAAAGCTTGGGTAGAGGAATTCGTGCAAGATGTTCATGCGCCTTCGACCGGCAATTGGAGCGGATTGAATTGGGTGTTTTGGGCGCGGTCCAGACTTGTGGTTGGGCGTTTTCGCTCAGAGTCTCTTCATCCCAGCGTCGCTGATCGGCGGCCTGGGCGCCGCATCGAGTTGCATAATGATACAAGTGGTTGAACCGGTGGCATAGAGTTTGCCATCTTCAGCGCCACGGATTTCGCCAGTGGCCACGCCGGTGGATCGGCCGGCGTGCTGCACCCATCCGCGGGCGACAACAGGTTGGCCGATTGGGATGCTGCGTGTGATATTGACCTTATATTCCAGCGTTGTGTAAATGCTGCCTTTTGGCACTTTGGTCATGACTGCGCAGGCCATGCAGCTGTCCAATACCGCCCCATACCATCCGCCATGCAGCCCGCCCATTGGGTTCGTGTGATCAAACTCCGGGGTTCCAGCAAAGGTGACAGAACCGTCCGAAACTTCGGTCAGCTCATAGCAGAGCAAGCGCGCGATAGGTGGGTGCGGCAGTGTGCCATCGCGCATGGCGCACATGAACTCATAACCGGACATCGAAAGAAGTTGCGCGCGGGTGGGTAGATCCGAAAAATCTTTCGCCTCTGTCATCTCAAGCCCCCTTTTGTGCCGGCGTTGGGCAAGCCTAGCGTGGCACAGGGGCAGCTTCAAGCCACGCGGCGCGGGCTTTGTTTCCGTGCTTTTCCCAAAGCGGTGCAGATGGCACTGACCACTTCGGCGCGATTCATCGTATAAAAATGCAAATGCTCAGCGCCATATTGTATCAAACTATCACAAAGTTCACTGCCTTGTGCAATGGCCATCATCTCTGCGCGGCCTTCTCGTTCGGCGCGGGCGAAGCCCTCTGCCAAATCTGGAGCGATAGATGTGCCACAGCTGCGGGCCATGGCTTGGGTCGCTGTCCAATTTTGCACGGGCAAAATGCCTGGAATGATGGGCAGGGTAATGCCCTGGTCCGCTGCTTTGTCGCGGAAGCGTAGAAAAAAATCGGTGTGGAAGAAAAACTGGGTGATCGCGGCCGTGGCGCCGGCATCTTGTTTGCGCTTGAGCCAGTCTAAATCACTCTTGGTGCTCTGCGCTAAAGGGTGCACCTCTGGGTAGGCGGTGACGAAAATCTTCTGCATGGTGTTTTGTTTGGCGCATGCGATCAGGTCTAACACATCCAAACCCTCGGGCGCGGCATCCCCGCGCAGAGCGATGAGACCCTCGGCGCCCGCCGCTTGTGCTGCTTTTAGATAGGCAGGAAGATCAGCTGGTTTTTGGGTTGCACAGGTGACATGCGCATGCACGCGGCCGAGTCCGGTTCGCTGCAAGGCTCGTAGGGTATCCAGAGTTTTAGCGGGATCTTTGCTGCAGGTTACAGACGAAAATTGTGGGGCGAATCCTGCCAGCGTTTCGGCTGTTCGGCTCAACGAAAACGCGGCTGTTATGGTTTTTGGCGAAAAAAATTCAAACGAAATTTGGGGCATTTTATCCTCATTGAACCTGGCTCATGTTGACAGTGTCAGAGGGGTTGTGATTAATCAAATGCATAAAATTCAATTTAGTTATGAGGAATTTTTGAATGCACTTTGACTTGCGCCACCTCCGTACTATCAGCGCCATTCATAAATACGGTGGGCTGTCCCGCGCGGCGGATATGCTCAATCTCACACAATCGGCCCTGTCGCATCAAATCAAAGGGCTTGAGGATCAGGTGGGCGTTGATCTTTTTGTGCGGCGCACCAAACCGCTGAAATTGTCAGCGGCCGGACAGCGGCTGTTGAAATTGGCCGATCGGGTGTTGCCAGAGGTTGAGGCTACGGAAGAGGAATTTCGCAGCCTTCTGTCGGGCAAATCAGGCCGGTTGCATATCGCCATTGAATGCCATGCGTGTTTTGAGTGGCTGTTCCCCGTCTTGGAGTCCTTTCGCAAGGCCTGGCCCGACGTGGATGTCGATATCCGCCCAGGTTTAGCCTTTGATGCTTTGCCTGCTCTGGCGCGTGAGGAGGTGGATTTGGTTGTCTCGTCCGATCCAGAGGAGCATCCTGATCTCGAATTTTCACCGCTCTTTGACTATGAACCCGTGTTTGTTGCCTCAAGCCAGCATGCTTTGGCGCAAAAACCTTGGATTGATGCGCAAGACTTTCGCGATGAGATCTTGATTACCTATCCTGTAGATCGGGTGCGCCTAGATGTGTTCTCGCAGCTGCTCATGCCCGCCAAGGTCGAGCCGCGCGCTTTGCGTCAGGTGGAGCTTACCGCCGTGATTTTACTTTTGGTGGCCTCGAACCGCGGCGTTGCGGTGCTGCCCGATTGGGTTGTGCGTGAGGTGCGTTATAATTCTGATTACGTCACCCGACCTCTCACTGAGCAGGGGCTCACGCGCAGGCTCTATGGTGCAAGCCGCCGAGAAGATACAACAAAACCCTTCATGGCGCATTTACTCAAACTCGCGCGCAGCGAGCCGGTGAAATTGCAACGCGGCTAGGCCTTGGCAAGCTGGCTTCGGCGGCGTATAGCCCAGCCTGATTGGCAGGAGCATCACCATGGTACAAAGCGCAAATATGAACGTAATGATTGCGACAGCGCGCAAAGCTGGACGCGCCTTGGCGAAAGATTTTCGCGAGGTGGCCAATTTGCAAGTCTCGGTCACAGGCGCCAGTGATTTTGTTGCCCGCGCGGACATGCATGCGGATAAAGTGGTGAAAGAAGAGCTGCTTGCGGCCCGTCCAACCTATGGTTACTTTGCCGCTGAAAGCGCCGAAATTCAAGGTAAAGACCCGACCCGCCGCTGGATCGTGGATGCAATGGTAGGTGTCACTAACTTCCAGCACGGCATGCCTCATTATGCGGTCACGATTGCTTTGGAGCATAAGGGTGAGATTGTTGCTGGTGTGATATACGATGCCGCGCAAGACGAATGTTTTTTCGCGGAAAAAGGCCAGGGCGCTTGGATGAATGAAACTCGTATGCGGGTTTCTGGACGTCGCAGCCTGTCTGACTGCGTCTTTGCCACCGGCCTGCCAAGCGCGGGCCGCTCGGACTTGCCGCAAGCCTTGACCGATCTGGCGCATCTTTTGCCAGTCTCAGCCGGCGTGCGTAATCTCGGCGCTGCCGCGCTGGACATGGCCTATGTAGCCGCTGGCCGTGTGGATGGATTTTGGGGCCGCCGCTTGCAACTTTGGGATGTCGCCGCTGGTATGATCATTGTTAAAGAAGCGGGCGGATTTTCCGAGGCCATTCAACCGGGTGGTGACGTATTGCAAGATGGAACGGTGATTGCCGCTAATGATCAAGTCTTCGCACCGTTTTCCAAGATTATCCGCAAAAGTAGCTAACGACGGCTACCTTAGAACCTGTTCAGCCAAGGTGGATACCAGTTTTTTGGTTATAAATGTTATAATTTAATGACTTAAGGCGCGTTCGTTGGGTCCATCAAAACACAACATGCTCTATGCTTGACAGATGGCCGCTTTGAGCCATGTAGAGCGTATGCGCATTTTATTTATCGCCCTAATCACAGCCTTAACCTCAGACGCGTTGGCTCAGTGTCCAAAGAATCCAGCGATTTCTGAGGAGCTCGATAAGGCGTATCGTACTCTCAAATTTGCGAAGTTTTCCCGCGACGCACAAGTGGCCACTGATGTACTCTGGAGCCTTTGGACCCGCGCACCGGACAACCGTGCGCAACGTATGCTTAACCGAGGGATGATGAACATCCAGTTGGGCGACTTGGCTGCCGCTGAGGGATTTTTGAGTGCACTCATCGAGTATTGTCCCGATTATGCCGAGGGTCACAATCAACGCGCCTTTGCGCGGTATCTGGCTGGTGACTTCGAAGGCGCGTTACCAGATCTGGTCCGGACGCTCAGCATCCAGCCGCGCCATCTTGGGGCATTGTCGGGCAAAGGGCTGACCCATTTGGCTCTCGGACAGCCAGAATTGGCAGGAATTGAATTTCAAAAGGAGATGGCATTAAACCCTTTCGCCGCAGAGCGGGATTTGATCCCAAATTTGGGCACGGATTTATAGATAATCCACCTTTACACGCCCAGCATTTTGCCTATGTTCGCCGCTGTGCCCGCGTGATGGAATGGTAGACATAGAGGACTTAAAATCCTCAGGCTTAACGGCCGTGCCGGTTCGAGTCCGGCCGCGGGTACCACTAATTCACAAATAAATCTGATAATTG
Organism: uncultured Planktomarina sp.; assembly: GCA_905181815.1. GTDB lineage: Bacteria > Pseudomonadota > Alphaproteobacteria > Rhodobacterales > Rhodobacteraceae > Planktomarina. The sequence continues at coordinate 124,925 of CAJIZA010000005.1, read as the reverse complement.
GGGTTATTTGAGCGTTATGTGACGGGCTTGTGTGCCTTTTTTGTCATATTTGTGTACCACTTTGATGTAAAATTTTGATCTTCAATGAGTTGTAGCGTTACGTTGTGGCGATTCCTTAAGATTATCCTTGGCTGACCCAACCCCAGCCATCGCTAAATCAGAGTTACCCGTGTAAACGATCTGATACGTGTTGTTGCCTTCGCCCCCGCAGTAATGGCATCTGGCTCTCTGACGTACCTCGTGGGCTGTGGTTTGAAGCAGCCAGTAACCGCTTCAATACTTGGTGTTGTTATTCAGAATAGGTTAATATTTACAAAAACAAAAATTATGTGACATAAACTCATACAGGGACGGTTTACTTCTGAATGATGTAAATCTGCAGACAGAGAGAATGAGAAATGAACACAGAATTGGCTCCACGGCCTAGGAATGAAGACCGAAGACTTGTTGCTGTGAAGAGAACAGGGGTAATCGACGGCAATCAAAATAGTAATTTCTCCGTTTTTTGTGACATAGCAAAAGAATTGACGGATTTTGATTATGTCGCATTCAGTTTGTTTGATGAAAATTTTCAATGTAAGATTTCAACAACCAATAATACTGATAATAGTAAGAGTCTGCGGGACGAGTTTAATGTTTGCTCTTACGTGCTTCTGAGTGCTGAGCCCACGTTAATACATGATTTATCGAAGCATGATCGTTGGATGAATCACCCAAAAATAAAAAGTGGGGAAGCCGAATATTTGGGCTATGCCGGTTTTCCAGTCATCAATAAAGATAACTATGCACTGGGTTCGTTTTGCCTATTAAACGCAGAAGCGAAATCACTTACAGGGCGGCAAATAGAGTTAATAAATGGTCTGACAGACAGGATAGCACACCAGCTTGATATACAAACTGAACAAAAAGAAGCTACTTCGGAGACCTGTCGACAAGTGGTAAAAATCTTCGCTACTGTTGCGAAATCGGATAGTTTAAATTCTTTACGAGCTTTTTTAACAATCTGTTCTGGGAACAATATCTCTGATAAAGACTATGATGTTCTACAGAACTTAAATCTCGTGTCTCGAGATGATAAACAGGGTGTGTATATTACAAATCCTGGCATCCAGCTGCAACAAAAAATGAAATTGCAAACTCGTGTTATGAAGCGTAACATATTGACTTCAGATAGTACTTCCACATTTCTAGATGATTTGCTGGGAGATTTATAGATGTTTGCCAGAATTTTTGAATACCGGTTTATCAGTATAGATCAGGCAAAAATTGCCGCTAATCATTGCTCTAAAGAAATTGGCGATCAGATAGATAACCTGAATATACAGTCGCTAAGCATCACTATTGGGAAATGCGCTAGTTTATCAATAGTCGCTAAATTTGATTCAAATCAAGATCTTAAGTCGTTTGAGGCTTATGCCCAGAAGGTAATCTTGCAGCTCAGAAAAACATTTGACTTCAAAGAAGGCGGATTCCCTGGCGTTATGATTTATAATTACGAAAGTGAAGCATCGTTAGAACAAATAGTTTTGAACTAAACCTTTACCTTGGATTTGCACTTGCAAAACGGGCCAACCGAATTCGTTTGATTATGAATCTAAGGGCTCCCTACAGGCTCACACAGAGGCTCGCACACCATTTTTAGCGCTGCATCCCCCCGTGTTTAGAACCAAAGGCTATAACGCTTGTATGGTGCTAATTTGGACGCTGAAAGGATTGCTTTTTTGGTCTTTTATTTATCAAAGATCTGGTACGTGTTGTTACCCTTTACCCTTTGCGCCGCAGTTATGGCATCTGGCTCTCTGGCGTTCTTCGTGGGCTGTCGTATTGCGTCCTGCGGCAGCAATTAGGTTTGCTAGTGGAAAGTGGGCATTTGAGTTTAGAAGAAGGACGAACAGTTAATGCGTTATTTCGTACCTCTTAATTTTTTTACCCCACACCTCATCCATACCAACAAATGTAAAGCCACATGAAATTAATACTTTTTCAGATGCAATATTATCAGGTAATACAATGCCAACGATCTTCTTTAATTTAAGTCGATCAACACCATATCTAATGACGCTATTTCCTGCCTCTTTTGCAATCCCTTGTCCCCAAGCCGATTGGCTAAATCTATAGCCAAAGTCCACCCCATAATTTTCCATTAAAAACCCACAAATTCCGATAGGCTTCAAATCTTCTTTAACCCTGACGGCGTATCGTCCAAATCCATGCCGCAAGTAACCATCAATATTTTCAGAAAGGTATTGGCGAGTTTCGTTAATAGTTTTTACTTTTCCATCAATAAACTTTCTAACCAACGGATCGGCATCTAGGTCCGTTAAAAAGTCGAGATCGTCAAGACTGAGATTGTTGATGATTAGACGTTCCGTTTCCAGGTACACCTTTTATCTCCTTCGAAATAAAATTAATTTGATAGTGTGGCTGCCCCATCCACTGCAACAATAGAGCTGTCCTTATGAACGATCTGATACGTGTTGTTGCCCTTGTCCCTGCAGTTATGGCATCTGGCTCTCTGACGTACCTCGTGGGTTGTGGTGTTGCCTCCTTTGACAGCTATCAGGTTGGCTACCTCTGGAAGCGTATGATGCTTACAAAGGCCACCGGTAATGCTGGGTTGGTGGTTTGGGATTGTCGAGAGTTTGGTCACTCACGCTTCATTACTGGCGTAGCTTCGAAGTGACCCATCTCAAGAATTGGATCGAAGGCGGCATCTAATGACTCAAAGCTATCTGTTTCGCATACTATAAAGTTTGTATGCTCAAGACGATTTGTATAATGACCATGCACCTTAATCCCGTGATCGCTCAAGTTTGCTAAGGTGTTTTTATAAAGGTCTGCTTTTGTAGGGTGATGCGCCTGACAAGTGGAGTATTCGTGCGTAACTTTTACCATAAATAACATCTTTGACTTCCCTTCCGTGTTAAAGCTGTAATCCCAGACTATTTCACCGAACTGTAAAGCAGATCGCCACTCAAAGGGATTGTATGTTTGTTCTCAGCATCAAACTCTTGCAAAAGGTGCCGCTGGCCATTCAGCCAATTCACTCCATCGGCGGCGTCTTGTGTAAGTATTTCTGCATTTCTAATGACAATAGCGTGAAGTTCATCGCCTGATTGCATCAAATGAAATACTCGGTGTTTAGTTTCATTAAATGAGGTTAGGTTTGCGGCAAATTCATCCAAACAGCCAGGCTTGGGTTTGAATCTAATTATTGATAGTTTTTTCATGTTCACCTCCATAAGTGTCACCCTTAGACTGCCAAAGAGCAAACCCATCCGCAAACTAATTCTTTACCTTGGATTCCTACCTGCGAAACGGGCTAACTTAATTGGTTCCTGTGCAGTTCGCCGGTTCCACGTTTGATTTAGTAGACTGGCACAATAAAGATTTCTTTGGAAGATCTTATCCTTGATCCGATAGACCGATTGTCTAGAGATGCCCAGAGTGGTGCTTAAAGACAGCAGTGGTGTTCATAATTAGGACACTTATAGTCGTTGCTAAAGGTGGGGTGCGGATGATTAATGCTTATTGAGCAGACTGCTTGTCCAGGTTTCCTCCCTGGGATATTTCCATAATTCTTAAGCGGTCTGCTTGTCAACTTTCAAAGACTAATCCAATCCACAAACTAAATATTTACCCTAGATACCTATCTGTAAATCGCGCCAACCGAATTCGTTTGGTAATAAACCTCAGGGACCCTTTAGCCAAACGGCGTGGCTCACCCACCCATGATGACATAGGTTTACGAGGTCGAGTGAGCTAGGGAGTTTGGTGCATCAGGCAGCGTTATTTAGTGTCTTATGTACAGACATTCGTGAAATACCCATCTGGTCAGCAATTTTGTACGTGGACAGACTCTCAACCTTGAGTACGTCATCACGGTCTATCACAGGCTTATGCTTGCGGTTCTTGTACACACCACTCCCTTTAGCTTCGCGTATCGTAAATTAATCTACCCACCAGATAAAGTCATTAAGGATCAGTTACGATATTAAGAATGAGGAAAATAGCCATAATGTAACCGTATCAGGTAATGTTATGAACTATCAGCAACCAGTATCTGTAGAGTTCCATACACTCATAAGAATTTAACCTAGTAAGCAGTACGAACTCAGAAAGCATAAGTTCTATAAATGGCTGGAAATACAACCAGCAATCAATGACAACCAATCTAGTTAATACACTACAACATAAATAATTATTGTGATTGGCTACGCGCCAGTTGCGGCGCCGCAAATCGTCCCGATAGTTAGTTTATAACTCTTGCTTATCTCTAGAGTAAGGATAAGGGTTAATCGGGTATCACCCCTCTTCCATTACTAGGACAAATGAAAATCAGGGAATGTAAAATGACAAAAACTCCAAGCAAACTAAACTACATCCCTTTTGAGTCCTTTGAAATTGGGCAAAAACAGAACTTTGGAGCATATGAAGTCACTGAGGACGAAATCATAGAGTTTGCGACTAAGTACGATGCTCAATTCTTCCATCTAGACCATGAGGCCGCCAAAGAGTCTTTGTTCCGTGGGCTATGCGCTAGTGGTTGGCATACTTGTGCCATGACGATGTCAATGATGGTTGAGAATATGGATTTACATGGTAGGTCTCTCGGCTCACCGGGGATTGATTGTCTTAGATGGCTTCGCCCTGTCTACCCCGGAGACATACTGTCGGTACAAATGGAAGTTCAGGATACTGTTCCTTCAAAGAGCCGTCCAAACATAGGCGTAGTAACAAGCAAAGTCTCTGTCAGCAACCAGAATGGTGTTGTTGTTATGGAGTTTACCAGCAAGGGGATATTTAGAAAAGGCGAATCTGGATTGGGATTGGCAGGCTAAAGCAACCTTGGGGTTGATGACGAACTATCGTTAATTTTTGTCGCCGCATCAGAGGCTTTATCTTGGGTCAGAATGGTATCAGTTTCTGGCTTATCAGTAGCTAACAAACGACCTTCAACATTTGCCCCAAAATCTATTCGTATTTTTTCTGCAACGACTTCACCTCTGACAACTGCTGTTGAACCCAGCACTACCTCCACAGCAGCGATAGTGCCGTTCAAATAACCTTCAACTGTGACAGACCTTGCCCTCACGTTGCCATCCACATTGCCGGTACCAGTCACTACTAGTATATCTACAGTCAAATCGCCTGTAATCCTTCCGCCAAACTCTACTGTACCGTCACTTTGCCAATCACCTTTGATAACTATGCCATCATGCAAAAGTGATCGACGTTGCCTTGGCTCCTTAGAAAAACTCTGCCGAGAAGTAAGGTCGTCATTGTTTGATTGGGAGAACATATTAAGCACCACGCATAAAATTGGAAATTACTCACAAATAAGCTAACGACGTTATCTCTGCAAACAACTTATTACGACAAACACATTAGCTTCGAACACCCTAATAGCTCTCGCCTGTTACTAAGACAAATAGAGATTTTCCGTACCGACATTAGCACGTCTGGCCACGATCATGTCACAAACTACAGAGATATTATTCCGAGTAAGCAAGGGTATACGACTTGGGGCGTTGGGCTTGGTGGGGCAGGGGCTATTTACCCCAACGCTCCAGTTTCTTCGCCTTAATGATTTCTTGCTGTAGGTAAGCTAATGTATTGCCGTTACCATAGCCCTCAGTGACAAGTTCTTTTGCCATTGCCGCCCCGCGATTAGTGTCATACCCACCAAAGGGGCTCTGGTTCTTCACTTTTGTGAATGTTGAAGGCGCGCAGCTTGCCTAAAAGCCAATCCATGCGATCATCGTCTCCCGAGAGATAGGGCGCTGTTAGTGCTACAATATCTGGCGAGGGTGCACGAAATTTTTCGGTCCATGCGGCCAGGTTAAACAATATTGGGACAAATGAGATGCCTGCTTCGGTAAGGTAATAGAGCTTTTTTTGCGTATGTTGCTCTGATTTTTCAATTTTCACCAGTTTCAGATCGTGCATTAATTTCAATCGCGCAGATAAGGATCCTGAAGAAATGTTTTCTTGGTTGTTATTGAGGATGCTGTTAAACGTCCGACGATTAAACAAAGCAATGTCACGAATAATAATTGAAATCCATTTATCGCCGAGTAGATGAGACGCAAGCCCAATCGGGCACATAGATTCCTCGATATATCTTTCATTCAGTACATTTTTTGCGTCTAACATAAATCCACCCCACGATTTAAACCACTGCTGTTTTGACATTGGGTTGTCTGGTTATGCCCGTCAATTATTTTTTATAAAAACTAAAACAACCTGATTCCGAAACCGCTTTAATATTTGGCATAGTTTCTAAAGATGCTTTCGCACTAACCTTAGTTTGCAACATGCTGACAGTGGCGGTACCGCAGAACAGCAATATCGAAAGGGATCTGGATTATGATGGTAAAACTCACACAAGACCTTACCCGCGGGCTTGGGCCTTGGAAAGACATGTATCACGAAAATCAGGCGACGCTAAACGCTCTTGGTGGGCAGCTTATATTTGCAGGCACGGAAAAGGATGATGATAGCAAACTTACTGTGATCATCAATTTTGACTCTTTAGAGGCCATGAAAGCCTTCGGCGGCCATGAGGAACTAAAAGCCAAACGTGCGGCGGCCGGCGCCCTTTTAGATACCACAGTGATCACAGTCATGAGCGAAAATTCCTTCATGGGATAAGATTTGCAATAATATCAGTTAAATGCGTTAAATTAAACACTAATCCTGTACGTTAAAAAAAGGAAGTCAGTTATGCCAATAGAAGTAAAAAGTTTTACCTCACAAGCCGATGAAACTAAAGAGATGCCAAACGCTCGTGTCGAGTCAGTTAATGTTTTAGGCCAACGTGTGATGAAACTGACCTTGGCGCCAGAGTGGAAATGGTCGCGCGATATCAAACCTATTGTAGGAACATCGAGCTGTCAGGCGACACACACTGGTATTATTGTTGAGGGTACAATCCACTGTGTGTGTGATGACGGCTCTGAGGCGACATATTCCGAAGGTGATGCCTACGCGATTTCTCCCAATCATGATGCCTGGTGCGTTGGGGGGTCACGGGCGGTGGTCTATGAATTTGCTGGCGTTTGGGGGGAGTAAGAATGTCTTTATATAAAAAACTCGAGCAAGTTATGTCAGATCGAAATGTCGAGGCTTACATCGACCTTATTCACGAAGATGCAGAAATTATCTTTCATAAATCTGGAAATAGATTTAGCAAAAGTGAATGGGCTTCTATGGTGGGTGGGATGATGAGTAATCCAAAATTTGTAAACGATGCATCGCGCTGCGTTTATGAAAATGATGATATCTTAGTCAGTCATGATTTCATGTCCTATCCTGATGATACCAAAGAAGCCGTTATGTTGGTGTGTATGTTGAAGGATGGGCAAATAATTCGCATGGAAACAGGGGCGACACCGCTTACGTAGCGGCCGTACATCCATTTGCCTGAGGAAGAGTTGTAATGGCTAACTTATTAATACACATTCACAGTGGTCCGGAATTAAAGAACAAATTAACCCTTGGGCTGCTTGTCGCCAAAACTGGCGTAACAGAAGGGCATAGCGTTAAACTGTTTTTGGCGGGTGACGCTGTGCACGCCCTCAATTGCAGGGCTGAGGGTGAAATTGTCGGACAGGGTACTGGTGATGTAGACTTGCACTTGCGGGCACTTGCTGAGGCAAATATTGAAATCATGGTCTCTGGTATGTCTGCAAAATCGCGAGGCTATGATGACAGCCTTCTCGCTGGATATAATGCGTCATTTGCGATGCCCGATAAACTCATAGGTTTGGCCTTAGACGCAGATACGGTGCTGTGTTACTGAAGCTTCCGCATTGCCCTAGCAAAATGTGTGGAGTGCACTTAAACCTTAAAGCGCGTGGAAGTTATTTATGCCTCCGCGCGTGTTTGGAGAAAGTACCGTTTTTAAATAACTGGCTGAAAGGTCATTACTGTTGTTTTGCGGGGTTGGCTAATTCAGCATTCCATAATGCGTGTTAGTTTTGGTTACAGGGGTTGGGTTAAAGAGCCCCAAGTTGTGACCACTTGGCCGTCGCCGCCAATTAGGATTTTGTTAAAATTCTATCTTGGCACAAACCCACGTTGCACCTGCTCTGCCTTAAGGAAGGGATGCGCTTTCGAACCTGTGATGGCGAGTGTCTCGCTCATTGGCATATCAATATCGTAATTCAATGCGCAAAAGCTCATAATTTCTGCGGTGCTATCGAACTCCTGGTTTAAATCATCCGATGGCACGGCAATCATTCCGAAGCCAGAGTCACGGTATTTATCGTAGAGTTTTTGCTAGTTGGCATATTGTTTGGTGAAGGCGCATTGAGACGCGGTGTTCACCACGAGATAGGGTTTGCCTTGCCATTGTTTCGTATCTATCTGGCCGCCATAAATCAACGAGAAGCTATAAGTCTTGAGCTCGCTGGCGAAACCCAAATGTGGCATAGTGGCCCCAACCGCCAAAACTAAAGCAAATATTGCTTGCTTAAGAATGGATGTGCTTTTTTCAGATATCTTATACTCATCTAACGCAGCTCTAGATCAGCCTATGCTAGACCAACGCAAGATTGGGTTTGTGGATCCCAACTAGTTCCGGGCAGGCAAAAAGCCTGAGGGTCGGTGCCGCGATCTGGGCAGCTTGGGGCCTCTTGGGCGAGACTGGCATTGGCGTAAAATGTGATCAGAAAAGATATTAATATGGGCTTCATCGTCGATGTCTCCAGAGTGAGCAAGGCTGTGGTTGCTCGCAGGCTCTATCCATTGTGTACAGCTATTTGTTCACGCGCATGCTTTGCACTTGATCGATCAGCGCATCGGCTCGGCGTTTGGACATGCCAAATTGTTTGCGCAGGCGCTCGAGGTCGGCTTTTTCCGCATAGTCTAAAATTCCATCTAGAAGCGCTTTGCGCACTTGATCTTCAAAAATAATATTACGTCGTTCCATTTGCGCGTTGAAAGAAGAGGCGACAATACCGGTGATTATGGCAACCACAATTACCCCTAAAATTGCGGACCCAACAGCAATAAGTTTACCGGTTACGGTGATCGGTGTGATATCTCCATAGCCAACTGTGGTGAGTGTAATCAGAGCCCAATACATGGAATCGGGAATAGACTGAAAGCCGGTTGGATGGGTCCTATATTCTGCAAAATACATCAATGTGGACGAGAGAATGAACAAGATCGCGAAGAGATAACTGGCCGCATAAAATGAGCGCCTTTCTTCAAAAATTGCTTCAAAAAGATCTTCCATGGCTGAATTGTAATGCGATAATTTCAAGATGCGAAGCAACCTTAAAGCCCGCAAAATGCGTAGATCCAAAAAGGGGAAGAAAGAGCGAAGATAGAAGGGCAGGATGGATAAAAGATCCACAAGACCACTGAAGCTGAGCATATATTTTGCTCGCGATTTCCAGGCGCTACCAAAATTTCGAGGGCCAGAGATTTTGGTGGGTGCGACCCAAACACGGCACAGATACTCGATTGTAAAGATCCCCACGCTGATGATTTCTATCCAGGTAAATAGGCTCTTATGGGCGGCGTAGATCCACGGCACGGACTCTAAGGTGATGGAAATGATATTTACTATGACCAAAGCAGTGAAAAACATATCGGTGCTTCGGCTGACCCTGTCGCCAAAATCTGCCCGCTCTAGAATCTGGTTGAGCCGGTTTTGCACTGCTAGATATTTTGACATTCACGCACCCTATTTCACCCAGTGATTGGCCTAGCATGATTGCCAAAACCCACTTTTGCAAGATTTTCTGATGGATTGGCACGGACTTGAGGCTTACGATAGGTGAAAAATCTGCCAGCTAAGGCATTTGCTATAGATCAGTCTGGCTGGGCTGTTGTCACCTGTCTCACTGGGCGATATGGCGTTGCGCAAACGAATGGTGGGCTCTCATAGCCTATGGCAATGTCTGCATGTGCAGGAGCTTTTCACCATCGAGGCTGAGCAGGTAAATCTTGCGATTTTGGTCAATAACGATCAATTCCCTAGGTGAGCGGCTCACCGAGATCACTTGGGTTCCTTCCGGTAGAGCGGTAATTTTAGGGAAAATTGCGACAGGGCTCTGCAAGCGGATGACAAGCACTGTAAAGATCGCTAAGAGACCAACAATCATAGTGGCTGTGAGCGTTGTGACTAGCCGCCTCAAAAACCGCAAATTCGCCGGTTCAGTTGGATTTGCCGGAACTTCAGATTGATCTGCCATGACTGATGTCCTTTTTACCATTGGAGAAAACCCTCCGCCGCGCCTTGATAAAGCCTTGGCGCGGAATGTGCCAGAGCGGGCCATCAGCCGATCGCGCCTGTCGCGCATGATTGCGGAAGGCGCGGTTGAAGTGAATGGCGCTGTGGTGATCGATCAAAAGGCCCGGGTGCAAGAGGGCGATGACATCGTCATTCGTGTGCCTGAAGCTGGTGGAAAGCCATATGCTGCCGGAAGACATTTCGCTTGAGGTTTTATTTGAAGATGACGACTTGATTGTGGTCAACAAGCCGTCTGGCATGGTCGTGCATCCGGCACCAGGCACGCCTTCAGGAACTTTGGTTAATGCGCTTTTGGCCCATTGCGGCGAAAATCTCTCTGGTGTGGGCGGGATGAAACGTCCTGGGATTGTGCACCGTATTGATAAAGACACAAGTGGGCTTTTGGTGGTGGCCAAATCTGATGCTGCCCATCAGGGCTTGGCGGATCAATTTCTGGATCACAGTATTGAGCGCCTTTATACGGCGGTGTGTTTTGGCGTGCCCTCGGCAGGCGATCCGCGGCTCATGGGCCTCGCAGGTACGTCGTTTGAAGCGGGCAATCAGCTCAAAATTACAACTCAATTGGCCCGCCACAAGACGGACCGGCAACGCCAAGCGGTGGTGCTGCAAAATGGTAAACATGCAGTGACCCGCGTGCGGGTGATGCAGGAATTAGCCGGCGGCGCAGCTGCGGTGGTGGAATGTAAATTAGAGACGGGCCGCACCCATCAAATTCGGGTGCATATGTCCTATGTGGGCCATGCTTTGCTTGGGGATCAAACCTATAGCCGCAAACGCAAACTAGCTGGCCTCTACACTGAGCAGGTCGCCACCTTTTCGAGGCAGGCGCTGCATGCGGGGCTTTTAGGCTTCAAACACCCGATCACTGGCCGGCCGCTGCGCTTTATGAGCCCATTGCCCGCAGATATAATGGATTTGATTGCGCTATTAAGCGCGTAGTGGCTGGCGCGCCTCCCCTTTATTGCCGAATATAAAAAATAATTCCCCTCGCTCTTGAAACAGGGCGAAGGTGCACGCATATCTATTTAAAATCCTAATACACGGGTACCTCAAGCCCATATACATGGGATTGAACACGAGGGAGCACGATGGCAAACTACGCAAATTTACCTGCACCAACGCCGGATGGGGGATTGAACCGCTATATGCAGGATATCCGCAAATTTCCAATGCTGGAGCCGGAAGAGGAGTATATGTTGGCCAAGGCTTGGGTCGAGCGGCAAGACAGTGGTGCGGCGCATAAGTTGGTGACGAGCCACCTGCGTTTGGCGGCTAAAATCGCTATGGGCTACCGCGGCTATGGGCTGCCTCAGGCGGAGGTTATCTCGGAGGCCAATGTCGGCTTGATGCAGGCCGTAAAAAAGTTCGACCCGGAAAAAGGTTTCCGCTTGGCTACATACGCGATGTGGTGGATCCGAGCGAGCATTCAAGAATATGTGTTGCGCTCTTGGTCCTTGGTCAAAATGGGAACCACTTCCGGACAAAAGAAGCTGTTCTTCAATCTTCGTAAGGCAAAATCGCGGATTGGTGCTTATGATGATGGGGACTTGCGGCCCGAACAGGTCGCCCGCATTGCGACCGATCTGGGCGTGACTGAAACCGAAGTGCAGTCGATGAACCGCCGAATGTCTGGGGGTGATGCCTCTTTGAACGTCATGGTCGGCAGCGATGGCGAAAGCGCGACGCAGTGGCAAGACTGGCTGCAAGATGAGGATGCCGATCAAGCAGGCGATTATGAGCGCAATGATGAGATGTCCGTGCGTCGTGACATGCTGGTTGAGGCGCTGAGCGTTTTGAACGACCGTGAAAAAGACATTATTACCCAGCGCCGCTTGCACGATCAGCCGCTGACCTTGGAGGAGCTGTCAAGCCAATATGACGTGAGCCGTGAGCGGATTCGCCAGATTGAAGTGCGGGCGTTTGAAAAGCTGCAAAACCGTATGCGTGAATTGTCACAAGAAAAGGGCCTGCTGCGCGACCTGTGATGCCAAGCCTTGCCTCTTGCCCTGCCATTTTCTGTGGCGGCGCTGCCCTCTTTGGGTTATCCTAGGGTGGTCTGGTATCAACGGTGGCTCGCATGACACAAATACGCTGGGGTATTCTTGGGGCGTCCAAATTTGCGCGCGAGCAAATGGGGCCGGCCATTAATTCGGCTAACGGGGCGGTTTTATCGGCTGTGGCCAGTCGCACCTTTGGCAGCGTGGCCCCGTTTCAGGAGTTTGCCACAGGATGCCGGGCGGTTATGGGCTATGACGCTCTGATCCAGGATCCTGATATTGATGCGGTCTATATCCCCTTGCCGCATCACATGCATGTGGAGTGGACTGTGAAGGCGCTCAATGCTGGCAAACATGTGTTGGCGGAAAAACCCATTGCGATGCAGGCTGAAGACTTTGACACGTTAATCGCAGCCCGCGATGCGACAGGACTTTTGGCGGCTGAGGCCTATATGATCGTAAGCCACCCGCAATGGCAACGCGCGCGGCAAATGGTGGCGGATGGCGCGATTGGCCGGGTGCTTCATATCACTGGCGGATTTTCCTATGACAATTCCGATGATCCGCAAAATATTCGCAATCAAGCAGCCATGGGCGGCGGCGGGCTGCGCGACATTGGGGTCTATGTGCTGGGATCGGCGCGCTATGTCATGGGGGCAGATCTCGAAAATATTTCCGCCAAAATTCGTTTGGAAAGCGGGTTTGACACTTTTGCGTCTATGCAAGGCAATATGGGAGATGCGACCTATTCGGCCTATGTCTCCACGCGTATGCATCCGCATCAAGAGATGGTGTTTCATGGATCGGCAGGGCTGTTACGTTTAACTGCGCCCTTCAATGCTAATATTTTTGGCGAGGCGCGCATTGAATTGCACCAACCGAATTTAGGCCTGCGAGTTGAGAGATTTCCCGCTGCAAACCATTATGTCAATCAAGTGGAAGCCTTTGGTCACAGCATCCGCACTGGCGCGGCCTATCCTTGGACCCTCGAGCAGGCGCGCGGAACCCAAGAAGCGATTGACACGATACTGGCGATTGGCACAGCCTTAACGTGAGTTCAAAGCCACAGATTGTTGATATAATACGACGTTCAATCAAATTTTTAGATTTAAAAAGGTGTTTCAACGATGAGTAAGTCAAAAGGTGACGGTGGGTTTGCCCTCAATGGGCCGAGAGAGGGCAAAGCATGGGAAAACCTGGCGATGCGGCTGCTGTGGATGGTTGTCATTTCCGTCATGTTGAGCCTCGCGCATACGGTTCTGACCTTTGTCAGGATCATCCAGTTTATCATTATGCTGGTCGCTGGGCGGCAACCCAATAAGAGTTTGGTTGATTTTGGCGCGACTTTGGGAATTTGGATTGCTAAGGCCACCCGCTATCAAACAGTTGCCAGCGACGTGCGCCCTTGGCCATGGAGCGAGTTGGCTTAATCCTCCATCGCTTCCAGCTCATCAATCATCGCAGAAATCATGCTGAGCCCCTTGTCCCAAAACTTGGGGTCACTGGCGTCTAAACCAAAGGGCGCGAGCAGCTCTGTGTGGTGCTTCGAGCCCCCGGCCCGCAGCATGTCGAAATATTTGGCCTGAAACTCCGGATCGCCCTCTTCATAGACTGCATAGAGCGCGTTTACCAAGCCGTCGCCAAAGGCGTAGGCGTATACATAGAAAGGGGAATGCACGAAATGCGGGATATAGGACCAGAAAGTTTCATAGCCATCCATAAATTCAAACACCGGTCCTAGGCTCTCACCCTGCACGCTCATCCAAATCGCATTGATCTGATCTGGCGTGAGTTCCCCCTCGGCACGGGCGGCGTGCAGTTTGCACTCAAAGTCATAAAAAGCAATTTGGCGCACCACGGTGTTGATCATATCCTCGACTTTACCGGCCAAAAGCACTTTACGCTCTTGCGGGGTTTTGGCGGCGGCCAAAAGTTTGCGGAACGTCAGCATTTCGCCAAAAACGGAAGCTGTCTCTGCTAAGGTTAGCGGTGTTGAGGACAGCAGCTCGCCTTGCTGGGCTGCAAGAACCTGATGAACCCCATGGCCCAGCTCATGGGCCAGTGTCATCACATCGCGCGGCTTGCCCAGGTAGTTGAGCATCACATAGGGATGTACGGTGGTGACGGTAGGATGAGCAAAGGCGCCGGGTGCCTTACCAGGCGTGACGGCCGCATCGATCCAGCCTTGAGTGAAAAAGGGTTTGGCAATCTTGGCCATCTCTGGAGAAAACTCGGCATAGGCTGACAGCACCATCTCTTGCGCTGTGCTCCAATCGACCAGCTTGTCGTCTTCAATTGGCAGCGGAGCGTTTCGATCCCAGACCTGCATGGTCTCAAGACCAAGCCACTTGGCTTTAAGCGCATAGTAGCGATGGGATAATTTGGGGTAGGCGGCTACGACCGCATTGCGCAGCGCCTCCACAACCTCGGCTTCGACATGATTGGACAAATGCCGTCCGGTTTGCGGTGTCGGCATTTTTCGCCAGCGGTCTTCTATCTCTTTTTCTTTGGCCAAAGTGTTATGTACCCGAGCAAAAAGGCTGGTGTTTTTCCGCAATACTCGAGCAATCTCTCGGGCCGCCGCTTCGCGCGAGTCTCGGTCTTGTTCGGACAACTTGTTGGCCGCAGCCTCCAGCGGTAGATCTTCTCCATCAATGTGAAAGACCAGGTTGGCGACAGTTTCGTCAAACAAGCGGTTCCACGCAGCTGCCCCGACCACCGATTGATCATGCAGGAATGTCTCCATCTCGTCAGATAGCTGATAGGGCTTCGTGGCGCGCATGCGGTCAAACACCGGCTTATATCGAGCCAGGGCCGCATTTTTCGACAGTAATTTCGAAAGAGCTTCTTCATGCAATCTATTAAATTCTAAGCCATAAAAAACCAATTTTGTCGTATGTTCTGTCAGCTTGTCTTGCATATCTGACATGAATTTCGCCCGCTTGGGGTCCGATGTCAGCTGATAATAACGTAAACCCGCAAAAGACATGATCCGACCGGCAATGATATCGATAGCCTCATAGCGTTCAACAGCTTTGAGCATTTCATCCGCATTGAGCTGCGCGAGCTTCCCTTCATAATCATTTGAAAAATAGAGACAAGATTTTTTTAGCCATTTGAGATCGGCCTGCAGCTCTGGTGCATCTTCGGATGCATAAAGATCGCTGAGGTCCCATTCTGGCAAATCTCCAAAGGCTCCGCCGCCTTGCGGATTGGCTTCAAATACACGAGTGTCTTTTAGCATGAATTGATCCATCAGGGCTGTATTGTTCGGTCAGCTGGCTCAGAAAACGCCCAGTTTTGAGCTGCAAAATTATTCGGTATCTCGTGCTCTGTCTAATGTTTTTTGTGTTGGGAGGAAAGCCACTTTAAGCGTTCGGAATTCAAATTGAATTTCTCAGCACTTCATGCTCTGCTTTGGCTGTTGCTAGAATTGGAGAACTTATGCGCATTGAGAATTTTAAATCCCGCATGGCAAATCGTGATATGATGGCCGGGACATTTTTAAAAACGCCAGCCTATGAATTGGTGGAGGTTCTGGCCACCTCGCAGCTAGATTTTATTTGCATCGATATGGAGCATAGTCCCTTTGACCGGGCGCGCACTGATGCCTGTTTGGCAGTAGCGCGGGCCTTGGATTTTCCGGTGCTGGTGCGGGTGACGCATTTTGCACCCCAAACCGTTTTGCAGGTTTTGGATATGGGAGCGGTTGGCGTGGTGGCACCGCATATCGTCACGTCGGAGCAGGCCGAAAATTTGGTGCGCGCCTCGCATTTTAGTCCTGGGGGTCGTGGTTTTGCTGGTGCCACACGCTGGGCTGGATATGGCACGCAAAATATGGCAGAAGTGTTGGCGCAATCGGCGCGTCAAACCGTTGTGATTGCCCAGATTGAAGAGCCTGAAGCGTTGGAAAATGTCGAGAAAATTGCCGCGACTCCTGGCGTGGACGGTTTGTTCCTGGGGCCGTCAGATATGAGTGTCTCAATGGGATATAGCGACACCAATTCTGAGGAGCTGCGTGTGGCTTTGGCGCGTTGCGGCGCGGCGGCCGAGGTTTCAGGCAAAGCCTATATGACTTTTGTGCCCAATGCCTTGAAGGCTGTGGATTGGGCGCAATTTGGGGCGCATATGTTCTTTATTGGTTCCGAGCAGGGCTGGATGAAGTCTGGGGCCAATGCTGATGCAGCCGGCATTCATGCACTTGGGTGATGGCGATCAAAATGGGCGATGGTTTCGCGGTAAAATTCCATTCGGATCTCGGGGCGTTCCATCATGAATTCATGTTTGGCCTGGGAAATTACCTTTAGGCAGGCTCCGGGCCAATTGGCCATACGCTGCTGAATGCGCCTTGGGTCCACAATGGTTTCCAGGTCACCTAAAAAGCACAGGGCTGGGTAGTTTGGTGCGCGGTGACGGTGCAGCGATAACATCTCGCGCAGTGCTTCATTGAGCCAGCGCAAGCTCGGGCCGCCAAGGGCGAAATCTGGAATTTCTTGCAGTTGGTCTTGCATCATTTCAAACATTTGTGGATCACAGCTCAACTGATTTTCCTGAAATAAAACCTCCTGTAAATTGGATCCAACAGAGGTTCCAGGCGCGCGCATTTCAGCCAATTTGAACGGATGCAGGAGGCTGGATAACCCCCAAGCTAAGGCGCGTTTCGCAGGTGGGTGGAACAAAATTCCCCACATGGGCGCGGAGAAACTTACCGCCTGTACGGCCAATTCTTGAGCAAGGGACCGCAAGCCTATGCAGCCGCCCATGGAGTGGGCCATCATAAAATACGGTTTGGGAAGGTCTAATGTCTTTGCTGCGATCATAAGAGTTTGCACGTCCCGCTGATAGTCAGAAAACCTGTGCACATGTCCGATCAGGCGATCTGGCAACAGTCGGTCTGACAGACCCTGGCCGCGCCAGTCTATGGCCAAGGAGGTGTAACCGGCCTCGGCAAGGGCAGCTGCGGCTCCACCATATTTTTCAACATATTCAGTGCGCCCGGGGAATATCAAGACCGTCCCTTTTGCCCCATTTCGCCAAACCCCAAGGCGCAGGCGCAGCCCGTCTTGTGTTTGCACCCAATGGCCCGAGGCTCCCGCGGGGCCGCGCGCCAGATCGTTCAGCAGCGGCGCATTGCTTAGCATCAGCTCAAAAAACCTGCCAGTCGCATGGCCAGACCCATGTCTCCCTCCACCAAGAGCTTGCCACTCATGAAAGCAGAGGTTGGATTTTGCGTGCCGGCAAGAATATCCTCGAAGACCTCTGCCGTGGCCGAAAGGGTCACATCCGCCGGTTCGTCGGAAATTCGCACCCCCTCACTGTCCAGGATTAAAGCGCCCTCACCGGCAATTGAAAATTTTGCAGAGCCATCAAAAACGCCGCCGTCCAGCTTTTGCGTTAAAACATCACGGGCTTGGTTCAATATTTGGCTCATACAACATCTTCCTTAATCATTTTATTTTACACCGAGGGGCTGAAACCCCGAAAAACTATGCTACGTCTCGATTATGGACAGTATTTTTTGGAAACTCAAATCAATCCTAGCGGCAATCTGTCTATTTGTTGCGGCAGCCGAGATGGCGGCAGGACAATCGGCGCGGTTGGATGCATTGTTTGAGCGTTTGAAGAATGTAGATGCCGCTGATGCGCTGGCGTTGGAGGCGAAAATCCGGCAGGAATGGTCAAAAAGCGGATCTCCAGCGGCCGACTTGCTGTTGTCTCGGGCGAAGATTGCCATCGATGCCGGCGATCAGAAAACAGCCATGGGGTATTTGACAGCCCTGACCGATCATGCGCCAGAATTTGCTGAGGGCTGGAACCTGAGCGCGGTGACCCTATTCAACATGGGCAAAATAGGTCCCGCTTTGGCCGCTCTCGAGCGAGCTTTGTCCCTGGAGCCACGCCATTTTCAGGCCCTTGAAGGGCTGGTGTTGATTTTCGATGATGCTGGGCTTTATCAGGAGGCTTTTGAGATCCTGCGTCGGATTGAGGCTATACATCCTCATGCCGAAATTATATCGAAAGCGCGCGCGCTACTTGAAGCAAAAACCCTAGGGCAAGCCCTGTAATCCGTTAAGGGATTGGCCAATGGCTCCAAATAACCGAATTGTGGCCGTTTTAGGCCCGACCAACACGGGTAAAACCCATTATGCCATTGAACGGATGCTGGCGCATCGCACGGGAATCATTGGATTGCCGCTGCGATTGCTGGCACGTGAGGTCTATGACAAAATCGTAACGCTCCGGGGACCGTCCGTTGTGGCTTTGGTAACCGGCGAGGAGCGCATTGTGCCGCCGCGCGCGAAATATTGGGTTTGTACGGTTGAGGCCATGCCCGAGGGTATGGGGTGTGATTTTCTAGCGGTAGATGAGATCCAACTCTGCGCCGATCCCGAGCGCGGCCATGTCTTCACGGACCGTTTGCTGCGTGCGCGCGGCTTGCATGAAACGCTCTTTATGGGAGCAGAAACCATGCGCAAGGCCATTGCGGCTTTGGTTCCGAGTGCGGATTTTATGCACCGGGAGAGATTTTCCGAGCTGAGTTACAGCGGGCAAAAAAAAATCAGCCGCATGCCAGAACGCTCTGCCATCGTGTCGTTTAGCGTTGATAATGTCTATGGAATTGCCGAACTTCTGCGGCGCCAAAAGGGTGGGGCGGCGGTGGTTATGGGGGCGTTGAGCCCGCGGACGCGCAATGCGCAGGTTGAGATGTATCAAAACGGCGATGTAGATTATCTTGTCGCCACCGATGCCATTGGCATGGGGCTCAATTTGGATGTGAATCATGTGGCCTTTTCAGCAACATCAAAATTTGATGGCAACCGCATGCGACCGCTTTTGCCAACTGAACTGGCGCAAATCGCAGGCCGTGCTGGACGACATATGAATAATGGCAGCTTCGGCGTTACCGGTGAAGCTGCGCCTTTGCATGATGAATTGGTTCAGGCCATTACCGAAAATCGGTTTGCGCCTTTGACCAAGCTTTACTGGCGCAATGCCAAGCTGCAATTTGGCTCCACCAAAGCGCTGATCTCTGCACTAGAGCAACATACCAACAATGAATGGCTGACCCGTGTGCGTGAAAGCTGTGATTTGGCGGCGCTCAAGACTTTGGTACAAGATGCAGAAGTTGCTGCGCGCGCGAGCGACGGCGCCTCGGTTGCGCTGCTTTGGGACGTCTGCCGAATTCCTGATTTTCGAAGCATTTCAAATCGGCAACATGCCGAGCTTCTGGGTATTATTTACAACTATTTGCATGAAATGGGGCAAATTCCGCAAGATTGGCTCGCGGGAAGCATAAATAGTTTAGATAATACCAAGGGTGACATTGACGCCCTGTCAAAAAGGTTAGCCTATATCCGCACATGGACCTATGTTGCGCAACGCAAAGACTGGGCCCATGATCATGAACATTGGCGCGAAGCGACCCGCGCTGTAGAGGACCGCTTGTCAGACGCGCTGCATATCGCGCTGACCCAAAGATTTGTCGATCGGCGCACATCTATTTTGATGCGGCGACTGAAACAGAAGGAGAGCCTTGTGGCCGACGTGAATAAAGATGGCGAAGTAACAGTAGAAGAGCAGTTTGTTGGGCGGCTTGAGGGATTTCAATTTCGGCAAGATGCCAGCGCGTCACCCGATGAGGCCAAGACGCTCCGCAGCGCCAGTCTTCAAGCCCTGGCCCCCGAGTTTCATCTTCGGGCGGATCGGATGTACAATGCGCCAGATACGGAAATTGATTTCACTGAACAAGGCGGCCTGATGTGGGGCAGCTCGGCGGTGGGCAAGCTGGTTCCCGGCTCAAATGCGCTCAAACCGCATGTGCAGGCCTTCGTTGATGTAGAGGCTGGGCCAGAAGTGGCTGAGAAAGTGACGCGACGTCTGCAGCATTTTATAGATCGCAAAATAGCCACCTTATTTGAACCTTTGATAAATATGCAGCGCGACGAAAGTCTCACTGGCATGGCGCGCGGCTTTGCGTTTCAGATGATCGAAGGGCTGGGGGTTTTGGACCGGGCGGATGTGGGCGAGGATGTGAAATCCTTGGATCAAGAAGCCCGCAGCGCGTTGCGCAAGCATGGCATCCGATTTGGTCAGTTTGCAATCTTCATGCCGTTGTTGCTCAAACCTGCGCCAACGCGCCTGCGGTTGTTACTTTGGTCTTTGGCCTCAGGCCTGCAAGAATTTCCTGAGGCGCCACCCCCGGGTCTAGTGACTGTGCCGACCGATGAGACAAAGCCTGTGGGCTATCATTTGAAATCCGGTTATCGCGCTGCTGGCGAACGGGCTTTGCGTGTAGATATGGCTGAACGCCTCGCAGATATGCTGCGCACCCAGGACACGCGTGGCGGATTTGAAGCCACGGCGGATATGCTGTCGATCACGGGCATGACGTTGGAGCAATTTGCCAATTTGATGCAGGGTCTGGGGTATCGCGCAGAAAAGGCTGAGCGGATCAAGGTGAAAGCGCCCGCGACTGCGCCGGTGGTGGAGGCGCCTTTCGGTGATACGGATGTTTCTGGTGACGGGATACCTAATGCAGTCGAGACCGCAGCAAAGGATGCGCCGACTGTAGAGATCCCAGCAGCAGAGCCGGAATCACACGCCGCGGCAGCCCAAGATGCCTCATTAGATGCAACCAAGGAGGCGGCACCCGTGGAAATGGAGGTCTTTTATACGTTCGCATGGGGTGCGAAACGTGTGGACCGCTCGGTGGATGGGCCGCGCAAAGGCCAAAAGCCACGCGGTAAGCCCAAACACGATCGTGCACCGAAGGGCAAAGGCGGAAAGGCAGGCGGCAGTCCCGGCAAAGCGGAGAGTTTCCAAGCTGGCCCTCCCAAACGTGACAAGCCGATCGATCCAGACAACCCCTTTGCCGCAGCCTTGATGGGATTTAACAAAAAGTGAGTGAGGCAAAACCGGGTCTTCGAATTGACAGATGGCTCTGGCAGGCCCGGTTTTTCAAGACGCGGAGCCTGGCCACAAAGCTGGTGCAATCAGGTAAGCTGCGCCTGAATGGGGATTTGATCTCCAAGCCCGCGCGTATGATCAGCGTCGGCGATGTGCTGACATTCCCAAAAGCATTGGACACACGGGTGATTGAAGTGCGCGCACTTGGCACGCGGCGCGGCCCCGCTCCAGAGGCCCAGGCCCTCTATCTTGACTTGGCGCCCCCTGCACCCAAGCCCGCATTCACAGCCAGTCCAAAGGCGGATCACCGCCCGACGGCCCGCGAGCGCCGGGCCATTCAGAAATTTAAGCAAGATCTTGAAGAGAACTAAGTCACGCGTAACTTGCCAAAGAGTGGCTTGCGGTTTATGCGCAAGTCGAAGTTAAAGGAAACACGATTATGACATATGTTGTCACAGACAATTGTATCGACTGTAAATACACAGACTGCGTTGAGGTCTGCCCGGTAGATTGTTTCTACGAGGGTGAAAATATGTTGGTTATACATCCCGACGAGTGTATTGATTGTGGTGTTTGTGAACCTGAGTGCCCCGCCGATGCTATTCGGCCGGATACCGAGCCAGATATGGAAAAATGGGTGGATTTCAACCGGAAGTATTCCGAGGCCTGGCCTGTGATCATCACAAAAAAAGACGAGCTTCCCGATGCGGAAGCCCGCGATGGCGAAGAGGGCAAGTTGGAGAAATATTTCTCTGAAGCGGCCGGAACTGGTGGGTAAATAGCCCCGCTTTATCAATCGCTCAAAATATGATACGTTAGACCCAGATGAACAGCTGTTTTACACACAGCGCCAAGCGCATCCTCTCTAATCTAACCCTAAGGCTGTTTCCTTACAGCAGGTACACCGGTGCGTCGGCGTGAAAGGACAAAGATGAGTAAGAAAAAACTTGATTTCCGTATTGACGAGTATGTGGTCTATCCTGCCCATGGGGTTGGCAAGGTCACTGCGGTTGATGAGCAAGAAGTTGCGGGCATCACCCTTGAGTTATTCGTTGTGGCTTTTGATAAAGATAAGATGACCCTGCGCGTGCCAACTCACAAGGCGATTGAAGTGGGCATGCGCCCGTTGGCAACGCCAGATGTGGTGGCCCATGCCATGGCGATCCTACGCGGCAAAGCCAAGGTGAAAAGGGCTATGTGGTCCCGCAGAGCACAGGAATATGAGCAGAAGATCAACTCCGGTGATTTGATCGCAATAGCCGAGGTGGTGCGTGATTTGCACCGCACCGATGACCAGCGCGAGCAAAGCTATTCAGAACGCCAGCTTTATGAGGCCGCGCTTGAGCGTCTAACACGCGAAATTGCCGTGGTGAATGGGGCCGAAGAATCAACGGCCGGGCAAGAAATCACCGATGTGCTGATGTCGCGTGTGGTTCCGGCAGCCAGCTAGAGTTAGACATGATACCATGCCCGCGCTGAGGATCAATAGGTTTGGCGCGGGACGGGTCATCTAAGGCGGCCTCAAAGTAGGGCGATGAGACAGATCAAGGCGCAGGTTTCGGCGCATTGCTGGCTCGCCCCTAAAATATCACCTGTCTGCCCACCAATTTTTCGCTTCGCGATTGCGGCAACGGCCAAAGCGCCAAGAGGCGCCCCGATCAAGGCTGGCCACGCCCCGGTCAACGCCGCAATCGCCCCTCCAAGCGCCACGGCCACAACGGCAGTTTGGGAGGCGGGTCGGCCAACGCTGGCTGATAATCCCTCACCGCGGGCATTGGGCAGCGCTGTCATCAGCGGCACCATAATAGCCCGTGAGAGGGCCATAACGCCAAGGATGGGCCAAAGGCTATGCTTGGCCATCTGGCCATATAGCGCGGCTTGCAGGCCCAACATGCAGATCAGTCCAACGACGCCATACACACCTATGTGGCTGTCTCTCATGATATCAAGGCGCTGCTTTGGGCTCCAGCCCCCCCAAAGCCCATCCAAACTATCGGCCAGCCCGTCATAATGCATTGCACCCGTGACCCATGCTGTCGTGCCGACCACAAGCATGCCGATGGCAAGACTCGGCAGGCCCAACACAAGCCCAACCCAGGCGGCTAAAGCGGCCAGCGCGCCAAAAAGGGCCCCAGCCAGACCATAGGCCCAGCTTGGGTGAGCGCCATGCGCTTGTGCTTGCTTCGTGTCAACCCACACGGGCAAGCGGCTGAGCAGGCTGATCGCGGCGGGGATGTCGCTCCATTTTGGAAACCATGTGTCGGAGTTAGACATTAAGCGGGTCCTTTAGTCACATCAACTTATTCTGCGCTGTGATAATCACAGGATCAACTGCAATTAACGGATTTATATAAACTATGCATGAGATTTTTTCGGTAGCCGAGTTTCGTGACTTTATGAACAATCTGCCTAGTGCGGATGACAGTGCCGGGCAGGCTGCGACCGAGCGCAATGCACAGTTGACAAAACCACCTGGCGCTTTGGGTGATTTGGAGGATTTGGCGATTTGGTACGCCCGTTGGTCCGGACAAGCGCAGCCACATATTAAAGCGCCTCAGGTTGTTATTTTCGCTGGAAACCATGGGGTTGCTGCTTCTGGAGTCTCGGCATTTCCGCCGGAAGTGACACAGCAAATGGTCTTTAACTTCCAAGCTGGTGGCGCGGCGATCAACCAGATTTCCAAGACCTTTGGTGCAAAAATGGACGTGGTTGCATTAGATCTGGATCGGCCAACGCAAGATTTCACCCAGGGGCCGGCAATGACTGAGGCCGACTTGCTGTCCGCTTTGCAAATCGGCTGGCGGGCGGTGGATCCGAAGGCCGATCTATTTGTGGCTGGCGAAATGGGCATTGGCAATACAACGCCAGCTGCGGCGATTGCGGCGGCTTTGCTTGGTGGCGCGGTTCAAGATTGGGTTGGGCGCGGCACGGGCGTGGATGATGCCGGTCTGGCCAAAAAATGTTCTGTGGTGGAGGTGGGATTGTCCCGTCATGCTGAGATTTTGGATGATCCTCTGTCTGTTCTACAGGCGCTCGGTGGACGGGAAATTGCCGCTATGGCCGGATCCATTGCAGCGGCGCGTGCCCATCGTGTTCCCGTACTTTTGGATGGGTTCATTTGTTCAGCGGCCGCTTTGGTTCTGCATGTGATGAACCCGGCGGCCTTGGATCACACCCAGGCGGGTCATAAAAGCGCCGAAGGCGCTCACGCGCGGCTTTTAGAGCATCTTGGCAAGACACCGCTGTTGTCACTGGGGCTGCGGCTGGGTGAAGGCTCTGGCGGTGCATTGGCGATAGGTGTTTTGAAAGGGGCGGTGGCCTGTCTTTCAGGCATGGCGACATTTGCGGAAGCCGGGGTCTCGGATGCGTGAAACCGCTATCCGCGTGGCATGTCCAGAGTAATCAAGCGGCCAGATTTGGCATAGGTGAGACTTTTAGTCGAGATATCTGTCACGCGCCCGCCATCTAACCGATCTCCTATTCGCACTTTGACTACCTGACCATTGGGTAGGCGCACGAGCGCGTTGCGGAGTCGGGTTGTGCCAGTTATTCCTATAAGGTTGATATTGCGTAAATTTATTACATTTTTTCGGGTAGCAGAGCGGGTAACAGCCTTGCGACTGGTGGCTGTGGGTGCTTGGATTTCTGACGGTTTAGCCACCACCGGAGCTGGCAGGAGCGCCGCCAGTTCAATCGTGCGCGGACGAGGTTGCGGCCGCAGCGAGCGCGCAAGACTTTTGCCCTCAGGCAGGGTTTTTGGCTTCACGGGTGGTGGGAGGCCAGCGGGGCGCGGCATGGGCTGGAATGCGACCAAAGAATTTGTCTCCTCTGCGGATGCGGCGTCCTGCGGCAGGGCCGCCGCCGTCTGAATTGTCTGCTCCAGCGTAGCTGTTACCGGTGGTATGTTTGCAGGTTCTGCAAGCGTCGTTTGATTGGTGGCTGAGAGGCCCTCTGTATGATCTTGTGCGACTTCTGGCTCGCGGTTTTCCTTGTCTGGTAGCGGGTCGGGACTCAACCAAGGCGTGTTCAGCAGCGGGGTCGCTATTCCGCTTTGCAGGCCTTGATCTCGGGCCGCGATGAGTCCTTTTTCTTCTGTGGCGCGCACGGTGGCGGGTTTGGCGACAGGGCCGATGGCCAAAGCACGCACCGCCGGCGGTTCCTGCGCGGTAAGGCTAATGGCTGGTTCTGCGTCATTTTTAGGATCCTTGAGGGCGACGTCTGCCTTTTGCAATTGTATCGCATCATCCCGTACCGGTGGCACGAACGCAGCTTGCTCCGCCGGCGCAGACGGCTCGTTCAGAGGTTGTAATCTGATTTCAATGGCCTGACCGATTGGGTCAGCGGGAAGACCCGCGGTCATCTCTACCTGGGAAGAGGAATAGCCTAACCAGGCGTAGATTTTATCACGCCCAAGTGTTGCGGCCAGCGCTGCTACTGTGAACATGAACAACAAGAGCAGAGTTGTGAGGATCAAGCTCAAATATTTTGGCTTTCCGCCGACCTGCGCCTCTGTGGGTTTGGGCAGGCTCTGGCTTAGGAGTGTGCGGATCCCTGCAAGGCGCTGCGCCATGCGCATTAGTTGGCTGACTTGCGATTTGGCGCTTGCGGCTGGCGAGATCGCAGGTGGCATGGCTTTGGTGTCGGTAACCTGCGGGCCGGGTGCATCCTGTGTTGCGGCCCCTATGCTTGGGGGCAGTGGGGCCATGTCAACTTGCAGAATTAAATTGGTGGAAATCTGCGGCGTTGGTGCCGCTTCATCTGCTACGCCTGCGCTGAGATCTGTCGTGGGGGAGGCTGCGCGGGTAAGATTTGCGATGGGCGGCTCGGGCGGATGAATAGCTTCCTCTGTAAGGGCCGCAAGGGGCGTCAGATCCGCTGCCCTAGCCTCTTGGACAGCTGCGATATAGGCACTTGGTCGGTCTTGGTCGCCAAATCCAGATCTTTGAAATACAGAAAAATTATTCCCCCAAGAGCCGCCCGGCAGAGCGACGAAACCCACGGCCTTAAAGCCAAAGGCCTCGGTGAGGCTTTCGGCCTCGTCAAGCGTTTCTTGCGCAATCACCGCGATGGTTTGCCCCTGGGGTGTGGGGTGACAGTCCACGCAAAGTTCGTTGAACTCATAAGGGGTCTGACCCGCTAGTGCATGCTGCAAGGCTGCGCTGCTAGTGTCGGTGTGATCGAGGTCCAAACGTTTGATCTGATCGTCGGGCAGCGCGACGAGAACTTCCAGCGGATTTGTCGCGTCCGTCACCGCTGTTTGGCGCAAATGCGTGAGCGCTTCGGTCAAATGTTTGGTGTCTGGTAAGACCGATCCAAGCCGATGCCAATGGCCCGATGCGTCTCTGCGCTCAAGGTCAATACTATCACTGGATAGATGAAGTAGAAATTTTGATGTCATCAAATCCTCAATCGATGTGTCAGATCCATGTTAGACCTTGAAAAACTCGCATAATCGGGTCTGTGGTGCAATGATCATGCGCCAAAAGGATGAATTTACGCCCTGCGAATTGATTTAAGCGGGAGAACAAGCCAATAATCGCGCAGGGCTCAGCAATTTATTGCCAGTGGTTCTAAAATGGTTATTAATTTTTGGAAAGCGTCCATGCTTACCCCCTCTCATCTTGTAATTAATGTGACAGATTTGGAGGCCGAGCGCGTCTTTTATGGCGAAGTTTCGGGAGCAAAGGAGGGGCGCAGAACGCGCACTTGGGTGGATTTTGATTTCTTTGGTCATCAGCTTTCGTTCCACCTGGGGCTGGTGATGAAAACTGAAAATACAGGCTATATTGGGGAACATTTGGTGCCTATGCCGCATTTTGGAATGGTTTTCGCTAGCCACTAAAGCCGCACATCGACGCAACCAAAACCAGGCCTGTTTGATTGTGTTTTGGATCGGTTGCTCTTTGCGTAGCAGATTATTTTGATCAAACAGCGCGCGCACCTTCGAACCGCGTTTTTGGTAAACCATTCGGCGGACGGGCTCCTAGGCCTTGATGACTTTGTTGATCTGGTTGGGTGCGATGGCCGTCTCCAAGGTTTCGATCGCCAGATCACTATCGCGCGCACAGAGTAAATGCAAAAGGCGATAGTGCTAGGACGGCCCCATCTATGTGGCCGGCCTCGAGCACATCACGGCCACTACCGAAACTGTGGATGACCAAGGGCAGGGTGACTTGATCGAGCCATGGGTTTAGCGGTTGGCAGATAATCTCCCTCGGCCCATCGTCGAGTATGGTTAGGGAATAGTTTAAAAACCTATCACCAAAAATTTTGGGATATTTACAATAGAAATACCCGGCGTTTAAATACAGGTAAAGCCGCCAATATTCATACGGTTACGAGCAATCCAATCTGCTTTCGAAATCGAGCTAAGATCTATCGTATAGGTCTTCCAAGTGGCTTTATATCCGAAGCCGTAAAGTTCGATCACTGGCCATGTACCTTCAACTTAGAGCGAGGCAGAGGGGCGCTTGAAGTCAAAAGGCACCCTGTCCAAGGCTCCTGTGATCAATGTGTCCGTGTCAAAAAAGAGGAAAGGCTCGCCCTCGGGTAAGACAGAGCGCGCCTCTATTTTATTACCGTATGGGTAGTATTCTCCGAAGTGACTATTCTCAAAAATTGTAATCTTTTCAACCAAAGTCTTGATCAACTCATAAATCTCAGGCTCGGTGATTGCGATGTTCTAATCCCATCGCTTAGTAGGTTGCGGTTCTGCGACGCAGACCTGGCCGTTAAAATTTGGTGCGGATTGGCGTAAACTGGCCAAAAACATTATGGCCCCATATTGCAAACGGACTACTTGGCGGATGAATAAAATATTAAACGCCATAGAGCGAGGATGTCCTATTTGGCAATAAATTAATATGAAAAATTGTATGCACCAA
Source organism: uncultured Planktomarina sp. (assembly GCA_905181815.1). Taxonomy (GTDB): domain Bacteria; phylum Pseudomonadota; class Alphaproteobacteria; order Rhodobacterales; family Rhodobacteraceae; genus Planktomarina. The sequence goes on along the minus strand of CAJIZA010000005.1, from coordinate 96,870 downwards.
AAAAGAAATACTATTTTCAGAAGGCGGTTACAGAAAATCGGTGAAATATGCCACTGAAAACCAAGTGCAGGCTGCGATAAAAATATTTTCCAATGACACCCGTGTTTTTAATTGCTGAATGTGCCTAGTTGCGGCAGCATGGGATATGGGCCGGTTGGAGGAATTGTTTGGGCGCGCGTGTCATGGAATTTGATTATATTATCGTCGGGGCTGGGTCGGCGGGCTGTGTTTTGGCGAACCGCTTGAGCCATGATCCAGGCAACCGAGTGCTCCTGCTGGAGGCCGGGCCGGAAGATAAGGCACTCTCCATAAAAATCCCGGCAGCCTGTTTGTCCAATCTAAAGAGCACTAAACATAATTGGGCTTTTCAAGGGGAAGCGGAACCGGAACTGGATGGTCGCCAGCTTCAGCATGATCGGGGCAAAACTCTTGGGGGGTCCTCTTCGATCAATGGCATGTGTTTTATCCGTGGCAATGCGCTGGATTATGAGGGGTGGCGCCAAGCCGGTTGTAAGGGGTGGAGCTACGCCGATGTGCTGCCCTATTTTAAACGCATGGAGAGCTATAGCGGTGGTGCTGATGAATTTCGCGGCACAGAGGGTCCGCTGCATGTCCAAAGGGCTGAACCAACTGAACCCCTGGCTCGCGCGTTCTTGGAAGCAGGCGCACAAGCGGGGTATCAAACAACCGATGATATCAGCGGCTATTGCCAAGAAGGCTTTGGTGTTTTTGACCGAACAGTTTTCAAAGGCCAGCGTTGGAGCGCCTCGCGCGCTTACTTGGATCCTGTGCGAGGGCGTGAAAACCTGACGATTGTAACGCGGGCCTTGGTGCATCGCTTGAGTCTGTCGGGTGATCGGGTGACCGGTGTCTTGTATCGTGATCGACATGGCGCGCTTGTGAACGCGACGGCGCGGCAAGAAGTTCTTCTTTCTGCAGGTGCCGTAGGCTCGCCGCATCTATTGTTGCTTTCTGGTGTTGGGCCCAAATCCCATTTGGAGGCTATGGGCATTGGGGTGAAGGTGGATCTGCCGGGGGTGGGTCAAAACCTACATGACCATCCAGATTTTGTGTTGCAATTTAAATGCCTGCAACCTGTCTCCCTGTGGCCAAAGACGAAACCTTGGGCCATGGTCGCGGCGGGAATTCGCTGGCTGGTCGCGGGTGACGGGCTTTGTGCATCGAATCATTTTGACGCTGTTGCGTGCATTCGGTCGGGTGCCGGTGTGGAATATCCTGACCTCCAGCTCACTATTTCTCCAATTGCTGTGAATGAAAATTGGTCTCCTTTGAACGAGCATGCCTTCCAAATCCATGTGGGCTTGATGCGGGCGCACAGCCGCGGCTCGATTGAATTGAGATCGGATAATCCGGCTGATGCACCGCGTATTTTGGCCAATTATCTTCAAGATCCGAGGGATCGCGAATTGATGCGAAAAGGCATTCACTTGGTGCGCGAATTGGTGGAACAACCTGTGTTTTCTGCTCTCAAAGGTGCTGAGATTTTCCCTGGTGCGGAGTGTCAATCAGAGGCAGATCTTGATGCTATGTTAAACAGCCACACCAGCTCACAATGGCATTTGTCGTGCACGGCCCGCATGGGGCCAGCGACGGACCGACTGGCCGTGGTGGACTCAGAAGGCAAGGTGCACGGACTGTCTGGGATGCGGGTTGTGGATGCCTCAATTATGCCCTTTGTGACCAATGGAAACACCAATGCGCCCACGATTATGCTGGCGGAAAAGCTCAGTGATGCCATCCTCGGGCTTGCCCCCCTTGCACCCATGGACCTGCGGGTGTGGAAGAGCCCAAATCACAAAAACGCGCAGCGTTAACCTGTGGGGAGTTTCACCGGTTACCTTGGTGAAACTCTTGGCATATATGTAAATTTGCGGTGTTAAAGTGGTGGGCGACCCTGGAATCGAACCAGGCGTGCGTCTCCGCGAGGGAGTTACAGTCCCCTGCCACACCTTGCGGCCTGTCGCCCACTTTAAACTGAAGCAATCGCCTCGGTTTGGGCACGACTACGACTTAGAAAATCGCGCGTCAACCCGAAAATTGCCTTTGACAGAGTGAAGCGGGAATAAGCTGTAAACCCGCTTTCGGCGTAGCATTCCTGAATCGAATTTTGAGGTGTGGGCCGCTGGGGACTTGCTCTATTAGACAGGTTAGTGGTCCCTGTACCATGGTAATTCATTGAAAATTACCTAGCTGAGCTTCAGTCGTTGATTCGGTGTCTAGATTTGTATCGCATAGGGAGTAATTTGAGTGATCCACACTTAGCCTGGACGCTTTTGATTTTTTCGGCGCGGCGCGGGCTGGGCGAGGACATTAGCTTCGACATGAAACCTACTCAGCGGTTATTGACATATTAAGTTTCAACCACTTTGGCTGGGATACTATTTGGCTATTAGGTCGCTTATGTAGATTTTCTGGGTTTTAGATTGCTGACAAGCATTAGCCTTATCTCGGTCCTCATCATCACCATCATTGTCAGCGGCGGAATATGCCATGCGGTCAACTTAATTGATGGGTTGAATGGATTGTCCATCTGCTGGGCTATCTATGCTGTGGTCTTTATGGCCATTATTGCTTTTAACGTGAACGACATGGCGGTGTTTAGACTGCTGTTACTTCCTTATCATCGGTGCTTTAATCGGAATTTTATTTGGAATTTTCCGTTGGGGAGGATATTTCTTGGTGACGCTGGAGCTTATACTTTTGGGCATGTTTTGGCCTGGATTGCACTTCTCCTTATTAACCGACACTCGGAAATTTCGCCGCTGGCCCTCCTGTTGATCTTTCTTCGGCTTGTTACCGATATGTTGCTGTCGATGCTGCGCCAAAAAGATCCTGAACAACCCATTGGGCACACTTATTATTTTGCCACTGGCCATTGTTCCGATGGTGTTGACCATTATGTTTAAAACGGAACCTGGCGCTGGGTTTATTGCGTTTATGCGTGGGGTTTATTGCCGTATTTATGGCGAACTATCGCTGGACACTTTGGCGGGTAGGTCAGGCCGTGAACCGTAAATCTCGAAAGCTTAGACAGTCCTATCTGATATCTCTATGACCACGGTTTGCGAGGTCGCCGTACTACCGCATTTCCAGTTATTATTGAGACAATATGTATAGCCAGTGTCCCGAGCGCGCGAAGAGCGGCAGGCTGTTGGTGATACAATATTAACTGAAAATACAATAGAATTTCACTTGCGCTTTGCCGAGCCACCGCTGCATAAGGCCCCAGCGGCTAGGATCGGAAGACACATGAAAAAACCCACATGGATTGTTCAAAAAGAACGAGACAAACGCGCGGCTGCTGCGGAAACCATTTGGCTTTTTGGCATTCATGCGGTGCGAGACGCGCTATTGAACCCAAAAAGGATCAAGCTGCGCCTGCTTGTGACAAAAAACGCCTGTGACCGTCTCGGTGAGGCCATCGCAGAGGCGGGGTTGGAGCCGGAGATTGTAGATCCTCGCAAATTTTCGGTACCGATTGATCCACAGTCAGTGCATCAAGGGGCCGCTTTAGAAGTCAAAACTCTGGATTGGGGGCCTTTGAAAGAGGTGGCGGCGGTACGGCCCGGCGGGGCGCCTGTGATCTTACTGCTTGATCGGGTGACAGATCCTCACAACGTGGGTGCGATTTTGCGCTCCGCTGAGGTCTTTGGCGCTGCTGCTGTCATCGCGCCGTATCGCCATTCCGCGCCAGAAACTGGAGCTTTGGCCAAAACAGCGAGCGGCGCATTGGAGCGGCAGCCCTATCTCCGGGTGCAAAATCTTGCGGATACCATGAAGTGGCTCAAGACGATGGGCTATTTCATCTTTGGATTGGACGGGGAAGCCGAAGTGACATTGGAGGCCACATTGGGCCATCACAAAGGTCCAACAGCGCTCGTGCTAGGGGCCGAAGGGCCGGGCTTGCGGGAACGCACGAAGGACACTTGTGATGCTCTCGTAAAAATTTCAGCGGCGGGAGAATTTGGCTCTCTCAACGTCTCCAATGCCGCGGCCGTTGGCCTTTATGCGGTAACCCGTCAGTAACGCTAACTGGCCTAGCGATAGGCTTTTTCTTCAAGGCCGGACTGGGCTGTGCGGCGGGACAGCTCTGCAAAAACATCGTCCAAGGCGACATCTCGAGAGGCCAGCATCACTAGGAGGTGATAAAGAACATCGGCAGCCTCGCATGTGAGCGCTGCATGATCGCCTTTGACCGCCTCAATCAGCGCTTCAACAGCTTCTTCACCAAATTTTTCGGCACATTTATCCGGACCCTTTGATAAGAGTTGCGCAGTCCAGCTGCTGCTGGGGTCTGCAGATTTGCGCGCAAAGATGGTCCGTTCCAGCTCGTGTAATATCATGACATCCTCATTGGAATTCCGGCTGCGGCCATATGGGCTTTGGCCTCTTGAATGGTAAAATCTCCAAAATGGAAAATAGAGGCTGCTAAAACCGCGCTCGCGCCCCCTTGGGTGACCCCTTCGACGAGGTGATCTAAACTGCCTACGCCCCCGGAGGCGATCACAGGCACCGATACCGCGTCAGCTATAGCGCGAGTTAGGGGCAGGTTGAAGCCCACGCGCGTGCCGTCGCGATCCATTGAGGTGAGCAATATTTCACCGGCGCCCTTGGAGACCACTGTAAGGGCAAAGTCTATCGCGTCAATCCCAGTGGCGCGCCGCCCGCCGTGGGTGAAAATTTCCCATTTGCCAGGAGCGACGGTCTTGGCGTCAATGGCCACAACAATACATTGGCTACCAAAATGATTGGCTGATTGGGCAATGACATCGGGATCTGCTACGGCAGCAGAATTAAAGCTGACTTTATCTGCGCCCGCCAGCAGTAGGTTACGCACATCCGCCGGGTTGCGCACGCCGCCGCCAACGGTCAGTGGCATGAAGCATTGCTCGGCTGTGCGCCGGGCCAGATCAAACAGCGTACTACGATTTTCATGGGTGGCTTTGATATCCAGAAAGCATAACTCATCGGCCCCTGCCGCATCATAGGCCCGCGCTGCCTCTACGGGGTCGCCTGCGTCCACCAAATCGACGAAATTAACCCCTTTCACCACGCGGCCTTCGGCCACATCCAAGCAAGGTATGATCCGAGTTTTTAGCATGATCTGTCTCCTGCGCGCGCGTTGCGGGTCATGCCAGCGCCGCCAAAGCTTCCGGCAAATCAATCGCCCCATCATAGAGGGCTCGCCCTGAAATGGCTCCGGAGATCACGCCCGTTGCCTTCAATGCGCATAAATCTTGCAGGCTGGAAACCCCGCCTGAGGCAATCACTGGAATGGATACGGCGCGCGCCAAGGCTTTGGTGGCGGCGATATTTGGCCCGCCCATGGCGCCATCGCGGTTGATATCTGTATAGATAATCGCGGCAATGCCGTCTTGTTCAAACTGCTTGGCCAAATCTGTCACCATAATATCGGTTTCAGTGGCCCAGCCACGGGTCGCCACGCAACCGTCGCGGGCATCGAGCCCCACGGCAATTTTCCCTGGAAAAGCCTTCGCTGCTTCGCGCACCAAAGTGGGATCCTCAACGGCCACCGTGCCGAGGATGACCCGTGACAACCCAAGATCAATCCAGGTTGCAATCGTTGCCATATCGCGAATTCCGCCGCCCAGTTGGCAGGGTACAGAGACCGTTGAGAGAATATCGCGCACACTGGCATCGTTCACAGGCGTGCCGGCAAAGGCACCATTGAGATCCACCAGATGGATCCAGCTACAGCCGGCCTGTTCAAAGGCCAGAGCTTGATCAGCGGGGCTGTCGTTGAACACAGTCGCCTGGTCCATTTCGCCCTTGTAAAGGCGCACGGCTTGGCCGTCTTTTAGGTCAATTGCGGGATAAAGGATCATAGGGTCTCGCCTTACGTAAAGTCTGGCTGCTAGGGCCGCCAATTGAGAAAATTTGAGATCAGGTGCAGCCCAGTGCTTTGGCTTTTTTCAGGATGAAACTGCATGCCGATGCGCGTGCCGGCGCTGACAATCGCAGAGATTTCATCGTCATACTCCACATGTGCCAATCTCTGCGCCTTGTCTTTGAGGACAAAATGATAGGAGTGCACAAAATAAGCGTGATCGCCATTTTTTAGCCCCTCCAGCACTGGGTGCGCCCCCGTGATCACCAGATCGTTCCAGCCCATATGTGGCACTTTCAGCCTTGGATCGGTCGGAGCAATTGGCCGGATATCTCCCGCGATCCAATCTAAGCCCGGGGTGGTTTGATATTCATGGCCAAAGCTCGCCATCATCTGCATGCCGACACAAATACCCAAAAAAGGTTTGGCATCTATTTCCACCGCTTCTAGCAGGGCTTCATAGAGGCCAGTTTTTTCCACCAAGGCCGCTTTGCAGGCGGGAAAGGCGCCATCACCGGGCAAGACCAGCCGGTCCGCACGGCGCAGCTTCTCAGGATCGGAGGTGACAATCACCTCTTCATTGGGCAATTCTGCCGCCATGCGCTCAAAGGCCTTTTGCGCTGAATGCAAATTTCCGCTCTCATAATCGATTAAGGCTGTCAGCATGACCTTAAAGGCTGCCTTTGGTCGAGGGAATCGCATCAGACTTGCGTGGATCGGTTTCCAGCGCACTGCGAAGCGCGCGGGCGACAGATTTAAAGGCCGCTTCCGCAATATGGTGGCTATTGATGCCATGCAATTTATCGATATGCAGGGTGATGCCGCCGTGGGTGGAGAAGGCTTGAAAAAATTCACGCACCAATTCTGTGTCGAAAGTGCCGATTTTTTGGGTTGGCAGATCAAGGTTCCAAACCAAATAGGGACGGCCCGAGAGATCGAGCGCGCAGCGCACCAAAGCGTCATCCATAGCCAGCAGGCAATCGCCGTAGCGCCGAATGCCGCGCTTGTCGCCGAGAGCCTGGGCCAAGGCCTGACCCAAGGCGATGCCCACATCTTCGACCGTATGATGGTCATCAATGTGCAAATCTCCGGTGCAGCGCAAGGTCATGTCGATCAAAGCATGACGGGCCAGTTGATCGAGCATGTGATCGAAAAAGCCGACGCCGGTCTGATTGTCATAGAGGCCGCTGCCATCGAGATTGAGCTCAACTGAGATTTTGGTCTCTGCGGTATCGCGGGAAATGTGGACTGTGCGCATGGTCTACCCTTTATGTTCCGGGGCCTTATAATCCGCTTGCGGGCTGTTGAGAAGGGGTAAGCGTGACAAGTGCCGCATCGGTGGGGGCGGTCTGGTATTTTTGGCAACAAAAGGCGGTACCCAAAGGTACCGCCAGTTTATGCTTCGATTTTGGAAGGAAATTCTAGCTGACCCTGAAATAGCGGAATATGCTGCTGTGCAACAACGTTTAAGGTCGCATTGCCGCTATGTGTAGAACGAGAATGGCAGTATGCGGATTTTATGCACTTTTGAGGGGCATAGGTGATGCAAAATAATTTGGGGAAAGGCGCCTGCGATGAGGCATAAAAAACCCGCGTCGCGCGTTGGTGTTTTTGGCCAATTGGAGCGGGCGAAGAGATTCGAACTCTCGACCCTAACCTTGGCAAGGTTATGCTCTACCCCTGAGCTACGCCCGCATCCTTTTGGTTAGGTTGAAATAGCCCCAGTGGCTTTGTCCTGCAAGGGGTAAAATGCCGTAATTGTCAGATAAATTTTCCCTGGGTGGCTTTGCTGGATCTGATGCTAGGACTCGGCGTCGAAAGCTATGGGACATTCGGGCAGGTCGACATCCACATGATGCAGTGGTGGCGAGATTGGATCTAAAAGTAAAACCCCATAGCCGCCAGGTTCTGCGACAGAGAGGCTTGAGGCCCCGGAGCCCAGAACCATAGGCATTTGGTGGCAGGGACTTTTTATCATCACGTGGGTTACACCGCGATAGGATGACACGATGATCCTATGAATATGGCCGTTGATCACCATCTGGCAGCGGCCGGACGCGGCGATCATATCGGCCACTTCGGTGCCGTTTCTAAGATGGATAGCATCCATCCCATCAAACCCGGAGTGCAGTATGTGGTGATGAGATAGGATGATCACCGGCCCTTTGCCTGTCTCCAGTTGAGTTTTGAGCCAGTCCAGATGTTCGATGCAAAGGTGCCCGCTGTGCCGATCGCGGGCTTGTTCATCAAGCGTATCAAGATATAGCACGTCGGTGCCGCCAAAGCTGTGACGACCTTGGCGAAACCCGGCCGCAAACTCTGGAAAGACTTCGGCAAATGCCCTGCGCCGATCATGATTGCCAAGCATGAGCGTTGTGGTGAAAGGTTGATCTGCGAGATAATGTTTTAAAATTTCATATTGGGCGACACCTCCGTGATGAGCCAAATTCCCATAAGAAATAGATGCGCAGCATCGGCATGATGCTGGGCGGCATGGTCCAAGCAGCTCTGAAACCGGGCCGCCGGATCGAGACCAATGATCTGGGTGCCCGGCTCCGTGATGTGAATATCTGACATCAAAAGGATTTTTGCAGTCCTGAGGCCCTCCGCACGGGGCGATTTAATTATTCAAATTCGATCAGCAAGTCCTTGGCGTCAATCTGCGCGCCGGGGGTGACGTATACGGCTTTGATGACCGCGTCGCGTTCTGCATGCAGCCCGGTCTCCATTTTCATCGCCTCAATGGTCAGCAGCAAATCCCCAGCGCGCACCTGCGCTCCGATAAGGGCTGCCACAGAGGCCACAACGCCGGGCATAGGGGCCCCGATGTGATTGGCATTGCCATTTTCTGCTTTGGGCCGGGTGGCGGTTGTGGATTTCACCTTGCGATTGGACACGCGGATCACGCGGGGCTGCCCGTTCAGCTCAAAGAACACCCGCGCATCGCCCGCGTCATTGGTCTCGCCGACGGCTTGCAGCAAGATTTCAAGGGTTTTACCGGGATCAATTTCAGCGGTGATCTCCTCACCCGGCTGCATGCCGTAAAAGAAGGTTTTGGTGGGCAGAGTTCTAACAGGGCCGTAGGTTCGGTGACGGCCCATGTAATCGAGAAATACCTTTGGATACATCAAATAGCTGTTCAAATCCTCATCATCGACTTGTTTACCCTCCATAAGCGCGCTGACTTCGGCGCGCAGGGCTTCAAGATCGGCCGCTGGCATGGATTTACCTGGCCGCTCTGTCATGGGGGGCTGCCCCTTGAGGATTTTGGCAGAGATGCTTGCAGGAAATCCGCCGGGGGGCTGTCCAAGATTGCCGCGCATCATATCGACCACGCTGTCAGGAAAGGCCACATCGTGTTCCGGGTTTTCGACCTCAGCGCGGGTCAATCCTTGTGACACCATCATCAGAGCCATGTCGCCAACCACTTTTGAACTGGGTGTCACTTTTACAATATCGCCGAACATTTGGTTCACATCCGCATAGGTCTGCGCCACATCCTCCCAGCGATCTTCCAGTCCCAAAGAGCGGGCTTGGGCTTTGAGGTTGGTAAATTGGCCGCCGGGCATTTCATGCAGGTAAACCTCAGAGGCTGGTGCTTGTAACCCGCTTTCAAAAGCGCTGTATTGCGCGCGGACTTGCTCCCAATAGCCGCTGATCTTGCGGATCTCAGCAATATCTAAACCTGTGTCCCGTCCAGTATGGGCCAGAGCCTCTACGATGGAGCCCAAAGCCGGCTGCGATGTACCGCCGGCAAAGGCATCCACCGCCGCATCCACTGCATCCACCCCGGCTTCGGCCGCCGCCAGAACAGTGGCCCCAGAAATGCCAGAGGTGTCATGGGTATGGAAATGAATTGGCAGGCCAATTTCTTGCTTCAGAGCGCCAATCAAAGCCTTGGCCGCTGCGGGCTTCAGCAGTCCCGCCATATCTTTGAGTCCCAGCACATGCGCACCGGCAGATTCCAACTCCTTGGCCATCGAGACATAGTATTTCAGATCATATTTTGCTCGATCTGGATTTAGAATATCACCGGTGTAACAGATCGTGCCTTCGCAGACCCGATCCGCTTCGATCACAGCGTCCATAGCGATGCGCATATTTTCCACCCAATTGAGGCTGTCAAACACGCGGAAGACGTCCACACCAGTCTGTGCTGCTTGTCGCACAAAGAATTGCACCACATTGTCAGGATAATTGGTATAGCCCACCCCGTTGCTGGCGCGCAAAAGCATCTGGGTCATGATATTGGGCATGGCCGCGCGCAAATCGCGCAATCGCTGCCAAGGGCATTCTTGCAAAAAGCGATAGGCCACATCAAAGGTCGCGCCGCCCCAGCATTCAACCGAAAACAGCCCAGGTAGCCCCGCCGCGTAGGCTGGAGCAATTTTTACCATGTCATGGCTGCGCATGCGGGTTGCCAAAAGCGATTGATGCCCGTCGCGCATGGTGGTGTCGGTCAACAAAAGGCGGTCTTGCGCCTTCATCCAATCGGCCAGACCTTTCGGACCCCGCGCGGTCAGAATATCTTTAGTCCCCTGCGCGCGGTCACCGAGGGCAATTGGCGCTTTAGGTGGCTTAATATCGCTGGCAGGGTGGGCGCGATCTTGGGTTTCAGGATGCCCGTTGACCGTAATATCTGCAATATAGGTCAAGATCTTTGTGGCCCGATCGCGCCGTTTGCTGAATTTGAACAGGTCAGCTGTCGTGTCGATAAAGCTGGTGGTATATTCGTAATTTAAGAAGGTGGGATGCTTGAGCAGATTTTCCACGAAGGCGATATTAGTGCTGACACCGCGAATCCGAAATTCGCGCAACGCTCGATCCATCCGTGCAATTGCAGCCTCAGGTGTTGGTGCCCAAGCGGTGACCTTTTCCAGCAGGCTGTCATAATAGCGGGTGATGACAGCGCCAGAATAGGCCGTGCCGCCATCCAGGCGAATACCCATCCCCGTCGCGCCACGATAGGCGGTGATGCGACCGTAATCTGGGATGAAATTATTTGACGGATCTTCCGTGGTCACGCGGCATTGAATCGCGTGGCCGTCCAGCCGCACATCGTCTTGGCAGGCCGTGCCTGTGGCTTCGGCCAGAGGTTTTCCCTCCGCTATTAGGATCTGCGCCCGCACGATATCGATGCCGGTGACCTCCTCTGTCACCGTATGCTCCACCTGCACTCGCGGGTTCACCTCAATGAAATAGAACTCTTGATTGTCCATATCCATTAAGAACTCAACGGTGCCGGCACATTCATAATTTACATGGGCGCAGATCTTCTTTCCCAGAGCGCAAATCTCAGCCCGTTGGGCCTCAGTCAAATAGGGGGCCGGCGCGCGCTCGACAACTTTTTGGTTGCGGCGCTGAACGGAGCAATCGCGCTCATAGAGGTGATAGATGTCGCCGAATTTATCGCCCAAGATTTGAACTTCCACATGGCGTGCTCGCTCGATCATCCGTTCCAGATAGCCTTCACCATTGCCAAAGGCCGCCTCTGCTTCGCGCCGGCCTTCCAAAACTTTCTCCTCCAATTCCTCGGCATTATGTATCGGACGCATGCCGCGCCCACCGCCGCCCCAGCTGGCTTTCAGCATCAAAGGATAACCAATGTTCGCCGCCTCTGCTCGGATTGCATCCATATCATTGCCAAGCACATCGGTGGCTGGAACAACGGGTACTTGTGCTTCAATCGCCACGTGGCGCGCGCTCGCCTTGTCGCCCAACTGGCGCATGGTCTCGGCCTTCGGGCCGATAAAGGCGATGTTCGCTGCCGTGCAGGCATCTACAAAATCGGGGTTCTCTGACAAAAGGCCATAGCCGGGATGGATAGCATCCGCGCCGCACGCCTTGGCCACGCGCAAAATTTCTTCAATGTTTAAATAGGCTGCAACCGGCCCCAGGCCTTCGCCGATCTTATAGGCTTCATCGGCTTTGAAACGATGTAGGCCGAGCTTGTCCTCTTCGGCATAGACAGCCACCGTGCGCTTGCCCAATTCATTTGCCGCGCGCATGATGCGAATTGCAATTTCACCGCGATTGGCAATCAGGATTTTTTTGAAGTCGGCCATGAGTATTCCTCGTTGCAATGCACCTGCAGCATTTAAAGCTAGAATTCCCAGAGTTACAAATTGTTTTTGAGCCCAACTAGCCACTAATTGCGCGTAAATTAGATTTTAATCTCAGAAATACTTGAATTCCTATCCAATCAAACATGCGAATAAATCAATATTTATGCAGCAAATCGGGCAAATCACTCAGATGGGTCGCGGCAATTTGGATCATATTTGACTTCAAATCATCCACCAACGTATCATATAAATGCGCCGGACCTTTTGTGCCAACAGCCCCAAGCGCATAGTGCCAAGCCCGCCCCATCATGACGAAATCCGCGCCCAATGCGAGCGCCCGCAGCATGTCCAACCCCCCCTCAATACCGCTGTCGAAAATAAGTGGTAGGTTGGTTGCTGCTTTGACGGCCGGTAGCATGTCAATAGCTGCAGGGCTGCCGGCAAATTGCCGGCCTGCGTGGTTGGAGACCCAAACCGCATCCACGCCGAGCCCCTCCAAGGGCGCGGCATCATCGGGGCACATCACGCCCTTGACAATCAATGGTCCATCCCATGCGTCTCGCAATAGTTTCACATAGCTGTGATCTGGTGCGGTGCGCAGCAGATATCCGACATGGTTGTTGGAGGGCAGGGAGGCCACGCTTTCCATGACCGCCTTGCCGTAGGTTTCAATCATTTTCATGCGCGGCTTGCCGTTGAGCGCGGTGCGCAGTGCCCATTCTGGACAGCCGGCCACCTGCGCCAAAATACGGGGGGTGAGGCGCGGTGGCTGTACCAGCCCGCCGCGAATCTGCCGTTCGCGCCGCGATTGCGCTGGCACGTCGATGGTCACCACCAAAGTGGTAAAGCCCGCGTTTTTTACCCGCTGAATCATGTCATTGCGAATAGCTTCATCGCGGGGCGGGTACATCTGAAACCATCCCATATCACCCAGATAAGGGGCCACATCTTCGGGTGTGGTGGTCGCAACCGTTGACATGCCGTAGGGAATTTGCGCGCCCGCTGCAAACCCGGCCAGCGTTTTTTCCGCGCCGGGCCACATCAAGCCTGACATGCCAACTGGCGCAATACCGAACGGGGCGGAATATGATGTGCCAAGAAATTCCGTCGCCAATTGCGGTTTGATTTCGCCGCGAAGCCCGCGCGGGACAAAATGGATCGCGTCCAATGATGAGCGGTTGCGATGCAATGTGCTTTCATCACCCGTGGCGCTGTCGAGATATTCCCAAGCAAAATGCGGAATTCTCTTGCGCGCTTTCGAGCGTAAGTCTGAAATGGCGGGGTATTTTGAGTTGAGATCCATATGCAAGCGCTTACATCATTTAAATTGCGAGTTTAAGCCTTATTTTCGCTTCAATTTGCATTTTTATGAAAACATAAGAACACAACGCGAACAATTGTTTCACTTTGGGGCAAATAACGCTAGATTACACACATGAGCAGTTTTGATGAATCAGAGGCCTTTGAGGCCGCCGCTTCCCCCAGCTTGAGTCAAATGGCCATGGCTGCCCGCCCGACGCCCTATATGGACGGGCTGAACCCGGCGCAACGCGCGGCGGTGGAGCAGTTGAGCGGACCTGTTTTGATGCTGGCGGGGGCAGGGACAGGTAAGACCAAAGCGCTCACCGCCCGCATCGCGCATTTGCTGAATACGGGCACGGCGCGTCCTAATGAAATTCTCTCGGTCACTTTTACTAATAAGGCTGCGCGCGAGATGAAAGATCGGGTGGGGCATTTGATTGGTCAGGTCGAGGGCATGCCTTGGATGGGTACGTTTCACTCGATCTGTGTGAAAATCCTGCGCCGACATGCGGAATTGATGGGTCTGAAAAGCAATTTCACCATTCTGGACAGCGACGATCAGCTGCGGTTGATGAAGCAATTGATTTCAGCGGCGCAGATTGATGACAAACGCTGGCCTGCACGGCAATTGGCAAGCATCATTGATGGCTGGAAAAACAGAGCCTGGACACCAGGACAAGTTCCGGCGTCGGAGGCTGGCGCTTATGACCACAAGGGCGTTGAACTTTACGCGCAATATCAAAATCGCTTGCGCGATTTGAATGCTGCAGATTTCGGTGACTTGCTTTTGCATGTGGTGACAATTTTTCAAGACCACAGCGAAGTCTTGGCCCAATACCAGAGGTTTTTTCGCTATATTTTGGTGGATGAATATCAAGATACCAATGTGGCGCAATATTTGTGGCTTCGGCTTTTAGCGCAGGGGCATCAGAATATTTGCTGTGTTGGCGATGATGATCAGTCGATTTACGGCTGGCGCGGTGCAGAGGTGGGAAATATTCTGCGGTTTGAGACAGATTTTCCCGGCTCACATGTGGTGCGCTTGGAGCAAAACTACCGCTCCACTCCGCATATTCTTGCTGCGGCCAGTGCGGTGATCGACGGCAATAAAGGCCGTTTGGGCAAGACGCTTTGGACCGAAAAGGACGAGGGCGAAAAGCTGCGCCTGATCGGCCATTGGGATGGTGAAGAAGAGGCGCGTTGGATCGGCGAGGAGATCGAAGCGGCACAGCGCGGCACGCGCGGGCAAGCGGCTTTTGATCTCGACAGCATGGCAATTTTGGTGCGTGCCTCCCATCAAATGCGCGCGTTTGAAGACCGCTTTTTGACCATTGGTCTGCCCTATCGTGTGATTGGTGGCCCCAGGTTTTATGAGCGGATGGAAATTCGAGATGCCATGGCCTATTTTCGTCTGGCCGTCAGCACCGATGATGACTTGGCCTTTGAGCGTGTTGTCAATACGCCCAAGCGCGGGCTAGGGGACAAAGCGCAGCAGAAAATCCAAACTGCCGCGCGCAGCAATGGCGTGTCTTTGGTGGAGGGTGCGCGCATTTTGCTGGCGGCGAAAGATTTGGGCGGCAAGGGTGCCGTGGAATTGGCACGTCTGATCGACGGCATTGACCGCTGGCACGTCCAGGTCCGCCAGCAGGCCGACACCCATGTGGAGTTGGCAGAAATAATTCTCGATGAAAGTGGCTACACCACCCATTGGCAAAATGACAAAACGCCAGAGGCGCCTGGGCGCTTGGAAAACCTCAAAGAGCTGGTCAAGGCGCTGGAAGGATTTGAAAACCTGCAAGGGTTTTTGGAGCATGTCAGTTTGATTATGGACAATGAACAGCAATCGGATGGGGCAAAGGTTTCGATCATGACGCTGCATGCGGCCAAGGGCCTTGAATTCCCGATGGTGTTTTTGCCGGGTTGGGAAGATGGTCTCTTTCCCTCGCAGCGCTCTATGGACGAAAGTGGCCTCAAGGGTTTGGAGGAAGAGCGGCGCTTGGCCTATGTGGGCATCACCCGCGCAGAAGAAATTTGCACGATTTCTTTTGCGGCAAATCGCCGGGTCTATGGGCAATGGCAATCGGCTTTGCCAAGCCGGTTTATTGATGAGCTGCCGAGCGCGCATGTGGATGTGCTGACCCCACCCGGGCTCTATGGTGGCAGCTTTGGAGCCGCCGGTATGGCAGCAAGCGCTAACCCTGCGGTGCAGGAGGCTTCGGGCAGCGGGATATTTGAACGGGCCAGCAAAGCGGATGTGTACAATTCTCCTGGCTGGCGGCGCTTGCAAGAGCGCAGCGGTCAACGCGGCATGCGCCAACCGGCGCAAGCCACGCATGTCACCATCGATATGACGGCAGTTTCGGCCTTTTCGGTTGGGGATCGCGTGTTTCACCAAAAATTTGGCTATGGCGAAGTGTTGACCATTGAGGGCGACAAGCTGGACATTGAATTTGATAAGGCAGGTTCAAAAAAGGTTGTGGCGCAATATATCCAAAGTGCAGATACGGTTGGCGACGCGCCTTTCTAGGACTTTGATCAGTGGATTTTTCTTGAGTGCCTAGCTCAGATGCGCCACAAAATCAGTACATTCATGTCATGAAGGCGCGCGTCAATGATTCAAAATGAAGAGCCTGTAATTGCCAACTCTCTTTGGTCGGCCACCGCGAATTCTTCTGTGCCCTGTCCAAAGCTGCAGGCGGATGTCTCCGCGGATGTGGCGATTGTAGGGGCGGGGTTTACTGGCCTCTCGGCGGCGCTGCACCTGGCACAAATGGGCCGCTCCGTTGTGGTTTTGGAGGCGCAAGCGCCGGGATGGGGCGCGTCAGGACGCAATGGTGGGCAGGTCAATCCGGGATTGATTGAGGCGCCAAATGACGCCATTGCGCGCTTTGGACCTGAGATGGGCCAGCGGATGATCGAGCTTTCAGGTCAGGCTGGACAGCTGGTGTTTGATTTGATTGCCCAGCATCACATTCAATGCGATGCGCGCCCGGTGGGTTGGCTGCGCGCGGCTCATAATCGTGGGGGTCTGAGGTCTTTGGTGCAAAAAGCCGAACAATGGGCTCACCAAGGGGCAGATCTGCAGCTTTTATCGCGCTGGGATGTGGTGCAGGCACTTGGCACCAATGCCTATATCGGCGGCCTGATCGATCCACGCGGCGGCAATTTGCATCCGCTCAACTACGCTTTGGGCCTATGTGATGCGGCTCGCGCGGCGGGCGTGCGGATCTATGGGCAGTCCAAGGTTGAAAAATTGGAGCGACGTGGCCCCGAGCATCTTCTGGTCACCAAATGGGGGCAGTTGCGCGCCGGTCGGGTGCTGCTGTGCACCAACGGCTATAGCGGTCGTTTGCATAAGGGGCTGCAACAGTCCGTGGTGCCGATCCGCTCTGTGCAAGTGGCGACAGAGCCGCTCTCAGAAGAGTTGCGCATCCATATTTTGCCGGGGCTTCATGCCCCCTCTGACACCCGCCGGCTCCTCTCCTACTTTCGGATGGATGCGGCGGGGCGTTTTGTTATGGGCGCGCGAGGTGGCTATTCTGTCCAGGCCACACGGGCCCGTCTCGCCCAAGCTCGCGCATGGTCAATCAAGCTCTTTCCGCAATTGGCGCAGGTGCGTTGGGAGTTTGAGTGGGGTGGTTACATCGCCGCCACTGCCGATCACTACCCGCATTTGCATGATTTCGGAAATGGCATGGCGGCTGGGCTTGGCTACAACGGGCGTGGGGTGGCGATGGCCACTGCGATGGGTAAGGTTTTGGCGAGCTGGGCCTCGGGCACACTTCATGCGGATCTGGATTTTCCGGTGACCCCTCTGCGAAAAATTCCGTTTCACCCGTTCTATCCCTTGGGGGTCGAGGCTAGAGGTCGCCTATTATAAGCTTTTGGACGGGTTAGGGCTTTAGCGGGTTGACCGTGAACATCTCAGTTTAAAGCTGCAATCGGCGCCAGGGACAAAAGCAAAAGCCCTGCCATGGTCCAATTAAAGCCGCGCAGCCGGGCTGGTGTTGTCAAAAATCGCCGCATTTTCACACCAAGCAACAGCCAGACGCTGATGCAGGGCAGGTTAATGGCGCCAAAAATCACGGCAACGACTATGACCTCTTTATAGGTCACTGGCTGGGGCGCATAAACCGTCACCGCGGCCAAGGCCATAGTCCAAGCCTTGGGATTTACCCATTGAAATGCAGCGGCTTGCCAGAAGGTAATGGGCTGGCCCGTGGGTTCAGGGCTGTCTAGGTTTGTGCGGGCAGTTGCTGTTTTATAGGCCAAATAAATTAAATAGATAACTGATATGCCGCCGAGCAGTTGATGGGCCAGAGGGTAGCTCTGAAAGAGCTGCGCCACACCCAATCCGATGGCGACAATCATAAAGGTAAATCCCAAAACAATCCCGGAGGCATGGGGCGCTGCACGCCGCGCGCCAAAATTGGCTCCAGTGGCCATAAGCATCAAATTGTTGGGCCCGGGCGTGATTGAGGAAACAAAACAAAAGAGCACGAGACCGGTCAGCAGCGAATATGTCATGGCCCACAGATGTCACCGCAGCCCACAAAGTTCAATGACCCTTCCAGCCAAATTTTGGGCAAAAAAACGACGGCATCCGGGAGGAGGATGCCGCCGCTTTTTGCAGGCTTCAGGGAGGAGAAAGCCTATTGCTCAGATCCAAGGCCGTGGGCGGTGGATCTGCAAAACTTAAGTCTGGCTTATTTGCCGAATGCGGCTTCGTAAGCGATGCCTTTGATCGCGGAACGATGAATGCCAAGATCGGCCAGTTCGCGGCCCGTCAAGGATTGCAATTCGGAGATTGTTTTGCGGTACAGGGCGCGTTTGGCCATTTGCTCACGCAAAGCGGTCCAGCGAGCGTTGAGAGCTGCGCTGAAAGAAGGGGCGGTTACATTGAATTCTGTTACTGTTGTCATCGTTCTATCCTCTATATCAACCGGACTGTTGATGAGCTTTATGTGGAGCTTGGGGCGCAGTTTCGCAACGCATGATTGGGAATTGCCGCTATGCAGCATTTGCATGGCTCTTGTCGTGGGCTTGCATCAGATGGTTTGCGAGGGCATAGCTGCGCAGAGATTTGAGGAGAGCTTGGATGCCCATCGACCGTTCTGACATTTTGGCCGCTTTGGCCCGTCTGCAATTGCCGGATGGGGGGGATCTTGTGAGCTGCGATTTCATTCGTGCGGTCGTGGTGGACGGGGAGGCGGTGCGCTTTGTCATTGAAGCGCCAACGCCAGAGATCGCGCACAAGCTGGCCGATATTCGTGCCGCAGCCGAGCAAATTGTGATGCAGCTTGACGGTGTGTCCAGCGTGACCGCAGTGGTGACCGCGCATGAGCAAAAAGCTGCGCCGCCGAATTTGAAATTGGGTGGCCACCCCAAGCCGCAAGACGGGCCGCTCAAAGTGCCGGGCGTGAACCGAGTTGTGGCGATTGCCTCGGGCAAGGGCGGGGTTGGCAAATCGACGGTGTCTTCCAATTTGGCAGTGGCCTTGGCCAAGCAAGGCCGACGAGTCGGGCTGCTTGATGCGGATATATATGGTCCGAGCCAGCCGCGTATGATGGGTGTGAGTAAACGCCCAGCCAGTCCCGATGGGAAGGTGATCATTCCGCTACAGGCCCATGGCGTTACGATGATGTCTATTGGTCTGATGGTTGATCCGAACAAGGCTGTGGTCTGGCGCGGTCCGATGTTGATGGGCGCATTGCAGCAGATGCTCAATCAGGTGCAATGGGGGGAGTTGGATGTCTTGATCATCGATTTGCCGCCCGGCACTGGTGATGTTCAGCTGACACTTTGCCAGAAAACTGAGCTGACCGGCGCGATTGTGGTCTCGACCCCACAGGATGTAGCACTTTTGGATGCGCGCAAGGCTTTGGATATGTTTGCCACGCTGCATACGCCCATTTTGGGCATGATTGAGAATATGAGCCAATATATTTGCCCCAATTGCGGCCATGAAGCCCATATATTTGGGCATGGGGGCGTGGAGCTGGAAGCGCAGAAGTTGGGTCTGCCGTTTTTGGGCTCTTTGCCTTTGGATTTGGGCGTGCGCCTTGCAGGCGACAGCGGCACCCCAGCCGCGGCGGGCGATGGGTCGATGGCCCAGGCATATGCGGAGCTGGCGCGCGGGTTGATTGACTCGGATATCGCCTAGTCCGCCAGCAGGGCTATATACTTACAGTGGTGTTTGGACATATCGGTCTTCCGTGGTTTTCTGGGAAAACACGGAACACAATATAGAATTGTGATAATTCGCAGATAGACGCCCGGTAATTCAGTGATGAAATACTGCAAATTTACGTATTTTGGGTCTAAATATGTTATATTTCCAAAAACATTCTCGATCATGTAAAATAATTGGGAAATTATGGCCCGATGAGTATTGCACTACATTTTGTGTTATTATGACAAAGATAGGGCTTTATATGGTAAATTTTTACTCAAAACTAAAAATTTTCATATAGAATTAAAGTAGATTATAGGTAAATTGCAAAAATTTCCTATTGATTACCATGAATTCCCATGTAAACAATCATCCATGGAAGCGGCCAAAGATCAAAGCCCCTACTTAAGAAGGGCAAAGGCGAGCGCAGGTTGCATACAGGCACCCATTTCCAAACGAAGAGATCCGGCGCGTTAGCGAGCAGACATCCCCCCAGGTGGCACGCGCAGCTGGACATCCCGTAAGGGAAACGTCGGCGGATTGAACAATAGCAGCAGTTCAATCCGCCGTTTTTAGTTTCGGGGCAACGCCCCAATTAATGAGCGAGGCAGGCCCAAGTGGCACGCAGATTTAGAGGTGAAAGCCATCATAAGGTGGACAACAAGGGCCGGGTGTCTATCCCCGCTCTTTTTCGCCGCGTGCTGGAGCAGGGTGATCCCAATTATACCCAAGGGCTGAATCCTGAGTTGGTGATCGTCTATGGTGATCACCGCCGCAATTATCTAGAATGCTATACGATTTCGGCGATCGAAGAGGTGGATGCCAAGATTGACGCTTTGCAGCGCGGATCCATGGAACGTCGGATGTTGCAAAGGCTCTTTCATGGACAATCATTCCCCACGATCGTAGATGAAACGGGGCGGTTGGTGCTCCCGGCGAAGTTGCGTCGGAAGATTGATCTGAATGCTGAGGCATTTTTTATCGCCGCCGGTGACACGTTTCAGATCTGGAAACCTGAAACTTACGAATCAGAAGAATTGGCCAAAACTGAGGCTTGGTTGGATGATTTACCTGAGGATTTCGATCCGATGGCCTATTTGGACCAAGCGGGGCAGGACTAGGTATGCGGCCCGATTCCTCCCAATCTGCGCCGCATATTCCTGTTCTAATTTTACCATTGATTGACGCTGCCGCACCCATTGCGGGCACTTGGATCGATGGCACTTTTGGGGCCGGTGGCTATAGTAAATATTTGCTCGACGCCGGCGCCGATCAGGTGATCGGGATTGACCGTGATCCCAGAGTTTTTGATATGGCCGCCGATTGGGCGCCGCAATTTGGTGATCGTTTGCAGCTGGTGCAAGACACGTTTTCCAATTTGGATCAAACCGCCGATGCGGTGGATGGCGTAGTGTTGGATATCGGTGTGTCCTCGATGCAAATTGACCAAGCAGAGCGCGGGTTTTCGTTTCAAAAAGATGGGCCGCTTGATATGCGCATGGGGGATATGGGCCCGACGGCGGCGGATCTTGTCAACAGCGCCAGCGCTGAGCAGATTGCAGATATTTTGTATAACTATGGAGAAGAGCGTGCCAGCCGCCGCATTGCCAAGATGATAGTTGCACGCCGCGACGAAACGCCTTTTGAACGGACATTGGAATTGGCCGGGGTTGTTGAGCGGTGTTTGCCTCGGGCGAAGCCTGGCCAATCCCACCCGGCGACCCGCAGTTTTCAAGCTCTGCGTATCGCGGTAAATGGTGAATACGATCAATTGGTCCAAGGGCTTGCCGCCTCCGAACGTATCTTGCGTCCTGGTGGTATTTTGGCTGTGGTGACCTTTCATTCCGTTGAAGATCGCATCGTGAAACGGTTTTTCCAAGCCCGCACGGGCACACAGGCCGGAAGCCGATATGCGCCATTGATCGAAGAGGTTCCGGCGCAATTTACCATGCAAAGTCGTAAGGCAATCAAAGCCTCAAAAGAAGAACTCGCCACCAACCCCCGTGCACGATCGGCCAAATTGCGCATTGGGCGGCGGACCGAAGCCCCGGCGCTGCCTGTTGATCCACGCAGCCTTGGCGTGCCGCAACTTCCGCAGCGGAGGGCCTGATGAAAAATCTGTTTTTAAGCTGTTTGGTTGTTGGTGTCATGGGGCTCGCCTTTTGGGCCTATACGGAAAACTATGAAACGAAGGGTAAACTGGATGAAATTGCCCAGTTGAACCGTGATATTGCTGAGGCCCATTCGAGGCGGCGCGCTCTTAAAGCTGAATGGGCCTATCTCAATCGCCCTGAGCGACTGATGCAGCTGGTGAATGCCAATTTTGACGAATTGAAATTGTTGCAGCTGACGGCGGATCATTTTGCCCGTTTGGAGCAGATTCCATACCCTGGATCAGATTTGGGACCAATCACCGAGCCGATTGAGGTGATGAACCGAGAGGCGTCTCCATGACTCGCAAACCTCTTCGTCCATTGGCGCGCATATTTTCGGCCAGAAACGCTGGTGAAAATCCTGATTTGATTGAGCATGTCAATCGGCGTGAGCGCATCGAGATGCAGCATGAACGGATTTTACGCAAAACTCAGCGGCGCTTATTCATGATGGGTGGTATATTTGTCATCAGTTTTGGCGTCATTGGTATGCGTATGACGGCTTTGGCGGTGTCTGAGCCGATTGAGCCGAAGGCCCGCGCCACAGCTGCACAAATTTTGGCCAGTAGAGCTGATATCCTTGACCGCAACAATCGGGTTCTGGCGACGAATATCGACACCCATTCGCTCTACGCGCATCCGCGTCAAATCATTGACCCAGAGGGCACCAGTCCGGCAATTGGCGGAAATATTTCCCGACATCAATGTTGAGAAAATGGCTGCGCGCTTGGCTGGACCGCAAGATTTTTTGTGGCTAAAGCCCGCCATCAGCCCAGAGGAAAAGCAGGCCGTTCATGACATCGGTGAACCCGGTCTGTTGTTCGGCCCGCGCGAAATGCGCCTTTATCCCAACGGTCAACTGGCCAGTCATATTTTGGGTGGTACGACTTTTGGCGCGCAGGGCGTGCATTCTGCTGAGGTCATCGGAATGGCTGGAGTTGAAAAAGCCTTTGACACGTTTCTGCGCGATCCCCGATTTGACGGCCAACCCTTACAGCTGTCGATTGATGTGACGGTGCAATCGGCCCTGGAGGAGGCGCTTTACGGCGGCATGCGCTTGATGAATGCCAGGGGCGCGTCAGCGGTGTTGATGGATGCCCATAGCGGCGAGATTGTGGCGCTGGCCAGCCTGCCAGATTTTGATCCAAACAACCGGCCACGCCTTTGACACAAGGGCGACGCCAGCGACAGCGCGCTGTTCAACCGGGCGGTCCAAGGAGTTTATGAGCTGGGTTCGGCGTTCAAGGCTTTCACGGTGGCCCAAGCGATGGATCTGGGTTTGGTGGAGCCCGGCAGCATGGTGGACACCAAAGGTCCGCTGAGGTGGGGCAAACATAAGATCAACGACTATCGTGACTATGGCGCGCAGATGTACCTGTTGAAAAGGTATTGATTAAGTCCTCAAATATTGGCACGGCCCGCCTGTCGTTAATGATCGGCGCTGAATTGCAAAAAGACTTTTTGGACCGTCTCGGCCTGTTGCAAGCCACACCCATCGAAGTGATTGAGGGCCCAACGGGGCGGCCGCAGTACCCGAGTAATTGGTCCGATATCTCAACAATGACAATCTCTTATGGGCATGGTATTTCAACCTCGCCGGTGCATCTGGCGGCGGGATATGCTGCCATTGTCAACGGTGGGACTTTGGTGAAGCCGACGGTGCTGAAACAACCGACCGCGCCGCTTGGCGCGCGTATTATTTCGCCCAAGACCTCGCGACAATTGCGCAGTATGATGCGGCGTGTGGTGACCGAGGGCACCGCTCGGATGGGCGATGTTCCGGGCTATTCTGTGGCGGGAAAAACTGGAACTGCGGATAAGCCGAGTCCAGAGGGTGGCTATCATAAAGACAAGGTTCTGGCGACCTTTGCCAGCTTCTTTCCAAGCACCGATCCGCGCTATGTCTTGATCGTGACGCTGGATGAGCCTGAAGACCGCACCGGCCCAGAGCCACGCCGGACGGCGGGCGCGACTGCCGTGCCTGTGGCGGCTGAAGTTATCCGCCGCGTTGCGCCTTTGCTGGGGCTCGCCCCAGAGATTGAACCCACGCTGCAAAATAGTTTAACATTGGCCAACAACTGATTTTTAGAAAGCGAGCCGGCGGATGGCGACCAAGAGCAAAACCCTTGCAAATTTAGGTCTGACCACGGCGCGGGCGTCTCAACTGGAAATTCAAGGCCTCGCGGTTGACAGCCGCGACGTGCGACAAGGGTTTCTTTTTGCAGCACTGCCCGGGAGCCGCAGCCATGGGGCTGAATTTGCCCCATATGCGCTGCGCCAAGGGCGCGCAGGGCTATTTTAACCGACCCGGACGGGGCCGCGCATGGATCTCGAAAACCTGTCCAGGCCACGCGGCGGACAGATCTGCGTTGTCAATGATCCACGCCAGGCGCTTGCGGCGGCTTCAGCTCTATTCTTTGGCGCGCAGCCGGAGGTGATGGTGGCGGTGACAGGCACCAATGGCAAAACCTCTGTGGCCAGTTTTTGTCAGCAAATTTGGAGCGAATTAGGGCTGTCAGCGATCAACTTGGGCACAACCGGGGTGCAGGGGGCATGGAGCGCGCCCTTGAGCCATACCACACCGGAGCCAATCACCCTGCACAAGGTCTTAGCGGAGGCTGCCGCCGCCGGCGTCACGCATGGCGCTATGGAGGCCTCTAGCCACGGATTGGAGCAAAAGCGCTTGGATGGGGTGGTTTTAGCGGTTGCAGGCTTTACCAATTTCACGCAGGACCATCTAGATTATCACGCTACATTCGAGGCCTATTTTGCCGCAAAGTCAGGTCTGTTTGACCGCGTGTTGAGGCCGCAAGGCTGGGCTGTAATCAATATTGATGATGCCAAGGGGATGGTGCTTTATTACGCGTGCCGCAAGCGCGGACAAAGCTGTCTGACCGTCGGTCGTGGCGCAGCGGATTTGCAGATTTTAGGGCAAATATTTGACGCCAACGGTCAAGAAATTTTATGCGCCTGGCAGGGCGACACGTTATCAGGTCAAAGTGCCTTTGGTGGGTGGGTTCCAAGGGGAAAACTTGCTGTTAGCTGTGGGCATGGTTCTGGCTGCGGGAGCGGAGGCGAAAGCGGTCTTTTCTGCGTTGAAATCCGTGAGACCGGTGCGCGGGCGTATGGAATTGGCCGCTATCCGCGCCAATGGGGCGTCTGTTTACGTGGATTACGCCCATACGCCCGATGCCGTCTCGACCGCGCTGCAAGCGTTGCGGCCGCATGTGATGGGGCGGCTTGTTGTGGTTCTTGGGGCCGGTGGAGACCGGGATCCGGGCAAGCGGGTGTTGATGGGGCAAGCGGCGGCGGCGCATGCGGACAGGGTGATCGTCACTGATGACAATCCACGCAATGAAGATCCCGCCGCCATTCGCGCTATGGTGTTGGCTGGCGCGGGCGAGGCCGAAGAGGTTGGCGATCGGGCGGAAGCGATTTTGTATGCGGTCGACGGGTTGCAACCTGGCGATTGTTTGCTGATTGCCGGTAAGGGACATGAAACAGGTCAAATTATTGGAGAAGATATTTTACCTTTTGATGACGTAGAACAGGCGAGTATCTCTGTGTCCGCCTTGGAGGATGTTGCATAATGGCCTTATGGACTGCTTTTGAGGCCCAAGCTGTGACGGGCGGATATTGTGCTGCGCCTTGGGATGCCAATGGTGTGTCGATTGACACACGCACATTGCAGCCGGGGGATCTTTTTGTTGCCCTTAGTGCGGTGCGTGATGGTCATGATTTTGTGGCGCAGGCCTTCGAGAAGGGTGCCGCTGCTGCTTTGGTGCAGCGTCGCCCGGATGGGGTGTCTGACAGTGCACCGCTGCTGATTGTAGCAGATGTCTTGCAGGCCCTTATTGACTTGGGCCGCGCGGCACGGGCACGGTGCGTGGCGAAAGTTGTGGCGGTGACCGGATCCGTTGGTAAGACCTCGACGAAGGAGATGCTGCGCACGGTGCTTGAGTTTCAGGGGCTGACACATGCCTCGGTGGCTAGTTACAACAACCATTGGGGCGTGCCGCTAACCCTGGCGCGCATGCCGGCTGAAACGCAATTTGCCATTTTCGAAATTGGCATGAATCACCCTGGAGAAATTGCGCCTTTGAGCGAGATGGTGCAGCCGCATGTGGCAATGATCACAACCGTGGCCCCGGCGCATATGGAAGCCTTTGAAAGCCTAGACGGCATTGCCCGAGAGAAGGCCGACATCGTGGCCGGGCTGATGCCTGGAGGCGCGGCGATTTTGCCGGCTGATGTGCCGACGATTGACATCCTTGTACAAGCCGCCTTGGCCAAGGGGGCGACGATTGTGGGATTTGGCGAGACGGCGGATGCCTTTCGCCTGACTGCTCTGGAGATGCATCACGATGTAACGGTGATCCAAGCCCGTCTGCGCGGTGCCCCCGCAGTGCTGCGTTTAAACACATTGGGGCGGCATTTTGCCATGAATGCCATGGGCGTTTTGGCGGCGGTTGAGGCTTTGTCTGGTGATCCGACGCGGGCCGCGATAGATCTGTTTCGCTGGCAACCCCCGGCGGGGCGTGGGCGGCGAGAGTCCGTCAACTTAGATCCAGCAGATACCAGCGCCTATTTCGAGCTCATTGATGACGCCTATAATGCCAATCCTGCCTCTATGGCGGCTGCCTTGGAAGTTCTGGCGGCCTCTGATCCGCAAGAGCAGACCGGGCAGGGGCCGCGGCGCATTGCTATTTTGGGCGATATGCTGGAGCTGGGGCAGGAAGAGGTGCAGATTCACGCGCAGCTGGCCGACAATAGCCACTTGTTAACCGTGGATGTGGTGCATTGTGTTGGACCGCGCATGCGCGCCTGTTATGACGCCTTGCCGGCCGCAATCCGCGGCCGCTGGGTGCCAGAGGCGCAAGAGTTGGGCTTGGGCTTGGGAGATTTGATCGCACCGGGAGATCGAGTTTTGGTCAAAGGCTCTTTGGGCAGTAAAGTTGTAATGATTGTTGACCTTATCCGCAATTTAGGGCATCGCTCACAACCGTAGGTGTAGGGGAATTCAGATGGTTTATTGGCTGACATTACTGTCGGATGGCGGCGATTTTTTCAATCTCTTTCGCTATATAACCTTCCGGGCCGGCGGGGCATTTTTGACATCGCTGCTTTTTGGATTCGTGTTTGGCAAGCCTTTGATAAACCTCCTGCGCCGCCGCCAGGGGCGCGGGCAACCGATCCGATCAAACGGGCCTGAGGGGCATCAATCCAAAGTGGGCACGCCGACTATGGGCGGCGCGCTCATCTTGGGGGCCTTGGTGGTCTCAACTTTGCTGTGGGCGCGACTTGATAATATGCATATTTGGGTGGTTCTTTTTGTCACCATCGGCTTTGGCGCGATTGGCTTTGCCGATGACTATGCCAAAGTCTCAAAGCAGTCCTCTGCCGGGGTCTCGGGCCGGGTCCGTCTCGGATTGGGGTTTGTGATTGCTCTGATCTCCGCGCTGGTGGCCGCGCAGTTGCATCCCGAAGGCCTACGCTTGCAGGTGGCTGTGCCGGTCCTGAAAGACACATTGGTGCCGTTTGGCATATTGTTTTTTCCCTTTGCTATGATAGTAATCGTCGGCACGGCCAATGCTGTCAACCTCACCGATGGTTTGGATGGTTTGGCCGTTATGCCCGTGATGATTGCCGCTGCGGCACTCGGCGTTTTGGCCTATGCGGTAGGCCGGGTTGATTTCACCCAATATCTTGACGTGCATTATGTGCCGGGAACTGGTGAGCTGTTGATTTTCTGCATGGCGTTGATAGGGGGAGGCTTGGGCTTTTTATGGTACAATGCACCACCTGCCGCGATATTCATGGGCGATACGGGCAGCCTCTCGCTGGGTGGGGCGCTGGGCGCCATTGCCGTTTTGACTAAACATGAGATTGTTTGGGCTATTATCGGCGGGGTGTTTGTGGCGGAGGCCTTGAGCGTGATCATCCAGGTGTTTTGGTTCAAACGCACAGGCCGGCGGGTGTTTCTCATGGCACCGATCCATCATCATTTTGAGAAAAAAGGCTATGCGGAAAGCCAGATCGTGATCCGTTTCTGGATCATTGCCATTGTCTTGGCGATGATTGGCCTCGCAACATTGAAAGTCCGGTAAATGTACATCAGGGCCGCGCGCCCATTGGAGAACACAGGATGATTGCAGTTCAAGGAATGCATGGACGCCAGGTCTTTGTGCTTGGTATGGGCCGCTCTGGTCTGGTCGCCGCGCAGGCTTTGGTGGCTGGCGGCGCAGATGTGCTATGCTGGGATGACGGTGAGGCGGGGCGGCAGCGGGCTCAGGAGGCTGGCTTGAGCTGTAGTGATCCGCTGCGTGGCGGGCTTGAGGGCGCGGATATGCTGATCACCTCGCCGGGCATCGCTCACCTCTACCCGAAGCCGCATCCAGCGATTGCCCTGGCTATACTGCTTGGCATTCCTCTCGACAATGACATCGGCCTGTTCTTTCGCTCCTTTGCGACGCAGTCTTGGACGGGCTTTGATAAGGCGCCCAAGGTGATTGCAGTGACCGGCTCAAATGGAAAATCTACAACCAGCGCTCTGATCCATCATTTGCTTGAGGTGGCCGGACGACGCAGCCAGTTGGCTGGAAATATTGGCCGCGGGGTGTTGGATCTTCAACCGGCGGAGAATGGCGATGTGATCGTTCTGGAACTATCCTCCTATCAGCTTGAACTGGCTCGTAGCCTGACACCTGATATCGCAGTATTTACGAACCTTTCACCGGATCATTTGGATCGCCACGCAGGATATGGGGGCTATTTCGCCGCCAAACGCCGCCTTTTTTCCGAAGGCTGTCCAGATGTCGCGGTCATTGGCGTCGATGAGCCAGAAGGGCAGTATTTGGCCACACAGTTCTCCGATCAGACTCATGATGATCGGGTGATCCGCGTCGTTTCGGGAAAAAAACCAAAAGGTAACAACTGGCAGGTGACGGCGCGCAAGGGGTTTTTGGCAGAAAGCCGCAAGGGCCGGCAAATTGCCTCAATCGATCTGCGCAATATCCCGGGACTGCCGGGGGTGCATAATCATCAAAATGCCTCAGCTGCCTATGCGGTGATGCGCGCTTTGAATTTGGCGCCGCGGGTGATTGAAGAGGGGCTGCGTAGCTTCGCAGGCCTGCCACATCGTAGCCAGATGATTAGTGAAATATCTGGGGTGCGGTTTGTAAATGACAGCAAGGCCACGAACGTCGATGCCGCGCTCAAAGCACTGAGCGCATTTGATAATATCCGCTGGATCTGTGGCGGATTACAGAAGGAGGGGGGGCTCGCTGCGCTGCAACCGGCATTGGGGCATGTGCAGAAGGCCTACGTGATTGGCCGCGAGGCGGAGGCCTTCGCAATGCAGCTTGACGTGGACTGCGAAGTTTGCACCACGATGCAAGCGGCCGTATCTGCCGCCTATGCACAAAGCCAACCCGGTGACGTGGTCCTCCTAGCCCCGGCTGCGGCAAGTTTTGACCAATACGACAGTTTCGAAACCCGCGGCGACGATTTCATCATACAGGTAGCGGCTATCAAAGGGACGTAGGCCCGCACCACCCGCCTTTTGATGAAGACAGGCGGGATGGGGAAACACGGCTCTTTTTGAATAATCTTCGCCTGGCAGTGGCCGTCTTTTTTAGACATTGAGAACACCTACCAAGATCATGGGTTATACAGCGGGGCCATAAATGCAGGTGCCGCCGCTACAATCCTGCTTTTATCGCCTGCCCAGTCACCCATCCGGAGGACCAGGCCCATTGGAAATTATACCCGCCGAGCCAGCCGGTGACATCCACACATTCGCCGATGAAATAGAGACCTGGTTGGCTTTTTGCCATCATCGTCTTTGACGAGAGCGCCGCGGTATCCACCCCGCCGACCATCACTTCGGCGGTGCGATAGCCTTCGGTGCCTGCGGGGATGAGCCGCCATTGGGTGAGGCGCTCGGTCAGACTGTCCAGTTGCGCGACTGTGAGATCGGCGATGCGCTCGGGCAGGACGAGATCCTGCAACACCACGGGCACCAGCCGAGCCGGCAGAAGGCGGGTGAAGATGGTCAGGGGTGATTTCCGCCCTTCGGTTCCCTTGGCATCGCTCACCGCTCGGCGCAGCTTCTCTTCTGGCAATAGACCCAGCGTGAGCACGTCGCCGGGCGACCAATAGTTGGACACTTGCAAGGCCGCAGGCCCAGACAGGCCGCGGTGGGTGAAAAGCACAGCTTCCTCAAAAGCGGTGCCATTGGTTTGCAATCGCGCTGGGGCCGCGACGCCGCTTATGGACTTAAAGGCTTCATGCTGGGCGCCGGAAAAGGTGAAGGGCACTAATCCTGCATAGGTTTCTGTCACTGGAATGCCGAATTTCTGGGCCAGGCGTAGGGCAAAGTCGGTGGCACCCATCTTCGGGATTGGCTTGCCACCGCAGGCCACTACGAGATTATGCGCTGTTACCGAGCGTGGCCCATGGGGGCTGCTCATTTGGATCGAGTAGCCACCTTCAATCGTTGTGACCGATTGCACAGAGGTATTGAGCTGGACCTGCCCACCTGCCTCGGCCACGCCTTTGAGAAGCATGGCGATGATGTCCTTGGCTGAGGTGTCGCAAAACAATTGCCCCAGTGTTTTCTGGTGGTAGGCAACACCGCTGCGCGTCACCCAATCGATGAAATCCCATTGCGTGTAGCGTGCCAATGCGGATTTGGCGAAATGCGGATTGCGGCTGATATAATTGTCCGCTGAGGCGTATAGATTGGTGAAGTTACACCGTCCACCGCCGCTGATGCGAATTTTCTCGCCCGCGGCCTTGGCGTGATCAATTACCAAGCATTTGCCCGGCGCCTGTGCGGCGCAGATCAACCCAGCGGCTCCGGCTCCAATAATGAGTGTGTCAAAGTCCATAGGCGATGACTTGCCTGTTGTGGGGCAAATGGCAAGGCAATTGGCACTGGAAAAAAGCGCAGAGTCCGGCTAACATTGTTTCAGACCTCAAAAATGGGGCGCAGTACAGGCGGTTTTAAGATGACAGAAATGGTACATGGGCCTTTGCCCGTTGAGGTGCGCGATCCAATTTTGCCTCGGTGGTGGCGAACCGTGGACCGTTGGACGATGGCGAGCGTTCTGTTTTTGTTTATCTTTGGTTTGATTTTAGCACTCGCAGCTTCTCCCCCTTTGGCAGAGCGCAACAACCTTGATGCGTTCCATTATGTGCACCGACAAGCGGTCTTCGGTGGTTTGGCCCTATTTGCCATGACCATCACATCGATGATGTCGCCCGATACGGTGCGGCGCTGGGCCACGGTGGGGTTTAGCTGTGCGCTTCTGGCACTGATCTTGCTGCCGATCTTCGGAACAGATTTTGGCAAGGGCGCGACACGCTGGTATTCGTTTGGGTTTGCCTCCGTGCAGCCCTCTGAATTTATTAAGCCGGTCTTTGTTGTGTTTTCAGCTTGGTTGATCTCAGCGTCCTTTGAGCCAGGCGGACCTCCGGGCCGGATGATGTCTTTTACCGTGGCGGTGGTGATTGCCGGGTTTCTGGCGCTCCAACCGGATTTTGGTCAGGCCAGTTTGATCCTTTTTTCTTGGGGAGTTATGTATTTTTGCGCTGGAGCGCCGCTTTTGTTCATTCTGTCCATGGCCGCCGCGATGGTTTTAGCCGGTTTTGTAGCCTATAATTACAGCGAGCATTTCGCACGACGCATTGATGGCTATATGGCGGCAGACGTGGACCCGAATACCCAGCTTGGATATGCGGCCAACGCCATTCAAGAGGGTGGCTTGTTTGGTGTGGGCACCGGTGAAGGCTCCGTGAAATGGTCTTTGCCTGATGCCCATACTGATTTCATCATCGCTGTCGCGGCTGAGGAATATGGCGTGTTGATGGTTCTGGTCATTCTGGGGCTCTTTGCCGTGATCGTTCTGCGGACGCTAGCCCGTTTGGTGCAAGAGCGGAACCTTTTTGTCCGTCTCGCCGGGACGGGTTTGGTGTCGATGTTTGGGGTACAAGCCATGATAAACATGGGGGTTGCGGTGCGTTTGCTGCCTGCCAAGGGCATGACCCTGCCGTTCGTCAGCTATGGTGGTTCGTCCTTGATTGCCGGCGGCATCGCCCTGGGCATGATCCTGGCCTTTACGCGCAGTCGTCCTCAAGGGGCTTTGGGCGCTTTGATGCGTAGACATTGATATGACACAACCTCCTCTTTTAGTTCTCGCAGCAGGTGGTACTGGCGGGCATATGTTCCCGGCGCAAGCCGTGGCTGAACTCATGTTGGCGCGCGGCTGGCGGGTGGTTTTGTCCACCGATGCCCGCGGCGCGCGTTACACGGGCGGGTTTCCATCTGAGGTTGTGATCGAGCAAGTCTCCAGTGCCACTTTTGCCAAGGGTGGGCTGATTAGCAAAATCTTAGTTCCTATCTGGATTGCATTGGGCATCACTACCGCGCGGCGCAATATGCGCCGGGATCGGCCAAAGGTTGTGGTGGGGTTTGGCGGTTATCCGGCCATCCCTGCTTTGGGCGCTGCGACTTCGCTCAGTGTGCCCTGTATGTTGCATGAACAAAACGGGGTCTTAGGGCGCGTCAACCAATTGTTTGCGCCACGGGTCAATCAAATCGCCTGCGGTACATGGCCGACTGAATTGCCTCAGGGGCTCATGGGGCATCACGTGGGCAATCCCGTGCGTGGAGAGGTTTTGGCGCGCCATGGTACGGGTTATACCGAGCCTGGAGATCATCCCATGAGCCTTTTGATTATTGGGGGGTCGCAAGGGGCGCGGATCTTGTCCGATGTGGTGCCTGCGGCTATTGCGTTATTGCCAAAGAGCTTGCTCAATAACCTACGGATTGGCCAACAGGCCCGTGAAGAGGACCGCGCGCGGGTGCAGGCTGCCTATGATGATATGGGGCTGCGCGCCGATGTTTGGTCGTTTTTCGACGACATTCCCGAGCGCATGAGTGAAGCGCAGCTGGTGATTAGCCGCTCCGGCGCCTCCTCTGTGGCGGATATCTCTGTCATTGGCCGTCCATCGATTTTTGTCCCGCTGGCGGCGGCCATTCGCGATGAGCAAACCGCCAATGCCCGCGAATTGGTTGCGGCGGGGGCCGCGCGACTTCTGACCGAAGACGCCTTCACGCCTGAGGCTTTGGCCGCTGAAATTCAAGATATATTAACCAATGGCCCTCAAGCCCAATCCATGGCGGAGGCGGCGCTGCGCTGCGCCAAGCCTGAAGCGGCAAACACCCTTGTGGATATGATTGAGGCCTTGGCCGGAGAGACGTGATGAATAAAGTAACTAAACTGCCCGGCGACATCGGCGCGATTCATTTTGTGGGTATCGGCGGCATTGGCATGTCCGGCATTGCTGAGGTTCTATTGGATCAGGGATATCGGGTGCAGGGATCTGATTTGAAAACCTCTAAGATCACTCGGCGGCTTGAACGTTTGGGCGCGACGGTGTTTTTGGGGCAGAGGGTGGAGAACTTGGCGGGTGCTGAGGTGATTGTTGTCTCCACAGCCATCAAACCGGGAAACCCGGAATTGGATGAGGCGCGCAAGGCCGGCCTGCCGGTTGTGCGACGGGCAGAAATGCTGGCGGAATTGATGCGGCTCAAGTCGAATGTGGCTGTGGCTGGCACTCATGGTAAGACAACCACCACGACTATGGTCTCAACCTTGCTGCATGCGGGCGGATTTGATCCGACGGTGGTGAACGGCGGTGTCATTCATGCTTTTGAATCCAATGCCCGCACGGGCTTGGGAGAATGGATGGTCGTCGAGGCGGATGAAAGTGACGGCACATTCAATCGCCTGCCTGCGACCATAGCCGTGGTTACCAATATTGATCCCGAGCATATGGAGCATTGGGGCAGTTTCGACAATCTGCGCCAAGGCTTCTTCGAATTTGTGCATAATATCCCATTTTATGGTTTGGCTGTCTGCAACACAGATCACGCCGAAGTGCAGGCTTTGGTCGGTCGCATTACCGATCGCCGGGTCATGACCTACGGGTTCAATGCCCAAGCCGATGTGCGGGCTGTCAATCTTTCCTATGAGAATGGGGCGGCTTATTTTGACGTGGCGCTGCGCGATGGCAGGGTGATTACCGATTGCACCCTGCCAATGCCGGGTGATCACAATGTCTCGAATGCTCTGGCGGCGGTGGCCGTAGCGCTCCATTTGGGTATGAGCGCGGAGGCTATCCGCGATGGCTTGAAGAGTTTTAAGGGCGTCAATCGCCGCTTCACGCGGGTGGCTGAAATTGACGGAGTTACAGTGATCGATGACTATGCCCATCATCCTGTGGAAATTGCCGCCGCTCTTAAAGCGGCACGCCAATCACATGTGGGCCGGATCATGGCCGTGCATCAACCGCATCGCTACTCGCGCCTGAGTGACCTGTTCGAAGAGTTTTGCACCTGTTTTAATGATGCAGATGTGGTTGGAATCACCAATATTTTTGCCGCAGGCGAGGCGCCCTTTGAGGGGGCGGATCGTGACAGCCTTGTGGCTGGGTTGACCAATCATGGGCATCGCAACGCGCTTGTAGTTGCCGATGAAGCCGCACTAGGCGCGTTTCTTGCCGAGCAGTGCAGACCGGGTGATATGTTGATCTGCCTTGGGGCGGGCTCGATTTCTGCTTGGGCGCATGGGCTGGCAGGTGAGGTTGAATAAGCTCTGGGCCGAGCCCTTTCTGGGGAGCGTTGCCAAATAAACCCCGCCACCTGACACGAGAAGACCGACCCAAGCCAAAAGCGGCATTGGCTCGTCCAGATTTAGCCAAGCAATGAAAGCGGCCAGCGGCGGGACCAGGAATAACAGGTTCGAAACACGCGAGACTTGCTCGGCGCGGATCATAGCCAACAAAAGGCTGACCGCCACCACAGAATTTCCAATGACTAAATAGGCCAGCGCCCAATAGAATGATGGCGTCCAATTTATGGCGGCAATTTCGGCCCAGTGCAGAAAGGGCAAAAGCCCTAGTAGCCCGGCGCTATAGCCAATTAAAAGGGCACTTACCGGGTGATGTGACAGCCCAAAGCGTTTTTCCCATAGGGTCGCGAGGGTTATCTCGCCTAATGCCAAAGCGGTAAAACCAAAGCCTGTACGCGGCGGCGGTCCAATTTCTAGCCGTTCGATGATGACTGTTAGGGTGCCGACCATGGCAATAGCATGGCCAAGCCATTGCAGCCAACTGACCACTTCGCCTGTCCAGCGTGGCGCCAGAAGTGCGACTAAAATGGGCTGCAATGAAAAGGTGAGCGCCGCGATGCCGGCGGCTACGCCATTGACAAAGGAAAAATAAGCCATGCCAAAATAGACTGTTTGCATAAAAATTTTGCGAAACCAAGGTGAAGATAACCGCTAAGGGTTTTGGGCAGCGGTGGGTGCAAGACCACAAATAAAGCCGCCATTATGGCAATGACGGCGGCGAACCGCAAAGCCAGCAGGGCCATGGGGGCTGCATCCACAAGGGCCATTTTGGCCACGATGTAGCCTGCGGACCAAAGGAGCAGGAACAAAAGAGGCGTTATGGCCAGCCAAAGACGTTGCATGGGGTCTCCTCGGGTCGTTGGGCCTGGGATGGATCATTTTGGGGGGCAGATGTACAGTACGATTTGCCCTAAGGGCTTTGACTTGCCGGCCATGATCCGGTCTAAGCAAAGAAAATTCTTGAGGCGCAGATGATGACTATTCCAACTCCCCGCGGGCGCTTGACGCTGAACCGCTCTTTGGCGGATCTCACATGGTTGCGTGTGGGGGGCGCAGCGGATGCGGTATTTCAACCTGCCGATCGGCAGGATTTAGCTGATTTTTTGGCTCAATTGCCACAAGAAATTGCGATTTTTCCGATGGGCGTAGGGTCGAATCTGATCGTGCGGGACGGTGGGTTGCGGGCAGTGGTGATCCGCCTGGGGCGTGGCTTCAACGCGATCGAAATTGATGATGACTTAGTACATTGCGGGGCCGCCGCCTTGGACAGCCATGTTGCGCGCAAAGCGGCGGAGACCGGTCTTGATCTGACGTTTCTGCGCACGATCCCGGGGACGATGGGCGGCGCGCTCAAGATGAACGCAGGCTGTTATGGGTCATATGTCGCCGATGCCTTTGTTGGCGCAAGCGGCTATGATCGGGCGGGCTGCGCGGTATCCTATGATGCGAAAACTCTTGGATTTTCCTACCGCAGCAGTGATTTGCCCCAAGATGTGGTCATCACTGATATCACCTTGCGGGCTTTGGGCCGGGACGAGCCGGAGGGGCTGTATCAAAAGATGGCGACACAACTGGCCAAGCGTGATGAGACACAGCCCACCAAGGACCGTAGTGCCGGCAGCACCTTTCGCAATCCGGCGGGCTTCAGTTCGACAGGTCAGGCCGATGACATCCACGATCTGAAGGCTTGGAGCTTGATTGACGCGGCCGGATGCCGAGGGCTTGAGCTTGGTGGGGCGCAAATATCTCCTAAACATCCCAACTTCTTGATCAACACAGGTGCAGCCACCGCAAAAGATCTCGAAGCTTTGGGGGAATTGGTGCGAAAAAAGGTTTACGCTAAGAGTGGTTTGACGTTAGAATGGGAAGTGAGAAGGGTTGGAGACCCCAAGGACGATTAAACGCGATTTAAATCGTGACAACAAAAGCCCCAAAGAGGGCGAAATATTGAGCGAGAACAGTGGGTATGTCGAGCAGGGCTCCCAAGACTGTGGCCGTTTTGATGGGTGGGCTAGGCGCGGAGCGCGTTGTCTCCCTGTCGACAGGTCAAGAATGTGCCACCGCTTTGCGGCAGGCTGGCTACAGGGTTGTTCAGATCGATGCAGGCGCGGATCTGGGTGCAAATTTGCAGCGGGAGCAACCCGATGTAGTATTCAACGCGTTGCATGGTCGATGGGGCGAGGATGGCTGTGTGCAGGGTTTGCTGGAATGGATGCAAATTCCCTACACGCATTCAGGTGTGCTTAGCTCAGCGCTGGCTATGGATAAAGAAAAAACCAAAGAAGTATTCCGCGCTGAAGGCCTGCCGGTCGTCAAGAGCCTATTGATTGCGCGTGCAGATCTGGGCGAGACACATCCGATGGCGCTGCCTTACGTGATTAAACCTAACAATGAAGGGTCCTCTGTTGGGGTCTATTTGGTGGAAGAGGGCGCGCTTTCCCCGCCGCCGATATCGGACAATATGCCCGATATGGTAATGGTAGAAGCCTTTGCGCCGGGCCGTGAGCTGACCACAACCGTATTGGGTGAGCGAGCCTTAACCGTCACGGATATTTTGACCGATAGCTGGTATGATTATGAAGCAAAATATGTCGAAGGCGGGTCTCAGCATGTCGTGCCGGCCAATTTGCCAGAGGATATTTTCTCCGCCTGTTTGGACTATGCGCTGAAAGCGCATGAGGTCTTGGGCTGTCGCGGAATCTCGCGCACAGATTTTCGATGGGACGAGGGCCGAGGGCTGGATGGTTTGGTCCTGCTGGAAACCAATACCCAGCCCGGTATGACACCAACTTCTCTCTCGCCAGAACAGGCTGAGGCGGTGAATATTTCTTTTCCCGATTTGTGCAAATTTTTGGTGGAGGACGCCTCATGCGACCGTTGAGTGCACCGCCTCGACTGATCGCGCCAAAACGTGGCGTGGATCGCAATGTTGCCGTGGATCCTGCGCCGTCGGTTCTGAGCTATCGGATGCAGCGCCTTTGGCTCACGCCAATTTTTCGTGCCTTGGTGCGGGTGGGCCTGCCGGCCTTTTTAATTGTGGGGTTGGTTTGGATGTTTTTGTCCCAAGATGAAAATCGGGCCTATCTGCGCGGTTTGGTGCAAGAGCTACAGGTCAGTGTGCAAAACCAACCGGTTCACCAATTGCAAACCTTGACCATTGAGGGGGCGTCGCCGCTCTTGGCGCAGGAAATTCGGACAGAATTTGGCGACCTTTTCCCCATTAGTGCTTTTGAATTGGATTTTGAGGGCATGCGCCGCTGGATGATGGATATCTCCTCGGTGGAGCATGCAGCGGTGATCGCATCACCCGGCGGTTTGCTTTCGGTGCAGGTAAGCGAAATTGCCCCAGAGTTCATTTGGCGCACAGTTGAAGGCCTACAGCTGGTCTCTGCGCGCGGTGAAGTGTTGCGCTGGGTTGAGTGGCGTGCCGATTATGCTCATCTGCCTTTAATTGCGGGAGTGGGGGCTTTGGAGGCCCTGTCGGAGGCGCGCGCTTTGCTGCATACCGCCGCGCCGATCGTCGACAGATTGCGCGGTTTGGTGCGGGTTGGCGAGCGGCGCTGGGATGTGGTGCTGCTCGATGGGCAAACTATTGCCCTGCCAGAGGCCAATCCGGATCCTGTTTTGGCGCAAGTTCTCGTGCTGAGCGCGGCGCAGGATCTGTTTGAGCGCGATATCTTGATGATGGATTTTCGCAATCCACGCCGTCCCACTTTGCGTCTGCGTCCGCAAGCTCTGGCGGGGTTGAAGCAGGTTAAAGGTGTGACATTTTCGGAGTTTGCCAAATGAATGATCTTTACCAAGCCCAACGGGCCATGCGTGCTTTGCGCACCACCGCTATCCAACGCGGGGTGATTGCGGTGATAGATGTCGGCAGTTCAAAAGTGGCCTGTCTGATTTTACGGTTTGATGGGCCAAGCGAAATTTCCTCTGGTGAGGTCATTGGCTCCATGGCTGGACAGTCGAGCTTTCGGGTGATTGGCGCGGCCACCACTAAATCGCGGGGTATGCGTTTTGGTGAAATTGAGTCGATGGCAGAGACCGAACGGGCCATCCGCACTGCGCTGCAAGCAGCTCAGAAAATGGCCCTGGTGCGTGTGGATCACGTGATTGGCTGTTTTTCTGGTGGTGCACCGCGCAGCTATGGGGTGATTGGTGAGGTTTCGATCGAGGATGATGCGGTACATTCACAGGATATTGGCCGGGTATTGGCTGCTTGCGATCTGCCTGATTTTGGCGAAAGCCGTGCGGTGATGCATGCGCAGCCGATTAATTTCACTCTGGATGACCGTGCTTGGATGGCCGACCCTCGTGGTCATGTCGGGCGAAACCTTTCCGCCGATCTGCACATTTTGACAGTGGAAGAACGTGCCATACAAAACCTAAACCATTGCGTGAAACGTTGTGATGTTGAGCTGGCTGGCGTGGCCTCTTCAGCCTACGTTTCGGCGGATGCGGCTTTGGTCGAAGATGAGCAAGAGCTGGGTGCGGCCTGCATCGACATGGGTGGTGGGGCGACGGGTGTTTCTGTTTTCTTCAAAAAACATCTGATTTATGCCGACAGCGTGCGGATGGGCGGGGATCACGTAACCAATGATATCTCCATGGGTCTGCAAATTCCCACCGCTTCGGCTGAGCGGCTCAAAACCCTCCACGGGGGCGCGATGGCCATGGAGGTAGATGATCTTGAGATGATTGAAACGGGCGGCAATAGCGGTGATTGGGAACATGATCGCCGTCAAGTTAGCCGATCGGAACTGATCGGAATTATCCGCCCAAGGATTGAAGAAATTCTTGAAGATGTACGTGACCGGCTTGATGCGGCTGGCTTTGATAACCTGCCTGGTAAACAAATCGTTTTGACCGGTGGGGCCAGTCAGATCCCTGGGCTTGATGGTTTGGCGGCGCGTATTTTGGGCCAACACGTGCGCCTCGGTCGCCCCATTCGGGTGCAGGGTCTGCCGCAAGCGGCCACTGGACCGGCCTTTTCTGGCGTGGTTGGCTTGGCGCTTAATGCGGCACATCCGCAAGACGAATGGTGGGATTTTGAGGTGCCACAGCCACAAATGGTGGGCCGCCCGCTGCGTC
This sequence comes from uncultured Planktomarina sp., assembly GCA_905181815.1. GTDB lineage: Bacteria > Pseudomonadota > Alphaproteobacteria > Rhodobacterales > Rhodobacteraceae > Planktomarina. The sequence goes on along the minus strand of CAJIZA010000005.1, from coordinate 57,523 downwards.
GTGCGCTGCGCTGGTTTCGGAATAATTGGTAAAAGAATCCTATGGCGAGTAGCAAAATTTAGCGTATTACGGCATTTTTAATGCTATATTTTGTAAAAATAGAGACTTTTTTCGTGACGCGAGTCAAAACTGGCGTTACAATCGGTGTAAACAAGGTGTGTGCCGCAGAGCAGTGCGGACAAAGCAGGTGGATAAAATTATGGCTCTAAACTTAACCATGCCCGAGCAAGATGACTTGAAACCCCGGATTACGGTCTTCGGTGTTGGCGGTGCAGGCGGTAATGCTGTTGACAATATGATTGAAAAAGAGCTGGAGGGCGTTGAATTTGTGGTTGCAAATACCGACGCTCAAGCTCTGCAGCAATCGAAAGCTCCCGTGAAAATCCAAATTGGCCTGAAAGTCACGGAAGGTCTTGGCGCTGGGGCCAAAGCGACCATTGGGTCTGCGGCTGCTGAAGAAAGCATCGAACAAATCGTAGACCAACTGGCCGGTGCGCATATGTGTTTTATCACCGCTGGCATGGGCGGCGGTACAGGCACCGGGGCGGCCCCCATTATTGCGCAAGCGGCGCGTGAGCTTGGCGTTTTGACAGTTGGTGTTGTGACAAAACCCTTCCAGTTTGAGGGTAGTAAGCGCATGCGTCAGGCAGAAGACGGTGTTGAAGCCCTGCAAAAAGTTGTCGATACGCTGATTATTATTCCAAATCAAAACCTGTTTCGCCTGGCTAATGAAAGCACCACGTTTACGGATGCGTTCAGCATGGCAGATGATGTGCTTTATCAGGGTGTTAAGGGTGTGACAGACCTGATGGTCCGTCCGGGCCTCATTAATCTTGATTTTGCTGATGTGCGCGCTGTTATGGACGAAATGGGCAAAGCGATGATGGGAACAGGCGAGGCTAGCGGCGAAAACCGTGCGGTTGAAGCAGCGGATAAAGCGGTCTCTAATCCTTTGCTGGATGAAATTAGCCTACGTGGCGCCAAGGGTGTCTTGATCAACATCACTGGTGGTGCCGATTTAACACTGTTTGAGTTGGATGAAGCGGCCAATCGGATTCGCGAAGAGGTCGATCCAGACGCGAATATTATTGTTGGCTCCACTTTGGATACGACTTTGGAAGGGGTGATGCGGGTTTCTGTGGTCGCCACGGGCATTGATGCGGATCAATCCAATCATGCCTCTGCAATGCCATCGCGTCGCGCAGTGGCACAGATAGAGGTTGCGGCACCAGAAGCTGATCATCACACAGCAGAGCAGCCTGTTGCTCTTGAGTTCCCATTTGACACCGAGACCAAAGAGCCCAGCGTTGCAGCAACTGGGACTGCCCAGGATGATATTCCAGCTCCAGCCTATCAGCCGCAACTGGAAGAGCCAGAGCAAATAGTTGTGTCTGAGCCCAAAGCTCTGGCGGCTTCTGCTCCGGCGGCCCCAGGAACGCCAACTCCCGAAGCCATGGCTAGGTTGCGCGCAGCTGTTGAGCGTGTTCCAGAGACGACAGAGGTGCGGATGTCCGCTGGGCAGCGTGCCTTCGGGGAGCCCGCCGCACCGGCTAAAGGTAAATTTGGCATAAATTCTTTGATCAATCGCATGACGGGGCAGGGTGACTCAGCCGATTCAGAGCCATACTCTTCCGCACTCTCTCTGGGTCAGCAGAGCTTTGAAAACGATGAGACCGGCAACGAAGCGGATGAGAGAATTGAGATACCAGCGTTTTTACGCCGACAGGCTAATTGATACAAAAATCACAGTGAATTGGAAAAAGGCGTCAAATGATGTCTTTTTCATGTTTAAAATTAATAGGTTATTGGATTTTAGGCCTCAGAAGGCGTTTGGTTGCTGATCGCTCTTTGGGGATGTTTCAAATGGTTGCAAACTGTGAGTTGCGTTGAGCGGGCACACAAACTAGCGATGCGTAAGTTATTCATTTATGAACCCTGAGGTCCTTTTGCAAAAAACACTGAAATCAGAAGTGGTTTTCACGGGCGTTGGTCTGCATTGCGGGCGTGACGTGACGCTGCGCGTGCGGCCTGCGGCGGCGCAGACGGGCATTTGGTTTCGGCGCACAGATATCTTTAATGCAGATCCATTTATTTCCGCCAATTGGCAATTTGCGGTCCACACAGCGCTGTGCACGCGCCTGGTCAATGCCGATGGTTTGGGCGTGTCGACTGTGGAGCATGTTATGGCCGCGATTGCAGGCTGCGGGATTAACAATGCTGTTGTTGAACTGGATGGCCCAGAAGTCCCAATTATGGATGGCTCCGCACTGGAGTTTGTTCGGGGCTTCTTGAAGGCTGGGCTGATTGCGCAAGCGGCACCTGTTCAGGTGCTGGAAATCTTGCAAACGGTCGAGGTTCAAGAAAATGGCGCCTATTCGGCTTTGACGCCCTTCGGTGGAATTGAGATGGACTTCTCAATCGATTTTCCAGATGTGGCTATTGGCCAGCAATCGAAAACTCTCAACCTCGCCAATGGAAGTTTTGTGCATGAGCTCTGCGACAGCCGGACATTTTGTCGAAATTCTGATGTGCAATTGATGCGCTCCAACGGTTTGGCCCTTGGCGGCACATTGATGAATGCGGTTGTCATTGAGGGCGCCGATGTTTTAAGCCCAGGCGGCATGCGTCACCCTGATGAGCCGGTGCGCCATAAAATGTTGGATGCTATGGGCGATCTTGCGCTTGCGGGTGGCCCGATTATTGGCCGCTATGTTGGACGACGCGCCGGTCACACGCTGACCAACAAACTGCTGCGCAAGCTCTTTTCCCAAACTGGTGCATTTCGCAGAGTCGACTGTGATGCGCAGATGTCGGAGCGCCTGCCTGGAGCGGGATTGGTTCAAGAAGATGTGCATATTTACGCATAGCTGTAAGCTTGTGGATAAAAAATTAAACTCTTTCATTTTGCCACAAATATTTCTGTGCTAACTCTTTCTGTGAACTAAGGATGAGGGTAACCATGCGGTCTCACTATGTGATTCTTCTTTGTTTTTTAACGGTTGCGATTGCAGGCTGCAGCGCGCTGAAAAATGAGCCGAAAATCGATATTGATACCTATTCTGCTAAAGAAATCTACGATCTGGCTGAGGATAGGCTCGCGAAGAAGCGTCCACAGGATGCCGCGAAGTATTTTAGTGAGATTGAACGGCTCTACCCCTATTCAGAATGGGCCAAGCGTGGTCTCATAATGCAGGCTTATAGCTTTCACAAAGATAAAGACTATGAAAATAGCCGCAGCGCGGCGCAACGCTACATTGATTTCTTCCCTGCCGCTGAAGATGCGGCCTATGCGCAGTACATTTTGGCATTGAGCTATTATGATCAAATCTTTGAAGTTGGGCGAGACCAAAATTTGACCGTCAAGGCTTTGCAAGAATTGCGCCTGCTGATTGAGCGTTACCCTGATAGTAAATACGCTAAAGAATCAGCAGAGAAATTTGACATGGCGTTCAGCTTTTTGGCTGCAAAAGAGATGGAAGTTGGTCGATATTATTTGCAGCGCGGATATTACACCTCCGCAGCCAATCGGTTTCGCAAAGTTGTGCAAGAGTTTCGCACGACCGAACAAACTCCAGAAGCATTATATCGTTTGATGGAATGTTACCTGTCTTTGGGTCTGAGGGGGGAGGCGCAATCCGCCGCTGCGATTTTGCAAGAAAGCTACAGCAGCACGCAGTGGCATGACGACAGTTTAATTTTGCTCAGTGGCGAGGGTCTGCTTCCTGATGGGGGCGGGCAAAACTGGCTTTCCACCATCTACCGACAGACGATCAAGGGCCAATGGTTGTAACCAAAGCGAGGCGGCGATGCTGCGTGGGTTAAGCGTTCGTGACATATTGATTATTGATCATTTAGAACTGGAATTTCAGCCGGGGCTCAACGTGTTGACCGGAGAAACTGGAGCGGGAAAATCCATTTTGCTCGATTGTCTCGGCTTCGTTTTGGGCTGGCGCGGTCGCGCGGAGCTCGTGCGTCAAGGCGCCGAGCAGGGCGAAGTGGTTGCTTGGTTTGACCTGCCTGCAGCCCATCCGGTTAATATTATTCTCAAAGACAGCGGGATTGAGCCGGAAGATGAGTTGATTTTACGCAGGATTAACAGTCGCGATGGGCGCAAGACCGCTTTTGTCAATGACCGTAGGTGCTCGGGGCAGGTTCTCCGCCAGATTAGTGAGACATTGTTGGAACTTCATGGGCAACATGATGATGGTGGCCTTTTGAATGTTAAGGGCCATTTGGCGCTGCTGGATGATTTCGCCTTAGCCGCCCCGTTGCGTGACGAGACGAGCCAGGCGTGGCATGCGCTTAGCCTGGCCAAGGCGGAACGCACGGCGTTGGCTGCGAAGATTGAGGCTTTGTCGGCAGAGGAAGATTATCTGCGCCATACAGTCGATGAGCTGGAGGCTTTGGATGTGCAGCCTGGCGATGAAAGTCAGTTGGATGCCCAACGTCGTTTGATGCAAGCGGCTGTCAAGATCAGCAAAGATGTGACAAAGGCCTATCAAGCGCTCTCACCCCAAGGCGCAGAGGGGCAGATCAGTGATGCCAGCCGTTGGCTTTTGGAAGCGGCGGAGCATATGGACGGCCAATTGGATGCGGCGATGGAGGTTCTTGACGGGGCCTTGAATATGCTTGGGCAGGGCCAGCAAGAAATTGACATTGTGTTGCAGGGGTTGAGTTTTAATGCCTCTGAGCTGGAACAGACTGAGGAGAGATTGTTCGCCATTCGGGCCGCGGCCCGCAAACACGCGGTATTGCCCGACGAGCTGCCGAGTATTGCTGCCGAATTGAGCGCGAAGCTGCAGACTTTGACCAGTGGCACAGCCGGACTTGATGCTTTGCAACGCGAGGTGGAGGTAGCTGAGGTGGCTTATCTGCAATTGGCAGAGAGACTGCATGGTGCGCGCTTATCAGCAGCCGGCGTGCTCGATCGGGCTATGGCCGCAGAACTGGCGCCGCTCAAGATGGAACGTGCAGTTTTCAAGACTGAAATTTTTCCAAGTGATGCGGGGCCAAATGGCACTGATACGGTGGCCTTTACCGTGGCCACCAATCCTGGCGCACCAACTGGCGCTTTGGAAAAAATCGCCTCTGGAGGTGAATTGAGCCGCTTTCTCTTGGCCCTTAAAGTCTGCTTGTCGGAACGCGCTCTGCAGCGCACCATGATTTTTGATGAGATTGACCGCGGTGTCGGCGGCGCCACCGCCAATGCGGTCGGTCGGCGTTTGGCGCAATTGGGGGCAGAAGGCCAGGTTTTGGTCGTGACCCATTCCCCGCAGGTCGCGGCGCTCGGTTCGGCTCATTGGCGCGTTGAGAAACGGGTCGAACAAAACAAAACGCTCTCAACCGTCGTAGCTCTGACACTACAGGAGCGGGTGGATGAAATTGCTCGCATGTTAGCGGGGGATGTGGTCACGGATGAGGCCCGCGGGGCGGCGCGCTCGCTGCTGGGAGTGCTTTAGACCTGTTCTATGGTGATCTTATCATTGAGGTAAAACGCCAAATGGTCCTTGATTTTCGTCACCGCTTCTTTTGGCGTCTCATAGCTCCAAGCAACGTTTTCAATAGGTCCATTTTTGGTGATGATCGAGAAATAATTGGCATCGCCTTTGTGCGGACAATGGGAGGTTTTGTCAGTTTGATCTAGGAATGCCATGGCGATATCGTCGCGGAGAAAATAGATTACCGGTTCATAGCCCCGCTCTGTGAGCTCTAAAGCTCCACGGGTTTCCGCAATAACCGCGCCGGCGACACGTATTGACCATTTACCGGACAAGGCTCTAATTTTTATATGTTCTGTCATTGAGAGCATTTGTCCCACTCTATGCGGTCTGTGTCAAATGCTACGCGTAGCCCCTGCCAACCATTGAGCCGTTTCTGGCTCGAGCAAAGGCGCAAGTTTCGCATACACCTCTTGATGGTAAGCGTTGAGCCAATTGTTCTCGCTGTCTGTCAGTTCGGATGTTTCAATCAAGCGCAGGTCAATGGGCGCGTAGGTGAGTGTTTCAAAGGCCAGCATGGCGCGATCATCGCCGCCTGGCAGTGGCTCGGCTTCCATAACAGTGATGAGGTTTTCGATGCGTATACCAAAGGCGCCAGGGCGATAGTAACCCGGTTCATTTGATAGGATCATGCCCTGCTGCAAGGGCACATTGTCGGCGCGCGACAGCCGTTGCGGCCCCTCGTGAACCGACAAAAAACTGCCAACCCCATGTCCGGTACCGTGGTCATAATCCTGACCTGCGGCCCAGAGGGGCGCGCGGGCGATGGCATCGATATCGCGGCCCGCCAAGCCCTTGGGAAAGCGCAGCTGTGATATTGCAATCATGCCCTTCAGAACACGGGTGAAGGCTTGCCGCATCTCGAGGCTGGGGCTACCAATTGGTAGGGTGCGGGTGATGTCGGTGGTGCCATCTTGATATTGCGCGCCGCTGTCGACCAACAAAAGGCTGTCACGATCCAACGGGCGGTTGCTTTTCTCTGTTACCCGATAATGCACCACTGCCCCATGCGGGCCAGATCCGCTGATTGTGTCGAAGCTGATGTCATGCAACAAATTGGTGGCGGCGCGGTAAGTCTCAAGCCGGGTTACAATGTCAATTTCACTGAGCCGGGAGGTATCAGCCCGGTCAAACCAGGCAAGAAACCGTACCACAGCCGCGCCATCGCGCAAATGTGCCGCGCGACAGCCGTCCAGTTCGGTGGCTGTCTTGCAGGCTTTCGGCAGGCTACAGGGATCCAGGCCGCGCAAAATCTTTGCTGAACCCGCTGACAGCACATCTAAAGCGGCTTGGGGCAAGGAGGTCGGCTCAATCAAAACGGTGCCCGAGAGGTCTTTGAGATATCTAGGAAAGGCTTTCCAAGGGGCAAGTGTTACAGTGTCAGGCAGGGTCAAATCTGTAAATTTCATTTCATCGCCAAAGAGTGTCAGCGCACCATGGTCGGACAAGAGCCCAAAACAATGGACAATCGGCGTGCGTGGCACATCACTGCCACGCAGATTGAGCAGCCAACACAGGCTGTCTGGTAGAGTGATCACAGCTGTCTGCGCAGCTTGCGCCGCAATGGCAGCGCCCAGGCGGCGGGTTTTGGCTTCAGCGGTGTCGCCGCAAAGATGTGGCGGATGCGCCCAAGCAGGGGCGTTTGGCGGGGCTGGACGATCTGTCCAAATGGCATCAATCCCATTCGAACAGGCCGCTAGTAGAATACCAGTGCCCTGCAGTCCCGTGCGTAGAGTTTCGACCTGCTCGACAGTATGAAGCCAAGGGTCAAAGCCAATGACCGCGCCGGGCGCAGCTTTGCCGACAAGCCATTCATGTAATTTGGTTTCGGGCCAGTGCACGGGCATTAAATCTCCCGCCACCTGTTCGCATACCTGTAGCCGATAGCGCCCATCAATAAAGATGCCAGCGGTGACTTCCAAAATGCAGGCAAATCCAGCGGATCCGGTAAACCCGGTGAGCCAAGACAGGCGCTCATCGCAGGGGGCCACATATTCGCCTTGGTGACGATCGGCCCGCGGGACGATAAAGCCGTTCAATTCCTGCTGTGCCATCCAGCCACGCAATTGGGCCAAGCGCGGCGGGCCTTGTTCGGGAGAGGTGGGGGAGTCGAAGGTTTGAAACATGGAATGGCTCCTTGCTTTGCAGCAGATGGTGCGTACAGATTGAGCCAAGGCCGGCTTTGCGGCAATGGGCAATTTGCGTTTTGGACTTAGCCGGCCCGTTTGAGGCCCATGACGCGGGCGCGGGCGCGCGCGTCGCTTTCGAACAGAGCGGCGAGTTGTTCAGTCATGGCGCCTGCCAATTGTTCCACATCGGTAATGGTCACCGCGCGATCGTAATAGCGTGTCACGTCATGACCAATACCAATGGCCATAAGCTCAACCTGCCGGCGTTTTTCAACCATGGCAATCACATCGCGCAGGTGTTTTTCCAGATAATTGGCAGGATTGACTGAAAGCGTGCTGTCATCGACCGGCGCACCGTCGGAAATCACCATCAAGATTTTTCGCGATTCGTGGCGGACAGCCATGCGGCGATGCGCCCATTCCAGGGCTTCGCCGTCGATATTCTCTTTGAGCAGCCCTTCCTTCATCATCAGCCCAAGATTAGGCCTGGCGCGTCGCCAGGGGGCATCGGCGCTTTTGTAGATAATATGGCGCAGATCATTGAGCCGACCTGGACCCTGTGGACGGCCTTCCGCGAGCCATTCTTCACGGCTTAGCCCGCCTTTCCACGCACGCGTGGTGAAGCCCAAAATCTCTACCTTCACGCTGCAGCGCTCCAAGGTTCGGGCCAGCACATCTGCGCAGATGGCTGCGATGGAGATGGGCCGACCGCGCATAGAGCCAGAATTGTCTAGCAAGAGCGTCACACAGGTATCGCGGAATTCCGTATCTTTTTCGACCTTGAAGGACAGGGGCGTTGTGGGATTGGCAATCACCCGAGCTAGACGACCTGCGTCCAAGGTGCCCTCTTCAAGATCGAACTCCCAACTGCGGTTTTGTTGCGCCTGCAAGCGGCGCTGCAGCTTGTTGGCGAGACGGCTGACGGCCCCTTTCAGAGGTTCCAGCTGTTGATCGAGATAGGCTCGTAAACGTTCCAGTTCTTGCGGATCCGCCAAATCTTCAGCCGAAATTTCTTCATCAAATTCAGTGCGATATACCATATATTCCGGATCTGCATCAGAGACAGGTTGAGGTGCAGGTGGCTCTAGAGGGGCTTCGCCCTCTGGCAGCTCCATTTCTTCACCCATGTCACTATCGGCCATGTCATCCATAGAGACTTGCGCCGTTGAGGCATCTTGCTGCTTGTCTTGGCTTTGTTCTGGATTGGCGTCATCCTGCTCTTCAGAATCATCATCTTCGCCGGTACTGTCCGGTTGATTGTCTTGGTCTTCATCTGCTTCGGCCTGGTCTTCGGCGTCTTCGTCTTCGAAATCGGGATCGTCGCCGAGCTGGTCACCATAGCCTAAATCCTGGATGATTTTGCGGGTGAATTTTGCAAATTCTGCTTGATCGGCCAAAATGTCTTCGATTGAGCCGAGACTGCCGCCGGTTTGCCCTTCAATGAAATCGCGCCACAGGTTCATCACATTGGCAGCATCGGTGGGCAGGTCGCGCCCAGTGGCAAGATGGCGCACCAGATAGCCGGCGGCCGTTGCCAGTGGTGCTTGGCTTGCTTCGCGAATATCGCCAAAGCCCTGACGCAAAGCTTCATTCTCAATTTTTGCATCAATATTGGTATGGGTGCCTGGCATGGCGCGGGCACCAATCGCTTCGCAGCGCGCGGTTTCCATAGCATCATAGATGTCGCGGGCCATTTGCCCCTGTGGGACATAGTGGTCGAATGTGCTTGTGTCGTGGAATTTATGGCGTAAAGCCAGAGCGTCAGCGGTGCCGCGGGCCAAACGCACCTCTTGTGCACTCATCCGCCTGCTGATTTGTGGCAGGCGGATGGAGTCGCTGGTGGAGCCCGGAGGATCCACCGAATAGGTCACCGATAGCTCGGCATCATCGGCCATAACCTTGGTGGCTTCGGCCAGTGCCTTTTTGAACGGATCGGCAGGATTGTCGTTATTTTGCATCAATGTGATCCACTTGGGGCCCGCTGAATTGGGGTGCTTACGACATGCTCGTCGATACGGCCGATTCTGGCAATTCTTCATCAAAGCAGCGCTGGTAGAATTCTGCGACCGTTTGGCGTTCCAGCTCGTCGCATTTGTTCAGGAAGCTCAAACGGAACGCATAGCCAATATTGCGGAAAATCTCAGCATTTTGAGCCCAGGCGATGACCGTGCGCGGCGACATCACAGTGGAGAGATCGCCGTTTGTGAAGGCTGTGCGTGACAGATCGGCGACTGTAACCATCTGCTTGATGGTGCGGCGACCACTCTCTGTATTGTAATGTGGGTTCTTGGCGAGAACGATGGCAGATTCTGCCTCAACGGACAGATAATTCAAGGTAGACACCAGGCTCCACCGGTCCATTTGCCCTTGGTTGATCTGCTGAGTGCCGTGATAAAGCCCAGTGGTATCGCCAAGACCCACGGTATTGGCTGTCGCAAAAATCCGGAAATACGGGTGTGGGTTGATCACTTGGTTCTGATCAAGCAAGGTCAACTTGCCGTCCACTTCCAAAACGCGTTGGATCACGAACATTACATCCGCGCGACCGGCGTCATATTCATCAAATACAATCGCAGTGGGATTGCGCAGTGCCCAGGGCAAAATCCCTTCTTGGAAATCGGTGACTTGCTTGCCGTCTTTAAGCTTGATGGCGTCTTTACCGATGAGGTCAATACGGCTGATATGGCTATCGAGATTGACCCGTACTGCTGGCCAATTCAACCGGCTGGCAACCTGCTCGATATGGGTCGATTTGCCTGTGCCGTGATACCCTTGGATCATGACACGGCGGTTGTACGCAAAGCCTGCGAGGATGGCCAAAGTGGTGTCTGGGTCAAATTTATAGGTACTATCGATATCTGGTACGCGGGAAGTACGTTCGGCAAAGCCTTTTACGACCATGTCTGTGTCAATTCCAAATACTTCGCGGACCGAAATATCTTGAGTTGGATGTGTGTCGATATCTAAACTTGTATCAGCCATAGTCTCATTCCTTTGTACCCGGGCAATTCACCGCGCTGTTCGTGCAACATAATGCGTCAAAGGGCAAGGGAAAGACAAAAACCGAATTGCGCTGCGCCATGAGCCCATTGGCTCTATATTTTTGTTAAATTGGTTTCCTTAATGCGATATGCTGCCCGCAATGGCAGCGAAATTTGGTTTATTTAAAGCTACGGCTTTCTTTGATCTGATCCCAGGCCCAGACCACTTCGCCCAATTGCTCTTCCTGGCTGCGGTCGCCGCCATTCATATCGGGATGCAGCACCTTGATCAGTGATTTATAGGCCTTGCGAATTTCGGCCTTGGTCCAGTGATCTTTGGCTTCCAAAATATCCAGCGCTCGACGTTCAGACGACGGTAATTTACGGGTGGCCCCAGTGATAGATTTTCCAGGATTTTGCGTGGCATTGGCGCCTAAAACTTGATGTGGGTCATCCACGCCAAGGCGAGCCCAAGCCCGTTGTTCTTCGCTTGAACGCAATGGTTTGGTTTCGCGCTCCCACACGCGGTCACTGTCCATTTGCTTTTGCAGCTCCTCTTCGGAGTTTCCGTCAAAGAAGTTCCATTTCAGATTATATTCACGCACATGTTCTTTGCAGAACCAAAAGTAATCGTCCAAAATATCTGGCGATTTCGGTGCGCGGTACTTCCCAGATTCCACACAGCCTGCATGTTCGCATTTGCGAGTTGAGGTCTCAAAAGCGCCTGACATGCCCCTGCGACCCCGTGGGTTATTCTTTTTGGCCGTGGATACGGACATATCAAAACCGAAGGGATCATCCTTCTTCATCGCATTAACCTTTCCGACTCGGAGATCAGAGTTTAGACCTGAATGAGAAAGATGAAAGGGGTGGAGATGATAAAACTCGATAGAACGGCAGATCATATCGAAAAAACTTTGCGGGAGGCGTTTAATCCGCAGGAGTTAGAGGTTTCTGACGTGTCAGAGGCCCATCGCGGGCATTCCGGGTTTCAAGAGGGCGGGGAAAGTCACTTTGAAGTGCGCATTACTGCAACTCATTTCTCTGGTATGAGTCGCATTGCCCAGCACCGGGCCATTCATGCGGCGCTGGGGCGTGACTGTATAGAGCGGATCCACGCATTGGCCTTAACCGTGCGCGGCGCCTAGGCACCTGTAGGGAAACTTAGCAATTACAGCGCCAGTTTGGCCGCCACAATCTGATTGACCACCTGCGGATTAGCCTTGCCGCCCGTGGCTTTGATCACTTGCCCGACAAACCAGCCCGCCAATTTTGGATTTTGCTGAGCTTTTTCCACTTGGGCGGGATTGTCGGCAATGATTTGATCTACAGCAGCTTCAATCGCGCCGGTGTCTGTAACTTGTTTCATGCCGCGGCTCTCAACGATTTCCGCCGGGTTGCCGCCTTCCGTGTAGATGATTTCAAACAAGTCCTTGGCTATTTTGCCAGAAATCTCACCACTTGCTATCAAGTCAATAACGCCGCCGAGCTGATCGGGACTGACTGGGCAATTGGCAATGGTGACATCATCTTTTTTCATCCGGCCGAACAGTTCATTGATGACCCAATTGGCCGCAACCTTTCCATCGCGGCCTTGCGCCACTTTTTCAAAATAACTGGCGTTCTGTGTTTCAGCCGTCAAGACATTGGCGTCATAATTGGACAGACCAAAATCATTGATAAGACGAGACTTTTTAGCATCTGGTAGCTCTGGAAGCTGTGCTGCCAGCTCGTTGATCCACTCTTGCTCAATCTCCAACGGCAGAAGGTCAGGGCAGGGAAAATAGCGATAATCATGCGCTTCTTCTTTCGAACGCATGGAGCGGGTTTCGTTTTTATCCGCATCATAAAGCCGGGTTTCTTGCGTTACCTCACCGCCGTCTTCTAATATGGCAATTTGCCGGCGAGCCTCAAAGTCAATCGCCGCCTGCATGAAGCGCATAGAGTTCATGTTCTTAATCTCGCAGCGTGTGCCGAGGTGGGAGAAATCTTGCGTGGCTTGGTATTTTTCATAATTCCCAGGCCGGCAGACAGAGACATTGACATCGGCCCGCAGGCTGCCGTTTTGCATATTGCCATCACAGGTGCCGAGATATTGCATGATTTGGCGCAGCTTGGTGACATAGGCCGCCGCCTCTTCGGGGCCGCGAATGTCGGGGCGGCTGACGATCTCCATCAGCGCAACGCCGGTGCGGTTGAGATCCACAAAGGAGTTGTTGGGATCCATATCATGCACTGATTTGCCGGCATCTTGCTCCAGGTGAATGCGTTCAATGCGCACCAGGCGGGCGGTTCCGTCACCTAATTCGATGAAGACTTCGCCCTCTCCCACAATCGGGTGGTAAAGCTGGCTGATTTGATAGCCCTGTGGCAAGTCGGGGTAGAAGTAGTTTTTGCGATCAAAGGCTGAGAATGTGTTGATCTGTGCCTTCAGCCCAAGTCCGGTGCGCACCGCTTGGGCCACGCATTCCTCATTAATGACGGGCAACATGCCGGGCATGCCGGCATCCACAAAGGCGACATTTGAGTTTGGTTCGGCGCCAAATTGGGTGGAGGCCCCGGAAAAGAGCTTGGCTTTGGAGGTCACCTGCGCATGCACCTCAAGGCCGATCACCAGTTCCCAATCATGTTTTGCCCCGGCAATCACCTTGGGTTTCGGTGTCTCAAAAGTTTGGTCCAGCATAGCAGTGCCCCGATAAATCTAAGTGTTTGTCCGTGTTCTACGGCGAACCGCTTGGCTCGACAAGATGCGCTTGGCCTATCGTGGTGATTTAGGCGTCTAAAAGCCGGGTGACCATCTCCTTTGTATCCCGCGACAGATTGGGCTTGGCGGCAAGACGGTTGAGTGCAGCGCGCATAAGAGCTTGACGTGTGCCATCATAACGTCGACATGTTTCGAAGACGGTGGTCATGCGTGCGCAGAGTTGCGGATTGATATCATCCAATGCAATCAGCTGATCGGCCACCAGCCTATAGGCAGATCCATCCGCTTGGTGAAAAGCCGCAGGGGTCATGGCCAAGGCCCCAATCAGCGCGCGGAATCGGTTTGGATTTTTCAAATTAAAATCAGGGTGTTTCAACAAATTTACCGCTACAGCCACGGCGTTGTTTGCGGGGCTTGTGGTGACTTGCAAGCTGAACCATTTGTCGATCACCAGACGCTCATGGCGCCATTGCTGGTAAAACTGTGCCACCGCTTCAGCACCTTGGCCATGGCGGTTCAGATTGCCAAGCGCAGGAAGTTGCAAGGTCATAGTGTCGGCCTTGGCAAATTGCTTTGCGGCCAATGCGCCGCCATCGGCATGGCTGATGAGGCGCAAGGCCAGGGCGCTCAGCGCGCGCGCGCCACAGCTGGCTGCATCTGGCGAAAAGGGTCCAGTGAGCTGGTGGGTGTGATAAAGCGCTTGAAGCGCCTCAAGGCCTTGACGCGCCAAATGCTCGGACAGTTGATGCACGGCTGCGTCAATAGCAACAGGATCAGGGATCTGGCCTTGCTCTGTGAGGGCTCTGGCAATTTCATCTTGACCGGGCAGGGCGCAGCACATGGCGCGGAAGGCCGGATCTAGATCTTCATTGACCATCACCTGCAACAGGGCGGTGCAATAGGCTTCATCGGGCACCGCTCCTTTCTGAAGCATGGCCAGAAGCGCCGATTTGCCCAGCTCGCGGCTGGCCTCAAAGCGGTTGAACAGATCTGGATCATGGGCCAGCTGCGCCAAGTGTTCGGCTTGGCTGGTCTTGCGCTGTAAGATCACAGGGGCGGAAAATCCGCGCAATAGGGATGGGATCGGCGCGGCGCGCAGGCCTGAGAATCGGAAGCTCTGCTCGGCTTCGGTGAGCACCAGAAGCTGCGTGTCCAGCGCTTCCGTCCCGTCTTGATACAAAAGCCCCAGTGCAACGGGGATCACCAGTGGTTGTTTGTTTGGCTGGCTAGGCGTGGGCGGCGTGACTTGGGTGAGGCTCAACTCATAGGTGCCATCGGCGAAATGGTCGCGCACGGTCACGATGGGCGTACCGGCCTGGCTGTACCAAAGTTTGAATTGGCTGAGATCCTGCCCAGTGACATCGGTGAACACGGCCAGCCAATCTTCAATCGTGCAGGCCTGCCCATCATGGCGTTTGAAATAAAGGTCCAATGCCTTTTTATACGCCGCATCGCCCACCAACAGTTTGAGCATACGGATCAATTCTGCGCCTTTCTCATAGACGGTGGCTGTATAAAAATTATTGATCTCCACAAAGCTCTCAGGCCGGACGGGATGGGCCAAGGGGCCGCTGTCTTCGCGAAATTGTCGTCCACGCAGGGCGGCGACATCTTCAATGCGTCGCACCTCTGGGCCCCGCATATCGGCGCTGAATTGTTGGTCGCGAAACACAGTCAGCCCTTCTTTGAGGCTCAATTGGAACCAGTCACGGCAGGTGATACGATTGCCGGTCCAATTATGGAAATATTCATGGGCGATGATGGCTTCGATCCGTTCGAAATTGCCGTCCACTGTGGTTTCGGGACTGGCCAGAACTGCGGAGGAATTGAATATATTTAGACCTTTATTTTCCATCGCCCCCATGTTGAAATCATCCACAGCTACGATATTGAATACAGAAAGGTCATATTCGCGGCCATAGACGCGTTCGTCCCAGGCCATACTGGCCTTGAGCGCCTCCAGGGCGAAGGCGCATTTGTCCTGATCGCCATCGCGCACATAGATGTTTAGATTCACTGGCTTGCCTGAAGCGGTGGTGAAGTGATCAGACACCACTTGAAATTCACCTGCGACCAAGGCGAAGAGATAGGCCGGTTTCGGCCAAGGATCTCGCCAGCGGCGGGTTTGGCCCTCACTACCCAGAGGCTCACCATTGGATAGGGCATAGGGCAGGTCGCTATGGATTGTCACATCGAAGGGCGCCATGACATCGGGGCGATCGGGATAGTAGGTGATGCGGCGAAAGCCCTCGGCTTCGCATTGGGTGCAAAACATGCCGTTGGACATGTAAAGGCCGGACAATTCGGTATTGGCGCTTGGATTAATCTCCACTTCGCTCTGCCAAATGAACGGTCCATCAGGCACATTGCAGGTCAACCCCGCTCCAGTCATCACAGGGGTGACGGCAGTCCCATTGATATAGGCCGACAGGAAGGTCAAGTTTTCCCCATGCAAGAAGAACTCGGTGCTGTTGCTGTCCGCGTTCGGCCGGAATTTCACCGTGGAGCGCACCCGCGTGGTGGTGGGGTGTAAGTCAAAGTCAAGCGCGACGTGGTCCACCAAATAGTTGGGCACTTGGTAATCTTTAAGGTAGATCGTTTGCGAATTTTCGGCAGTCATGGCGCGGCTCCTGATATAGCTGTGTGATACCTAGCGGCCTTCGGGCTCAGTTGGAATAACCGTGGCAAGAAAACTTCAAGCAAGGAGTGGATTTTGTCCCCGAAAGGAAAATTGGTACTAAATAGTAACCAATTTGCCTTGAAGTTCACAATCGAGCTGGATAACCAGACCAAAAGGGATCCGTATCATACGATCGCAGAATTTCGGAGATTTCGACTATGCCCAAATATATCCAAGTTTCAGGCCTCTCGGTGGTCGAAGAGCTATATGATTTCATCGAGACTGAAGCATTGGGCGGTTTGCCCGTCAGCGCCGCTCAGTTTTGGGATGGCCTGTCGGAATTGGTGCATGAGTTAGGGCCTAAAAACCAAGCTTTACTGGCGCAACGTTCAGATATACAAAGAAAAATTGATGCGTGGCACATCGCACGCCGTGGGCAGGCGCATGAGCCTGACGCCTATCAAGGATTTTTGAAAGAGATCGGCTATTTAGTGCCAGAACCAGCGGATTTTTTGGTGACAACTCAAAATGTAGATCCCGAAATTGCGTCAACGCCTGGCCCGCAACTTGTGGTCCCGATTATGAACGCTCGCTATGCGTTGAACGCGGCCAACGCTCGTTGGGGTAGCCTCTATGATGCGCTTTATGGCACGGATGCTATGGGTGATTTGCCAAACGGTGGAGGCTATGATGCTGCGCGCGGTGCGCGCGTGATCGACTGGGCCAAAGCCTATTTGGATCAGGTTGCGCCCTTGGCCACTGGCTCGCATGCGGATGTGACGGGATATCAGGTTGTGGGGGATGCGCTGGTGCCCGCTCTTGCGGACTCATCGCAATATATCGGGATGAACCAAGATGATGGCGGTGCGCTGGTGGAGGTGGTTTTGCAGAAAAACGGTCTGCATATTGCCATTCAAATTGACCCAACGGGCAATATAGGTGGTGGAGATAAAGCGCATGTGGACGATATCCTCCTGGAAAGCGCGATCTCCGCCATTATGGATTGTGAAGATTCCGTGGCCGCAGTTGATGGGGCGGATAAGGTTCTGGCCTATCGCAATTGGCTTGGACTGATGCGTGGTGATCTGCGTGAGACGGTGAGCAAGGACGGCAAATCCTTTGACCGGGTCTTGAACGCGGATCGCAGCTATCTGCATGCGGACGAGAGACACACTCTCAAGGGCCGCGCGCTCATGTTGGTGCGCAATGTTGGGCACTTGATGAGTAATCCGGCGGTAACAGATCGAGATGGGCTCGAAATTGGCGAAGGCTTGCTTGACGCTCTCTGCACGACGCTGATCGCGATGCATGATCTACAGCGTCCAGGTGGTAACTCGCTTCATGGCTCGGTTTATGTGGTCAAACCCAAGATGCACGGACCGGACGAGGTGGCTTTTGCAGATGAAATCTTCACCAGGGTTGAGCGTATTTTGGGCTTGCCGCAAAATACCGTAAAGCTGGGCATCATGGATGAGGAACGCCGCACAAGCGCCAACCTCAAAGCTTGCATCAAAGCAGCACAGGCGCGGGTGGCCTTTATTAACACTGGCTTCTTGGATCGTACTGGTGATGAAATCCATACTTCGATGGAAGCGGGGCCAATGATTCCAAAAGGGCAGATGAAACTCACCCCGTGGATCAATGCCTATGAGGACCGGAATGTAGACATCGGTTTGACCTGTGGTTTGCAGGGCAAGGCGCAGATTGGCAAAGGCATGTGGGCCATGCCAGATTTGATGGGCGATATGCTGGCGCAAAAAATTGGCCATCCGAAAGCTGGTGCGACCTGTGCTTGGGTTCCAAGCCCAACGGCCGCGACTCTGCATGCAACCCATTATCATCAGGTTGATGTGATGGCTGTGCAAGCGGAGCTGAAAGCCAAAGGCCCGCGACGCGGTCTTGATGACCTGTTGTCCATCCCTGTAGCCGCAGGCAGCAATTGGTCGCCCGATGAGCTGACGCAAGAAATTGAAAACAACGCGCAAGGGATCTTGGGCTATGTTGTGCGCTGGGTAGACAGCGGGGTTGGCTGTTCGAAAGTGCCAGACATCCACAATGTGGGGCTGATGGAAGACCGTGCGACCTGCCGCATTTCTTCGCAGGCCTTGGCAAATTGGTTGCATCATGATGTTGTTGACCGTGCGATGGTGATGGCTGCCATGAAAAAAATGGCTGCTGTGGTTGATGGGCAAAATGCGGCTGATGCTAGCTATACGCCCATGGCCCCCGGTTTCGACGGGATTGCTTTCAAAGCGGCCTGTGACCTTGTGTTTGAAGGTCGGGGACAGCCCTCAGGCTATACGGAACCTGTTTTGCACTGCCGAAGATTGGAATTGAAAGCCGCACAGGCGCATTAGCGTCTGTACATCCCTCTTAACTTACTCCCGTGATCTCACGGATCTCATTTGAAAGAAACCTAATGCCTGGTATTAACCTTAGAAAAGCAAAATCTATCATTCGTGGGACGTTAAATAAGAGTAAAGAGCTCGAGCTCAAACCGCTCTCTGTGGTGGTGCTGGATGCCGGCGGGCATGTAATTGCCTTTGAGCGTGAAGATGGGGCGGCGCCTGGCCGGTTTGCCATCGCCCAAGCCAAGGCCTTTGGTTCAATCATGCTGGGCATGGGCGGTACAGCTCAAATGGCGCGCGCGGACCAGCAGGCCTATTTTATAAATGCGGTGAACGGCCTTTATGGTGGGAAAGTAATCCCAGTTCCCGGGGGCGTTTTACTGCGCAACAAAAAAGGCAGCGTGATCGGCGCTGTTGGTGTAACTGGCGACACCTCTGACAATGACTTGATTGCGGCCATGGCCGGCATTGAGGCCTCTGGCTTGGTTGGCGAGGGGTAAACCTTGCCTTTGCCATATGGCCCTTAATCAACCAGTGCAGTAACACAGGCTAATAAAGTAGTGCGCGGGTGCTCCTTTATTGTGCAGATGTGGTTGTTTTTTATGCTGCGAGCCGTCAGCTATTTGAGTGCTTTGGCGTAAAACACATGTTGCGACCGCAGCGATGGTTCGCATTTTCTGCCCCTTGTGGCTGACGCATCATAGATTTAACATATCTAGAATTAAATGGTCGTGCGTGAGCCTCGTTTCAAAATGATCGCTAGCACCCAAGAGCGTAGCTTGGCCGGTGAAGCCTTCGATTATGGTCATTCAAGGGTATTGCGGCTGTAATTGTCCCTTTGCTTTTCTTACGCGGCTTTTTATTTGAGGGCTGGCCTGCTGGCGATGGACATCCTATGAATGGGCAAATTTCACATAAGGTATGACTATGGTGCGTCCCGTTATCGGCATTATTGGAAATCCCCACCTGATCAATTCAGAGTATTTGGTGCATGGAGCGGGTGAGATGAATTCTCGGGCAGTGCGCGAGATTTGCGACGCTTTGCCCGTCATCGTCCCACCTGACGCTCTGCTTGCCCCAATTGAGGAGCTCATGGAGGCTTGTGATGGGTTTGTTTTTACAGGTGGGCGCCCCAATGTACACCCTAAAGAATATGGCGAAGATCTGACGGAAGATCACGGAGATATGGATGAGAAACGCGATGGTCTTGCATTGCCGTTGATCCGCGCCCTCGTGACGCGCGGTCAGCCCTATTTGGCGATTTGTCGTGGGTTTCAAGAGATGAACGTCGCGATGGGCGGCAGCCTTCACCCTGAGATCCGTGACCTGGCGGGGCGTGACAATCATCGCATGCCGCCTGATGGCACTTTGGAAGAGAAGTTTGCGCTGCGCCATGATGTACGTTTCACTCCAGGCGGGGTCTTCGCACGGATTCTGGAGGCGGAGGTCGTGCGCACCAATACGCTGCATGGCCAGGGGATCAAAGAGCCGGGCCCGCGTGTGGTGATTGATGGCCATGCCCCGGACGGCACCCCCGAGGCAATTTATATAAAAAATTCCAAGGGCTTCGGTTTGGGCGTGCAGTGGCACCCAGAATATAGTGCCGCGCAAGATCCGGTCTCCAGGCCGCTCTTTTCGGCCTTTGGTGCGGCGGTCTATGAATGGCGTGCTGCTCGCACGGGGCCAGCCTAGGGTTGGCCGCCCGAGATTTCCATGGCTTGCCCGTCAAAACTGTCTGAGCCGGGGCTGCAAAGCCAGAGTGCGGCGGAGGCGACCTCATCTGCTGTGATCAGCCGCCCATGCGGATTCAGATCGACCATCAAGGCGCGGGCCTGGTCATGGCTAATATGCGCCCGCTCAGAGATATTTTGTGTATTGCGTTCAATGATGTCAGTGTCGACATAGCCAGGGCATATCGCATTAAATGTGATGGGCAACTTCGCGTGATCGGCGGAAAGAGCGCGGATCATCCCGATGACACCGTGTTTTGATGCGCTGTAGGCATGCGCCCCTTTCAACCCGCGCACCCCGGCAATGGATGAAACGGCTAAGACTCGGCCCCAATCTTTCACCGGCATATGCCGCAGAGATTCGCGAATGGTCAGATAAGCGCCGTCCAGATTGATCGCCATGATTTTGCGCCAGAAGTCGAAGCTGGAATTGCGGATATTCTGCCCCTCTGCGATACCGGCATTTGCGATGCAAATATCAATGCTTCCAAAGTGATCGGCAATGGATTGCATGCCCGCGACCACCGAGGATTCATTGGCAACATCCATTTTAATGGTTAGGCCTCCGAAAGACTCGGCGGCCCCTTGCAAAACATCCAATCGTCGCCCTGTGATGGCCACATTGCAACCTTCCGTAGCTAATTTGCGCGCGATCGCCAGTCCGATGCCTGTGCCGCCGCCCGTGATGACGGCGTTTTTTCCTGTGAGTAGCAAAATTATTCCCCTCAATCTTTGTATGCAGAAATATACTCATATTTTTCGGAGAAAAGCTACGCTAGATCAGTTGCGCAATATTATTGCGCGCGTTACGCATTCTGCAATCGGAACGTTTCGAGGACGGTGAAAGACCGCGTCATGAAAGGACGAAAATTATGATAATTGGAGCTCTCAAAGAGATTTTTACCGGCGAACAGCGCGTTGCATTAACACCCGAAAGCGCAATTCAGTTGCAAAAACTTGGTCATGACTGTGTGGTCCAAAAAGGTGCTGGCAGTGCTGCAGGCTTTAGCGATGCGCAGTATAAAGCCGCCGGCGTTGAAGTTGCCGCCACGGCTGCCGCTTTGACCAAGGCCTGTGACGTCATCGTTAAGGTTCGCCCGCCGAGTGAGGCGGAAATCAAACGACTTTCCACTGAAAAAACACTGATTTCATTTTTCTATCCCGGGGCAAATGAACGTCTTCTAGAACTGGCCAAATCCAAAGGCGCCAACGTCATTGCTATGGATATGGTGCCGCGGATCAGCCGCGCCCAAAAAATGGACGCCTTATCCTCTATGGCCAATATCGCCGGGTACCGAGCGGTGATAGAGGCTGGCAATAATTTCGGCCGGTTTTTCACAGGCCAAGTCACCGCCGCCGGCAAGGTACCCCCTGCGAAAGTCTTGGTGGTTGGCGCGGGCGTGGCTGGACTTGCGGCGACTGGGACTTCGACATCTCTTGGGGCCATAACCTACGCATTTGACGTGCGTCCAGAGGTAGCTGAGCAGGTCGAATCGATGGGTGCAGAGTTCGTATTCTTGGACTTTTCAGAGGAACAGGCCGATGGTGCCGCCACGGGCGGCTATGCTGCGGTGTCCTCACCGGAGTTTGCGGCCGCGCAATTGGCCAAATTCCGCGAGATAGCTCCTGACATGGACATTGTGATCACCACCGCTTTGATCCCCAATAGGGAAGCTCCTGAGCTTTGGACCGCTGACATGGTGTCCAGCATGAAGCCTGGCTCTGTGATCATTGATTTGGCCGCAGAGAAGGGCGGTAATTGCAAATTGACGGTGATGGACGAGAAGATCGTGACCGATAATGGTGTGATTATCATCGGATACACCGATTTCCCAAGTCGCATGGCGTCGCAGGCCAGCACGCTCTATTCCAATAATATCCGCCACATGGTGTCAGACCTCACCCCAGAAAAAGATGGTGTTATTGTGCATGATATGGAGGACGACGTCATCCGCGGGGCGACCATCGCTCATGCTGGAGAGATCACCTTCCCGCCGCCGCCACCAAAAATTCAGGCCATTGCGGCTAAGCCAAAAGAAAAAGTGCCAGAGAAAACTGCGGAGGAAAAGCGCGCGGAAGAGGTTCAGGCTTTCAAAAAGCAAACCCAGAATCAGGTAGCACTTTTGGCCATTGGTGGGGCGCTGCTGTTTTTGGTCGGTAGCTACGCACCGGCAAGCTTTATGCAGCACTTTATAGTGTTTGTCCTGTCCGTCTTTGTTGGCTTCCAAGTCATTTGGAATGTCAGCCATTCCTTGCACACGCCGTTGATGGCGGTGACTAATGCGATTTCTTCGATCATTATTTTGGGCGCGGTGCTGCAAGTTGGGTCGACCAGCTTCCTTGTGACCGTACTCGCGGCGATCGCGGTGTTCTTTGCAGGCATCAACATTTTTGGCGGCTTTCTCGTAACACGGCGCATGCTTGCCATGTTCCAGAAATCTTAAGGAGGTCGATACTATGGAAATGGGCTTTACTACTGCCGTCTACGTTGTTGCGGCTATTCTTTTCATTTTGTCCCTTGGGGGCTTGTCGGGCCAAGAAAGCGCCAAACGGGCCGTTTGGTATGGCATTGTCGGCATGGCGTTGGCGGTGACAGCCACATTGTTTGGACCAGGCTTTGGCCTTTGGGGTCTGTCTTTGGTTTTGATTGTGGCTGGTGGGTTGATTGGTTATCAATTAGCGTCAAAAGTCGAAATGACTCAAATGCCAGAGCTGGTGGCTGGCATGCATGCTCTTGTAGGGCTGGCGGCGGTTTTTGTTGGATTCAATACGCATTTTGAGCTGGTCAATGTTGCGGCTATGGATGAGAGCGCGCGCAAATCTTTAGAAGGTTTTGCGGCACTTTTGGCGAAAAAGACGTCGGTTGAGATCAATATTTTGCGGGTTGAGACATCACTCGGGATATGGATTGGGGCCGTCACTTTTACCGGATCAGTGATCGCTTACGGGAAACTGGCCGGCAAAGTGAACTCTGCTGCCACAAAACTGCCGGGCGGGCATGTGCTCAATGCCACGGCGGTTTTGGTCTCACTGGCTTCGCTAATCTGGTATCTGAATTCTGGCGCCTTGCTGCCAATAATGATATTAACCCTCATGGCCTTGTTCATTGGCTATCATTTGATCATGGGCATCGGCGGCGCGGATATGCCGGTGGTGGTCTCCATGCTCAACTCCTACTCGGGTTGGGCGGCCGCATCGATTGGCTTCAGCCTAGGCAATGATTTGTTGATTGTGGTGGGTGCTTTGGTCGGATCGTCAGGTGCGATTTTGTCTTACATCATGTGTAAAGCGATGAACCGGTCCTTTGTCAGCGTGATCCTTGGCGGCTTTGGCGGGACAGCTGGTCCACAAATGGCTGTGGAAGGCGAGCAAGTGGCCATTGAGGCAGATGGGGTTGCGACCGCTTTGAATGAAGCTGACAGCGTTATCATCATTCCGGGCTATGGCATGGCCGTCGCCCAGGCGCAGCAATCGGTTTCTGAATTGGTGCGTAAACTGCGTGCCAAGGGTAAAAATGTGCGTTTCGCCATTCACCCCGTTGCGGGCCGTTTGCCGGGTCACATGAACGTGCTCTTGGCGGAAGCTAAAGTGCCATATGACATCGTAATGGAGATGGATGAAATCAATGAAGATTTCCCGGACACAGATGTGGCAATTGTGATCGGGTCAAATGATATCGTAAATCCGGCCGCCCAAGATGATCCCAACAGCCCCATTGCCGGCATGCCAGTTTTGGAATGTTGGCGAGCTAAACAGGTATTTGTCTCCAAACGGGGGCAGGGCACTGGCTATTCTGGCATCGAAAACCCGCTGTTCTTTAAGGAAAATACGCGGATGTTCTATGGGGATGCAAAAGCCTCTTTGGACAAACTTATTCCGATGATAGACTAGTAATTAGCAACTATTTTCCCCACCAAATTTATTTGGTGGGGATTTGGAGCTAGTACCTAGCAAAGGCCGTTTTATGGAACATATGACCGATCATCCCTCGAGAACGGAAACTGCCGCTGAGTTGCACGCGCGGCCTTTCCCGACGGTCTCTGCGCCAGCCCGTGCTGCGTTTTTTGCTTATACTTCGTCAACAGATGAGGGGGGGCGGGATGAATCTGCTGATAGAGCGCATTTTTTGCGTCTATTAGATTGTTATGGGGTCCCTCATCCATCGGATAAACTAACGCATTTTTTTGGCCAATTAGGTGCAGCGTGGGTAAAATGGGAATGTCACACAGAATTTGTTACATACACTGCCATAATCAATGGATTGGGTGATCTTGCCTTCGACGGTAGCGATTTCGCTGTGTTTCCTCCTGATTGGCAAGCCGAAATGCCTGGAAAAATCCTGACTTCTACTTCGTTGAGAATTGAGCTGGATCTAGATATTAGCAGAATTAAGGACAAGTTAAGTAGCTGGTTTGAAAGGGAGAGCTTGGCCGTGAGCCGAGTTTTAGATAATGCAGCGGTAATTGCGGGTGATTATCGAGCAGATAGCAACGGCCACCTGCGCTTTGCAGTCTTTGTTCCTGAAAGTACGGGGCGTCGGCGTGTTGGGCGGATTGTGCAACGTTTGAATGAAATAGAAATTTATAAGACTATGTCCATGCTAGGACTAATGCGCTCCCGTAGTCTTTCCGCTGAGTTGAACACAGTTGATGTTAACCTTTCCGCCCTGGTAGCCAATTTGGCTGATGACCGGGTGTTAGCCGAAGACAATCTTCATGGCCTGCTTCAATTATCGGCAGATCTTGAGGGGCACTCTGCAGCGGTGGCTTATCGCTTTGCAGCAACCAAAGCTTATTCTGCAATAGTCGCTCAGAGGATTGAGGTTTTACGTGAAGGTCAGTTTGAGGGGCGTCAAACTTTCAGAGAATTTATGATGCGCCGCTTTGATCCCGCAATGCGTACCGTTCAAGCGTGCGATGGGCGACTTCAAGATTTAATTTCGCGGGCTATAAGGACCGGAGATCTGCTGCGGACTCGTGTCGACGTGGAGCGTCAGTCGCAAAGTCAAAACCTTCTTAGCAGTATGAACCGTAGAGCGGATGCACAACTTCAGCTTCAGAAAACCGTTGAAGGCTTATCCATTGTAGCAATAAGCTATTATGCGACTGGCTTAACGCTCTATGTGCTGGCACCGTTTTCAGACTTTATTGGTGTTTCAAAGGGTATATTGACAGCAGCAATTGTACCCGTTGTGGTCGGGTTGGTATATCTGGCTCTGCGCCGAATTCGCAAAGGTTTCCGTAATTGACGTGCAACGCTCTTGACCTTCGTAAAAATTAAAGCCCAACTACACACATGACAGATACAATAAGTTCGCGCCAGTTGTTGGACCATTTGGTCTCTTTTGCAACGGTCAGTTCGGATACAAACCTGCCTCTCATTTACTTTGTGCGCGATTATTTCGAGCAGCATGGAATCGAGAGTGTGGTCTATCCCAGTGAGGACGGCAACAAAGCCGGATTGGTGGCGCAGGTAGGACCGAATGTGGCTGGCGGCGTGGCACTTTCGGGCCATTCAGATGTTGTGCCCGTGCAGGGGCAGGACTGGAGCACAGATCCTTGGCAGGTGGTTGAAAAAGATGGCCGTCTCTATGGCCGCGGCACCTGCGATATGAAGGGATTTGTGGCTTTGGCGATGGAGGCCATGGTGAAAGCCAAATCTCTGGATCTCAAACGACCGCTGCAATTTGCCCTTTCTCGCGATGAGGAGGTCGGTCTGCTTGGCGCGCCGGATGTGGCGCGGGGCTTGCTGGAAAACTACGCTAAGGCTGATGCTGTGATTGTGGGTGAACCGACTGAAATGCAGGTGGTGACTGGCCATAAGAGCTGTGATGATTTGCAATTTCATGTGCGCGGCAAAGAGGTGCATTCTTCACGCCTGCATGAAGGGGTTTCGGCCGTGATGTGCGCGGCGCGTTTTGTCGAATGGGTCCGACAGCAGAATATTGAGAGCCAAGCCAAAACCCCGACGGCCACGGCGGCGCTTTATGATCCACCATTCACGACCTTGCATGTCGGCGTTATCAATGGCGGCACGGCGCACAATATCACTGCGAAAGATTGTTATTTCTCAATCGATTTGCGCTGTGTGGGCGATGATCGTACAGAAGACTGGCTGGAAAAAATCCAAATGCAAATCGATGTCATAGAAGCGGAGATGAAGGCTGTAGATCCGCATAGTTTTTTCGATTTGCATCTGATGCGCGGCCCAGCCGTTGTGCCCGAGGTCGAGGGCAAAGCAGAGGCCCTGACGCGGCGCTTAACAGGTGATAATGGAACCCATACGGTGGCCTATGGCACTGATGGCGGGCATTTTCAGGCCAAAGGCTTTTCGGTCGTGGTATGTGGTCCAGGCTCCATCGAACAGGCCCACCAACCCGATGAATTTATTGAATTGGCTGAATTCCAAGCAGGCGAGGCGATGCTGACGCGCTTATTGGACAGTTTGCAGATCGCTTAACCGCCTGTATGGCTCATATGGCGGGACATCTTGCCGCCCTCATCACCGCGGGAATAATCGAAATCATGGCCCTTGGGTTTTGAACCTATTGCCACCCTAATGGCCTGTTCCAAAATAGTATTTCCCTCAGAAGCGCGTAGTGGCCCTCTAAGATCGGCGCTTCCTTCTTGGCCAAGGCAGGTATAGATCTCACCGGTGCAAGTGACCCTCACGCGATTGCAGCTTTCACAAAAATTATGTGTCAAAGGGGTAATCAGCCCAATGCGCTGTCCGGTCTCTTCAAGCCGAATATAACGCGCTGGTCCCCCGGTGCGGTCGGGCAGCTCAGTAAGGGTAAAGCGCCGGGCCAATTGATTTTGCAAGTCACTCAAGGCCCAATATTGCCCCACACGATCCTCTTCACCCAGATCGCCCATGGGCATCACTTCGATGAAGGTGAGATCCATGCTGCGCGCCGCACAGAAGGCCGTGAGATCAAACAACTCGTTTTCGTTGAAATCTTTGAGAGCCACAGTGTTCAGCTTAACCTTCAAGCCCGCTGCAAGCGCTGCATCAATGCCGCGCAGCACGTTTTGCAATTTGCCCCAGCGGGTAATTTTAGCGAATTTATCGGTATCGAGTGTATCGATGGAGATATTGATCCGCCGCACACCGGCTGCGTAAAGCTCAGCAGCGAAGCGGTGCAGCTGGCTGCCATTGGTGGTCAAGGTCAGCTCATCCAAAGCGCCGCTTTGCAGATGGCGGGACATGGATTGGAAAAACGACATGATATCCCGCCGAACCAAAGGCTCGCCGCCCGTAATCCGCAATTTGCGCACACCCAGTCTGATAAAACTAGTGCAAAGGCGGTCAAGTTCTTCAAGAGTCAAAAGTTCTTTTTTAGGTAAAAACGTCATGTTTTCCGACATGCAATAGACGCAGCGAAAGTCACATCGATCCGTGACGGACAGGCGCAAATATGTGATGGCGCGGGCAAAGGGATCAATCAAAGGGCCTGACATTGGAGAACGATAGCCTTGGGCTACAAGGATCACAAGTGTGATTTTGGTTGAAGCAAAGGAAGCTCAGACCTAACCTGTTTAATGACAGCAGGGCGCGGCGCATGTGGCCTTAAGACTGCTGCGATTTTTGGAGGTGCAGGTATGTTTCATTCGCCTAGCTGGTCATTTTGGCCCTCTGCCAGCGCTGGTGGTGGCCTACGATGAGTGCCCGTGATCGGCGCCACGACTATCAGATCCAAAATGGTCTTTTCCCACGCGAAAGCCCTGTGCGCGTGCCAGAGTTTTTCAATATCGCAGAGGCCTGTTTAATGAGCCATGCGCGCGCGTTTCCTCAGGCCGTGGCTTTGATGGATTTGAGTCGTGACGCGCGGATTTGGACCTATGAGGAAATGGCGCAGGCGGCGGAGCGATTGGCGGCGGTTTGGCAAGGCCAAGGGGTACGGCCAGGCGACCGTGTGGCGATTTTATTGCCTCAATGCGCAGAGGCTTTGATTGCGCATTTTGCATCGCATTTGATCGGTGCGGTGTCCTTGCCGCTTTTTGTGCTGTTTGGCCCG
The DNA here is from genome assembly GCA_905181815.1 of uncultured Planktomarina sp. Lineage (GTDB taxonomy): Bacteria > Pseudomonadota > Alphaproteobacteria > Rhodobacterales > Rhodobacteraceae > Planktomarina. The sequence goes on along the minus strand of CAJIZA010000005.1, from coordinate 29,496 downwards.
GAGGCTTTGCGCTTTCGGCTGAAGGACAGCGGTGCAAGAATTCTGGTCAGTGATCACGCGCAATATCCAAAAATTTGCGAAATTCAGCCAGAGCTTCCCGATTTGGATCAGGTTTATCTACGTGAGGGAGCCAGCGGCCAGGCAGATGGGCTTTGGAGTGTCATTGAGGCGCAGGATGCCCCCTATCGGCCGATACAGACCTTTGCGGAAGACCCTGCCATGATGATCTATACCTCTGGCACGACCGGAAATCCAAAAGGTGTTTTGCATGCACATCGTTTCCTTTTGGGCCATTTGCCTTGTTTGGAGCTGTCATTTGCGGATTTTCCCAATGGGAGAGATGTAGGTTGGACGCCGGCGGATTGGGCTTGGATTGGTGGCTTGATGGATATGGCAATCCCGTGTTTTTATTTCCGCGTGCCGCTTGTGGCCAAACGCTTTGAGCGCTTCACCGCCGGTGCGACCTTTGATCTGATCCGAGATGCCCAGATTACGCGAGCGTTTCTTCCGCCAACGGCTTTGAAAATGATGCGCCAAGCCGAGGTGCCCGCCACGGCGCGGTTGCGATCCATTTCATCGGGGGGCGAGCCTCTTTCTGCTGATCTGATAGATTGGGTGAAGGAAACATTGGGCGCGGAGGTGAACGAGCTTTATGGGCAAACAGAATGCAACCTCACTGCCGGATCGGCCCGCAGCTGGAGTGTTGCGCAGACGGGATGGATCGGCCAAGCCTTTCCGGGATTCGATATGCGCATTTTAGATGAACGGGGCCAGGCGGTTGAAGACGGGCAGATTGGTCAAATCTGCATACACCGTGATACGCCAACCATGTTTCTGCGCTATTGGAACCAACCGCAAAAAACCGCTGAACGGTTTTTAGGCGAGTATCTGATCACGGGTGATCTCGGGCGTATGGATGCGCAGGGGTATGTGCAATTCGTGGCTCGTGATGATGATGTCATCACTTCAAGCGGGTATCGGATTGGCCCCACCGAGATTGAGGCTGTTTTGGCTCGTGCGTCGCAAGTGGTGATGGCCGCGGTTGTGGCCGCGCCCGATGCGACACGCGGCCATGTTATTGGCGCCTATGTCACAGTCAATGGCCCGCTCGATCCGGGATTCGAGGCGGGTTTGATTGCGCAAGTATCTGCGCAATTGTCTCCCCATATGACGCCGAAATGGGTGCGGGTCTTGGAGGCGATGCCCATGACCGCCACAGGGAAAATTCGCCGCCTTGATCTTAGGGAAATGGCCGCCCAAGCGCTTGAGACAGGACAAACAGGCGGATAGCTGAGGCCAGCCCGATATCAACACCGCGCGCATAGTCAATTTCAACGGCCAAAGCGTTGATCGCCTTGCCCTGTTCTTGGGCAATTCGTAGGAACTCTAGCCAAAATTCATCCTCTAGCGAGACGCTGGTGCGATGACCGTTGAGGGTGAGGGAGCGTTTCTTGGGCCGCTGCATCACGGATCACGCTTGTGTTGATCCAAATTCTGCGCCTGTACTGCGTTTTTGGTCTCTTGCAGTTGTTTTTGGGCTTTGCTGCGGCCAAACTTCACAGAGTTTTTCGCCGCGTGGGCCGGTTTTTCGGCCCGCGCTTTGGCTTTTCGAAACGTGTTGAGATTGATTGGTTGGCTCATTTAGGTCCGATCATCAACTCAGGGCGCACGACCTTGTCAAAAGTCGCCTCATCTACAAAGCCAAGGGCCATGGCCTCTTGCTTCAACGTGGTGCCGTTTTTATGGGCTGTTTTCGCCACGGTGGTGGCATTGTCATAACCAATTTCTGGCGCCAAAGCGGTGACCAGCATCAGGCTTTCGCGCATCAGCTTGTCAATTTGATCCCGGTTGGCGGTGATGCCATTGACGCAATTATCGGTAAAGGCTTGTGCGGCGTCACCAAGCAACTGCATGGATTGCAGTACGTTATAGGCCATCATCGGCTTGTATACGTTCAGCTCAAAATGACCTTGAGTGCCGGCAAAGCCCACGGCAGCATCATTGCCGAGCACATGGGCGCAAACCTGCGTCAGAGCTTCGCATTGGGTTGGGTTGACCTTGCCGGGCATGATTGAGCTGCCCGGCTCATTCTCTGGCAACATCAATTCACCCAATCCGCAGCGCGGACCGGAGCCGAGTAAACGGATATCATTGGCGATTTTGAACAGGCTAACGGCCGCTGTTTTCAGGGCACCGGACATCTCGACCATCGCATCATGAGCGGCGAGGGCTTCAAATTTGTTCGGCGCGGTGACGAAGGGCAAGCCGGTAATTTGCGCCATATTTTGCGCAACCATCTCTCCCCAACCAACGGGGGTGTTGAGCCCTGTGCCCACGGCTGTGCCGCCCTGTGCAAGCTCATAAATGCGCGGCAGGGCGCCTTCGACGCGGACAATGGCCATGGCCACTTGATGGGTGTAGCCGGAAAATTCTTGTGCCAGTGTAAGGGGGGTGGCATCCATCGTATGGGTGCGGCCAATCTTGATGATCCCGTCAAACTCTTCAGTTTTTGCCTGCAAAGCTGCGTGCAAGGCGCGTAGACCGGGCAGGGTCACATCTCTTGCGGTCATCGCTGTGGCAATATGCATCGCTGTTGGGAAGGTGTCGTTGGACGACTGGCCCATGTTGCAATGATCGTTGGGATGTACCGGCTCTTTCGAGCCAATCACCCCGCCCATCATTTCAATCGCGCGGTTGGCAATCACCTCATTGGCGTTCATGTTGGACTGCGTGCCAGAGCCAGTTTGCCACACCACCAGCGGAAAGTGATCATCCAGCAGACCGCTCGCGACCTCGCTTGCCGCCGCTTGGATGGCCTTGCCTTTGTCATCAGGCAACTTGCCAAGGGCCGTATTGGCCATCGCACAGCCCTGTTTGATTACCCCAAGTGCGCGGACGATCGCGATGGGTTGCTTTTCCCAACCGATCGGGAAGTTGATCAGCGATCTTTGGGTTTGTGCACCCCAATATTTGTCAGAAGGAACGTCTAACGGGCCGAAGCTGTCGGTCTCTACGCGTGTTTTGGTCATGGGATGCCCTTTCGTTATTTGCCGCAAAGGTTTACCCATGCAGCGCTGCGGGTGCAATGCGCTCTGTCGCGTGCGCCTTACTGTTTTCGGAAGCTGTCTAGGCTCACAACCTGCGCATCTTCTCTGATGGCGTCATCGGGCTCGGCATTTTCATGCATCGGCGCCTCTGCGGTTTCTGGCTCATCCTCTTCAATGTGCTCAAAACGCAGGCCGAATTCAACTGAAGGGTCCACAAAGGTGCGCAGCGCCAAAAACGGAATGTAGAGTGGCTCGGGCGAATCGCCGAAATTCAGGGTGATGGAAAACCCCTCATCGGTGACATCAAGATTTTCAAACCAATGTTGCACCACGATTGTCATTTCGTCCGGGTAGCGATCAAGCAGCCAATCCGGGATCAGCACGCCGGAATACATCGTGTTGAAGGTGATGAAAAAATGATGATCCCCGGGCAATTCTCCCGCGTCAGCAATATCCTGCAGCAAGCGCTTAATTAAACCGCGCATTGCATCATGCACCATGCTGCCATAGTCGATCATTTTTATCCCCAATCGTCCAAATTTGATTGACCTGCACTCTACGGTATTTTGCCAGAAACGAAAGGGCCGTTGGGCGCTTAAAAGGTGGAAACTCCGACAGCCAAAAGTGCCACAAGGGGCAAGGTCCAAAGAATATCCCACTTCCGCCACAGCAGAAGAAGGGCTGCTAGGGCGGAAAAGCTGAGGGACAGTGGGTCAAACGAGCTTGGATCTGGAAGGGACAGATGTAGCGGGCCAATGGTCCGCTCAATATGGCTGACAAACCAGATTTGCCCAGCAAACCATATGGAAAGACTGGCAATCACCCCGACCACCGCGGCTGTGATCCCAGCGAGCGCCCGCGCCAGCCAAGCGATGGACATCAGACGTTCAAGATGGGGAGCAAAGAGGAAAATCCACAAAAAACAGGGAAGGAAAGTCACCCAAAGCGTTAGGAGGCCGGCGATGAATGCCAAAGAGAGTCCGCCGGCCTGAAACCCTGCGAGAAATCCCACGAATTGCGTGACCAAAATGAGTGGGCCTGGCGTGGTTTCCGCCAGCCCCAAAGCGTCGATCATCTGTGGCGGTGTGAGCCAGTTCAGATCGGTCACGGCCGTTTGTGCCAGATATCCCAAAACCGCATAGGCCCCGCCAAAAGTCACCACGGCCAGGGTTGAAAAAAGCAGGGCGATTTTGGTTAGGAATACCTGTTTCATGCTCCAAAGGATGGCAATGGGCAGCGCCCATAGAGTGGCTATACCGCTGGAGGCGGCCAGAGTGCTTTGCTTGGGCACAGGGGTGTGACTTTTCGAATGTGCGGATGTGCGCAGCGCAGCAACGCCCCAAAGCGCTGTCGCCAAAACCACCCAAGGATAGGGCAGGTCGAACAGCGCAACGGCGCAAAAGCTGCTGGCGGCAATCGCCCAGGCCATGGGTAGGATCAAAGCGCGGGCGCAAATTTTGAGCAAAGCTTGGAGCACGATGATGATGACGCAGGCTTTGATGCCTGTGAATGCGGCCTGGCTCCAGCCGGTGTGCCCAAAGTGGACGTAAGCCAAAGCCAAAGTAAAAATCACACATGCGCCGGGAAGAATGAACAAGGTGCCGCCGATGAATCCGCCGCGCAGCCCATGCAGCCGCCAGCCAAGGTAGGTGGCCAATTGCATTGCCTCCGGGCCGGGCAGCAGCATGCAAAATGACAGAGCTCTTAGGAAATCTTGCTGTGACACCCACCCGCGTTTGTCGACCAACTCATCTTGCATCAAGGCGATTTGCGCCGCTGGCCCCCCAAAAGATAACAGCCCGATTTTCCCGGCAACGGCGGTGAATTGCGCCAAAGAGACATGAGATATGGCCTGATTTTGCACGGGTGAATGCTCCTTTTCAGCTCAGGTGAAAATGCCGCAAGAGCGGTTTCGGTACAAGTTGCAATAAGTACAGCGATCGGTTTTCAGCCGTTCATATGTCGCAAAATGGTGTGACCCGGCGCGAAAACGGGTTACACCGAGCCGGCGCGTGCGGGAGATAAGCTTATGACAATATTATTGGGTGTTGATACGGGCGGCACCTATACGGATGCGGTGCTGATCCAAGATGACACCCATGTGATTGCCAGTGCAAAGTCTCTGACCACACGCGCGGATTTGGCGTTGGGCATTGGCGCGGCGGTTCGGGCCGTATTGGCGCAGGCCGATGTTGGGCCTCGTGAGATTTCCTTGGCCTCTTTGTCCACAACTCTGGCCACCAATGCTCTGGTTGAGGGACAAGGTGGCCGTGTGGGGCTAGTCTATATCGGGTTTGACGCGCGGGATTTGGACAGCCATGGCCTGAAGGAGGCGCTGAAGGGTGATCCGGTGATTACGCTGAGCGGCGGGCATGATCATGCGGGCGGGCAGGCCGCTGCGCTGGATGAAGCTGCGCTGGGGGAGTGGTTGGCGCGAGATCAAGGCGTATCGGCCTATGCGGTGGCAGCGCAATTTGCCACACGCAATGCCGCCCATGAGCTGCGGGCCGCGGAGGTGATTGGGCAGGTCACAGGCCGCCCTGTCAGCGCGTCGCATCACCTCTCGTCAAAGCTGAACGGACCCAAACGGGCGTTAACGGCTGTGTTGAATGCCCGATTGATCGGAATGACCCATAAGCTCATTGGCCGGGCGGAAGACATTTTGCGCGAGATTGGCCTGTCTGCGCCCCTGATGGTCGTGCGCGGTGACGGGGCTTTGATTTCTTCGCAAAAGGCAAAGGAACGGCCTATTGAAACTATTTTGAGCGGTCCTGCCGCTTCTATTGTGGGTGCCCGCTGGATGACTGGACGCGATCATGCTTTGGTGTCTGATATTGGTGGGACGACAACGGATATCGCCCTTTTGCGTGATGGGCGGCCGCAAATTGACCCGGCCGGGGCGCAGGTTGGCCCCTATCGTACGATGGTTGAGGCGGTGGCTATCCGCACAACCGGGCTGGGTGGGGACAGTGAGGTGCATTTTTGCTCTGAGGGTCTCGCAGGCGGGGTCACCTTGGGCCCGTGCCGGGTTTTGCCAATTTCGCTGATCGCCCATGAGGCGCCAGACGTGGTTTTGCCCGCTCTTGATCGGCAGCTTCGGGCCGTCATGCCGGGCGATTATGATGGGCAATTTGTGCGTGCGGTGCCGGGCGGCGATACCGCCGGTCTTAGCGCTCGAGATCTGGCCGTATTTGCCCGCATGGGCGCGCAGACCCATCCTCTCGACCAGCTTTTGTCCACGCGGGTTGAGTATCTGTCTCTTCAACGTCTGGTGGCGCGTGGTCTTGTTCAGCTCAGCGGCGTCACCCCCTCCGACGCCAGCCATGTCTTAGGCCTGTTGCGGGTATGGAGCCATGAAGCGGCCGCGATTGCCCTGGCTTTGATGGGGCGCAGGCGCAGCGGGGCAGGCGAGCCTTTGGCACGCACTCCTGAGGACATGGCGAGACTTATTATTGATCAACTCACCGCTCAAACTTCAACGGCCCTGCTCACGGCGGCCTTTGCGGAGCAGAGCGATCTTTTTGGTGGGGCGCCGGCAGATTTGGCCGGCCATGAGCTGTTGCAGCGCGGATTGCGGCACGCGCCGGGATTGGTGAAGATCGAGGCCCGTCTGGATGTGGATGTGATCGGACTTGGTGCCTCGGCGGCGACCTATTACCCGGCGGTTGGCAGGGCGCTCAATTGCGATGTTATCTTGCCCGAGCATGCCGCCGTGGCCAATGCCATTGGCGCGGTGGTTGGACGCATCACTGTGCGCCGTTCGGGCACGATCACCGCCCCGTCTGAAGGAGTCTTTCGGGTGCATTTTGCCGAGGGGCCGCAGGATTTCCACAGTGAGGATGACGCCTTAGCCACGCTGGAGACGTGGCTGTGCGACACAGCGCGCGCAGAAGTGGAGGAGAGCGGCAGCGACACTGTACAGGTTTCAAGCCATCGTGATATTAAACGCGCGCGCAGCGAGGCGCGTGAGCTATTTATTGAGGCTGTGATTTCAGTTGAGGCGACCGGCCGGCCTCGTGTCGCGCGTGAGCATCAAGCCTGACCGGCGGCTGCGCCTCGGTTTGCGGGTTCGTAATTATTGGCTGTCTTTTTTTACAAACGAATTTTGACGAAAATATTGGAAGGAAGAAATATTGAAATTGCTTACGTTTCGGGGGATCTCTTTGGCGCTTGGACTGTGGTGTTGCCTTCCCGTGGCTGGAGTGGCCCATGAGGGCGTCAAATGTTCCGAGCGCAATTTGGATCAAGCCATTAAGGCTTTGAGATCTCGCAGGAGCGCTGAAACCTATTTCCCCCCCTTTAATACCCTGACAAAAAAGGATGTGTTTTGGGCGCGCAGTGAATACCGCATTGTGGGAATGACCGACAATGAGAGCAGATCGGAGGTTCATGCTAAAACGCTCTGGAACGGGCTTAACATGACATTGATGTACCACGAGGCAGAACAGGTGCTTTGGGTCACAATGGAGCCGCCGCGCAAGGGCAGGGTTGTCCCGACGGTGGTCTACAGCAAATGCGCAATGCTGGATTGATATTGAGGCGCTGTGAAAGGGGGGGAAGGTGCAGGTTTCTGTTGCCAGGTACCTGCGGACCCCGCCTGACGCTGCAAGGCGACAGGGCTTAAGGTTTCAATGTTTCGGACTGCTTACGCAGCCAGAGCCATTGGAGCTTTGTTGTCATTTGCAACTAGCTTAAATGAACCGATAACGGTGGTATCTCACCGAGCCAAAGCTAACCCCTTTAGACGTCCGTCGATCCTATTTCAGCCCCATCTGTCCCCAAATGAGGGAGGTTTGGTGGAGCTGCCGGGTACCGCCCCCGGGTCCGATCCGTTTATTACGAGCGCGTTTATGACCATAGTCCCGAAGGACATCTAAGATGTAATGTGCTTTGCGTAGAATTAAAAGAGGTGCGGGAGGCTAAATTCAGCAAGAGGCGGATAAGTTTTCGTGCTGGCCTCTGGCACTTGTGTGCGATTGGCGCTAGCAGGAGAGGTCTGTACAATCTTGGAGATCCCTATGTTTAACGCCTTAGTTGTTGAGAAAACGGAATCCGGCACCCAAGCGGATCTGCGGCAAATCTCATATGACGATTTACCCGCGGGCGATGTGACGGTTGCGGTCGACTATTCCACGGTGAATTATAAAGACGGCCTGTGTATCGGGCCGGGCGGTGGTTTGGTCCGCGTTTATCCTCACGTTCCAGGAATAGATTTCGCCGGCACTGTCGAAAGCTCGGATGATCCGCGTTATCAGCCGGGGGATAAAGTTATTTTGACAGGCTGGCGCGTGGGCGAGACCCATTGGGGCGGCTATGCGCAAAAGGCGCGGGTCAAGGCCGATTTCCTGGTCCCGTTGCCGCAGGGTTTGACCTGCCGGCAGGCTATGGCTGTGGGCACCGCTGGCCTCACGGCCACACTGGCAGTTACGGCGCTTGAAAATCATGGGCTTAAGCCCGGCACGGCCCCTGTTTTGGTCACCGGTGCGGCTGGCGGTGTCGGCTCTGTGGCCACGGCGCTCTTGGCCAATTTGGGCTATGAGGTGGCTGCGGTCACAGGGCGGCCCGAGACAGCTGATTATCTGAAATCCTTGGGAGCTACACAGATTGTCGCGCGCGATGATATCAATGAGCTGACCAAAAGACCTCTTGAGGCGGAGACTTGGGCGGGCTGTGTCGATGCCGTGGGAGGCGATATGCTGGCGCGCGTCTTGGGGCAAATGTGCTATGGTGCCTCTGTGGCGGCTGTGGGCCTGGCTGGCGGGGCGAAACTGCCGGCAACGGTCATTCCCTTTTTGCTGCGCGGTGTGAATCTGCTTGGCATTGATAGCGTGATGCAACCTTTTGAAAATCGGCAAAAGGCTTGGGCGCGGGTCGCGAAAGATCTGCCACTCGACAAGCTTGAAGGCATGATTGTTCCGGCCGTTTTGTCTGATCTGCCACGCTTGGGCAAAGAGATCCTCAAAGGCCAAGTGAAGGGACGCGTGGTGGTTGACGTGAACGCCTAAGCGCCGCAAGTTGCAGCCGCAGCGGGCCGCAACTTATAGCGGCCCGCTTCCCTGTTTTTCTTCGGGCGTGCCTGAGGAGCCATCTTCAAAGGACCAACGCCATGCAACTTGATTTAGAGTTTATCCGCCAAAATTTCCCTGCCTTTGACGTGCCCTCTTTGCAGGGCCAGTCATTTTTTGAAAATGCTGGTGGCTCTTACACCTGTGTGCAAGTTCAGGACCGTCTGGCCCGGTTCTATCGAGAGCGCAAAGTACAGCCTTATGCGCCGTATCAGGCATCGCGCTTGGGCGGGGCGGAAATGGACGAGGCGCGTGCGCGCTTGGCCGCTATGCTGGGTGTGGATAGTGATGAGCTGAGTTTTGGACCTTCCACCACCCAAAATACCTACGTTTTGGCGCAGGCGGTCGGGCAATGGCTGGAACCGGGGCAGTCCATCATCGTGACCAATCAAGACCATGAGGCCAATTCGGGCCCCTGGCGCCGCTTGGCCGAACGTGGGATTGAGGTCAAAGAATGGTGCGTTGATCCGCAGACCGGCCTGCTGGATCCTCAAGATTTGCAAGCTCTGCTTGATGGGTCTGTGCGGATGGTGTGTTTTCCGCATTGTTCCAATGTGATTGCTGCGGTGAACCCCGTCGCGGAAATCACGGCATTGATCCGCGCCGCTGGTGCTTATTCTTGTGTTGACGGGGTGAGCTATGCGCCGCATGGCTTTGTGAATGTTTCCGAGTTGGGTGCAGATATCTACCTGTTTTCCGCCTATAAAACTTATGGGCCGCATCAAGGGCTGATGGTGATCCGGCGTGACCTTGGAATGCGCCTGCCCAATCAAGGGCATTATTTTAACGCCGATAGCCTATATAAGCGTTTTACCCCCGCCGGTCCTGATCACGCTCAGGTGGCGGCCTGTGCGGGTATGGCCGATTATATGGATGCGGTTTATGCGCATCACTTTTCAGCGGAAGCGCCACCGGCAGAGCGGGCGGCAAAGGTCCATGATCTGTTTCGAGATCATGAGGCTCGGTTGGCGCAACCTATTTTGGACTATCTCGGCTCAAAAAATTCTGTGCATTTGATTGGCCCGGCTCAGGCGGAAAACCGTGCACCAACAATTGCCGTGCACCTGCCTATGCCAGGTGAGGCGGCAGCGGAGAAGCTTGCCCCATTCGGCGTTATGGCTGGTGGCGGGGACTTTTATGCGGTGCGGCCCTTATCTGCGCTTGGCATTGCGCCAGAGCATGGGGTGCTGCGCCTGTCATTTGTGCATTATACCGGTGCCGATGATGTTGACCGGCTGCTAAATGCCCTAGATCAGGTGATCTAGTGGTTTGTGAAGGGCCCGATATGACTCCGACTTTATTGTGGTTCCGGCGCGACTTGCGTCTGCAGGACCACGCGGCGCTGACGGCGGCGCTGTCCCGCGGTGGCCCGGTGATTGCTGTGTTCATCTGCGATGCGCAGGTTGAGACCTTGGGATCCGCGCCGAAATGGCGGCTGGAGCAGGGTGTTGCTGCCCTGCAAAAGGCTCTGAAAGACAAGGGGAACCAACTGATTTTGCGCCGCGGCGCTGCCATAGATGTGATCCCACAGCTGGTCGAAGAAACGGGCGCAACCGCGGTCTACTGGCAGCGGGCCTATGATCCCACCAGTCAGGCGCGAGATGCCCAGGTCAAGGCTTGCCTCTCTGGCATGGGTCTTGAGGCCAAAAGCTTCAAAGGTCATCTGTTGTTTGAACCTTGGACCGTGCAAACCAAGCTGGGAGGATTTTACAAAGTTTATACGCCGCTTTGGAAGGCTGTGCGCGGCCGTGAGGTGCCTGCGCCCTTGCCTGAGCCCGGGCGGATCCCTGCGCCTGAGGCCTATCCCAGCTCTGAGGCGCTGGGCGCATGGGGTTTGGGCCTCGACATGCAACGCGGTGCTGCAACCGTGGCACAATATGCGCGGGTCGGCGCAGATTTGGCCCAGCAGCGCTTGGCCGAATTCACCAGTGGTGGGTTATGGAACTATGGCGAGGGGCGGGATGTTCCCGGTGAAGACGGCACGTCAAAATTGGCGGAAAATTTGTCTTTGGGGGAAATTACCCCCGCGCAATGCTGGCACGCGGGGAAGGCTGAATTGGACCGTGGCAATCCGGGCGCGGAAACCTTCCTGAAAGAATTGGTGTGGCGCGAGTTTGCCTATCACCTGCTGCACCATACACCGCAGATATTGGCGCAAAACTGGAAACCAGCTTGGGATGCCTTTCCCTGGAGCGAGGATGCCACCAGCGCCAAGTTCACCGCGTGGAAAACTGGGCGCACGGGGCTTGAGTTTATTGATGCGGCGATGCGCGAGCTTTATGTCACTGGCACCATGCACAATCGTGGACGGATGATTGTGGCGTCATATTTGACCAAACATCTGATGACCCATTGGCGGCTTGGGCAGGCTTGGTTTGAAGATTGCCTCATAGATTGGGATCCCGCCAGCAATGCGATGGGATGGCAATGGGCGGCGGGCAGCGGCCCGGATGCGGCGCCCTATTTCCGCGTATTCAACCCGGAAACCCAGATCGAGAAATTTGATCCAGATCGGCGCTATCGCAAGATGTGGATTGCAGAGGGGCAGGCTGATCCGCCACCGAGCGCACTGCAATATTTCGACGCCGCCCCGCCGTCTTGGGGTCTGTCGGCACAGAGTTCATATCCCGTACCCATTGTCTCAGCCAAAGACGGGCGCGAAATTGCCCTATCATCTTATAAAGCGCGCGACTTCTAATCACTGCGAGGCTTGCTTCTTACGCCTGCTCCGTTAATTTGCCAAAAATTCCAATCGATACGGGAGACGCCTATATGATCCTGAGCACCACCGACGGGCAGAAAAATTTGCCACGTTATTTTGCCACGGCTTTTAGCGTTGCGCAAAAAGGACAAAATGGGCGCATAGACTTTGTTTTTGAGGATGGCCGCATCTTTCGGGCGGAAGGCCCAGGTGCGGGGCCGGTCTGCGAGCTTCGGATCCACGACAATGGAATATTCGAGCGGTTGCTGCGTGAGGGCCAGCTGGGGTTTTGTGATGCCTATTTGGACGGCCAATGGAGCACGCCAGATTTGCAGGCTTTCATGGACTATATCCATGCGGATAATGAAGAGGTATTTGACAGTTTCCCAGGACAAAAGCTGGTGCAGCTTTACGAGAAATTCCGCTTCTGGATGCAGGGAAACTCCAAGGGTCAGGCGCGCAAGAATATCAGCTATCACTATGATTTAGGTAATGATTTTTATGGTCTATGGCTCGATAAGACCATGACCTATTCATCGGCGATTTTTGCCAGTGGGCATGAAACTCTCGAGGAGGCTCAGACAGCAAAATATGCCAGCATGGTTGATCAAATGGGGGTAAAATCCGGCGATCATGTGTTGGAAATCGGTTGTGGTTGGGGCGGCTTTGCCGAATATGCTGCAAAAGAGCGCGGCTTGAAGGTGACCTGTCTGACCATCAGCCAGGAGCAGTTTAAATATGCCAAAGATCGGATTGCCGCTGCGGGCTTGCAAGATATGGTGACGTTCAAATTGCAAGATTATCGCGATGAGACCGGGATCTATGACGGCATCGCCAGCATTGAGATGTTTGAGGCCGTCGGAGAAAAATATTGGCCCTCCTATTTCAGTACGGTTTTTGGGCGGCTCAAAAAAGGTGGGCAAGCCACGCTGCAAATCATCACCGTGCGAGATGATCGCTTCGAAGAATATCGAAAATCTATTGATTTTATTCAAAAATACATTTTCCCAGGCGGTATGCTCCCCTCACCGGAAGTGCTGCGCCGGGAAGCAGATAAAGCCGGTTTGGCTTTTGTGAATTCAATCGAATTTGGCGAAAGCTATAGCAAAACACTCCGGCTTTGGCATGCGCGGTTCAATGACCAATGGGATGAGGTGGCGGCGATGGGATTTGATGATCGTTTCCGCCGGATGTGGAATTTCTACCTGACGTCTTGCGCCGCGACCTTTCATTACGCCAATTGCGATGTGACGCAAATTACCCTCTGCAAGCCGGCCTAATGCGATTATGACCAATGTATTTTTATTTGGTACGCTATGCTGGCCCGAGCTCTTGCGCCTTGTGGCTGGGGCAACTTGCCCTTCAGGTGTGGCGGCGGAATTGCCCGATTACCATGTCAGCTGGGCCAAGGGGCAAGCTTTCCCGGCCATCCATGCCAAAGCGGGCTTTCGAGCGCCGGGCATTTTTCTGCGGGGGTGTGATGCGCAAGTTTTGGCGCGTATGGATCACTATGAAAGTGGCTTTGGCTATACGCTCCACCCGGTGTCGGTCATGGTTGCCGGGCGCAGCGTTCAAGCGCAAGTTTACCTGCCTCCAGACGGCCTAGCAGCGGGATCAGAGTGGTCTTTGACAGATTGGCAAGAGGCTTATGGGGCTCTGGCATTGGAGGCGGCATGGGAGGTTATGGCCGTGATGGGGCAGATGTCACCGGCTCAACTGGTGCGGGCCTATCCCATGATGCGCGTGCGTGCGGATGCTCGGCTCAAGGCGCGCTCAGATTCGGCGCCGCAGTCGCCCTCTGGTTTGAGCCGCAGCGATGTGGTGGTGCATGAACACAGCCAGCCTTACACAAAATTTTTCGCCTTGCAGCAGGCCGACTTATGCGTGCCGCGTTTTGACGGGGCAGGGAGCGAGCGCGTGGAGCGGGCGGCCTTTATTGGCACAGATGCCGCCATCGTTCTGCCCTATGATCCCAAAACGGATCGGGTCTTATTGGTGGAGCAGTTTCGCTTTGGCCCCTTTGCGCGCGCCGATGCCCATCCATGGCTGATGGAGCCAGTTGCCGGGCGTATTGATGCGGGTGAGACAGCGCAAGCGGCCGCAATCCGTGAGAGCTTTGAAGAGGCGGGGTTGCAGATCACGGATCTCCACAAGGTGCATAGCGGCTATAGCTCACCGGGATGTAGCAGTGAATATTTTCACATTTTTGTTGGCCTGGCAGATATTGGTGATGGGGCGGCGATCTTGAGCGGATTGCCCGAAGAATCTGAGGATATCCAAGGGCATGTCCTGAGCTTTGACGACTTTTACCATCGTTTGACGACCCATCAATTGCCTGTGGTGCCACTGGCTTTGGCAGGCTATTGGCTGGCACAAAATCGAGACAGCTTGCGGAAGAGTTCTTGAGATTCTGCCCTATGCGGCTTAGCAAGAATAAAAGATAAAGGGTTTGTGATGTCGACTATCTATACCGACTTGGCTGCGGCCGTTGGCAATACGCCATTGATCCGGCTCAATGCCGCAAGTGAGGCCACGGGCTGTGAGATCCTTGGTAAGGCGGAATTTATGAACCCAGGGCAATCGGTGAAGGACCGTGCGGCTTTGTATATCATCAAAGCCGCCGTGGCCTCTGGTGACTTAAGGCCGGGGGGCACGATCGTGGAGGGCACAGCGGGCAACACCGGGATTGGCTTGGCCCTGGTCGGTGCCTCCATGGGGTTTCGCACGGTGATCGTCATCCCTGAAACGCAAAGCCAAGAGAAAAAGGATATGTTGCGACTTGCCGGCGCGGAGCTTGTCGAAGTTCCCGCCGCCCCCTATAAAAACCCCAATAATTATGTGCGCTATTCCGGGCGTTTGGCGCAAGAATTGGCCAAAACAGAGCCCAACGGGGCCATTTGGGCCAATCAATTTGACAACACAGCCAATCGCCAAGCGCATATAGAGACCACCGGGCCGGAGATCTGGGCGCAAACGCAGGGCAAGCTCGATGGCTTCATTTGTGCGGCCGGTTCGGGCGGAACCGTGGCGGGCATGGGGATGTATTTGCAACCCAAGGGCGTCAAAGTGGGCCTTGCTGATCCCGATGGTGCGGCCTTGCACAGTTTTTACACCACCGGGGTTTTGGCCTCTGATGGTGGCTCGATCAGCGAAGGCATCGGTCAGGGCCGGATCACCAAAAACCTAGAGGGTTTTACGCCGGATATGTCCTATAATATCCCCGATGCAGAGGCTTTGCCCTATGTGTTCGATTTGCTGCGCAATGAGGGCTTGGTTCTCGGAGGCTCTTCGGGAATTAACATTGCGGGCGCGGTGCGCATGGCACATGACCTCGGCCCCGGCCATAGAATCGTTACTATTCTTTGTGACTATGGTACGCGTTATCAATCAAAACTTTTTAACCCAGATTTCTTGCGCTCAAAAGGACTTGCGGTGCCAGAATGGATGGAGACCAGCCGTGATATCCAAACTGTATTCGAACCTGTCTAGATTTTTTCTGATCCTGTCCTTGGGGCTTTGGGCTGCGCTCGCGAGTGCGCAAACCTCGGCGCAAACCAGCCCAGATTATAGCCGATGGGACGCGACAGCGAATATGGCGCAAGATACGCTGGAAATCGGCACGGCAAATGAAGCTTTTTTGATCAAACTGCGGGCGCAATTGGCGCTGCGGCGTTCTGAATTCTCCGAAGCGCAAAATTCGTTTCCGGCGCGATTGGCCATTTTGGAAGAGCAGCTGGCCGCCCTTGGTCCCGCGCCAGAAAGCGGCACCGAACCGGCGGAAATAGCGGAACGTCGCGCAAGTTTGACCCAGAATATTGAAGCCATAAATGCGCCGCGCATTCGGGCCCGAGAAGCTTATAAACAGGCCGATGGCTTGATCCGTGAGATTGATGCCGCGTTATCGGCGAAACAAACTGAAAACCTGTTGAAATTGGGGCCGTCGCCCATTGATCTTCGTCTCTGGCCCGCGGCGGTTTTGCAAATTACGGAAAAATCCCAATCCCTTGCGCGCAGCGTAGCCACGGCCTGGAATACGCCTGTTGTGCGCGACAAAGCGCGTGATCAATTGCCACTCATAGTGACGTTGCTTTTGGCAGCGGGCGTGTTGCTGACGCAAGGCCGCCGCTGGCTGGCCCGTGCCCTACGCAGTCTGTCCCGCTCGGAGCATGCCCACGGCGTCGATCTGGCCGGATATTTGCTCGCCTTGGGACAGCTAGTGATCGTGATGCTCTGCGTATTCTTGGTGTCGCGCGCTTGGACTGTTTCGCGGCTCTATGATCTTGATTTGAGCGTCTTGCTCCAAGGTGCCACTTGGATTTTTGCCTCGCTCTTCATCAGCCGGTGGTTGGCCACTCAACTTTGCCCCATTGATGACATGACCCGAAGCGCTCTTGCACTGCCCAGGGGTTTAGGCGTGCAGGTCCGTTTTTTGATACGTTGGCTGGGTGTAATCATCTCTGCGATGATCTTGATGGATTATCTGAGTGATATGGGCGATTTTTCGAGTGGAACAACGGCAGTGATCGTCTTTGTCCTGGTGTCTATCGCTGGCGTTGGAACCTTTCGGCTTGGCGGATTGTTGTGGCGCCAAAGCCATAGATTACAAGCCACCACAGAGGTCGACCCAGTGCCCCACAGGTTTGTGGTGCGACTTGGACAAGGGTTGGCCGTTTTCGCGGTTATTTCTATCGCCCTTGCGGTTATTGGCTATTCAGATTTGGCTGTCGAGTTGTTGCGTTCGATCCTTCTGTCGATCGGGCTTTTGGGCATGCTCTTCGTGACATTCGAGGCTGTACGCAATGCATTTGCAGTGCTGTCTACAGATCGTAGTGCTGGGCATGATAGTCTAGCTGCGGTCGTGGTGAATGCGGGTTTGATTGCGGCTTCCTTACCGGTCTTTGCACTGATCGGGGGCGTGCGAACATCAGAGCTGACGGAGCTTTGGTCGACCTTTAAATCTGGCGTTAGGCTCGGAGAGGTGCAGCTGTCGCCCGGCATTGTGCTGCAATTGATCGTTGTCTTTGTGATTGGTCTGTTAATGACACGCCTCATTCAACGGACTTTAAAAACCCGCATTTTGGCGAAAACCAAGATAGATGCAGGCGGACAGAATGCCATTGTCTCGGGCATCGGTTATTTCGGAATTTTCTTGGCGGCGATCGTGGCGATTACCTTTGCTGGACTTGATCTGTCTTCGCTTGCGATTGTCGCTGGCGCACTGTCGGTCGGGATCGGTTTTGGTTTGCAAAATATCGTATCTAACTTTGTGTCTGGCATCATTTTATTGATCGAGAGGCCCATTAGTGTTGGTGATTGGATTGAAGTGGGCGGCAATATGGGGATTGTCAGAAAAATCTCTGTCCGTTCCACGAGTATACAGACCTTTGACCGTACGGATGTGATTGTGCCCAATGCGGATTTGGTCTCGGGAACGGTGACCAATTACACCCATGGCAGCTCTGTGGGGCGCATTATTGTCCCTGTAGGCGTAGCCTATGGCAATGACACACGCAAGATTGAAGAGCTCTTGTTGCCGCTTGCGGAAAAACATCCTCTGGTGCTGAAAGACCCGGCGCCCTCAGTGGTATTCCAGGGGTTTGGCGCAGATTCTTTGAACTTTGAAATCCGCGCATTGCTTGGCGATATCAATTATGGGCTCACTGTGCGCTCTGAACTGAACCATCAAGTCTATGAGGTGTTGACCGCCCATGGGATAGAAATTCCGTTTGGGCAGCGCGATATTTGGATCCGTAACCCAGAGGCCCTGGGCGCCGCACGCTCTGAGCCCTCATAACCATTATGAGGCGTTGCCTTAGGTGCCAGCCTCGATCGGAAAGGTTGACGCAAGGGCGCAAGAGTTGAGGATCAGATTTTTTGAATCATGAACTAGGAAATCTACTTTAGGCTCTTGAAAACTGTGTGCCAGTCTCATAAACCACGCCCAACGGACAGGTGGCCGAGTGGTCGAAGGCGCACGCCTGGAAAGTGTGTAGGCGGGAGACCGTCTCCAGGGTTCGAATCCCTGTCTGTCCGCCACTATATTTAAACATATTAAAATCAATTATTAAACCCTATTTGGGTTGTGTTTTACACTACATTTTACACTACAAATAATGACCTATTTGGTGGGTCCCATGGTAGGCAAAAGAGACCCCGGTACCTTGCTAAACATTGAGCTTTAAAAGAGAGGTGTAAAGGGCTGACTGTTGTTGTTCTTGTTCGATCTGGCTTTCAAGAGGCCCTCGAACGAGCTGATATTACAGGCCCCTAAGGTCTATTCAGAGTCTGTGGGTAGACTTGCGACTAACGTTGCTGTATGACTCTCTCTGTGGCTCTCAGGGCCTTGTGGGTGGGCGCGTGGATCATTATCTTGATGGGGCGCTGAGCTAGGAAGGGCGCAGCCAGACAAAAGGTGGAACCCAAAGATGCTAATATTCAGCCCAAACCCTGTCACCCAAGAGGAAATACGCCAAAAATGGGAGCAACTACAGTGGACCGAGTACAAGCCACACCCGCAGGGACTGTACTTCGACAACCAGAGCCAAACTCAGGTCACTGATGAAAGCCAAGTCCAAAACAAATAAAGAGGCAAAGGATCAGATCCCGATGGGCGAGAACACAAAAGGCATTCCTAACTTCCCGCAGCGCCTACTCATTACGTCTCACAGCCGATCAGTTTACTCGCGGGGGATGAGTTTTTGGTGGTGTAAGATGGTCTGGAGTTTGGTCATGCACCGTTCAGCAACCGCTGTAGATCACTGAACCGTCTGGCATAGTGGTGTTGCAGAGGATTGCACCCTTCAAATTAGCACCCTTTATATTAGCGCCCCTTAGATTGGCACTATTTAAATTGGCACTGTTCAGATTTGCACTATTCAGATTAGCACCCTCCAGATCCGCATACTGCAGTATAGCCCCGTTCAAATTAGCAAAACCTAGATAAGCTCCCTTCAGATAAGCACCCTCCAAATAAGCACCCTCCAGATCAGCATTCCGCAAATAAGCCCCCTCCAGATCAGCATACCACAGAAAAGCAAAATGCAGCTTAGCACCCTTTAGATTAGCACCCTTCAGCGCAGCCCCCTCCAGATCAGCATACCGCAGAAAAGCAAAATGCAGCTTAGCACCCTTTAGATTAGCACCCTTCAGATCTGCACCCTTCAGATAACCGTTAACCAAATCAACATTACTCAGATCACACGTCCTGCAATAGTTAGTATCCAAAAGCCTTTGTAGATCAGCAGGATCAAAAGCACTAACCTGAGAGCCAGCCGTCATTAGGAACGCTATGAGTAAGGAGAGATGTTTCATTATTACTGGCTCGCCCGATGAATATCACATCGATACTGGTATCTCCCGCAATAACCCACAGATGTTTCTCATCTTGAGTTGGGTCATGAAACGTTCAGCAACCGCTGTAGATCACTGAACCGTCTGGCATGATTGTGTTGCAGAGGATTGAACCGTTTATTCTTGCACCTTTAAGATCAGCACCCTCCAGCAGCGCTGCACTCATATTGACACCCGTCAGGTTAGCGCCAATCAGGTTGGCACCCTCTAGGTTGGCACCCTCCAGATCAGCTCCCTCCAGATCAGCTCCCTCCAGATTAGCACCACGTAGATTAGCACCACGTAGATTAGCACTAATCAGCTTAGCACCACGTAGATTAGCACCACGTAGATTAGCACCACGTAGATTAGCGCACCCTCCAGATTGGAACCAGACAAATGAGTTCCCACCAGATTAGCACCACGCAGGTAGGCACCTGCCAGATTAGCGCCAGCCATATTAGCACCTTCCATATTAGCACCAGCCATATTAGCACCTTCCAGATCAGCACGATATAAATTGGTATCAGTAAGAGAACATCTAGAACATTTCTTCGTATCCATCAGCCTCTGTAGGTCAGCAGGATCAAAAGCATTAACCTGAGAGCCAATCGTCATTAGGAACGCTATGAGTAAGGTGAGATGTTTCATGATTACTGGCTGGCCCCTTGAATATCATATCGATACTGACATCTGCCGCAGTGACCTGCAAATAGATTTCATTCAAGGTTACTCAGGCGCTAATCTTCGCCATTCATCGTTGTATTAGCAGCACCCATCAAAGCATCGTAACTGCCACCACGATAAACGATCTGATACGTGTTGTTACCCTTCACGCCACAGTTATGGCATCTGGCTCTCTGACGTACCTCGTGGGCTGTGGTGTCGCCTCCAACGACAGCTATCAGGTTTGCTACCTCTAGCATCGTATGGTGCTTACAGAGGCCACAGGTGATGCTGAGTTGGTGCTGTGGGATGGTCGAGAGTTTGGTCATTGGTGAGAGTTAATACCCGCACTTGGTATAGCCACTGTTCATACACTCACGGGCCATAGCTTGAGCTTTTGCTATGTGCTGCTGGGGTCATCTTTTTCGATAGTATGTCTCTATTGCTGCCGCCAAGTTCATACCCATTAGCAGACCCAATGTTGAACCACATGTGAGCCATAGTATTGTCTTGAGGAACGCCGTGACCATTTGCTACATGTAGCCAAGATTGCTTTGAGCTGTGCATCCCTTGTTCAGCAGCTAGTCGATACCACTTTACAGCTTCTTTGTAGTCTTGAGGAACACCTGTGCCATCTTGGTACATGTAGCCAAGATTGTATTGAGCTTTCGCCTCTCCTTGATCAGCAGCTAGCTCGATACCACTTCACAGCTTCTTTGTAGTCTTGAGGAACGCCTTGCCATCTGCGTACATGATACCAAGATTGTATTGAGCTTACGCATCTCCTTGATCAGCAGCTAGTCGATACCACTTCACAGCTTCTTTGTAGTCTTGAGGAACGCCTTGCCATTGCGTACATGATACCAAGATTGAATTGAGCTTCAGCATCTCCTTGTTCAGCAGCTAGTCGATACCACTTCACAGCTTCTTTGTAGTCTTGAGGAACGCCTTGGCCACGCTCGTACATTAAGCCAAGATTGGATTGGGCGAAAGCCTCACCTTGCTCAGCCAAGGGCAGCCACACCTGCAGGGCTGTCGCAAAGTCACCAGCCTGAGCAGCAGCGTAACCCTTCTCGACGTCCTGTGCTACTACAGGTGAGGATAACGTCATCAGGAACGCTAGAACCATAAAGTGGATCGCCCGTATTGGCTTGGTGAGGTGTTTAGTCATTGACGCTCGGGCAAGATGATTAAGGCCACGCTTTTGCCGGCACTCACCCAACAAGCTCCCGGTTTTGGCTTATGAATTTTTGATGCAGCGGAAAAGCTGATGTTCACTTTTTTGGGATCACATTCAGGTATTGGGAACGGCGTAACTTTGTATCCTTTTTTAGCCATGCAACGGTCTTTATGTTCAACCCTCAAGTCTTCATTTAAATCTTTAGTTATTAAGTTGCCTCCATACGTATTTCCACCAGTACATGAGGTGGTGTAACCAAACCTATTACAACTGACTGGCGTGGTGTAAGTAGGCGTTCTGGATGTATATTTATCTGTCGGAATAGCTTGCGCGGCTGCCACTTTACACTCAAAGGTATCATCATATTTTTGAGCCAAAGTAACAGGTGTCTCTTTAAACATGTAGCCTGGAAGATCCCGTAGTTGAGGTCCACAACCAGCCAGCAAGCTGAAACCAACAAACCCAGTAATCAAGCTATAACGCATCGCACATTCCCCAAAAGTATCAACCTTAGACTGCCAAAGAACAAACCCATCCGCAAACTAAATCTTTACCTTGGATTCACACCTGCAAAACGGGCCAACCCAATTCGTTTGGTTATGAATCTAAGGGTTCCCTTGAGGCTCACACAGAGGCCCGTACAGCGTGTTTAACGTCACTAACATCAGTGTGGCGGCCCAAGTGACCATTAGTGAAAAAAACAGCAAATGGGATTATTAGTGCTTATAAAATTGGCAAAAACAGGTTTCTGCGAATATGGCGTAGCGTAATATTTGATAATTTCAGTCGGGTAAGCCTAGCGTAAGATCTGAAAGCTCAGTCTAATGATTTAAATCTGGAAAGGAAATTAAGATGGCAATATTGGCAATGTGTATGCCTATTTTGGCTGGAAAAAAAGAAAAATGGCAAACGATGATGGATCAGGTCGCCAACGATCCTAATTTTGCAGCTTCTAGAACAGATGCGGGGGTTCACGAAAGATCTTTTTTGCAAGAAACACCTGCTGGTGATTTTGTTATCTTAACGTTTGAAGGTGATGATCCTGAAGCAAGCTTTGCCAAGATAATGCAAAGCATGCCTAAAGATTTTGCAGAGTTCGCGATGGATGTTCATGGTCTGGATGTAAATGCTCCACCACCTCCAATGCCAAAGTTGGTTCTTGATACTAAAGCGTAAATAAACTTGTAAAGATAGTTTTAATTCTCAATTTGTTTGGAATGACTTCAAACACTGAGACTAGAAGAGAAGGCTTAAAAATGGCATCATCGTTTTACATCGTTAATCATCACTTCAAACCAGGAATGGCGGCTGAGTGGTGGGGCAAAACTGGCGCTCTAATGAGCGACGAAGCAGCTTTTGCTGAAAATATTGAGTCGACTATGGAAAAGGGATTTTTTAATCATTCCTTCATGCCAATGGCTGCTGAAGGTCCTATCTACTGTGTCTGGGAAGCCAAAGAGGGTATTTCAGACTCTGAATTTCAAGATTTTATTGATGGGCCTGATGGGGTTAATTGGGGGCTGGTTGCACTAAACAATAACGTCATGAAACTCGACTTGGCTTTGACTGGTGGACAGACGCCATATGAACGCAAGTTTTAGAACCTGTAATACTATACTTTAAGACGGGACTACTTCACAGTGGTCCCGTCCTCCCTGTTCGCCCGCGTGACAAGTGTGATGATATTTCGGAAGAGTTTCCTGAGGCCACCTTCTACCCCATCGAGAGCATAAATGGTTTCACAGACTGGCGTACTTTGCTCGTTGACGTCCGCAGCAAAGGCTACGAGTAAAACCAAGGGTGACGTTCACAATTAAGCCCCTGCCTCCCGCAAAAACTTGGAACCCAACGGGAAACTTTTTCGAGTTTGGGCCTCTATATATATGAGATATATGAGGGAGTTTGGTATGAGCCATTATGATAAACGCCAACGGTCTCATGGTTAGCCTCTCTTATATCCAACGGCCAAGTTATGATCTGTCTCACAGGTATCCCCTGAGCAGCACTCAAAGATGTTAGACTTACAGATCACGCATTGCTCATGCCCATGCACAACGACAGTGTTCAAAGGTGACTGGCATCTAGGGCAACGCTGCTGGTGTGCGTTGGCTGGGTTTAAGAGGTTATCCATCTGCATCACGGCTCGAACTCGCTAATCGTAAATACGTAATGACTACTGGATGCGCTATTGAAGGTCTGCAAAAAGCTATCCCAAGCAGCCACGGTATAACATGGATCAGCATTAGATGTGCCAATTTCCAAGCTATTGTGACAAGCGCCTCCACTCCTTGGAACAAGCACAACATAACTATCACCCACCTGAACTGAGACTGGCTTCCAACCCCATGCAGTGTAGCTGACGCCATCAACTATCACGTATGAATCACAGCCACCAGAACCACACAAAGAACGGCCTACATTTGTGCATGTAAAGGCTGCATGGAGAACAGTGGCGGTCTTACCATCTTTGTCGATAGTGATCTCGTAGATGTTGTCCTCTGATAGCTCTAGCTCAGCAACGACAGGGTCACCCTCTTTGTAGTCGATGTCACGAAAGTCTTCCTGCGCTTTCTCGCATTGTTCTTGGTAGTCAGCTATTATGTATTGGAGTGTTTCTTCGTTTGAGGCTGCACCAACTGTTGAAGATAGCGTCATCAAGAACGCTAGAACCATAAAGTGGATCGCCCGTATTGGCTTGGTGAGGTGATGGGTCATTGTTGGGCTATTTACTAACTGACACGATCAAATCGGCATCAATCAAGATGTTTTCATGCTGATATTTATTTCTTATCGGCACGACCACGTTTTTACTCCACTCATTCATTGCATTTATGGCGTCAGTACCTGAGGCTGAGACAAATGCCGTCATTCTGGTGGGATCATTGCGGTCTTTGTTAATATCAACTGAAATGTTAGTTGCGATTGACGGATTTTCCCATGCAAGCCACATTTGCTTTAATTCCTCAATAAAAGCATCATTATCCGCTTCTGATGTGAACTTGTTGATGTTTAGTCGCTTTAATACGGCCATTCGGTATCTCCATAAGTATCATCCTCAGATTGCCACTTCATGCAGTGACCCGCAAATGGTTTTACATCTGTCCGTTCATCTTCGTTTTCGCAGCCCCATCCATCGCAACATCAGAGTTACCCGTGCAAACGATCTGATACGTGTTATTACCCTTCACGCCGCAGTTATTGCATCTGGCCCTCTGACGAACCTCGTGGGCTGTGGTGTCGCCTCCTACCACTGCAAGGTTTGCTACCTCTAGCATCGTCTGGTGCTTACAGAGGCCACAGGTGATGCTGAGTTGGTGCTTTGGGATGGTTGAGAGTTTTGTCATTTGCGGATGCTACAAATACACCCTGCTCGCTTCAACCAAGTTTAATCTGACAGTACCCTAGAAAACCTAACGTCGCGCCGTTAACGATGTTGCGATACCACCAAGGACCAGTCCGCCCGCAATCACAAGTCGCAGCGTCAGCGGCTCTTTCAGGAAAATGACGCCTGCTGTGACGGCAATGACGGGAACGCTCAACTGCGCAATTCCGGCAATGGTCGTCGGCAACGAAGGCAACGCCTGATACCACATTGCATAGCCAACTCCGGAGGTGATCGCGCCCGCGATAATGGCCGTCATGATGCCGTTCAATGGCATGGTTCCTGAACCGACCCAGACCATTGCTATAGCGACGAGCGGCATACAAAGCAGGAAATTGCTTGCTGTTGCCCCTAGCGGGTCTGCTTCTGCGCGGCCTAAAAGAGTATAGGCGGCCCAAGACATGCCTGCTGTCGCCATCGATATTGCCCCGCCCAAGTTGACTGATGCCGCACCGCTGGGCCACAGCAAAACGCAAAGTCCAGTCAGCGCGATTGCGGCCCCAATCCAACGCAGCAAAGGGATTTTTCTGCCTTCGATCACGGTCCAGCCAAAGACCACGATCTGCAAGACGCCAAACAAGATCAGTGCGCCTAGCCCTGCATCCAGCGTGATGTAAGCCCACGAAAACCCAACCATGTAGATTGCAAGTGCAGCCGCACCTGCAGCGCGTTTGGCGGTAAATGCGGGTGGGCGTGGGGCCTTTCGCAGGCTAATCAGCAGCCACAGCACCGCAGCACCAGCGGCAGTTCTGACCGTCGCAAAGTCCAGCGGCTCCATGCCCTGTAACGCAACCCCAATCCGGTTCAGAACCGAATTTGCCGCGAATGCACACATGGTCAAAGCAACAAGCGCGAAAAGTTTCATTGGTGTGCCTTTTTATGACTGGTCGCAGTTGATTACGGATTTCGTTTAATTGAAAGAGTAAGACGGCATAAGACAGTTCGAGATGTCGAGAGCGGGATGCGCAAAAGAACGGTTTCATTGCGCCACGGTTCTGGACCGATATTCCCCAAGTGGCCTGCAATCTGACGCAAAGATCGCCTGATCAGGCCTGCGGATCAAGTATCTTTTGCCTCTGAGCATCCCCAGAGTCGCGGAACCGCTGCTTTCAGACGAATAAGAACGCCCATTAGATTGCCGGCACAGCCTAAGTCTACGCGCTCAATAATTGGCGCCACCAGCGAGAGCAGCGGCACCGTTTAGCTTGAAATTGAGGCGTGAGTAAAGGTGGCGTTCATTTAGGGCTGTACAATCAACCTACCCGCACACCCAGCCCTCGTAGCGCCTTGAGCGAACCATGGCTGCCCCAGCAGGCAAATAGCTGCGTAACCACATGCCAAAACAAACATGTTTGCATCGACGCACAGGCGTGCGGGCGCGTGACGGAAATAGCGGGTATGGTCAACCAAAGGGGGGACAAAAGGGGGGACTATTTCCATCAATAATAATTAACACGTTGATATATAATATCTTAGTGATGGATTATGGTGCCCCCACACGGACTTCAGGTCAAGCCCTTTTTCAAAGGGTTCGCTTCGCTCAACCTTCCGCCGCGTTACACACGGCTAGAACCGCGGAGTGGCCTGATGTTGTGCAGTTGCGGAACCATGTGCTAACTGTTTGACCTTACCCCAGCACCATCCATCGCAATATCAGAGTTATCCGTGTAAACGATCTGAACCATACTACTGTACTCTTATTTATCTGGTACAATTTTGATGAACCGTATCATACGGAACAGATAAACAATGGATAAAAGACAAAATATCAAACCTAAAACGTCACCAACAACGAAACCCATTACCTCCAGTAAAAGAGCACTGTTATCCACTGTTGATTTATAAGTTTGATTGAGCAAAGTGAGCCCGAAGCCATTAAAGATTGATCCCACTACGCCACCCCAGAACATGAGCTTCCAGTCTTTGATTGCAAACGATACGCTTATAGTATCTGAGAATAAAATCCGCACGAATTGCACACCGAGGTAGCAGCAAGGCACGCTCACTATTGGAGACAACAAACTCAACCCAGTTTGATTTTCTGACAGTATTAACATTAACAAACTGGCAGGTAAGAGATAAAACATTCCCCGCCAACCGTAAAAATACAGCGTCAAAATTCGTACCCCGTGAGGCAAGAAAAATAGCCCGATATAGGCGGGAACGTTGCTCAATAGTAGTTGTTGTAGTGGAAATATAAAACCAAGCAGTGACAGAAAATGTGATGATGTAAGCAACGCTTACGAAGGAAAAATTATATAAAACATCCCGTTTAAAAATATTGATTTTCAGACCTCCGAAATGCTGGAGCCAACGTTTTTCGCTGGAGCGTAGAAACCTCGCTTGGCGGATACTTTGAAAATTCTGCCAGTTTCTTCAAGAACCTTTAAGGCCCTGAACAATGACGGCCTTGAGAAGGCATTGAGCAACGGATGAGTCAATATCTCGGCTGTGGACGCCACACCGTTCTGATCGTAGAATTCTATAACTGATAGTAGAACTCTTTTTTCGATATTGCCCAGGTCTGACAAGCCAAGGTCCTCTTCGATACCCTGTACCATCATTTGGAGATCAACCAATGTTTTAAATAGTGTTGTCAATTCAAACCTCAGATTAGACACAACTTTTAATCTCAGTAGCATGTAAACTTAATTTATTAAAGGAAAAAGCTTGCAGTTTTAAGCGGTGCCATTTTTATGGCATTAAGCCTAGCGCTGCTAAAAATCGCCTCTTGAACGCTATCGCTAAGTATTACTTAGGCACTCTCATATAATCCTTATGGGCTTTATCAGTTTTCTGGATTTTCTCTGGAGTAGCCTCAGCCCCATCCATCGCAAATCAGAGTTACCCGTGTAAACGATCTGATACGTGTTGTTACCCTTCACGCCACAGTTATGACATCTGGCCCTCTGACGTACCTCGTGGGCTGTGGTATGAAAGCAGACCACTCCCATATTTAGACTAGATTAAAAAGAGACTGTTTTTAGAATTGGACTAACGATGCTGCGTGTTAAAATGAGAGGATATGCGAAATGAAAACCCAAATTATGACCTTTAATATAAGCAACACTTTTGAGGAGTGGGCTAACAATTTTGACTCGCACCGTGAGATTCAAGCAGCAGCAGGTATGACGCCTTTATTCCGAGGCCCTCATGAAAGCGATCCCCAGAAGGTATGTGTAGTACTCCAAATAGAGGACGAAGAGAAAGTTGGAGCATTTATGGCAGAAAATGAAGCAGCGATTTTGGACTCGGGTCACCTGCTCGAAACAACAGAGAGCAATACTTATTTGTAACCTTTCGGTTTAAATCTTTTCGTGAACGATCTGATACGTGTTGTTACCCTTCACGCCGCAGTTATGGCATCTGGCGTCTCTGACGCACCTCCTGGACTGTCGTGTCAATGGGACAAAAACCACTACCTAATTTGATATAGATTTTCACTAAAAGTTGCCCCACGTTAATCGTATCAATAAAAGTTTGGAGAACAGTAATGTCAAAATCCTTAGCAAGTAAGTCATTCACCAATCCCGATGTTTTGAAAGAGCCGGACAAAACGCATTCAGCTTCGGTTGATCTAGGTGTGGCGACGGCCACCAAATTAGTGCTTCAACCGGGCTGGAAATGGTCAGAGTGCGTCAAACCTTTGGTGGGTGGTCATAGCTGTCAAGCAGCGCATGTTGGCGTTGTAATTCAAGGTTCAATGACTGTTGCACACGATGACGGGTCTGAAATAACCGTACATGCGGGTGATGCATACACCTTCGCTCCGGGCCATGATGGCTGGGTGAATGGAGATATTGAGTTTATAGGCTATGAAGTCACCGTATCCGCCAAGAACTTTGGTGCGTGGAGTACCGCTAACGCGTGAGCCAAATCACCAAACCGTTTGGCCCATCTCCTGATTACCTTTGCGTGGGCCATGCTTAACGGCAAAGTCTAAGCGCCACAGTTTGATCTGATATGTCTTGTAACCCTTCAAGGCCTTTTTACGGCATGTAGCTCGCTTTCTTAGCTTGTAGCATGTGGTGCGACAGGCAATAACTACTTCAATATTTTCTGTTGATTTAGCGAACAAAATTTACGCTCATGAGCGTGACAAACCTCAATTCAACGATCATGGAGAAATCAAATTGTCTAAAAAACTATCCATTGTGCGGTTTAAGCCTAAGCCTGAGTATTTTGATGAGTTTGTACAAAAACTCAAGTTACGACATCAGAGTGATCTAGCAATGACTGACACTAAAATCATGATTACTGACAACGAAGTTGTTGGGATCGTAGTGCGGGATACTGAAATTTTTTCTAAAAATGTTCAGTCTGGCGTAGAATACCTCGATACCGTTAGGCATATGCTACAGGAATATGATCCAGTGAACCGACACACTATCCCACTCACAGGCGACCTCGTAGAATAAATAATGTTAATTAGAAACCAATGAAAAGGATTATAAAGTGCCCGCTATTAAAAGACTAAATGTAAACACCTTTACTTCTGAGGCAGACAATGACTCGTTCATCGCTGAATTGTCCGAAATATGGCGAAATTGGTCTGGACCGACAAATTCTTCGAAAATATCATTAGATATCAACAAAGATCGTAATAACCCCGAAAGAATGACTGCATTTGTAACGGTCGAAAGCGAGGACGCTCTAGTGGACATGAATAAATGGAGCTCAGAGGTCGTTCTACCCATACGTAATAAATATAAGCACGATAACTTAATGATTGATGCCGACTTGATTGCCTCGATCTCGAAGTAGCTCCGTGGAGCCAACAAACAAATAATGAAGGTTACGAAATAATGATTTATGATAAATATGCTGAGGCATGGGATACACAAAACATAAAAATGCTGGCTAGCCTTTGTCATCCCAATTTTGAGATGGTCATGCATTCCTCCGGTACCATAGCGAGAAAAGCAGACTATATCGAACGCCTCGAACCGCTAATCCAAAAGTTCAAACCGGAAAATAGGCGGTGTCTTTATGAAAATGAAGATGTCTTGGTAATGCACTTCATAATGCCCTTTCCAAATGGAACGAAGGATGCTGTGCTTTATTACATTCAAAAAGAAGATGGGTTGATGCGAAAAATAGAAACAGGCTCTACGTCACTAAAGTGA
>CAJIZA010000004.1 GCA_905181815.1 uncultured Planktomarina sp. | reverse complement strand
AGGATGGCCAGGGAGATGGCCTCAGGACAGCCGGTGTTGCGCAGCTTGTCCTTCATGCGGTGGCGCAGGGAGTGCATGGTCAGCTTCTTGTCTGTGATGCTGTCCGTAGCCGCTTCATGAGCATGGCGGAGGCGTTGTCGCTGCCACGGGGGTGGGCGTAGGCGGGAAAGATGGGGTTGGTGTCCGAGAGCCCAACCTGCTGCTGTCTGAGGCACTCTGTGGCCCTGTGTGATAGCGGGATGCTTCTGGTGGAGGTCTTGGTCTTGAGCCCACGGTGGTCATTGGGGCGCAGGTACAGGATGGCCTTGTCGAGGTCCACATCTCTGGCCTCCAGCCCAGTGATCTCTGCCAAGCGGGCTCCAGTATCCGTCAGGAGAACGAGCAGAGCCGCGGCAACCTCACTGCTCTCGAAGGCAGGTGTCATAAGGTCGAGGTGCTCATCCGTGATGGGAAGTCGATCGGTGTTGCTGCTGCCCGCCCCCTTGATCTTGATCCCTTGGAATACGTTACGCTGTTCCAGGTCGTTCTCAACGATCACATGGTTCATGGCCGCCTTGATTACTCCAACGGTGCGCAGAACTGAGTTCGGTGCCATACGGTTCAGCAGGTAGTCTCGGAACGTATTGGCATCAGCACGGGTGATGTCAGCAAGAGGTGTCCACTCCACCCTGTTCTTACCCAGTGCAATTACGAGGTCCTTCCGGATCCGCTCAATGCGGGTCTTAAGGGCTTTGTCCTCGACACTGTCGTCACACTTGTAGGCGTAGTACTCGTTTAGCACCCGCAGGAGCGTCATGGGCTCTGGAGACAGTCGGGCACTGCCGACCTGGCGTACCACTTCGGGCGGTGTGCTGCCCTCGAGCTCCTCAGCCAGCTCACGGAAGTCATCTGTGACATCCCACTCAGGCTCAACCACCCCGTCTGCAAACACCTCTGCGTGCCACTCGCCCAGGCGCTCACGAACAATGGACTTAGCGCGTACACTGTTGGGTGTGCTGCGCTCTTGGTCGAACAACGCCTCAACCTCAGCATGGACCACAGGAAGCCTCCTGATTGCCTCATCGTAGCTATCCCCCAGCTGGCGATACACCGTCGCCTTGGGAATCACCTCCCGCAGTGCTTTGGGCACGTTGCGCTTATACCGATACGAGCCATTGGCCCGCCGGAAGACGTATTTGGGAAGTTTTGGTATATCGGCATCCATTGTGCTCGAGACTATCACGACACAGATTACCGGGTGCAAGGCCATCTGGACCGCTTATCTGTGACGCTTTGGGTGCGCTATTCGACGAAGTGGTCCT
The DNA here is from genome assembly GCA_905181815.1 of uncultured Planktomarina sp. Lineage (GTDB taxonomy): Bacteria > Pseudomonadota > Alphaproteobacteria > Rhodobacterales > Rhodobacteraceae > Planktomarina. The sequence continues at coordinate 244,314 of CAJIZA010000004.1, read as the reverse complement.
AAAAGCGGTCCCGATAGTGGTCCCACATTCCGCCAGAAGCAGTTATTACCAACGATTTCTTGGGGATATATAGGGTATTTTGGTGCCCAGAAGAGGACTCGAACCTCCACGTCCATACGGACACTAGCACCTGAAGCTAGCGCGTCTACCATTCCGCCATCTGGGCTGATGTTGATGGAAGCCGTCTAAGCTTCTGGAGGGGGCGGGTCAAGAGGGTAATCACCGTGGGGCGGAGCCCTTGGCGTCCAGGTTTCGCGTGAGGCATATCGGGGTGAGGCTGCTGTCAAAGAGGGAATGGACTTGTCATGAGGCGGTGCACGGAGTACCTCCCTTCGGTAAAGAAATACTTGGGATGTCATCATGTCTAAGCTTGTAACTATATTCGGTGGGTCCGGTTTCATTGGGCGCTATGTCGTGCGGCGTATGGCAAAGGCTGGTTGGCGGGTTCGTGTGGCTGTTCGGCGGCCCAATGAGGCGATATTTGTCAAGCCTTATGGGGTTGTCGGTCAGGTTGAGCCGGTGTTTTGCAACATTCGCGATGATGCATCGGTGCGGCAGTCTTTGCGCGGTGCCGATGCTGTGATCAATTGCGTCGGCATACTACAAGAATCAGGGCGTAATCGTTTCGATGCTGTGCAAACAGAAGGCGCTGGGCGCATTGCGCGGTTGGCAGCCGAAGGTGGTATCGAGCAAATGGTGCATATCTCGGCCATGGGCGCGGATCTGACCAGCGCAAGTTCCTATTCCCGCTCAAAGGCGGCGGGTGAGGCTGAAGTCTTGGAGCACATGCCGAACGCAATGATTGTGCGGCCGTCCATCGTCTTTGGTGCAGAGGATCAATTTTTCAACAGATTTGCCAGCATGGCGCGCTTTGGTCCTATTTTGCCGATCGTTGGCGCTGAGACGCAGTTTCAGCCGGTGTTTGTCGATGATGTCGCGTGGGCCGTGGTGCTCGGTGCGACGGGAGCCGCGGTGGGCGGGATTTATGAGTTGGCCGGACCGGAGCGGGACAGTTTTCGCGGTCTGATGCAGCGCATGTTGGATGTCATCCAGCGTCGGCGTTTGATCATTGGCTTGCCGATGTTTGTTGCGCGCCTCATGGCCACTGGCTTTGCGCTTGCGAATAAACTGAGCTTTGGCTTGGCGCCTATGCCGATCACCCGTGACCAAATCCACAGTTTGAGTGTGGATAATGTGTCGAGCGGCAACTGTATGGGCTTGGCGGATCTGCAGATTGAGCCAACGGCATTGGAAAGCGTGTTGCCGGATTATCTATGGCCCTTCCGCGTGTCAGGCCAATATGCGGATATCAAAGCCTCTGCGAAAAATCTAAAAGCCTAGGACGTTAAAACCCGAGGCCGCCGCTGTAGCCTATGGTGAGCAGCGTGAGGCCCAGCCCTATGCGGTAAACGACATAGGGCGTATAGGTCAGGCTGTTTAGCAAGCGCATCATCAGGCTGAGGGCGAAAAGTGCTGCAGCGAAGCTGAGAACAACTACGATAGATGTGTCGCGCACGGGCACGGTGCCACCGATCAAATCTAAAGAGGTGAGTGCACCAGAGGCGATAATGGTAGGGATCGACATCAACATGGCGATGCGGGCGGCCTCTTTACGTGTGAAGCCAGCATTGAGGGCTCCGGTAATGGTGATTCCGGAGCGCGAGGTACCGGGGATAAGCGCCAAAGCTTGCCACAGCCCAAGGATCCAAGCGTCTCGCAGCGTCAGATCTTGGATTTGGCACCTGTTTTGAGCGCGTTGATCCATCCAATAGAGCAAAATTCCAAATATCAGCATGCTCCAGCCGATGATAGTGATGGAGCGCAGGGCGTCTGACAGGCCAGTTAGTTTCAAGATCAAGCCCAGCACCATGACAGGCAGCGTGGCCAAGCTCATGGCGATGAGCAGCCGTGCGGAGGGGCTGTCAAACTGGCCGCGTACAACCTGCGGGACGCCTTGCAATATGTGGCGCACATCCGACCAGAAGTAGACGACGACCGCCAATAAAGTTCCGACATGGGCGGCGACATCAATAACTGGGCCTTGATCGGCAAGACCTGTCAGCCCGGGCAAGAGGATCAAATGCCCAGATGAGGAGACTGGCAGAAATTCCGTTATGCCCTGAATAAGCGCAATTAATATCAAATGATAAAGCGGCATTTGTTGTGATCCTCTGCAATCAAGGAGACCGTATACCAATGGCGCCTAAGTGCTAGTAGAAATATAGGTCCGCAACGGACTTAAAAAGAGCTTGAAAATTTCATAAAAATGTCGCTATGTTTTAAATCTTATTATGTAGGTCACCTGTGCTGACGTTAATTCGTCTGAAGTGTTTTAAAATATAGTGATGTTGCGAATCGAGGATGTTATGGCTGAAAATCCGATGCTGAAGTTTGTAAAAATTCCACGGCTCATGCCTCAAAAGCGTTCCGCGTCAGATCGCGCGCATGATTTTGGCGAGATCTATGCAGAATTTTCGGAGGCCAAGGCCGCAGAGCAAGCCAGTCGGTGTAGTCAATGCGGTGTGCCTTATTGCCAAACACACTGCCCACTGCACAATAATATTCCTGATTGGCTGCGCCTCACGGCTGAGGGGCGGCTGCGAGAGGCCTATGAAATCAGCCAGGCCACCAATACGTTCCCTGAGATTTGCGGTCGTATTTGTCCGCAGGATCGCTTGTGTGAAGGCAATTGCGTGATTGAGCATTCAGGCCATGAAACGGTGACCATTGGGTCAGTTGAGAAATATATCACAGATACGGCATGGGCTGAGGGATGGGTGCAACCCATTAAGCCCTCCACGACCCGCGGGGAGTCTGTCGGCATCATCGGCGCGGGCCCAGGGGGATTGGCTGCGGCTGATGTGCTGCGCCGGGCCGGTGTGAAGGTCACGGTCTATGATCGTTATGATCGTGCGGGAGGGCTTTTGACCTATGGAATCCCTGGTTTTAAGCTCGAAAAAGATGTGGTGATGCAGCGTGTGACCCAGCTTGAGGAGGGCGGCATAGAGATCGTCACCAACTGCAATGTGGGCGTTGACATCAGCTTTGATGAGATCCGCAGCAAACATGATGCGGTGATTATCGCCACAGGTGTTTATAAATCCCGCGATCTGGCGGGGCCGGGCTCAGGAGCAGTTGGCATTGTAAAAGCCATTGACTACTTAACTGCCAGTAACCGCCATGGTTTTGGCGACAATGTGCCTGAATTCGAAGATGGCAGCTTGAATGCTGCCGGCAAGCGGGTTGTAGTCATTGGCGGCGGCGACACGGCAATGGACTGCGTGCGCACAGCGATCCGGCAAGGCGCTACCTCCGTCAAATGCCTTTACCGCCGCGACAAAGCGAATATGCCTGGATCTCTCCGTGAGACCCAAAACGCTGAGGAAGAGGGTGTTGAATTCGTCTGGCTGACCGCGCCCAATGGGTTTGTTGGTAATCCTGTAACCGGGGTTAACGTCCAGAAAATGCGTTTGGGTCTGCCGGATGTGACAGGCCGTCAAAGCCCAGAGTTGATTGACGGGGCAGATTATGTGGAACCTGCGGATTTGGTGATCAAGGCTTTGGGTTTTGAACCAGAAGATTTGCCACAGCTTTGGGGCGCAGAGGGTCTCGAAGTGACGCGCTGGGGAACGATCCGCGCGGACTTTGAAACCGGCCAAACTCAATTGCCGGGCATTTATGCCGTGGGTGATATTGTACGCGGTGCCTCGCTCGTGGTTTGGGCCATCCGCGATGGGCGCGACTGCGCAGCCACGATTTTAGCACAGTTTGACGACGTCCAATCCATCGCCGCTGAGTAAGCGCCTGCGTGGATCTGGACCTTTGCGACATAACAATGTCCCGCGTGGGCATTTTAGGAGATGAGCATGACAAAATTTGATTCGAACTGGTTGAAAGCGGAAGAAGCCAAGCGCAAGTATATGGCTGAAAATGGCCTCTACTCGGAGGCGGAAGAGCACGCCAGCTGCGGTGTGGGACTTGTGGTGTCCATTAATGGAGCGCCAAGCCGCAAAGTGGTGCAGGCCGGCATTGATGCGCTGAAAGCGGTTTGGCACCGCGGCGCGGTCGATGCGGATGGCAAAACCGGTGACGGGGCTGGTATCCACGTGCAAATTCCTGTGCCATTCTTCTATAATCAAATTGAACGCACCGGTCATACGCCGCGTATGGACGAGCTGATGGCTGTGGGGCAGGTGTTCCTACCGCGCACGGATTTCGGCGCCCAAGAAACCTGCCGGACGATTGTGGAAACGGAAGTTCTGCGTATGGGCTACTATATTTATGGCTGGCGCCATGTGCCAGTGAATGTCTCCTGTTTGGGCGAAAAGGCCAATACCACACGGCCTGAAATTGAGCAGCTGTTGGTGTCCAATTCCAAAGGCGTAGACGAAGAGACGTTTGAGCGCGAGCTTTACGTCATTCGTCGCCGGATTGAAAAAGCCGCGCAAGCCGCCGGAATTCATGGCCTTTATTTGGCCAGCCTGTCATGTCGGTCCATTATCTATAAAGGTATGTTTTTGGCAGAAGATATGTCGGAATTCTATCCAGATTTGAAAGATGAACGCTTCGAGTCCGCCTTTGCTTTGTATCACCAACGCTATTCGACCAATACCTTCCCACAGTGGTGGCTGGCGCAGCCCTTCCGCATGTTGGCTCACAATGGCGAAATAAATACGCTGAAAGGCAACACCAATTGGATGAAGAGCCATGAAATTCGCATGTCATCAGATGCTTTTGGAGATATGGCCGAAGACATCAAGCCAGTGATCCCAAGCGGGTCTTCGGATTCGGCGGCGCTGGATGCGGTGTTTGAAATGTTGGTGCGTGCCGGGCGCAATGCGCCGATGGCCAAGACAATGCTGGTTCCGGAAAGCTGGTCAAAGCAAGCAGTGGATCTGCCGAAATCTTGGCGGGATATGTATTCTTACTGTAACTCCGTGATGGAGCCATGGGATGGACCGGCAGCCTTGGCCATGACCGATGGGCGCTGGGTCTGTGCGGGCTTGGACCGCAATGGTCTAAGGCCTATGCGCTACGTGGTGACTGGTGACGGCTTGCTGATCGCGGGGTCAGAAGCGGGCATGGTTACCGTTGATGAGGCCAATGTGAAAGAAAAAGGCGCGCTGGGCCCCGGGCAACTCTTGGCGGTCGATATCGCCGAGGGTCGCTTGTATCACGACACCGAAATGAAAGACATGCTGGCTGCAAGTCAAGACTTCAGTGCATGGGTTGGCAAGATCAATGAGCTTGATGACGACCTGGCCAAAGCTGTTGAAAAACCGATGTTTAAGGGTGCAAAATTGCGCCAGCGTCAGATTGCGGCAGGCTACACTATTGAGGAGCTCGAGCAAATTTTAGCGCCTATGGCTGAGGATGGCAAAGAGACCTTGGCCTCTATGGGCGATGACACGCCTTCAGCGGTGCTGAGCGAAAAATATCGTCCTCTATCACATTTCTTTCGGCAGAACTTTAGCCAGGTGACCAATCCCCCGATTGACAGCCTGCGCGAATTTCGGGTCATGAGTTTGAAGACCCGCTTTGGCAATCTGAAAAATGTGCTGGATGAGAGCAGTGCGCAGACCGAAATTTTGGTTCTGGATTCGCCCTTTGTCGGCAATGTGCAATTTGAGCGCTTGTTGGAGAATTTCAACGCACCGATGGTAGAGATCGATTGTACCTTCCCGACTGGTGGTGCCCCGGGGGAATTGCAAAAGGCGCTCAATCGCATTCGCTCAGAAGCCGAAGATGCTGTGCGCTCGGGCGCAGGGCATTTGGTTTTGACCGATCAGCATGCCTCAGAGACCTCGGTGGCCATGCCGATGATCTTGGCCACCAGCGCGGTGCATTCTTGGCTGACCCGCAAGGGATTACGCACATTTACCTCGCTCAACATACGTTCTGCGGAGTGTATTGATCCGCATTATTTTGCCGTGTTGATTGGCTGTGGCGCGACGATGGTAAATGCATATTTGGCCGAAGACAGTCTGGCCGATCGCATTGATCGCGGCTTGCTCGATTGCTCATTGACTGAGGCTGTGGCGCGATATCGCTCTGCGATTGATCAGGGCCTGTTGAAAATCATGGCGAAGATGGGGATCTCGGTCATCTCGTCTTACCGCGGTGGTTTGAACTTTGAGGCTGTTGGCCTGTCGCGTGCCATGTGCGCCGAGTATTTTCCCGGCATGACATCGAGGATTTCTGGTATTGGTGTGGTGGGCATTCAGCGCAAGGCTGAATCCATTCACGCCTCAGCTTATACTGCGGCTTCGGATGTTTTGCCGATTGGCGGTTTTTATAAAGCGCGCCGCTCTGGTGAAAAACACGCTTGGGAAGCGCAAACCATGCATTTGCTGCAATCGGCCTGTGACCGTGGCAGTTTTGAGATGTGGAAAAACTATTCGGCGAAATTGCAAGCCAACCCGCCGATCCACCTGCGGGATCTACTGGCGATTAAACCTTTGGGTGCGGCTATTTCTGTGGATGAGGTGGAAAGCATCACCTCAATCCGTAAGCGGTTTGTCACCCCTGGCATGTCCCTTGGTGCTCTGAGCCCAGAGGCGCATAAGACGCTCAACGTGGCGATGAACCGGATTGGAGCCAAGTCTGACAGCGGTGAGGGCGGAGAAGATCCGGCGCATTTCGTGCCTGAACCCAATGGGGATAATCCTTCTGCCAAGATTAAACAGGTAGCCTCCGGCCGCTTTGGGGTCACGGCGGAATATCTCAATCACTGTGAGGAACTGGAAATCAAAGTGGCGCAGGGTGCCAAGCCCGGCGAGGGCGGACAACTGCCCGGTATGAAGGTCACGGATCTCATTGCCCGCCTGCGTCATTCGACCAAAGGTGTGACCTTGATTAGCCCGCCGCCACATCATGATATCTATTCCATCGAAGATTTGGCGCAGTTGATTTATGATCTCAAGCAGATTAACCCGCGCTGTAAGGTGACGGTGAAATTGGTGGCTGCCTCTGGGGTGGGCACCATCGCCGCCGGTGTGGCGAAGGCTGATGCCGATGTGATTTTGATCTCTGGCCATAATGGCGGCACAGGCGCTTCGCCGGCGACATCGATCAAATTTGCTGGCCTGCCTTGGGAAATGGGTCTGACCGAGGCGCATCAGGTTCTGGCGATGAACAATCTGCGCGAGCGGGTGACATTGCGTACCGATGGTGGTCTGCGCACGGGCCGCGATATCGTGATGGCGGCTATGATGGGTGCGGAAGAATATGGCATCGGTACCGCTGCTCTGATCGCGATGGGCTGCATCATGGTGCGGCAGTGCCAATCTAACACCTGCCCTGTGGGTGTTTGCACGCAAGATGAAGCGCTGCGAGACAAGTTCACCGGGTCGGCCGATAAGGTCGTCAATTTGATCACTTTCTACGCTCAAGAAGTGCGTGAGATTTTGGCCGGTATTGGCGCGCGTTCCATGGACGAGGTGATTGGCCGTGCTGATTTGCTCAGCCAGGTGTCGCGCGGTTCTGCGCATCTGGACGATTTGGATCTCAACCCGCTTTTGATTACGGTCGATGGAGCCGATGAGATAACCTACGATCGCAATAAGCCACGCAACGCGGTACCAGATACATTGGATGCGCAGATCGTCAGGGACGCCGCGCGCTTCTTGCAAGATGGTGAGAAGATGCAACTGCAATATGCGGTGCAAAACACCTCGCGCTCCATTGGTACAAGGGTGTCGAGCCACATCGTCACCAAATTCGGCATGCGCAATAGCCTGCAATCTGATCACTTGACCATTAAGTTGCAAGGCTCGGCCGGTCAGGCGCTTGGCGCTTTTGCGGCACCGGGGTTGAAGCTGGAAGTGGCGGGTGAGGCCAATGACTATGTGGGTAAAGGTCTTTCGGGTGGCGTGATCGTTGTGCGCCCGCCCCAGATCAGCCCTTTGGTGGCCTCGGAAAATACAATTATCGGCAATACTGTGCTGTATGGCGCGACCGATGGTTTCCTCTTCGCTTCTGGCCGCGCTGGTGAGCGCTTTGCGGTGCGTAACTCAGGCGCAAAAACTGTGATCGAAGGCTGTGGCTCGAATGGCTGTGAATATATGACTGGCGGTGTCGCCGTGGTTCTGGGCTCCATTGGGGCCAACTTCGGCGCGGGGATGACAGGTGGCATGGCCTACCTCTATGATCCGGCTGGAAAAACGGCTCCAATGATGAATATGGAGACTCTGGTGACCTGCCCGGTTTCGGTCGCCCATTGGCAGGAGGTGCTGAAGGCTCTCATCACCCGCCATGTCTCGGAGACCAATTCAGTCAAAGGTGCGGATATTTTGCAGCGTTGGGAAGAAGAAAAGCGCAACTTTGTGCAAGTCTGCCCCAAGGAAATGCTGGTGCATTTGCCAGCGCCTTTGGAAGATGGTCAATCCCTATCGGTGCCGGCAGAATAACGCCGCTCGTGATTGTGCCAAAATAATTGGTGTTTAAACATCTCGCCCGGCGGCAACGCCGGGCTGCGCCTACTTTTCCCTTCGGTGGGTGCGTAGAAAGCGTCAGATAGTTGATACTTATGATTTTACAATTTTAGTTGAGCCATTATGTATCGACAATTCCCCAAGAGCGAAGCGTGGCAGCGGATTGGTGATTTAATAACAAATGACAATGCTGGACTGGTCTCGCACAGGGTCCAGTCTTCTTTGACTTTCGCAGGGCCAGTTGCAGAGGTGGTTACAGTTCTGGCCTCTGATAAGTTGACGAAGTGCCTCTGATATGGTGTGGCATATCTATGACTGAGCCAACTGAGGATCATCTTGATAGCCCCGATGACACCCCCCGGCGGCGGCCTGGGCGATGGGGGCCCATGCTGCGCGGCGTGCGACGGGTTCTGCTTTGGAGCCTGCTCGCGGTGGCGCTGGTATTTCTGGCTTGGGGGTTGATCTACCGATGGGTCAACCCGCCGATCACGTTTTACATGATGCAAGAGCGCGCCCGGCTTGGTGAAATTCAATATCAATGGGTCGATATTGAAGAGGTTGCCCCGATGGTGCGCCGTGCGGTGGTGGCGGCGGAAGACGCCAATTTTTGCACACATTGGGGGATTGATAGCGCAGCGGTGCGTCAGGCCCTGCGCGAGGGCGCATTGCGTGGCGGTTCAACCATCAGCCAGCAAACGGTCAAGAACGCCTTTCTCTGGCCTGGGCGCAATTGGCTGCGCAAAGTGGTGGAAGCACTGTTGACCCCCTTTATCGAAATGGTGTGGAGCAAACGGCGCCTGTTGGAAATTTATCTTAACATCGCCGAATTTGACACGGGGGTGTTTGGTATTGAGGCAGCAGCCTGGCATCACTTTGGGGTTGCGGCCAAAGATTTGAGCCGTGTTCAGGCTGGTCGCCTAGCGGTTGTCTTGCCCGATCCCAAAGGCCGTAGCGCAATTCGTCCTAGCAAAGAGACAAAAAAACGCGCGGCATCTGTGATTGCTGGAGCCGACTTGATCCGAAAGGATGGTCGTGCGGGGTGTTTTGAGGATTGATTGCACCGACAAAGGGCGGTTATGACAGGATGAACCGAATAAAGTGAAGACCAATGAATATCCTGTATCACGTCCCCCTGTCTCCTTTCTGCCGCAAAGTGCGTCTGAGCCTGGCAGAAAAGAAAATCGAAGTGCAACTAGTTGAAGAGCGCTACTGGCAAGGAGATGCGGATTTTTTGCGCCGCAATCCCGCAGGAAAAGTCCCGGTGCTCAAGATGGGTGGGGAGATCTATACGGAATCGTCCGCGATCTGCGAATATCTCGAAGAGCGCTTGCCCGAGCCACGGTTATTGCCCCAAGATGCACAGACCCGCTATGAGGTGCGCCGTTTGGTCTCTTGGTTTGACGATAAGTTCCACCATGAGGTGACGGCAAATCTTCTGTATGAGCGGGTTAATCGAAAAATCCATGGATCGGGATATCCGGTCTCTGCCAACGTGAAGGCTGGAGCAAAGGCCATTAAATTTCATCTTGATTATATGAATTGGCTCTTGGACAATCGCCGCTGGCTTGCGGGTGATGAGATGAGCCTTGCCGATTTCGCCGCCGCCGCACAGCTGTCGGCGCTGGATTACATTTGTGATGTGGATTGGAATCGATCAGCGGCGGTGAAAGATTGGTATGCCACGATGAAGTCGCGCCCGGCGTTCCGGTCGATACTCGCCGATAATGTGCCGGGGTTCCCGCCTCCTCACCATTATGCCAATCTTGACTTCTGATCTGAAACCCAGGCTTCTGGCGCAGACTTTGGCCGAGGGCTTTAGCAATGCCAAGATCACCGCTCCTGATGCCGTGCCGCAGGTGCCGGCGCAGTTGGAGGCGTTTTTGCAGGCGGGCTATCATGGGCAAATGACATGGATGGAGGCACGCAAAGAATGGCGCGCCGCGCCGCAGGTCTTGTGGCCTGAGGCCCGATCTGTGGTGATGCTGGCGGAAAGCTATAGCCCACAAAGCAATCCTTTGGCCAATCTCGATAGGCCTGATATTGGCAATATAAGCGTCTATGCCCAGGGCAAAGACTATCACGATATTGTCAAAAAGCGATTGAAACGATTGGCCCGCTGGTTGATTGCCGAAGGGGGCGGTGAGGTGAAAGTCTTTGTCGATACGGCACCGGTTGCGGAAAAGCCCTTGGGGCAGGCAGCCGGTTTGGGCTGGCAGGGCAAGCATACCAATCTGGTGAGCCGCACAACTGGCAATTGGATGTTTCTGGGCGCAATATTTACCACGCTGGAGCTGGAAGTGGATGCGCCGGAGGTGGATCACTGCGGGTCATGCCAGAAATGCTTGGACATTTGCCCGACCGAGGCTTTTGTTGCGCCTTACAAAATGGATGCGCGGCGCTGCATTTCCTATCTGACCATTGAGCACAAGGGCCCGATTGATCTGGCGCTGCGGCCGGGCCTCGGTAATCATATCTATGGCTGTGATGATTGTTTGGCCGTTTGCCCGTGGAATAAATTTGCCGTTGTGGCCTCTGATATGCGCTACGCCGCCCAGGGGGATTTGGCGGCGCCGGCGCTGAGTGACCTCGTGGTCTTGGATGATGCCGGGTTTCGCGCGAAATTCGCAGGCTCCCCCATCAAACGTATTGGCCGCGATCGTTTTATCCGCAACGTGCTCTATGCCATCGGAAATTCGGGCAATCCGTCCTATGCGCCGCTGGTGCACCCTTTGGTTGCGGATGCAGATCCGGCCGTGGCAGAGGCTGCTGGCTGGGCCTTGGCGCGCATTACGCCCTAATTTGCTGGAACGGCAAAGGTGAGATTAGCCCAAATGCTGTTCCAAACTGGGTCATCTGTACTGGTAGGCTCCACAGGGCGCAGCGCAACATTGTCGATCATATAGTCGTGACCGGTGAGGACCGGGAACCTCGCAATTCCATCGGCGTCCGTGCGATAAAGTTGGATCAGGGCTGGCTCTTTCGTGCCCGCAGGGCGTGAGAAGACTTCGACCTGCACATGAGCGCGGGGCCTGGCGTTCAACAACACTTGAACCGCCATGCCCTCTGAGAGATCGTCGGTATAGGGGTTGGACAGCGCTACGATCTCGATCTCCAGCCCGACTTGCCGATCTTGTCCCGCACCGCTGCCTACAGCAATGAGGGATTTTGCAAAGCGGCGATAACTCTCAACGAAACCAACGTCTGGCAAGCCACGGGCCAGATGCGCTTCGGGCAGTCCCTCAAAATCTTTGTGTTTGATGAAATTCACAAACTTGTCAAATTCCCGATAGGTGAGGGTGCTGTCGGTGGTTTCATGCACCAAAACAGCCAACCCGTCTTCGAGCCCGGGATGCTGCATGGCGGGCCGGTCACCCTCCCGTGCGCTCATCTCAAGGATTGCGCCGGTGCGATGCAACTCATGGCGGGCTGTATAGCGGCTGAGATAGGAATGGCTGCCCCCTTTGAAATCCTGCCCAACCCGGAAATGCGCGGCTATTGGGCTTTGTACGTCAACCTCAAACTCCACTGGCGAAATCCAAAATTCATGTGCATAGATAGGTCCAGCAAAAACAAGAGCAAAAAGTAATTTAAAGGAGCGCTGAAACATGTTGAGACCTTTCCCGAAAATTCAGCTTTTGATGGTGTGGTGTTTCCTATTGATGTCAAGTGCACTTCTGGGGTTTCTCAGTTTGCCAGGACAAGCCCGCGCCCATGAATTACGGCCGGCAGTGGCGGAAGTTTCTGTTAACGAGGACAGAATTGAAATTTCCCTGCGCCTCGCCGTAGAAACTCTTTTGGCAGGCATAGATCAGTCTCAAGTCGCAGATACCGATGAGGCGCCTGAAGCAGAGGTCTATGACCGGTTGCGGGGCCTGCCGGATCGAGCATTGGCGCAAATGGTTGAAACGCGATTTGCGGATATTTCCGCAGGGATTTCGCTTGAGGGGGCTGGACCCTTGAGCTTGACATCGGTGGATGTGATCGCTGAGCCGGATCTCGAACTGCCCCGCGATACGGTGGTTGCAATGTCTGCGGAGCTGCCGCCTGGGACGGCTCCGGTCTCTTTGGGATGGGCCGCGCGCAATGGCGGGCTGGTGGTGCGCCATGGGCAGGGTCCAAACGCCTATGCGGCCTTTTTACAGGGCGGCGAGGTAAGCGCACCGCTGCCTCGGTCTGGTGTTGTTGAGGAAAGCACGGGCGCTGTGTTCTTGCGGTTTGTTGTCGAAGGCTTCGAGCACATTATTCCAAAGGGTCTGGATCACATTCTCTTTGTCTTAGGTTTGTTTCTCTTCTCTCTCGCTTGGCGTCCCCTCTTGGCGCAGGTCACGGCCTTTACACTGGCCCATACGGTCACGCTTGGGCTTGCAACTTTGAGCATTATCACCATTCCATCGGCGCAGATGTGGCTGGTAGAGGCTCTGATTGCCATCTCCATTGCCTATGTGGCGATTGAGAATATTCTGCGCCCGAAACTGGGGTGGTGGCGGATCCTTGTGGTCTTCGGGTTTGGCCTTTTACATGGGCTGGGGTTTGCCTCCGTATTGGGAGATCTTGGCCTGGCGCAGGGGCAATTCATTCTTTCTCTTATTGCCTTCAACATCGGTGTCGAACTTGGCCAATTGGCGGTGATTGCAGCAGCCTTTGTTCTCTTTGCTCTGCCCTTGGGGCGCAGCGCTATCTATCGCCGTGTGGTGGTGATCCCTGGATCTGTGGCCATTGCTTTCGTGGGCCTGTGGTGGGCATTTGAGCGCAGTTTTATGTAAAGCCCAATCGCTACTCTGGCTGCGGCCTGCACTTCTGATAGTAAAAAGGCCTCAACCCAAAGGGTTGAGGCCGCTGTTTCTGCGGTGCCGTCGCGTGCTTATGCGCGGACGAGTTTTTCGTAGCTTTCAGCGATGTCGCGCGCCAGAGCGCCCACTTCAAATGTGTAATCGCCGATTTGACCCACAGGTGTGACTTCCGCCGCGGTGCCGGTCAACCAACATTGTTCAAAGCCTTCCAGCTCCTCGGGCATGATGTGCCGTTCGATCACAGTGACGCCGCGCTCTTGCAACATGCCCACCACGGTCTGGCGCGTGATGCCATTGAGGAAGCAATCGGGTTTTGGTGTGTGCACTTCACCGTCTTTGACAAAGAACAGGTTGGCGCCGGTGGCCTCAGCCACATAGCCGCGATAATCAAGCATCATCGCATCTGAACAGCCTTTGGCTTCGGCTGCATGTTTGGACATGGTGCAGATCATATAAAGCCCAGCGGCCTTGGCAAAGCATGGGATTGTTTCTGGGCTTGGGCGTTTCCATTTGGCGATATCAAGCTTTGCGCCCTTGAATTTGGCGTCCCCATAGTAGGCGCCCCATTCCCAAGCCGCCACGGCCATGCGCACTGGGTTGCGCGCGGAGGCGACCCCCATATCTTCACCAGAACCGCGCCAGCAAATCGCCCGCACATAGGCATCCTGCAGACCAGAGGCGGTCAAGACCTCCTCTTTCGCGGCTTCAATTTCGTCCACGGAATATGGAATTGGAATGTCCATATATTCGCCAGATTTTAAAAGCCGCCCAGAATGTTCACGAGACTTGAAAATCTTTCCGTTATAGGCGCGTTCACCTTCAAACACAGAGCTGCCGTAATGCAAGCCATGGGTCAGAATGTGAACCTTAGCGTCGCGCCAGTTCACCAATTCGCCATCCATCCAGATGACACCGTCACGGTCGTCATATGCGCCAGCCATGTGTAGTTCTCCCTTTGGTCGGCTAAGTTTCCAATTGTGTCGCATATTATGTCCGTTTCGGACATAATATTGCGCAAAATGTGATAATCGCTAACAATTGATTCTTGGAATGTCAACAACACTGACATATTATTGAAATTGATTGAAACAGAAAGGCATATCATGGCGCAGGGGCAAAATAGATCAGAAAATACCCATGGTTTGCTGTTTTTAACGGATGAACAGCTGCGCAAAGGTATTGAGGCTATGTTTTTTGCCTATCGTGGATTTACGGCGGATCCAGACCGCATATTGGTGGAAAAATCCTATGGCCGAGCGCATCACCGGGCGCTGCATTTCATCCAGCGCAGCCCTGGCACAACCGTCAACAATTTATTGTCCACGCTTGGCGTGACCAAACAAAGCCTCAACCGCGTGCTGCGGACCTTGATTGGCGATGGTTTGGTGCTTAATGAAGTCGGCATTAAAGACAAGCGCCAGCGGCATTTGTCTTTGACCGATGCGGGCAGAGAGTTGGAGCAGGCGCTTTCTAACGCCCAACGTGACCGTATGCGCACCGCCTATCGCCAAGCGGGGGCGGAAGCTGTCTATGGCTTTTGCACCGTACTTGAAGCTATGATGGATCCAGAATTGAAGAAGCATTATGATCAGCTTACCGGCGGAGATATAGTATGACTCCAGATGCCCATTTGCTTATCGTCGATGACGATGAGCGCATTCGGACTTTGTTGCAAAAATTTCTCATTAGAAATGGTTTTTTAGTATCCGCCGCCCGCGACGCCGTTCATGCACGACGGATATTATCTGGTCTCGATTTCGATTTGATCGTTTTGGATGTGATGATGCCGGGTGAAGATGGAATTTCTTTGACTAAAGAGGTGCGGCGGAACAGCGACACGCCCATTTTGCTGTTGACCGCCAAGGGCGAGACTGAAGATCGGATCTTGGGGCTTGAGGCTGGCGCGGATGACTATCTGGCCAAACCCTTCGAGCCCAAGGAGCTGTTGCTGCGTCTCAATGCAATTTTGCGCAGAGTTCCCGTGCAAGAAGAGGTCGCACCGTTGCCAAAAGTAATGCATCTGGGCCAGGTGCATTATGATGTCGACCGAGGCGAGCTGTGGCAAGGTGAGGTTCGGGTGCGCTTGACCGCAACGGAGAGCCAGTTAATGCGGATTTTTTCTAGCACGCCAGGCGTGCCGCTCAGCCGCAGCAATTTGGTTGAACAGCTTGGGCGTGATGGCGGCCAAGCGCAAGAGCGCGCTATAGATGTGCAAATCACAAGGTTGCGGCGGAAAATTGAAATGGACCCGAAACAGCCGCGCTATTTACAGACGGTACGCGGTGCGGGATATATGTTGGTTCTGGAACAGAGGTATGCGTTGTGAGCACAAAAATAATCACCCATGATGACTGCATGGACCATGTGAACCCGCCCGGTCATCCCGAACAGGTAGCGCGTCTCGAGCATGTGTTGAGGGCACTCGCGCCTTTGGGTTTGGATAGGGTGACCGCGCCGCTGGCTCCTGATGACGATCTACTGCGATGTCATCCGCAAAGTCACCTCAACGCCCTGCGCGCCGCGGCGCCGCAAGATGGGTGGAGCCTTTTGGATGCGGATACCCATATGTCCTCAGGCACGCTGACAGCGGCTCTGAGGGCGGCGGGTGGTGCGCTTCGGGCGGTGGATATGGTGATAGACGGTGAGGCGGACAATGTCTTTGTCGCAACGCGGCCGCCGGGCCATCACTGCGAACGCGAAACGCCGATGGGCTTTTGTTTTTTTGGCAATGTGGCCTTGGCGGCCAAACATGCGCTGGAGCACCACGGGCTGTCGCGCGTTGCGATCGTAGATTTTGACGTGCACCATGGCAATGGCACGCAGGACTTGGTGGAAGGGGATCGCCGCATTTTTTTCGCCAGCACCCATCAGATGCCGCTTTACCCGGGGACGGGCCATGCCCATGAGACGGGTGGCTACGGCAATGTATTGAATTGTCCCTTGCCGGATGGGGCGGGCAGCGCGGCGTTTCGCGCGGTAATGGAGGCAGAGGTTCTTCCAGCGGTGGAGCGGTTTGACCCTGAATTTTTGTTTATCTCAGCTGGATTTGACGCCCATGTTGAAGATCCGCTGGCGGGGATGAATTTGACGGAAGATGATTTCTCTTGGATCACGCAGCGTCTTTGCGAATTGGCGGCCAAGCATTGCAAAGGTCGGGTGGTATCCTGCCTAGAAGGCGGGTACGATCTGGAGGCCCTGGCAGCGAGTGCTGCGGCGCATGTGAGTATTTTGAAGGAGCAGACCCATGGCTGATGTACAGATTGTGCAAATGAGTTTTGAAACCGCAATGGCCGAGCTAGAGCAGGTTGTGACGCAATTAGAGCGGGGCGATGTGGCTTTAGATGCCTCCATTACCCTTTATGAACGCGGCGCGGCTCTTAAAGCGCACTGCGAAGCCAAGTTGAAATCTGCCGAAGAGAAGGTCGCAGCCATAACCTTGAATGGCGATGGGCAACCTACGGGCGTTGCTTCTTTGGATGCTGGTTGAGCCTTTGGGCGCGCCGAGGCCAATTATGCAGGCTGATTTTTCCACCCATCTCAAGGCTGCGGCTGATGCAACGCAGGCTTGTCTTGCAAAGGCCATGCGCCCCTTTGGTGATTTGCCTATCGCTCAAGGCATGCGCCATGCGGTGACTGGTGGCAAAGGCATGCGCGGTTTTTTGGTGATTGAGAGCGCGCGGTTGATGGGCGCACCAGAACAAGAGGCAGTCTATGCTGGCGCGGCGGTGGAAGCCCTGCATGCCTATTCTTTGGTGCATGATGATTTGCCCTGTATGGATGATGACGACCTTCGGCGCGGTCAGCCGACGGTGCATAAGAAATGGGATGAGGCCACTGCGGTTTTGGTGGGCGATGCGTTGCAAACCCTGGCCTTTGAGCTGCTGGCCCGGCCTGGCTCTTCCTTGGGTGCACAACGACAATTGGATCTGATCACACAGTTAGCAAAGGCCAGTGGGGCTGAGGGGATGGTGTTGGGTCAAGCGCAGGATATGGCGGCTGAGACGGCTGCTGTGCCTTTGACCTTGAACGATATTGCACATTTGCAAAACAACAAGACCGGCGCGCTGATTGAATGGTCCGCCACAGCCGGCGCCGTCATGATGGGTGCTGACCCAGCGCTGCTGCGCCGCTATGCGCAGGCCCTGGGCCTGGCCTTTCAAATTGCTGATGATATTTTGGATGTGGAAGGCACGATTGATATGATGGGCAAAGCCACGGGAAAAGATAGCGCTTCTGGCAAGGCTACCTTTGTCTCCCTATTGGGGCTTGAGGGGGCTAAGCTGCGGGCGCAAGATTTGGTGGATGAAGCCTGCGTGGCATTGGACGATTTTGGCGATCGCGCCAATATTTTAAAAGTGGCGGCACGATTTGTTGTGTCGCGGGATCTATGAAAAGGGGATGCGCGTGACACAAACACCTCCCCACACTCCCTTGCTTGATCGGGTCACCACGCCTGCGGATTTAAAGATCATGAGCGACAGAGAGTTGCGGCTCTTGGCTGATGAGCTGCGGGTGGAGACGGTTTCAGCGGTTTCTGAAACCGGTGGGCATCTTGGGGCGGGTCTTGGAGTGGTTGAGCTGACCGTTGCGCTGCATGCGGTGTTTGATACGCCAAAAGATCATCTGATTTGGGATGTATCGCATCAAACCTATCCACATAAAATTTTAACGGGGCGGCGTGACCGTATTCGAACCCTGCGGCAAAAAGGTGGGCTCAGTGGCTTTACCAAACGCAGTGAAAGCCCCTACGATCCCTTCGGTGCCGCGCATTCCTCGACCTCCATTTCGGCGGCACTTGGCTTTGCTGTGGCGCGTGATTTGGGTGGTGCGCCCGAACATGGGATTGGCGATGCCATTGCCGTGATTGGTGACGGGTCCATGAGTGCCGGCATGGCCTTTGAAGCGATGAACAATGCGGGCCATTTGAAAAAACGCATGATTGTCATTCTCAATGATAATGAAATGTCGATTGCCCCGCCTGTTGGCGCCTTGTCGTCTTATCTCAGCCAGCTGTATACCGGCGCGCCCTTCCAAGAGTTTAAGGCGGCAGCCAAAGGGGCGGTGTCGCTTTTGCCTGGTCCATTTCAGGAAGGGGCAAAGCGTGCGCGGGAGATGCTGAAACATATGACCGTTGGCGGCACGATGTTTGAGCAGCTGGGCTTTAGCTATCTCGGCCCCATTGATGGGCATGATCTTGAGCAATTGCTGCCGGTGCTGCGCATGGTGCGCGACCGCGCAACCGGTCCGATGTTGATCCATGTCATCACCCAAAAGGGTAAGGGGTACGGCCCGGCGGAAGCTGCGCGTGATAAAGGTCATGGGGTCGGAAAATTTGACGTGGTGACCGGCACACAGGCCAAATCCATCCCCAATGCACCTTCCTATACATCTGTTTTTGCAAAGTCTTTGCTTGAGCAGGCGCAACAAGATCCAAAAATCTGCGCGGTGACCGCCGCCATGCCTGATGGCACGGGGCTTAACCTTTTTGCCGAACGCTATCCCAGCCGATGTTTTGACGTGGGGATTGCCGAGCAGCACGGGGTGACTTTTGCAGCTGCCCTGGCCGCGGGTGGCATGAAGCCATTTTGCGCCATGTATTCCACCTTTTTGCAGCGCGGCTATGATCAGGTTGTGCATGACGTGGCGATTCAACGCTTGCCCGTGCGTTTCGCGATTGATCGGGCGGGTTTGGTGGGCGCCGATGGGGCGACCCATGCGGGATCTTTTGACATTGCGTTTCTGGCCAATCTGCCGGGTTTTGTCGTCATGGCTGCGGCTGATGAGGCGGAGCTGTGTCATATGGTGGCAACAGCAGCGGCCTATGACGATGGGCCGATCGCCTTCCGGTTCCCGCGCGGTGAGGGCGTTGGCTGTGACCTGCCACAAAATCCGGCACCGCTGGAAATCGGCAAGGGCCGCATCGTGCAAAAGGGCAGTCAGGTTGCGATACTGTCATTTGGCACCCGCTTGGGAGAGGTGCGTATTGCGGCGGAAACTCTGGCGGCCCAAGGGATTGTCCCCACCATCGCCGATGCCCGCTTCGCCAAACCCTTGGATCGGGAGATGATCCTTAAATTGGCCGCCGATCATGAGGTTTTAATCACCATTGAAGAGGGCGCCATCGGTGGTTTTGGCAGCCATGTGGCCCAGCTTTTGGCAGAGGAGGCGGTGTTTGATCGCGGGCTGAAATATCGCTCCATGGTTCTGCCGGACAGTTTCATCGATCACGCCAGCCCGGCGGATATGTACCGCGAAGCCAAACTGTCTGCGCAGGATATTCACGACAAAGTTTTGCAAACGCTCGGCATCGCCTCTCTCAAAGTCCGAGCCTAACGCCTAGGATTGAGGGGTTTCCAATTTCAGGAGGCTTTGCAGCCCGTCCTTGTAGCTTGGATATTTTAAGCGCACCCCAAGCTCTGATTTGATCAAATCATTGCGCACGCGCTTGTTCTCCGCATAAAAACTTCGGGCCATGGGGGTCATATCAGCGGAGTCAAAATCCACCTTGGGCGGCAGCGGCAGGCCCAAGAGCTCGGCTGCATAGGCCAGCACGTCTTGCGGCGGGGCTGGATCATCATCGCAGAGATTATAGACCGCTCCTGGGCGTGGTTGCGCGATTGACGCGGCGACGACTTGGGCGATGTCATCGGCATGAATGCGGCTGAACATCTGCCCTGCCTTGATAATCCTGCGTGCGGTGCCATTGCGGACTTTGGAAAATGGACCACGGCCTGGCCCGTAAATGCCGGCCAAGCGGAAGATATGCAGCGGCAGGCCAGTGGCTTGCCAAGCGGATTCAGCTGCAACCCGCAATCTGCCGCGCCGGATGCTGGGGGTGAGAGGGGTGGCTTCATCGACCCAGGCACCATCGTGATTGCCATAGACACCTGTGGTTGACAGATATCCCACCCAGTTAAACCTATAGGCGCTGAGGTCCATGCTGGCCAGCAGAGGATCACCAGCATCTGGGCTTGGTGCGGCAGAGATCAAAAGATGCGACGCCGCCTTGAGCGTGTCATCGAGATCAGTGCCCGGCCAGATGATCGGGATAACCCCTTCGGCGCGCATAGCCTCCGCCCTTTCGGCGCTGCGCGTGGTGCCGGTGATGGTCCAACCCAGGGGGTGAAGCAGAGGGGTCAAGGCGCGGGCGGAAAACCCATAGCCGATGCAAAGAAGTGTCTTGGTCATAGGGGGGTCATAGGGGCAAAAGGCGGCTGCGAGAAGGGGTGATTTTGTCAAGACCCTCCCAAGCCCCGCCGGTTTACAGATAAGGTCGCGCCTCGATTTGGACCGTCTCACGGGATTCCACCTTGACAGGATCTCTTGTAAGTAGATTTTTTACAAAATTAGTTTCAAATGTTTATTTTAATTGGTGACCGCAAAACCCAATTCCCATTATGTCTATGTCATTAAAATGAATGATGCAGGGAGGGTGGCGCATGTGACCAAAATTTGGAATTCCAGCTGGGCGCTGCGTGAGTTGGGCTGGGCCTAATCATAAAATTGAGCCAATTATTTTCTGCAACTGGGGATTATTTGTAAACCATTCAATCTTACCAAGGAAGTTCTGATCGGGAAAGAAAAGAGAGATCTGATGATCAAAACTTTAAGATGGATTGCATTTGCCGGTATCGCGACATCTTTGACAGCCTGTGCAACGCCTGAGGTGATTGATGCAAAGCAAATGGGCGACGACAAGCTCAGCTGCACACAGCTGGCCGGTGAAATTCAAGAAGCGAATGAGTTTGAGCGCAAAGCGCACAGGGAAAAGGGCATTACCGGCACAAATGTAGCTGCAGCGGTGATCTTCTGGCCGGCGATTATTGGTACATATTCCAATGCAAATGACGCGATCAAAGCCGCAAAAGAGCGCAAAGAACATTTGGTTGCATTGAGCACGAAAAAAGGCTGCAGCATGTGATTTGAGTTTGCATTACGAAAGCATTGTGCGATCTACCCAGCTGGCTGGGGAGATCGATTTCGTTATTTGCCCTTCCAGATCGGGTCGCGTTTCTCGGCAAAGGCTTTGGCGCCCTCTAGCTGATCTTCCGAGGCATAGAGAATATCGACTGAGGCCAATTGCCTTTGGGTGATGCGATTCATGCTGTCTTGAAATTTACTGTCCTCGGCATCGCGCACGATCTCTTTGATCGCCGCATAGACCAGAGGGGGACCGCTTGCCAGCAATCGCGCCATGTCCCAAGCCTTTGCCATCAAATCTTCCGCGGGGTAGGAATGGTTGACGAGCCCCCATGATTTTGCTTCCTGCACGTCAAACCACCGCCCGGTGAGGAGCAATTCCATCGCGATGTGGTAGGGAATGCGCTTGGGCACTTTGATGGAGGCTGCATCGGCCACTGTCCCAGAGCGAATTTCAGGCAGGGCAAAGCTGGCGTGATCTGCGGCGAGGATAATATCTGCTGAGAGCGCCCATTCTAAACCGCCGCCGCAGCAGATACCATTCACCGCAGCAATGACCGGCTTGTTGAGGTCACGCAGCTCCTGCAAGCCGCCAAAACCGCCGATCCCGTAATCGCCATCCACCGCATCCCCGTCGGCGGCAGCCTTGAGATCCCAACCGGGACAGAAAAATTTGTCCCCCGCGCCCGTGATGATCGCCACCCGGAGGCTTGGATCATCGCGGAAGGCGGCAAATGTCTCGCCCATGATCTTGCTGGTGGCCAAATCAATCGCATTGGCTTTTGGACGGTCCAGCGTGACGTGCAAGATTCCATCTTCAACATAGGTTTTAATCGGGCTCATTGGGCTTTCCTTATCAAGGCATCGGCGGCAATCGCCGCCTCCTGTGTACAGATCAGCGGGTTGATCTCAACTTCCTCCACCTGCTCTGCATTGGCAAGCACATAGGCCTGCACGGCGTCAATGGAGTCGAGGAGTGCGTCTAGACGAAGGGGCGGCTTACCGCGAAACTCCTTTAGGAGTGGCGCTATTTTCAACTCCATGAGCCGCGCTGTCACCTCCATGCGGCTTGCAGGAATGAGCAGGCTTGCACGATCGCGCAACACTTCGGTCATCGTACCGCCTGCGCCAAGGGTCAAGACAAACCCATGCGCCGGATCGCGCGTGACGCCTACCAAAACTTCAACCAAAGACCCGGCCACCATGCGCTCGACCAAGAGCGGCCCATCGGCCAAGCTTGGTGCTGCGGCTTCGACCTCCGCCGGAGTGGTCAAGCCCAAAGCCAACCCATTGGCTCCGGTCTTATGCGCAAGCCCCAGAGTTTTCAGCGCGACAGGAAAGCCGACCTCAGCTGCGGCCTGCCCAGCCGTGCTGCGATCGGTGACGGCGACGGATTTTGGGATCTTCAGACCACAGGCCGCCAGTGCCAGTTTGGCGCTTTGCTCATCGAGGAGCCCCGCGTCGCGGTCGCTGCCCGGCAAAAGCACAGGGTCGGCCGGCGGCGCCATGGGGCGGGACAAAAGATCCAAAGCGTCCAGCCCATGATCCAGCCCGTGAATGGCGCCAACGCCATGGTCCATCAGGGTTTTGGCAATGTGTTCCGGCAAAAGTTCCGCCAGGCTCGCCACCACCGCATAGGGCCGCCCGGTGCGCCGCGTGGCCTCTATCGCGGCCTGCGTGACACACTCCCAATCGCTGGCATCGCAAAGATCCGCCCGTGGGTAGTCACTGATCAGCAAGGTCATGGCAATATCATCATCTGCCATCGCCGCCCAAGCCTGTGTCATAGCCGCGGGGTTGCGCCAAATATACGTGTGATAATCCAGCGGGTTGGCCAGGGCTACCATCGGCCCCAAGGCCGCGCCGAGATCCTTGACTTGCCGCGGGTTGAGCGGTGGAAAAACAAGCCCAGTGCCCTGCGCAGTATCGGCAGCCAAGGCGGCCTCTCCCCCTGAACAGGAAATTGAAGCAATGCGGTTGCTGGATAAATGCCCAAATT
Organism: uncultured Planktomarina sp.; assembly: GCA_905181815.1. GTDB lineage: Bacteria > Pseudomonadota > Alphaproteobacteria > Rhodobacterales > Rhodobacteraceae > Planktomarina. The sequence continues at coordinate 221,173 of CAJIZA010000004.1, read as the reverse complement.
GATGGGCAAGTTTAAGGGCCTCTAGAAAGACTGGCAGGCTGCGCGCCCGGCGAATGCCCAAACGGTGGAGAAAGGCGTTAGCCCCGGTATCACTGCCGGTCAAAGAGGCGGTATGGGACACAGCTGCCGCTTGGGCTTGCTGCGATACTCCAGATTTCAAGGAAATCAAGGCGATGCCCTTGGTGCGGGCTTTCTGGGCGAGGGTCTCCCACCCGCGTAGATTGCCAAATCCTTCGATGTGCAGGCCAATCGCTGTGACACGCGCATCGTCCAACAGCTGCAACGCGATATCGGTTTGGGAGGTTTGAGCCTGGTTGCCGCAGGTGAGCATATAGCCAATTGGAAGACCGCGGTTCTGCATCGTTAGGTTGATGGCGATGTTCGAGCTTTGGGTCAAAATCGCCACGCCCTTGTCCACTCTGCGGCACCCATGTTGATCAGGCCAAATAGCGCAGCCATCAAAAGCATTCACAAAACCATAGCAATTGGGCCCCAATATTGGCATATCCCCAGCGGCCTTAATCAGCTGCGCTTGAAGATCTTGCGCCGCGGCATCTTCGGCAGCCGCTTCGGAAAAACCCGAGGCAAAACAGGTGGCTCCCCCTGCCTTTAAACTGCGCAGCTGTGCCACGACCTCTAGGGTGGCATGACGGTTCACGCCGATGAAGGCGGCGTCAATGGGGCCGGGAAATGCCTCTAGGCTGGGCAATGATTTACGGTCAGCGATCTGTTTTCCGCTGGGGTGCACCGGATGCAAAACACCGTCAAACCCAATCTGCTCGGCCGCTGAGATAATTGAGGCACACCAAGCGCCACCGCCGATGACAGCGATAGACTTGGGTTTAAGAAGTCTTGTTAGGTCTCGCATGTCTTACCTATGCACTAAGCTGCGTCTTGCAGGCGGCAGGGCACCGGGTCATCATGCCCCCAAAGCCCGCAGCAGGTCGCGGCTGATAATATGGCGCTGGATTTCGGATGTTCCGTCCCATATGCGCTCTACCCGCGCATCCCGCCAGAAGCGTTCAAGCGGGTAGTCGCTCATAAGGCCCATGCCGCCATGGATTTGAATGGCCGCATCGGTCACACGCGCCAGCATCTCACTGGCGTAGAGCTTGGCGGAGGCAATCTCGCGGTTGGCCGGCAGCGCCTTATCTAAACGGTCCGCGGCGGCTAGGGTGAGAAGATCTGCCGCATCAATTTCGGTAATCATATCGGCCAATTGAAAGCTGACGCCTTGGAATTTTCCGATTTTCTGACCAAATTGTTCGCGCTCTGCCGCATAGTGCAGAGCATAATCAAAGACCCGTCGCGCGCGGCCGACGCTCATGGTGGCCACCGTGATCCGTGTGGCATAGAGCCAAGTATTCATAACCTCAAAGCCGCCATCCACCTCGCCAAGCACCTGTGCCTGTGGCAGGCGGCAGTCATCGAATTCTAGGATCATATTCTTATATCCACGGTGGCTGACGGATTTATAGCCATCGCGCACAGAAAATCCCGGGGTGCCGCGATCGACCAGAAAGGCCGTGATCCGTTTCTTGGGGCCTTTGTCCGTTTGGTCTTCGCCTGTGGCGATGAAGACGATGAAGAAATCTGCATGATCTGCGCCGCTGATGAAATGTTTGCTGCCATTGACCACCCAATCGCCACCATCGCGCTGGGCGCTGCATTTCATGCCGCGGATGTCAGAGCCGGCGCCCGGTTCCGTCATCGCCAGAGCATCCATGCGCTCGCCGCGCACGGCGGGCATGAGATAGCGGTCAATTTGATCTCCTTCACAGGCCATGAGAATATTTTGTGGTCGACCAAAGAAATGATTGAGCGCCATAGATCCGCGCCCCAATTCACGCTCGACCAATGCAAAATCTACATGCGACAGGCCCGCGCATCCCACGCTTTCAGGAAAATTGCAGGCATAAAAGCCCAGCTCGAGCGTTTTCTCTTTGATGTGTTGGGCAATTTCATTGGGCACTTCGCCCGTGCGTTCCACCAGCTCTTCATGAGGGTAAATTTCTTTTTCAACAAATGAGCGTACAGTTTGTGCGATCATATCTTGTTCGGCAGATAATCCATAAAGCATGGGGGCCTCCTTCACGGCTGTTTGATGTGAGGCTAGGGCTATTGCAAGGCTATATCATGCGGTAATAGACTAAATCATGCCCTATTCGAAAAATCCTTCTGCCGCGACCCTTCAGATTTCGATCCTGCTGTTTGATCGCTTTTCAAATCATTGTTTGGCCAATGTTCTCGAACCGCTGCGCGCGGCCAATGATTTGTCGGGGCAACAGGTGTTTGACTGGAATATTGTGGTCCTCGCCGGACAGGGGGTGCACTCGTCTTCGGGTCTGCGTCTGGAAGCGGATGCCCAGCTTGCCGATATGCGTGGAGATATATTGATGGTCATGCCGTCTTATGGTTTTTTGACCCATGCCAATGTGACGAGCAGCCGGGCTTTGCGCGCGGCGGCACGGCGGTTTGACACGCTTGCGGGGCTCGATACGGGCAGTTGGCTGTTGGCGCAAGCCGGTCTGCTTGACGGGCATCGGGCAACAATACATTGGGACGAGCTTGATCGGTTTTCTGAGTGGTTTTCGGAGGTCGATGTGCAAAAAGAGGCCGTCATCTATGATCGCAATCGGATCACTTGCGGCGGTGCGTCCACAGCCTTTGCTCTGGCGATGCAATTGATCGAAAAACAACAGGGGGCGGCCCTACGCTTGCGGGTTGAAAATCTGTTTTCTGGCGCCTATGCGCAGCGGCCGGATCGGCGCGGCGGGATTGCTGCACGGGCGGTGGATCTGATGCGGGCCAATATTGAGGAGCCTTTGCCGATTGCCCAATTGGCGCAGCAGCTTGGGCGCAGCCAAAAGCACTTGGAACGGCAAACCCTGGCCCGGCTTGGCGCCGCGCCGCAGGTCATTTACCGGCGGATCAGGCTCGAGCGGGCGCGGGGATTGACGCTTGAAACCTCCATCTCAGTGGCGGAGATTGCTGTGCGTTGCGGCTATCAAGACGCCAGTGCGATGACCCGTGCGTTTCGCTCAGAATATGGCACCACGCCACAGGCTTTGCGCCGGGAGTTGGGCTAGGCGCAATTGTGGCCTGTGCGCCCGGTGGTCTATGCTGCGTAATTGCAGCCCTCTTCATCCAAGATGGCCTTGAGTTCGGCCAAATGTCTGGCGTCTTGTTCGGGATAAGTTTCCAGCTCCTGCGCGGTTTTTTCCGCAATTTCGGCATCAAGAATGCGCAGGGCCCGGCCGGTTTGCAGAGCCAGGAGATAAGTCTGGCAGGCCCGCTCAAAATAAAACATGCGATTAAAGGTTTCAGCGACGGTTTCGCCGATGATCAAAATGCCATGGTTGCCCATGATCATGACTTTCTTTTTGGGATCTTCAAATAGGCTGGCGCAACGCACGCCTTCCTCCTCGAAGGCCAAGCCACCGTAATTGTTGTCGATGACATAGCGGTTGAAAAACATGCAGGCATTTTGATCTACGGGCGGCAGCGTGCTGTCCGCGAGAGAAGCCAAGGCTGTGGCATAGGGGGAATGCACATGCATGGCGCAGCGCGCGTGTTTGCAATAGCGATGGAGCCCGCCATGTAGACCCCAGGCGGTGGGATCTGGCGCATCGGGGCCTTCCATACTGGCCGGATCATTGGCATCCACAACGATGAGATCGGAAGCCTTAATACGAGAGAAATGCATTTGATTGGGGTTCATCAAGAATTTGGTCCCCTCGGGATTAATGGCCAAGCTAAAGTGATTGGCCACTGCCTCGTGCATGTTTAATCGGACCGTCCAGCGAAAGGCGGCGGCGAGATCGACACGTTCTTGCCAATTGTCCATATTGGGGCGCAGATCGGGGGCTGTCATGGGAGTGTCCTTTGTCGGTTGCGGCCAGATAACCTGGTGTCGTTGAGATAAGCTATTCCTGGCTAGGCGCCCGGCACCACAGCGCCATCGGCCGTGATGAGCGGGCTGCCATCTTCTTTGGCATAGGGGGCGGCGGGCCATTGTGGCAACATTTCGAGCACTTGCCCCGAGGGACGACAGAGGCGCATCTGCCCTTTGCAGGCGACAAAGGGGCGGTTCACTAAGATGGGATGGGCAACCATAGCGTCGAGCAATTGCTCTTCGGTCACATCAGAGCCCATCAATCCCAGCTCCTGCGCTGGTGATTTTGACATGCGCAAGGCGTCCCGGGCGCTAAGGCCTGCGGTGGCAAATAGGGTTTGCAGCTGTGGCTTTGTCCAGCCGGTATCTAGATATTCAACCACGGTAGGGCTGAATCCCGCATCTTTAACAATTTGCACCACATTACGCGACGTGCCGCAATTGGGATTGTGGAAAATAACAATATTCATACTAAACCCTTTACCCAAAGGTATTTTGCTGTGAAAAAAACTGTAATGGGACTTGCGCAGCCCGTCTAGATCGGAAAATCTACCTCATGGACAATTCATTTAGGGCTTGGTCTGAATGCGCGGCCGATCTGGTTGCGGTTGCTGCGGGGCGCAGGCCAGCAGATTTGGTTATTTTAGGCGGCCAATTGGCCAATGTGCACAGCCGCGAAATTTTGCGATGGGATGTTGCAATTTCGGCCGGGCGATTTGCTTATGTTGGCCCTGACGCAAGCTATTGCATCGGGCCTGAGACAAAGGTGTTGCGCTGGAGCGGTTATGTGATCCCCGGCCTTTGTGATGGGCATATGCATGTGGAAAGTAGCATGCTGACTCCAGCGGAATTTGCTCGCGCGGTGATCCCGCATGGCACCACCACTATGTTCACCGACCCTCATGAGATTGCCAATGTTATGGGTTTGGCTGGGGTGAAGCTGATGCATGATGAGGGGTTGATGCAGCCGGTGAATATTTTCACCCAAATGCCAAGCTGCGCACCATCGGCGCCGGGTCTGGAGACCACTGGCTACGAAATTTGCGCTGAGGATGTGGCAGAGGCGATGCAATGGCCAGGGATCATTGGGCTCGGGGAGATGATGAATTTTCCCGGTGTCGTGAACGGTGATCCGCAGATGTTGGCCGAGATGGCGGCCACAGCCCGCGCGGGCAAGACCATTGGCGGCCATTACGCCAGCCCTGATCTGGGGTCGGCGTTTCACGCCTATGCCGCGGGCGGCCCGGCTGATGATCATGAAGGCACCTGCGAGGCGGATGCTGTGATGCGGGTGCGTCAAGGAATGCGCTCGATGATGCGCCTGGGCAGTGCGTGGTATGATGTGGAAACGCAAATCACCGCGATCACTGAGAAACGGTTGGATCCGCGCAACTTCATTTTATGCACAGATGATTGCCATTCTGGAACGCTGGTACAGGACGGCCATATGAATCGTGTGGTGCGTCATGCCATTTCTTGCGGCTGTGATCCGTTGGTCGCGCTGCAAATGGCCACGATCAACACGGCAACGCATTTTGGTCTTGAGCGGGAATTGGGCAGTATTGCACCAGGCCGGCGGGCGGATGTGATTTTAACCTCTGATTTGAGAGAGCTGCCGATTGAACGGGTGATTGCACGGGGCAAAACCGTAGCGCTGGCGGGGCGGATCACGACAGATTGCCCGCATATCGACTGGCCGGCCACGGCGCGCAATACGGTTCACATGGGGGTAAAAAAATCTGCCACTGAGTTTGCTATTCCCGCGCCTGATGGTGGTGTTGAAGTGGCAAACGTGCGCGTGATTGGCGTGGTAGAGAACCAAGCGCCAACGCAGGCGCTGGAGGCCGAGCTTCCGGTGCGGGGCGGACGCATTTGCGGGCAGGGTGATATTTGCCAAATTGCCCTGGTTGAGCGGCACCGGGCGCGGGGCAGTGTAACCAATGGCTTTGTGTCGGGTTTTGGCTATCAGGGCGAGATGTCTATCGCTTCTACGGTGGCCCATGACAGCCATCATATGATTGTGGTGGGCACTTGCGCTGAGCATATGGCACTGGCAGCCAATCGCTTGGCAGAGGTGGGTGGCGGTGTGAGCGTATGGAAAGACGGGCGGGAATTGGCGTTGGTTGAATTGCCCATCGCTGGCCTGATGTCTGATGCGCCAGCCGAAGAGGTTGCGGCCAAGGCTGAGGCCATGTTGCAGGCTATGGCCGATTGTGGCTGTCACTTGAACAATGCTTATATGCAGCATTCCCTTTTGGCGCTTGTGGTGATTCCAGATTTGCGAATTTCCGATCTTGGGCTGGTGGATGTGCGCAAATTTGAGCTTGTGCCTGTGGTGCAAGAGGGGGGACAAGAAAATGCATGCGCTTGATCCTGTTTTCGCCCTCCCGGATGACGCTGCCCCGAAGAGTTTTGCGCAGGCGCCTGAGGCCGTTGCTCATTTGATTACCCTTTACGAAAAGGCCTCTGAGTTTTTATGCGAAAAATTCATATCGGTTCTGGAATCAGGCGATAGCAGCACCCGCTATCGGGCGTTTTACCCGGAGGTGCGGATCACAACCTTGAGCTATGCGTCGGTTGATAGCCGCCTATCTTTTGGTCATGTCTATGGTCCGGGCGTTTTTGCTACGACCATCACCCAACCGGGCTTGTTCCAAAACTATCTGGAGCAACAGTTGGAATTGTTGATCGCAAACCATGGCTGCGCTGTGCAGGTTGGCTATTCGACTACGCCCATCCCGGTCCATTTCGCCGTGGCGCATGATCCAAGCCTTGTGGTTCCGGCGGATGGGGCTGGATTTGTGCTGCGTGATGTTTTCGATGTGCCTGATTTGGCCACGACCAATGATAATATTGTTAATGGAACGGATGTCGTGCAGCCGGATGGCAGTCAACCCTTGGCCCTGTTTGATGCGCAGCGGGTGGATTATGCCTTGGCTCGTTTGCGCCATTACACCGCCACGGACCCGACATTTTTCCAGAACCATGTTTTGTTTACCAACTACCAATTCTATGTTGAAGAATTTGAAGCGTTCGCCCGCGAGCAAATGGTAGATCCAAACAGCGGCTATCAGGCCTTTGTTGGCCCGGACAATCATTGCATCACAGCTGCAGATGCCTCTCTGCAAGCACCGCAAAAAATGCCACAAATGCCGACCTATCACCTGACGCGAGCAGATGGCAGTGGCATCACATTGGTGAATATCGGCGTTGGCCCGTCGAATGCCAAAACTGCCACTGATCATATCGCTGTGTTGCGTCCGCACGCCTGGATCATGGTGGGGCACTGCGCCGGTCTGCGCAATTCGCAAAGTCTTGGGGATTTTGTACTGGCCCATGCCTATTTGCGGGAAGATCATGTCTTGGATGATGATTTGCCGGTTTGGGTGCCGATCCCAGCTTTGGCCGAAATCCAAACCAGCCTGGAGCAGGCTGTGGCTGAGATCACAGCCCTGCAGGGGTATGATTTGAAGCAAATTATGCGCACCGGAACGGTGGCGACCATAGACAATCGCAACTGGGAGCTGCGCGACCAATCCGGCCCGGTGCACCGGCTAAGCCAATCGCGTGCCATTGCGCTGGATATGGAAAGTGCCACCATCGCTGCCAATGGCTATCGCTTCCGTGTGCCCTATGGCACCTTGCTGTGCGTCAGTGATAAACCGCTGCATGGTGAGTTGAAGTTGCCTGGCATGGCTACAAGCTTTTACAAAACCCAAGTTTCCCGTCATCTTCGAATAGGTATTCGCGCAATGGAGCTTTTGCGCGAAATGCCGCTGGAAAAAATACATTCGCGTAAATTAAGAAGTTTTAAGGAGACAGCATTTCTATAAATTTGAGATTTTAAGCCATTTTTTTTCAATTTATACGATACAATTTGTTGTGTCTTTCTACAATATGCAGTTAACTGTTGGAGATTGGTGCCCAAGGTGTTGGGCTTGTTAGGAGAAAATATATGTCGAAACCTATGACGAAAACACAATTGGTTGCCGCTTTGGCAGAGAAAATGGACACAGATAAAAAATCCGCAGTGGCCTCTTTGGATGCGATCTGTGAGTTGATCACTAGCGAAGTTTCCGGCGGTGGCGCTGTGACCTTGCCAGGTGTTGGCAAAATCTATTGCCGTGAGCGTCCAGAGCGGATGGTGCGCAACCCCGCGACTGGTGAAAGCTTCAAAAAAGATGCGGATAAAGTTGTCAAAATGACCATCGCAAAGGCGCTAAAAGACAGCGTAAATGGCTAAAAAAACCTAAGTTTTGATGAAAGCCCGCACCGGAGCTCTGGCGCGGGCTTTTGCATGCGCAACTGGTCTGGTTTGCATAAAATGGCCTTGCCCAGGGAGTAACACTGCTCGAAGCTCCTGCCGGTCGGTTAAGGATAAGTACCCCATGGACATACGCGCTATTTTGGCTGGCTTGGCGTTCGCTTTGATCTGGTCCTCTGCATTCACCTCAGCGCGGATCATTGTGGCAGACGCGCCGCCGATTCTGTCCCTTTCACTTCGATTTTTGATTTCAGGATTGATTGGCATCGCCCTTGCGCGGTTTTTGGGGCAGTCATGGCGCCTCACGCCCGGGCAGTGGCGCGCCACCATTGTTTTTGGGCTTTGCCAAAATGCTTTGTATTTGGGATTGAACTTCGTGGCTATGCAGACAGTGGAAGCCTCTTTGGCCTCGATCATCGCCTCAACGATGCCCTTGGCGGTGGGCTTTGCCGGCTGGGTGGTCTTTCGCGAACGCCTTTCTGCGCTGGGCGTCTTGGGACTTTGCGCTGGCGCGGGTGGCGTTGCGCTCATCATGGGAGCTCGGATGCAGGCGGGGGCGGATTTCTATGGCATTGCACTGTGTTTCATTGCGGTGGCTTCGCTGTCTGTGGCGACTTTGATGGTGCGCGGCGCCTCATCGGGGGGAAACCTTTTGATGATTGTCGGTCTTCAAATGCTGGTGGGGTCGGCCTTCCTGGTCATTCCGGGCCTCATTTTTGACCAGCCTGTGGTCAATTGGTCTGTGGAATTGGTGCTCGCCTTTTCTTATACGGTCTTAATGCCTGGTCTTGTGGCCACTTTTATCTGGTTCTGGCTGGTTCAGCGTATCGGTGCGGTGAAGGCGGCAACTTTCCATTTTTTAAATCCATTTTTTGGGGTGATGATTGCGGCAGTATTGTTGGGCGAGACCCTGCGGATTTGGGATATTGTTGGGGTTGCCGTCATCATGTTTGGTATTTTGGCCGTGCAAATGGCCCGACAAACATCGCAATAACAGCATGATAACGTGATCACATCGGACTGCGTATGTGCGTGACATGGGCTGTGCTGTGACGCACAAAGGATTAATGGAGATCGCTATTGCATATTTTGCGGGGCTGCTGACCTTAATCAACCCCTGTGTGTTACCGGTTCTGCTCATCGTTCTGGCTACGGCCTTGCAGGCCAAAAAATGGGGGCCTCTGGCCTTAGCGGCGGGGATGAACGTGATGTTTATCATGCTGGGTATCGGCATCCCAGCCTTTGGTCCGGCGTTGGGGATCAATGATCAGGTGGTGGCTCACTTCTTTGAGCTGGGGCAATTATGACAGGTTTTGCTCTGGGCGTTTCCACAATCATCTGTGTATTGGCTTATGGCGCGCGCAACCTGTTGCAACGTCGCGTACAGTGGATGCAGGCTTTGTCCCATCGTGCTTGGCCTATTTTGGGGGTAGTTTTTGTTCTGGTGGGGGCCAGGGTTTTATTTGGTGTGCACCACCGGATTGAAGTTTGGGTCGTGCAAAACCTACCCTGTTGGCTGCAAGATTTGACTGTTCGATTTTAAAAACCTTTTTGAGGAGATTGTATTATAATCGTCGTGAATTTTTAATGGTTTCCAGCTGTTTTCTGGCAACCCCGGCTGTCGCGCTGGCCGCCCAAGCCTATGAGCCGGGGTTGGTTAAGCAATTACTATCTGAAGGTAAGACTGTGTTTGTGGATTACACCACCGAAGGGTGCACCGCCTGAGCCGCTCAAAAACGAACGCTGGTCCGACTTTTAAAGGAAAACCTGGCCTATGGTGAGAAGATTGAATTTGTCACCATTGACTATGATCAATTTGGGCGCGGAGGACTGGCCAAAGAGCTTGGTCGCATTGTTGTGGGAACCTCTAGCAAACAAATCAGAGCGCTTTTGGACACAGCGTTATCTGCAGCCATGGCCTCTTAGGGCGCAGGCCCCACGTCTTTGAGATCGTTTGCGTTGTCAATATCGCGCAGCTTATCGACACGCGCGACTCTGAGATCCGACAGGCTGATCAGGGTGTCTTGTAAAGCATGGGCCGTTGACCAGCGCACCTGTTTAAACAAGCCTTTGGGATTGGAGCGGCAGCGTTTGAGACCTATTAGCCAATAACCGCCATCAGGAGCCGGGCCGAACGTTGCCTCATGTGGGCCGAGGCTGGCAAAAGCCTTCCAGACATGGTGGCGCGAAATCTCGGGTATATCGGCGCCAATAATGCAAACCGGCCCCGGTGGCAGGCTGTCAAACACCTGTTTCATCCGCTGGCCTAGATCGCCTGATCCTTGTGACATGCGCGGCAAATGTGCGGGCCAAACGCGGCTTTGCAGACCTTCATGATCGGGCGCGACGCTCAAAATCAGCTCCCAGCGCGGATCTTGTAAGCGGCGCAGCAGGCGGCGGGTTTGGTGACGACACCACCATGCAGCTGCGGTCATACCAATTTCACGGCCAAGCCGGGTTTTGACCCGTCCTGGCCGTGGTTCTTTGACCATGACCACCAAACGCCGTCGGTATTTAGGCGAAATAGTCACGCAAGATCCGCGTATAGATCGATTTAAGTTGATGAATTTGCGCGATTTCCACCCGCTCATCGACTTGATGCATGGTCTTGCCGACCAAGCCAAATTCCACCACGGGGCAATGATGCTGCACAAAACGGGCATCAGATGTGCCGCCGCTGGTTGAGAGCACCGGGGTCCGGTTTGTTTCCACCTTTACCGCGCGCGCGACAAGGTCGGACAATTCCCCCGGTGGTGTCATGAAACTTTCGCCTGAGATGGTGACGTCGAGGTTAATGCGCACATTAAAAGCCTTTGCCACTTTATCGGAATACTCTTGCAGCCAATCGGTCAGGCTGACGCCGGAATGGGCGTCATTGAAGCGGATGTTAACCGTGGCGCGGCATTGCGCTGGAATGACATTTGTGGCTGGATTGCCCGTGTCAATGGTGACCACCGCCAGGGTTGAGGCGTCAAAATGCTCTGTGCCCGCGTCCAACGTGGCCGTGCTGAGTTGTTCCATCAACCGCGCCATGGCTGGCAGCGGGTTATTGGCCCGATGCGGATAAGCCGCGTGCCCCTGAACACCTATGACGGTGAAATAGCCGTTCATCGAACCGCGACGGCCGATTTTCATCATATCTCCCATGACTTCTGGGCAGGTCGGCTCGCCGACCAAGCAATGATCCATCCGTTCGCCTTGCGCCTGCATCCAATCTAGAAGTGCGACGGTGCCATCCTTGGCGGGGCCTTCTTCATCGCCGGTAATGGCCAGAACAACCGAGCCGTCCGGCGGACTTTCGTTGACAAAATCGATCGCGGCGGCGGCAAAAGCTGCAACGCCAGATTTCATATCAGTGGCGCCCCGGCCATATAGAAACCCATCACGAATTTCCGCGCCAAAAGGATCGACGCTCCAAGCCTTGAGATCTCCGACGGGTACAACATCGGTGTGGCCATTGAAGCCAAAGGTTTTGCCTTTTCCCCAACGGGCAAAGAGATTGGACACATCGCCGCGATCCACCCGTGTGCAATGAAACCCATGAGCGGCCAAAAGTCGCTCCAAAAGTTGCAAAGCGCCACCCTCTTGCGGGGTGACGCTGGCGCAGCGAATGAGTTCTGCGGTCAGGATCGCCGGATCAATCATCAATGCGCTCCTTTTGGTGAATGTTCGAAGAAGGGTGTTACCTGCGCCACAACAACGCTGTTCTCATCCAAAGCCCGTTGCATTAAGGCGCGCTCGTCTTCTGTGATATCATGGCCCTCTTCGAGCCGTTCTTCCAAACTGCCATAGCCGGTCACATCCAAGGGCGCGAGATCGGCTTGTTTGAGAATGGCGACTGTTTCGCGCACGGCTTCGGGCTCATCGACGCCGCTGGCGTAGATCATCAATGCGCCGCCTGTGGCCGCATCGGGCAGGCCGTCGCCTTCTTTGCGTCCCACTTCGACAAGCAAAGTATAGACATGGTGGGTGCGCTTGATTTTTTCAGTCATGGCCCTGTTGCCTTGTTGGTTGCCGTACCCATCCTATAAATGGCCGCGTGCCTTTCGCGGCCATTCCTATGACGGGATTAGTCGCGCAAGAGCTCATTGATGGCAGTCTTAGAGCGCGTTTGGGCGTCCACCCGTTTCACGATCACTGCGCAATACAGGTTGATGTTGTTTTTGGAAGGCATAGTGCCCGCTACCACAACTGAGTAAGGCGGTACTTCTCCATACATCACTTCGCCAGTTTCTCGGTCGACGATCTTGGTGGATTTTCCGATAAAGACCCCCATGCCCAAGACCGCGCCTTCGCGCACGATGCAGCCCTCAACAACTTCTGAGCGCGCGCCAATAAAGCAATTGTCTTCAATAATGGTTGGCCCCGCTTGCATGGGCTCCAAAACGCCGCCTATGCCCACGCCGCCGGACAGATGCACATTCTTGCCAATCTGTGCGCAGCTGCCGACCGTGGCCCAAGTGTCGACCATGGTGCCGCTGCCCACATAGGCGCCCAGGTTTACAAAAGAAGGCATTAAAACTACGCCAGGGGCGATGTAGGCCGATTTGCGCACAACGCAGTTGGGGACTGCGCGGAAGCCTGCGGCCGTCCAATCATCCGTGCCCCAACCGGCCCACTTGCTGTCGACTTTATCCCACCAGTTGCCACCTTGGGCACTGCCGGCTTGTAATTCCATATCTTTCAGACGAAAGCCCAAAAGAACCGCTTTTTTGGCCCATTGGTTTACATGCCAATCGCCTGCCTCTTGCTTTTCAGCAACTCTCAGCTTGCCGCTGTCGAGCGCATTGAGCGTTGTTTCAATCGCGTCGCGGGTTTCGCCGGTGGTGGCGGGGGTGATGGTGTCGCGTTCATCCCACGCGGCCTCAATGGCAATTTCTAGATGTGCGTTCGACATAAAGGCCTCCGGTTGATATAATTTTATTGCCTCATACTTAAACTTGCGGCGCAGGTCCACGGCCTATTGCAGCTTTGCAGGTCCAAAAGGCGAGACGGCCGGATTGGCACCGCAGAGAAGCACAGCCAGGCGCTCGCCCTTTTGTGGGCGGTAGGCTCCGCTCAGCAGCGCGGCGAGGGCCGCGGCGCCGGCTGGTTCAACCACAAGCCGCAGCGCAGTCCAGAGCCGGTTCTGTGCTTCTGCGATAGCCTCATCTTCCACATTGACACAATCCGTGGCTGTCATGCGTGCTAAATCGTAGCAAATACGCCCGGCCTGTTTTGCACCCAAAGCATTAGCGGCCAGTCCAGAGACTTCGACCGTGGTGTTCGGCCCGTGTTTTAGTGCCTGTGTGAGCGTGGGTGCATTAAATGGCTCAACCCCAACCAGTGTACGACGCCCCTCAAGCCAGGCCATGGCACCGCCGATCAAACCGCCACCGCCCACGGCGATCAAAACGGTATCGGCTGTGAGGCCTTGCTCTTCCCATTCCGCCATGACCGTGCCTTGCCCAGCCACTGTTCCGGGGGCATCAAAGGCGTGGATCTGTGCTGCCCCGCTGTCTTTCTCATAGCTCAAGGCCTGCTCCAATGCATTGGCAAAGGCACCGGGCACGACGATCAAATCAGCGCCCAGGCTTTGGATCAGATTGATTTTTGCCTCACCTGCCAGTTCGGGCACATAAATGCGGGCTCTTTGACCCAAGCGTGCTGCGGCCCAAGCGACGGCAGCGCCATGATTGCCGCCGCTAGCGGCCACAAGGCCGGCTTTGGGCACTTCCATGGAAAGCAACGAATTCATTGCGCCACGGGCTTTGAAGCTGCCCGTGTGTTGCATCTGTTCGAGCTTGAGGGTGAGGGGCATACCAAAGACATCGGTTTCGAGAACCGGGGTGCGCAGCACATGGGGTTTAATCCGCGTCCAAGCGTCGGACACATCCTTTGCTGTCACCATGGTTTGTCTCCCGTGCTAGGTGGAATGAATGCCGGTCTCTGCCGCGATGTCCTTGCGGCTCTTGCGGGCCCTTTCGGTGGCCGATTTAAGCTGCCCGCAGGCGGCAAAAATATCTTCGCCCCGCGGCTTGCGTACGGGGCTGGCATAGCCGGCTTGGTAGACGATTTCTGAAAATGCATTGATACGATTGTTAGAAGAGCGCTCATAGGGCGCACCGGGCCAAGGGTTGAAGGGGATGAGATTTACCTTGGCGGGTATACCCTTGATCAGCTCAACCAAGCGATGCGCATCGGCGTCGCTATCGTTAATGCCCTTGAGCATGACATATTCAAAGGTGATCCGCTCTGAATTGCTCGCCTTTGGATAGGCGCGCAGGGCATCCAGAAGAGCCTCGATGTTCCAGCGCTTGTTTATGGGGACCAGCTTGTCGCGGACTTCGTCTTTGGTGGCATGAAAGGAGACTGCCAAAAGACAGCCAATTTCCGTTGCTGTTCGCGCGATTTCTGGCACGACGCCGGATGTCGACAGGGTGATGCGCCGCCGTGACAGCTGAATGCCTTCGGGGTCCATGGCGATTTTCATCGCATCGCGGACATTTTCAAAATTATAAAGTGGCTCGCCCATGCCCATGAGCACGATGTTCGACAGAAGCCTTGCGGAGGTGGCCGGATTGCGCCCTGGAGCGGGCCATTCGCCCAGATCATCCCGGGCCAGCATCACCTGGCCGATAATTTCCCCTGCGGTGAGGTTGCGCACCAATTTTTGCGTACCAGTGTGGCAAAACGAACAGGTGAGGGTACAGCCGACTTGACTGCTTATACAGAGCGTGCCGCGATCAGATTCAGGAATATAGACCGTTTCCACCTCATGCCCGCCAGCAATGCGCACCAGATATTTGCGTGTGCCATCTGTGGAGACTTGCTTGGAGACCACTTCGGGAATGGCGATCACAAAATGTCCCGCCAAAAACGAGCGGTAGTCTTTGGACAGATTTGTCATCTGCTCAAAATCGCGCACGCCCTTTTCGTAGATCCATTGCCAGAGCTGCCCTAGCCGCATTTTGACCTGCTTCTCTGGGGTGCCCGCTGTGATCAACGCCTCCCGCAGCGCATCACGCGTTAGGCCAACCAGATTGATGGGCCCCTCCGGCAACTTGCGTGGCAGGGTCACGAGATCTTGGTTGATGGGAGCGGAGGCAGAGGTCATGGCTGTTATCCATATGAAACAGTTCCTGCTTTAGCAGGACCTGGGGTGTTTGCCAATCGTACGGGCCTTTTCAGCCGGCGCAGCGTTTTTCAGAATCGGTGACAGCGGCAGTAAAGCCCTTCAGGCTGAATGTGTCCTTGGTCACCGTGCCGCGCTCCGATTGCGCTGTGACCACGGCCTTTGCGCCACGTTTCATGGCTGCAACAATTTTAGCGTCATCACTTGGGCTTGGTGGCCAGGCCCATTCGCCATCTACTGAGAGGTCAAAATCTGCACCGTCGATGTTCAAAGTGATCGGGCGATCCTTGGCGAAAGGGTAGCCACCGGTGAAGGCCACTTGACCTTTCACGTCATTCCCGGGGCGGTGAAACACAAACAGAAGGATCCGGCCGCGGCGCACCGAGACGACTTTGCCTCCTTTGGTGTTGACAGTTTCTTTGGGTGCCGTCACCGCCCAACATTCTTTCGGGTTACTTTCGACGAACACCGACCAATCGGTTTTGGCGGCCACCCGGTTTGAGGTTTCTTGCGCGGAAGCGGCCGAACAAAGAAATGCCAAAACACATGCCGCAGAAGAAATCACTGACTTTAACATTAGATACGCCTTTATTAATTTCGCCGGTCACCCCGTGGGCGCAGAGATTTCATCTGGCCGTAGAGGTGGTCTTTTGGTATCGGGAACTTAACGCACCAGAGACCCATGGGGGAAGCCCTCAAAGGGCGCTCTTGGCAAAAAAATGCTTGTTTGGAGACCTAAATGTTAAATGCAACTCCCTTGATTGAAGTTTGGCGGGGCGAATTTTTAGAAAGTCAGCACCGCGGTCATGCGGTGATTTGCAATTTCGAAGGCGAAATTTTGGAAGCTTGGGGTGATCCTGAGCATGTGATACTGCCCCGTTCATCGTGCAAAATATTGCAGGCCGTTCCCCTTGTGACCTCCGGCGCGGCCGCGGCCCAAGCCTTGACGGCGCGGCATCTGGCATTGGCTTGCGCCTCACATCAGGGGGCGGAAATCCATTCGCAGCTTGTGCTGAACTGGCTGGGGCAGCTCGGCAAGACCGATGCGGATTTTCGCTGTGGGACCCAGTGGCCCAGGGATATACTGGCCAGTAATCACTTGGTGAAAACCGATCAATCCGCCTGCCGTTACCACAATAATTGTTCAGGAAAGCACTGCGGATTTTTGACATTGGCGCAACATTTGCATGCCGGGCCTGAGTATCACGAGGTGGATCATCCGGTTCAAATTGCCGTGCGGGCGGCCTTTGAAGAGATGACCGGCGAGATCAGCCCGGGCTATGGCATTGACGGCTGCTCTGCGCCCAATTGGGCCTGCAGTGTAGCCGGATTGGCTCGGGGTATGGCGCGCTGTGCCGCAGACGGTGCCGATCAGATCGGAAAGGCCGCTTCAGAGCTGCGTGATGCGATGATGGTGTATCCTGAATTGGTGGCGGGCGAGACCCGTGCCTGCACGGAATTGATGCGCGCGGCTCCTGGCGTTGCACTGAAGACGGGGGCAGAAGCGGTGTTTATCGCGATTATCCCGAGTCTGCGGGCAGGGATTGCGGTGAAGATTGAAGATGGGGCAACCCGCGCCAGTGAGGCGCTGATCACGGCTTTGTTGATCCGGCTTGGGGTGCTAGAGGCTTATCATCCCGCCGCTCTCAAACGCTTGGGTCCGATCCACAATTGGGATGGGCTGCAGACCGGACAGATTTCGGCGCTCCTCTAAGGTATTGAATTGGGATATGTTCAAACCGCTAAATCGGCGTCCACTTGGGCCGATCTAGAGTCAGGTTGTGACAAATTGTGAAGATGGATAGCCTTGCAGGTAGAGCAGCGCGGTCAAATCTCCGTGATTGATGCGCACCGACACCTGCTCTTGCACGATGGGTTTAGCATGAAGCGCCACGCCGGTTCCGGCCAGCTGCAACATGCCCAAGTCATTGGCGCCATCTCCAACGGCCAGTACATCTTGAGGCGTGAGGCCGCGCGCGGCTGTGAGCTCGTTGAGGGCGGTCACCTTGGCTTCATGGCCCAATATGGGCAACCCCACCTCACCCGTCAAAGATTGCTCCGCTTGCAACAGCCGGTTGGCCCTGTGGCTATCAAACCCCAGCGTGCTGGCGACCTTGGCTGTGAAGTCTGTAAAGCCGCCGCTAACAAGATCTGCATAGGCGCCACTCGCTTTCATCGTTGCCAAAAGCTGCGCGCCGCCGGGCATATAGGTGATGCGTGATTGATAGACTTCGTCGATGATCTCAACCGCCAGACCCTTGAGCAGCCGGGTGCGTTCTTGCAGGGCTTGTTCGAAATCCAATTCGCCATTCATCGCTCTTGCGGTGATCTGTGATACCTCATCCCCAACGCCGGCTTCCACGGCCAGCTCATCGATGCACTCTTGCTCAATCATGGTGCTGTCCATATCGGCCAGCAACATTTTCTTGCGTCGCCCGGCGCAGGGCTGCACCACCAGATCAATTTTCTGAGCCTGCATCTCTTGCCACACCTGCCAGAGGGTGTCGGGCCTTTGCAGGCATTCAAATTCCACGGCTTCGCGCGGTGCCAACCAAGTGAGGCCCCGCCCGCCCCAGGCATAGCAGAGCGATTGCGCCAATGTAGGGGTGATGGCCGCTTGGCCTGGCTGGCACAATAAAGTGGTTACAAACATCCGCGATATTCCTTCTTTGATGTCATGTGCCAAGAAGTTTGCAGAGTTGCAAGTGATCCAAAGCCGGTTGCTGGACGAAAGAACCCTGAATCTCATTCGAGGAAAAGGATGCGCTAATGCGGATTTCTGTAGTGATAATCGCCGTGTTTCTGGCCAATATGGCGATAGCGGAGCTACAGTTTCCTCCGCTTGATGCCGATGATTTGAATGGGCGCGCCGTCAGCCTGCCTCAAGATCTTCCAGGTGATCCCACGATTGTTTTCATTGCCTATAAACGGAACCAACAGCCAAGTATCAACGCTTGGGTGGCGCGTTTAGGGTTGCAGGAACTTGGGGGACTGGCCTGGGCTGAGCTGCCCGTTGTGGGGCGCGGCGCGGCTCTGTTTCGTACCTTCGTTGATAATGGCATGCGCTCCGGCATCACCTCAACCGCGATGCGCGGTCGGACGATTACGATTTATTCGAGCCAGCGTGCGTTCAACAAGGCATTGGGCATCGATGGGCGCGACGAGATTTATATCGCTCTGGTGGGCCGCGACGGCCAAGTGCATGTGCTCATCGAGGGTGATGTGACTGACGAAAAAATAGCCCAGCTGCGCGCTGCCTATCCTTAAAAGGAAATCGTGGGCGGGATCGGTTGCCCGGATGGCGAAGTTTCCGATCTGCTCAGGATGTGGCCCGACTGCGATGTAATTTGTGTAAAATCCGACATTTCTGCTCTTGTGGCTTAATGCGCAATTGGGTAGCTCACTCAGGTGGGACACCCTTCCCCAACGAAGGGCGCATATCTGAGAGGATAGCATTGATGGCTATTGAATACCCGGCATCGCGGCCGGCTAATCCGCGTTTTTCTTCTGGCCCCTGCGCCAAACCTCCCACATGGACCCAGAGTGCTTTGAGTGATGCTTGGCTTGGCCGTTCGCATCGCGCAGCAGGCGGCAAGGCAAAGTTGGCTGAGGCCATTGAGCAAACTCGCCGCGTTCTAAAGATCCCGGCAGATTATAAAATTGGCATCGTACCGGCCTCCGATACCGGCGCTTTTGAGATGGCCATGTGGTCTTTGCTGGGCGCGCGCCCGACGCAGATGGTTGCCTGGGAAAGCTTTGGCGCTGGCTGGGTCAGCGATGTTGTGAAACAGTTAAAGATCAACGCCTCCGAACATATCGCCTCCTATGGCGAAATTTTCGACATGGCGACGCTGAATTATGACAATGACGTTTGTTTCACTTGGAACGGCACGACCTCCGGCGTGTGTATGCCTGATGGCTCTGCTATTGCGGCCGATCGCGCGGGTTTGACACTTTGCGACGCAACCTCTGCGGCCTTTGCAGTGGACCTGCCTTGGGACAAGCTCGATGTGACGACCTTCAGCTGGCAAAAAGTGCTTGGCGGGGAAGCGGCGCATGGGGTGCTTATTCTCTCACCGCGTGCGGTGGAGCGGCTGGAAAGCTACACCCCGGCCTGGCCCATGCCGAAAATTTTTCGCCTCACCAAGGGCGGCAAGCTGATCGAAGGCATTTTTCAAGGCGAGACGATCAATACCCCGTCGATGCTCTGCGTTGAGGATTATTTGTTTGCGTTGGACTGGGCTGAAAGCCTTGGTGGTCTGGCAGGGTTGATGGCCCGTGCACAGGCCAATGCTGAAGCGGTTTGGGATTTTTGCGACACCCGGGACTGGATTGAAAATCTCGCTGTGGACCCAGCGACGCGCTCGGTCACCTCGGTTTGTTTGAAATTCACCGATCCGCACATTCAAGATCCGGCAGGTTTTGCCAAAGCGGTCGCCAAACGTTTGGGGGCAGAGGGCACTGCCCTTGATATTGGTGCCTATCGCGACGCGCCAGCAGGCCTGCGCATTTGGTGCGGGGCTACGGTTGAAACGGCAGATGTCCTGGCGATGTTGCCCTGGCTGGAATGGGCCTACCGCTGCGAGCTTGACACACAATAATTTTAGGTGGGGCCAGGTCCCACTCTCTTCACTCATAAGATAAGGAGCGCCGATATGGCCCCGAAAGTACTCGTATCCGACAAACTCTCTGAAACTGCCGTTCAAATCTTCCGCGATCGTGGTATCGACGTGGATTTCGATCCAAGCATTGGCAAGGACAAAAACAAATTGCTCTCTGTCATTGATCAATATGATGGCTTGGCCATTCGCTCTGCGACCAAGGCCACAGAGAAAATTATCAATGCGGCCAGCAATCTTAAGGTGATTGGCCGGGCTGGCATCGGTGTGGATAATATCGACCGCGCCGCCGCCTCCAAAAAAGGTGTGATCGTGATGAATACGCCCTTTGGCAATATGATCACCACTGCCGAACACGCCATCGCGATGATGTTCGCTGTGGCGCGGCAAATTCCTGAGGCCAGCGCCTCTACCCACGCGGGGAAATGGGAAAAATCCAAATTCATGGGGGTGGAGCTGACGGGCAAGACCCTTGGCGTGATTGGGGCTGGTAATATTGGCGGCATCGTCTGTGAGCGTGCCCTGGGACTCAAGATGAAGGTTGTGGCCTATGATCCCTTCCTCTCGGAAGAGCGTGCCGAAAAATTGGGTGTACAAAAAGTGGAACTGGACGATCTCTTGGCGCGGGCTGACTTCATCACGCTGCATGTGCCGAAAACCGAGCAAACCAACAATATTTTGAACGCAGAGGCGATTGCCAAGTTGAAGCCCGGTGTGCGGGTCATCAATTGTGCCCGCGGTGGTTTGGTCGATGAGGCCGCTTTGGCCGAAGCGCTGAGATCAGGTCATGTGGCAGGGGCAGCCTTCGATGTGTTCGAAGTGGAGCCGGCAACGGACAGCCCTTTGTTCAAATTGCCCAACGTGGTTTGCACCCCCCATTTAGGCGCCGCCACAACGGAAGCGCAGGAAAACGTGGCTGTGCAGGTGGCCGAACAAATGTCTGACTATCTGCTGACGGGCGCTGTGACCAATGCGCTGAATATGCCTTCGGTGACAGCAGAAGAGGCCAAGACCATGGGACCATGGTTGGCTTTGGCTGGGCATTTGGGTGCATTTATCGGGCAAATGACCTCCGAGCCCATTAAGGCGATTAATATTTTATATGATGGCACGGTCGCTTCGATGAATCTCGCAGCGCTCAACTGCGGAGTTGTGGCGGGGATCATGAAAGCGGGCAATCCTGATGTCAATATGGTAAGCGCTCCAGTGATTGCAGAAGAGCGTGGCATTAAGATCAGCACGACCAATCAAAATAAATCTGGGGTATTTGATGCCTACATCAAAGTCACAGTGGTCACGCAAACGCGGGAACGCTCTGTCGCTGGCACAGTGTTCAGCGATGGCAAGCCGCGCTTTATCCAGATCAAGGGTATTAATGTGGATGCGGAAATTGGACGCCACATGCTCTATACCACCAATAATGACGTGCCGGGCATTATCGGTATATTGGGCTCGATCATGGGTAGAAATGACGTAAATATTGCGAATTTTACATTGGGCCGTGCTGCGGAAGGTGGCCAGGCGATTGCCTTGCTGTATGTGGATGCGCCGGTCTCTGATGTGGTTTTGGCCGATTTGCAGGCGACTGGAAAATTCAACCAAGTCAGCCGTTTAGAGTTTGACGTCTCATGACTGCTCTCTATGCAATTGGTGACATCCATGGCCAATTGGCCGAAATGACCCAAGCTATTGAATGGATTGAAAAAGATGGTGGACCCGAGGCGCCCATCGTCTTTCTTGGCGACTATACCGATCGGGGGCCTGACAGTCGTGGCGTTTTGGATTTTTTGATCCAGGGCCGTGATGCAGGGCGCCATTGGACATCTTTAAAGGGCAATCATGACCGGATGTTTGAGTGGTTTTTGCAAACTCCAAGCCGGGCAGATCCGCATCTTTTTACCGATTTGAGTTGGCTGCATGAGCGGTTGGGCGGGCAAGACACTCTGCGCTCTTACGGGCTGGACTTCAGCACGCGCCGGCGGCTCTCTGCGGTGCATGATGAGGCGTTGCGCGCGGTGCCAAAGGCGCACCGTGAGTTTCTGGAGGGGTGCCCTTTGACCTTTGAGACAGAGCATTTGTTCTTTTGTCACGCAGGTATCCGCCCCGGTGTCGCACTGTGCGATCAAGATGAAGAAGATCTTTTGTGGATCCGCGAAGAGTTTCTGGATTTTGACGCTCGGCATCCAAAGCTCATAGTGCATGGCCATTCGCCGATCGAGCGGGCCTGCCATTATGGCAACAGAGTCAATCTCGACAGCGGCGCTGGCTATGGCCATCCGCTTACGGCTGTGGTCTTTGAGGAGCTGAGTTGCAGCATTTTGACCGCGCAGGGCCGGCGCAAAATATCTATGGCTGCATAAACCCGCCGCCTACGTTCAGACGCCGCTGATACGTCAGGAATTTTCGAAAATCAAAAATGCCATCGCCCGGCCCTTGGGCGCGCGGATGGCTTGGGGGCAATTGGCGTCATAGCGCGCGGTGTCCCCGGCGTACAATAGGGTGGTGTCGCTGCCCGACGTCACCTGGAGCGTGCCGGAAATTGCAGTCAATTGTTCGCGTGCTTTTGGCCCATGGGGCGCACTGTCCAAAGCGTTGAGACGGTGGGGCTGCTTTTACCACATTTGATTAGGCTGACGATAGAACGCGAAACGCCTGACAGTTTGGCCACCGCATCCAGCGAAAGGTTTTTTGTTTTTCACGCCTCTTCGAGGCGCAGGGCCATGCGGCTTAAAACATCCTTGGTTGATTGCATAACAAGCGGTGCCTTTACGGTAGATAGTCTTTAAATGTGGCGAGCACAGAGCGGTAGACATCGCGCTTGAAAGACACAATCGCCTCGGGCAGATCTGCGGGGGCGATCCATTTCCAGGCGGAAAATTCAGGCTCATCTGTGTCAATATTCACGTCTGAATCTTCGCCTAGGAATCGCATCAAAAACCATTTTTGTTCTTGACCGCGGTATTTTCCGCCCCAAAGCTGTGGGATCAAATCGGCAGGCAACTCATAGGGAATCCAACCCTGGGTTTCTGCAAGGATCTGCACTTTTTGCTCCGGAACGCCTGTTTCTTCTTTTAGTTCACGTAGGGCAGCCACGCGGGCATCTTCGCCCGGATCAATGCCCCCCTGGGGCATTTGCCAAGCCTCAGAATAGTGTTCGAGCCTTTGGGCAACAAAAATTAAGCCCGCACGATTGATAAGCATGATGCCGACATTGGGTCTATAGGGCAGCTGTTCAATATCAGAGTGTCGCATCTGCTATTGTGCCGGTTGGATGGCCGACAGGCCTTTGAGCAGATCAATCGCATAGGACAGCTGGAAATCTTCATCGCGCAGCTTGGCGGCTTCCTCGGCGCGGGCGCGCTCTTGCTCAATCTGATCACGGTCCACGTCCGATAGGCTGTCGTTGTCGAGTGACCCGCGCAAATCAGCCTCAGTGCGCATGGTGCCTTCCTCTTCAGCGGCTTCATCCTCGGTGCTATTGGGGTCTTTTCGGGGCTGCTCGACAATGATGTCGGGCGAGACACCAAGCGCTTGGATGGACCGGCCCGATGGGGTGTAGTAGCGTGCGGTGGTCAAGCGCATCGCCCCATCACCGGCTACTGGCATGATGGTTTGGACAGAGCCCTTTCCAAAGCTCTTGGTGCCCACGACAATCGCGCGGCGGTGATCTTGCAGTGCACCGGCGACAATTTCAGAGGCGGAGGCTGAGCCGCCATTGATCAAAACCACAATCGGTTTTCCTTGGGCCAAATCGCCGGCCCGAGCGTTCCAACGGTCCCCATCTTCGGGCGCCCGCCCGCGGGTTGAAACGATCTCACCCTTTTCGAGAAATGCGTCCGAGACTTTGATCGCTTGGCTCAGCAATCCGCCGGGATTATTGCGCAGATCAATGACAAAGCCGTTGATATTTTTAATGCCGCCTGCCGCCTCAATTTGCTTCGTAATGCCTTCTTCAAGATTTGGGTGGGTTTGATCATTAAATGTGCTGACCCGCATCACAATGGACTCGCCAATTGTCTTGTCACGCACGGCGGTCAATTTGATGGTGTCGCGGATGATTTTGATGTCAAATGGCTCAGGTTCACTTTCGCGCACGATGGTGATCACGATTTCTGAACCTATCGGACCACGCATCAATTGCACCGCCTCATCCAATGTCAGGCCCAAAAGACCTTCCCCGTCGACATGTGTGATGAAATCGCCGGGTTCGACCCCAGCCTGGGCTGCGGGGGTATCATCAATTGGGGTTATAACTTTTACAAACCCATCCTCTTGCGTCACTTCAATCCCCAGCCCGCCAAAGGCGCCACGGGTTTGAATGCGCATATCGCTGGCATCATCGGGCGAAAGGTAGCTCGAATGCGGATCTAAAGAGGTCAGCATGCCATTGATTGCTGCTTCAATCAGCTTTTTGTCATCCACTTCTTCAACATATTGCGCGCGGATGCGGTCAAAAATATCGCCAAAAAGCTCAAGCTGTTTATAGGTTTCAGCTTGGTCGGTTCCCTTGGCCAAAAGAGGTCCAGCCAATTGTGGGGCGACCACCACCCCGAGGAGCCCACCTAGCATCGCTGCAATCAAAAACTTTTTCATTTCACAATCCTTTTTGCATCGGGGCGCCGCACCTTGCGCCACCCGTCTTGCGTCTTTGCCTATATAAAGCCTGTCTTGCCCCGGCTTTCCAGCCCCTACTGCGCCGATCGCGTGCTGAAACCCGTTATTCTTGGTCCAAGACGGCAGCTAGGCTCATCTATTGGCAGATATTGGCGAGAATGGGCGGGATTTTGCCGTCAGGGGTGCGTGATCAAGGAGAGACCGGTCATTTCGTCAGGTTTGGGCAGATGCATCAGCTCAAGAACCGTGGGTGCGAGATCGGCCAATCGGCCGGCCCGCAATCCGCAGCCCTGTGGCAAGCCCAACCCGATGACTGGCACAAGATTTGTTGTATGGGCCGTGTGTGGCCCGCCGGTAATGGGATCAATCATCATCTCGCAATTGCCGTGATCGGCCGTGACAATCATCTTGCCGCCGCAGTGCTCCAGTGCCTCAACCACCTGGCCAAGTCCGTGATCCACCGCTTCGCAAGCAGCGATTGCCGCCTGTAAATCGCCCGTATGCCCAACCATATCAGGATTGGCATAATTGGTGATGATCAGATCATAGCCTTGCTCAATGGCGGCAAGAAAGCGCTCTGTGACCTCTGCGGCTGACATTTCAGGTTGCATATCATAGGTGGCGACTTTGGGTGAGTTGGGCATGAAACGGTCTTCGCCGGCTGCGGGCACTTCCAGACCGCCATTCATGAAAAATGTCACATGGGGATATTTTTCAGTCTCCGCTAGGCGAAATTGGTGCTTGCCATGGTGCGCCACCCAGGCGCCCAGCGTGTTGGGGATATCGCGCTTTGGGAAGGCGGCTGTGAGATAGGTGTCATGGTCATCAGAATAAGACACCATCCCCATTTGTGCGCTGAATGTGACCCGGGGTGCTGTGTCAAATGCGTCAAAATCGGGTTGGCAGAGAGCAGCTAGAATTTCACGCGCCCGGTCGGCACGAAAGTTTAGGCACAATAAGCCATCTTGCGGCCGCACTCCTGCGTAATCGCCAATCACGCTTGCGGGGATGAACTCATCGGTCTGCCCGTCCGCATAGGCGCGCGCAATCGCCTCTTGGGCGGTGGCTGCTTTGACGCCTCTGCCCTGGGCGATGGCGCTATAGGCGGTTTGCACCCGCTCCCAACGGTTATCGCGGTCCAAAGCATAATAGCGGCCAATGACTGTGCCAATCTGTGCGCCTTGTGGCAGCTGCTCTTGCAGGGTGGCGAAATAGCCTGCGGCTGAGCTGGGGCCGACATCGCGCCCGTCAGCAATGGCATGGATTAGGACGGGAATGCCCATGTCACAAAATAACCTGCTGGCGGCCAGAAGATGGTCAAGATGCCCATGCACCCCGCCGTCGGAAATCACCCCCATGAGATGCGCCGTGCCACCGCTAGCTTTGAGTTTGGCTGCGAAGTCCAAAATAGTAGGGTTTTGGAAGAAACTTTTGTCTTCAATCGCCAGATCAATCTGCCCCAAATCCATAGCCACCACCCGGCCTGCTCCAATATTGGTATGGCCAACTTCGGAATTACCCATCTGTCCGCTGGGCAGACCGGCGTCAGGCCCATGGGTGATTAAACGCGCATTTGGGCAGCGCGCCATGAGGCGATTAAAGTTTGGCGTATGCGCCAGGGCAGGGGCATTGCCTTCCTTGGTGTCGCTCAAACCCCATCCATCCAAAATGCAAAGCACTACGGGTTTGGTCATGACAAGCTCCTTTTCTACGCGCCTCTGTTTACCTGATCTCTGGCGGTATTCCACCGTTTTTGCACAGGCCCTTCTGGGTAGGACTCGACTCTGGAATAGGCTTTGATATATAGAACATATAGTGAACAAAGTCTGCGGTTATGTCACATCGACGTGTTTTATCATTATGGTTTCCTCGGATGGGTGCAGAGCGGCTGTTGCGACAGGCCCGTATGACGCAAGAGTTGCCTTTTGCCGTGGTGCAAGATCGTGGGCAGATGCAGGTGATCTCCTCCCTGTCACAAATGGCGGAGGAGCGGGGGCTGCGCTTGGATCAACCTTTACGCGACGCTATGGCCATGTGCCCAGATCTTATCACACGGCTTCAAAATTGTCAGAGTGAAGCGCGGTTTTTAAACAGTCTGCGCCGCTGGGCCTCTAAGTTTTCGCCCTGGGTGGCTGAAGAACTGCCTCATTCTTTGGTCATTGATTTGACAGGTTGTGCACATTTGTTTGGTGGTGAGGAAGGGGTTATAGAGCAGGTGGAGCAAGATTGCCTTGATCTTGGCCTTTCTGTGCATATCGGCATGGCGGATACAAAAGGCGCCGCATGGGCCTTGGCGCGCTATGCAGGTCAGCCCTTGGGGGTGAACCGCACGGGTGATGCGATTGATCAAGAGGCACCAGCCACTCGTTCTCGCGCCGTCAAACGCCGCAATTGGGAGCGTGGAGGCGCCGCGCCGCAGCTGCGCACCAATCGAGGCGCATCGGGCCGTATTGCCGAGCCTGGTTTTATGCGCCAAGCCCTTGCGCCTTTGCCTGTGGCGGCCCTGCGATTGGAGGGACATGTTGTTACAGCGCTGAACAAGCTTGGACTTCGGCGGGTGGAAGATTTGATGAGTCAGCCCCGCGGGGCCCTTGCGCGGCGTTTCGGTAAGGGGACGGTCTATCGGATGGATCAAGCCTTGGGCGTAGCCCCCGAACCCATTAGTCCGGCGAAACAAGCGCCACATTTCGCCTGCCGTTTGAGCCTACCGGAGCCAATTGGCCTGGCTGAAGATCTGTTGGCCGCTTTGAATAAACTGCTGCCGCGCCTGGCGGTGCGTTTGAACGAGAAAGGTCGGGGTGCGCGGCGGTTGCGACTGGAAGCCTATCGCACAGATCAAACCATGCAATCGCTTGAGGTGGGGTTGGCCCGACCTTCCGCCGATATTGCGCGAATGCGGCCACTTTTGGCATCAAAATTAGGGGATATCAAAGCAGAATTTGGCATTGATGTGCTGCGCTTGGTTGCGGCGCAAACAGAGCCAATCCATGCCCATCAGCACAAAGGGCATATTGAGGCTGGTCAAGTGGTTGCGGCGCGCTTGTTGGAAAATACCAAGCTGGATGATTTGATTGGCACATTGGGCGCCCGCATCGGGCTGGAGGCCATGACCCGCTTACATCCCGGTGACAGCCATATCCCGGAAAAAACCGCGCAGGTGCAGGCCGCTGCCTGGTCAGCGCCACATTTGCACTGGGCGGCCCCGTCGCGCGCGCGGCCTTTGGTGCATTTCTCACCAGAGGCCCTGCAGACCCATAGCGAGGCGGCATTGCCACTGGCATTCAAATGGCGCGGTCAGCTTCATGAGGTGTACAGCGCTCAGGGGCCAGAGCGGATTGCCCCGGAGTGGTGGCTGGCCGAAAGAGCCTGGCGCAGCGGGACGCGCGATTATTGGCAGGTGGTCACCAAAACTGGAGACCGGTTTTGGCTTTATTTCGCCCATGGTGGAGCCATCTTGGGTGGGTGGTTTTGCCAGGGCCGCTTTGCTTAGGGCAAAGCCGCCCTGACGTTTGGAAGCAAGCAAATGAAAGATCAGCATTGCGTATCCGAGTGGGGGCAGGAATGACATTTAAGGCCAAGCTCCCGTTTGCTTAGTACCTAGATTGCAAGTTACAGAGGCCATGTGATGACCCAAAACGGAAAGTTGTGGGACCATTTCAGGGCAGGAATACGACAGGGTTGATTATTGGTGAATTCGGCGCAAATCTACTCTCATGAATGTTGTAAATATTAGATCTGAGTCTCTGCGGAAAATTCCCGAAAAAATTGCCTTCCATCGGTTGGAATTGGCCCCCATCCTTACGCTATATGGGCGCATGGTCGCCGCGGGCGAGTGGCGTGACTATGGTATTTCTTGCCTGCGCGATGTGGCCGTATTTTCGATTTTCAAACAAACAGCGGAAAACCCACTCTACCGCATCGAAAAACGCCCCAAGCTGCGCAATAAACAGGGCATGTATGCTTTGATCGGGGCGCAGGGGCAAATTTTCAAGCGTGGCCATGATCTCGGATCTGTTTTGGGAGTCTTGGAGCGGCGGTTGATCCGCGCGGTCGATTAGCGGGCCTGCACTCTAGGTCAGCTGTGACCGTTGAAGCATGGGCCCATCCCCGGCCGCGTCTATGCGCGCAATTGTAACGTCAATCGTTTCAATGCCAACTGTCATTGCATGAGCATTGGCGTGGATCAGCTGGGTGGCACTGAGGGTCAAAGCCACATGGCCGGGCCAGAAAAGTAATTGCCCGGGTGCCCAATCCCCTTCGGTTACAGGAAAAAACTCTTGTTGCGGGCTGGAATCTCCTGGACAAGCGCGCCCCGTGGCATGGCAGGCGGCCTGTACCAGACCTGAGCAATCAATGCCTGCCGCTGAATTGCCTCCCCACAAATAGGGGCTGCCAAGGAACATTTTGGCTACCTCTAGAGGACAGTCAAAAAAATTGCCCGTTGCGCGCAAATGTTGGCGGGGGATGAAGCCGGTGGGGGTTTGGAAAAAGTCGCCATGCTCTGCGTTCACTGTCACCTGCGCGCCAAAGGGCATGGGGATCTGATCGGGTGATTTAAGATTGGGTGCCGCATAGGCATGGCTGGACAAGGCGCTCACCCAATGTGTTTCGGGTGTATAGGGGGCTAAATCTGCGGTTTTTATATAGCCTTGATAGCCGTCTTTCGTTGCCTGGCCAAAACACCAGTCGTCAGCGCGCTCCAAGATAGTAAAGCCATCGCCAAACAGCAATTGTCGGTCGCGTGGTCCCTGGGGTTTGCAGCATAGATCGCTGAGGCTTCGGATGATTTGAGATTGCGCGCTCATAGATTCAAAATATGTGGCAAGGCGTGAAACAAGGCGCGTGTGCCTTGAGCCACGCCGCCTTTAGGGCGGGCTGCGGCGGCGCTGGGCTGCCAGCCATAGCAATCAAAATGCACAAATTTTTGGGTTTCGGTCACAAAGCGTTGTAGAAAAAGCGCCGCAGTGATGGCACCGGCAAAACCACCGGCAGGGGCATTGTCCAAATCTGCAATGCCGGGCTCAATCATAGCTTCATAGGGCGCATGCAACGGCAATTGCCACACCGGATCGTCAACGGCGGTGGCGGCGGTTGCGATCTCATGGCTCAAGCCAGTATCGTGAGTGAAATAGGGTGTGATGTCCGGCCCCACCGCGACCCGCGCAGCGCCGGTCAGCGTTGCCATGCAGATCATCAGGTCACAGGGGCTTTCATCGGCTAAGGTGAGGGCATCGGCGAGCACTAATCGGCCCTCGGCATCGGTATTGTTGATCTCAACAGTCAGACCCTTACGGCTCTTTAAGATGTCTTGCGGACGGAAGGCCGAACCACCAACAGCATTTTCAACGGCGGGCACTAGAACCCGCAGCTGCACTGGCATATTGCTGGCCATGATCATTTTGGCGAGCCCCAGAACATGCGCCGCGCCGCCCATATCTTTTTTCATCAACCCCATGGAGGCGCCGGGTTTGAGGTTTAGGCCGCCCGTGTCGAAGCACACGCCTTTGCCCACCAAAGTGAGCCGTGGACCTGACGTGCCCCAGTTGAGATCAATGAGACGTGGAGTCCGCGGCGAGGCGCGGCCCACCGTGTGAATCAGGGGGAAATTTTGCGCCAGCAGCTCTGCGCCCATCACGACTGATATATCTGCGGCATAAGTTTTGGCTAAGTCTCGGGTCGCCGCTTCAAGCTCCGCTGGGCCCATGTCATTGGCCGGTGTGTTGATCAAATCTCGGGTGAGAAATTCGCCGGAAACAATCGCCTCAATTTTTTCAGCATCTACACCTTTTGGGCAGATCAACTCGGCTTTTGGGGTGGAATTGGCGGCATAGCGATCGTATCGATATTTGCCCAAGGCAAAGGCCAAAGCGAATTCCTCGGCCTGGTCTTGATGGTTCTCAACCAGCTCAAACACTTGTGCAGGCATTGTGGACAGTTCGGCAACCGCGCCGAAGCGTTTGCGTTTACGCTCTGCGGCATCGCCATACCCAATGGCCAGCCGCACAGGCAGGCCCTGCTCGGTGAGGCACAAGATCTGGCCCAATTTGCCCGACCAATTTTGGGTTTTGGCGGCATTTTGCGCCTCGATGCTCCCTGCGGCCAGCCAATTTTTCGCCTCCGCGCGGGCAATGAGGTGCAGGGGCACGGACTTGGGTGTGGGCGCGGCAAAAATCGCTGACATGGCAGATCCCTCGAATAGCTTTTTCGTAGGTAAACATCGCCCTGAGGTGAATGCAATGCGGTGCGGTCTTTGCTGGGCACAAACCTGCGCGGACAGGGGAATACGGTGGGCTTGGCTAAAGCCACCTATTTTTTTTGGTCCTGTATCGCCCAAAGTGATACGAGGCATATGTCGCCAAGCCGCATCATTCGCGCCACTGCGGCGGCCAGAGCGAGATCATCGAAAGCTGTGGTCAAGGCGCGCATATTGTGGGCTGCATTGGTCAAAATGCTCAGTCCAATTTGATGTCTGATGCCCATCAAAGCGTCAACGGCCTTGCGTACAGCGGAGCGCTTGTTCTTCTTGCTCGCGCATTCCAGAACGTAGAGGCGAATGGCGAATTTATCTAAGGCGCCATTTATGATTGCCTTTGCCCTCTGGGGTTCAAATTCACAATAGATTTCGTAAATTTTTCTGGTGCAAAAGGGAAGATGTTCGTCATGCAAAAGTATGCTAATTTGAACCATGAACTCACCTATTTACTGCGCTCCCACAGCTGGTTGCTTTCTGCCCAAAAGAATTTACCGATCTATAAGCCAAGATAGGGATTACCTCTCGAGTTTTTTGTAACTATTTGGTAAGTTAAACTCAATATTTATGTAAGAGGGGGTGCCCATGGTCTGCGTGAAACCGCTGCCAAATTATTTAATTCAACGTTATCATGGCTGGAAGGCGACAACGTTTGAAGATAATCATGCCTGGTATCGCCGATTGGCCAGTGAAGGTCAGCGCCCGCGCGCGATGGTCATTTCATGCTGTGACAGTCGCGTTCATGTGACTGCGATTTTTGGTGCAGAGCAGGGGGAATTTTTCATTCATCGTAATATCGCCAATCTGGTGCCGGCCTATCTTCCTGATGGCGAGCCGCATGGCACCTCCGCAGCGGTGGAATATGCGGTCACAGCGTTAAAAGTTTCTCATATTATAGTCTTGGGTCATTCCAGCTGCGGCGGGGTGCGGGGCTGTCACGATATGTGCACCGGGCGCGCGCCAGATTTGGAAAAAAGCAGCAGCTTTGTTGGCCGCTGGATGGATATTTTGCGCCCGGGCTACGAGCGTGTCAAAGATATGAAGGATGAGGCGGAGCGTGTGGCGCGATTGGAACGTGAGGCGGTTTTGGTCTCCGTTGAAAACCTTATGACCTTCCCATTTGTGAAAACCGCAGTCGAAAAGAACGAGCTGACCCTGCATGGCCTGTGGACGGACATCGCGGAGGGTTCTTTGGAGCAATTTGATTCAAAGTTGAATGATTTTGTACGGATTTGAGCATGTTTTGTTGAATTGAATGTCAACAGACATGCACTAGGCTAATAAATAATTGAATGTTCGAAATGCCAAAGCGGTATCCACTTTGATTGAAGATGCTCTAACCGCAAAACCAAGACCCAATGAAAAGGCCCCGCATTCCAGTGAGGCCTTTTCAGTCTACCTTCGGGGTTTTAGCCTTTTTTCAGGACTTTATTGCCTAAGACTTCCGCGATTTGAACAGCATTCAACGCTGCACCTTTGCGCAGATTGTCGGACACGCACCAGAGGTTGATGCCATTGTCGACTGTGACATCTTGTCGAATGCGGCTGATGAACGTGGCGTAATCGCCGACGCATTCCACTGGGCTGACGTAGCCGCCATCTTCGCGCTTATCGATCACCATAAGGCCAGGTGACTCGCGCAGGATGTCGCGGGCTTCATCCTCATCGAGGAACTCCTCAAACTCGATATTGATTGATTCGGAATGGCCTACGAAAACTGGCACGCGTACACAGGTGGCGGTGACCTTTATCTCGGAGTCGATAATTTTTTTGGTCTCTGCGACCATTTTCCATTCTTCTTTGGTGTCGCCGCTGTCGAGAAAAACATCGATGTGCGGGATCACATTAAAGGCAATTTGCTTGGTAAACTTCGTTGGTGGTTTGTTGTCTACCGGATTGTAAATCGATTTGGTTTGGTCCCAAAGCTCATCAATCCCCTCTTTGCCTGCGCCCGAAACTGATTGATAGGTGCTGACCACCACCCGTTTGATTTTCGCACGATCATGCAAGGGTTTCAGCGCCACGACCATTTGCGCGGTTGAGCAATTGGGATTGGCGATGATGTTCTTTTTGTGGCATTCGAAAATTGCGTCGGCATTCACCTCTGGTACGATCAAGGGCACCTCCGGATCGTAGCGATAAAGGCTCGAATTATCGATCACAATGCAGCCGGCCGCTGCCGCTTTTGGGGCATATTCTTTGGTGGCTTCAGAGCCCACCGCAAAGAGCGCCATATCCCAGCCGGCGAAATCAAAACTCGCCAGATCGTTTGTTTTTAAAGTCTTGTCGCCAAAGCTCACTTCCGTGCCGAGGGACTTGCGGCTGGCCAGAGCAGCAATTTCCGCGATTGGAAATTCGCGTTCGTCCAAAATGTTCAGAATTTCGCGGCCCACATTTCCAGTGGCTCCGACAACAACAACTTTGTAAGACATAGGTCTCTTCCTTGTTTCAAAGACGGGTTCGTGTATCGCGCCGGGTGTCCAATGAAAAGAGGCAGCTAGTCGGTTCTGTCTTGTGAGAAGATATAAATCACCGATCCCAGCAGTAATGTCACACAAAACACCAAAATGACGGCGTTATATGAGACAATCGGCGCGTGGTTCTCTGCTATCTTGACGTCAAAAACACGCGCGGTGACATTTTGCATGATGCCAACGCCCCCGATTCCAAAGAGATTGATCAAAGTCACGCCGCGCCCCATTAGATGATCTGGGAAAAAACTGCGTCCATGGGCGACCAAAATGGGGAATGAAGCACCGAAAAACCCAATTCCTGCCATCATTGCGGCTGTGCTCCAGAAACCTGCGTCTCCATAAAGATAAAGGGCAAAGCACAACAAGCCGCTGATCAGGTTGCCTGTGAAAATCACCCATTTGCGCGTACCCAATAGGCGGTCAAGCGGACCATAGCAAAAGGTACCGGCAATCATCGCTAGAGCCATCAGCGTGGTCACTGTGCCAACCTGGGTTGTGGAGGCGCCGAACACATCGGTGAAATAAGGACCCACCCAAAGGCCGCGCAACCCAGCAGAGGGGGCATAGCTGACCAGCACCAGCGGCAAGATGAACCAGATGGCGCGTATGCGGAGCAGATCAACTAAGCTGCCCTTTTCATCGGTTTCAACCTTTGGTGGATCCTTGACAATTACGTAGCATAAGGCGGCAATCACAAGGGTGATGAGTGCGATGATGACGATCGACAAGCGCCAGCCTAGGACGTCAGCAAGCAGCGTTAGCGGAAAGGCTGCCCCGATATTGCCGGCGGACCCGATACCCAAGATGAAGGCGGCCATCGTGGCGAAGGCTGCGGCAGGAAAACTGCGGGCGACCACATAGTATGCGGCCATTAAAACTGGTGAGCAGCCGACGCCGATCATCATCATCGCGGCGGAAATATGCCAAGGTTCGGTTGCGGCCGCGAAAACAAAAGCGCCCCCACCGGCTCCTAGAGCGAGAAGCGCGGCGTTGGTGCGCCGCGGGCCCAAAGTGTCCAAGGCCCAACCGACGGGTATTTGCATCAGAGCGAAGGTTAAAAACCAATAGCCAGAGGCCGCCGAGAGCTGCGCAGCTGTGGCACCAATATCTGCCTGCAAGGGGGCTGCTAAAACTGCCAGAAATGCCCGATAAAATTGGGATAAGACATAGGCAAAAGTCAAAATTATCAATGTCGCGCGCATGGCAATCTCCGGTCTGAAGCTGTGGTGCCACGGCTTGTGGGCTGGGTAAAGCCAGAAGTGATGACTTGTGCGGATTGCCCGGCAGAGCTAGCCTTTGGTCAGACACAGCGAAAGGCCTTACAGGAATGGATTTTTCAGGGCAAACAGTTTTGATAACTGGCGCAAGCCGCGGCATTGGAGCGGCGGCGGCTAAACATTTTGCAGCTGACGGGGCGCAGGTGGTTTTGGCGGCCCGCTCTGAAGGTAAACTGGCAAAATTAGCCGAGAAAATTGGGCCAAAAGCGCTGGCGATAGCCTGCAATATCGCCGATTTCGAACAGGTGCAGGCGGCTGTTGATCAGACCGTTGCTCAATTTGGTCGTCTTGATATTGTCGTTAATAACGCCGGAACGCTTTTGCCTGTGCATCGATTGGCGGATTTCGAACCAGCCGATTGGGACCGGGTGATTGATGTAAATGTCAAAGGTGTCTTTTACATGATGAAGGCGGCCCTACCGATCATGACGGCACAGGGGGGTGGAACGATCCTCAATATTTCGTCTGGTGCGGCCTATGGGGTGCTGGAAGGCTGGAGCCATTACTGCGCCTCTAAGGCTGCGGTGCTGCAATTGACCCGCTCTGGGCAAGCTGAATATGGCGATCAAGGCATTCGCTGTTTGGGGTTGAGCCCCGGCACAGTAGCGACGCAGATGCAGGTTGAGATCAAAGCCAGTGGGGTTAATCCGGTCAGCCAATTGGAGAAATCCGATCACATTTTGGCCTCGGATGTGGCGCAGGCGATTGCCTATCTCTGCGGGCCGGGTGGCGCAGATTATGTGGGGGAAGATTTTCATCTGCGTGAACCTGTCTCGCGCGCTTTGGTTGGGCTGCCTCCAAGATAGTGCGTCGAGGTATGGGGCTGCGCAGGTCTAAAGTTTTGCTCTGGCCGTCCACTCGCTTCATTTCATCGGCGCATTGGCTCTAAGCCAGGCCAGGGGAAGTGGGGGCAGGTGGCGCGGTCCGGCTTGCTATTAGACCTATTGTAAATGGGCACTGTCATACTTTTTAGCCAATTTGGCGGCCAGCATGCCATGCAACGTGCCCTTGGCCGGGCCTAAACCATTTTGGCAGTAGGCCGAATACAGCCTAGCTTGGCCTCACTAAAAATGCTTACATAATAGTTCCTTAGGCTAATGTTCTGCCATAAAATCCGAGATGCTCTTGCTTTGAGAATCGGCAACCGGGGGTTTCGTAATAGGTTAAAACCGCATTGATCCTTGGCCGGTCTCCCTCCACAGGAGTGACCCGGTGCGCGGTGTTCACGCCGCGAAACACATTCAGAGTTCCCTCTTCTTGCGGGCAAATTTGCGTCTTGCGCTTGCCCATCAACAGCTCTGCCACTCCAGCATAGTTGGGATCCTCTGCCGTGCGCAGATCGCGCAGATACTCAAACTCACCGCCGGCCTTCGGGGCTTGTAAGAGCAGAGTTGTAGTAAATTCCGAGCGGTCGAAATGCCAGTTCAGCGCCTCGCCATCGTAATAGGTCATGACATTGGCCCCAGCGATTCGGTCATCCATTGTGTAGAGCGTGGGCTTATTCGTGACACAGGCTAAAAAGGTGGCAAAAGCAGGCCGGTCATAAAGCTGGGTCACGGGGCTGCCCTCAATTTGATCGGCGCAGATTGTATGATTGATGGTTTCGAGCTCTCGCAAGGCCGGATGGTCCGGCGCGAGGCCGGGCATCTCTTTTTTGAAATAGATGTTATGGGCTCGCTTATGTACAAAGGCATCTCGCGCGATCACCGGTTTTACCCAATCGAGGGTACGTTCTATGGCCTCGGGGCGTAGGAAGCCGGGCAGGTTGAAAAGTCCTTGAGTATCTAGATCTGCCTGACACTGGGCGCAAAGCTCGCGGAACTCAGCACTGTCAGGTTGGTCAATCGGGTAGCGGTCGGTGTCAATAATATCCATATCCGCAGTGCACCGGTTTTCATTGGATTTGTCAAAAAAAAACGCCAGGCAGACCCAGCGTTTTTATTTTTTTGAGGAACTTTTTATAGGCTGGTGGTCAAAGCGGACACAATGGCATCGCCCATCTGCGTTGTGGAAACAGCGGTATCGCCGTCGGCCTGCAACAGATCCGCGGTGCGGACTCCATCGGCGAGGACTTTTTCGACCGCTGTTTCAATCCGTGTCGCTTCTGTGCCGAGATCAAAAGAATAGCGCAGCGCCATGGCGAAAGATAAAACGCAAGCCGTTGGATTGGCTTTGCCCTGTCCTGCGATGTCTGGCGCGGAGCCATGCACCGGCTCGTAGAGTGCTTTTGGGCGGCCATTTTCCATCGGCGCGCCCAGGCTGGCAGAAGGCAACATGCCGAGCGAACCTGTCAGCATCGCGGCGCAATCGGAGAGGATATCGCCAAACAAATTGTCGGTGAGGATCACGTCAAACTGCTTCGGCGCACGCACCAGCTGCATGGCGCCATTATCAGCGTACATATGTGACAGTTCGACATCGGCGTAATCGGCCTGATGCACTTCTGTCACAACATCGCGCCACAAAACGCCCGCTTCCATCACATTGGCTTTTTCCATTGAGCAAACCCGGTTGCTACGGCGGCGGGCCAGCTCGAAGGCAGAGCGCGCGGCGCGTTCAATTTCGGATTCAGTATAGCGATGGGTGTTGATGCCAACTCGCTCGTTGCCTTCTTTGAAGATGCCGCGTGGCTCGCCAAAATAGCTGCCTGAGGTCAATTCGCGCACGATAACAATATCCAAGCCCGCAACTACATCGCGTTTCAGCGAAGAGAAATCGGCCAACGCGTCAAAACATTGAGCGGGACGTAGATTTGCGAAGAGATCCATCTCCTTGCGCAGGCGCAGCAGGCCGCGTTCTGGTTTCAAGGAAAAATCAAGAGTGTCATATTTTGGTCCGCCCACAGCGCCAAGCAATATCGCATCCGCGGCCTGTGCTTTTGCCATTGTGTCATCATGCAAAGGCACGCCGTGCACATCATAGGCCGCGCCCCCAACTAGATCTTCGGACACGTCAAAATGTACGTCCCGATGTTCGGCCAGCCAGGCAATGACTTTGCGCACTTCGGTCATGACTTCAGGACCAATCCCGTCGCCGGGCAAAATTAGGAGGGAGTGGGTGCTCATGAGAAGCCCTTTCGTTTGTCTCAGCTTGCTGCCTAGCCCTATGGGCCTATGGGGTCAAGGAAGTGAGACATCCTGCCAGATCAATCTGTACGAATTGCCATGGGGGTCAGGAAGGCCCTCGGCTGGCCAATGCACCTCGCCATCGTGCAAGGCAAAGCCCCGAAATGGCAGGATGTAATTGACCTGCAGATTACCTGGGGGCGAATCAGGCCAATCCACCGTATCTAACTGCGCCGTACTGTGATGCCGCGGATTGGCAGCCGCCCGCCCGCCTGGGCTGGCCGGCTTCGGGTATTGCAGCTTGGGATGGGCCAAAAATTGGCTCATAACCTCATTGTGCCCCTCGCCATCAAAGGGATCAACGTTGGTATTGGCCAGCAGTACGAAGGGTGCGGGAAGTTGATCTATCAGGGCGGTGGCATAGGCAATTTTATTGGTATTGCAGTGGCCGTTGCGGTCCTATGGCCCGTCAAAGACTGGCGGTCCGACGTGAAATATAAGGAGGGAAATGGGATGCTGGTGCCAAGTGATTGAGGTCTGCAGCAT
The DNA here is from genome assembly GCA_905181815.1 of uncultured Planktomarina sp. Classification (GTDB taxonomy): domain Bacteria; phylum Pseudomonadota; class Alphaproteobacteria; order Rhodobacterales; family Rhodobacteraceae; genus Planktomarina. The sequence goes on along the minus strand of CAJIZA010000004.1, from coordinate 183,055 downwards.
CGCCACATAGGCCAGCTTTTGCACCTTGGCTATTTTGCACGTAGAATGGCAGGCGCGACAGAAGCAAAAGCTCCCTATATCCGGCGAAAGTTTAATAGCTTTGTGCATCCTCCGGCCCGCCAATTTGCCCGTTCCCATCAATATCAATCACGGTTACCACCCTGGTGTTAGGGCGTGGTACCAAAAGATTTTGCATCTCCCAACCCTGCGCTTTTAGTGCCGATTGAAAGGCGCGTGCCACGCGCAGCTCTGCATCCTAATCAAAGCGTTGCAGCGTCAAAATATCCAGTTGGATTGTGGCTAGAAGGCGTAGCGCCGCGCGAATTTGAGGTGATTTGCCGTATATAGTGTCGCGGTATAAAAGCCCCGGTGCATTGCGCTCAAGCGCGGGGGTATAGATGGCCAATCGTAGTGTTTCACTGACTGCTGGCGCCGAGTAGACTAGGCATAAAAGGATCAAGAGAGCGAGCGCGCATCCAGGCCCGAAACCTTCGCAGGTATCCTAACCGGCGCATCGGTGGATGCGACGGGTGGATGAACAAAATGGCATTGGGGTCAAAGTCTGGCTCGTATCGAGCCTTAGTGGAGCTTGAAACTCTAAATTTTCGATCAATTGTAAAATAAATTTTGCGACGTTTTTTAAATTCTCGGTCGCGCTGGAGGTCGATTACGGCCAGCCAATATTTGGCTGGCCAAACGTATCAGACCCAAGGAGCGCTCTGCGCCATTTGTGCTTCAAAGGCGTCGACAGATGCAATTTTTTCCATCGATAGGCCGATGTCGTCGAGGCCATTTATCAAGCAATGCTTGCGGTGTTGATCCACATCGAAGGAGATCACCTCGCCATCAGAGGTCTCAATCTGCTGGTTTTCCAAATCAACTACCATTCGCGCATTGCTGCCCTTTTCGGCATCCTTCATCAGCAGTTGCAGCTCGTCTTCGGTGACAACCACAGGTAAGATGCCGTTTTTAAAGCAGTTGTTGTAGAAGATATCCGCAAAGCTGGTTGAGATCACGCAGCGTATGCCAAAATCGAGCAAAGCCCAAGGTGCATGTTCGCGTGAGGAGCCACAACCAAAATTGTCGCCGGCAACCAAAATATTGGCGCCTTTATAGGCTTCTTTATTAAGCACGAAATTGGGATTGTCGCTGCCATTGAGATTATAGCGCATCTCATGAAAGGCGCTGACGCCAAGCCCGGAGCGTTTTATGGTTTTCAAAAACTGCTTTGGAATGATCATATCGGTGTCGATATTGATCAAAGGCATGGGCGCAGCAATGGCGGTGAGTTTTTCGAATTTTTCCATTAGAGCATCTCCCGCACATCAGTCAATTTTCCAGTAAGGGCCGCAGCGGCGGCCATGGCTGGGCTCATCAAATGCGTACGCCCGCCGCGGCCTTGACGACCTTCAAAGTTGCGGTTTGACGTGGCCGCACAGCGTTCGCCCGGCTGCAATTGGTCTGGGTTCATCGCCAGACACATAGAGCATCCCGCCAGGCGCCATTCGAAACCGGCCTCTTTGAAGATGTCCGCCAGACCCTCGTCTTCTGCCTGCGCACGTACCAAACCTGAGCCTGGCACGATCATTGCGCGCATGCCCTTTTTGATCTTACGACCCTTCAAGATTTCTGCCACAGCGCGCAGATCCTCGATCCGCCCGTTGGTGCAAGAGCCGATGAAGACTGTATCAATCTCAATGTCACACAGGGGTGTGCCAGCTGTGAGGCCCATATAGTCAAGGCTGCGCTGGGCCGCTTCGACTTTGCCGCCAGAGAAATCCTGCGCCGCCGGCACGCTTGCGGTGATCGGCAAGACGTCCTCCGGGCTGGTGCCCCAAGTGACCACTGGGGCGATATCTTCACCCTTCAAGGTCAAGACCTTGTCGAAATGCGCATTATCGTCGGAGTAGAGGGTTTTCCAATAGGCCAGCGCGGCTTCCCATGTTTCGCAGGTGGGCGCATTGGGGCGGCCTTTGCAATATTCGAATGTGGTCTCATCTGGGGCGATTAGACCCGCGCGTGCGCCGCCTTCGATGGCCATGTTGCACACAGTCATGCGACCCTCCATTGAGAGGCTGCGAATGGCCTCGCCGCAATACTCAATCACATAGCCTGTGCCGCCAGCGGTGCCGGTCTCGCCAATCACCGCCAGGGTGATGTCTTTTGCCGTCACGCCTGGGCTCAATTTGCCAGTGATTTCAACCTTCATGTTTTTTGATTTTTTTTGGATCAAAGTTTGCGTGGCCAGAACATGCTCCACCTCCGATGTACCGATGCCATGGGCCAGCGAGCCAAAGGCGCCATGGGTGGCGGTGTGGCTGTCGCCGCAGACAATGGTCATCCCGGGCAAGGTCCAGCCCTGCTCAGGGCCAATGATATGCACGATGCCCTGTCGGACGTCATCTACCGGGTAATACACAAGCCCGAACTCACGCGCATTGGTGTCCAGCGCGTCCACTTGGATGCGGCTCTCTTCGTTTTCTATGCCCTTGAGACGGTCCAAGGTTGTGGGTACGTTGTGATCGGGCACAGCGATGGTTTTTTCTGGCGCGCGCACTGTCCGGCCATTCATCCGCAATCCTTCAAAGGCTTGGGGGCTGGTCACTTCGTGGACTAAATGGCGGTCAATATAGAGCAGGCAGGTGCCGTCTTCGGCTTCATGGGCGACATGCGCGTCCCAGATCTTATCATAGAGTGTTTTAGGGGCCATTTGAGGCGTTCCTTTTATAGTTAGTCAAATGTGTCGTGTCTTGCTGAGGGGGTTAGCCGTTAAGACACGGTCGTAGGTTGGATTTCGCCACACCAAAGAAGCGCCAAGGCAGGCGCGCTCTGTCGGCGATATCAAAGACCATACTCATGCACATGTCGCTGGATACCCCGGCCCAAGGCCCGGCACAAGCCTCCAGATGTTGGGGATTTGCGCCTATTTACTAGCCAGGGCGCGCGCTTCTGTAAATTCCAACAAATCGCCAGGTTGGCAGTCCAAGGCGTGGCAAATTTTCCCCAAAGTGTCGAATCGCACGCCTTTGGCTTTACCGGATCTCAGTGGCAAGACCTTTTGAGCGCATTTTACGCAGCGCCAACATAACATCTAACCGAATGATAATAGCCATCATACAATACTCTCATTTTCGGCCTTGAGCACAAGCGCCTGGGTCAGAACCCATCCGATGATCCAGATCATCACCCTATCAGAAGGAAACTGGCGTCGGTGGGTTCAAAAATAAATCGGATGGGTATGTCAGCCTTAGGGTCGTAGCGAAAAACATAGGGGATCATCACGTTGAGGGAAAAAAGTTTCAATAAGGCGAAGGCAATGACGCTCAGTCCGTCGTGAGACATTGAGCGGTTTATATTGACAGTGAAATAGCGCTCTGATCGAAAATCGGCCATCACGCGCGCTCCAAAATTAAGTGCAAATAGGCTTGGCACGAAGGGCAGTATGTCAAGAATGGCAATAAAGCTCCGCGAGCTGCTGGATCGCGCCAAAGATGAACCAAATTAAAAAAGCCGTAATGCGCAGCCACGAACAACGCCAGGAGGGTAGAGAAGAGAATATACCCTGTAGATATGATTCTGATTTTGTGAGCTATAATTAGTCCTTCCAATCAGTGTATTGTGAATAAAACCAATTATGTTTTTTACACTAATTAACTTTTCATATTGTTAATATTGAGATGGCAACGAAGGCGTGAGATGCAGTTTTTTTCCGTTTTGGGACCAGATCGCCACAGTTTTTGGCGCATCAAAGCAGGTGATTGAGGAATCTGAATGAGACTGCTAATGGTGAAAAACCCGGCGCCGGGATGTTGCGGCGATTTTTTTGGAGGACATGGTCCTGTCTTTGACGTCTGACGCGGAAGGATCCGCGCGCAAATTGGCTAAAGGCCAATCGAGTGTTACGAGCGATGCTATCTTGGCCGCCGTGTTAAAATCCCTAGAAGATGATAAAGCTGAAGACGTCGTGCAAATAGATTTGCGGGGCATTTCTGAGATTGGCGATCACATGGTGATCTGTTCGGGGCGCTCTACGCGTCAAGTCGCAGCCATTTCCGAAAAGCTGAAAAGTCGCTTGAAAGATGATCTTGGAATTCTGTCTAAGGTGGAAGGCAAGGGCACAGGCGATTGGGTGCTTGTGGACACAGGCGATGTAATTGTTCATGTGTTCCGCCCTGAAGTGCGCGAATTTTATCAGTTGGACCAAATGTGGCTCGAGCCTGGAGCGCCTAGCCCGACTGAGGCTTAATGCGCCTGCGCATTCTCGCCATTGGACGCCTGCGCAACGGGCCAGAAAAAGATCTCATTGAAGATTACATCGTTCGGTTCAACCGCAGCGGTCGCCCGTTGGGGCTCGGACCGGTTGAGCTAACCGAATTGGAAGACAAAAAAAGCGGCGGCAAGGCGGCTGAAGCGGCTTTGTTGCTCAAGGCTATTCCGCAAGGGGCAGCGGTGATTGCCCTGGATGAGCGGGGTAAGCTGCAGAGCTCTCCGAATTTTGCGGCGCATCTTGCCCAAATTCGTGATGCCGCACCCAGCGAGTTGATCTTCGTCATCGGTGGGGCAGATGGTCTGGACCCCGCCGTCTTGCAACGCGCGCAGTCTGCGTTGAGTTTCGGCACGATGGTTTGGCCGCATATGCTGGTGCGCGTAATGCTGACCGAACAGCTCTACCGCGCGGCCACCATCCTCGCAGGCGGCCCGTATCACCGGGTATAATAGTGGTTGTCATATCGTGCTCGACTGCCCTAGTGTTTAGAAAAACAAGAGGAGTTATAGGATGCGAACACGCGCTGCGGTGGCCATGGAAGCTGGCAAACCACTTGAAATCATGGAGGTCAATCTCGAGGGCCCAAAGGCCGGCGAGGTTTTGGTGGAAATCAAAGCCACTGGTATTTGCCACACGGATGAGTTCACCTTATCTGGCGCTGATCCCGAGGGAATGTTCCCTGCGATTTTGGGCCATGAGGGCGCAGGGGTTGTGGTGGAATGTGGCCCGGGCGTGACCAGCTTGAAGCCTGGCGATCATGTCATTCCCCTTTACACCCCAGAGTGCCGTACATGTGAGTATTGTCTCAATCCAAAAACCAACCTGTGCCAAGCTATTCGCAGCACCCAAGGGCAAGGCCTGATGCCAGACGGCACCAGCCGGTTTTCCATGCTCGACGGTACGCCAATTTTGCATTACATGGGTTGTTCCACCTTTGCCAATCATACGGTTCTGCCAGAGATCGCTTTGGCCAAAGTGCGCCCCGATGCCCCTTTTGATAAGATTTGCTATATAGGCTGCGGTGTGACCACAGGCATTGGTGCGGTGATCAATACGGCTAAGGTCGAGATTGGCAGTACGGCGATTGTCTTTGGTCTGGGCGGCATTGGTTTAAATGTAATTCAAGGCTTGCGATTGGCGGGGGCTGATCAGATTGTCGGTGTTGATCTGAATCCTGGCAAGATCGAGATGGCCCGTCGCTTTGGTATGACTGATTTTGTCAATCCGACCGAGGTTAGCGGTGATTTGGTCGCTCATTTGGTCGCGCTGACCGGCGGGGGGGCGGATTATACCTTTGATGCAACAGGCAATGTTGATGTGATGCGTACCGCTTTGGAATCGGCCCATAAAGGCTGGGGAGAAAGCGTAATTATCGGCGTGGCACCTGCTGGAGCCGAAATCAGCACCCGACCGTTCCAGCTGGTCACGGGCCGCGTATGGCGCGGCACGGCTTTTGGTGGCGCGCGTGGGCGTACGGATGTGCCAAAGATTGTTGATTGGTACATGGACGGTAAAATTGATATAGATCCAATGATTACCCATACCATGCCTTTGGAGGATATCAACAAGGGCTTTGATCTGATGCACGCGGGCAAATCCATCCGCGCTGTGGTCGAATTTTAAGGCGCGTTGCCGAATTTCGGGCTTTCACCCGTTGAAATTAAGGCTAATGTGACAGGGCGCGCGGCGCGCCCTTTTCGCATGAAGTGTACCCTTCGATGATTGACGTTCTTCTCAAAACATTGCCTTTTTTCGCCATTGTGGCGCTCGGCTATGGCGCGGTGCGGACGGCATTTTTTCCCGAAGTGGCCACGGCCTATCTAACGAAATTTGTGTTTTATTTTGCTTTACCGGCGATGATTATCCGGTTTTCTGCCAACCTATCCTTTGCGGATTTGATCAATTTTCCGTTTATTTCCGCCTATCTCTCCGCCTCTCTACTGATCTATCTGCTGGCCACTGGTGTGGCGATGCTGCGACGACGCAACGTAGCCGAGGCCGCAGTGGAGGCGCAATGCGCCACGATTGGCAATGTCGGATTTTTGGGTATTCCGATGTTGGCCATGTTGATGGGGCCGGAGGCTGTGCTTTGGGTGATGTTGGTGCTGGCCATCGACCAGCTGGTGTTTGGCAGTTTGATTGTGATCTTAATTGTTGGCTCGCGCGATGGGCGTATGAGCTTTGGGGTGTTGCGCACAGTTGGACTTGGGTTGATCAAAAATCCGATGATTATGGCGATGATTTCTGGTTTGCTCTGTTCTTCATCGGGGGTAAGCTTGCCGGCTCCTGCGACAGAATTCTTTGACATTTTGGGGGCGGCCGCAACGCCGGGTGCGCTTTTTGCCATTGGCGCGTCTTTGGCCAGCAAATCGGCTGAGCGGCTCTCTGCAGCCAGTTGGCTGGCTTTTTGTAAGTTGATCTTACATCCGGCGGCTGTGGCGATTGCCGCACTTTTTGTTTTTCCGGTCGCCGCCTATCCCGCTGCGGTGTTGATTGCAGCGACGGCTTTGCCTGTTGCGGGCAATATCTTTATTCTTGCGACGCATTATGAGGTCGCGCCACAGCGGGTGTCGGCGTCAATTTTTCTGTCTACTGTCGCCTCGGTGGTTACTGTGTCTTTGATTATCGCCTGGGTCAGCACCCTTTATAGCTAATCGTCCCTTTTGACTGTGCTATGTTGCGATCCGAGGGCTTTGCCCTTGCAAACTGGAACGAACTGAGTTTTCACCAAGTAACATTTGCAAAGGGGTTTTCCATGGAAATCAAATCTGAGAACGCGTGTTTCGGTGGAACGCAGGGGGTTTATGCCCATGCGTCGGATGCCTGTGGGGGCGAGATGACCTTCGGATTGTTTTTACCCGAGGAGGCCAAGCTCTGCCCGGTGCCCGTGCTGTGGTATTTGTCAGGCCTGACCTGCACCCATGAAAACGCAATGACCAAAGCGGGTGCTCAGGCTTGGGCGGCGCAGGAGGGGATTGCCTTGGTGTTTCCCGACACATCCCCGCGCGGCGCGGATGTTGCCGATGACGCGGCCTATGATCTTGGGCAAGGTGCTGGATTTTATGTCAACGCCACACAACAGCCATGGGGTGCGCATTTTCGCATGTGGGATTACATTGCCGAAGAGCTCCCGGCGCTGCTGGGGCGCGAGTTTGCGGTTGATTTGGAGCGTCAATCTATCACGGGCCATTCCATGGGTGGGCATGGGGCGCTGACCCTCGCCATGGGCCGGCCGGGTCAATACCGCAGCGTTTCGGCCTTTTCTCCCATTTGCAATCCAATGGGTTCAGACTGGGGGCAAAAGCAGTTTACCAGTTATTTAGGGGATGACCGAAGCCTATGGCAGCCCCATGATGCCAGCCATCAAATGCAAGACGTTGGCTTTGACGGACCCGTGCTGATCGATACGGGCACTCAAGATCAATTTTTGGACCTACTCAAACCCGAAACCCTATCCTTTGCCATGGCCAAGCGGCGTCAAGACGGGCATTTGCGGATGCAAAAAGGCTATGATCATTCCTATTTTTTCGTTTCGAGTTTTATGGAAGACCACGTTACTTTCCATTCCGAAGCTCTCTATTCAGTCGCCAAAGGGCAGACGTCATGATTTATGTGGATGCGGATGCCTGTCCGGTGAAGGCAGAGGTGGAACAGGTGGCCACGCATCACAAAGTGGGTGTGAAGCTTGTTTGCAATGGTGGTATACGCCCCTCTACCAACCCGTTGGTTGAATTGGTGGTTGTGCTATCAAACCGCGGTGCCGCATATCTATGCCACCGGCGATGTGATCGGCCATCCCAGTCTGGCGTCCACATCGTTGCAACAGGGGCGCATCGCGGCCTGTCACGCAATGGATACCCCGACCTTGAAGGAAAGCCCGTGGTTTCCCTATGGCATTTATTCGGTGCCTGAAATATCCACTTGTGGCATGTCAGAGCAGGATATGCAGCAGCGCGGTATCCCTTATGAGGTCGGTATCGGCCGGTTCCGCGAAACCTCGCGCGGCAATATTATGGGGCTTGAACACGGCATGGTGAAAATGCTGTTTTCCCTTAAAACTCGCCGTGTTCTTGGGGTGCAGATCGTGGGTGAAGGGGCAACTGAGTTGATCCATATTGCGCAAGCGGTGCTTAATCTCAAAGGCACAGTTGATTATTTTGTGCAAAATACCTTCAACTACCCAACTCTGGCGGAAGCCTATAAAATTGCAGGGCTAGATGCGTTTTACTTTCCATTCCGAAGCTCTCTATTCAGTCGCCAAAGGGCAGACGTCATGATTTATGTGGATGCGGATGCCTGTCCGGTGAAGGCAGAGGTGGAACAGGTGGCCACGCATCACAAAGTGGGTGTGAAGCTTGTTTGCAATGGTGGTATACGCCCCTCTACCAACCCGTTGGTTGAATTGGTGGTTGTGGATGCCGGGCCAGACATCGCCGATATCTGGATCGCAGAGCGGGCAGGGCCCGGTGATGTTGTGATCACCACAGATATTCCATTGGCCGCCAAAGCGGTTGAGGCCGGAGCGCAGGTGCTCAAGCCCAATGGCGAGCCATTGACCCAGGCTAATATTGGTAATGCGCTGGCCACGCGCGATCTCATGTACGACCTGCGCGCCGCTGATCCTTTTCGCAAGGGCGGCGGCAAAGGATTTGCAAAATCTGATCGCTCGCGGTTTCTAAATGCGTTGGACCAAGCCTTGCGGCGCTGAGCGCTTTGGATTTTGACAGGCGTTTAGCGCCATTGGTCGGGTCGTATTTTGATCAGCCCTGTGGCCAAACTGGGCGTAGCGTTGAGCAATGGAACACAGGAAAACGCCAATCGGTGCGCTTTGGGCGCTTCTCGCTTCTTTGATATTTTCGGTCAACGATATGTTGATCAAACTTTTGTCTGACGGCTACGCGCTGCATCAAATCGTGTTCACCCGCTCGCTGACGGGCGTGTTGCTCTTGATGATTGTCATTATTCCCTTCAGTGGCGGATATGGCGCGTTGCGCACGCAAAGGCTTGGGCTGCATCTGGTCCGAGCACTTTTCGTGGTGGCCGCCAATCTGTTTTTCTATATGGCGCTGGCAGATATGCCCTTGGCGATTGTCGTGGCAATTTTCTTTATCGCCCCGTTTTTAATCACGATTTTCTCGGTCATTTTCCTTGGAGAGACTCGTGGGCAAATGGCGGTGGTTGGCGATTATGGTTGGACTCATTGGTGTCTTGCTGATTGTGCGGCCGGGTACGGATGCCTTTACTTTGACCACGATACTCCCCGCTCTCGCGGCGCTGTGCTATGCGGCTTTTCATATTTTAACGCGAAAGATCGGTAAGACAGAGTCTTTGCTGTCTCTGACTTTCTATGTCCCGCTGGTATTTTTGGCCGTGACCACGGTGATCGGCTTGACCCTTGGGCAGGGAGGCTTTGCCGGCGATGGGCACCGATCAGTCGAATTTTTGCTGCGTGCTTGGCAGTGGCCCAGTTGGGCGGATTTATCTATCATGGTTTTTATTGGCATCGGGGTCACCGTTGGCGGCGCTGCGATTAGCCAAGCCTACCGGGTGGCAGAGGCGGCGCTTGTGGCGCCTTTTGAATACACCAGTCTAATTTACGCGACTTTACTTGGTTATTTGCTGTTTGCCGAGTGGCCGGATCTGTATGAATGGTCTGGTATGAGTTTGGTGTTGATCTCAGGTTTGGTCACCGTTTGGCGTGAACGAGTGAACGCAAGACCAAGGGTTGTGCCGCCCAATTCACCACGCTAGCACTTGTGTAAAGCGAGGAGATTTCATGACTATTGAGGCCGTTGTTTTTGATATTGGAAATGTGTTGCTGGAATGGCATCCGGAGCATTATTTTGACCGGACCATCGGTCCTGAGCGCCGCAAAGCGATGTTTGCCGCTGTAGATCTGCATGCGATGAACGATCGTATTGATTTAGGCGAAGGGTTCAAAGATGTGATCTATGCCACGGCAGAAAAGAATCCGGAATGGCGGGCGGAAATCTCGCGATTGGCATAATAATTGGATAAAGCTGGCCGCGCCGCCGATTGACCATTCCGTGCGTTTGCTGCGGGCGCTGAAATCTGCGGGCGTACCGGTCTTTACTCTGACTAATTTTGGAGTGGAAAGCTTTGCCTATGCGCAAAGCCACTATGATTTTTTGGGTGAATTTGATCGTGAATATGTTTCGGGCCGTATGCGGGTAATCAAACCCGATCCGATGATTTACCAGATGTTGGAACAAGATTGCGGGGTGCTGACCGAGCGGTTGCTCTTTGCAGATGACCGCGCTGACAATATCGCTATGGCCGCCAGCCGCGGTTGGCAAACGCATCACTTTGTCAATCCGCAAGCTTGGGCCGATTGTTTGGTGGCCGCTGGGCTGTTGGCTTCGGAGCAGGCCCAGTGACCCCGGCTATTATCCCCTTTGAAGCCGGCCAAAAGCGGCTCGACTGGTTGGATTTGGTCACCGCTTTGAAGACGGGGCATCAGGCGCCAAAGGCTCAGATTGAGGATTTGTTTTTATATCGCGGGTCCGACACGCTTTTGAGCCGTTCCGCTTGGATTGATGGCATGGGCCTTTTGACCAAAACCGCCACAGTTTTCCCGGGCAACCGCAAAAGCGGTCAGCCGATGATCGGCGGTGGTGTGATGTTGTTTGATGATGCCACGGGGGCGCTTGCAGCGGTGATTGATTTTCACCTGATCACCAAGTGGAAAACCGCAGGCGACAGTTTGATGGCGGCTCTGGCGCTGGCCCCGGCGGGGGCGCGGGAGATATTGATTGTGGGTGCGGGCACAGTTGGGCGCTCCTTGGTGCAGGCCTTTGACGCCGGGTTTCCTGAGGCCCGTTTCAGCATCTGGAACCGAAGCCCGAAGGCGGCGGAGGTGTTTGCGCAAGACACAGGTGCCCAGGTGGTAACGGATTTGCAAAGCGCCGTCGTGGCAGCCGATATTATTTTAACATGCACCATGACCACGGCTCCGATCATTCAAGGCGACTGGTTACGACCGGGGCAACATCTCAACATGATTGGCGCCTATAGGCCCGATATGCGTGAAGCGGATGATGCGGCGCTGCAAAAATCAAAGCTTTTCGTTGATAGCTATGACACCACATTGGGGCATATTGGCGAGCTGAAAATTCCTCTGGACAGCGGCGCAATTGACCGCAGCCATCTGCGGGCGGATTATTATGATATGAAGGGCTTTCAGGCCGGGTCGGATGACATCACGGTGTTCAAAAACGGTGGCGGCGCACATTTAGATCTGATGACCGCACGCTATATCGTGGATCAATGGTTGGGTGGCATGGAGAAGTCTGGTTAGAGCAGCCTGGCGATGCGCGCTGTGGCCGAGTTTGACCGTGGCTGCCAGAGGCCACGATCAATCGCCTCTTGCAGGCGCTGGGCAATCTCACGCAGGGCGGGCCCATTGGCCTCAGCCATGAAGTCTCGGGTGTCGTCATCTTCCAGAAAGGCCGCTTCCACCGCGTCAAAATGGTGAGATTTGACAGCACCGGTGGTTGCGGCAAAGGCGAACATGTAATCGACGGTTGCGGCGATCTCAAAGGCGCCTTTATACCCGTGGCGTTTCACCCCATTGATCCATTTGGGATTGAGAACACGCGAACGGATCACGCGCGCCATCTCATCATCTAAGCTGCGGATGAGGGGACGTTCGGGGCGTGAGTGGTCATTGTGGTAAATCGGTCGGGCTTGCCCTTGCAGGCTTTGCACCGCCGCTGCCGCGCCGCCTTCGAATTGATAGTAATCATCGCTGTCAAGCAAATCATGCTCGCGGTTGTCTTGGTTTTGCACAATGGCGTCCACTTGACCCAGTCGCGTTTCAAAACCGCCGCGGTCGCGCGCGCCTTGGCGGCCTTTGCCATAGGCATAGCTGCCCCATTCTAGATAGGCCTCACCAAAATCTGCCTGGCTGTCCCAGATGCGCTCATCAATCAATGCCTGCAACCCTGCACCATAGGCACCGGGTTTTGAGCCATAGACCCTTGCGCCAGCGCCATTGGCTTTGGCCGGATTGACATCCTCAGATTCATCAAGGGCCAAAACCGCCTGCGCGGCGCTGTCCACAAGATCTATCAAGCCGGGAAAAGCATCGCGAAAAAATCCAGAAATGCGCAATGTGACATCTACCCTTGGCCGACCAAGGGTGCTTTCCGGGATCACCTCGAAACCTGTGACCCTCCGATTGGCGCTGTCCCATTTCGGTTTCACCCCCATGAGGGCCAAACATTGCGCTATATCATCGCCGCCCGTGCGCATATTCGCCGTACCCCAAGCCGTTAGCAATAGGGTACGCGGCCAGTCGCCGTGGTCTTGCAGGTGTTTGTCGATCAGCAGATTGGCCGATTTCCATCCCAAGGCCCAGGCGGTGGGTGTGGGCACGGCGCGGCTATCCACGGAATAGAAATTTCGTCCAGTGGGCAAAACATCGAGCCGTCCGCGCGTTGGTGCGCCTGAAGGGGCGGGGGGGACGAATTTCCCGTCAAGCGCCGTGAGCAGTCCCTGCGCCTCCATCAAGCCGCAAGCCGCCACGGTGGGAGAGATGCTCTGGCGGACATGATGCATAACCTGCGCCGATTGGCTGCCGGGCGTGTCGCACCTGCCGTCCATCAGGGCCTGTGCCAAAAGCTCCAGCCGCTCAACCGTATCGCCTGTGGTGCGCCAGATGTCCGCACTCACGCCAGAAAGAGGGCCATACTTGTCGCCTTGCCAAGGCGCGGCGAGATCACAATCGAGCGGGTCAAAGTCCAAACCGAGATCCTCTGCCATGGCTCGCAGTAAGGAGGCATCCGCGCCCTGTCCAGAACCGCGGGGAATGCGCGCCAGGGCGATGGTCAGATCACGCAGCTGCTCCCCTTCGGGGGTATGGCCAAAGATATGCAACCCGTCGCGAATTTGCGCCTCTTTTAACTCGCAGAGATAGGCGTCGAGCTTGGCCAGATCTCCGGCTTCATGACCTTCAAAACCGATGTCTTTGTCCAAGCCGCTGGTGGCGGTGAGCGAGAGGATTTCGCGTCTGAGGTGAGCTACGCGCCGCGGATCTATTCCGGCAGCTTCATAATATTCATCGACCAAAGCTTCGAGGTCCCGCAGTGGGCCATAGGTTTCCGCGCGGGTGAGGGGTGGGGTGAGGTGATCGATGATCACCGCCTGCGCACGCCGCTTGGCCTGGGTGCCTTCGCCGGGATCATTGACGATGAAGGGGTAGACATGCGGCATTGGTCCCAGAATTGCCTCGGGCAGACAGCTGTCACTCAGAGCCAAAGCCTTACCCGGCAGCCATTCCAGATTGCCATGCTTGCCCATATGCACAATTGCTTGTACTTTTTGGTGATGCCGGGCCCAGAAATAGAAAGCCAAATAATTGTGTGGCGGGATAAGATCCGGGGAATGGTAGGTTTCCACTGGATCAATATTATAACCGCGCGCAGGTTGCAGGCCTAAAGTGACCTTGCCGAAACGCAGAATTGAGAGCTTGAATCCGCCATCCTTTGGGTCGAAAAATGGATCACTTTCCGGTGCGCCCCATCGCTCTTCAAGCCGCGCGCGCAACCCGTAGGGCAGGGTTTGATATTGCGCAATGTAATCGCCAATCGGTAAAAGCATGCCACCTGTGCGCGTGGCGCGATCGGTCAGCCAGTTGGTTGGTCCGGCCATGATTTGCGCCATCAATTCAGCGCTTGTCTCAGGCGCATTTTCCACACCATAACCGGCCTGCTGCAAAAGGGCGAGTGCGTGAACGGCGGAGGCGGGCGTATCTAGCCCCACCCCATTGGCCAGGCGGCCATCTTTATTGGGGTAATTGGCTAGAATGAGCGCGACCTGCCGCTGCGCAGGCGCGGTTCTGCGCAGCTGGGCCCAATTGGCAGCGAGGGCTGCGACAAAGGTGACGCGATCTCCGCGCGCTTTATAGGTTGCAATCGGGCATTCGGTGGCCTCATCGAAAAAGGCCTCGCCCTTAAAGCTGATTGCGCGCGACAGAATGCGGCCGTCCACTTCAGGCAGGGCCACATTCATCGCGATGTCGCGGGCAGAAAGCCCATTGAGGCCTTCCTCCCAACTGGCCTCGGTGCTGGCCGCCAGCACGACTTGCAGCACAGGCGCTTGGCTCGCTGAGGTCGCGGTAAGCGGGTTATTTGGACCGCTATCCCCATGTGGGTTGCCAACGGCAAATGAGGTGCAGTTTAAGATCACCTCGGGCGGGGCTGCTTGAAAGAGTTGATCCAAAGTGGCCACAGAAATCGGATCTTTGAGGGAGGCGACAAAGATCGGCAGGGGGTTCAGCCCGGCTTGTATCAAGGCTTTTGCCATGCGGTTGATCGGATTGAGCCCAGCCCCTTGCACCAAGGCTCGATAAAAGATCACAGGAACGATTGGCGCGCCCTTTGTCCACTGGGCCCGCGCAGCAGACAGGTCCGAAATGCCGGCGCCTGGCCAATAGACCCCGGCGCGCAGCAGCGGTTCGGCCGCTTGTGGCATGGGGGTTTGGGCAATCATGTGTTGGCAATAGCTCAGGAAATTGACCGAGTTTTTCGGCCCGCCTTCCACCAAGTAGGCCCAAAGTGCATCGTAATCTTGATCAGAAACAGTTGAAAACAAGCGTAGATCAGGATCGGGTTTGTCATCTCCGGGAAGGGCAGCAAAGGCCACGCCCGCATCGGCCAGTCTCGCGGCATATTGTTCAAAGCCATATTTCCAATAGCTCGCCCCGCCAAGCACCCGGGCCACCACCAATTTCGCCTTGGCGGCGCAGGCGTCGATATGCAAATCAACCGACATCGGATGTTGCAAGTGCATCATGCTGGCCAGACGCAATCCGGGTGGGGCTGTCATTTCCGAGCGGGCCGTTGATAGGGCACCCAGTTCTGTATCGGCCGCAGAGATGAACACGACATCCGCAGGGCTTTGACCGAGGTCCACGGGCTCTTGCCCCTCATCTACAGATCCGGGGGTGGCGGCTAATAGATGCATGATGCGGTTCCGTCTTGCTCAAGGCCTGCGAATGGGGCATCAGCGGCGCTGAGGCCTGGGGCCGATGTAAAGGATAGACCATGGATTATAAAGACGCCGGCGCCATCAAGAAAGGCAGCAACAAACCGCGGCACAGCGAGCATAACGCGAAAGGCGGTCGCAAAAACCCCTTTGGCAAAAGCGAAGGGAAGGCTGAGCTTTTGGCGCGGATGAAAGCGGCTGTGAAAGCCCGTAAAGACGCCTCTTAAAATCATAGGGTTTTGGTCATGAATATGCTGCTTTCATTGGTGGTGTAATCGCCAAATGGACCGCTGGGCGTAAATCCGTTCCGCGCATATAACCTGTGAGCAGCGTGCAATGAATTGCCGGTTTCTAGCTTTAATTCCTGCAAACCCTTTTCGCAGGCCAAATCCTGCAATGCGCGCAAAATTGCATCGGCCACACCTTGTCCGCGTGCGCTTGGATCTACAAACATGGATTTGATCTCCCCATAACCTGTCTTGACAGCCAGTGCGCCTGTCCCAAGCACCTCAGTACCTCTACGCGCTGTGTAGAAGGAGATCTCTTCTGCGCAGAGCTCCTCGATAGACAAAAAACTATTGTCCTCAGGCGGAAAGAGAGATTGCATCAGCGCGTGGCTGGCTTGCAGCAATGCGGTGACCTGCGGCTCTTTAGGATCGCTGCGCTCGATCGAGATCATGGTTTAATGCACCGCAGCGCAGGATTTCAACGCCGTCTCAATCGCAGCATGATCCAAGCCTGCCTGGCCAATCACGACCAAGCGTGTGGCGCGCTTGACATCGCTGAAGGGTTGATCAAAATAGGTCTCCACCCGCGGCCCGACGGCTTGCAATGTCAGACGCATCGGCTTGCCAGAGACAGCAGCGAACCCTTTAAGGCGCAGAATATCGTGGGCGCGTATGATCGCGCTGACTTGATCTGAAAAGGCCTTTGGATCTGTGATCTCGCCGAGGGCGACGACAAAGCTTTCAAAGGCATCGTGGTCATGGTCATCGTGATGATCGTCTCCATGGTCATCGTTATGGTGATGGTGAAGTTCATGGCGGGCTTCCAGATCGCCCTCCGCGCCCATACCTTGTCCGAGCAGCACATCAACCGGCAATTTACCCATGGATGTAGTGATCACTTGTACGCCACTGCGTGAGGAACCGCGTAGAGTGCCGACCAAAGCTGTGGCCTCAGCCCCCTCCAGTAGGTCGGTTTTGTTCACAACAATCATATCAGCGCAGGCGATTTGATCTTCAAAAAGTTCTGATAAGGGCGTTTCATGATCCAAATTTTCATCTAATTTGCGTTGCGCATCGACCGCGGCCACCGAATGGGCAAATCTCCCCTCAGTCACGGCCTTTCCATCGACCACAGTCACAACCCCGTCGACCGTCACCTGTGTCGAGATGCCCGGCCAGTTGAAGGCCCGTACAAGAGGTTGCGGCAGGGCCAGCCCGCTGGTCTCAATCACGATATGGTCGGGCCTATCCTCTCGGGCCAGAAGCTTTTCCATTGTGGGGATGAAGTCATCGGCGACCGTGCAGCAGATGCAGCCGTTAGACAGCTCCATCACATCTTCCTCGCGGCAGGTTTCATCACCGCAGCCCTTCAATATATCGCCATCCACGCCAAGATCGCCAAATTCATTGATGATCAGGGCAATTCTGCGGCCCTGTGCATTTTGCAACATATGGCGGATGAGGGTGGTTTTACCCGCGCCAAGAAAGCCGGTGATGATTGTTGCGGGGATTTTCGAGATCATGTCAGTATTCCTTGTGATCGGGCTCTGAGTGCTTTACGCCGATTAGACGTGCAGCCAAAAGGGGCGATTTTGAAAGATCGTGTGACCATATGTGATACCTGTGCGGAGCCAGGCGGGAGTGCGCTCGGCGCTGACTGGGCTATGGCGCTTACCAAAGCGGCGCAGGAGTACGGTTTGGAGGTCGAGATTGTGACCTGCTCTTGTCTTAACATGTGTCAGTCTCCCGTGGCGTTTGCATTGCAAGGGGCGCATAAGGCAACCTATCTCTTTTCTGGTGCCGATCCTGCGCAGGATACACAAGATATGCTAGACCTGGTCAAACTATACGCTGATGCGCCGGAGGGCTGGATCACTGAAGCGGAGGCCGCAGGGCGATTGCGGCTTTGCCTGCAAGGGCGGGTTCCAAGGCTATAGCTGCTGCCTCTAACTATCCAAACGCTTTAGTGTGGCTGCTACCACATACCCCAGCATGACCCATCCCGCTGCAGCGGTTCCTAAACTTAGTGTTGCAAATTCCGCAGCCAACTCAGGTGGTGCCACACCGAAAAACGTATTGAGATGTGGCGCTCCTAACAGGTGCGGGATAGCCATCAGGATGACGCCGGCTAGTGGCAGATAGCTGCGCCCAAAGGCGATCAAGCCAAGGCCCGTTGCACTTGCAACGATCGTACTGATCCACCACAATTGTCGTTGTCCCACTTCAGCCGCAATAGTGCCTGGCAGCTCGGGAGGCAGGCCAACTGCTGGGGCTAGTTGCACTGCGATGTAGCCGGAAAGCCCCCAGATTAGCCCCTGGCGAGCGTTGGTTTTGATGCCTTTCAGAGCGGTGAAGCTGATCATCGCGGCCAGCAAGAGTCCATAGCCGGTATAGGTTACGATGTTGAATGCTACTGTCATCGAGTGACGGGCCCAATCGCCGCCAAGCGCGGGAGCGTTGCGGTCGCTCTGTGGTGATCCGTCAGTGCTGAAGTGTACGCGCGCACCAGTCTCGTAAAACTCACCTTCCAAAAGTGTTGGGATCACCAACGTGAATTGGAGCACTGAGGCCAATAGTCCTGCTACAATGCCACCGCAGATGGCACTGATAAATAAATTTCTAGTCATGGGTAATGCCTAGTGGCAGGGAAATGCCATTGCGTGACGCGCGTCATGAGCGGCATCATGCAATGCATTGGCTTGGGCATATCCAGATGCAAAAAGCAGTGTGAGACCGGTAATAAAAGCCAGTGTGATGCCTGCAGTGGCCGGCATGGAAGCTGTAATTACTTTACTTTGTGTATTCATTTTTATTTCTCCTAATCCTGTCACACCCGACAGGGGTTTATTCGTCATGCAGGCCGGTCTCCTGGCTTGCGGCATGATGGTCTGTCTCCTTCCCGGTTTCCCAGTGGCATATGACAGACCCAAACCGCTTACAGTCGCGGGGGCGGCTCTGGTTTTGGGTCCCGATATGGGTCACCCGCACCAAATTCCCGTTTCAGTTCCGAATGCTTTGCATCCAATGAACACCTTACAAGCATATCTGTGGCTTGCTTGATGGGAGTCGTCAAGATCGTTTGCGACCTCACAGCGCAAAGTATCGGCATTTGTGATCTTGGTGGGACCATTATTCGAAGGGTTTTCATTTTGCTTCGACTGTTCCATTGTCAGCGAAAGTTCGGACGAGGTTGGAATGCGCGTATTACTTTTGAGTTTGGCCATGGGCATGAGCATCGGTGTGGTGTCTGGGGTTGGTGCTGTGGACTTACCGCCACCCCTCAAGGAGGCTGATTTTCGGCCCGTGCGCTTTGAGGAAGCTCAGTTGGGGCAGCTGCTGTTCTATGACCCTTTGCTCTCTGGCAATAAAGAGGTGGCTTGTGCGACCTGTCACCATCCCGCCTTTGGGACGGGGGATGGCCTATCTTTGTCTTTAGGAGATGGCGGCATGGGCCTCGGGATCAACCGTATGGTGGATCTGCAAAACCTGCCCGAGCAACGGGTGCCGCGCAATGCGCAGCCTTTATTTAACCTCGGTGCCAAACAAATGACTGTATTGTTTCATGATGGGCGGGTCGAGGTTGATGCGACCCGGGCGTCCGGTCTGCGCACGCCACTTGAAGAAGAGATGGTGGGCGGCTTTGCTTCGATTATTTCCGCGCAAACCATGTTTCCAGTGCTCTCAGGTGATGAAATGGCTGGGCATTATTCTGAAAATGAAATCTCCCAGGCTGTGCGGCGTGGTACGCTTACGGGCAAGGATGGAGCGTGGGACTTGATTGCCCAAAGGGTGGCCGCCGTGCCGGACTATGCGGTGCGCTTCGTGTCGGTCTACCCTGACTTGGCCTCGCCGCAGGAGATTGCCTTTACTGATATATCTAATGCCATTGCAGCTTTTATGGAATTTGAATGGCGCTCAGACACAGCGCCCTTCGATGCGCTATTGGCTGGCAAAGAAAGCTTTTCGGGCGCGCAAGCGCGTGGGCTTGAGCTTTTTTATGGCGCGGCGGGATGCTCGGCCTGTCACAGCGGGCCACTTTTGACCGATTTTGATTTTCATGCCATGGGCCAACCGCAGCTTGGGCCGGGCAAGGCTGCGCGTTTTGAGCGCCACGCGCGGGATGAGGGGCGGTTCCGCGTGACTGGGCGGGAAGCGGATAGGTTTTCTTTTCGCACACCCTCGTTGCGCAATGTCGCGCTGACTGGCCCTTGGGGGCATTCTGGAGCCTATGCTGATCTCGCCAGTTTTGTTGCGGCCCATGCAGATCCGCGTGCGGCCTTGCGGAGCTATGATCGCAGCGGCGTTGTCTTACCAGAATTTGAAGCGGCCGATTGGCGGATCATGGATGACCCCGCAGAGGTGGCTGCGATCTCAGCCGCGGTTGAAGTAATGCCTCTGGCGCTTGAGGCGCAAGAGGTGGCCGATATTATCGTCTTTCTGCAAAGCTTAACCGACCCCGCGATGGCAGCTGGCCGGCTCGGAGTGCCTAAGGCTGTGCCAAGCGGTTTGCCAGTGCCGACTCCTTAGAAAAGAGTTCTGTATAACGAAGTTATTACGTCAGAGGTTTATTATACTGATCAAAGTTTAGGCATTACAGCTTACGCAATGCTTTCAGTCACAGGATGTTATGGGCTTAGCGTGATACTTTGATTGGCCGTGGCTTTGTGGTGGGTGATTTGCCCGCTGGGCCATTCTACGGTGATCTTGGCCTGTGTTGCGGCGTCAAGGCCGAAATGCAGTGGACCGGCTTGACCGCCAGCATGTCCGCCACCGATGATCGTCCTCTGCATATCGCCGTTGACGATTACGCTCGCACCGATCGCATGGCGATTGCCGCCTGGTTGTATGAGCGAGACCGCAAGCCAATGACCGGCATCTGGGGTTTCGTTGCGGTAAATTTCCAATGGCGCGCGGCGGTTTAGCACCAATACATCCAGCCGGCCATCACCATCGAAATCTGCAAGCGCTGCACCGCGCGCCCGTTCCGTACTGGCCAACCCGGCGCTTTGACCCATTTCTCGAAAGGTCCCATCCGCTTGCTGCATCAAGAGATTATTGGGATCTTTGATCGCATTGGACGGCATTTGATCCACATTGCCTTTGGAGATGAACAGATCGGCCCGCCCGTCATTGTCCATATCACCAAATTGCGCATGCCAGCCGGTTGAAGGGCGCCCATCATCGCCAAAATAGGGGCGATGAGCATAGGTTCCGATGGAAAACGGAGCGTTGGTATAGGTGCCGTCGGGCTGGGCTATTTGCATCAGCTGGTCGCCCATGGAGGTGAGCATGACCTCTTCGCGCCGATCGCCAGTAATGTCGCGGCTGGCAATGCCCATACCCCAGATCGAGATTTTTTCCCAGCCGTCTGAGGCCTCCAAAAAACGGCGCTCTCTAAGATCCCACATTTGCTCATACCCGCCGCGTACATAATATTGTCGGTCATTTGAGATACGCAAGCGTAGCGCTCCGCTGGCATCTTTTGTGGCCAACATTGATAGGCTGCAAAATCCTGGATTTAGCGAAGTGGACTGATACCCATCTGAGCGCGGCGTGAGGATTTCATGGCTGTCACAGGCGAAAAACGGACCCTCGGGGTTCTTTAAATCCACATAATTTCCTATGGCCATGTGCGGGCGCCCGTCATCCTCCCACCAGGCGCTAAAGGCCGTCGACCATTGATCGGTGGGTGGGAGTGCGAACTCGGCTTTGGCCAGTGTAAAGCTACAATCTGGGCCACCCTTCAGGATCATGTTTTGACCAATGCGCAGCACGAATAGATCAATGAAGCCGTCAGCATTGATGTCGATGGGATAGGAGCCTGTGCTGGCGCGAATGTTGGGCAAGGGTCGGGCGGCGAAAGTGAAATTACCTTGATTAACGAACAAGCCGGCCGGACCCGTGCCGCCGGCGGCGAAGATATCGGGTAGCGTGTCGCCATTGCAGTCCATGACTGTTATGCCGCCGCCGACAAAATGGTTCCAACCACCCAAATAGCGGTGCTCGGGCAACCGATGTGAGAGGTCGCGAAACAGCGGCTTGGCCTGTCCGACCCCGGCGAGAAGACACAAGATTACGCAAAGAGACTTCACGGCTTCTGGCGCCCTTCGACAATGACAGTGCGGGTCAATTCGGTCAAAGCAAGGGCAGTTGCGCCGCGGGCCCAAACCATATCCCCCCAAGTTTGCACTTCAACCCGCGTCTCGTGGCGGCTGTGGTACAGTGCCAGAGCGCGCATTTCGGCCTGCATTTCCTTGGCATTGAGAAAATCATAGCGCATCAATTGGCCCGATAGAATAATCAATTCAGGATCTAACAAGTGGATAATATTTGACAAAGCCACTGCTAAGTAGCGGCCTGCGCGTTTGAAAATGGTGCGAATATGCGGATCATTACTGGCTGCCTTTTCGTAGAGAGATTTGAGCGCATCAGGCAGGTTATTTGGCTTTTCTGGCGACAATCCAAATACCGTGGAGGCCTCGCGGGCAAGGGCGTAATCGGCCAAATAGGCCTCCAAACATCCGCGTTGACCGCATCGGCACAGCGCGCCATCAAGCTGCACTTTCGTATGGCCAAGTTCCAACCCCATGCCATGGGCGCCGCGAAACAATTGGTTGTCGCTGACAAAGCCCATGCCAACGCCATTTTCAACCGTCACAACGACGAAGTTGCTCAAAGCGCGTCCCGCGCCAAACCATAATTCGGCAAGGGTTAAAACATTGGCGTCATTGTCGATGCGAACTGGGGTTTCAAAGTGATCTGCAAAGATCTGACCCAGGTGTACATCGGCGTTTTGCAGCAGTGGTGACCAGGCGACCATGCCGGATTCAAAATCAACTATCCCAGCAATCCCGACGCCAATGGCGGAAATCGTATCCATGGGGATCTCGGCCGAGGTGCAAAGCTGGGTAATTAGATTTTCGGCAACTTTCAACAGGTCCGCCGCCGTGTTCTTGTCGGTATTGCTGCCCAGGGCGGCGCTCGCCAGTAGATTGCCTGCCAGATCCGTTAATACGGCCGTGTGGGTTTCGTCGGAGAGTTTCACGCCGACCACGCGCAGCGCTTCGGGCACCACCTCCAGAGCGACTGGGGGGCGGCCCCGGCTGGTTTCGCGTGCGGCGCCTTCGACCTCCCGCAAAAACCCATCTGAGATCAATTCAGCGGTGAGTGCGGTGACGGAGCCTGGGCTGACATCGAGGCTTCGGGCGATGGTTGCACGGGCGACACGGCCGCTGGCTCGGACCTGTTCAAAGATCTGTTGACGCAGCGAGAAAGATTCGCGCGCCGAGCTGCGCAAAATCGGCCCATAGCCGGTTGCCAGCGCAGCTGATTCGATTTCTTCATGAAACCCATCCTCAAACATAAATTCACCCTTTGAACTATAGGCTACCAAATTTTTTCAGCAATGCCGCAAAACCTGTATTTATTTGCAATTAGCATAACCGTTATTCGTCATTTTACACATTTTGCCGGGTAAAAATAGTAAATTTTAATTTGACAACTGAATTAAATCGCGCAGTATGCCCAAGTGGCTCGGATCCGGCGTCTGCTCGGTCGGGCTAAATTTTTGGGAGGACTACAATGAATAAGCTAATCATCGCAGCCGCAGTCGCGGCAGCTGGTTTTACAGGGTCCACTGCTTTGGCAGAGGGCATGTCCATCGGTGTGTCTTGGGCAAGTTTCCAAGAAGAACGTTGGAAAATCGACGAAGCGGCAATGGTTGCGGCCATTGAGGCGGCTGGCAACACATATGTTTCCGCAGATGCGGAATCATCGTCCGCCAAACAGTTGACCGATATTGAAGCGCTGATCACTCAGGGCGTCGACGCTTTGGTTATCAACGCTTGGGACAAAGACGCAATTGCACCTGCTATTGAAGCTGCTGCTAACGAAGGCATCCCTGTGATCGGCTATGACCGTTTGATCGAAGATGACCGTACCTTCTATCTGACATTCGATAATATTGGCGTTGGGCGCATCATTGCGAAATCTGTGCAAGCAGTTCAGCCAACTGGTAACTATGCGATCATCAAGGGTGATCCAGGCGATCCAAACGCGATGTTCCTGCTGCAAGGTATGATGGAAGTCATCGGTGCAGATGTTGACGCGGGCAAAATCAAAATCGTTGGTGAATCTTTCTCCGACGGGTGGAAGCCAGAAAACGCTCAGAAAAATATGGAGCAAATCCTGACAGCCAATGACAACAACGTGGATGCGGTTCTGTCAGAAAATGACGGCATGGCCGGTGGTGTTGTCGCAGCGCTTTCCGCACAGGGTCTTGTGATCCCAGTGGGCGGTCAAGACGGTGACTTGGCAGCGATCAACCGCGTTGCACGTGGCACGCAGACTGTGTCCGTTTGGAAAGATGCACGCGACCTGGGCAAAGCTGCTGGTGAAATTGCCTCTGCTTTGGCGGCTGGCACATCCATGGACGCCATAGAGGGTGCGACTAAGTTTTCGGGTGGCGAAAAAGGCATTGCAATCAACGCAATACTTCTTGACCCAACGCCGTTGACACGCGACAATCTGAGCGTTGCGATCAATGGTGGCCACATCAGCAAAGAGCAGGCCTGCGCCGGTGCTTTGTCAGGTGTTGACGGCTGTAACTAAGCCCTAAGACCTGTGGCGCCGATCCATAAATAGGTCGGCGCCCCTCCTCTTATTCTTTGGCCATTTGATTTGGACATGTTCGAGTAGGCTTACCAGACATCTGTCTGCGCGCTCGCTCCTTGTTGATCAGAATTGAGCCTATAGCCATTTTGGATTCCCCATGACAGATACTTCGACATCGAAGGCCGCAACCAAAAGCTCACAGGGTTTGATTGCGCGCTTTTTGAGCGACACTGAGATAGATACCCGCCTGCTGGGCATGCTGGGCGCATTGGCACTGATTTGGGGAGGGTTTCACCTTTATGGTGTGATCTTCAATAACTTTGGTGCGTTTTTGACGCCACGCAATCTTTGGAACCTATCGGTGCAAACTTCTTCCATTGGGATTATGGCGACTGGTATGGTGCTGGTGATTGTCACGCGCAACATTGACCTTTCGGTAGGATCGATGATTGGGGTGATTGCGATGTCCATGGGTCTGTTGCAGGTGGAGGTGCTGCCGCATCTTGTGGGGCTTGGTCATTGGTCGATCTGGATTATCGCCGTAATTTGTGGGCTGATCGTTGGCACATTGATTGGGGCGCTGCATGGGTGGTTGATCGCTTATCGCGAAATTCCTGCCTTTATTGTCACGTTGGGCGGATTGATGGTCTGGCGTGGCATGGCGTTTTTATCTGCCGGTGGCCGGACGATTTCGCCTGTGGACAGCAAGTTTGCGCTTCTGGGCGGTGGTCCCTATGGCGCTGTTGGCGCAGCCGGCAGTTGGATTGTTGGGATATTGGCCTGTATCGGTGTGGCTTATATTATCTATTCGGGCCGCAAGGCGCGGGTGCTGCACAATTTCCGCCGGCGCCCCCTCTGGGCCGAAGCCTTATTAGCATTTGTTGGATGGGCCACCATCATCGGTGCTGTGATGCTGGTCAATTCTTACCCTTGGCCCAAGGGCATCGTCCGCCAATATGGCACTAAAATCGGGCAAGACCTAGAAGGCACCTTCATCTCTCATGGGTTTGCGATTCCGGTTTTGATCCTGATTACCGTAGGTATTGCCATGACTATTTTGGTCACGCGCACCCGGTTTGGTCGCTATGTCTTTGCCATCGGGGGCAACCCGGAGGCAGCCGCTTTGGCGGGGATCGATACCCGCTGGGTGACGCTAAAGGTTTTCGCCTTGATGGGCACATTGACCGCCATTGCAGCAATCATCGCCTCGGCGCGTCTCAATTCCGCGACCAACGCATTGGGCACGCTTGACGAGCTTTACGTTATTGCCGCCGCGGTGATTGGCGGCACCTCGTTGGCCGGCGGGGTTGGTAAAATCTATGGTGCGATTTTGGGGGCCTTGGTGATGCAAAGCTTGCAATCGGGCATGGTGCTCATCGGATTTGACAGTGCTATTCAACGGATCGTCGTGGGTATGGTTCTCGTGCTCGCTGTCTACCTCGATATTCTCTATAATAAACGCGTGAAGTGAGGAGACAGATAATGAGCAATTCAGGCACTCCTCTGGTCGAGTTGAAGGACATCTCGATCGCATTCGGCGGCATTAAAGCGGTAGATCGGGTCAGCGTTAATCTCTATCCTGGCGAAGTGGTTGGGCTTTTGGGCCACAATGGCGCAGGCAAATCCACTTTAATCAAATGCCTCTCCGGTGCCTACAAGGCCGACTCTGGCAATGTATATATCAATGGCGAGAAAGTGGTCATCAACAACCCGCGTGATGCGCGTGCGCACAATATTGAAACCATCTATCAAACGCTGGCTTTGGCTGATAACCTTGATGCGGCGTCCAATCTGTTTTTGGGGCGTGAAATTATCGGTCCGGGTGGGTTTTTGGACGATAGCAAGATGGAAGCTGAGACGCGCAAAATCATGGGCCGTCTTAACCCAAATTTCACCAAATTCGCTGAGCCCGTTTCCGCCTTGTCTGGCGGTCAGCGTCAATCGGTTGCGATTGCAAGAGCAGTTTATTTTGACGCCAAAATCTTGATTATGGACGAGCCTACTGCGGCTCTTGGCCCGCAAGAAAGTGAAATGGTGGCGGAGCTTATTCAAGAACTGAAAAAGCAAGGCTTGGGGATCTTTCTAATCGAGCATGACATTCACAACGTCATGAAACTTTGCGACCGGGCCAGCGTGATGAAGAATGGGCAATTGGTTGGAACGGAGCGGGTTGCTAATGTGACCGAAGATGATATTCTGTCGATGATCATTCTTGGAAAAAATCCGAAGGATTCCAGTTAGCGTATGTATATTGGCTTGGATCTTGGGACTTCAGGTTTAAAGGGCATCGTCATAGACGATGCCCAAACTATTTGTGCCGAAGCCACTGCGCCCTTGCAGGTCAGCCGGCCTCAGGCGGGCTGGTCAGAGCAAGCGCCACAACACTGGCTTGAGGCAGCAAAAGCGGTGCTTTCGTCCTTGGCCGAGCAGGCCGATTTGAGCGCCGTGCGTGCCATTGGTCTTTCGGGTCACATGCATGGGGCGACGCTGTTGGATGACCAAGATAGAGTGCTACGCCCTTGTATTTTATGGAACGATACCCGGGCTGTGGCTGAGGCCGAAGTGATGGATCGCAATCCAATCTTTCGCAAGCTGACCGGCAATATCGTGTTCCCGGGCTTTACCGCTCCAAAGCTTGCCTGGGTGCGGCAACAGGAACCTGAGATTTTTGCCAAAGTGGCCAAGGTGCTTTTGCCGAAAGATTATCTGCGGCTTTGGTTGTCTTGCGAGCATGTAGCAGAGATGTCCGATGCGGCTGGCACCTCTTGGCTTGACGTGGGCGCGCGAGCTTGGTCCGATGACCTGCTTGAGGCGACAGGATTGCAGCGTGCGCAAATGCCGGATCTTGTGGAGGGCTCTGAGCCCTCTGGCATGCTGCGCCGGGATCTCGCTGCGCGCTGGGGCATGCGGGTGGATGTGGTCGTTGCTGGCGGCGGTGGGGATAATGCGGCCAGCGCGATTGGTGTGGGCGTGGTGCGAGGTGGCGAGGCCTTTGTTAGCTTGGGCACCTCTGGCGTTTTATTTGGGGCCAGTGACGCTTATCAGCCCGATCCGGCCAGTGCGGTGCATAGTTTTTGCCATGCGGTGCCGCAAACCTGGCACCAAATGGGAGTGATTTTGGCGGCTTCCGATGCTTTGAGTTGGTTTGGCCGCGTGCTGGGCGCGGCGCCAGAGGATATGACCTCTGAACTTGGGCCGCTTCAAGCACCATCCTCAACGCTTTTTCTACCCTATCTGGGCGGGGAGCGCACACCGCATAATGATGCGTTGATCCGCGCCAGTTTCTTAAATCTTGACCACAGCACGGATCATATTGCAATGACGCGGGCGGTGATGGAAGGGGTCACCTATGCGGTGCGCGACAGCTTTGATGCGCTGACCTCGACGGGGACAAAAATTGAGCGCTTGCTCGCCGTGGGTGGCGGCTCGAAATCTAACTATTGGGTGCAGGCGATAGCAACGATCTTGGGGCTGCCTATTGAGCTGCCGGTCTCAGGAGATTTTGGCGGTGCCTTTGGGGCAGCGCGGCTGGCCATGATGGCCACAGGTGCCAAAGTGAACGATGTGGCCTATGCGCCCAAAATCGCGCGGGTGGTTGATCCCGTCCCGGGACTTACCGATGAGTTCATGTCAGGCCTGAGTGCCTATCGCGCGGCCTATCGGGCTCTGAAGGGGCTTGGCGGATCTGCGGTCGGCTAAGGATTGGGGTCTTTGCGCCCATCTAAAGATGTGCCACTCTTGCCCTATCATGGGTATTAACCTGTCTTAAAAAAGGTGTTCGATGACTGATTTCTTCCAAGGAATTCCCCAAGTTCAATATGAAGGACCGCAAACGGACAATGAGTTTGCCTTTCGTCATTACAACCCAGATGAAATGGTCATGGGGAAAAGCCTCAAAGAGCATTTGCGCTTCGCTGTGGCCTATTGGCATTCCTTCGCATGGGAGGGCGGTGATCCCTTTGGTGGACGCACCTTTGATCGACCTTGGTTCGGTTCACAGATGGCTTTGGCCAAGCTCAAGGCGGATGTGGCCTTTGAGATGTTTGATATTCTTGGCGTACCATATTTCTGTTTTCATGATGCGGATATGCGCCCAGAGGGGCGCAATTTTGCCGAAAATACCCACAATCTTGAAGAGATGGTGGCGTATTTCGCCCTAAAAATGGAAAATTCAGAAACCCGCTTGCTTTGGGGCACTGCGAATTTGTTTTCCCATCGGCGCTTTATGTCGGGGGCAGCTACGAACCCGGATCCTGATGTTTTTGCCTTTAGCGCCGCAACGATTAAGAGCTGTATGGACGCGACCGTAAAACTCGGCGGTGAAAACTATGTGCTTTGGGGTGGGCGTGAGGGCTATGAGACCTTGCTGAACACTGATTTGGCCCGTGAGCGCGCACAAGCTGGGCGGATGCTACAGATGGCGGTCGAGTATAAACATAAAATCGGCTTTAAAGGCGCTATTTTGATAGAGCCCAAGCCTCAAGAGCCAACAAAGCACCAATATGATTATGATGTCGCCACGGTTTATGGTTTTTTGAAGGACTTCGGTCTGGAGGACGAAGTCAAAGTCAATATAGAGCAGGGACATGCGATCTTGGCGGGTCATTCCTTTGAGCACGAGCTCGCTTTGGCGCGCGCTTTAGGAATTTTTGGATCCATTGATATGAACCGCAATGATTATCAATCGGGTTGGGATACGGATCAATTTCCGCACAATGTGCCAGAAACGGCTTTGGCTTATTATGAGGTTCTAAAGTCCGGCGGATTCACCACAGGTGGCACTAATTTTGATGCGAAATTGCGGCGCCAATCCCTCGATCCACAAGATTTAATCCTAGCCCATGTGGGTGCGATGGACAGTTGCGCGGCGGGGCTAAAGGCAGCCGCAGCCATGCTCGAGGACAGCCGGCTTGAGGCGGCGCGCGCAGAGCGCTACGCCGGTTGGGACAGCCCTGAGGGTCAGGCGCTTTTGCAAAGCGATTTGGAGCAAATTTCTGCGCGGGTGGTGGCTGAGGATATCAATCCAGAGCCAAAATCGGGCCGGCAGGAGCGTTTGGAGAATCTAGTGAACCGCTTTTTGTAGATGCGGATCAAGATTTGGTGAATGAATCGCGGAACTGGTCCCGCAGGGTATTTTTTTGCACCTTGCCCATCGTGTTGCGGGGCAATTGGGGCAATAGGATCAGTTTTTTGGGAAGTTTGAAGCGGGCGAGTGTCTTTGAGATATGGCTTTGGATCGCGTCCAGATCGGGGGTGCGTTCGGCTGTGGGCACCACGAGTGCCAGCGCGGTTTCGCCAAAATCTGGATGGGGAACACCGATCACAGCGCTTTCCAGCACGCCCTCTTGCGCATCCAGCACAGTCTCGATTTCTTTGGGGTAGATGTTAAATCCGCCCGAAATAATCAAATCTTTATTGCGTCCGACAATATGGACATAACCATCGGCATCAATCGTGCCCAGATCCCCAGTGATGAAAAATCCATTGCTGCGGAGCTCCTCCGCAGTTTTTTCGGGCATATTCCAATAGCCTTTGAAGACATTCGGTCCGCGCACTTCGATGTCGCCGATGTTCCCTTGTGCCAGTGTCTCGCCTGTGGTGCTGTCGGTGATCTTCAGCTCGATTCCTGGAAGTGGAAATCCGACTGTACCCGCGCGGCGCTCGCCCTCATATGGGTTCGAGGTGCTCATATTGGTTTCTGTCATGCCGTAGCGCTCAAGGATGCGATGACCGCTGCGCTCTTCAAACAGCTTATGGGTCTCCGCCAGAAGCGGTGCGCTGCCAGAGATGAAGAGCCGCACGTGCCGGGACCGCGCCCTGTCGAACCGTGGATCATCAAGCAGCCTGGTGTAAAAAGTTGGTACGCCCATCATACAGGTTGCTTGTGGCATTAAAGCGATGATTGCCTCTCGGTCAAATTTTGGCAGAAAGAGGATTTTGCAGCCAGACAATAGGGCAATATTGGTCGCCACAAACAGCCCATGCGTGTGAAAAATTGGCAGAGCATGCAAGAGCACATCAGTGGCACTGAAGGCCCAATGGCGGGTTAGAACCTCGGCATTCGACAAAAGGTTGTTCTGCGTCAGCATCGCGCCCTTTGATCTACCCGTCGTACCGGAGGTATAGAGTAAGGCGGCCAAATCCTCCGCCTCACGCGGAACGGTTGAAAACTGTATAGGCTGCGGCGCAGCCTTCTGGGCAAAACTGCCCCGTCCTGAGGCATCCATGGTTTCCAGCTGTGCGCCAGTGGCCTGGGCAATCGGGGTCAGGGACTCTTGGGATTTAGGATCACAAATGACCAGTCGAGCGCCGCTGTCTCCAACAAAATATGACAGCTCGCTGGCGGTATAAGCGGTGTTCAGCGGCAAGAATATCAGGCCGGCTTGCACGCAGGCGGCATAGATGGCCAAGGACTGCGGAGATTTTTCAATTTGTACGGCCACCCGATCACCGGGGCGCAGGCCAAAATCGGTTAAGACATAGGCATATTGCGCCACTTGTTGCAAAAATTGGCCATGGGTGAGGGTCGTGCCATCTTGCATTTGCAAAAAGATGGTCGCCTGTCCCAAATGGCGTCCGAATAAGGCGTCATAAAGTGGATTGGCCATGTTACTTCCCTATTATTTTGGTCCTCACGGCGGTGCTAAGCGTACGCACGGGTGCAGAGGCCACTACAGTTTTATCTTTAACGAATTGTTCGTGATTGTGAGAAATTTTTGCGAGATCGTAAAGGTAATTGACCATCGTTCCATTGGACTGTGCCAAACCATTGGCTGAGGTGTCCGCACCGGTGTGCACCGCATGAACACGCGCGCCATTGCCCAGATGAAACCGTGCCACGGGGTCATATGGGCTGCCATCTGTGGTCTTGGCTTCCAGCAAATAATAAGCTGCAAGCGAGGCGCTTTGGTTTTCGATACCCTTGGGCAGATCCGCTTGTTTCAGCCAGCGGTTTAGGCTTGGAATTGGCGATAGGGTGACAAATGTGGACAGACCCGGCAAATCTTGCGCTAAATCCGCAGCCACTTGTTTGATCAAGGAATTGCCAAAGGAAATGCCGGCCAACCCGGCTTGGCAATTGGAGATCGAATAAAAAACGGCCGTATCGGCATCCCCGGCGCTGATGGCCTCGCGTTCATCTGCCAGCAGGTCTTGGATAGAGTTGGGAATGCCTTTCGTCAGCGCAACTTCCACAAAAATCAGTGGTTCATTTGGCATGGATGGGTGGAAAAATCCAAAGCAACGCCGATCTTCAGGTTTGAGTCGGCGGCGCAAATCATCCCAACTGTCGATGGCATGCACGGCCTCATAGGCAATAATTTTTTCCAAAATATCCGCGGGGCTGCTCCAATTTATTGGGCGCAAGACTAAGAATCCTCGGTTGAACCAAGAGGCGAAAAGGTGTTTCAGATCCACATCTAAGGGCCCCAAATCGGGCCGGTCTTTTATGACCTGTAGTAGGTCCTTGCGCAGTTGCACCAATTGTCCCGTCGCTCCAGGCACCTGATTGAGCCGTCGGGCCAGCTCTTGGCGTTTTGGCTCGGTGGCGACAGCAAACCTTCGATAGGTGTCTTTGTTGGGATTGGCCTTATAAGCTTTGAGGCTGTTGACCACCTTGTCGGGGTCGATTTCAAGCTCATGGGTCATGAACTCGAAAAAAGCCAGTTTTTCATGCGCACTCATTGCCTCGTAACGATCGAGAACGGTGTGCGCCATGGTTACGCCAGAGACCTCGCCAATACTGCCCAAAAGTGCACGTGCCAGATCGGTGGTGCTGCGCCCCTCAGCCTCTTTCGACAGGAATTTTTGATAGCGGCGTTCAAAAAGCGTCGAGACTAGTTCGCTGAAGAAACTCATTGTGCCAACCCGCGAAGATGGCGGCAGTGGCTGGGAAAATCACCACTGCGCTTTGGTAATCCGTTAGCTGCGTGCGCAGAGGCTAGTGTCAGAACATTTGAGATCATAGTTCTTTCCAGATGTATCTCGCTACGCAGAACTCTGGCAGCCTCAAAAGTTAGTCCCATGCATCTAATTTGTGGTCAATAATTTTTTGTACAAGATATGCTCTAGTGTAGGCTTGAAATTGCAACGGCTTTGTTATGAAAATAACCCAACAGAAGCTGCATTGGCCCGTTTGCGGGCTGCCAACCAGCGCTGCTGTGACGTTGCGTTGTAAAAGGCTGAGGCGCCTTAGTGCTCCGAAATCGAGCTGTCTCATCAAAGGGCATTCGGGGCGGCCAGAAACCGCGTGGCTGAGAACTCCGCTCTCAAACTGTACGGGCGCATGGCCAAATTCCTGCACACGCGCATTAGGCGTTTGTTCCGGTGCTCAGAAATAGTGATACCGAGCCGTCTTAGCCTAATAGACGCCGAGCGATGACCTGAGCCTGAATTTCCCCTGCGCCTTCAAAGATGTTCAAGATCCGCGCATCGCACAGAACACGGCTAATTTTATATTCCAATGCGAACCCATTGCCGCCATGTACTTGCAGTGCGTTATCTGCGGCCGCCCAGGCTACACGCGCACCCAGAAGTTTGGCCATGCCCGCCTCAATGTCGCAGCGGCGGCCCTCATCTTTTTCGAGGGCACTGAAATAGGTCAACTGCCGCGCCACCGTAAGCTCCACCGCCATCATTGCCAATTTATTGGCCACGCGGGGAAAGGCGATGAGGGGTTTGCCAAATTGTTTGCGATCTATGGCGTAACGATAGGCTAGATCAAGCGCCGATTGCGCCACACCCACCGCCCGCGCTGCTGTCTGAATGCGGGCGCTTTCGAAGGTTTCCATCAACTGCTTAAACCCTTTGCCGGTTTCCCCGCCCAAAAGGTTTTCACCCTTCACCTGAAATCCATCAAAGGCCAGCTCATATTCCTTCATACCGCGATAGCCTAAGACCTCAATCTCACCACCAGTCATGCCTTCACTTGGAAAAGGAACCTCGTCGCTGCCGGGTGTTTTTTCAGCCAGGAACATCGATAGGCCTTTGTAATCTGTGGTGTCTGGATCCGTGCGCGCCAGTAAGGTCATAACATGAGTGCGCGTGGCATGGGTGATCCAAGTTTTATTGCCGGTTACACTCCAATCGTCACCTGATTTGACGGCGCGGGTGCGCAGAGCGCCGAGATCGGATCCGGTATTAGGCTCGGTGAACACCGCTGTGGGCAGTGTTTCCCCACTGGCCAATGCGGGCAACCATTTTTCTTTTTGCGCTTCTGTGCCGCCGGCGATAATCAATTCCGCGGCAATTTCGCTGCGCGTGCCGAGTGAGCCGACACCGATATAGCCCCGGGACAATTCTTCGCTGACCACGCACATCGAGGCTTTCGACAGGCCAAAGCCACCATATTCCTCTGGGATGGTCAGGCCAAAGACTCCCATTTCCGCCAGTTCATCGATGACCTCCATTGGGATCAACTCATCTTTGAGGTGCCATTCATGGGCGAAGGGTTCGACCTTTTCGACTGCATAGCGGCGGAACTGTTCGCGGATCATTTCAAGCTCTTCGTCCAGGCCAGAGGCCTCGAGGATAGTATTGGCTTCAAATTCTTGCATTAAGGCCACAAGCCGCAAACGTGCGGCCTGCGTATTGCCTTCACTTGCCAGCTGGGCTGCGGCGCCGGTTGTGAGCGGAGCAGCCGCGTCAGCGGTCAGGCCCATGTCTTGTAAACGAATGACTTCCGTTTGGTTCATCGGAATGCCACCGGTCAATTGGCAAAGGTATTCTCCAAAAGCGATTTGGTGAATCAGCTGCTCGGTCTCACTGAATTTTTGCTGCGCTTGCAAAGCCTCGGCCCAGCTCTGCATTTGCTGTAGGCTCTGTATGTAGGTGGCCAGCCAAGCAAAGCCATGCGCTGCGGTTTGGTGATCTTCAATCAGCGTATTTTGAACTCGGCCATCCGCACTGACCATACCGCGCAAGCGGATGCGCGCAGTCTCGCAGACCGCTTGAGCCGCAAGCAAAGCCTCGGCGGTGAGGGAGAGCAATTTTGGAAGAATTACCGGAGCCATCATGTTCACATCCTATTTCTGCGTTCGCGCATTAAAGCTTAAAGTAAAACCTAGATTGTTTGCAACTGCAGCACAACTTTCATTCAAAAAAAAATGCCATTTTGAAGTATTATGTCGCAGTCGAATTGCAGTGCGGCGCTGGACGAGTGCCGTTATGCTGCCCATATGACCCCTACCTTGAGCCTGATTACTACGGATTTACTTTTTTTGATTGCGGCCACAGCTGTGATTGCAGGCATGGTAAAAGGTATTGTTGGATTTGCCATGCCGATGATCTTTATCACTGGCATGACCATCTTCGTTGGCCCAGATTTAGCGCTGGGTATTTTGATTCTTCCCACACTTGTCACTAATGGTTGGCAGGCGGGCCGACAGGGTTTTACTGCAGCGCTCAAGTCGCTCTACGATCATCGTTGGTTTTTGGGTCTGGGCTACGGAGTGCTTTTGGTGACCACCCAGCTTGTGCCGCTTCTGTCACAGGATTTGTTCTTTCTCTGCCTTGGGATATTGGTTGTGGGATTCGCCAGTTTGATGCTTAGCGGCTGGAAGCCCCAAGGGCGCAGTGGGGCTGGCTTGTCCTTTGTTTGTGCGGTTATTGCTGGCATTGGCGGTGGAATTTCTGGAGTTTGGGGCCCGCCGACGGTGATGTATCTGTCCACCTATCAGCTGGAAAAGCAGGCACAAATGCGGGCGCAGGGTGTGATTTATGGCCTTGGGGCCGTGCTGCTGTTATTTGGCCACCTCGGCTCAGGCATCGCGACGCCGCAAGCATTGAGCCTTGGCGGCTTTGCGATTGCGCCTGCCTGTTTTGGTACATGGATCGGCTTTCAAATCCAAGATCGGATCAACCAAAATATGTTTCGCATTGCGACGTTAAGCGTCTTAATTTTGGCTGGTCTAAATTTGATCCGCCGCGGGGTGACGTGATCCTTGATCCCGCAGCGGAATGAGCGCATTTAACCACCCAACGCAATCGCACGCACGTCGTCGTCAATATACGGCAGATATTGTTTGAAATTTTCACTAAACATCGCGACGAGCTTTTCGGCCTGCGCGTCATAGGCATCTTTGTCTTCCCACGTACGTCTGGGCTCGAGCAAGAGATCTACCACGCCTGGCACCGAGGTAGGCACTTCAAAGCCAAAATTTGGATCGGCTCGGAATGTGCCTTTGGCCAGCGTGCCATCGAGCGCGGCGCTGAGCAACGAGCGGGTGGCGCGGATTGGCATACGGCTGCCTTTTCCATAAGCGCCGCCTGTCCAACCGGTATTCACCAACCAGCAAGTTGCGCCATGTTTGGCGATTTTTTCGCGCAGAAGGTTGCCATAAACCTCAGGGTGGCGCGGCATGAAGGGCGCGCCGAAGCAGGTTGAGAAGGTAGGCTGTGGTTCCGTCACCCCGCGCTCTGTACCGGCCACTTTGGCGGTGAAGCCTGACAGAAAGTGATACATGGCTTGCGCCGGCGTCAACCGCGCAATCGGTGGCAAAACGCCAAAGCTGTCACAGGTCAGCATGATGATATTCTTTGGATGCCCGCCAAGCGCCGTTGGCGAAGCATTTGAGATGTATTCCAGAGGATAGGCACAGCGCATATTGGCGGTCAGGCTATCATCATCGAAATCCAGTTCTTTGGTTTCTGGGTCATAGGCCATATTCTCAATGACCGTGCTGAATTTCGAGGTAGTCGCGAAAATTTCTGGTTCGGCGTCTGCACTGAGGTTGATGGTTTTGGCATAGCACCCACCTTCAAAATTGAAGGTGCCGCGATCAGACCAGCCATGCTCATCATCGCCAATCAACACGCGGGAGGGATCGGCTGAAAGTGTGGTTTTGCCCGTGCCCGAAAGTCCGAAAAAAACCGCCGTATCCACTGGGTTGCCAGGGGCATGATTGGCCGAGCAATGCATCGGCATAATACCTTTTTCGGGCAATAAATAGTTGAGCAGTGAGAAGACAGATTTTTTGTTTTCACCCGCATATTCGGTGCCGCCAATAAGGATGATCCGGCGGTCGAAATTCATCGCGATGACCGTCTCAGATCGGCAATCGTGGCGCTCGGGGCTTGCTTGGAAGGAGGGGCAATTGATCACGGTCCAATCGGCAGTGAAATCTTCCAGCTCGTCATGGTCAGGGCGGCGCAACATATGGCGAATGAACAGCCCATGCCAAGCCAACTCTGTCACCATGCGCACATAGAGACGGTTGGCGGGCTCTGCGCCGCCAAAGAGATCCTGTACAAAATAATCACGCCCCTGCATATGAGCGATCATATCCTCATAGAGCGCCTCAAAACCCACCTCTGACATTTCTGCATTGTTTTCCCACCAAATGCTATCAACCACAGAGGCGGTTTTGACCACATGCTTATCTTTTGGAGATCGGCCCGTGAATTTGCCGGTGGAAACCAAGAATGTGCCGCCTTTCCCAAGCTCACCTTCTTTTCGTGCCAAAGCCTGTTCGATGAGCGTGGATTCCAGCAAGTTATAATAGACAGTCTCCAGCCCAGTGATGCCTTGATCTTCGAGGGTGAATTGGGGGTTTACGCGTCCATTTGTCATGCCATTGCTCCTGGGGCTTGCACACTTGCACAGTACCGCTTGTCCTTAACATGCCATGGTAGACCATCAACAGTATTGGCCCGTGTCGTTAGCGCAATCAGTGGCAGTTTGGCGCAATAAATTTTCTGACTTTGACAAAATTAGGGTCATTGAAGCGAATTGCCGATCATAGTGCTGCGAGTTTCAGGCTGATTCGTAGTTACATGTTGCACAGATCGAAAAAACTACAGAAAGTGGTGATAGATATCAGTATTAAAATGTTGAGCCGGTCAGAGGACGATACCCATGCCAAGAATAGTTCTTGTCGATGATGATCGCAGTCACACGATGTCTCTCTCCATGATGCTTGAAGCGGAAGGGTTTGAAGTTGAGTGCTATTTAGATGGGCTTGCCGCTTGGAAGGCTTTGTCAAAGTCTTTGCCTGATATTTTGGTGCTGGACGTCAAGCTGCCAGGCCTCGATGGCATGGATGTGTTACAACGGCTGAGGTATGTGTCGAACATCCCTGTGATGTTTTGCACTTCAAAACAGGATGAGATTGACGAAGTGTTGGGCCTGCGCATGGGGGCAGATGATTATGTGAAAAAACCAAGTTCACCAAGGGTCTTGCTTGAACGTATCCGTGCGCTTTTGCGACGATGGGAAGTGCTGGGGGGAGATCAAGCTTCAGAGGCGGACGATACGACCATCATGGTGCGTGGCCCTTTGTCGATGGACCCGATGCGCCACGGGGTGACTTGGCGCGGCATAGCCGTTTCGTTGACTGTGACGGAATTTGCTTTGTTGAAGGCGCTTGCGGTTAGGCCGGGCTTTGTCAAAAGCCGCGATCAACTGATGAACGTGGCCTATGATGATCAGGTCTATGTCGATGACCGAACAATAGACAGCCATATTAAACGGCTGCGCAAAAAAATGCGACGGGTGGACGGAGACTTTGATGCAATTGAGACACTCTATGGTATCGGTTACCGATATAATGAAGCCTAAGCCCCAATCTTTGCGAGGTTTTGATGGTCGCAATGAATGATATCATTTTATACAAACGAAATCAATGCCTTATGAGTCTATCCATATCACCCGAGAGCCGTCGGATCACATTTTTCCATCTGCTTTTGCTTGTGCTTTTGCTGCCGGCTGTGGGCGCGCTTTTCGTTCGGCCTGCCGGTGTGATGTCATGAACTATGATGCTTGGAGAAATTACAGCGATGACGATGAGGCGTTGCTGTTGCATGGCACAGCCGTGTCCGTTGACGGGTGCGGGCTGTTGGTTTTAGGTCCATCAGGCGCGGGCAAATCCCTTCTCGCGATCGAAATGCTGGCGCTCGGGGCGCAGCTGGTTTCAGATGATCGCGTCTGGCTGCGCGCTTCGCAAAAAGGTTTGCTCCTGCAGGCGCCTGACGCTGTTGCAGGGCGTATAGAAGCGCGCGGCATTGGCCTTCTATCCTGCGCACATACGCCCGAGGCGTCGTTAAAGTTTTGCATAGATCTGTCACAAAATAGTGATCGCCGCTTGCCTTTTGTTGCGGAAGTCACAAAATTAAGAAATATAGTCTCGGTAATTCCCGGTGGGCCGGAAGTGCCGCGGGCTGCGGCGCTCCTGCTTTTGCTTCAAAATGGATTTGCAGCCTATGACTGACAAAACGCAACCGGTGCATGTTGTGCTCGTGACCGGCCCATCTGGGGCCGGGCGAACCACTGCGATCAATGCTTTGGAAGATGCAGGCTTTGAATCTATTGATAATATGCCTTTGAGCCTTGCACCGCGATTGTTCGAACCGCCGGGCTTAAGTCGGCCAATGGCTCTGGGGCTTGATACCCGAAATCGCGATTTCTCAACCGCTCAAATGATGGACACAATTGCGACATTGTCTGCCAATCCGTCATTGACGCTTGAGGTGCTTTATCTGGATTGCTCGGTGGATGTGCTTATCCGCCGCTTTTCCGAAACTCGACGTCGGCACCATTTGTCGCCAGATGGTGCAGCTCTTGTGGGGATACAGCTGGATTTGGATTTGATGCAGCCGGCGCGGGTCAGAGCTAATGTTTTGATCGATACCACCCAACTGTCGCCCCATGACCTGCGTGCGGAGGTCACCCGCTATTTTGCTTCGGACAAAGGCAATTCAATGGCGATTTCTGTGCAGTCCTTCTCGTACAAACGTGGCACACCGCGGGGCATTGATATGATGTTTGACTGTCGATTCCTGCGCAACCCCTATTGGGATGAAAATCTCAGAACTGAAGATGGCCGTAATCTGAAGGTTCAGGCTTACGTGGCCGAGGACGGTAATTTTCCGGCTTTCAAGCAGAAAGTGCTCGATTTAATTGATCTTGTGATTCCAGCCCATGTGGCGGAGGGGCGTTCGCATCTGGCCATTGGCTTTGGCTGTACGGGCGGCAAACATCGATCTGTCACAATGGTTGAAATGTTACAGAAAGAATTGCAATTGCGAGGCTGGCATGTGAGCATACGGCATCGAGAGCTGCTGGTACAGGTGGCTCCGTCGGACACTTCAGACTCTGAGGTTTTGAGCAGTTGATAGGTATCGTTATCGTAGCGCATGGCGGGCTGGCCACCGAATATAAGGCGGCGGTGGAGCATGTTGTGGGCGCTCAACGGGGCATTGCGGCTGTTTCCATCGGCGCAGATTGCGACCGTGAAGCCAAGCGGGTTGAAATTTGCCAAGCGGCAGATGGGGTGGATATTGGCGGCGGCGTGGTGATTGTGACCGATATGTTTGGCGGCTCGCCATCCAATCTATCACTTTCTGCCTGTAATTGTGCCAATCGCCGGGTGCTCTATGGCGCCAATCTGCCCCTTCTGGTAAAACTCGCTAAATCTCGCAGTCAGACCGTGCCAGAGGCTATTTCGCGGGCCATAGATGCGGGGCGAAAATACATGGATTGCCTTCCCGAAGCTCAATAGGACAATAAACGTGCAGCAACTATTGAATATTATTAACGAAAAGGGCCTCCATGCGCGGGCCTCTGCTAAATTTGTGGAAACGGTTGAGCAGTTTGATGCGGGCGCTGTTGTGCGCAAAGATGGGCTGTCTGCTGAAGGGGACAGCATCATGGGATTGTTGATGCTAGCTGCGGCCAATGGCACCTCTATCGAGGTTGAAACCCGTGGCGCAGAGGCGGTGGCCTTGGCGGAAGCTTTGCGCGATTTGGTGGCCAATCGTTTTGGGGAAGCCGCTTAGGCCGGATCTTTGCAACGCCAAATCACAAAGGCTCGCCGTTGAGACGGGCCTTTGTTGCGTTTACTAAAAATTGCGTTTCTGCCTAGGCCAGTTTCTCTGTCAGCTGCGGCACGACATCAAACAAATCACCCACGAGACCGAAATCTGCCACTTGGAAGATTGGTGCCTCTTCATCCTTGTTGATCGCAACGATGACTTTGGAGTCCTTCATGCCAGCCAAATGTTGAATGGCACCAGAAATGCCAACGGCAACATAAAGATCTGGTGCCACAACCTTACCGGTTTGCCCCACCTGCCAGTCATTCGGAGCATAGCCAGAATCGACCGCGGCTCGGGAGGCGCCCACTGCGGCGCCCAGTGTATCGGCCAAATCTTCGATGACTTTAAAATCTTCCTGCGAGCCAACTCCGCGGCCGCCAGAGACCACAACGCCCGCTGAGGTTAGTTCAGGACGGTCGCTTTCGGCAACCTTGTCTTCCACCCAAGAGGACAAGCCGGGATCACTGGCCGCATCGATGCTGGTGACCGAGGCTGCGCCGCTTTCACTGGTCGCATCGAAGGTCGAGGTGCGGATCGTGGCAACTTTGGTGGCATCGGTGGATTTTACCGTTTGGATCGCATTGCCCGCGTAGATGGGGCGCTCGAATGTGTCTGCGTCAATAACCGCTGTCACTTCGGATATGACCATAACATCCAAAAGCGCCGCGACCCGCGGCAGAATGTTCTTAGAGGCCGAGGTGGAAGGCGCGACAATGTGGCTGTAGTCGATGGCGAGCGATACAATCAAAGCGGCAACAGGTTCGGCAAGGTCATGGCCGTAGGCGTCATTTTGCGCGCAAAGCACTTTGGAGACACCTTCGAGCTTCGCGGCCGCTTCAGCTGCGGATGAGCAGCCAGACCCGGCGCAGAGCACGGTCACTTCGCCCATTTGCTTTGCAGCGGTGAGCGCTTTTGCAGTTGAGTCAACGGATAATTCGCCACCGTTCACTTCAGCAATCAAGAGTACAGCCATTATACAGCCCCCACTTCTTTAAGTTTCTCGACCAACTCATCCACGGAGCCCACTTTGATACCCGCCGCTCTTGCGTCAGGTTCTCCGGTAGAGACAATGGTCAGGCGCGGTGCGATATCAACGCCAAGATCCGCGGGTGTTTTTTCATCCATTGGCTTTTTCTTCGCCTTCATAATGTTCGGCAATGAGGCGTAACGCGGTTCATTGAGACGCAGATCCACGGTGACAATGGTCGGCATGGAGACTTTGATCGTCTGCAGGCCACCGTCCACTTCACGCGTGACTAAAGCATTGTCCCCTTGGATCTCAAGCTCGGACACGAAAGTGGCCTGTGACCAACCGGTCAATGCCGCCAGCATTTGGCCTGTGGCGTTCATATCGTTGTCAATCGCCTGTTTGCCGGCCAACACTATGCCTGGCTGCTCTTCGTCAATCACAGCCTTGAGGATTTTTGCAACCGCCAGAGGCTCAATATCAGTATGTACGTCTTCGGTTGCGACCACCAAGATTGCGCGATCCGCACCCATGGCCAGCGCCGTGCGGAGGGTCTCTTGGTTTTGTTTCACACCAACAGATACCGCGACCACCTCATCGGCCTGCCCCGCCTCTTTCAAGCGGATCGCTTGCTCGACAGCGATTTCGTCGAAAGGGTTCATCGACATTTTTACATTGGCCAAATCGACGCCGCTACCGTCCGCTTTAACACGGACTTTCACGTTATAATCGATCACACGTTTGACCGGCACTAAGACCTTCATGGTATATATCTCCGTACATGAGCGAGCCGTAGGCGACTCTCAGTTCACAGTTGTCGAAGTGTTACCTGCGTTTTTCTTCGGGAAACAGGGGAAAATCGACATTTAGGCGCTTTGCCGCGGCCAAATTGGGATTGGGTGCCATCAAAGTGTTACATGCGGTCACCTGTGGGGCTTAACGATTGGCGCCGGGAACCCAAAGAATATCGGCGTGCCCATCGTCATTCGCGATGCGCCCGGCGACGAAGAACCAATCGGAGAGGCGGTTGAGATATTGCAAGGCGGAGGCATTGATCGCCTCTTGCCCGGCCAATTCCACGGTCATCCGTTCTGCGCGGCGTGAGACGGTTCGGCAAAGGTGAAGCTGTGCTGCAAGCGCTGAGCCGCCTGGCAGAATGAACGAGCGCAGCGGCTCCAAAGCATCGTTCATTGCATCGATTTCTGCTTCCAGGCGGGTCACTTGCGCTGCGGTCATGCGCAGCGGTTGGTATTCTGCGTCCGCGTCCTTTTCCATATCTGGCCGGCAAAGATCAGCGCCAAGATCGAACAGGTCGTTTTGTATGGCGGCCAATTGCGCATCCATGTCACCAGTCGAATGCTGCCGTGCCAGGCCAACCGTGGCGTTGGTTTCGTCTACTGTGCCGTAGGCGTTTACACGCAAAGCATGTTTCTCAATGCGCGCGCCATTGCCAAGAGCGGTGGTGCCGGCATCTCCGGTTTTTGTATAGATTTTATTGAGCACAACCATGGTTAGCCCTTTCCAAAGAGGACAGCGAGGAGAATCAAAATAACGGCCACGAATTGGGCTGCAATTCGGTAGCGCATGAGGCGGTTGGAATGTTTGCGGGCAAATTCGCCGCCCTTCGCGAAACTTCCAATACCAAGCGCTAAAATGGCCAGAACTACAACGCAGGCGAGCGTGGCTATGATAAAGAGTGGATCGTTGCCCATTGAGCACCTCCTAGATGTTAGGCCCCACTTAGGGGAATTTCAGACAAAGACCAATCCCATGCGACATTACATCCGCACCAAAAGCCAATCGAGCGCACGGGTCGGTAAGATGCGGCGCAAGAATCCCATTACGTAGGTGGGTGTGGTGACGTAGTAGCGCGGCTTTGGGTTGGCACTGTGCAAAGCCTTCACAACCTTTGTTGTGACAGCAGAGGCTGGCAGTTCAAACGTATCAGGCCCGTTAGATGGGCTATAAAGCCGCTTAATCAACCCGCGCTCATACTGCGCTTTTTGTGGGGAATTTTCCCAATCAATCCATTTCTCAAAATGTGGAATGGAGTTTTCACGAATCTTTGTGCCAATGGGGCCAGGTTCAATCAAAATCACCTTGATCCCCGTGCCTCGCATCTCAATGCGCAGAGTGTCACTCAATCCTTCGAGGGCGAATTTGGTTGAGTTATATGCGCCGCGAAAACGCAGGGTAATAAAGCCTAGAATCGATGAGCAATTGAGAATGCGCCCATGGCCTTGCGCCCGCATAATCGGCAGCACTTGCCGAATGACTTCGTGATAGCCAAAAACATTGGTTTCATAGATGGACCGCAAGGCATTGGTTGGTAAATCCTCTACGGCGCCGGGCACCGCAAACGCTCCATTGTTAAACACTGCATCAAGCGTGCCGCCGGTTGCTTTTGTCACTTGTTCGATCGTATCACGAATAGATGCGGCATCCGCGTGATCCAGGCGCGGCGACGTGAGACCCATGGCTTCAAGCCGGTCACAATCGGCTTGCTTGCGGCAACTGGCAAAGACTTTCCAGCCCATCGCATGCAGCGTTTCGGCGCAGTCCAAGCCGATGCCCGACGAACACCCTGTGATCAGAATTGATTTTTGCATATAAGCCCCCGTGTGTTTCAGCGCCCACTTGCCTGGATTTCAATAGGTGGGTCAACGGTTGTTTAGCCTGTGAGGAGTCCGGTGGGACGGTTTTGATCGCGCAAATAGATTTTCGCGTAGATCGCCGCGGAGTAGGGCTAGACCTGCAAGTTTTCGGCAGATACACCCAGGCCATGTCAGAACCGATG
Organism: uncultured Planktomarina sp.; assembly: GCA_905181815.1. Classification (GTDB taxonomy): domain Bacteria; phylum Pseudomonadota; class Alphaproteobacteria; order Rhodobacterales; family Rhodobacteraceae; genus Planktomarina. Next base: position 139,367 of record CAJIZA010000004.1, on the reverse strand, counting down.
AACGATACCGCGCCAACTGCAAGTGAAACGACAGAGCCGCTCCGCCGGGCCATTGGTGAGCGTTATCTCACCTATGCGCTTTCGACGATCATGCACCGTGCTTTGCCGGATGCGCGCGACGGGTTGAAACCGGTTCACCGCCGAATTCTTTACGCGATGCGCGAATTGAAGCTCAATGCCAGCGGAGGGTTTCGGAAATCTGCCAAAATTTCTGGCGATGTGATGGGCAATTATCACCCGCATGGGGATGCGGCGATCTATGATGCCATGGCCCGCTTGGCACAGGATTTTAACGTGCGCTATCCGCTGGTGGATGGTCAGGGTAATTTTGGCAATATCGACGGCGACAACCCCGCCGCAAGCCGCTACACAGAGGCGCGGATGACCGTCGTGGCCGAGGCGCTTTTGGAGGGTCTTTCGGAAAATGCAGTGGATTTCCGGGAAAACTACGACGGCACGCTCACCGAGCCTGTGGTGCTGCCCGCAACTTTTCCCAATCTTTTGGCAAATGGCAGCAGTGGTATTGCCGTGGGCATGGCCACCAATATCCCGCCACATAATATCTCGGAGCTGATTGATGCCTGTTTGCATTTGATTAAAAGCCCCGATGCCCGTGACGATACATTGTTGCAATATGTGCCCGGTCCTGATTTTCCAACGGGCGGTATCTTGGTCGAACCTCCAGAGAATATCGCGCATGCCTATCGCACCGGACGCGGTTCCTTTCGGTTACGGTGTAAATGGGAGGTCGAGGATCTTGGCCGTGGGCTTTGGCAAATTGTGGTCACTGAAATTCCTTATCAGGTGCAAAAATCAAAGCTGATTGAGAAATTGGCAGAGGTCATCCAAACCAAAAAAGTACCAATCTTGGGCGATGTGCGCGATGAGTCAGCGGAAGATTTGCGGATTGTGTTGGAGCCGCGCAGTAAGAACGTAGAACCGGAGTTGCTGATGAATATGCTCTATCGCAACAGCGATCTTGAGCTGCGGTTCAGTTTGAATATGAATGTGCTCATTGATGGGCTCACCCCAAAGGTCTGCAGTATGAAAGAGGTGCTACGCGCCTTTCTTGACCATAGGCAAGAGGTTCTGGTCCGGCGCTCTGAGCATCGTTTGGCAAAAATTGATCACCGTCTGGAGGTTCTGGAAGGCTTTATTCTGGCGTTTCTCAATCTCGATCGGGTGATTGATATTATCCGCTATGATGAGGATCCGAAAACCGCATTGATGTTTGAAGATTGGAGTCGGGATCATCCGCGTGCCATGTTAGAAAGCGATTACATCGGCCCGTTGAGCTATCGCAAGGCGGTGGCGGGGCAAGAGGAGCTCTCGGAAGTTCAGGCTGAAGCTATTTTGAACATGCGCCTGCGCAGCTTGCGGCGTTTGGAGGAGATGGAATTGCGCCGTGAGCGCGACGCTTTGCAACAAGAACGGGCCACTCTGGATGATTTGATTGCCGATGAAGGTCTGCAATGGGCGAAAATCAGTGAGCAATTGCGCGCCACGCGCAAAACCTTTGGAAAAGACTATGCTGGTGGCGCGCGCCGCACCGCTTTTGCCATTGCGGGCGAGGTGGAAGAGGTACCGCTTGAAGCAATGATTGAGCGTGAACCGGTAACGGTTGTTTGCTCGAAAATGGGGTGGATTCGGGCCATGTCTGGTCATGTGGCCTTAGACAAGCCTCTGAAATACAAAGATGGCGACGAAGGCCGTTTTGTATTCCATGCGCAAACCACAGATAAATTGATCGTATTTGGCAGCAATGGGCGCTTCTATACGCTGGTGGCGGATAATCTGCCGGGTGGACGCGGTATGGGCGAGCCATTGCGGTTGATGGTGGATCTGCCCAATGATGTCGAAATTGTGGATTTCTTCATCCATGATCCGTCGGTGAAGCGCCTGGTAGCCTCAACTGCTGGCGATGGGTTTGTGGTGCCTGAAACAGAGATTGTCGCACAAACGCGCAGCGGCCGGCAGGTACTGAACGTCAAGGATGATGTGAAGGCGCTTTTATCTTGCCCTGTGTTGGGAGATCATGTGTCTTGTGTCGGTGAAAACCGGAAGGTTTTGGTCTTTTTGGTCGATGAGCTGCCGGAAATGGGCCGAGGCAAAGGGGTGCGCCTGCAAAAATATAAAGATGGCGGTCTGTCCGATGCCACGACGTTTTTCCTTGAAGAGGGGCTGTCTTGGAAAGACCCCGCCGGACGCAATCGCGTAGTTGAGGCGGTGGAATTGACTGAATGGATGGGCAAACGCGCCAGTGCTGGCCGTATGGCGCCACGAGGATTTCCGCGTGACAATTGCTTCACGAAGTGATTGCGCTGCGATATATAATTTTGTAATTGCAGGATTAAATTTATGACGGACACATTGACCTCGCAAGGAGAGGCTTCCGCTCCAACGTATCTTTGCGGCTCTTTTTTGCCCGAAAATTCCAAACTTTTTTGGCTTGTTATTAGGACTGGGGCTTTGACCGTCATGACTTTGGGCATCTACCGATTTTGGGCCCGCACACGCCTGCGCCGATATATTTGGTCGTCGATTATGCCGGCGGGAGATTCCTTTGAATATACCGGCACGGGGCTGGAGAAATTCTTGGGCTTTCTGATCGCCTTGGTCGTTCTCGCAGTTTATTTGGGCCTGTTGCAAGTTGTGCTCAGTTTTGTTGGCTTTAATCTTTGGGGTGCGATCAGCTCGGAGCCCAACGGCCCTACGGATATGCTGATACAGTTTGCGGCAACCTATGCGACCAGTTTGGCTGTGCTGCCTTTAATCTTTTTCGCGCAATACCGTGCGCGGCGCTATATGCTGTCGCGCACCCACTGGCGCGGCCTACGGTTTGCAATGGATGCCGCGGCTTTGGGATATGTTTGGCGCGCGTTGCTCTATTATGGAATGTCGCTTGTGACCCTCGGCGCGCTCATACCGCTGGCGACATTTCGGCTGGAAAAATACATGACCGATCGCATGTGGTACGGCGATGCGGGGTTTGAACAGGAGGGGCAGTGGACGGCGCTGTATCCAGCAATGAAGCATTTGTTTATTGCTGCGGCTGTGTTGCTGCTGTGCGGCATCATCGCTTACTTAGCGCAAAGCTTGAATTTGCTCACCATTATAATCTTTGCAGGCTGTGTTTGGTCGCTCTTTGGATTTGTCTACTACCAAGTCGAAAGTTTCAAATATCTAACCGCTCACAAAGTCCTGGACGGCCAGGTGCGCTTAACATCCGAGGCGTCCGCCGGACGGGTGGTTAGTATTTTTGTATTGGGGCTTTTTCTCATAGCTATTTTGACGTTTGTCTTGGGTCTTGTCCTTGTCGTTTTGTTTGGTGTTTTTGCTGTGGGCGGGGTCTTAAAAGGCGCCGGACTGTTTGGAGTTCTGGCTGTGGTTTTTGGCTATTTGGCGTTCATTTTGCTTGTCGGCGCGGTCGTGACAGTGCTTATCTCAGCGCCCATTCTTGGCCATTACGTTGACACGCTCAGGGTAGAGAATGCCGAACCTCTGGAGCAAATACGCCAGCGAACTGGGGACCATATAGCTGACGCGGATGGTTTCGCCGATGCGTTGGATATCGGCGGGGCGTTCTAGCGTGGCCTTCACATGGGTGGATGCGCTATATTTTGATGGGCGCTCAGCGCAACGTTGGCAGGTTTTTGTCTCGCTTGATGTTCAGAGCCGGCGTTTTATCATCCATGACCGCTCTGGCGCAGAAGTGGATATTTGGCCTTTGGAGACGCTGCGACGGCTGCACGATGATGCAGGCGATGGGCTGGTTCTATGCTCGGGGGCGGTGGATCCGAGTGAGGCGCGCATTGTTCTGAGCAATTCGCGCGGCATTGCAGCGATCAAGGTCGCTTGCCCGAACCTTAACAAAACCACTGTCACAGGCCGAACCTGGGGAAAAATAGTGGTATGGCTCGGGGCCAGTGCCACGGCTGTTGCGCTCATGATTTTTTTCATTGTTCCGGCCTTAGCTGGGCGATTGGCCGTTTTTATCCCGACGGAGAAGGAATCCAGAGTTGGCAGTGCCGTCTTGCGACAAATCGAGCGCCTGTTGTCAAAGGAAGAGGCTGGCGATTGGCGCTGCACCAACCCCAAGGGTCAAGCAGCTTTGGAGCAAATGGCGCAGGCGTTGCAGCATGGGCAAGAATTTCCCTATGCCATTCGCGTCGGCGTGGTGGATCATGAGATGATCAACGCCTTTGCCCTCCCCGGTGGACATATCATCGTGATGCGCGGTTTGATTGAAATGGCCGAGACGCCCGAACAATTGGCTGCGGTTATGGCCCATGAGCTGGGCCATGTCGCGCAAAGAGATCCAATTGAGCAAGCATTGCGAGCGGCGGGGACGGCGGGCTTGCTGTCTTTGGTCCTTGGCGATGCCACAGGCGGGGCCGTGTTGACCCTTGTTGGGAAGCACTTGATATCGGCTAAAAATTCACGCGATGTTGAGGCTCGTGCGGATGACTTTGCCCTGGCGCAAATGGCCAAGGCGGGTGTGTCTCCCGAAGCATTGGCGGAATTTTTCGAACTGTTACTTCAGGAAATGGGGGATCCTGCCTTTGACATGGGGTGGATCAGCTCGCATCCACCCAGTGTCGCAAGAGCGGCCCATGCCCGAGCCGCCGTCCAGACGGCGCGGAATTACAATAAAAGTGTGTCATCCGAAGAGTGGCAAGCCATTCAACAGATTTGTGCCAAATAGGGCAGGGCTGCCGTCTTTATGTTGCCATGTGGGGACAGGCTTGGTAGCAGATCGTGCGATATAAGGAGCTGATATGTTGATGCGTTTTGCCTCAGTTGTTGTGTCGCTCTTGTCTGTGGCCTGTGCGACGCCGACGCGGGATTTGACCGAAGAATTTGTACCCATCGGAAATTTTAGACTGGGGTAATTGGTGCCGCGTGCTGAGGTGCAATTGGCCAAAGGCCCGCTTTCACGCAGCGCCAGCCGTGAGGAATGGATGCAGGCCCTAGATGTGGCTTTCACAGAACGTTTCTCCAGATTTGAAGGCGGATCTTATTACCACCTGGGCGTCACGGCGGGCGGATATGTCCTGGCCAAGCCGGGCATCCCATTTTTTGCGGCACCGAAGTCCATCCTGATTTTCACGGTCATCGTGGTTGAGGATCATACGGGCAAAGTCCTGACAGAAGAGCCACATCAAATCACGGTGATTGAACGGCTCACCGGTGGATCTATTTTGGGTTCGGGCTTCACCCGCAGCCGCGCGCAGCAAATGCGAGATCTCTCCAAACAAGCCGCAAGAAAACCGAAGATTGGCTGCGCAAACAACCTTGGTTTGACGGACCCGATACCATTGTTATTTTGCTCGATGATGCGGATGCGGATTCCGGCCGCGCAAGGTCAGAGTGAACGCGGGCCTGACGGCTTTGCAACAAGGGTCTTGATTTCCGCCGCACTCTCCAATATCTGCCCGGCGATATCACAATCGCGGGCCGCGTGCCCCCTTTAACATATAAGGCTGCCCACCCATGGCTAAGGAAAAGTTTGAACGCTCGAAACCCCACGTTAACATCGGCACGATTGGTCACGTTGACCATGGCAAGACAACCTTGACAGCTGCGATCACCAAGCAATTTGGTGATTTCAAAGCCTATGACGAGATTGACGGCGCGCCGGAAGAAAAAGCACGTGGCATCACTATTTCTACTGCGCATGTTGAGTATGAAACAGATGCACGCCACTACGCGCATGTTGATTGCCCTGGCCACGCTGACTATGTGAAGAACATGATCACCGGTGCGGCGCAGATGGATGGCGCGATCTTGGTTGTGAACGCGGCCGATGGCCCGATGCCACAGACCCGTGAGCACATCTTGCTGGGCCGCCAGGTTGGCATTCCTTACATGGTTGTCTACATGAACAAAGTTGACCAAGTTGACGACGACGAGTTGCTCGAATTGGTTGAAATGGAAATCCGTGAGCTGTTGTCCAGCTACGAATATCCTGGTGATGATATCCCTGTGATTCCTGGCTCTGCTTTGGCCGCTTTGGAAGATCGCGACGCGGCTATCGGCTCTGAGTCCATCGCAAAATTGATGGCGGCTGTGGATGAGTATATCCCAACACCGGCCCGTGCGATTGACCAGCCTTTCTTGCTGCCAATTGAGGATGTGTTCTCAATCTCCGGCCGTGGTACGGTTGTGACCGGTCGTATTGAGCGCGGTGTGATCAATGTGGGCGAAGAAATCGAAATCGTTGGCATCCGTGACACAGCGAAAACCGTCTGCACAGGCGTTGAAATGTTCCGCAAACTGCTCGACCGCGGTGAAGCTGGCGACAACGTAGGTGTTCTGCTGCGCGGCATCGACCGCAATGGCGTTGAGCGCGGTCAGATCCTGTGTAAGCCAGGTTCTGTGAAGCCTCACACGAAGTTTGAAGCTGAAGCTTATATTCTGACCAAAGAAGAAGGTGGCCGTCATACGCCATTCTTCGCCAACTACCGCCCACAGTTCTACTTCCGGACCACCGATGTGACCGGCACAGTTGTTCTGCCTTCCGGTACTGAAATGGTGATGCCAGGTGATAACCTCAAGTTCGACGTTGAGCTGATCGCCCCAATCGCCATGGAAACTGGTCTGCGCTTCGCGATCCGCGAAGGCGGCCGCACCGTTGGCGCCGGCGTCGTCTCCAAAATTAACGAGTAATCCAGCTTTGGATTGACGGCATTAGGGTGGTCTTCGGGCCGCCTTTTTTCGTGGCACCTTGCGCAGATGATCCATTGGAGAAATCGACATTTCACAGTCAGATCACGCAATCGGCCCCTTGCAATGACCCGCATTTATGCGTAGTCACCCTCTCAGTTGCAGGGGTTTAGCTCAGTTGGTAGAGCATCGGTCTCCAAAACCGAGGGTCGTGGGTTCGAGTCCCTCAGCCCCTGCCAGTTTTCCTACAGGTTTGTAAACGCCGCTCCATGTGAAGCATGGATAAGATATGCTCTAGAATGCATTGGTCAGCCGAATAAACATAGCATCACTGCGGACGCGAAACATTTCTATAATGGCGTCGTGATAAAGAAATAAATATTGTGCGGAGGGGATCAGGCCCAAATAGCTCAAATTAGGGTTGCTCAGGTTCAACGAAATTTTGGTAACTCACGCGCCTCCTTTCTGGGAAAGTGATCTCTAGACCTTTCCATTTTGCCAGGGACAGTGAGAAATTGAAATTCAGGACGTAGGGCGATGTTTGAAAAATTGGGCGCCATCCAAGATCGATCTTAATCTCTTGATTGCCCACGTCCGCAGCGTCAGAAAATCGATTTGTGTAGCCAAGGCTAAGATTAAATTGATTGGATCAGCTGGCGGGCCAATAGTGGCGCAAGCTGGTTTTTAGCACCCGGCTGTCTTTGCCATCTGGGCGGGTGATTATATTGGTGCCAAGGGAGCAATCGCGCAGGGTAGTTTGTCGGGGATTTTGGGGATCGCGAAGAGCATAGCGACGTGACTAGCTCGAAGAAAATGTATGCGATTCAAAGACGTTCCATTGGTTGACGGCAGTGAAGGCTTGCGTCAAAGTGGCTTGGTGTTGTGCGGCTGGAGTTAATACCAGCCCATGATTGATGCTCAATGAGGTACGATTGAAACGCGGCTCGTTATAAATATCAGTGGATAGATTGAGGCTTGCAAGCTGCGTGCCCAATTTCGTCTTGGGCAGGGCATAGCTAAACCCACTCCAGAGCAATAGGCCGTACCCGCTGCGTTCTGGTTCATTGGCTGTCCAAGGGATGGTTTGCAAAGCGCCGGTGAGTGGGTTGATCGATGCATGAGTGGTCAAATAGGAAATCTTGTTGATATTGCTCGAGGGGCGATGTCCAGACCGCCAGATATTTTTACCGTTAAGCCCGCTTGTATCTGTCGCAATAGGCGGGTGGCCGTGATCCGCTCATTTTGCTCTGTGCTGAGATCCACGCGCGGCGCAGGTGAAACATGGCCCGCCGCGGTTTGCCCAGGCCGTGCAGTGCGAGGGCTTTTAGGATGTGGGGGGCCGCCAGTTTTGACGCCAAGGCGCGTGCGCGGCAGATGTCTGGGCTTTTTTGAACTGTCCCAGCTCCACATGAGCCCGTACGACGATCACGGCGTTGTCGCAGGGATGGGTCACAGCAAGATCCTCCGCCTGTGCCAAGGCCAGCTCAAATTTTCTTGTTTGGAGGGCAATGCGTGCTGTGGTCAAATCCGCGCGCAGAGGGGAGGACAGCATTAAAAACAGCGTTGCAAAAGAGGTCACAACGCGCAAGCGGCGCAGAAAATAGCGCATTATTAAATGGCCTAAAATAAATTAAGAATTTAGAATGTTAGCCTGTAAAAAATGTCAGACTTCTTTAACAGTTTTTTATGATTTGAAATAAATTGCTTGCGCAAAGGCCAGAGCCTCCGGACAATGCAGGTTTTTGTAGGATGGCTGGCCAGTGCCTGGCTATTCCGCGGTGCCAAGTCGAGTTTCAGCCATTTCCACCCACCAGGAGCAGCCAGCAGGAATGGCCTCATCATTGAAGTTATATTCCGGGTGATGCACGCTGGCGCCGTCGCCGTTTCCCATAAGAATATATGCGCCAGGGCGCTCCTCTAGCATATAGGAAAAATCTTCACCGCCCATGACCAGGGGCGCAAAATCGCAGTCTCCCGAGACATTCGCAGCGGCCTTGGCGGCGAATTTGGTTTCCGCTTCATGATTGACTGTGGTTGGGTAGCCCTCTGTATAGGTGATATGCGCCACGCCACCGAAGACAGCTGCGGTATGGGTGCAAATGTCATAAATCCGGTCGCGCCCCAGAGCTCGCATTTCGGGGATCAAAGTGCGTACTGTGCCGCGCAATGTGACCGACTGCGGGATGACATTGAAGGCTTTGGACGAGCTTTCAAATGAGGTCACTGACACAACGATTTGCTCCACTGGATCGGCGTTTCGGGCAGCAATGGTTTGCAAGGCGGTGATGCATTGAGCGGCCATTACGATAGAATCGACTGTTTCATTGGGTTTGGCCGCATGGCCGCCCTTGCCCTCCATGATAATTTCAAACGTATCAGTTGCGGCAAAGAACGGACCGGGTCGAATGGCGAAGCTACCAATGGGTCGGCCAGGCCAATTGTGCATGCCATACACTTCATCGATACCAAACCGTTCCATCATGCCGTCTTTGCACATTTCAAGCCCGCCGCCGCCGCCTTCTTCGGCTGGCTGAAAGATCACCGCAACGGTTCCATCAAAATTGCGGGTTTCGGCGAGATATTTTGCAGCCCCCAGAAGCATTGCAGTGTGGCCATCATGGCCGCAGGCATGCATCACACCGGGGGTTTTGGAGGCATAGGGCAATCCAGTGGCCTCTTCTATTGGCAGCGCGTCCATATCGGCCCGTAGGCCCACAACCCTACCTTTGCTATCGGAGCGCCCTTTTATGAGCGCCACAACACCCGTACGGCCAATGCCTGTGACGATCTCATCACAGTCAAATTCTGCCAGCCTATCGGCGACAAATTGTGATGTGCGGTGGGTCTCGAACAAAAGCTCAGGATTTTCGTGAATGTCACGCCGCCAAGCAGTAATTTCGGGCAGCAGTTCTGAAAAACGATTGCGAATGGCCATAGGGCACCTCTGGTTTACGAGTTAAGAATATAATGCTGGCCACCTAAATGGGTGTATTCGGTTGGGCCGGGATCATAATCGAGCGGGTGAATAGGGGAGGGGATCGGCTTACTTTCAAAGTCTGCCTTCAAGGTTCTTTGGCGTGGGTCTGCTACGGGCACCGCTGACATAAGCGTTTTGGTGTAATCATGTCTGGGGTCCTCGAAAACTTCTTGGCGCGTGCCGATCTCGACGATCTGCCCCAGATACATGACTGCAACGTGGTGGCTGACACGTTCCACTACTGCCATATCGTGGCTGATAAAGAGCATGGAGATACCAAGCTCCGCCTGCAGCTCCAACATAAGATTCAAGACTTGTGCTTGAACTGAGACATCTAGCGCGCTGACGGCCTCATCGGCAATCAGCAGTTTGGGGTTCAGTGCCAAAGCGCGGGCAATGGCGATGCGTTGGCGTTGGCCGCCGGACAGCTCATGGGGAAAGCGGCGCATGAAGGCGCGGGGTAATTCGACCCTATCGAATAACCTTGCCACGCGATCCAATAATTCGGAGCCCTGAGCCATATTGTAATTTTTCATCGGCTCAGCGACTTGATCGGCGAGGGTCATTTGGGGGTTCAATGAGGCAAAAGGATCCTGAAACACCATTTGCATATCACGCCGCGCTTCGCGCAGGCCGGCCGAATCTAGCGCCAAAACATCTGTATCGCCCAACTTGATGGAGCCTGATTGCGGCTCCTCCAAACGTAGAATTGAGCGGCCACAGGTCGATTTTCCGGACCCTGACTCTCCAACCAAGCTGAGGGTGGCGCCTTTCTTGATAGAAAACGAAACATTCTCCAAAGCATGCACTCGCGCCACCTTGCGGCGAAAAAAGCCCCCTTTCACGCTAAAGCGCGTGGTTAGATTGCGCACATCGAGTAGGACTTCCTCTGTGGGGGGAACCGAGCCTATGAGCGACTTTTCTGGCTGCCCAATTAAGCTGAGAGGCTTGGGTGTGGGTTGGCCGCGCATCTCACCCAGCTTGGGCACAGCGGCGAGTAAGTTTTGTGTATAGGGGTGCTGCGGGTTTTTAAAAATATCCTCTACGGGGCCTTCTTCGACTTTCTCACCGCGAAACATCACCACAACGCGATCGGCCATCTGTGCCACTACGGCCATGTCATGGGTGATGAACATTACAGCTGTGCCAGTGTCCTTTTGGAGCTTATTTATCAGCCCCAGAATTTCAGCCTGAATAGTGACATCCAGAGCGGTGGTTGGCTCATCCGCAATCAAGAGCCGGGGCTCGCAGGCGAGCGCCATTGCGATGACCACCCTTTGGCGCATGCCGCCGGACAATTCATGCGGATATTGGTCCAGCCGGCGCTCCGGTTCGGGAATTCGCACTTGCCGCAACAGTTCAATTGCGCGGCTGCGGGCGGCCGCCTTGCTCAGGCCCATATGCAGCCGCAGACCTTCCATAAGCTGCCTCCCAATCGTAAAGACCGGGTTGAGGGAGGTCATGGGTTCTTGGAAAATCATGCCAATCTCGCGGCCACGAATGGCGCGCATGTCTTTGGGGTCCATTGTGCGCAAATCAATCGGTCCGGCGGCGCCACGGTCGAACAATAACCGTCCATCTGAAATTTCTCCACCGCCATATTCCACAAGGCGCATGAGGCTGAGAGATGATACAGATTTGCCTGAACCGCTTTCGCCAACGATGGCTACAGTCTCGCCTGCTGCGATGTCAAAGCTCACCCCTTTTACGGCTTCGACTGGTCCATCTTGGGTTTTAAACTCCACTTTCAAGTTTTCAAAACGCGCAATCGGATGCTCTAACATCAAAACCTCATTGGGTAATCGGTTATGTTTTCAAAGCATTAAACACAATTTTCTAAGTTGTATATTTGCTCAAACTGGGGGCATTCTGCGTTTGGGGATGTTACTTGTCTAGTTAAATTTAGTTAAAAAATACTTGATTTTTCGGTTAAGCCGGTTGTTGATAAGCTCACGACGGGAATGCGGACGGTATTTTTCATTTTTCTGAACAAATTCGAAAAGAAATTTGATCAAAGTTGAAAATACTTTTTGAAATAAATTCCCATTAAGACTATTAATCAGGGAGAGAAATATGAAACATTTTGCACTCATGTTCGGATCAGCTGCGCTGGTTGGAATGAGCACAATGGCGGTGGCCGATGGCCATGAAGCCCGCGGAAGAGACGGCGAAGTCAAGATTATCTATTGGCAAGCACCCTCTATTCTAAATCCATTTTTGTCTGGTGGCACAAAGGATGTGGAAGCAGCATCTTTGGTTATTGAGCCATTGGCGCGCTATAATGAAAAAGGTGAATTGGTGCCTTGGCTCGTGGATAGTGTTCCGACTGTGGCCAATGGCGGCGTGAGCGCAGATCTCACCTCCATAACCTGGAACATCACGCCCGGTATCACGTGGTCTGACGGTACGCCCTTCACCTCTGCAGATGTGAAGTTCACCTATGAATATTGCACTGATCCCGATGGTGGCTGTGCGCAGGTGACAAAATTCAATGGTGTGAGCTCTGTGGAAACCCCGGATGCACAGACCGTTGTGGTGAATTTTGAACAGCAAACACCCTTCCCGTATGGACCCTTTGTGGGTGGTGAAAGCCCGATTTTGCAAGCAGCGCAATTTGCCAATTGTGTGGGAGCAAAGGCATCGGAATGCACCGAAGAAAACTTTAACCCCGTCGGCACAGGTGCATATGTAGTCGATGAATTCCGTCCCAATGACGTTATTGTTTTGTCGGCGAATGGCAACTACCGTGAGGCTGGCAAGCCTGCCTTTGCCAAAGTGACCTTCAAAGGTGGCGGCGATGCTGCTGCTGCCGGGCGCTCGGTGATGGAAACTGGTGAATATGACTACGCTTGGAACCTTCAGTTGGCACCGGATGTGATTGCTCAAATGGAAGCTGCCGGCAAAGGTACGCCTGTGGCGGGCTTTGGTCCTTTGGTTGAGCGCATCATGCTCAACCACACCAACCCAGATCCAGCGCTGGGCCCGGATGAGCGTGCGGTGATCCGTCCGCATCCTTACCTTCAAGATCCTGCGGTATACAAAGCCATGTCCTTGGCGATTGATCGAGAGCTTTTGGTGGAAATAGGCTACGGCAAGGCGGGCAAAGTGACTTGTAACTGGGTGCCTGCGCCAGCGGCGGTGAACTCAAACACATTCGATTGCTCGACCCAAGATATCGCTGGTGCAAATGCGATGCTTGATGCGGCTGGTATTGTGGACACCGATGGTGACGGGGTGCGTGAAAAAGACGGCGTGCCGCTGCGCATGACCTATCAAACCTCGACAAACGCTGTTCGTCAGGACTTCCAAGCTCTGATCAAACAGTGGTGGAGTGAGATTGGTATTGATATAGAATTGCGCAACATCAGTGCCTCTGTCTTCTTTGGTGGCGATCCTGGATCACCTGATACATTCCAAAAATTCTATGCAGATTTGGAAATGTACGCCAATACTTTCAACGGCACAGATCCACAGTCCTATCTCGCGAACCTTCTGTGTGACAAAGCGCCATCGCCTGCGTCACAATGGCAGGGTGAGAATATCTCGCGCTTCTGTTCAGCGGAATATGACGCCTTGCATGCGCAATTGGCCACAACAGCCGATGCCGGCGAGCGCGCATCCATTGCCCGCCAGTTGAACGATATGGCCGTCTCCGAAGGCGCGATGATCCCACTGGTTCATCGGGGCAGATTGTCTGCCCATGCCAATAATCTGGGTGGTGTTGTCTTGAATGTTTGGGACAGCGAACTTTGGAATGCTGCCGATTGGCATCGTCTGAAGTAAATTTTGTGGCGCCCTGCCTTGGGGTGGGGCGCCCACTCGCAAACTATTTTAAAGAAAATGAGCTAAATCGCCGATGCTAACATTTACCATCCGTCGTCTTGTCCTCGCGGTTCCGACACTTTTGTTCATTTCCCTTGTGATATTTTTATTGCTGCAATTGGCCCCAGGCGATCCTATGGCACAGGTGCCTTTAACCGTTCCGCCCGAGGTTAAGCAACAGATGCGCGAAGCGCTTGGCCTCGGCCAGCCGATCCATATTCAATATTTTAAATGGATCATTCAGTTTTTTTGGATAGAGCCGCTGAATGGCATTGATGCGCTTTTCGGCACGGGCTTGGCAGAAGGAAAGCTCAGAGTAATCTCTTGGCAAACCCGCTCGCCGGTGATTGACATTGTGATCCAGCGCTTGCCGCAAACGCTTTGGGTTGTGGGGGTGGCCTATGTGGTGGGTATTCTCATCGCCTTGCCGATTGGAATAATATCTGCTTATCGGCAATATTCCATCTTCGACCAAGCTGGGACATTCATCACGATGATCGGATTTTCCGTGCCCCCATTTTTTTCTGGGGTTTTGGTGATTGTGATTTTCTCGGTGCAGCTGGGTTGGTTCCCGTCGATCTACGATACGATGCATGTGGTCGATGATTGGGCCAGTTTTAAAGTGCAGATTTGGCAGATGTTCCTGCCCGTCATGGTTCTTGCTTTGCAGATCACCAGCCAGATCAGCCGCTTCATGCGCGCCTCGATGCTCGACAATCTTAGCCATGACTATGTGCGCACCGCGCGCGCCAAGGGGTTGAGCGAAGCTACAGTGGTTTTGGTTCATGTTCTGCGCAATTCGATGATCCCAGTGGTGACGGTGATCGCCCTTGGGGTGCCGTCGATTTTTGGCGGCGCAATCATTACCGAACAAGTCTTCAAGGTGAATGGCATTGGCCAATTGCTTATCACTGCCATTCAGGCCAATGATCTGCCGATGGTGCAAACCTTGACCTTCATTTTCGCAATTTTGATCGTGCTGTTCAATTTGATTGCCGATGTGCTTTATGGCCTTTTAGACCCAAGGATCCGCTATGACTGAGCTATCCGATCCCCTAGACATCAACCGCCCACCTTCCAATCGTTGGATGGAGGTTTGGCGGCAGTTTCGCGCTCACAAAGGCGCCATGGCCGGAGCTATGGTCTTTGGGCTCATCATTCTGGGTGTTTTTCTGGGGCCTTTCGTCTATCCACATGATCCGCAATACCTGCCGTCGGGACGGGATTTTATCACCCTTCGGGACACGCGGCCGATCTATGTCGCGCTTTGGGATCCGAGCGCGAAGGTGAATTGGCACTATGTGCTGGGCACCGATAATTTGGGTCGGGATAATTTGGCGCGGTTTCTTTCCGGGGGGCGGGTGTCAATCTCCGTTGGCTTGACCGCGATGATCCTGTCGATTGTTCTGGGCACCTTTGTTGGGCTGATCGCAGGTTTTTTCAGGCTCTGTGACGGCCCACTGATGCGCTTGACGGATCTGTTTTTGGCCTTGCCGATTTTGCCTCTGATCTTGGTGGCCTCTGTATTGTTTCGCGAAAGCTTGGCCCTGTCGCTCGGGCCTGAGATGGGCACGTTTTTACTGATAGTGGGGTTGATTGGTTTAACCAGTTGGATGCAAACGGCCCGCATTGTGCGGGGGGATGTTTTGGCGCTCAAAGAGCGGGAGTTCATTCTTGCGGCCCGCTCGATTGGCACCACGCCGCGCAATCTAATTTTGAATCACATCCTGCCCAATGTTATGTCACCGATCTTAGTGTCAGCCACTTTGGGAATTGCTACGGCCATCATTACCGAGAGTGCCCTGTCCTTTCTGGGGTTTGGTTTCCCTCCAGATTTTCCGACTTGGGGCAAATTGCTCAATGACGCGGTAGACCGGATGACTCTTTATCCAGAGCGCGTCATCTGGCCGGGGACATTAATTTCATTGACGGTTCTAAGTGTGAATTATCTTGGAGATGGTCTCAGGGATGCACTGGATCCGCGGAGCCGCAGCCGTTAGAACATAAGCCGATCACCGCCTGCGTGGCACGGTGAGGGGTTGTCATTCAGTGTCATTGGGTAAATGGGGTGTAGATCTGCCGAAGTGATAAGGGATCAAATATGTCTGTCATCGTCTCCGTTCAAAATGTTCGCAAAACCTATGATGGTGGGTTTGAAGCCTTGACGGGTGCGAGCCTGGATATCCAGGAGGGGGAAATCATCGCATTGTTGGGCCCGAATGGTGCGGGAAAGACGACCCTAATTTCCACGATTTGCGGCATTTCTAGCCTGACATCGGGCAACATCACGGTCGCCGGCATGGATATTGCCCGCGACTACCGCAAGGTGCGCGCGATGATTGGCTTGGTGCCGCAGGAAATCGCACTTGAGCCGTTTGAGACGGTGATCAACTCGGTGCGCTTCTCGCGAGGGTTGTTTGGCAGGGCGAAAAACGAAGCCTATCTTGATGAAATTCTCAAAACTCTTTCGTTGTTCGACAAGAAGGAGGCCAAAGTTATGGCGCTGTCTGGCGGAATGAAACGCCGGGTCCTGATCGCAAAGGCCTTGGCGCATGAGCCAAAGGTTTTATTCTTGGATGAGCCAACAGCTGGAGTGGATGTGGAGCTACGCAAAGATATGTGGAACACGGTGGCCAAGCTCAAGGGACAGGGCGTCACCATCATTTTGACCACCCATTACATCGAAGAGGCAGAGGCGATTGCTGACCGTATCGCAGTGATTAACGGCGGTGAAATCCTCTTGGTTGAAGACAAAGCCGCATTGATGGCGCGTATGGGCAAGAAGCAAATTCGCATTGAACTCCTGGAGCCAGTGCAAGAAATCCCGGCAAAGCTGGCCCCCTATGGGCTGGAGCTGGCGCCAGATGGTGCTGGCCTCACTTATGCCTACGATATTAACGCCGAGCGCACTGGCATTACCGGCCTGCTCAATGATTTGCAGGCTGCCGGTCTACAAATGCGTGATGTGCAAACCCAGCAATCGAGCCTGGAAGATATTTTTGTCGATTTAGTTCAGGAAGATGGAGCATGAATTTTCAAGCAATCGCGGCTATTTACACATTTGAGATGGCGCGTTTTTTCCGCACGCTTAAGCAATCCTTCATCTCTCCCGTGCTGTCGACCAGCCTCTATTTCGTAGTTTTTGGCACCGCCATTGGCAGCCGAATGGAGGCGGTGGATGGGGTGGATTATGGCGCGTTTATTGTGCCGGGCTTGATCATGCTCTCAGTCATGACACAATCTATCTCCAATGCCAGCTTCGGGATTTATTTTCCAAAATTTATTGGGACGATTTATGAGCTGCTGTC
This sequence comes from uncultured Planktomarina sp., assembly GCA_905181815.1. GTDB lineage: Bacteria > Pseudomonadota > Alphaproteobacteria > Rhodobacterales > Rhodobacteraceae > Planktomarina. Next base: position 122,594 of record CAJIZA010000004.1, on the reverse strand, counting down.
AGCGCCGGTGAATTTCCTTGAGATTGTCATCGGTTATGTCGGCGCCGCGGCGACAAAGAGCCTGTTTATCGGGTTGGTCATTCTTGGTACAGCCTATCTATTTGTCGATTTGGATATTCAGCATCCGATCGCGATGATGAGCTTTTTGCTCCTGACTTGCCTGTCGTTCTCGCTCTTGGGCTTTATCATCGGGATTTGGGCGGGAAACTTTGAACAACTCAACCTCGTGCCCATGCTGGTGGTGACACCTTTGGTATTTTTAGGCGGATCCTTTTATTCGATTTCGATGCTCCCAGAATTTTGGCAAACCGTCACCCTGTTTAACCCCGTGGTCTATCTCATCTCAGGGTTTCGGTGGGCGTTTTTCGGAACAGCGGATGTGGCAATTGGCATCAGCCTTGGCGCAATTGGCCTGTTTACGCTCGCGTGTATGGGCTTCATTTGGTGGATTTTCAAAACAGGATGGCGCATTCGCAGCTAAATTTTGTCGCCTGCCTTGTTCCAGGGCGCGCGGTGTCTTATCTGACACATATGAAAATGAAAAATCCCTTTCGCCGTGACGTCAAAACGGTCTGTGTTGTGCGTTTAAACGGTATGATCTCCACGGGCCGCGGTCTCAACGATGCCGGTCTGGCTCCAGTGTTGCAAAAAGCCTTCGCCAAGAAACCTGCCGCCGTGGCCTTGGTGATCAATTCGCCAGGCGGCAGCCCGGTGCAATCATCGCTGATCGGCGCGCGCATTCGGCGACTGGCCGAAGAGTTTGAAACGCCGGTCTATGCTTTTGTTGAAGATGTGGCAGCTTCTGGTGGCTATTGGCTGGCGTCCAGTGCGGATGAAATCTATGTCGATGCCTCCTCGGTGGTCGGGTCCATTGGTGTGATTTCCTCTGGATTTGGCTTGAACCAATTTATCGAAAGACATGGAATTGAACGCCGCGTCCATACGGCGGGCAGCTCGAAATCTATGCTCGACCCGTTTCAACCGCAGAAGAGAGCGGATGTCACCCGGTTGAAATCCTTACTTGATGGGATCCATCAGACCTTCAAGGATCACATAAAAGATCGGCGCGGCGCAAAATTGGCGGAGCGCGATCTGTTCACCGGTGAGATATGGGTCGGACAAAAGGCAATCGATGATGGTCTGGCCGATGCCATTGGCCATTTGGTTCCGACCATGAAGGAAAAATTTGGCGAAAAAACCCGTTTTCGGATTTTGGGCCAAAAGAAGCCCATACTGTCAAGATTTGGCATGTCTTTTTTGGGAGACATTACCCATAGCATTGAGGAACGGGCCGCCTTTGCCCGTTTTGGGATGTAGGGAATGTTGGTAAAAGTTGTCACCTTCTTTCTGATCGGGATCGCCGTTTTGGCCATGTTCGGGCGTTTGCGGTTTCCCGGCCAAACGCGTTTGAAGAATGCGAAATGTGTCAAATGTGGGCGCTATAGTATCGGAAAAGGCCCCTGTTCTTGCGGCCATATTGGTCATCGCAAAGGATAAAGATTGGCTTGGGTTTTTGTGGCTTCGGGTCTGGTCACCCTCTTGTTGGCTGGCGATTTTTTGGTGCGCGGTGCTGTCAATTTGGCGTTGCGGCTCGGTATTTCTGCGCTACTGGTGAGTTTGACGGTGGTGGCTTTTGGCACATCAGCGCCGGAGCTGTTGATCGTTTTGTCCGCCATGGCCGATGGTGCATCTGGCTTGGCGATGGGCAATGTGATCGGCTCGAATACCGCAAATATTTTGCTGGTCTTGGGCCTGCCGGCTCTGATTTTCGGACTGCATACGGCTGATTTTTTCCCTAAGAAATCATTTTCGCTTATGATTTTGGCCACGGTTTTGTTCATCGGACTTGCGTTTTTGGGGCCATTTACATGGTGGCACGGGGGCATTTTATTGGCGGTTTTACTGGGCATTTTATGGGACCACGGGCGTAGCGCACAGCGAGACAGACAAACGGTGAAAACTGCCGCTCTGGTGGCCGTTGACGAGGATGGGCTTGAGGGCGTGGATTCCACGATGCCGGGATGGAAGATTGCGCTGTATTTGGTGTTCGGCCTTGTGGGGCTTCCCATTGGGGCGCGAATTTTGGTGGTCAATGCGGAAATTATCGCCAAAGATTACGGTGTGCCGGAGACAGCCATCGGTTTGACATTGATTGCCGTTGGCACCTCTTTGCCCGAGTTGGCGACCTCGACAATTGCGGCGCTTCGGCAGCAAGGCGATGTGGCTTTGGGGAATGTCATCGGGTCAAATATGTTTAACTTGTTGGCCATCATTGGGATCGCAGCCTTTGTTGGTCCCATCCCGGTCGATGCGGCCTTTTTACGGTTTGACCTTTGGATCATGCTTGCTGCAGCGCTTCTTTTGGTTCCCATGGTATTTTTTAAATTAAATTTCACTCGAATTTGGGGCGCGGGCTTGACCCTGCTCTATATGGCATATCTCTTTGTGGTGCTGCTCTGAGGAGGGATCACATGCGTGCATTGGTAACAGGTGGGGCCATTCGATTGGGCCGTGAAATGGCCTTGTATCTGGCGGAGCAAGGCTATGACCTTGCGGTGCATTACGCGCAATCTGACGAAGCGGCCTTGCAGACCTGTGCGGAGATCACAGCCTTGGGACGTAAATCTGTTGCGCTACAGGCAGACTTATTGAGTGATACCGGTTCACAGCCCTTGGTTGCGCGCGCAGCCGAGGCACTCGGCGGTCCGTTGACCGTCTTGGTCAACAATGCCTCAATCTTTGAACATGATACGCTGGAGACAGCGACTCGGTCCAGTTGGGACCGGCATATTGAAAGCAATCTGCGCGCGCCTTTTGTGCTGACGCAGGAATTTGCCAAGCAAGTGCCACAGGCGCAAGATGATGCGGCAGGCGAGCCGATAGCTGCGGGATTGGTAATCAATATGCTCGATCAAAGAGTGCGCAAACTGACGCCGGATTTTGCCAGCTATACGGTAGCGAAAATGGGTCTTTGGGCCTTAACCCAAACTGCCGCACGAGGGCTGGCGCCGCATGTGCGTGTAAATGCAATTGGACCCGGCCCCACGGTGCAAGGGGTGCGGCAGTCGGATCAACACTTTACGCGGCAACGTGCGGCCACGGTTTTAGGGCGTGGCTCGAATCCAAGTGATATTACTGCAGCTTTGGGTTATTTTTTAAACGCGCCAGCGGTTTCTGGACAACTGCTTTGCGTAGATGGTGGGCAGCATTTGGCCTGGCAAACGCCTGATGTTTTGGGCCTTGATTGAGAAATTTTGAGTAAAGTTGTGCACTTTTGGCGCGCTCGATAGCCAGAAATTGGAAAAAGTAAATAATTACAAAAACTTGCTGATATACAATAATTTCTTTCGTTTAATTACAATGCTTTATTAATGTGCATGGAAATTGTGCAGTTTTGGAATTCACCTTCGAAACATGGGTTTCATACCCAGATTTCCAATTTACCCTCAGACTTATCCACAAAAAATGTGGATGGCTTATTTCTTGCAGCCAGCGTTATTTCGATGCAGCCGCTTAGCGAATCGCATAGACGTAAAGCCATAATGACAGACGACACACCGCCTGTGACGGGCCATGATCTGATTGCTGACTATTTGACCCGCCTAGATGGCTCGCCGGGTGTCTATCGCATGCTCGATCAGGAGAGCCGCGTGCTCTATGTTGGCAAGGCTAAAAGTCTGAAAAACCGCGTGTCGAGTTATGCCAGACCGCAGGGACATTCGGCCCGCATCAGCCGCATGATCAGCGAAACCACTAGTATGATGTTTTTGACCACCAAGACCGAAACGGAAGCGCTCTTGTTGGAGCAAAATCTGATTAAACAGCTCAAGCCGAAGTATAATGTGCTTTTGCGAGATGATAAATCTTTTCCAAATATTTTGGTCAGTCGGGAACATGGATTTCCACAAATCAAAAAACATCGTGGGGCGAAGATGGAAAAAGGCACATATTACGGCCCTTTCGCGAGCGCTGGCGCAGTCAACCGGACGTTGAACCAGCTGCAACGTTTTTTCTTATTGCGCGATTGTTCAGACAGCCAGTTTGACACGCGCACACGTCCCTGTTTGCAATATCAAATCAAGCGCTGCTGCGCGCCCTGCGTTGGCTATGTCGCCGCGGAGGACTATGCGGTTTTGGTCAAAGATGCGGAGCGATTTTTAGGTGGGAAATCCACGAATATTCAGGCAGAGCTTGCCCAAGAGATGCAGACGGCCTCTGAGAATATGGAATTTGAACGGGCCGCCGCCTTGCGCGACCGCATTAAAGCGATGACCCAAGTGCAAACAGCTCAAGGGATCAATCCGCAAAGCGTGCCAGAGGCGGATGTGATTGCGGTGCATATGGAGGGTGGGCAAGCCTGCGTTCAGGTCTTCTTCATTCGTGGCAATCAAAACTGGGGCAACCGCGATTACTATCCAAGAGTGGGCGGCGATGTCTCTATCACTGAGGTGATGCAGGCCTTTGTGGGTCAGTTTTATTCTGACCGCGAACCGCCGCGTATGATCTTGCTGTCCGATGCGATTGAAGATCCTGATTTGATGGCCGAGGCGCTGAGTGGAAAACTGGGCCGAAGGGTCCAGATTGCTGTGCCGCAGCGCGGGGAAAAATTGGATTTGGTGGCTGGTGCGCAGCGTAACGCCCGTGAGAGTTTGGCGCGACGAATGTCGGAGAAAGCCTCACAGATGAAATTGCTCAAAGGATTGGCACAGGCGTTTGAGCTGCCGGATGTGCCGTGCCGCATTGAGGTTTATGACAACAGTCACATACAAGGTGCCCACGCGGTTGGGGCGATGATTGTGGCGGGTGCGGAAGGTCTGCTTAAGTCACAGTACCGGAAATTTAACATCAAGGGTGATGACCTCACGCCCGGTGATGATTTTGGCATGATGAAGGAAGTTATTGGCCGCCGCTTTAAACGGCTTTTGAAAGAAGATCCTGAGCGCAAATCTGAGGCTTGGCCAGATTTGCTGTTGATCGACGGCGGGGCCGGGCAGGTGAGCGCTGTGCGTGAGATCATGCGGGAATGGGGTGTGGAAAATATCGCCATGATCGGCGTGGCCAAGGGCGTGGACCGCAATGCTGGCAAGGAAGAATTTTATCGCACTGGCAAACCTGTCATGGCGCTGCGGTACAATGATCCGGTGCTGTATTTCGTGCAGCGTTTGCGCGACGAGGCACACCGTTTTGCTATCGGCACGCACCGGGCTAAACGTGCCAAAGCCAATTTGAAAAATCCCTTGGATGATATTGATGGCATTGGTCCCAAACGTAAAAAAGCGCTGCTGGCGCATTTTGGCTCAGCTAAGGCTGTCATGCGGGCCAATTTGGTGGATCTCAAAGCTGTGGATGGGGTGTCAGATGCGATGGCGGAGCAGATCTTTAATCATTTCCAGCCCTAGGCTGAGGCGTTTAAATCCGAGATCGCAATGCCTCGGTAGTCTTCCACTTGCAGAAATTATGATGGAATGTGCAAAATCCTTTCGATACCACTGGCATGCGGATTCGAACCCGGTTAAGTTTCGAAGAATGTGGGGTTTGCCAAATATATTGACCGTGATCCGGTTGATCGCTGCGCCTATGGTGGCTGTGATGTTTTTGTATTTCACGCGGCCCTATGCGGATTGGGCTGCGCTGGTACTATTTGTCGGCGCGGCGCTGACTGATTGGCTTGATGGCTACCTGGCGCGTGCTTGGAAACAAGAAAGCAAATTGGGTGCCATGTTGGATCCAATTGCCGATAAAGCCATGGTTGTGATCGCCTTATTGGTTTTGGCCAGCGTCTTTGGCTTGGATGCTTTGATTCTTCTGCCCGCCGCATTGATTGTGTTCCGCGAAGTTTTTGTTTCTGGTTTGCGTGAGTTTTTGGACGATGTAGCCGGCACCTTGAAGGTCACAAAACTCGCCAAGTGGAAAACCACCGTGCAGATGGTGGCGATTGCTTTGCTTTTTGCCGTGGGCATTTTTGAGCATTATCTGGTGATGGGCACAGCGGGTATGGATCACGAGATTGTCTCTGGAATTTTGGATGCAACACTCGAAGATCCGTCTCATTTGTGGCTGATCTACCACGGCATGTATGCTACTTGGTACAGTGGTCTGGCCTTGCTTTGGATCGCGGCTGCCCTTACGATCATCACCGGGGTGGATTATTTCTGCAAAGCCCTGCCGCATTTGCGAGATTGAACGTTATGAAGTTGAATATTCTCTATTTTGCCTGGGTGCGTGAACGGGTTGGCCAGAGCCAAGAGGCCTATGAGACTTCTGCGGCAACGGTCGCCGATCTGATCTTCGAGCTGGTGGCGCGGGATGCCGGATATGCTGCGGCCTTTGTAGATTTATCGGCAATTTGTGTTGCGGTAGATCAAGAGCTTAGTGATTTTACCACCTCGCTTGTTGATTGCCGCGAAGTGGCTTTCTTTCCGCCAATGACAGGAGGTTGAGATGTCGGCACGGGTGCAAGAGGCCGCGTTTGATTTTCAGGCGGAAATGACCGCGTTTCAATCGGCAGTGACCCGGTCTGGGGCGGTTGTCAGCTTTACCGGTGTGGTGCGTGATGACACGGGCAGTCTCGATTATATGTTCATAGAACACTACCCTGGTATGACACAGGCTGCACTTCGGAATTTTGCCGATCAAGCAACTGAGAAGTTCGGATTGGAAAAAGCTTTGGTCATCCATCGCCATGGGCGATTGCAGCCCGGTGAGGCGATCATGATGGTAGCCACTGCCGCGCGTCATCGCAAAGATGCCTTTGCGGGTGCCGATTATCTCATGGATTATCTCAAATCTCGCGCGCCGTTTTGGAAAAAAGAAGTATCCAAAGGCTCGGCCACTTGGGTGGCTTCCAAAGATCAAGATGAAGCTGCCCTTGCCGCATGGAGCCTTGAGAGCGCCGCGAAAGAGAGCTGATCGCGCATTCTATCCGCCAGAGTTTTGCCGCTCGATATAACTACGCAATTCCTCAGCTTCCGTCCTTGCGACACGCAGCCCTTCCATTGCCGCGCCGAGTTCCGCTTCAGTTTGTGACAATTTGTTGCTCATTTCGGCTTCACGCTGTTCCATATAAGCGATGGCCTTGTCGCGTATTTCTTCAGCCTCATGCACCGATTGGGCCAATTTATCCAATTCGCCAATATCGGATTGGCTGACGCGGCTAAAGCGATGAACCAGCCAATTTGCGAACCATCCCAAGCAAAATGCTACAAAGAGGATGATCGCGATTGTGAAGATAAACTCGGTTCTATTCATTGCTGGTCTCCTCAGCGGTGGCCGTATCGGATGTTTGGGACTGCATTGCTGGCTCTTCGAGAGTGGCTGGCGTCAGGAGGCGAAACTCAATGCGCCGATTGGCTTTGCGGCCGTCTTCGGTGCTGTTATCGGCAATCGGTTGGGTTTCCCCATAGCCATCTGCCGTTAAGGACTTGAGCTTAACACGGGCGCCGCGCAGGGCCGTGAGCACGGCCTCGGCGCGCCCCTTGCTGAGGTTGAGGTTCATTTCTTCACGCCCTTGACTGTCGGTATGGCCGCCGATCTCAATGGGAGCTTCGAGGCAGCGGTCAAACACCTCTGCAATGGCTTGCACAGTGTCGCGGCTATTATCGTCGAGCGTGGCAGAGCCGGGCTCGAATTTTATTTTATTTTTACTGGCCAAGTCGGCGATTTCTGCCACACATTCCGCACCGTTCAGCATCCGGGCCAAAGGGTCCAGCTCTTCAAGGTAGGTCACGTCCAGTTCAAACTCTGTACCATCGCCGAGGCGATCAATTAAAATTTGCGCAATATCAGTTTTTGCGGCGTGGCGGCCTGTAAGCCCGGTGATGTCAATGGCATTGGGAGACACTGTGGCAAGTCCAGAGTTGAGTTTGCTCAGACCGGCCAAGCTCGCCATGCTTCGTACCATCCAACCTTCGGGTAGGTTGTATTGCAGCTTGGTCGATAGGTAAACATCCTCACGTCCAAACACTGCATAGGCAAAGGTCTGCAGAATTCGTTGTGCACGGGGGTTGATGACTGGTCCGCGAATTTGTACTTGGCCTTCGGGTGAGAGGGTGGCGACCATTTCTGGGATGGTCATGTCATCTTTTGGGGTTTCAGGGGCGATCAATAGTATGGAATTGAGCGCAAATACCTCTGGTAAATCGCCGTCCAGCAGGCTGGTGATAGTGTCAAACAAGGCTGGATCAGTTCCCGCGGGGGCAGTGAGTGTTGCACTGGCATCGCTAAGGGTCACAGATCCGCCGCCCAGTTTGGCAAGGGCAGCAATGGCCTGTGTTGCTGCCTTGCTCCACAGAGGGGACGGTACGCCAAGACCCTCCCGGCAGGTGGCCTCTTCGGCCAGGCCTGCCGCCTTTGCCGCAGCAAGAATTTCCGCGGCCGCTTCCGGGCTATCTGCACTGCAGGCGTCGAAGGAGGCGCCATTTGCGGTGATGCGAAACCGTAATGTGAAAGGGGTGATCACCGGGCGCGGAGCGCTGATGTCAATCTTTGAGGTGATATCGGCAGGGGTGCGGCGGGTCAGCTCGTCCAAAAGTTTGGATTTTTGCGCTTCGGATTCGCCGATGGCCTCAATCTCAACCTGCGTCTCGCCGATTGAAATCTTCGAGCGTTCCAATCGCTCCAAAGCCAAAAGACCATAGGATATGACCGAGGACCAGGCATCCGGCACCGGATAATCTGCGGTTTCGAGGAAATTGGCTACGGGTAAATCGCCGGCTATGTGCGCGACTCGGTCTTTGAAATTGGCATTATCGGCTCTGGTAGGAACCAATCCGATCAGAGAAATATTTTTGCCATTGCGCAATATTTCGACAGAAAACTTGGGTGCAACGGGTGGGCGGCTGTCGATGATGGTGAAATTATCAATTACCCGCGCCGCCTCAACGATTTGCCCCGCTGCGGCCAAGGCCTTAAAACGCAGGGCTTCAGAGGCGGCCTCGCCTTCCAAAACAACCTTTAACCCATCAGTTTGCACGCTGGCCCAGTCAAAGCCTTCCAAGGCCAGGCGTTTTTCAACGGCAGTGGCAGAGCTATTTTCAATCCATGACACAGTGAGGCCTGCGGCAAAATATGCCCCAATGCCTGCAGCTGCGAAGGCAAGTGCAGATAAAATAACTGGAATAATGCGCATCAATTTTTCCTACGTTCCCGAAGTCTTCTAGAGCGGGACTGCTGTGGGATCAATCACAGCATAACAGTGACGGCGAAAAACAGCACAGGGATCAAGCCCGCCTCCCGATTTGCCCGAAACAGATGCAGCAACAAGGGCACATTGTCGATGTCGAGCTGACGCATTTGCCAGAGCATATGGGTTGCAAATCCCGCTGTACCCAGTTGGGCGGTGAACATCTGTGCCGGCCTGGCGGCGGGGAGGGCGACATAGATAGCCAGCGCCATCAAACCAGCGCTCAGAATGGCAAAGGCGTGCAGCCATTGCGGGCTGCTTTTCCCAAAAAGGCGCGCAGTGGATTTCACGCCAATCAGCGCGTCATCCTCTCTGTCCTGATGCGCGTAGATGGTGTCATAAAACAGGGTCCAAGCAATGCCCGCAAGATACAGGAGCACGGCAGGCCAGTTCAAGCGGCCACTATGGGCCACCCATCCCAACAAGGCGCCCCAGTTGAATGCGAGGCCTAGAAACACCTGCGGCCACCAGGTTAACCGCTTGGCAAAGGGGTAAATCGCAACAAAGCCAAGACTGGCAACGCCAATCAGAACTGCGGGCGTGCCAAAGCTGATCAGAATGCAAAATGCAATGAGCGCCTGGGCAACCATCCAAAGCAGCGCTCCGCGGACCGTAACCTGCCCCGATGGAATCGGGCGCGACCGGGTGCGGGCGACTTGGGCATCAAATTTCCGGTCGGTGATGTCATTCCATGTGCAACCTGCGCCGCGCATTAACCAGGCGCCGGCACCGCAGCCAAGAATCAGCCACAAATCCCAGGCCTGGAAATCCTGTGCCTGGAGTGCCGCTAAAAGAATGCCCCAAATACAGGGGATATAAAGCAGCCAAGTGCCAATAGGACGGTCGGCACGGGACAGGCGCAAATAGGGGCGGGTGGCCGGTGGCGCGTAGCGATCGACCCAATTATCTTTTACCGCATCGGCAACTTGCCCCTCTGGTGATTTGCCCGATTGCGTCATATCTTATGCTCCATGGCTTCAATTATTCGACTACATGTAAATCACCCGCTGGGGGCGGGGCAATCGGTTCCTTTGAGCCGTGAGCAATCTCACTACCTTTTCGGTGTAATGCGCAAAGGCGTGGGTGAGGTTCTTGAACTGTTCAACGGTGAAGATGGTGAGTGGTTGGGGCGGGTGGTGCAGGCCGGTAAACGCAATTGCATCTTGCTCTGTGAACGCCAATCCAAGCCAATGCAGATGCCGCCCGATCTGTGGTTGATCTTCGCACCAATCAAAAAGGCACGCACTGATTTCATCGTTGAAAAAGCTACAGAAATGGGCGCGGCGCAGATCCTGCCGATGCAGAGTGATTTTACCAATTCTGAGCGAATCCGCCAAGAACGCTTGCAAAATCACGCGGTGGAGGCCGCCGAGCAATGTGGCGGCACCTATGTGCCGCCAGTGCATGAGCTTCAAAAACTCTCAAAGCTGCTGGACGGGTGGGATGCGCAGCGCCAGATCATGTTTTGTGATGAGACCCGTCTGAGATCCGGTGTGGGCTTGCCATCGCTGGCGGGTCCCTGGGCCGTTTTGATCGGACCGGAGGGGGGATTTAGCCCAGCCGAGCGGACGCGACTCAATGAGATGCCCCAGGCGCATGGAGTGTCGCTCGGTCCTAGGATTTTGCGTGCGGATACGGCCGCAGTGGCGGCACTGACCCTTTGGCAGAGTGCTTTGGGGGATTGGCAATGAGCTTTATCCGTCCAGAAGCGCGCCGCAGTTTACGAAAATACCGGGGATTTATCTTTGCCGGTTTGGTTCTGATCACTGGGCTGATGATCGTGTTCAGCAGCTTTGGTACGACCCGGCTTGCTGGCGCGGTGATCGCTGTTATGGGCGGATTGATCGGCCATGACGCCTATCGCCGTTTCAAATTTCCCGCAGGCCATGGCGGTGGGGGGGTCGTGGAGGTCGATGAGCGGCAAGTGAGCTATTTGGCCGCTGGCATGGGCCGTTCCATTTCACTCGACACTCTGGAGCGCATTGAGTTGCACCGAAATATGCGCGGCCTCACCACTTGGGTATTTTTTGGCCCCGAGGGCATGCTTTCTGTGCCGGGTGATGCAGAGGGTACAGGCAAGCTCTTTGATGCTTTGGTAGCCTTGCCTGGGGTGAATTATGCCCAAGCTGAGGCCGCCAGCCAGGGGCGTGGCCCAGATTTATTTCTCATCTGGCAACGCAATCGCCGAAAACTTCATTAACACTGTCTTGACTTGCCGTTTATGAGAGGCCACCTGTGAAAGGTAAACTTAAGAAAAGCGGAGTCTCCCCTATGTCTATTCCACAATCTGGTGGAGGCCTGATCGAAAGCTTTGACCAATTGGCATTGTTGCTTGAAAAGGGCAACAAACCGAAAAGCGATTGGCGCATCGGCACGGAACATGAAAAATTCGGCTATTGCAAAGATACGCTGGCCCCGTTGCCCTATGAAGGTGGGCGGTCTGTGCTCTCTATTTTGCAAGGGTTGCGTGATCAGTTTAACTGGGCGCCGGTCGAGGAAAATGGCTATCTCATCGGACTGACCAAAGATGGCGCTAATGTGAGTCTTGAGCCGGGTGGAGCGCTGGAGCTTTCGGGTGCACCGCTTGAGACTATCCATGAAACCTGTGACGAGGTGAATGTGCACCTGCGCGAGGTGAAGCAAATTGCTGATAAAATTGGCGTCGGCTTCATCGGTCTTGGAGCCGCGCCTATCTGGAAGCACGAAGACGTGAGCTTGATGCCTAAGGGCCGTTATAAGTTGATGGACGCCTACATGGGTAAGGTGGGCACAATGGGCCGTACGATGATGCGGCGCACCTGTACGGTACAGGTTAATCTCGATTTTGCCTCCGAGGCGGATATGGTGCAAAAATTTCGCGTGGCTCTGGCTCTGCAGCCGGTCGCAACCGCGCTTTTTGCCAATTCTCCCTTTCTTTGAGGGCCAGGTGAATGGCCATAAATCTTGGCGCGCGCGGGTGTGGCGGGATTTGGATGCGGACCGCACAGGGATGCTGCCCTTTGTTTTTGAAGATGGCATGGGATTTCAGCGGTATGTGGACTACGCCTTAGATGTGCCGATGTATTTTGTCTATCGTGATGGTAAATACATCAATGCCTTGGGTCAATCTTTCCGCGACTTCCTCAAAGGCAAACTGCCTGCGTTACCTGGCGAAGTGCCCACACTCAGCGATTGGGCCGATCACCTGACGACTATCTTCCCTGAAGCACGGATCAAACAATTCATGGAAATGCGCGGCGCGGATGGCGGGCCTTGGCGACGTCTTTGCGCTTTGCCGGCCTTTTGGGTTGGGCTTTTGTACGATCAAACTGCGCTGGATGCGGCTTGGGATTTGGTAAAAGGCATGGATGCGCAAACCCGTGATGAATTGCGGATTGGTGCGTCAGACGATGGGCTCCAAGCCGAAGCTGGCGGGATCAAAATGATGGATCTGGCCAGGCAAGCGGTGGCGATTTCACATGCAGGCCTCACCGCGCGTGGGCGAGGCGGGGCAGGCGGGCTCGTACCAGACGAAACCCATTTTCTAAACGCGCTGCAAGACAGCCTTGAGAGCGGCCAAACCCCTGCGGATGAGCTTCTGGCGCGCTACCATGGCGATTGGCAAGGGGATTTGACCCAAATTTACGCCGATTATTCCTACTAAAGATTTGAGCACCCGCGGTTGGGCGTTCAACCTGTGCTATAAACTGGCTTTTGGATTAAGGTACCACCGGCCAACATCCGCTGCGATTGCCGTCATGCAGCCGCGCGGTAAAGGTCATTGAAAGCCGCCAAAGTCACTCTATTTTGGCCCAATCCTACGCTCCTGTGAGCGGATCAAGCGGATAATATTTTCTCTGTGACGCCAATAAATCACACTGGCGAGGCAGAGGGAAAGAAAAAATAAATTACTGAAACTAAAAAAGATTATCCAAAGAGGTGTCAACGCTGCGGTGAGAAGCGCGGCGAGGCTGGAGTAACGAAAAATGGCTGCAGTGGCGAGCCATGTGGCGCCCGCGGCAACACCAATCGGCCAGGTCAGGGCAAAGAGCAGGCCAAAGAAGGTGGCCACGCCTTTCCCGCCTTTGAATTTCAGCCAAATGGGATAGCAATGACCAAAAAAGGCAGCGAACCCAGAAATTTGCGCCGCATCCTCGGCGGCCAATGCGCGGGCCAAAAGTACTGCGGCACCCGCTTTGCCCGCATCACCGATCAGTGTTAAAGCAGCGCCTAGTTTGGAGCCGGTACGCAGCACGTTCGTGGCCCCGATATTGCCTGACCCAATTTTACGTAAATCTCCGAGGCCCAAGATCCGCGCCGTGACGATGCCAAAGGGGATTGCGCCGAGGAGATATCCGGCAATGGCCCAAAAGGCCAAGAGTTCAGCTGCGCTGGTCAGTTCAACAATCATCTTGTGTAGACTTCCTTACCACCGACGAATGTCGCCAAAACACGGCCTTGCAGGCGTTGCCCGTCGAAGGGGGTATTTTTGGATTTAGACCGGAGCGAAAATCGATCCAGAGCGAAGGGCACATCGGGGTCAAATAAGATAAGATCTGCAGGTGCTCCCAGGCTCAATCGACCACTGTCCAGACCCAAGCGCCGCGAGGGGTTGAGCGACAGGGCCCGGAACAACTGAGGCAAACTCAAATGTCCGGCATGGAAAAGGCGCAAGGCAGCTGGCAAAAGTGTCTCCAATGCCACAGCCCCAGAGGCGGCTTGCTCATAGGGCAGACGTTTGGACTCTTCGTCCTGTGGCGTGTGCATGGAGCTGATGATATCAATCAACCCGCTTGCGAGGGCAGAAACCATCGCCAGCCGATCCTCTTCGGAGCGCAACGGGGGTTTGACTTTAAAAAAGCTGCGATAATCGGCGACGTCCAGTTCGTTGAGCGTCAGGTGATGAATGCTGACCCCAGCGGTCACATCCAGGCCTTGTTGTTTGGCTCGCTCTAAGGCTGGCAGGGCTAGGGCGGTGGAGAGTTGATCCGCATGATATTTCGCGCCGGTCATTTCTACTATGGCCAAATCCCGCTCAAGCCCCAAACGCTCGGCCATGGGGGAGACCGCCGGAATCGCGCGCAGGGTTGCAAATTTGCCGGAGGTGGCCGCAGCCCCCTGTGACAGGCCTGGGTCTTGCGGGTGCCCAATGACTAAAGCCCCCAATTGCCGTGCATAGATGAGCGCGCGAGAGAGGACTTTGGTATTGGTGACAACCGCGTCGCAATCGCTAAAGGCAATCGCTCCGGCGTCTTGCAAAAACCCGATCTCGGTCATTTCCTTGCCCAAACGCCCTTTTGTAAGCGCCGCGATTTGATAGCTGCGTACGGCGCAGGTGGCCCGTGCCCTGCGGTTGGCAAATTCAAGGGTTTCGGGGCTATCAATAGCCGGGTCTGTGTCTGGCCGTGTGATTAAAGTGGTCACCCCGCCTGCGGCAGCGGATAGGCCAGCGGAGCGAAAACTTTCCTTATGCCGCTCGCCCGGTTCGCAAACTTTTGCGCCAATGTCGACAATGCCTGGAGCGAGATATTTACCCTGGCCGTCTAGGCTCAGCAAGCTAGGATCATTGGCGGAAATGTAGCCATTTTTGATGCTCAAATTGCCCAGCTCGACGGTCTGGCTCTCTGGATCAACCAAGTTAACATTTGTAATGCGCAGTGAGGTCATCCGGCCACCCACACCATTAAAGCTACCAGAGCGGCGCTGAAAATCAGTACATACATGGCAATTTTTCCCGACATGCGGGGATCTTTGGGTTCGTTCATTCGCAAAGTCTCCAGTCAAGGGGGACGGATGGGAAGCCGAGGGTCATGCCTGCGCCTCCCTTGTAGCTTGGCGCCTGTTGCGCATCAATATATCCATGGCCGCCATGCGCACCGCCACGCCCATCTCGACCTGTTCTTGTATGACACTGCGGTTTAAATCGTCAGCGATCTCACCGTCGATTTCAACGCCGCGGTTCATCGGGCCGGGGTGCATGACAATGACATCTGGCTTGGCGTGGCTAATTTTCGCGGCATTCAAACCATAGCGGTGATAATATTCGCGTTCGGAGGGGATGAAGCCGCCATCCATACGCTCGCGTTGCAGGCGCAGCATCATCACCACATCTACATCCTTCAAGCCGTCTTCCATATCGTGAAAGACTTCTGCACCAAACTCGCCAATTCCCGCCGGCATCAGCGTTGCTGGGCCCACAAGGCGAACGCGGTTTTCCATTTTGCCCAGCAAAATGAGGTTAGAGCGGGCCACGCGGCTGTGGGCAATATCGCCGCAAATGGCGATATTGAGGCGGTGTAAGCGGCCTTTGGATCGGCGGATGGTGAGCGCATCCAACAGTGCTTGCGTGGGGTGTTCATGCCGCCCGTCACCGGCGTTGAGCACCGCGCAATTTACTTTCTGCGCCAAGAGATCCACGGCGCCAGAATGCGGATGACGCACCACCAGAAGATCGGGGTGCATGGCATTTAGTGTCAGCGCCGTATCGATGAGGGTCTCACCCTTTTTGATTGAGCTGGCTTGCATGGCCATATTCATCACATCCGCCCCTAATTTCTTGCCTGCGATTTCAAAGCTGGCTTGAGTGCGGGTTGAGTTTTCGAAAAACATATTGATCTGAGTGCAGCCAGCCAAAGCTTCGCTATTGCGCTCTCTGGTTCTGTTTTGGTCGGCATAGTGATCTGCCAAATCCAGTATTTCGGTGATGCTTTGGGGATGTAGGGGTTCAATCCCCAATAGATGCTGAAGCTGCATGTAGACCTCTCCGGTTGGCGTTTTATAGAAAGAGTGACGGCCCACGGCAAGGGTAGGGCTCAAGGAAATATCGTTTGTACCTGGAGCAAGTTATTTTTGCTGGACTGCGTCTCTGATTGAGTGATTTACCTTCCTCATGGAACGGCATAGTTTAATGTCATGGATCAATTAGATTGGCATATGGCGCGTGCCGCTTTGCAGTGGCAGGCAGAGCTCGGAGTGAGCGATGCGGTGTGTGATGCGCCAATCGACCGTTATGAGGTGCTGACGCAAAACCTCAAACCGTCCACTGTGGCGGCGACGCCTGCGGGCGCGCCACATGCTGTGGACCCTGTTGCAGTGGCCGAAGTGGCTGCGGCTGCGGCGGGGGATTTGCCGGCGTTGAAACTTGCGCTGCAAAATTTTTCCCATTGCGATTTACGCCGCGGGGCCCGCAATTTGGTGTTTGGCGGGGGCGCGGCTGGAGCCCGCGTGATGATTTTGGAGGATGCGCCGGGGCGGGCAGAGGATCTGCAAGGTCTGCCTTTCGCGGGCCCCGCCGGTCAATTGCTCGACAAAATGTTCGTGGCTATTGGGTTGAACCGGGCCGAGGAGGTTTATGCCGCCTCGGTGATTCCTTGGCGCCCACCGCAGGACCGTGAGGCCAGCTCGGCTGAAATCGCAATGATGCAGCCTTTCGCGCGCCGTCATATCATCTTAGCCGCGCCACAGGTTGTCATATGTGTCGGCAACATCAGTTGTCAGGCGGTGCTGGGCAAACGCGGCCTGAACAAGCTGCGTGGAGCGTGGCAAGAGGGTTTTGCCCTACCAGTTTTGCCGATGGTGCATCCGCAGGTCCTTTTGCGCCAGCCTGCTCGGAAGAAACAGGCGTGGCAGGATTTATTGATGCTCAAGGCTTGGCTTCACGCGCAATCTGAAGGAGGAAAGATATGACCAACGCACCAATAAAAACTGAGTTTGTCGCGGTGCGTATCGCCGTTTTAACTGCGTCCGACAGCCGCAGTTTAAGCGATGATAAATCTGGCGATACGCTGGTGGCGCGCTTGCAAGCGGCTGGGCACATTCTGGCTGACCGCGACATTCTACCCGATGATCGGGAGGTGATTGCCAAAAAACTGCGCCAATGGTCACGCGATCCGTCAATTGATGTGGTTTTGAGCACGGGTGGTACTGGGCTTACTGGCCGCGATGTGAGCGTTGAGGCGCATCGGGATGTCTATGAAAAAGAGATTGACGCGTTTTCAACCGTCTTCACCTTTGTTTCCATGCAAAAAATTGGCACATCAGCGGTTCAGAGCCGAGCAACGGGCGGTGTGGCCAATGGCACCTATATGTTTGCACTGCCGGGCAGTCCGGGCGCCTGCAAAGATGCTTGGGACGAAATACTCGTCAAGCAGTTGGATATAAGACATAAACCCTGCAATTTTGTCGAAATAATGCCGCGGCTTGATGAGCACCTTCAAAGAAAATAGGCCGCACTGCCGAATCTTCGTGACGCGGAGAAGTTTTGCACTAGAACGACTATGATCATGATTGAAAGGGCTGTCGGATGCGGTTTCTGCGCAAAAGTTTAATGGGGTTATTCTTACTGGCGGCGACTTTGGCGCTATTTGCCTATGCCATCATGATGGTCCGGGGCGCGATTGAGAACAAAGGTGACGATCAGCGGCGCGGTGGTGGTGGTCGCGAGCGTATTTTTGCGGTGAATGCCGTGCCCTTTGAACCGGGCCAGCATATTCCAGTACTACAGGTCTTTGGCGAGGTGCAAAGCCAGCGTAGCCTTGATATTCGACCGGCGATTGGCGGTACGGTCAATGAGTTGCACCCCAATTTTCAAAATGGCGGTTCTGTTTTGGAGGGCGATGTACTTCTGAGAATTGATCCGTCAAATGCACAAACCGCCTTGGCCTTGGTACAGGCTGATATGGCGGATGCCGAAGCGGATTTGCGAGAGGCGATAAGGGCGCTGGACTTGGCCAAGGATGAGATCAGCGCCGCGCAAGAGCAAGCCTCCCTGCGTCAAAAAGCATTGGCCCGGCAAAAAGATCTCGTGACACGTGGGGTCGGCACCGCTGCCTCTGTGGAGGCTGCGGAACTGGCCGCTTCTACGGCGCGGCAATCAGTTCTGGCTCGGCGCCAAGCTTTGCAGGCCGCTGAGGCGCGTTTGGATCAAGGGCATGCGCGGGTCATGCGGGTGGACATTTCTCTGGCTGAAGCGGAGCGCAATCTGCGTGACACCGTTGTACGTGCGGCCTTTTCCGGGCTGTTGGCCAATGTCACTGTTCTGCAAGGTGGAACCGTGACCAACAATGAAAAAATTGGTCAATTAGTGGATCCTTTGGCTCTGGAAGTGGCCTTTCGGGTGAGCACCTCCCAGCATCGGCGTTTGCTCGATGACGCGGGCAAGTTGCGGGCGGCTGAGGTCTCTGTGACGCTTGATCTGCTCGGCGCGGAGATGACCTCAAACGGCCAGATTACCCGAGAAGCTGCTGTCGTGGGCGAAGGTTTGACCGGGCGGTTGCTCTTTGCCAGTCTCGCGACCTCCAAGGGTCTGCGGCCTGGTGATTTTGTGACGGTAAACATCACGGAGCCAGCCTTGAATTGGGTTGCCCGCCTGCCGGCTACGGCTGTGAGCGGGAATAACAAGGTTTTGGTTGTGGGCGAAGATGAGCGTTTATTGGAGGCTGATGTCGCCCTCGTACGCCGTCAGGGCGATGATGTTCTGGTGCGCTCGCGTGAGCTAAGCGGGGCGCAGATCGTGGCGGAACGATCACCTTTGCTGGGTACGGGCATCAAGGTGCGTGTGTTGAGCGCTGACGGAGATGCGCCACAGGCTGCGCCAGAGACCATCGCGCTTGACCCAGAGCGGCGAGCCAAGTTGATTGCCTTTGTCGAGGCTAACAAACGCATGCCCAAACAGGCCAAGGAGCGGGTCTTGGCGCAGTTGCAAGAACCTGAAGTGCGCAAAGAACTGGTTGAGCGGCTGGAAGGCCGGATGGGGGGATAAGGGATGTCCGTGATACGCACCGCCACAGGCGGGATTTTATCTTACATGACCCGACATCGCACCGCAGCGAACCTTCTTTTGCTTATCATGCTGGTCGCCGGAGCTGTTTCATTTCCTCAAATGCGGGCGCAATTTTTTCCCGATGTGATTATTGATCGCGTCACTGTAAGTGTGCGGTGGGATGGAGCTGGACCTGAGGATGTCGACCGGGCGATTGTGCAAGTGGTTGAACCGGCCTTGCTTGGCATTGAAGGGGTGAACAGCACCTCTGCCACCTCGTCGGAAGGCTCAGCGCGGATTACCATGGAATTTGAGCCCGGCTGGGATATGGCCCGCGGCACCGATGATGCGCAAATCGCTGTAGATTCCGTCGCCAGCCAGTTCCCCGATGATGCCGATGATCCAAAAGTCACCCGTGGGGTGTGGCGTGACCGGGTCACAGATGTGGTGATCTCCGGTCCGGTTGGGGTGGCGCAATTGGCTCTATTTGCCGATGAGTTCGTGGTCCGGCTGTTCACCGCAGGCGTGACCCGCACCACTATTCGCGGCGTGGCTGCGAACTCAACGATTGTAGAAGCCGACAGCTTGTCGCTTATTCGTCATGACGTGAGCATGGCGCAGATCGCCAGTGCAATCGCTGAGGAAGCTGAGGCAGATCCCGCTGGCGATGTTGCCGGCAGTGCTCGTATTCGCACAGGGATCGCCAAACGCAACGCCCGGGACATAAGGCAGATTGTTTTGCGCTCCAATGCCGATGGCTCGTCGCTTACCGTGGGCGATGTGGCGCGGGTGATGGAAGAGGGGGTTGATCGAGATCGCGCCTATTTCGTTGGCGATGCTTCGGCTATTTCTATCCGCATTGACCGCTCTGATCAGGGCGATGCGATTGAAATCCAAGAGCAGGTGCAAACCACCGCTGCGGCCATGATGGAGTCCTTGCCCCCTGATGTAAATATCGAATTAATACGCACCCGATCAGAAGCGATTTCTGCGCGGCTGGCCATGCTGCTGGAAAACGGTCTGCAGGGCCTAGGGCTTGTGCTTTTGCTGTTATTTTTGTTCTTAAATGTGCGCACAGCCTTTTGGGTGGCCGCGGGAATTCCGGCGGCTATGGCGGCGGCTTTGGCGCTGATGTATTTGTCAGGGCTGACGATCAATATGATCTCGCTCTTTGCGTTAATCATTACCCTCGGGATTGTGGTTGATGATGCAATCGTTGTGGGGGAACACGCAGATTTTCGCGCTCGTGTTTTGGGGGAAAGTCCCGTTGTGGCCGCAGAAAATGCAGCCAAGCGCATGTTCACCCCAGTATTTTCGGCGACGCTGACGACTGTCATCGCTTTTTTTGGTTTGGTCGCGATTGGTGGGCGGTTTGGCGATTTGATTGCCGATATTCCCTTTACCGTAATCGTAGTTTTGATTGCGTCGCTGGCCGAATGCTTTTTGGTTTTGCCCCATCACATGGCGCATTCGATATCCATCAGCTCTCAAATCCGTTGGTATGATATGCCGTCACATTTCATGAATTACCTGCTTGATAAATTCAAGTTTTATCTGTTCCGCCCGTTCATCCGGTTTGTCATTTGGGCGCGATATCCGGTGTTTGCCGCTTTAGTGGTGGCCTTGGCCAGTCAAGCGGTGCTGTTCATCAATGGAGATGTCCAATGGCGGTTTTTCAACGCTCCTGAGCGCGGCTCCGTGACAGGCAATTTCGCTATGGCGCCGGGGGCAACGCGAGAAGATTCCCTCGAGCAAATGCGCGCGTTTCAAAAGGCTGTAGAAGCCGTTGGCGCACAATATGAAGAGAGATATGGCCTTAATCCAGTGGATTTCTCTATGGCCGAAATTGGTGGCAATACGGGCCGCGGCCTAGCAGGCGCGGAAACCAAAGATGCCGATCAATTGGGCTCTATTGCCGTCGAGTTGATTGATGCGGATTTGCGTCCCTATTCGTCCTTTGCCTTTGTTGCGGATTTGCAAGACGCGGTGATCCGACATCCACGGGTGGAGACTATTAGCTTTCGCGGTTGGCGGTCCGGTCCGGGCGGCGATGCGCTGGATGTGCAATTTTCCGGTGCCGACGCGCGCAGACTCAAAGCTGCCTCTGAGGCCTTGCAAACCGCATTGGCTCGATATCCAGAATTGTCAGCTGTTGAGGACACGCTCTCCTACGACAAAGAAGAATTGGTGCTGGAGTTGACCCCGCAGGGGCAATCTTTGGGACTCACCATCGACACGTTGGGCAGGGTGTTGCGCAATCGTCTAAACGGTGTTGAGGCGGCAAGCTTTCCCGACGGGCCGCGCTCTGCTACGATCCGTGTGGAATTGCCGGCTGGTGAGTTAACGGCTGATTTCACCGATCGCATGCTGATCCGTACACCGGACGGGGGATACGTGCCGTTGGCAGATATTGTCACCGTGCAGCAGCGCACCGGTTTTTCAACGGTTCGGCGTGAGAATGGCATCCAGGTAATTTCTGTTACGGGTGATATTTCTGAAGATGACCCTGCTCGCGCGCAGGCGATTGTGGCGGAATTGGAAGAGACAATTTTGCCAAAAATCGCTGAGGAAACTCAAGTTGCCTTTACCCTGGCTGGATTGGCGGAACAGGAAGATGATTTCCGCAATGACGCCACACGGGGTTTGGTTTTAACCTTGGCCGGGATCTTCATGACACTGGCTTGGATCTTCTCCAGCTGGACACGCCCCTTGGTGGTGATGGCCATTATTCCTTTCGGGTTGATTGGGACGATTTATGGCCATTGGTGGTATGACATCCCGCTTTCGCTGTTTTCTGTGATTGGGTTGATTGGCATGGTGGGGATTATTATCAACGACTCCATTGTCTTGGTGACTACAATTGATGAGTATTCTAAGGAACGGGGCCTATTTCCAGCGATTGTCGATGGGGTGACAGATCGGCTGAGGCCAGTGTTGCTGACGACATTAACCACGGTTCTAGGCCTATCCCCGTTGCTTTATGAAACCTCTTCACAAGCGCAGTTTCTCAAGCCAACAGTGATAACCTTAGTCTATGGGCTTGGGTTTGGGGTCATCTTAGTACTGATCGTTGTGCCAGCCTTACTGGCGATGCAAGCGGATGTAGGCGCACAAGTGGCGAGCGTTAAACGTGCCCTGCGCGGCATATGGCGCGGCCGCGGACCGCGGCTGCCTGTTGTTGCAGCGCTGATCAGCCTGGCTGCTCTTTTTGCCGCGACCCTTGGAGCAGTGATCGTTAGCGGAGGGGTGCCGCATTTTTGGATGGGGTTGCCACTGGCGGTCTATCTGTCGCCTCTGCCATTTGGGCTTGTCTTGTTTTTGAGCGGGTCAGCGCTCGTTGTGTTGCTGCTTTACGCAGTGTCAGCCTTGATCTTTGCGCGGCATTTGCGGCGCTAGGCGCCCAAGCAGCCGCGATATTCGATCGCTCCATCGGGCGCAAATAGGGTGGTTGTCACCCCGTCGCGCCCGATGGCCATTGGCTGACCCGTGGGGGTCATGATCTGAGCGGTGACAACCAACCGCCCATCCTGCGGCTCAAGCTTCGGTGTGTTGACCCAGAGACGCTGGTTGTCCAGTTCGATTGCCGCATTGTCAAAGGCGCGTCCGGGAGATGGAAAAACAATCTTTAGCTCCATGCCATCTTCTGCCGCCGAAAAAGCGCAGGTGATCTGATCTGCGCCGAATTTTGGCACAGTGGCTCGCGCGGTTTCAATCAGAAGGTCAACAGGCGCCTGTGAGGACAATTGCGCGGAAAGATCAAGCGTAACAGGGATGCATAGCTCACGGCACACACCGATCTCTATACGCCCGATCAAGGTCATTTCGGCGGCGTCGCCCACGGATAGTTGCAACGGAAAAATGACCTGAGTTTCATATCCGATGCTGCGGTTACTCCCCAGCCAGGAAATTTCTGGAGTAGGATAAAAAACCTCGAATGCCAATAGGCCCTCAGATTGAGAAAAATCAAAGTGCGGCGGGATTCCACTGTCGCCTGGCTGGCGCCAATAGGTTTTCCACCCTGGCGCCATATCCAGCTGAAGAGCCGCCATATGGATGCCATCCTCCATACGCCATCCTGGCCGCAATTTGGCCTGCAAAATATCGTCCAGATCCTGTGCCAGGGTTGGCGCGGCAAGGCAAAAAGCGCAGAGGACGAATGTGGTGATGCGGTGTACAGCGTGTTTCATGAGGATCCTTCTAACGCCTTTGCACTGAAATACGAACTCACTTTTTATTGAGCAAGCCCATCTTCGCAAGTGGTCACGCTGGCTGGCTGGTGGTACAATTTGGCGCACGCAGCCGTGAAGTGGAAAAATCGGAGTGACAGCACTTGTTGTTTTGCACTTTCCTATTCATGTTCCTGATATGAATGACGCGCAGACGACTCTTGCTGGAAAACTCTTGGTGGCCATGCCGGGCATGGGAGATCCGCGATTTGAGCATTCTGTCGTCTATATCAGCGCCCATTCCGAGGATGGCGCGATGGGGCTCATTGTGAATAAGGCCAATGCGGCCTTGGATCTTAAAGCGCTTCTTGGGCATCTCGATATCCCCATCGGCGCTTTTACCCCAGAGGTTGCTGTGCATTTTGGTGGCCCGGTCGAACCCTCGCGTGGTTTTTTACTGCATTCCGCAGACTATGTTGGCGATCCTGACACGTTGCGGATTGACGAACGCTTTGCGGTGACGGCCACGGTGGATGCGATCAAAGATCTGTCGCAGGGCTTGGGACCAAGGGCCAGTTTGTTGGCGCTGGGCTATGCGGGTTGGGCGGCGGGGCAACTGGAGGCAGAAATTCGGGCCAATGGCTGGTTGATTTGCGATGCAGAGTCTGACTTGGTTTTCAGTCCAGACAATGGTGCCAAATGGGCGGCAGCGCTCGCCTCAATCGGGGTCGATCCAACCGTATTGTCGGGGCAATCGGGCCGGGCCTGACGCCGCGTTTTGGGCGATAGCTATTTCCTTGTGCCAGCAGCTTGGGTAAGACGCTTTTAATCGATTACCGCCATCCTTGGAGTTCCTCATGCCCTATCAAGCCCCTGTCAGCGAATATCAGTTCATTTTCGACCAAGTGGTGCCCTTGGCGCCGGTGGTAGCCAATGAATGTTTTTCTGAAGCGACGCAGGATTTGACGGATGCGGTTTTAAGCGAATGCGGCAAGATGTGCGATACGGTTATGGCCCCGCTGCAACGGCCTGGTGATTTGCACCCTGCTAAATTGGAAAACGGTGTTGTGCGCACGCCGCCGGGCTTTGCCGATGGTTATGCGGCTATAGCTGAAAGTGGTTGGGTGGGCATTTCCGCCACGCCAGAGCATGGCGGCATGGGCCTGCCGATGGCTTTGAATACGGCGATGCATGATATGATGTGCGGAGCCTGTATCTCTCTCAATCTCTGCCCGCTTTTGTCGCAGGGTCAGATTGAGGCGCTGGAACATCACGCCAATGCCGATTTGCAAGCGCTGTATTTGCCAAAGCTGATTTCTGGGGAATGGACCGGCACGATGAACCTGACAGAGCCCCATGCCGGCTCTGATGTTGGCGCATTGAGCTGTAAGGCCGAGCCGCAAGCTGATGGCAGCTATAAAATCGCCGGCCAGAAAATCTTTATCACCTGGGGTGAACATGATGTGGCTGAAAATATCTGCCATCTGGTTTTGGCCCGGCTTCCGGGTGCCAAGCCCGGTCCCAAGGGGATCAGCCTCTTTTTGGTGCCAAAATTTATCCCCAATTCCGATGGCAGTCTCGGGGTGCGCAATGATTTGCGCTGTGTCAGCTTGGAGCATAAGCTGGGCATTCATGGCAGTCCGACCGCTGTCATGGAGTTTTCAGGCGCAACTGGTTGGCTTGTGGGCGAAGAAAATAACGGCATGGCCTGCATGTTCACCATGATGAACAATGCCCGCCTGGCTGTGGGAATGCAGGGCGTTGGGGTGGCTGAGGGCGCCTACCAACACGCGCTGGTTTATGCGATGGACCGCAAACAGGGGCGCTCGCCCATTGCCGATGGCACCGGAACAATTATTGATCACGCCGATGTGCGGCGGATGTTGGCGCAGATGAAAGCCGATATTTTTGCGGCACGCTCCATTGGAGTGGCCTGTGCTATTGCTATTGATATGGCCAAAGCCACAGGCGATGCCGATTGGCAGGCACGGGCGGCGCTTTTGACCCCCATTGCCAAATCCTTTGGCAGTGACACCGGGGTTGCCGTGGCCGATCTTGGAGTGCAAATTCATGGCGGCATGGGTTTTGTCGAGGAAACCGCAGCGGCGCAATATCTGCGCGACGCACGGATCACCCCGATTTATGAAGGCACCAATGGAATTCAATCTATGGATCTTGTGGCGCGCAAGATGATGGATGGAGGGGCTGCCGCCTTTGCTTTGATGGATGATATGGCCGCGCTTGCCTCCGCCTCAAACAGTGATTTGGCCAAAGCGGTTTTGGCTGCTATTAAGCAACTACGCGCAACCACCGAATGGGTGGTGTCTCAGGAGCTCAATGAGCGGTTTGCGGGCTCCGTAGCCTATCAAAAAGCCTTTGCCCGGGTGTTGGGCGGGTATTTTCATCTGGTGGCGTCTATGTCGGGCCAATCCAAGCGCCAGCGTTTGGCGCGGGTCTATATTAACAGCCTTTTGCCAGAGACTGCCTCTCTGTGTACCCAGGCGCAGGCGGGAGCTGCAGATCTTTATGCGCTTGAGCTTGATGATTTTGCCGCGTAACCCCAGCTTATGACAACGATAAGATACCCTTGGGAAACGCCCCCTGAAAATGGCGAGATGATCAAAATTGCTGAGGGGGTGCATTGGTTGCGGCTGCCTTTGCCTATGAAACTGGATCATGTAAACATCTATGTGCTGGATGATGGCGACGGTTGGACCCTGATCGACACGGGGATGAAATCGCGTCGGGTGCAGGCAATGTGGCAAGCAGTGCTTGAGGGGCCTTTGCGTGGCAAGCCGGTCAAGCGGGTCGTGGCAACTCATCACCACCCTGACCATATTGGTTTTCACGGTTGGTTTGTTGAAGAATTTGGTGCGGAATATGTCTCAACGCAGGTTGCCTATCTTATGGGGCGTATGCTGACATTGGATATTCAGGAGCGCTATACACCGGGTCAAATTGAGTTTTACCGCCGCGCTGGAATGCGATTGGATTTACTCGCGGCCCGGCAGGATGAACGCCCATTCAATTTTTCTGATATGGTGCATCCCATTCCCATTGGCTTTACCCGCGTTGAAGAGGGTGATGTGATTGAAATGGGCGGGCGCAGTTGGGATGTTCGCGTCGATCATGGGCATGCGCCCGATCATGCGACGTTCTGGAGCCAGGATGATAATTTGGTGCTCTGTGGCGATCAGGTCATTCCTTCCATTAGCTCAAATATTGGGGTCTACCCCACTGAGCCGGATGCGAATCCTTTGGCAGACTGGCTGCACAGCTGCGCGCGATTGCAAAACTTTGCCCGCGCCGATCATCTGGCACTTCCCGGTCATAAATTGCCTTTTGTCGGCATGCCTATGCGGCTGCGGCAATTGGAAGAAAACCACCATGGCGCTTTGACACGGCTACGGGCCGATTTGAAAACCCCAAAAACCGCGGGAGAGGTCATGATGGCCGTCTTTAAACGCCAAATCGGGGATGGAGAATATGGGCTTGGTCTGGTCGAGGCTTTCGCCCATTGCAATTATCTTTGGCATGCCGGCGAGGTGACCCGCAGCTTGCACCAAGATGGTGCCTATCGCTGGGTCATGAATTAACGCAGGCTGACGCGCGCTTTTTTGCCGCTGGGCGGGTCTGCGCGCGTGACAAATGCCACGTTGGAGGCTAGGGAGTGCGAAATACAAAATGGAGTTGTCGCTATGGTTGACCAAAAACACGAACACGGCAAAATGGATACGGGCGTCCAAGAAAAGACTTTTGCTGGTTTTATGAGCCTCGTGTCCAAAAGCACAGTTGTGATCCTTGTGGCCCTGGTGCTCTTGTACCTCATAAACGGTTAAATCGATGTGATACGCTGCATTGATCTTGACGCTTTTGTGCCTTGTGGGATGCAGTGCGACCTCCGGGGGGGATCCCGCGCGCGAGGCTGATCTGCCTCGCTATCGGCATCCTGGCAGAGCAACAGTGACTTTGATCACTGTGCTCAGCAAGAGGGCCGGCAGTGGTGGGCATTCTGCTTTGATCGTGAATGGCGAGCGCAGGGTCTTTTGATCTGGCAGGAAGCTTGTCCCATGCGAGTTTGGCTGTGAGTGGCGATGTGATCTACGGTGCCAATCTGGCAGTTGTGGAAAGTTATATCTGGCTACCACACCCGCAACACCGATGACACAGTGGCAGAAACGTTAGATATCACCGATGCGGTGGCCAGCGATCTTCTGATACGCGTAATGCTCCACGGGACTGTGATGCAATCATTTGGCACGCAGAGTGTTGGCGCACTCTTGCGCTTCACGCCGGGTTTTAAGGACATACGTCCGACGTTTCCCTCAAAAAAACTCATGGAGAGTTTTGCGGCGCAACCCGGTGTGAGAACGGCGCGATTCTCGCAATAAGATAACACGGATGAACGCACAAATTTTTACGGCTGGATAGGTCAAAAGTTGAAGTTTAACATTGAATAAAGCGTAACGCCGCCTGCGGCGATCGCAAGCAAGAGATTGCCTTTCCAAACGCCCACGAAAAGCGTCACGAGCGCAGCTAAAAATCGCGGCAGATCAAATGCCCCATCTGTGGCGCGGGGCATGAAAACCAGGGGTGCGATAATCCCCGGCATTACGGCCACAAGTGTATAGCGAAGACAGCGCTTGATACATTCTGGCAGCTCTCTGTTGCCGATGATACCTAAAAACGAAAAGCGCAGGAGCCAAGAGCCAAAGGCAAGCCCGGTAATCACAAACCAAAGTGTTGCAGTTGAAATGCTCATGATGTCATCTCCAAGCGTCGCTCCACCTCAGCGCCCAAGACGAGGGCGACCAATGCTGCTATGATCAAGCCCAGCCCATAGGGTGCGGGCGCTAGGAGCAGCGAGAGTGTCGCTGCAGTGAAACCGGTAACCATATGCGGCAAGCTGCGCAGCGCCGGAGCCACTAAGGCTATAAAGGCAATGGGCATGGCAAAATCTAAGGCTAGCCAATCGGGAATTCGCGCGCCCAGCCAGGCGCCAAAACCGGTGCCCACAACCCAGATCACCGCCACCAAGCTGGTGGCGCTGAAATAAAAGGCCAATTTGCGCGACAGGCTCATGTCAGGCTCATTTTGGAACTTCTGATCAGCGAGGGCGAAACTGTGATCTAAAATTGCATAGGCGACGAAGGCGCGGGTCCAGAATGGGGCGGCGCGCAAATGGGTGGCCAGCGTGGCCGAATAGAGCGCCATGCGCAGATTGACGGCTAGGCCGACAATGATCACGATCAAAACTGGCGCTTGATCTTGCATGAGGGATAGAGCTGCGAATTGCGCTGCGCCGGCGATTACAGCCATGGAAAAGGCCACTGCGGTGAAAATATCAAGTCCGAATTCGGCTGCTAAGACACCAAAACAATCCCATAAGGGGCGACGACGATGCAAAATGGTAAAGCTCCCCAAAGCCCCGCCCAAAAGTCATGTCTGGAGGATTGCATGCGCTTGACCTATCTGCCCGGAGTGTCATTATATACGCTGTATAGGAGATTTCCATGATCCAAGCCAAGCCTTGTTTGATTGCCCCAAACCCTCAGGAAAAAGGGTTGACGCGGCAGGTCGCAGGTCTGGATCACCTGGGTGCGGAAATTTCGTTGAATGTGGTGGAGGAGCGCCCGCTCACCATATGGCTCAATGGTCAAGAAATCGTTACCGCCATGACGATTGGCGATTATCCCGAGTATCTGGCGCAGGGTTTTTTAAGCAATCAAGGCATGCTGGCCAAAGAGGAGATCGTTGAGTCGATTGATTTTGACGCTGAGTTGGAAACAGTGGTGGTGCGCACCAATAGGCCAACCAATTATGAGGCCAAACTCAAGAAAAAGACCCGCACGTCTGGCTGTGCTGTGGGGACTGTTTTTGGCGATATAATGGAGGGGATAGAGGGGCTTCGTCTGCCACCGGCGCAGCTCAAGACCTCCTGGCTCTATAGCCTGTCGCGCGAGATCAACCAAATGCCAAGTCTTTATCTCAGCGCGGGCGCGATCCATGGCACCGTGCTTTGCCTGCGCGATGTACCTTTGGTCTATATGGAAGACGTGGGACGACACAATGCGGTGGATAAGGTGGCTGGATGGATGCGGGCGACGCAAACCTCAGGCGCCGACAAAATTCTCTATACCACGGGGCGCTTGACCTCCGAGATGGTGATCAAATGTGCTTTGATGGGCATACCTGTTTTGGCGAGCCGCTCGGGTTTTACCGCCTGGGGCGTCGAATTGGCGGCGCAGGTGGGCTTGACTTTAATCGGGCGGATGCGCGGGCAAAGGTTTCAATGCTTATCGGGCCAGGAACGGCTCGTTTTTGACGCAGACCCCTCGATGGAGGAAGAGGACCGCAAGCACCGCCGGAAGTCATCGCAATGAGCGCGCCTTTTGGGGTGATTTTGGCTGGAGGGCGGGCCAGCCGCATGGGCGGGGGAGATAAGTCTTTGCGCCCTTTGGCCGGGCGACGGGTGATTGACCATGTTTTGGAGCGATTGCATCCTCAAGTGACCCACATGGCGCTGAACGCCAATGGTGATCCGGCGCGCTTTGCCGCTTTTGATCTGCCGGTGATCGCCGATTCTATGGCGGAATTTCCGGGCCCTTTGGCTGGGGTCTTGGCTGGAATGGATTGGGCGGCAGCCGAGGGTGCCGAGCATATCCTCACAGTGGCCGCGGACACTCCGTTTTTTCCTGCCGATCTTCAGGCGCGCTTGGCGGCTGCACGGGATGCGGTTGGGTTGCCGATTGCTTTGGCCGCAACACCTGGGCCGGATAAGCTGTATCGTCACCCCACCTTCGGGCTTTGGCCCGTGGCGCTGCGTGAGGATTTGCGGCGCGCTTTGACGGACGGGTTGCGCAAAGTGGTTCTGTGGACCGATCAACATGGCTGTGCAGAAGCGCTATTCCCTGTGGATCCCTTTGATCCCTTCTTCAATATAAATCGGCCAGAAGACCTGGCTCAGGCTGAGGCGATGGCATGAATATATTTGGTGTAACCGGCTGGAAAAATGCTGGTAAAACCGGGTTGATGGAACGATTGGTGGCGGAGTTTTGTCGCCGTGGATTACGGGTCTCAACTCTCAAACATGCCCATCACAGCTTTGATGTAGATCACTCGGGAAAGGACAGCCACAGGCATCGCACGGCTGGTGCGTCGCAGGTTCTGCTTGCTTCAACGGAGCGCTGGGCCCTCATGAACGAGCATCGCGGTGCGCCGGAGCCGAGCTTAACCTCGCTTTTGGCCAAATTGGATCCGGTCGATCTGGTGCTGATCGAAGGCTGGAAACGCGATAAACATCCAAAAGTAGAGGCATGGCGGGCAGAAACGGGCCACCCGCTGATTGCGCCGAATGATCCTACGATTTTGGCTGTCGCCAGTGACACCGCCCTCGAGCTTGACCGCCCGGTGTTTGATCTCAATGATACTGCGGCAGTGGCAGATTTTATTCTGGCGCATTTGGAGATGGTCCGGTGAGCACGCCATCGAAACTGCGCAACGATTGTTTTGCACTGCCGGCTGGCGTGCACTGGACACCCGTGAGTGAGGCGCTCGACCTCCTTGAGCAGCGCTTGCAGTGCTGCGTTCCGGTGGAGACATGTGCCGTTGAGGCCAGCGATGGGCGGATTTTGGCACATGCTGTCGTCGCCGCGAGATCGCATCCGCCTTGTCCCAATTCAGCGGTGGATGGCTATGCTTTTTCTGGTGGTCTTGAGGCGGGTTCGCATAGTATGGAATTGCGGGAGGGGCGCTCTGCTGCTGGAGTGGCCTTTACAGGGCGGCTCGTGCCCGGCCAAGCACTGCGCATACTCACAGGCGCGGCTTTGCCCGATGGTGCCGATACGGTGGTGTTGCAAGAAGATGTTCGGATGGAAGTGGGCCAGCTCCACGTTATCGGCCCGCTCCGAGCAGGGGCCAATGCGCGCGCGGCTGGCGAAGACATGCAGGAAGGCGCAGAGATTTTTCAGGCAGGTCATCAGCTCAGGCCAGAAGATCTTGGAGTGATGGCGGCTGCGGGTCTCGGCGAAATTGCCGTGTTCAAGCTTCTTAAAGTGGCGGTGATCTCCACGGGCGCAGAACTACGCGCGCCAGGGCAGGCGGCGCGTGTAGATCAAATTTTTGATGCAAATCGACCCATGTTGTGCGCCCTGCTGCGACGCTGGGGCATGGAGGTGGTGGATATTGGCATTGTGCCCGATGAGGCTGCCGCTGTGCGCGCCGCGCTGGACCAGGCTGCAGAGCGTGCGGATGTCATCTTGACCTCTGGGGGCGCCAGTGCTGGGGATGAGGATCATATGTCTGCGGTGTTGCGCGCGGGCGGCGGCATGGCGCTATGGCGGATTGCCGTGAAGCCGGGGCGGCCTTTGGCTTTGGGTGTTTGGGGCGGCGTGCCAGTTTTTGGCCTGCCGGGAAATCCGGTGGCGGCCTTTGTCTGCACACTAATTTTCGCCCGCCCTGCGTTGTTGCAATTGGCGGGTGCCGGGTTCCAAATGCCTAAAGCGCTGCATTTACCGGCTGCATTTTCTAAATCGAAAAAAGCTGGACGGCGCGAATATTTGCGGGCGCGCCTGCGTGATGGCGCGGTTGAGGTCTTCGCCTCTGAAGGGTCTGGTCGGGTCTCGGGCCTGTCTTGGGCAGAAGGCTTGGTGGAATTGCCAGACGCAGCGGCCGAAATTTTGCCGGGTCAAACGGTTTGCTTTCTGCCCTACGCCAGCTTTGGCCTGCCGTAATAGTTGCTGGCGTTCCCGCGTGCTGCGCCCACAGTGTCAGATGAATTCGACTTTTAAGATTTCATAGGAGCGCGCGCCGCCAGGGGTGCGCACTTCAATGCTGTCGCCTTCGTCCTTGCCAATTAAAGCCCGAGCCAATGGCGAGCGCATGTTGAGCTTGCCGCTTTCAATATCCGCCTCAGGCTCGCCCACGACTTGATAAATCTTTTCTTCATCGGTGTCTTCGTCGACCAAAGTCACGGTCGCACCAAATTTGACCGACCCGGACAGTTTGGCGGGGTCAATGATATCGGCTCGGCCTAAGATAGCTTCAAGCTCTTTGATTCGTCCTTCAATGAAACCCTGCTTCTCGCGCGCAGAGTGATATTCGGCATTCTCTTTCAAATCGCCCAATTCCCGCGCCTCCGCAATCGCCTTGATGATGGTTGGGCGCTCCACAGATTTCAAGGTCTTCATTTCAGCCTCCAGCTGAACGGCACCTGATCTGGTTAACGGGATTTTTTCCATTGAAACAACACTCATGATTGAAGCTTGATCTACCTGACCGAAGGCGACGGGGTTTGGCAAGGGGTTAGATTAGGATTGTCATATTTTTTTTGGGGCGCGCCGCACCGATTGATCGCATTTTAATCAGTGCGATCAGGAATAGAGGCATTCGCGCAGTCCGGTGCCTGTGCTAAATGCGAAATATCGTCGCCTTTGGCTCTGGAAAGCTGCGCCACGATTGACCTGCGTTTAAAACGTGGCATAAACCTGTCAGCAAGTCTGAAAATTTTATCCATTTTTTCACAAATGGGGCCGGCAACAAGGAAAGTGACATGTCAGAAATTCAACGAGAGACCATGGACTATGACGTGGTGATTGTAGGCGCAGGTCCTTCGGGATTGTCTGCTGCGATCCGCTTGAAACAGCTGAATGCCGACCTTGAGGTCGTGGTGCTGGAAAAAGGCTCAGAAGTGGGCGCGCATATTCTGTCTGGCGCTGTTCTGGATCCCTCGGCCCTCAACATATTGATCCCAGAATGGAAAGCCAAGGGCGCGCCATTGAACACCGAAGTGAAGGAAGACAATTTCTATGTCTTTGGTGAGGCGGGGCAAATACGTCTGCCCAATGCGATCATGCCGCCTTTGATGAACAATCACGGCAATTACATCGTTTCGATGGGCAATGTTTGCCGTTGGTTGGCCGAACAGGCGGAAGAACTGGGTGTTGAGATTTTTCCCGGCATGGCCTGTTCTGAACTTTTGTTTCATGACCATGGCGCGGTCAAAGGTGTGGTGGCCGGCGAATTTGGTAAGACTGCCGATGGCAGCCCATCCGAGGCTTATGAGCCCGGTATGGAGCTCAATGGCAAATATGTGTTCCTTTCTGAAGGCGTGCGTGGTTCGCTATCAAAGCAGGTCATTGCCAAATATAATTTGGACGCGGATTGCGATGTGCCCAAGTTTGGCCTTGGTATGAAAGAGATCTGGGAAGTGAAGCCGGAAAATCACAACCAGGGGGAAGTGACCCATTCCATGGGCTGGCCGATGGGGTTCAAGCAATCTGGCGGCTCCTTTATGTATCACTTGGAAAACAATCAAGTCTATGTCGGCTTTATAATTGATTTGAATTATAAAAACCCGCATCTCTTCCCCTATATGGAGTTCCAGCGCTTTAAGCACCATCCGCGGATTGCCAAAGTTTTGAAGGGCGGCAAACGGGTGGCCTATGGCGCGCGTGCCGTCACCAAAGGGGGATTTCAATCTATGCCGCAAGCGGCCTTCCCGGGTGGGGCCATGTTGGGCTGTTCGGTTGGGCTGGTGAACTTGCCGCGTATTAAGGGCAATCACAATGCGATGTATTCCGGCATGGCAGCAGCAGAGGCGGCTTTCGCGGCCATCAGCTCCGGACGCTCCGGTGATGTGCTTGAGAGCTATGATGCCGCTTTGCGCTCGGGCCCTGTGGGCAAAGACCTTAAGGTTGTGCGCAATGTGGCCCCTCTTGCGGCGCGCTTTGGACCGTTGGGCGGATTGGCCCTGGGTGGCTTTGATATGTGGTTCCAATCTATCTTCAAATTCAGCCTGTTTGGCACGGTTAAACACGGCAAAACTGATGCGCAATCTACTGGAAAAGCTGCAGATTATGCACCAATCGACTATCCAAAGCCAGATGGGAAACTGTCCTTTGATCGTCTGACCAACGTGAGCTTTGCCATGACAAACCACGAGGAAAGCCAGCCGCCACATTTGCAACTGACCAATCCCGATGTGCCGATCTTGGTTAACTTGCCGGACTATGCCGAACCGGCGCAGCGCTATTGCCCGGCTGGGGTTTATGAGGTGGTGCAGGAAGAGGGGAAGGAGGCCCGCTTTGTGGTCAATTTCCAAAACTGCGTGCATTGCAAAACCTGTGACATAAAAGATCCAAGTCAAAACATTACATGGGTGACGCCGCAGGGTGGTGATGGGCCCAATTATCCCAATATGTAAACACGTCACTGCGTGATCTTGAGGGCCGCCAGCAAAAAGCTGCGCGGCCCGATTGTTTTTGCCCAAGGCTCAGCTTAATAATGACTTATCAGGGAGGCCGATTTTGAAACGATCTGCGAAATTTATGTATGGTGTGCTGCTCAGCATGAGCCTTGGGGCCAGCGCAGCTGCGGATCAGGCGTCTGGTCCCTATATTGCGGCGCGCCAAGCGGCGCTTGCGCATGATTACAAACCCGCTTCCGATTATTTCGCCCGCGCTTTGGCACAATCACCGCGCGAGTCCGTGCTGGTGTCGCAAACTATGACTGCATTTTTAGCCTCGGGGGATTTGAAAAAAGCTCATGCTTTGGCGCGTCTGTTGGTGGCTGGTGAGGGCAGCTATCCTCTGGCCAAGGTTTTGGTGCTGTCCGAGCATTTCAAGCGCAATGATTATCAGGCGGCCCTGGATCATCTGGAGTCGACAACCGTCGTCGGCCGCGCAATTGATGAATTGCTGAAAGGCTGGGCGCTCGTGGGGCTGGGGCAGATGGCAGAGGCTTTACGCGTCTTTGACGCCGTGGTGCCCGTAGAGGGTATGAGCAGCTTTGCGCTGTATCAAAAAGGTCTCGCCCAAACATTGGTGGGCGATTTTGAAGGTGCAGCGGCAAGCTTTAGTGGCCAAGGGCAGGCCGCACCTGCTCTGAACTACCGCGGCAGTTTGGCCTGGGCACAGATATTGGTGCAGTTAGATCGGCCAGAGGACGCCTTGACGTTTTTGCGCGATTTTCATGGGTCTGGTGTAGATCACGCGGTCAACAGTTTGATGTTGCAAATTGAGGCAGGCGCATTGGTCGAGTTTGATCTACTGCGCAGCGCAAGTGAAGGCGCAGGCGAAGTGCTACATCTCTTGGCGCAGGCTTTACAAAATGGCGAAGGTCAAGATGGTCTGCTGCTTTACACACGCCTGGCCAGCCATATGGCTCCGCGCAATATGCAAGCGCTGTTGCTGTCAGCTCAGCTCCTCGAACAGCTCGGCAATCCGCAGTTGGCAATTGAAACCTATGCGCAGGTGCCGCGCAGCCATCCAGCCTATGTAGAGGCAGAATTGGGACGCGCGCAGGCTTTGCAGCTGATCGGCGAAGGCACAACCGCGATTGAGGTTTTGACACAATTGTCCGGATCTTTTGAGAACCTGCGTGCTGTTCACATGACTTTGGGCGATTTTTTGCGCCGAGATGAGCAATATGCGCGCGCGGTGCGCAGCTATGACATGGCGATTGAGCTGATTGATCAACCGGCGCGTGGGCAGTGGTATTTGCATTATGTCCGTGGCACAGCGCATGATTGGCTGGGAGATTGGCCGGCAGCGATGCGTGATTTTGACCGTGCCTTGGAGCTGTCACCCAATCAATTTCAAGTGCTGAACTATGTGGGCTATACTCTGGTAGATCGCGGTGAACAGCTGGGCAAGGCGCTTGAGATGATTCAAAAGGCCGTCGCGGCACAGCCCGACGCGGGTTACATTATCGACAGTCTTGGATGGGCGCAGTATCGGCTTGGATATTACAACGAAGCGGTGGTTCATATGGAGCGCGCTGTGGAGTTGATGGCGACAGATCCAATTGTGAATGACCACCTTGGGGATGTATACTGGGCTGTTGGGCGTAAAACCGAGGCGCAATTCCAATGGCGCCGGGCATTGAGTTTTGCCACCGATTACTCTGGCCCGGAGGCGGTCGATCCAAAACGCATTCAACGCAAATTAGAGGTGGGCCTCGCGACCGTCTTGGCCGAGGAGGGGGCGTCGCCTCTGAAAGTGGCTGATGGCGATTAGGCGCAGCGCTGCGGCAAAGATCAATCTCTGCCTGCATGTTGTGGGGCAGCGTGCCGATGGGTTGCATGACTTGCAAAGTGCCGTTGCGTTCCTTGATTGTGGTGAGTGGGTGGAGCTGCGAAAATCTGATCGCACCCAGCTGAACATCCTTGGCCCAAAGGCCGCAGAGCTTCCCGTACAAGATGATAATTTGATCCTAAAAGCAGCCGCGCTCTTTCCGAGTCAATGTCAAACCGAGATACGTCTGCATAAAACCATGCCGGTCGCCTCTGGCATTGGTGGGGGAAGTGCTGATGCGGCGGCGACTTTGCATGCGATGGCCGCGCTATGGGACCTTCCTCTGCCCGACGTGGCAGCACAGGTGGCATTGGGCGCCGATGTGCCTGTTTGCATGGGTTGTAAGCCGGTTTTGATGCAGGGAATTGGTGCGCAGATATCCCCATTGGGCGATGTACCGCCTCTGTTTGCTTGTTTGGTTAACCCGGGGCGTGGCTTGTCCACCGCGCGAGTGTTTGAGCAATTGGCATCCAAATCTAACTTGCCGCTTGAGCCGCCGCCGCGTGCGGCTAAAGAATTTTGTGCTTGGCTGAAACGGCAGCGCAATGATCTGCAAGCGCCAGCTCTGGCGGCGGAGCCTATGATCGGGGATGTTCTCGAGGCTTTGGCCGCACAGGATCCGCTGCTGGTGCGCATGTCTGGGTCTGGCGCCACGTGTTTTGCTCTGTTCGAGAGTTTGGCCACCGCGAAAGACTGTGCCGCCGCCATTCAAGCCACACAGCGGGCCTGGTGGGTGGCTAGCGGCGCACTCCTAATCTGACATTTCTGCGAGGGCCCTAGTTTATGCGGGCCACGACATAATCGCTGAGATCCTTGAGCACCGGCTTCAGCGGGTGATCTGGCAGATCGTTGAGGGCGGATTTGGCTTGCTCGGCCCAATATAGGGCGTCAGCCTGGGTGGCTTCGAGGGTGCCATGCCGTGTCATTAGAGCGATGGCATGGGAAAAATCTTCTGCCTCCTGCTGGCCCTTGGCGATACATTTGTGCCAAAATGCCCGCTCAGTGTCATTTGCGGCAGCAATTGCTTTGATCACAGGCAAGGTCAGTTTACGTTCTCTGAAATCATCCCCAATGTTTTTGCCTGTCGCCGCGCAGCCTTGGTAATCCAATAGATCGTCAACGATTTGAAAAGAAATGCCCAAAGCGTCACCATAGGCCGCAAGGGCCCGAACCACTTGATCGTCTTTGCCAGCAATCACCGCGCCCACCTCGCAGGCGGCGGCAAACAGTGCGGCGGTTTTCCCCCGGATGACTTTGAAATAGATATCTTCGCTGGTCGTAATGTCTTGCGCGGCGGTGAGCTGCAGAACCTCGCCTTCGGCAATGGTTGCGGAGGCATTGGCCAATATGTCCAAAACGCGCAGGTTTCCAGTTTCCACCATCAGTTGAAAGGAGCGTGAAAACAGATAATCTCCAACCAAAACACTTGATTGATTGTCCCAAAGCAAATTCGCGGTGGGCCTTCCGCGGCGTTGGGCGCTGTCGTCCACCACATCGTCGTGCAGCAAAGTCGCGGTGTGGATGAATTCCACCGTGGCCGCCAGATGGATGTGATAGGGCCCGGCATAGCCGCACATCCGTGCGGTGGCCAAGGTGAGCATTGGGCGTAGGCGTTTGCCCCCGGCTTCAACCAAATGCGCGGTCACCTCAGGTATGCGGGGGGCATGTTCGGAGGCCATGCGTTGGCGGATCAAATGATTGACGGCAGTCAGATCATCGGCCAAGGTCTCTGCCAAGCGATCATGGGGTTTTGATACTGCATCGTCCAAAGACATGTTCGCTTTTCCTCAAGGCTCTCGACAAACCTGCACATCAGACCCTATGTGATAGGGCATGAAAGAATTGTTACGCACCACCGATCCGACGCTCATGGCCTTCGCGCAGATGCTGCTTCGCGGTGAAGCCATAGCTTGCTTCGAATTTGACGTAAATACCAGCATTATCGAAGGCAGCATTGGCATTTTGCCGCGCCGGCTGATGGTGGCGGATAGAGATCATTTCGCCGCCGTCGCTGTGATGCGCGACAACGATGTAGATTTGGGGCAATAGTGCAGGTCACCGTTGATGGATTTTTGGGCGGTCGGCTGCGTTTGGCGCAGCCAAAAACTGGCTATCGTGCGGGCATTGATCCGGTGCTTCTCGCAGCGGCTTGTCCGGCGCAAAGCGGGCAAGAGGTGCTAGAGCTGGGCTGCGGCGTTGGCGTGGCCAGCCTTTGTTTGGGGCGGCGCGTGCCGGGCCTTGGGCTCAATGGGGTAGAAATTTTGGGGGAATATGCGCAAATTGCGCGCGAAAATTCCGTTCGAAATAGCATTCAATTTGACGTGCGCCAGGGAGATGTGTCTGCGCGGCCAACGCCGTTTTTTGACCGTAGTTTTCACCATGTGATCATGAATCCACCCTATTTTTCGGCAGACGCCTCCTCCATATCACCAGAAGCCGGACGCGCATCGGGACGTTCGGAGCAAGTGGCTTTGTCCCATTGGGTGGACATGGCCGCCAAACGATTGCGTCCAAAGGGATATTTGACTGTCATTCAAAGGGTGGAGCGTCTGGCGGATCTACTGGTGGCGCTTGAAGGATGCTTAGGATCAATTGTCGTGCAGCCGCTGGCGTCGCGGGCCGGACGGCCAGCGCATTTGATCCTCCTGCGGGCGCGGAAATCTGGACGGGCCGCTTTTCAGCTCTTATCGGCGCAGAACCTGCATTCTGGCGTCGAACATGTTCAGGGACAGCCAGAT
This sequence comes from uncultured Planktomarina sp., assembly GCA_905181815.1. Classification (GTDB taxonomy): domain Bacteria; phylum Pseudomonadota; class Alphaproteobacteria; order Rhodobacterales; family Rhodobacteraceae; genus Planktomarina. The sequence goes on along the minus strand of CAJIZA010000004.1, from coordinate 83,697 downwards.
TATGCGCCAGAGGTGTCGGCTATACTGCGTGAAGGCGCGTCTTTTTCTTGGCGCAATTAACCTTTGAGCAAGCTTTTGCGCATTTACTCGAGGTTTCGCACCCCACGAAAAGCAATGCGTGACAGCCTGTCAGGAATATGCTCGACTATTGTTACACGCAAATCAAGAGGAGGAACCATGACCTTAAATTCCAGAATCGCCGAGTTGCAACGCAAGCATATGAGCCTATCACAAGCCGTGGAGATCGCTCAGAAATCTCCAGCTTCAGATCAGTTTCATGTCGCGGAATTGAAAAAGAAAAAACTCCTCTTGAAGGAAGAAATTTCTCGTTTATCCAGTGGATCAGGAGGTTAATGGCCGCCATACAGCCTGAGAAATAAAAACGGCCACCCAGTAGGATGGCCGTTTTGGAAACAGTCGCATGATCGCGGCGATCAGGTCATATATTGTCCGCCATTGGCCGTCATAGTGGAGCCTGTGATGAAGCCCGCATCGTCAGAGGCGAGAAAGACCACACAGCGTGCGATTTCTGAGGCTTCGCCGAGGCGACCTGCTGGGATTTGCGCGATGATACTATCGCGTACTTTTTCTGGCACAGCCATCACCATTTCTGTGGCGATATAGCCTGGGCAAATGGCGTTCACGGTAATGCCTGCCCGTGCACCCTCTTGGGCCAGGGCTTTGGTGAACCCAATGTCGCCAGCTTTGGCGGCGGAATAGTTTGCTTGTGCGAATTGGCCTTTTTGCCCATTGATCGAGGAAATATTGATAATACGACCAAATTTACGCTCGCGCATGCCGTTCCAGAGCGGATGGGTCATGTTGAATACGCCGTCAAGATTGGTGCGCATCACATCATTCCACTGATCGCGTGACATCTTGTGAAACGGCGCATCGCGGGTGATGCCGGCATTATTGACCAAAATATCGATCAAACCCAAATCAGCTTCGACAGCGGCAATACCAGCGGCACAGGCATCATAGTCAGACACATCCCATTTGTAGGTCTTGATGCCGGTTTCGGCGGTGAATGCAGCCGCCTTTTCATCATTGCCTGCATATGTGGCCGCGACGGTGTAGCCTGTGGCTTGCAGCGCGGTGGAGATGGCGGCACCGATCCCTCGGGAGCCTCCAGTGACAAGTGCGATACGGGACATTTTACTTCCTATGTATTTTTATTGCGCAATTAAATTACTATATAAGATATAAATTGGCAATAATATTTCGTGTATGAATTCGTACTTTGCTGTGACAACCCGCGAATTAGGGCCGTTCGAGGCACATAGCCACGCCCATGCCACCACCGATACAGAGCGTGGCCAGGCCACGTTTGGCTTGGCGCCGCTGCATTTCAAACAGCAATGTGTTCAAGATCCGGCAACCGGACGCACCGATGGGGTGACCGATGGCAATCGCGCCGCCGTTGACGTTCACAATAGCCGGATCCCAGCCCATGTCTTTATTCACCGCACAGGCTTGAGCTGCGAAGGCTTCATTGGCTTCCACCAAGTCCAGATCGCCGACAGACCAACCTGCTTTGTCCAGGGCTTTGCGGCTGGCGTAGATGGGGCCGACCCCCATGACCGTTGGGTCAAGCCCGGCCGTGGTGTAGCTGGCGATACGGGCCAAAGGTTCAAGGCCACGCTTTTCGGCCTCTTCTGCGGTCATGAGCAACACCGCGGCGGCGCCATCGTTGAGGCCGGAAGAGTTGGCTGCGGTGACTGTGCCGCCATCGCGCAGAAAGGCGGGCCGCATTTTTTGCATGGCCTCGAGGGTGGCGCCATTACGGATATATTCATCAGCCTCAACAATGATGTCGCCCTTGCGGGTGGATACAGTGAAAGGGGTGATTTCGTCGGAAAACTTACCTGACTTTTGCGCCGCTTCCGCTTTGTTTTGGCTGGCAACGGCGAACTCATCTTGTGCATCGCGGGTGATTTGCCACTGGGCTGCGACGTTTTCAGCAGTTTGGCCCATGTGGTAGTTGTTAAAGGCATCCCACAATCCGTCACGGATCATGCTGTCGATGTATTTGACGTCACCCATTTTGGTACCGCTGCGCAGATGCGCAACATGGGGAGAAAAGGTCATATTCTCTTGTCCACCGGCGGCCACGATATCTGCATCCCCAAGTTGGATGTGCTGTGCGGCCAAAGCGACGGCGCGCAATCCTGACCCGCAGACTTGGTTGATGCTCCATGCCGCCGATTCGATTGGCAGACCGGCATTAATGTGAGCTTGACGGGCGGGGTTTTGGCCTTGGCCGGCTGTGAGGACTTGGCCGAGGATGGTTTCGCTGACTTCCGAAGGGTCGATGCCTCCGCGTTCCACGATAGCTTTCAAGACGGATGTGCCAAGGGCATCGGCTGGTGTATTGGCGAAGGCGCCCCCAAAGCTACCGACAGCGGTCCGGGCGGCTGATACGATTACGATATTTGTCAAAAAGTTTCTCCTCATTGATGAGGTCAACCTTCGGCACAGGAATCGTTCACTGTGCGCAGTCTAATCCTCACTTTCGCGCGTTTGTATGAATTTTTTAGCCCATTGACAATGCCACAGCGGTAAAAATTGCTGCGTATGCGAGAAAAATTGCTGCAATGCGGCAATATAGACCCACAAGCTAGCTGCCTTTGCGGCTATTGCTGCCAGGGCGAGGTTAAGGTTGGGACGCCCAAATGGTAGCCCTGCAGGCAGTCAACGCCCAGTGTGGTTAACACCTCTGCATCTGAGGCGGTTTCAACATTTTGTGCCACGCAAAACATTTCAAAACTTCTGGCTATACCGATAACGGCGTAAATTGATGCCTGATTGTCAGCCGATTGTGTCAGGTCTTTGGTGAATCTCCCATCCATCTTGATAATATCAAAATAAAAACCAAGCAGCTGCGCTAGCGAAGTTTGCCCAGCACTAAAGTCGTTAGGGCGAAACACAGCCCCAATTTTGCATGTCTTCCATGATATATCGCGCCACTTCCGGCGCGGTCATGACGCTTTTTTCAGTCATTCCCAGAATGAGGTTTTTTGCCAAATTTGGCGATCTTCGCAGACCATCCTCAAGCCTGCGCACCCATTTGGGACAACCAATCGATTGCGCTTACATGTTCTTTGAAAGCCGAATGGCTGGCGGCTCGGCCAAAGTTTCCAGGCCCAATTGTGATGTGGCTCAGTCAATGAATAGTTCAAGCTTGGTATTTTCAAACTCTACGATGAAACTGCGCGCCGGGATATGGTGTCCCGCGGGATCAATAATCCGGATCAAACCATCATAAAACACCACATTTTAGGGCACACTGGTTTGGATTGCCGGTTGGAAAGCTACGGCCGCGCGCCTGTATTTCAGTGCCTCATGTACTGTCTCAAGGACATTCGCGTCCCGTTTCGCCACCGCAGCACTCAATGGGTTGGAGAATTTTTGGTCCATCTGGATGTCTTCGCCCTTGTATAAATGTCTAGGTCATAGTGCTTGGCAGCATCAGCGCAGAGCCCTAACATGAGGTAAATTGGAGGCGAAATGGACCGCTGTACTTGGGTTGGAATAGATAAAATTTATCAAGATTATCATGACACGGAATGGGGCGTGCCGGAATATGACAGCCGGGCTCTATGGGAAAAATTGATTTTAGATGGCTTCCAAGCGGGGCTGAGTTGGATCACGATTCTAAAAAAACGTGCGGCTTTACGTTCTGCTTTTGCGGGATTTGATCCGCAAGAAATCGCAGGCTGGGGCGCAGCTGAGGTGGAGGTGTTGCTGCAAAACCCCGCTATTGTGCGCCATCGTGGCAAGATTGAAGCTACCATTGGCAATGCGCAGGCCTATTTGCATTTGGCCGAAGAGATGTCGTTTTCTGAAAGGATGTGGGCCTATGTGGACAGTCGCCCGATTATTGGTGGCTATGAGACATTGGCGCAAGTCCCCACCCAATCACCGCTGAGTCAGAGGATCTCAAATGATCTCAAAACGGCCGGGTTCAAGTTTTGTGGTCCGACCATCGTTTATGCGTGGATGGAGGCTTGTGGTCTGTTTAACAATCACATCTTGAGCTGTCATCGTCACTATGCGGTCACGGCTCTTGCGCGATAACCGCCTGTAAAATCTCCAAGGCACTGTCGCTGTGCCAATTGGCATCGCCCAAAAGTCGCGCAATTTCCGCGCCATCGCGATTCAAGATTGCAGTGACTGGCAGGCCCAAGACATTCATGGCGCGGGCCAGGCTTTGGCGCGGGTCGCGATGGACCGGTAGATTACTCACGCCGATTTGTTCAAAAAATTTGGCGATTTTAGCTGGTGGGTTGGGGCCCGTGGCGACTGTAAGCACTGTCAAATCAGCGCCGCCCAAGGTCTCTTGCAGGGCGGAAAGCTCAGGCATTTCCTTGCGGCAGGGCGCGCACCAGGTGGCCCAGAAATTCAGAACTACGACTTTCCCTTGATAATCAGACAAGCGCAGCTCGGACCCGTCCGCATTCAGAAAAACCGTGTCGGGTGCAGGACGCGCCGCACTGTGGATCTGGAGTTTTCGCATATCGCCTTCGCGCAGAGCTTCAAGATCGCCCATGTCTGCATTTGCAGTGACGGCGAGGGCCGTATAGAGAATAGCAGCAATCAAGTAACGCATATCACACTCCCAAAGGGTTCACTCATGACCAAATCCCAAAATCAAATGTGGGGCGGACGCTTCGTCGCTGGACAAGATGCAATCATGGAGGCAATCAATGCCTCGATCGGTTTTGACCAACGGATGGCTGCCCAAGATATTCAAGGCAGCCGCGCCCACGCCGCCATGTTGGGGGCAGCCGGTATCATTTCAAATAGGGACAGTGAGGCCATTCGGGAAGGGCTTCTCACGGTTTTGTCAGAAATTAAGTCTGGCAATTTTCCGTTTCGGGTGGATTTGGAAGATATTCACATGAATATTGAGCAGCGTCTGAAAGAGGTGATTGGCGAGCCTGCTGGGCGTTTGCACACGGGCCGCAGCCGCAATGACCAAGTGGCGACAGATTTCCGTCTTTGGGTCCGCGATCAAGCCGATGGGGCTATTGAAGGCATCGAGGCGTTGATGAAGGCCTTTTTGCAGCAAGCCAAGGCGGGTGCTGATTGGGTGATGCCGGGCTTTACGCACCTGCAAACCGCGCAGCCGGTTACCTGGGGGCATCATATGATGGCCTATGTAGAGATGCTGGCCCGCGACAAATCGCGCTTTGAAGATGCACGGCGCCGGATGAATGAAAGCCCGTTGGGCGCGGCGGCGCTTGCCGGCACCTCTTTTCCGATTGACCGGGACATGACCGCAGCGACTTTGGGGTTTGACCGTCCGGCGGCTAACTCTTTGGATGCGGTCTCAGATCGGGATTTCGCTTTGGAATATCTCAGCTGTGCCAGCATATGCGCCATGCACCTCAGTCGCTTTGCCGAAGAGCTGGTAATTTGGTCCTCAGCGCAATTTCGTTTTGTTACACTCTCGGATCGGTTTTCAACCGGCTCATCGATCATGCCGCAAAAGAAGAACCCCGATGCCGCGGAATTGATCAGGGCGAAGATTGGCCGGATCTTTGGCGCCAATGTGGCTTTGATGATGGTGATGAAAGGCTTGCCGCTGACCTATTCTAAGGACATGCAAGAAGACAAAGAGCAAGTCTTTGACGCCGCAGATAATTTGATGCTGGCACTGGCGGCGATGAGCGGCATGGTTGCTGATATAACTGCGAACCGGGACAGTCTTAAAATTGCCGCTGCCTCGGGGTTCTCTACCGCCACCGATTTGGCCGATTGGCTGGTGCGTGCGCTGGGCATGCCATTTCGCGATGCCCATCATGTTACGGGCAGTTTGGTGGCCATGGCCGAAGGGCAAGGCTGCGACCTGCCAGATTTGACGCTGGCGCAGATGCAATCTGTGCACCCACAGATCACGTCGGATGTCTTTGATGTACTGGGCGTTGAAAATTCGGTGGCCTCGCGCTTGTCCTACGGCGGCACAGCACCAGAACAGGTGCGTATTCAAATCGCGCGTTGGGAGGCGATTTTGTCATGAGATATCTGCGCCTGTTCATCTTTGCACTTCTCTGTGCCTGCGGTGCCGCTGGGCCACCGGAACGGCCGGCAAGCGTGGAGCCAGCTCCAGCCGATCAGGCCGCGTCATAAGAGGAGAGACAGCCATGCGCCGTATATTTCTGGGATTGGCCATTTGGGGAGCCATTCACCCTATGTATTATTTCATAACTTGGTTTCGAGCTGAGGGATGGAGTTTGGGTGATATGGTACAGGCCTGGCATGTAAATGCGGCCAGCAGCGGCTTGGTTTGGGATCTGACCATTGCCGCTGCGGCTCTGAGCCTATGGATTATTGCAGAGGTCATTCGAAACCGAAAATTTGTCCATTTGATCGCCATTGCAGCTACGTTTTGCATTGGGGTGAGTTGCGGTTTGCCACTCTACCTCTATCTGCGTGGCACGCCCGATCGTGACACGAGGTGCCGCCAGCGGCAAGAATAATGGGGCAGGGGTGTTGCCTGTCTTTGTGAGCGTGATATGCGCAAGATTTGGGGAGTGAGGCGAAACGATGGATCACTTTTTATACCGGGACGGGCGTTTACATGCCGAAGATGTTGCAATTTCACAGATTGCAGCAGAGGTCGGTACGCCGTTTTATCTTTATTCATCTGCCACATTGCTGCGCCATTTTAAGCTTTTTGATGAAGCTTTAGCCAGCATGGATCATTTGATTTGTTACGCGATGAAGGCGGCCTCTAACCAAGCTATATTGGCGCTTCTGGGCGCGGCGGGCGCTGGGATGGATGTGGTTTCAGGTGGTGAATACGCCCGCGCCCGTGCTGCCGGCATTCCTGGGGACCGCATTGTCTTTTCCGGTGTGGGCAAAACCCGAGCGGAAATGATCGAGATTTTGACAGGTGGCGTGCGGCAATTCAATGTAGAAAGCGAGCCGGAAATGCGCGTGCTGTCGCAGGTGGCATCCATGTTGGGCAAAACTGCGCCTATCACAATTCGGGTAAATCCCGATGTGGATGCAAAAACGCATGCGAAAATTTCGACGGGTAAAAAAGAAGACAAATTTGGCATCCCAATTTCGCGGGCCCGCGAGGTCTATGCCATGGCGGCGCGTTTGCCGGGGCTGAAAGTTGTGGGGATTGATGTGCACATCGGCTCGCAACTGACCGATTTGACACCCTATGGAGCGGCTTATGAAAAGGTTGCGGAACTCACCGAAGTCTTGCGCGCCGATGGCCATGACATTCGCCGCCTTGACCTGGGCGGCGGACTTGGCATTCCCTACGAGAGCAACAACCAACACCCGCCTAGCCCTCAGGAGTATTGCGCCTTGATCGCCGAGAAGGTGGGCCATTTGGGGTGTGAAATCGAGATTGAACCGGGCCGTTTTATTGCCGGTAATGCCGGGGTGTTTGTCTCAGAGGTCATCTACGTCAAAGAGGGTGAAGATCGTGAGTTTTTGATCGTTGATGGGGCGATGAACGACCTAGTTCGCCCCGCCATGTATGACGCATATCATGACATCGTTCCGATCAACGCGCCGGCTGCCGGGACTGAATATCAAGCCTATGATGTGGTGGGGCCCGTTTGTGAAAGCGGGGATACTTTCGCTAAGGGGCGTGCGTTGGCACCGCTGACAGCTGGCGATCTCATCGCTTTTCGCAGCGCTGGGGCTTACGGGGCTGTTATGGCCAGCGAATATAACACCCGCCCACTGGTGCCTGAGGTCATGGTGAAGGGCGATCAATTTGCGGTGATCCGCCAAAGACCGAGCTTGGAAGATATCATTAACCGCGATATAATCCCTTCTTGGCAGTAAAGGGCCATGTCATGAGGGGCTTTGATGGCCAAATTGTTCTCGCGTAGGGTAATTTTTGCTCTTTGGTTGACCTTTGTCGGCCTTTGGGCGGAACGCATAATGCGCGCAGCCTGGCCGCTGCTCTCAATGCTGGTTTTTGGGATGGGCGTGCTGCTTTTGGCCGCGCCAGATCTCTGGTCGCCTCCGTTACTTAAGCTGGCGGGGGGTATTTGGCTGATCAGCGGGCTTTACGGGCTGTGGTATTTTTTCCGGCAATTTGCGGCGCCGAACCTTGGCGCAGCTTTCGCGCGTCTGGATCAGAACCGACCTGACCGCCCCTTGGCGGCGCTGCGTGATATTCAGGCGCTCGGTCAAGACGATCCAGCCTCGGCGGCTCTGTGGCAGGCTCATACTGCGCAAATGCGCGCAGCTGCCGCCAAGGCATCGGCTGTAGGCCCGCAGTTGGATTTGGCGCCGCGGGACCCTTTCGCCTTGCGGTATATCGCACTTTTGGTGTTTGTTATTGGCGGGCTTTTTGGTTCGGTGCAAGCGGTGCGCACAGGGCTGGGCACCGCTTCGGTGCCGATTGCGGCTGGGCACCAATGGGAGGCATGGTTACAACCGCCAGCCAACACCCGCCGTCCGATGATATATCTCAATGACGTGATGGGCGTTGATTTGAGCGTGCCGCAAGATACCGTGGTTCTGGTGCGCCTCTACGGAGATGCGGGCCTGCACGCAATTGAGGAAACGCTATCCGGCAGGACCGCTGGTACGTTTGATACGGCAGATCCCAGTCAAAAATTTCTTGTGACCCGTTCGGGCCGATTGGCCATTTCCGGGCCTGAAGGCGCTGAGTGGCGGGTTTCCATGTTGCCGGATGTGCCGCCAGAGGTGGAGGTCATAGGCGAGATTACACGCGATGCGGAGGGCAGTTTTTCGCTCAGCTTCACCGCGCGGGACGATGTGGCTGTCACTGCGGGCAGGGCGTGGGTGCAACTGACTCTGGAAGAGGTGGATCGCCGCTATGGGCTGGCGGCCGAACCCGCGCCTCAGCCTGATATCGAATTGGCCCTGCCTTTGACCATTTCGGGCGATCGTGCGGAGTTCATGGAGATCTTAACTGAGGATCTATCCAAACATGTGTGGGCGCATTTGCCCGTCTCACTACGTCTCGAAGTGGAAGACATGCGCGGGCAATTGGGACAATCGGCAGCGTTAGAGATGGCTTTGCCGGCCCGCAATTTCTTCGATCCCCTTGCCAAGGCTTTGGTTGAACAGCGCCGGGATTTGCTGTGGTCTCATGACAACCAAAGACGTGTGGCGCAATTGTTGCGCGCGATATCACAAGCACCTGAAGCGCTTTTCCGCGACGCGGCGGATGCTGAAGTCCTCGCTCAAATTATCCGAGATCTGGAGGCGGGTACGGACCTTGAGGCCGCCGCCGAGTTGCTTTGGATATTGGCGCTTGAGGTCGAGGACGGTGATTTGGAGCAGGCTGCACAAAAGCTCGCCCGGGCGCAAGATAAACTGGCTGAAGCGATTAGAAACGGTGCTACGCCAGAAGAAATCGCCCGGCTGATGGATGAATTGCGGCAAGCACAGCGAGAATATTTTAAAGAATTTGCTGAACGCAACCCGCCGTCCGAGCAACCCGAACGCCTGCCGAATGATGAGGTGGTATCAGAAAGCCAATTGCAAGAGATGATGGACCGTTTGCAGCAGCTCATGAAAGAGGGGCGCATGGCCGAGGCGCAAGAGCTTTTGGAAGAGATTAACCGTTTGATGCAAAATCTTCAAATGACTCCGGGGCAATCGGGTGAAGTAGGGCAAGAGGGCGGTGGCCAACAGATGGAAGATCTCGCGGATAGTCTGCGCCAGCAACAAGAGTTGTCCGATGAAACCTTCCGTGATCTGCAAGGCCAAACCCCGGGCGATCAGCCAGGTGTCGGTGGAACAGAGGGAGGCGATGACGCTGGCGAAGAGGGGCGGTCATCTCAAGAAAGTTTGTCGGAGCAACAAAAACAATTGGAACGTGAAGTGGAGCGTCGAAGGGGCAATTTACCTGGCGAGGGCACAGAGGCAGGGCAAGCGGCCCGCCGGGCGCTAGATGAGGCCGCTGAGGCCATGGATCAGGCTGCAAAAGATCTGCGCGCGGGAGATCTTCCAGGAGCACTAGACAATCAATCGGACGCCATTGACGCGCTGCGCGAAAGCATGCGCCGCTTGGGCGAAACGCTGGATGAGCAGGCCGCGCCCGGCCAGGGTGCCACCCCCAATGACCGCCGCGCCGAGGGGCAATCGCAAAGTCCATCTACGCGTGATCCCCTGGGACGGGATGTTGGGGGCAATGGTCAATTGGGCGCCGGCGAGCAGATGGTGCCGCAAGAAGAATTGCGTCTGCGTTCACAAGAATTGATGGAAGAAATTCGTCGCCGGGCCGGTTCGCTCGAACGTTCAGAAGAGGAGCGCAGTTATCTCCAAAGGCTGCTGGATCGCTTTTGATTGGCTGCCTAAACCAAATGCGGTGCGGCTCTTAAAGGCTGAAACTCATGCGATAGTCCAAAATGACCTGCAAGCCATGCTGCAGCCACTGGCGCAGATCATCGACCCAAAACACATAGGCGTTGATTCGATCCGTTTGGCTGGGAAAATTCTCGGTGATTTGTGGCGCGGAGATATAAATCACGGTCAGCACGCCCAGGATCAAAAATGCCGCGACTTTGCCGCGTTGCCGGTTGTCTAGTGGGGCAACATCGTCTGGGGCCTTGCTTGGCAGCACGGGCTTTGTCAGGGCTGGTGCATGGTCAGTTGGGCTGACGAGTGAGGAAATTTCGACCGTATCAATGGGCAGCAAACTCTCAGAGGCCGTTGTGGCTTTTGTCTGAGGGCGCGGTATTGAGGGTGCAGCGGTGGGGGGGGGAGCGGCTGGGGGCAGCCCATTTGTCGTTGAGGCTTGCCCGGGTGCTGTTTCATGTGCCCCGCGCGTTTCGGCCTTGCGCGCCGCCATCTCGCGCTGCACTTCCTGTTGGAGGATACTGCTGACCTTGGGATCAATCGTGGCGCGCGCGCGTGGGGGGGTGTTGGCTGGGACAAACCAAGTCTCTTGGCAACCAGAGCATTGCACATTCCGTCCCTCTGCTGGGATTACATCGTTCGGGATTTCATATTCCGCATCGCATTTTGGGCAGAGTAAACGCACCGGGGCCTCGATTCTATTTCGCGTCCAGGATGTAGACGATATCTACACTGTAACGCTACAGGTGGTGTGCTGAAAGTACCAACGTTTTTGCGCCACTTGCAAATTCCTGCCGATGTCCCACGACTGGCTTTCACACACGTGGCAAATACGCCCAATGACGCTGGTTTTGCAGCGCGTTTGCTCCTATACCAAGAGCAGAAACCGATAAGGAGCCATTATGGCCTATGCAGTGCAATGGATTCGCTCCTTGCTGTTCAATATTCAGATGTATGTGGCAATGTTCATCGTGGCCATTGTCTTTTTGATTCCCATGATCTTCAACCAAAAAGGCGCGTCGCTTGCGGCTAAGGTCTATTGCTGGTGGGTGGTGTGGTCAGCCCGTTTGATGATTGGACTCCAGGTCCAAGTGCGCGGCACCGTCCCAAAAGGCGAAGTTTTGATTGCCGCCAAACACCAATCGTTTTTCGATATTATCGTGATATTCAACTGCCTGGACCGGTCGAAATTCATCATGAAGCGGCAATTATTGTTTACGCCAATTGTCGGTCAATACGCCTATCGTTTGGGATGCGTTCCTGTGAATCGTGGCAAGGGTGCGGCAGCCATCCGTAAAATGGTTGCGGATGTCGCATCCGGTCGGGTGGCACCTGGGCAATTGGTGATCTATCCGCAAGGTACGCGGGTCGCACCGGGGGACAAGAAAGTTTATAAGATGGGCTCGGGTGTCTTGTATCGCGAATTGCAGCAAGACTGCGTGCCTGTGGCTTTGAACACGGGTATTTTCTGGCCAAAGCGCAGCATTTACCGCAAGCCGGGCATCGCAACCGTGGAGTTTATGGAGCCGATCCCAAAGGACAAACCTGTGGCGGAGTTCATGGAACTGATGGAAGCCGCCGTGGAAGGGCGCTCGCGCGAATTGATGGCCGAAGTGGGGTTTTATGAGTGATAGGGTTGTAAATCTGAACCAGCTTGAGCAGCTTTATGACAAGCCTTTGCGAAACAGCTTGGTCAAAGTTGCGCAGTATATCACGCCTGAATATGCCACTTGGATTGGGGCCGCGCGGTTTTGTATTTTGAGCACAGTGGGCGCCGATGGCACCGATGGCAGCCCGCGCGGGGATGAGGGGCCAGTTGTGCACATTCAAGATCCGCAGACCCTACTTATGCCCGATTGGCGCGGCAACAACCGTTTGGACTCTTTGCGCAACATCGTCAAAGACGGCCGGGTGTCACTCATGTTTATGGTGCCTGGGAATTCTAATGTGGTGCGCGTCAATGGCGACGCGCATCTTTCGGTGTCGGCGCCGCATCTCGCGAGGTTTGAGCGCAATGGCCACCAGCCACGCAGCGTTGTGGTGGTATCCGTATCAGAGGTTTACAACCAATGCGCCCGGGCGATCTTGCGGTCTGGGCTGTGGAAAGGGCAGGCAGCACCTGATCTGCCGAGCATGGGAGATTTCTTGCAGGCGCAAACTGCGGGAGAGGCAGAACGATCGGCACGGATTGACAGTGAGACCTATGAAAAAGACTGGCAGGCTCGGGTGACAAAAACCTTATGCTGAGCTGGGTAAGGCTTTAGTTTGCCAGACCTTTTGTGCCCATGTCGAGGAATTTTTGCCGCCGGTCCTTCATCAAACTGTCTGGTTTTTTCTTGCCAAGCTCGTCGAGCAGCTTGGTCAAAGTCTGTCCAACTGCTCGCATGGTGGATTTCGGATCGCGATGCGCGCCGCCCTTTGGCTCAGCAATGATTTGATCGCAAATGCCCAAAGTCGTGAGATCCTGGGCCGTGAGACGTAGCGCCTCTGCCGCTTCCCGCATTTTTTCCGCATCTTTCCACAGGATGGACGCGCAGCCTTCCGGGCTGATGACTGAGTAAATTGAATGCTCAAGCATCACCAAACGGTTGGCCGTGGCAAAGGCCACCGCCCCACCGGATCCGCCTTCGCCAATGATAACGGAGATCAGAGGCACTTTCAGCTGCAGGCATTTTTCCGTTGAACGGGCAATGGCTTCCGATTGACCGCGTTCTTCTGCGCCTTTTCCGGGATACGCGCCGGGGGTATCGACCAGGGAGATGACGGGCAGGCCAAAACGGTTGGCCAGATCCATCAAGCGGATGGCTTTGCGATAGCCTTCCGGCCGTGCCATGCCGAAATTGCGCGCGATGCGGGCTTTGGTATCGTGCCCTTTTTCATGCCCAATGACCATAACAGGCTGGTCGCCCAGACGGGCCAGCCCGCCCATTATGGAATGATCATCGGCAAAATTGCGATCCCCGGCCATCGGGGTGTACTCTTGGAACAGCTCTTGAATATAGTCTTTACAATGGGGCCGATCAGGGTGACGTGCCACCTGACATTTGCGCCATGGGGTGAGCTTGGAATAAAGCTCATCGAGCAACGCACGCGCTTTTTTGTCCAGCGCTTTGGCCTCGGCTTCAATGTCCATATCCTCATTATCACGGCCCATAGCGCGCAGCTCTTCAGCCTTGCCTTCGATTTCTGCCAAAGGGCGTTCAAATTCAAGATAGTTGGTCATGTCTGGCCTCAAAATGACGATTTGAAACCTATATGACCCCGGCGGCTCCAAAGTGCAACAGAACTGCGTTAGATCGGCAAGTTTTGCCTGACAGCTTCCCTTTAGGCGCTGTTGATCATTTCATATTGTCGAACAATCACTTCGGCTTGTTTGATCGAGGCGATATCGACCAAACGGCCTTTATAGACCGTGGCACCTTCGCCATTTTCTTTGGCCTGCTGCATGGCGGCGAGAATGTCGCGGGCCTCGGCAACGGCGTCTTCAGATGGGGTGAAAACCTCGTTGGCCAGTGAGATTTGCTTGGGATGGATCGCCCATTTGCCAACCATGCCAAGGGTGGCGGAACGGCGCGCCTGGGCGCGGAAACCAGCGTCATCGCTGAAATCGCCAAAAGGTCCATCAACGGGCAAAACCCCATGGGTGCGACAGGACGCAACGATAGCCGCCTGGGCCCAGTGCCAGGGATCTGACCAATGTTTGCTTTCGCCATGCTGCATATAATAATTCTCTTGCGTGCCACCGATTCCGGTGGTCTGCATACCCATGCTGGCGGCAAAATCCGCCGCGCCCAGTGACATCGCCACAAGCCGTGGAGAGCTGGCGGCAATTTCTTCTACATGGGCCAGTCCGGCAGCGCTTTCGATAATGACTTCAAATGTGATGGGCTTGCTGCGTCCCTTGGCCGTTTCGATCGCTGTGGCCAGAGCATCGACTGCGTAGACATCAGCGGCACACCCAACCTTTGGGATCATAATTTGATCAAGCCGGTCTGAGGCGCGTTCCAACAGATCCACAATGTCGCGGTACCAATAGGGGGTGTCGAGACCGTTAATTCGTACTGAGAGGGTTTTGGTGCCCCAATCAACGTCATGGGTTGCTTGAATGATGTTTTCGCGTGCGCTGTCTTTGTCGCTGGGCGCCACGCTGTCTTCGAGATCAAGATTGATCACATCTGCTGCACTTGCTGCCATTTTCTCAAAGAGGGCGATGCGAGAGCCGGGCCCGAACAATTGGCAGCGATTGGGGCGAGAGACAGGGGTGGGTTGCAAGCGAAATGACATATTGGACCTCGAGTACGGATATTTCAAGACTGTCTAGCTTTGCAATATAATCTTGCGCCGATAGCCGCAAGCGCAATTCTGTCACTTGGGATTGAGGGATGATTCTGCGACGAATGTTGGCTAGATTGAGAGGAAGAACCAACAAAAATTATTGTTAGCAATAAAATTCTATTTATTACACAACTAATCGAATAAATACCCACTAAACAGTAATTGCCTGCCCAACAATGGGTGAAATTTCACGATATGTGACGTAGATTGCGCGTAACAGCACTAGGAGATTGCCATGATTAAGACCCCCTATCTATTGTTCCTTGGTGATGCGCCAGATCAGCTTGCCGCCAAAGTAGCCATCGGCATTAAAGATTGGCGCCCTGAGAATGCTGTGGCGCAGTTCCGCATGCCGGGATGCGGCACGGATCTTGGGATTGCTGATATGTCGTTGCAAGATGCAAAGGACGCGGGGGCCAGGACTATGGTCATTGGTGTGGCCAATCGTGGTGGGGTGATTTCGGAGGCTTGGAAAACCGTTCTGAAAGAGGCTCTGGCGATGGGCTATGATCTGGCGTCAGGCCTGCACAATTTGCTGCGCGATGAAGCTGATTTGGTGGAAACAGCCGCAAAATATAGCGGCCAGCTGCATGATGTGCGCGTGCCCTCTGTGCAATATCCTATTGGCAATGGCAAAAAGCGAAGCGGCAAGCGGTGCTTGACCGTCGGGACCGATTGCTCTGTGGGCAAGATGTATACGGCGATGGCGATGGATGCGGAGATGCGCAGACGCGGGTTGAAATCAACCTTCCGCGCAACGGGGCAAACGGGGATTTTGATCACCGGTGGCGGTGTGCCTTTGGATGCGGTAATTGCTGATTTTATGGCGGGGTCCGTGGAGTATTTAACACCAGACAATGACGACGATCATTGGGATCATATCGAAGGGCAAGGCAGCCTGTTTCACGTGTCCTATTCGGGCGTGACAATGGCACTTATCCATGGTGGGCAGCCTGACGCGTTGATTTTGGGCCATGAGCCAACGCGCAGCCACATGCGTGGGTTGCCGGGCTATCAGCAGCCCAGCTTGGAAGAGCTGCGCGATATGGCTTTGGCACTGGCGCGGGTGGTCAATTCCGGGTGTCAGGTTGTGGGGATATCGGTCAATACCCAGCATATGTCCGAGGCGGAGGCCAAAAGTTACTTGGCTGAAGTGGAGGAGCGTATGGGACTTCCAACTGTGGATCCCATTCGCATCGGGGCCGGCCGCTTGGTTGATGCGTTGATGGCGCTTTGATCTAAAGCTGCGGCGCCTGTCGGCGCCGTAGCTTGACAGGCCTGGGCTGCCTCGCCAGCCTACGTGGCAAAGGACATGAGGATGGGTATGCGGATCACGGTTCAGCCAGAGATGTTTCAATTGGTGCAGGTTTTCACAATTTCGCGGGGTTCGCGCAGTCAGGCAGAGGTCTTGACGGTTCGGATTGAGAAAGATGGGGTTATCGGCTGGGGCGAATGTGTGCCCTATGCGCGCTACGGTGAGAGCCTGGCTTCGGTGACTGCGCAGATCGACGCGCTGGGCGACATCTCTCATGAGGGGCTAGACGAAGCCTTGCCAGCGGGTGCGGCGCGCAACGCGGTTGATTGTGCTCTTTGGGATCTGCAGGCGAAGACCAGCGGTGTGCCGGTGGCACAGCGTATTGGCTTGCAAAATCTTCAGTCGCAAATTACCGCCTATACCCTGTCTCTGGACAGTCCGGCGGCGATGGAGCGTCAAGCCAAGCTCAATGCGCATCGGCCCTTGCTGAAAATTAAGCTGGGAACGCCTGATGATATGCCCCGGCTCGAGGCGGTACGGCGCGGCGCGCCCAAGGCTAGGATCATTGTGGACGCCAATGAAGGATGGAGCGCCGAGGTTTACTCCGATCTCGCGCCGCATTTGCTGCGCCTTGGGGTCGAATTGGTCGAACAGCCTTTGCCGGCATCAGAAGATGATGCGCTTTTGGGCCTTGAGCGACCATTGCCGATTTGTGCCGATGAGAGCTGCCATGACCGGAGCTCTTTGCCGCATATGCGTGGCAAGTATGATTATGCCAATATCAAATTGGATAAGACCGGTGGCTTGACGGAAGCCCTTGCCCTTCGCGATGCAGCTTTGGAGGCGGGGTTTGGTTTGATGGTGGGGTGTATGGTCGGCAGTTCACTGGCGATGGCCCCAGCAGTACTTTTGGCGCAAGCCGCGCAGTTCACCGATCTTGACGGGCCGCTGCTTTTGGCCGAAGACCGAGATCACGCTTTGAAATTTGACGCCGACGGAGTGCACCCGCCCGTCGCAGCCTTGTGGGGATAGACCAATGACACGCACCGTATATGTAAACGGCAAGTATTTGCCGGAAAATGAAGCGACCGTTTCAATTTTTGACCGAGGCTTCCTTTTCGCCGATGGCATCTATGAGGTCACGTCGGTTTTGGATGGAAAGCTCATTGATTTTGATGGCCATGCGCGGCGTTTGGCGCGGTCTCTGGGCGAGCTGGGCATGCGCAACCCGATAGAGACCGAAGATTTGCTTGATGTACACCGGGAGTTGGTCCGGGCGAACGACATCGTCGAGGGGCTGATCTATTTGCAAATCACCCGCGGCGCGGCTGCTGATCGCGATTTTGCCTATCCCAGTGAAGACACGCCGCCGACCATCGTGTTGTTCACACAAAATAAACCAGGTCTTGCCGACAGTCCTATGGCCAAGGTAGGTATTAAGGTGATCTCTATTGAGGATCAGCGCTGGGCCCGCCGGGACATCAAGACGGTGCAATTGCTCTATCCCTCCATGGGCAAGATGATGGCCAAAGCGGCTGGCTGTGACGATGCTTGGATGGTTGAGGATGGAGCTGTCACAGAAGGCACGTCAAACAACGCCTATATAGTCAAGGGTGGCAAGATTATCACCCGGCATCTGTCGAATGACATTTTACATGGCATCACCCGTGCCGCCGTGTTGCGGTTTGCCCGCGAAGCGCAAATGGATGTGGAAGAGCGCGCCTTCACAGTGGCTGAGGCGCAGGAAGCGGATGAGGCCTTTTTCACGTCGGCTTCAGCCTTTGTGATGCCTGTGGTTGAGCTGGATGGGGCGGCGATTGGGACGGGCACACCTGGGCCGGTGGCCACACGGTTGCGGGAAATCTATCTAGACGAGTCGCGCAAAGTGGCAATTTAAACGAATATCGCAGGTGCCCTATGCTGGCGCGTCTGCTTTCTCTTGCTCGAATCTATAAAATACAGTTTGTTAGCCGAGCAAGGGTATTGTTGTGGCTTTCAGAACGAAAATTGGATTAATCGCGTTTTGCGTGGGATTGAGCGCTTTGGGATGGTTGGCCTATACCAGTTGGCTGGACCACGTCGAGGCGCGCATTGTGCAAAGGGTCACCTTGGACGGGCTTGAGCTGGCCCATCCGTTGCAAATTTCTGTTAATGGGCGTGTGGTTACTGTTTCGGGATTGGTCAATTCTGAAGCAGAGCGTGCACGGGTGTTGCGCCATTTGCACGCCCATGGGCCGGATATTACTTTGGTAGACCGCACGTCGGTCTTGGCTGAGGCCAGCCCTTATGTGACACATCTAATCCGCGATGCGCGGGGGCTAAGGGTGTCAGGCCATGCCCCCAGTCGTGCGGCGCTTGCTGCTGTTTCGGCGCAAATTGGCTCGGGCGATGCGGATCTGCAATTGGCTGCCGGCATATCAGAAGTGTGGTGGCGGGAGGCCATGGACCGCGCCATCAAAAGCCTATCACATTTGCAAGCTGGCACATTACGGCTTGAAGACAGCCAGCTTCATTTGACCGCAACGGCGCGATTGCCGGATGATGCGCAAGCGGCGCGTGCGGCTTTGCCTTTGGGATATGACAGCCACGTGGAGATTGAGGTTCTTGACGACGGACAGCCCTTTGAACTGTCGGTTCAGCTGTCACAGGGGCAGCTCACGGCCACGGGTAAGTTTCCGGCGGGATTATCGCCGCAAATTGTACCGGAAGAAATTGGTCGACCGGCCCGGGTGTTGCGCATTGAACAGGCGAGAATTGACGACGCCTACGGTCAGTTTACCCAAGCCGTACGGGCCGCTTTAAGGGTTATGGCGCAGGTGCAATTGGGCCAACTTGACGTGTCACAGGAGAGAATTGAGATCACGGGCATGGTCAGCCGCGCGGGACTAGTGCGCGCTGAGCGTGCTTTGCGGAAAAGACCTGCTACCACCGGGCTGGTGCGCCGCTTGGAGATTTACGATGATGGCCAGCCGCTCTACCTCTTGGCGGAATTTGATGGCGCCGAAGTTCAGGTTCGCGGCAAGATTCCCTATGGGGTGGACCTTCCTGCTTTAACCTCCGGCTTTGAGGTCCGGCGTTCTGAAGATCTGGTGCAGGCGGAGATCACTGACGGTGCGCGCGATTGGACCGGAGCCTTGGTTGCGGGCCTGGCTGGTCTGCGCGAGATGCAACATGGCCGTTTGATGGTGGCGTCGGGGTCGCTTCACCTATCGGGAACCGTAACTACGCCGGAAATAGAGGCGAAAATCGAAGCGCATCTGGCGCGAAAGCCAGCGGAATTTTTGCTCACACGCCGGTTTGATCTGGTGGATGATGGCACGCCGCCGGATTTCATACTTGCCTATGATGCGCAAAGCGGCGCCCGGCTGGCGGGGAAATTGCCCATGGGTTTGCAAACTGCGC
The DNA here is from genome assembly GCA_905181815.1 of uncultured Planktomarina sp. Classification (GTDB taxonomy): domain Bacteria; phylum Pseudomonadota; class Alphaproteobacteria; order Rhodobacterales; family Rhodobacteraceae; genus Planktomarina. Next base: position 64,391 of record CAJIZA010000004.1, on the reverse strand, counting down.
AGATCACTGAAATTTTGCAGTTGCCGTATATTGAGGATATGGCCCAGGTGGGATTGATTGGCCGGGCGGATTTTGCGCGGCAGGTCCTGAGAGTTCTGTCGGGTTGGCTGCGGCACTTTGAGCAGGTTGAGCTGCATTATTCTGCAGGCCGGCTAGCCCTAAAGGGGGTGGCTGCGCTGGGTGTTGCACCAGAGGACTTGGCCGTAGCTTTGTCGTCGCGTTTTGTGATTGCCACTGAAATCACAGCGGCGCGGCAGAGTGCGGACATCGGCGCAGAGCGCATTCATGCGCGCAGCGGGCTATTGGAACGACAGGTGCCTGGAGCCTGGGTGCCGGTCTATAGTTTTGAGCCGACGGCCGCGCAGTGCAGCGCTGCGACATCGACTATTTTGGAGCAGGAACAACTCAGTTTCGGGGAGGGTCTTGCGCGCTTTGATGTAAGCGCAGCGCCTGTACTGGCGCGTTTGGCTGGATTGATTGGTCATTGTTTGCAGAACTCTGCGCTGTGGGTTGACGTGGTCAATCATAGTTTTTTGATGCCGAGTGAGACGGAAAATGACCAACTCAGCCAGGCCCGGGCCACGGCCTTAGTCGCGGCATTAACCGCGCGTGGCTTGACCAAAGAGCGCATTCACCCAAAGGGATTTGGAGATCGCAGGCCGCATGATGCGCAGCAGGTGTCGTTTGTGCAGCCTGCGGACCGCATTGAGTTCATTTGGGGTGAGCAGCCATGAAACGATCGGAGAGGGGAGGCGCGCATGTTTGAAGGTTGGATGTTTCTTTTGACTGAAAATTGGGTCTTGCTTCTGTTGGCGGGTCTGTTGGGGTTGTTTTGCGGCTGGATCATCTGGGGGCTTGGCAAAAATCGCAGGGTGCTTGACCCTGAGGATGGCGCAGTTTCGGGCAAAACCCTGCCGTCTTTGGCGCCCGAAGCGATGCCGGGCGCGCCGACCTTGCCGACTGGCTTCAACTTAGATGATCCACCTGATGATCTGCGAGGGATTAGAGGTATTGGACCAAAAAATGAGGCGCAATGTCATCAGCTCGGTATTTATTCCCACGCGCAAATTGGCGCTTGGACGGCAAACGCAATTGCACATATTCATGCACAGCTGCGTGAATTTGAAGGCCGGGCCGGCCGGAACGATTGGGTGTCTGAGGCAAAAGCCGTGATGGTTGAGAAAAGCTAGTCCTAGTCGTGATTCTTAGCAAATTTTGCCTGGGCTTCTGGGCTGGCTTCATTTTGATACGCGTCTTTCCAGCGCTCAAACGGCATGCCGTAGAATGCTTCGCGCGCCTCCGCCTTGCTCATTTCAACGCCAGCCTCTTGCGCAGCCTCCTGATACCAACGCGACAGGCAATTGCGGCAAAATCCAGTAAGATTCATCATATCAATATTCTGCACATCTGTACGGTCATTGATGAGATGGTACTGTAGGCGGCGGAAAGCGGCGGCTTCAAGTTCGAGTTTTAATTGGGCGTCCATTTGGGTCATCCTTATGATGGGGGGTGCGGTTGCACCTCTGCTAGGGCCGATTTCAGGAGGGGTGCCAACAACGCGGCCCAAGCTTCTTGGTCCTGGGGAGTTTTGATTAAATCATTTCTGACTTCAATCAAGATATTGAGCCGTCCCTGACGAAGAGCGTGGCGGTCGATGCTGTCGCCGGGCAAATGCCCATTATAGGGTTCATTAATGCCAATGGTGAGATCTCCGCGCGCGCGCAATCGTGCGATGACTGGATCGGCCAGGCGGCTGTCGGCGGCAAAGAGGATGCCGATTTCCCAAGGCCGTTTTGGTCGACCGGCAAGCTGCGGGGTAAAGGAGTGAATAGCCACAATGGCAGGGTCGGATGCAGCGAGTTCCGCATAGGCGGCATGATAGGGGCGGTGATAAGCCTCGAGCCGGCGGGTGATCTCGGCCGCATCGGCGTGACGATTGGCAGGAATCAGGCTGCCGTCATAGAGTTTCATCAGCAATGTGGGATCATCTTCTCCGCGGTTGGGATCAATCACCAAACGGGAAAAATTGCTGCATAAGACTGGCGCCTTTAGATGTCGGCCTAGCGCAAGGCCGAGCCCTTTGGCCCCCACATCGTAAGCAATATGGCGGTTCATATCATCGGCCAGCAATCCCAGGCTGCTGTTGTTTATCTCTGGTGGCACGCGATTGTCTGCGTGATCACATGTTATCAGCCATGGCCCTTTATGTTCGGGTCCTGTAATGGAAAATGGATATTCGCCGCTCATGCCCCCTCTTAGCTGAGTTGCACAGGGATGTGAATTGGGGCATTAGAGGTTCAACATGATAGCGGTAACATAAAAGAGTTCTTTGAATGAAACGTGATAGAAACGTAAAAATCGTCGCCACACTGGGTCCGGCGTCAGACGATTATGACATGATCCGAGCTTTACACGAGGCGGGTGCAGATGTTTTTCGTCTGAATATGTCCCATGGGGATCATTCAGAGATTGCTGCGCGCCATGCAATCATTCGGCAGGTGGAGAAAGATCTGAACAGTCCCATCGCAATTTTGGCCGATCTGCAAGGACCAAAGCTGCGGGTTGGAACCTTTGAAAAGGGCGAAGAAGATTTGCCCACCGGCGCAGCTTTTCGTTTGGACTTGCAAGATCTTCCTGGCGATGTCAATCGCGTGACGCTCCCGCATCCTGAGATTTTTCAGGCGCTGGAGCCGGGTGCACGGCTCTTGGTAAATGATGGCAAGATTCGTTTGAAGGTGCAAAGCTGCGGCCCTGATTTCGCGGAATGTGTGGTCGAAGCTGGTGGCATGATTTCAAACCGCAAGGGTGTGAACGTGCCGGATGTGGTTTTGCCGCTCAAAGCCCTCTCTTCGAAAGATAGAGCGGATCTGGAGTTTGCCTGCAATTTGGGTATCGATTGGTTGGCGCTGTCCTTTGTTCAGCGTCCCGAAGATGTCTATGAAGCGCGTGCTTTGGCCAATGGTCGGGCTGCTGTTCTGTCAAAGATCGAAAAACCTGCTGCTGTGACGGCCTTTGAAGAGATTTTGCGCGTCAGCGATGGGATCATGGTGGCGCGTGGCGATCTGGGAGTCGAGCTTCCGGTGCAGGCGGTACCGCCTATTCAAAAACAATTAGTGCGTAAATGTCGGGCGGCTGCCAAGCCGGTGATCGTCGCCACGCAGATGCTGGAAAGTATGATTGAAAGTTCCATGCCGACTCGCGCTGAGGTCAGCGATGTTGCCAATTCTATCTACGAAGGTACAGACGCGATCATGCTGTCGGCGGAATCCGCAGCGGGTCTATTCCCGATTGAAGCGGTCACCACTATGAACAATGTGGCCATCGAGGTCGAACGCGACCCGACATATACAGCGATTTTAGAAGCCAGCCGAAGTGTGCAGGGCAAATCTGTCGCCGATAGTATTGTGGCCGCCGCGCGCGAAATCGCCGACACTACGGATGTTAAAGCGATTGCATGCTTTACCTCTTCGGGCACAACTGCCAGTCTGACAGCGCGGGAACGTCCCCGGGTGCCGATCATTGCTTTAACGGCAAATATCAGTACTGCTCGGCGTTTGTGCCTGACCTGGGGCACGAATTGTGTGATCACCGGGCCTGTAGATCGCTTTAAGACTGCGGTTGTGGCGGCTGTACGGGCCGCAGTTAGCCAAGGTTTTGCGGAAGAGTGCGATCAAATAACCGTGACAGCTGGGGTTCCGTTTAACCAAGCTGGCACAACGAATATTTTGCGCGTTGCACCTTGTGAGGAGCGGTTGATCTTTCGATCTGAACCGGACAACTAATGGATCCAAATTTGGCTTCAATGATCGCCGGTGGCATTGTTTTATCCATACTTGGTATCATCAGAGCGCTTAATGCTTCGATTGAGGACCGCTCAGCACGTTTGGGGAAGGGGCTCTTTGTCTTGGGGATTGGAATGGTGGCTTGGTCTCGGATTATGACGCCCGCTGGGTTGATGATTTCTGATATTCCGCAGGCTTTTTTGATCGCTGTGGTGGCATTGGTGAAATAGCATTTACCGCTTGCTCTTGCAGGCGTTCGCGCCTAAAAGCCAAGCTCTAACGCGGGACCGGCCATAAGTGGCATGCCGAGTCGCGCGCTCACGTTCTAAAATAGGAGATCGAAATGCCCAAAATGAAGACCAAGTCGAGCGCAAAAAAGCGCTTCAAGGTGTCAGCGACCGGTAAGGTCATGGCTGCACAAGCTGGCAAACGCCACGGTATGATCAAACGTACTCGTAAATTCATTCGTGACGCCCGCGGCACGACCACTCTGTCTGCTCCTGACGCGAAGATCGTCAAGAGCTACATGCCCTATGACCGTTAAGGAGGTTCACAGAGATGTCACGTGTTAAAGGTGGGACAGTAACCCACGCCCGTCACAAGAAAATCATTAAAGCTGCCAAAGGCTATTCCGGTCGCCGGAAGAATTTGTTCAAAACAGCGACCCAGGCAGTCGATAAGGCCAACCAATACGCCACGCGTGACCGGAAGGCCCGCAAGCGTAATTTCCGTAGCCTTTGGATCCAGCGCATTAATGCGGCATGCCGCAGCCACGACGAAACTTTGTCCTACAGCCGTTTCATCAACGGTCTGTCCTTGGCAGGTATCGAAGTGGATCGCAAAGTTTTGGCCGATTTGGCTGTACACGAACCTGACGCTTTTGGCGCAATCGTGACCAAAGCGCAGGCTGCGCTGGCTTAAATCAGCCTTCAGAAAAATTTAGATGCAGCCTCAGAGTAATTCTGGGGCTGTTTTCGTTTGCACTTCGGCGGTATCTAGTCAGTAGATTATTTTTAAATTTTTTTTACAAATAAGTTTCGGAGGTTCATTATATAAGATAATTTAGAGGATTATTTAATTTTCTGTGCGATTGTGACAAAAATCTTATTCAAATTTTGGATTTTTGATGCTTCGTTTTATTTCGGCTCGTATTCTAGCCTAAATTGCTTCTACGGCGTTTGTTCCACTTAGCGAAGAAGCTCAAGACCTTGAGCCTTCACTCTGGCTGCACACAGCATTGGTGCAAGCGTCTGAGACGCGACAAGCGCCGTTGACCGTGTCTCTTGACCCTGGCCTTAAAAGCGTGATGGGCAATACTGCAGTGGCTGGCCTTGGGTCGTCCGTGGTCGGCGCCTTGGCACTGTGCTTCGAACAAAGCCATCGGTGTGCTAAATAACTACGCTTTGTAACACGGGATAATCCTATATAACCATAAATTACAGGGTCTCGACCGATCTGTGCGCCTGCGCCCTTCCGTAGCGGTGCAGCATGTCACATATGGCGGAACGATAAGTTTTGGTGCACTTTGGCTCTTGGGACAGGTCAAACTTTGGAGGGGGTCGAATTAAGCTTTTCGTGTCAATTTTAGCTTCTGCCTTTTTGCTGAATTGCAGCGCAGATCTGCAAGCCAATGATTTTGGCTTTGTGGAATGGACAATCACATCTGATTTTCTACCTGACGGACAACGTCTGACCACAGAGAAATGTGGGATGTGCAGGACCAACTAGATTTGCCCGTCGCGGGTGCGCGTATGGTTTACGCCAGTGGTATTCTTGGCAACGCCGCTTTGGAAGGTGAATTGAAGATTGATCACTCGGACGCCAAGGGCGAGAACGTGATTCTGACATACAAACCGGACTCTGGAATGGGGGCCACGGTGCTCAACAAGAATTTGATAATATTAAACGTGCCGAAGGATTCGCCGGTTGAAAATTTCAAAATTATTTATCTCCAGCCATCCGCTGTTAAAAAAACTGTGCGAAGAAAATGATGCTAAGATTGCGCGGAGCGCTCATAAAAACAAATAGCTCGCCGCTTATTTTACCCCTTAACCTTTCCTCAGTACGCACTGCTTTCCTGGGCTCTTGATCTTGGAGCTCGCCTTTCTGGCGCTTTTACCCTTGGCGGGTCACTCGAATTCCATCATATGACAATGATGATTTCGCGTTTGGTCAAAACTCTGTGGCAGCACGTCCGCTATATCCCGCTGCTGTCAGCCTTAACCATATCCCGTGGTCGCGCTTTTGACCGCCGAGCTCAGGCTTTTGGAGGATTGGTTGGCCTCTTGGTCCGATTCTTTCCTGTGGCACGCCGGCGAGTTGAGTCTGAATTGCGGCGCGTATATCCAGATATGCCGCGCCGTGAGCGGTTGGATCTGTGCCGCAATATGGGCCGCAACATGGGGCGCACCCTGTATGAAATCCTGCATTGCAGCGAATTTCAAACCCTACACCACCGCAACATCGTATCCGGCCCAGGGCTTGCCGCCCTGCAAAAAGCTCATGCAGAGGGAAAGGGTGCCATCATCGTCTCGGGCCATTTTGGCCAATGGGAGGCGGTGCGCTCAACACTCAAATCACTGGGGTTAGAGGCTGGTGCCGTTTATCGACCGCAAACCAATCGCCACTATGAGCGACGCCTTTATTCGGGCATCGCAGCTGGGGGAAAGCCTATTCTGGCCACTGGGAAAATAGGCACCCGCGCCTTGGTGCGCCATGTGCAATCTGGCGGTTTCATCGCGATTTTATTGGATGAGAAATATTCTGATGGGGTACGTTTACCGTTTTTGGGGCAACCGGCGCTCACGGCTCTGGTCGCGGCGCAATTGGCGATAAAGTATGATCTGCCGCTGGTGCCCGCTTTCGGCACCCGCACGGAGGATGGCACGAAATTCGCTGTGGAATTTGATGCTCCTATTCCGGCCTCTGATAGCATTACGATGACTCAAGCTTTCAATGACAATCTGTCAGCGCGCATATTGGCCAACCCCGATCAGTGGTATTGGTTGCTCGGCCGTTGGAAGGGCGCTTAGATGCCCCTGGCATACCTCTAACCTCCAGCGAGGGGGAGTTTTGCGCAAGCGCTCTTGCTCGCGCCGCATAATCTCGCTAGCACGGGGCGCAATATAATTTGGAGGATCCGATGGATGATCTGCGCGAAAAATATTTAACCCTCATTTCAGCGGCGGCGGATGAAGCTGCGCTGGAAGAGCTGCGCGTTCAAGCTGTTGGGAAGAAGGGCGAGATCAGCCTGCAAATGCGATCATTAGGTAAAATGTCGCCCGAAGAGCGGCAGGAGGCCGGACCGGCGCTCAATGCTCTGAAAGACGAGGTTAATTCCGCCCTCAGTGCGCGCAAATCAGCCATGGCTGATGCCGCTTTGGAGGAGCGTTTGAAGTCTGAATGGTTGGATGTCACGCTGCCGGGGCGCCAGAGGCTGGCAGGAACCATCCACCCAATTTCTCAAGTTTGGGAAGAAGTCACCGTGATTTTTGCCGATATGGGATTTTCCGTGGCTGAAGGGCCGCAGATTGAAACTGATTGGTATAATTTTGACGCACTCAACATGCCTGGGCACCATCCCGCACGCGCAGAGATGGACACGTTCTATACCCATAGAGCCGAGGGCGATGATCGCCCGCCGCATGTTCTGCGCACGCATACCAGCCCGGTTCAAATCCGCTCAATGGAAAAAATGGGTGCTCCGATGCGGGTTATCTGCCCGGGTCGCGTGTATCGGGCCGACTACGATCAGACCCATACGCCAATGTTTCATCAGGTCGAAGGTTTGGCGCTGGACACAGATATTTCCATGGCCAATCTAAAGTGGTGCCTAGAAGAATTCGTGAAAGCTTTCTTCGAAGTGGATGATGTGGAGCTGCGGTTCCGCGCCTCGCACTTTCCCTTTACGGAACCTTCCGCAGAGGTGGATATTCGCTGCTCTTGGGCAGATGGGCAGCTGAAAGTGGGCGAGGGTGATGATTGGCTTGAGATTTTGGGCTCCGGCATGGTGCATCCTAAAGTATTGGCCGCGGGTGGAATTGATGCCTCGAAACACCAAGGCTTTGCTTTCGGCATGGGCATTGATCGGATCGCTATGCTGAAATATGGCATTCCAGATTTGCGGGCCTTCTTTGATAGCGATCTGCGCTGGCTGCGCCATTATGGTTTTGCGGCGCTGGATAAGCCGGGGTTGGTCAGCGGGCTGAGCCGATGATGTCGATCCAGGGGGAATCGCGGGCGTGACCGCATGACCCGCGTTTTGATTGTTGATTTTAATGGCCCGGGATTGCTGGCTTTGGGGCAGTGCTTTGCTGCGGTCTTGCAGGCACTTTTGCGGCAAATCACCTGCAGCCTCTGCGCGCCCTACTTAGGGCAGGCTCCTCCTGATGGGGTATTTGATGGGGTGGTGTTTACCGGGTCGTGTGTGGATGTACCCGAGGGGTGGGTTCTGCGGTATATCCGGAGGCAAGTGACCCGCTGGAAGGTGCCGATTTGGGGCTCTTGCAACGGTATGCTACTGGCAGCTTTTAAGATGGGTGGCGTGTGCGCCGCCTCGCCTCATGGAGATGAAGATGGGCTGGCTGAAGTTATCACTTCGACCGATATTGGGCGGTACCACCCTATGATGCAGCGCCTGCCCGTGGGGGCGCGTCTTTTGGCTGGAAACACCCATTCTCTGGTGCAGGCCTTTGCCTATGACACTGCAAATTTCAGCTTTTGGGGCACGCAGTATCATCCTGAATTTTCAATAGCAGACTTTGCAACTTGGCTGGCGGATCGCGGAAAACCACTGCCGGATACCGAAGAGTGGGGTGGGCAGGGCGATCTAGCTCTTGCAACCTGGACGTTGGAATTGCAAAACTGGCATGCAAATGTCACACCGCGCCACAGAACCACAGGGGCCAAGTAATGAAATTCACACTGTCTTGGTTGAAAGACCATTTAGAGACCCAAGCGAGCCTGGATGATATCACCTATGCTTTGACCGACCTTGGTCTGGAAGTAGAAGGGGTTGAAAACCCAGCAGCTAAGCTGGCGGCTTTCACGCTTGGCAAGGTTACCCAGGCGGAAAAACACCCAGATGCGGATAAGCTGCGCGTCTGTCAGGTGGCGACCGCGACTGGTATGACGCAAATCATCTGCGGCGCCCCAAATGCGCGCGAAGGCATCACAGTGGTCGTGGCGCCGCCGGGGGCTTATGTCCCGGGCATTGACACCACAATTGGTGTTGGCAAAATCCGTGGTATTGAGAGCTATGGTATGATGTGCTCTGAGCGCGAGATGGAGCTGAGTGACGAGCATAATGGGATCATCGAGCTGGATTGTGGCGAGGTGGGACAAAGCTATGCCGATTGGCTGGCACAGAACGATCCGGCGCGTGTGGATCCGGTGATTGAGATCGCTATCACGCCAAACCGTCCTGATGCTTTGGGCGTGCGCGGCATTGCCCGAGATTTGGCCGCGCGGGGATTGGGCAAATTGAAAGATCGCGATGTTACGCTGGTGCTGCCCGAGTTCACCACTGAATTCTCAGTCTCAATTGATGAGGATACGTTAGACGGTTGTCCGATATTCTGTGGCCGCGTCATTCGTGGGGTCAAAAATGGCCCAAGTCCAGATTGGTTGCAACAGGCGTTGCGGGCCATCGGCCTGCGGCCGATCAGCTTTCTGGTGGATGTCACCAATTTCTTTACCATGGATCGCAACCGGCCGTTGCATGTGTTTGATGCTGATAAAATTGCTGGGAATTTACGGGTGCACCGGGCCACGGGCGGCGAAGAAATTGTGGCGCTGGACGAGAAAACCTACCAGTTTTCCGTAGGTCAAATAGTGATCAGCGATGACACTGGCGCGCAAAGCATTGCTGGGATCATGGGCGGGGCTGACACGGGATGCTCCGATGATACGGTTAATGTCTTTGTTGAATCGGCCTATTGGAACCCGGTGCAAATTGCTTATGCGGGCCGCGCGTTGCAGATCAATTCCGATGCACGTTATCGGTTTGAGCGCGGGGTAGATCCCGCCTTCACGCTTGAAGGCTTGGAGCATGCGGTGCGGATGATCGTGGATCACGCCGGTGGCGAAGCGTCCCAGCTTATCCAAGCGGGCGCTGTGCCCAATACCGAACGGGCTTTTAAGTTGGACGTGGAGCGGGTTAAGGGTCTCGTTGGTATGGATATTTCGGAGCGGATGCAGCGCTCAACGTTGACTGATCTTGGGTTCCGTCTTGTGGGCGATATGGCGCATGTGCCAAGCTGGCGGCCAGATGTGATGGGCGAGGCGGATTTGGTGGAAGAGGTCGCACGAATGGCCTCTTTGACCAAACTGGTGGGCAAGCCCTTTGCACGGGTGGATTTGGGTGTGCCTAAGCCGGTGTTGTCTTTGTCACAGACCCGTGAGCAAACCGCCCGGCGCATGATTGCGGCATTGGGGTATAGTGAATGCGTGACCTATAGCTTTATTGACCGCAAATCGGCAGAGATGTTCGGCGGTGGCGCAGATGTGACCATGCTGTCAAATCCGATCAGCTCTGAGATGAGCCATATGCGCCCGTCACTTTTGCCCGGGCTGCTACAAGCTGCAGCGCGCAATCAGGCGCGTGGTATTTCGGACATGGCTTTGTTCGAAGTGGGCCCTGTGTGGCATGGTGGTGAGCCGGAAGATCAAGAGGCATTGGCTTGCGGAATCTTAGTTGGCCACACCGGCCCGAAAGATGTGCATGGCACCCGCCGCGCGGTCGATATCTATGATGCCAAAGCTGATGTGGAAGCTGTGCTGCAGGCCATTGGTGCCCCATCTAAGGTGCAGTTTCAGAGCGGTCTTTCCGATTGGTGGCATCCGGGCCGATCCGCGCGCATGGCATTGGGCAAGATTTCTCTGGCAGGCTTTGGTGAAGTTCATCCCAAAGTTCTTGTGGCTTTGGATGTGAAGGGTCCGGTCGTGGCTTTTGTGGTACATACAAAAAATATCCCAGTTCCAAAGTCCAAATTGGCGACACGCCCGGCCCTGAATATCTCTGACTTGCAAGCCGTGGAGCGTGATTTTGCCTTTGTGGTGGATCAATCGGTCGAGGCGATCACCTTGGTGAATGCAGCCAAAGGGGCCGATAAGGTCCTGATTGTCGATGTTCGCGTCTTTGACGAATTTTCCGGCGGCTCTTTAGCGGCAGGATTGAAGTCTCTGGCGGTGACGGTCCGGTTGCAACCCAAAGACGTGACATTGAAAGATGCTGATATTGAGGCTGTTGCAGAAAAAATTGTTGCGAAAGTGACCAAAGCCACCGGCGGTAGCCTTCGCGGGTGACTCTTGCCAAAGCCTGAATTTTAGCGTCAGTTTCGGGATCTTTCATTGCATATATTTGATGTTCCCAGTGTCCAGTCCCAAGGCATAGCGCCTTGGGCATTATTGAACTGTTGTGATCACAGGTGTTAAGGCTTAGGTTGGCAGAATATACTCCTGTTGGCGAAACTTTGAGAGATTTGGCGAAGATATGAAATTAGACGCTACAGATCGTCGATTATTATCGGTTTTGCAGGTCAAAGGTCGCATTTCGAATTCGGATTTGGCTGATCAGGTCAATATGTCCGCTTCTGCCTGTCATAGGCGTGTCGGCCGTCTGGAGGCTGAAGGCTATATCCGTGACTATGTGGCGCTGGTGGATCCGCGCAAAGTGGATCGCCGCACGACGGTGTTTGTGGAGATTACTCTAAGCGGTCAAACTGACGATGTGTTGGTGGCTTTTGAAAAAGCGGTGACGCTGATTCCCGATGTCTTGGAATGCCATTTGATGGCTGGCAGCGCGGATTATTTGCTTAAAGTCGTGGCGAAAGACACGGATGATTTCGCCCAAATCCATCGTACCTTTCTGGCCAAGTTGCCCGGTGTCACCCAAATGCAGTCAAGCTTTGCGCTGCGCACGGTGTTCAAAACCACCGCACTTCCGCTTTAGGCAACAAAAAACCCCCACGTAACGCGGGGGTTTTCATGTGTTTCGGAGCGCGTAGCCCAGAGCAATGATTTACATCATTTACCCTTCACGTTCAGCTTTCTTACGCGCCAGCTTACGGGTGCGACGGATGGACTCAGCCTTTTCGCGCGCATTTTTCTCGGATGGTTTCTCGAAATGTTGCTTGAGCTTCATTTCACGAAACACACCTTCGCGTTGTAGCTTTTTCTTCAAAGCCCGGAGGGCCTGATCGACATTATTGTCGCGAACACTAACCTGCATGTGGTTTTCACCACCTTTCTAGTTTAAATTGCAAAATTGCAGGAGCCCGCTGGATAGCGCGGGCTTGTTGCTTTGTCTAGCGGCCAGATACTTGGGGGATCCATGAAAGTCGAACAACACTTATCAGAACTTCTTACAGCGATCCTGCCCCATGTGGTGTTTGATGGCTGGTCGAGAGACTAGCTTTGATTGCGCAGTGGCGGATTTGAAAATGGACCCGGCCTTTGCAGCCATGCTAGCGCCGCGTGGCGCGCTGGATTTGGCCGTGGCCTATCATCACCAAGGAGATGCCCACATGCGCGCGGCCTATCAGAGCTCATCCACTGTTTCCCTGAAAATTAGAGAAAAAATCACATTGGTCGTGCGACTGCGACTTGAGGCTATTGCGGATAAAGAGGTGGTGAGGCGCGCCACCTCGCTCTTTGCTTTGCCGCAACATGCGGGCGAAGGAGCCAAGTTGATTTGGGGGACGGCTGATCATATCTGGGATGTCTTGGGAGACAGCTCACGCGATGTGAATTGGTATTCAAAGCGCGCGACCTTAAGTGCTGTTTATGGTGCGACGGTTTTGTTTTGGCTGGGGGATGAGAGCTCGGGCCATGCGGCGACATGGGCGTTTTTGGATCGGCGCATAAAAAATGTCATGCAAATCGAGATTGCCAAGGCAAAGATTCGCGACAACAAACCTCTGAACGCCGTTTTGGCGGGGCCGCTTTGGCTTTTAGGAAAGATCAAAGCGCCCCAGACGCGCGATGATTTGCCCGGGCGGTCGTCTAAGTTTTAGTCTGGAATATTGTGTAGGAGGGCGAATATGTCCCAAATGACTGCTGTTGAAATAACGGCGCCTGGCGCACCAGATGTGTTGCAAGTTACCACGCGCCCCCGCCCACGTGCGGGTCATGGGCAGGTGGTGATTGCCTTGGCCTATGCTGGGGTCAATCGGCCAGACGCGCTACAGCGTGCAGGCCTTTACAACCCACCTGCAGGTGCCAGCGATCTGCCGGGGCTGGAGGGGGCTGGACACATTGCCGAAGTTGGCGCGGGCGTGACTGAATGGGTCGTAGGCGATGAGGTCTGTGCGCTATTGCCAGGAGGCGGATACGCAGAATTTGTCGCCACCTCGGCCCGCCATTGCTTGCCTGTTCCACGGGGGTTGAGCCTGAAGCAAGCTGCTTGCCTGCCTGAAACTTATTTCACCGTGTATTCCAATGTCTTTCAGCGCGGTGCGTTGCAGGCTGGGGAAAAATTTTTAGTTCATGGTGGCTCATCAGGCATCGGAACAACGGCCATTCAATTGGCGCATTTATTCGGAGCAAGGGTTTTTGCGACCGCTGGATCAGAGGCGAAATGCCAAGCGTGCAAGGACCTTGGGGCAGAGCGGGCGATTAATTACCGCCATGAGGTCTTTGAGGACGTGCTCAAAGCCTATGGAGGTATGAACCTCATTCTCGACATGGTTGGTGGCCCCTATATCCAACGCAATCTCAAGGCCTTGGCGGATGATGGGCGTTTGGTGCAAATTGCCTTTCTGCAGGGCCCGAAGGTGGAGCTCGATTTGGTGCAAATGATGACCCGCCGCTTGACGTTGACGGGCTCGACCCTGCGACCACAAAGTAATCTGGCCAAGGCCAAAATTGCGGAGACCTTGCATAATGAGGTTTGGCCGCATCTGGTGGCAGGCCGCATTGCCCCTGTTCTCGACAGCACATTCCCACTGGCCGAGGCCAGTAAAGCCCATACGCATATGGAAGCCAGTCAGCATATCGGTAAAATTGTTTTGGAAATTTGAGCCCTGGTGCTTTGACCGCAAATAATTGCCGATCGTCCTGCGGGGGCTTTCCCTTTCCTACGCAAGGGATTATACAGTCTACAAGTTCCCCAAACATGGTAACTCGTCCCGCCAAAACCCGGGACCGCCGCGAGGCGTTGAGGAAGCTATGTCCGGAGTTAAAGTTTAGGATGGAGGCCGAAATGGCAAAACCAATTATGGCAAAAGCTACCGCAGTTTGGCTGGTGGATAATACAACCCTCAGCTTCAAACAGATTGCGGAGTTTGTTGAAATGCATGAGCTTGAAATTCAAGGTATTGCCGATGGGGATGTGGCTGCGGGCGTAAAAGGCTTCGATCCAATTGCCAACAATCAGTTGACCCAAGAAGAACTGGATAAAGCGCAGGCCCACCCAACGCATAAGCTGACTTTAAAGTATTATGCCGCTGCTGTCGGCGAAGAAAAACGCCGTGGTCCGCGCTATACGCCCCTGTCTAAACGTCAGGACCGCCCGGCGTCGATCCTCTGGTTGGTTAAGTTCCACCCAGAGCTCACTGATGGTCAAATTTCGAAACTGGTCGGGACAACCAAGCCAACCATTCAGGCCATCCGTGAGCGGACCCATTGGAACATTACCAACATCGACCCGATTGATCCGGTGGCCTTGGGCCTGTGTAAGCAGTCGGAGTTGGATGCTTTGGTGCAAAAGGCAAACGCCAAGAAATTAAGTGATGGTCAGGCGATGTCTGACGATGAGCGCCGCCGCTTGGTCGGCACCGAGCATAGCCTTGGCATGCCCGAAGAGCCGCGCATTCCAGCCGCCATTTCTGGTCTAGAAACCTTCACCCTGGCCGACGCGCCAGAGGAGGAAGACGAGCGCCAGCATGGTGATTTGTTGGATGCCGACAGTTTCTTCAACCTGCCAAGTGGTGAAGGTGAAGAGCAGCCTGGTTGAATTGAGGATCTTAAACACAAAAACAATCAAGGAGGCTTCGGCCGCCTTTCATTTTGCCCATGCCGAACTTGCGCTTAAAGTGTTTTGCGTGCCCGGAGAGCCGCTGTGATCGTCCCATCGTCCAGATAGTCTAGCTCACCGCCGATCGGCACGCCCTGAGCCAGGGTAGAGACGCGCACATCGCCCAGTTGATCAGCGATATAATGGGCGGTGGTCTGCCCGTCGATGGTGGCATTGAGTGCTAAAATCACCTCAGAGACATTCTCATCACGGACTCTTCGTAAGAGCCGGGGAATGCGCAGTTCATCAGGACCAATGGCATCGAGTGCCGAAAGGGTTCCGCCCAGCACATGGTAGCGGCCTTTGAACATATGGCTGCGCTCCATGGCCCAAAGATCCGAGACTTCCTCCACCACACAAATCTCACCATTCTCGCGTTTGGGATTTTGGCAAATGTCGCAGGTATCGGCAGTGCCGATATTGCCGCAATTCAAACATTCGCGGACGGTGACTGCCACTTCAGCCAAAACATCTGCCAAAGGCGCCATCAATAGCGCACGTTTTTTGACCATATGCAGAACCGCTCGTCGCGCCGAACGCGGCCCAAGCCCCGGCAGTTTGGCCATTAATTCGATCAAATGGTCAAGATTTTTGCTGCTGTCGCTCATGGATGTAGCCTAAGGGTTAAAAGGGCAGTTTCATATCCGTAGGCAGGCCAAGGCTTTGCTGCAGGGCTTTCATTTCGGATGCGGATCGGTCCGCCGCTTTGGCCTGTGCGTCTTTGATGGCGGCAAGGATGAGATCTTCCACTACTTCTTTTTCATTAGGGTCAAAAATGCTGGCATCGATATTCAATCCGGTCAAAACGCCCTTGGCATTTGCCGTTGCGGTCACCAGCCCTGCACCGCTTTCACCTGTGACCGAGATACTTGCCAGATCGTCCTGCAATTGGGTCATTTTCCCCTGCATTTCCTGAGCTGTTTTCATCATCTTGGCCATATCGCCAAGGCCGCCGAGACCGTTTAGCATTGTGTCACCTCTTTTTGTGCGTGTTGTAAAAGCGGCCCGCAGCGCAGCGCTGGAGCATTGGGAGTGGATTATTCGTCGTCAAAAGGATCCCATTCATCTTCGACCTCAGGCAGGGCGTCGATCTGCGCCTCCGCCGCAATATCTTTTGCGGTGCGAATTTCGCTGATCTGTGCCTTTGGAAAGGCGACAAGTACAGCTTGCACCAAAGGGTGAACCTTGGCTTGCTCTTTGAGCTCAAGGACGGCCGCATCACGAATTTCGACGATGGTGCTGGCGCCATTGGCGCCAATAGAGACGGCCCATCTCTGCGCGGTCCAGGTTTGCAGCCGGGTGCCGAGTCGTTGGGCCAGATCACGCGGGGCTTTTTCGGTTGGCTCGAATTCAATCCGACCAGGGCTATAGCTCACCAATTTTAAGCTGGTTTCCACATCAACCAAGAGCTTAACGTCGCGGTGATGGCGGATCAGTTCCAACACATCCTCAAACCGAGCAAAGCGCGCCAGCGTCTCTGCTGCGGGGGCCTCGGCACGCGTGGCAGAGGCTGTAGCTCCGCCGAATCCTTGCGCCCTAGGGGCAGTGTCTCTGGCGTAGGCAGATGGGCTGGTAGCTTGCGGGGCAAAGGCCGGGCCGCTTTGGCGCGCGCTCCCTCCCGCTCCGTCAGGGGTGCCGGCGTTTTGGGGCTCTGGTGTTGGAACGTGTGTGTTTTGCAATTTTCGGATCAATTCATCTGGTGTGGGCAGATCGGCCACATGAGTTAGGCGGATCAACGCCATTTCTGCGGCCATCATCGTATTGGGCGCCCGCCCGACCTCTTCGAGTGCGGTGAGCAGCATTTGCCACATCCGGCTTAACACGCGCATCGGAATACGCTCCGCCATGATCAGCCCTCGGTTTCGCTCATCGGGCGAGACAGTGGGATCTTCGGCAGCAACGGGCGTTATCTTAATGACGCTGACCCAATGGCTGACCTCTGCTAGGTCGCGCAGTATCGCCATAGGATCGGCGCCGGCGGCATATTGCGCCGACAGCTCGCCCAAGGCGCCTTCCGCATCACCGCGCAAAGTCAGATCAAACAGATCCAAAATTCGCCCCCGATCCGCAAGACCCAGCATGGCGCGCATCTGATCGGCAGTGGTTTCTCCGGCACCATGGGAAATGGCTTGATCCAAAAGTGATTGCGCATCGCGTGCCGAGCCTTCGGCGGCGCGGGTGATGAGCCCAAGCGCTTCTTCGGTGATCTCAACGCCCTCCGCTTTAGCAATTCTTTGCAGCATCGCAATCATGACATCGGGCTCAATGCGCCGCAGATCAAATCTTTGGCAGCGCGACAGAACCGTCACAGGGACTTTGCGAATTTCTGTGGTGGCAAAGATAAATTTGACATGCGTGGGCGGCTCTTCCAAGGTCTTGAGCAACGCGTTGAAAGCGTTGGTCGACAGCATGTGAACCTCATCGATGATATAGATCTTGTAGCGCGCTGAGGCGGCACGATAGGCAACCGAATCAATAATTTCGCGAATATCGCCGACGCCGGTGCGGCTGGCGGCATCCATCTCCATCACATCTACATGGCGCCCCTCCATGATGGCTGTGCAATGCTCGCAGCTCCCACAGGGGTCGATGGTCGGGCCGCTCGTACCATCGGGGCCGATGCAATTCATGCCCTTGGAAATGATGCGCGCAGTGGTGGTTTTTCCGGTTCCGCGAATGCCAGTCATGACAAAGGCTTGGGCAATTCGGTCGGCTTCAAAGGCATTGCGTAGGGTTTGGACCATAGCATCCTGCCCAACCAAATCGGCAAAGGTCTCTGGGCGGTATTTGCGCGCCAAAACTTGATATGCAGCGGTGTCGGTCATTATATCCCTCGAATCCTGCTCAGATGCTACAGGCAGCGCCGGCATTGGTCCAGTAAACCCCGCATGGGATGCTGGCAATTCTTACGGGCCAGTTTGGAAGGGTGAGAGGTTGGACATCGACCCAAGTGGGGCTCGTTGTGGCTGCTTCCTTCCGGATCTGACCAGGTTGGCGAGGCACTTGCCCGCGCCAACCTCTCCCGGCCCATATAGGGCTTTGAAATTGACATTGCAATTCATCGCTTGGGCGAATTGAATACATCTGTGATAAAAAGTTGGGATTGAGCACATGCGGCATGCGGAAACAGTTACTTTTGGGGGCTCTGCGCTCAACCGGGCCGCAGAATTGCGCGGCCTAGAGGGGCAGACGGCCCTTCAGGCGCATAGCTCGGCCAAAACCATCTTGTTTTGGCGTGGGAAGCCTCTGGTGCAAGACCAGGCGGACGGCATGCTCGGATTGGCCTGGGTGGATTTGGATCACCCGGCATTAGGCCGCGCGGCCGATTTTCTGGTCTTTTTGGGACTAAATGAGACCAAAGAGCCGTTGTTTTTGGCGGATATCTCCATTTGGGAGCCAGAAGAGTTGCCGGAAACGCTAAATACCTTTCTGGACCCGTCGCAGCAGGTGCATCCGGCTTTGACAGATGGCGAGTATTTTGCTGAATTACGGGCGATTATGACACAATTATCCGCGCGCGATGCTGAATTGGCGGCCACCGGGCGCGGGCTTTTGGAATGGCACCGCTCCCATGGCTATTGCGCTACTTGCGGGGCGCCTTCTGATATGGCGATGGCGGGATGGCAGCGCAATTGCCCGGCCTGCAATCGTTCGCATTTTCCGCGGACTGATCCGGTTGTGATCATGCTGATTACTCATGGAAATAAGGTTTTGATGGGGCGTTCGCATGCTTGGCCGGAAGGGATGTATTCGCTTTTGGCTGGTTTTGTGGAACCGGGTGAGACTTTAGAGGCCGCTGTGCGTAGGGAGGTTTTTGAAGAATCGGGTATTCGTGTAGGGCAGGTGCGTTACCTGGCCAGCCAGCCCTGGCCTTTTCCTGCGTCTTTGATGTTTGGCTGTGCCGGCGAGGCGTTGAATGAGGATATAATAATCGATCCCAAAGAGATCGAAGACGCCCTCTGGGTCAGCCGTGAAGAGATGTTAGACGTGTTTGAGGGGGTGCACCCTGAGATTAAACCGGCACGAAAAGGTGCGATTGCGCATTTTCTGCTGGGACATTGGCTGGCAGATCATCTAGAGTGATGAGAAGTTTTTAGTGAATTGAATTAAATTGATAACATGCGTGAAAATTATTAGCCTGAAGGCTGCAGATGAAGTTTTCAAGCCATGAAGATATAGAAGCACCTGTGCAGGCGGTTTTTGCCGCCCTGTGTGGTCATGAGCCGTTTCAACGCACCATGCAGTAACGCGGCATTGCCGTGCTGCGTGTGGATGATTGTCCAGATGTTGGGCCCGGCATGGCTTAGAAGATCTATTTCAAATTCCGCGGCTGGGCGCGAAAACTGCGCTGTTTGGTGACGGAGGTGCAAGCGTCGGAGCGTCTGGGCCTATCAAACGAATCAGATGGGCTGACGGGGGATGTGGCCATTTCGGTTTTGGCTTTGGCGCAAAACCTCTCCCAATTGTTGGTTTCAGTTGAAATGAAACCAAAAAACCTGTTGGCGCGGCTTTTGCAGCAATCTATGCACTTTGCAAAAGGCTCATTGCACCGGAAATTTAAATCATGACTTCATGATTGGGCCGTGCAGATGTGCCGCAGCGTTCAGGTCTACAGCGGTTAAGTCCGGCCCAGATCGGCCGGATAGGTTCCTAAGACGCGAATCATATCGGTGAAAAATGCCAGTTCATCGAAGGCGCGTTTCACCTCGGGGTCATCGGGATGGCCTTCGATATCGGCATAAAACTGCGTTGCGCGAAAGGCGCCACCCAGCATGTAGCTTTCTAATTTGATCATGTTCACCCCATTGGTCGCAAAGCCGCCCATGGCTTTGTAAAGCGCCGCGGGGATGTTGCGTACTTGAAAGACGAAGCTAGTCAGCATCTTACCTGTGCGCCGCTCAGGTCGGTTTTGCGCGGACATGACCAAAAAGCGGGTTGTGTTATGAGATTGATCTTCAACGTCTTTTCTCAGGATTTCCAGGCCGTAAATGCGGCCGGCCAATTCAGAGGCCAGCGCTGCGGTGGTGCGTTCATTGCGCGCGGCGATATCTGCGGCGGCGCCGGCATTATCCGCGGCGGCTTCGCCACGGATGCCATGGGCATCCAGAAATTTCCGGCATTGCGGTAAAATTACCAAATGCCCACGGGCCACTTTGATATCGCTAAGAGCAACGCCGGGCAGGGCCAAGAGGTTTATCCGCACGCGCACAAAAACTTCGTCATTAATGAATAGGCCGCTTTCGGGCAGCAAGCGGTGCATATCGGCGACGCGTCCGTAGGTGGTATTTTCCACGGGTAGCATGGCAAATTCCGCCGTTCCGGTTTTCACCGCTGCGATGACATCTTCAAATGTGGCGCAGGGGAGGGGCTCATGACTGGGCCGTGAGGCGACACAGGCTTCATGGGAATAGGCGCCGAGTTCTCCTTGGAAAGCGATTTTTTGGGCCATTCGGTGTCTCCTTAGCAAATTCCGCGAAAAAGGTCGTTTCGTCGCGCCATCTACACCTTGCACGACAGGGGGGGAAGGGACTAGAGGGATACAACTTAATTGTAATGATGGATCGCGACATGTTTGACACGATGACTTTGACCAAAATTGCATCCGCCCTGTGTTCGGCTTTGCTTGTTCTGGTTCTTGGCGGCTGGATTGCTGACAAAATTTATAGCCCAGCGCACCATGGAGAATACCATGGGGTTGCTTGGATCGAAACCGATAGCGGTGAAGAAGAAGAGGCGGAAGCAGAAGTCGGCCCTATGTTGGAAGATCTCCTGGCCTCAGCTGACATTGTGAAAGGCGCTAAGGTTTTCAAGAAATGCTCAGCTTGCCACAAATTAGAGTCGGGCGCTAACGGTGTTGGGCCGCATCTCTACGCCATTGTTGATCGGGCTGTGGGCTCGGTTGATGGCTTTGGTTACTCTGGCAGCCTTGTGGCTGTGGCCGAGACTTGGAGCGCTGAAAACCTTGACGGTTTCTTGACCAAGCCGTCCAAATACGCGCCTGGCACAAAGATGAGTTTCAATGGCTTGTCCAAGCCAGAAGATCGCGCGAATTTAATAGCCTATCTTGAGACCATCAGCGATTAACCGCAGATATGTTATAGTTGCAGTATTCGTCAACTAAGTGCGACAGGGCTACCTTTGGGCGGCCCTTTGTGCATCGACGGGTCCTTAAGCGCCCGAACTGGCGCGGATTTGCTTGAAAATAATGCGCTGCCCCCTTCGCAATTGCGAAAAAACCTCTAAGTTAAGCTTTGTGGGTTAGTTTGATAAAAACACAGTGAGGTAGGCAAATGACTTTGGGGTTTTGTAACACACTTGTATTGGGCGCAGCTCTGGTTGTGACGAGCGCGGGCGGGCTTGCCGGAGAGGCGCATGATCCGATCACCATCAGTCATGGTTATTCTTATTTTGGAGATTTGAAATATCCGGCGAATTTTGCGCATTTGGATTTTGTGAACCCAGAGGCGCCCAAGGGTGGTGAAATTTCGCAATGGTCTTTTGGAACCTTTGACAGTTTCAACTCTTATGCCAGAAAGGGCAATCAGGCCGCCCTATCGTCGATCCCATTTGAATCTGTCATGACGTCTTTTGCAGATGATGCAACCGCGAGCTATTGTTTCCTTTGTACCACTGTCGAATATCCCAAAAGTCTCGATTGGGCTATTTTTACCCTGCGGGATGATGTGCGATTTTCTGATGGATCAGCTTTGACGGCTGAAGATGTGAAGTTTACTTTCAATCTTTTTATGGAACAGGGTTTACCCTCTTACCGCGCGGCCGTGTCGGGTATGGTGGCCGACATTGAGATTCTATCCCAGCTGCAGATCAAATTCATCTTCACAGAAGATGCGCCGCGCAGGGATGTGATCGATTTGGCTGGTGGCATTCCTGTGTTCTCAAAGGCCTGGTTTGAAAGCAATGACGCGCGGTTGGACGACTCCTCACTGACGCCTTTCATCGGCACCGGCCCCTATGTGCTTGACAGCTATGAGGTGAACCAGCGCGTGGTATATGTCCGCCGCGATGACTATTGGGGCGAAGCTATTCCCCCCAATATCGGCCGGAATAATTTTGACCGCATTAGAGTCGAATATTTTGCAGATTCAGCTGCGGCCTTTGAGGGGTTCAAGGGCGGTCTGTATACGTTCCGATCTGAAAACAGCTCAAAACAATGGGCGACCTCCTATGATTTTGCGTCCATTGACGCGGGGCATGTCGTGAAAACTGAATTGCCCGATGGCAATCTGGCCATGGCGCAGGCCTATGTGTTTAACCTGCGCCGCGAAAAGTTCCAAGATCGGCGGGTGCGCGAAGCTTTGGGAATGATGTTTAATTTTGAATGGTCCAATGCGCAGTTGTTCTATGGCCTGTATGATCGGGTGCAGTCCTTTTGGGGCAACTCTGAGCTTGAGGCCACTGGGGTGCCGACCGAGGGCGAGGAGGCTGTACTGCAAGCTTTGGTGGATCAGGGCCTGTTGAACGCTGATATCCTCTCTGATCAGGCGATCATGGCACCAGTTTCAGGCGCGCGACAATTGGATCGCAAAAACCTTCGCCGGGCGTCGTATCTTCTGGATGAGGCGGGTTGGCGTGTCAACAGTGATGGGATGCGCGAAAAAGACGGACAGGTCTTCACCCTTGAGGTGCTTGACAGCTCGCCGGCTTTTGACCGCATCACCAATCCGATGATTGAGAATATGAAAGTTCTGGGCATTGATGCGCGCCTCAACCGTGTGGATACGGCGCAGGAAAGTGAACGCACCCGTGCCTATGATTTTGATGTCACCACCCATTCGATGCGTATGAGTTTTGAGCCTTCTTCGGGTTTGGAGCAATATTTTGGCACCAAGGCAATGGATCAAAGCAGCCGCAATTTGATGGGCCTTTCTGACCCCGCTGTCGATGCTTTGATTGAAAAAGTTGTACGGGCGCAAAGCAAAGCAGAGCTGAATACCAATATACAAGCGCTTGACCGCGTATTGAGGGCCAAACGCTTCTGGATTCCGCAATGGTTCAAAGCGGTGCATACGGTTGCCTATTATGACCAATATGGCTACCCTGACCCGCTGCCGCCTTTCGCACGTGGCGAGCTGGATTTTTGGTGGTTCGATGCAAAAAAAGCCGTCAAGTTAGAAGCCGCAGGTGTGTTAAACTAACATGGTTTCATATATCATCCGCAGGCTTTTGCTGGTCATCCCCACACTCCTGGGGGTGATGATTGTCAACTTTGCCCTGATCCAATTTGTTCCAGGTGGTCCGGTTGAGCAGGTCTTGGCGCAGTTGGAAGGTGAAGGGGATGTCTTCGCCGCCATTACTGGCGGTGATGACGCGGGCATTGGCGAAAGTGCGGGCAATGATCAATATGCTGGAGCGCGCGGTTTGCCGCAGGAATACATTGAACAATTGGAGCGTGAATTTGGTCTCGATCGGCCGCCTTTAGAGCGCTTCACCCGCATGATGTGGAAATATATGCAGTTCGACTTTGGCGAGAGCTATTTCCGCTCCATCAAGGTGGTGGATTTGGTACTAGAGAAAATGCCTGTGTCGATCTCTCTGGGCCTATGGTCTACCCTGCTGATCTATTTGGTGAGTATCCCTCTGGGGGTGCGCAAGGCCATGCGTGACGGCAGCACATTTGATACAGTGACCAGTGCCTTGGTGATTGTCGGTTATGGCATTCCGTCGTTTCTCTTTGCCATCATGCTTTTGGTACTTTTCGCTGGCGGCTCCTATTGGCAGATCTTCCCGCTGCGCGGCCTGACCTCGAATGGTTTTGAGGAGTTGAGCCTTCTGGCCAAGATCGGTGATTATTTTTGGCACATGGCCTTGCCGATTTTTGCCTCTGTGATCTCTGGCTTTGCCACGCTGACGCTTTTGACCAAGAATTCATTCCTCGATGAAATTCGCAAGCAATACGTCGTTACCGCCCGTGCGAAAGGATTGACTGAGAACCGGGTGTTGTTTGGCCACATCTTTCGCAATGCAATGTTGATCGTGATTGCTGGGTTTCCAAGCTTGTTTATTGGCGTATTTTTTGGGGGGTCGCTGTTCATTGAGACGATTTTCTCTCTGGATGGTCTGGGTCGTCTTGGTTTTGAGGCGGCGATATCGCGCGACTATCCAGTGATGTTTGGCACGTTATTCGCCTTTGGCCTGCTTGGGCTAATCGTTGGAATTTTGTCGGATTTGATGTATGTGATCATTGATCCGCGGATTGATTTTGAGGCCCGTGGATGATCAAACTTTCCCCTCTCAACCGCCGCCGCCTCAATAATTTTAAGAAAAACCGTCGGGCAGTTTGGTCTTTTTGGATCTTTTCCCTACTCTTTGGCCTAAGCTTATTTGCGGAATTTATCGCCAACGACAAACCAATATTGGTCAGTTATCGCGGTGAGTTGTTCATGCCCGTGACGCAGTTTTATCCCGAAACGGTCTTTGGGGGTGATTTTCGGACTGAAGCAACCTATCGCGATCCAGAGGTGCAATGCCTGATCCGTTCTGGCGGTTTAGAGATCTGCTTTGACGATCCCGAGGGGACCATGACAGCCATTGATGCTGGGGATTTTGGGGCGCAGGTGGCGGAGTTTTCCCAAGGTTGGATGCTCTGGCCCCCGGTGCCCTATAGCTATGACACACCGAATGATTTGGGCCGCTCTGCCCCGTCGCCGCCGGATGCTTCCCATTGGCTGGGAACAGACGACACCACCCGCGACGTCCTGGCGCGAGTCATTTATGGGTTTCGACTTTCGATCGTTTTCGCGCTGGTGGTAACCGTTTTTGCCTCGATCATCGGCATTATCGCCGGGGCAGTGCAGGGATACTTTGGCGGCTGGACGGATCTTTTGTTCCAAAGGTTCCTTGAAATTTTTTCTGCTCTGCCATCGCTTTATGTAATCATTATTATGACTGCGATATTGGGGCGCAGCTTTTGGCTTTTGGCGACCTTGTCCATCATCTTCGGCTGGCCGGCGCTTACGGGTTTGATACGGGCGGAGTTTTTTCGTGCGCGGAATTTTGAATATGTGCGCGCGGCTGAAGCGCTTGGGGTGAGCAATCGGACCATTATGATGCGCCATATCTTGCCCAATGCGATGGTGGCCACGCTGACCTTCCTGCCTTTCATTGTCACCGGTGCCATTTCAACCCTGGCGGGTCTTGATTTTCTGGGCTTTGGCTTGCCGTCCTCTGCGCCCTCTTTGGGGGAGCTGACACAGCAGGCTAAGTTAAATTTGCAATCCCCGCATCTGGGCTTCACTGCTTTTTTTGTTTTCACCATCATGTTGTCGCTTTTGGTCTTTATTTTTGAAGGGGTGCGCGATGCCTTTGATCCGCGGAAGGTTTTCCAATGACCGTGCTTGAAATCTGCGGCCTCTCGGTTGATTTTCTCCAAGATGGTCTCGAGACGCCCGCGGTGCGCAATGTGTCTTTTCACGTGGGCGCGGGGGAGACTGTCGCTGTAGTGGGCGAATCTGGATCGGGTAAATCTGTGACCGCTTTGGCCACTGTCGATCTCTTGCCGGAAAGTGCCGTGGCGCGTGGCTCTGTGCTCTATCAAGGTGAAGAGATGATTGGCGCGTCAGAGGACAATCTGCAACGCATTCGCGGCAATGATATCAGCTTTATTTTTCAAGAGCCCATGACGTCTCTGAACCCGCTGCACACGATAGAAAAACAGCTAGGTGAGAGCCTTTCGGTGCATCAAGGTTTGCGTGGCCAGCCGTTGCAGGACCGCATTATTGAACTGCTTGACAAGGTAGGTATCCCCGATCCGGTGATGCGGCTGAAATCCTATCCGCATCAGCTGTCCGGTGGGCAAAGGCAGCGGGTGATGATTGCAATGGCTTTGGCCAATGAGCCCCAATTGTTGATTGCCGATGAGCCAACAACCGCCCTTGATGTGACGATAGAGGCACAAATTTTACAGCTTTTGGCCGATTTGCAGCGCAGCGAAGGCCTGAGCCTTTTGTTCATCACTCATGACTTGAGCGTCGTGCGTAAAATTGCTGATCGTGTGGTGGTGATGCGCCAGGGGGAAGTAGTAGAAAGTGGATCTTGCGCTCAGATTTTTGATGCGCCAGTCCACGCCTATACCAAAATGTTGATCGATGCAGAGACCATAGGTGCGCCGGCGCCGGTTGCTGAAGATGCCCCAGAGCTGCTTTGCACCGATCAACTGCGCGTTTGGTATCCTATTCAACACGGGATTTTGCGCCGTACGGTCGGGCATGTGAAGGCAGTTAATGCGGCCAGCCTTTCGGTGCGGGCTGGGGAGACCTTGGGTGTAGTGGGAGAGTCTGGCTCTGGGAAAACGTCGCTTGCCCTTGCGGTGATGCGGCTCATCTCGTCAAAAAATAGAATTTCCTTTTTTGGTCAGGATATTGATCCTCTCAACCGGCGGCAAATGCGCCCGCTGCGCAGTGATATGCAGATCGTGTTTCAAGACCCGTTTGGCAGTTTGAGTCCGCGCATGTCAGTGATGGAAATTATCTCAGAGGGTCTTGAGATCCACAGCCGCACCAATCGCAGTCGCCATCGCGAGGTGGTGGCTTCTATGCTGCGGGAGGTGGAGCTGGATCCGGACACGATGGACCGTTATCCCCATGAGTTTTCCGGTGGGCAGCGTCAGCGTATAGCTATCGCTCGTGCTATGATTTTAAGACCGAAATTTGTCGTGCTTGATGAGCCAACCTCGGCGCTCGATCGGACGGTCCAGGTGCAAATTGTCGATCTATTGCGCGATTTGCAGCAAAAGTATCAGCTTGGATATCTCTTCATCAGCCATGACCTGAAGGTTGTGCGTGCTTTGTCGCATCGAATGTTGGTCATGAAAGACGGCGACATTGTAGAGCATGGCATGGCGCAGGAAATCTTTGAAAACCCGAAACACCCCTATACCCAAACGCTCTTGGCGGCGGCCTTAGGTTAAAGTGTGTAGTGAAACTCCGCGTCGGGCAATCCATTAATTTCAACGCAATAGCTCTGACCCTGGACCACTGGCCCAACCCCTGCAGGCGAACCTGTCATAATCAAATCGCCTGCGGCGAGGGCCACATGGCCTGACCGGGTAGCGATAACATCTGCAATGGACCAGGTCATGTCTCCAATTTTGCATTTTGGCGCAGCCGCCCATCTACGCGGCAGCGGATCGCAGCATCAGGGGAGATGCTTTGCCCGGGGATAATCGCGTTGATCACGGCGCTCTCATCAAAAATTTTGGACATATCCCAAGGGCGGCGCTGAGATTTTGCAACAGCTTGCAAATCGCGGCGGGTTAAATCATTGCTGCATGCAAAGCCAAAGATATGGGATGCAGCGTCCTTGGCGATGATATCCCGCCCGCCGGTGCCTATAGCGACCGCTAATTCCGCCTCATGATTCAGGTCTTGCGTTAAGCCTGGATAGGTCAAAGCGGCGCCGCTTGCCACAATGGCATCGGCTGGCTTGGTGAAAAAGAACGGTGGACCGCGCTCATCATTGCCAAACTCCTTAGCATGTTTGGCGTAATTGCGCCCCACACAGAAAATGCGCCGCACAGCAAAGCGCTCAGTTTGGCTTGAGATTTCGACGCTGGGCGTCGGGGTGCGAAAAATAAAATTTGTTATGCGCTATAGATGTGGCAAATTCAGAATAAGAGTAAGACGCTCTGTGCTAGCGGGCGGGGGGGTGCTTTAGCTTGGATCCACCAATACGCAGGAAATTTCCTGCGCATGGAGTCTGCGGCAGGCGAGGTCTGCGCTGTGTTGCGTCAGACCGGTGAACAGGGCTTCATAGCCGCTGGCGCGGGCTTTGACTTTGCGTTCGGCGCCATCCAGCGTCGTCATCTCTGCCAAGGCCATGCGGAGCAGAACCCGTTCTGCCTGATAGCGGGAGCTGAATTTTCCAATATTGATGCCCCAGCTGCGGCTGCCGGAGGTGTCGTGGCGGGCTACGGTCTCAGTTTCTTGCTCTGCCACGGGCGTGGCAACAAAAGAGAATTGTGGCGGCCGCGCGCGCGGCGCGGTGGTGGACATTTCCGGGTCGTAGGTCGAAGCCGAGACTTGAACAGCCACGGCGCCGGCTGTCGCTGATTGAATGGCTGTTAGGATGTCACCAGGCTGCACCTGCACATCGGGCAGAACCGCCAAGAGTACCTCTTCGGGCGCGCTGGTCTTGCCAAAGGGTCGCATTTTGGGCCGGAGCGAGCGTTTTACGGCTGTCATCAGACGCAGAGTTTTTCCGTCATGCTCGTTTTCGTTTTGATCATAGGGTGGCAGGCTGGGGCGCTGCAGTTTGGCGGTGGAGGGCGCGCGGGCAAAGCCCATATCCAAAAGCTGCGCTACACGTTTGTTGCGCGCTGGTGTGGACGATCCACCGAACATTGTGGCGACAATGCGCTCCCCGCCGCGCTCGGCGGAGGCAACCAAATTAAAGCCAGCGGCCCGTGTGTAACCCGTCTTGATTCCGTCCGCACCTTTATAGGCCGCGAGAAAGCGACGGTTGGTATTATTCACTTTGCGAATTTTCGCATCAGCACTGCGCCGTGAAAATAGGTTATAATACTGCGGGTAATCATAAATCATATGACGGCCCAAAATGGTCATATCGCGTGCTGTAGAAAGGTGACCCGAGCGTGTGAGGCCATGGGCATTTTTAAACGTTGTGCGGGACATGCCCATGGCGCGGGCTGTGCGGGTCATGCGTTTGGCGAATGCGGCCTCTGAGCCTGAAATGAGCTCGCCAATTGCGGTGGCCGCGTCATTGGCCGATTTGATGGCCGCAGCGCGGATGAGATAGCGCAGTTTGATTTTTTGGCCGCGTTTGAGCCAGAGTTTTGACGGGGGCTCTGCTGCGGCATTGCGTGACACGGTGACATAGCTGTCCAATGAGATTTCGTTTTTCTCAATAGCCTGAAACGCAACATAGAGCGTCATCATTTTGGTTAAGGACGCCGGATGCAGACGGGTATCTGCGTTGCGGGAATGATAGATTTTACCATTTCGCGCATCCATAACAACCGCGGCATAGGGCGCGGCGTGCACCGCCACTGACGGAAGAAGGATCACCGCAAAAAAGGCCGCGATGAAATAGGGTATGAGCCGGTGTTTCACGCCTGTTGCCTCGCTCTTAATATGTGCCGGGATTTTTCCCGTGCTTTGCTCTTCGAAAGACTAGCACAAACGAATCAGTGAAAGAATAGCTAAAATAAGGCTATTTTAAGGACTGGAAATCGCTCATTTGCGCGATTTTAGATTTTGCCCACTAGATCTTGTATGTTGCGCATGTTTTGCCTTGAAATAGTCACATTTTCATCAAAAGCGCACTGACCTTTATAAACGAGGAAGCTTTAAAAAACCTTGGGCCTTCGGGCGGCGCATCTGCTTTTTCCATCTCCCATTCATAGCGTCCGGGTATATGAATCGCGGCGGCACCGGCTGCAAGCGCAGGTAGAATGTCAGATTTTATGGAATTGCCAACCATAGCGGTTGTGGGCAGCTGCATCCCGAAAATTCTTTGATAGGTTACGATGTGTTTTTCACTGACGATATGGACGTCGTCAAATATATCCCCCAAACCCGATTGCGCCAATTTTTGCTCCTGGTGCAAAAGATCGCCTTTGGTCACGAGCACCAGCGAATAATCTTGTGCTAGTCGTGGCAGGCATTCGGCAACGCCGGGTAAGAGATTAATAGGATGGTTCAACATATCGCGCCCCATCGCTATTATGTCGTGGATCACATGTGCAGGTATCTGGCCCTTGGACACGTCAATTGCCGTTTCGACCATGGACAGCATAAACCCCTTTATTCCATAGCCATATCGTCCCAAGTTGCGTCGCTCGGCGGCCAATAGCTCTGCGTACAGGGGGTCAGGGGGCATATAAGCGCTGAGCATATCAGCAAAGCGATCCTGGGTGAGGCGAAAGAATTCTTCATTCTGCCACAGCGTGTCGTCGGCATCGAGGCCCAAAATTTTGATACTGCTTGGCAAGCTGGCCCTTTTCATTAACTACTATAGTTTTATATAGAGGATGAGACTGAGGTTTTGCAAACTGGCGATCAGAGGGTAAATATTGTGACGGCGCATTGGACCATGGCAGCAGATACTCCTGAAGATGAGGGCGATTTCGGTGTGGCATTGGACAGCCGTCCAAAAACTAAACGCCCGCCGCTTTACAAGGTGCTCATCCTAAATGATGATTACACGCCCATGGAATTTGTGATTATGGTTCTGGAGCGTTTTTTTGGTCTGACTCACCAAGAAAGTTTTGAATTGATGCTCACAGTGCATAAAAAAGGCCTTGCAGTTGTTGGGGTTTATAGCCGTGAGATTGCGGAAACCAAAGTGGCGCAGGTCTTGGACATGGCGCAGCGCCATGAACACCCGCTTCAATGTACCATGGAAAAAGAATAACCTGTGGCGCGTCTCTCCCTTGCGTTTGACACAGGGCTCGAGCGTAGCGACGGGCCGGTCGCCCTGCTGCACCCGCCGATTGCCTTTGATGTTGCCGGACTTTCGGCCCCTTTGATCATCCAGCCACATGTTGCGCTAAATGCCGCTTGGCAGAATCAGGGTTTTGTCTGTGATGTTGCCCTCCCAGCGCGGCACTTTGCGCTTGCGGTGGTCTGTTGCACGCGCTCGAGGCAGCAGACCGCAGATCTTATCGCACAAGCCGCCGCTTGCGCTGATATTGTGGTGGTGGATGGGCAAAAAACCGATGGGATAGACAGTCACTACAAGACGCTCCGCAAGTTGACTGGCGTTCAAGGCACTATCACCAAGGCCCATGGGCGCCTTTTTTGGTTTGCTGGTATGCAATTGCCCAGCCTGCGTGCAGTGGATCAGAATTTTGGCGAATTCGTCACGCAATCGGGGGTGTTTTCTGCCGGGGCGGTTGATCCTGCATCTGCCCTGCTGGCAAAGGCTTTGCCAGAGCATTTGGCAGGCGATGTACTGGATTTAGGCGCCGGTTGGGGCTATTTATCGGCGGAGATTGTAAAGCGCGGCTCGGTCACGCGGCTTGATTTGGTTGAATCCGATCACTTTGCTTTGGACTGTGCCAAACGCAATGTCAGCGATCCGCGGGCTGAGTTTCACTGGGCTGATGCGCGCGATTGGAACGGTGTTTATGACGCGGTCGTGATGAACCCGCCATTCCACACTGGGCGAGAGGGCGATCCCGATTTGGGCCGCGCGTTTATCACCGCAGCCCGGCGTTGTTTACGGCCGAAGGGTACAGTTTACATGGTGGCCAATCGTCATTTACCTTATGAAACGACGCTAGAACAGTGTTTTGCAAAGGTACTGGAGCTTCCGGGCAACGGTCGGTTTAAGCTGTTCCAGGCATCTCGCCCAAAGCGGAAATAACCGCTAGAATGCGTAAGATTCGCAACCTCTGGAGAGCCCATGTCTTTTTCAGTCACCGGTAAAACGGCCATCGTCACGGGCGCTGCCAATGGTGTGGGCTTGGCCATTGCCCGGCACTTGGCCGATGCGGGCGCCAATGTCATGTTTGCCGACAAAGATGAGGCGCGGTTGCGAGCTGAAGTGGGCGATATGGCGGATGAGGCCAAAAATATCCGCTATTTTGCTGGAGATTTGCGGGAAAAATTGACTATTGCCAATTTGCTTTCGGCCACTTTGGATGCTTTTGATCAAGTCGATATTCTGGTCAATGGGGCGCGGCAAATCTTGCGCACGTCTCCTTTGGAACAAGAGGATGAAAGTATTGAGACCATGTTAGACCAAAATCTTATGGCGGGATTTAAACTCTCGCAATTGGTGGCCCGGCGGATGATCAAACAGGGCAAGGACAGCGATCGTCCCTGTGTGGGCACAATCATCAACCTTTCGTCCATCGCAGCTCAAAGAACTCAATCGGACCTTATGGGATTTTCAGTCAGCTGCGCGGCGCTCGATCAAATGACCCGATGCCTGGCAGTCAGCCTCGCGCCAGAGCGCGTGCGGGTGAATGCGGTGGCTTTTGGCTCTGTAATGTCTGCATCCTTGCAAGATCATCTCCGCGAACATCCCGATCACCGTGAAGCGATTTTGGCGGCGACGCCACAAGGGCGCATTGCGGGTCCGACAGAGGTCGCGGAAGCTGTGCAATTTTTAGCTTCAGACAGCTCGTCCTTTGTCACGGGCGAAATATTAATCGTAGATGGTGGCCGAAGCCTGGTTGACGCGGTGAGCACATCGCTGCATTGAAGAAAGCCATGATAGACACATTTAATTCCGAAAAAGCTGCTGCAAGCGCATGGTTCCGCCAATTACGTGACGATATTGTTTCCCGTTTCGAAGCGATAGAAGCGCAGCATGATATAGATGCGCCTTGCGGTACATTCACCGTCACCCCAACGCAGCGAACGGCTGAAGATGGCTCGGATGCCGG
Organism: uncultured Planktomarina sp.; assembly: GCA_905181815.1. Classification (GTDB taxonomy): domain Bacteria; phylum Pseudomonadota; class Alphaproteobacteria; order Rhodobacterales; family Rhodobacteraceae; genus Planktomarina. The sequence continues at coordinate 32,224 of CAJIZA010000004.1, read as the reverse complement.
TGGTGGGTTGATGAGTGTGATGCGCGGTGGCCGGGTGTTTGAAAAAGTAGGGGTTAATGTCTCCACAGTTTTCGGTACATTAGGCGCGCGTGCGCAGGAGGCAATGGCTGCGCGAAAAGGTATTCTCGGCATGCGCGATGATCCAAGATTTTGGGCAGCGGGCATTTCGCTTGTGGCGCATATGCAGAATCCGCATTGCCCAGCCGTACATATGAATACCCGGATGTTTTGGACGCCGCATGCCTGGTGGTTTGGTGGTGGGTCTGATCTTAATCCTTGCATTGAATATGCGGAAGACACTGCGCAGTTTCATGGGGTTTTAAATTCCTACTGCTCAGCGCATGGGGCAGATATCTATCCGCGTTACACGGCTTGGGCGGATGAATATTTCTATATCCCCCACCGCAAGCGGGCGCGCGGTGTGGGCGGCATTTTCTATGATGATCACTGCACTGGCGATTGGGAGAAAGATTTTGCGCTCACCCAAGATGTCGGACGGGCTTTTTTACCGGCCTATGCGCCATTGGTCGAAGCGCGGCTTAATCAGCCGTGGGGCGAGGCAGAACGCGACGCCCAACTGATCCATCGCGGATTATACGCTGAATATAACTTGCTTTATGACCGCGGCACGAAATTCGGTCTCGAAACTGGCCACGATCCAGATGCCGTCTTGATGAGCTTGCCGCCTTTGGCAAAATGGACCTGACGCTCTATTGCCGTCTAGTCGTTAGATTGATCAGGCATCTCGACCGTTCTCGGTAGTCCTTTGTTAAGAAAACGAGCGCAGAAACTACCAAAATAGGCGTAAACCACCCACCAAACATTAATCTTATATTACGAGTATTTTAATTAACATTAACGTAACAAATAATTTAAATATGATTGCCATGACTCCATGCAAGAAGTTTAAATTATTTTTTTATGAACGAGTTCTAAATTTGCAGGGACGAGGCGCCCAAACATGCACATCTTTTTTAAAGGCTCCATTAAATTAAATCGAAGGTCTCTCCAAAAATAAACAGAATTTTAGGCTTTTCCAACTTTATCTGGCGCAACGGAAATTGTAGAGCGCCACGTAAGACGCTTGCTGCAGATCAATTTGATTGTCCGGTCTGATGATCGCAACGAAGGGCTGACACCGCCGCGAATATCGCAGATCATCCGTGATATGAGCGAAAATACCTGGGTCTATCTGTCTGGGCCGCAGGGGTTAAAGGACATGATAGTTCGCGCATGGGTTATGGCCGGCATAAGTGGGCAGATTTACAGTGAACACTTTAATTTCCGAGGTGCTTGTGGGTTGGAGAATTTGAATTACATCTTCAGGTCCATCCTGGACACGTCGCAAAACGTAAAGCTGGTGTTGAAAGGATCTCTGGTTACGAGTTCTTAACGATATCAGCCTTTACAAACTACAAATTTGCGCCCGGCGCAAACGCCGGACTGCGCCATCTTCTAGGGTCTGGTTGCAAGGCATTTTACAGCTTGCCCGTCATGCTGCGCGCCTAACGCATCTCCTGCTCCGGGTAGACTTTCCCGGGGTTCATCAGATTTTTCGGATCCAGAGCGGTTTTGATGGCCCGCATCATCTCCAAAGCCACAGGATCCTTGCGCCGCGCCATTGAGTTGCGTTTAGAAAGGCCGATTCCGTGTTCGGCTGAAAAGCTACCTTGCAACCCAAGCACCACATCCTCAATCGCCTCCGTGATGGGCTCTTTGAACTGGCCGCTCGAATCTGAGGGGTAGAATGTATAATGCAAATTCCCATCGCCCAAGTGTGCCAGGTAGAATTCTTGACCTTCTGGATCAATCTTCTGTACTCGGGCTGTGATCTGCTTCAAAAAGCTCGGCACTGCTTCCAGGGGGACGGCGACATCCGTGTCCACCGCGCTGGGAAATCCGACTGTGATTTCAGCGGCGGCCTCTCTGCGGGCCCACATGCTGCGTCGCTGGGCTTCATTTTGTGCGATGACGGCGTCCTGCGCCTTGTCGTTCGAAATCATATCCATAAGAGCCGTTTCTAAAATTGCTTGCAATTTAGGCGTGCCGCTGTCGTCATGCTGCAAATCGGATGCGCGTGTGCTCGCCACTTCCACCAGAATATTCACTTCATGGGCGCCCTTAAAAGGCTCTTCAGCACCAAAAATTCTTTCAATATGCCGCTCAATATACCGCCTTGGCATGAATTCAAATGCTTCGACTCCGCCACCAGTTTCGTTTTGTAACCGGTTGAGCAGCGGTAGAGCATCTTCTAATTGGCGCAACCCGACCATGGCTGTGACATAAGCCAGAGGCTTTCGGTAAAGGCGCAAAACCGCAGCTGTTATAATGCCCAAAGTTCCCTCAGCACCGATGAACATATGTTTGAGATTGAGCCCGGTGTTGTCCTTGCGCAGTTCTGACATCAAATTCATCACCTGCCCATCGGCCAGAACGACCTCCAACCCAAGGCAGAGATCGCGCGTATTGCCATAGCGCAGCACATTAGAGCCACCTGCATTTGTCGACAGATTGCCGCCAATCATCGCCGAGCCACGGGCACCAAAAATGAGCGGAAAGACCAGATCATGGGCATCGACTGCTTGGTGTATACTGTCCAACACAGCGCCGCTTTCCACAATGGCGACTTGAGCATTGGCTTTAATTTCCCGAATGGCATTCATCCGATCTAAGCTGATCATAATCGCATCTTGCGCCTTGGTCGCTCCGGTCAGGCCGGTATTGCCCCCGACGGGTACCATAGCGATATTTTGTGCAAAACAGGTACGCGCAATTGCTCGCACCTCTTCGGTGTTGGCCGGGCGGGTCACAGCCAAGGGTTGCCAGTGATAGGCATCCGTCCAATCGCGGGTCCAAGCCTGCGCATCCTTTCCTGTCACTACGTATTTGTCGCCAATACTAGCACGAATTTGATCTAAAAGTTCCATAAGCGATGCTAGGGCAAAAAAATAGGAAATAGCAAGTCAGATAAGTGCTTGACGAGGGCCGTCGCATTGCCTATCTCCCGCTTCCAGAGGCGGTATAGCTCAGTTGGTTAGAGCAGCGGAATCATAATCCGCGTGTCCGGGGTTCAAGTCCCTGTGCCGCTACCAAAACTCCGCAGTAAAACAGAATAAAACATTGGTCACACCTGTTTCATCGTGCTCTTAGATTATCCTCTTTAACGTTCAAATGTCAAAGAGTGTGTGACCGGTGTGTGACCTGTTGATTATGAGACGGAAACGACTCCCCTAATATTATATGATGAAGTTTTAACCATCAGTAAAATCTTGACCTATTCTAAAATGTTCGAATTTCATCGGTATGGGCCATACAAATTGACGCCACAAAGATTTATCCATAGTCCTTATAGCTTCAATCGTTTGGAGTGGCACAGCTCGCAGATTTTTACATGAGGGATCTTTAACTAAAGAGGTCTCTAATTCTATGTAGTTAATTGTCGTGCATTTAAGGCAATTCAGTAAGGCTGATCCTTTTTGTCCGCCGAACAATTTAGGTTTGCTCCATGCGGAATGAATGTCGTATTGACGCTCGTGTAAGGTCAATTCAAAAGTCTTTTGGTATCTTTTATGACTTTGTCAGCTAAATGCGCTGCTGTCCGGGGAACAACGGCAGGGGTTACTGTGCCTAATCGCTACGGTTCAGCTGCAATCGGCGCCAGTGGCCCCCCCTATCATAGGGTCCCGTGCTTTGGAGGCTGGCCCTTTAGTGTTAGCGGCGTAGATTCATCTGGAATTAGTTTTGTTTGGTAACTGCATCTCTATTCACGCATCAATTTTGAAGCGATTTTTTCATTTATCATCGCAGCATGGACCAGGCATAAAATAAAGTTGTCATTAGTGTGTACACGGCAAGAACTACAACATTAATTGGGTTTCCAGAAAGTTTAGGCGTCTTGATTTGAGAGACGTTCAAAGCTGCTAGGCATAGTCCGCTTAAGGCAAGGATAATAGCGAATGTGGAATGTTCAAAATAATCTGCAAACATTACAATAAAAACGAGGCTGATGCTGTTATTGTCAATCGCAAGTCCTGTGTATTTTGCATCATCTGACAAACCGAATGTGCTGAAATAGCTCAAACGGATCACACCGGAAACTAAGGTGATAAACACAACAGGCAAAAACCATGGGCTGAAATCTCCAAAACTTAGGATTAAAATAGCGGGTGTAATGCCGTAACTTACGATATCTATTAATAGATCAAGCGTGCCACCGAAGGCACGGTCATCGCCTGTGCGTCCCTTCATACTGCGGGCAATCAATCCATCCGCCCAATCAAACCCAACAGCCCAAATCATGCCTATCATCGCAGCAGGATAGAACCCGATGATCAAAAAATATATCGCCAACAAGGAACATCCCAATCCCGCGAGTGAGCAAATGTTTGGTAGATCTTTGGCGTATGACAGTATCGGAGGTTTTGGCGCGGCGCCGTTTTTGATTGTCATGTGACATCCTTTGGGTTATGAGGACTGGCTGCTCGTAAAAACTCGACAGGCAATCTCTATTTCCATTCGTAGTGCATTTGAAACGTATGGTTTCAAAACTTTAAGCTACTCCGTACGCCTGAGCGTGTGGAGAAATATCAACGCAATTGTTTCTGAATAATTTACTAACTGTACGCACGAGAAGAATCTGTTCTTGATCTCTATTTCCATTCGTAGTGCATTTGAAACGTATGGTTTCAAAACTTTAAGCTACTCCGTACGCCTGAGCGTGTGGAGACATATCAACGCAATTGTTTGTGAATAATTTACTAACTGTACGCACGAGAAGACTCTGTTCTTGATCGCTATCATCGAAGCCAGGTGGGTAAAAGGATAAACCGAAAATGATTGTATATACCGTTGGTACTTTCGACCTGCTTCACGTCGGCCATTTGGCCTTGTTGAACCACTGTAAATCTTTAGGCGATATTTTGGCAGTTGGCGTAGCCTCTGATGATGTCGTGAACCAGTACAAGCTAAACATACCGATTATTCCATTAGAGCAGAGGGTTGAGATGCTAGAAGCGCTTAGCTGTGTTGATATTGTACGCCCGTATCACACATTAGAATATGTGTCTGGATGCAAAGCAGTGGGGGCAGATATTTTTGTGATAGGTGAAGATTGGGGGTGTAATTCCCACAATCTGGATGTTTCCGGCTACCTGAAAGAGATGGGGAAAGAAATAGTACAGGTGCGCTATAACTCACGTACGTCATCCACGAAAATCAAAGAGATGGTGCTGGAGCAACGCAATGTCTGCGCTGAACCATATTAAGGGTCGCTTGAAGTTGCCCCCTTATTAAAATGGTTCTTGCCCACAAACACACAGGAGTGTGAAATTAAACTTCTCTATTCCAAGCCAGAGGCATTTAGTGCGGGTGAATGTGGTAGGATCATTGCGGCTATAACCGCAGTACCTTTCAAAAATGCTATGCTTGTGCAGCAAAAAAGAAACCCTGCACTACGGACTGCAAGTTTGGTATGGCTTGATGAGGTCGATGGACTTGGCTGGGTCATGGATCGGTTGATTGAAATCATCCGTATTTCCAATATTGATCAATTTGATTTTGATCTTCGCGAATTCGCTGAAAGCCCTCAGGTAGCAAGATATGATGCGTCTGATAATGGTCACTTTGCGTGGCATTCTGACGTTGGCGAAGGCATTTTGGCGCGCAAGCGTAAGCTTACACTCGTCCTACAGCTCAGCGAGCCAGATTCTTATGAAGGAGGTGACCTCGAGGTTATGCCAAGCGCCCAAATACTATCTGCCAACCGCGGCCAAGGCTGTGTAAGTGTCTTTCCTAGTTTTACATTGCATCAGGTAGCACCAGTACAAAGTGGGGTCCGCTATTCGCTCACACTATGGGCGCATGGACCAGTATTTAGATAACCAAAAAAAATTATCGAACGTTGGTAAACCCTCTGCTTGCAACTATCAGATTAAACTAGATTGAAGTAGGCGGGCGGGCACTGTCAGAGAAAACTGCTTGAGACGGGTAGGGCTAATTTGTAACCACGCCGTGTGACAATACACTCCCCATTCAGGTACTTTAAAGCGAGCCCCGAGATCATCCGTCTGGCTGTGATGCTGTATGTTCGTTTCCCGCTCTCACTTCGTAACGTGGAAGATCTTTTGCATGAACGAGGCATTGAGATCAGGCACAAAACAGTTCGGTTTTGGTGGAATAGATTTGGTCCGATGTTTGCTGCTGAGATACGAAAAAACCGGGTTAGTCGGATGAGATCATATTCGAACTGGCAGTGGCACCTGGACGAGGTTTTCGTGAAGATCAATGGAGAGACGCATTACCTCTGGCGGGCAGTAGATCACGAAGGTGAGGTGTTTGAAAGTTATGTAACCAAGCGCCGAGACCGCAATGCAGCATTGAAATTATTCAAAAAAGCAATGAAGCGCTATGGCGGACCAGAAGTAGTAGTGACGGACAAACTACGTTCCTATGGAGCTGCAATGAAAGTTGTTGGCAACGCGGATCGGCTGGAAACGGGCCGCTGGGTAAATAATCGGGCTGAGAATTCCTATTTGCCGTTTCGACGACAAGAACGCGCCATGCTCCGCTTTCGACAGATGCGATTCTGCAAAAGTTCGCTGCCGTCTACTCTTCAGTCCAGAACCATTTCAACCAGGAACGCCATCTCTATTCACGCACCAATTTCAAGCTGAACCGTGCCGCGGCTCTCGCTGAGTGGCGTCAATTATTGAGTGCATAGATTTATGCTGCGCCATCAATCTGATGCGAGTTCTCATTAGTTTGACAGCACCGTCGAGGGACCAAAGGTCATCACGATACGCCAAAGTGAGGTTTACAGGTGCCGCGTTCAATTAACGCGATGTCGCATCCAACCCTTTGCTCGTTCGTCAAATCACCCGTTATCGACTGGCTGAGGTGGTTCCCCGCCAAACGCCCTATTTCCCGAGCAGGCAAGCGGACAGTTGTCAGGCCCGGTTCTACTTCACTTGAGCCTTTAAAATCCCCGATCCCGACAACTGAAAGGTCTTGAGGAATGTCCAGGTTACAGGAGCGCGCAGCATACAGCACACCCATCGCCAGAACATCATTGCCACATAGTATTCCACTTGGCCTATGCGGACTTCGCAAAAGGTGCAAGGCGGCGGATTTCGCGTCTGCGATGCTATAGGTGCTCTCAACATCCAAGTCAGGATTAATGTTGATACCCGCGTTAAGGAGGATTTTCTGCACCCCGCTGCGCCTGTCGCGCGCCCGATCATTGTCTTTGGTCGGAGGGAAGAGAAGGCCAATATCCCTATGTCCAAGACCGACAAGATGTTGTGCGGCCAATACCCCCGCCATTTTATTGTCAGCACCAATACAGGAAAGCCGAGAAGTCTCGCTATAATTCCACATTGTCACAGCCGGAATGTTCTGGCGTTCAATAAGCTCGTAGGTCTCTTGTGAATGGTCTTCGCCAATCAGAGGGAGTGGATCGACACGGTGTTCAAGGAACTTGCGCAAGACGGCGTATTCCCGCTCCAAATCGTAACCATGAGAGGCGATCATAATGGTAAAGCCGTGCGCGTCGACGCTGTCCGAGAAGGCTTGGACCACTTCAGCAAAAATTGCGTGGTCGATGGTAGGAACGACCAAACCAATCGTACCGCTGCGGATACCGTGCATGGTTTGAGCGGCACGATTGCGGATATACCCCAGCTTACGCACCGCTCGTTCAATCTTTTTGCGAGTCGCGGGATTGACCAGTTCAGGATGGTTGAAAGAACGCGAAACCGTTGAAATAGAGACGTTCGCCCGTTTTGCAACAGCAAAGATATCAACCTTATTTTTATTACTATCATACATTTAAGCGCCAATATTTGAGGTTTTATGAAAACATTTGCATTACTATTTTCATCACTTAACCTCAAAGGTCAACATAAGGTGACTTGGGACGCTACTGAATGGAATTTATCTACTACTTTGGTGATGTCTTCACACCGATCAACTTTGGTTTGCTCTTACTCGGCACTATCGGCGGGTTAATCCTTGGCGCAACTCCAGGATTGTCGCCGACCATGGCAGTCGCTCTACTGATCCCCTTCACCTTCCAGCTTGAGGCGGCCCAAGGTTTGATCCTGTTGGGTGCGGCTTATACGTCAACTGTTGCAGGCGGCGCAGTTTCGGCGATTCCTACTTAAGATTCCGGGGGCACCTGCCAACATCGCAACCACACTAGATGGCCATGCGATGGCCCTCAATGGTGAGGGGGCAAAGGCGCTGCAGCTGTCATTCCTATCCTCGGCTGTTGGTGGTGTTTTTGGTGTGCTCTTGCTGATCTTTCTGACGCCTGTCTTGGCCCAATGGGCGCTCGCCTTTGGTCCCAGCCATTTGTTCTGGCTTGCGATCCTCGGCGTGACAGTGATCGGATCGCTCGACTCTGCCTCGGTCGTCAAAGGGTTGCTATCAGGCTGTATAGGTCTGTGGCTCGCGACAATCGGCTTTGACGACATCATGGGAGCGCAGCGTTTCATATTCCATCCCTCTTTGGGCGGCGGTATTAACATCATCGCGGCCTTGATCGGGTTGTTTGCGATACCTCAGGTGATCACCATGTTCGCAAAAGGCCATAAAAACGATGGCACCGAAGCAATCCAAGTGCAAAAGCATCCGATCAAGAGCGCAGTCTCGGAACTGTTGCGCTATAAGCGCGCGATGGGCATCGGCACGATTACCGGCTCAATCATCGGGCTTATCCCCGGCGTCGGCGGTCAGATTGCTGGTCTTGTGGCCTACGATCAATCCAAGAAATTCAGCCCTGACAAAGACAAATTTGGAACAGGCCATCCTGAGGGATTGATCGCTGCTGAATCTGCAAACAACGCGATGGTTGGCCCATCGCTGGTGCCGCTGCTCACGCTCTCAATTCCGGGATCGCCCACCGCGGCAGTTCTCCTTGGTGGATTGCTGATCCACGGTATTTTTCCGGGAACTGATCTGTTTGACAATCACCCTGACGTGGCGTGGACGTTCATCAACTCCATGCTGATCGGGCAGATCCTGATGTGTATTTTCGGCCTCTATGTGGCTGGAATGGCGGCACGGGTTGCGCAAGTGCCGCAGTCGATGATGGCAGCGATCGTTCTGGGCCTTGCTGTTTTTGGCAGCTACTCGGTCCAGTCCAGCATGGGGGATGTCTATGTCATGGCCTCGCTCGGGGTGATGATGTATTTTCTTGAACGATTTGGATTTTCCGCAGCCCCCCTGGTGCTTGGTCTGATCCTTGGGCCAATAGCAGAATCCAACTTCATCCAAGGCAGCATGATTGCCACTGCGACTGACGGCTTGGCTCCTTATTTCTTTACCGGTCCGTTAAACCTGTTCCTCATCGCGGTTGTCGTCCTGTCGGTACTCTACTCGGGATATATGGAACTTCGGGCGCGGCGCTATACGTCTAAAGAGGAGATCATGGGATGAGCAACATCACATTGCCGCGTTTTCAACATATCATCGGGTCCGGTATTGTCGCCGCTGTGGGCGCATCCGTCTGCTACATCAGCTATACGCAGCAGCCATCAGAGGCGTTCCTGTTTCCGCGCCTCATCGCGACTGTGTTTGTGGTTCTGGCACTTTGGACATTCGTAAAAGCCTGTCTTGGATGGACCAAAGTCGGTAATGGCATATCCTTGACGCAGTTCAAGAATCTTGCACCCGGCCTGATCATCGCGCTGATCTATATCTTCTGGGCAGCCAAGGGATTGGGATTCTACACTGCCACGTCAATCGCATTTTTTATTCTGCTCAGCCTGTATGATCCGGCCCCCCACAGGGTGCTGAAATCATGGGTTAAGCGCATCATCACAACGGCCTGCTTCATGGCCGTTATGTACGGTCTCTTCGCACTATTACTCAAAGTTTACACACCGCGAGAGATATTTTTCTGAACCGCACAAGCGGCAGAATTCATCCAAGGGAGGAACGACAATGAAGACTTTACTTGCAGGGGCAGCGATTGCCCTCATGGGCCTGACCCAAACAGCAGCTGCTGACGGTCATGCCAACTATCCAGAACGTCCCATCATGATGATGGTCAGCTACGGTGCCGGCGGTGCCACAGATTTTCAGGCCCGCATTGTCACCATGACATCTGGCAACGAGGATGCTTTGGGTATGCCCATCGCAATTCTGAACAAGCCGGGTGCTGGCGGTCGTGTTGGCTGGAACTGGCTAGCGGGACAAGCAGAGGCAGACGGCTATACACTAGGGGCGTACAACGTTCCCCATTTTATCGCACAGTCGATCAAGGGCGGCGTCGAGTATAGCACCGCGTCGTTTGAGCCGATTGCAAACTGGGGCGCTGATCCTGCTGTGCTGGTCGTCGGCAAAGACAGTGAGTTCAACACGCTTCAGGACGTGGTCGATTTTGCCAAGGCGAACCCTGGCAAGCTGACCACATCGGGTGCTGGTCTGTTTGTGGGCCACCACATCGCAGCACTCCAGATGGAAAAAGCGGGCGACATGAAAATGGCCTACATCCCTACCAAAGGCGGCGGTGCCGCTGCGATGAAAGCAGTCATTGCGGGCGACGTTATGGCAGGCATCAACAACCTGTCAGACGCATTCCGTGCGGCACAGGCAGGTAACGTCAAAATCCTTGCCGTGGCTGATCTTGAGCGCAACGAGTTCTTGCCTGACGTGCCAACGATGATGGAAAGCGGTCTGGCCGTGGACAATGCATCCGTGAACTTTCGCGGTGTAATGGTGCCAAAGGGTACGCCACAGGGCATCATCGACAAGCTGGCAGCGACTGTACCGACCATGTTCGAGAACAGCCGCGTCGCGGGTAAGATGAAAGCTGGCGGATCGCCAATGCATGTGATGAACCGCGACGAGGTCCTTGCCATGTGGGCAGCACGTGAAGAAACTCTGAAAGAGCTGCTCGCAGGTCTGTAGTATCTCACAATGAACTTGATTTTCACCCGTACCAACGGGTGAAGATTACAACAAAATCAATAGGATACAGCACGACATGACCGTTATTGATGACATCGCCGAAGTAGAAGCTACTGTCGCGAGTGCGCGTTCCGCACAGCTGCGCTTTGAGGCGCATGGTTCGCAACTCAGGTATGATCGTGCTGCTCAGGCCGCAGCATGGGCGATTATGGAACCTACGCGCAACACCCACCTTGCTGAATTGGCGGTGGAGACGACCGGCTTGGGCAATGTTCCCGATAAGATAACCAAAAACCATCGCAAAACGCTGGGTCTGATGCGCGATATCGCGACGGCCAAGACACACGGCATCATCAGCGAAGATGCCGAAACAGGGATCACGCAGATCGCTCGCCCCATCGGCGTGATCGGCGCAGTTGTTCCCTCGACCAACCCTGCGGCAACGCCTGCAAACAACATTATCAACGCGCTCAAATGCGGCAATGCAATCGTGCTGTCGCCTTCCCCAAAAGGCGTTCCCGCCTGTGAAGTCCTGATCGGCTATATCCATGCAGAATTCGACAAGATCGGCGAGGACCGTGATCTGGTGCAGATGGTCCGTGGCAAGGGCAGCAAAGAAAAAACCCAACGCCTGCTTGAGATCAGCGATCTGATCGTCGTGACCGGATCCCAAAATAACGTCAAACGGGCCTACACCTCTGGCACACCGGCCTTGGCCGTGGGGGCAGGCAACGTCACCGTCATTGTGGATGAAACCTGCGATCTGGATGACGCCGCCCAGAAGATCACCGCATCCAAAACATTCGACAATGCAACCTCCTGCTCATCCGAGAATTCAATCGTTGTGGTTGATGCAGTCTATGATGATTTCATCGTGGCACTGGCAAAGGCGGGCGGCGCGCGAATCACGGATGAAGCCGCGATTGTCGCCAAGCTGTGGCCCGCCGGACATCTGAACCGCTCCGTCATCGCACAAGACGCTGACAAAATGCTGGAAGCGCTGGAAATAGAGGGCACCGTGCCCTCCGACACCAAGTTCCTTGCCGTTGAGACAACGGGAATAGGGCCGGATCATCCATTGTCGGGTGAGAAGCTGTCGCGGGTTGCAGCACTTTACCGCGCAGCTGACTTCGACGCTGCAGTGAATATTACGCAGCGCATCATGGCGTTTCAAGGGGCCGGTCACTCTGTTGGCATCCATACGGCAAATGCGGACCGCCCTATCGAGATTGGCACGCTCATCCCTACATGTCGTGTCATCGTTAATCAGGCCCACACCTTTGCCACGGGTGGATCATTCACCAATGGCATGCCGTTTTCCCTTTCGATGGGGTGCGGATCTTGGGGCGGCAATTCGATTGATGATAACGTGCATTGGAAACACTTCATGCAGACCGTTAAAATCATCCGCGAAATCCCCGCGCGTGAGCCAAAGGTTGAGGATATTTTTGCCGACTACTGGAAAGCTTCAGGTCAATGAACTTTTCGATTGAAACGCCGCCTCTTGGAACAGTGCGCGACTGGCTTGATTTCCGCGCGCAAGGGAATGAAACGGCCTTTGTCTTCACCGATGGGAGCGCGGCACTCAGTTGGAGCGATCTGCGATCCGGTGCCATTGAGATCGCACAAGCCCTCACAGCACAAGGGATCGCCAAAGGTGAAAGTGTAGCGATCCTTCAGCCAAATGGGCGCGAAGGTGTTTTGGCTTTTTACGGCGCGGTTTATGGCGGGTTTCGTGCGACGATGATCAATCTTGCGGCGGGACGCGATGCGATTGCCTACGCGCTTGAGCATTCCGAGGCGCGCGTCGCATTGGTACATGATAGCGTCAGCGAGATGTATCAGAATGCACGGCCAGATTGGATGCAGCGCCTCACGTCGTTTCAGAGCGAAGAAATGCCTCTTCACCAGATCAACGCCGGTGATCACGCTTTACTCATGTACACCTCTGGTACAACCGGTCGGCCAAAGGGTGTCGTACATACACATTCCAGCCTTTTGGCCGGGGGCTGGACGCCCGCAATCGCACATCAATTAACTGATCAGGATCGTGCGCTTTGTGTTCTGCCCATCTGTCATATCAACGGCTTGTGTGTCTCGGTCATGGGGGCATTGGTGTCTGGCGGTACTGTTGTGATGGCGGAAAAATTCTCCGCCAGCCAGTTTTGGGACCAGATCAGCACACATGAGGTATCATGGTTCTCGGTTGTTCCAACCATCATTTCACACTTGCTGCACAGTGACAAAAATCCTGATGCAAAAAGTAAAGCACGCCTGCGGTTTGGACGCTCGGCATCATCACCCTTATCCCCCGATGTTCAAACGGCATTCGAGACGCGCTTTGATATGCCTATCATTGAAACGATGGGCTTGACCGAAACAGCAGCCCAAATTTTGTCCAACCCCTTACCTCCTGGAACCAGAAAGATAGGTTCACCCGGAATTGCCTATGGAAACGAAGTGACAATCCTTGCATCCGACCTCAGCGAATGTGCGGTCAATGTTGAGGGTGAAATCGCCGTTCGTGGACCAAACGTCATGTTGGAATACCTCAGAAATCCGGAAGCCACGAAATCGACGTTTCATGGTGAGTGGCTGCGCACCGGTGATTTGGGACGTAAGGATGCTGATGGATACCTGTTCGTGACGGGACGCCTTAAAGAGCTGATCATCAAAGGAGGGGAGAATATTGCACCTCGCGAGATTGACGAAGCCCTTTATTCCCACAGTGATGTGGTTGAGGCTGCAGCCTTTTCCCGTTCTTGCAAAACATATGGTGAGCGCATCGAGGCGGCAGTAAGCGTCTGTGAAGGATCGACGCTAACAGAACCCGATTTGATCTCGATCTGCATCGAAAAACTTGGAAAGTTCAAATCACCTGATACCGTACATTTTCTAAGTGAACTGCCTAAGGGGCCTTCGGGTAAGATCCAGCGGCTCAAACTGCAAGAGACTCTATAAAGATAGATAGGTGGTGATGCAGCACAAAATTTGATTTCAAGACTGGACGAACGTCGGCTCCCCAAGTCTTAGGACGATTGGTTTACACTTGCGGCAGATGTCGCTTTCTGCCCAAAACCGCCCTACAACCCATCTTGTAACGCCGCCTCTAACCAAGCCTCGAACAGATGTTTGGCAGGATCATTCGGCCCTGACGTCGTGGTGGTCAGAAGGTAATGCGCCAAGCTGATCTCCACCGCTGGCACTGTCAGAGTAAACTTGCTTGAAGCAGGCAGGGCTAATTTGTAACCACGCCGTGTGACAATACACTCCCCATTTAGCTACTTTAAACCTGGCCCGGGGTTCCTGGACCATCTTGCCCAGGCCCGTGGACCGGGAACCAAGAACCAGGGCCTAGCGGACAATAGAGCACGCACCCACGTCCTGCCTTAGCGTTGCATGCGCTCAGTTGAGGTTGGATGGTTTTGCTCGGGACCGGGTCCGTGGACTGTTAGCAGGGTTACTGCGCCCAATCCAAACAGATGAGACGCGCCAGGCTCACCCCAGGCCCCCTATCATAGGGCCCCGCGTCTCGGACCAGGGTCCTTTAGTATTAGCGTTGTAAATTCATTCGGGGGTAATTTTGTTTGGTAACCGCATCTCTATTCACGCCTCTTCAACGGCATTCAGAAATTGGATAGAAGTGAACCGGCATCAAGCTACATGCCGGTCCACAGGAAGTTTCAGTTTTGATGGTGCGAAATAAGCACTCGATTAGGCGTCGCTACCGCCCAAAACTGTGTCAAGTTGTAGATCCTTTAAAATCGCATCCTGTATCGGTTGGGTTTTGTGATTAATCTCACTTACACCCCAAGTCATACCCACAACGCTCCGGGTTGGACGCTGCCCTGCAGGCATGTCTGCAAGTGAACAATACAAATCAACTACAAGCTGTGGATCTGGCCTTTCAGGTCCATTTAGCATCTCAGCAAAAACCGGAGAGCATTGCATCAGGTACGTTGGCCAATTCACCATATTCGGCAATGATCTTTTTGCGTGCCGCCGGTCGTCCGATATTGATCAGATTGGTGCCAAATGGCCCTGGTTCTACAAGCGTGATGTCCACACCGAAGCCGGAAACCTCATACCGCAGTGCTTGCATATAGGCCTCAAGGGCGTGTTTCGTGGCGGCATAAGTACCAAAGACCGTTTCTTTTCCTAATTGATGCCACTTTTTGTTCCTCCGTGTGACAGAGGTGTGACCAAGTTCTATAAAATTCTGTCTTCCAGAGGCGGTATAGCTCAGTTGGTTAGAGCAGCGGAATCATAATCCGCGTGTCCGGGGTTCAAGTCCCTGTGCCGCTACCAAACTTTCAATATAATCAGTTACTTAAGTTTTCGGTTGACGCAGTTTGTGCGTAGCACACCTCTAGCACAGTTTTTTCTAGCTTTCTGACTTTTTCTAGTGCAGAATCTGAGTGTTAAACACGGTGTTGATAGTGCCTAAATTGAACCCAAATACACCCACGTTGATGGATGGTGAGGTTCGTCTGTTTAAACGCAAGTACAGCAAAATGTGGCCCCACGGCGCTCTGGACTATAGTCCGCCTGCACTGGAAAGCATCGTGCCAGTGGACCAGAAGCCGACGATGCACTAACGATTAATCCAGGCTACCCAAAGGGGCATGCCAAATGGATCGAACAAGAGAGGACCTCTGGTATCACTAAGTTTGACTTCAAAATGCTATCAAGCGCTCATCAAGATGTGGTTAAGAACACCCTCCAGTGGATTGAAGAAATGGTCGTAGGGCTAAACCTATGTCCATTTTCCTTTAGCGTCGTTGCGCATGGTCAAGTGTATTATTCTGTATGTGATGCGACCACAGATATACACCTAAAACAGTTCTATTTGAATGAATTACAGCGTCTGCTTGGGGCTAAAAAAAAAGATATTGCCACGAGCTTGCTCATGTTTACCAAAGGATTAGACGCCTTTGATGATTATCTCAACTTGCTCGATTGGTTTCAACAACTTTTGGAACAAGCAGAACTGACAGAGCATGTGCAATTGGCATCATTTCATCCTCAATATCAATTTGACGGGATGGCAGCTGACGATCTCAGTCATTTTACCAATCGGTCACCCTATCCAACCATTCATCTTCTGCGACAGAATCAGATGACTGAAGTCCTGACTAATGTTTTGGACCCTGAAAAAATTTATAAAGATAATATAGAAACGTTGAACAAGCTTGGTCGCCCACAGATCGAAGAACTCTGCCCCTGGGGGAAATAATGACAGTCGCCCAGCAAAGTTTTTGAACAAGCCCAGAGTTACAGGTTCTGCAGCATTGCGTACGTCTGGTTTCAGTTAATAAAGTTCATAAGGGCAATATCAGATTAGAGTTAATGCGTGGTCCAAAAAATTTATACGACTTTCTTGATAAAGCATGGCGTCACCTTGCAGTAGGTGTGTCAGATAGCCGTTCACCTGAACGCTACACCGCAGTTGCAAAAGTGGCGGCAAATGGAACACCGCGAGGCGCGGACAGTCGCGCTGCGCGAAGCGGCCCAATCTAAATTTTGCTTGAGGGCCACGCCGATATCGCAACGTCCAAGGTGGTTGCGCTGCGGTGCTCACCGAAAGCCGCTTTCTCTTTTGGCTGCCACATGCCGAATTTACAAATTTGGATCACGACAATTGTGGACACCCATACAGGCCCGATATTGACCAGCAATTGGATAGCATTGCAGAAATCGTGTGTTCCATCTGGCAGGCATCCAACGCCTGGGACAGTAGCGTCAGAATAAAATTAACTGCCCCGCTGCTCTTGCTGAGTGGCGCCAACTATTGGCCGCGTAGATGAAAGTTGTGCTGGTAATCCGATGGTTGTTTGCGTTGGTGCTGACAGCATCACTGGTTCAACTTTCCAATTGGGCTGTCTGTGCTAGCTTGTTGTCAGAACGGAAGGTGTTGACATGCTGCTTACAGCGCGAGAAGTGCACAAAACATTCGAGGCGGTCGGTGGTCGTACTGCCGTCCTTCGTGGTGTTGATCTGTCGCTAGATAGTGGCCAAAGCCTTGCACTTACGGGTGAGTCAGGTAGCGGAAAAAGTACACTATTGCATTTAATTGGTGGATTAGATTCAGCCGATCAGGGGCAAATTTTTATTGATGGCGCCGACATTTTAGCCATGGACGATGCGGGTCGCGCATGGCTTCGGCGCGGGACAGTTGGCATTGTATTCCAGCAATTCAATCTTATCCCTAGCCTTACAGTTGCGTCCAATATTGAGTTTCAGGCGCGGCTTGCAGGGAAGTACGATGCCGATTGGGTCGACGTACTGATCGACCACTTCGGGTTGTCGTCGCAGGTGGCAAAATACCCTGAGCAATTGTCTGGAGGTCAACAACAGCGGGTAGCGATTGCCCGTACTTTGGCGTCTCGACCTCGGTTGGTATTGGCGGACGAGCCGACTGGAAATTTGGACGAAGAGACAGCTTCAAATGTCATGGATATGCTGTTGTCGCTTGTGACAGAGGCAGGCGCGGGTCTTTTAATGGTCACACATTCGGCGGCTCTCGCTGCGCGTTTAGATAGTCGAGTACACTTGCGGGTAGGTCAAATCGAATGATAGCAGTTACCTTCGCAGCGTTGTGGGGGCATTGGTGGCGCAGTCCGCTGCAATTGTTTACCTTGCTTGCAGGGCTCGCATTGGCGACTGCGCTTTGGTCTGGCGTACAGGCTATCAATGCAGAAGCGCGCGCAAGCTATGACGCGGCTTCTGCCACATTAGGCGAGGCGCAATTTGATCGGCTTGTGCACCGCGATGGGCTGCCAATAGGGCAAGACACTTATGTCAGGCTACGCCGCGGTGGTTGGCTAGTCAGCCCAGTGATCGAAGGCCGCATTGGTGATGTGCGGTTCATCGGTTTGGACCCATTGACGGCACCGGGTGGTATGGCTCCCATTGGCTTGATTAACATGAATGACCTTCAGGGTTTTATCTCAGCGGATGGGAGAATTATTGCGGCTCCAGATGTCCTATTAGACGGTGTGAAATTTGATCCAGCGATCGCACCGGGGACAGCGATAGCCGACGTTGGGACTGTACAGGTATTATTAGGCCGACGAGCTGAATTTGATGCGCTGGTCGTTAGATCAGAACAACCGCTTGGCCAGGCATCACTCGAAGACATCGCACCTGAGCTTACCCGCCGAGTTGCCCAAAGTGGATCTGACATTGGACGGCTTACAAATAGCTTTCATTTAAACTTAAGCGCATTTGGATTGCTGTCATTTGCGGTCGGTATTTTCATCGTACAGGGCGCGATTGGACTGGCTTTTGAACAACGGCGTGGAACGGTGCAGACCTTGCGTACGCTTGGAGTGCCGATGCAATTTCTAGTCTTATTGATCGTGGTTGAACTGCTGTGGCTCGCGTTGATCGCAGGTTTGATTGGTGTTGGCCTGGGATATTTGATCGCGGCTTTCTTGATGCCAGATGTGTCTGCAACATTGCGAGGGCTTTATGGAGCGGATGTGGTAGGCACGTTGAAGTTGCGCCTGATTTGGTTGGCGTCCGGCATGGCAATTTCAATCTTTGGCACGGTATTGGCCGCAAGCACCGCATTGTGGAAACTGTCGCGAATGCCATTGAACGTAGGGGCGCAGCCACGTGCAATCTCTGTCATTGCAGGTCGTGGAGAAAAAGCGCAGGTGGCTGCATCTGCCGTATTGCTACTTGTTGCATTTGTTTTGGGATTGACCGCCGATGAAATCTTGACAGGCTTTGTATTGCTCGGTGCGTTATTGATTGGTGCAGCTTTGGGTTTGCCTACCGTTCTGCGTGTTTTACTGGATGGTGTAGCCCAGTACAGCCGAGGTGTAATTGCCAGTTGGTTCTGGGCTGACACGCGTCAACAGTTGCCTGGCTTGTCGTTGGCATTAATGGCGTTAATGCTGGCTATGGCCACCAATGTGGGCGTGTCCACGATGGTTAGTAGCTTTCGGCTGACGTTTGTCGCGTTCTTGGATCAACGGCTTTCGTCTGAGCTTTATGTGACAGCGGAAGGCCCCGAGCAGGCCGCTTATATGGTCGATTTTATGACTCCACAAGTTGACGCCGTACTACCAATCATGTCAGCGCAGGTGCAAATCTCAGGTCGTCCGACAGACGTATTTGGCGCCCGCGATCATACGACCTATCGTGATAATTGGACATTCCTAACTGCGGGGCTAACCCCTTGGGAAGACGTCCATACGGACGCTGCGGTTTTGATCAGTGAACAACTCGCCCGCAGCGCTGATCTGCAAGTGGGCGATGTTGTGAATATCGGTCAACAGCCGTTGAAAATAGCTGGTGTTTATGCTGACTACGGCAACCCAATTGGGCAGGCAATTATTGCAGAATCCCTATTTAAGACCCTGTTTCCAAATGTTTTAGCACTTAGATTTGGGCTACGGTTGCCGCTCGAAGATGTGGACGCCTTCGTCGAAGGCCTTAAGTCTGAAGCTGGTCTACCTGCAAGCAGTGTGGTAAATCAGGCTAGCATAAAAGCCTACTCTCTGGCAATCTTTGACCGAACATTTACGGTAACCGCTGCCTTAAATATATTGACATTGTCGGTTGCTGGATTTGCAATTTTAATGAGCTTATTGACCTTAACAGCGATGCGCGTCCCACAGCTTGCACCTGCTTGGGCGATGGGTTTGACACGTTGGAAATTGGGGCTGCTTGAGCTTTTTCGGACTGTGATGTTAGCCTTGTTGACGGGTGTAATTGCGTTGCCTTTAGGGCTGGCGCTTGCATGGGTTTTATTGGCGGTGGTCAACGTAGCAGCATTTGGGTGGCGGCTGCCGATGTTTCTGTTCCCATGGGATTATGCGCAGCTAGGTGCGCTTGCGATACTAGCCGCAGGGCTGGCGGCGCTATGGCCAGCCATGCAATTGGTGCGTATGCCACCTGCTGATTTGCTGAAGGTATTTTCAAATGAACGCTAAGTTGATTTTTATTTTGTTATGGCTGCCAGTGACCAGTCTTGCGCAGGGCTTTGCGGGGCTTGGGTCTGGTGCAGAAGGTTTTAAGTTGCCTGAAACTAATCCAACGTTCCAATTTCCATCCGATGACGGATCACATCCAGATTTCAGGATAGAGTGGTGGTATTTGACAGCTAATTTGCAAGGCTCTGATGGACAAGATTATGGCCTGCAATGGACTTTGTTTCGCACTGCACTGGCCCCGAAAGATTATGAAGGTTGGTCATCGCCGCAGCTTTGGATGGGACATGCGGCTGTGACAACGCCTGATGCGCATTTTGTGGCTGAACGGTTGGCGCGGGGTGGGATTGGGCAAGCAGGTGTGACTGCAGATCCGTTTGAAGCATGGATTGATGAATGGATATTTTCTGGACCAGATAGCGGCGCTGTCTTGCGAGCTGCCGGGCCCAATTTTGCTTATGATATGTCCATGTACGCAATTGGACCGCGGGTGTTCCACGGCACCGCCGGGTATTCGCTGAAATCGGCTGAGGGGCAAGCATCGTACTATTTCTCTCAACCGTTCTATAAAATTGAGGGGACTTTGCAATTGCCGTTGGGCGATGTTTACGTTACTGGAGATGCGTGGCTGGACCGTGAATGGTCCTCGAAACCTCTTGGATCGGATCAGACTGGGTGGGATTGGTTTTCATTGTCGTTTGATGATGGCTCCAAGCTAATGGGCTTCTTGCTTCGTGGTGACAGCGTTTTTACACAAGCTACGCTGATCGATGAGGAAGGGGCAACGGTAGCTTATTCAGATGGAGCGTTTACCGCAGAACCAATCAAGCAGTCACAAGTTGCAGGACGTGATGTGCCAACCACATGGAGGGTACTGTTGCCTGATGCGGGCATCGATATCGTTGTAACGGCATTGAACACACAAAGCTGGATGGATACGTCGGTACCATATTGGGAAGGGCCAGTGCGCGTCACCGGTTCTCACACGGGGATTGGATATTTGGAGATGACAGGCTATGAATGATGGGTTTTGCAACCTTGAAGGGGCGCCGTCAGATTAAACTTGGTTGATGCGGGCATTGTATGTTTGTAGCGTCCGTGCATGACAAAACACTCGCCATTTAGCTGAACCGAGCCGCTGCTCTTGGCGAGTGGCGCCAATTATTGAACGCATAGATTCAGGCTGTGCTAGCAATCTGGGGCGTGTTTTCATTAGTTTGACAGGTCCTTGTGCGATCAAGGTGGAGGCTAGATAATTTAACTGTCCAAACGATCCATTAGCGAGCGGTTACAACTTCGCTGCGGTTATAACCACAGTGATGGTTTGAAAACTTAGCACCCCAAGCAGAAAGCGCCTCAATTGCATCTGGTTTTGCATTACCAAGGCAAAGCACACTGGTAATATCAACTTGCTCGAACACCTCTGTCGCCAGTGGACTTGCCATATGATTTCCTAAACGTTCCATCATGCCATCACTATCAACGAATAATTCTATTAAAGTCGCCTCAGTGCCGTCTTCAGACAAGTGCCATTCATAACTAATACTGTTTTGTTCCTTGAGGTCGTAAACATATTTAGCTGCGCGGTCTTTAGACCATTTTTTGAATTCGTCAGTATTTTTCACGCTGCAGCCAATAATTAAAACCATTCGGTCAGACTGTGCATTCAGGTCGCTCATAATTTCTTCCTTAAGTAGATGGATCAATGCTTGCCGTTGTGGAGGTAAGTAAGAAACAGACTGGGCCTTTTTAGAGTAAACAACAAGCTCTTCGCCAGTCCAACATGTTAATGTCTTAATTTCGCTTACTGCCCCTCCTAAATAAGCAGAAATAACCAGAGACATATAATCTGTTTGACTTTCGCAATCAGCAATAATGCGAACTTCTTAATCTTGCCCAATTAATCCGTAGTAGCCCAAAAGTTTCCCTCCGCAACTCTCTACTGCTGCCTTTATGTTGGGTGTTTTGTCTTCTCCGTTTTTCATGATGCTCATGGTAACATCGTCTTTGTAATTAACGTAAGTAATTCTAGTCGTCATTTTGATTTTTCCCACCTCGAGTATAAGGTGAAAATATGTGCGCTACCGTCTATTTCGGAACCACAAAACCATTCCGCTAAAAATAAAATGGACCAAACGTAAAATATTCCAAATGTGGCGCTTGCATCAAAGCCGAGGCGCTGCATAGTGCATCCAACAAAATTGGCCAAAAGCTATCTTACTTTAAGCCGACTTTGGTGCCAAAAATCTGACGACGGACATAAAAGAGATATATCGATATGCAACAAAAAAAATTTACTACGATTCTTGCTCTGGATGTTGTGGGCTTTAGTAAATTAATGTCTATCGACGAAGACAGTACTTTAATGAATTTGCAGGCAAGACGTAAATTCATTGATCCAGCTATTGAGCAAAGAGGTGGGCGGATTTTCAACACGGCTGGAGACAGTGTTCTTGCAGAATTTTCAAGTCCAATCGACGCAGTCGAGTGTGCTGTCCAAATCCAAAATAAGTCTGTTTCTCTAAACAGCCAAGCAAATGAATCTGACAAAATGAGCTACAGAATAGGTCTAAACATGGGGCAAGTCTTAGTGTCTGATGATGAAGATTTGTTTGGGGATGCCGTTAACATAGCAGCGCGGTTGGAAGCACAAGCGATTACTGATGGACTTTGTATTTCAGAAAATATTTTTGAACAGGTCAACATGAAGGTTAAAGTGTCTTACGAAGACGCGGGAGAGCTTCATTTAAAGAATATTGGAAGACCAATAAGAGCTTACAATGTTCTTAAATGTAAGGGCGCATCTCGTGGTATCATAAGTGCCGACGCAGAACCAAAAGTTGTTTCGCCAAAGGCTGAAGCAGGTTCAGTAGCCGTTATGTTATTTAAAAACTTAAGCAATGATGAAGAGCAAGGCTATTTTTGCGAAGGTTTTAGTGAAGATATTATTTCAGCATTATCACGTCATAACAGTCTGCTGGTAATTGCAAGTAACGCAAGTTTTTCATACTCGATTAAAGAAAAGTCTGTGACCCAAATAGGCACTGAGCTGGGCGTCCGTTATTTGGTTGAGGGTAAGGTGCGAAAAATGGGAAGTAAAATGCGGATAACTGTATCTTTGTTATCGGTAGTAGATGAAAAAATTATTTGGAATGAGAATTATGACACAAGCCTTGATCAGATTTTTGATGTGCAAGATGAAATAGTTGCATCTACCGTTGCAAAACTAGTTGGGAAAGTTGAAAGCGACCAAGTCGTAAAGCTTTCAAATAAAAAGCCGGAAGTAATGGAGGCTTACGACCTTGTACTTCAAGGATTAGAATACCATCGAAAAAGCTCTGTATCAGCAGAGAATAATAAGAAGGCGTTGACACTCTTTACCAAAGCAACAGAATTGGACCCAAATTATGCGAGAGCATTTGCGTGGAAAACTTGTTCGCTTGCCAATAATTCGGAGTGGTTTCCGGACGAAATGCCATCTAATTGGATGGAGGATGCATTCGCTTCCGTTAACCGAGCTATGGAAATAGATCCCGACGATCCAGAAGCACACAGGATTTTAGGTGCTATAAAACTTATGTTCGAGGGGGATATGGATAAAGCTATCTTCCATCATAAAAAAGCTATAGAAATTTGTCCAAGTGATACGTTTCATCTAGCTAGATATGCTGTGCTTTTATCGTATTTGGGTGAACCTGAAAATGCGATGAAGCAGATTGATATGGCACTTAGAATTAATCCTTTTGGGTCAGACCTGATATTTGAAACACAGGGAGTTTGTAGCTATTTACTTGGAAACTACGCAGACGCATTGAACTCCTACAAAAACATGCAAATTGAAACAAGAACTAGCCTCTTTTACGCAGCTGCATGTTGCAATATATTAGGCAATTCTGATCTTGCTAAAGAAAAACTGGAACTGGCAAAAGCGGAGAGCGGTATGGATATAGATAAATTTATTGCAACACAGTTGTATCAGAATGGAGTGGTTTCTGCTGAGCTTGCAAAAAATCTTTTAACCATATGAGTTTTTGAATTGGCACTGTTGCTATTTGCTGCCAAATATCTACTACCTGAAGCTTTTTTTGAAAGGGCACGCTGGCCGGAAAAGCAAACTTTAAACCCTGCAAAAAAATATTTCAAAATTGGCAAGCCTTTATTATTATAACGGAAAATTAAACCAATCAATATTTCAGAAATCTGATCCAAAAAACTTATATTTTATAAAACTTCAACGTCTTTTTTGTAAGTCACGCAGGCGTTCCGACAAAATAGCAACCACACCTCTTATAACAACATCTGTGTTCGCTAACTTGTCTTCGAATTCAGCTCTCGTTACTGAAATAAGAACACACTCAGTCTCTGCTCTGGCGGTAGCCATTCGCATAGTGTCATCGATTACTGCCATCTCTCCAAATAAATCAGGGCTACTTATCACAATATCTGGCTTTTCCATTTCTGCATTAGATGGAAAATAGATGCCAATATTGCCTGAAGAAATTATAAATAGCTCACTAGCTCCATCACCTTTATTAAATACTGTTTGCCCACGCCTAAAAGATTTTTTTTTCATTTTCCATCTCAAAACTCATATGACATCCCATCAAACGCCAGTTCGACATTACCTGGTAGTTGGTTATTTATTTCATCTAGTTGATCATCGTTTCGCTCAGGTGCATGGTGCGTAACCAATAGTTTTTTAACGTCACATTTTTCCCAAAATTCAATACCTTGATTTACTGATGAATGGCCCCACCCCCTCTTTTGAGATAACTCTTCATCAGTAAACATCCCATCCCAAATTACACAATTTGCTCCCTCAACAAAATCTTTTAATTCTGGAAGTTGTGTCTCATGGTACTCATTATCGCATAGGTAGCAAATTATCTTTTTATTATGCTCTAACCTAAAGCCTGATGCTCCTCCAGGATGATTGAGAGATAGATTATTTAGCCGAAAATCATTAATAAAGTTTTCTTTAATATACTCAAACTCATGAAAAATTATGTTCTTTAAAGACCCAATAACGTCAATTGGAAAATAGCTCCCTGAGAAATATTGTTGTAGCATCTGACGACTAACGTCAGCCGACGATAGACCGCTTGCAACTAAAACTTTATGATCTGGAACAAAGATATTTGGATTAAATGCAAAACCCTGGACATGATCGTGATGCCAGTGACTGTAAAGTAATATTTTAGTTATCTCAGGACCACCAAATTGTGCTGTTCTGAAGCCTGTACCAGTATCAAAAAAAATTTGAAATTGACCGAAAGTAACTTCGAAGCAAGATGTATTACCTCCATATCTTGTCTGACCCCTCGATTGCACTGGAACGGATCCTCGACAACCATGTACATTTAGTTTCATTTCAAAATCCTAGAACAACATTATCCTTTTTGTTTATTTGCATTTAAAGCTTTTTCTAATGAAAATAAAGATACATGTAGATGGACCTGGCTGGAAGTAACGGGCTGAGACAGAGTGGATGACTTTTTAACCTCGCCTAATGACAAAACACACACCATTTAGCTAAATAAAATCTGGCCCAGAAGTCATCCAAATGGCGATGATGTAATACAGTTGGAACTGTCACACAAAACCACTTTAGACAGGCAGGGCTAATTTATTGCGTCTTTGGATGACGAAAAACTCCCCATTTTGCTACATGAAACCTGGCCCCTGGTTATCACACCATATTGCTCAAGCCCGTGGACCGGGAACCAAGAGCCAGTGCACTATCGGACAGTAGAGCACGCACCCACCCAAGTCCTGACTATCGTGTTGCCTGAGCTCAGTTGGCGCTGGATGGTTTTGCTCGGGCTGTGGTCCGTGGACCAACGGCAGGGGGTTACGGTGCCCAATCGCTACAGCTAAGCCGAAGGGTGCAGGACCATGGACCCCGGATCATGAGTCCCGTGCTTTGGAGGCTGGTCCTTTAGTGTTAGCGGCGTAGATTCATCTGGAATTAGTTTTGTTTGGTAACTGCATCTCTATTCACGCACCAATTTCAAGCTGAACCGTACCGCTGCTCTTACTGAGTGGTGCCAATTATTGAGCGCATAGATTCAGGCTACACCAGAAATTTGATGCTTGTTCCTATTTGGTTAGCAAAACTCCTGACACACTTCGCTGATAATTTATGCTAAGTGTGCTCACGAGAATGATTTTTGAGCGAAATTGCTCCATTTACTTTTTTAAAAATGGTTACAACTTCAGTTTTCGCAATCCCTAATGTGAAATGAGGGTGTTCCACCTGGAACAATTCACTGCCACGCTAGGGTGCGATCCTGGCAGACAACAACCCTAGCATGGCTGCAACATGAAGCTGCCTACGTCCTTTAGCATCTAAGACGGGATGTGCCCAGAGAGTGTTTTGGCGCGTGGCAATAATTAAGGGGTATATCCTTTGTCAATTCGTTCCATTTTCTACTCAACGCTTTCTGCGAGCGCTCTATGTATTACTAGCGCGACGGCGGTAGTTGCCTGCGAAAATCCAATCAAAGTAGGTGTTTTGCACTCTTTGTCGGGATCAATGGCGATCTCCGAAACAACCCTAAAAGATGCAATGCTGATGTTAATCGAGCAGCAAAACGCATCTGGTGGCCTTTTGGGTTGTGAGCTCGAGGCTGTTGTTGTCGATCCTGCTTCGGATTGGCCACTATTTGCGGAAAAGGCCCGTGAGCTTTTGACTGTGAATGAGGTTGATGTCATTTTTGGCAATTGGACGTCGGTGTCTCGCAAATCAGTTTTGCCGGTGATCGAAGAGTTAAATGGTCTGTTGTTCTACCCAGTTCAATATGAAGGCGAAGAGTCTTCTAAAAACGTTTTCTACACAGGTGCTGCGCCAAATCAGCAGGCTATCCCAGCAACGGACTACTTACTTGAAGAGCTTGGTGTCGAGAAATTCGCCCTGCTTGGCACAGACTATGTGTATCCGCGTACAACCAACAATATCCTTGAGTCCTACCTTAAAGACAAAGGTATCGCTGCTGACGATATATTTGTGAACTATACACCATTCGGTCAATCCGACTGGGCAACGATCGTTGCGGACGTTGTTGCATTGGGCGAAGACGGCAAGCAAGTCGGTGTTATCTCAACAATCAACGGCGACGCAAACATCGGTTTCTACAAAGAGCTGGCCGCAGCTGGCATCTCTGCCGATGACATCCCAGTTGTTGCATTCTCTGTAGGCGAGGAAGAACTGTCTGGTTTAGACACATCCAACCTTGTGGGTCACTTGGCTGCTTGGAACTACTTCCAATCTGCAGATTCTGCAGCCAACGCAGACTTTATTGCTGCTTGGAAGGCCTTTGCTGGCGAAGAACGTGTCACAAACGATCCAATGGAAGCACATTTTATTGGCTTCAATATGTGGGTAAATGCGGCAACCGAGGCTGGAACAACTGATGTAGATGCAGTGCGCTCCGCCATGTACGGACAAGAATACCCGAACTTGACTGGCGGTACAGCTGTGATGTTGCCAAACCACCACTTGGCTAAACCAGTGTTGATCGGCGAAATCCAAGCGGATGGCCAATTCGACATCATCAGCCAAACATCTGAAGTACCAGGTGATGCATGGACTGATTTCTTACCAGCTTCTGCTGTGTTGAAGTCGGATTGGAAAGATTTGGGTTGCGGTATGTACAACGTTGAAACTGAAACATGCGTTCAGCTGACTTCTAACTACTAAGCCTTTGATGCAGGTGCTTGGCTCTTCTGTTAGGGTGGAACCAAGCGCCTGTTTTTCAACCAATTGAAAGACTAACCATGCGCTCCGTACTTTTTGCCGTGATCCTTACAGTCTGCAGTGTCCCCGCTGTTACAGCACAAACGCTCCAATCTATTTTGCAGACCCATGCAACAGAAATCGCCAAACCTTCGCGCAAAACTGTGGGCAAGACGATTGATGCGATTGCCGCTTCTGGGTTGCCTCAAGCCACCGAATTTTTAGAGCAATGGTCTGAAAAAAACATTTGGCAGCACACCGATGGTAACTTTTTTGTTGCCACTTCGGTGGAAGATAGCCTGATGCTTATAGATGTGGACACACAAGCAAGAACAATCGCACCCAAATTTGATTTCAAACAACTAAAACCCAATGGTGGTGTGCGGCGCTTGATCAGCACAGCTTTGGTACAATTTCAACTTTTAGACCCAGACCTGACCCGGCGCGAAACGGCTGTTGCCTCAATCGCACGTCGGCCCGCAGCCGAACAGTTGATCCCCCTAATAGCCTCAATTGATCGCGAGTTAGACGCGGCACTCAAATCGCGCAAAATTCAACTGGCTAACTTTCTGTCAGCGCGTTTTGCCATAGAAACCCAAGACCGCATTGCAGCAATCAACAGCCTTTCGACAGACACGTCCGTCGAAGCGCGCGCTGTATTGAACCAAGTTTTGACCACATTCACAGGGGTTGCGCGCGTAGCACCTCAAGGCAACATTGCGGCTATTCTTGACCCTATGGTGGCCCCAGACCAATCCTACAATGCCTTGGTTGAGGCAAAACTAGCCCCCCAAAAACAAACAAAAATTGATATTAGAAAGGAGCTTGAAGCTAATATTATTGAGGGGCGTATTGCGGGTTTGCCACTGGCGCAAATGGACGATCGTTTGACGCGCGAAGCGGCCTATTCCGCTTTGGCGACACAGGGCAGCGTCCCCACTTTGATCACTCAAGAAGTGCGCGATGCGGCGCTCTTAGGACATGTGTTTTATGAATTATATGAGGAACCAAATGCGCAAATCACTGCAGCAGCAAAGGTGGCGCGTAAATCTGCGGACAACCGCGTAGCAACCGCACAGTTTGCGGATCTGGCATTGGATGCCCTGTCTTTGGCGTCGATCTTCTTTCTGGCTGCGATTGGTCTGGCGATCACCTTTGGCGTCATGGGGGTCATCAATATGGCCCATGGTGAATTCATTATGATGGGAGCCTACACGGGCTATGTCGTGCAGCTGTTCATTCCAAACTACACTGTTTCGATCTTTGTCGCCTTGCCTTTGGCCTTTGCGGTCACTTTTGTGGCTGGGGTTGTTATGGAGCGACTTGTTATTAGTCGTTTGTATCACAGGCCGTTGGAAACATTGTTGGCGACCTTCGGTGTTTCGATTGCTTTGCAGCAATTAGCTAAGAACATCTTTGGCACCCAAGCACGCCCGCTTACATCTCCCGATTGGCTGGCGGGGGCTTGGGTGGTAAATGATGTCATCCAGATCAGCTTTATTCGGATCGCAATTTTCATCCTGGCACTGCTGTTTCTGAGCTTGATTGTCTACATTTTCAAAAGAACCCGTTTAGGTCTTGAGGTTCGCGCAGTGACACAAAATCCGGGGATGGCGTCATCTATGGGGATCAATCCTGATCGTATTAATATGATGACCTTTGGCCTTGGTTCTGGCATCGCAGGTACCGCTGGGGTTGCGATTGGATTGTATGCCAAGGTGACATCCGAAATGGGGTCTGACTACATCGTCCAAAGCTTCATGACCGTTGTGGTTGGCGGCGTTGGAAATGTCTGGGGCACGCTGGCAGGGGCCGCGATGATAGGCTTTGGCCAAAAGTGGATCGAATGGCTAAATCCGTCGAACACCTTAGCCGCTCAAACTTACATGATCCTCTTCGTGATCCTATTCATTCAATTTCGGCCCAAGGGTATTGTTGCCCTCAAAGGCCGGGCGGCAGGAGGTTGATTATGCAACACACCTTCATTGCTAAAAACCCGTCCGTTCTTTGGTTCTTGCTTGGGCTATCTGTGTTCACGGTTTTTGTGACCATCTTTAGTGAAGCGGTGGGTTCGACAGTTGTCTCAACATCGTTTCTTAAGACCTTGGGCAAGACGCTGTGCCTATGCCTTGTTGCGGTCGCGATGGACGTGGTTTGGGGTTATTGTGGTATTTTGAGCCTTGGACATTTTGCCTTTTTTGGGATCGGTGGATACGCCATCGGCATGTGGCTGATGTACGAGCGCACAAAAAATATCGTTGTTGGATCGCTGGAAAATAACATTCTTCCACCGACGGTTGAGGAAGTGAACACCGCAATTGGTACACAGATTTTCGGCGTTGTGGGCAGTTCTGAATTTCCATTGATCTGGGCGTTCTCACATTCGCTTACATTGCAACTTTTGGCTGTTGTTCTTGTGCCGGGGATGCTGGCTTTGGTCTTTGGCTGGCTGGCATTTCGCAGCCGCGTTACAGGAGTTTACCTGTCGATCCTGACACAGGCGATGACACTCGCGCTTTCGCTTTACTCTGTTCCAAAACGATACTGGACTGCGCGGGAACAACGGTCTGTCGGGTTTGCAGAACATCCCGGGCCTTGAGGCCGTTTCACAAGCGACATTATCGCTTTGGTTCTTTTGGGCTTCCGCTTTCGCCCTCGGTGCTGGATATGTATTCTTTGCGTGGATGCTTTCTGGCAAATTCGGCTCTGTTATCCGTGCCATTCGCGACAACGAAGCACGGATACGATTTCTAGGTTATAACGTGGAAAATTATAAGTTACTAATTTTTACCACTACGGCCATGATTGCAGGCATTTCGCGGGGCGCTTTATTACCCCCAAGCAGGTATCATCAATCCCGCAGAGATTGCCCCAATTGCATCAATCTATCTGGCCGTTTGGGTGGCGATTGGCGGGCGTGGGCGTCTTTATGGTGCGGTGATTGGTGCGGTTTTTGTTTCTCTTATGTCATCATGGTTCACAGGCGGCAGCGCACCCGACATCAACCTTGGCTTTTATTTGGTTAAATGGACTGACTGGTGGCTGGTGCTTCTTGGACTGACCTTTGTCGGGGTCACACTTTTCTTCCCCAAAGGGATTGGTGGGTTGTTTGATCTGATTTCCAATTACCGGGAGAAACACCAATGAACACGCTTTTAGAAGTCTCAGGTGTCAGTGTCAGTTTGATGGGTTTAAAGCGATCAACAACTTATCTATCCAAATTGGAGAAGCAGAACTTCGCGCGATTATTGGCCCAAACGGTGCTGGCAAAACAACCTTTATGGATATTGTGACGGGAAAGACAAAACCAGATGAAGGCTATGTGATCTGGGGCGAGAAATCGTCGTCACTCCTGGATATGAGCGAAAGCCAAATTGCCCAAGCAGGCATTGGACGAAAGTTCCAAAAACCAACTGTTTTTGAGGAACAGACTGTGCGTGAAAATATCACAATGGCATTAAAGAACCCACGCAGTCCGCTTGATTTATTATTCAATCGTGCAGCGCCCGACACAGAAAATCGTGTTCGGGCTGTCAGCGACGATATCGGGTTAACGGATGCGCTTGATCAACTGTCGGGAGCGCTCAGTCATGGGCAAAAACAGTGGCTGGAGATTGGTATGCTGCTGGCCCAAGATCCGCATCTTTTGTTGGTGGATGAACCTGCTGCAGGGATGTCTGAGACAGAACGTGAGCAGACCACAGACATCCTAGTGCGTGCCGCAAAAACGCGTGCAGTTGTAGTTGTGGAACATGATATGGAATTTGTGCGTCGCCTCAACTGTAGGGTTACCGTGTTGAACCAAGGGTCTGTTTTGGCTGAAGGATCTCTGGATCACGTAACGAAGAATCAAGACGTCATCGACGTGTATTTGGGGCGATAAAGTATGCTGGATATCCAGAACTTAACCATGAAATACGGGCAAAGCCAAATTTTGAACAATATGTCTCTTAGTGCCAAAGCCGGCGAAGTGACCGCGGTAATGGGCACCAATGGTGTGGGTAAAACCAGCTTGCTCAAAGCAATTTCCGGACGTTACCCTTACGTGGATGGCACCATCACTTTGGATGGGAAGCTGATCAATCACCTCAGCCCATTTGACGTCGCCAAGGCAGGGATCGCCTATGTGCCCCAAGGGCGCGAAGTTTTCCCTTTGATGACTGTGGTGGAAAACCTTGAGAGTGGATTTGCCTGTCTGGACAGGTCAGATCACAAAGTTCCTGATCACATTTATGATCTGTTTCCTGTGCTGCATGATATGGGAGGGCGACGGGGTGGTGACCTTTCTGGTGGGCAACAACAGCAGCTTGCGATCGCACGCGCTTTGATCACGCGGCCTAGGGTTTTGTTGCTGGATGAACCAACAGAGGGCATTCAACCCAATATTATTCAGCAAATTGGCCACGTTATTCGCATTCTGTGTGATCAAGGCGACATGGCCATCGTTTTGGTCGAACAGTTTTTCGACTTTGCGTATGAGCTTGGGGATGAATTCACGGTTATGAAACGCGGTGCTGTATCTTTCAACAGGCGCGCGGATGGCTTGGATCGTCAAACGCTCTATGAGTTCATGACGGTTTAAGGCGCCAATTATTGAGCCTGTAGCTTCAGGCTGCGCCAGCAATCCGATGCGAGC
>CAJIZA010000003.1 GCA_905181815.1 uncultured Planktomarina sp. | reverse complement strand
GGTTCTCGATTATAGAGAGTGTCCACAGGGCGCATTTAATTGTAAGAATAATTTCCCAACGGTCAATCTAGAAAGACCCATTTCATGCGCCCCATGTCTCTCGATAATGTGATGATTTACAATCATAATTTATATTTAGGCGTGGGCGTTCGCATTTTATATGGGGGCAAATAAATTGAGTTTCACCAAATTTATCATCACATCAACACTTACTTTAATTGGAACATTTGGCGCTTTTCCTGGCTTTGATAATAGTGCGAAAGCTTGTCCAAGCGGACTACCATCAGGGGATCTTATCGTTACGCTGAGGCAGGATGTGGTCCCATTTACAGATTTCAATGAAGCTGGCCGTCCGACGGGGTTTAATGTTGCCCTTTGGAATGAAGTAGCTGAGACGTTACGCGTTCCCAACGGCAACGGAAGATTTCGCGAAACTGACGTGACATTTGTGGAATGCGATAAGATTAACGACCAAGAAGCAGTGCTCATTGCTGGTCATGTGGATGTAGTAATTTCACCCTTAACGATCACGTCTGGTCGCATGAAAAATTACGACTTTTCCCAACAGTATATTTCATCGGGCCTGTCTGGAGCCAACCTGCGAGGGGCTCGTATTTATGGGCCAACTTAAAACGCACCAATTTAATGGGTGCCGATTTATATGGTGCAGTTATCAGTAGTGTTCTTAAAAGCCAAACCATTTTTTATGATGCACGAATGCCCAAAGGGAAAACATGACGGATAAAATATTTTCGCTTGAACCGTTTGAAATCATCAATAGAGAGGCTGTCTTTAGGCATTGCCCGAAACAGGCCCTTGCGCGTTTTCTGCCCCATGTCGCTGTTAAGTCGTTAAAGTCAGGCGATGAATTACAATACGCCGGTCAGACAGCTGAGTTCGCATATTTTATTGTTTCCGGCACGTTTGAAGCCGCCAGTGAAGGCGGCCAAAAAGTCAACGTCAAGTCAGGTTTTTTGGGTCAAGAGTCGGCGATAGGTATGGATTTAAATATCATTACGGCAGTAGCGACGAGTGAGTCTAGCGTTTTAGTCATCCCAAAGGCT
Organism: uncultured Planktomarina sp.; assembly: GCA_905181815.1. Classification (GTDB taxonomy): domain Bacteria; phylum Pseudomonadota; class Alphaproteobacteria; order Rhodobacterales; family Rhodobacteraceae; genus Planktomarina. The sequence goes on along the minus strand of CAJIZA010000003.1, from coordinate 679,878 downwards.
GCGATTTGGGAACTAAGCAAGCACCCTGAATTTCACCAAGACCTACTCAATTCATTTACTTCATTGTTTAACAAAGAGCCTAAGGTTGTGGAAGACGAAGAAAACTCTAATGACAAAAAGAACTACTCAAGTGATTTGAGGTTCTTTTTTGGTTGGCTTATGGCGTTACTGGTACCGCTAAGCATGATTACGGGTGTTGTTGAATTCTCAAGCATCCCCAATAAAGAGTCATTATATTTGGTTGCCATCCTTTCCACATCCATAGTTATGTGGGTGTTTCGCTTGCTGCCAGATTTTGTACCGGCTCTTTTTTCGGTTTTAATCGTTGTTTTGTTTGATCTTGCACCTTCCAGTGTCGTTTTGGCAGGCTTTGGTTCGAAAACCTTCTTTATGGCGTTGAGTATTTTTGGTCTGTCTGCCGTAATTATTGTCTCAGGCCTCAGTTATCGGATTTTACTCCTGCTGTTAAAAATCGGCCCAGCAAACAAGACCTGGTACTACATGTGTCTGTTTTTATCTGGCTCAGTATTGACTCCAATCGTCCCAACGACCAATGGCCGTGTGTCAATCGTCACCCCGTTTATGAAGGAACTTTTAGCCTCGTTTGACGAAGATTCAGCCAAGGCAGAAGCGCCAAGATTGTCTGCTGCAGTGCTTGGCGGGACTAGTTTATTGTCGGCGATTTTCCTCAGCTCTAAGTCTGTGAACTTCCTTGTTTTTGGTCTTATGCCGTTTCAAGAACAAACCCGCTTCCAGTGGGTGGACTGGTTCTTCGCGGCTTCAGTTAGTGGCGCTGTATTATTGGTGCTGTATTTTTTAGCCAGTTGGTTAATATTTAGAAATAAAGAAAGACCATCAATTCCAAAGACTCTGGTTTATGATCAGCTCAAAATTTTAGGACCTCCTTGCCCCAGCGAATGGGCAGGTGTCGCTGGTTTGTTAGTGCTTTTGGTTAGCTTCATGACAGTGGCGATCCACCATATTGAAATTCCTTGGATTGCAATGGCTATATTGTTTAGTTTGTTAATGTTTGGTTTTTTAGGTAAACAAGATTTCTTGACGCGGATTGACTGGAGCTTCTTGATTTTCTTGGGCTCGTTAATTGGCCTTGTTTCGTCCATGAATTATGTGGGATTAGATGAGTGGCTAACCGGAAAACTGTCATGGCTTAATTATTATATGGCCAACGATTTCGGCATATTTATTGTCTTGCTATCGTTATCAATTTTTGTAGTTAGATTGGCGATACCGATCAACGCCACGGTGGTCATCTTTGCAACCCTATTAATGCCAGCTGCCGTAAACATCGGTATAACACCCTGGATTGTGGGCTTTATCATCCTGTTGATTGCCGAAGGTTATATCTGGCCCTATCAAGCCTCATATTATTCACAATTTTGCTCGTTAGCCGGCCCAAAATCTGGTGCCGACAGCAAAAAGGTGATCATATTAAATGCGATGCAATATGCATTTAAGTTGGCGGCTATTTATGCATCGATTCCGTTTTGGCAATATTTGGGGCTGCTCTAATGCTGAAAAAGTTTACTATCCTGATCATGGCTACCTTTATTCTTACGCTGACAGGAATGATCCTATACGAGAATATAAACAAGCCACGTATATTGGTTCTGCATAGTTATAGTAATGATTATGTCTGGACTCGTCAAATCAATGCGGGCTTGGATCGTGTGCTTGGGAAAGTTCAAGGCGTTGACATTCGTTACCATGAGATGAAAACAAAAAAAATGTCGGGTAAAGGTTACATAGATCGTGCAGGTATTGCCGCTCATTACGCCATTGAACTCATCCGTCCCAACGTCATTGTTGCTATTGATGATAATGCGCAAAAATATGTGGCCAAGCAATACGTTAACAACCCAGACATAAAGATTGTTTTTGCAGGCATTAACGGAAGCCCAGAACCTTATGGCTACTTAGAAGCGAACAACGTAACCGGTATCTTAGAACGTAAACCTGCTGTGGCTCTAAGTGAAGTCATTTTATTGCTCAGTGAGAACTTAGGCATTATCGGACAAAAGCCTAAGGCCATTTTTTTGTCGGATGAATCCCATTCGACCGAACGTGATGGTGGCTATCTTGATAGTATAGATTGGGTTGGTGTCGATTATCTTGGACGTCATCCTAAGGCCACTTTTGATGACTGGCAAAGTGCAGTCAAGAACATGAAGGGCGAGGCCGACTTTATTTTGGTAGGGGGTTATCGCAAGTTACACAAGTCTCCTGGTTCTGCTGAGTTTGTGAACGCCAAGGAAGTTATGACTTGGACCGAGGCTAATTCTCCAGTGCCCGTTATTGGCATGAACACCTTTAATTCTGAAGAAGGTGCCATGTTGTCTATTGGTGTTTCTCCTTACGAACAAGGTGAAGTCGCAGCAACCATGGCTATAAAATTAATTGAAGGTGTAGATATCAAGTCGCTGCCTATTCAAACATCAAGTCAGTACGTTGTTGCAGTGCGTAAGTCTGCTCTGGATGCGCGCAATATTTCTATTCCAGAGGTATTTGAGGCTTATGCAAGAGCAAGCAATAACTACTTTAATTAACGACTTTATGTCTGAGTTATTATTGACACTCACATCCTTAAAACATTGTCTGCCGTCAGGGTATTTGGAGCCAATGGCGGCTTAAACTACGAGAGAGTTCGGCTCATCTGGTTGGTTTCATTATGCGGCGCGTTATCTGTGATGCAAGCGTCGCGTTTCAAGTGTCTTTCGTTTGATCCTTTCCCTTTGTTTTAGGATGGCTTTGTCCCGACCGAAATAGACATCAGACGGCGTGACGTTGTTCAGGCTCTCATGGTAGCGCCGATGATTGTAATGATCGACAAAGGTTTCAATCTGAGATTCGAGGTCACCTGGCAAGAAGTAGTGCTCGAGCAGAATGCGGTTCTTCAGGGTTTGATGCCAACGTTCGATCTTGCCTTGGGTTTGGGGGTGATAGGGTTGCGCTGACGTATTTGAGCCGCCAAAATTACGAACAGCAGATTGGAGTCTTACCTAGTGCATTTCTCAACGAGCCCATTGGCTGGGGCATATCGCGCGCTTCAGTGTCCGAAGATATCCGCAGCGACATTGACCGCGCGCTAATAAATAACCTGCGCGATGTAGCTTGGCGGATTAAACTTGAGGGCGCGCTTGGAGCAGGAGCGGTGTCACTAAATTGACTTATCATAGAAACTCAACTGGTCAAAATGCAGACCAAACCAAAGGCGACGCAGAAACGCAATTCGTACCAAACTTACTATAAGTCTGGCTATTATGATCAACGTTATCCGACTCCGAACCGAAGCATGTGGCGTTGCATTAAGAAGTATTTGGAACCAGCAGCCAGTGTCTTGGACTACGGCTGCGGTAGCGGGTGGTATTTATTCACATTGCGTGAACATGTAACACGAGCAGTCGGCTTTGAAGTTAGCCCCGTAGCCCTGGCATTGGTACGCGAACGGGCCACCGCAATAGCTTGGGAAACCGTTACCCTCGTTGGACCTGCAACAGATGATCTCGATGATCATCTCACCAGCCATGGGCAGGTCAACCTCGTCCTTTGTCTGTTTGGGGTGCTCGGTCATATTACCGATCCAACCGAGCGGGCCTCGGCGCTGCGCCGTATGCACGGCGCGCTAACCCCAGATACTGGACATCTGTTGATTTCGGTCCCCAATATTGCGCGTCGGTTTCGTAAAGAACAGAAGAAAGGAGTTCTTGATGGTCTCGCAAACTATAGTCGCGAGTCGATGACGTCCCGATGAACTTGAATTACCAGCTTTTTAATCCAAAACACTTTCTAAGTGAATTACGGTCAGTCGGGTTCAAAGTGCATAGCCTCAAGGCAGAAGGTGTCCTGCCCGAAAGCTGGCTTCTTCATAGTTTTACAGCGCGATGTCTTGATGGCCTAAACTAATACGACCCACTGTGGAGAAGGCTTCTACAGCGCCTTTAAGCGTCATGTTTTCTTTCCAACGAACAGTGCTCGAGCGGCGTGTGTTACCAGCATCATCACTGAAGGACTTGAGTATCACACAGGCGTCCTTACAACCGTTGCAAGCCTCCGCCTTGAGCTTGCTCACCCAAAACTTGATTAAGCAGAATCTTTCAATTTTGCTCGTAGCTGATCTGCTAAGCTATTATATACTAATTTGAGCCGTGCACGTTTTTTTAGGTCAGGTTGTGCTACCAACCAGACTGGCAACTTGAAGGTGTTTAATTCTGTCAGAATACGCTTTACAGTTGGATCAGCGTCTCCTTGGATGCGATGAGTCATTCCAATGCCACATCCTGCGACTACCAATTGCCAAATTAGTGGGTAATCTTGACATTTAATTGAATTTTCATGTTCGAGTAATTCTTGTCCGTAAGTCACTTTACATTTTTGTTTTAACGTTTCGGGAATAGTGCCCACAATAAAATGTTCCTTAAGTTCCTCTAAGGATTGGGGAGCTCCTTTTTTATTAATGTATTTCGTAGACGCGTAGATCCCATATTCTATTTCACCTAGTTTTCTCGCAATCAAATCTTTACGTATTGGCCTGTAGGTTTGAATCGCAATATCTGCGTTTTCCTTGCTATCCATATTAACCGAATTCATTGGGATTATCTCCAACTGCAGACCATCTGATGCAAAATTAATATTGGCCACGATTGAAGGCAATATAGCGGACGCAATACCGCTGCTTGCTACTATTTTGATAGGCCCCAAAAGCTCTAAGTTATGAGCTAAGACTGCTTCAGATAAACCTGTTGCTTTTTCAAAAATACTTTCAGCATACTCAAATACAGTTTCTCCCAGTTCTGTTTTAATAAAGCCTGAGGACCCTCTTATAAATAAGATGGACGAGAGATCGGTTTCTAATGCAGTAATATGTCTACTCAGGGTTGCTCTAGGAACTCCAATATCTTTTACAGCTGCTAAAATCGAACCAGAAATACAAACTTGATGAAAAGATCGCAGATACTCCAAATTTGGAGATTGAATTTTGTTAATCTTACTCATTTATATAATCCATCTAAGGTAGGCATAAAGTGTATGCTTATGATTTGCTGCACACCAGTCAGCAGCAGTGTCCAAATTTGGGAATCAAGTTCCCATTAATGGATACTCCAATTTACTTACATTTAAAGCAGACCCACTTGGACGATTTAGATCTAACGTTAGTGCATGAAGTTTTTTGGATCTGTGGAGATTTAAAATCTGAAAATATAGTCCCTGGATACACTAAACCGTTTTTAATTGACTGACATCATACGTTACTCCACTGGGCTGAGGTAATTACTTCGCCCTCTCAAACTCTGAAAGACAAAATGACAAATCCTAAATAATTTTTGAGATTGGACCTGCTCAGAAGAGATGTAATTTTTGCAACTTATATAAAATTTCCACATTAATTTCTTATTAGTGGACTTAAACATAAAATCCCTAGCTGCAAGGTATCATGATCACGCAATGCCCTACCTAACGCTCTTCCTTGCCACCTTAAAGGTGCGCTCACGCTGTTAGCATAATTGCAATTTGGCTATTAGAGGGGTCGTGTTAATGTGATGGCGCAGAAAAGGCTTCGCATTAGGTTTGATCACCGTCTGCGCTAACCCAGCGCAGCAATAACATACCAACAACGAACAATCCCACAACAGGAAGAAACCCTAAAGCAGCATCATTTAGCAAAAATGTAAATATTCCAATAAGGAGTGGCGCTAGAAATGCAGTGGCTTTGCCTGCAAGGGAAAAGAGGCCAAAAGACTCGTTTGGACGGTCTGGATTTGTGTGGCGGAACATCATCGAACGACTGGCTGCATAAATTCCCCCACCAGATCCGCCAATCGCCAAGCCAAATATGTAAAACATTACGTCTGGTAGCGTTGACCCTGCGGTAAAGCCAAAACCGTAAAAGCTGGTACGAGACAAGCCAATCATGCAAAGAGAAACGGCAATCAAGATATAAATGTGGAAGTAGATCACAGGAAGTGGCCCAAAGTTGCGATCATATTTTCCGGACACCCAAGTGACCAGAACGGCTGAGATGCAACCGATTACTGCAAAAACTCCAAGCTGCGTTTGTCCCCAGCCGAGTATCAGCACAGCATAAATTCCGCCGAAGGCATAAAGACCATTTAGTGCATCCCGGTAAAACATCTGGGCCCCTAAGAAGGCGAATAGGCTTTGGCGTTTGACTAGACCCTGAAGTGACAGCTTCAGTGAGGCCATGGCTTGTCGCAATCCTCCATGTTTAATTGACGATTTATCTTCATGCACACACACAAAGAAAGGTATCATAAAGACTGTATACCAAATTGCGATCAATGGCCCCACTGCGCGCGTTCCTTCACGAGACCCGGCATCGAGCAATCCAAACCCTGGCAAAAGGCCAATCATAAATGTTTTGCCACCTTCATCGAAGAAGAAAAATAGCATGATAATTAGACTTAAAATACCTCCAAGATAGCCTAAAGCTGCACCATTTGCTGAAATTTCACCTATGTCATGTCGATTTCCAAGGCTAGGCAGCACCGCGTTTGTGAACACGACCGCCAACTCAGCTGCAACGAAAGCGATTGAAAATATAATGAGCGAAGACCACATTGCTGAACCATCCGGAACCATGTACCATAACGACCAAGAGCAAACTACAAAGACAGCCGAGCTGGCCCAAAGCCATGGCATCCGGCGATGGGTGCTATCGGCGTAGGCACCTGCAAAAACACCAATTATAGCAACGAAGAAGCCTGCAACAGCTTGCCCCCAAGACCAAATCATTTGCGCTCTTGCATCGGCGCTACCTTGATCGAGCCCAGTATTCAAAAAGTAATCCGCCGAAACACTTGCGAAATAGGGGCCAAAAATGAAGGTAAGACCCAGCGTATAAAAAGGTTGTGTTGCCCAATCAAACATTGCCCAACCTCGGATGCGATTTTTAAGGCTATGCTCAGCTGTTACTGCATGTCGCATTTTCATATTATTGATTTTTTTCATCTCAAACGCTTAATCTGATTTCAAAGCGATAAGACAAAATTATCGGTACTATAGGTATAGTAGTCGTTGGTATTTCAGTGATGCACACATCACTAATCAAATTACTTAATACGCTGGACACCATGAATACCGCAGCCCTCCCAAGGCAATGATGCTACAAGAGAGGGCAAGAATTAAATCTCTGATAATACTTCAAAAGCCAATAGGTCTAATGAATTTATTGAACGAGGTATGGTGCCACAATTTGTTTAGCAAAATTAATCAACTTTTTTCAAATTAACGTCAATGACTTAATAGTGTCCAAAATTTGAACAGTTAGGAAGTAGATGGCGTAAAGTCCTAATCAACAAATTGACATAACGCATGCAAGCTGATGGAACATCCATTAATTTTAGTCTGCAAAAACGGGGATTAGGTTTTCATATGAGGCACATGAGGTGCATAGCGTAGCAGAGCTACTACTGGGCTTTGCTGCATGACTTACGTCAACGCCTCGCTAATGAAGACGGTCCTCAACGTTGCGAAAGAAAGCGGGAAACGAACATACAGCATGACTGCAAGTTGGATGACTTAAGTGCTGGTTTTGAGGTAGCTAGGTAGAGAGGGATTTGTCATTGGACGAAGCTGCAAGTTTGCCATACTCATCTCATTTAGTGTTGTCTAATAAAGCCACTGTAATCGATCGATACAGCTGCAATTTGGTCTAGGGCATAGATATCAAACCTACTCCGAACATGCCCACGTCCCCAAATCAAGTCAGGATGTGTCATACCGATAGTCACAGCACGGGCAGACAGCCTACTTACCTCAGCCCCAATAGGTGCTGCATGCTCCCAGTCAATCAAAACCGGTCCTGTTGATGCAGAGACGATGTTCTCAGGCTTCAAGTCACCGTGAATCCAGCCAGCTTGATGAATTTTCCAGAGCATAACGCGTAATCTTATAATAAGCTGAGCCCTTTCACAGTGAGTTACTTGATCCAGCGTAGAACCTTCTAACCAACTGCGGACGAGACGGACTGAGCCTGCACTATTTTCGTAACACAAAACTTTGGGCGCGTGAACACCACCAAAAAGCGTCAACATTTCGTACTCTCGGTTAAGTCGCTCTCGTTCTGACAAGTTACGAGCAACGCGTTCAGCCGCTGGTTGCCCCCTCCATATGATACGTTTGTTTTGCATTGCTGTTTAGCGGCCTCTCTTGCAGAAACTATTGGATCATTACATCAAAAATAACTTATCGCGCAAAACGAGCCAACCACCAGATTTCGAAATAATGTTAGCAACATCATATTGAACAAAGAAACGGGTGGCACCACGGAGCCGGAGAATCTCAAACATGACTGCACTGGCCGGATTATTTACCTTTGTTTTGATTTTTCCACCACCCACACCCGATAGTCGCAGTTAGACGTTTGCACGCCAGTGCAGCTTCATAGCAACCATGTTAACGACGGTTCCGCAATTCATCTGCACACCCGCACGCCCTAAATTTGCGATTACATTTATTGCCATACCCAACGCTCCGATGGGAATAGCCGCCCCGACTAACTTAGTTCCACGTATGCCCGCTTTAGCCGCTTTGGCGACCATACATGTCGCCACCCATTTACGAACGGTTGAATTGCGGGGATACTTCATGGCAATGCCACGCAGCATTTTTATGTGGGCTGCGGTCGATCCATTTACATTACCGTGAAGCAAATTGCCAGAAACGTCTACCTTTTTAACCTGAGACGCAAGATCGCCTACATTAGACGAGGGCGGTCCCCCCCGCTTTTTAAAATGTGCGATGGGTCATGTACTTGACGGACCGAGGTAACCGTCCATCCGTGAAGCCGTGACTTACGAAAAGCGGATTGGACGGTGCCTTGACATTAAAGTCGTCAACCTCACCGCCTGTGTCATCGTAGGCGGCACGAATAGTTTTATCATCGACGCTAAAGCCGCAAAAAGTGCTTGCTATTACCCAAGGGATATTTTCGCCTAAATCCGTTGCATATTTACTCATGAGTGTACCTTTAACACTAAAATCATAGCGGGAGCGAAGTACGTTTGATTTTCAGAGAACGTAAATGATATTTTTGCCCCAAGGGTTACGGCCATAGATCATAAATCAATTTCAATTTATTTCGCCTGTAATGGCACGGTAACATAGAGCGTTTAGCAGTCTTAAACAATGGAAACTGTACTGCATTATTGGTTTTCCACCAGAGAAGAGCTGCCAACCAATACAGGATTATGTTCATTTTCAAAAAGTGATATAGGTAAATCAAATTTTGAGAAGAAGCCTGGAGCAAACGGGTTGTGCCGCCGCTGCGCGTCAAATTGGAGCTTTGCGATACCATCAGTGACGGCAAACGTAGCCTCCGCCAAACCAAGGTCGGGTTTCAGGATGACATCTCCGCTGCGTGATAGCCGAAACCAGGACCACGGGCCAGCGTAACTATCATTCAGGACAGCGCGCGACCGCTGAAATATTCGTAGTTGCAAATCACTGTTTTGGATCCCTGCAGCAGGCCACGTCTGCTCAGCCCAAAATACTGGACCATGCCTGTATTGATGCAAAGTAATTCCTGACGAAATCGTAAGCTTACTAAGCGAGGGTTCGAGATATCCCGTCCGTATCTTGAATGCGAGGTACGGCTTGCCGTCCACAAACATAGCTTCAGAAATTTGATTAAACCGAATAAAGGCTTGCCGTGCTTGAACCAAAGGCTCGGCACTGCCCGACGCTAGGAAAGTAACGCGTGGGCGGTAGGAGCCATTGGGAGCCTGAAACGGCGTAAGATAGGTGAGCTCGAAGTTCAAAAGCTTACCTTCAGGCGCGAAGAGGTCAGCAAATTCGATTAGTGACATGTCCGAGCCCGAGGCAAAGGGGAAACTACTTTTAAGTGTCCTGCCATGGGGCACGAGGATCTGCTGCATCCACTGTCTGTCTATGTATTCATAGATGAAGCGCATCGCCTGCGCATCCAGTTTGGTAGCCAGATTGCGCCCGAATTTGCGGATCAGTTCAATGTCAGAGCGCAAGACAAAAGCGTTGAATATCGCCAGTGTGCTAGCTTGATTAGGGGCCTTAAATTGCTCAAACAGGTAGGGTCCCATCCCATTGGCAGCGCCTGCAGCCTCTACCAGCCAACGATGCACATCAGCAGCGTATTGCAGAAAGACGTCATATTCATTTTTGTCATCAGCGTTGCGTTCTGCAGCCTCCAAATAAGGGCGAAAAGCCCTGCGGATTTTAAACGCTGCCGCAGCTTCGATATTCGCTTTAGATGCAGCAGAGATTCGAGCGTTAGGCTCTGGCGCCACACCCGAATCTGTAGTTGTGACAGCTGCAGCAGGCTGCCAAACAGGGATATCAAGATTGCCTTGAAACGTTTGCGTTAGCCGAGTGAGCGGGTTTTCTGCTGGGCTTATCAGGACCTTCATCATGGCCTCGGCATCCGCCCAGTCATCAATCTCACGCAAGCCGAGCGCATCGATAAAATCTGACCAATGGTTGATATAATCAGTGGTATACGCTTGTGCCACTTTGCGCTTAATTGCGTTGATCTCTGCTTCATCAAGAAGGCCGATAATTTCTTCGTAATTATGGATCATTCGACCCAACTCTGGTATCTCTCCATCCTTAAAAAAGGCGTTGAACCCATCCTGCGTGTAGGCACGTGGCATGGAATACATCTGCTCGTCTGACTTCGGGTTTTTGGGGTCCTTTGACGTTACGCTAAATACTTCACCTGCATGGGGTCCTAGCCGTTGCTCCAGATTGATCATATCCGAGTAGGCGGGCCTGAGCATGAGAGATTTGTAAAGAAGTTCAGCAGTGTCAAATTCAGACAATGTTTCCGCAACGAGTTTGACCGTCTTTTCGGGGATCGTGGGCGGTTGGTTCAGCGTGAATAGATCTTGCAGCGTGTCCAGAAAACTGGTCTGAAGCTCACTTGTTTCACCGTTAGCCTCAAGACCTTTCTGGAAGTATTCGGCCAGTTGCTTACTATAGGTTTTTTGGTTGGAGTGAAATTGTAGTGAAACCGAGGCAGCGCGGATCAGCATAACTCCATTTTCCAGCATACCGAAAGCAAGGGTTTCCTCATCAATATATCTGACCAGTGTTGCTTGAAACCCCTCGAGCAATTCTTGATCATACATTTTTTGGAACGTGTCTTCCAAAGACCCATTTGGCAGTAAACGTCGGTGCCAAGTATTTGCCACAACTTGATAATCCTCAAGCCCGGTACGCAGCGGCTGCAGGAGCCGAACCCGATCTAACAATTTATCAGAGTCGGTGCCTACTTTACCAATTTCATCGTAGTAGGCAGTAAAAGCCACTTTCAGACTATCATTCACCTGACTGTAAGCGCGAAAGTTGTCAAACAAGAGCGCACCAAAGGCTGCAACAACACCGACAAGCGAAAGTGACCAAATTAAGCGTCTGAGCCCAATTTGCACCTTTTGACGCGTGTTAGGCTTAACCCTGAAACCTTCACGGTGATAAGCTTGTGCCACCAGTCTCGCGTTCCCTCTTGTGACACCACTAGGTGCCACTTCAGCATAAGTGTCGATAGGCGGCTCGCCAAAATAACGCTGCCCAATCACCTGGCTTAATGGATCAACTGCCGGCATTGTCACACTCGCACCAACAAATACGACACTGTGCAGATCAAGTGGATGACGGCGTGGTGGCAATGGTTGTGTCAGGGCGACTGCTCGGTCACGCAGGCGGATCTGAACCAATGCCAACTGAGTTGGCCCGTTCAGCAGTGACGCGCAAAATTCAGGTGCTAACTGCTTTTGCAAGGCAGGCAGACGAGCATCATTCAAGGCCCTGATCATATCTTCAAAAAGGGCATCAATTCGCGCCTCAACGCTGTCGCCTTCAAGGGGCAAAAACCCACCAAAAATTTCTGAATCTCCAATTTTCTGTGTCAGAATTGCGCTCCGCGACAGGTCAAGGAAATGCTCCAACCCAACAAGAAGAATATGAACTGGCAAGTCGATCCCAAACTCAAAGACAGCGACATTAAAGATACGATTAATCACAGAGACAGTACTATTCTCCACGCTATCTGTCTGCATCAATCCGGCCAACTCACATTCAACAAAAGCTGCGTTCACCGCTAAGGATGGGCGGTTCCTATACAGGAGCTTCAACACGTACTCTATGAGATCAAAAGGTGTGTCGCTGCCTGCGCTGATCTCAATCCGATAAGCGATTGCTGTTGGTGATGTCCAAGTCGTGATTGACAGCCCATCATGCAGCAGCGGGTCACCGAATACGACATATCCCATCTCCACCATTGCGGTGGAGCACTCCGATTTTTCATTGGCAATAAAAAGATACCAAGGTACAGTAATTGGTGACTTATCTATCACGCGCGAGCGCCCACGGGCTTGATTAAACTGGTTTCTCGCGACGCGTGTCAGTTGTTCCCATTGCTCAGTACCCGTATCGTGAATCCAAATGCGCTTGCGCAGAAGGATAACAGAGAACGCCGTGACCAAGGTTAAACCTATTAGGACAGCACTCCAAATAAGAGCCACCTTTTGCGTCAGCGTGTCACCTGACCAATGCAAACCTATCCATAACACTTGTCCCATCACGGCAAGTACAAAAACTATCAGCGCAATATTTACAAAGGTTTTGAGTTTCATTTACGGGGCTTCTTTACGGTTTTGCCAGTCTGACTATCGAGCACCCAATCGGAAGGTCTAACTGCAGTAGCAGCTGCGCGAAGCGGCTCAAAAAACCCATCTGAATCATTTGTTAGTTTTATCTGGGTGGACAGTGAAAACATCACCATGCCAATAAGAAGAGATACCGTCAGCAGCAGCTTGTGACGCAGTAGCCAGCTCCGCGCTGGGGTTTTGCTATCAAAAATTGGGCGGCCCGGGTTGGGGTGCTTTTTGTCACTGCCAGGCATTTTCAGCATTGGCAGCACTGCTTCAAGCCGATCAATCAGCCGATCCCGCTCTTGCTCACTGCCGAGGTTATACTTGCCACGAAACCCAAGCTTGAGGAAAAAATAGACGATTTCTAAAAATTCACTCAGCGCGCGCGGCTGCATCAGCGCGCGATCAGCGATCTTGTAAAATCGGTAACCTCCATCGCGAAAGCCAAACAGATCTGCGACGAGTGTCCTGTTACCCCAATTACTGTTACGGCCCCAGGGGCTCGCCATGACGAACTCATCAATTACAATAGCAAAAATCAGGCAGAGGTTTTCCGCCACAGACGTTGGGTAATCCAGTTGCACCACTTTATACTTCAAGTCGATAATTGCCCGAGACAGCTCAACGCGAGTAGTGTTTAGCTCATCGCCTGGACTCATTCGGGTAATAGTGCCGCAAACTCCTAGTAAATTGGCAGCGGCATTGATTAACTTATTGTTCGAGCCACTGAATTTCTTCAGCGCTAGGTCGAGGGTCTGCAACTCACCAGCGCTAACGGTTACAGGGGCCGCCACCCCTTTCGTAGAGGCCTCCACACCTTGCGGCGTCAGTGTGAGTGTAGTGATTTCCGGTTGAACAGAGTTCATGACTGCCCCAGCATATAAAGTGTTGCGGCCACAGTACTAATACGATCATCAACATGCAGGGCAAGTGCCTCGCGTTTCTCCAGAAAACTTAGCCAATGTGGGCTGCTGGTATCAATCGAAAAGAACGCGGCATTTGCCCTGCTGCGTAACTCCGGTGGAGCCACAGTAAGGAATTTAATCTCAACACCAGCTAAACCATGCGATACTAAATCCGGCATTGCAGACAGACCAGACAGTTTGCAAGCCAGCGGCCCAAGTTCAGAAAGTACGGTATCACCGTCAGGTCCACTCAGAGCCAGAATTGGACGGCGATTTTCACTCAACAAGCGCGCTGGAAGAATAACACGCAAGAGGCGGCGCTTTTCAAATAATTCGGTGTTCCATTGCAATTCTACTACACTTTCTGGCTTTTCCAAAATGAGTTTCCGGCGTAGACCCGACAAGACTGTCTCAAAAGATTTCACCATATCTTCAGCCGTATAGATCAAGTCTTCGGAGGCAGCTTGCCCCAACGAAGCACTTAACTCAGCCGAAAGGCAGGCTAGATACTCAAACAATCGGCGTGGGGAAACATGACCAGATTGCAGCGCGTTTTGCATAACAATCAGCCAACGATTTAACACCTGAAGCTCTAGACGTTCGGCCATCAAGCTACTTTCGCTGCGGGTATCGCTGCCGCTTGCAACACGCCCGGCGGCATTAGCCGCGCGGACCCGTAACAACGAAACTATTTCTTCGAGCCGCTCCATTAGTAGGCTAGAGGCGGACAAACGTAGGACATGTGGTATAAAACTACGATCAAGGATTATACGACCTTCAGCAGTTTTCTCAAGCACACGCGCCACAGGAATTGCCGCATAGCCAGACGTCTCAGCGGATTGTGGCAGGAGCCGTACACCAACCTCTGCAACCTCAGCCTCTACTGGCTCATTGCTTGGATCGTTCAAATCGCGCAGTTCTGTCCTCGATTTGACCAAGCGTACTGGGTCATCACCATTACCAAACTGCCCTGAACCAAAGATCGCGAGGGGTACCGCCAGTAAGATGACCTCGTCGACGGTGCCATCAGCAATATCAAGGACCACTTCGCCATCAAGACGAAAAAACATGCGATCGGGTAAAACGCCTGCGGCCTGGCGAAGACCAAGCTTTCCAATTTTTAACATGTCCTGATTGATCTCAAGCTGGCTGACCCCATAGTCACCATCTACCAAGTCAAGCTGGGAAACTCTCATTTATATAACTCTGCAAATTCAGATGGTTATGCTGAAAATGCTGTGGGGCGATAAACATGCCTTCGCTCCAGACTATAGATTTTCTCATGATTTCAATCCATCAATTAACCTGGCGAAGAAACCAGGTTTGCGAGGCTCCACAGCCACTATTTTTTTTTCTTGACCTGGTGCACCACGAAATTGCAGTGAAATCCCTGATGCTGTGACCGAGACAGTCACGCCATCGTCTAAAAGTTCTTCATTGATAGGCACCACATGTCGGAACTGCTGCGTGCCAAAGTCGGCAAACTCAGCAAACGCCCCAAGGTAAAACACATCAGGTTCGAGATCGATAGAAACAAGACGGTGTTCACCTGGATAAAGTGGTGAAAGACTGCGTACATTCACCACGACACCGGCTAATTCTGGTGCGCCGCCATTAAAGATTTGCCAGAAACCAGCAGTCTCAAACTCGCTGCGACTGTTCAGCTGATAAAGGCGGATCACAATCGGGTTGGATGAATTGTTGTAGTTATTTACACTTGGCCCAGCTTGTACGGTCAGAGTTTTATTCACAGGGGCCCGCGCTGCTACTTCTTTGGGGGTGGCGCATGCCACAAGCGAGGCCAGCGCCATTGTAATCAGAATTGGGCGAATGAAATGGTTCATTTCTTCCACATCTCCTCAGCAAATAGAGCCATGAAATTA
Organism: uncultured Planktomarina sp.; assembly: GCA_905181815.1. GTDB lineage: Bacteria > Pseudomonadota > Alphaproteobacteria > Rhodobacterales > Rhodobacteraceae > Planktomarina. Next base: position 664,431 of record CAJIZA010000003.1, on the reverse strand, counting down.
CGTCGAAATTCTCCATTAGTGCGTTTTTTGGCGAACTGACGCATGTGTATCGTCCAGTATCTTTTTCGGCGGTTCACCAGCATTGGGATGTAGTCGTCGTAATCAGATTGGAGCTTTTCTGGATCCAGCTCACTGAGAAACGCTTCAAACGCCAGTTCCATCGCCGCTAACACCTGATCACGGTAAAGCACAGGATGCATTGGGAGTTCGTGGCGTGTGGGCATTTCGGCACCATTGGGCGAAATGACGTCGAGCATTTCAGAATCTTTTGTTGGAATAAGCGCTTCACCTTGTTGCGCAACAAAAGTGTTCTCTGGCGCGCAAGTGATCTTTAGAACTTTCGTCAAGGCCAAGACCCTCAGCAAAGGGATCAAACATCAGATCTCGGTCAAGATCAACCTCAGCTCGAGTGAATTCATGATGATGAAACTCTACGGTCTCTTCCATCTCCTCGCCTGGCATCATTGCATTTTTCGAAGAGAAATCACTTTCAGTATCAAATACGATTTCAGCATCCCTTGTGTCCGGTGAAACGGGGCGTGCGCCACCTACAATTCCAATCAGCAACCGATAATCTCCAAGGCTGATGATATCGCCATCAGCTACTGGCAGTGTCTCTTGTGAAGACATGTCATTGCCGTTGAGCGCCGTTCCATTAGTACTGGTATTTGTGATTTCATAGCCACCCTCTGACGTCGTCTTCAGCACAGTATGTGTTCGTGAGATCTGTCCTGATTGATCCGGCAGACAGACATCCGATGCGAAGTTACGACCAATTTTGAACTCGGGACCATTCAAAAAAAACTCGCGCTGGGGCGCTGTTTCGCTGACAGGAACTTGTATTATTTGGATACTTAAGCTCATCCCGGGGGCTCCATGCAGTTTAGCACATTTTCATTAAAGCGGCTCAGAAAGTTTGGGTGGGCATCGAGGTACTTATCCGCAAAATGCACAGACATATTTTTATTAGCTTTTTGTAAAATTTTCTCGAACTGGTCCAAACGGAGACCTTTTGCCTTAATGTAGTGTTCAAAGATAGCCTCATATTCCAGTCCTACATCAACGTCCCCGCGGTATAGCATGTCGAGCAGCGATTTCGCATTCTGCGGTCGCATTACAACATTATACCCCTTTTTCATTAGAAATCTCCATTTGCTGGTTGTGAATTTTGCACTGTAGCGTGCTTTGAGAAAATCGGCAGGGTCATTGGGGTCAATCTTGGACCCCTTCATCAAATACCAATAACGGTTTTCAAAGATGATCGGTGCGGATGGCTTAGAATATTTTGCCCGATCTTCGTTTAAAGAGGCAGGAAAATTGCCATCATAGTCACCCGCTCGGGTCCCACGCGGGCCGGCTTTAGGGTCTCCCAGAGTAATTTCATAAGCGCACTCCATTTTGACGAGAGCACAGGTCACCCGATCCACTGCAATTCCCGTCAGGGTCGGTTCATCGCCTTCGCCAAACTCAATCATCTGATAAGGTGGCAAATCATGCGTCGCTAATCGTATGGCAGCTTTGCCGCATTGCGATTGAGCCACGGCGGAAACAGAGGATGCGCCTAACGCGACTGCTGCCCAAATCATAATCAAAGGAATTTGAAACCTCAGCATGGCTCTACTCCATGTTCAGCACAACATCTGTTCCGTCATGCGTAACGGAAATAGATGTCAGTACTTGATCGTCAATAACTCGGCTGATGCATTCTTCAGCCAAGCGTGGAAGGAATTTTTTGTTGATGATCGCCTCAAGCGCACGTCCGCCTGATAGTGGATCGTTGTTAGCATTAACAACATAGTCAACAAAACTCTGCTCCCAAGTGAGGGCAGCATTATATTGAGATTTGATCCGTTTTTTGATCCGTTTTAAGTGAATTTCAGTCAATAAGCCGCTAACTTCAGATGTCAGCGGTCGATAGGCGATCAGCTCTGTTCGGCCAATGAAAGCAGGGCTAAAACTATTGAGGAGTATCGGACGGAGATAGTTAGACAATTCATCCGGGCTAGGCGTTTCATTAGTTGAGTCTATGAAATCACGAATTTCCTCGCCACCAGTGTTTGAAGTCATAATAATAATCGTATTACGAAAATCGACCTCGTTACCTTCACTGTCGCTGATATGCCCTTTGTCAAATATCTGAAAAAAGATGTCATGAATTTCACGATGTGCCTTTTCCATCTCATCCAACAAAAGTACGCAATAGGGTTTGCGCCTCACAGCTTCAGTCAACACACCGCCTTTGCCATAACCGACGTAGCCAGCTGCTGCTCCCAATAGCATTGACACTTTGTGAGCTTCTTTGAATTCAGTCATATTGATCGAAACCATAGCATCTTCGCCACCAAAGAACTGATCAGCGATGGCCAATGCAGTTTCGGTTTTACCAACGCCAGAAGGCCCGCACATCATGAATACGCCGATCGGTTTGCGCGTATCAGTTAGCCCAGCACGGGAAATCTTAAGCGAACGGGTGATCGCCTCAATCGCAGCGTCTTGCCCAATTACGCGTTGCTTCAGCGTAGCCTCCATATTGAGTAACCGTTCGGCTTCGCTGGCACCAAGGCTGTTAACCGGCACACCTGTCCAGTCCGAGATCACGGAAGCAATTGTATCTGCAGTGACCCAAGGGTGCACGTAGATGTCGCTATCGCCGCTGTCCATTGGACTTGGCGCGGCTGCATCCTCGTTTAACTCAGCGACGCGCGCAGCCTCAAGACGGGCTGCAACCTGTTCTTTCTGAACCTCCCAACTAGCAATACGGGCGGCAACATCAGCGCGCCGGGATTCGATATCTGTGTTGAGCGCGCCAGCATCGAAGCTATCATTGCCAAACATCCTCGCATCGGCCTCCGATTTCTCCAGCTCGGCTTCAGCGAACCGTAGCTGCTCTTCCAGGGTTTCGATTTGCTCTGGGCGGGCATGCTGCGAGATAGCGACGCGCGAACAGGCGGTGTCCATGAGGCTGATTGCTTTGTCAGGCAGACGACGCGAAGGCATGAAGCGAATCGATAGATCAACTGCCGCCTTAATTGCTTCTTCACGGATAAAAACATTATGGTGTTGGCTCAGCCCGTTGACGACAGCACGCAAAATATTGACTGACGCGTCACGTGCTGGTTCCTCAATCGTAATCGCTTGGAAACGGCGCGATAGGGCGGGGTCTTTTTCAAAATACTTTTTATATTCAGAAAAGGTTGTGGCCGCAATGGTGCGGAAGGCTCCGCGTGCCAATGCTGGTTTTAGCAGGTTAGCTGCGTCGTTCTGCCCTTCAGTGCCACCTGCGCCAATCATCGTATGAGCTTCATCAATGAAAACGAGGATTGGGGTGGGCGAGGATTGAACCTCGTTGATCAAGTTTTTTAATCGTTCTTCAAATTCACCTTTCACACTAGCACCGGCTTGTAAAAGCCCCATGTCAAGGCTAACCAATTCAGCATTCTTCAACTGTTCAGGCACATCGCCAGAGGCGATTTTTAGCGCAAGCCCCTCGACGACTGCAGTTTTTCCAACTCCAGGTTGGCCCAGAAGGATTGGATTATTTTGTCTTTTACGCAGCAACACATCGATCGCCTTAGAAACTTCACTGGTCCGGCCAAGAACCGTATCCAGCGTGCCTTCACGAGCAGAGGCAGTCAGATTGACAGTATACTTCTGCAGCGCAGTGCCATCACCTGTTGCCTGAGCCGCCGCCCCGACAGAAGATGCAGAGGCGACAGTCTGCCCACGCTCGATTGCAAAGGCGCGCAGCGCATCAGTTGACATTGGCTTGAGTGCAGCCAGCGGTGCTGCGCGTACACCAAGGTTATTTGGCATCTGAGTTGTTAGGAGAAACACTTCTGGCAGGATGGCCCCTTGATCAAGCTCAACTGATGCCAAAATCCAGGCCTGTTCAATCAGTTTGACAAGCGACCCAGAAATGGTTGGCTGTTGGCCATCCGCCCCAGCGCCAAACGGCATCTCTCGTTCAAAATCCGCCTGCAACGCTTCAAGACTGACCCCTTGGCTTTCAAGAAACGCTTGAAGTTCAACATCTTTACCAAACATAATGTGATAGAGCCAATGAGCCGTCTCAACGGTCGACGCTTTGCGTTTCATCGCTTCACCAACAGCATTTTCAAGGGTCTCGCGCAGTGGCGGAGAAAGACGGTTCACAAGTTTTACAAGAGCAGCCATTAAATAAGCCTTTATGCTAGGATTTCGGTGATTTTTATTTTTGCGCTTTGTTCCGGCCGTTTGCCGGGGCAAAGTATATTATAAGCTCCAAGACGTGTGCCTTTGTCAGGCCGCGATGAAAGACGTGGAGCCGGTAAAATATCACGCTGAACCTGCGCATAGATTGTGACTGGAACTGGATCACGGAGATAGCGTGTAATCAGACGCCGAAGAGCACAAAGGCCTTCAACACCCGCAGCCAGTTGATAGAAGTCACTTATTTCTTCGCATTGCAAAAGAACTTCGATATGGCCAGCGGGCGTGCGGCCCATTCGGCCGAGGATTGCTCCGACACCTAACTGCGCTGTCATATTCCGACGGCTTGAAATGCTGGTTAGGCTTTCGGCACGAATGGGATGGCGTGTTTTAAAATGCACGCGCACCTGTGCTGAGCGCCCAGTCCACCAACCAAGGATAGCTTGCAGGTTTTCGAGTGATCTGTTCCGCGACAGCAACGGCAGGATGAGCTTTATGTAGCGAGTGTCATAATCGCGATTTTGGCCAAGGCGGGCAAAACGGCTCAGCACCGAAGCCTGGGTTCTTATGCCTTTATCTCGAGAGGCCACTAGTAGTGCGGCGCTGCGTATCCGTAGTTCCAATTGCTTGAGACGTTTATCAAAGATCGTGAGAAAAGCGTGCAGACCATCGTCGTCGTTGTGCAAGCCGTGCAACATGGCCTCAAGAATGTAATCTGGCAGCGCACCGTCAAACCCAGACAACGGCGCCCCCCCAATTTGCGAAGGCCCCGCGCCGCTTTGACGCGCTGTTGTAGCACGTTGTTCTGTAGTTCCAGTGGAAGCCGGGCCGTCTGGGTACGGATCGAATTGCCCTTGATCCAACGCACGTTCAAAGGTAGCCAATTTCAAGCGCGATGCTTGCAACGCGTTAAGTGATGTCAGATCTGTTTTATTCTGTGTCATCCGCTTATCTGACCCCCATGAATGGTAGGGAAGATCGCAAAAGGCTCGTCGCAGCCGCGCTCACGGATCCGCAATTGTAGAAACCGATCATAGCTGATTAGCGCATTCAAAAACATCTGTAATGCCGCGCCAAACACAAATGGTGGGAACGGGAGTGTTTCAAAATCGAGTGTCACTTCGATTTGACTGCCAGTCGAAAGTAGGACGTGTTTGCCAACCCTTACGGGGGCAACCGATTGCTCGACAGTGACGGTCCAAATCGCGTCAGCAGCTCCTGTTAGGCCGGCGGGTGCACAAAGATGGAGCGCCTCCTTCAACGCTTGTGTTGGGTCTGGAGCGTCAAAAACTGACGCAAAGTTGCCGTTGATTAATGATAGTATGTCCCATAGCCGATCGGCACTAGTATTGGGCTCTATGGGTACAGTCGGCTCTTCGAGAATCTTAAATGGAACTTCAGCAAGTTGTTTATCCGCGAAAAATACTTCCATACCTTGACGCGCAGAAAATACGCCACTCCCATTGGAACAGATTAAGGTCGCTACAAAATCAAAGGGGGCTGACTCTCTCATGACGGAAAAACTGACTTCGCGGCGCGCCGGGTCCGTGTTGCCAGTGAGGAAACGCTCTTGCCATATAGGTAGATCCTGACTGAAACGCCCACCTGGTGTAGTGATCTGGGGTAAGCGTATTTCCCCGCCCGAGGTCAGCATATGCAGCGTGTCAATCTGCAGTGCTTCACATGGCATAGTTGCGGCTGATTGCGGCGTAACTGGGACCTGGATGCGCCCGTAGTCATAGCGAACCGGACGGGACTGTTCTTTGTAGAGGTTGAGTGTAGGAACGACATTGGTCGCCAAATCACCATCATCAAGTCTAGTTAGTTTCCGTGCACCGTCATTATTCAGGAAAAACCGTAACTCGACTGGTCCCGGCCCCACCCCTACAAAAAGATGTTCCAAGTTGTTAAGAGTGAAAAATGCCGCCTTATCTGGGTAACAGAGGAAATCTCGTAGCCTGGTCAACCCCGGCATTTCGGTTGGTCCCGCAGGCAAGAACATGTCTCTGTCGGCAATCAGCTTGAGGCCAAAGTTGTTGCGATCCATCATATGCGTCGCCTTAACGCCAACTGGTGCAAACCCAATACCAAAAAGATTACCACTGAGTACGTCAATCAATCGTGTTTTACGACCACCAGTGGCTGAAACATAAAGTTCAAGCCCACCACTCAAAATGTCTGAAATCGGCATACTATCATCAAATGTTGCCAGAGTAACGCGGATCGCAGCCTCGCAATTCTGCAATTCATTCGGCAACTCAAACGAGAGTGGCGCCCGCTCAAGCTGAACACCGATTATCTTTACGGGTGCCAATTTCGTGGGCCGGGCCACGGAGAACCGACATGCAGGACGATCTCCTTCCGCTTCAATATCCAGCGTAGTTCCCGCATCTATAAGTAAGGGCTTCGTTAGGCTGGCCACTTCTGCGACCATCTGCACTGGGCAATAGGCGGGTTCACCAAGCAAAAACGTCGGAGCAATCATCCGGGCCAGATCAAGCGCAAATTCTGGTAATGTATCATCGAGCCGTTTGGACAGCCGCGCCGAAACAAGTGCTAGTGAATCACTCAAGCGCTGCACATCGGGATCGCCACTTTGGCCTGCTTTGATATTGAGTGCACGAGCTTTTTGAGGATGCGCCGCCTCAAATTCCGAAAACGCTCGACGCATGTAGTCCAGCTCAGCCTCATAGTGTTGTAGGATATCATCCATTTCTATGCCCCTTGCTGGACATTATGGTCCATCCGCGAAATTGTCTTTTCAAACGACATTGTTTTGCTGCCGTTCTCGGTCACGACAATTGCTCCAATATAAAACGAAACAGAGTTGTTCTGTTCATCGGACTCGATTTCGATCTCGCTCAGCAATTTAATCCGCGGTTCAAATCGCGCAAGACGCTGTTGCAACGCTTGTCGGATCATCGTGTCACGCGCGCCGCCATTCACAGCCCAGTTCATGGGCAACCCAAAACAGAGATTTGAGGCCTGCACATGCGGTAGGTCACGCCCAACAAAACGTTCAGGGGAGATGGATTGCAATAATACCTCAAGGTGCTTTGCAATGCGCTGTTCAATAGTCGCAGATCCGCTTTGGCCCAGGAATGCTGTGGCAAAGGACATCTTATTCTGACCCCTTTAGTCGACTGGCATCAAAATCAGTTTTTAGTGTGATCTCGCCCAGAACATGGTCGATCTGATACTGTGGCTGAATGCTGATTTCGCATTGAAACCTTGCAATGGTAGCCATGTCCTCTGAAATTTTAACTTTAGCCCCCCGTAATGGGTAGCGAGCCTGCTGATCTAACGATGCGCTGGAGGTCGATACATAATCTTCAAGCCAGTTGTTCACAACTGCCTGACATTCGGCTGCGGTCTGCAACTGGCCGATCAAATGCCGGATTTGCACTTTGATATAGTGCACCATCCGGCAGCCTATCATCACTGATTGCAGCTGTGCTGTAATCTCTTTCGACGTCGAATTTTGACAATCCGCTACGGAATTATTGCCAACAAAGTAAAGCACGTTCGACATTGTACTTTCAGCCAATGGAATGAAACCATTTTCCGCATAGCAATGAGCGATATTTCGGGTTAGGCGAACACGTGCGCGCGCGCAGCGCGTAGTACCTTTTGGCAGTGGATGAAGCGTAGGTGATAGCACCGCGCCTGTACCAGGTTCACCGACCACTAATTTTAAAAATCCAAACCAGCCACAGCGCTGGTATTCTGAAATGGTGGTACGAATAAAGTCAAATCCAGCAGACCCCCAAAGCCCTTCGCTGTCAGCAGGAGTCTGATGAAAGAGAAAGCCAATGTCGTGGTCTATATATCGACTGCGCAGCTGCGTGCGCGGCATGGTAAGCCCCAAATACTGCGCATTGGGCAAAGCCCGCAGCCGTTGCCAGGTCGCGTATTCTCCACTACCCAGCACATTTGTTACACGTCGCGTGTCAGTGTACCAGGCAGCATCACTCTCACCAAAAAATGCAGTACCCGCGCCCATCACAATCGGGCACATACAGGTTTCGCCGAGCCTGCACAGTAGCTGAGCAGTATAGAGCTCATCAAAATCGGTCTCAAGGCTCATCGATAATTCATGGTCAATCATCAAAATGCCAAATGGCTCACCGCCTAAGGTGTCGAGCTCTTGCATACCAATGCGAATGAACAGCAATGATTTGCGGATTTCGCTAGTATAATTCAAATCGTGTTCGAGTTCTTGCCAACTTAAATCAAGGAGTTTGACCTTTACGTTAGTTGCATAGTCCTTGGCCCAGACAACGCTCAGCAAGGCCCATCCAGCGCGCCTCAAGAATTTGGAATTTTTCGTGTTCGATAATAGAATTGATCTGAGCATTAAGACGTATCTTCAATATCCAGCACAAGCATGCGAACCGTTGCAGACAGTTGTGCTAAAGATTGGAAGCGCGCTGTTAGGCGGTCCAACACTTCTATGTCGGCGCCCCCCAACGCCACTCAACGGCAGGGGAGGGAGACATGTTGTTTTCCCAAGGAATTGGGGACATATTCAGCCTTAACCAGGGATTTTTGTAACCATACGCACCGAGGTAGACAGCTCTTCGAGCTGTAGCCAAGGGCGCAGATAAGCCACGGCCGAATAAGCGCCAGGTTTGCCAGGCTGTTCGATCACGTCAATCCGGCTTTCAGCCAGTGGCGTGCGCGAACGCTCGTCATTCCCCATTGCACCAGCGTTAGTGTATTGATCGATCCAAGACTGCAGGTCTTTTTGTATGTCACCCGCTTCAAGGTTCGAACCAAGCATGTCGCGGCCCATTACTTTAAGGTAGTGCGCGATGCGGCTGCTAGCCATTACATAAGGAAGGCGAGCGGAGATCGCGGCGTTGGATGTTGCGTCTAGGTCTACATAGGTTTTGGGGCGCTGTGCTGTCTGGCTACCAATAAAGACCGCATGGCTAGTATTTTTGTAGTGGACCAGCGGCAAGAAACCGAGATCAGAGAGTTCTTTTTCGCGCTCATCAGTCAGGTTTACTTCGGTGGGGCATTGCTGTTGCAGATCGCCAGCTTCAGATTTGAATGTTAAGTTCGGCAGTTGCGTCACCTTTCCACCATTCTCAAGCCCCCGAATAGCGGTACACCAGCCATAAGCTGTGAAGGCATCATTCATCTTCAAAGCAGTTTCATAAGCAGCATTCGACCAGACAAGTTCTGAATTTTTGCTGGGGCGTTGATTGCCGTCGGCATCAGTGGCCAACTCATTATACTCAAACGTCTTGGCCGAACCGCCATTTTGGCCGTAAGGAAGGCGGGCCAGTGTTGCAGGCAACGTCAGAGTGACATAGCGGCTATCGTCGCTGTCACGAAACCCGTTCCAAGCGGCATAGGTCGGAGAGTCAAATCCAGCAGCCACAGGGCGACCTTCAGCAAAGGATTCGAAACTCTGATACTCAAACATCTCAGCCCCAGTTGCTGCCACAAAGGGCGCATGACAGGCGGCAGCGGTTTCTGCCAAATATGTCAGCAGTGCCACATCCTCGTCACCGCAGCCAAAGAAGTAATCCCCGATCAGCACGCCATAAGGTTCGCCACCGGCGGTACCAAATTCGTCCTGATAAAGAGCTTCAAAAAGCGGGCTGCGATCCACAGCAGGCGCATCTTCAAATTGCTCGAGGAGCTCTTCTTTGTTGTAGTCCACCAGACGGATTTTCTGACTAGACCCCAGTTCCGTTTCACGCACAACTTTCTGAAGTCCGCGCCAGCTTCCTTCTAAAGTGCGGAATTTTTTATTCTGCATAATTGCGGACATTTGCTGTGACATCAACTTATCAATTTCCAGCAACGGCTTTGCGGATAGTGACACCAACATTTTGGTCCCATGTCAAAGAACCTTCCATTGCTTGCGATGCCAAGACGGACAAGAGCTCTTTGGTTGTATCTTCTGGAGTTTGTACGGTCGCTTCAAGCGCACGATCCAGAAGGCTGACCTCTTTCATTTCTGCGCCTGTTGCGCCTGCTGCGCTAGTTTCTAATTCAGACATTAGCCCTCACCTCCATTATTTGTGGATACGCCAAGCTCTTCGCCAAGCGCCTTAACCATTTCGGCATCCTGCAGAATTTCCTTAAGCACTTTTTCCAAGTCGCGTGAGCGATCAGCTTTGGCCACCAATGTCATCAGTTTTTCGCGAGTCTCTGCGAGCTTACGCAGTGGCTCAACTTTGTTCACAATAGCATCGGGCTCAAAGTCCTTCATCGATTTAAAATCAAGGCTAACTTCAAATTCGGAATCGTCATTTTGTACCTTATTGGGTACCGCGTATGTCAGCTCAGGACCAACTCGGGTCATAACTTCGTTGAAGTTATCTTTAGTAACCTCGTAAAAGGTGCGATCCTCAAGTTGCTCTTTGTCCGTGCGATCACCCGAATATCCACCAATCATGCCAGTGACAAAAGCAAGTTCTTTCTGTTGGACAGCGCCACCGTCTTCAACATCAAAGGTGATGCTGACACGGTTTTTGCTGACGCGTTTTTGTTGTGCGTTTTGAGCCATGTGTGTTGTCCTACTTCTGTTTGAATTACTTCATTGCGTCTTGATTGCCCGATGAAAGTTGACCATCTTTAAGGTTAAATTTAACAGTGTCTGATTTTTCGACAGTGCCACCAGTACCCTCAAAATAATGGGCAATTGAAATGGTAGTGTAGGCGATAGTGATGTTACTGGAGCCATCCCCAGCAGCATAGCTAGAGATGCGTGCCTCTTCGAGCGTTATGACCTGGGTCGGCTGCAGTCCCTTGCCGTCTGTTGCTGTTCGGGTGACAATCAATTCAATAGTTTTGCCAACTTTTCCAGGCGAAAAGAACAGGGTCTGCAGAACGGCAGATGCGCCGTCGTCAGAGCGGCTCACAGACAGATCGCTCAGAGACGGTATACCTGTTTCAGCGTCGCCCGCTGAGCCAACAGCAACGTTAATCGAACGAGAAAAACCATAATTAAAGGAGTCGATTGGAAAAAGACCTTTTTTGCCACCAACCTCTTTAATGGAGGCCATGCCTTTGAAATCATCAATCTTATCAATACGCATATATGTTTGAGACATTTTTAGTTATCCTATTTTGTGTGTGTCATGAAGGGTTTTTTCTGGCTGGGCTACCACTCAAAGTTAGCGATTGGCAGATCTTGTTCGGATTCCGTTTGATCGTCGCCCGGGATGGAATTTTGTTCCGTTTCTGCAGGATTATTTTCAGGCTTGGAGTTAACGGGTTGTTCTATATTTTGGGCAGCCTTTGGAACGGGCGCGGATAAACTCTGCGCTGTCATGGGTGTAATGTCAGGCACCGGAATGGCTGCTCCGTAATTGTCCAGTGTTGGATGTTCAATCCCACCTGCGGAAGGAGCGCTACTTTTGCCAAAATTGTCTGAAAAACCCTGACTTTCCAGTCCTGTCATTAATGCCATTTGGCCCATACCTGTGGTGCCATCAGTCAAAATTTCACGGAACAATGCACCAGCATCCAGTTGGCCCCAGCGCACGGCGCGATCCAATAGCAGGCAAATTGGCGAATGTGGTTCGGTCTTACGAAAATGGGTTGCAAGTGTTGGCGACAGCTTGCAGGGCTTCCATCCGGTTGTTGACGCTTGCCTGTGGATTGAAGCCCATAGTAACTGATCTACCAACAACGCCTGTGCCAGAAATCCGAGCATCTACGACCACGCCACTCTCTTCGTCTAGCGTGGTCTCGACGGTCTCCTCAGCACCCGGCCAAGCAAAACCAAGCCCCTCGACTAGCACCTCCAGAGCCCGCAACATATCGACCACAAGACGTCGAGTATAGGTAAGAGCCACCTGAGGCTTTTGGTGCTGCTGCGCATATGCTTTCAATGCCTTATCAAGCACATCAATCGCAGCAACTGAGGCTTGTAAACTTTCGATCTTTGATGTGAGCAAAACAGATTCGGCTTGGAGCAACGTTGCGGTCTCTGCCTGCAACTCAGCCGAGCCCGTATTTTTTTGAGCCCGCACAAACTGTCCGTAAGTGATCTCACCGATCAAGGGTATGTTTCTAATAGGCATATAAATCAGACCACTAGCGTCACTTTCACCAAATAATTGTACAAAGGGCCGCAGCTTTAGCTCTGCAATTTCGGCACCTTGGGCCTCCGACGTTTCGCCTTTGAGTTTCTTCTCTGGCAGGATTGGTTGTAAGTGATCAAGATTGCTGCCCACATAGTCAGCAAGTGCTTGCAGCGCTTTGGATGTATTTTCCAGTGGATTGTCGCCATGCAACATTGCCGCGACCCACCAACAGATTACTTCCAAATCTTTAGACGTCTCTGCTAGAGTACGTTCGCAACCCTCACGCAAGCTACTCCAAGCGGCGGCGTTAGCCCCCTGCAGATCTCTGTTGATTAGGGACTCTGGAGTTTCAGAAAGTCCTCTAAAAGAAGCTTGCGCCGCATTGAACGCGTTGCGCAGAGTTCGATAGGTTGCCTTGTCATCCTTGAGATATATCCCAAACGGAGCGTCGCCAGCAGATGGGTATATTGAGCTCAAAAGTCACGTTATTTTCGTTTTTTTATTTGAGAAGCACCAGATTTTAGCAGCATTCAGAAGCGTAAAAGGTAGATATAAAAATAACCTTTTCGCAGCATCTATGCTTGCAAATACTAAAAAATGCTCAAGAGCCGCCACCGTTCTGACTGGGCGCTTTATACTAAATATCCCAAGCAAAGAATTTACGAGGTTTGAAATCGAATATATTAGCTTGTGACGAATTTTACACCGCAATAGAAACCTCAAAACTTAATCATTTCGAGATTTTTGATATAATTAACTGTGCGCCATGTGGAGTACCTTTTAATGGGAACTCGATTCTCAAATATGGGCACCACTGGGAATTGGATTTACTTCATCGGTTATAAAATCATTGTTATAAAGCCAAGCCAAATAATTGAGCGAGTGGCTAAAAATGCCAAACCTTTTTAAAATGCAATTAAATGAAGCGTTATAGTATCTCATTTTGGGGAGTATTTCTTCTAGCCTCTGGCAGTTCTGGCCCGGACCTCAGTGCTAAGTTAGAAAAATCAAAATTTGTTGGTGATGATATGTCTAGCCCCAGAGCAACAAGTTCAACGAAAAACAATTATCGTTGAACCGCGAATTGAAAATTTCACGGAAAAACATGGGTTTTATTGAATCCTTTTAACCGCCAACCAAAACCGTAAAACACCCAATCACAATAGATCCGCCATGACCGCAGGTGTCACCAATCCGTGCCAATGGCATGCCTCCCGCCAAAACAGTTGCGCTGCCCTTAACTATTGCATCGGGTGGGCCAATACAGGTGGCCATTCCACCCACCACCGCTGCTGGCAATTTGCCAATCAACACCGTTGGACAGCCTGGTGGTAAGATTGGGCCACCAATATGTGGAATTGGTACAGGGCCTGCCATAGTGACCATCGGGCAGACATGCATATCTGTAATGCGTGCAGCAGGCGGACCGGGCATGAATTTCTTCCTTATCCAGTGTTTTCAGAAACAGTTGGCCAGCCACCATTGGCGACTTCGATACCACGAATAAGAGCCACCGCGCGGGCGCGGTCAACTTCTTCCTCATCTTGCCCCATTTGTAGAGCGATTGTTCCAAGTAGCGCTTTGGCGTGCAGCCAGGCTGGCGGCAAGACAACCGGTCCTTCTGGTGCGCCAATGCCACCGGATCCATTCCAAGCCACAGCAGCGCTAAGCCAATACAAAGGTGTATCACTCTTCATCGTTTCCATGTGCTTCATCAATTTCTGCCGTGTTCCTTCTTGAGGCTCACGTACCCAGGCACTGACTAAGTCCGTGACGCCGCCACGCAAATTTGGGTTCAGATCATTAGTGACGGCCAACACCCAACAGATACCTTCGCGAGGCGGCAGCGCATGACCAATGAAATTGACAAGATCAGGCAGTGCACTGGCCTTATCAAGTGCCTCAATCACAGTAGAGGGAGCCATATCAGGTGTCACTAACGCCACACTTTCTTCGCTTAAATCAAAGCGATTCAAGATTTCCGTACTGGTTTCGAAAGGTATTTTGCGAAACATTTATGCCCCTTAGTTTATCATTGTAATGCTACCCTTGAGGGTCAGCATGCCCGAGCCAGATACCTCGGCCATAGCGCCTGAAATTTTGGTCTGGGCTTGGCCGGTCACATTCACCATGGCACCTTTGACATCCAGCTTAGCTTTAGCCTCAATCTTAGTCGATGTGCCGCTCACAGCCAGCGTGCCATTGCTTTTTGCTGATAAGCCAGATTTGCCTTCGATATCAACTTTTGCTGCTGAAATCTTAATTCCAGAACTTGTAAGTTCTATTTTTGAAGAGCCAACCTGTAGCATGATTTTACTATCTGCTGTAAAGGTAATGGTTTTGGCATTTACTGTCTCGCCTTCAGCTATATCAGCTTTGCGCTCATCTGCTTTGAATTTTGCAGTTTTGGCAACCTCAACCACCTGATCTTTATCAATCGTAACTTTTGACGTTTCGCCTACCCATATGGTTTGCAGCTTAGTGATTTTTTCAACAGCATTCTGATTGACAATCAATTCAAAGTCCTTGGCTGCTCGTAATGCGACCATCTCAGCTCCATCTTTGTCATCAAATTCCAGCTCATTTGCTTCACCTTTCAACCGGCTACGAATGCCAGACTTGGTGCTATTGGCAGTGGCAAAAGGTGGCTTGTTCTTTTCGTTGTAAATCTGACCCGTAATCACGGGCGCATCAGGATCGCCGTGAAGAAAAGAAACCAGAACCTCGTGCCCAACACGTGGAATAAACTGCGCGCCATAACCTTGTCCGGCAAAGTGTTCTGCCACCCTGATGAAGCCACTGGTTTTGTCAGTATCGCCACTTGTGTCCCAGAAAAATTTCACTTGCACGCGCCCCTGTGCGTCACATGCGACAGTCCCTGCGTCACCCCCTACAACCAGAGCGTTGTGTACGCCAGCAATCTCTGGCTTGGGCAAGCGTTTGGGCACAGGCAAATGTTCAATTGGAGCGGCTTCAAATCTGCAGGACAATGCATTGCCGCGTACAGGTGTATAAGTGAAAGCGGTCACAATGTAGCGTCCTGCGATCCCCTTGGTCTCGCTAGAAATGTTGAGCTCTTGCCCCAACTGCATGGCAGGGTACTCGCACGTCCCTTGTAATGACATAGCAGCGGCTTCGCAGGCACCAACGGCGCGTATAAGTTCTTTTTTGGTGAGATCACCTAAAGGTACCGGACGGTACTCAGTAACGTTAGGCTTCACCTTAAGTTTCAGCGCCGACGAAAGCTTGGGACCCGCCTTATCCTGAGCCGCCCTTGCAGGATCATAGCTAACGAGCGACACTTTCCCCGTCTGAATGCTGTGATGTGCGCTCAGGGTTTGGGCCTGCTGGCGTGACACCTCTGAGAGTTGCGCATCGGTCAGATCGACCACGGGACCAACGGAGGGAAATGGCCGAGCCGTATCGTGAACCATAAGCGTGTCCGGTGCCTTACCATCACCAAAAAAATAAGTGTGCCCCTCTTCGGCTAACAGACGTTCGCAAAAGCTTAGATCGTTTTCGTTATACTGAATGGTCGTGTCGCGCTTTGCCCCCGCTTTTGCGTCAAGTGTAAGTTGTTTTAATCCATTGCGTGCTAATACATCCTTTAAAATATCGAGCGAGGCCTGCTTTTGGTAAAGTGCGCTATGTTTGCTTAGCCTAAGCACCGCCAGCATTGGCTGTAGGGTCAGCGCGACAGCAGTGTTCCCTTGTGCGTCCACTTGGCGTTCTGCATACGTCACTATGCCAGAGAATGTGCGCGGCTGTTCTGACATATAATAAGCATTTTGCGCAAAGGACAAAACGGCTTCCTGACCAATGAAATCGCTCAGGTTGGCTTGCAGATCCTTAATAGTGACTTGATAAAGAGGTACTTGAGATAAGCGCTCTTCCACCACAAACCCATTAACCAGTGCATCCTCACACTTGGTGTCCTTAAAAGTAAGCTTCACCTGAAAATCATCTTTATCAGCCATACCCAAGCTCTCACAGTTTGCGTTCTAAAAGGGACAGGGACTGGCCCACACTAGGTTAGACAAAGCCACAGATCGTATTATCACAAAGACCTGAACAAAGTGATCCTCATATGGAGGTTTCCAACTAAGAGCGATCTTGGATCTTTTTTAAACATGGTCTTTTCAATCAATCAGCCTCAATGCCCATTCGACGCCCAAGCTAAAAACATGGGGCTGATAAGGTACGATCTGCACAGCCACAGGCCCAAGCAGTCACTTCCTACAATTAACTGTGCCTCGTGTAGAGTGACTTTTAATGAGAACCTAATTCCCAGATATGGTCATTATTGCAAATTGGAGTGACTTTATCGACGATAAAATCACTTTTATATAACAATGCCAGATATTTGAGCATATAGCAAAAGATAGCAAATTTTTTTAAATGAGATGCAACGAAACAGTATGTTATTCCATTTAAAAGCATATTGCTTTCAACTGCTGGCTCCGTAGCGTAGATTGATGCCTCTAAAGTCAAAGCCTGTCCAAATGTTGGAGATTACTGCCAGTAGAAATGTTCACTTTATGGGCACTATTAAGGGCTTACACTTAGGGTGGGTTAGTCGTAGGTATCGCCACATGAATAAAAATTTAAAACTACCAAATTTGGAACATCTTAGATCTTTCCATCATGTTTGTACTAGCGGTTCAATCGGAGCAGCTGTAAAAAATACTGGTGTTCCAAGAGCAACTTTGAGTCGGCATATTGCCTCAATAGAGGCTGATCTCTCATCAATCTTATTTACAAGAGGCAGCGAGGGGTTCATTCTAACTCAACTCGGAGAAACTGTATTTGAGTACGCTAATGATATTCTCAAAACAGCAGAAAATTTATCTGAAGCAGTCATATCAAAGAACTCAAAACTTACAGGACCAATTAAGATAGTAGCAAGTAGCGGTATAGCTACGATAATATTGCCGTCGATACTAGCTAACATTAACTTTGAAATCAAAGGCCTTCAATTGGAGCTGGTTTCAGCAGATTCTGTTTCCATGGACAGCAAGCAAGACGCAGACATTGCAATTCAAACCTATAGACCTTTACGCAAAGATTTGATTGCGAGTAAATTAGGCGAAATAAACTGTGGGGTTTATGCATCGGCTAAATACCTTGAGAAAAACGGTATACCCCAGTCCATCCAAGATCTTGAAAATCATTGCTTAATCGGCACAATTCCAGAAACTTTAAAACAAAAAGTTAAAGGGTTTGGGGGACAGGCCATTCTGAATCATAGTAATGTAATCCAATGTGAAAATTACCCACTGAGTTGGCAATTGGTGATGGCGGGATGTGGCATTGGTATGACACACCGTCTCGAAGGAGATGCTGAGCCATCTGTAAAACTTATTCTGGAAGAAATGGGGACTTTAAATCTCCCAGTCTGGCTGGTAGCACAACCTGATCTTAAAAAACGCGCACGAATACATATGGTCTATAAGGCTCTGGCAAAACAAATGCGAAGAAAGCTTAAGTACTATCAAAAGTGATAATATTGCCAGAAGACTGAAATTTTGCATCAAATTCAAGACATCCGCGGAAGATTAATGCTGGGCATTTAAACTAGTTTCAGCTGATATAAAGAATTGGAATAAGGGAACTATGTAGCTTCTCTGGGAGCGACGGCATCTAAATATAAATTTATCTGAAATTTGACGCATTGTAGCTACTGCTGCAGGTAAGGTTTGCAGTCCAGATGCCTATTCAATAATTTAGAGTGATGGCAGATTTGGCATTTGCACCTTAAAAAAGCCACATTTTCATCTATCCCTCGCAGATCAAGCCCGCGCAAAATTTTTGTCAGTGCAGTCTGCTGTTTAACGACAGAGATAATATTATAAGCATAATCCACCTACGCTTGCGATAGGTTTAAAGTAATAAATTTGAAAGTATTTTGCACTAAATAGACGCTATAAAGTGATCCAGTATCGCTGACAGCCAGTTTAGCCTAAAAGAGCAACGCCGACGGTTGTGGAGTTACTTCTAACGCAGCCGTTTAGTATTAAATATTCTGAACATATTTATTTCTTTGGCAAAAATTGACATCCTTTGATTGCTTTATCCCTGCGCAAATTGGCCTGAATTTGCTCAGCCCATTTCATATTGAGCTGATACCCTAGTTCGCGACGCTTACTCCACTCTTCATTTCAGAGGCGCAGCCTGAGAGATACGGCCACCAGGGCGCCTTTGTAAGAGAGTGAAGATCAGTTTGTGACCTTAATTGTAGCCGCTGAGAGCGTTACACCAGGGTTTTGGGCCTCAGTTGGCTCTTTAAATTTTGTTAGCTCCACTACGCAGTACAATCAATATGCCCATATTTGGATATAAGATTCCCATTTTTATACACTAAAGCTAAGTGAGGTCTTATCGTACACTCGGCCATGACTACTATTGCTTGGCGATCAGGACAAAGCGGATTAAAATTTGATATGATGAGGATTGAAAACGATGTCCACCCCACTTTCAATTCCCAAACTGGCTTACATTCAAGCATTTAGCGCCGTTGCAAAACATGGTTCCATCACTGCAGCAGCCCGCTCAGATGGCCGCAGTTTGCAGACCCTCAGCCGCCACATTGCGGCGCTCGAGGCTGATATGGGCGTAATCTTGTTTGATCGGCGTAGCGACGGTTTGGCACTCACGAAAATTGGTGCGAATATTTTCGAACATGCAGAAGAGGTAGTTATAGCAGCAGCCAGTTTTGCCCGCGCCGCCAGTGATCAAAACATTGCGGTTGCAGGCACAATACGGGTCACAGCAAGCAAGACTATTGCAAGCTTCTTAATGCCTGACACCTTCGCTGATTTCAGTAAAGCCCAGCCAGAAATTAAGGTTGAATTGGCTGTTACGGATGAGACCGTAAACGTGTTGTTGCGCGAGGCCGACATCACTGTGTCCATGTCCCCTCCAACCCAGCAATTAAACCTGATCTTCAAAAAAATTGGGGAATTGGAACTGGCGGTATTTGCAGCGACAGACTATCTCACAAGACGTGGTTCACCGCGCTCTCTTGCAGACCTTCAAGGCCATGACATCATCGGCCAAGACGGCTCACAGGAGGATTTTCGTGCTATGGGCGTGCCAATTGGCCCAAACTTCTTTCGATTCAATTGTGATGACCAAACAGTCACATGGCAAATGATCGCTGCAGGGTGCGGCATTGGCCTCGGCCATCTTCGACTGGGTATGGCAAACCCGAGGGTGCAGCGATTATTGCCAGAAATACCGATCATAAAGGTACCGGTTTGGCTCACAGCACACGCTGAAATTGGTACGAATTTGCGGTTAAGGACTGTGTTTGATTTCCTCTCTGACTCTCTATCAGACAAACTGGCGTAAGATTGAGCAGAAGCCAGCTCATCAACAGGCGTAGGACTGGTAATTCAGCAAGTCTCAGGTTCAGCTTGAAGTTCTACGGCAACTCTCAGCAACTATCTGGTAAATTTAGAAGTGAATGCAAACTTGGAGCGGATTACTGCTCCAGTAGTCTTACCCCGTCCACAACGTCCCGCTTCTGGGCATCAGATATCCCCGCCGAGTACCAGCCCATAGGTGAGCTTATTGGCAGACCTTGCAGAGTGATGGCCCACCAAGCTGATGGTGAAGTGCTCTGGGACGCCTGTACGCTCACACTGGGTAGTGGGTCGCATGCAGATGAAATGAGCCCGATTAATGGGTTAATACTGTGATATTATATATATAGTTTTTAGTGGTAAATGCTTCTCCCACACGGACATCAGGTCAAGCCCTTTTTCAAAGGGTTCGCTTCGCTCAATCTTCCGCCGCGTTTCACACGGCTTGAACCGCGGACTTTACTGATGTTGTACAGTTGTGGAGCCAGCGAGAGAGCTAAGTAGACCTAACTCCAGCCCCATACACCGCTAAATCAGAGTTAACCGCATAACGAATCTGATACGTGTTGTTACACTGCACGCCACCGTTATGACATGTGGCTCTCTGAAGTAACTCATGGGCTGTGTTAGAGCAAAGCCCTTCGAGCTTCGCTCTATCTAAATCAATAATGATATCGCTCTTATTAACTCAAACGACCTCTTCGAACATCAGATGATGCCTCAACATGACGTTAGATGTCCAGAAAGTTTCTTTTTATTATTGGGCTTCACACTTGAATTTAGATACAGTCATTTGCAAAATATTAGTTTTATTACCTAGGAATACTGCCTTCTTGCTATATTTTGCGCAGTGATCTACCGCCAGTACTTTAACACTTTTCGGTAATTTCGCGCATTCATTCAACTTATCGGAAAATGATTTAAAGGGTTGCAACCAGAATCCGAGCCCATTGTAATCTGAGCGTACCTAATTTCTAGCTTTTCTGGCGATGATTGAGTCACTTTTGGCGCCACAATGGTAGCAATATCTTTTGATGAAACATCAATTACATCTCTAGGTGTCTCAGGATCTGCGCACCCTACCAATAAGGTACAACAAAAACCTATTACAATAAATTTTCTTAACATATTATATGCACCCTTTTATCTGCTTACGCATAATAACATATCATTACTATCCAATAAAATTATTGTCATACTGTGATGGCAGAACTGACTGGTTGAAATAGAAATGAGAACGGCTGTAGGATACTCTTTCAGGCTAGTTACCCAATCATACCCGACCTAACTAACTCTACTATTCCTTTATCTCCACCCATCCCGTTTGTTATGGTAAGATCAATTTGCGTGAGAACCAAATCACTTTCGTTTCTTAGATCGAGAAATAGGTAACTGGCGGAATGTCTAGTTTCATACGGTATAGGTATCTTCTCTTCATAATGAACTTTCACGTCGTCTCGCTCTTTAAATTTTTTCCAATCTTTGGCACACTCGACACCAGGCTGAGAAATATGCCCCATACCCACCCCATTTTTGTCGGAGAAAATACAAATCTTACATCCGCTAAATGGACCAGACGCCATCCATTTATATTTGCCCTTACTTTGCATAGCAAAGTCATAGGTAAATTTGTCTGCGAAATATGGGATAAAAATTCCAGGATTTTGGTTAATTGGAACAGAACTTGCCTCCTTAAACCCCTCGTCAATAGTATATGTTACAGGGTAAGACATTTGTTTCTGTGTTTCCCCTTGAGCCGACGCCCACTGTCTTTTCAGTGTTTTATCAAGGCCACAAACTTTCGTTATACTATTGCCCAGTATTTCGCGGGACGGAAAATCAGCCATATTAAATGTAATCCTTAAGTGGTATCTTCAGTCGTAATGGTACAAAGTCTCACATTGGCGGGGTAGTCAATTTAATGGGAACTAGATTCTCAAAAATGAGCAAACACATGAAATATAAACACCTATCAGGTTGTCTGGCGGGGCAACTCACCTGTGGCGCTTGATGGTGCTAATCTGTTTGGCGCTATTCTGCGAAGTGTTAGAATGGACGGCACCATCCTCTGCAATACGATCATGCCAGACGGATCAGTGATCTACAGTGGGTGCTAACTACAGCATAACTCAAGAGTAACATTCACGAGACTTCTGATTAACGTAAACAGATAACAGGTGGTTACCCCCTGATTTTTAAGGTCTGTTTATGGTCAGTAAATTCTTATTTTTGTAGTTCTGGGGTCATCCACCAAAAGTAAATCTTTGCCTTGAATTGTAGGGGAATAAACGAGCGAACCTGAAAAATTCCCTATATTTATAAGGGTTCCGCGCTCCTCGGGCCAGGTTTCATCCCGCAAAATGCCGAGTGTTTTGTCATCCAAAGACGCTACAAAGTCGCCCTGCTCGTCTCAAGTAATTTTATGTGGCAGTGCCAGCGGTGTTTGATATTTAAAACTGTGTTGTTGGTAGCTGAAGTCCCAGCGTTGGACTTCGCAAGTCAAAATGGTCAATCGTGTTATCCGTTATTTGATACCCCACGCTCAAGCTGACTTTTTGCCATATCGGATAGGAAACGGATATTCCGTTGCTTGGCGAATGGTAGTGGAAGGGTGCGGTATTGGAATTACACATATTTCTCATGGAGATAGTGAACCCCGTGTCAGCCGTATTCTGAAAGAACTTCCAACCATAACCTATCCAGTTTGGTTGGTGACGCACGAAGAGATAAAAGACACTCCAAGAATTAGATATATTTATGATTTAATTGCCGAACAATTTAACAAAGTGTAACCAATTTTGAAAATAACACGGGCCTGATTAAACTAACCTTTAAAAATTTTGAGGCCGAACCAATAAGAACCCCCATTAGATTGCCTGCACAGCCTAAATCTATGCGCTCAATAATTGACGCCACTCAGCGAGAGCAGCGGCTCGGTTGAGCTTGAAATTGTGCGTGAATAGAGATGCAGTTACCAAACAAAATTACCCCCGAATGAATTTACAACGCTAATACTAAAGGCCCGTGGTCCGAGACGCGGGGCCCTAGGATAGGGGGCCCCGGTCCATGGTCCTGCGGGTGAACTGTAAGGATTAGGTGGAGTAACCCCTACTTTTCAGCGGTCAAATATCTGCACATCAGACGCTGCACCATAGTTACGACACTAAACAAGGCTTCAGTTTTAGATGAGATATGGGTTTTGGCTCGCCTAGACCCACCAAATAACAACTGAGTCAGGCTAACGATGAAACCTAAGTGAAACCTTTTGGGCGAGAAATCACTGATTATTGCGCCAATATGTCTGCTAAGTTATTGATTTAAATGGTGCCCCCACACGGACTCGAACCGCGGACCTACTGATTACAAATCAGTTGCTCTACCAGCTGAGCTATAGGGGCACTGAGCGTCGATTTAGGACAAAAGAACTGCCTGTGCAAGCCCTACCTATGCGCTTTTGCCAAAAGAAATATCGCACCAAGGGATAGTGTGATTATGAGCAGGGCGGCGGGGGTGGAACCATGGAAATTTTCCAGGCTGGCTTGTCCGTAGACATGGGTGGACAGCGTGTCGAAATTAAACGGGCGCAGAAGAAGGGTTGCAGGCAATTCTTTGACCGTATCCACAAAAACAAGCACCATAGCAGATGCCAGGCTTCCCCGCATAAGCGGTTGATATATGTTTAGTGCGACATCTTTCGGCGTACGCCCCAATGTGCTTGCGGCCAGTGGAATATTGGTTGAGATCGCGGCCAAGCCCGCCTCCGCGGCCCCAACACCAATCGCAAAAAAGCGGACGCAATAGGCGACGATCAATGCGCCCGCGCTCCCAGTGAGGAGTAAGCCGGGATCGCGACGGAACGTCGCAAAAACAAGGTCTGCAAGCCAATTGTCAAACGCTGCCAAGGGAATCAATATCCCCAAACCGAGGACGGCACCGGGAAAGGCGTAACCAATCGTCGTCAGGGTCAGCAAAGATTTTTTCCATGCCCCCGGGCTTTTCTGCAATCCCAAAACCATTACAGTGGCGAGCATTACGACCAAGCCAGCGCTTGCGGCGCCCAAAGCCAAGCTGTGCCCCGCAGCGCGCCAGAGGCCAGAGTCGTTCCAAAGGCTAAGATCCGACACGACAGGCGCCACCAGAACCATAAGTGGAATTACAAATCCCAACCCCAAAGGAACCAAGCAATACAACAGCACAGCTGCCCCCTGCCGAGAGGATAGGGGTTGCAACTGGATCGGGGCCATTTGACGACCAGACTTGTTGAAGCGCGCGCGGCGGCGGCCAATTTTCTCGACCCCCAGCAAGCCCGCCACAATCAAGGCGGCCAGTAATGCCAATTGTGCCGCGCCACCCGGATCATAGCTTTCCAACCAAATCGAAAAAATACCCGTGGTGAGAGTCTGCACTGCAAAATAATCTACTGTCCCGAAATCATTTAGGGTTTCCATCATGACTATGGCTGTGCCGGCGGCAATGGCAGGGCGCGCTTGTGGTAAGCTCACGCGTAAAAATTGCCGCATATGCCCCAAGCCAAGTGAACGGGCCACATCCTGACCACTGGCAGGCAGTTCGCGAAATACCGCGCGGGTCAGAAGATACACGTAAGGGTAGAGTGTCAAAGACAGCACAAATATTGCTCCGGGCAGTGAGCGAATATTGGGGAACCAATAGTCCCGAACCGAAGACCATCCTGCCAAATCGCGAAGAGATGTTTGCAGTGGACCGGCATATTCCAAGACATCTACCCAAGCGTATGCGGCCACGAAAGAGGGCATCGCCAGCGGTAGGAACAATCCGTATTGCACCCATTTACGCCCTGGAAACTCAAGATGCGTAACCAAATAAGCCAGAGATGTGCCGAGGAGGAGACTCACAGCACCAACGCCCAACATGAGCGACAGGCTATTACTCAAATACCGCGGAAACACCGTTGCCAAAAGATGCGCCCAGCGCGCGCCATCGCTACCAAACGCCATCCAAGCAATCGAAACAATTGGTAAGAGCACACAGACAGCAATGGCCAGTGCAAGCCATCTGCCCAATCCCGCGCGTTTCTTTAATTTTTCTGACACGAAGCCCTCATTTTTGATTTCGGCTGTTTTATTTAATAAGCGGTTGCCTATACTCTGTCCGCTAGGACTTATTTCAAAAGCAGCATATTTCGATGCAAATTGTTACCATGTTGGCGCCCATTGCGAAGACCAAGATGCCCTGCACGCTTCGCTTGTGAAGAACAAAGCCGCGCTTGTCCAGAAACAGGTCGCCCTGCCCCACCCGCGCAAATACCGAAATGTCATTCGAGAAAACCTGTAATCCATGGCCAAAGGGGCACGTCCGGATATGTCGGGAGAGGAGCTTTTGGCTCAAATTCCTCGTAATACAGATGCCGAGCGGGTGATTCTGGCCAATGCCAATTGCATCTGCGTGCCACACCAAATTTTCAAGGGTGAAGATTTGTATGCTCTGGTGGTGGAAAAGCTCCAGACCTTTGGCACTTTGTTCCAAGGCCATGCCATTGAACTGTCAATCTGCATGCGTGACCCAGGTACCTTTATTCCGGCGGCTTATGGCAAATTTCACAGTCGGTCGTCTCAGCGCTGCATGGCGGGAGCTGCTCCCACTGTGGTTCAATGCTCCAGCCTGATCCATAGCATGCGCACTATCATGCCAAGTGCGCAGATCACAGCTCGGTGTAACGAGGATACGCCCTTTATTTGGCCCAAAATTCTGCGGCGCCTAATAGGGTTAGATGCAGAAGAACCAGTAAAGGCTGGCTATAATCTCACGCAGGGATATTGAAGTCATTGAGCCGGCCCTTTGAAGGCCAGCCACACACTCACATGCCCAAGGCTTCTTTATACATTTCCAAAATAGCTTCTTCTTCGGCAATATCATTTTGGTCCCGCTTGCGCAGGGTGATGAGTTTGCGCATGACTTTCGTGTCATACCCACGGCCCTTGGCCTCTGCCATGACTTCTTTTTGTTGTTCAGCCAGATCTTTTTTTTCGGCATCCAAACGCTCAATACGCTCTATAAACTGCCGCAATTCATCGGCGGTGACGCGATAGCTGCTGTCGACTTCTGACATAGGGAACTCCGTTGCAATAAGTAATTGTGCAGCGATACCCTTCGTTTTCGACTTGCACAAGCCGCCTTCCTTCGCGACTGTGGCTCAAAATTAAAGTTTTCGGAGTAGACTATGGATTGGCTCATCATCCCGGGGGTTATCGTGACATTTATTGGACTTGGCCTGCTGTTTTACACCATCTTACGGATTATGCGGGCGAAGAAACAAGGTCTCAGCGACGATGAAATGCAGGTGAACCTTCAATCGGCCGTAGCTTGGAACCTCGGCGCCATGGGGTGCTCTGCAATCGGGCTGATGATGGTGGTGATTGGCATTATGCTGTAACCACTCGCTCCACTTAAGACGTTCAAAAACGAGGACTCCGCATCCATGCAGATTAACACTCTTTCCGACGATTATTCCGTATCACCACAAATCGACGTCTCAGATGTGCCAAGCATCGTGCAGGCAGGTTTCAAATCTGTGATATGCAATCGCCCAGATCAAGAAAATCCTGAACCCCGCCAAACCGGGGCCATCAAGGCCGCCGTCCAAGCCGCGGGGATGGAGTTCGCCGAAAATGTTTTCGATCCCTCAAGTTTCGGCCCGGATAAGATAGAGCAGCAAGCGGAACTTTTGGCGCAACTGCCGAGCCCCGTCTTTGCCTATTGCGCCTCGGGCAATCGCTGCACCATTGTCTGGGCCTTTGCCCAAGCCGGGCGCATCGCTACCGATCACATTTTGGACGCCACCAGTCGAGCGGGGTATCCATTGGCTCATCTGCGGCCTCAGCTCGAAATTCTGGCGCTTAATCGCGCGGAAGACTGACCCGAAACGCCGCGCCAAGCTGGCCAGGCAGATAGGAAATTTGCCCTCCCAAATTACTGATGATCTCCCGGCAAATCGCCAGACCAAGCCCCGCGCCCCCGGCTTTAGAATGATCTGACGCACGGGCAAATTTCTCGAAAATCATATCCTGATTGGCCATATCTACCCCTGCGCCATTGTCGATAAAGTCCACGGTTATGGCCGCGGGCGTCTCGGTTACAATGACAGTCAACTCTGGCTGCTGCGCCTTGCAATATTTCGCGGCATTCGACATGAGATTAATAAATACTTGGGTCAAACGATCGGGGTCTGTGAGGATCGAAACATCCTCACGACCAGCAATGCGACGAATTCTTAAATGCTTATCCACATTGGCCGAAACCTGCGCACGGTCCAATATATCGCGCAACCGTGCTTGGCGAAGCTCCAGTGAGACCTGACCATTCTCTAACACTGAAAGGTCTAACAGATCATCCAACAACCGGGTCAATCTTTGGGTTTCATCTTCAATGATCCGCGCATATTTCGGCCGGTCGCCGTCCGAGAGATCTGGATCTTGCAGAATTTCCGAAAACGCTCGAATCGATGTCATAGGCGTGCGCAGCTCATGGCTGATTTGACTGAGGAAAGCATCCTTTTGAATCGAGAGCTTCGTAAGTTTATCATTGACGTCACGCAGTTTGCGTGCGGTTGTGGTCAATTCACCAGACTTGGCCTCTAACTGGTTGGAATATTCCATGATCTGAGCGGTTTCATCCGCAACTGCCATCAAATCCTCCACCGTGACAGAAGAACCACCGGCCATTTGCCCCAACATTGCATGCGCTGTGGCCGCTCCAACACTGCCGGCCAAGCCCCGCTCAAGAGTTTCAAGAAATTGCGGTGTTGGATCAGGTAGATAGCCCTGTTTTCCCTGCCGTTGTGCCGCCGTACGAAACAAGTTTTGTGCTTGAGCCGCGCCAATAATGCGCTGTGCCATGCTCAAGAGATCCTCTGCATCTGTGGCCCCTCTTTGCCAGCCGCGTGCCGACGGGCCGCTGTCAAAAGCGCTGATAAATTGCACCGCTTGCACCCGCTCCAAAGGAGACGGTCTGGATAAGATAGAGCCGGCCACAAAGGCGAAGCTGTTCAGCAAAATCGACCACAAGACCGCATGCACCACCGGATCAAGCCCTTGGATACCAAATAGCGCGGTCGGTCGCAGCCATTGCAGCCCCCAAAGCCCGTGGTCGATTGATTCCTGAGAGATCAACACTTCCGGACCAAACGACGGCAGGAACATAGTGTAGCTCCAAACGACCAGCCCGCAAATCAACCCAGCCAGGGCCCCAATTCTGGTCGCCCCTTGCCAAAAGATCCCACCCAGCATCACAGGCAAGATCTGCGCGATACCGGCGAAGGATATCAACCCAATAGAAGCCAAGGCCGCCCCACCACCGGAAATGCGATAATATAGATAGCCAAGCGTCAAAATGCCGATGATCGAAATGCGCCGCGAAGTCAAAACCACATTGCGCACATCGCCAGAAATGGTCGCCCCCTGACCGCGCGCGCGCAACCAAATAGGGGTGATGATGTGGTTTGAAATCATGGTTGATAGGGCAATCGCCGCCACAATCACCATCGAGGTCGCCGAAGAGAAGCCACCCAAAAAGGCCAGCATCGCTAGACCATTTTGCTCAGCAGACAGCGGCAGGGTGAGCACGAAAAGATCCGGGTTTGACCCTGCAGGTAAAATATCCAGCCCCACCACCGCGATGGGGATCACAAATAATGACATGAGCAGGAGATAAAGTGGAAAAGCCCAACTGGCTGTCGCTAGATGGCTTTCTTCAGAGTTTTCCACCACCATCACCTGAAACATGCGCGGTAGGCACAAAAATGCGGCCGCCGAAAGGAAGGTGAGTCCGATCCAGCGCCCGTTGCTGACCCCCCATTGTGAGATGGGCGAGGCATCAATACGCGCCAAAACATCACCCGCACCGTCGGCCAAGCCCCAGACCACAAAGACCCCAACCGCCAGCAGCGCCAAGAGCTTAACAATTGCCTCAACAGCAATGGCCATGACAACGCCGCTGTGCCGCTCGTTCACATCAAGATTGCGGGTACCAAACACAATCGTAAACACTGCAAGGCCCGCAGCAGTCCACAACGCTATATTCGTTGAGCTGAGAATGTTTTGGGTGCCATTTGCGAAGACCGAGATCGACAATGTCACCGATTGCAACTGTAGGGCAATATAGGGCGTTGTGCCGACCACCGCCATCACCGTCACCAACCCGCCCAAAAGCGCAGATTTTCCAAACCGCGAGGACACCAGATCCGCAATGGAGGTAATCCGCTCAGCCCGGGCAATTCGCACCAATCGGCGCAGGATCAACCACCAACCGATGAGCACCACCGTGGGGCCAAGATAGATGGTCAAAAACTCCAGTCCCGACCGCGCTGCAAATCCCACAGCGCCGTAAAAGGTCCAAGCGGTGCAGTAAATCGACAATGACAGGGTATAAATGAGCGGCGTGCGCATCCAGCCGCCGCGCCCGGCATCACTTGCCCGTTCAGCCCAAAAGGCAACGCTGAACAAGAAAGCTACATAAATAAGCGAAACAAAAATCAGCAGATCGAGAGACAGCATTCAGCTCCGTCCCACGCCAAATCGTTTGATCACAAGCGCCAGACCAAGGGCGCAACAGATCAATCCTGCCCAAACGACAAACAGATAGATCAAAGCAGTCGAGGTCGCGGTTCCCGCAGCTTGGTCAACCTCAGAGGTGCGCGGCCACATGATCGGAAGCAAAAAAAGGATCATCCCCACGAAAGGTAAGATCAGGGCGGAATCTGTCACACGCTGCCCGCGGGCAGCATTCGCAACTCTTTTCAGAGTTTGATCACGCTTGCCGGTCACGGTGCGTGTCCGACCAACGCATTCATAGTTTTCAACACCTCTGCATTGGAAAAAGGCTTTACCATATACTGTGATGCGCCGCGGGCTATCGCAATGTCGCGATCTTTCGTTTGGCCTCTTGCGGTGAGCATCAAAATTGGGATGTCTTTGTAGTCGGGCAGACTGCGCAACTCTTCGAGAATTTCAAAACCAGAGCGATTGGGCAGCATGACGTCCAAGATAATAGCATTGGGGGCCGTTTGCACGGTTGTGGCCACAGCATTCGCCCCGTCGGAATGCGCATCCACTTTCCAACCGTCGCGCAAAAATATGAAACTGAGGGCTTCGATGATATTCGGTTCATCTTCAATCAGCAAAACATGCCGCATTTTAGCCTCCCTTCCTTCAAAGTTACCATCTTTGGCAATAGAGCCGAATTAAACCTGCTTTGTCAAAACCCATCTGAAAAAATTGATGGCTCGCGCCGAGCTGGACAGGCGTGGATATTGCACAAGCGGCACGTGCTGCCAATTGGCAAAGGTTGGTCAGATTTTGGCGTTTCCGCACGCAAGATCAACATGGTAGAGCGCAGGACTGGCACGCCCTCAAAACTGGCGGAGGTCACGCGCTCTGCAATAGAGAAGGTGTCGAAGAGATTTGGTTCGCCCAAAGTTCCTAGCCGGCCGCTGTGCAAAATCTGATGACGCGCTGCAACACCAATCTGCGTCAGCGCGCCATAGAGCGGCCAGAGCGCACAGGCCGACCCAACCCGCGGCGCTTGGAAATCATCGCAGGGCTGCTTGAACAACAAGCTGCCACTGCCATCGCAAATCATCAACCCAACGGGTGGGCGGTTGGGATCAGGCGGCAGGCTGGCCAAGCGCCGAAAGATAAGGGGTAGTGACAGCTCTGTCTCCCTGGCAATTCGCACGGGATTCAGTCCAAAGTCCGCCACCAGCCGTAGTAATTTCGGCAGGCGGAAGTTCTGCGCGTCGCACCAGTATTGCCAAAAATACTCCAAGCCCAAGACTTTTGCCGCCACCGAAACCTCTGCCAACAGGGCGTCCGCCACAGGGGTACTCCATTCTGGCAAATCTTCAAGCTCGTCAAAATGATAGGCTTTTTTTGCCAATAGGCTATCCAGCTCATCCAGTGGCGACAGCGTATCAAGCACCCGATCCGAATCGCTATCCAGATAATCCGCAAGAGATTGGCTAGCAGTGGCCAGGCGAACACTGTCCTGGAACACATTAGTCTGGAACCTGCGCTGCCAATTTTGATCCATTTCCCCAGGCTCTGCCAAAATACTCGCGGTAGATCGAATGGCAGAGACCGTTGAGAGCACCTCATGCAACGCCTCCGATAGAAA
The DNA here is from genome assembly GCA_905181815.1 of uncultured Planktomarina sp. Classification (GTDB taxonomy): domain Bacteria; phylum Pseudomonadota; class Alphaproteobacteria; order Rhodobacterales; family Rhodobacteraceae; genus Planktomarina. The sequence continues at coordinate 633,680 of CAJIZA010000003.1, read as the reverse complement.
TGGGTCATGGGCAAGACGGTCCGACAGACTGCTGACTGTTTGTTGCAGGGCAGTAATTTGGCTCTGCTGGGCCGAAATTAGGCGCGCCCAATCTGTAAAGCGATCAGCAAAATCCTCTGTCTGACTGAGGTCAACCTCCACATCTGGCCGCGCAATGGCGGCGTCGCGAAGGCTGGTGAGGAGCCATTTTTCAGCCCCCTCCGCCAGCGTCCCAGGCTCAGTTTCCAACGCAGCAGCGATGTCCAACAGAACTTTGCCGCCAATACGGCGCCTATTGTGCTCAATGAGGTTGAGGTAGGAACCGGAAATTCCCGCGCGCAGGGCCACCTCGGCCTGACGCAAGCCAAGCGCCACGCGTCTTTCACGTATTCGACTGCCGGCAAAGGCGCTACGCTCCATCTCATGCTTCCTTGGTGATTTTTTCATGGCCCAAACATGGACCTTGTGGTTTTGTAAATTTATTTACATTTTTTATCAAGCACTCGTGCAATAATTTACAAAATTTTTGAATCAAACAAGACCAACGTTGCACAACAATCCATCATAGAGCGACACTGCGTCAACACTGTTAAGTGTGTTTTCGGGGGAACCGCATATTAAAGGCGGGCCCCTTTATTCAATCGGGAGGACTTCAATGTCTAAATCAATTCTGACCCGTCGTAACGTGTTGCAAACCGGAGCCGCTGCTGGCGCTGGATTGGCACTACCGACGATTTTGACCGCAGGAAGCCACAGTGGCTACACCAATGCGCCAACTGGAAGCACAGTCACCTTGGGCTTCAACGTTCCACAGACCGGCGCCTATGCCGACGAAGGCGCAGACGAGCTGCGCGCTTACATGCTGGCTGTTGAGCACCTCAATGGTGAAGGCGACGGAGGCATGCTTAGCACTTTCTCTTCCAAAACTCTGGAAGGTAACGGCATTCTGGGCAAAAAAGTTGAATATGTCACAGGTGATACGCAGACCAAATCCGATGCGGCGCGCGCCTCTGCCAAATCCATGATCGAAAAAGACGGCGCTGTAATGATCACAGGCGGCTCCTCTTCTGGTGTTGCTATTGCGGTGCAAGGTCTATGCCAAGAAGCTGGCGTAATCTTTATGGCGGGTCTCACCCACTCCAATGACACGACAGGTAAAGACAAAAAAGCAAATGGATTCCGTCACTTCTTCAACGGTTACATGTCTGCGGCAGCTTTGGCACCTGTGCTCCAAGCTCGTTACGGCAGCGACCGGAACGCGTATCACCTGACCGCTGACTATACTTGGGGTTGGACACAAGAAGAATCCATTGCTGCGGCCACCGAGGCCATGGGCTGGAACACTGTCAACAAAGTGCGCACACCGCTCAAAGCGACAGACTTCTCATCTTACATTGCCCCAGTACTGAATTCTGGCGCTGATGTTTTGGTTCTGAACCACTACGGCGGGAACATGGTAAACTCTTTGACAAACGCTGTTCAGTTTGGCCTGCGTGACAAAGTTGTGAACAACAAGAACTTTGAAATCATCGTCCCATTGTATTCTCGCTTGATGGCTAAAGGTGCGGGCGCCAACGTGAAGGGCATTTTTGGTTCTACGAACTGGCACTGGTCCTTACAAGACGAAGGCTCCAAAGCCTTTGTTAAATCCTTTGGCACCAAATACGGCTTCCCTCCTTCACAGGCGGCACACACCGTATATTGCCAAACTTTGCTCTATGCAGATGCATGTAACCGCGCTGGCACATTCAATCCATGTGGTGTCGGTGAAGCCTTGGAAGGCTTTGAGTTCGACGGTCTGGGCAATGGTAAAACATTGTATCGCGCCGACGATCATCAGTGTTTCAAAGACGTGTTGGTTGTGAAGGGTAAAGAGAACCCAACATCCGAGTTTGACCTTCTGGAAATCGTGGAAGTGACACCAATGGAGCAAGTACAATACGCTCCAGATCACCCAATGTTTGCCGGTGGTGACTTGGGCGCATGTAACCCAGGTGCTTAAATAAAAGCGCGCAGAGGTGCGTGTCATCTTTGCACAGCCGCTCATTTAGGGTACGCAAAAAGCGTACCCTATTTTCTAATAGATAAATAACCCGCAGGTGGGGACCATGGACGCCATCATTCTTCAAATCCTGAACGGCTTAGATAAAGGTTCAGCCTATGCGCTTATCGCACTTGGCCTGACCTTGATTTTTGGCACGCTCGGTGTTGTGAACTTCGCGCACGGTGCGCTATTTGTAATTGGGGCATTTTGCGCCGTTACATTAAACCGAATTTTTTCGGTCAGCTTTGAAACCATCGATCCGACGAAAGTGGATTTTCTTGGTAATCCGGCCACGATCAAAACCACGTATTTGGAACATTGGTTCGGCGTAGGTCCGGCCGCCTGGATGACCGATTGGTCTGTGCCTTTGGCAATCTTACTGGCCATTCCCGTCATGCTGTTGGTCGGCGTGATTATGGAACGTGGCTTGATTAAGCATTTCTACAAGCGCCCTCATGCGGATCAAATCCTGGTGACGTTTGGCCTGGCCATTGTGTTGCAGGAAATTATCAAGTTTTTCTACGGCGCAAACCCCATCCAAACCGCCCCGCCTGATGTTTTTATCGGGACCATGGATCTGGGGGTCTGGCTGGGATTTGAGGCCAATGCCATTGCCTATCCATACTGGCGAATGGTCTATTTTCTCTTCTCAACCGTGATCATTGGCGGGGTGTTTGCCTTCTTGCAATTTACCACCTTCGGGATGGTTGTGCGCGCTGGCATGGCAGATCGCGAAACCGTCGGCCTGTTGGGCATCGATATCGACAAACGTTTTACCATCACCTTCGCCATAGCCGCCACGGTGGCCGGACTGGCGGGCGTGATGTATACGCCGATCACCCCTCCGACCTATGATATCGGCGTGGAACTGTTGGTCCTGTCCTTTGTGGTTGTTGTTGTGGGCGGCATGGGCTCGCTGCCTGGCGCGGTTCTGGCCGGCTTTCTGCTAGGTATTGTGGAAAGCTTCGCTTCGATGAACGAAGTGAAAAACATCCTTCCAGGCATCGACCAAATCATTGTCTACTTAATGGCAATCATTGTTATCCTAGTACGTCCACGCGGCCTCATGGGGCGCAAAGGCGTGATGGAGGATTGAGAATATGCTCGGTTTAGAAAAAAAAGACTTTACCCTATTGCTGATCGTAGCAGTGATGGTGGTCCTCGCTCCTTTCGTGCTCAATCCCTTCCCCGAGGGCACAGCCATGGCACAAATGTTCAACGCAGGTTATCCCGATCTGATGCAGCGCTTCGCTATTTTCGGCATCTTGGTCATTGGATTTAACATCCTTTTTGGCCTGACAGGCTACCTTTCTTTTGGTCATGCAGCCTTTCTGGGCGCAGGGTCCTATGCCGCAGTCTGGATGTTTAAATTGCTCGGTTATGACATCATACCGGCCATTCTTTTGTCCATCGCAGTCAGCGGGCTTTTCTCACTGGCCGTTGGTTACGTCAGCCTTCGGCGCTCTGGGATCTACTTTTCGATCCTTACACTCGCGCTGGCTCAAATGATGTTCAATATGGCCTATTCCGTCTTGGGCAACCCATCTTCGAGCTACAACCTCACCAATGGGGAAACAGGTTTACAGGTTTACAACTCTGATCCGCAGGTACTCTTGAGCACCACGGATCCGAATTTCCCGCATCTGTTCGGCCTGTCCATGCGCTCAGAAACTCACCTATTAATCGGAAATTGGGATTTCACGCTAAATGCCGGCTATTACCTGTCTGGATTGTTCTTACTGCTGGCCTTTTATGTTTCTATTCGCATTTTTAGGTCCCCCTTCGGGCTAATGCTGCGGGCAGTCAAATCGAATCAACAGCGACTCAACTACACTGGCCTGAACACACGGCCCTATACGTTGATGGCTTTTGTCATCTCCGGCATGTACGCCGGACTTGCTGGCGGATTGCTGGCATGTATGGATCCTTTGGCTGGCGCAGAGCGCATGCACTGGACCGCGTCCGGAGAAATCGTCATTATGTCAATCTTGGGCGGCATCGGTACACTGATCGGTCCCATACTGGGCGCTGGGTTCAACGAGTATTTCAAAAATATCCTGTCCAAAATAAACGACAGCGTTTTGCATGAGTGGCTGGCCTTCCTCCCTGACGGCTTTGAGGACGTAATGGTTACGCTTATCCACCCCTTCGTGGGCAAGGGCTGGCATCTTACTTTGGGCTTGCTGTTTATGATGGTGATAATCTTCCTTCCGGGCGGATTGGTCGAAGGTGGGCAACGCATTGGCAAGCTGTTTCATCGCAAGAAGGCCAATACGCCTTCCGATGAAACTCCGACAGAATAGGAGACAGACGAATGGGTATCCTTGAAGTCAAAGGCGTCAACAAACGCTTCGGAGGCCTGCAGGCCCTGGGAGATGTAAACCTCAGCGTGCAGGAACAATCAGTTCACGCCATTATTGGCCCAAATGGCGCTGGCAAATCCACCCTGCTCAATTGTCTAGTTGGCAAGCTGGTCCCTGACACGGGATCAGTGATGTTTGATGGGAAATCAGTGCTTGGCCGCACGCCCTATGAGATTAACCAAATGGGCATTTCACGGGTGTTTCAAACCCCTGAAATATTCGGCGATCTAACCGTCATGGAAAACATGATGATCCCCTGCTTTGCCAAACGCGACGGTTCATTCTCCATGACGGCCTTCGCAGCGGTGCGCAACCAAAAGGACATTATTGAGCACGCGATCCATGCGCTGGAAGACATGAATATGGCTGATAAACGCCACATGCATTCAGCCAGCCTGTCACGCGGCGATAAGCGCCGGCTTGAGATCGGAATGTGTCTTGCACAAGAGCCACGGCTCTTGTTGTTGGATGAGCCCACCGCAGGCATGGCCCGCGCCGATACAAACAACACCATCGATCTTCTCAAACAGATCCGCGATACCCGCGACATCACTATTGCAATCATCGAGCATGATATGCATGTAGTCTTCTCGCTGGCGGAACGCATCACCGTTTTGGCTCAGGGTACACCTTTGGTTGAAGAAACGCCCGAAAATATCAAAGGTCACCCGAAAGTGCGCGAAGCGTACCTCGGCGAAGCCCAAGTATAGGAGTGGCCGCGATGACACTTTCAGACACACCCGCTTACTTCTCGGTCCGTGACATTCATGCCTACTATGGCGAAAGCTATATCGTGCAGGGCGTCAGCTTTGAGATCAATGAAGGCGAAATCCTCGCTCTGCTGGGCCGAAACGGTGCCGGAAAAACCTCTACATTGCGCGCTATCGCACGCACCGGCGATCCACAGGTCACCCGAGGCGAAATCTGGCTCGATGGGGATTCGCTGCACGCGATGGCCAGTTTCGAAGCCTCTCGCGCAGGGCTTGGTCTCGTGCCAGAGGATCGTCGTATTATCCAAGGCCTGACGGTTGAGGAAAACATCAAACTGGCCCAAATTGCCCCTCCAGTTGGTTGGTCTTTAGATCAAATTTATGAGCTCTTTCCAAGGCTTGAAGAGCGCCGCAAACAAGAGGGCGTCACCCTGTCGGGCGGCGAACAACAAATGCTGGCTATCGCCCGCGCCCTGGCTCGTCAGGTCAAAGTCCTGCTACTTGATGAACCCTATGAGGGGCTGGCCCCGGTGATTGTGCAAGAGATTGCCAAAACATTGAGCCACATCCGCGGGCAGGGTATAACCACGGTGATTGTGGAGCAAAATGCCGTGGCGGCCTTGAAGCTGGCAGATCGTGCCGTCATTCTGGACACCGGCACAGTTGTCTATGACGGCTCTGCGCAGGCTGTGTTAGACGATGAAAAATTACGCGCTGAATATTTGGCCATCTAGTGGCCCCGGCGAAGGGGTTTATCCCTTCTGCCCCCTTAGACGCTATATTACAGAGAGATTGCACCTATGTCTGATACTATTTACCCCCCCACAGCAGCATTTGCGGCATCTGCCCATGCTGACAAAGCAACCTATGAGGCCATGTATGCCGCCTCGATTGCAGATCCAGAATCCTTCTGGGGCGCGCAGGGCAAACGCCTCGATTGGATCACCCCTTACTCAAAGGTGAAAAACACCACCTTCGAACATTCGGGCGTCTCGATTAAGTGGTATGAAGACGGCGTGTTAAACGTCAGTGCCAATTGCATTGACCGCCACCTCGCCACCCGCGGCAATCAAACCGCCATCATCTGGGAAGGCGACAACCCGGAAGAAAGTGCGCATATCACTTACACGCAGCTGCACGCAGAAGTTTGCAAGCTGGCCAATGTCTATAAATCACTAGGAGTGAGCAAGGGCGACCGCGTCGTGCTCTATATGCCGATGATACCAGAGGCCGCCTACGCGATGTTGGCCTGCAACCGGATCGGCGCCGTACATTCCATCGTCTTTGGTGGATTTTCGCCGGAAGCTTTAGCGGCACGTATCACCGCTTGCGAAGCCAAACTGATCGTCACCGCTGATCAAGCGCCGCGCGGTGGCAAGGCTACACCGCTCAAAGCCAATGTGGACAAGGCACTGGAGATTGCCGGTGATGTCGCGACCTTGGTAGTTGAGCGCACCGGTGCGGATCTCCCAAACAAAGCTGGCCGAGATCACAGCTATGCGGCAGCCATCGCGCAGGCCTCAGCTGACTGTGCGCCAGAACCGATGAATGCTGAGGATCCGCTGTTTATTTTGTACACGTCCGGCTCAACCGGTGCGCCGAAAGGCGTCGTGCATACGACCGGCGGCTATCTCGTTTATGCCTCCATGACCCATCAATACACTTTCGATTATAAGGACAAAGATGTTTTTTGGTGTACCGCAGATGTGGGCTGGGTTACTGGCCACAGCTATATCGTCTATGGCCCCTTGGCTAATGGCGCGACAACCTTGATGTTCGAGGGTGTGCCAACCTATCCAGACGCAGGCCGGTTCTGGGCCGTTTGCGAAAAACACAAGGTCAATCAATTCTATACTGCCCCGACGGCCATTCGTGCGCTGATGGGGCAGGGGGAAGCATTTGTTCAGAAATACGACCTCTCTTCCATAAAAGTACTCGGCACCGTGGGCGAGCCAATCAACCCAGAGGCTTGGAACTGGTACAATGACGTGGTTGGTAAAGGCAAAGCGCCAATCGTCGACACATGGTGGCAAACCGAAACAGGCGGGCATTTGATGACCCCGCTGCCCGGCGCCATCTCCACCAAGCCCGGCTCTTGCACCCTGCCATTTTTTGGCGTGCAGCCAGTCATTTTGGAGCCAACAACCGGCAAAGAACTTCTGGACACCGAAGCCGATGGCGTGCTGTGCATCAAAGACAGCTGGCCCGGCCAAATGCGCACAGTCTGGGGCGATCATGACCGCTTCGTTTCTGCCTATTTCAGCGATTACAAAGGATACTACTTCACAGGCGACGGCTGCCGCCGCGATGCGGATGGCTATTACTGGATCACAGGCCGGGTGGATGATGTCATCAACGTCTCTGGTCATAGAATGGGCACCGCGGAAGTGGAAAGCGCTTTGGTCGCTCATCCGAAAGTAGCAGAGGCCGCAGTGGTAGGCTATCCTCATGACATCAAAGGTCAGGGGATTTATTGCTATGTCACCCTGATGAGCGGCGAAGAGCCCTCAGACGAGCTGCGCGTCGAACTGCGCAATTGGGTGCGCAAAGAAATTGGCCCCATTGCCTCTCCAGATTTGATCCAATGGGCCCCAGGCCTGCCAAAAACCCGGTCTGGCAAGATCATGCGACGCATTCTGCGCAAAGTGGCCGAGGACGATTTTGGCGCCCTGGGCGACACCTCTACGCTGGCGGATCCCTCTGTCGTTGATGATTTGATCGAAAATCGTATGAATTGCAGCTAAACAGACACAACAAGACAAATGAAATGTTAACGCAAAGGCCGGCCAATATAACAATTGGCCAGCCTTTGAGCTTTTGATAGTGGGTTTTCGCAGATCTGAGATAAGGATCTTCTTCCACTTTGTCCCAAGTTCCCATATATGAAGAGGCATCAGGCGCCCAACCGACGCGAAAAGGGATAAAATGACTAAGAAACCAAATGAGAATGATGTTGTATTTATTCAAGCCCTGGCAGAATTACTGTCGGCGCAGGGTTTGACAGAAATCGAAGTTAATCGCCTTTATGGTGAAGACAACAGCCTCAATGTCCGTATTTCCAAGATGCAAAACGTCGTGCATATGGCTGCCGCGCCCGCAGCTCCCCTTGCCGCAGCAGCGCCTGCTGCTCCTGCGCCAGCTACCCTTGCCGAAGCACCAGCCGCGATCGAAGATCCCGCCGCCCATCCTGGCGCGGTGACGTCGCCCATGGTCGGCACCGTCTACCTTCAGGCCGAGCCGGGCAGCCCACCTTTCATCACCATCGGCGCCAAAGTGTCAGAAGGTGACACGATTTTGATCATCGAAGCGATGAAAACCATGAATCAAATCCCCGCACCCAAGGCCGGAACCGTGATGCGCATTTTGGTCGAAGACAGCGCCGCTGTCGAATTTGGGTCTCCTTTGGTAATTATCGAATAATGTTCAAGAAAATCCTTGTCGCCAATCGGGGTGAAATTGCCCTTCGCGTGATCCGCGCCGCCCGTGAGATGGGAATTGGCAGCGTTGCTGTGCATTCCACAGCCGACAGCGATGCCATGCATGTGCGCATGGCCGATGAATCCGTTTGCATTGGCCCAGCCTCAAGCACGGAGAGCTATTTAAGCATTCCCGCCATCATCGCGGCCGCAGAAATCACCGGTGCAGATGCCATTCACCCAGGCTATGGCTTCCTGTCAGAAAACGCCACCTTCGTGCAGGCCTTGCAAGATCATGACATCAATTTTATTGGCCCAACCGCTGAACATATCCGCGTTATGGGCGATAAGATCAGCGCGAAAGACACGATGCGCGCCCTTGGCGTGCCCTGCGTACCAGGCTCTGAGGGCGGCGTTCCGGATTTGGACGCTGCCTTGAAAATCGGTGAAGAATTTGGCTATCCCGTCATCATCAAAGCCACCGCGGGCGGTGGCGGACGCGGGATGAAAGTGGCCAATTCCGCTGAGGAAATGCCGACGGCCTTTAGCTCCGCCCGCTCAGAGGGCAAGGCGGCCTTTGGCAATGACGAAGTCTATATCGAAAAATACCTCACCACGCCGCGCCATATCGAAATTCAAGTGTTTGGCGATGGTAAAGGCCGCGCTGTGCATTTGGGCGAGCGAGATTGCTCTTTGCAACGCCGCCACCAGAAAGTGTTCGAAGAAGCTCCAGGCCCCTCAATCAGCGCAGACGAGCGCTCACGAATCGGGGAAGTCTGTGCCAATGCCGTGGCAAAGATTAATTACATTGGCGCCGGCACGATCGAATTTCTGTATGAGAAGGGTGAGTTTTATTTCATCGAAATGAACACCCGCCTGCAGGTGGAGCACCCAGTCACCGAGGCCATCTTTGGTGTAGATCTCGTGTGCGAACAAATTCGCGTCGCAGAAGGCCATGACCTGTCATTCACTCAAGAAGATCTCGTGATCAACGGCCATGCGATTGAAGTGCGGATTAACGCGGAGACTTTTCCAGGTTTCGCCCCGCGTCCGGGTAAAATAAACGCCTATCATGCCCCTGGTGGGCTTGGGGTGCGCATGGATTCTGCACTCTATGACGGCTATTCGGTCCCACCTCATTATGACAGTTTGATCGGCAAATTAATTGTCCACGCACCCGACCGCAAGGCCGCTCTGGCTCGTTTAGAGCGCGCTTTGGGAGAATTGATCATTGATGGGATTGAAACGACCATTCCGCTGTTTCACGCCCTGTTGCAAGAGACAGCCGTGCATTCAGGCGACTACAATATCCATTGGCTTGAGCATTGGTTGGAGCAAAAGTTCGACGATAAATGAGCTTTGGGGCTGTGAGTCCGCAGTTAATGCTGCATGCCTACGCCCAGGGTATTTTTCCCATGGCCGAGAATGCCGAGGATCGCGAACTGTTTTGGGTCGATCCGAAGCGGCGCGGGATCTTGCCGCTAGACAGGTTCCACATTTCGCGCTCTCTGCGGCGTTTTTTGCACGGACACAATATTACAGCGACGCTGAATCAAGCTTTTGATAGCGTTTTGCAACATTGCGCTGACCGCGAGGAGACTTGGATCAACCCAACCCTCCACGCCAATTACACAGCGCTTTATAAAATGGGGTGCTGTCACAGCCTGGAGGTCTGGGACGACGGAGCACTCCTCGGCGGGGTGTTTGGTATTACAATCGGCGGGGTGTTTTGCGGGGAGAGTATGTTTTCACGTCAAACTAATGGCTCTAAAGCTGCCTTGGCCTTTTTAACCACCCATCTGCGCAATTGCGGCTTTGCGTTGTTTGACACGCAATTTATCACCGATCACTTACAAACTCTGGGGGCGCTTGAAATCAGCCGGGCGCAGTATCGCAGCCGATTGGCAGAAGCGCTTGCCTTGCCCGCCACCATCACCGCTCAGCCCCTGCCCGATGTTCACAACGTCTTGCAGCGCAGAACCCAAACGTCATAGCGCGGATGTTCCAAGGCGTTAAGCGCCGGGGACGATGCCACCATCCAGCCTTCAAAGAGCGTCTCATCTCGCCGCCAATCGGAGATTTGCACAAACGCAAAGGCGTCTGGGCTCACGTCACCTAGCGGAGAGCGACAGCTGTTCACGTGAATTTCGAGCGGGCCCAGCTTGACGGGAACCTCCTGCACCACGACGATATTTTGCAATGCGCCTGTGGTCCGATCCAGCCAGCGCAATTCCGCAGCACCGTTTTCACGGGCTTGCTGCGCCACGCTCAAAGCTGGCATAAGGCAAAACAGAATGGCCAAAAAGTGGCGTAGCATTAATTATTGCCGTCAGAGAAAATTTTCATCAACAGATTCAAAAGGCTAACCGATCCTTGCGTATCGGCAATCATATCACCAGAAGCATAGTTGAAAGGCGACCCGCCCGGCTGCAGCTCAACAAAATTGCCACCCAGCAAACCCTCCGAGGCAATTATGATGGCTGTATCATCGGGCAATTCCACGCCCAATTCCAAAGAAATCTGCATATCCGCACGGAAACTGTCCGGGTTCAGAGAAATTGCAGACACTTTACCCACATTCACACCGGCCAAGCGCACGTCCGTTCCGACTGTGACCCCCTCTGTGGATCTAAAGCTGGCATTCAACACATATGATTCGTCGGAAGTTCCAAAGCCACCGCGCTGGAACCCAACCACAGCAAAGCCTATTGCCAAGACCAAGACGCAGGTTCCAGTGATAAATTCTGCCCAAGCACCACGCATCAAATCACTCCGGAACCCATGCCTCGTAGTCAGACGTCGACTGCGGCGTAGCGTTGCGCAAAGAGCCTGCGGGGGCATGGGCCATTGCGGTACCCGTCAGGTTGGCTTGATGTGGTTTTTCCCATGTTTTATGGACCAATGGCGTCTGCGTAGGCGGTTCATCCCATGTGTGATGCAACCATCCATGCCAATCAGGGCTTACCCGAGAGGCCTCGGCCTCCCCCTTGAAAATCACCCAGCGTTTGACCCGATCCTTTGTTTCATAAAAAATGTTGCCCGCATCATCTTCCCCCACCTTCACGCCGCGGCGCCAAGTGAACAGCTGCGTGTTTAACGTTTGCCCATTCCACCAAGTGGCGGCACGTAATAGGGTTGAGACGATGCCCATAGGATCCTCCAAAACAAATTCGAATTATCTATGCCCCAGATGCGGTTGGGGGTCCAGTACTACTCACTTTTGAAACGATAAACGGCAGGATTTTCAACAAAATCCTGCCGTTTCTGCAATTTTATGTTCGCTCAACCAGCTGTCGCGGGTTCGCGCTTTTTGTCAGCATGAATCATCAAGGGCGCCGCATCGGATGTGACAGCCTCTTCATTTACGACCACTTCCTCAACACTGTCCATCCCCGGCAAGTCAAACATCGTATCGAGCAGAATATCTTCCAAAATCGAGCGCAGCCCCCGCGCACCAGTTTTGCGATCAATCGCCCGCTTGGCAATGGCCACCAGCGCTTCAGGGGTGAAAGTCAATGTCACGTCTTCCAACTCGAACAACCGTTGATATTGTTTGATCAACGCATTCTTCGGTTGTGTCAAAATGATCACCAAAGATTCTTCGTCCAAATCAGTCAGGGTCGCAATAACAGGCAAACGGCCCACGAATTCTGGGATCAGGCCGAATTTCAGCAGATCTTCCGGCTCTAACTCGCCAAACATTTCACCCACGCCGCGGCTATCATTCTCTTTCACATCCGCGCCAAAGCCAATCGAGGTACCCTTACCACGCGCAGCAATAATTTTTTCCAGCCCAGCAAAAGCCCCGCCACAGATGAATAGGATATTGGTCGTATCGACCTGCAAGAATTCCTGCTGCGGATGTTTTCGACCGCCCTGCGGCGGCACGCTGGCCACAGTGCCTTCCATGATTTTCAGCAGAGCCTGCTGCACCCCTTCGCCCGACACATCGCGGGTGATGGAGGGATTGTCGGACTTGCGAGTTATTTTATCGACCTCGTCAATATAGACGATACCGCGCTGCGCCCGCTCGACGTTATATTCACTAGCCTGCAGCAGTTTAAGAATAATGTTCTCAACATCCTCACCCACATAGCCTGCTTCCGTCAATGTGGTCGCATCGGCCATAGTGAACGGCACGTCCAAGATCCGCGCCAAAGTTTGCGCCAGCAAGGTTTTACCGCAACCGGTCGGACCAATCAGCATTATATTGGATTTTGCCAGCTCAATGTCGTCAGACTTCTCTGCAACATTGAGGCGTTTATAGTGATTGTGCACCGCAACAGAGAGCACCCGTTTGGCGTGACTCTGGCCGATGACGTAATCATCCAAAACCTGGCAAATTTCCAAAGGCGTCGGAACACCCTCAGAGGTTTTCAATCCGCTGGCTTTGGTCTCCTCACGGATAATATCCATGCACAATTCGACACATTCATCGCAGATGAAGACGGTGGGACCCGCAATCAGTTTGCGCACCTCATGCTGACTTTTACCGCAAAAACTGCAATATAGGGTATTTTTCCCGTCGCCGCTTGCTTTATCAGCCATGTCTCACCTTCAATATTGTTGGGTCGTCTCTGTGGAGGCAATCCCAATCGCCGTGTCTAAAAATCACGATGAGCTTATGGCAGCTAGGATTGAGCCACAACCGCGATTTTGTGGTTAATCTTGCCTATCCTGCCTCTTTTTCACGATTGGTGACGATTTTGTCAATCAAACCCCAGGCCTGCGCCTCCTCAGGAGACATGAAATTATCTCGCTCCAAAGCGGCCTCAATTGTATCATAGTCTTGCCCGGTGTGGGTGACATAAATTTCATTCAAACGGCGCTTCAGCTTTTGCGTAAATTCCGCATGGATCATGATGTCTGTTGCCTGGCCTTGGTAACCACCAGAGGGCTGGTGTACCATGATCGAAGAATTCGGCAGAGAAAACCGCATGTCCTTGGCACCCGCGGTCAAGAGCAATGAGCCCATGGAGGCCGCCTGACCCACGCAGAGTGTGCTCACCTTTGGTTTGATATATTGCATGGTGTCGTAAATCGACAGGCCAGCCGTGACAACACCGCCGGGGGAGTTGATATACATGCTGATCTCTTTGGTTGGGTTCTCCGCCTCAAGATGCAAAAGCTGAGCGATCACCAAAGTGCTCATCCCGTCGTGTACCGGGCCATTTACAAATATGATCCGTTCTTTAAGCAGACGCGAAAAAATATCATAGGCCCGCTCGCCCCGACTTGTCTGTTCAACGACCATTGGGACGAGGTTCATATAAGTTTCGATTGGATCTTTCATTAGGTGCCCCCGCTAGTAACTCTTCCGGCATAATGCCACTCTGTTATCCAAGTTTTAGTATTGCGCCCGGGGTAGAACAAGGGGCGCAAAAATTTTAGATGCATTTTGAAGCGACTCTCACGTTATTTTTGCCGCCACATCGAACATTCGGGCTGAAAAACCCCATTCATTGTCATACCACCCAAATATGCGCAGCAAGTTTTGTTCCATAACCTGCACCTGCGGGGCAGCAATGACCAAACTCTCGCGGCGTGCCCTTAGATCTGAGGAGACCAACGGACGGTCGGTCATGCCCAAGATGTCGGGCCGGGCTTGCCGCAAAAGCTCTATCAGTGCTGCTTGCTCGACGGGATGCGCCACTTGACAGGTGAGATCAACAGCAGAGACGCTGGCGGTCGGCACGCGCACCGCACAGCCCTTCACGCGCCCGACCAAATCAGGCAAAATTTTATCAATCAGCACGGCCGCAGAGGTGCTGGTCGGCACCATGGACAGGGCGGCCGCGCGATTGCGCTCGAGCACCGCGCCGCGGGGGGCGTCGACGGTTGGTTGGCTGCCTGTGTAAGAATGGATCGTAGTCATATGTCCCGCGAGCACCCCATAGGCCTCATGCAAAATTCGCAACAAGGGTGCCAGCGCATTGGTGGTGCAAGAGGCGTTTGAGACAATGCTTTGACCGCGCAAAACATGATCGTTCGCGCCTAAGACAACAGTTACATCGGCACAATCAGAAGGGCCAGAGATCAAAACACGCCGAGCACCCGCCCGCAGGCCCGCGGTGGCAAACTGCAGGGTCACAGCCTTGCCGGTGCATTCAAACACGATATCAACATCTGACAGATCCACCACCGCCAGATCTGGATTGTGGCTAAACCTCACCGCATGTCCGTTGACAGTCAAACGATCAGAACTGGTCTCAATACAGCCCGCCATGGGGCCATAGACACTGTCGAATTCCAAGAGATAGGCGCAGGTTTCCAAGGGGGCGATGTCATTGATCGCCACCAGATCAAAACGACCTTCTGCCTGCTGCTCCACCCATTGCCGCGCTACAGCTCGGCCAATCCGGCCAAATCCATTAATGGCAAAGCGTATTGGACGGCACATTATCTCTCCCTTTCCAAGCATTCGCCTCCAAAATCGAAAAAAATGGATGCGCTGGAGCCGAAACCATGCCAAATACCTCGGAAAGTCCAGCGCCAAATTGAACATTGTAAAATTCTAAGGGAAGCCAAATGTATCCGCTTGAAGGTTTGAAAGTCGTTGAATTGGCCCGCGTCTTGGCCGGCCCTTGGATCGGACAAACCCTGGCGGATTTGGGGGCTGAGGTCATCAAAGTGGAAAGTCCGGAGGGCGATGATACGCGCAAATGGGGACCAAACTATGTAACCAAAGGCGCGGACAGCTCTGCGGCCTATTTTCACAGCACCAACCGTGGCAAACAGGGAATCACAGTTGATTTCAATGATCCCGCCCGACTGGCCTATCTCAAAGACCTGATCGGCTCAGCAGATGTCTTGATTGAGAATTTCAAAGTCGGCGGGCTGGCGAAATTCGGTCTCGACTACGCATCCTTGGCGCCGCCAAATCCTCAGCTGGTTTACTGCTCTGTCACCGGCTTTGGTCAGGATGGCCCACGGGCCCATAAAGCAGGCTACGACTTTATGATTCAAGGCATGACGGGCATCATGGAGATCACCGGCGAGCCCGAGGGCATGCCGCAAAAGGTTGGCGTGGCTTTTGCCGATGTCTTCACTGGACTTTACGGGGTCATCGGAATCCAAGCCGCCCTGGCCCAACGCGCTCGGACGGGCAAGGGGCAGCACATCGATATGGCATTGTTTGACTGCATGCTGGCCGCGCAAGCCAATCAAAACCTAAATTACCTCACCACAGGAGAAAGTCCACAGCGGATGGGCAATGCCCATACCAGCATTGTGCCCTATCAAGTTTTTCCTGTTGCTGATGGCCATATCGTCATCGCTTGCGGCAACAATCGACAATTTCACAGTCTCGCACGCGCGTTGGTCCGTGAGGATTGGATCACCGATCCGAGATTCGCCGACAATGCGGCTCGGCTGGCCCATCGCGCTGAGGCCGTTGGGCAAATTACTGCAGTTTTAAGCCACTGGCGCAAATTGGACGTCTTGCAGGTGCTGGAAAGCGCCGGCGTGCCCTCCGGCCCCATCAATACTATCGCCGAAGCGCTAGAAGATCCGCAGACCCTGCACCGCCAGATGCGCATCACCCCCGAAGGCATCCCAGGCGTACGCACCCCTATCAAATTTTCAAATGCACAGCTACAATTGCTGCGTGCCGCGCCCGGTTTGGGCGAGCATGACAAAACCTAAAGCATGTTTTTTGAGGTTTAATTCATTAGAAATTATCTAATTTATTTCATTAATGCATATTAGAATATAAAATAAATAAGCACCTTGGCTGCGCATGCGCCAAGTCAGTCGCCAAGTCTTAGCGCAAGCCCTCTGGCGCTAAATCCCCGATGGAATTTTCTTCAGCTACAGCTGCGCGGTTGCGCTGGGTTTGAGCCGTCGCTGGAAGCGGTGTGTCAAATTGGTAGCTTGGCTCACGTTTCTGCCGCTCCCAAATCTCCAGCATCTCGCGCCAAGCGCCGGTCAAACTACTTGGCTCTGGCATATCATCTTTGATCGCTTGGTGCAGCTTTTTTAGATTACAACATGGCACCCCAGCATACATATGATTCTCGGTATGCCAATTCATATGCCAATACAAAAACTCCAGAACCGGATGCAGCCGCAGAGAGCGTACCGTTTTTCGAAAGTCCAGTACATTTTCACGCAGACCGCAATGTTGCGGCAGACCCCAAAAACAGCCCAGCCAATTGCCAATGAGGTTGAAAAGGCTCAGAATAATCAGCTGGATCCAAAGGCCCGTCACCCAAGCCAGAACAAACAGACCTCCATGAATACAAGCAATAGCACGACCATTGAACCGCACGCCTGTGCTGGTCGGGTTGATCTTTGTGGAAGCTCTAGAGCCATTCATTGCTGGAGATATCGGTGGAACCAACCCGGCCAAACGCATGGAGAACAGTCTCTCACAGCGTCGAAATTAGCCCGCCCTTGCCGAACGTTCGGCCCGACTGAGTTATGAGATTGATGGTCAGAAGCTGCAAGAGAAAGAACTTGTCGGTATTGGGATGCCGCGGCAAGAGATTCTCACGATCCCCCTCAGGCTGCAGAGTAAACCTGTGATGATATGTATGGCTGACAGCATAATCAAACGGATTCTACCAACTCAACACACTAAAAATATACAAGAAAATCTTATTTAACGCCTTAGTCCGGAACACCGTACCATGGCCCAGCTCATGGAGCGTCGTTCCAGAGAAAAAGCTGCCAACAGTGCCATGTAAAAACAATGCGAGGGTAAAAGCCACCCATTGCCCCTGCGCCCAAAACAGCCATACCAAACTACTTCGCCACGAAGAGCGCCAAAAGGCCACCCGCCTGTTTCCATCCTTTGAGATCACTGCGTTGCTAGAGGGCGCGAAACACCTCCGGCGGCATGGGAGATCTGTACCACTGCACATTAAGAGTGTCTCGGGCCTGTGATAAAGGGGGATAAGTCATGTCTCGCCACCGCTGAATAGAAAATAATACGCACCTGCCCAATGTTCACCGCAGCATGCTTTCAGAGTCAAATGTCATGAGCGCCACTTTGGCTTTACATGATAGATGGCGGCAGAACTACGGCCATACACGGATCCACAAAAAAGACCTTAACATTAATACTTGAAGATTTTGCCGAATTTGGGCTTGGATGTGTCGCTTGGCTATGTTCCAGTGTGGAAATTAGGTCCATGTTGTTGGCGATGACACGTCACAACAGTAGGCTGGCACTACTGCTGCATGGGTCAAAAGGCTGGAGAACCGGCCAATGCGTAAAGAAAGATAACAGGGAGACACAGATGAAACTCAAAATGTTGACGGCAACAGCCGCATTCGCACTGTCATTAGGCGCCACATCGGCCACGGCAAGCTGCGGGAAAGTATCTATCACCGAAATGGACTGGGCCTCATCCGCAGTTGTCACTGCGGTCGCGAACTTCTTGATGACCCAAGGCTATGGCTGCGATGTTCAAGTCGTGCCCTCTTCGACGGTGCCCGCGTTGACCTCTTTGGCCGAAACTGGCGAGCCTGATATTTTAACAGAAGTCTGGGCCAACTCGACACCAGCTTACGAACCTCTGCTGGCCGAGGGCAAATTGGTTGAACTGACAAATGTTTTGTCAGACGGTGGCGTTGAGGCATGGTGGATCCCAGCCTACCTCGCAGAATCAAACCCTGAGCTAACTACATGGGACGGCATCATGGCCAATCCTGCGGCCGTTGGCGGTAAGTTTCATGATTGCCCATCAGGCTGGGCCTGCGACATCATCAACAACAATAACCTCAAAGCTGCTAAGGCCGTAGCCGGTGGGCTAGAGCGCTTCCAGCACGGTTCCGGCGAAACGCTGCAAACCTCCATCGCTGCAGCCTATGCTGATAAGGCGCCCTGGTTCGGCTACTACTGGGCTCCAACCGCAGTGCTCGGCAAATACCCAATGGTTCGTGTTGAAGTGCCAGCCTATAACGCAGAGGCGCATAGCTGTAACGGCGATGTCGATTGTGCAAACCCTGGTTTCTCGGCCTATCCCTCTGCCAAAGTTGTGACAGCTGCATCTGGCGCCTTCATGGAGCGTGAACCAGAAGTTGCGACATTGATGAAAAACGTCGCTTTCACAAACGCGCAAATGGGTGATGTTTTGGCTTGGCGCCTTGACAACAACGCCTCCTATGACGAAGCCGCTGTGTACTTCCTGACCTCGTACAAGGATGTTTGGGGCAATTGGTTGAGCGATGATGCAAAAGGCAAATTGGCCGCAATCCTTAACTAATAAAAAAATTGATCCCGCGAGCTATAGACAGTTCGCGGGATTTTGACATCGGGGAGACAAATTTATGGCCACTTACGATGGGCTCTTTAACATGCTGGGTTTGCGCAGTTGGTGCGATGCAGGTGCCTCCGAAGGTCCCATGTCCATGGCGCAACTGCTCGCTAAGACCGGAAATTCAACCCCGGAGTCCAGCTTCAGCTTTGCCTTTCCATCGCTGGATGAGTTGAACAAAGCCTGTGGTCAAATCAGCCAGACCCGCGATGTAGTTAAAGGCTTGGAGAATGGGTTTCTCTCTATCCGACCCACGTTGCGCACGGTCTTAGACCCCATCACTCAGCCCCTATCGTGGATGCTAGATGGCACGCTTTATTTATTCATGACCGCTCCTTGGTTTCTCATCATGGCTGGGATCTTATTGGCGGTCTGGTTCGCTACGCGTTCACTGCCAGTCTTGATATTTAACGCATTTTGCCTCTCGTTTTTCGCCTTCGTCGATCACTTTGAGCCGGCGATGCAAACCTTCGCGGTCATATTAGTCTGCACGGTCATATCAGCACTGTTCGGTATTCCTATTGGAATTGCCATGTCCAAGTACAACAGATTGCAAAAAGCAATCATCCCAGTTTTAGATTTGCTGCAAACTCTGCCGACCTTTGTTTATCTCATCCCACTGATCTTCCTCTTTCCCATCGGCGAGTCACGCCTCTACGGGATTGCGATCATCCTCTATGCCATTGTGCCAGTAATCCGCTTGACGGATCTTGGCGTTCGGCTGGTCGACAAGGATGTAGTCGAGGCGGGCAATGCCTTTGGAATGAGCCCGAGGCAAAAATTGACCAAAGTAGAGCTGCCTTTGGCACTGCCAAATATCATGGCTGGTCTCAACCAAACCATCATGATGAGCCTAGCCATGGTGGTCATCGCCTCAATGGTCACAGCCCCAGGTCTAGGCGTTCTCGTCCTGCGCGGCATTCGCAACCTTGAGCTGGGCGTTGGATTAATGGCAGGGGTCTGCATCGTTCTTCTGGCGGTCATGTTAGACCGCACCTCGAAGGCGGCACTCTCGCGCATCGACCGTACCAAAAATGAATTATAAGGGTTGATGAAATGACACAAACCACAAAAGTCAGCCTACGCGGCCTATATAAAATTTTTGGCAATGACGACAAATCTGCGCTTGCAAATGTTAAAGCCGGCATGGGTAAAGAAGAGCTATTGGCCAGCCACAAACATGTCTTGGGCTTGCAAGACATCAACGTCGAAATGCAAGCAGGTGAAATCACCGTAGTGATGGGCCTATCTGGCTCAGGAAAATCCACTCTCATCCGACATCTCAACCGATTGATTGAACCCACAGATGGCGAAATTTTGGTGGATGGTGTAGATGTTATGAACCTCTCAACAACAGATTTGCGGTTCATGCGACAAAATAAAATGTCGATGGTGTTCCAAAAATTCGCGCTCCTTCCGCATCGCACCGTGTTACAAAACGCTGCTATGGCACTCGACATTAAGGGCCGGCCAACCGAAGAGCAAGAACAGGAAGCTAAAATCTGGCTTGCCCGTGTGGGTCTTGGTGGCTTCGAAAACCATTATCCAGCGCAATTGTCAGGCGGGATGCAACAGAGGGTGGGCATTGCTCGCGCCCTGACCTCAAACTCTGACATCATGCTTATGGATGAGGCCTTTTCTGCCCTCGATCCGCTCATCCGTACCGACATGCAAGATTTGCTTCTCGAGCTACAAATTGAGTTGAAAAAGACCATCATATTCATCACCCATGATCTCGATGAAGCGCTGAAACTGGCCGATCATCTCGTTATCTTGAAAGATGGGGCCGTGGTGCAACAGGGCGAGCCGCAAGGTATATTAATGAACCCAACAGATCCCTATATTGAAGACTTTGTTTCTGACATCAACCGCGCGCGGGTGTTGCGTGTCCGGTCCGTTATGCAGCCTTTGTCAGAGGGGCAATTTGCCGGCGATGTGCAGGCCAATGACAACCTCGAAAGCCTCATCGCCGCCTCTGGGGGTGACACCGCCCTACGCTACCGCGTGTTGGATGACAGCAGCAAGCCCGTAGGCACGCTCGATATGCGCGATTTGGTCAAAGCTCTAGTGCCGCGGATCTCCAGCTCAGAGGCCGGCACGCGCTATCATTAATGCACGAGGCGACACACGCGATCAAGAGGCTCTAACTGACGAACTGGCCGGACCGATGAGTAATTGAAGCGCCATGGCATCTAGGGAGCCGCGCAGGCCGATGCAAACCAAACCGGCAGGCTCCAGCGTTTGGGTGCGCTGTGCTTCAAACCGTGAACCAACCGTTTGGATCAGCCAGCTGGTCCCGTCGGTGTCTCGCACAAAGCCTTTTGCGCGGATCACACCATAAGGCCCAGTCGCCAAGGACTGAGCTAATTCATTAGGCCAGCAAGGTAAAATTTGTCTAAAGCCAAGGCTTTCATAGCCCACATCCGCATGGGGGCTGGCTTCAGGTCTGGTGCCGGGGCCAGTCAGGCCTAGTATAATTTCCAAGGGAACTCGTCCCCTCACTGTGGATACGATCTTGGCCTGTGGTGCCATCGCCTGAAGCCATGCATTTACCGCCTCAACAGTGCCAGCACACGTGTGCAAGTCAGTCTTGCTGTGAACGATCACATCAGCATCCGACAATTGCCGCAAGATCGTATCGCCGATGTAATCATCCGCGGCCTGCGCCCGCACCTGTTCCCCATCAGCCAAAACCACCACCCCAGCCAAAACAAATCCAGACAATATCGAAATGCTCAACGCTACAGTGCCCGGCATTGCCACGCCCGAGGCTTCAATCACCACATGGTCCGGCGGCGGCACAAGCTCAGACAATTTGATCAAAGCAGCCGTGAGGTCCGACCCAAAAGAGCAACAAATGCACCCGCCAGATATGGCTATCAAATCCTCCCCTTCGGCTTCGATCAAATCTTCATCAATTGGCAGGTCGCCGAATTCATTGACCAAAATTGCAATCCGTCGACCCGCAGCATTGCGTAACAGTTGGTTGACCATCGTGGTCTTGCCCGCGCCCAGATAGCCTCCTATCACGGTGACCGGGATCTCAGCCGTCAAAGCTCAGCCACCGGAAAAATTCGGCCGCCCTGCACAGTGCCCCAGACCGGGATACCCTTGAGCTCCATGGGATCGCAGTCGGTTGGATCGGCCTCCAGCACAGCAAAATCTGCCTTTTTGCCAGTCTCAATTGAGCCGATCTCCCCATCGAGATGCAGCGTATAGGCCGCGCCCATGGTAATCGCATAAAGCGCTTCCGATACTTCGATCCGCTCCTCTTCTCCTTGCACCCGGCCCGAGACAGTGATGCGATTGACCGCAGCCCATGCGGTAAAGAGCGGGCTCAGCGGTGTAATCGGCGCGTCGGAATGTATCGCCATCGGCAGGCCACTATCTAACGCGGTTCGGCAAGCATTCATCCGAGTGGCCCGGTCTGGCCCCACCGTGAGATTATAATGCTCGTCGCCCCAATAATAATGGTGGTTAGCAAAGAGATTGACACACATACCTAATTTTGCCGCCAAACGGAATTGCGCGGCATCTGCCAATTGGCAATGCTGCAGAGTGAAACGGTGATCGGGATTGGGATGGGCTTGCAAAGCAGGAGCCAATTTTTCCAAGACCAATTGCGTGGCCTGATCACCATTTGTGTGCGTATGCACCTGCAGCCCGGCCTCAAGCGCAAGATGCAAAAGCTCTGACAAATGCTCGGGCGCGATGTACCAAAGCCCGTTAGGCGCACCATTATGATAGCCGGGCCAGCGCAGCCGGGCAGAGAACCCTTGGATAGAGCCATCGACCACAATTTTGATCTGCCCCAAACGCAGCCGATCAGTGGCCCGTTTTTTCATCGCCACCACAGCCTCAACCAGCTCGGGGGCGGACAGGCCAAGAAAAAAGCGAAACGGCATGAGACGAATGGGGTACTGCGGCTCGCCAGTGACGCGCAGCATCATTTCAACCGTGCCCTCATCCATACGCGAGGCGAGATCCGTGATGGTTGTTGTGCCCGAACGAACGCAGAGTTTCGCGAAGTTGCGCAGTCCAGCCTCATCAGCGTCCAGAAGATTGCGCTCAAAACCGACAAAGAGACTTACAGGTGTCATCACCTCGGGCCCCTTTAACTCACCGGTGGGCAGGCCATCGGTGCCCAAAGGAATGCCCGGGTGATTGTAGCCCGTCTTAAGCATGCCAGCCAGTTCAAGCGCTTTGGTATTCACATTCATAATATGGCCCGAGGCATGTAGAACCCCAACGGGACGCGTGGTGGACACCCGATCCAGATCGGCGCGGGTCACGGTGGTGTTGCCCATATAGATGGGGTCCAATTGCCATCCCGAGACGGCCGCAGCAGGATCCTCAAGCGTGGCTTCGGCGGCTTGCAAACGCTGGACGACCGCATCGACACTTTTCACACCGGACCAAACCTTGCCATCTGGATCAGCGCGATCAAACCAGCCACAATACACCTTCCTCCACAACGAGCCTTCCATCACATGAGCATGACCTTCAACGAATCCGGGCATCAATACCTTGTCGGCGAAACGGTTATCGAGCGTTACGTCGCCCCAAGTTTGCAATTCAGACAAGCTGCCAGCCCCTAAAATGCGCCCATCGCGCACGGCCACGTGAGTGGCCTCTGGACGACTCGGGTTCATTGTGATGATTTTTTTGGCGCTATAAACGATTGTCTCGGACATGGGTTACCTTGTGATCTGGTTATTTTATAAAAAGATAAAGAGGTTTTAATCTTTGGAAAAATGGATTTAACTGCTTCCAATAAGCTTTTTTTTGGGGGAATGGCCTAGTGAATTTTACACTCAAACAATTACGTTATGTGGAGGCGGCAGGGCGGCTTGGATCTATCGCCAAAGCCGCTATCGAAGTTTCGATTTCACAATCTTCCATCACCGCTTCCATTGATGCTTTGGAGGCGTCTCTGGATTATGCGCTTTTTGTACGCACGCCGGCCAAGGGCATAACACCCACCTCAGCGGGCCGCGAAGCACTACAGCTGATCCGCACTTTTTTAAACCAATCGCAGCAATTTGAGTCTGAATTACAATCGCAGGGCGGGGATGATGCAGGACTGGTCCGGATCGCTTGCTATGCCACCGCGGCACCGACGTTTTTGCCACCCATCCTAAAATCCATCACAGAAAATTTCCCCGGGATTTCTGTGAAAGTGATGGAGGGTAATATGATGGCCATCGCAGACTACCTTGACAATGGGGAAGTTGACCTGGTGTTCACCTATGATCGGCATGTGCCTCAAGGCCAATCCTTTGAACCGCTGTTTGCTGCACCACCTTATGCGTTAATTTCGCGCTCCGATGAGGCCAGCCAGCGACCCTCAATAACATTTGAGCAACTCAGCAAGAAACCCATGATCATGCTTGATTTACCTTATACGCGCGACTATTTTTTTGGTCTTTTTCGGGCTCGCGGTCTTGAGCCAGACGTTGCCCATTCCACACGATCCTCTGAAATTGCTAAAGCTTTGGTAGAGGGCGACTTTGGATTCACATTGCTGAACATTCGACCACGCAATTACAGCCCCAAAGACAGCCGCTACAGCGTCGTACCAATTTCAGATTCGTCCGATGTACCAGTTTTTGGTATCTCAACCACTGGGAATCTACGCCAACCCAAAAACGTGCGCTCCTTCATCAAAATTTGCACAAAGCTACGAGATGATGGGATTTTTGACAGCTGTACAGTCACTGCATAGAAAAAATATTAAATATAATTATTTAATTTCCAAAAGGCTCAATAATTAGACCTGGAGGTGCTTTCAAAACAATGAGAAGGCGATCACTTGATCTATTGTGACAGGTCACGGTCCGACAAAAAGCACGCAACCTTGTGCCCATCCGAGTGCGTTTCTAGCATTGGCGGGGCCTCTTTGCACTGTTGCTCTGCAACGGGGCATCTTGACGCAAACCGGCACCCTTTGGGCAGGTTAATGGGGCTGGGTGGATCGCCTTGCAGACGCACCCGGTTGCGACGGTCCCGCTTGTTGCCGTATACGGATGGCACGGCACCCAGAAGTGCTTTGGTATATGGATGGCGTGGGTTGGTGAACAGGCTGACACGATCCGCCACCTCGACGATCTGACCAAGATACATCACAGCCACTGTGTCGCAGATGTGCTGTACCACTCCAAGATCGTGTGAGATGAACAGATAGGTCAACCCCAACTTTTTCTGCAGATCGCCCATCAAATTCAGGATCTGCGCCTGAATGGCCACGTCAAGTGCCGAGACGGGCTCATCACATACAACTAGTTCTGGACGCGTCGACAATGCCCGGGCGAGGCCAAGACGTTGCCGTTGACCGCCTGAAAACTGATGCGGAAACAGCACCCGTTGCTCCGGGCGCAGACCCACCTGCCGGAATAATTCCGCCACTTTGGCTTCACGTTCTTGGGGCGTACCGATATTCATCAAATCCAACGGTTCGCGCACCAACGCCCCTGCCCGCATCCGCGGGTTCAAAGACGAATAGGGATCCTGGAAAACAATCTGAAAGCGGGACCGCGCGTCGCGCAATGTTTCGCCCTCTAGTGCACTAAGAACTGTATCACGTAGCGTTACCTCACCATGGGTAATGTGAACAAGCCGCATGATCGCAAGCGCGGTGGTGGATTTACCAGAACCGCTTTCCCCAACAATGCCAAATGTCGTGCCTGCTGGTACTTCAAAGCAAACCCCATCAACAGCATGAACAGTATTACTTTTGCGCCCAAAAATGCTCTTTTTTCCGCCAAAATGGACTTTTAGGTTTTTGACCGTTAGTGCGATATCTCGGTCACTCATTCTGCCATCTCCGCTTCGGCCGCCCAGCAAGCGGCCAGATGGTTTTCCTGTGTTGCGATTAGCTCAGGCTTATCCGAACTGCATCGCGGCAGCACCGCATTGCAGCGCGGCGCAAAGGCACAGCCTTTGCCAAGGTCAGTCAATGCCGGGACTACCCCTTCGATCTCCATAAGGCGTTCGCGCACGGGCCCTGGCGAAGTGGACAAATGCGGCACACAGGCAATAAGCCCTTTTGTGTAGGTATGATCCGGGTGGGACAATACATTATCGACTTTGCCCATTTCCACGATGCTGCCTGCGTACATCACCGCCACATTATCAGCCAGCTCAGCAATCGCGCCCATATCATGAGTGATCATGATGATGGCCGTGCCCATTTCATCCTGGAGGTTTTGCAATAGATCAAAGATTTGTGCTTGGACGGTGGTGTCCAGCGCCGTGGTTGGTTCATCGGCAATCAGCACGCGGGGGCGGCACGCCAACGCCATGGCGATCATCACGCGTTGGCGCATGCCGCCCGAAAGCTGATACGGGTATGCGTGGGCACGGGTGGCGGCCTCAGGAATTTCAACGGCCTCAAGCATATCGACTGCACGGGCATGGGCCGCCTTGGCAGAGGCGCCCTCATGCAGGCGCACGCTTTCCGCGATCTGTTCGCCGACGGTAAACACAGGGTTCAACGAGGTCATCGGTTCCTGAAAGATCATACCGATATCCTTGCCCCGAATCTTGCACAGGTCGTCCACACCCATGCCAACCAGCTCCTGCCCCGATAATTTGATCGAGCCTGAAGTGATCTTGCCAGGCGGGTCAGGGATCAGCCCCATGATCGACAGCGCGGTCATGGATTTGCCACAGCCGGATTCACCTACGATGCCAAGGATCTCACCCTCGTTCACCGAAAGCGAAATATGATCCAGCACCCGCGCATTGCCCGCACGGGTTTTGAAATCGACAACAAGATCAGAGACAGCAAGCAAAGGATCAGACATCAGCGCTGCCTCAATTTCGGGTTTAGTGCATCGTTCAGACCGTCCCCAACAAGCGAGATCGCAAGGACCGTCAAGAAGATTGCGAAACCAGGGATTGCCACGGCAAAACCTGCGTCCAGAATGTAAGGACGGTTGGATCCGATGACCTGTCCCCAGCTCATCACGTTGGGATCAGAGAGGCCCAAAAAGCTAAGGGCGGCCTCAAACAAGATGGCGGAACCCACCATCAGGTTGGCCTGCACTACGATCGGTGGCAGCGCATTGGGCAAAATCACCTTGAAGATCAAATAGAGATCGCGAGCCGAGCCAGAGCGTGCAGCGGCGACATATTCCATCTCGCGGATACGCAGGAATTCCGACCGGGTGACGCGGGCCACTGCGGTCCAGCTGACCACACCAATGGCAAGCGTCACCGTCAGCAGCGAGGCGCCGAAAAGTGCTACGATTACCATCGAAAACAGCAAAGTCGGCAGGACCTGAAAGAACTCAGTAAAGCGCATCAGTAGCTCTTCGACCAATCCGCCGTAATAACCGGCGAAGGCCCCCACCGAGACACCGATGATAATAGAGACCAAAGCCGCCGCCAAACCAATGGCAAGCGATACTTGCCCGCCGGCCATCATCGCTGACAGGATGTCACGACCCAGATAATCTGTTCCTAGAATGAACCCTTCCTGCATTGGCATCGTGAAGGGGGCCCAGACCATCTCAAACGGGTCAGTTGTATGGACCAGTGGTCCAACAAAGACGAACAGCAGGATTGTAATCAGCAGGATCAGCCCAGCAACAGCGGCGTAGTTGCGAAAGAACATAGTTGTCATCTCGCGCAAGGAGCTGGTAGCCTGTATATCGATGATGTCTTTGGTTTGGGTGTTGATATCACTCATAAAGAAGCTCCTAATCCGCACGAATGCGCGGGTCGATCATCCGCAATGCCATATCTGTGAGGATGTTCACCACAATCACCACGAGGGAGGAAAAGAAAAGGATGCCCATGATCGTGGGCGTATCGCGTGCAAGGATCGATTGCAGGGCCAGCGTGCCAAGGCCGGGCCAGCTGAACACCGCCTCTACCACCACGGCACCCGAGATCACGGCAGAAAATTGCAGACCGGCGACAGTGACCAGCGGTCCAAGCGAATTCTTCAGCGCATGTTTGTAGAATACTTTATTCTCTGCCAAGCCTTTGGCACGTGCGGTGCGCACATAATCGCTGCCCAGCACCTCCTGCATGGAGGCGCGGGTCAGACGCGAATAAAGTGCTAGGTAAATGGAAGCCAGAGTAACCATAGGCAACACAAGATGATAGGCGATGTTGACCCATTGCTCATACCATGGAGCATCTATCAGCAAAGCACTCATCATGCCGCCCACCGGGAATACTGGCCAGATGGCCACAAATAAAATAATCAGCAGAATACCAGTCCAGAACACGGGTGCGGCAAAACCAAACAGCGACAGAAACGTCACGATCAGGTTTGTGAAACTGTTTGGTTTGCGCGCGGCCATCACGCCCAACAGCAGGCCAACTGCGATGGCGAGGATTTGCGAGGAAAACACCAGCAAGAGCGTTGCAGGCAGGCGTTGCAGGATTAGCTCAGTAACGGGTGCGTTGTAGAAATAGGAATAGCCCAGATCAAGCGCAGCGATAGAGCTAATATAGCGCCCGAGCTGCACAGCGAACGGCTGGTCTAGGCCATAGCGTGAACGAATTTCTGCGAGAACTTCGGCGTCAGCGCCACCCATGTCACCTGCAATGGAATCCGCAACGTCGCCCGGTGCGATCGTAATCAGGGTGAAGTTCAGCACCACCACAGCGATAAGTAAGATAAGACCATAGCCGATGCGTTTTGCCAAAATTTGCCCAAGACCCATCGCGCAATATCCCTATCATCGAGAAAGAAAACGCCCGGTCCGCAACAGCGGCCCGGGCGCGCGTCCTACCTAGAACTTACTTCAGGTACACACGATCCAACGGACTGGAGGTGCCCCAGACACTGTCAGGTGCATTGCCCACAGACGTTGAAGAAACAGTATGGTAAGGCGACGCAAAGATCGGGTAAAGCGGCAGCTCATTCGCGACGATCTGCTGAAACTCTGCGTAAAGCTCTTTACGTTTATTCGCGTCATTTGTGGCGCCAGCCATCTCCATCAGCTCATCAACACGTGCGTTGGAATACTGTTGGGTGTTGGACCAAATTACGCCTTCCTTAATGTTGTCCGAGCTATAGGTCCGGTGGACACCAATCACCGGGTCACCCCAGTTGAACACGTTGTCCATAGTCATATCAAAATCCCATGTGGAAATTCGCTTAGCCCATGTGGGAAAGTCTGCTGAAGACCGCACTGCGACGTCGATACCAATCTTCTTCAGCTGCGGCTTCATGTACTCCGCATAAGGTTTCATCGCAGGCCAACCATAGTCAACGGACAGTGCAAAACGCATACCATCCGACCCTTTGGCATAGCCGGCCTCATCCAGCAGCGCGTTAGCTTTGTCGATGTCAAGGTCATAGGCCTCAACAGTGGCGTCATAAAACGGACTTCCGGGATGGATACCAGTCAAAGCCGTTGGGGCTGTCCCAAGGTTCAGCGCCTTATTGATAAACTCACGATCTACGGCATAGGCAATCGCCTGACGCACTTTTGGATCGCTCGTTTTTTCACCTTTGGTGTTGAACGCCAGCCAGTTGACTGGACCAATAGCGGCGTAGCCTTCTGAGGACACATGCAAGGCGTCGTTTTTCTTTAGGCGCACAATATTGCGGGGGTTGGATTCGAAGCCCGACATCTGCAATTCACCACTTTCCAGTGCAATCGCACGGGTGCTTTCGTCAGGCAAAATGCGCATCACGATGCGGTCGAGATAGGGCAGACCTTCCATAAAGTAGTTCTCGTAGCGCTCGAGAATCACATGTTCGCCACGCTTAAACTCTACTAACTTGAAGGGGCCCGAACCGACCACACCTTCAGAGTTGGCGGGGTGCGATTTGGGATCCTGACCGTCGCCGTAGACGTGCTTGGGGATGATCGACAATAGCTGTGAAGACATAGCTAGCAACAGGGCGGGGTGCGGCTTAGAAAGTTTGAGAATGGCGGTGTTGGCATCCGGTGTCTCAACGTTTTCTACGGGCGCGAACATGGATTTGAACGGGTGGTTTGCTTTCACCGTATCAATCGAAAACGCCACGTCTTCAGACGTAATCGGCGCGCCATCGTGGAAGGTTGCCCCTTTGACCAGATTGATTGTGACGGACAGTCCGTCAGCAGAAACTTCCCAGGTCTCAGCAAGGAATGGTTGTGGGTTCCAGCCCTCATCATAGCGCAGCAGCGACGCAAAAAGTTGTGTGCCAGGCTGGCCGGTAGCGGTACCGGACTGAACCGCGGGATTCAGGTGGCGTGGCGTTTGCTGTATCGCCATAGTCAGGGTGCCGCCCTTCTTGGGCTCTTCCGCCATTGTAGATGTGGCCAACAGCGCGGCCGTTGCCACTGATGTTGCCACCGTCTTAAAAATTCGTTTCACAGATTCGTCCTCCCTTTCATCTGTTATTGGCCCGAGCGTAAAACAGGGCATAAACTTCAAATAGTAGTTTTATTCGGAGATATTCCTCTGTTTTTTGCGGGATTCAAGTCAGCTAAGTCACACATAATTTTCGTACTATCCGCTGCTCAAACGTGCCTGTGGCTTGCAGGTCTTTGCACAATTGAGTGCGACTGCGCATAATACTGTCTTGTTTGATGCCGTTTTGGATGAGAATTCCAAATTTACAGGCGGGCAGAGGATCACGGATGAGTTTGGGGCAATAGCGCGAATGGCCTTCGATATGTTTCGAGCGAGTAGAATCCAGAAAGGGAAACCCAAAACCGTTTGACAATGAGCTGCGCACCATCCCAGCAAATTCTTTGCGTTGAGAAATTTGCGCATTATATCTGCAACCCCCTATTAACTGCACATAGTGCCCTTTGGTAAGATGCAGATCGAGCAGAATCATGGGTAATTGGGAAAGCGTTGCGAGACTGACTTCACTCTGCTCTCCCAGTTTGCTATTCTTCGCGACCAAGGGAAATGGTGGGGTTGTGATCGGCGCATAAAAAGTATGCAAGGGGTGCATTTAAAACAATGAAAACTCACATCAGATTTCTGTTGAAGCCTGAAACTATGCGCTCAATAGTTGGCGTCACTCAGCGAAGGCAGCGGTACCGCTTATCTTGAAATCGAGGCTTGAGTAGAGGCGGCGTTCCTGGTTGAAGTGGTTAGGGGTTGAAGCATGGACAGCAACGAATTTTTGTAAGGTCGACCCTCTCCTAAACTTAAGCACCACCCTTTCTCTTTGTCTAAACGGTAGATGAGGATTCTCAGTCCTGTTGTTGATCCAGCAACCTGTCTCTTGCCGGTCAGCATTTCCTATGGAAATCATCTCTGCGCGGTAGTGCCAGAGCCTATCTGTAACAATAATGCTTGGCTGGCCGTGCCGCTTCATGGGTCTTTTTATGAATTCAAATGCTGCTTTGCGATCACGGCGTTTACTTACAGTGCTTTCCAGCACTTCACTTCCATGATCACCAGCACACCAAAGATAATGCGTTCGCCATTAATCTTCACGAAAACCTCATCCAAACAAGTTTCATCTGACAGTGCCGCTGCGCGGGCACTCCAGAAAATTCGCAGGAGGGCGTATTGGGGGCCAAAAGCGGTAAGAGCGTCCAAGAAAATTCACGAAGCCATCGCGTGATTTCATGGTTAAGAAAGCCTTGCTTGCGCCCGACCACTGAGTCGATAAACTGAAAAAAATACAGGAGCACACCATGAGTGAAGATGTTGATCGCCATGCCATGAAAATGGCAAAGAAAAAAGCCGCACGCGACAAGATCATGGCAACCAAGACCGACGAAAAAGGCTTGGTGATTGTTCATACCGGCAAGGGCAAAGGCAAATCCTCCGCCGCCTTCAACATGATTTTTCGCCATATTGCCCATAAGCGCAAATGTGCCGTGGTACAGTTCATCAAAGGCGGAATGAGCACGGGTGAGCGGGATCTCATCTTAGAGCATTTCACCGATTTCTGCGCCTTTCACACCATGGGTGAGGGCTTCACTTGGGAAACCCAAGACAAGACGCGCGATACCGAAATGGCGCAGGCCGCTTGGGCCAAAGCGAAAGAGTTGATTGTTGATGAGCGCAATCACATGGTGCTGTTGGATGAAATCAATATCGCTCTGCGGTATGACTATCTTGATATACAAGAGGTCATCGCCTTTTTACGCGACGAAAAACCTGCCATGACCCATGTGGCACTCACCGGACGCAACGCCCATGCAGATTTGATTGAAGCGGCCGATTTGGTGACGGAAATGGAGCTGATCAAACATCCCTTTCGTTCAGGCATCAAGGCGCAAATCGGCGTTGAATTTTAGAATAAAAGCGAGGGCACAGCCATGGCCGTAAAACGATTGCTGACAGAGTTTGGCATGGGCACCTCCCTGCGCCGGCAAGATTACACACAGGCCACAGTGCGCGGGGTCAAAGATGCACTGTGGCACAATTCGATTAACCTGGCGGAATTATTCGGCAAAGCCAAAACCGATATGCTCATTGATGTGGAAGTGGCCGTGCAAAACCCTGAGGCGGTGGACATTAACGCTGTAGCAGAAATTTTTCCTTACGGCCAAGTACAGGTCACGGTGGTCCCTGGTGGCTTGGATGTACCGCGGCCAGATGGCTTGCCCACCGTGATGGCGAATGTCGCAATTTCTGTGTCATTCGATCTGGAGTTGGCCTCATGAACGATCAAAGATTCATCATCGAAATGGGGATGGGCAATGACCAATATGGTCAGGATTATACTAAGGCCGCAGGCCGCGCGATTGAAAATGCCTTTCGGCACTCCGCCATTCCCATGTTCCAAGCACTCGAACCCACACTTGGCCTCACCCCGCAAGAGATGCGCGTTCAGGTGACCATTGGCGTCCAAGATCCGGCGCAAGTGGACACCGCAGCGCTGGCATCAACCCTGCCGCGCGGCCGAGCGGAGGTGCGTGCAGTTTTTGGCGGGCAAAATGTCACCAATCCGGATACTGGCAATGTCATCGTCATTGCCAGCGCAGCGGTTGAGGCATTCCTGCCCTATCAAGGCGACCGCACATAGAGGCCGATCCAAGAGCCCTTCTAAATCTGGTTGGCAATTTCCAGAAGGTTTCCATCCGGATCACGAATATAAAGCGAGACAATCGGCCCAAGCGCCCCACTGCGCTGCACGGGCCCATCTAACACCTCTTGTCCACAGGCCTCGAAATATGCAGCCCACGCCTCCAGCGGGCTTGGCGACAAAAAGCACAAATCCGCCGACCCGGCGCGCGGCTCTGCGGCATGGGGCGCAAAAGGGGCCTGTGCCGGGTGCAAATTGATTTTTTGCGCGCCAAAGGCTAAAGTCCAACGTCTGCTGCCGTCAGCCACTTCAAATTCAAGGGCCTGCATTCCCAAGATGTCTCGATAAAACGCGACGCTTGCCACGATATCCGTCACCGTTAAGACCAGGTGATCCAGGCTTGTGATCATCGGGGGGGGGTTATCCATCATTTTTGCGCCTCAAACTTGCCGCTGCTCGAAAATCTTCAGGGATGTGATCCTCGCCGTCTAGGATAAGCGCCGTCATAACTTTAGCTATCTTTGGGGCCATGCCAAAGCCGATCTTAAATCCGCCATTAGCGATAAACCAATCCGGATGAACCGGATGCCGGCCCAACATGGGTGCGCGGGTATAGGCCCGGGGCCTCACTCCAGCCCAGCGCTCAATCACAGGAGCGCCACGCAGCTCAGGAAACAATCGCTTGGCCTTGGCAATCAAATCATCAAGCTGGCCATCCGTATGATTTGGCGATTTAAAATACCGCTCACTGGTCGATCCAATGGCCACAGTGCCATCCAAATGCGGCACCACATGCAGCCCCTCTGCAAACAGCTGCGCCGCGCCGGGGCGGGCCAGATCCAACAAGGCTGCCTGCCCCTTAACCCCATTGCCGATCTCTCTGTCCAAAATCTGTGACATCTCCACCAAGCCGCTCCAACCACGCGCATCCACAATCGCGCCCTTACGCGCGCCTGCGGCTGTGATTACCCCACCCAGCTCCAACACCGCCTGCCCCAGCGCTCTGGTGGCCTGCCGCGGATGAATATGAGCCGAAAGCGTATCTCGCACCAGCTGCCCCGTCGCAGAAGGTGGTGCCCAAGGCCCCGCCTTGCTGGCTGAAATGACCTCCCAAACCGCGGCATCTCCCCAATTTGACTCAGCATCCGCAATGCGTGACAGCGCAAGCGCAATCAATCTTTCTTCGTTGATCGGTTGCAGTCGCCCATGATTGGCATAGCCAGTCGTAAGACCTGATAGGCGTTCCACCTCTGGCCAAAACTCACGTGCAAGCAGGAGGCTTTCCAACTGGAATTGCTTTTTGGGCAGCCACAGATCCGGCGTATGGGGCGCTAAAGCTCCAACCAGCCCGCCACTGGCGCCCTGGGCCACACCAGCCGGATCGATCACGCGCACCCGCGCACCCCGTTGTGCGACACAAAACGCAATCGACAGGCCAAACACACCAGCCCCAAGAATCGTTACATCAGCAGTTGCCAAAATTATCGCCCTTCTGCATGGTCGTGAAAATACTTAGGGTAGACCATGCTCAACCACCAGCCCAATAGCATAGAATGGCGCGCAGACACGCCCTTCTCCACAAAATTTGATGACCCTTATTACTCGCTCGACGATGGGTTGGCGGAAACGGAGCATGTGTTTCTTGCGGGCAATCATCTGCCAGACCGTTATTGCGATGGGTTCCATATCGCCGAATTGGGGTTTGGCACGGGGCTGAACCTTTTAGTCTCCCTGGCCGCTTGGCGCCGATCCGGACAAGGCGGTGTTTTACACTACACAAGCTTTGAGGCCTTTCCCTTATCACCAGATCAAATGATCACAGCCCACAAAGCCTTTGCGCCATTGCAAGACCTAGCCGCGGAATTGGCACCCTTGTGGGGCACCCGTATCACCCTGCCCGATCTGCGCTTTGAGGTGATTTTAGGAGACGCCCGAGACAGCCTGCCCAAATGGTCAGTCCAGGCGGATGCTTGGTTTCTAGATGGGTTTTCTCCCGCCAAAAATCCAGAGCTCTGGGAAGCCAACCTCATGGCTGAGGTAGCCGCACATACCAAAACCGGCGGAAGCTGCGCCACCTACACGGCCTCGGGCTTTGTCCGCCGCGGATTGCAAGCGGGTGGATTTGAGGTCACCCGTTGCCCTGGTTTTGGACGCAAAAGGCACATGACCCGGGGAATTAAACCGTGAGTGCCGGCACCAATACACGGCTTGGCGTTCTGCTGATGGTGGCGACAACCCTGATCTTCTCGCTACAAGATGGTTTGAGCCTGCACCTTTCCTCCACCTACAACGTTTATATGGTGGTTATGGTGCGCTATTGGTTCTTTGCCGCTTTTGTGATGACCGTTTCAGCCAAGCAAGCTGGCGGTTTGCGCAATGCGGCACGCACCAAACAGCCCGTACTTCAGGCCTTTCGCGGGGTGCTCTTGGCCGCAGAAATCTGCGTCATGGTCACCGCATTTACCCTGCTTGGCATGGTCGAAAGCCTTGCAATTTTTTCAGCTTATACGCTCATCGTAGCGGCACTCTCGGGACCCATTCTCGGCGAAACGGTCGGTTGGCGACGTTGGCTCGCAATTGCCGTCGGATTTTGCGGGGTGGTGGTGATTTTAGAGCCAGGCTTCGGGGTGTTCTCCCCGTATGCAATCATCCCCGTTCTCGCGGCTTTCATGTTCGCACTTTACAGCCTGCTCACGCGCTATGTCGCCCGCCTCGACAGCACAGCAACCAGCTTCTTTTGGACCGGCGTCATGGGATGCCTGTTGATGAGTGTCATCGGCGCGTTTCATTTTGAGAATATGAGCACAAGCGACTGGATCTTGATGCTCTGCCTGTGCTGCACCGGGGCGGTGGGACATTGGTTACTCATTCGCTGTTACGAGGTGGCTGAGGCCAGCGCCGTACAACCCTTCACCTATCTGCAATTGGTGTTCGGCGCCTCTATCGGCGTTTTGGTTTTTGGTGAAGTTGTGCGCCCACATGTAGCCATCGGCGCGCTTTTGGTTGTCGCGGCCGGGCTGTTTACCCTATGGCGTGCAAGAGTAGCCAAGAGCTAAGACGCGCTATGCCGAAACAGCCAACGGAGCGGTTTTGTGGCGGCGCCATTACCGGCTGATTGGGCGCGGCGAAACCGCCGGGGCGGCGAAAATCGGCTCTGGGCTGTAGGCGCCCTTCAATTCTTGCAAAAACCGCAAAGGCACAGCTTGGCCCGCCAGACGCGCGCGATAATTGGGCAGGCTTTCCGTCACCCGCATCACGTAGTTGCGAGTCTCGCTAAACGGAATTTGTTCGATCCAATCGATCACATCCACCTCTGGCAAGCGCGGATCTCCAAGTTTGGCGGTCCAAGCATGGGCGCGGCTGGGGCCAGCATTATAGGCGGCGGCGATATGAACGGGGCTATTGCCAAATTCTTCTGTCAGCTCCTCAAGATATCGAATGCCGATTTTTGCATTATAGTCTGGATCTTTCAGCATCTTGCTGCGCGAATAGCCTATCCCCAACTTACCGGCCATTTCCTTGGCTGTTCGGGGCATGACCTGCATCAAGCCCAGCGCGCCTACCCCCGAAATCGCGCCCGCAAAAAATTCACTCTCCCGACGGGCGATCGCCAAAGCCAACTCAGGCGCGATTGTGTTGGGCCGCATCAATCGCGAGGTCAACGGGTAGAAATGCCGCTCCATCATTGTCCCATAGCGCGAGGCGCGCTTGCCCAGCATAAGCTCCAAGTAAGAATGATCCATCTCTTCGGCCATACGGCCCATTTGCGCCAGCCCCTTCGGACTTTGACTTTCAGCCAAATGGGTCAAAAACCGCACGCCAAACCGCGAACGATCAACCTGAATCAATAAGAGCCCAGCCTCATAGACGCTGGACTTCACAAATTCTGCCTGCCGCCACTCTGGTTCCACCTCATTTCCAGCCAAACTCTGCTGCATCATTAGGCCTGCCTCTTGGGCGGCGAGCAATCCATAAAACGAGGTTTGATAGCGCGCGCCCTGTGCGAAAGCCTGCTGCGCCTTATCGGCTTGGCCCAAGGCCTTTAATGCCCGACCTTGCCAATAATGGGTCCGGCCCAATGAAATTTCGCTGCCAACAGCCGATCCATGATTTTTGAAATGCACCAAGGCTGTCTCAAGGCGCTTCAATTTTCGCAGAGCAATAAAGCCCGCCAGCCACTCTAAGGCCGCGTAGTCATCTCCTGGCGCCAAATGGTGATTTGCGGCCAGCTCATAGGCTTTTACATAAGCCCCATCCCACAGGAAATCCCGCGCAAGCGACATGCGCCGGCTGGCCCATTTCTCTGGTCGTCCCAAAGCCAGGGCTGAGGAGGATCTTTGCAACATCAGATCGATAGCGCCATCTCTTTTCCCGCGCGCAAGGCGCCATTGGAACCGGTCATAGGCCAAACCGGGATCAGACTTCAGGGTTTTGGGCACATTGGCCAGTAAGCGCGTGACGCCGTTTTCTTTCTTTTGCAGCGCTATTCGGGCGTTGGCCAAATGCGCCTGCCCAGTATTGACGCGCCCAAGCAATCGTTCAGCGCTCGCCAAATCGCCTTGCCAGAGCAAAAGATCCAAGCGTGCGGCATGCAAGCTTTCTAAATGGGGCCCAAACATCTCGAGATACTCGTCCTCGAGGCTCGTCAGCATATTAAAACTGCTCCAGCCCCATTGGGCCGCTGTAATTGCAGCCGCCTTCTGCCCCGTTTTATTAAGCGCCTGCGCCAGTCGCAAAGAGCCCTTCGCGGTCTTCGGCGGATTGTCTAAGAAAAAAGCAATCACATCCTGCAGCGCGGCATCAGCCTCAATAGTGGCCTCAGAGCGTTTGCGCAAATAGGGCAAACCCGGCCAATCAGGGCGGCGGTGTAAGAACTCAATAGCTTCAGAAAATTGACCATCGCCCGGCGCGCAGGCGATCCCATTGAATGAGATCAACAGCCACCTGCCCCGCCGGCACAGCCAGACGCAGCGCCTCGTTCCATTTGCCCTTCGCTTGCGCTGCATAGGCGGCTCGAACAGAGGCCAGAGCAGCCGCGTCCTGTGCCAAGGCCGACGTTACAAAACACAAAGTGACCACGAGAAAAAGAAAAATACGCATGACATTTAGCCTGCGCTCTGAGACAAAAACTTTCAATCGCAAATCTTGGCAAATCCGATGCGGCAAGCTAGTGTCCGCCGACGACTGCCCGGGCACTCATGCCCCAGATGAAAGGAAGCGCTATGATTACAGGATCTCTGCCTGCACTTGTCACGCCGTTTGCAAACGGCAAAGTGGATGTCGATGCGCTCAAGAAGCTGGTCGATTGGCATATTGACCAAGGCAGCCATGGGTTGGTGCCAGTGGGCACAACCGGAGAAAGCCCGACCTTGACCCACGAAGAGCATGACATGGTTGTGGAAGTTGTGGTCGCACAAGCGGCCGGACGGGTTCCCGTGATTGCCGGAGCAGGCTCCAACAATACCGCTGAAACCGTGCGCCTGGTCAAAGCGGCCAAAGAGGCGGGCGCCACCGCGGCTTTAGTGGTGACTCCCTATTATAACAAACCCACGCAGGCCGGATTGAAAGCACATTTTCTAGCCGCCGCCGACTGCGGCATGGATATAATCATCTACAATATTCCCGGCCGTTCCGCGGTGGACATGAGTGTTGAAACCATGGGCGAGCTAACCGCCCACAAACATATCATTGGCGTAAAGGATGCTACAGGTGATCTGTCGCGCGTTCCAAAACAGCGCCTTACCTGTGGCAAAAACTTTGTCCAACTCTCTGGCGAAGACGCAACGGCCCTCGGTTTTAACGCCCACGGCGGCATCGGTTGTATCTCAGTGACGGCCAATATGGCCCCGGCGCTTTGCGCGCAAATGCAAGAAGCCACTTTGGCTGGCGATTACGCAACCGCGCTCAAAATTACCGATAAGTTGATGCCACTGCACCTCGCCACATTTCAAGAACCCGGTCTGGTCAGCGCTAAATACGGCCTGTCAAAGTTGGGTCTGTGCACCCAAGAGGTGCGCTTACCTTTGGTCGGTTTGAGCGATGACGCCAAATCTGCCATGGACACCGCCCTACGCTACGCTGGATTGATCGACTAAGCCGACTGCCCCAAGCCATTAACCAGGTTTGGGGATCCTGCTTGCGCAATACTCGACCTGCCCATTGGCAAGCCAATCTGCCCTACCTATATAGGCGACATCATGGCCCAAACGAAATCAGATCCCAATTATCGAATCATCGCCGAATATCGCAGGGCGCGGTATGACTATGCGATTGAAAGCGATATCGAATGTGGCGTCATGCTCATGGGGTCTGAGGTGAAATCTCTGCGTGAGAAATCTGGCAACATCGCCGAAAGCTACGCGGCGGTTGAAGAGGGGGAACTGTGGTTGGTGAACTCCTATATTGCCCCTTATGAACAAGCGCAGACCTGGGGTCATGTAGAAAAACGTCGACGCAAATTACTGGTTTCCAAACGCGAGCTGTCGCGTCTTTGGAATGCCACGCAACGCGAAGGAATGACGCTTGTACCATTGGTGATGTATTTCAACCATGTGGGCCGGGTGAAAATCAAATTGGGCATCGCCAAGGGCAAAAAAAACCACGACAAACGCGCCACAGAGGCCAAACGCGACTGGGGCCGGCAAAAACAACGGCTCTTGAAGCAAGGCATCTAAAGCGCCACTGCTGCAAACTATAGGCCTTGCCCCTCTTGTTTTGTTACTCCGCTGCCGTTAAATCCAAAGCCATCCCAAGGGGGCTGCATGGCACAAGACGATCCTAAGACACTTGTCTCGACACAATGGCTCAAAAATAATTTGAAACATCCCGACCTGCGCGTTTTGGATGCCAGCTGGCATTTGCCGAACGAAGACCGCAATGCATTCGCAGAATTTGACATGAGGCATATTCCAGGCGCACGGTTTTTTGATATCGATGATATTTCCGATCACCGCTCCAACCTCCCGCATATGGTGCCACCGGTTGAAAAATTCATGTCGCGCGTGCGCGCCTTGGGCGTGGGTGATGGGCATCAAATTGTGGTGTATGATTCTAAGGGCCTGTTTTCTGCCGCGCGTGTTTGGTGGCTCTTTCGCATGATGGGCCATGACTCAATTGCCGTGCTGGATGGCGGTCTGCCGAAATGGATCGCCGAAGGCAATCCGGTGGACACAGGCGCCCCAGTCATTCGCGATCGACATATGACCGTAAAGCCGCGCCCGCATATGGTGCGCGACGTCACACAGGTCGCCCATGCCGCTAAATTGCGGGATCATGAGATCATTGACGCCCGCGCCGCCGCGCGGTTTCGTGGGGATGCGCCAGAACCGCGCCAAGGCCTGCGGGCCGGCCATATTCCAAGCTCAAAAAATCTTCCCTTCACCCAAGTGCTCAACGGCGATCATACGATGAAAACCACAGCCGAGCTGAACGAGGAGTTTCGCAAAGCTGGTGTCAATTTATCCAAGCCTGCGATCACAACCTGCGGATCTGGTGTAACTGCCGCCGTGCTATCGCTCGCCCTCGAACGCATCGGCAAGTCCGATCACGCGCTTTATGATGGAAGCTGGACCGAATGGGGCCAATTTCCAACCCTCAATGTTGCCACTGGAGATAGCTGATGCTCAGCAACCTAACCGTTCAACCACAAGATAAAATATTGGCCCTCATGGCCGCTTATCGTGCCGACCCGCGGGAAACCAAGATCGATCTCGGTGTTGGGGTTTATAAGGACGCCACAGGCGCAACACCCGTGATGCGTGCGATCAAATCTGCCGAGGAGCTCTTGTGGAAAACTCAAGAGACCAAAGCCTACGTCGGTCTGGCCGGGGATCCCGAATTTTCCGCGGCTATGATGGATCTGGTACTCGGTGGGACAGTGGCCGCAGATCGCCTCTCAGCCGTCGCCACTCCCGGCGGCACAGGTGCCGTGCGCCAAGCCCTCGAGCTGGTGAAAATTGCAGCTCCAGGGGCTACGGTCTGGCTGTCCAATCCGACTTGGCCCAACCATCCTTCGATCGTCAAATATCTTGGTATGCCTTTGACAGAATATCGCTATTTTGACTCTCAAACGGGTAATGTGGATTTTGACGCCATGCTGGCGGATATCAAAGCCATTCCCGCCGGCGATATCGTTTTGCTGCATGGGTGCTGCCACAATCCAACCGGAGCAAACCTGAGCGAAGAGCAAGAAGATCAGATCATCGCAGCGCTCTCAGCCAATGGCGCGATTCCATTCGTTGACATCGCTTATCAAGGCTTCGGCGATGGGCTCGCAGACGATGCGCGCTTCACCCGCAAAATTGCCAGTCAATTGCCCGAATGCCTCATTGCGGCCAGCTGCTCAAAGAATTTTGGCATCTACCGAGAGCGCACTGGGATTTTGATGGCCATCTCCCCAACCGCCTCACTTCAGGCGGTCACTCAAGGCAATATGGCCTTTTTGAACCGCCAAAACTTCTCCTTTCCACCCGATCACGGCGCGCGGCTGGTTACGATGATCTTGGGCGATATTGGGCTGCGCAGCAACTGGGCCAAGGAGCTAGAGGATACCCGCCTCAGCATGCTCAACCTGCGTCAACAGCTGGCCGACGAACTCCGCCAGCGGACAAATTCAGACCGTTTCGATTTCATCGCAAAACATCGCGGTATGTTCTCGCGCCTAGGGGTTTCTCCTGAAGTGGTCGAAACAATGCGTGCGGACAATGGCGTGTACATGGTCAGTGACAGCCGCATCAATATTGCTGGGCTCAACGCGCATACCGTGCCAATTTTGGCACAAGCTTTGGCCACGGCCCTCAAATAAAAGTCATAAAATCAAGTACATCTGGAAGAATTGCACCGGACTGAAGTCGTACTGCCAAACCTATTTCACAGCCAAGACAGCCGACGATGGTCAATTATCGCCGAGCGTGCCAAACTGGGCACAACAAATTCATTCCAGCGCAATAAACCG
This sequence comes from uncultured Planktomarina sp., assembly GCA_905181815.1. Classification (GTDB taxonomy): domain Bacteria; phylum Pseudomonadota; class Alphaproteobacteria; order Rhodobacterales; family Rhodobacteraceae; genus Planktomarina. Next base: position 592,002 of record CAJIZA010000003.1, on the reverse strand, counting down.
CGTTAAAAGATCAAATACCGAACGGGCATATGGCAAAGAAACATTCAGGGCCGAGCAAGCCCCTCGTCGCAGACCGCAGAGGACCGCCGCCCGCAAGCAAGCAAAAACAAGCGCAGAGCCCGCAAACTCCCCCTAAAAAGGGATGGTTTAAGCGGCTCCGCGAGCTGTTCTGGCGCGCCTTTTTGCTGCCCTTTCGCATGCTTTGGGCCCTTATCTGGCGGCTTGGGCTGGTGGTGTGTTTGTTGGTCAGCCTAGGCGTGGCATATTTCACGTCAACCCTGCCGGAGGCCGGTGAGATGATCGACGGGCGCGCGGCCGGGTCGGTCACTCTCATGGACCGCAATGGCGCGGTCTTCGCATGGCGCGGCGATCAATTTGGCGGCATGATCACCGCCCAAACTATATCACCGTTTTTAAAAACCGCCGTCGTGGCCACGGAAGATCGACGTTTTTATCGCCATTTCGGCATCAGCCCCCGCGGCATGGCCTCCGCCATCCGCATCAACTTGAGTGAGGGGCGGGGTCCTCTATCGGGTCATGGCGGCTCAACCATCACGCAACAAACCGCAAAGCTGCTCTGCCTGGGCGTCGCTTTCGACACGGATGGATGGCCCTCTGAACGCGAATATGAGCGGCAATGCCGCAGAACCACGCTCTGGCGCAAGATTAAAGAGGCAAGCTTCTCGCTTGCGATGGAGCTGCGATACTCCAAGGATGAGATCCTTACAATCTACCTCAACCGCGTCTCATTGGGCGCTGGGGCACGCGGCTTTGAGGCCGCAGCTCAAAGGTATTTTGGAAAATCTGCCAATCAGGTGAATGCAGCGGAGGCCGCCATGCTGGCCGGCTTGCTCAAAGCCCCATCCCGACTGGCGCCGACCCATAACTTGGAGGGGGCACAGGCGCGCGCGGAAGTGGTCCTTGGCCTCATGCGGCGGGAAAATTATCTCTCTTCTGCCGAGGCCAGTTTCGCTATTGCCAATCCCGCAACCCTCAGCCCTGCGGCCACTGCCCGCGCGGGGGGATATTTTGCCGATTGGATCATGACGACAGGTCCAAGATATTTCACCCGCAACACCACTGAAGATGTGCTGATCAAAACCACGTTAGATCAAACCATTCAAACCGCAACAGAGCAGGCTGTACGTCGGGTGTTTGATGCCAAAATCTCAAAAAACTCCAAGGCGGAAGTCGCTGTTGTGGTGATGAACAAAGAGGGAGCCGTACGCGCCATGATCGGCGGACGCAACACGCGCACGACCGGGGCGTTCAACCGCGCCACCCAGGCTAGGCGACAAACCGGATCTGCCTTCAAACCTTTCGTCTATGCCGCCGCGCTTGAGCTTGGACATACGCCCTTCGATCGCATCCGTGATGAGCCAATCACTTTGACTATCCCCGGATCCAGCGCTTGGAGCCCATCCAACTACAGCAAAACTTTCGCCGGAGAGGTGACCTATACCCAAGCCTTGGCCGAATCGCTCAACATTCCAGCTGTGAAGATTTCCGAACACATTGGCCGCGATACGGTTCAGAAAATTGCTTGGGATTTCGGCTTGCAAGATGTGCTGGCAGATGGGCCTGCTCTGGCCCTCGGCACGTCCGAAAGCACATTGATCGAAATGACCGGTGCCTATGCGGGCATCCTCAACGGCGGCACTTCCGTTCAACCCTATGGCATCACGTCGCTTAGGCTCTTGGGAGAAAGTGAACCACTGGCGGGCCACACAGGTGGCATTGGCCAACGCGTCATTCGCACCCAAACTGCCCAAGAGCTCACCTATATGATGCATGAGGTGATCCAATCGGGCACCGGACAACGCGCTAAGATTGACGGAATTGAAATTGCCGGAAAAACTGGAACCACCCAGGCGGCAAGAGATGCCTGGTTTATTGGCTTCACCTCTGATTTCGTCATTGGCGTCTGGATGGGCTATGACGACAACCGACCGCTCAAAGGCGTGACCGGCGGCAGTATCCCGGCCGATATCTGGCGGGAAACCATGCTGGCCATAACAGATCAGGCCAAACCCGGCCCGCTGCCCATGTTGCGCGATCGCATTCCGGCCAAAGCAGGGCGTTCACCTATCGACGGCTCTTTGGCAAAACCCAAAACAAAATCCCTCATGCAGCTTCTTTTCGGACTGTTCTCAAGACAAAATTAAGTCGTCTGCGGACGTTGGGACAAATCATATCCCCAATCTCTACTGTCTAGAGCAGGCGGAGCCCTCTAGCCTAGGCGCACCAAATCCCGGGTCAATTTCGCGATATTGCCTTTGCGCGCATCCAGCAGAGCGCCGATCTCCACGCGTTCTGAGGATAACAGGCTGATGCCTTCAATAATGATATCAAAAAATAGGTTCCGCCCCGAACGATCAGACACCCGGAAGGCCACATCAAAGGGCGCAGAACCGCGCAACTCGGTCACGGCCATCACTTCAAAGAATTTGCCACGATCATTTGTTCCAGTCACCACGATTTTACCACCCACAAATTCATGAAACCGCTTGCCGTATTTTCGAGCAATATATCCGCGGAACGCCGCAACATAGGCCTCCAATTCCGCAGGTCTTGCCGAGCGGGCCGCAGGACCAAGCGCTGAGCGCGCAATGATATTCACATCAGCATAGTCGGCGAAAATGCGTTCAAACCGGCCGATCAACTTCGATTCAGACATGCCCGAATCGATCGCCGCATTAATCTCACCCACCAGTTGATCCACCAACTGGGTCGCTGTACGCTTGTCCAGAGCAAAGACAGGGCCCGCCAAGACGCAGAATGCAAGTCCCGTCAAAATGGTACGACGGGCAAGATTTGTTTTACTCAAATTCGGCATAAGGGTCGATATATGCATCGTTGGCAATGTCTTTCAATTCAAAACGGCGACTTTGGAGATAAACCAGTCGCGATTGGGCGTAACTGTCGGCGCTATCATAGAGAACTTCGTCAATCTGGGCACCATAGATTTGTCTTTTTTGTAACACCGCACCCATCGTAGAAGCGGTACGGTACTCGGAAACTGGCGGTTTTAAAATTTGACCGGCCGGATCCAACAGGAGCATATCTACAAAGAGCGCCAAACCGTCACGCAGGTTTGACGGGCCAAATACAGGCAATTCCAGATAGGCGCCCTCTGCCACACCCCATCCTTGTAACGTCTCGCCGAAATCAGTGTCTTTTTCTGCAAGCCCAATTTTTTGGGAGGGATCAAACAGACCAGCCAACCCGACGCTGCTGTTGATCACAAACCGTGCCGTATTGGTCGCCGCAGACGATAAATCCAGTTGCAACACGTTGTTGACGACCTTCCCCGGCAGGCTGAGGTTGCTCGCGAAACTTGACACACTGTCTTCCACAGGATCTGGAACGACATCGGCATAGGTTTTGGAGAGCGGCGACAGGATATTGCGGTCCAAGCTTTTGTTAAAAGCATGGGTGCCACGATTCACCCGCTCAAACGGATCATCCGCCACGGCACCCTGACGGGGGCTACAGGCAGAAACAACCATCACGAGAGATGCGATCGCAAAAACTGACAACCGTTCGATCATGGACTCACCTTTAATTTAGAGCTTGTGATAGTTTCTTGTGCTCAATTGGGCAATCGATAAGCACACGTTCCGTAAAAGTTGTGTCAAACCGGTTACATTTTGTTCGTCAAATTTGAACGCCATCTTAGGGCATGAAAGAGAAATATCAATATGAGAGAAGAGACTTGGCACAAGTTCGTGCCAGTTTACTACATCTCTTTTTGATCGTGGGTATCTTTAGTTTTCTCTTCAATCTCTAACTGATGACCGGCCCGCTTTACATGTTGCACATCTATGACCGTGTTCTACCCTCTGGCGCCGTGCAAACTCTCGTGGCTTTGTCACCGATGGCCTTTCTTAGCTACGCCGTCATGGGTTGACCATTTCCAGCGCACAAGCGCTCGTACAACCGGCTAAGCCAACCTTGCATATTGCACCCAATGATCAGCAATTTATTATCACAGCCAAAATCGTGCCTGAGGAAATCAATCATCACTTTGTGGGCAGGCCAATATCATTAAACTCATGCACAAAGGGGCGGCGCAAGATTTGCAAGGCAGGCTCCATACAATTTCGGCAGATACCTTTCAAAGCAGCCCTGACAGCCCACCCTATTATGTGGTTGAGATTGCGTTGAATCCCCCCAGAAAATACCCCCCCCAACGGCGGGGCGCCACTGTTACGCCCGGGCATGCCGGCACAGGTGTTTATCCGCAAACAAAACCACCGCCCTTTGGACTATCTGCTTGAGCCAATCCGCAACTATTTTGCTCAAGCACTACGGGAATATTAATTTTCGCTTTTCTCACCGCATGTTTCCGCCTATCGCTGGAGCCGAATAGTTCAAAGGAGTGACAATATGATCGGAAAATTTGAAACCCGCCTGGCAGAATTAGGCGTGACCCTGGCCGATGCCCCGGCACCTGCGGCCAATTATGTGCCCTATGTACAGGTGGGGAATTTAGTCTTTGTTTCTGGACAAATAAGTCAAGATGCCAATGGCTTCATCACAGGCAAGCTCGGAGATAATATGAGCACTGAAGCGGGCGCTGTTGCCGCACGCACCTGCGCAATCTCTCTTTTGGCGCAGGTCAAAGCCGCCTGCGGCGGGGATCTCGATCGGCTGGTACGCGTAGTCAAACTCTCCGGGTTCGTAAACTCCACACAAGATTACACAGAGCAGCCAAAAGTCATCAACGGTGCATCTGACTTCTTAGTCGAAGCCCTAGGCGATGCTGGCCGGCATGCCCGCGCAGCGGTCTCCGCTCCCTCTTTGCCTTTGGGTGTTGCGGTTGAGATTGAAGGTATTTTTCAAATCGCATGACAGCCCTTCCCGCCTGTTTTTTGACCCGCCCTATTGCCCATCGCGGCCTGCATGACGCATCTGACGGGCGGCCCGAAAATTCCGTGGTGGCGTTTCGTGCAGCCATAGCGGCGGGATACGCGATTGAGTTGGACGTACAAATGAGCCTCGACGGGACGGCGATGGTGTTTCACGACTATCACCTTAGCCGCCTCACCGGTCAAAATGGACCCGTTGCGCAACGACCCGCATCAGATCTATCGCGCATCCAACTCAGCGGTAGCCAAGACACTATTACAGATCTCGAACAGGTCTTGGGCTTAATTGCAGGCCAGGTCCCACTCTTGGTTGAAATCAAAGACCAAGACGGCAATATGGGACAGAACGTTGGGGCGCTTGAAGCGGCGGTGGCGCAGGCGTTGCGTTCCTATCGCGGTCCAGTGGCCGTCATGTCGTTCAATCCATATTCCGTTTGCGCATTCGGTGAGATACGGTCAGATATCCCGCTAGGATTGGTCACGGATCGCTTTGAGCCAAAAGATTGGCCAATACTCAGCGCCGAGCGGCGTGAACATCTGGCTCAGATTTTAGATCTTGGCACCTCAGGCGCGGGATTTATTTCTCACAATCAAGCACAATTGGAGGATCTCCCTGTCAGCGCTCTAAAAGCACAAGAGGTTCCCGTGCTTTGTTGGACCGTCAGGTCACGGGATGAAGAGCACCGCGCACGCCGCATCGCGGACAATGTCACTTTTGAGGGATATCTGCCTTGACCTTTCGCCCACATGACGCATCTTGAAGATAAATAATCAATCGAGGCGCCAGTGAGCCAAGAGACGCAAATTGAGATCAATGTGCTCACCAGCCTCTCTCAAATATCTGAGACTGAGTGGGATCGCTGTGCCTGCACGGAAGCCGTGGATCAGCCCCCAGTTGATCCGTTCACCACATATCGCTTCTTGAAAGCGTTAGAAGATAGTAAGTCGGTGGGATCAGGCACCGGCTGGACACCGCATTACCTACAAGCAAAACGCGGCGATGACACGATCGGCGTGGCGCCACTCTATGGCAAAACTCACAGTCAGGGTGAATATATTTTCGACCATAATTTCGCGCAGGCCTATGAAAATTCTGGCGGGCACTATTACCCAAAATTGCAGATCGCCGTGCCCCATACCCCCGCGACGGGACGTAGACTGCTGGTGCGCCCTGAGTATCAAGTGGTCGCGCAATCCGCCTTGGTGCAAGCCGCAGTACAGCTGGCTGCGGAAAATGAGCTCTCCTCGTTACATGTCACTTTTTGCACAGAGCAAGAGGCCGAGGCCGGTGCGCAGATGGGGCTGATGCCGCGCCGTTCACAACAATTTCACTGGATTAATAATGGCTACAAGAATTTTGACGATTTTCTAACGGACCTCAGTAGTCGAAAGCGCAAAAACATTCGCAAGGAGCGCACCCAAGCACAGAATTTTGGCGGGCAAATCGAGGTGCTCACAGGCGATGAGATCGAACCACACCATTGGGATGCGTTTTGGGTTTTTTATCAGGATACGGGCGCGCGCAAATGGGGTACACCCTATCTTACACGACAGTTTTTTGAGGAGGCGCACGCGCATCTGCGCCGCGATATGCTATTGGTGCTGGCCAAACGCGATGGGCGCTATATCGCGGGGGCTCTGAATTTTATTGGCCAAGACACGCTATTTGGCCGCTATTGGGGCTGCACCCAAGAGTTTCCCTGCCTGCATTTTGAGCTGTGCTATTATCAAGCCATCGATTTCGCCATCGCGCAGGGATTGCAGCGGGTTGAAGCCGGCGCCCAGGGTGCACATAAATTGGCCAGAGGCTATCTGCCCGTGGCTACCCATTCTCTGCATTGGTTTGGCGATGCCGGGTTTTCCCAAGCTGTCGCCCGCTATCTCGAAGCAGAGCGGAACGCGGTGGATGATGAAATCAATGTGCTCACAAGCTATGGACCGTTCAAAACCGTAACCCTGGAGGAACAACAATGACCCAAGCCCTCAAAGACCGCAACGCTCTGACCGCCCTTTTCGCCTCTGGGTGGGAGATGGTGGAAGGACGCGATGCGCTGCGCAAAAATTTTAAGTTCAAATCCTTCCGCTCCGCCTGGGGGTGGATGAGTGAAATGGCACTTTGGGCCGAAAAACTGGACCACCATCCCGAATGGTCCAATACCTACAATCGCGTCACGGTCATTTTAACCACGCATGATTGCGACGGCTTGTCCGAATTGGACGTCAAACTGGCCCAGCAAATGGATGCCGCCGCCAGTTGATTTTACGTCTTAAGTAGGTCTAGCCGAGGCTTTCCAACAACGTCTCACCACTGGAAACATCGCACGTCCCGCCTTGGGTTTCGCGGTTGAGCTGGATCAAGACACCGTCTTCCACGATCATCGCATAGCGCGAAGAGCGACCGTAAAACCCGAGCACTTCCACGTCAAAATTCATGCCAATGGCCGTGGTGAATTCGCTGGCCGGATCTGCCCACATGCTCAAACACGCAGCCGTTGCCCCGGTGACCTCGCCCCATTGGCGCATAATATGCACGTCATTGACTGACACACAGATAATCTCTTCGATGCCCTTTTCTAAGAAAGCATCTCTCGTTCGAATAAAAGATGGGACATGTGCCGATGAACAGGTCGGTGTGAAGGCACCAGGTAGGCCAAACAAGATGATTTTTCGACCTGCAGTCAATGCCTCAATGGTAATCTCTTCGGGCCCATTGTCTCCCATCCGCCGCAGCACTGCATCGGGCAACTTGTCACCTTGCGATATTGCCATTTTGGTATTCCTTCGTTGGTTGAATAACATGAGCCCTCAGTTATAGGTTACTTAAAACAACTTACCAGAGGTCGCGCGCAATGTCGGGAATTGTTATTATCGGAGCAGGCCAAGCCGGATCCTCCCTAGCGATTAAATTGCGGGCCTTAGGCTATCAAGGCACGGTCACTTTGATCGGCGAAGAACCCTATGCACCCTATCAGCGCCCACCCCTGTCGAAAACCTATCTTTTGGGGGACATGGCCCTGGAGCGCCTCTATTTGCGGCCCGAAGAGCTTTACCGCGATCAGAATATTGAGTTGCGCCTCGGCACACAAGTCACCGCCATAGATCCGGTCGCAGGCGTCATTTCTTTGGGTGAGGAAACATTGGCCTATGATCAGCTGGCTCTGACCACCGGTTCAACCCCGCGCCTGCTGCCCGAGGCGATTGGCGGCAGATTAAAAAATGTTTTTGCGGTGCGCAGGCTGGCAGATGTAGATGCCATGCGTCCAGCCTTTGAGCGCGGCGGCCATGTGTTGATTATCGGCGGAGGGTATATTGGCTTGGAAGCTGCTGCCGTGGCGGCAAAACGCGGCCTCAAGGTCACATTGGTTGAAATGGCAGAACGCATTTTACAGCGGGTGGCCTGCAAGGAGACCTCAGATTATTTCCGTGATCTGCATCAAAGCCATGGGGTGACCCTCCTGGAAGGGATCGGATTGAGTCGTTTGACCGGTACGGATCATGTCACGGGCGCGATTCTCAGTAATGGCAAGACCTTAGATATTGACTTTGCCCTCGTTGGCGTCGGCATCCAACCCAATACCCGACTGGCCGAAGCCGCCGGTCTAACGCTCAATAACGGCATTGAAACCAATGCGCTGAGTCAAACCTCAGAGGCCAAAATTTGGGCTGCAGGCGATTGTGCGGGTTTCCCCTACAAAGAGGGGTACATTCGCCTGGAAAGCGTACCCAACGCCATCGATCAAGCCGAGGTGGTGGCGGCAAATATGCTTGGAGCGGAAAAAGAATATCATGCCACCCCGTGGTTTTGGTCCGATCAATATGACGTAAAATTGCAAATCGCCGGTCTTAATCAGGGATTTGACAATGTTGTCGCACGAAAAGGGGACGCAGGACGCTCGCATTGGTATTACAAAGCCGGGCAATTGTTGGCGGTTGATGCGATGAATGACCCGCGCGCCTATATGGTGGCCAAACGCCTGATCGAAGCAGGCAAAACCGTGGATCCCGCGCTTGCGGCAGATCCCAGCAGTGACCTCAAAGCCCTGCTGCGCGGATGAGGATTATCGCCGGTCAAAACCGCGGTCTACGCTTGGCTGAGATTGGCGAGGGCGATCCCGCTGCGCATTTGCGCCCCACCACCGACCGGGTGCGTGAGACACTGTTTAATGTATTGCGCAATTGGATCGATTTCCAAGGTCTCAGCGTCCTGGATCTCTTTGCAGGTACCGGCGCGCTCGGCTTGGAAGCCTTATCGCGCGGTGCCCAGCATGTCACTTTTGTGGAGAACGGCCGTGTCGGGCAAAAACTGATTGGCGAAAATATTGCACGGATGCGCGCCCAAGACCGCAGTAAGCTCATATCCCAAGACGCAACAAAATTGCCGCCCGGAGCGGCCTGCAATTTAGTATTTTTAGATCCCCCCTATGGCAAATCCCTAGGGCAGCAAGCATTGCGCAGCGCTTGGACTCAGGGCTGGATCACGGCCGATGCGTTGATCATATTTGAGGAGGCCGACACCATGACGCCCGAAGGATTTGTCCTGCGCGACAGCCGAAAATTTGGTGGCACGACGATGACATTTCTTCAGCCGATCTAAACGCCCACCGAAAGCAACGGGAGCTAGGGCTTGTCCTTCGTACAAGATCAAATTCCCGCATGGGATTGACTTCCAGCCCATCTACGCCTACCTGCGCGCCTGTCCGGTTGGCAAACATGACTGCACCTGCAGCACTTTGACCTGACCGACCCTAGGGGCTGTCCTTAGGGGTGCGTGTTACAGTCAAAGGGCAATCCCGCCCAAATGATCAAAGTGATCCGCTACAACTGCGCCGTCAGGCGCAAGGGATAAATTATGACGTTTGAAGAACTGGGCCTGATGCCCCGCCTCGTGGAACAACTCAAAGAGCAAGGCATTGTTGATCCAACTCCGATCCAAATCCAAGCCATCCCCCATGCCCTCGCGGGGCGTGACGTGATGGGGCTGGCCCAAACCGGGACCGGCAAAACCGCCGCCTTTGGATTGCCGATCATGAATCATTTGCTGAAAGTTGGCAAAAAACCAGCGCCAAAGACCGTGCGCGGTTTGATCCTGGCCCCCACGCGGGAATTGGCCGGGCAAATTAAAGACAATCTCACTGCCTATTCGCAAGGTACGCATATCAAAGTTGGCCTGGTTGTTGGCGGCATGTCGATCAGCGCTCAGGTCAACCGTCTGGCCCGAGGCACAGATTTGTTGATTGCCACCCCCGGCCGTCTTATCGACCTCATCGAGCGCAAGGCCGTTGATCTGTCAGAGACCCAATTTTTGATCTTGGATGAGGCCGACCAAATGCTGGATCTTGGTTTTATCCACGCGCTGCGCCAAATTGCGCCTTTACTGGCTGCCGAGCGCCAAACCATGTTGTTCTCGGCCACTATGCCGAAACACATGAACGAACTGGCAGCAACCTATTTGAAAAACCCCGAGCGTGTGGCGGTCTCCCGCCCTGGCGAGGTGGCTGACAAAATCACCCAAGAGGTGCATTTCGTGGCAGGTACTGCCAAGACCGATTTTTTGATTGAGAAACTTGCGGAACACCGCGGCGATGCGGCCATCGTCTTTGCGCGGACCAAACACGGCTCTGAGCGTCTGATGAAAACCTTGAGCAAAGCGGGCTATGCCACCGATTCGGTACATGGCAACAAATCACAAGGCCAAAGACAGCGCGCCATTGATGCGCTGCGGGGCGGGACGATCAAAGTTTTGGTTGCCACCGATGTTGCGGCCCGCGGTCTCGACATTCCTGACGTACGTTTCGTTTACAATTACGACCTGCCCAATGTGCCAGAGAATTATATACATCGCATTGGCCGGACCGCGCGCGCGGGCCGCGATGGTCGGGCGATTGCATTTGTCGCACCCGATGAGATGGGCGAATTGAAGGATGTTGAAAAAGTTTTAAAAATGGAAATCCCAATTGCCTCCGGTCGGCGTTGGGATCTTGTGCCCGGCGTGGACACCCGCAAACCGAAACGCAAACAACCCAGCGGACGTGGCGGCGGTGGCCGTCGGCATGACGACAACTGGGGCAAGGCGCAGCCACGCGGCGGTCGCGGCGGCGCCCCAAAGGCCCATGCGGCACGCGCTGAGGCCAAGCCGGCGTTCGAACGGCGATGGGATCCAACCAATGACGGTCCAGCCCTAGAGGCACCAAAGTCCAAAGGCCGCAAATCAAAAGGACAACCGTCTGATCAGGCGCAGGGGCCAGTTGGCAATGGCGCCCACCCACACCGCGGTCCTTCAGGCGCCAAATTTGCCGGTAAGCCAAAAGGGCGCGGCGGCAAGCCTAAGGGCAAGCCAAACATGGGCGGCAACGCAAAACCAAGACGCCCACAGGTCTAGGACGCTTATCTCTCACATGTCTGGGTCTGCAGAGGGGACATCCTTTCTGTGGACCTAGCTATAAGTTGGATGAAATAGGCCCTTTGACGACAGTGTAAAAATCTCCACGCCCATCTCTGTCACGCCCACCGAATGCTCAAATTGCGCAGATAGCGATTTGTCACGGGTCACAGCGGTCCAATCATCGGCCAGAACTTTGGTTTCTGGCCGCCCAAGATTGACCATCGGCTCAATCGTAAAGAACATGCCCTCTTGAAGAACAGGACCTGTTCCGGAACGGCCATAATGCAACACATTGGGCGGCGCATGAAACACTTGCCCCAAGCCGTGACCACAGAAGTCTTTTACGACGCTCATGCGATGAGCTTCCACATAGGTTTGAATGGCATGACCGATGTCGCCAAACGTATTGCCGGGTTTGACCGCCTCAATCCCTTTGAACAAGGAATCATGGGTTACTTGGATCAACCGTGCGGATTTGCGCGGCAGTTTTCCAGCCACATACATCCGGCTCGTATCGCCATACCAACCATCGACGATGACGGTCACATCAATGTTGAGAATATCGCCATCTTTGATGCGCTTGTCCCCGGGAATGCCGTGACAGACCACATGATTGACCGAAATGCAGCTGGCGTGCAGATAGCCTTTATAGCCGATCGTGGCAGAGATCGCCCCATGCGCTGTCACCATATCGGTGATCACCTGGTCAATCTCGCCCGTGGTTTGTCCAACCGCGATATGGGGAATGATGTCATCCAAAATGGTCGCCGCGACGCGGCCAGCCTCTTTCATGCCCGCAAAGTCGCCAGGCTCGTAAATTCGGATACCATCTTTGGTCAGTCGTCCACGGGCTGAGGTCACGTGAATGCTCCTAAATCAAATCTTCATCATGTATAGGCCAAGGCCAATCGCACGGCCAGACCATGACACGAAAAATCATCCCCGCCCCGGCGCGTGCAAATCAAGCGGTAACGCCCGCTCGAGGGTGATCTGCTCACAGCTCACCACACAGCTGTAGCACAGCATTTCAACACCGCGGTGCAGGGCGCGATTGCACGCCTCCGAATAGGCTGGATCCAAATCTGCCGCCAAGCGGAACCGTGCGCAACCGGTGTGCTGAACACAATAGATCAGCACCGCACGATGGCCCGCCTCCGCCATATCCCCCAGAACGCCCAAATGTTTAAGCCCGCGCGCAGTGACCGTATCGGGAAACTCGGCCCAATCTCCACTGCGCCAGAGATGCACATTTTTCACCTCAACATAGGCCTCAGGCAAAGCTGGCGCGCTTAACAAAAAATCCACCCGCGAGTTTACACCATATTTCTGCTCAGGCCGGATGGTCTCATAATCCACAAGTTCAGCAATTTTTTGGTTGCGCAAGGCCTCATGAATGATTTTATTTGGCAAGCTGGTGTCAATCCCAACCCATGCGCCGTTATCCAGCTGCGCCACGCGCCAGCCAAACTTGAGCTTTTTCTTGGGATCATCATTGGGCTCAAGCCAAACACGCAGACCCGGTACTTTGAGGCCAATCATAGCGCCAGGGTTGGCACAATGAGCGGTCACTAGGCGACCATCATCAAGAATCACATCTGCCAAAAAGCGTTTATAACGTTTGATCAGCCGACCTGGCACAAGAGGGGTTTGAAAGCGCATAGAGCAGGCCTATACCTAACAGATATTCGAACGCAAGGATGCCCAATGCCAAATCCTACAGCCGCGATGCTCGTCATTGGCGATGAAATTTTATCTGGACGGACCCGAGATGCCAATATGTATCATCTGGCCACCCAACTTACCGATCAGGGCATTGATCTCAAAGAAGTTCGTGTGGTCAGCGATGATCCAGAGGCGATCGTGAGTGCGACGCGCGCACTCAGCGCCGCCTATACCCATGTATTCACCAGCGGCGGTATTGGCCCCACGCATGATGACATCACCGCCGATTGCATCGCAGCTGTCTTCGGCGTCTCAATAGGCGTGCGCGCCGATGCCCGAGCCATTTTAAAAGCCCACTATGACACCAATGGCCAAGAGCTCAATGAAGCGCGTCTGCGCATGGCACGTATCCCAGACGGGGCGCACCTTATCGACAATCCGGTGAGCAAAGCGCCCGGTTTTACTTTGCTAAATGTGCATGTCATGGCCGGGGTACCTTCGATTTTTCAGGCCATGCTTGCTAGCATTCTTCCCAGCCTCACCGGAGGCAAGCCACTGCTCAGTGTTACCTATCGGGTGGATCGCGGCGAGGGGGATATCGCCACACCGCTTGGCGTTTTGGCCAATGCTTTCCCGGAACTGTCAATCGGCTGCTATCCGTTCCAAAAAGACGGGCTATTTGGCGCGAATATCGTCATGCGAGGCACAGATGAAAGCCAGCTGCAGAACGCAATGATAGCATTGAAAGTTGAATTTCCACAATGACCCTACCCTCTGTTCACCGATTGTATCAAGCCACCAACACCACTTGGCCTGCGCGTACGACCCGCCAAGAGGCGGGCTGGGAGATTCGCGATGGGGCCGGTGGTGGAAAACGTGTGTCAGCTGTCACATTGGCCCAAAAAGAACTGGCCGATATTGATTGGATCGAAGCAACCCTGACGGCGCAGGGGCAAGAGCACCTGTTTATGATCCGCGACGGCGATGAAATCCTCGACGAGGCACTTGCAACCCGCGGCTATAAAATCATCGACCCGGTGACCCTTTATCTTTGTGATACCGCGCGTGTCCGGCCCGCGTCCCTGCCCAGAGCGCAAAGCTATTCCATTTGGGAACCCTTGCACATCATGCGTGAGATTTGGGCCGCAGGCGGCATTCAGGAGCAGCGCATCGCTCTGATGCACCGGGTGCAGACCCCAAAGACTGGCCTGCTCGCCCGCAGTGGAGACACTCCCGCCGGGGTGGGATTTCTGGCGCTTGATGGGGATATTGCGATGCTGCATGCGGTTGAGGTCCTGCCATCCTTCCGCCGCACGGGCGTGGCAAAAAAAATGATGGCACAGGCCGCAAAATGGGCCGAAGATCATGGAGCAAAATATATGGCCCTGATGACCACTCGCGACAATAAAGCCGCCAATCATCTTTACAGCTCTTTGGGCATGCGTCCCGTTGGGCATTATCATTACCGTATAAAGGACACAGCATGACTGACTCTCCCACCGCTTTGAACCTGCCCATGGTCTCGCCTTTACCTGAGGCGACGCAAAAATATTTTGACATTTGCCAAGACAAGCTGGGCATGGTGCCGAATGTGTTGCAAGCCTATGCTTTTGACATCGATAAATTAAATGCGTTCACCGCGCTCTACAATGACGTGATGCTGGCTGACAGCGGCCTATCGAAACTGGAGCGAGAGATGATTGCGGTGGTCGTATCCTCTATAAATAAGTGCTTTTATTGCCTCACCGCCCATGGGGCGGCGGTACGCGCCTTATCAGGAGATCCCATTTTAGGGGAGCAATTGGTGATGAATTACCGGACCGCCGATTTGGACACCCGGCAGAAAGCCATGCTTGATTTTGCCGCCCTGATGACTGAAAGCAGCCAGCACATAGAAGAAGCGGATCGCGTCGCCCTGCGCGCTGTGGGGTTTTCAGACCGCGATATTTGGGATATTTCGGCGGTGGCAGGATTTTTCAACATGACCAACCGAATTGCCAGCGCCACCGAAATGCGCCCAAACACGCAATACCACGCACAACACCGCTAGGAAACAGATGCTACGCTGCTTCGTCTTCTTACTCCTCCTTCCTTTTTCAGCTCAAGCGCTTGAGCTGAACATGCCCATCAGTCTGGTTCAAAGCAGTCAAAGTGAGCAGGGCCTGGCGACCCTGGATTTACCCACCAGCGTGTGGAATGGCACCGCGGTGCCCAGCGTGACTCTCACAGGACAGGTCACAAAAACCACGTTTCAGTCCAGCAAAATCCGCAAACCCGATGTGGTGGCGGCCGCAATTTGGCCGCAACTGGAAGCCCAGGGCTATAACTTGGCCCTTCAATGTTTAGATCAAACCTGCGGCGGCTTTGATTTCCGCTTCACCCTGCCGGTCTTGCCTCCACCACAAATGTTTGTGGATCTTGGCAACTATGTCTTTTTAAGTGGACTAAAAAATGACACCCACGGCATATGGATATTGATTAGCCATTCTCTCAGTCAAACCCATGTGCAACTCACCCACGTCAGACCGTCAGGCACGCCAGCACCTAAGCTGTCCCCAGAGTCTCTGACGCCAGTCAGCGGCGTCTTGGAGACAGATCTCAACGCCACCGGGCGTTATGTGCTTGCAGATCTCACCTTCGACGCAGGATCGGCACGTTTGGACAAGGCAAGTTTCGCCTCACTGCAGGCTTTAGGTGCCTATTTGACACGCCAAAGCGATCAATCCATCGCCCTCGTAGGTCACACGGATTCCAGCGGATCACATGAGGCCAATCTTGATCTGTCCAAAAAAAGAGCCGAGGCGGTGCGGAGCATGTTACTCCGTCAATTTCCCCAGATTTCCCAAACCCAGATCGGTTGTGAGGGGATAGGATATTTCGCACCCTTGGCCAGCAACGCCACACCAGAGGGCCGCGAGGTCAATCGACGAGTCGAAGTAGTTTTGGTGCCGACAAGCCCCTAGTTTCGTTCCAATCCACGCCACACAATAGTTTTGAGCAGGTCTAGTTCCGTAGGGTTTGCAGAATAAAGCCAGGTATTGTTATTCACCATAGCAGCGAAAGTAGTGTTTTTTGTTCCTGTTATTTGCGGCTCTTCGGCACCGTCCACCGCCCCATCGTCTGTGGTTGTGCAAGTGTGACCACCTACAAAAGTATCAAGGCCATTTCTACCGTTGCTAGTTTGAATATCAACTTCTGAGACGTTATAGTTCAATTTTAAAGTTGTAGTGATCATAGCAATAGTTGATCCAGTTGAAATCGTCGTATTAAGTTGCGTTTCAAATGACAAATCAGCGGCGCTTACAAGAGCTATGGTGTTCAAAGTAATAGAAAATCTCCTCAACTCCAAATTATTCGAGTCTATACTATCTTGTAAAATCAAACATCATGACACCTCGTTTCCCTCCAAAAGTCTAGGGGTTGATCGCGCTAACACTGGAGCGGAAGCCATAGATGAGCAAGCAGGTGAGACCGCAGCAGGCTGCTCCAACGAGGGATAAAACAAGCCTACATGACGTGTTTGGTGACGTCACGCTTTGTTGTGCAGGAGGGGGTATTTCGCTGAATTTTCTGCGGCAAGCGTCGCTTGGGCAAAGGCGCGGAGGAGCTCTTCTCCGTCAATTCTAGAAACGCTCGGGCTCAGTCCAGAGTAGACCCCTAAAACCGCCAGCGGATCTGCGACATTCACGAAGGCTTTCGAGCCCCACGAGCCAAGATAGCCCGGGCGCGATCGATCTGTGAGTTCTATGTAAAGCGCATTGCGACTTCGTTTCACCGAGTGAATCAAAACGTCGTCGGCTTTACCGCTCGCCGCAAGCCATCCTTTGCCCGCGCCAGTACGGACAAACACTGCGAGCGTAGGCCAATCATTTTCTGAACCGGCAGCTGCACCTGTTAAAAGATTTACATAAGTGGGATCAAAAGCATCATTGCCGCGTAACCTGACGCAGCTTGCAAAGACCACCCCACCCCGGCGCTTACTGCGACGGTCAAGGCAATACCATTTCGGCGCACCAATTGTGATCCCACTGGGCCAGGATACTTGGGCGCCTGGAGCGCCTATAGCTTGTGTCCTGTCAAAAGATGTGTTTGGCAGCCAACCAATCCAAAAAGGCTGGCTGCCCAGCGAAGCCTAGAGATCAAAATACGCGTGACGCTCTGCTTTGCCACCGGGATGGGTCACCGCCCCTTGGTAGGTTGGACCCACCAATTGCGAATATTTCCAAAGTGCGCCGCTAGCGTATATGGTCTCGCGTGGGCCTTTCCAATTGGCTTTGCGTTCGGCCAATTCGTCGTTACTCAAATCAACATTCAACTCGCCAGAAATAGCATTGATCGTGACCACGTCACCCGTTTCAATCAAAGCGATCGGGCCACCGGCCGCCGCCTCAGGCCCCACGTGACCCACGCAAAAACCGCGTGTCGCACCGGAGAAACGCCCATCTGTGATGAGGGCAACTTTTTTGCCCATGCCTTGGCCAGAAAGCGCAGCTGTAGTGGAGAGCATTTCGCGCATGCCCGGGCCACCTGATGGGCCTTCATTGCGGATCACCAAAACCTCACCTTCTTCATAGGCACGCTCTTTAACAGCTTCAAAAGCGTCTTCTTCACATTCAAACACCCGGGCAGGGCCAGTGAAAATTTGATGCTGTGCCGCGATGCCTGCCACTTTCACAATCGCGCCTTCAGGAGCTAGATTGCCTTTGAGGCCCACAACGCCACCAGTTTTTGTGATGGGGGCTTCGACCGGATAGATCACCCGGCCATCGGCTTCACGCTCGATTAAGTCCAGCTCTTCACCCATGGAACGCCCAGTGGCGGTCATGCAATCTTCGTGCATCAAACCCACTTTGCGCAGCTCCTTCATCACAACCGGAATACCACCAACATCAAAGAGGTCTTTGGCGACATATTGCCCACCAGGCTTCAAGTCGACAAAGTAGGGTGTATCGCGGAATATGTCGCAGACATCATCAAGGTAAAATTCCAAGCCTGCCTCATGGGCAATCGCTGGCAGATGCAAGCCAGCGTTGGTCGAGCCGCCCGTACAGGCCACAACCCGCGCCGCATTCTCCAGAGATTTCAATGTCACGATATCTCGGGCACGAATGTTTTTCTCCAGTAAGTTCATCACCGCTTCACCGGAGGAAACTGCATATTGGTCACGCGATTCGTAAGGCGCTGGGGCCCCTGTAGAGTTTGGCAAGGCCAGTCCAATCGCCTCAGAGACACAGGCCATTGTATTGGCCGTAAACTGTCCACCGCAGGCACCCGCTGAAGGGCAAGCCACCGCTTCCAATTTTTCAAGCTCACAGGTTGAAAGTTGGCCTGCTTGGTGCTGGCCCACAGCTTCAAACACATCTTGAACCGTCACGTCTTTGCCGTTCATCGTGCCCGGTAAGATGGATCCACCATAAACAAAAACTGATGGCACATTAAGCCGCACCATAGCCATCATCATGCCTGGCAAGGATTTGTCGCAACCTGCAAGACCCACCAGCGCATCATAGCAATGACCGCGCACAGTCAGCTCAACGGTATCGGCAATCGCCTCACGACTGGCCAAGGAGGACCGCATCCCCTCATGACCCATGGCAATCCCGTCCGTTACGGTGATTGTGGTGAATTCCCGCGGAGTTCCGGCAGCATGTTTCACACCAATCTTAGCGGCCTGAGCCTGGCGGTTGAGCGAAATATTACAGGGTGCTGCCTCGTTCCAACAGGTGGCGACGCCCACAAAAGGCTGTGCGATTTCTTCGGCTGTCATGCCCATCGCATAATAAAAGGAGCGGTGCGGCGCACGCGCGGGACCGACCGACACATGGCGGCTGGGCAGATTGGATTTGTCAAAGACAGGCTTATTCATTGCGGGACCCTTTATGTAAATCTTTGCGGTTGTTTAAGCGCTTCGCGGGCTTGGGACAAGAGTGAAGGTCGCCAAGTTACGCGCAGCGATGTGTTTCGCGCTGGCCAGCACAGCGCGACCGCGGTATCTTCCCTTATGTCTTACAAAACCTATGAAGCCCTCATCGCTCCGGCACGAGCGAAGGCAAGCCTTCTAAGGCTGATCCTAGGAATTGTGATCACAGCTCTACTCTACATGCTGCTCTTAAGCCTCAGTTGGCAGGTACTTTTATCTGTCATGGGCGAGGCTTGGTTTGAGCAGACCATGCAAGTGCCTGGCCCCAGCAGCCCAAGTCAAATGTTTGTCATGCTGGGCAGTTTCGGGTTTTTGACTGCGGCGGTCAGTTTCACAGTCTGGAGCCTGCATCACCACAGCCCGCTTATGCTCATCGGCGATTTCACCTGCGCGAAAGGACAATTTCTCCGATCCATAGGAAGTTTGTTCATTATGGCCACGGTCGTGGCTGCTATCGCAAATTACGGCGAAACGCTCTTGCCAAACCTCCCACTCAGCCAATGGCTCGGCCTGCTGCCCCTCACCTTGGCGTTCTTGCTCATTCAGGTCAGCGCAGAAGAATTGGTCTTTCGCGGATATTTACAAAGCCAATTGGCAGCGCTTGGCCTGCATAGATTTAGCTGGATCGTGATCCCGTCGGTAATTTTCGGCCTTTTGCATTATGACCCCGCCACGATGGGGGCAGCAGCGCCATGGATCGCCCTGTCCACAACAGTCTTTGGTGTGATCGCCGCCGACCTCACCGCGCGCAGCGGTACGCTTGGCCCGGCCATAGCGTTCCATTTTGTTTGGAACTTCTATACCATTGTTCTGTATGGATTTGCCGACTACCTAGGCGGGTTAGCACTTTTTACGTATGATTTTTCAATCACCGATGAGGAGAGGTTAATTTCGCTCATGCCATATGACGCCGCCTTCCTCCTATTGGCCTATCTCACTGTCCGTGTAGCACTGCGCAGGTGAGTTGCAATTTTTCCCGTAGATGATTAACTGACCGCAAGTCATATAGAACAGGAAACACACGCGTTGAATTGGATTTCTAATTACGTAAGGCCAAAAATTAATTCGCTGTTTTCACGCCGCGAAGTTCCCGAAAATCTTTGGACCAAATGCGCCGAATGCGGCACGATGTTGTTTCACCGCGAGCTGTCGGAGAATTTGAACGTCTGCACCCATTGCGATCACCATATGAGCATCAGCCCGCGCGCGCGCATGGAAGCCTTGTTTGATGGTGGGACCTTTGTTGAAGTGGATGTGCCAAAACCCATCAACGACCCGCTGCATTTCCGCGATCAAAAGAAATATCCCGACCGAATGAAAGCCGCGCAAAAGAAAACCGGCGAGGCAGAAGCCATGCTGGTCGTGGAAGGCGAAATTGGCCGCACGGGTATTGTCGCCGCGTGCCAGGATTTTGCTTTCATGGGTGGATCTATGGGCATGTATGTTGGCAACGCCATCATCGCCGCAGCCCAGCGCGCAGTCGAGCTCAAACGCCCGTTGATATTGTTCTCAGCCGCCGGCGGCGCGCGGATGCAGGAGGGAATTTTGTCTTTGATGCAAATGCCCCGCACCACCGTTGCGGTGCAAATGCTCAAAGAGGCCAGACTTCCCTACATCGTTGTACTGACGCATCCCACTACAGGGGGGGTCACTGCCTCCTATGCGATGCTGGGTGATGTGCATATCGCCGAACCCAATGCGTTGATCTGCTTTGCGGGCCAAAGGGTCATTGAACAAACCATTCGTGAAAAATTACCCGAAGGGTTTCAGCGTGCTGAGTATTTATTGGATCACGGGATGTTGGACCGTGTGACACATCGCACCAATATGCGCGATGAATTGATCACCATCACCCGGATGCTTTTGAAACAATCTCCCGCTATCAAAGGAGATTTGCCAAAACCCTCGACCGATGAGACTTCTGTCGAAACGAATAGCGCGAAATGACATCAAAAAATTCTGACATCATCCTCGACCGGATGATGGCCCTTCATCCTAAGATCATTGATTTGACCTTAGACCGAGTTTGGCAGCTTCTCCGCGCTTTGGACAATCCACAAGACCGGCTACCACCCGTCATTCATCTAGCCGGCACCAACGGGAAAGGCAGTACGCTGGCCATGATCCGCGCCGGTCTCGAAGGTGTACGGCAAACTGTTCATGCCTATACCTCGCCACATCTTGCGAAATTCCATGAACGTATCCGCATCGCCGGCGAATTGATCAGCGAAGCGGCGCTCACAGAACTGCTTGATCGCTGCTATAGCGCCAATGGCGGTGAGACGATCACCTATTTTGAGATTACCACATGCGCTGCATTACAGGGCTTTGCCGAAAATGCGGCCGATTACACCTTGCTGGAAACTGGCATGGGTGGACGGTTGGATGTGACCAATGTGGTCGACAAGCCGGCGGCTTGTGTCCTTACACCTATAGATCTAGATCACCAACAATTCCTCGGGGACACACTGGCCAAGATTGCCTTTGAAAAAGCGGGCATCCTGAAGCGCGGAGTCACCGCTATTGTTGGACCGCAACCAGAGGAAGCCCTCGAGGTGATCGAACGTCAGGCGGCAAAAATTGGCGCCGATCTGCGCATATGTGGGCAACATTGGCATGTCACCAATGAGGCAGGGCGCTTGATCTATCAGGACGAAACCGGCCTTTTAGATTTGCCAATGCCATGCCTGCTAGGTCCGCATCAAATTCAAAACGCCGGCGCTGCGATCACCACCTTGCGGTATCTCGGGCAGGGCGAAGAGGCCTGCATTGCCGCAATGTTGCAAGCCTATTGGCCCGCCCGCATGCAACGGTTGCGCCACGGCCCGCTCGTGGCCAGCCTTCCCGGCCATGAACTTTGGCTCGATGGTGGACATAACCCCGCCGCTGGACGGGCCATCGCCGCAACTCTCGCCACCCTGCCCAAACGCGACACCCATATCATCTGCGGCATGCTTAATACGAAAGATGTGAAAGGGTTTTTAGCACCCATTGCAGCGCATTGCGCCTCGCTCACCACAGTGACCGTTCCCAATGAAATCAACGCGGTTCCTAGTGCAGATCTGGCTGAAGTGGGCCGGAGCTGTGCCATTCCCTCTCGCGAGGCAAGCGATGTGCACGTAGCCCTGCAGAACCTCTCCCAACGCCACCCGCAGGCACGGGTTTTGATCTGTGGATCATTATATCTGGCAGGGCATGTATTGCGCGAGAATGATCCCGGCGCCTAGCCGCGCCCCCATCCCTCAGTTTGCATTTCAGCCAAGCGCGAGGCGGTACGTTCAAATTCAAAACTGCCTGTGCCACTGGGATACAGCGCCTCAGGCGCGGCCGCTGCAGAGGCGACAAACCCAATTTGCGCTTCATAAACCGCATCAATGAGCGTTACAAAGCGCTTGGCCTCACTGGCATTTGCGCGCCCGAGCAACGGGATATCATCGAGCATCAGAACCTTGGCCTCTTGAACCAAAGCGAGATAATCCGCCGCACCCAAAGCGGCGCCACAAAGCTCTGCAAAAGACATTCGAGCAATTCCATTGCGAAACTCTGGAACCATCACCCGGCGGGATTTCACCTCTAGGGCGAAAGGTTGCCCCGGCCCCCCGGCTAATTTCATCCAAATTTGATCCATAGAAGCCCATGCGGCCTCACCCAAAGGCTTAAAATAACGGCCCTGCCCTGCCATCCTGTCCTGGCGGTAATCCTTGGGGGAGGCCAGCTCATGCACCACCATTTTTTGTTGCAACAGCGCGACAAAGGGCAAAAAAAGCTGACGGTTAAGCCCATTTTTATATAGATCATCCGGGTGACGATTTGACGTGGCGACAATGACAATACCCGCCGCAAATAGAGCCTCAAATAAACGCCCCACCAGCATCGCATCGGTGATATCAGTGATTTGCATTTCATCAAACGCCAGACAGCGGATGCCGCTGGCCATCCCTTCGGCCACTGGTTGAATGGCATCCACCGCGCCTTGTGCCTTGGCCCGGGCAATACCTTCATGAACCTCCTGCATAAATCCATGAAAATGCACACGCCGCACGGATGGTCCAAGATTGCGGGCAAACATATCCATCAGCATCGACTTGCCACGCCCCACACCGCCCCAAAGGTAAATCCCCTCGGGCGCAGGCGCAGCCCTGCGAAACCAGCCCCGTTTGCGCGGTTGGCATAATTCCAGCCGCAACTGCTCAAGCGCGCAAAGCGCGGCTTCCTGCGCCGGGTCCGGCTGCAACTCTCCACAGGCGACGGCATTCCTATAGGTATCTGGCAAGTTCATGTCTCTCCAATAGCTATGCGCCGCGCTGGGTGCAATCGCGTGCCCACCGCTATCACTCTTGCAGATTCCATTTTATGCAATAAATTCCACACATGAAAACAACCGCCCTCGTCACCCCCGTTTTGATTGCCGGCTGCATCATTGTGATGTTGAGCTTTGCCGTGCGCGCCGCCTTTGGTATTTTCCAAATTCCGGTGGCTGAGGAATTCGGCTGGCTACGCGCAGAGTTTTCCATGGCTATTGCCATTCAAAACTTGTTTTGGGGCATAGGGCAGCCCATTTTTGGGGCAATTGCAGAAAAGGTGACGGATCGCAAAGCCATTACTCTTGGCGGCTTGGTCTATTCGCTTGGACTGGTTCTATCGTCCTATGCTGTCACACCCGGCGCAATGCAGGCCTATGGGATATTGATCGGCTTCGGTATCGCGGGTACAGGCTTTGGCGTGATATTGGCCGTGGTGGGTCGGGCCGCGTCTGATGAGCATAGATCCATGGCGCTGGCCATCGCCACCGCTGCAGGTTCAGTCGGACAGGTGATCGGTGCACCATTGGCAGAATACCTGCTGGGTTTAATGTCCTGGCAGCATGTTTTCATCATTTTCGCAGCCATTATCATCGGCTCGCTGATCTTCCTGCCGATGATGAAGACCGAGCGGGTGGCCAGTAGGTCCGAACTAGAAGAGAGTATCGGTGAGGTGCTTATCAAGGCGTTCAAGGACCCAAGCTATACGCTGATTTTTCTCGGATTCTTTTCCTGCGGGTATCAATTGGGCTTTATCACCGCGCATTTCCCAGCCTTTGTCACGGAGCTTTGTGGCCCAATTCTGCCAGGTGGAGCGCTCTATTCTATTGGGATCACCACAACATCTCGATTAGGAGCACTGGCGATTTCTCTAATCGGACTGGCCAATATCGTAGGTACGCTCGCGGCAGGTTATCTCGGGAAACACTATTCGAAAAAATATCTCTTGGCCGGGATTTACATGGCCCGCACGGTCGTGGCGGCACTGTTCATCACGCTGCCCATTACACCGCTTTCTGTGATTTTATTTTCAGTCGCCATGGGTTCTCTCTGGCTGGCCACAGTACCCCTAACCTCTGGCTTGGTCGCGCATATCTATGGATTGCGCTATATGGGCACACTCTTCGGTCTTGTGTTCTTCTCCCACCAACTCGGCAGTTTCCTTGGAGTTTGGCTGGGGGGCAAGATGTATGACATCTATGGCACCTATACAGCCGTTTGGTGGTTCGGTGTCGGAGTGGGCCTCTTCAGCGCCATCGTACACCTGCCCATCAAAGAGCGCGCCCTGCCACTCAATTTTGCCAAACGGGCTACATCGGCTTTAAGATGAGGACAAGCGGACTTGAAATGGTGGCAATTTTGCTGTGATTTCAGCCAGTGCTGACACAGCAATCAGCGAGGCATTGCGCAGCGAAGGCACCAAGCCAATTGGCCCTTGGATTTGAGCACATTGTGTCTCGCTCAACCCCGCCTGTTTGAGCCGCTCGACCCGCATGGCGTGAGTTTTACGGCTACCCAAAGCGCCAATAAAAAAAGGATTTTTTTGAGAAACTTGCATCAAAATAGCCTGCTCCCATTCGTGATCATGAAAGACGAGAAGGACCGCAGAATAAGCGTCTATCGCCAAATCAATCGGCGCACTCGGTGAGGTCATAGACTGGCGTGTTGTGGGGTTGAGCTCCTCCAAGCGGGCAAGATCCTCAAGATCAGGGGAAGCAAGATGTAGCTCAAAATCCATATGCGCAGCCAGTTGCGCAGTGGTGCGTAAAATTGCACCCCGCCCAGCGAGGATCAACGCGGGTTTTGGCGCATATTCTATCTGCACAGGTCCGTTGCGACCCGCAAAAGATAGCACAGTTTTCTGGCGGTGGAGCAGGTGCGTCAAAGCCGCTTCAAGCACTGCTAAATCTGGTGCGGGATCAATCACCAGCTCCAAAGCGCCACCACAGGGCAGTTTGAGATCTAAATAGGGAGAGCCTGCCCCATAGCGCAGATGTTTGAGCTGGCCGTTGTCAATCGCGGCTATGCCGTGATGGATGATATCGCGATCAATACAGCCATTGGACAGGTAACCAATCATGTCTCCCGTGCCACTGATAACCGCCAAAGAGCCAAGCTCCCGCGCAGCCCCGCCTTCAATATTCAGGCTGGTCACCAGGGCGCAGGGTTCACCTGAGTGCATCAAATCAAGGGTGGCTGCTAGAATATCCTGCGCATGTTCGGCATAAAGAATTCGCCCTTCAGCCTGCATTCTCTGCTCCAACCCGTTCGGCAAAACTGCCAAAAAACTTCGCCGCAAGCTTTTTCGCTGTGCCCTGGATCAACCGGCTCCCCAATTGCGCCAACTTGCCTCCAATTTCAGCCTTGGCTGTGTAGCGCAGCAGCGTACCTTCCCGATGGGCTTCTAAATGCACTTCTGCCCCCCCTTTGGCATAACCGGCCGCGCCTCCATTGCCGGCCCCTGTAAGTGAAAACCGAGCCGGCGGCGCGTCGGGGCTTAAGGTCACGGTACCGCTAAATTTGGCTTTAACCGGACCTACTTTCAGCACGACCTTTGCCTCCAATTCCGTATCAGAATGTTTGACCAACTCCTCGCAGCCAGGAATACATTGTTTCAAAATGTCCACGTCATTCAATGCAGCATAAACCACGTCCTGCGGCGCATTGATTATGATGTCGTCTTTCAATTCCATTAGTGTCACCCCATTATTAACCGCACATCAATATAATCAAAGCCAACACCGAAGCCTGATCACGGGTGATGCGAACCACCAATACCCGCAGAACGCTTGGGGCCCTTGTTTCACCCTGTGCAAGGTTTTGTTAACCTTTGGTGTGCGCGTTGTGAACGAAATTGTCAAACTGCGTTGTGCCATGACGCATAAAACAGACGCGCACAGGCAAGGCGCGCCCATCGGACCGACAGACGCCACACATTTCTACCCGAGGGCGTATTGACAGAAAAGGAGGATGGTGCTGTGAGAGAGGATTGAACTCTCGACCTCACCCTTACCAAGGGTGTGCTCTGCCACTGAGCTACCACAGCATCTGTTGGGCGATTTAGACAGTCTTGGGCCTGGGCGCAAGTCCAAGAATAAGCAAAATCTACAGAATATCGCCCGAAGCCGTGGCAAAGCGTTCCAGCGGCTGGACCGCGCGCAAAGCTTGAGTTAAGCCATCGAAATGGAAGACAATCACAAATCAACCCCGAAGTCGGCCCAGTCTGAGCGTGAAGCGCGCTTGAAGGCGGCACTGAAGGCGAATATGGGCCGACGTAAGGCGCAGGCGCAGGCGCGGGCGCGGGCCCACGGCGATGGAACCGACAAAAAGGACAGCTGAATGGATTCAATTTTGGTAACTGGCGGCGGTGCGCTGCATGGAGAAATTCCCATTGCTGGTGCAAAAAACGCCTGTCTGACCTTGATGCCCGCCACCTTGCTCAGCGAAGAGCCCATCACTTTGACTAATGCGCCACGCCTATCGGACATCAAGACCATGGGCGCTCTGCTTGAGAGCCTCGGGACAGAAGTCACCTCCATGCAGGATGGCAAGGTTTTAACCATGTCCTCCCACAAACTCGACAATTTGACGGCCGATTATGATATTGTGCGCAAAATGCGCGCATCTATTCTCGTACTCGGGCCAATGTTGGCGCGAGCAGGGCAAGCGGTGGTCTCTTTGCCCGGCGGATGTGCCATCGGCGCGCGGCCAGTTGACCTGCACCTCAAAGCGATGGAAGCACTTGGGGCGCAGATTGAGTTGCGCGACGGCTATGTCCACGCCAAAGCGCCGCAAGGTTTGAAAGGCGCGACCATCGAATTTCCCTTCGTCTCTGTTGGCGCCACGGAAAATGCTCTTTTGGCCGCAACATTGGCTAAAGGCACAACCGTATTGAAACAGGCTGCGCGTGAACCAGAGATCGTTGATCTCGCCGAATGCCTTATTGCTATGGGCGCGCAGATTGACGGGCATGGCACCTCCACCATCTGCATCCAAGGGGTAGACCAGCTGCATGGGGCCACCCATCCGGTTGTGACAGACCGCATTGAACTTGGTACCTATATGCTGGCTCCGGCAATAACGGGCGGCGAAGTGGAATGTCTTGGTGGGAAAATTGAACTTCTGGCTGCTTTTTGCGAGAAACTGGACGAAGCAGGCATTAGCGTTGAGCAAACCCCGCACGGTCTCAAAGTGAAACGTACAAATGCAGATATCAAAGCCATCAGCGTGACCACTGAACCCTTTCCTGGCTTTCCGACGGATTTACAGGCCCAGATGATGGCGCTGCTTTGTACGGGCAAGGGAACCTCTGTTTTAGAAGAAAAAATATTTGAAAACCGCTTCATGCATGCGCCCGAACTGAGCCGCATGGGGGCGAAAATTGAGGTGAATGGCGGCATGGCGACGGTCACCGGCGTGGAGCGCTTAAAAGGGGCTCCGGTTATGGCTACAGATCTCCGCGCCTCTGTCTCTTTGATCCTGGCCGGCCTTGCAGCCGAAGGCGAGACTTTGGTCAACCGTGTCTACCATCTCGACCGCGGCTATGAGCGGGTGGAAGAAAAGCTCGGCAATTGTGGCGCTAAAATTGAGCGGATCACAGGCCAATGAGTGATGCCCGCTTTGAAGACGCCATGGACAAGCCTCTGCGCTTGATCGCCTTTGATGCGGAAGATTTACAAGTGCTCTCTGCCATGACCCAAGATGCGGTCCTGCCCATGGCGCAGATGATCTGGCACGCCAGAGAACGTCGTTTTGCATTGCTGCTCAACCGCTTTCCGCTGGGAGGCTCGTGAAGCGTCTCAGGCCGAGCGCGTGCAATCGGTCCTAAGCTTTGAGGATGTCAAAGCGGTTCAAACCCAAGGGTTCAACCGCACAGATCCAGATCTGATCCTGAGCTTGCTAAGTATCATATTCATCCCAGCGACTGATGGAACAGGCTCTTGCCTGCTCACTTTGGCGGGCGATGGCGCGATACGGCTTGAGATGGAAGCGCTTGAAGTCGGCCTGCGCGATGTAACACGCCCCTATGCCTCCCCAACCAACCAAACGCCCAGCCACGATTAATCCATAGCGATTGGCTTGAGGCTTGGGCGACATCGCGATAAGTCAGGGCAATCTTGGGGGATCGAATGCCACAAATTCTGAATATCAATCAGGCTGATTTTGAAGCCTGCTTTCTGGCCTTGCTTACAGCGAAGCGGGAAGACAGCCCTGATGTGGATGCCATTGTCGCAGATATCATCGCAGATGTGCGCGCCCGCGGAGACAAAGCGGTAATTGAGCTAACCGAAAAATTTGACCGGCTTAATCTGACGCCCAACACTTTGGCTTTTTCACGCGAAGAGATCATTGCCCATTGCGCAACCGTGCCCACCGCCGAACGCGAGGCGCTAGAACTGGCCGCAGATCGTATTCGCGCCTATCACGTGCGGCAACTGCCGGCAGATGCCCAATGGGAAGATGAAACTGGTGCACAATTGGGCTGGCGCTGGACCCCCGTATCGGCAGCAGGGCTTTATGTGCCCGGTGGGCTGGCCTCCTATCCTTCTTCCGTGCTGATGAATGCAGTCCCTGCCAAAGTGGCCGGGGTTGAGCGCTTAGCAATCTGCGTACCAACGCCAGACGGAGTAACAAATCCGCTGGTGCTTTTAGCCGCGCATATCGCCGGGGTGGATGAGATTTACCGCATTGGTGGTGCGCAGGCCATTGCCGCGCTGGCCTACGGCACTGACACCATTGCCCCAGTCGATAAAATTACTGGACCCGGCAATGCATTCGTCGCCGCAGCCAAGCGGCGAGTCTTTGGTAAAGTCGGCATTGATATGATCGCCGGACCGTCCGAAATTCTCGTGATCGCCGATGGGGATAATGATCCAGCGTGGATCGCAACAGATTTGCTCAGCCAAGCCGAGCATGACGAAAGCGCACAATCCATTTTGATCACCGATGATGCGGAATTTGGTGAGAAGGTGAAGCAGGCAGTTACCCGGCAGTTGGAAACTTTGGAACGAAGTGCAATTGCTGGTGCATCGTGGCGCGATTTTGGCGCAGTGATAGTGGTCAATGATATGGCAGAGGCCGCGGCCTTATCCAATCAGCTCGCGCCTGAACATTTGGAACTCTGTGTCGCTGATCCCGAAAGCTTAGCCGCGCAAATCACCCATGCGGGCGCAATTTTCCTTGGCGCTTGGACGCCAGAGGCAATCGGAGATTATATTGGCGGACCCAATCATGTGCTGCCAACTGCACGGTCTGCGCGCTTCTCCTCCGGCCTCTCTGTTATGGATTTCGTCAAACGCACCACTTTAACCAAAATGACCCCGTCTTCCTTGGCCGCAATCGGTCCTGCTGCTGAGGTTTTGGCCATTTCTGAAGGCCTTGAAGCGCATGGATTGTCAGTGCGCAGTCGGTTAGATAAACTGAATAGATAATGAGCTACATTTCAAAAATATCGCTGGACGACAGCAATCTCCCGCCCCCCACTCCTGAAATTGATCAAGAGCGGAAGGTGGCGATTTTTGATCTCTTGGAAGGAAACAGCTTCGCCTTACCGGCCCGGGACGAGATCCCACCACCAAGCGGGCCCTATAGGTTGGAACTGTCAATACGCGACCGGCGCTTGGTCTTTGATCTCACCACAGAAGATAGAGTGAAAGCCGCTGAGTTTCACCTGTCCCTTGGCCCCTTTCGCCAAGTGGTGAAAGACTACTTTCAAATTTGTAAAAGCTACTTTGAAGCCGTGAAGACCCTCCCCCCCAGCCAGATTGAAACCATCGATATGGCCCGGCGCGGAATCCACAACGAAGGCGCGCGGGTTCTACAAGAGCGCCTCAATGGCAAAGCCAATATTGATGAAAAGACGGCGCGTCGCCTGTTCACCCTTATTTGCGTTTTACATTTCGGGGAATAACTTAGATGCCCCAGCTTCCTCAATCTGTTTTGTTTTGCTGCGACCACAATGCTGTGCGCTCTCCCATGGCGGAAGGCCTTATGAAGAAATTCTACGGCCATGAAACCTACGTACAATCAGCCGGTGTTTTGGCTGATATGGATGTCGATGGATTTGCCATTTCCGTTTGCGCTGAGCTCGGGATTGAGCTGGCACGCCATAAGACGCGGTCCTTCGACGAAATGCAAAAGTTGGGTGATGAGCTCTCTTCTTTTGATCTCATCGTCGCGCTCTCCCCCGCCAGCCAAAGTAAGGCAAAAGAGATTACACGCTTCTATGCGCTGCAAGTCGAGTACTGGTCTATCATGGATCCGACTGCCACGGGCGAGACCCGCGATCAAAAACTAGAAGCCTATCGTCAGGCCAGAGATCAGATCATTGAGCAGTTAATCGCAAAATTTGGCCCTCCCAAAGAGGACATCTAGGCACCACTAAACGCCATAGTTTTAATTGATTTTGATGATTCTTCATCGCTGCGCCACCCCCAAATAGAGTATAGCTTCAAAATTCACGCCTCACAGACGAGATTTTGAAGAATTTACGCGGAATCTGACTTGAAAAATTGTGCAACTCCGATCATTTAGGGACACGCGTGACATGAGGTCAGGCTTTTTTGAAGGAGAGACCATGGCGAAGGAAGAACCACTCGAATTTCCCGGTGTCGTAAAGGAGCTCTTGCCCAACGCGACGTTTCGGGTTGAGCTGGAAAATGGCCATGAGATCGTTGCAACAATGGCAGGCAAAATGCGCAAAAACCGAATTCGGGTTTTGACTGGCGATAAAGTACAAGTTGCAATGACCCCCTATGATTTGTCTAAAGGACGGATCAATTACCGTTTTAAGTAAACAACTGATCTTGGGATCAGGAAGCCCCCGCCGGCGTGAATTGCTGGCGGTTTTGGGTCTATGTCCGGCCGGCGTGCGCGCACCGGATGTGGATGAAACCCCTCTAAAGGGAGAATTGCCGCGCAGCTATTGCAACCGCATCACGGCTGCCAAGGCAGCAGCATTGCCCGCAGGCGCGGATGAGATCATTCTCTGCGCCGACACCACGGTCGCCCTCGGGCGCCGCATCATGGGTAAGCCGGCCGATAGAGACGAGGCGCGCGCCTTCCTACAAAAGCTCTCCGGCCGCCGACATAAGGTTATCACCGCGGTGGCCGTTAAAACCACTGAGCTTATTTGGCAAAAAGATGTGGTCTCAACCGTGCAGATGAAACGCCTCTCACCACAAGAGCTTGAGGGCTATCTGGCCACGGGGGATTGGCAGGGCAAGGCCGGCGCTTATGGCATCCAGGGGCCTGCAGGCGCCTTCATCCCTTGGATTTCCGGCTCCTACCCAGCGATCATGGGCTTGCCCCTCCCGGAGACCGCTCATTTACTTCAGGCCGCAGGGCTCAATATTTGGGGGCAATTATGAAGGGCCAGCAAGTTGTTCTGGGCCACATTGGCAATGCCAAGGTCGCGGCGCTTTTGGTCGATGGGATATTGCACGACGTACTTGTCGAAGATCTTAATCGCCTGCCCCTCAGCAGTCTTTTGCGCGCTGTGGTCGATCGCCCGGTAAAGGGCATTGGTGGCGTGATCCTTCGCCTGCCCAATGGCACAGGGTTCCTGAAAAAGGCCAAGGGATTGGCCCCCGGTCAGACCCTCACTGTGCAAACCTCAGGCTTTGCCGAAGATGGCAAGGCAGATCCGGTCACCCAAAGAATATTATTTAAAAGCCGTTATGCGATTGTCACTCCGGATCAACCCGGCCTTAATATCTCACGGCAAATCTCCTCTGATGATCTGCGCGATGCGCTCACGCTTTTGGCCAAATCTGCAATGGAAGGCTCTGATATGGGGCTTATCATCCGCAGCGCAGCGGCGGCGGCAGATCTCGAGGAGATTGCCGAGGACATTCAAACCATGCGCGCCACCGCTGAGGCCATCGCCGCGGAAACTGGGCAAGACCCCGAGGTTCTACTCGAAGGCGATGATCCGCATGTGCAGGCCTGGCGCGAATGGTCTGATGTGACAGATGTGCTTACCGCCAATGATGATCTCGAAGGCAGCGGAGCTTTAGATCAAATCGAGGCTGCACAGGAGGCTTGGGTGCCGCTGGGCAGTGGCGGCATGTTCATTGAGCGCACACGCGCCATGATCACCGTAGATATCAACACCGGCAATGACCTCTCACCCGCAGCAGCGCTTAAGGTGAACCTAGCTGCAGCAAAAGATCTGCCCCGCCAATTGCGTCTGCGGGGGTTTTCTGGGCAAATCGCAATTGATTTTGCGCCGATGAGCAAACGAGATCGCAAACCGATCGAAGTGGCCCTGCGCGCCGCGTTGCGCAGCTGCCCTGTGGCCACTGAATTTATCGGCTGGACCCCACTGGGCCATGGCGAGCTGAAACGCAAACGCGAGCGCCCTTTGGTGCAAGATGTCCTGACATGAGTTGCCCCATCTGCAAAAAACCAACCGAACCAGAGCATCGCCCCTTTTGCTCTGCTCGGTGCAAAGACATTGACCTCAGCAAATGGTTGATTGGCGGCTATGTGATTGCAAATGATGATGAAAGCGATAGCTCTGAAGTTGAAAGTGAAGCCAGCGACGCGGAGGCCTAGCCCCACAGCATAGCCCGCCTAGACAGACGGCTGAACGTTTCAAATCCTGCAAATTTTATTTTCGACCTTTTTGCAGAGAAAATCCACGGAATCAGCTGGACAGTCGCAAGCGGGTCGCCTAAATACGCCTCAGCCTCGAGGAAGACCCTCACCCATGCCCGGGTAGCTCAGGGGTAGAGCAGTGGACTGAAAATCCTCGTGTCGGTGGTTCAAATCCGCCCCCGGGCACCACATAAATCAAACAAATATTTGATAAAAATAAACTGAATAATTTATGAACAAACTTTATCCACCTAAATAATCACCTTTTATCTCTTGCACCCCCCCCCACTATGCAAGATTATTTCAGGGTACGCCTATTTATAATACCTGACCCATTCATCACTGTTGAGTTCAAAAATAAAATTGGCAGAATGATCACACTGACTGGCACTTTACGTACCGCCAGATCAAACACTGACGACTCCGGCGCGCGCAGGCGCCAGGCTTAAAGGAAGCGTCTTCAATAAAATCCTAGCTACAGTGTAACCGTTGATAAAACTGCAGCTGACAGGCTCAGCCCTGCTAAAACTACTACTATCGCATTTGCTAATTTACATACCGCATGGCTTCTTACTCAAGAGCGTTTAAGACTTAAAAAAAGTATTTCTTAGTCGTTTTTTGACATCTTTAATTAGCAATTTCTTCTAGAGTTAAAAAATTGAAAGTATTTCCATGGAGCCTTATGCACTCTCAAGATCGAACTGGCTTAGCTATCATTTTAAGTCTCATCGCATTGACACTCTTTGATGGGATGGGGCTGATTATCAAGCATCTCTCAAAAGATTACTCCGCCACCGAGCTTGCTGTTTGGCGAAACCTGTTTGGGCTATTTCCAACGCTGATAGCACTGTGGTCATCTAGGACGTGGCGTACAAGTGGTACGACATTAAAAATACGCCAATGGAAGCTAGCTCTTTTACGTGGTGCTATTGTGACGTTTGCTCAGCTTAGCTTCTATATTTCGTTGGGAGTAATGGCTTTTGCCACGGCGTCTACCATTAGCTACTCAACCGCATTATTTACCACCGCGTTTGCAATTCCAATTTTAGGAGAGCGTGTAGGCTGGATACGCTGGAGTGCAGTTTTAATTGGCTTTCTTGGAGTCATAATGGTTATTCAACCAGGCGCTGAAGGCTTTTCTTCGTACGCACTGTTTCCTTTAGCCGCGGCAGTTTTTTATGCACTTGTAGGGGTAACAGCCCGCTTATTCGATGACGATGTGCCAAGTACAGTGGTAAACTTATATTCCTCTTTTTCATCAATAATTGGAGCCGTTTTAATTACTTATTTTTGGACTGGTTTCCATAAGATAACATCTGCGAGCGATATGGCATGGATTGTCTTAATGGGAGTACTTGGCGGTACAGCAGTGCTATTATTGGTCATCAGTTATCGGATGACGGAACAATCTAATCTGGCACCATTCAGCTATTTTGGTATTCCTCTTTCATTTGTTCTGGGTTGGCTTTTCTTCAATGAAGCACCGTGGTCGACTTTATTTCCTGGTGGAATACTAATTGTTGCAGGAGGTTTGTTGATAGTTTGGCGCGAACGCTCACAGGACAAAAGAAAAGGCGCTTGATATTTACTCTTCATGGTGTCCGAGTCACAATTTTCGTACTAATTTTCAATAGAGTTTCCAGACCTGGCGGTTTTATGTTCAGGGCTTGGTGAGAGCAGGTTTTATTGTACTGCTTTAGCCGTACATTGATGGGAACGTCTACCAGCACCGCACTGCCAGCGGAATGCAATGGCACGGTATCCAACCAGTAATCCACCTCTAACCCCCAGCCAATGTAGGCATTTTCGAAAACTTTTCTTGGGAAATTCTCTGGGGACTTTTCGGATTTTCCTACTTTGGTTTGATTAGAGCGCCGAATGTACCCATGCTCAAATAGACGTGCTGTTGACCTATGCGGATGCGCTTGCCGAAAATTATATGTCTATGATCCGGGCAGAAAAAACTCTAGCATATTCTTGGCAACATGTGCGTACACGGTTTCATGAAAGACAAATCCATATGAAAAAATTGGGGCTTGATGCTACGGATATTCGCATATTAAGTGCAGTTCAACAGCATGGACACCTGAGCAAGACGCGTCTCGCAGAGCTCGTTAATCTCTCGCCAACCCCGAGCTGGGCGCGGCTTGATCGCTTGAAGTCCGCGGGTATTATTCGTGGCTATCACGCAGATCTCGCCCTGGAGCGCATCATAGATTTCACCCAGGTTGTGGTTACCGTCGCCATGAGCTCGCACCGCAAAATCGAATTTGAACGCTTTGAGCTGCACATTCGAAACTTAGATGAAGTGACCCATTGCATCGCGACCGGCGGCGGAATGGACTATGTGATGACGGTGATCACGCCCACTTTGGCCGCGTTTCAACGCCTCATGGAAGAGATGCTGTCAGCCGATCTCCCGATTGAGCGCTATATAACTTACATCGCGACTCGCCAGGTCAAAAGCAGTCATCCTAAACTCGCAAAACTCATCACCACATCTTTAAATCCAGGGCAAAAGACCAAATAGTCTAAGCCTGGCCAGTAAATCGGCCTAACTTGCCTCATTCTTGCTGATTATCGGACCAAAATTGCGATAATATCAAATTAAACCTTAAGCAGAATTCACTTTTCCTTGGCCGGTTTGGCCTGCTGCTAAGAGGGCGCAAGATGACACAGGCAGATGCTTTTGGCTTTGGCACTCAGATCCGCAAATCCCCTTATTTTAAAGCTACCGTCCGATGGGGTGCACAGGCTTTTTCGGTATATAACCACATGTATATCCCGCGCGATTTTGGGGACCCTGAACAAAACTTCTGGAACCTTGTAGATCAGGCGATCCTCTGTGACGTTGCCGTAGAGCGTCAGGTTGAAATTACAGGACCGGACGCTGCAAAATTCACACAGATGCTGACTTGCCGCGATTTGTCCAAGATGGCCGTTGGCCAGTGCAAATATATCCTGATCACCAATGCTGATGGTGGTATTTTGAACGACCCGATACTGCTACGTTTAGCGGAAAATCATTTTTGGATTTCCCTAGCAGACAGCGATATTTTACTCTGGGCACAGGGTGTGGCGGTGCATTCCGGCCTCAATGTACATATCACAGAGCCTGATGTTTCACCGCTGCAACTGCAGGGTCCGAACTCAGGCCTCATTATGCAAGCGCTCTTTGGCGACAGCATTACAGCTCTGAAGTACTACTGGCTGCGCGAAGTGGAATTGGAGGGGATCCCCCTTGTGGTTTCACGCACAGGCTGGTCCAGCGAATTGGGCTATGAGCTTTATCTGCGAGATGGGTCAAAAGGCGATCAGCTTTGGGAATTGATCATGGCCGCAGGCGCACCACATGGGCTGAAACCCGGTCACACCTCTTCGATCAGGCGGATTGAAGGCGGGATGCTCTCATACCATGCGGATGCAGATATTGACACAAATCCGTTCGAGCTGGGGTTTGATCGTCTGGTAAACCTCGACATGGATGCAGAGTTCATCGGCAAGGATGCGCTGCGCCGGATTAAGCAAGAAGGCCCGACACGCAACCAGGTCGGGCTAGTCCTCGACTGCGCCCCAATAACCAGACCAAACACCACCTTCTGGGTCATCCAACAAGATGGCGCCACAATTGGAAAAGTGACGTCCGCAGTCTATTCCCCACGCTTGAAGCAAAACATTGCATTGGCAATGGTTGCCACTGATGCAGCCATTTTAGGAGCCGAAGTGGAGGTTTTGACCGACACTGGAGGGGTCAAAGCTACTATGGTTCAGCGCCCATTCTATGATCCCCAAAAGCAGATCGCAGCCGCGTAATATACCACCAGCGGCATGCCCTTATATGAGAACTGCAGGCCTCCCGTCTTTCCTTCTTATAACTGGATAGCCCTATGTCTGATCTTTCCATCAAGATTCATTGGCAGCGCGCAGCCCCTGTATTCGCCACAGGAACCTATTCCAATTCTCACATCGTGCAAATGAATCAATTGCATGAAATTGACGTGGATTCAGCTCCAGATTGGGGCGGCGATCCGGCGCATGCCAATCCCGAGCAAGCTTTGGCCTCTACCCTGTCCGGTTGTCAGATGTCCGTCACGCGCGTTAATTTAAATCCCGTTGTGCACTTTGATACTGGTTTTGCGGCGGCGGATGAGAAATTGGCAAAGATGCAGGACCCATTCTCCCTTTTTTACAAGTACACAGAAAACAAAACAATAATGCAATCATAAATTCTAATCTGTGAATGTGTTATTGTGAAGACTGTGCTCTTTGATTGAAGAACCACATCCTCCCTTGTAAAATGTACAGGGCTTGTCAATCGCCGCGTTTTGCACCTTCCTAAGCTGGAGTAAACCCTCATAGGCCGTAATCCAACGGGCCAGATTGGACAGAGATGACCGATAACATCCGTGGCATCGCGCTAAAAGTAACAGCGGTTTCGATATTCACTTTTATGATGGCACTGATCAAAGCCACGTCGCAAGAGGTGCCGACCGGGCAACAGGTATTCTTTCGGGCGTTCTTCACGCTTTTGGTGGTGATTGGCTGGCTCTCGATACGCGGGGATTTTCCAAAGGCACTGCGCACTTCCAATATTTTGGACCACACATGGCGCGGTCTGGCAGGCGCGGCCTCGATGTCTCTGCGATTTTTCGCTCTCGGAGTGCTGAGCTTTCCAGAGGTTGCCGCCCTGGGCTTTACCACACCTTTGATCCTTACTGTTTTAGCCGCGTTGATCTTAGGAGAAACCGTGCGGGCCTTCCGCATGACGACGGTGGCCATGGGCTTCATTGGTGTGCTTATCGTCCTTTGGCCCACCATAAATATGGACGGCGCGCGCAGCACATTAGAAGTCATTGGTGCCACTGCAATCTTAGGATCAGCCGCTTTGGCGGCCTTGGCGCAAATTTTCGTGCGGCGGATGGTGGCAACAGAGGGGACTGCGCAGATTGTCTTTTATTTCTCGCTGCTCATCACTGTATTGTCATTGTTCACCCTACCTCTTGGTTGGGTGAAACCGTCCTTTGAAGCAACTACTATGCTGATCACCGCCGGTATAATCGGCGGGATTGGGCAGATTTGCCTTACCGCTGCCTATCGCAACGCCCCTGCCTCAGTGGTGGCCCCTTTTGATTATACCTCGATGCTGCTAGCCTTGGCCTTGGCCTATTTTTGGTTTGGCGAGATTCCAACCGCTTGGACCATAACCGGCGCCTTGGTCATTATCGCCTCCGGCGTGGTGATCCTCTGGCGCGAGCAGCGTTTGGGCCGCAACCGCAACCGCGCACAGTCGCTTCTATAGGCAATTCTAAAGCGTAATCTCGAATTAAAAAAATGTTTCGCATACCACGGTATACCATCGACCTTTGTATTCTTATTCGCTATGAGAGGGCAAATCTAGCCGCAAGGAATGCATAATGACTGATATTATTTACACAAAAGTTGACGAAGCGCCGGAGCTGGCCTCAGCATCCTTCCTCCCGATTCTCCAAAAATTTTCTGCAGCAGCGGGCGTGACCATCGGCACCAAAGACATCAGCTTAGCTGGGCGAATCCTTGCTGCCTTTCCAGACTATCTGAGCGAAGATCAACGCCAGCCTGATGATCTGGCCGAGCTGGGCCGCTTGGTGAAGACGGCCGATGCCAATGTAATCAAACTGCCAAATATCTCCGCTTCCGTGCCGCAGCTGGTTGCCACTGTGAAGGAATTGCAAACCAAAGGCTATGCCCTGCCTGACTATCCTGAAGCGCCGCAAACAGACGCCGAAAAAGCCGTACGCGCCAAATATGATGCCCTCAAAGGTTCCGCAGTGAACCCAGTTCTACGCGAAGGCAATTCTGATCGCCGTGCTGCCAAAGCCGTAAAGAATTTTGCACAAAACAATCCGCACCGCATGGGTGATTGGTCCGCCGACAGCAAGACGCGCGTGTCCTCCATGCAGGGCAACGATTTCTTTTCCAATGAAAAGTCTGCCACCCTTCCGGCCGATACCACTGCAAAAATCGTGTTGGAAACCGCCGATGGCGAAATCATCCTGAAGGACGATATCCGCTACACCGCTGGAACTGTGGTTGATGCCACCTTCATGAGTGCCACGGCTCTCAAAGAATTTTTAGCTGCAGAAATTGAAAGCACGAGATCCGAGGGCACTTTGTTCTCGTTGCATATGAAATCGACGATGATGAAGGTCTCTGACCCAATCATTTTCGGTCATGCGGTCAAAACCTTCCTCGCCCCTGTCTTCGAAGCCCATGGCGCCGCGCTTGCAGAGCTTGGCGTGAACCCCAATTTCGGTTTGGGTGACTTGCTCGAGCGCGTCAAAAACACTGCGGAAATTCTCGCCGATATCAACAGCTGTATCGCCGCACGCCCCCCCATGTATATGGTAGACAGCGACAAGGGCATCAGCAATCTGCATGTTTCCTCCGATGTCATCATCGACGCCTCCATGCCCGCGCTTATCCGAGCAGGCGGCAAAGGCTGGGGCCCAAATGGTCAGGAGTCAGACACCAATTGCGTCATCCCTGACAATTCCTATGCCCCAGTGTACGACGAAACCATCAAATTCTTTAAACAGAACGGTAAGTTGAACCCAGCTACCGCTGGCACGGTGCAAAACGTCGGCCTAATGGCTCAGAAAGCCGAAGAATACGGCTCACACCCCACAACCTTTGAAATCCCAGAGGCTGGCACGGTCAAAATGATCCTGGCCGATGGAACCGTATTGCACGAACATGCCGTCGAAGCCGATGACATTTGGCGCTCTGCCTCAACTAAGAAAGCACCTATTGAAGATTGGGTAAATCTCGCGATTTCGCGGCAAAAAGCCGAGAATTGTAATGCTATTTTCTGGCTTGACCCCGACCGTGCCCATGATGCGGAATTGATTGCCTATGTCAAACCACTCTTGAACGCCAAGGGCGTGGGAGATAAATTTGACATCATGACGCCGCGCGACGCCACCAGGACCTCACTTGAAATCATCACGAAGGGTAAAAACTCTATTGCCATAACAGGCAATGTTTTGCGTGATTATCTCACGGATCTGTTCCCAATTTTGGAATTGGCCACATCGGCGAAAATGTTATCAGTTGTAAAACTGATGAATGGTGGCGGATTGTTTGAAACCGGCGCGGGCGGCTCTGCTCCCAAACACGTTCAACAGCTCAACGAAGAAAACCATCTACGCTGGGACAGCCTGGGTGAATTTTGCGCCTTGGGCGAAAGCTTGACCTTCCTTGCTAAGGCAAAAAACAATAGCAAGGCCCGCGTTTTGGGGCAAGCTGTTGATGCGGCGACCCAGTCCATTTTGGACGAAAGCCGCTCGCCGTCCCGCAAGGTTGGTGAGCCTGACAACCGCAACAGCCATTATTGGTTCGCGCGCTATTGGGCTAACGCGCTTGCGACGCAAAACAGTGATGCTGAGCTCGCAGCCCATTTTGCGCCCATCGCGAAAGCTCTGACTATCGGAGAGGATGCTATTTTGGCAGAACTTGCAGCGGTTCAAGGCACGGCGGCGGATCTTGGCGGATATTATCAGACAGATGCCGATAAAACCGCTGCGGTGATGCGCCCTTCTGCCACTTTGAACGCCATTATCAACTAAACAGTCAAAGAACATCGAGCGGGGCATGGGGCCCGCTCGGTGCACCCTCAATTTTCACGTCACCGTCAGTCACGACAGAGGCCGGCTGTCGCATCATGCGGCACTTCTGCGAACAATATTGCACCTCATCCCAAGTCTTCGCCCATTTTTTGCGCCACACATAGGGCCGCCCACAGGTTCGGCAGATCTTAGAGGGCAGATCAGATTTCTTTCGCATTTTCATTTGTAATGCGCGCGCCGGCTGCCAAAATCATGCACCCTTTTGCGCCAGGCGCGGTAGCTGCCGACTTTTAAGGTCTTGCGCATCAAAAGCTTAACTTCTGCCTCGCGCAGACCATGTAGGTTTTGGATATCAGAAAAAGACACGTGATCAGACAGAGCCATTTCAATGACCTCGCTGATGTCCTTTTCACTCAAAAGCTTGGATGGGGCGCCCACAGTGTTTCTATCCTCGTACTTCACCAGATCGATTCTAACTAAGATGCATTCGGCGAAAGAAAAGCCCAAGCGCAAAAGACTTGAAGATTTTCACATCGAGCGAAGCCTATGAAACCACAAGGATTTTAAAGTATTCCATTGTATTCCTTTACTTTTTAAGACTCGCCTCTACTTTACCGATTATCGAAAGTAGAGAAAAGGTATTAAAATGGCAGTTCAGAACGCGCATCGCCTCGACAACACTGAAATCGACCACATCGCTGCGGTTATGCATGACCGCTTGAAACTGCTAACACACAAAAGTCGAAATTTAGACAAAGCCTCGACGCTGAAACGCATTAATTCTGAGGTCTGTGAGATCAGTGTGCTCCTTGGAAAGCTTGACGCGCACAAGCAGGTGGCCCTGTAACGTCGCCCGATTTAGATACGACCCCGTGAGAGGACAGCAAATGACAAAACCAAATGAAACCTTCACTCTGTCGGTCCGCGACTTGGAGATCATCGAAGACGCACTTGGCGCAAAAGTTTCGCGCCGGTCCCAGCGTATGATCGAAGCCACAAGGTCTCCAGACGCTTCTTTTCCTGACGAGATTAAGTCTGAGATCACCGAGCTACGCGATTTACTCGGACGATTGTGGAACCAAAAAACCTTCTATCGCCCAACCGACCGTTTCGTCGGTGGCGGCTGAACATAGCTTGACGTACCTGCTGCACGGCGAACAGACCCCGAGTCCAGGCCTCAAAGGCGATCCGTTAATTCAACATCGCAAGATCCAACAGGATTGGGCAAGCGGGACGGTCATCCCCGGCGCATGCTTCGATCAGATGCGATAGAGTGTTCCGCATGGCCTGCAGTTCTTTGACCTTGGCATCGATGCGGATCAAGTGTTCCTGGGCAATTTGTTTCACATCAGCGCTCGCCCGCGTGTCATTTTCGTATAATTGCAGCAAAATCCGGCAGTCTTCGATAGAGAAACCCAAAGACCGCGCCCGGCCAAGAAATGCCAATTTATGCACATCGCTGTCGCGAAAGCTGCGATATCCATTGGCGCTGCGCCTGGGCTGAATGAAGCCAATTTCTTCATAGTAGCGAATGGTTTTGATCGGCAATTCCACCATTTTTGCCACTTCACCAATATTCAAATCGCGACCCTCCGTCTTAACAATACCTCACCTGGCCGCTCGAACATAGCGCAACCGCAGCGCATTGGCCAAAACAAAGATAGACGACAGCGCCATGGCCGCTGCTGCAAGGATGGGCGAGAGGAGCATGCCAAAGGCCGGATATAGTGCACCGGCCGCCACTGGGATCAGCGCCACATTATATCCAAAGGCCCAGAATAGATTTTGCTTGATATTGCGCAGGGTCAGCCGAGACATCTCAATTGCGTTGACCACACCCAAAAGATCGCCCGACATTAAGACAATATCGGCGCTCTCAACCGCCACATCTGTACCCGTGCCCAGCGCAATGCCAATGTCTGCCGCCGCCAGCGCCGGTGCATCATTGATGCCATCACCCACGAAAGCCAATTGGCGGGCCTTCGTT
The DNA here is from genome assembly GCA_905181815.1 of uncultured Planktomarina sp. GTDB lineage: Bacteria > Pseudomonadota > Alphaproteobacteria > Rhodobacterales > Rhodobacteraceae > Planktomarina. The sequence continues at coordinate 549,675 of CAJIZA010000003.1, read as the reverse complement.
TTCAGCTCCACCAAGACGCGGCTTTTGTCAGCAGGAAGCAATTCTGCGTGAACCTGATCCATGCCCAGATCTGCCGCGATCTGCTGCGCGGCGTCCCAGCGGTCACCGGTCAACATGACCACCTTGATACCAGCCGCTTTGAGGCGCGCGATCGCCCTCTGTGTCGAAGGTTTCAGAGCGTCGGACACGCCCGCAAGCGCAATCACCTGCCCCGCGCGCGCGGCGAAAATCACCGATTTGCCCTGGCTGGCCAAAGCCTCTGCCGACGCATGATATCCCCTCACATCAATCCCGCGCTCCAGCATGAAGCGCTCCGCGCCGAGGATCACCTCCTCACCGGCAACATGGGCCGTTAGGCCGAGACCCGCATAGGTTTGCCCATCCTGGATTGGGAGTAAATCAAGGCCCTCTTCAGCCGCGGCCATCACGATTGCCCGCGCGATGGGGTGACCTGATCCCTGCTCCAAACTGGCCATCACCTGCAAGGCTGCGCTGCGCTCAACGCCATCTGCCACATCGAGATCTGTCAACACAGGTTGGCCGCGGGTTAATGTGCCCGTTTTGTCAAAAGCGATCACGTCAGCATCTGCCAAAAGCTGCAAAGCATCCCCTTTGCGAAACAAGACCCCCATTTCAGCCGCGCGGCCTGTGCCCACCATGATTGAAGTCGGTGTTGCCAACCCCATAGCACAGGGACAGGCGATGATTAGAACGCAAACCCCCGCCACCAGCGCATAGGGCAGCGCCGGTGCGGGTCCCCAAATCATCCAAACCGTGACGGTCACAAAAGCCAACGTCAAAACCATGGGCACGAACCACAGGGTCAGACGGTCGACCAAAGCCTTGATGGGCAATTTCGCGCCCTGCGCCTGCTCCACCAACTGGATGATCTGCGATAGCGTTGTGTCTTGACCGACGCGGCGCGCCTCATAGATAATATGTCCCATGCCGTTGACTGTGCCAGCGGTGAGTGCGGCACCAACGGACTTCTCCACCGGTCGCGGCTCGCCCGTAATCATGCTTTCATCTATATAGCTTAAACCCTCATGCACCACGCTATCCACCGCCACGCGCTCACCGGGGCGCAGGCTCAACACATCCCCGACAACAATCTCTTCAATGGGACAGTCCACAAATTCTCCCGCCCTGCGCACCTGTGCAGTTTTCACGCGCAGGCCTAAAAGACTTTGAATGGCCTTTCCTGTGCGCCCTTTGGCGCGATTTTCGAGATCGCGGCCAAGAAGGATCAAGACCACAATCAGGCTCGCAGGTTCATAATAAACGCCTGAAACCCCTTCGGGCAAAACCTGCGGCAGAAAGGTGGTGATGAGTGAAAAAGCATAGGCCGCACCCGTGCCCAGTGCCACTAGGGAGTTCATATTAGGCGCCCCGCGCCAAAGCGCTGGAAATCCGCGGCGATAAAAATCCAACCCAGGCCCAAAGAGCACAGCGGTTGCAAAGATGCCTTGAATGATCCAATTGGCCTTTTGGCCGATCACAGTCGCAATCAACGTCTCAAAGCCCGGAAGGACATGCCCACCCATACCGAGTATAATCACCGGTGCCGCTAGAAACGCGGCGAACCGGCTGCGCCGACCATAAGCTTCGGCGAGCTGTTGTTTGCGCGCCTGCACTTGCCCATGGCTGTCTTCGGAATGCTCTTGCGCCGCATAGCCCGCCACAGTGGACGCGCCAAGAAAATCGGCGCGACTAGCCTGATCTGGTGCATAGGTCACCTGTGCCGTCTCCGTAGCAAGGTTCACATCTACCGCCAAAACGCCGGGCAATTGCCGCAAGGCCTTGTCCACCCGCCCGGCGCAGGACGCGCAGCTCATGTTACTCACAGACATCACAAATGTATCTGGGGGGGGCATAAATCTCTCCTAGCTCCACCCCTCCTAAAGCCTCCACCCACTAGAGGGTCAAGCGAAACCTACACGCCACCTAGAAAAAACAGGTATGCGCTATTGCGCGGTCCATCCTCCATCAATGGGAATGCTTGTACCGGTAACATTATGGGCAATCGGTGCGCAGAGCCAAACCGCCAAGGCGCCAATCTCCGAAGGATCTGCGGTGCGCGAAGACGGTTGCTTTTCCGCCACTAATTCCGCCTTTCCTGCGGCCCGGTCGCCACCATATTTCTCAGCCCGCGCCATGATCTGCGGTTCAATCAAAGGTGTATCAGTCCACCCCGGGCAAATGCAATTCACCGTCACCCCACCGGTCTCAGCACTGCCCACAGCCGCATATTCTAATGCGGCCACTTTCGACAGGCCCACCAAGCCAAATTTCGCAGCCACATAGGGCGCTTTTTCTTTGGAGGCCACCAAACCATGTACGGATGCAATATTAATCACCCGACCATAGCCACGCCGCGCCATATTCGGCAAAGCGTGCCGCATCGTATGCAGGGCACCTGAGAGGTTAACCGCAATAATCGCGTCCCAGGTCTCGCGGGTCAAATTTTCCAAGCTGACGGTACGTTGAATACCTGCGTTATTGATCAATATATCCAAGGGGCCCCAATCCTCAACATCGGATACCAAAGTTTCGATGGCATCAGGATCGCGCATATCACCCTCAAAAAAGCGCACGTCACCTGCGCCAGCCGCGCGGATGATCCGACTGGCCGCGGCGATCTGATCCGCATCAGCGAGCCCATGAAGCGCAATCCGCGCGCCTTGCTGGGCCAAAGCGGTCGCAACGGCCAGCCCAATGCCCTGAACGGAGCCTGTGACCAGCGCAACCCGTCCTGTAAGATCGTTATTCATCACCTTCTCCATTTTCCAGTAAAGTCCGAAGTTTTGTTTTCAAGATTTTTCCATAATTGTTCTTGGGCAGCTCTGCCACAAACCGGTAGTCCTTGGGCCGCTTGAACCTTGCAATACGCGCAATGCAATGCGCATCAAGCTCTGCGCGGGTCACCGCTTGCCCGGCGACCGGCACAACGAAGGCCACCACCACCTCGCCCCAATCCGCCTCTTGGCGTCCAACCACGGCCACCTCTGCCACATGGTCATGCTCCAGCAGGACCTCTTCGACCTCACGAGGATAAATATTCGAGCCACCAGAAATGATCATATCTTTCGAGCGGTCATGCAGGGTGACAAATCCATCCTCATCCATCGCTCCCATGTCGCCGGTCCAAAGCCAACTCTCCCGGATCGTCTTGGCGGTGGCCTGCGGGTTTTGCCAATACCCACGCATCACGATGCTTCCAGACACCAAAATTTCGCCAATTTCCCCAGCGGGCAGCGTTGCGCCCGCCGCATCGGCGATACGCACCAATACCGGGCTCTGTGCAACACCCACCGACCCCAACCGCGACTTCCAATTGTCATGGCTCCGGTCACTGACAAACTCACGGCGCAGGGCGGTGATGCCCATGGGGCACTCCCCTTGGCCATAGACTTGCACAAATTTATCGCCCAAGACTTCGACCGCCTCCATAATATCAGCCACATACATAGGACCACCAGCGTAGGTGATGGTCTTGATCCCCTCACCCAGGCCACCAGAGGCACGGGCCTGCGCCACCAAACGCTTGACCATCGTGGGGGCCGCAAACATCGAGATGTGACCAATGCGCGGGGCCAATTGCAAAATTTCTTCAGCGTCAAAGCCTTGGCTCTTGGGCACCACATGCCGCGCGCCTTTGATCACATGCATGAAATTATAAATCCCAGCCCCATGCGACATCGGCGCGGCATATAGGATGGCATCCTGTGCCTGTACCTCATCGACGTCACTGAAATAAGCAAGAGACATCGCGGTGATATTGCCAGCGGTGATCATCACCCCCTTAGGCCGTCCCGTTGTGCCCGAAGTATAAAACAGCCAAAGCAGCTCATCAGCGCCAATCACCTCTGGTGCAGACTGTGGAATCTGTAGGCGCAGCTGGGCAAATCTGGGGCCCTGCACATCCAGCAGATTTTTCAGGCAGGACGGTGCGACCTCTTGCAACCCGGCACCTGTATTGCTGCTGACAAAAGCTAGCTCCACCTGCGCATCTGCGATGATCCAAGCGGCCTCCTTGGCGTGTAATTTTGCATTGATAGGCACAGCCACTGCGCCGATGAACCAAATCGCATAGAGCGCTTCAAGATATTCGGTGCAATTGTTCATGAACACCGCAACCCTGTCGCCCTTGCTGACCCCATATTGCGCCCGCAACCCGCCGGCTAAGGCAGCCACCCTATCCAAAAATTCCGCATAATCGGCCTCAGACTGCGCACCTTTGAACAAGGCCGGCGCTTGTGGCGTCAGCGAGGCCGTACGGACAAGCCATTGCGCAGGGTTCATGGGTGGATTTCCTGAAGAAGTATCACCTTTAGGAAGTGTTGCATCTTACAACTCCAATTCATGGGCGCCGAAACTGGCCATCAGACCGCGCAGCTCGGCCAAGCCGCGCATGCGCCCAATCAGCGGATAGCCCGGCGTGCTATGGCCGCCAAGATCACTAAGCAACTCTTGCCCATGATCTGGTCGCATTGGAATTTTCCAGTCCGTACGTCCCTCGGCACGGCGGCGTGTTTGTTCGGCCATCAAGGCCCGAACTGTACCAACCATATCCGTATCACCCTCTAGATGGGGCGCCTCAAAAAAATCTGGCCGCGCAGCATCTGATCCGGCAATGCGTCGCGTATTGCGCAAATGGGCGAAATGGATACGCGGCCCATGGGTTTTGACAAAAGCGGGCCCATCAAAATCTTCCGCGACGCCTAAGGATCCTGTGCAAAGCGTCGCGCCATTGGCGGACAAATCCACCGCGTTCAATACCACACTATAATCGGCAGAAGAGGACATCACCCGCGGCAGGCCCAAAAGAGAAAACGGCGGGTCATCAGGGTGACAACACAGGCGCAGACCCAGCGCCTCAGCACAGGGGGCGACTTCGGACAGAAAATCAATCAAATGAGATCTGAGCTGCGCCCGGGTTAGGCCCTTGTAGCTGTGCAATAATGCACGCACATCGCCCAAGCTCCAGCTATCATTGGCACCCGGCAACCCCGCTATAATATTGCGCTGCAGCAGTTTTTTTCCTTCATCACTGAGGGCGTTGAAGCGCTCCGCGGCCGTAGCTCTCTGAGCCTCATTATAGCTTTCAGCTCCCTCTGCACGCTGAAGAATGTGTAAGTCAAATACGGCAAAATCAATCAAATCAAATCGCATCGCAGCGCCGCCATGGGGTTGCTCAGCACGCAGATTGGTCCGGGTCCAATCTAAGATTGGCATGAAATTATAGCAGATGGTTGTGACATTTGCGGCCGCGAGAGCTTCCAGACTGGCCTTATAGGCCGTGATATGCGCCCGCATCTGAGGCCCTTGAGTTTTAATGGCTTCAGAGACCGGCAGGCTCTCCACGACATCCCATTCATAGCCCGCAGCCCGCAAAACCGCTTGGCGCTCGGAAATCTGAGCCGCGCTCCAGACCGTTCCTGGCGGCAGCTTATGCAGCGCGGTGACAATCCCTTCAACACCCACTTGATGCAGATCGTCCAAGGGAATTTGATCCCCAGGCCCAAACCAACGCCAACATTGCTTCATGGCAACCATCCTTTGTAGAGCTCATGGCTGGGATCAAATGGCAACTCCACCCGACGGCCGGAGCGGGCACTGTGGTAGATCGCAGTGACCAGCGCAACAGAGGTCGCCCCGTCTTCAAGTGTCACCGCCTGGTTTTCACGGCCAGCCAAATCTAAAGCAATCTGCGCAAAAAAACCCTCAAAGCCAATCGGCTCACGCGGTGTTTTGCTCAAAGCCGCGTCCAATTGCTCCTGTGTCTGTGGCCCGCGGGCCGTAAAGGTCCAGGGCTCGGCACCCGGCGCATAGGGGGTGGTGCCAGAGGTGGCAGTGAGATGCTCAAAGACAAATCGCAGCCGTGTTTCATCTGTGGCCGCACCAAGCGTGATGCTGCTCGTGGCCAGTGCACCTGAGGTCATTGCAAAACTAATGCTGGCGCAATCTTCGGTCTCGATCTCATTGACACGCGTGATGGTTAGAGCCGAAAGGCAGGCAATATCACCCGCGATATGGGTCAAGAGATCGTGATTGTGAATGGCATGTCCCAAAACCGCCCCACCGCATTCGCCTGCCCAGGTCCCGCGCCAAGGCACCGCATAGTAGTCCGCGCCCCGCGACCAATGGGTTTCAAGCGCAGCCACCTGCAGCTGTCCAGTCAGGCCGCAGCCCATAAGGTGGCGCAACTGTGCCAGCGAGGGGCCCCAGCGATATTGAAATACCGGATAGACCTTGCGATCTGCATTCAGGGCGGCCTGCCGGATCTCATCCACATCGACCAAAGACGTGGCAAGGGGTTTTTCACAAATGACATGCTTGCCTGCCGCTAAAGCGCGCTGTGTCACCGACGCGTGCAAATACGGGGGCAGGCAAATGTCGATGACTTGTACCTGTGGATCAGCCAAAGCTTGATCAATTTCCTTCAGTGCCAGAAAACTGTCACCGGCTTGGCGGATGTCCTCCACCCGCGCTAGGTCTTGATCCACAATAGCCCTGACAGTGAATCTGTCTTTCAAAGCACGAAAGGCGGCCAAATGCTCACGGCCAATGCCCGCGCCCAAGATGGCCACATAAATCATATCTTATCCGCCATCTGTTGCGCGCGCAGCGCCAGTTCCATGACGGTGAAACAATGGCCTTGACGCATCGCCGTCTCACTGCGGTGCTCAATGTCATGGGCCAAAAGCGCAAAATATGGCAGGCCCGCACCTGAGGCATCTATTTTTTCACACCTGTCCCCATTGACCAAGATCACATGATCAGTGCCTTTTTGCCCGCCCACATCGACATATTTGCGCAGCTCTATATAGCCCTGCGTGCCCAGAATGGTCAGCCGCCCGTCACCCCAATTTGGCAAGGCATCAGGCGTGAACCAATCCACACGGATATAGCCCGTACCCCTGTCACTGCGCAGATTAATCTCCCCAAAATCTTGCACCTCAGGATCATCGGGGTTTGCGTAATTGGCGGTGAACGCATGGGTCACTTCGGCCGTATCTGAAGCGGTATAATGCAAAAATTGGTCAATCTGATGCGAGGCGATATCGGTCAAAATGCCACCAAAACAGGCCTTGCGAAAAAACCAATCGGGACGTGTGGCACGATTGAGCCGATGCGGGCCAAGCCCAACGGTTTGCACCACCTTTCCAATCGCACCTTCGGCCACCAATTGCGAAGCGAGGGTGCTGGCGGGGGTCTCAAAGCGCTCAGAAAAATTCACAGACCAAATCCGTCCAGTCTTAGCCACGCAGGCTTTGATCTGCTCCAATTGCGCGAGCGTCGTACACCCAGGCTTGTCACTCATCACATCCATGCCCTGCTGCATCGCCTTGATCGTGAGATGCGCGCGGTCAGATGGGATGGCGGAGATCAAGGCCAAATCAGCGCCACATCCCAGCGCTGCTTGCAGGCTCTCAAATCGATGCAAATGCGGAAATCTCTTGCGAAACCCAGGCAAGGTTTCAGGATCACCTTCAGTCCAATATCCCAGGCACGTGATCCCGGCTTTGGCCATGTTCTCTGTCATACCATAGATGTGACGATGATCCAGTCCCAGAGCGACGCATTTTAACCCCATTGCTGCACCTGTTGTTTCTGGCCACTCTCACTGGCCCGTTGCATCGCGTCAATGACCGCTTGAGCCTCCAGCGCACTTTCACCAGAAGCCAAGGGCTGGCCTCCGCTGCGCAGAGCCTTGGCAAAGTCCTCGATCACGCTTTGGTGCCACTCATGGGTAAAGGCCATCGGATCAGCACCACCGCCGGTGGTGCCCTCTGCTCCAACCCGCGTTTTGCCGCCGTCGAGATAAGATATCTCAAGCACACCAGAGCCAAGATGCGCCACGGCTTTTGTTCCCTGCAACGCAATCGTCTCCGCCCCGCCCGGATAGGCAGCCGTCGTCGCCAGAAGCGTGCCAAAAGCCCCACATTGCATGTCAAATAGCGCGCCGGCCCAATCCTCCGCCTCTAAGTGGTGAAGCGCAGTTTGCCGCATCATGGCTTGCACCGAAAGGACGGGGCCCAGCAACCAAATGGCCAAATCGAGCGTATGGATAGCCTGCGAAATCATCACGCCACCGCCATCGCGCTCATAGGTGCCGCGGCCTGGTGCGTCGTAATAGCTTTGCGCCCGCCACCACGGCACGCGCAGATCAACCGAGCAAATTTCACCCAAGTCCCCAGCTTCTAGGGCCGTCTTCAGGGCTTGGCTGGCCTCTCTGGCGCGGTGTTGCAACATAATCGCGAGCGGAACGCCCGCCTGCGCGCAGATGCGCACAAGATCGGAGGCGGCTTGAACATCACGTTCAATCGGTTTTTCCATCAAGATCGGTTTGCCCGCAGCCGCAAGCACTTGCACAATATCGCGCCGGGCATTGGGGGGCGTGGCCAGAATAACAAAATCAATCGCCGGATCTTGCGCAATCTCGTGCACCGAGCTAAAAGCGCGCGTTGCATGGCGGGCGGCAAAATCGGCAGTTTTAGCTGAATCGCGGCCCCAAACACCGCTCAAATGCAGCTTTGGTGCGCTTTTAACCGCGTGAACATGCGTGGCGGCAACCATCCCCAAACCTATCAATGCAATTTTCATCGCCCCCCCTTGTCTTGCTTTAATTTTGACCCATTGCGCTGCAAAGATGCAAGCTGCAATATAAATTCCAAAGGCAAATATCGCCGCTCGGGGGATGGAAATGACAGGCACTCTAAGCACAACCGCTAAGCGACTGTATCTCAGCATGAAAGACCTGCCGATTGTGTCCCCCCATGGACATTGCGATCCCAGCTGGTTTGCGCAAAACCGACCTTTCGCCAATCCCGCAGCGCTTTTGGTCACGCCAGATCACTATGTGTTTCGTATGCTCTATGCTCAAGGTATCCCAATGGCAGATCTCGGGATTGGCACGCCCGGCGCTCAGGCAGATCCAAGAGAGGTATTTCGCCTCTTCGCCGCGCATTGGCACTTGTTTTTCGGCACGCCAACCCGGCTGTGGATGGACTATGTGCTACGTGAAACATTGCAGATCTCGCAGCCCCTCACGGCGCAGACCGCAGATACGATCTACGACGACATCTCGGAGCGTTTGGAACAAGGGGCCTTTTTGCCCCGTGCACTGTTTGAGCGCTTTAACATTGAAACCCTCGCCACCACCGACACAGCCTTGGATGATCTGGCCCACCACAAGAGCCTTCGCGCCGGACATTGGCCCGGGCGGGTGATCCCAACCTTTCGCCCCGATGGGGTGCTCGATCCGCTCGATCCAAATTTTACCGATAACCTTGCACAATTGGCAAAAATCACCGATCACAGCCTCGACAATTTTGACAGCTATCTGGCTGCCTTGCGCATGCGCCGTGCGGACTTCATACAATGTGGCGCAACCGCCACCGATCATGCCATTGATGTCTTGCACACCGAATGGCTCTCAGATCCGGGCCCGCTCTATCTCAGCGTCACAAAGGGCACAGCGACCCAAGAGCAAGCCCGGCGCTTCTATGGGCACATGCTGATTGAAATGGCTCAGATGTCTATCGAAGATGGGCTGGTCATGCAGCTCCACGCTGGCAGTCGCCGCAATACCAACCGCGTAGTTTTAGACAATTTTGGCCGCGACATGGGCGCCGATATCCCCATCACCACCGATTGGGTGGGTGGTTTGGACGCATTACTCAACCGGGTTGGCAATTCTGCCGAGCTGCGCCTCATTCTTTTCACTCTTGATGAAACCACCTATGCGCGCACTTTGGCGCCTATGGCGGGCCATTGGCCCTGTCTACGGATTGGGCCGCCATGGTGGTTTCACGACAGCGCAAATGGGATTGCACGCTATTTTGATCAAGTGGTTGAGACGGCAGGCTATTTCAACCTTGCAGGGTTTAACGATGACACCCGCGCTTTCCTCTCCATACCGGCCCGCCATGACCTCTGGCGACGCGGGGTGGCACTGCATTTGAGCCATCAAATCGAACGCGGTGCTTTTGGCCTTACCGACGCCGAGGATCTCGCGCCCCTTCTGGCGGTTGATCTGGCACGGCAAGCTTACAGGATCGAGGTGTAAATGGGGCAGATTGTTCACTTCGGCCTTGGTAATTTTGCCCGAGCCCATGTTTTGGATTACACTACCGATGCTGGCGGCAGCTGGCAGGTCATCGGTGTTAATCTGCGCTCCAGCGCCACCCGCGACGGTCTGGCTGCACAAGACTATACTTACACGCTGGACGTGCAAGGCACTGGGGTCAAACCGATCACAATCATAAAAACCATTCTTTTGGCCTCAGAGGGCCAACAGCCCATTTTAGAGGCAATGGCAAATGCCGATATCATCTCCGTAACCGTCACCGAAAAAGGCTACCATCTGGATCAGAATAGCCAGCTTGACTTGCAAGACCCCGTGATTGCCGCAGAGCTCACCGGCCCGCCTCTGCGCAGCCTCATAGGTTTCATCGCCCATAACCTTGCCAGAAGGGATCGGCCTGTCACAATCTTGAGCTGTGACAATCGAGTGGGCAATGGGGACACCTTGCGTCAAGCCGTCCATAAATTTGCGCAAGCAGCGCAATTGAGTATTGATTGGAGCCTGGCACGGTTTCCCAACGCCATGGTTGACCGAATCACGCCGGCAACTACAGATCGAATTCGCCAAAAATGCAAAGATCCAATGGCTGTCCCCACCGAAGCGTTTCGTGAATGGGTGATTGAAGATTATTTTGCCGGACAACGCCCCGATTGGCCCGATGTGCAATTTGTCCAAGACGTGCGGCCCCATGAGCTGCGCAAATTACGCATGCTCAACGGTGCGCATTCTTTTCTAGCCTATACCGGTCTTGCGCAAGGGTATGACTATGTTCATGAAGCCATTTTAGACCCCCAATTGCGCAGCCAAGCCCTGTCGTTGATGATGGAAGCTGGCGCTACCTTGCCCCTAGAAATTCAAGACCAAGTGCCTGCCTATGCACAAGCGCTTCTCCTCCGGTTTGACAATACTGAACTGGCCCATCGCTTGGATCAAATCGCAATGGATGGCAGTCAAAAACTTCCCTACCGAATTTTGGAGACCCTACGCGCACGCGCTGCACCCGTTTTGATCTCGGCCGTGCGCGCTTGGATGTCCTATTGCATTACCCAAACCGCCCAAGGAGAAAAGCTTAATGATCCTTTGGCAGAGGATATCGCAAAAGCAGCAAACTCCACTCAGCCAGAGCGCATGTTGTTACAGCTGATTGGCGCGGAGGATTTAGCGCAGCTCATTTTGGAATAATCGCACCACGATATTGCACCACCTGCGCAGCCAGCGCATGCCCCGCTTGCAGAGCCGCGGCCTGATCCTTGCCAGACAATAGAGCGCCCAAATAGCCGCCGTTGAAACTGTCGCCCGCAGCGGTCGTGTCCAAAACTTCTGTCGCCGGTTCATACTGCGCGACAACAGGCACCCCGAGGGATAAAGGTCCGCGTGCACTGCGTTTCAGCGCCCCAGATTTGGCTTGTGTCAAAAACCGCTGCACAACCTGTACCTCTGTCTCGCCAAACACATCCATTTCGTCATCAATCGATGGCAAAGAGATATCAGCCCGCTGCCAAAAAGCAGCTATGATTTTTTGAGCTGTAGCGCGATCCTCCCAAAGATGCGGCCTATAATTGCTGTCAAAAATAACTTTAACCGGCGCCGCATGCAGCCACTCCAAAAGGGCCAACCTTAAATTTTGCGGTAAAATTGCAAGCGTGATGCCAGATAAATACAGGCCGTCAAATTGCTCCAAAAAGTGAAAATTTGCATCTGAAAACATCTGACGGGCAGCGGAGTCACTTCGCCAATAGGTGAAACTGCGTTCCCCATCCGGCGCGGTGTTAATGGCATAAAGCCCCGGTGATTTATGTGCGATGCGCTGAATATTTGCATGACCCAGATCATTGGCAGCGATAAATTCCACAATGCGGTTTGAAAACATATCGTGCCCAAGGCAAGTCACATAATCAACGGTTATGTCTGGCAAGCTGCGTTTGAGATAGATTGCCGTATTAAGCGTATCGCCAGCTACAGCCAGATGCGCCTGATCACCTTCCGTCGACAATTCGATCATGGCTTCGCCTATGCAAGCAATACGCTTCATTTTTGCTCCTTGCGCCAAATAATCAATCCAGCGCTCATGATCACCATCGCCCCCAAAATTGTGCCCACATCTGGAACGGTACCGAACAAAAGATAGCCCCAAATCGCGACGAAGACCAAAAAGGAATAGGTAAATGGCATCAGCTGATTGGCCGTGCCAAAGCGGTGCGCATTTGTCAAAAGTTGGTGACCGCCCCAGCCCAGGACACCAAGGCTGACCAACACAATCATGCCCCAAAACGTTTCAGGCTGTGTCCAAGTCCAAATTGCAAAGGGTGCCATCAGCGCTGTGCCAATAAACCCCATGTAGAACTGCATAGTCTCCACAGCAACAATTCCAGACAATCGGCGCGTCATGATCGAATAGAGCGCCAGCGCAATCGCATTGTACATTATCATCAGCATAGCCGGGTGAAAGGCTGTCCCAAAGGGGCGCACGACGATCAACACGCCGATAAATCCCAAGAAAATTACACCCCAACGCCAAGGCTCCACCCGCTCGCGCAGAACTGATACCGACAGAAAACACACCACCACCGGGCTGGAGAACATTATGGCCGAGACCACGGTCAGTGGCAAAAATTGCAAGGCGTAAAAATTTGACAGAGTGGCAGAAACTAAGAGCACGGCTCGGCTGATTACTTGCCAGACATGCCCTGTCTGAAACCGCTCAAGCATAAATCCGTCTTTGGCAATCAAACCAATGGATATCACTAAATGCCCCGCATAACGCATGAAGGCCAACTGAAAGGCCGAAAACCCTGCCATTGCCAACCATTTTGCACCTGTATCCACCCAAGAAAATAGCAGCCATGCTGCCAGCATCAAAAGAATGCCAAGGCGCGGCAGGTCCACCATGGATTTTGCGATGACCGCCATAGTTACGCTTGAAACCGCTTAACGTAAAAATCAATCATTTGACTAACCATATCATCGGCTTGACCGGTGTCACAAGCTTCATTGAGCGCGGCCAGTGGCCCTTTGGACATAAGGCTGTCGATACCGGCCTCTTCAGCCATACGTGCGTAATATCCAACATCCTTGGCGGCATTTTTGATTGCAAAAGCCAATTGTGACGGATCACCATCCACCCCATAGGCTTTGACAAATCCCATCATGCCGGAATTTAGCGGGCCTGCAGCCATCACATCATAGAGCTGTGCCCGATCCACCCCAGCCACGTCCGCCATGGCAAAGGCCTCTGCCATAGCATTGGCAATCGTCATGCCGAAAAAGTTATTGATCAATTTGATCGTATGGCCAGATCCGACGGCGCCTAAGTAAAACACATTTTCGCCTTGATCTTGCAAAACTGGCGCAACCACATCAAAGGCGGCTTTATCACCAGAAGCCATGATATTTAGTAGCCCATCTTTGGCATGGGCCGGCGTACGGCCCAATGGCGCATCGAGGAAATGCCCCCCAGTCGCGGCAACCTCAAGAGCGAGAGCGCGGCTGCTGCCCGGCAAAGAGGTGCCAAAATCCACCACAATAGCCCCCGGGTGCAGCCCAGCAATCACCCCATCCACTCCGCGCATCCGGCTTTCAACATGTTCAGATGTTCCCATGCATAACATGACGATATCGCTGGCCTCGGCCACAGCCTTCGCGGTACTGGCCTCTTGCGCACCCCGGGAGATGGCGATGTCCAACTGACGGCGGTCTTTGTTGCCCAAAACAGTCAACGCATAGCCAAGATCTTGCAGCCGACCCACCATTGCGCCCCCCATGAGACCCAATCCAATGAATCCAATTTTTGCCTTAATCATAGTCCTCCCTTTCTACAATTCTTCTCCACTAGAGAGTTAAGACTGCACACTACCCATTTCGGATTGCCCGGCCAATTCAGCTTCTAAACTAACAGCAACCTCGAGGGTTTTCGTGGCATCCACCACATCAATCATTGGCTCTGCCCCATCGATAACCTCTAAGAAATGATCCAACTGCGCGTCCAACGGCACTTTGACATTTTTCTCAGCAGATGCGGAAATTTTGGTCGCCGCTTGCCCCCAATCCTCACCCTGCCATAGGGTCATAGAGGGAAAGCTCAAAGCCCCTTTGGTGCCCGTGATCCACATCATATCTTGATGGGTCGCGCCGATATTGGGATTTTCGCCTGTACCGGCCTCAAAGCCCCAAGGGCTTGGTGTTACGTCGGAAAAGGTAACCGTTCCGACCACACCCGTTTCGAACCCAAGTGCAATCGCACCCGTCTCGATCCGCGCCGCGCCGCGTTGCGACCGGCCCCGCAGCGCCGTGCTTTGGACAATTTCGCCAATCACAAACCGCAGTATATCGATGTCATGCACCAGATTTATCATGACCGGGCTACCATCTTGGGTCCGCCAATTGCCCTGAAAATATGCATCAGGCTTCCGCATGGCCCATATCACCTGTACAGTAACCACATCGCCAATCTGCCCAGAATCCAAACACGACTTTAACTGCTGAACCACCCGATGATAGCGGCGGTGATGGCCCACAAGCGACGCAATCTTGTGGTCCTGTAAGACCTTGGCCAGCTCGCGCGCTTGCTGGAGACTTCCGGCCACAGGTTTTTCGATCAACATCGGCCAGCCCCGCGCAGCCGCTTCCATGCCATGAGCTGCATGCAAATGGGTCGGGGTGGCGATAATCACCCCATCCACCGACGCGGTGACCTCCGCCATAGAGGCAAAGCGCGGGGCATCAATTTCCAGCGACATCTCCGGATCGGCCAATCCGACAAGGCTGCACTTGGGATGGGCTTTGACCGCCTCCAAGTGGCGGATACCAATCAATCCGCCACCAACCACCAAAATCTGTTTCACATGACTGCTCCTATTTGCCATGGAACAAATTCATAATCACCGAGCCCCTGCGCCTCAGATTTGGTAACCTCACCGGAGGCCACGCGCAAAAACATCTCGTAAATTTCGCGGCCCTTTTCCTCAACGCTGAACCCTTTGGAGAGAATTTCACCTGCATCAATGTCCATATCTTCAGACATGCGCTTGGCCATTTCACTGTTGGTGGCCACCTTAATCGTGGGTGCGGGTTTGGATCCAAACGCAGAGCCACGCCCCGTGGTGAAACACACCAGATTGCAGCCACCGGCGATCTGACCTGTGACAGAGGCCGGGTCATAGCCCGGGCTATCCATAAATGTGAACCCACGGCTGCGCACGGGTTCGGCGTATTTATACACCCCAGTCAGAGGTGAAGTTCCGCCTTTCGCAGCAGCTCCAAGTGATTTCTCCAAAATCGTCGTCAAACCGCCGGCCTTATTGCCAGGACTTGGGTTGTTATCCATGGAGCCATTGTTGCGCGCGGTGTAATCTTCCCACCATTTGATCAGACTAACCAAGCGTTCGCCTACCGCGGGAGTAACTGCGCGGCGGGTCAGCAGATGCTCGGCGCCATAGATTTCGGGGGTTTCGGCCAAAACGCCCGTAGCACCTTGGGCCGTCAACAGATCGCAAGCATAACCAAGCGCCGGATTGGCGGTCACACCTGACCAAGCATCCGAGCCACCGCATTGCAGCGCGACCATCAAGTCAGAGGCGGGGCATTTTTCACGGCGTGCTTGATTGGCAATCGGCAGCATGGCTTTGATTTTGGCGATACCTAGCTCAACTGTCAGCCGCAGGCCTGCAACTTTTTGAATATTCATGGTTTGAAAGATCTCGCTTTGCTTCAGCCCATAGGCCTCAAGCAACCAATCAATTTGGTTCATCTCACAGCCCAAACCCACCATGAGAACCCCTGCATGGTTGGGATGTTTGGCATAGCCCCACATCACTCGCTGTAGAGCTTCAAACCCATCTCCAGAATCGGCCATGCCACATCCCGTGCCATGCACAAAAGCGGCAACACCGTCCACATTTGGATACTCCGCCAAAACATCAGCCGTAAAATGATCCGCAATCATGCGCGCGGCAGTGGCTGAGCAATTGACCGAGGTGACGATAGCAATGTAATTACGTGTACCGACCGCACCGTTTATGCGTCTATACCCCATGAAATGATCTTGGATTGCAGCCGGTGCCACCGATCTCAAATCTGTGGAGAACTCATAGTCTGTATCGGTGTTACGAAAGGCCACGTTGTGGGTATGCACGTGATCACCTGGCAAGATTTCGCATGAAGCATAGCCGATGATTTGGGCATATTTGCGCACAGGATCCCCTGCTGCCATCGCTTGCGTTGCGACCTTATGGCCTGAGGGTATCTCTGAACGGATGGCAATCCGCTCAATTTCACTGCCTGAAGGTAAACTGCGGGTCGCCGTCACTACTGTATCGGCTCGGTCCAATCGTACAAAATCCATCTCAATCCTTACACTTACAACCTAGTTGTACCTGTGGTCTGCGGACATGCTGAAACTGCAGAATTTGCCGACACATCTGACGCCTGAGGGCTACAGCAGAAGCGTGACGATATTCGGCCAAATCAACATGACTGCAAGTGCCAAAAGCTGCACGCATATAAAAGGTAAAAAGCCTTTAAAAATATCAGTCAAAGAGATGTGAGCCGGCGCAACTGATTTGAGATAGAACGCCGCAGGTCCAAAGGGCGGTGATAGAAAACTCACTTGCATATTCATGCAGAAGAGTACCCCAAACCAAACAGAAAGGTAACGTGGTTCCAATTGACCGATCAGGCCAATCTCTTCAATCGGCAAGCGCTGCACAATCGGCAAGAACACTGGAATGATCAAAAGAACTATCCCAACCCAATCCATAAAAGCACCCATGAAAAGTAAGATCAGCATCATCATAAGCAGGATGCCCATGGTTGGCATATCAAGCCCAACAATGAGGTCGGCAACATATTGCGGACCGCCTGCAATGGTATAAGCTCCCGCCAGAGCCGCAGCGCCAATGGTCACCCAGATGATTGTGCCCGTGGATTTGAGTGTCCGCATTAAGCTTTCCCAAACGAGTTCAAAGCTGGCCTCACCGCGAAAAACAGAGATGATGAGTACGGCTACCACGCCCATACCCGCAGCTTCGGTAATGCCGGAAATCCCACCATAAATAGAACCCAGCACCACGCCAATTACGATAATAGGTGCGACAAGGCCTTTGCCCATGCTCCAACCTACACGCGCACGCTCAGAACCAAACACAAAGAAGATCAATCCAAGACAAATGGCTGTCAGACCAGCAAACCAAGGGATGTAATCGGGCGTGCCATAGGTAATTGCATCTACGCCCTCTTCATAAACATTCTGGCCTGCCAAAGTGAAAAACGCTACGCGCAAGAATAAAGCAAAGGAAAATCCTGCTGTTACGATCGATAGGAAAGCGCCGAAAAGCGCCCACTTTTCCGCACCCTGAGGGTCGCCAGGTTTCGGCTCTGGCAAGGGTGCTTGCTCAGGATTCATTTGCGTACGGATGATGATATAAAGTATGAACATCATAGCAAGCATGAATCCCGGTACGAATGCGCCGGTGAACAGAGCCTTGATCGACGTTTCTGTGATCAAACCATAGATGATCAAAACGATAGACGGTGGAATCATAGTTCCCAGTGAGCCCGAAGCACAAATAGTCCCAATTGCGAGGTTTTGATTATAGCCCAAACGAAGCATCTGCGGCAAAGCAATCAAGCCCAACAAAACGACTTCGCCGCCAATTATCCCAGACATGGCTGCCATAATCACCGCCATCACAGACGTGACAATTGCAATTCCGCCACGCACACCTGAGAGCCAGACATTCAAGGAAGCATACATGCTCTTAGCAATGCCCGAGCGTTCCAGCAACGCCGCCATAAAAATGAAAAGCGGAATTGATATCAAGACGTAATCCGTAAGAAGCCCGTAAATTTTCTGGGCAAGGATATTAAGCGGCCCTGTGCCAAATTTTCGCGTCAGCAGCCCATCGCCAAAGCTCAAAGGGTCTGCAATCAAAGCGGGCTCGAACTTCATGACCAAAACCGCAACTGCCATCACCGCTGAAGCAAGCCCCAGAGGCATGCCAATGGCCAGAAGAACCAACAACCCAACGAGTAAGATGAGTGAAATTGTACCAATATCCATCATACGTCTCCCACGGATTTTTTAAGCCGTTCTATTTCATCTTGGTCGATATCATCCGCGGCCGTATGAATCACTGGCTCTAGGTTCCAGTCTTTTATCAGATTTAAAATTGCCTGAATTGCAACCATAGTCACCACGGCTAAAACTAACGGCTTGATGGTCGCAGGGATTGGGGGGTCAAAGACAGTGCCAAAAGTTTCCCAGCGCAAGAGTTTGGCTTTAGCCTCTCCATAACCACCATAAACAAGGAAAAAAGCGAAAACGACGATCAAAGCCGTTGATATGATGTCACAGGCTTTTTGAAAGCCGCGTGGCATCATGTCATAGAGAAGATAGATACGAATATGGCTGCGTTGCTGCATGGCGTACAAGCCAGCAAGTATAAATATAAACCCAGCCAGCCATAACGACAACTCGTTGGCCCATAAGGTTGGTCGCTCGAATACGTAGCGCGAAATAACTTCATACATCATAACCGCCACAAGCAGGGCAATCAGCATCATAGTGACCCGACCCACAAACATCGCCACACCATCTAATGGACCGGGGTCATCGATTTCCATGGGCGCGCCATGGACACTCCAAATACCAGCGAGAGCAGTGAGGGGTAGCGCGAAAAGGATTACATAGTCTAGTATCATAATCTGCCGGTAGCGGGCGGCCAGAGCATCCGTATATCCACCAAATGCCATGATATAAGTTGCACCACTCCAAACAACCCAAGCGGCACAGGCGATAAACGCTAAAGGTAGTATCCATTGAATGATGCTATGAGGTGAGGCTCGCATAAAGACACTTCCTAAAAAAAATGTAAAAACATAGAAAACGACAGGCCCAAAGAAAATGGGCCTGTCGCTATAGTGTAGGATCTTTAGTTGGAGACCAAACCAAGTTCTTGGAGGTAGCCAATGTGACTTGCCACAAGCGCTTTGGCTTCTGGAGTTGTCGCAAACTCAGGCCACGTGGCTTGAGCAGCATCGCGGAACATTTGTAGATCTTCTTCTGACCACTGCCACAGAGTCACACCTTCGGTGCGCAGCTGCGCTGCCGCTGCCGCGTTCGCTTTTTCGAAAGTCAGCGCTGTGCGAAGCGCCAGAGCTTCCATGGCCACGGACATGATAGTGCGGTGTGCTTCTGGCATCGCATCCCAAACCGCTTTGTTACAAGCTAGGTGATCGGAAGGCATGGAGTGGAAGCCTGGGAAGTTGGCGTGTTTTACCAGATCATACAGACCCAGACCCACGTTATTGGCCAGGCCAGATGCATCCGCACCATCGATGATGCCAGTTTCAAGCGCCGTAAAGATCTCTGTGAAATCCATCACGATTGGCTTGGCACCGAGCTTTTCAAAGATCTTTGTTTCCATGCCAGGAGGCGAGCGAAATTTGAAATCTTTCAAAGCGCCAGGACCATCCAAAGGCCTGGACGAAGCAAGGCTTTCCTGGCCGTAAACCCACCAACCCACAAGCTGCATATCATATTTGTTGTACAGAGCCTGCGCATCTGCCAGACCGCCGCCGTAGTATAACCAGCTCAACTGCTGATATGGTGTGGCATAGCCGCCCATGATGTCGCCAACAAATTGAAACGCTGGGTTTTTACCAGTTTGGTAGCCACCACCAGTCATGTCACAGTCCAAAATGCCTGTTGCAGCCGCGTCGAATGTCTCTACGGATTTCACAACCGAAGAGGAGTAGAACATTTCAATCTCAATCGCACCACCGGACATGCTTTGCACATCCGCAATATATTGGGCTGCAAGTTTTCCAGATACGGTTTCTGGTGCGTAATGGGTTTGGATGCGCAATTTTGTCTCCGCATGACCACCCGCAAATGCCGCTGACGCGCCCATAGACGCAATTATCGCAACTGACGCCGCAGTTTTCATAAAATTCATGATGTCCTCCCAGACCTTAAGTGTTTATTTTGAACGCTTTATCACGTTCTAACAGATATTGAGTGCTTAGGTTAGGATGACGAATCGAGATCATCAAGAGAAAAATGGAATTTTTCAGATTTTCGAGATTTTAATATAATATCGAAATATTTCTCGTAATTTTCCAATCATGTGCTAAACTGCACTCATGGAAAGTGAAAATAAAATCTATCAAGAGCTGAAAAAACGACTAACAACTGATACCTACGACCATGGACAAAAACTCCGCGCCGAAGTGTTGCGTGAAGAATTTGAATGCTCGGCCAGCACGGTTCGTGAGATCTTGTTTCGTTTGGCTAGCGATGGATTGGTACATTTCCTGGACCAAAAAGGCTTCCGCGTGCCAGAATTATCGCCCACCAAGCTCATCGAATTGACGCATATGCGGATTTTACTCGAGAGCGAAGGCGCGGTCTTGTCCATTCGCCAAGGCGGCGTCGGCTGGGAAGCCAGCCTGACCGCGGCGCATCATAAATTAAGTCACCTGGAAAAGCGCATTCATGCGCGTGAGGATCCCACTGAGCTAGTGGATCTTTGGTTTAACTCTGAAAAAGAGTTCCACCAAACTTTAATTTCCGCTTGTAGCTCATCCACGTTAAAGCACATGCACAGCCTCATTTACGCACAATTTCGGCAGCAATTAATGAAAGCAGACCGTAAATTTGATTTTATTTCCAACAATATTAAGCAGCACAACGACATATTAGAAGCCGCCCTAGCCGCGGACGAAGCCTTGACCCGCAAACGGGTTCATGACCATTTGGCACGACATTTGACCGGCCAAACCGCCACATTAGCCTCAGAAAGTGACGCAGAATGACCCATCATCTTCTACAAATCGGGGGCATCACCCCACAAATGCAAGAGCGGCTTGAAGCGGCATTCACGATCCACCAATTGGACGATTTTAGCCCGATCGCCATCACCCATGTCATCACAAATGGCCATGATGGGGTGAACCTCGAGCTCATGACCTCGCTGAGCAATCTCAAAGTCATCAGCGGTTACGGTGTCGGTTATGATGCAATTGATGTCATGGAGGCGGTGCGGCGCAATATCCTTGTCGCCCATACGCCAAATGTTTTGAACCAAGAGGTCGCGACCACGGCGCTTTCGCTCTTGCTGGCCTGCTACCGCGAACTTCTGCGCGATGACGCCTACGTCCGCTCTGGCGATTGGCAGGCCAAGGGTAACGCCCCCCTAACCCGCTCGATGGACAAACAGACCGTCGGAATTTTGGGACTTGGCCGCATTGGTCAGGCCATTGCCAACAAGCTCGCACCCTGGGATGCAACGATTGTGTACCACTCTCGCACGAAAAAAGATGTTCCTTATCGCTACTTTGACAATCTTACCGAAATGGCCCAAGCCTGCGATGCGCTGATCTGCATCACACCAGGCGGCCCCTCCACCCACAAAATCGTCAATGCCAAGGTATTGGAGGCCTTGGGGCCAAATGGTACGTTGATCAATGTCAGCCGCGGATCTGTCGTCGATGAAGCCGCTTTGATCGAAGCACTTGGAAGTGGCAAGCTGGGCTGGGCCGGGCTTGATGTCTTTGATGCCGAACCCGTGGTGCCTCAGGCGCTGCGCGAGCTGCCCAATACTGTGCTTTTGCCGCACGTAGGCAGTGCCACAGTCGAAACCCGGGCGGCCATGGGCGCGCTAACGGTCGATAATTTGCTCCAACATCTCAAAGACGGCACCGTGGTTACACCCGTGCCGGAATGTGCGGATCTTTAGATGTATTGCGGCCTGCACCTGTTCAAGCCGCAATACACATCATAAAAACAAACTTTTAAAATGATCAATGCACAAGCGAAAACCGGCTTCAAAATCGCCATTTCCCGGATGATAGACACTCTCCAACGACACCACGCCATCATAGCCATCCACCCGCAAGGCCGCGGCAATGGGCGCGAATAAATCCGCCAATTGCCCCTCTCCCATACGCCGCACTTCTAGCAAGGCGCGCGGTGTGTCGACTTTTACATCCTTGATATGAATGTGCCCAAGATACCCGCCGCGCAGTATCTGATAGCCATCTGGATAGGCCAATTCATGACACCAACAATTATTACCAGGATCCCATAGCACCTTTAGGTGCGCCTTGGCGTCCAATTCGTCAATCAACCGACACGCCGTATAATTGGAATTCACCAAAGTACCATTGCCGGTTTCCACCACCAATACCACCCCTTCGGCTTTGGCCAGTTCAACCGCTGGCGCGATCAGGGGCGGCATGCTGTCCCATACCCCATGAGCGACGTTCCAGCGCTCCGCCCCATTCTTGCCCCACAATATTTGTTCCTTGCGCTGGGTCATGATCCGCACCAAGGGCGATCCGACAATATGCGCCATCTCAATCACCCGCTTGAGCGCGTCCATATGTAACACATGTAGAGCATCCCCGGGGCGATTTGTGGCACTCATGCCAGCAAATATGTGCCGCGATAGGCAAGACACCGGCTTGCCACGATCGCGCAACAACTGATCTATCGCCGCAATTTCTTGTGGGGTGTGATCCCCCACTTCCGTATCGCCGACATGTTGCAGCTCAGCATACTCCAAATCAAACTCATCCATCACATCAACCGCATGGCGCAAATCGCGGCTGATCCCGTCGCAAATAACCCCGAGCTTCATGGGGCCACCTCACGGTGCAGTTCGGCGCCAACAATCTCCTCAATGACCCTAGTGCAGACCCAGTTATCACCATTGGGGTATTTGCTTTTCCCAGCGTGGAAAATTTGCATCGCAGACCCCGCCGTGTGGAGCGGCACGCCCAGCGCCTCGCCCAGAGCCATAGCAATCGTCAGATCCTTATGCATTGTATTTATATGACTGCCCGTACCCTCAAATTGCCGGTCAATAATCTTTTCAAGCGCATTGTTTACCACCCCACAGCCCGCCGAAGAGGTGGAAAACACGTCGAGCAGCACTTGCCCCGACACGCCAGCCTTTGCCGCCAGAGCTGCGGCTTCGAATGTTGCCGAAAACTGCGCTCCGATCAGCGATTGCAGGCATGCTTTCACCGTCTGTCCATCGCCCGGCCGCTGGCCAACCCGGTGAATATTGGCAGAGACCGCTTCAAGAATGGATAGAAAGCGATCCAAAGTATCATGTGGCGCGGCGGCCATGAGTGTAAGGCTGCCCCCTTGCGCCCCGGGAAATCCACCCGAGACCGGGCTGTCGATCAAATGCACTCCAGAGCCTTGCATTTGCGCGCCAATATCGCGCGCTTCCTGGGGTTTGACCGTCGCTGACAACACAATTGCACTGCCTTCAGCCAAAGTTGCAAGAAGACCATCAGGTGCAAAAATAACAGATTTCACCTGCTCTCCCGTCATGACCATCACAAAGACCACATCGGCCCCGCGCCCCACATCAGCAGGGCTATCACCAAGCTGCCCACCCATCGCGCGAAATGCGTCTTGGCGGTGGGGCAAAAGGTCGGCCCCTTGCACTTTAAACCCGTGTTTCAACAAATTCTTCGCCAAACCGCTGCCCATATCACCCAGTCCGACAACTCCTACAGTCTTCATAATTTTTCTCCCGTAATATGCAGGGGCGCAGAGGCTCCTACAGACAAAACCGATACATACCGCATCAAATTCACGGGGATTTCACGCGCGTATCTCAGCGCCGGGCGGGTCCGGAAGACACCCCGCTGCCCAGTTAAGTACACACAGATAAGTTGATTTTTGGGACTCTCGCAAGTGTTTTACAGGAAGCCCAGCGCGTTAGAGCGATGCGGTAATGCCACCATCCACATAGAGGATATGCCCATTGACGAAGCTCGCCGCATCGGAGGACAAAAACACCGCCGCGCCGACCAACTCCTCAACCGCGCCCCAGCGCCCGGCCGGGGTACGTTTGGCGAGCCATTTGCTGAAATCTGGATCTGCCACCAGTGCAGCATTCAGAGGCGTGTCGAAATAACCCGGCGCTATAGCGTTGCAATTGAGGCCATATTGCGCCCAATCGGTTGCCATGCCCTTGGTCAAATTTCCCACGGCGCCTTTGGTCGCTGTATAGGGGGCAATCCCTGGGCGTGCCAACGCGGTTTGCACCGAGGCGATGTTGATGATTTTGCCACCTTTGCGCGCGATCATATGACGGGCAACGGCCTGTCCCACATGAAAGACCGAGGCGATATTGGTCTGTAACAGGCGTTCGAAAGCATCAGGTGGAAAATTATGCAACTCGGTGCGATGCTGCATGCCGGCGTTGTTGATTAAAATGTCAATCGTGCCGACCTCCGCCTCAAAGCCATCCACAGCGCGCCGCACAGCTTCGTGATCCGTAGCATCAAACATTAGGGAATGCACTGTGGCAACATCATCGCCCAGCTCTTGCCGCGCGGTCTCAAGCTTCGTTTCATCGCGTCCGTTGAGGATAATTTCCGCTCCCGCCCCGGCCAATCCCCGAGCCAAAGCAAAACCAATGCCTTGGCTGGATCCGGTGATCAGCGCGCGTTTTCCGGATAAGTTGAACATTTCAAGCGTCATTGCATTTTCCTTTGGTGCATTCCTCATTCTGGCTTTAGTCTATGGGAAAACATCATCTGGAGAAACACGAATGTTGCAGAGCAGTTCATCAATCGTCATCCATGCCGCGGGTGACTTGCGCATTGAATCACAAAAGGTTGCCGGCCCAGGCGCTGGTGAGGTATTAATCCACATGCAGGCGGGCGGCATCTGCGGCTCCGATCTCCACTATTATCATAATGGTGGGATTGGAGCGATCAAACTGCGCGAGCCGATGGTATTGGGACATGAAGTCTCTGGCATAATTCGCGCGCTCGGGACAGATACAGGTGATCTGCAGACCGGCCAGCTGGTAGCCATATCCCCCTCCCGGCCCTGTCATTCCTGTGTTTTTTGCGCGAAAGGGCAGCACAACCATTGCCTGAACATGCGCTTTTACGGCAGCGCCATGCCCTTTCCTCATATCCAAGGTGCCTTTCAAGAAAACCTCGTCGTCAGCGCGACCCAGTGCGCCCCAGCCGAAGGCCTGACAGCGGCCCAGGCCGCCATGGCTGAACCCCTTGCCGTCTGCCTACACGCCGTCGCGCAGGCTGGGGATTTGAGCGGAAAAACGGTGCTGATCACCGGCTGCGGCCCAATCGGTGCGCTGTGTATTTTGGCGGCCCGCCACGCTGGCGCTGAGCGCATCATCGCAACCGATCTATCCGATTACACCCTCACTATGGCCCAGCTTTGTGGCGCGGATACCCCGCTTAATACCGCGGAAAACCCACAATCATTGGAAGAATTTCATGCAGACAAAGGCCAGGTCGACGTGCATTTAGAATGCTCTGGCGCGGCGGCGGCTTTGGCAGCGGGCGTGGCCTGTTTGCGCCCGCGCGGCATCTTGGTCCAGCTGGGCCTCGGTGGCGACATGACCTTACCAATGCAGGCGCTTACGGCCAAGGAAATCACTCTGCGCGGCTCATTTCGTTTTCATGAAGAATTCTTCACCGCCGTGAAGCTTATGCAATCTAGCGCGATCACCGTGGATCACCTGATCACCCATAGCTTCCCGGCCAGCGAAGCCATCCAAGCCTTCACTACCGCCAGCGACCGCAGCCATGCGATGAAAGTACAGGTCAGGTTTTAGGCCTCGCCAAACCCTGCGCGCGGCTTTTACTTTTTCACCGCAACAGGCGGGTTGCCCGGTATGGGCAGGCCGCGCAGGGCTTTGTTGGAGCGCATATATTGCGGCGCGTAAGCAGCCTCGGCATTCAATGCTTCTGCCGCATGCCAGGCCCAACGCGGGTTGTTGAGCATGCCACGCGCGAGAGCCACCATATCCGCCTGCCCCGAACGGATCATGGCCTCTGCCTGATGCGGCTCGGTAATCTGCCCGACAGCCATCGTCGGCATTTGCGTGTGGCGGCGAATCTCCGCGGCAAATCCCGTCTGATAACCGGGCCCAACCTCAATATTTTGCTCGGGCGAATTGCCTGCGCTGGAGACATCGATGAAGTCACAGCCACGCGTTTTCAACTCAGCTGCGAATCGGGTGGATTCTGCGATGTCCCAACTAGAACGCGCCACCCAATCTGTCGCTGAAAACCGCACGCCAAGGGCTTTATGCTTGGGCCAAACTGCGGCTACAGCGTCAAAAACCTCAAGCGGGAAGCGCATTCTGTTTTCCAAAGTGCCGCCATAGTTATCAGTACGCAGATTGCTCAAGGGGGAGAGAAATTGATGCAAAAGATACCCATGCGCCGCATGCAATTCAGCCACCTCAAACCCAATACGATCTGCCCGAACAGCCGCATTGACAAAGGCCACCTTGATCCGAGCAAGCCCGGCCTCGTCTAGGGCCACCGGAGTCTCCCAGCCAAGAGGTGCATAGGGCGTGGCCGACGGGGCTTCGGTGGCCCAACCTCTTGGGTCGGCAGCTGCAATTGGTTTACCACTGAGCCAAGGCAGATCCGTCGAGCCCTTGCGGCCCGCATGGCTCAACTGAATACCCATCGTGGTGTTGCCAAATGTTTGGCAAAAATCGACTACTCGTTTCAGACACGCTTCTTGGGCATCAGAGCAAAGGCTCAAACAGCCGGGTGAAATCCGGCCCGCCATTTCCACGCCCACCGCTTCAGTAATGATCAAGCCAACGCCAGAGACCGCATATTGCCCCAGGTGCATCAAATGCCAATCAGTCGCGGCGCCCTCATCCGCACTATATTGGCACATGGGCGCAACAATAATCCTATTGCGCAGCTCAATGCCGGCCAGAGTAATGGATGAAAATAACTGACTGGCCATGTGGATCACGCCCCTTTTGCATGGACTAAACTCTCCCAATTGAACAAATTGGCATTACCACCAGCTTGCAAATTAAGATACAAATGGCAAATCGTTATTTCCCCGCCATGCACAATGGCCTCTGCAAAAGCCCTTATGATAAAGAATGAACAGCGGCGCCTGCACAGGGTCAGACCGCATAGCCCGGTTATGCAGAGGAGTTTGAACAGCAGGTTTGCACTAGAGACCGAAAATCGGCACTCTTAATGTAAGAATCGGCAGCGGGCACTAAGATCGCCGCAAAAGGACGTAGATCCACCATGAATATATTGTTCATCATGTATGACCAATTGCGCTTTGACTACCTGTCCTGCGCCGGCCACCCACATTTGCACACACCAAATTTTGACCGCGTGGCCGCCATGGGCGTCAGGTTCACCAATGCCTATGTACAGTCGCCGATTTGTGGTGGCTCGCGCATGTGTTTTTACACCGGCCGTTACGCTTCGTCCCATGGGGCACAGTGGAACGGCTTCCCTCTAAGGGTCGGCGAAATGACCATGGGCGATCACCTGCGCAATTCTGGCATGGACTGCTGGCTGATCGGCAAAACCCATATGAAAGCCGATGCTGCTGGCATGGCTCGGCTGGGGTTGAGTCCCGACAGCGTGATCGGAGCACGTCAGGCTGAATGCGGCTTTGACACTTGGATCAGGGACGATGGGCTTTGGGCCTATGGTCCTGATGGGTTTTATGACGAAAAACGCTCGCCCTATAATGAATATCTCAAATCCCAAGGCTACCAATCAGAAAACCCATGGGCGGATTTTGCCAATGCCGGGGTGGATGGCGAAGAGATTGCCAGCGGTTGGATTTTCAGAAATGCCGATAAACCAGCCAATATTGCTGAAGAGCACAGCGAAACGCCATGGTTAACCAGCAAGACGATCGAATTTATGGAAACACGGGACAAAGCGACCCCTTGGATGGCCCATGTCAGCTATATCAAGCCGCATTGGCCCTATATCGTGCCTGCGCCCTACCATAATATGTATGACGCCCGCCATGTGCCTCCAGCCAAGCGCCACGCGACGGAACAAGAAAACCCCCACCCAGTATTTGGAGCCTATCAGGGCAATAAGATTGCTCAAGCCTTTCAAAAAGAAGAGGTCCGCCAAAAGGTGATCCCAGCCTATATGGGATTGATCAAGCAATGCGATGATCAGCTGGGCCGGCTGCTCACCTATCTCGAAGACAGCGGCAGCCTCGAAGACACCATGATCGTGTTGACATCAGATCATGGGGATTACTTAGGCGACCATTGGCTTGGGGAGAAAGACCTATTTCACGACGCATCTGCCAAAATTCCAATGATCATCTATGACCCACGTTCCGCGGCAGAGCCAACCCGTGGAACGACCTGCGACGCGCCGGTGGAATCCATCGATTTAGCAGCAACATTTGTCGATGCTGCTGGCGGGAAAGTGCCAGATCATATCATTGAGGGCCGAAGCCTGATACCCTGGTTGCACGGAGAACGCCCTGAATGGCGCTCGTTTGCGATCAGCGAATATGACTATTCTGCCACGCCGCAGGCGGTGAAACTGGGTCTAGAGCCCCGCGATGCGCGCCTATTTATGGTCTTTGACGGGCGCTTTAAACTGATGCATGCGGAAGGTGGCTTCCGCCCGATGTTGTTTGATCTAAAAACCGATCCCGATGAGTTTATCGACCTGGCCAAGAGCGATGGGCACCAAGCAGAGATTGAACGGCTCTATGGCAAGCTCGCAAAATGGGGCCGGCGAATGAGCCAAAGGGTGACCAAATCAGATGATGATATCAAGGCCATGCGCGGCCTCTCTCTTCGGCGCGGAATATTGCCCTTTTTGGCCGACGGAGCCGAGGTGGATGCCGAGTTGTTGTCAAAATATCGCGGGACTGTAAAGGGCAAGACCGTGACGCGGCCAGACGAATGTTGACGAAGGATCAGCAGTCGAAAAGCCAATCTATCGGCTAAAACAGTTGGTTTCTTTGTGCAGCACCGTGCGCCCGTGGCGGTTCAAAAAGATACTAAATCATAGGGCCGGAAACTAGGGCATCTTTGGGTGTCACGGCTGTCAAAAACACGTATCAATCTCAGCGAAATTTGGGGAAGGCGCCGATGAGAGCTTTGTTTGAAATGTTATTTTAGCCCATCGAAACGGGCTAAAAGGCGTAATTCCAAAGAGGCAAGCGCGCGCTAGCCTTTTGGATTATTACATTTTGTTCATTGTTGGTTCAGCTGCAACCGTACGTACTGCGCTGCTGCCAGCATCATTGTATGCAGAGCAAGCGGACAAAACGAGGGTCGCGCAAACCAGAAGCACGGATCCAATTTTAGACATATTATTCCCTTTCATAAGTGTGTTATTCTTTCACATATGTCAGTGCTTAAGGTTTATGGCAAGTTAAGATGTGAATTGCCCCACTGACATTCAATAAATTCGGCCATTTTGCGACATACCTCGTGGCGCATCGAATAGAAGAGTATAAAATAATACTACAGAGTTTGACCCGAGCCGTAACCACCACCCAATTTGACAAGAGCTATGATTTGCCCGACCCGTCAGCCGCCATACGCGCAATCGGTGGTCTAAACAAAAGAAAAATATTGGTGGGGTCGGGGGGGCTAGAACCCTCCCGAGTGTTACCTCACAGCGACCTCAACGCTGAACGGTTAGAAACATATTTTCAGTAACTTAAAGAATTTATCTACCAAGATGTCCACAATTATAACTGCCCGTCAATACGGGAATTGACCACGATATATCCCGATGTGTGCCACGATGTGGACCAAATGTGTGACAACAAATAATCACTGGATGCCCCGCTTAGTAAAAACCTTTGCTAACCACTTTGGATAAATCTCAACGCTGCCCATATGCGCCACCCCAACAGAACCGATTATGTTTATTTGCTCAATTACATTGAGTTCAGTGACTCAGATGTTACCCAGACTTGCAAGAAAAATAAAAACGACATGAATTAAATACGTCGTTTTTAATTAATATTAAAAAAATTCATTCACCTAAAACCACTTTATGATTTGCACTAGAATGCCCGTCTAGTACCCCCAATACTAAATCCAAATATTTGAGTTCAACTAAACGGAGCAGGAGGAAAACATGTCGTTTGTAAGTATCAGAGAAGTTACGCCACATGCCGGGAAAGAAAACGTCGTAAAAGAGCGCATGAAAGAAATATCGGCTGTAATGGAAAAGCATGGGACTAAATCTGGGCTTTACTCAGTGGTAGCTGGTGATGGCGCCGGACGCTTTGATTTACAAAACTGGTACCCAACTTTAAAATCAGCTGTGGCTTCATTCCAAGCGTATGGTAGCGATCCAGCGTATCAAGCACTAATGCAGAAAAGAGGTGCTGATCCCGCTGGCGAAATCGAAGGCCCTTGGATTGGACGTATGATCCACGGAGCACCAAAAGGGATAAAGCCTGTAATTTTGCACAGGGACTATCACGCACCTCGTTCTGCCATTCCAGAGATTATGAAGCTTGCTCCCTCCGTAGACGAGCTGATGGCTACAGTTGATGTTGAAGTTGGAATTGGAGTTCCCATG
Source organism: uncultured Planktomarina sp. (assembly GCA_905181815.1). Lineage (GTDB taxonomy): Bacteria > Pseudomonadota > Alphaproteobacteria > Rhodobacterales > Rhodobacteraceae > Planktomarina. Next base: position 519,221 of record CAJIZA010000003.1, on the reverse strand, counting down.
GTCAAAAATGACCATGAAATGGTGCGTCTGGTGTACCGGTTTAACTCCATGGACCATTGGGGCGAAGTAGCTGACCAAATGATTACTGATGAACGTTTCATGGCATTGGTGGATGCTGGGCACAAATTGGGCAGACTGACAAGTTCCAGAATTCTAGCGGCTGTGTGAACGGTAATGTAGTTTTGCTGGACCGGCTAAAAACCCCTCACCGGTCTGGCTTTTATAATGGCGAACACATTGAGCAGACATTAAATAGTCAAAGCAAACTCATATAGGCTCTCCACCCACACTGGTTATTTATGTTTGACCAATGACGGTGCGGTGATTTCAGTGGGTGTTAATTAGAGTGATACCATTAGCGGCACCTCTGGTCGTAAGCAGCAGCATCCTGATTCATTTTATGATAATATATTTTAATAGATGACTGTGCATTGATCTGATTAATCACACCTCTCTATGCGCTAGATACGAAACAACGGGTACCAGAAACCTTACTAGAAATAGTTAAAATCGATTTGCGAGTATTTTTAGCTTTGAAATTGTATTATCTATCGGTCATCTTATCAGACATTAGGTTTGAACAGGCAATGGAAGATGCGAGTGATGATAAAATTTATAATTCAAGCGGCCATTTTTGCATTTTTTTCTTCCGTTGTTCATGCTGACAGTCACTCTGAAGAGAAAACAGAGACAGAGCAAAAAATAGTGACTTCTAAAAAATTGGAAAACTCTGAAGAGCGCATGAATAAGGTGATCGCCTTACAAGAAAAACGAGAAGTCCTGAAAAAACTAAATATTGCATGGGCTGCGTACAAAAATAACGAATATCAGGTTGCTGTTGACCAATGGCAAGAACTCGCAATAGAAGGCAACAACGTTGCGAGATTTTTTCTTGGGTTGATGCACAGCCAAGGCCAAGGCTTTGATCAGGATGATGTTGAAGCAGCAAATTGGTACATGCTAGCTGCAGATGAGGGTTATATTCCAGCTCAGTGGCGCTTAGCCATACTACATTACCATGGCTCTGGAGTACCTCAAGACTACAAAAAAGCTTTGGACTTGTACACTACAGTAGCTCAAAGCGGCGATCCCTTCGCACAAAAAATGATTGGGACGATGTATAGTAATGGCCTTGGTGTTCAACAAGATAGAATCAAAGCACACATGTGGTTTCAAATATCAGCAGAGAATGGCATGGCCTTAGCACTAAAAGAACAAGAAGAACTTGCTGCAGAAATGGCTCTAGACGAAGTTGCATTAGCTAATAGTATGGCGATAAAGTGCTTAGAAACCAATTTTGTAGAATGTGATTACTAGTGTGACGCCCGCAAGCTTAAGCTTTGCCGAGATCCGGCTCAAGCCACCTATCGGAACCTTCAGGTTCATGAGTAGCATATAGTGGGTCAGGTTTATCCTACGACAACAGCGGTACCTCTCGCTGCCTCCAGGCCCAAATGTGGCTTACGGCGGCCCAAGGTCAGCCAAATTTTCGATGTCAGAAAATGGAGAGTTCGATCTTTGAGCCTAGTTGTTTGAAATAAATATTGTTCTGCATGTCTTATTATCTAATGCTATATTAGGAGCAATTTCCAAAAGTGCATTACAATCGCTTTCAATTGCTGACATTTTTTCTGAGATTGATTTAAGTAGGGCTTCAGCATTAATTTTTATTGTTTCACCACCATTCGCTGCTGAAAGACAGATCCTCATTCTTGATGCCAATATTTGATCTGATTGTAACGGCGCATCTTTGATCTGATTAGCAATATTTTTTATTGTACCAAGATCATTGGTAGATTGAGCTGCCTCGCAAATGGATAATAGCGTTTTTAGACGAACTTCTTTAATTTGTGCATTTGCACTTGGCGAAAGAAAAACAATAAAAAGTACACAAATCAATCTCATTTTTGCCCCCACCGAATTTTATAGATAATCACTTTAATTCACTGCATTGTAAAGAATTCTTGCACTCAAAATACGTTCCAAGGCATTTGGCGTCCATCTGGTATACATATGTATTCGTTGACTTAATCAAAAAAATCTAATTCTTACTCGGTAAAGATTTTATAAGTTCAGCTTTAGGCTGACTAGAGCAAGGAGAGTTTTAATGAGTTGGAAGTACATATTTGGAAGCGAATTAAACCTAGGCTTGCTGGAACTTGCCCTAGCCTTGGCAGGCAGTTCAATCATCATGCTCTGCGCCGTTTTGTTGTTTCTCGCCTACAACTTTTTTGAAAATGAATTGAACAAATAAAGCGTTAGATTCTGACTAAACCCTTTGCCATAACTCCGCATGACTTAGCCCAATAGTGATCCACTATTGTGGACCACAATGTGTGGCGACAAACAAGCACCGAATACCCAGCTCAGAAAAACTTTTCGCTAACCACTTTTTGTCTATCTCAACACAACCCCGTATGGGCCACCCCACCCGTACCCGTTATATATATTTGACCAGTGCCAGAGCAGTCAGCACTTAAGGTGTTAACTACATTTCGCCCTTTGAAAATCTCCCAAGGAATAAAAACGTCTGAGTAATGTAATAGTAGTATGAAATATGCTGGTTATTTTATTGATTTATATATCTTATATCTATTCAAGGTATTAATAATAAACAATATTATGAGATATTATGACAGAAATAGACTATGCCAATGCCAGACCTTTAGATGTCCACAGGTGGTCAGAATATCCTGAGGTGAATGACTTAGTAGGTCATGTCTTCACTGATCTCCAATCTATTAATGGAAATTCTCGGATCAGCAAGAAGCTGGTGAAGGTGATCCTACTTGATCTTTATGTGGCCTGGTGTGCCGACCCTGTATTGATGCTGATGTTCAGCAGAGACAATAACGCCTACAAAGCTAGATCTCGATATAACGAGCTGCACATCAGTAAGAAGATCATTGGTATTGTTGACGCATTGATCGCAAATGGGGTGATCGGTCAGCAATTAGGTTTCAATGACAGGGAAAGTGGTATTGGATTTCAGTCTCGCCTATGGGCCTCAGATCAATTGGTAAATCTTTTTGAGAAAGCTAGGTTCAATCAATTTTATATATCCCATCATGAAGACTGGGACCCGGTCGTCTTACGGAATGAATCCAAAGATGCGCAAGAATACTCAGACACGTCTGAGACCAAGAGGATGAGATCCGTCTTGCTCGATTACATCAAAATTTTGGAGCAAACCCACATCGACATTTACGATCTTGAGACATCAGTTCTGACAATTGGTGATGGCAAAAAGAAAATGCGTCTTCAGATCAACCAGCAGGATAAAAGGGTCAGACGTATCTTTAACAACTCCAGATGGGATCATGGCGGAAGGTTCTATGGTGGTTGGTGGCAAAGATGTCCGAAAAACTACCGGAAGAAAATTCAATTCGATGGGATCATGACAGCTGAGATAGATTTCTCGGGCCTACACATCGTTATTTTGTATGCGCAGGAGGGGATCAACTATTGGGCTGAGGTAAATGAAGATCCCTACGAATTGCATGGCATCAATGACATTGATCCTGATGTTGACCTTAGGGCTGCAGCCAAACTTCTACTGCTGACAGCCATCAATTCAGATGACACAAAGAAAGCCTTCAAAGCCTTTAGGTCTCAGTCAGTAACCGGCAGTCCAGAAAAGAAAATGACTGATGGACAGCTATCAGCCATGTTGCAGCAGCTTGCTCAAAAGCACGAACCAATTGCCCACAAGTTAGCTTCAGGAGCTGGGATTGATCTCATGTATGTTGACAGTCAAATCACGGAGAAGCTGATTGAAAAATTCACCTACGTCTATAAATGCCCAATTCTCACGGTCCACGACAGTTATATCGTGCCGTTCGGCTATGATCATTTTCTTTATCAAGAAATGCAGGCTGCTTTCGAAAAGGTTACAGGAGTGAAACACCCGGTAGTTGAACACACCACTGAGTATTATGATGTAATCGAGCAGGAGCCACATCCTGATAACCCTGTGGACCTTCAGCACGATCACTATGCCGGGCCACCAAGTCAGAGGCATCTGTCTGAGCTGGAATTGTTTCGAAAATTTAAGGGCAAGCCGTTATGGGAAGATTGGGTGCCGGATTGGACGGCGGTTTATTGAGATCTGAGCCTAGGCAATAAACTCATACACTAACTCCAAAGAAGAACCGTCTTCTAAGCTGTACATGGCTCCTGTAGACGTATTCGCAAATTGGTAACCTGATAGACCATAGGCGAGTAATACCTCGTCTCCTTCATCAGAATTAAAGTCTATTACTTTATCATTTCCCATTCCAACGTAGAGTAAGAAATCATCTGCACCGCCGCCACCTTCAATGATGTCATTTAGTTCAGAGCCACGAAGAACATTATCAAGATTATTTCCTATAATTGTAAGGCTCCCTCGATTTCCAAGCCCAAAAACGTTTTCTACATTTGAAGGAGCAGAATAGCTAGTCGGGGTATATACTGTATCGACCCCCTCTCCCGCTAATTCTAAGACTATGTCACTGGCGTTTGATAGCACATAGGTATCATTTCCAGTCCCGCCATGCATTGTATCAACGCCATCTCGACTATCCGTTGCCCAATTAAAAACATCGTTACCGGCACCACCGAAGAGTGTGTCATTTCCATTGTTACCAGAAATTTCATTATCAAGTTCGTTTCCAATAATAGTATCATTAGATTGAGAACCTGAAACATTTTCGATGAAGGTGTTAAATGCAATTCCAAAATTATCATCTGGATTCCAGCCAGCATATCTGATCGTGGAATATGCTCCGTCATTGAGATCAATATCACACCGATAATTAAAATTTGAAAAATCTAGTAAATCTTCTCCTCCACCATCCCAAATGGTCAACGAATTTGGTTTTGTTGGATCAAATTCATATTTGGTGTTTCCGGAATTATAGTCATTATTTGCTCCATACATGGACTGGAGAGCTTGAATATCATAGACCATTAAACTGTCAGAAATCGTAAGATCTCTATTGGATCCAGAGCCAAAAAATGCCCAATCCGGGATCTCATAACTCATAACGGTGTAGTTTATGAAATCCAATTCAGATTGCAAAGTTTGCGCACCACCTTCATGTGGATGCGCCAGTCCCATTGCATGCCCAATTTCATGGATCAAGGTCATAAATTCAAACGTGCCTTTTCCAAGATCTGCGCCATTATGATTGGTATCAAGCCAAACATCACCGCCCGTTGACCAATAATCATCAGGCGCCCAGGCGAATGCCGTAGTGTTGTCTCCCAACTCATCTTGGCTCATGCCAAACCTAATCGTACCAACTTGATCGTTTTCTTCGGCGATTTCAACGAACTCTACGTTAATTACTTTTTCAAACTCAAGAAGTGCTGTTCTGACTGCATCTTTTTGGGCATCGCTAAATTCATGAAAACCATTATTATAAGCCCCACTACCGCCTCCACCAATGTAAGCATTCTCGTCTAATAACAACAGATTAGTATTAAAAAAGCTAAAGGAGATTTTATTTCCAGCATCTGTGCCTTGCCAATATTCAGTTTTAGAAGAATCTTGATAGCTGGTGTAAAGCAGACTATCGATTTCGTTTTGGCCAGATAGCGCTGTAAGCGCAGTTTTGTTGTCATAACCTGATAAATAATTTTCTGATTTTGATTGATCCAAAGCCGGCGAAGAAAGCTGATCAGAAGCACTATATATGCCGGTAAAATCACTTGCCAATTCTGCCACAAATGAATTTAGTTCATTCGAATTGTGTACAAAATTATTTGAAGTGTTTGTCGAAGTAGAATTTGTACTAGCCTCACCGCCACCCCCTCCACCGCAGGCTGCGAGCAAAAATCCGAGTGGGGATGCTGAAAAGGCAATTTTTGCCCTAGTACTTGACCGAACAAGGATGTTTTTTCTCTGCAAGTGCTTCTCTATCATCACGTCCCATTTCTTAGCCCGCCTAGTTAAAACGATCTAGAGTGAAAACATAAGCTCTAGACCAAAACGCCCACCAGTTAGTAACTTTATGATACTTTTTGGCTATCAACATATAATAAAAAAATCTTCTAGAAAGGGTCTAGGGTGTAGGTACCATCACTGGAGGCTAGCGGAATTAAAACTAACCGCAACCATCGCCCAACCTGCAATCTCGAGTACCCATGCCCATAGTTAGTTCCAATACTACTAGCTAACCTCCAGCCACCTATCTGGTCTATCATATCAGTAGGGCACTCAATAGCTCGTAGGCGGTCTCTAAAGGTATGTCTCAGACAATGTGCCGTTAGTCCACCAAAGTCCTTCTTCAGCCACTTGTTAACCGCATTAGAGGCGTGTGTGGCATAACAATGCCCTACCTTGAGATATTGTGGAAACAGCCACTCATCGTCAGCCTGTGTAAGGGCCTGTTCTATTGCCAGCTTTGCATACCCAACCAGTGGCACCACTCTTTCACTAGTCTTATTCTTCAGCCTCCTAGCCGAGTTAGGCCTGATATGTATGAGGTCATTATCCAAATTTATATCCTCCAATCTCAGCCCCACAATCTCTGCCAGTCTGCAGCCAGTCTCACCAAGAAGTGGCATGAAGAGTTTGATGGTGCTGCCTGATGACAGAGCCTTGTCATAGCCCCACTTGAGTTGATCATTGGTGAAAGTCCTCCTTTTAAAGACATCAGCTCCTTCATTTTGGATAAACAGTCTGGTGAAAGGATTACGTTTGTCCAATTCCAATTCTGAATAGGCATAATTGATAATAGCCGAGAGGCTATTGATCCTACGCCTGATAGTAGCTGTCTTGTTGCCCTTCATTTCCAAGTGGTGAACAAACAGCTTGGCATCTTGCCGTGTGTACTCGCTGACATCTCGATCACCAGCTAGAGATATGAAGGTGCTCAAAGCTACACGAGGTGGTGTTTGGTCTATCTGTTTCAACGCCAGATACTCGGCAGCTATCTCTGACAGAGCCACACGTCTTGGCTGAAAGCCTTCAATAATGGTAAAGATATTTACTGGTGGCGCATCTGTCGTACTACTCCAGGCACCCTCCAGTACATCACTCAGACGTTTTGAGAGTACTTCAGCTTTCAGTGGATCTTTCGACAGTACCTGCCTGATGAAATGACCACAAGAATTAACTGCATGTATTGGCACACGTCGATTGTAGTAATAGGTGCCAGAACGGCAAATTGTATACGGGATGTGTGACACGATGAACCTCCTCGATAGAATAACCCAAGGAATTTCAATAAGTATTTCTGAAGTACTGGTGCGGTCGGGGGGACTCGAACCCCCACGAGTGTTACCTCACAGCGACCTCAACGCTGCGCGTCTACCAATTCCGCCACGACCGCGTGGTTTGCAGCTGCATAGTCGAGGGCTGCCGGAGGCTCAAGAGGGAAAATTGCGCCACCTCAAAACTTACGCCTTCCAGCTACCGCAGCACTCCCCAGAAATTTATGGTGATCATTCAGGTGCCATCCCACTAGGCCGACCAAACCAAATATGATCACGGCATAACCCAGGTCAGCGCGGGCATCGCCCAACACAACGCGATTGATCACGCACCCCGGCAGACGATTAAACAGTCCCACGACCACCAGCCCATACCAATAGAGATTAACCATGATGCGCCGGTGCGGGATCATATTGCCCCGATAGATCTGCCGCATCGCCTCAAAAATTAACTAACGAGTCAAGGCTGACAGCAAATGAATTGGCCCAAAGCGTCCAAAAACCTCCAGGCCTTCGATGAAAAAAGACGTTCCAGCCAATAAGATCATCTAGAAAACCCAAAGGTAGCCCGCCGCCCTGTGCAGCGCACGCCGCGCTTTGCTGTAGAGCGCGACGGGACCGATTATGAGGGCGCAGACGCCACAGATGATATGCACCACTGTCACGGGATCAGCGTTAGAAATTTGTTGAAATTTCATCTTTTCTCTCCTGTTTTTAAATATTAAAGTCCATTAGACGTCCGCATAAATACCCTTGTCAAATGTCGTGAACCACTCGGAGGCATTCGGCAACAACAGCTCAACGCAACAAGCAATGCGCGACATCCGGCGGGTGTTGGGAAGACCAAGAACTTTCGGAGGCTTCGGCTTGGCCGCGGCCCTGGTCACGATGACCCAATCCTTCGGGTATCGTGTTCTAGGTCCGATAGGTCTCGGCCTGATTTACTGACCGTTGGTGATCGCCGTGACATTTCCACTTGGCTTTCTGATCAGCGCCGCCTGCGCGGCTGTATGTCGCCACAGTCACTACAGACCCCGGTGTCTCCAGCGCTGCTCAATCGGCTGCCATTAGACATGCGCGGCGCCATTCAACATCTGGCTGCCGAGGATCATTCCACCCGGATCACAACATCCCAAGGCAGCAGCCATGTGCTGTTGCGGTTCTCTGACGCGCTACACGAGGTGGTACCGACCCCAGGTTGCAAGTGCACCGTTCCCATTGGGTCAGCTTTGATGCCATTGACAAAGGCGAGCGCCGAGGGGACGGTGCTCGCCTAATCTTATCGGATGGCGCATATGTCCCGGTCAGCCGGAGCTACATGCCGAGTTTGTGTGCGAAGGGCATTGTTTGATGGTCGAATGGATCACCTCTGAAAATCCGGTGAGATATGAAGAGGCTGTGCGCTGGATGGAAGCGCGGGTTGCGGATATTTTAGCCGGCCGCGCATCTGAGGCGATTTGGCTTTTAGAGCACCCTCCGCTTTATACCGCAGGCACCAGCGCCAATGCCAAAGATCTTACAGATCCGGATCGGTTTGATGTATTTCAAGCGCAGCGGGGCGGGCAATACACCTATCATGGACCTGGCCAGAGGGTGATCTATGTGCTGCTTGATGTTGGCAAACGCGGGCGGGACGTACGCAAGTTTGTACGGCAAATGGAAGATTGGGTCATCCAAACCCTCGCTGAGTTCAACGTCACAGGTGAGGTTCGCCCCGGCCGGGTCGGCGTATGGGTCACACGGCCCGACAAGCCCCTGCACGCCGGCGGCGCTTTGGCAGAGGATAAAATTGCGGCCATCGGTATCCGCCTGCGCAAATGGATCAGCTTTCATGGAATTTCCATCAATGTTGAACCCAATCTGGAGCATTTTTCCGGCATTGTTCCCTGTGGCATCGCAGAGCACGGTGTGACGTCCCTTGTGGATCTTGGCCTGCCGGTCACTCTTGCTGATGTTGATCTCGCCCTGCGCCGCAGCTTTGTTGCGGTATTTTCAGAGCAAGCCGAGACGTTGTACCCATAGAAAACGGCCCTTAAAATTTGGCGTAAACGTATCAAGCGATAAAGGCGTGCCCCCTGCGCCATTTTAACCCATGGAAAACCTCCATCACCGCGTTGCGCTGTCGGCCTGCGGAATGTAGAGACTATGGCAGAAAGAGACGGTACAGCTTGGAGTCGGTTGTTCTGTTTTGGTAGTCATTAAATTTGGTAGTCATTAAACGGGAGAGCCTGATGGCCGATGCAGCCGTACACGGACACGACCACGAAGATAACCGCGGTTTCTTCACACGTTGGTTCATGTCCACCAATCACAAAGATATTGGTATCCTTTACCTTTTGACCGGCGGTTTGGCCGGTTTTATTTCTGTCGCTTTCACCGTTTACATGCGGATGGAGCTTATGGAGCCAGGCGTGCAGTATATGTGCTTGGAGGGCGCGCGGCTCACCGCCGCAGCTGTAGGCGATTGTACGCCTAACGGTCATCTGTGGAATGTCTTGATCACCGGTCACGGGATCTTGATGATGTTTTTCGTGGTGATTCCAGCGCTATTTGGCGGATTTGGTAACTATTTTATGCCCTTGCAAATCGGTGCACCCGATATGGCCTTCCCACGCATGAACAACCTTTCCTACTGGATGTATGTTGCTGGGACCACGATGGCGGTGCTGTCTGTCATCACCCCAGGTGGTAATGGCCAAGCAGGTTCCGGCGTGGGCTGGGTGCTCTATCCGCCGCTTTCGGTAAACGAAGGCGGCATGTCTATGGACTTTGCCATTTTTGCAGTTCACCTCTCGGGTGCCTCTTCTATTCTGGGCGCGATCAACATGATCACGACTTTCCTGAACATGCGCACACCGGGCATGACCCTGTTCAAAGTCCCACTGTTCTCTTGGTCGATCTTTGTGACCTCTTGGCTGATTCTTTTGGCTCTGCCTGTTCTGGCCGGCGCGATCACCATGTTGCTGACTGACCGCAATTTTGGCACGGCTTTCTTTGATCCTGCCGGCGGTGGGGATCCCATTCTTTACCAACACATTCTGTGGTTCTTTGGGCACCCAGAGGTTTACATCGTGATCCTGCCTGCTTTCGGCATCGTATCCCATGTTATTGCAACTTTCTCGAAAAAACCTGTCTTCGGCTATCTGCCAATGGTCTGGGCGCTTATCGCGATTGGCGCTCTGGGCTTCGTTGTTTGGGCACACCACATGTACACCGTGGGCATGTCACTGACGCAGCAATCGTACTTCATGTTGGCCACAATGGTCATCGCGGTTCCAACTGGGGTGAAGATCTTCTCTTGGATCGCCACTATGTGGGGCGGCTCAATTGAATTTAAAACACCGATGCTCTTTGCAACAGGTTTTGTGTTCATGTTCACTGTAGGCGGCGTGACCGGCATCGTTCTGTCGCAAGCAGCGGTCGATCGGGCCTATCACGACACCTACTATGTGGTTGCACACTTCCACTATGTAATGGCGATTGCAGCAGCCTTTGGTATTTTTGCAGGGGTCTACTTCTATCTTCCAAAAATGGCTGGCCGTTGGTACAATGAAGCATTTGGCAAGGTTCACTTCTGGATGTTCTTCATCGGCACAAACATCACCTTCTTCCCGCAGCACTTCCTCGGGCGCCAAGGTATGCCACGCCGCTACATCGATTATCCTGAGGCTTTTGCCTATTGGAACTACTGGTCAAGCTGGGGCGCCTTCCTCTCCTTCGCCTCCTTCTTGTTGTTCATCGGCATCATCGCCTATGCGGTTTTTGCAGGACGCCGGGTCACCGCGAACAATCCATGGAACGAATGGGCCGATACGTTGGAATGGACCATCCCATCACCACCACCTGAGCACACATTCGAAATTCTTCCAAAACAGGAAGATTGGGACAAAAACTCCGCACATTAATAGCGATATGTTTGAAAAAATAGAAAAGGCCTTGGATTTTCGAGGCCTTTTTCATGTCATGCCTCATTTGCTGCGCCCAGGCGCAAGCCGAGGGCAGGCAGGCGCTGCCCGGTGTTGCCGCCCGCCATAGATATCTGCACAGATTTTCTGCTTCTTATGACATTATGGCGCAGTGGACCTCAGAGATTTTCAGTTTACTTCTGCGTGATGCCGTATAAATGGTCCAGCCCTCTAGAACACGCGCAGCTCAGCGCAAAGTCCAGTCACCAGCCCGGTCTTCGGCTGTCCCTCAGCGCACATAATGCGCTCACCCGTGAAGGGTTTGCAGGTTTCATTGGCGCCACCGCAGCCCTCATGGCTGTACCGCTATTGGCCTTTTTAGGCCACACGGTGCTTTGGGTCATCGCCGCAGCACTTGGGAGCGCCCTCTGCGCTATTTGGCTAGCCCTCAAAGCCAGTTGGCGGCACGGTCAAGTGCGTGAAGAGTTTGAACTTTGGAGTGATTTAGCCATTTTGCGCCGCATCAACCCCAGTGGTCAGTTGCAAGAATGGCGCGCCAACCCCTATTGGGTGGAGGTGCAAATCAGCAAAGATGATGGGCCCGTGCCGGAATATCTCACCCTACGCGGTGGCGGGCGTGTGGTGGAAATTGGCGCATTTTTATCGCAGGACGAGCGGCAACTTTTGGCAACAGATTTGAAATTGGCCTTTCTCAATGCCACACGGCAATGCTGACCCAGAGGCTCAATAGGCCCGTGCGGGAGCTGCGGGTCGATCAGCTCAGTTGCGCTTTCACCATGCCGCCAACTTTTCCAAAATCAAGCTGGCCTGTGTATTTGGATTTCAAAACACCCATGACCTTGCCCATATCACGAATCGAATTCGCCCCGGATGCGGTTATGGCAGCCGCAATCGCCTGTTCGACCTCTTGCTCGCTCAATTGCCGCGGCAAGAATTCTTCAACAATGACAATCTCAGCTCGTTCTTTTTCCGCCAATTCAAGCCGCCCGCCCTCTTCATAGGCCCGCACACTTTCTTGGCGTTGTTTGACCATTTTGCTCAAAATAGCCAATAAATCGTCATCAGAGACCCCCGCATCGGTTCCCTCTGACCGCGCATCAATGTCACGATCTTTAATCGCCGCATTGATGAGACGCAGTGTCATCAATCGCGTTGCATCCTTGGCCTTCATCGCTTCTTTCAGCGATATGCTCAAACGATCCCGCAAACTCATGATCCAATCATCCTCGACCTGTTAAGGTCACAGTCTATAACCGCTGAATAATCGTTTTACAACGCCGATGGCCCCGCCAGACCCTTGACCCCCAGCGCGTCAACGACTAACACCTCCGCAATCTGCCTGGGGTATCTTCATGACAATGTCATCGAACCAAAAACCGACTGCTTGCCTTGTGCTTGCGGACGGGTCTATTTTTTACGGCCACGGCTTTGGAGCCACAGGAACCACTGTTGCCGAACTCTGTTTCAACACCGCCATGACCGGCTATCAAGAGATCATGACAGACCCTTCCTATGCCGGCCAAATCGTAACCTTCACCTTTCCACACATTGGCAACACTGGGATCACATCAGAAGATGATGAAACCACAGATCCTTTTGCCGCCGGCATGGTGGTGAAATGGGATCCAACCGAGCCATCAAACTGGCGCGCACGCGAAGAGCTCACCCCTTGGCTTGCCGCGCGCGGGCGCATCGCCATAGGTGGCATTGACTCCCGCCGCCTCACCCGCACCATCCGACAACAGGGTGCGCCGCACGTGGCCCTGTGCCACAGTCCAGACGGCGTGTTCGATCTCGAGGACCTTCTGGCGCAGGCCAAAGGATTCGCCGGTCTCGAAGGTTTAGACCTAGCCAAAGATGTCAGCTGCAAACAGTCTTACAAATGGAATGAGAAACGCTGGGCTTGGCCGGAAGGCTATGTTGCCGAAGAGGCGCCTAAATATAAGGTTGTTGCCATTGATTATGGCGCAAAGCGCAATATCTTGCGCTGCTTGGCCTCGGTGGGCTGCGATGTCACTGTGCTGCCCGCATCTGCCACCGCGGAGGACGTTTTGGCTCACCAGCCCGATGGGCTTTTCCTATCCAATGGACCAGGCGATCCCGCCGCCACCGGAAGCTATGCTGTGCCGATGATCCAGGCGGTGTTGGCACAGAGCACAATCCCCGTGTTTGGGATTTGCCTAGGTCATCAAATGCTGGCTTTGGCACTGGGTGCAAAAACCATCAAGATGAACCATGGACATCATGGCGCGAACCATCCTGTAAAGGATGTACAAAGCAATAAAGTCGAGATTACCTCTATGAACCATGGGTTTACCGTGGACAGCCAATCTCTGCCCAAGGGCGTTGTCGAAACCCACGTATCCCTATTTGATGGCTCCAATTGCGGCATCCGCATGGCGAATCGTCCGGTCTTCTCGGTACAATATCACCCTGAAGCCAGCCCGGGGCCCCAGGACAGTTTTTATCTGTTTAAAAACTTCGCAGCAGAAATGGAAAAATCTCGCGCGGCCTGAGATCTTAAACCTTAACTTAACATCCTACCCTCAAACTGTCGCAATCAACCCAAATTTGAGGGCAGGTCACTTTGGATCACAACATGCCTTCGTCCCCCACTGACGCCCTGCAAGCGCCCCACATGGTAGATTGGGAATCACCGGATCTGCCGGAGTTCCAGACTGAAGCGAACCTGCTGCCCCCACAGCCTACCTGCAATTGCAAAACCGCCCATAGGATATCGTTTGCCAATGCTCCGGCCAAGCCCCTTACCAGGCCTGAGCACCAGCATCATGTTTCAGGCGGGTGACAAAGGCCTCGCTCAAATGCCGTTTCACCGCCTCATAGGCCGCCGGCCCATCACGATCCGAAATTGCCGAAACAATCGCTTGATGCTCGTCTAAGGCTACCGGTCCCCGCCCCTCTACTGCAAGGGAGGTCGTCGCCAGAAGCGCCATCGACCGGTAAACCAAATCCAACTGTTGCACCAAAAAGCGATTGTGAGACGCTAAATGCAATTGCTTGTGAAATCTTTTATTAGAGCGTGCCAAAGCTGGGGCATCCGACACCCGCTCGCGGTCCGCATCAATCATTTGTTGGAGCACATTGATCTCTTCAACTGACGCATGTTGCGCGGCCAAACGTGCCGCCAGCCCCTCAAGTTCTGTGCGCACCACATAGAGCTCAGCCATTTGATTGTGATCAAGAGAGGCGACAATCAAACTACGGCCATCACGGGTCAAAAGGCTCTGAGTCTCCAGCCTTTGCAGCGCCTCGCGGATCGGCGTGCGTGACACGCCAAAACGCTCGGCCAACTCACTTTCCACCAAGCGACTGCCGGGCTTGTAAATGCCCACGTCAATCGCCTCCAAAATCAATGCATAGGCGTCCCCTTGAACGGGTCGGGATGCAGATGTTTCCAACATAATAGGCTCCTTATCGATCCTTGCGTCAACTATGGGCGAGCTGGCCGCGCCTCGCAAGCGTTTCGGCATTGAACATGCTGCGCTATTTGGTACCAATTACCCCATGGATTTTGACCAGTTTTCCCATATCGATACTTGGATCTTTGATCTCGACAATACGCTTTACCCGCCCAAGGTACGACTTTTCGATCAGATTGAAGAGAAAATGCGCGTTTTTGTATCTGATTTTCTGAATGTTAGCCTTGGTGAGGCGGATGTTTTCCGCGCGCAGTATTGGCGCAGTCACGGAACAACTCTAGCGGGGATGATGGACCAACATGCCATGCCACCCGAGGCATTTTTGCACTTTGTCCACGACATAGATTTTTCACTATTGCCGCATTCGGCAGAGCTTTCATCGCTGATCTCTGCCCTGCCAGGTCGGAAAATCGTCTATACCAATGGCACGGAACCTTATGCACGCCGAGTATTACAAGCCCGTGGTTTGGAGGAAAATTTTGAAGCGGTCTACGGAATCGAGCACGCAAGTTATCGACCCAAACCCCATGCTGAGGCCTTCGCAGAGGTCTTTGAGCGCGCGGCAGTGACCCCGCATTCCGCAGCTATGTTTGAGGACGACTCCCGCAATTTACAGGTGCCCGCAAGCCTTGGGATGCGGACTGTCTACATCTCTCCAGACACGGCCTCGCCTGATTACGTCGACGCCATGCATCAGAATTTGGAGGCGTTTTTGTCACAATTGGTCGCAGCTTGCTTTTCAAAGCCAAGCGGCGGATTACGTAAAAATAATGGGTAATTATAAAGACATTATCATCTCTGGTGGCGGCATTGCCGGGCTGTCCACCGCTGTTGCCTTTGGCGCGGCCGGGTTTGAGGTGCTTTGCGTCGACCCCACGGCACCCGTCACCGACCGCACCAACCAAGGCGCAGATCTGCGCACCACCGCCTACTTGCAACCCGCACAAGCTTTTTTGCAGAAAATTGGCCTTTGGCCTTTGCTGGCAGACCGCAGTGCACCACTTCAGATCATGCGCATAGTGGATGCGGCCGGGGAGGTATTGGTCCGTAAGGATTTCAACGCGGCCGACATTTCTGACACGCCGTTTGGCTGGAACCTGGGCAATTGGGATATGCGCGAGAGGCTTTTGACACGGCTGGACACCCTGCCGAATGTAAACTTTCAGCCCGGCGTTTCTACAACCAGCAGTCAGACGCGCAGCACTGAAGCGCGCGTCAACCTGAGTTCTGGAGAACGTGTCTCTTGTAAAATGCTCATAGCTGCTGACGGCCGCGACAGCCCCATTCGGCGCGCGGCCAAAATCCGTACGAAACGCACAGATTTTGGTCAATTGGCTTTAAGTTTTGCGGTAAGCCACGACACCCCGCATGAGAATATCTCGACCGAGGTCCATAAAGCGGGTGGGCCTTTCACCTTAGTGCCCCTGCCCGATTTCAATGGAAAACCCTCGTCTGCCGTGGTGTGGATGGACCGCGTCAACGCGATAAAAGAGATGCAGTCCCTACCCACAGAGGCCTTCAACGCTGCCATTACAAAGCGTTCCGCCGGCGTCTTGGGGCAGCTGGAGGTGATCACAGCGCGCTCCGCTTGGCCAATCATTAGCCAATTGTCTGATCAATTCTTTGCCGAGCGCACCGCCTTCATAGCAGAGGCTGCGCATGTGGTGCCACCGATTGGCGCCCAAGGCTTGAACCTAAGCTTGGGAGATATTGAGGCGCTGCTCGATCTTGCAACGGCCGCACCGGCGCAGATTGGTGAGGCTGAAATGCTCAAAAGTTACAATCAAGCCCGCCGGCCGATTGCTCAATCACGGGTGCTCGGCGTCGGGGCGCTGAACCGCGCCTCCAAGGCCGAGGGCCCCATCGCCGCCCGGGCCAGGGCCTTGGGGCTGGACGCGATCCACCGGATCACGCCCCTACGCCGCCAGCTCATGCAATTAGGGCTGGGCATCCGCTAGGGCGGTTGTTAAGCGGCGAGTACTTGATCCAAAGCCCGCTCTAAACGCGCCACGCTGGCGTCCACATCATAGAGCTTATCAAGGCCAAACAAGCCAAGACGGAAACTGCGATATTCAGGGCCCTCGTCGCATTGCAGCGGAACCCCGGCTGCGATTTGCATACCAAGCGCGGCAAAAGGTTTGCCAGATTGCATCTCTGGGCTGTTTGCAAAACTCACGACGACACCGGGGGCCCCAAATCCATCGGCGGCGACGGATGCGATACCGCGCTCGGCCAGGGCTGCGCGCACGCGGTTGCCTTGCTCCCATTGTGCATCGGCCAATTTGCCAAAACCATAGTCTTTGGTTTCAAGCATTGTATCGCGAAACCCAGTCAAAGCATCGGTTGGCATTGTTGCGTGATAGGCATGGCCACCGGCTTCATAGGTCTCCATAATGGACAACCACTTGCCCAGGTCTACGGTAAAGCTGTTCGATTGGCTGGCTTTTACCGCTGCAATTCCTGCTTCAGACAACATGACCAATCCCGCAGATGGGGAGGCTGACCAACCTTTTTGAGGCGCAGAAATCAGGAAATCAACACCTGCAGCACGCATATCCACCCAAGCACAGCCTGAGGCAATGCAATCCAGAACAAACAAGCCGCCATAACTATGCACCGCATCAGAAACCGCTTTCAGGTAGTCATCTGGCAAGATCAAACCCGCTGAAGTCTCGACATGCGGCGCGAAAACGACGTCCGGCTGATCCGACAAAATTTTGGCTACGACTTCATCGATTGGCACCGGGGCAAATGCCGCTTGAACGCCGTTACCCACCCGACGGGCCTTCATAACTGTTTCACTGGCAGGAATTGAACCAGCTTCAAAAATTTGGCTCCAGCGATAGGAGAACCATCCATTGCGCAACACCATAACATTTTTGTCCACAGCAATCTGCCGCGCCACCGCCTCCATGCCATAGGTACCGCCGCCGGGAATCACAGCGACGCCATCGGCAGAATAGACCTCTTTCAGAATGGATGAGATATCACACATCACGCCCTGGAATTTCGCGCTCATGTGATTGAGCGAGCGATCTGTAAACACAACAGAATATTCAAGCAGGCCGTCTGGATCTACGGTGTCAAGCAAAGCAGTCATGTGAGTTTCTCCTATGAATTTTTAACATTATAAAACCTTAACCACAGGATGCACGGTCTATTTTGGTATGCAACTAAAGCGGGCCAGGCAGACGCTCTTCACTTAAAAGCACATTGGCCTCTACATCGCCGATACCGCGTACGGTCATGATGCGATGACGGAGGACCCGCTCAAAGTCCGCAATATCCCGCGCCACGACCCGCAAGCGGTAATCATAACGCCCAAGCACATGCTGAACGGTTTGAACCTCCGGGATGGCAGTCACGGCACGTTCAAAATCCTCAAGGCTAACCTGCCCGCGCGTGGCCAGTTTTACGCCCAAAAAAACCGTGACCCCAAATCCTAATGCCTCGACATTGAGATCCACCCGACGACCAGCCAGAACCCCCGCAGCCTGCAAACGCTTAATGCGCCGCCAGGTGGCCGGCTGGCTCAATCCCAATTGACGGCCCAAGGCACCTGCCGATTGGGTGGCATCCCGCGACAAAGCCCGCAGAAGCGCAAAATCCTTGTCATCCCATGCACTCATAGGGGCAGAGCTTCCACAGTTTTCAGTGTCGCCACATGCATCAAAGCTTCAAGCTCCGCGATATGTGGCAAATTGAGAATCTCACTACGATAAAGTTTTTGATAATCTGGCATGTCTTTCGCAATCACCGAAAGACGCACATCCACGCGGCCCGAGAAGGTTTGTATGGCAATCACCTGTTTGATCTGACGTGCTGCGGCCAGAAACTCATCAAAGGCCTTCGAATTGGTTTTATCCAAAGTAAAGCGCAGGCTGACCTCAACCCCATAACCCAAAGCCGCCCAATCAATCACCGCGTGCAAACCGCGCATCACGCCCTCGCCCTTCAACCGATCCAACCGGCGCGCCACCGTGGCCGGCTGTGACTGGCAGCGTTCCGCCAGCTCCGATAGCAGCGCTGTAGGGTCAGATTGTAAAAACCGCAAAATGCGTCGATCAAGGCTATCAAGCATAGAATTTTCATATATTGAAATAAAACAAATTAAAACACCTATAATGCCTTTCAGTTTAGTAAAATACATCCTTACTCTTGCGGTTCAAACTGATAGATACGCTCTAGAACACCCAACTATGAAAGGACGCCAAAATGCGCGTTTATTATGATCGCGATTGCGATGTAAATTTGATCAAAGACAAAAAAGTCGCCATCCTTGGCTACGGCAGCCAAGGCCATGCCCACGCGTTGAACCTGCGCGACAGCGGTGCAAAAAACCTGGTTGTGGCGCTGCGTAAAGGCTCTGCCTCTATTGCAAAAGCTGAAGGCGAAGGCCTGAAAACCATGGGCATCGCCGAAGCTGCCGCTTGGGCTGATGTGATCATGTTCACCATGCCTGATGAATTGCAGGCTGAAACTTACAAAAAATATGTCCATGACAATATCCGTGAAGGCGCTGCCATCGCATTTGCCCATGGCTTGAACGTGCATTTTGGCCTGATTGAGCCCAAAGAAGGCATCGACGTCATCATGATGGCACCAAAGGGCCCGGGCCACACAGTGCGCGGCGAATACACCAAAGGTGGCGGCGTGCCCTGCCTTGTTGCCGTGGACAAAGACGCCTCAGGCAAAGCTTTGGAAATCGGCCTGTCCTATTGCTCGGCGATCGGTGGTGGCCGTTCAGGCATTATCGAAACCAACTTCCGTGAAGAATGCGAAACAGATCTCTTTGGTGAACAAGCGGTTCTTTGTGGCGGCTTGGTTGAGCTGATCCGCATGGGTTTCGAAACTTTGGTCGAAGCGGGCTATGCACCAGAAATGGCCTATTTCGAATGTTTGCACGAAGTGAAATTGATTGTGGATCTGATTTATGAAGGCGGTATTGCCAACATGAACTACTCCATCTCCAACACCGCGGAATACGGTGAATATGTCTCCGGTCCACGTATCTTGCCCTACGACGAAACCAAGGCCAAAATGAAAGCGGTTTTGACCGACATTCAAAACGGCAACTTCGTGCGTGACTTCATGGTCGAGAACGCTGTTGGCCAGCCATCTTTCAAAGCTACACGCCGCATCAACGATGAGCATCAAATCGAAGCCACAGGCGAGAAACTGCGCGCGATGATGCCTTGGATCTCTGCTGGTAAGATGGTTGATAAATCCAAGAACTAATCGTGTGGTGAGCTATGGCTCATATTAGACTTTGTGGGCTCGGCACAACTGGCCGGGTCCATTTCTTTTGCCTCTCTGAAAGCACGTCCATGACATCTCCCGGAGTGATGAACTGGCTTCGCATTGCCTTCATAGCAATGATTTGGGGCGGCGCCTTTGTGGTGGTGCGCATAGCACTGCGTGATTTTGAACCGCTGACCCTTGCGGCCGGGCGGATCACCATCGGCGCCATCGCGCTCTTTTGTCTGATGCGTTGGCGCAGCATTGCCGTGCCCAGCTTCAAAGATATCGCCCTCTGGCGCTTTGTTCTTTTGGTTGGGCTGCTGTCCAGTGCAATCCCCTTCGCGCTGCTCAGTTGGGGCCAACAACATGTGCCCTCCGCCTTCGCCGGCATGACCATGGCGGCGTTGCCGATTTTTGTTTTGCCGCTGGCACATTTTTTTGTACCGGGTGAGCGTATTTTTTTACGCAAACTCATCGGCTTTGGGGTTGGCTTTTTGGGCGCAATGTTACTGATCGGCACAAGCGGACTTGGCGTGGCACAAGGCCCGGTGGAGACTCTGGCGCGTTTCGCCTGCGTGGGCGCAGCTTTTTGCTATGCCTGCGGTTCCATCGTCACGCGACAATGCCCACCCATTAATGAGCTGGCACTCTCCACCAGCTCGCTCATTTTGGCCGCTATGTTCTTGCTGCCAGTCGCGCTGCTTGTCGAAGGCCTGCCCAACCTGCCCAGCCTCACGGGTCTACTGGCCATTGGGTATCTCGGCCTAATTCCCACCGCATTGGCCTTCATCATCAGAGTTGCCGTGATCCGCAGCGCAGGTCCGTCGTTCATGACACTCACAAATTACCAAGTGCCCGTCTGGTCCATGCTCGCTGGCAGCTTCTTTCTGGGGGAAACCCTGCCAGCCACACTCTTTGTCGCTTTGGCCTTAATCTTATTGGGCGTGGCAATCATTCAAGCGGGTGTCTTGCGCCGCATTTTTTTCCGCGGACAGCCGCCCAAAGTTTGAGCGCCTGAACCGTTTCGCGCACATCATGCACCCGAAAGATCTGTGCGCCTTGCCCAGCGGCAGCCAAGGCCACAGCAACGGAGCCAGCCATGCGGTCCTGCGCCTTCTCAGCGCCAGAAATCGTCCCAATAAAGCCCTTACGGGACGCGCCCAACAGAACGGGACACCCCAAGCCGTGAAACACCGCAAGACCGTGCAAAAGTGCCAAATTATGCTCCAAGGTTTTTCCGAACCCTATGCCGGGATCGACAATAATATTTTGCCGCAATACGCCCTGTGACAGCGCAAAATCCATCCGTGCAGCTAAATAATCATACACATCGAGCAGAACATCTTCGTATTGCGCGTTTTGCTGCATCGTTTTGGGGTCGCTGGGTGCGTGCATCAGGCACAATGGCGCGCCGCTGCGGGTCGCCACTTGCGCCATCTCACTGTCAAAACTCAAAGCGGAGACATCATTGATCCAGTCAACACCCGCATCCAACGCAGCAGCCGCAACAGGCGCTTTGCGCGTGTCAATTGACAATGGCACAGACGACAGCTGCCGCACATCAAGAATGGCGGGCTTAGTCCGCAAAATCTCTTCCTCCAGAGCAACTTCATCGGCGCCGGGGCGAGTGCTTTCACCGCCAATATCAATGATATCTGCACCCTCTTGAATCAAGCTTAATGCGTGGGCACGCACGCTCGCACGGCTGCCAAATTGCCCACCATCAGAAAAACTATCTGGCGTGGTATTTAAAATACCCATGACCTGCGGACGCGCGCTTCCGCTTGTGCCCAAATCAGAACGCGCAGAGGTGAGCCGATTCAAGATTTCTTGCGGCACCTCATTGGCTGATATGACCTCAGCCCGCCCGTGCCGCGACAAAACTTCAACCTTGGAAAAACGGCACCACCCCCCCGCAAGCGCGTGCGTGCCCTGCTCTTCGACCAAGGGCCGATAATAAAGTGTCATAACAATGCCAGATCTGCCTGAGCCTGGCAGGCAACAGGCAAATTCCCTGTCGGAGTTGCGCCGACAAACACCAGCTGGGCAGCCTGCATTTCTTGGGCAAACCATTCGACCAGAGCAGAAATATCGACCATATCTGTTGGCGGACCATCGACTGCGTCCAAAACAATCTTTGACGGCGCCCAGAGGCTGATCTGATCGTGGCGCATACTCCAATCCAATTCTGTCTTCGTACCCACAACCACACAGCGCGGATCGTGACTGGCAAAAATCCAAGCATTTTGTTCAATTGCCAAGAGATCAATACGGCGCTGCACCATTCGATGCGCCGCCACCTGTGGCGCTCCCGCCTCGGGCATGCCGACGCATATAATGACCGGGCGGGTGTTGTGTTCAGCCGCAGAGAGCCAGGCATCCAAATGCCCCTCGTCGATCACACTATTTGCCAAAAACAGAACAATCGGATGCAGCGTCTCTTCCAACCCTCGAAGGTCCGTTTCAACGACGCGTGACTTTGAACGTACAATCTCAACACCCAAATTGCCCGGCCCGCGATCCAGCTTCTCAATCCGCACGAAGACCCGCTGCGCTTGCGGCGCGAGCAATATGCGTTCTGCAACACGTTCCGCCAAAGTTTCCAGCAAATTGAGCCGCTCTTCGGACAGGGCCGCTTCTATGGCCTCTGTGACCCGATCATAAGACAGAATGCGATCCACATCATCGTCGATCTCATCGCTCAAAGGCTGGACTTCCACCACCACATCAAAACGAATGCGTTGCGTGGTGCCGCGTTCAGCTTGAAACGCTCCAATTTCAACGGCGAGAATATGGTCACGCACAGAAATTCTATCAAAAGGGGCCTCAGCTGTCGCCTTTGACCGCGCGCTGGGATGAGCAAAAGCATGTTTTAGATCATCGGTCATATTGGCCTCTTGCCCTGTTTGATAGCCACGCTCGGCGTAGCGCAAACATTATTTCTCAGCAACGCGTCTAACGGGTTTATAAAATTTGTGTACCCCGATTGTGGTCACATGCTGAAAACTTCGCGCCCAGGACGGGGAAACGAAGGTGGCGTGATAATAGGTGGCTCCTTTTGTCAAAGGCCGTGTCTTGCGGTCCATCGCGACCCGCGCAACGCGTTTGACTTTATCATAGGCTGACCCATTGGCAATATATTCCAACTTACCATCACAATTATAACTAAATTGGCAAGCATGTTTGCGCCCCACGCCTTGGCGCACCACTTTACAAATGCTGTTTGGAAACTTTGGGCTGTCGACGCGATTGAGAATCACTTCCGCCACCGCAAATTGCCCTTCGACCGATTCTCCGCGGGCTTCAAAATAAATAGCCTCCGCCAAACAAGCCCATTGCTTGCCGCCAGTTGGCTTTGCCAAACTGCGCAGCCAGTGGCCGGAATATCGCACCTTAGATCCCTTTGGACGCTCTTCAGGGCGCGGGGAAGTCAATACAGCGACGCGGCTCAAGGAAATTGCCGACACCATAGAATTTTCATGGCGCAGGGCTTCTTCTAACTCCACCGATGGAAATGCAGAGGATCGATCACTGGCGTTGCCAGGCTGCAGGGCGAAAACCTGCAAAGCCAGCCCGACACAGATCGAAATGACCACGGTGCGAAACACTCCAAACCCCATTGATACCACTCCCAACAATTCGAGGTGCCCTACTCAAATATGAGTGCTTCGTCCAGCGACCACATAATTTGCACCAAACGAATTCATAAAAAATAAAAAATCAGTGCTTTATTTTATCTTCAATGGCACATTGCGCAGCTGCCAGACGGGCAACAGGCACACGAAACGGCGAGCAAGACACATACGTGAATCCACATTGGCGGATAAAGGCAATCGCCTCTGGATCACCCCCATGCTCACCACAGATGGACAAGACCACTTCAGGCCGCGCAGCCCGGCCACGCTCAGCTCCAAGCGTCAACAACTCGCCAACACCTTCTTTGTCCAAGCGGTGAAACGGATCTTCTTCATAGACCCCTTGCTGCACATAAGAAGACATAAACCGCCCTGCATCATCGCGCGACAGCCCATAGGTCATCTGCGTTAGATCATTGGTGCCAAAGCTCAAAAACTGAGAATAGGCGGCAATTTCTCCAGCTCGCAAAGCCGCACGCGGGGTTTCGACCATAACCCCAAGAGAATAGCTAAAGCTTTGTCCGCATTCGACCCGCACCGCGGCGGCAGCGGCATCAATTCGCGCTTTGACCAATTCGACTTCTCGGCAGGCCGACACCAATGGAATCATGATTTCTGGCGAGGCATCAACGCCACTGTTGATCGCCGCTTCAAATATCGCCCGCGCCTGCATCTCATAAATTTCGGGGACCGTGATTCCAAGCCGCACCCCGCGTAGACCGAGCATCGGGTTATATTCCGACAATTGCTCCACCCGTTCCGTCACCCGCGATAGGGGCAGATTGAGTGCTTCAGCTAAATCTCTCAACCCGCTACGATCGGCCGGCAAAAATTCATGCAAAGGCGGGTCAAGCAACCGAATGCAAACGGGACGCCCCTCCATAATTTGAAACAATTCAGTAAAATCAGCCCGTTGCATTGGCAAAAGTCGCTCCAAAGAGGCGGCGCGGTCCTCTTCGTTTTCCGCAAAAATCATCTCCCGCATCACAGTCAAGCGATCAGCTTCAAAGAACATATGCTCACTGCGGCACAGGCCAATGCCGTCAGCCATAAAATTTTTGGCCGTTTGCGCATCGCGCGGCGTATCCGCATTGGCTCTGATCCCGATATCGCGCAACTCATCTGCCCAGCCCAGCAAGGTTGTGACAGCGGTGTTGAGACCAGCTTCCACCGTCTCCACATGCCCCACCAATACCTCGCCATGGGTACCGTCCACAGTGATGACATCACCTTCGCGCAAAATTTGTTGGTTGCGACCAATGACCGTCTTTCTTTGCCCATCGATGCTCATGTCCGAGGCGCCTACCACACAGGGCAAGCCAAGACCGCGCCCGATCACTGCGGCATGGCTCGTGACCCCGCCACGTTCGGTGAGAACCGCAACCACAGAGTGCATGCCGCGAATATCTTCTGGACCAGTTTCACGTCGCACCAAAATAGCCGCCTCGCCACGCGCGGCACTGGCTTGCGCGTCGGAGGCTGTAAAGACGATCTTTCCTGTAGCCGCCCCCGGGCTTGCGGCAATGCCCTTGACCAATACGGTGCGCGGTGCATCAGGCGCCACTTGCCGGTGCAACAGTTCAGACAAAGCCTTTGGGTCAACCCGCATAAGGGCATCTTCGCGCAGGATGATCCCGTCGCGGGCCAGGTCCACGGCAATATGTACCGCTGCGCTTGAGGATCGCACAATACGCACCGCATCCAAAATCGCCAGCTTGCCACTCTCGAGCGTAAATTCAATTTGCATCTCTTCACGCAGGCGCTTCCGGGCCAAAACCGAATAGTCCAAAAGCTGTGTAAAAGCCTTGGGGCAGGTTTCCTCAAAGGACGGGCCACGCGGATCTTTGGTCAGATATAAAGATCCAACCTGACGATCCAAAGCCTCCCGCCCCTGGGATTGTCGCAGATAGCGTCCATGAATCTCAGGCAGGCCCGTGTCCGAGGAGGCAAATTGTATCACACCCGAGCCACATTCACCGTGCCCAACCCCAATGGCCATCGCCTGAACGACAAGCCCAAGCCCCGCATCCGCCGGAGCGCCTTTAGCCTGGCGCAAAAGCCGGGCGCTGGTGCCTTCCCAAGCACGGGCCATAGAGCGCAACACATGGGCCAATTGCACATCCACCTCCTGCGGGAAGGGCTCATCAGCCTCGTCGCCATAGGTGGTCATAGCCTTGATCACATCGCCCGCATTCGGCGTTTCAGGGTCATCGAATGCGTCTGGATCTAGCCGTGCCACATGGGTAGCATAGGCGTTGATAAACCGCAGATAGAGGGTGGCCGCTGCCGTTTCACCATGGCTTTCGCAGAGCTCTAAAAATTTAACATCATTCATGCCAATGTTCAAAATCGCACCCGGCCCGCCCCAATCGGGACTGCCAGAGGACGGCCGCACCGAGAGCAAAGGCGCCGCGCCAAAATGTGGCAAGACCAAAGCAAGATCCAAGGCATGGCCCTGGGCCAATTCATGCACCGCCTCAAAGGAGAGGGCCACCGTTGTCGGAACCGGCATATCCAGCCGGATCAAGCGCTGCGCACATTTGGCTCGCCCGCCATAGGCGGCGGCAGTCATTGGGGCTGTATTGGTGACCAATACAACAGGGGCGAATGTTTGATCGTTCTGCACTGCGGCATCCTCATGTTCTGCTGCAGCATAGGCCGTTGACTGCGTAGTGCAAGAGGCACTTGTCAGCCTTCGACTTTGGTTAAATCAGCGACCGACAGGCAGGTTGTGCGAACCCGGCTCAAAAGATTCAGCCGATTGCGGCGGACCAATGCGCTATCGGCATTGACCTTAACCGCTTCAAAAAATGCGTCGATCGGACCACGCAATGTGGCCATAGCTGCCATAGCAGTGGCAAAATCCTGTGTTGCCATGGCAGGTTGAATCTTGTTATCTGCCTCGTCCAACGCCGCGAAAAGCACCTTTTCCACCTCGTTTTCCGCATATTTCACATCGGCACCAAAGCTATATTCAACTCCGTCATTCTCTTCGGCTTGGCTCAATATATTGTTGGCGCGCTTGAAACCCTGGATCAGGTTTTCGCCATCATCAGTGGCCAGCGCCCCTTGCAGGGCTTCTGCCCGCTTGACCAAAAGTGCCAGATCATCACTTTGCGGCATAGCGATGCAGGCGTCGATCACATCATGGCGAATGCCCCGGTCGCGCAAATAGGTTTTGAGACGATCTTGGAAAAATCCCAGCAAATCCGTGGCTCCAGCGCCCGCATCGGCAGACGTCAGCTTATCCGCTAAAGGCAAAGTGAGGTGATTCTCCAGAATCAAGCGGATCACCCCCAGAGCTGCGCGGCGCAGTGCAAACGGATCTTTCGAGCCAGTCGGCTTTTCATCAATCGCCCAAAACCCCGTTAGAGTGTCAAGCTTATCGGCCAGCGCTACAGCAACAGAAACCGGCGCTGTCGGCACGTCATCCGAGGGCCCAAGTGGCGAATAATGCGTTTCACAGGCCGCCGCAATCTCGGCTGACATGCCCGCTTTTAACGCGTAATAGCGTCCCATGTGTCCCTGCAATTCGGGAAATTCATAGACCATTTCTGAGCTCAAATCTGCCTTGGCCACCAAAGCGGCCTGCTCTGCCATATCGGGATCCGCACCCACCATTGGCGCCAAGTCACGGGCCAAAGCAGCGATACGTTTGATTCGCCCGGCCTGGCTGCCTAGCCTGTTGTGAAAGGTGACGTTTTCCAAAGCCGCCTGCCAGGCTCCCATGCCCGCTTTTGCTTCGCGCAGATCATTCTCCCAAAAGAATTTCGCATCGGCAAGACGCGCTGCCAACACCTTTTGGTTGCCCTTCAATATCGTGGCGCCCTGATCGGCCGCCTCGATATTAGCCACAGTCACAAAGCGCTCAATGCGGCCTGTTTTCGGGTTTGCGACCGAGAAAAATTTTTGATGTTCCTTCATAGAGGTTTTCAATACCTCTGGTGGCAGATCCAAAAATTCCTCGTCAATTTGGCCCATCAGAACAACGGGCCACTCCACAAGCCCTGCCACCTCCGCCAGTAAGCCCGCATCTTCCACCACGCTATAGCCCAGCGCAAAAGCTTGGGTCTGGGCGTCCTGCCAAATCGCTGCTTGACGCTCCTCGGCCCGCAGGATCACTTTGGCGCGCTTAAGCTTGGTGTCGTAATCCTCAAAACCGCTCACCGCAAAGGCATCTGGGGCCATGAAACGGTGACCTCGGGTCTGGTTGTCAGCCTTAAAGCCATCCACTTCAAGCGGGACAATCGAGACTTCGGCCTCATTCGACAAGATACAAAGGATCGATTGCAAAGGCCGCACCCAACGCAGACTCCCGGAACCCCAGCGCATCGATTTTGGCCAAGGGAAATTCCGAATAGTCGTCTCTAACACCTCGGCCACAATCTCAGACGCGGGGCGCCCAGGCTTGGTGATCTTGGCGAAATAGACCTGACTTTTTTTGTCGTCGCGCACTTCAAGGTCATTCATAGACAATCCCGCACCGCGCAAAAATCCATTGATCGCCTGCTCCGGCGCGCCAACTTTCGGGCCCTTACGCTCCTCTTGCACGGTGGGGCTGGCATCGAGCAGATCTTCCACCACCAAGGTCAGGCGCCGCGCTGTATGAAAAGTTGAAGCATTGGCGTAGGTCAAGCCCGCCTCGACCATCCCATTGGTCAACAATTTCTTGAGGTTCTCTGCCGCAGGGGCTTGCAAACCCGCGGGTATTTCTTCCGAAAAGAGCTCAATGAGAAGATCCGCCATTATTGATCCCTTTCCGGGCACTCGTCAGAGGCCTGCGAGCCGTCATAAAGTTTGTCGCCACAATCGTTGATTTGATGCCAAACAAAGCCGCGCCCGTCATCGTAAATTGCCACAATCCGGTCGATCCCAAATTCGAAATTCGCCACACCAAGATAAGCGGTCGCAAGGCCTGCGTCGATGTCAGCCGCTATTTGGGCCGCATCAAAACACCCAAACCACTCCGGCGCGTTGCGCGGCTCCGAGCGCTCCAGCGTGGTAAATGTCTCTGTGAGCATGGCCGTGCTCAAGGGTGTTTTGAAACAGGCACGATAGCGGATTGGGCTGCTGTCTGCGTCAATGCCCTCAAACTCCGTCACCGGAATACGTGTCGGCTCGCCACTAACGACCGAGGTCAAGGCAACCTCTCCCTGGGTGAAAGTTTCGTAATAGCCATAGACCTGCGCATAATAGACGCCAATCCCGAAGGCCGCTGTTATCCCTAAAATTCCGCCGCTGATCACTTTTCCACTGACAGCCATCAGGCCGCTCCCGCTGCTGAAGTCTGAACGAAGGCATCGGCGCATTTGGTCGCCAAACTCCGAACTCGGCCAATATAGGCCTGCCGTTCCGTTACTGAAATCACGCCACGCGCATCCAGAAGGTTAAACATGTGACTGGCTTTAATACATTGATCATAGGCCGGATGGGCCATGATGATCCGCTTGCCAGTTTTGGGGTCAACCGCCTCTTGCGCCAAAATGGTCTCGCATTCTGCCTCAGCCTCTTCAAACTGGCGCAGTAATACCTCTGTATTGGCCACATCGAAGTTCCAACGGGCGTATTCTTCCTCAGTTTGACGGAAAATCTCCCCGTAGGTTAGCGCGATAGGCGCCGAAGGGTCGTTAAAGGGCATGTTCATCACATGATCCACGCCCAACACATACATGGCCAAACGCTCCAGACCATAGGTCAGCTCCCCAGAAATCGGGTGGCAGTCGTGGCCTCCGACCTGCTGGAAATATGTAAACTGCGACACTTCCATACCGTCACACCACACTTCCCAGCCTAGCCCCCAAGCCCCCAGGGTCGGGCTTTCCCAATCATCTTCGACAAAGCGGATGTCATGCAGGGTCATATCAATGCCAATGGCTTTGAGACTGCCCAGATAGAGCTCTTGCAAATTCGGCGGGCTGGGTTTGATGAGCACTTGATATTGGTAATAATGCTGCAAGCGGTTTGGATTTTCTCCATAGCGCCCATCGGTTGGACGGCGCGATGGTTGCACATAGGCAGCGGCCCAGGGTTTAGAGCCCAAAGCCCGCAGCGTGGTGGCGGGGTGAAACGTGCCGGCACCCACCTCCATATCATAAGGCTGCAAAATGGCGCAGCCCTGCTCAGCCCAGTAGGTTTGAAGGCGCAAAATAATCTCTTGGAATGATTTTGGAGTGCTCATATGTTCCTCAGCCGCTGATCTGGCGCCTGAATAGGCGCTGCACGGGCCAGCGTCAATCAAGCCACCGATGCGAAATCAGCGCAAATACCAAAACTTTCCTGTGCTGACTTGATTTACGCAGCAATCACACAAATAACAGGACAAATTTTTAAAAGGTTCTAAGATGAAATCACCGCTTATCTACAGCCTCGTGGCTATGATGTTGACCTGGGCACAGGTTGCTTTGGCACAATCGACTGTGGCTCGGCAGGTTTGGATCCAGCTCGAGACCCGGCTGCATCTCGAGGCAAGTTTGGACAGTATTGAGATCTATGCCCACGATCTAGATAATGTAAACGGGTTTGAAATTGACGGTGGCTGGTTCGGCGTGGCCATCGGCCCATATGATCTAGAGCAGGCCGACGCCGCCTTGCAGAAGTTCCGCACTGAGGGGATCATTCCCCGCACCAGCTTCACCACAAGCGGCACATCCTACGGTGAACGCTTCTACCCGCGCGCGGCTCAAGTCGCCACACAAACCGAAACGGGGCCAAACACGGCACCCCAGACCGAGGCACCCACCGCAGATCAAGAGCGTAGCGCGGTGCCCGATGGGCCGGCGGAGGTGACCTTACCGGAACAGCCAATCAGCCTGGCCGAGCAGCTCGCCCAATCCAAAGCCACAGAAAGGGCGATGACAGGGGACGAAAAAAAATACCTGCAACGAGCACTCGCTTGGGCTGGGTTTTATGAAAGTGCCATTGATGGGCTTTATGGGCCGGGCACGCGCGCGGCTATGACGCGCTGGCAAAGCGCCAATGGCTATAAAGAAACCGGTGTTCTCACCGCCGAACAAAGAGCCGAAGCTATTGCGGATTATCAATTTTTGTTGGCAGGATTGGGATTTGAAGAGGTGGTTGATGCGCAGGCTGGTATCGCGCTGCGCCTGCCCAGCGCCCTTTTGGCCCCAGCCGCCCATGACCCGCCCTTTGCCACCTACGCCGCCAAAGGCACAGGCTTGGCGCAGGTGATCTTCATCAGTCAACGCGGCGATAGAGCCCGACTGGCAGCCCTCTATGAGGTGATGCAAACTTTGAGCATCCTACCAGAAACCGGCCCACGCAATCTGGCGAAATCCAGCTTCACGATAGAGGCCTATGACGACCGACTCCACACCACCGGCTTTGCCACATTGCAGGGCGGTGACATCAAAGGCGTGATATTTGTCTGGCCGCGCGGGGACGCAGCGCGCCGCGCACGCGTAGAAGAGGAAATCTTCACTAGCTTCACATCTGTTGCTGGCGTGCTGGGCGAGGCGCCCATTCTTGGCACGGATCTCAAGCCAAAAGAATCCCTGGGAGGCTTGACCATTCGCCAGCCAAGCTTCACGCAATCCGGAGTCTTCATCAGCAGCGCGGGCCATATCCTTACGGCCGCTCAAGACTTTTCCGAGTGCGAGAGCTTGCTCCTGCAAGATGGTCTCCCGCTCAGCATCGCGGTTCAAAACGCGGAGCTTGCGGTCTTGGTTCCCACACAAGGCGCGGCACCCCCATCGGTTGGCCGGTTCGAAACCGAGCGTCCCGATGCGCCGCAATATGTTGCTCTGGGTGGTTACTCCTATGGCGGCAAACTCGGCGCACCGTCTATAACCATGGGTCAGTTGCAAGCACTGACCGACCTCACAGGCCGCGCAGGTGTTGCCCGATTGGAGATCGACAGCCTGCCGGGCGATATTGGCGGACCGATTTATGATCAATATGGCTCTGTAATCGGTGTGCTTTTGCCTCCACCGCCGCAAGAATCTCGCCAACTGCCTGCAAATGTACAATTCATGGCCAATTGGCCATTGATTTCTGAGACATTGATCGCGGCCGAGGCCGCCGCCAGCACCGAAACGAAGACCGTCAAACTGGAGCCTGTGGATTTAGCCAATCTTGCGCAAAACACCGTCGGCCTAATTGCATGTTGGCCATAACCGGCCGCAAATATTTTCAAGTGTAAGGCCCAAAGATCAGGGGATGCAGGGCTAATCGGCCCCGCATTTAATTATTTGACCGAAATACGGCCATCAAGATAGGGCTCATAGCTTCCCTGCTCGGCCATATATTCGGCCAGAACCACTTCGAGACCCGGTCCATAATCATAGGCATTCAAACCGTCCCAAAACATTTTGTACCCATCTCCGCCATTACGCACATAGTTG
Organism: uncultured Planktomarina sp.; assembly: GCA_905181815.1. GTDB lineage: Bacteria > Pseudomonadota > Alphaproteobacteria > Rhodobacterales > Rhodobacteraceae > Planktomarina. The sequence continues at coordinate 487,419 of CAJIZA010000003.1, read as the reverse complement.
TTCGTAACAACAGAGTGGAGGGCCGCAGGATCAATAGGCTCATAGCCGCCATTTTGCGCAACCAGCACCTCGACGATCCGCCCCTCATTGGGTGCAACCTCCCGATCCAAAGTGTATTTCAAACCGGCAACCTGTGCAAAACCGTTAACGTATAATCCGCGACAGCCACCCCGCGGTCAGAGCCACAGCAGCTGCACTAGCAAGCAATATTTTCATAATTAAAACTTTCCTAAGTGAATGAATACACCATCGACCCACATCTGCTGAGTCCAGTCAATTCCAAACGCCAGAAATGCCCGCATGCGAAAGGATGGTTGACGATTTTCCCATGACACGGCACAGGTGGGTTATGATAATTTACAAAATATTCCGTGCCGCTGAGTGGCACGCCTTGCAGGCAGAGGGCGAGACCGATGGGGCTCCAATCGATCTAGAGGATGGCTATATCCATTTTTCCACCGTCCAGCAGGCCCAAGACACAGCCGATAAACATTTCGCCAATGCCAAAAATCTCTTTCTGGCGGCTGTCGAAACTGACGCTCTGGGCAGTGCAATCAAATGGGAAGTTTCACGCGGTGGCGCTGAATTTCCCCACCTCTATGACACGCTCAAATTATCAGATGTTCTTTGGTGCTGGCCCCTGCCGCTGGTCGATGGCCGCCATAAATTCCCTGAAGGCCTGACATGAGCCTGCGGGAAAGATTGGGCCTGAAGCTTCTGCATCGGTTTGACCCGGAGCGTGCACATGGATTGTCAATTCGAGCGCTAAAGCTGGGACTGGCCCCACTGCTCGGCGGTCCAGTTCATACAGCGCGCCTTGAAACCTCTCTGGGCGGCATTGCCCTGCGCAACCCAGTTGGTCTGGCAGCAGGCTATGATAAAAACGCCGAGGCGCTGGCTCCGATGGCGAAGGCAGGATTTGGTTTTTTAGAAGTGGGCGCCGCAACCCCGCGACCCCAACCCGGCAACCCCAAGCCAAGGCTGTTTCGCCTGACCAAAGACCACGCAGTCATCAATCGCTTTGGCTTTAACAACCAAGGCATCGCCGAAATCGCCGCCCGTCTTGCACAAACCCCAACCGCCATACCGCGCGGGTTGAATCTTGGTGCCAATAAAGACAGCGCTGACCGAGCCAATGATTTTGGCCAGGTACTCACACAGGCCGCCGGGCATATTGATTTCGCAACGGTAAATATTTCTTCACCCAATACCGAAAAGCTCCGCGATCTGCAGGGAAAAGCGGCCTTAGAAGATCTGTTGGGCCGGGTGAATGCAGCCAATGCAAATCTGGACAGCCCCCTGCCCATCTTCCTCAAAATCGCACCTGATCTGACAGATGCAGAAATCCAGGATATCGCGGATCTGGCGCTCTCAGCCGGGCTTGCGGCGATTATCTGCACCAATACCACTCTGGACAGGGCCGGGCTTACCTCTGCACAGCGCCAAGAAACAGGCGGCCTGTCGGGACGACCTCTGTTTGAAAAATCCACCCGCATATTGGCCAAAATGCGCCAAGCCATACGGGGCGAGATCGATCTGGTAGGCGTAGGCGGCATTGGATCGGCACAGGACGCCTATGCGAAGATCACCGCTGGGGCCTGCGCCGTGCAAATCTATTCGGCCATGGTTTACCAGGGGCTGCCCTTGGTGCCGCGCATTGCAAATGGCCTAGATCAGCTTTTGGCCCAGGACGGCTATGAGCGACTCGATCAAGCCATTGGCACGACCACGCAAGACTGGCTCTAACGTCAAAAGCCAGAGCTACGGTTAAGGCGCAGCAGCAACCCGTTCCAGCGCTGGATAGCGAAGCGCCAAACTGACGCCGCGCAGGATGAAAAACCCATTCATCGCCATCCAAAGCCCATGGTTGCCAAAGTTCGGCAAGAGCAAGAGAACCAGACCGCAGTAACCTAAAAATGACAGGATCATCATGTTGCGCATGTCCTTTGTGCGGGTGGCGCCGATAAAAACCCCATCGAGCATCCAAGCTAAGGCGCCTAAAAGTGGCGCAAACACCATGTGCGACAGATACAATCGTGCCGCCTGCTGCACACCGGGATCTTTGGCCATCACATCAATCATAAAAGGCCCAACGATCCAAAATCCGGCGGCCATGATAAAGGCCAAACCAAAGGTCCAAACCGCCGTCACCGATGCGCCCCGCCGCAATTGGGCCACGGCCTTGGCGCCCATGGCTTGGCCCACCAAGGACTCTGCCGCAAAGACAAAGCCATCCATGGCATAGGAGGCTAGGTAAACAAATTGCAATAAGACTTGATTGGCAGCCAAGGTGACATCACCGAGTTCTGCCCCAAAGAATAAAAAGCTAACGAAGCCGGCTTGTAGGAGCACTGAGCGGATTAAAATATCGCCATTTACCTGCATCATATAGATCACACGGCGCCGGTTAACGATCTGCTGCCACCAAGACAAAGCCAGGCCGCGAAAGACCTGTCGGCAGAGATAAAGGCCCATTACCAGCCCGCCCCATTCGGCAATCAAAGTCGCCACGGCCACCCCTTCGACCCCAAGGCCCAATCCCAGTACGAACCAGAAATCCAGGATGATATTTGTCACATTCATGAAAAGTTGAATCATCAGCACCGCACGGGTGCGCTCTTGAGCAATCAGCCACCCGCTGAGGCCATAAATTGCGATCGCCGCCGGTGCAGACCAAACACGAATGGACATATAGTCCCGCGCCAAACTCTCCACTTGAGCGGACGCCGGGGCAATCCAAAAGGCACCGGCAAAAATGGGGATCTGAAAAATAATAAACACCATTCCAGCCAGCACGCCAATTCCAGTGCTGCGAAAGAACAACGCGCGGACCTCTTGCGCGTCCCCGCTGCCCAAGGCTTGGCTGGTGAGGCCCACGGTGCCCATGCGCAGAAATCCAAAGATCCAATACAGCGCACCCAAAATAATGGCGCCAATACCAACCGCACCGATCGGTGCCGCTCCGCCCAATTGGCCTATGACGCCAGTGTCCACCGCACCTAAGATCGGCACGGTCGCATTGGAAATCACTATCGGTAGGGCAATCGACAAAACACGCTTATGCGTTATGCCGTAAGTAGGGTCAGCCATGGCTCTGCGGCATCAAGAAATGTCCGGATGCCTGCGCGAAGAGTCGATCTCGATTGTCTTGCCAGGCCTCTACATGCACTGACGCATAGCGCCGACCCGAACGGTTGACCCGCGCTCGCGCATAGGCATCGCGCGGCAGGCCGGTGCGCAGGTAGTCAACGGTAAAATCAATCGTTTTTGGCAGGACCAAGGCGCCGTTTTGGACCGCCTCGACATCCAATTTCTCCGCTTCAATATCATCCCAAAGCGTGCTCCAAGCTAAGCCGATGATCGCAGTGATCTCCAAAAACGCCGCTGTTGCCCCGCCATGTAGCGCGGGCAGCATCGGGTTGCCGATAAGAGCTTCATGGAAGCCCATGGTCGCCGTCAGCTCATCGCCATGTCGGTCAAAGCACACGCCCAGAAACTCGATATAGGGGACTTGGCTGACGATCATAGACAAGGCGAGATCGCGACGACGTTTGACTTGGGTGACGGGTTCTGGCCGGCTCATGCGCTGGCCTTCGCAACGGTAAACGCACCCGTTGCCGTGGCAACAGGGCGACCTGTATCTTCATCGCAGGCGGTGGCACGCACAAAGGCCACTGTCCGGGTGACATGGTAACACTCAGCACTGGCCGTGATGGTCTGACCCGGCGTCGCAGGCCGCATATAATCAATGCGCAAATCCAAGGTCGCCGTGCCCAGCCCGGCGAGAGGATGCGCCACCACCGCGGCCCCACCTGCCGTATCCATCAAGGCAGAGACAGCGCCGCCGTGAATCACCTTTGTGACCGGGTCGCCAATCAGAGCGGAATCATAGGGCATAGAAATAATCGCACGACCGTCACCCAACTCTTCGAGCCGCATGCCCAATCGGCGTGAATGGGGAATGGCATCAATAAACTGACGCGCGGCTGTCATCTGGTCTTGTGTCATAAAAAGGTTATTGTGCCTGCGCCGCTGATTGCCAAGCGCTTTATTTGCACTTGCGAATTATTCTCAATTGAAATATTAAAAGCCTCATGACCTCAGACTCCAATGCGCAGACATTCATCGCATCAGATATGCTCGGCCCATTTCGAAGCCGAAGACTGCTGGTCTTATGCATATTTTCGGTTCTCGCCCTAGCACCGGGACCTGTCGGGCATCTCACCCGCGGCCTGATGGTGGATGCCTATGTGCAAGTCTCGGCATTTGTGGCCGCAACCTTGCTGTTATTTTACGGCGCGGAACGTTTGTTTCGATTTGATATCGGTTCAGCGCTAAAAAAATCCAAGGGGTTTCAAGTTCCTATGGCCGCACTTCTGGGCACCACGCCCGGCTGCGGCGGCGCTGTGGTTGTGGTGGCGGCTTATTCTTCGGGCAATGTCAGCTTTGGAGCAGTGGTCGCAACGCTGACCGCAACCATGGGGGATGCCGCTTTTTTGCTGATAGCAACCCGTCCAGATGCGGCTCTGGTTGTTTTGCCCCTGTCCTTCGTCGTCGGCATTTTGTCAGGATGGCTTGTCGATCGCTTCAATCGGTTTGATCTCACACCGGACACCTCTAGACATTGCGAAATTGCGCCAGTCATTGGGCGCACACGCTGGCAAGACTACGCATATGTCTGTTTTGCCCTGCCCGGATTGATCTTTGGTGTCACCCAGGTGACGGGAGCTGACATCTTTGCACTTTATAGTACTGATTTGATTTTCTCCCTCGCCCTTGCAGGTAGTTTTCTCGGGCTGTTCATCTGGGCAACCTCTCCGCTCAAGGCCATGACAAATATTGCCGATCACCCGTTAACCCGCGTCGCTGAGGAGACCTCCTTTATCTCGATCTGGGTCATCATCGCCTATTTAAGCTATAGTTATGCAGAAACCTTTGGCGGATTTGACCTGCAAGCCGCCTTTGGAACAATCGGAGTGCTACTGCCATTGATCGCGGTGTTGGTTGGCTTTGTTCCGGGATGCGGACCGCAAGTTTTGGTCGCCACGCTCTACCTCAATGGCGTTTTGCCCTTCGCAGCGTTGATCGGCAATGCGATTTCTAATGACGGTGATGCGCTCTTCCCAGCCATTGCGCTCAATCCACGTGCAGCTCTAATTGCCACGGGCTATTCGGCCATTCCGGCCCTTGTGGTGGGTTATGGGTTTTACATCCTCGCGCCTGGCTTCATGAACTGATCTCTTGACCGTCCATCCCAGTGCAATACTATATGGGTGGGGGAAACATGACACAAGAAAACCTAACATTCAAAGACATGTGTGCGCATTTCGATGTGACTCCACGCACCCTGCGCTATTATGAATACATCGAGCTTTTGCAGCCCCAAAGGGTCGGTCGCGCCCGCTTTTACAGCCCGCGTGAAGTGGCGCGAATGACTTTGATTATGCGCGGCCGACGATTTGGTTTCAGTCTGGAAGAACTGCGCCAATGGTTGCAGATCTACGACAAAGAAGGAAGCACGGTGCAGATGCAGGCCTGGATTCCAATCGCGCAAGAAAAATTAGCCCTCTTAAAACACCAGCAAGAGGAACTCAAAGGCGCAATTACAGATCTCTCGACAATGATTGACGCGATTTCAGCAGAGTTGCCCTAGGCTCGCAGCCTTTTTTGGAAAAAATTAGGCAAAATGCCGCCAAAAATTCACATATCACGCCAATTTTCTTTACCTAATTTTTGATTGACGTTAACGTAAGGCATCATAGTCTGGCGTATGATGAAATTTCGATGGTGAAGAGATGGAAGAGACACAAACGATACAACAAATGTGCACAACCTTTGGCGTCACGCCACGCACCTTAAGGTTTTACGAATCCAAAGAATTGCTGTTTCCCAAGCGAGAGGGCACCCGGCGTCTTTTCACCCGCCGCGACAGCGCCCGGCTTAAGCTGATCCTACGCGGAAAACGCTTTGGCTTTAGCCTCGAAGAAATCCGCCAGCTCCTAGATATGTACAACATTGGAGACGGACAAGCCACGCAATTTCAAGAAACCTATCGCATTGCTTGCGCACGCTTGGAGGATATGGAGCGTCAGCGCGATGAGCTCAATGAGGCAATTGACGAATTGAAAGCCCAATTAGACTGGGGCCGCCAATTGCTGCACCAAGAAACGCGCACCACAGATTAAGCTTCCAGCCAAAGGATCCACCATGTCAACCTACAGCGCGCCCATCAAGGACCAACAATTCATCTTGCACGAGGTGCTACGACTCTCTCAATCCAATATTCCGGGCTACAGCGATCTTGATCCGGCATTCACCAAGGCGATATTAAACGAGTCTGGCAAGCTGGCCAGTGCCGTCATCGCCCCCTTGAATGCAGCTGGCGATCGCGAAGGCTGCACGTGGGATGCAGGCAAAGTGCGCACACCCACCGGGTTCAAAGAAGCCTTAGAAGAGCTCAAATCTGGTGGCTGGGCCGGGATTGATATGCCGGAGCAATATGGTGGGCAATCCATGCCCTCCGTGATCGGATCAGCGGTCACAGAGCATTTTATGGCCGCCAATCAAGCGTTTTCCATGTATCATGGCCTCACCCACGGCGCAGCCTCAACAATTTTAGCCCATGGGACGGAGGCACAAAAAGATCTTTTCCTGCCAAAGATGATCGCCTGCGATTGGACCGGCACGATGAATTTGACCGAGCCGCATTGCGGCACAGATTTGGGCCTGATGCGCACAAAGGCCACCCCAAATGCTGATGGCAGCTATGCGGTGACAGGCCAGAAAATTTTTATTTCTGCCGGAGAGCATGATCTGGCAGAGAATATCATTCATTTGGTTCTCGCCAAAATTCCCGGCGGACCGGAGGGGATAAAAGGCGTCTCATTGTTCATTGTGCCAAAATTTCTCGTCACCGCCGATGGCAGCCTTGGCCGGCTCAACGGGGTGACCTGCGGGGCGATTGAACGCAAAATGGGGATCCATGGCAACGCAACCTGCGTCATGGATTATGAGGGCGCCACAGGCTATTTGCTCGGAGATATGCACAAGGGCATGCGCGCGATGTTCACCATGATGAATGAGGCGCGCTTGGGTGTCGGCATGCAAGGATTAGCACAGGCCAGCGCAGCCTATCAAAATGCGGTCATCTACGCCAATGAGCGCCAGCAAGGCCGCGACGTCACCGGCATCAAAAACCCAGATGGCCCCGCCGATCCGTTGATTGTGCATCCCGACATTCGCCGAAGCCTTATGGATCAGAAAAGTTTTATCGAAGGGGCGCGGGCGCTTGCGCTTTGGGCCGCCAGTCTGATTGATCAGACACATCGCTTGCAAGACATTGAGGCCGACGGGTTGATTTCGCTTTTGACCCCTGTAATCAAAGGGTTTTTGACCGATCAAGGCTATGCGATGACCGTGCAGGCGCAACAGGTCTTCGGCGGCCATGGCTATATCGAAGATTGGGGCATGTCGCAATTCACCCGAGATGCGCGGATCGCAATGATCTATGAGGGCGCCAATGGAGTGCAAGCACTGGATTTGGTGGGCCGCAAGCTGGGACAAGAGGGTGGAAAATACATCGTAGGTTTTATGGAGCATCTCGCGCGCTTTTGTGATGAGAACGCCAATGACGCAACAATGGAACCCTTCGTCGCCGGCATAAAAGCCGCCTCCAAAGATTTGCAGACTGCGGTGATGTATTTCATGAAAAACGGGATCAAAACGCCCCATAATGCCCTGGCCGGATCCACAGACTTCCTACATCTGCTCGGCCATGTCTGCCTTGGCTTGATGTGGGGCGAGATGGCAAAGGCGGCCTGTGCGGCGCTGGAAACAGACCCGAAAGATCGCGCGTTTTATGAAGCAAAATTGACAACAGGTCAGTATTATATAGCCCGGCACTTGCCGGCCACGGCGCTTCACCTGGCGCGAATAACTTCGGGCGGGGACACGGTAATGGCACTTGACGCGGAGGCCTTTTCTGGCTGACACTTCATTTGACCGCAACAAAATACATCCAGAGGCTTAAATGACGCTCAAACTATATTGCTTTGGAGAAAGCGGAAATTCCTACAAAGCAGCGCTCACGCTTGAGCTCTCTGGCCTCGACTGGCAACCCGTTTTTGTAGATTTCTTCAGCGGCGCCGCGCGGACCGACGCCTATCGCAGCCTTAATATTATGGCCGAGGCACCGGTGCTGGAACAGGGTGATTTTATCCTGTCGCAATCAGGCGCAATTCAACAATGGGCGGTCGACCAAACCGGCAAACTGGGCGGGGAGCCTGAGGACAAATACGAAGTGCTGCGCTGGGTACTTTTTGACAACCATAAGATGTCTTCACAGGCCGGCATTACCCGTTTCTTGATGAATTTCTTATCAGAAGACAAACGCCCGCAAGAGGCGATTAAATTTATGCAGAGCCGGTTGCTTGGCGCCTTTAAAACATTGGACAGCCATCTGGCCCAGCGCGACTGGATCGTTGGCCAAAGCCTCACCATAGCTGATATCGCTAATTGTGGCTATCTATTCTACCCTGAGCACTATGGCTTTATCCGTTCTGATTGGCCCTATATTGACGCTTGGCTCGGCCGGATCGAAGCCACGCCCGGTTGGAAACACCCCTATGATTTGATGCCGGGCAATCCCTCTGACCGGGCATAAAGGAACAATCTATGACTGAGGCTTATATTTACGATTCCGTGCGTACACCCCGCGGCAAGGGGCGCGCAGACGGCAGCCTTCATGAAGTCACAGCCGCGCGGCTCTCTGCTGATCTGCTCAACGCGTTGCACCACCGCAATGGTCTGAACGGGCCCGTGATCGAGGATGTCATCTGGGGCAATGCCACGCAGGTGATGGAGCAGGGCGGGTGTTTGGCCCGGACAGCGGTGCTGGCCTCAGATCTGGACGAGCGCATCCCCGGCCTGTCGATCAATCGCTTCTGTGCCAGTGGTATGGAGGCGGTCAATCTTGCGGCAAATCAAATCCAAGGCGGTGCGGGCAGCGCCTATATCGCAGGTGGGGTCGAGATGATGAGCCGGGTGCCAATGGGCAGCGATGGCGCCGCCGTTGCAGCAGATCCCTCGATCGCCTTGGCGCATTACTTTGTGCCGCAGGGAATTTCCGCCGATATAATCGCTACAGAGTATGGCTTCACCCGCGCGCGGGCTGATCTTTTGGCCGTTGAAAGCCAAAAACGCGCAGAGCGGGCCATAGCAGAGGGGCGCTTTGACAACACATTGGTTGCTGTGAAGGATCTCAACGGCCTGCCCATTTTGACTCATGACGAATACCCCCGCGCCGGCACGGATATGCAATCACTGGGAGCTTTGAAACCTGCCTTCAAAGATATGGGCGAAACCATGCCCGGTTTTGATAAGGTCGCCCTGATGAAGTACCCACATCTGGAACGGATCAACCATATCCATCACGCCGGCAACTCGTCGGGCATTGTTGACGGGGCGGCTGGGATTTTGATTGGCTCGAAAGCTTTTGGTGCAGCCCACGGGCTCAAACCCCGCGCGGTTATTCGCGCCACAGCTAAAATTGGATCCGATCCCACGATCATGCTCACAGGACCGGTTCCTGTCACCGAGAAGATTTTGACACAAAGTGGGATGTCCATTTCCGATATTGATCTCTTTGAAGTCAATGAGGCCTTCGCCGCTGTGGTTCTGCGCTTTATGCAGGCCTTCAATGTTGACGACAGCCGGGTAAATGTAAACGGTGGCGCGATTGCCATGGGCCACCCGCTTGGCGCCACAGGTGCCATTATTATTGGCATGTTGCTCGATGAATTAGAACGCAGCGGCAAGGGCACTGGCCTGGCCACACTCTGCGTCGCCTCTGGCATGGGCGCCGCAACGATTATTGAACGCATTTGAGAACAAAAATGGAGCATTCCCTTGAACGAAGTCAAATTTCAAGCCTGTTTAGACTAAAATCCGTCTGTTGGGTCAATCACGATTTTCAGACATGGGTTGATCATATCGCCTTGCCCTTTACCTCAATCACGCTCAACGGCCAGCTGTACAACGGTTCAATTGAAAGCCTACAAAAAGATTGGGATCTCTATAGCCAGGCGCTCAACACGCTCAAAATTTTGCAAATCATTCGGAAGGTCATGGTGATTCAAGCTAGCGAAGAAGACACGTTGATCGGCACCTATCAAACGCAAATGTTTGCCGAAGATCGGCATATTGTGGCGCCTTACACCTCCTCTGCCATGTTAATCCATGACGGAAAAACTTGGCGGATCAACTCGATAATGAACGCTTTGGGTCATCGCGATTGGACGACCCGAGAATACCTAACCTAGAGGCAGGATATATGTCCGATTTCACCCAAACACTTGACGCCGATGGTCTGGCCACCATCACCTGGGATTGCCAGGCCCGGCCGATGAATGTGATGAGCACCCAGGGCTTTTCCGATCTGAATGCTCTGATTGATGGGTGCCTCAACGATCCCACGGTCAAAGGGGTGATCATCACATCCGCTAAGTCAGATTTTGCCGCTGGTATGGATTTGGCGGTTATTGCCGAGACAAAGGACATGAACCCAAAAAATCCCGCGCAGGGATGTTTCGAGATGGTTATGGAGATACATAAAATTCTGCGCAAGATTGAACTGGCGGGCATGGATTTTAAAACCAAAAAGGATGGAAAGCCCATCGTCGCAGTGCTGCCCGGTACGGCACTTGGCATTGGGCTTGAGATTCCGTTGGCCTGCCATTACATCATTTGCGCCGACAACCCAAAGGCGAAAATTGGTCTGCCAGAAATCAAGGTCGGCATTTTCCCCGGCGCAGGCGGCACGACTCGCTTGGTTCGCAAAATGGGGGCGATGGCGGCGAGTCCCTATCTGTTACAGGGCAAACTTTGCTCACCGGCTGAAGCCCAAGCGGCCGGGATCATTGATGCAGTCAGCGCCACCCCGCTCGAGGATGCAAAAGCGTGGGTCTTAGCGGCAAAAAATACGGATTTGGTCAAGCCATGGGACGCCAAAGGCTATAAAATGCCCGGCGGTGCGCCCTATCATCCGGCAGGCTTTATGACCTATGTCGGTGCATCCGCCATGGTCAATGGTCAAACGATGGGCGTTTACCCAGCGGCTAAGGCTCTGTTAAGTGCGGTCTATGAGGGCTCCTTGGTGCCCTTTGACACGGCTCTGAAAATCGAGGCCCGGCACTTCACATCGGTCATCATGAACCCGTCCTCCTCTCATATGATCCGCAGTTTGTTTCTTAACAAAGGCGCGCTGGACAAAGGCGCGGTACGGCCCAAAGAGGTGCCGGATCAATTCGTGCGCAAATTGGGCATTCTTGGTGCCGGGATGATGGGCGCCGGCATTGCACTTGTCTCCGCGCAGGCTGGAATTGAGGTGGTGCTCATTGATCAAACCCAAGCGGCAGCCGATAAGGGCAAAGCCTATGTCGCCAGCTATTGTGACAAGGGGATCGCACGGCGCAAATCTACGCCTGAGCACAAAGAGGCTCTGCTGTCGCGCATTGATGCCACAACCAACTATCAAGCTCTGACAGAGTGTGACTTGATCATCGAAGCCGTATTTGAAGATCCAAAGATCAAAGCAGAGGTGACCAGGCAGACAGAAGCAGTGATGGGCCCCAACACTATTTTTGCCAGCAACACCTCAACTTTGCCCATAACAGAGCTCGCAAAGGCCAGCACGCAGCCCGATAAGTTCATTGGCATCCACTTTTTCAGCCCAGTCGAGAAAATGGCGCTGGTAGAAATTATCAAGGGCGCAGAGACCGGCAACCGAGCTGTGGCGAAAGCCTTAGACTTTGTGCGGCAAATTCGCAAAACGCCAATTGTGGTAAATGACGCTCGGTTCTTTTACGCCAACCGGTGCATCATCCCCTATATCAACGAGGGGCTTCGTATGGTGCAAGAGGGGGTTGAGCCAGCCCTGATAGAGAATGCCGCCAAGCTGATGGGAATGCCCCTTGGCCCACTGCAATTGAACGATGAAACCTCTATTGATCTTGGGGTCAAAATCGCCAAGGCCACCAAAGACGCCATGGGCGCAGATTACGACAATGCGCAGGCCGATGAGGTGTTGTTTTGGCTGTTTGAGCAAGGCCGGCTCGGGCGTAAGTCGTCAGCCGGGTTTTATGAGTATGATGCCAACGGCAAGCGGCAGGGCCTCTGGCAAGGTCTGCGCGATCACTTTGGCAAAGAGGGCGGCAATCTGGAGCTACTGGAGGTGCAGCACAGGCTCATGTTCGCCCAAAGCCTCGAGGCGGTGCGCGCATTGCAAGAAGGTGTCTTGATGGATGTGCGCGAGGGGGATGTTGGCGCGATTTTGGGTTGGGGTTTTGCCCCTTGGTCCGGCGGGCCGCTGTCTTGGCTCGACATGCTTGGTGCCGATTATGGGGTCGCGCGCTGCGATGAGCTGCAAGCACGCTATGGCGCCCGATTTGCCGCGCCTGAACTGCTCCGCAGATTGGCAGAAGACGGCGAGGGCTTTTATAGCCATTTCGCCGCTTGACCCCCAGTATCGGACCACAGATGCCCTAATTGTCCGCCACATTCGAACGAACAGCAATGACTATTCCGGTCATAATGATGACACCGATACCGACAAACCCCAACGGCCCAAGACGATCACCAAACAACACCCAAGCGGTGGTGCTGGCGAAAATTAGCATGGAATATTCAAAGATCGAGACATAGGTCACCTCACCAATGAGATAGGCTTTCATGATGAAGCCAATACCAATCAACGAAAATATCGCCTGAATCCCAATCCATATCCAGACGCTTGCGGATGGCCAAACCCAAGCTCGCGTGAGATAACTGCTTGCATCTCCGGGGAAGAAATAAAGATAAATGACCCCTAAAGCTCCAAATATCAGCATCAAAAGCATATAGGACCAAAGCAAGGCGACAGCGCTTTCGCCCTCACACCATTTGCGCGTGGCCACATTGCCAAAAGCATACATGAGCCCTGCCGAAACTGGAATCAAATTGGCCCAGCTTAAGCCGCCAACATCAGGCTTGAGCACCATAAGCGTCCCTAAAAACCCGAGACATGCCGTCGTGAGGCGAATTGGCCCAATGCGCCGGCGCGACCAAACAGCATCTATGAACATCACCAAAACTGGCGCCGTGAATAGACCTGCCGCAACGGCCGAAATAGGAAAGAACCCCAAACAGCCGAAATAGACAAACATAGCACCCGACAAGAACATATTGCGCCCCAAGACGAGCCATAGCCTCAAAGGGCGTAATGTCCAGCCAGCCATCAGGCCGAAACCCACAATGGCCGGGACGGCGATCATGCTGCGTAGGAAGTGAAATTGCCACAGGCTCACTTCCACAGCGATATAGGTGATGAAATTATCAATCACTCCAACAGTGGCCATTCCGGTCACCATGAAAAGAATTGATGCAACTGTATTTGTTTTTTGATCCATTTGTTATGCATGGGCTCTTGAAATCATCTGCGCAAGCGCGATAGTGCGCGGAAAGTGGGAGGAATACGACATGGGCTGGATGGCGGAAGAGACTGGTTTAGACAAATGCGAGGCAAATTATGTGCCGCTGACGCCCTTGTCGCATCTACAACGCGCGGCCTCGGTTTTTGCGGACCATATTGCGGTGGTCTATGGCTCCCATCGCGCCACCTACCGCCAGTATCATGCGCGGGTCAGCCAACTGGCCAGCGCCCTGACCGACTTAGGCATTCAGCCTGGCGATGTGGTTGCAACCCTGCTCCCAAATATCACGGCGCAAATTGAAGCCAGCTTTGGCGTGCCGGCATGTGGCGCTGTTTTGAACACGATCAACACGCGGCTCGATGTTGACACGCTTACCTATATTTTTGAACATGGGGAGGCGAAGGTTGTTTTGGTCGATAGCCAATTCCTCGCCCCAGTTGAGGCGGCAATCGCCGCTATGAGCACACCCGCGCCACAGATCATTGAGGTGGCCGATCAAGAGGCTGGCTTCACAGCCTCGGGCCGGCATCTGGAGTATGAGACACTACTCACGCGCGGCGATGTGCAGGCCCCTTGGATCATGCCGAGGGATGAATGGGAGAGCCTCGCGCTCAATTATACATCCGGCACAACTGGCCGCCCCAAGGGCGTGGTTTATCACCACCGCGGCGCCTATTTGATGACCATGGGCACACCGATAAGCTGGCGCATGACGCTCCAACCCGTGTTTATGGCCATCGTGCCTTTATTCCATTGTAACGGCTGGAACCACACTTGGATGATGCCGCTTTTGGGCGGCACGGTCGTCGGTTGCCGCGACATTTCAGCTAAGGCCATTTATGATGGTATCGCGGATGAAAGGGTCAGCCATTTCGGCGGTGCGCCAATTGTGCTTAACATGATCGTAAACGCCGAAGACGGCGAAAGGCGCAATTTTGATCACCAAGTTGAGGTCTTTACCGCAGGCGCCCCACCCGCTCCGGCCACTTTGGCCGCCATTGGGCAATTGGGTTTCAATGTCACACAAGTCTATGGGCTGACCGAGACCTATGGGCATGTGGTGGAATCGCTTTGGAACCCGGCTTGGGATACTTTGCCAACCGAAGAGCAATCGGCGCGCAAAGCCCGCCAGGGCATCGCCATGCCTATGATGGACTTGACCACAGTTGTCGATGACACAGGCCAGCAAATTGCGATGGATGGCGTCACACAGGGCGAAATCGTCATGCGTGGCAACTCGGTCATGAAGGGCTATTACAAAAACCCCGAGGCAACGCAGAAGGCTTTTGCTGGTGGGTTTTTCCATTCCGAAGACATCGCCGTTCAACATCCAGATGGTATGATGCAAATTTCCGATCGGATGAAAGACATCATCATCTCCGGTGGCGAGAATATCTCAAGCATCGAGGTCGAAGGCGCAATAATGGCCCATCCGGCCGTGAGCCTATGCGCCGTTGTGGCCAAGCCCGATGATAAATGGGGGGAAGTGCCATGCGCCTTTGTCGAGCTGCTTGAGGGCAAATCAGCCACAGAGGCTGAGGTGATTACCTTTGTGCGCGCTCGTCTCGCTGGGTTCAAAACACCAAAGCAAATCATCTTCCAAGAACTGCCCAAAACATCCACAGGCAAGATCCAGAAATTTGAACTTCGAGATATCGCAAAAACAACCTAAGGACCAGCGGACATCAGCGCAGATCGGCACAGGCCATTGCGTAGATACGCGGATCGACCTATCTTGCGGAAAAGAGGCAGAGCAGGCCCATATGACCGCACTTAAAGGATATGAACGGCTGGAATGTACCGGCCTTTGGCGCAGCGGCCCTGCGATACAAAGGCGTGAAGTCGTGGTCTCTTGCGGCCAAGCCACCTTGATTTTGACTGATATGCAAAACCGCCCTCTGGCCCATTGGTCTTTGGCCGCGGTTGATGTTCAAACCCACAAAGAGGATGCAGCAACCCTGAGGCCCGCGCCGGGCTCAGAAGAAAGTTTGGAAATTTCCGACAAAACGATGCTTGAGGCCCTGCTTAAGGTGCAAAAAGCCATTGATCGCAGCCGCCCACATCCTGGCAGATTGCGTTTCATTCTTGCGGTTACAAGCGTCGTCCTTGTC
This sequence comes from uncultured Planktomarina sp., assembly GCA_905181815.1. Classification (GTDB taxonomy): domain Bacteria; phylum Pseudomonadota; class Alphaproteobacteria; order Rhodobacterales; family Rhodobacteraceae; genus Planktomarina. The sequence goes on along the minus strand of CAJIZA010000003.1, from coordinate 471,842 downwards.
AGCTTTGCAACCCTGATTTGGGGCCCGCAAGCCATGACCAGCTATGCAAGTAATGTTTTACCAGAGGCTAAACGCATACAGATAGGACGAGTGCTTGAAGAGCGCATTGGCCAATTGGCAGGTCCCTATTGCACCAGCCCAGAAGGCATCCGCAGCGCCGCGCTCCTGGTGGAGCGCCTGGCACCGAGCGCCGCGCTTGAGCTGCTCGTCCTCCCCGGACAACGCGCCACCCCCGTTGTTTTGCCCGGCGGCAAAGTAATATTGTTTGATAATATGGTGGGACAATCGGATGATCCAGCGGTGACGGCAGGCTTTGTCGCGTCCGCCATTGCCACTTTAAATCACGTCGAACCACTCGGCCTCTACCTCGAAGACGCCGGACCATTTGTCTCCATCAGCCTGATTACCTCAAACGAGCTCTCAAGCAGGCAGGTGGACCAACTAGCAAAAATAGCTCTGTCAGATCAGCGCAGGCCCACATCAACCTTACAGCCCCCCACACCCCTCCGTATAACCAAACCCGCCCTTCCCGACGGCGCATGGCTCGGCCTGCAAGCAATTTGCAGCTCAGGGTGATATTGTAAGCGCTGTGACCAACAAAGACGATAGTTTTTGCATGCAGAACATAAGCATTTGAAACCCCATCCGCTCTATTTCATAGTTTTTTGATATTAATTGACGAATTTATTTAGAGATTTGGCATGGGCATTAACATCAATATCGCCATTCAACTGGGCAACATTGCGCCACTTCTCAAAAACTGTAAATCCGGGGTCATGTGGGGACGGCAAGCCATGCATTTTAGTCCACCTGATTGGAAGCCAAGGCTCATACTGTTTGAGGCTGACAGATCATCATTGCATTCGACAGAAACAGGCGGGCGCAACATAGGTATAAACCACTGGCTGCCCTCGCCAGGGCTTTAAAGCCCCTCATTTCGTCCCAAACATCCTGTCGCCCGCGTCGCCAAGGCCCGGAAGAATGTAGCCAATATCGCTGAGGCATTCATCAACCGCAGCCGTCGTGATATCGACATCAGGATGCGCCGCTTGCATGCGGGCGATGCCTTCAGGGGCGGCCAAGAGGCAGAGGAATTTGATATTGTGTGCCCCCGCCTGTTTGAGCAGGTCAATCGCCGCAACACTCGAATTGCCAGTGGCCAACATAGGATCGACGGCGATAACAACGCGGTTTTGCAAGTCATCGGGCACTTTGAAGTAATATTGCACCGGCTGAAGGGTCTCTTCATCCCGGTAAAGCCCTACAAACCCCACCCGTGCTGATGGAATCAATTCCAAAACCCCATCCAGCAGTCCATTCCCGGCCCTAAGAATGGAGACCAAAGCTAACTTTTTTCCCGCCAGGACAGGCGCCTGCATAGAGCGCATGGGCGTTTCGATGTTGCACAGTTCTAGCGGCAAATCCCGTGTCACCTCATAGGCAATCAGATGACTGATCTCGCGCAGCAATTGGCGAAATTGATTGGTCGGTGTCGCCTTATCGCGCATCAAGCTCAGCTTATGTTGCACAAGCGGATGATCAACAATGGTTAGAGTCATGGGGTTTGGGCCAGCTGCAAGGATATTATGAGCCTATACTGGTGCAAATTTGCAGTTTTGACAATGCGCCATCACTTAAAATGACGTCATGGTTGCGGCGTCGTGAAACCAGACCCTAATTTTGCAGAATTTTGTCCAAAGCCTCTTTGGTGCCTGCATCACAAAACGCTGCATCGAGGGCGGTCGCGTTGAGCGCGCGGAAATCATCTGCGCCCCAGCCAAACACCCTCTCCAATTGCTCGAACTCTTGGGTCATATCGGTGTGGAAAAATGGGGGATCGTCAGTGCTGACAGTTACCTTCACTCCCGCGTCCCGCAGCTTTACGATTGGATGCTGTGCTAAGCTCGGATAGACGCCAAGGGTAATATTGGAGCCAGGGTTCACCTCCAGTACGAGCCCCGTTTCTGCAAGGTAATCAACCAACTTAGGGTCTCCAATCGCATGCACCCCGTGGCCAATCCGCTCAACGCGTAAATCGTTTATCACATCCCAGACTGATTGCGGCCCGCCCCATTCGCCAGCGTGGGAGGTCAAGCACAGCCCGGCTTCGCGCGCCATATCAAAAGCATAGGCAAAGTCCCCAGCCTTTCCTGCATCCTCAGCCCCGCCCATGCCAAAGCCAACAACCCAGTCCCCCGCCGTTTCTGCAGCGCAAAGGGCAGTTTCCCGCGCTTTGTCTGGGCCGAAGTGGCGGATGCAGGTGACGATACCTTTCAGCGTGACCCCCTCAACATGCGCCTCTTGCATGGCATGCAGATACTCGCGCCAAGCGCCCACATTTCTGCCACCACAGAAATCGGGGGAGACGAAGGTCTCGGCATAAACCACATTGTGCTCAGCGAGATTTTCCAAAACTGATTGCGTGAGGCGCTGAAAATCTTCCGGGCTTTTCAATGCTTGGGTGGCCGCCTCATAAACCCGCAAAAACTCACCAAATCCGCTGTATCTATACCCACCTGCCTCATCAAAAATCCCCCCAATATCAACAGATTTCTCTTTCGCGAGACCCCGGATAAAGGCTGGATCCGCCGCACCCTCCAGATGCAAATGCAGTTCAATTTTGGGAAATGTTTTCCAGCTCATAAGAAACTCCTACCCTGCCCTTGTGCCACAACACCCAAATGCGCGGCCACCGTGGCAGCCACATCTTGAAACGCAATCATACGATCAAAAACCTGATTTTGTGCCAAATTTTGTCCATGAACAAGCACCGGCACCTGCTCGCGTGTATGATCTGTGCCGCGCCATGTCGGATCATTGCCATGATCAGCTGTAAAGATCACCAGATCGTCGGGCCGGCTTTGGGCCAGAATGGGACCAACCTGCGCATCAAACCATTCCAGCGCCCGCGCATAGCCTTCCACATCGCGCCTGTGGCCAAAGAGCGTGTCGAATTCCACAAAATTGGCAAAGGTTAAACTGCCCTCCGGCGCCTGCTGCATCTCATCGACCAAATGCTCCATAAGCTGCGCATCACTGCCCTTGTGGCAGCGTGTAATCCCTCGCATCGAAAAAATGTCACCGATCTTGCCAATCGCATGGACCGGCCACCCCGCCTGCATCACCCACTCGCAGAGAGTCGCAGACGGCGGATCCATCGCGAAATCCTTGCGATGCAGCGTGCGCTGAAATCCCGTTTCCAGCGATCCAACAAAGGGCCGTGCAATCACCCGCCCGACCTTCATCTCATGCAGGATGCCCGCCATTTTTTGGCAAAGATCATAAAGATTTTGCAGACCGAAATGGTCTTCATGGGCCGCAATCTGAAACACGCTATCCACAGAGGTGTAACAAATCGGCAGGCCAGAACGCAGATGCTCCACTCCAAAAGCCTCAATCACCCGCATCCCAGAAGCGTGGCAATTGGCCAGGCTGCCACCTGCGAAGTCTTGAAGTGCTGCCAAAACTTGCGGCGGAAACGCTGGCGTTTCATTAGGAAAATAGTGCCAATCCCAAGGCACCGGCACCCCAGCCAGCTCCCAATGGCCCGATGGAGTATCTTTGCCCTTGGAGATTTCGCGCGCCACCGCCCATACCCCCGAAGTCGCCGCCGGCCATGGAGAGGACATACCACTGGAATGCTGCAGAGCCTCCCCCAGGCCCAAAGCGGCCAAATTCGGCATATGCAAATCACCATGCCGCACCTGAATGATGTGGCCCAGCGTATTGGCCCCCACATCGCCAAACTCAGCAGCATCTGGTGCACCACCACAGCCCAGAGAATCCAGAACAATCAAGAAAACCCTAGCCATGTTTTGAAACCTCTGCTGGCATAATCCGTTCAATGATCAAAGCCGGCAAAACCGGAGGCTCTGAACTCACGGTAAGGGCGGCCTGAATAGTGCGCAGGGCGATATCCGCTTGTTTCGCACTTCGACAATGCAGCCGCGCAATCGGCGCGCCTTTGCGAAGATGCGTGCCCAGGGGGGCAATGTCCGACAGACCAACAGAATGATCGATCCGGTCATCTTCGCGTTGCCGCCCACCGCCAAGGGCAACCACAGCCTGCCCCAGTGCAGCCCCATCCATATCACTTAAATAGCCTGTGTCGGGTGAGCGCACCTCATATGCTGGAGCGATTTCCAGATAATCTTGCCAGCGATCTACAAAATTATCCGGACCTCCCTGCGCCCGCACCATCGCGCCAAACCGGGCCTTTGCACTGCCATCTTGCAAGGTTGCTCTTAAGCCATCACGCGCGCCTGTCTCGGTTAGAAACATTTGTGCTTGCAGCAAAAGCTGCGTGCCAAGCTCAAGTGCCACCTCTACCATTGCCCCTTGCCTAGTCTCAAAGGCTCGCATCACATCGGCAATCTCAAGCGCATTGCCAATACTGGGGATCAGCGGTTGACTCATATCCGTCAAAACCGCACTGGTGGGGCAACCTGCTCCATTGGCTGTGGCAACCAAAGCCTGCGCCATATCTCGCGCTTGACTAAGATCTGACATCACCGCTCCTGAGCCAGTTTTAACATCCAGCACCAGACCCTCCAGCCCAGCAGCCAGTTTTTTTGCTAGAATAGAGGCGGTGATTAAATCACGAGACCGTACGGTCCCTGTCACATCGCGCACCGCATAAAGGCGTTGATCGGCCGGCGCAATATCCGGACTTGGTGCCACGATTGCGCAGCCGACCTTGGCTACAATGGCGCGAAATTCGACCTCGGTGAATTGCGTTTTCAGGCCTGGGATAGCCTCCAGTTTGTCTAAGGTCCCACCCGTATGCCCCAATCCGCGCCCAGAAATCATTGGAACATAGGCGCCAACCGCCGCCAGCATCGGCGCCAAAATCAATGAGACTGAATCCCCCACGCCGCCGGTAGAATGCTTGTCGATCACCTTGCCCGGCAGGTCCCAGTTGAGCACTTTGCCGCTGTCTCGCATGCCCAGTGTCAGAGCCACGCGCCCCTGCTCGCTCAGCCCCTGCAAACAAATTGCCATAGCAAATGCTCCAGCCTGTGCATCACTGATATCACCCGCGCCCAAATTGGTTCCAAAAGCCTGCACCACTTCAGGCGGCACGGGCCAGCCTTCTCGCAAAGCCAAAAGAAGGTCACGGGTCAGCATCAGACTTTCGGGTCCTGCGCACCAGATGTCAGATGATCCAAATCAAAAGCACCAGGCAGCAAATCCGCCACATTAGTGCTCTCTTGCGCGCCATTGGTCGCCAATAACGTCACCGTCACCGGCCCCTTGGAAAATTCCGCCAACTTTTGGCGACAGCCGCCACAGGGCGGCACGGGACGGTCTCCACCAGCAATAACGGCCACTTCAGCAATCTCATATTCCCCCCCTGCACACATGGCGGCAATCGCGCCAGCCTCAGCGCAGGTTCCCTCGGGATAGGCAACATTTTCGACATTGCAACCAACATAAATTGCTCCACTGACGGTGCGCAACGCTGCCCCAACAGGGAAATTGGAATAGGGCGCATAGGCTTTCAGGCGAACCTGCGACGCAGCGAGAATTAAATCATTGCTCATGACTATTACCTTTCAAAACCGACGCCCAGCGCCGCTGTTACGCATTACATACCCAATGGCGGATCCCGTCTAGCCTGCAAATGCCACTGCAATTGACGGCTTAAGCCCTGTCTTCCAAATGGGTATCAAATTCACCAGGCAAACTGACCTCCAAAAGCTCAAGATCCTCAGACAGCGCGCTATAAAGGCAAGCCATATCCGGCGGGATAACAAAAGCATCGCCAGCCACAAGGGTCTGCGCCGCCTGCTCCTTGCTTTGCAACGTCAATTGACCATGCAAGACAAAGGTAAAATGAATATCACTCGTGTGACAGGACCAAACAGGCCTGCCCGGCCCCGGTTTGACCACCTGAACCCCGGCCACCGCGCCTGTATTCGCACAAATCATCGTATCGCGCGCCACAAACCCCGGCAGGCGGAACGGGCGCCATTCAGTTTTATCAGCTTTGTAATGAACAAACCTCTGTCCCTCAAACAGCCGATCCGGACGCATATGCTCCGTTGGCAGATCCAGGTCATGATCTATGGTGGTGATATGTTCTGCGGGCACTCCAATTTCAATCACCTCCAAATCCTCACTGGCAAAGAGCACACGGTGACGAATTTCTGGCGGTTGGATCACACAATTTCCAGCTTTGAGACGAAACGGTGCGCCCTGGTCCTCATAGACCAAATCCACCCACCCTTTGTAACAATAGATCAGCTGAAATCCGACAGAGTGGAAATGCACCATATCCGGCACAGGGCCACCACCGGGAATGCGGATATGACTGGCTATGATTGAACCGCCCAAACGGCTCGGAATAAGATCGCGATAGTGCATGCCTGCGCGCCCAATGACCCAGGGCGCTTGATCGGCCATGCGGCGCATCACAAATTCATGCGCGATAGGCGGCATCACCACGGGTGGGGCGAGGGTGGCAATTTCGATGCGCGTGCCATTTGGCGCGGTCAAATGCGTCTGACCGCCCGCAACCAACATCGGATCATCACAAAGGATGCGCAACAACCCCGGAACAGTCTCCGCGTCCTTTTGCACCCGGACCCGCAAACCATAGCCTGAAAACACTGCCACGCTGGGATCATCAGCTGGAAAAATTTCATCCATCCGCATCCCAAGGGTTTTGGTGAAAAACGGAATATCATCTCGCAATTTTTTGGTCGGCAACACCACTTCGGCGCGTATGTTTTGCATGGTCTCTCTCTAATATCACAGTAGATTATTGGCCATTTTCCACGAGAGTTCTGCATGATGCAATGGCGGATCGTCGCATTCCAAAATGTTAGCGCAAGCCCAACGTTGCGTCCAAGCTTGTGATAGGGAATAACCTTCTCAAAGTTGAAGTGGAGGCGATCAAATGTCCTATAAAGAAGTTTATGCCGGTTGGCAGGCAGACCCAGAGGCATTTTGGATGAAAGCTGCCGAGGCAATCGATTGGATCGAAGCGCCCTCCAAAGCTCTGTGGGACGATGACGCCCCCCTGTACGAGTGGTTTAAAGATGCTCAGGTCAACACATGCTACAACGCCGTTGATCGCCATGTTTACGCCGGCAATGGCGATCGGGTGGCCATTATCTATGACAGCCCTGTAACAGGACAAAAATCCAAAACCACCTATACAGAGTTGCAAGAGCAAGTCGCCACCCTCGCAGGTGGGCTGGCCTCCAAAGGTGTTGTGGCTGGAGACCGGGTTGTCATCTACATGCCGATGGTCCCCGAGGCCTTGGTGGCCATGCTGGCATGTGTTCGGATCGGCGCGATCCATTCGGTTGTCTTCGGCGGTTTCGCCGCAAATGAACTGGCTGTTCGGATTGATGACGCCACTCCAAAGGCTATTATTGCAGGCTCCTGCGGTGTCGAGCCAGGCCGCATTGTCGAATATAAACCACTGCTCGATGGCGCTATTGATCTGGCTGCGCATAAACCTGAATTTAGCGTTATTTTCCAACGCTCCCAATGTGAAGCTGAGTTGGGGCCACACGACATCGAATGGCATGCCTTGCAAGAGGGCGTGCACCCCGCTCCCTGCGTGGCTGTATCCGGTGACCATCCGGCTTACATTCTTTATACCTCAGGCACAACCGGCGCCCCAAAGGGCGTTGTGCGCCCCACCGCTGGGCATTTAGTAGCGTTGAACTGGACGATGAAGAACATCTACAACGTGGATCCGGGCGATGTCTTTTGGGCCGCCTCTGACGTAGGTTGGGTCGTTGGACATTCCTATATCTGCTATGCACCATTGATCCATGGCAACACAACTGTCGTATTCGAGGGTAAGCCGGTGGGCACACCCGATGCAACGACCTTTTGGCGGGTCATTGCTGAGCATGATGTGCGAAGTTTCTTCACGGCACCCACCGCCTTCCGTGCGATAAAACGGCAAGACTCAAAAGGCGAATCAATTAAAAATTTCGACATGAGTAGACTGCGCGCACTCTATTTGGCGGGCGAACGAGCCGATCCAGACACCGTAGAATGGGCGCAAGAGGTCATGGGCGTGCCCGTCTATGACCACTGGTGGCAAACCGAAACCGGATTTACCATCGCCGGAAATCCGGCGGGTATTGAGGCCATACCTGTCAAAATTGGCTCCCCGACCGTGGCCATGCCAGGCTATGATGTGCAAATCTTGGATGAAGGGGGCCATCAAATGCCAGTCGGTGAGTTGGGCGCCATTGCAATAACACTGCCCCTCCCCCCTGGAACCCTGCCAACCCTATGGAATGCATCAGATCGTTTCATTAAATCCTATCTCACCACCTTTCCCGGCTATTATGAAACCGGTGATGCCGGGATGATTGATGAAGATGGCTATCTCTACATCATGGCGCGGACCGATGACGTCATCAACGTCGCAGGACACAGGCTCTCGACCGGCGGAATGGAAGAAGTTTTGGCCAGTCATCCGGATGTGGCCGAATGCGCCGTAATTGGTGTGGGCGATGAGCTCAAGGGGCAATTGCCACTTGGATTTCTCTGCCTCAACGATGGCTGCGCCCGCACTGCCCAGCAGGTTATCGCCGAGGTCATCAAATTGGTACGCGAGAAGATTGGCCCCGTTGCCGCGTTCAAACTGGCCTGTGTGGTGGATCGTCTGCCCAAAACACGCTCAGGCAAAATCCTGCGCGCAACCATGGTCAGCATCGCTGACTGCAAAGCCTATAAGGCCCCCGCAACGATAGATGATCCCACTGTTTTGGACGAGGTGCGTTTGGCGCTGCAGAAATTGGGATACGCGCAATCATGAGACGCACCGTCAAATAATGCCAGATGCTCTCTTTGCCGTTCAAGCTTAACGTAATGTTAACCAATAAGAAATTTTATCGATGCGTTTTGGTTTTTGGTAACATCTTGTTGTTAGCAAAGTGAGGCGTGGCCCGCTAGGGTAGTTCCCGACTCAAATGACGCCAATATATTTAAATGGCGATCCATTATGAAAAAACTCGTTCTTGCAGGTGCATTCACTGCGTCCATGGTTGGCACAACCTCTTCCACACATAGAGCACTCGGTGCATCCAGCTTTGCAAACTGTTGCCACTGGTTGCAATCGTGGCAACAGTTAGCTTGGCCTCCTCTTCAGGGACCTAAGTAAAATTACAGCCGGGCCATGCATTCGGGCTCGGCTGTTACGCCCAATTAGGCAAATTGCTCACGGATGAGCCGCTCTTCTAACCCGTGATCCGGATCAAACAGCAAACGGTGCGCTACGTCCCCAGCGCTTTCAATTTCCACCGACATCACATTGTTGACGGAGCAATTGTCCGCATCGGCCATAACGGGCCGTTTAACAGGCTCAATCACTTCAAACCGCACCTTCGCCTCCTTCGGCAACACCGCCCCGCGCCACCTACGTGGCCGAAAAGCGGCCATAGCGGTCAGCGCCAAAACCTCGGAACCAATTGGCAAAATAGGACCATGCACGGAATAGTTGTAAGCTGTCGAGCCCGCTGGCGTCGCCACCAAGGCTCCATCACAGACTAATTCGCTCAACCGGAGCCGATCATCGACAAATATCTGTAATTTTGCCGCCTGTGGTCCCTGACGCAAAAGTGACACCTCATTGATCGCCAGCGCCTTCTGGGTTTGGCCATCGACACAGGTTGCCCGCATCCGTAACGGGTTGATGACAGCCTCCTCCGCCGCAGCCAGTCGCGCAATCAAGCCCTCGGTTGAGAACTCATTCATCAAAAAACCAACGGTACCGCGATTCATCCCATAAACTGGCACGTTCAAATGTTGGGTCGCATGCAGAGTTTGCAGCATAAAACCATCGCCACCGAGCGCCACGATCACCTCCGCCGCGCCCGGGTCGCAATCGCCAAAACTGTGCACAAATGTATTCCTTGCAGACTGCGCCAAATCTGCGTTACTGGCCAAAAAGGCGATGCGTTTACTCTCTGTCTTGTGCATTTCGGAAACTCCGTTTCCGCACCCTATGCTGGGGCAGGCTAAAAACGCAAGCTATGGCTAAAATAACGGGAATTAGGTCAAAAAGTCGCGGCAGTAACGTTTGACATTTCCGATAGGAAACAGGCAATAAAACACAAACCTCCCAAGGAGCAAAACTATGACATCCAGCCTCTCCCAGTTTTTCAATGCAAATCTGTCCGACACCGATCCAGCCTTGGCGCAGGCCATTGATAGAGAGCTGACACGCCAGCGCGATGAAATTGAATTGATCGCATCTGAAAATATTGTCTCCAAAGCCGTGATGCAGGCACAAGGCTCTGTCATGACCAACAAATACGCCGAAGGCTATGTTGGAAGGCGCTACTACGGCGGATGTGAATACGTGGACATTGCCGAGACCTTGGCTATGGAACGGGCCTGCCAACTGTTTGGATGCGAATTTGCCAATGTCCAACCCAATTCTGGCAGCCAAGCCAACCAAGGTGTCTTTCAAGCACTTTTGCAGCCGGGCGATACGATCCTTGGCATGTCCTTGGATGCCGGCGGCCATTTGACCCACGGAGCCGCGCCAAACCAATCAGGCAAATGGTTCAACGCAGTGCAATATGGCGTGCGCAAACAAGACAACTTGCTGGACTATGAGCAAGTTCAAGAGCTAGCAACTCAACATAAGCCCAAGCTCATCGTGGCGGGTGGATCTGCCATTCCGCGGCAAATTGATTTCAAGCGCATGCGTGAGATCGCCGACAGCGTTGGCGCTTATCTGCATGTCGATATGGCGCATTTCGCGGGCCTCGTAGCGGCGGGTGAACACCCAAGCCCCTTCCCACATGCACATGTTGCCACAACCACAACACACAAGACCCTTCGCGGTCCTCGAGGCGGTATGATCGTGACCAATGATGCGGCCCTCGCTAAGAAGTTTAATTCGGCCATCTTCCCCGGCATTCAAGGGGGGCCCTTGATGCATGTGATTGCCGCCAAAGCAGTCGCATTTGACGAAGCTCTAAAACCTGAGTTTAAAACCTATATCCAAAACGTGATCGCGAATGCGCAGGCCATGTCTGACCAGCTGATCAAAGGTGGTCTGGATACCGTGACCCATGGAACGGACACGCATGTGTTATTGGTAGACCTACGCCCTAAAGGCGTGAAGGGCAATGCCACAGAAAAAGCCCTCGGCCGCGCCAATATTACCTGCAACAAGAACGGCGTGCCTTTCGATCCAGAGAAACCAACCGTCACCAGCGGTATCCGTCTCGGCAGCCCAGCGGGCACAACCCGAGGCTTTGGAGAAGCCGAATTCCGTCAAATTGCGGATTGGATCATCGAAGTAGTCGATGGATTGGCAGCCAATGGCGAAGAGGGAAATACGGCCGTTGAAGCTAAAGTCCGATCCGAGGTCGCCGAGCTCTGCGCACGTTTCCCGATTTATTGATCCACAAGCCGGCGGGTGGGGCACCTTTGGCGCGAGCCTTGCCCGCCATCACACAGCGCCACCCGCCAGCCTACAAATCCGACAGGCTGGGCACCTGCCCATGCACCAATACCGCCAAGGCTTCGGCCACATGCCGATCTGCAATCGCAGCATCCCCCGCAGCCACCCTAATGCGATGCGCCTCAAATAGTACCCGCGCATGCGACACCCCCTGCGGCGGCGTGAACTTATAAGACGCCAATTCAATCAGCAGCCCCAAGGGCTCGCGAAAGTAAATTGAGCTCATAAACCCCCGATCTTTCAAACCCGAATGTGCAATGCCAAGCGCATCCATTTTTTGCGGCAAATGTATCGACACCGCCTGGCTGACCGAAAAAGCAATGTGATGCACAGCGCCTGGCACAGTCGGGGTTTTGCCTGGCAGAGGCGCTCGGGTCTCATCGCAAAATACTGTAATCAAACGATCATCCCCAGGATCAAAATACAAATGGCTCTCATCAGGGTTGTCGAGATTGGGCTGCTCAAAGACAAAGGGCATGCCCAAAACTCCCTCCCAAAAATCCAACGTAATTTGCCGCCCCGCTCCGGTCAAAGTGATATGATGCAGACCTTGGGTGGGTATGGTTCGGGAAAGCGTTGACATAGTTCATCCTCATTACAGCAAAGCCACCCTAGCGGGGCTAGCGCAGAGTGCAAACCCAGATTAGATTACCCAAATGTTACAAATGATCTCCCATGAGCCTGAAAATAGCCCTGAAGCCAGCATACCTTTAGTCATCGCCCACGGTCTCTTTGGCTCTGGCCGCAATTGGGGTGTGATTGCCAAACGATTGGCCAATCACCGTCGGGTTATTGCTTTGGATATGCGCAACCATGGGGCGAGCCCATGGCATGAGGATCACAACTATCACGCTTTGGCCGCAGATATCGCAGAGGTGGCCACAAACCTGGGTCAACCGGTTGATCTTTTGGGCCATTCCATGGGGGGCAAAGCGGCCATGGTCGCGGCCCTTTCTGGTGCGCCCATCCGCCGCCTGATCGTCGCCGATATTGCCCCCGTCGGCTATAGCCATAGCCAGCAGCCCGTCATCGACGCCATGCAATCTCTGCCTCTCGATCACATCACCAGCCGCGCAGAGGCTGATCAAGCCTTAAGCGCCCATATTGATGATCCAGCCCTGCGCAGTTTCTTGTTACAAAGCTTGAATGTCAGCGAGCGACGCTGGCGGCTCAACCTGCTGGCTCTCAGCGCCTCCATGGATCAAATCATTGGGTTTCCTGACATCTCAGGCTGTTTCAACGCCCCAGCCCTGTTCCTTACCGGCGCCCTCTCAGACTATCTGCGCCCAGAGCACCGCCCCATCATCAAAGCCCTCTTCCCCAAAGCCCGTTTCGCCAAAATTCCACAAGCGGGTCATTGGCTGCACGCGGAAAAACCGCATGAGTTCGAAGCTGCTGTTCGAGTGTTTTTAGAAGCGTAGCCACTCAGGCTGCCCTAACCATCCATCTTCAAGGCTGAAATAAACGCCTCTTGTGGAATGTCGACTTTGCCAAACTGGCGCATCTTCTTTTTACCAGCTTTTTGCTTCTCCAGAAGTTTCTTCTTCCGCGTCGCGTCACCGCCATAGCATTTCGCCGTCACATCCTTGCGCATCGCGCTTAACGTTTCACGCGCGATCACCTTGCCACCGATGGCCGCTTGGATTGGGATTTTAAACATATGGCGGGGAATCAAATCTTTGAGCTTTTCAACCATCGCCCGGCCCCGCGCGTCCGCTCGGTCGCGATGCACCATGGTGCTCAGCGCATCCACTGGCTCGTCGTTAACCAGAATGCTCATCTTCACCAAATTATCTTGCTGATAGCCGATCATTTGGTAATCAAAAGAGGCATAGCCTTTGGTCACAGATTTCAAACGATCGTAGAAATCAAACACCACCTCATTAAGCGGCAGATCATAAACCACCATCGCACGGGAGCCCGCATAGGTGAGATCCAATTGCATACCGCGGCGGTCTTGGCAGAGTTTCAAAACATCGCCGAGATAGTCATCAGGCACCAAAATCGTTGCCTTGATCCGCGGCTCTTCAAGATGGTCAACTAAAGTAAGATCGGGCATATCTGCTGGGTTATGCAGCTGCTCGACCCGCCCGTCGCGCATGTGGATGTCATAAATCACGGAGGGAGCTGTGGTGATCAGGTCAATCGCATATTCTCGCTCAATACGATCGCGGATGACCTCAAGATGCAGCAACCCCAAAAAGCCACATCGAAACCCAAAGCCAAGCGCAGCCGAGGTTTCCATCTCATAGCTGAAACTCGCATCATTAAGGGCTAATTTATCGATACTGTCGCGCAGGTCTTCAAATTGGGCCGCATCCACAGGGAACAAGCCACAAAAGACCACCGGCTGCGCTGGTTTGAAACCAGGAAGTGCTTCTACAGTTTGCTTGTCATGGCAAATGGTGTCACCAACGCGGGTATCACGCACTTGTTTGATCGAAGCAGTCAAAAACCCGATCTCGCCCGGCCCCAATTCATCAATCATTTCCATCTTTGGCCGGAAAACACCAATACGGTCTACATGGTGGGTGCTGCTGTTGGACATAAACTTAACCCGTTCACCCTTTTTCAGCTTTCCATCAATGATCCGCACCAGAACGATCACACCCAAATAGGAGTCATACCAGCTGTCCACCAACATCGCCTTCAAGGGCGCATTGATATCACCCTTCGGTGCAGGCAGCCTGTGCACAATGGCTTCAAGCGTTTCGACAATCCCTTGGCCGGTCTTAGCAGAGACCTGTATGGCCTCTGTCGCATCGATGCCAATCACATCTTCAATCTGCTCCGCCACGCGAAAACAATCAGATGCCGGTAAATCGATTTTATTGAGAATCGGTACAATCTCATGGTCTGCGTCAAGCGCATGGTACACATTGGCGAGCGTCTGCGCCTCAACCCCTTGCGAGCTGTCCACCACCAAAAGCGAACCTTCCACCGCGCGCATGGAGCGGGAGACCTCATAGGCAAAATCCACATGGCCCGGCGTATCGATAAGATTGAGCACATAGCTCTCGCTATTGAGGGCGGTATAATCGATCCGCACCGTATTGGCCTTGATGGTGATCCCGCGCTCGCGCTCGATATCCATACTGTCCAGCATCTGCGCCTGCATATCCCGCTCCTTAACGGTTCCAGTCTCCTGGATCAGCCGGTCAGCCAGCGTGGACTTTCCGTGGTCAATGTGTGCCACGATAGAGAAGTTTCTGATATGAGATAGAGCTGTCATAGATGGGATATGGAATAGAGTACGCGTTTGGTCAATGGGGGATCAACATCCGCACGAAGTAGATCCCCGCCTAGCCAACGCGTAGTGTGCTATATCTAACAGACCAATGGAGCCCGATTGCCCAGCCCCGCCTAGCGTAAAACACCCGTTTGAATATATCGCCGGCAGAAGAGTATAAAAAATACGAACAGGAATAGGATCAACCCATTGAAAATATATATTATTATAGACTGCATATTCACCGTATTTGCCGCTACAGACAAATAGGTCTAAAGCGGCGCGATGAGAAAGCCCGCCAGCGCCAAAACAAAGAGGCGCAATGCCTGTCTGCACTGCAGTAGCAATAAAAAAGATCCAAGCAGTGCAGGCCAAACCCTTGTGGCCCAAACGCCCGTGAACCACACCGGTCGCTGGTAAAACCAATACTGCAAATCTTCCGGCATAGTTTGCATATAGGCGGAAATTTTGTAGGAGATCATCACATAGTCCTAGGACCCCATGGTTAACAACAAAATACCCAGTGCCAGATATAGACCAATAGCGAGTTGGAACTTTCAAAAATGGCTTCACGATAAAATCCAGCGATATTAATGCAAGAAATTAAAACGATATTAACTTAAAATCAATTGCCTGTATCAAAAGCACCTCGGGGCTACACCTATTCGACTGGTCTGCCCGATTGCGCCGGCAAGGCGGCCTCCAAACGTAAAAAGCCCCGCAGAAGCAGAGCTTTTCGTAATCACATCGGTTTCAAAACTTAGACGGTTGCCTGAGCCTTCGCGATGTCTTTTTTGATCTTCAAGGCTGTAGTAGACAATTCTGTGTCTTTTGCCTTGGCGAGGAAAGCATCCAAACCACCGCGATGATCCACCGTGCGCAGAGCAGCTGAAGAAATTCGAAGCTTGAACGCACGGCCCAAAGCATCAGAATGCAAAGTCAGCTCGTTCAAGTTTGGCAAAAACCGACGACGTGTGCGGTTTTTGGCGTGGCTTACATTGTTTCCACTCATTGGGCCTTTGCCCGTCAGTTCGCAGCGGCGTGCCATCTTATGCGTCCTTATTCAGATATTGAAAACCCACGCCCGAAGGCTCCGGGTAAAAACTAGTTGCCGGGGTGTAGGAGTATCCCAATGCGAGGTCAAGCCTTCTTGCCGTCTTCCGCTACGCTTTAGAAGCAGTTTTTAGGCTTTTCACGATTAATGTTGGAAATATCACCTCACACATTCAAAAAATCTAACCAGACACCCGAATCGATAGCCGCTCTATGCTTTAGTCCGCAAGAATATATCCACCACTTGCTCGGCAGCGAGGGAGGGTGCAATGTCCCCGGCGTGAATAGCCTTTTGCAGCTGCCGTGAGGCCTCAGCGGCCTCCGGATCATGTTCAAGCCGCGTTAACAGCGCGTAGCGCAATTCCGCATTGAACCAATAGGCATTTTGCGATTCTCTTGTGCGGGCCCAAACACCCTGCTCACGGCGCCAAGCCACCAAGGCCTGCATCTCCTCCCAACTTTGTCGCAGCCCCACGCCTTCCAGAGCAGACACTGTCAGCGCCTTGGGGAAGTCCTCCGGATCTTGTGACCGCTTCCGCAGCAAACGCAGGGCCCCAGCATAATCGGCGCAGGTGCGTGTAGCGGCTGATTTGAGATCACCGTCGGCCTTGTTGATCAAAATCAAATCGGCCATTTCCATGATTCCGCGCTTCACCCCTTGTAGCTCATCGCCGCCAGCCGGTGCGAGCAGCAGCACAAATAGATCCGCCATTTCAGCCACCATCGTCTCTGATTGCCCCACGCCTACGGTTTCAATCAGCACCACATCAAACCCTGCTGCCTCGCATAGGGCCGTGGCCTCTCGAGTGCGCCGGGCCACACCGCCCAAATGGGTCTGGCTGGGTGAGGGGCGGATATAAGCACCCAGATGACGCGAGAGCTGATCCATACGGGTTTTATCGCCCAAAATAGATCCGCCCGACCGCGCAGAGGAGGGATCCACCGCCAAAACGGCAACCTTAAGACCGCTCTCCACCAAGTGCAGCCCAAAGCTCTCAATGAAGGTTGATTTCCCAACACCCGGCGTTCCTGACAATCCAATGCGAATGGCTTGCCGGTCCTTTCGCAGAGCCGCGAGTAAAACCATGGCTTTCTGCCGATGCGCAGGATGGGAACTCTCCACCAAAGTAATCGCCCGCGCCAGAGCCCGCCGATTGCCCTGCTCTATCAAACGGGCGGTCGCGTCTGGTGCGGGTTCTGCTTTGCTCATCATTCCTCCGGGGCGGTGTCCGGTACTCTGACTACGGACATTTCTGTTTGAATTGACCATCTACCGAGCAGCTACGCAATTGCAAAGGCCCGGCGCAACGCAATTTATCCCCCCAAAGGTCTCGCATGTCAAAACGCACCAGCCTCAAACCAGCCGTGGACGCGCGAGGTTTTCTCGCCGATAAGAGTGGGGTGAAGTTTGATCTGCCGATAGATGCGGTCCTACCGCAAGTGCTGGAGTGTTTGACACAGTCTGGCCGGGTGGTTTTGCAGGCCCCGCCCGGGGCTGGCAAAACCACACGCACCCCCTTAGCCATCTTACAATCAGGACAGTGCCCCGGCAAAATTCTGATGCTCGAACCCCGGCGCTTGGCTGCGCAAGCCGCCGCAGAACGCATGGCAGACACGCTGGGTGAAAAATTGGGTGAAACGGTAGGATATCGCATCCGCGGCCAATCCAAAATCGGCCCCAATACCCAGATTGAAGTGCTGACCGAAGGCATCCTCACCCGCATGATACAGGCGGACCCAGAGCTGCCTGGCGTCGGCGCCATTCTCTTCGATGAATTTCATGAACGCTCCTTAGCAGCCGATCTTGGGCTGGCCCTGGCATGGGAGCTGCGCGAGACTCTGCGAGAGGACCTTTGGCTCGTGGTCATGTCGGCCACATTGGATGCCGAGCCCGTAGCGGCCTTGCTCGACGACGCGCCAATTATCACCAGCGCCGGACGCAGTTTTCCCGTGGAGCTGACCTACCTCCCGCGCCCAGCGCCCAAAGACCTCCCCTTTGAAACGCAAGCCCACAGCCTGATCCTGCAGGCTGTGGCAGATACGGAGGGCGGGGTACTGGTTTTCTTGCCCGGCGAGGCTGAAATTCGCCGCACCGCAGCTGCGCTGCAAAATCATCTACCCAAAAATTGCGTTTTGCGGCCTCTTTTCGGAAACCTGCCGTTTACCGAGCAACGGCTGGCCATCCAGTCTGAGGTCCAGAAAAATCTGCGTAAGATCGTTTTGGCAACCGCCATTGCTGAGACTTCTCTAACCATCCAGGATGTTCGAATTGTGGTGGATTGCGGCCGTGCGCGCAGGGCCCGGTATGACCCGGCAAAAGGTCTGGAAAGGCTGGTCACCGAACGGGTGAGCAAGGCCGAAGCCACCCAGCGCGCAGGGCGCGCAGGGCGCATTGCAGCCGGGCGCTGCTATCGCATGTGGGCGCGTGCCGAAGAAGGGGCTATGCCTACCTTCGCGCCACCTGAAATTGAAATTTCCGATCTGGCCCCGCTGGCGCTTGAGCTGGCGCAATGGGGCTCCGGGCCAGAGGGTTTAGCCTTTCTCACACCGCCCACACCAGGCGCTTGGGCCCAGGCGAAGGCCTTGCTTGTTCAGCTTGGCGCGCTGTCAGACGGTCGTCTCACGCCCCATGGTGCGGCGCTTGCCAAATTGCCGCTGCATCCGCGTTTGGCGCAAATGCTGCTGCAAGCTGGACCCCTCGCCGCACCGCTGGCCGCACTCTTGTCAGATCGAGATATTCTCTCCGTGCAAGATTGCGATCTGACACCCGCCCTCAAAGCCCTGACCAGGCCCAGCGGCCGCAAGGGACAGGCCAGCACCATTCGCGATCACACAGCGCTTGACCGGATTAAGCAGCAGGCCAAACGCCTCAGTAGGCTAGCGCCCAAAGGCACGCGCGACGTTGCGTTAAATCCAGCGCAATGCTTGGCGCTGGCCTATCCCGAACGTGTCGCCCAGCGTCGCCCCGGCACACAGCCGCGCTACGTCATGGCCGGGGGGAAAGGCGCGGTTTTGGCCAGCGATGACTCCTTGGCCAACGCGAGTTATTTGGTGATTTCAGATTTGGGAAATCCACATTTCAGCACGGGTCCAGACCCCAAAATTCGCCGAGCCCTTGCGCTTGGTGAGGCAGAGCTGCGGGAGGTTTTTGCCGATCACACCAGATGGGAGACCAGCTGCCACTGGTCCAAACGCCACCGGCGGGTCATTGCAAGTCGCATTGAAACGCTTGGCGCCCTGTCGCTCACGCAAGAGGTTTGGCGGGATGCACCCACCGAAGTGCTGGCGGCGGCTATGGTGGAAGGCGTGCAACAGATGGGCCTGCGCGTGCCAAAAGCCACCCGGCTATTACAGGCCCGCGTGGCGGCCGCTCCGATTGGGCTATTTCCGGATTGCTCAGATGCAGCCCTTCTCGAGGCCGCACCAGAATGGCTGGCCCCCTATCTTACGGGGCTGACAACAGAGCAAGATTGGAAAGCTTTTGACCCGCTGCCAGCTTTAAAGGCCTATATTGGCTGGAATGCTCTGCACCAGCTTGAAAAAGTCGCCCCAGCGCATTTTACCACTCCGCTGGGCCGGAAAATTGCGATTGATTACAGTGGTGATAGCCCAGCAATTGAACTGCGTATTCAAGAAATATTTGGGCAGACACGCCATCCTATGATCGGCGATCACCCGATAAAAGTGACCTTGCTGTCTCCAGCACATCGACCGATCCAAGTGACCACGGATATCCCTGGCTTTTGGACCGGAAGCTATGGGGATGTGCGCAAGGATATGCGGGCGCAATATCCCAAACACCCCTGGCCCGAAGATCCCACCCAAGCGGACCCAACCCTACGCGCCAAGCCGCGCAAGCGCTGAGCTGTCAGCCTGCGTACCACGGACCATGATGCGACCCTTCTGCATCAACACGTTCAAAGGAATGGGCACCAAAGTAATCGCGTTGCGCTTGGATCAAATCTGAGGCTCCGCGTTCTTGGCGGATCATGTCAAACCAACTCAAAGCCGCTGCCAATGCCGGCATCAGTAGCCCTTTTAGCGCAGCAGCAGATACCACCCGGCGCAGCCCTGCGATATGGGCGGTCAGCACCGGGATGAAATGGGCGGACAGCGCCAAATGCCCGGCCGGGTGCGCGCTGCGAAACGCTGTGGCAATGTCGTCTAACATGGCTAATCGGATGATACAGCCAGCATGCCAAATCTCTGCAATGCGGGCAAAATCTAACGACCAATTGAATTCTGTGGATCCAGCCGCTAAAATTCCAAAGCCCTGCGCATAGGCCAAAACGCGCCCAACGATTAAGGCAGATTGCAAATCATGCTCTGTGACTGGAATCATGGTGTCAGTACCCGCAGGCACTAGCAATCTGGCGGCGCATACACGGGTGGATTTTTGCGCGCTCATGACCCGGGCGCGCCGCGTGCAAACTCCTGGAGGCCGTAATAGCCATGGGCATCATCCGCGACCATGGCAACACCCTCACCTGAGCCCTCAAAATCTTGGGATTGGCACAATCTATTGAAAAGACAACTCACGCCGAGACCAAGCCAAACCTCTTGGATCTTCTGCAAGAACACAACCATGTCGTGAGCGTCTGGAAAGTAATCGGGGTGCGCCTCATCAACCTGGTCCGATTGCGGCGAAAACCCCTGTAGCTCCAACCAATCCAGAGGCGTCGGCGTGCACCATCGCCGCGTCCAATCAAATTTTCAAACTAAACATCCAATATTTAAGGACATGATAGATCACTTTATGAGAAACGTCCCTTCCCTTGACCCGCAAACAACCAGCGCCAAGCAGAGATTTTACCTAAAATCATGCACCAAGCACCATATTTTAGTCTAGGCACCAGCGCATAATCGCCTTTTGCGCATGCAACCGGTTTTCCGCCTCATCAAATACCACTGAATTCGGCCCATCCATGACAGAGCTTGTCACCTCTTCGTTGCGGTGTGCGGGTAGGCAATGCATGAAAAGCGCATCCAGCTTGGCCTGCGCCATCAAAGCATCATCGACCTGATAGGGGCGCAATTGATTGTGGCGCCGCTCCCGCGCAGTTTGGCTGTCATGCATAGAGATCCAAGTGTCCGTCACCAACAGATCCGCACCGCGCACCGCTTCTTGCACGTCCCGTTGGATCTCAATCTTCACTCCTTTTGCCAGCGCCTTCTCAACAAATTCCGCCTCAGGATCCAGCATCTCTGGGCCGGCAAAAACGAAATCAAATCCAAATTGTCCCGCCGCATGAATGAAGCTCGCGCAGACGTTGTTGCCATCACCGGTCCAGACCACGCGCTTCCCCCGAATAGGGCCGCGATGCTCTTCAAACGTCAAAATATCGGCCATGATTTGGCACGGATGGGTGCGGTTGGTCAGTCCGTTGATCACCGGCACGCTGGCATAATCGGCCATTTCCAACAGTGTTGCCTCCTCAAAAGTGCGGATCATGATCATGTCCACATAGCGGCTCAAGACCCGCGCCGTATCCGCGATGGTTTCCCCATGGCCCAGCTGCATCTCGCTGCCAGACAAAACCATGGTCTGACCACCCATCTGCCGCACGCCAAGATCAAAGCTCACCCGGGTGCGTGTAGATGGCTTTTCAAAAATCAAAGCCACCATCTTGCCCTCAAGTGGGCGTTCGGCATCCAACATGCCTTTGGACAGGCCGGCACGTGCCGTCTTGATCCGCGCGGCCTCATCTAAAATGCCACGCAAATTTTGTGGATCAACCTGATCAATATCGAGGAAATTCTGCATCTTTAAACTGTCCTATAGGCAGGCGGTATGCAACGCTGCATCAACCGCTGAAATGTGAAAAGCCGCGCTGTTCATTGCGCAGATTGAACCGTTTGCGCCGCCGTCTCCAACCGCTCCAGCGCCTGAGCAATCTCCAGGTTCGAGATATTTAACGCCGGCAGCACGCGCACGACGTTGTCGGCCGCAGGCACGGTCAAAACCTCAGAGTCATATCCAGCTGTGACCACATCCACATTGCTGGCCTTGCATTTCAGACCCAGCATCAACCCCGCGCCAGTCACACTTTCAAACACATCAGAGTATTGCGCAACCAACGCTTCAAGCCCTTGGCGCATCGCCCCGGCTTTGCGGCTCACCTCTGCCAAAAATTCAGGAGCAGCCACCTCGTCCAAGACTGCACTTGCCACCGCACAGCCCAAGGGATTGCCGCCATAGGTCGAGCCATGTGTACCTGCCCCCATTCCGCTTGCGGCATCTTCGGTCGCCAAAACCGCCCCGATGGGGAAACCCCCGCCAATACCCTTGGCCACCATCATGATATCGGGATAAATTCCTGCCCACTCATGGGCAAACAACTTCCCAGTCCGTCCCACACCGCATTGCACCTCATCAAAAATCAGCAGGATCCCGTGGCTGTCACAAAAATCACGCAAACCTTTCAAACAATGATCCGGCACAGGGCGGATGCCGCCCTCACCTTGGATCGGTTCAATCAATACGGCGGCGGTCTTTTCACTTACAGCCGCATGCAGCGCGTCGTGATCTGCAAATGGCAATTGTACGAAACCGGGCAGCAAGGGCCCAAACCCTTTCGTCAGCTTTTCCGCGCCGGCAGCTGCAATCCCTGCGGAGGAACGCCCATGAAACGCACCCTCAAAGGTAATAATTTCAACGCGCTCAGGCTGGTCCTTGTCATAGAAATATTTGCGCACCATTTTCACGGCCAACTCACAGGACTCCGTCCCAGAATTGGTAAAAAACACCGTATCAGCGAAGGTAAGATCCACCAGCTGATCGGCGAGTTTTTGTTGCGCCGGAATATGGTACAAATTGGAGGTATGCCACAATTGACCCGCTTGCGCAGTCAGCGCCGCCACCAGTTTTGGATGCGCATGGCCCAGGCTATTGACCGCAATCCCAGTTCCCAGATCCAAAAATCGCCGATTGTCATCGCTGGTCAACCAGCTGCCTGTGCCAGAGACAAACGAAAACGGGGCGCGATTATAGGTGGGCAAAATCGAAGGGATCATCGGAAAGCCTTTCTAACGAGGAGGACGGGAGAAAACTATTTTCGAGAAATACGCGTTGGAGCGCAGAAATCCGAGGGGCAGGCCGCGGCGCAGCGGTCATATCAGCTACGTCGGCATCGCAAGGTGATTTCAATCATCGTTTTCATGCCCTTACCTTACCAAAGCCCCCCAGCCATGGAAAGTCTAAATATCCACTGCGGCAAATCCCCTTAAGATTTTAATCGATAGCCCCGTGCCAACCAAAACCACGCCAAACCAACCGCACAGATATTAGCCCCACAAATCACTGCCAAAGCCATCCACGGGCTGCCATCTGAAACCCCCAAAACGCTGTAACGGCCGCCGTCAATTATATAAAACATTGGGTTCACATGTATCAGTGGCTGCATCAGTTTTGGCAAAGCTTGGATTGAATAGAAGGTCCCAGACAAAAACGCCAAGGGTGTGATCACAAAATTTGAAATCGCGGCCATCTGGTCAAACTTATAGGCATAGATGCTACCTAAAAGCCCCAGCGCGCCCATGAACATCCCACCCAAAATCACAAAGGCCAATGTCCAAAGCGGATGAGTAACCCAAATGCCGAGGCTCAGCCCCATCGACAGACAGAGTACCGCGCCAATTACCAAACCGCGACCAATTCCGCCCGCTAAAAATCCCACGGTCATTTCCAAAGGAGACAGCGGCGGCATCAGCGTATCGACAATGGACCCCATGACTTTCGCCGAAAGCATGGACGATGAGGTGTTGGCAAAAGAATTTTGTATGACCGTCATCATCAACAAACCCGGCGCTAGAAAGCTGACATAATCAAACCCCATCACATCCGAGCGGCCCGGTCCGATGGCAATAGAAAAAACCAATAAAAACAATCCTGCCGTAATCAATGGCGCAAAAACTGTCTGCTGCCAGATCGCCAAATAGCGCATATTTTCGCGGCGAATGAGCGTCCAAAGGCCCAGCCAATTGACCCGTCCGAAGCGTCTGACGCCGAATTGAGAAACATTTGCCACAGCTTATCTCCACTTGGGTGGTTGTCCTTAGCCTCAGTTAAGCCTAAAGTAGGTTGCTGCATGGGTATCGCCCGGTATTGCTACGAAATTCAAGGGGGGGCGTGATGTCCTGGACTGATGAACGCGTTGAAGTTCTGAAAAAAATGTGGGGCGAGGGCCAATCGGCCAGTGTTATCGCCAAGGAATTGGGCGGTGTGACCCGCAATGCGGTGATCGGCAAAGTGCACCGTTTGGGCCTGTCCAACCGTGTGACCTCGACCACGGCCAAGCCGGCTGCCAAGGAAAAGGCAAAGACACAGGGCAAGGCAAAGCCTACCGCGCCCGCAACACCAGCCGCACCGGCAAAACCGGCCACTCTTGCGCCAGAAACCGTCCGGGTCACCCCGCCTGCGGTGCGCAAGATCATTCCTGCCGGCCAGCCTCTGCCGCCGCAGCCTTCGGCCAATGAGATCAGCCCAGAAGCCCTGGCGAAGGTCAGTGAAGTAGAAAAGACCGCCAAGAAGATCACCTTGATGGAATTGACCGAAAAAACCTGCAAATGGCCAGTCGGTGATCCGGCTACAAATGATTTTTGGTTCTGCGGTCTGGCGGTGAAAGCCGGAAAACCCTATTGCGAAGCGCATGTCGGTGTGGCCTTCCAACCCATGTCCAGCCGCCGCGACCGCCGCAGGTAAATCAACCGTCTTAAAATCCCCCAGCCCATTGATACCCCAGAAAGAAAATTTTGAACGTGGGGTTGCCGTAGAAATTGTTCTAAAGTCGTTAGATTGGAGCCCGCGCCAACATTGGGCACTCAGCTGGCCCCATTTTGTGCTTTATTGTCCGGATGCGCGCACCTCCATTTCGCAATGCCGCGCACAACCCAACTGATCGCGCACACAAGCGTAAATTGCTGTGGGACAATAGCCCGGCTGAACGTTACCGTTCGATGATGCGCAGATGGTTGGATTGGTTCGACATCCGGCTCTCCCCCATGAAGCGCAAAAGGCCTGGCGCAAAAGGCTTGGAGCTTTGGCCTGCTCAATATCACCATGGTTCTCGCCCCTGCTTATCCTATTTTGGCCATTACGGTCTAATGGATTTAGAGCAATGCGATTGATTTTGGCGGCCAAGAGGTGATTGCGTCGATCCCACCACAGGCGCGGATATTTTCCTTGGTTTGGCTGGGATTTTTGTTAATTTTTACCTTTTGCAGGAGTGTCAAAATTCCGGTGGCGCTTGCCATGGCGCTGCTATACCCCACATGGTGCCGCAATTTTTTTGCCGGTCTTTTGGAGTGTGGTGCACACAGCGAGCAGGCAGCCCTCTTTTCTGGCATTTGTATTTGCGCCATGATCACCGCCGCACTTTGGATTGCAATCTGGATCTTCGCGTTTGCGATCACCCATGACCACAACGCGACATTAAACACCATGCTTTGGGTTTTTGAGACCTTCGTACCGGCCATTGGCCGGATTTAGGCTCGGCAATCTGCCATCTACACATCCCCGCAATCTCTGCTATAGCGGCGCTATGGCACAGAATCCTCCCCACCTCCGCCCTGACCTCGCGCCCAAAGCGCGAATTAAAACCCCGCGCCCAGGCCAGCCGACCATCGGCATGGTGTCGCTGGGCTGTCCCAAGGCCTTGGTCGACAGCGAGCGTATTTTGACCCGCCTGCGCGCAGAGGGCTATGCTATCAGCCCCGATTATGCCGGTGCAGAGGCGGTGATTGTAAACACTTGCGGCTTTCTCGACAGCGCCAAGGCGGAAAGTCTTGAGGCGATTGGTGAGGCGCTGCTTCAAAACGGCAAGGTGATTGTCACCGGCTGTTTGGGAGCCAATCCGGAGTATATCACCGGCGCGCATCCCAAGGTTTTAGCCGTCACCGGCCCGCATCAATATGAGCAGGTTTTGGATGCCGTCCATTCCGCCGTGCCGCCCACGCCAGATCCTTTCCTCGATCTTCTGCCCGCCTCCAGCGTGTCCCTCACACCGCGGCACTACAGCTATTTGAAAATCTCCGAAGGCTGCAATCATAAGTGCAAATTTTGCATCATTCCCGATATGCGCGGAAAATTGGTCAGCCGACCACCGCATGCTATTCTGCGGGAGGCGGAGAAATTGATTGAGGCTGGGGTGCGCGAGCTTTTGGTGATCTCACAGGACACCAGCGCCTATGGTATTGATATTAAGACTACAGCCGAG
The DNA here is from genome assembly GCA_905181815.1 of uncultured Planktomarina sp. Taxonomy (GTDB): domain Bacteria; phylum Pseudomonadota; class Alphaproteobacteria; order Rhodobacterales; family Rhodobacteraceae; genus Planktomarina. The sequence continues at coordinate 445,894 of CAJIZA010000003.1, read as the reverse complement.
GGCGATCTGCGCCCACATATCACAGATCTGGCCCGAGAACTGGGGCAATTGGGCGCTTGGGTGCGGCTGCATTATGTCTACCCCTACCCGCATGTGCGCCGTTTGATCCCCCTGATGGCCGAGGGTTTGATCCTGCCCTACCTCGATATTCCCTTTCAACACGCTCATCCCGATGTGCTCAAACGCATGGCCCGTCCCGCCGCAGCGTCCAAAACGCTTGATGAGATTGCCGCTTGGCGCAAGGATTGTTCAGAGATCACTTTGCGTTCTACCTTCATTGTCGGCTACCCCGGCGAGACTGAAGCAGAGTTCCAAACCCTGCTCGATTGGATGGATGAGGCGCAGCTCGACCGGGTTGGGTGTTTTCAATATGAAAACGTCGCCGGTGCCCGCTCCAATGATCTGCCCGATCATGTATCCGAAGGGGTCAAGCAAGAGCGCTGGGACCGATTTATGGAAAAGGCGCAGGCCATTTCTGAGGCCAAACTGACAGCCAAACTGGGCCAACATATGGAGGTTATCGTCGATGAGCTGGACGATGAGGGTATCGCTACCTGCCGCACAAAGGCCGACGCCCCCGAGATCGACGGTAATCTATTTATCGACAAAGGCACAGAAGCCCTAACCCCCGGCGACATCGTGACAGTCGAAGTCGACGAGGCGGGCGCCTATGACCTCTGGGGCCAGATTGTACCGTAACCTTTTGAATTAATTTTTTTGGATCCCATCTTGAATGCCATATTGAACGGATAGCATTTTAAATGGCCGATAACACGCTAAACGAACTGCTGCGCCAGAATGCAATCCCACCGCAAACGAGAACCGCTCCAATTCGGGTAGGCGCACAAACCGGGGGTGACGCCGAATCAGCGTTTAAAAATTCCTACATAAGAGAAAATCTGAGCATAGACATATCGCCCAGTGGCCACACCGGTCTGCGCGGAAACCTGCGTTATGCGGAGGCTGTTTTGGGCATAGCCCTAGGGCGCGGGGTGATCCAGGTATAGCCGCGTTGCCTCTTGCACATGGCGGAAGCGGTCGCCGCCGAGATGTTTGCCACCGTACCAGCGGGTGACAATAATCAGCTCACCCGTCCGTTCGGCCCGCTCCAACATGCGCAGAATGACCATTCCGGCGCCACTTTCTCCATCATCTGATTTCAGAGGCACTCCATCGAGCAAAACGCCCCAGCTGTTATGGGTTGCCTTGGCATATTTCTTGTCCCGCTTCAGATTTTGAAGCGCCACATCAACCTCCGCCCGATCTGCAACCTGGCAGCCTGAGACCGCATATTTCGAACCGCGGTCGCTGAGGATCACCCCCAATTTCCTCACAGCCGCGCCCTTGGGGCAAGGGTCAGGGCCGCGCGTTCGTTCATAGCTCTGCCACCGCAGCCTTCACCCCGAAAATCCGATCCGAGTTGCGCGGGTGGGTGCCAAAGAACCGATTGCCCACATCTGGAATGCGCGTGAAATAGGCCGCGCCGCGCACCGCATCAAAACCCGCTTTCTGCGTCATTTGCGCGCCTAGGCGATCCGCCTCAAGTTCAAAGGTTTTTGAATAATTGCGCCGACTCACCGCTGCGCCAATTTCAGAGGCCGCATCAACCGATCTATTGGAGCCGCCCAAGGCTGCCGCCAATACCTCAAAGAGCGTGGCCCCGCCGCGCACCGATTGATCTTGCCGCTCTAAATGCCGCAAAATATGATGGGCCCCCTCATGACCAATGACAAAAGCCACCTCATCGACATTGTACATGTCTTCAAGCAGGGTCAGGGTGAATGTCAAGATGGGCTGTCCCTCTTCATTCAGCGATTGAAAAGCATTGGGCGCGCTGTCAGGATTTGGATCAATAGCGATTAAAAAGTCGCAATTCAAATCTGGGCTGCTGGACTTGCAGGTCTCACTCACCACCGGCCGCATCAGGCGCACCGCAATGGCAAAACGCTCGGGCACATCTTCGGCCTTCAATACGCGCGGCTCATCCGCCACCTCCACAGTAGATTGCGCAACTGGCTTGAGTGTGCATCCGGCCAGCACCAACATCAATATTAGGGGAATGATCCGCATTCCGCTCTCCTTAAACCTCTTTATCAGCTTACTAATAAAACCTCCATAAATCAACCCCTTGATCCGGCCGCTATGGCAAGAAATCACCCGGATCTCTTGTCACTTGCACCATGAGTAAATCTGATTAATGTTAGCATATGTTTACCATTGAACATGGCTTTGAAGCCACCTCTATCACTTTGATCGATGATACGGTCGGCGCGCTTTTGGAAGATGTGTGTATCAAATCCTATGAAGACCGAATTGTCATTGAGCAATGGGACGCCACCCGTAATCGTATGCACGGGATCACGCTCTCCATGAACCAAGCCCACGACCTTGCCGCTGCTCTGGACTTGCCCGAAGGCATCTACCAAAGGGCCGAGCCTTAACTGAGAAAGAGCCAAAGATGACCACCGGATTTTATTGGGATGAGCGCTGTTTTTGGTTTTCTGGCGGTAATTATGCCTTCACCCAGCCCGTGGGCGGCTTGGTTCAGCCCCTCGCGGCTGGCGGTATTCCAGAAAATCCTGAAACCAAGCGCCGGTTGAAGAATCTAATGGACGTCACCGGTCTGACAAAAACCCTCGCCAGCCAGAGCGCGGATATCGCCAGTCGGGAAGCGCTGTTGCGGGTGCACCCCAGCGCCTATCTCAACGCTTTTGAGGAGGCTTCAAAGGATAGCGGCGGCGAGCTCGGCCTCCGCGTGCCTTTCGGTCATGGCGGCTATGAGCAGGCCGCGCTGTCCACCGGTCTAGCCTGCCGGGCAATGGCGGATGTAATGGCAGGGCGTGTGAGCAATGCCTATGCTCTGTCGCGCCCTCCGGGGCATCATTGCTTACCAGATTTTCCAAATGGCTTTTGCCTTTTAGCCAATATCGCCGTGGCGATCGAGGCCGCCCGCTGCAAGCAGCCAGATTTGAAAGTGGCCGTTTTGGATTGGGATGTGCATCACGGGAACGGAACAGAGGCGATTTACATCGACGATCCAGCCGTTCTAACCCTCTCTATCCATCAAGAAAGAAATTATCCGCTGGACAGTGGAGACGCCGATACCCGCGGAGTGGATAAGAGCAACATCAACATACCTCTGCCGCCCGGAGCGGGCCATGCCACCTATATGCAGGTTATGGAGCGTATCGTTCAGCCTGCCTTGCAAAGATTCAAACCAGATTTGATCGTTGTAGCTTGTGGGTATGATGCCGCGGCCATTGATCCCTTGTCCCGCATGCTTGCCACAGCCAAGACCTTCAGCACCATGACTGCTGCAATGAAAGCCAGCGCGGCAGAGCTCTGTGGCGGCCGTTTGGTTTTGGTGCATGAGGGCGGATATTCAGAGGTCTACGTCCCCTTTTGCGGCCATGCCACTATCTCCACTTTGGCCAACAGCACGATTAAGGCTCCTGATCCCTTTGAGGAGACTTTCACCAAGCGCCAGCCGCGTGGCAAGTTTGCAGATTTCCTCAGCACTTGGGTCGATGATTTGGCCGCATTCCATGCGCCCTAAATCACCGCCCCACCCTTGCGAAATACCCAGAAATGCCCCACATCATAGCTCATGACAGATGCATTAACCTTTTTGAAAACCCGCCGCTCTCGCCCAGCGAAAATCTTAACCGCCCCAGTTCCTGACCGGGACGCGCTTGAAGCACTTCTCTGCGTCGCTGCACGTACGCCAGATCATGGCAAGCTGGAGCCTTGGCGGTTCATTGTTCTTGAGCAAGCCGCATTGCGCCGCTTAGGCGCTTTGGCCCGCAACTTGGCTGAGGCGGCCGTGTCAGAAGTGGTCGATGCGGATAAAGCCAGCCAGCAATTTGAAACCGGGCAATTGGCCGTAGTGGTCGTTGCCAGCCCTAAACCCTGCGATAAGTTTCCACAAATTGAACAAACCTATTCTGCCGGTGCTGTCTGCCTATCGCTGCTAAACGCAGCTTTAGCCAGCAGTTGGGGGGCCAATTGGCTTTCTGGTTGGGCCTCGCACAACCGGGATTTTTGCACTGAAGGTTTAGCACTTGCACCGCATGAACATGTCGCCGGCATTGTTCACATCGGGACCGGTCCGGCTCAAATGCCCGACCGTCCGCGCCCCAATGTTGCCGCGCTCACCCAATGGATTCATGAATAATTCTTCAGATTTTCTTTAATCTATCGCCCAATTTGACGACCCACAATTTCGCAGCGTGCTGTGGCGCGGATTGGGGCTTACAATTGAGTTATTGGTCACCGCTTGCCTGTTGGTGATCTTTGGCGTCAACCAACTGTTGTCCTCAGCCTTAGTGGCTGGCCTGATCGGTGATCAAAGTTGGCTGGGCTCCCTTTTCAATATTGGCGGTATCTTGTTCACCATTGTGCTGTCAGTTTGGTTGATGGTTCCAGTAGCCTCAGCGATTATCACATTATTTCTCGATGAGGTGGCGCAAGCGGTTGAGGAGCAGTACTATCCACATCTTCCGAAACAGACGGCCGCCAAGCTGCAAGGTCAGATTCTGGTTAGCATCAATTTTTTGGGGCTTTTGATCCTCGCCAATATCGGTACTTTGATCCTATCATTGATTTTGCCATTTTTGGCGCCCTTCGTGTTTTGGGCCACCAATGGCTATCTGATGGGCCAGGAATATTTTCAAATGGCCGCCATGCGGCGCCTGCCGCGCGCACAAGCGCATGCGCTATTCCAGAACCATCAGGGATCCATCTGGATCGCTGGAACCTTAATGGCTATTCCTTTAACAATGCCGCTGGTGGGTTTGTTTATCCCGATTCTGGGCGCAGCTACCTTCACCCATCAGTTCGAGAGACTTCGGGCGTTGCCATCCGATTGAACCAATCAATGTCGCGTACAGAAATTACGCCGCTGATAATCGTTCCTGCAACAACTGCCCAAATCACCAGGGCGACAATGGTCGTCACCATAAAGCGCTTTTTCATTTGTGGATTTTCAGGGCTGCCCGCATGGGTGCCGAGTTCAATTTCTCCGACATCGCCTTGAGTTTGCAAGCGCAGCGGCAAGACGATGAACAAGGTCAAAAACCAGATGACGGCAAAAAGTACAAGCGCAGAGGTGATCGGCATGAGAATCCCTTGATAATTTATCTAAACCTATACCTGTTCTAGCTCGATGAGGCACCCCGTGAAGTCCTTAGGATGCAAAAAGAGAACGGGCTTGCCATGGGCGCCAATTTTTGGCTCACCACGGCCCAATACCCGCGCACCCTGGCTTTGTAATTGCGCGCACGCCGCGAGAATGTCGTCCACCTCATAGCAGATGTGATGAATGCCGCCAGAAGGATTTTTGTCCAAGAAATTTTGGATTGGAGAGCCCTCACCCAGTGGGAACAACAGCTCAATCTTTGTATTTGGCAACTCGATAAAAACAACCGTCACACCGTGATCCGGTTCATCTTGTGGCGGGCCGACTTTTGCTCCCAAAGTTGTTTCATATTGCGCCGTAGCCGCCTGCAAATCAGGCACTGCGATCGCCACGTGATTCAGCCGTCCAATCATTTTCATCTCCTGTTTTCTGTCTTGTAAAGCCGCGCCCCCAAATAAGGCAAGCTCCATTAACCAAGCATTAGAGTCTTTGAGCGCAAAACTGATCCATGGTCTGAAAATATGGGGCGATCATGACTGGGATGTCGTACACATTGCACTCACTCAAACCCACCAGCCAGAGACCATTGCATGGCTTGATGGTACTGTTGGTGGAAGACAGCCTCACGGCGGGCGAGGCAGTGCACTTAATGTGCATCACCTCTGGCGCACTATTAAGACGCGCAGACTGTATGGAGAACGCGCGGAGGCACCTTAGAATTTATTGCCCAGATGTTGCCATTGTTGATATGGCCTGCAAGACGGGGATCGCGCTGAGTTGATCTCGGAGCTGGCGCAGGCCAATCCTCGCACCCAGACAATCATTGGTCTTTCCGCAGATCCAAACCGCGCCACCGCTGCGATGGAGGCCGACGCGGATAGTTTCATCGAAAATCCCTCAATTCCATCGCGGGATTTCAAAGTGCTATCTTAATGAAACTCCCACATCATCGCCGCCTTTTGGGCATACGTCTCTTGGCAGATTTGGCATTTGAGGCAGTCCAGCGGGCCCTGCAATAGGATTTGATCCATGCGTTAGAATTACTCAACTACAACAACAAGGCGGGAGCGCAATCAAGCTATCTTGCGGCCTTTATCGCTGGCGTGGCCTAAACAGCGTCAGATCCAACGTTGGATCAAGCAGCCAAGCGATATTGAACTACGCAGAACCAGCCTGATCTCCGCGCCGCATTGACGGATTTTTTGGCTGAGAAAATAGCGGTCTGAGAGGACCAACCGCCCCGTCCAGCCGGCCCTATCCCATAAGCGCTATTCCGAAGCGATAACCCGAAGCGACAATTCCCGCAGTTGCTCATTCATTGGTTCGGACGGGGCGGCCATCATTAGATCTTCTGCCCGCTGGTTCATTGGGAACATGATCACTTCGCGAATATTTGCCTCGTCAGCCAAGAGCATCACAATCCGGTCGATGCCAGCGGCGCAGCCACCATGGGGCGGGGCGCCATATTGGAACGCATTGACCATGCCGCCGAACCGTTTTTCAACCTCTGCCTTGCCATAGCCAGCAATTTCAAAGGCTTTGAACATGATCTCTGGACGGTGATTCCGAATCGCACCACTGAGCAGCTCATAGCCATTGCAGGCCAGATCATATTGATAACCCAACACCTGCAAAGGATCACCCTGAAGCGCATCCATACCACCTTGCGGCATCGAAAATGGATTATGCTCAAAATCGATCTTGCCGGTTTCAGCATCTTTCTCATAGATCGGAAAATCAACGATCCAGGCAAAGGCAAAGCGCTCTTTGTCCGTCAGACCTAATTCATCACCAATCACCATCCGCGCCTTACCAGCAACCCCTTCAAAAGCTTTCGGTTTGCCGCCCAAGAAGAATGCCGCATCGCCAACCCCAAGCCCCAATTGCTGGCGAATGGCCTCTGTGCGTTCAGGACCGATGTTTTTGGCCAAAGGCCCTGCCGCCTCCATGCCTTCGCCTTGGTCACGCCAGAATATATAGCCCATGCCAGGCAGACCTTCTTTTTGGGCAAAAGCATTCATGCGGTCACAGAATTTTCTACTGCCGCCTTTCGGTGCAGGAATAGCGCGAATTTCGGTGCCCTCTTGCTCCAAGAGCTTTGCGAAAATGGCAAAACCTGAGCCCGCAAAATGCTCAGAAACCACTTGCATCTTAATCGGGTTGCGCAGATCTGGTTTATCACTGCCATACCAAAGGGCCGCATCACGATAGCTGATTTTTTCCCATGTTTGATCCACTTTACGACCACCGCCAAACTCTTCAAATACGCCGGTCAAGACAGGTTGTATCGTATCAAAAATATCTTGCTGATCGACAAATGACATTTCTAAATCAAGCTGATAGAAATCTGTCGGCGAGCGATCCGCGCGAGGATCTTCATCGCGAAAACACGGGGCGATCTGGAAATATCTATCATAGCCCGAGACCATAATCAGCTGTTTGAACTGCTGCGGCGCTTGTGGCAGTGCATAAAATTTACCAGGGTGCAGGCGCGATGGTACTAAAAAATCCCGCGCGCCCTCTGGGCTGGAGGCGGTGATGATCGGCGTTTGAAACTCGCGGAACCCTTGATCCCACATCCGGCGGCGCATCGAGGCCACGACGTCGGAGCGCATTTTCATGTTCTTTTGCAGCTTCTCACGGCGCAGATCGAGATAGCGGTACTTCAATCGTGTCTCTTCGGGATATTCTTGCTCCCCGAACACCATCAATGGCAGCTCTTCCGCAGCACCCAAAACCTCCAGATCGCGGATAAATACCTCAATCTCTCCAGTAGGAATTTTGGGGTTCACCAATTCCGCGTCGCGAGCTTTAACCGTGCCATCAATCCGAATGCACCATTCGCTGCGCAGTTTTTCCACCTCTTTGAACACCGGGCTGTCCGGGTCACAAAGCACTTGTGTCATCCCATAGTGATCGCGCAGATCGATGAAGAGCAAACCGCCATGGTCGCGCACGCGATGTACCCATCCCGAAAGGCGGATTGTCTCGCCAACATTGTTGATGGTCAAGTCGGCACAGGTGTGGCTGCGATAGGCATGCATGGGTCAGGCTCCTTCAAGCGGTCGCGCCGATACATCCCGGCAGGCGCCTAAAGTCAAGCCAATCCGCGGATTTCTACCCTGCCTATGGCAAAAATTCAGCCATGGGAGGGAGATTGCGCATCAAACAGCTTTCTCGCTGTCATTTTGCTGTAGAGCTTGAGAATGATTTGGCTGGAAATTTTTCAAATAAAAAGGGCAGGATTCCATGGATCAGAGCACAAATCACTGCCGACAAGAGCATCACAAAGTAATAGCTCGCATGCAGAAGATGCTACCCGTAGTTTTCGTCAATCTCTCTAAAATGCGCGGTGAAATAATTCAGTGAAAGGGTCATGTCAAAATTCCTGATGGCTCTGCAAACCACCCGCACTCAACTTTTTCCCAAATTTTATTTTTTATGCCCGTTTAGTGTGATAACGTTCCAAATCTAGGATAAATTTGTACCTTATGATGGTCATGACCACGCTATTTTGCAACAAATGCTGCGCAATCCTTGAAGGAATTGTCCGAAGCGTTCCACCTTTCGCGCAATGCGGTTTGGCGGCGGATAAAGCGCCTGCAAGACAGTGGTATTTTGACGGCCCGCGTGGCGCTTATGGATGCGCAAAAGGTTGGGCTTGGTTTGACTGTCTTTGTGTCAATCTCTGTGCGTGGCCACAGCAAAGATTGGGCCGATCAGTTTACAAAGGTCATTCGCGGCCTGCCACAGGTGCAGTCGGCCTATCACACCTTGGGGCATCAAGACTATTTGATCAAAGCCCGCGTCCGCGACGTGCAAGCCTATGATGATCTTTATCAGCGTCTCATTTCGCATATCGAATTGGCCGATGTCAGTGCCAGCTTGGCAATCTAAGAGCTCAAAGACACAACCGAATTGCCCCTGCCCTAGGCGCGGCACTACCGGCTTGTGCCAATCTTGAAATCTGGACGCCGCAAATTGGACTTGAATATCACAAAGCCCCTTGCACCCATGACCGCCTTCCCTATAAGGCAGGTCAGTTTGCGCCCGACACTGAAGGATATATTCATGCCGAAGAGAACTGACATAAAATCCATTATGATTATTGGAGCGGGCCCCATTGTGATCGGTCAAGCCTGTGAGTTCGATTACTCCGGCGCGCAGGCCTGCAAGGCCCTGCGCGAAGAAGGCTACCGCGTGATTTTGGTCAATTCAAATCCAGCCACCATCATGACCGATCCGAATATGGCCGATGCCACCTATATCGAGCCCATCACACCTGAGACCGTGGCGAAGATCATTGAGATAGAACGCCCCGACGCACTGCTGCCGACGATGGGCGGACAGACCGGCCTGAACACCTCGCTTGCGCTTGAGGAAATGGGCGTCTTAGACAAGTTCAGCGTAGAGATGATTGGCGCCAAGCGCCCGGCGATTGAAATGGCTGAAGATCGGAAACTCTTTCGCGAAGCTATGGATCGGCTTGGCCTTGAAAACCCACGCGCCACTATTGCTGAGACGATGGAAGAATGTATGGCCGCGCTCGACGACATAGGTCTACCCGCTATCATTCGCCCGGCCTTCACATTGGGCGGCACAGGCGGCGGCGTAGCGTATAACCGAGAGGATTATGAGCACTTTTGCAAAACCGGCTTGGACGCTTCCCCGGTCAGTCAAATCTTGATTGATGAGAGCCTCTTGGGTTGGAAAGAATATGAAATGGAAGTGGTGCGCGACACCGCGGATAACGCAATCATCGTCTGCTCTATTGAGAATGTGGACCCTATGGGGGTGCATACCGGCGACAGCATCACAGTTGCCCCAGCCCTCACGTTAACCGATAAAGAATATCAAATCATGCGCAACGCCAGCATTGCCGTTCTGCGCGAGATCGGCGTTGAAACCGGTGGCTCGAATGTTCAGTGGGCTGTGAACCCAGAAGATGGCCGAATGGTGGTCATCGAGATGAACCCGCGCGTATCACGCTCATCGGCGCTCGCCTCCAAGGCAACTGGCTTTCCAATTGCGAAAATTGCAGCGAAATTGGCGGTTGGCTATACGCTAGATGAGTTGGACAATGACATCACCAAAGTCACCCCAGCCAGCTTTGAGCCCTCCATCGATTACGTCGTCACAAAAATCCCACGCTTCGCATTTGAAAAATTCCCAGGGTCTCAAGCGATACTCTCCACAGCAATGAAATCTGTTGGCGAGGCCATGGCCATCGGCCGCAGTTTTCACGAGTCGGTGCAAAAGGCACTGGCCTCTATGGAAACTGGCCTTACAGGTTTTGATGAGGTCGAGATCGACGGCATGCCCGGCCAGGATGACCTGGTCCTGCGTGACGGGATCTTGGTAGGTCAAAGCCCCGACGCTCAAATGGCCATCGACAAGGCGCTGACCCGCGAACTTGCGATCCAGTCTCCAGACCGGATGCGGGTCATTGGTCATGCGATGCGCTTCGGATTTTCCGATGATGAGCTGCACAGTATCACCCGCTTTGATCCGTGGTTTTTGGCGCGCATTCGCGAAATCATAGAGGTGGAAACACTCATCAAGGCCAAAGGTCTGCCCCGTGATGAACAGGGGCTGCGCCGCGTTAAAATGATGGGTTTCACCGATGGCCGTCTGGCCATTTTAACAGGCCGCACAGAGACTGACATCCGCGAAGCGCGGCAATCACTTGGTATTGTTGCTTCCTTCAAGAGGATCGACACCTGCGCGGCCGAATTTGAAGCGCAAACCCCCTATATGTATTCCACCTATGAAGCCCCAGCGATGGGCTCAACCGAATGCGAAGCACGGCCGTCTGACCGCAAAAAAGTGGTTATTCTGGGCGGCGGGCCTAACCGGATTGGTCAAGGCATTGAATTTGACTATTGCTGCTGCCATGCCTGCTATTCTCTCACGGATCAGGGCTATGAAACCATTATGGTCAACTGCAATCCTGAAACGGTGAGCACAGATTACGATACCTCAGACCGCCTGTATTTTGAGCCTCTGACCTATGAACATGTCATGGAAATCCTGCGGGTCGAGCAAGAGAACGGCACGCTTCATGGTGTGATTGTGCAGTTCGGCGGGCAAACACCACTGAAGCTGGCCAATGCCCTCGAGGAAGCAGGCATCCCAATCTTGGGCACCACACCAGATGCAATCGACCTAGCCGAAGACCGCGAGCGGTTCCAGGATCTGGTTAATACGCTCAAGCTCAAACAGCCAAAGAATGGCATTGCCCATTCTGACGCTGAAGCCCTGACGATGGCGACCGAAATTGGTTTCCCGCTGGTCATTCGGCCATCCTACGTCCTGGGCGGCCGCGCGATGGAAATTGTCCGCGATCAAGCCAATCTTGAACGCTATATTTCCGAAGCCGTTGTGGTCTCAGGCAATAGTCCAGTTCTGCTCGACAGCTACCTCTCTGGTGCAGTTGAAATCGATGTGGATGCACTTTGCGACGGTACGCATGTGCATGTTGCAGGGATCATGCAGCATATCGAAGAGGCGGGCGTGCATTCTGGTGACAGCGCCTGTTCTTTACCGCCCTTCTCTTTATCGCAAGACATTATTGACCAATTGAAACGGCAAACCGAAGCCCTGGCGCTGGCATTGAATGTTGTCGGTTTGATGAATGTACAATTCGCCATCAAGGATGGTGATATTTACCTGATCGAAGTTAACCCACGCGCCAGCCGCACCGTACCTTTCGTGGCCAAAGCCGTGCGCAGCCCGATTGCGGCCATTGCTGCCAGAATTATGGCCGGTGAACCCTTGAGCAATTTCGATCTGGTTGATCCAGCCAGCATCAAAGGCTTTGCGGTGAAAGAGGCTGTTCTGCCCTTCGCGCGCTTTCCTGGTGTCGATACGCTGCTTGGGCCTGAAATGCGCTCTACTGGCGAGGTCATGGGATTTGACAGCAAATTCCACCGCGCCTTTTACAAGGCACAATTAGGCGCGGGCACGCTATTGCCCACCGCTGGCAAAGTCTTCCTATCCATCAAGGATGATGACAAAGGACCGATGTTGATCGAAGCGGCCACCTGTTTGGTGGATATGGGCCTCAGCCTTACCGCCACATCTGGAACCGCGGCTTTCCTCACCGAGGCTGGGATCACCAGCACCGTGGTTTATAAGGTCTATGAAGGCCGCCCAAATATTGTTGATCAGATCAAAGATGGGGATATCGCCCTTATCTTGAACACCACCGAAGGCGCACAGGCTGTAGATGATAGCCGCAGCATGCGGGCTGCGGCCTTGATGGATAAAATTCCTTATTATACCACCTTGGCCGGCAGCCATGCCGCCGCTTTCGCCATCAAAGCCCATGCGGAGGGTGATGTCGGTGTGAAAGCCTTGCAAAGCTAAATACGCACACCCCCATCCCCACAGAGTTGCCGTTCGGGGATGGGGCTACCAAAATCATAGATCTTTCAATGCGACACGTTTGTGCAGATCTTCAGCAGTCTCGATGCGTTCTGAATAGCGATCCACCAGCATCTCCTTGCGCCCACGCGTCATTACGGTGAAACGTGCCAGCTCCTCCATCACATCCACAACCCGATTATAAAAAGACGATGGCTTCATCCGCCCATTTTCAAATTCAAGCCAAGCCTTGGGCAAAGAACTTTGATTTGGAATTGTGATCATACGCATCCAACGTCCCAGGATCCTCATTTGATTGACCGAATTAAACGATTGTGACCCACCAGAAACCTGCATCAGAGCAAGAGTCTTCCCTTGTGTCGGACGCACGCCACCAATGGCAGACAGTGGGATCCAATCAATTTGTGTTTTTAAAATCCCAGTCATCGCTCCGTGCCGCTCAGGACTGGACCAAACCATACCCTCGCTCCACAGTGCCAATTCGCGCAGCTCTTGCACCTTGGAATCGCTGTCGGGCGCCCCATCGGGCAGAGGCAAGCCTGTGGGATCAAAGAACTTGGTTTCACAACCCAAGGCCTGCAGAACCCGCGCGCCCTCTTCCGCCACCGCCCGCGAATAGCTTTGCGGCCTGAGCGACCCATAAAGCAGCAAAATACGCGGCGCATGCCCATCATCTTCTGGTCCAGCCAGAGCCGAAAACTCAATTGGTCGCAGCATGTATGGATCATAAAGCGGAACTTCAGTTTGGGACATTTCCCCCTCCTCCAGTCAATTTATCGCGCGCAGTTAGCACCATTACAGGTGCAGCGAAAGCCGCGATCACCTCCCAATGGTTACGCCCCCAACCCTCTTGCATCGACTCTGCGCTCGGGGCACACATCCATATGGCTAAGCTCTATTTCAATTACTCCACAATGAACGCCGGCAAATCGACTTTGCTGCTGCAGGCGTCGCATAACTATAAAGAGCGTGGCATGCAGACCTATTTGCTCACTGCTCAGATGGACACAAGGGCTGGACAGGGCAAAATCGCCTCCCGCATCGGCATTGGCGAAGAGGCGGACACATTTTCGCCCCATGATGACCTGTTTGAGAAGATAAAAACGCGCTTGGCACAGGGACCCGTCGCCTGCGCCTTTATCGATGAAGCGCAGTTTTTAACCAAGGACCAAGTTTGGGCCCTAGCCCGCGTGGTAGATGACCTTGGTCTGCCCGTCATGTGTTATGGTCTAAGGGTAGATTTTATGGGGGAGCTGTTTCCAGGATCCGCCGCGCTCTTGGCCCTGGCCGATGAAATGCGTGAGGTGCGAACCATCTGCCACTGCGGCAAAAAGGCGACGATGGTGGTGCGATTTGATAGCACTGGCAAAGCCGTCACTGCCGGGGATCAAGTGCAGATTGGCGGCAATGAAACCTACCTATCGCTCTGCCGCAAACATTACCGCGCCGCAGTTGCCGACGACGAGTCTCCTCAGCTTCCAATTTAAGGCACTGTCAGCTCCAGGATCCGGCCAATCGCCGGTTGCCGTTTACCAATTTTAAACCATTTATTATTAGTTGGTTTATAGTGACGCCTAAAAATAGTGCCATCACTCTTTGGAAATTTCCAAGGTATTTTAATTGATTTGTCTCAAAAATATTTTTAATTAAGGGAGGGGATTATGGAAGCAATCACACAAATCTTTGATGATCTCAGAATCATCGTCTGGGGCCCACCCGCGCTGATCCTGATTTTGGGAGTCGGGCTTTACCTCACATTTGGCCTTCGGCTTTCAACAACCATCAAAATACCATTCGGCTTTGATCTGCTTTGGAAAGGCCATATTCAAGGCGACGACAAGGGCATCAATCCTTTCAACGCCCTCATTACATCTCTGTCCGCCACGATTGGCACTGGAAATATTGTTGGGGTCACAACCGCGATTTTCTTAGGTGGGCCGGGTGCGGTGTTCTGGATGTGGATGACCACTCTCGTGGGCATGGGCACCAAATACGCAGTGGCCGTTCTGGCCGTGCGCTTCAGCGAGACCCATGAAAACGGCAAGCATGTTGGCGAGCCCATGTATTACATCCAAAATAGCCTTGGCGCTTAATGGAAATGGCTGCACTGGTAGGAGCAACCTCAAAGCTCGGCTTTGTTTGACTTTTGGCAGATACGCTGAACGCGCTCATGGCCATTCCAAACTTGCTGGCCTTGGCTTTGCTCAGCTCAATCGTCTTTAAGATTACCAAGGAGTTTTTTGACAGCCGCGGCAAGTCCGAAAACAATCCGTTCTAATCAAGTCGCGGCGCTTTAAATATCTTGCCAACTCTCAAACATCAGGCGGGGGGTGGACAACCACCGCCCGCCTTTATTCTGAGTGTGGGAATGCGCCGAATGCTCAGCGCTTGCCGTAGTAAAGCCCCACAACATGCTCAGCCTCAGCAAAGAATAACCAGCGCTGTGCAAAGGTGCCCAGCGCATGGCAGGACACAGCCAAACAAATCATGAGCACACTACTCGAGATCATCAACAACACTAAGGGTGCAACAATCATCAGAGCAAAAGCCATCATACGCAACTTCACTGCATGCTTTCGACCCACCTGATGCACCATCTCTTTCAGCAGATAGTTGTTGCCCGTGTGGGGCGGCTCAAAGGCGCGCACGATACCGCGGACACCGAGGCCCGTTGCCGTGCCGATATCCGTACCCCGCTCCTGAAAACGCCCATCACCAGACAGCCAAGCGAACAGCTGCATGGCCCCCGCCAAAAACAAAAGCCCGATGGCGGGACCCACTTGACCCGCAAGCAATCCACCGCCACCCAGGGACAACGCCAAAAACAGCACGGGAGTGCTCCAATGGTTCCAACGTGGTACAGTCTTCAGCTGTGCGTAGATCATCGACGTGGCAAAAACCGTCAAGACTGATAAAGCCGCGCCAACATAGCCCAAAGGCTGCCAAGCGGCATCGTAAAACACAGCCCCCAGGGCAAACACGCCCATGACCAGCAAACAAGCAACAGCCAAACAGCCCTCACGGCTCAACCAGCTGCTGCGCCATTGCGAGAAGGCCTTCAAGAACCGCTGCGGGTTTCCCAAATGGAAGGTCGAGGCCAAAAGCCCGCCCCCCGCCAACGCAAAGGCCAAAGCATAGTTGAAAAACGCCACCCAACCGCGCGCATCTGGCAAACCAAGCCCCAGCCAGGTCAGCATGCCAAAGCCCAAACCCGATGCGACAGTGAAAAGTATTACAGAACCAGCAGGATGCATCAGAGTTTCTCCAAAGCTTTGTCGAGCCACCCAAGGAAGCCTTTTTGAGTGCCAGAAACCGGCTCTAAATAGGGGGCCAAGATATCAAGATCAGCCGGCACATCTTTTGGACGTGGCGGCAAGTATTTGTTCACCGGCTTGGTGCCCAGCTCAGGCATCAGATCCATGCCCCCACGCGACGCCACCAATTGCGACACCTCGGAGGTTTCATCGCCCAAATCGCCGAAATGCCGCGCGCCGGAAGGGCAGGTTCGTACACAGGACGGAACCCGATCCTCTTCCGGTAGGTTTTCATTATAGATCCGGTCCACACAGAGCGTGCATTTCTTCATCACACCCGCCGCTTGATCCATCTCCCGCGCCCCATAAGGGCAGGCCCAAGCACAAAGACCGCAGCCAATGCAGGCATCCTCATTGACCAGCACAATCCCATCCTCCGCGCGCTTATAGCTCGCGCCGGTGGGGCAAACGGTGACGCAGGGCGCGTCTTCGCAATGCAGGCAAGATTTCGGAAAGTGGATCAACTGCGCTGGACCGGTCTCTGGCTGCACCTCATAGGAATGCACACGGTTCAGGAACGTGCCCGAAGGATCAGACCCATAAGGATCCTGATCCGACAGGGGGGCGCCATAATTCTCAGTGTTCCAGCCTTTGCAGCTAACCACACAGGCATGGCAGCCCACGCAGGTGTCAAGGTCAATGACCAAGCCCAGCTTCTTTGCAGAGGTGGTTGTGGGAAGCGTTGTCATTTACTTATGCCCCTGTTTTGCTGAATATATGTGTTGGTAAGCGCAGTCTCTTCTGGCTGTCGCCACACCGCGCGCAATATTTTCCAACGTTTCTGAGACGAATTTGGCAAGACCCATCATTTGCTTACTTTCCATTCCAATTCTCCCGGCCCCATCCCCACGGGGGAAGTGATCGGTTCAAATCGGGGGGTGCTTTCGGATTGCTGTTTGGCCTTCTCGATTTTCACCCGAAGATCAAACCAGGCCGCTTGGCCTGTTACCGGATCGGAGTTGGACCAACGCAGTCCGTCGCCCTTGGGTGGTTGCAGCTCGTGGATCAGATGGTTGAGCAGGAAGCCTTTGGTCGCCTCAGGCGCTGCCTCATCCAAGGCCCAAGCCCCCTTGCGTTTGCCAATCGCGTTCCAGGTCCAAACGGTGTTTTCATTCAGGGCTGCCATATGCGCCACAGGCACCACAATCGAGCCATGGGCGGAAGTGACCCGCGCCCAGTCGCCCTCCACAAAACCATTGGCCTGCCAAATCTTGGTCGGTACAAAAAGTGGGTTTTGCCCATGGATTTGCCGCAGCCAAGCGTTTTGAGTCCCCCAAGAATGATACATCGCCATTGGGCGCTGGGTCAGCGCATGGATGGGGAATTCTTCCACATCTACCGCGCCATCCTCAAACGGCGCATACCACATCGGCAGCGGATCTAACGTCTGCTTGATCTGCGCGCGCAGATGCTCTGGCGGTTGACGCTCGCCATAACCCTCTGCGGCCAATTGAAAGCGGCGCATGGGTTCGGAATATATATCAAAAATATAGGGTTGCGGCGCATCATAAATGCCGATTTTCACGGCCCAATCTTGATAAGCCTCATTCCAGGGTTTGTAATACTCGGCCCCTTCGGGCACGTGGATTTCATAAAACCCGCCATTGTCGATATAGGCCTGCATTTGATCGGGGTTCGGCGCACCGCGCCCTTCCTCTTGGCCTGTCTCGCCACGGAACCCAATCAGCGGTCCCACACCCGGACGGCGCTCGTGATTGACGATGTAATCTGCGTAGTCTTCGTATTTGGCGGATCCGTCGTCATTGACAAAGCCCTTGAGCCCTAAGCGCGCGCCCAAATCGACCAGAACCGACTGAAAGCCGCGCACATCGCGATCCGGCTCGACCACCGGCCAGCGGATGCTATCGGCCGCGCCGCCCGCTTCACAGATCGGTCGATCCAGCAAAGAAATGCAATCATGGCGCTCCAGATAGGTTGTGTCCGGCACAATCAGATCCGCATAGGCCACCATTTCCGAGGAATAGGCATCGCTATAGATGATCTTTGGGATGACGTAATCGCCGTTTTCGTCCTTATCGGTGAGCATCTCCATAACACCACCGCTGTTCATCGAGCTGTTCCAGCTCATATTCGCCATATACATGAACAAGACATCGATTTTATAGGGATCGCCGGCATGGGCGTTGGAAATCACCATATGCATCAAACCATGCGCCGACATGGGGTTTTCCCAAGTGTAGGCCTTGTCAATGCGTGCAGCGCTGCCATCCTCTTTGAGGCAAAGATCGTCTGGCCCTTGAACATAGCCCAAATGCGGCCCGTCCAGCGCCGCGCCGGGGGTAACTTTGCAATGCGGTTTGGGATGCGCGGAGACAGGTTTTGGATAAGGAGGCTTAAAGCGGAACCCTCCGGGAACCTCAACCGTGCCCAAGATGATTTGCAGCAAATGCAGGCTGCGGCAGGTTTGAAAACCATTTGAATGAGCCGATACCCCACGCATGGCGTGAAACGACACCGGGCGACCAATCATCTTGTCATACTTATTACCGCGAAAATCTGTCCAGGGTTGATCAAGCTCAAAGGCCTCATCAAAGGCGACCCGCGCCAGATCTGCAGCGATCGCCCTGATGCGGTCCGCGGAAATGCCGCAGCGTTCAGCAATATTTTCAGGCGCATAGTCATCGGACAAATAACGCTCAGCCAGATGTTGGAACACCGTGCGGTGCCCTTCATAAGTGGCAGCCAAATCTGGCATAATGCCTTTGGTGTCAAAGGCCACAGGTTTTCTGGTTTTGCGGTCAATAACCAGAAGCTTGCCATCTGCGCCGCGCAGCAACATGCCTTTGTTTGGCCCCTCAGTGCTGTCCACCAGTGCCGGCGCATTGGTCAACTGAGCGAGATAATTCAAGTCCACCTTGCCAGCTTTGAGCAGCAAATGCACCAGAGATAGGATAAACAGCCCATCTGTGCCGGGCGTGATGCCCACCCACTCGTCAGAGATTGCATTATAGCCCGTGCGGATCGGGTTAACGCCAATCACCTTCGCACCGCGTTCCTTCAAACGACCCAAACCCATTTTGATCGGGTTGCTATCGTGATCTTCGGCCACACCGAAGAGCATAAACAATTTTGTCCGCTCCCAATCGGGTTGTCCAAATTCCCAGAAAGCGCCGCCCATGGTGTATATGCCGCCGGCGGCCATATTCACAGAGCAAAAGCCGCCATGAGCCGCATAGTTTGGCGTACCAAACCCCTGCGCCCAAAAGGAAGTGAAACTTTGAGATTGATCGCGCCCAGTGAAAAACGCCAGTTTTTCGGGATTTTCTTTATGGACTGGCTCCAACCAATCCTGCGCCAGCTGCAGCGCCTCGTCCCATGAGATTTCTTCAAAAGCCCCAGAGCCCCGCGGCCCGACCCGCTTCAGTGGTGCGCGCAGACGCGAAGGGGCGTTGACCTGCATAATGCCAGCAGAGCCTTTAGCACAGAGAACCCCCTTATTCACCGGATGATCCCGGTTGCCTTCGATATAGGCGACCTTACCCTCCTTCATGTGGACATTGATCCCACAACGACAGGCGCACATATAGCAAGTGGTCTTGCGGATCTCATCACTCACCTTGGGTGACAAGTTCAGTTTTGGTTCTTCAAATCCCATGGGTAGGACCCCCTATTGCCTGCCATTCAAGTATTTTTGTGAACGGCCGCCTGAGCTGCCGTTACACAAATCATGTCAATAATCTCATCCGCAGTACAGCCGCGTGACAAATCATTTGCTGGTCTTGCCAAGCCTTGTAAAATCGGGCCAATGGCCTTGGCACCACCAAACCGCTGCGCAATTTTATACCCGATATTGCCCGCATCCAAATTCGGAAAGACAAAGACATTCGCCTGCCCGGCGACCGGTGAACCCGGTGCTTTCGCTGCGCCGACCGACGGAACCATGGCCGCATCAAATTGCAACTCGCCATCGACCACAAGGTCCGGTCGCGCGGCCTGCAACAAAGCCGTGGCCTCGCTGACTTTAGTGACACTGGCATGTTTAGCACTGCCCCGCGTGGAGAACGATAGCATGGCGATTTTTGGCTCCAGTCCGGTGAGACAACGCATCGACTCTGCAGAGGAAATCGCAATATCAGCCAGTTCCTCGGCACTGGGGTCAATCACCAGACCACAGTCAGTAAAGACATTTACCGGGCTGGGCAGATCTGGGCGATCTTCGAAAAGCATGAAGAAAAAAGACGATAATAGCTTTGTACCCTCCGCCGTACCAATCACCCTGAGTGCTGCGCGGATGATATCCGGCGTGGAATAGACCGCCCCGCCAATCGTACCATCGGCATCCCCTGCCGCGACCATCGCTGCCGCGAAAAAATTGGCTTGGGACAATTCAAGCTGGGCTTTTTCAGACGTCATACCCTTAGCCACGCGCTTGTGCACATAATCCGCAACATAGCTGGGCAATCGCGCGCTTGTGGCGGGGTTTTCTATAACGATATCGCCAGTTCCGCCCGCCGCGGCAAGCGCTGGTTGCACCAAGGCCGGGTCGCCGATGCAAATAATTTTGGCCAAATTCGCAGCAGAAGCCGCAACCGCGGCTTCTGCAATGCGAGGGTCCGCACCCTCGCTCAATGCTATCGTCGGTGTTGCGCCAGAGGTGGCGGCAAGAGTATCGCGAAATGCCGCCACACCGAAGCTCCTTATTCAGCCGCCATATCTGTCGAAGACACACCTGCAACTTGAACAGGTTTTTTCATTGCATCCCGGCGGAAAGGCTCACCCAATTCTTGGTTCAACAAGACCTCAATCAAAGTGGTTTTATTGTTTTCCATTTGGTCTTTGATGGCTTGGTTCAATACATCGGTCAACTCTTCCATGGTTTTCACCTGCACACCAATCAAACCACAAGCCTGGGCGATCCCGGCATAGGAGACTTTGGTGTCCAACTCAGTGCCAACGAAGTTATCATCGAACCATAAGGTTGAGTTGCGCTTTTCTGCGCCCCATTGGTAATTGCGGAACACGATTTGTGTCACAGCAGGCCATTCGTCCCGGCCAATAGCCGTCAGCTCATTGACCGCAATCCCGAAGGCGCCGTCACCAGCAAAACCGACCACAGGAACGTGAGGCTGGCCAATTTTCGCACCGACAATCGACGGCAGACCATAGCCACAGGGACCAAAGAGACCTGGAGCCAGATACTTTCGGCCCTCGTCAAAGGAGGGGTAGGCATTGCCGATGGCGCAGTTGTTTCCAATATCTGAGGATATAATCGCCTCTTTTGGCAGAGCCGATTGAATAGCGCGCCAAGCCATACGCGGAGACATCCAATCTGGCTTGTCCGCACGTGCACGTTGGTTCCAGGTGGTGCCTGGATCGTCATCTTCGTGATCCATTGAGGTCAGCTCTTGCGCCCAAGCTGATTTGGTTGTGGCGATCAAGTTCTTGCGCTCCTCGCGCCCCGCATCACCAGCCGTGTCAGACAGGCGGGCCAGCAAACCTTGCGCCACTTTTTTCGCATCCCCAACGATGCCAACGCTCACAGGTTTGGTCAAACCAATCCGATCTGGGTTGATATCCACCTGAATGATTTTCGCATTCGTCGGCCAATAATCGACCCCATAGCCCGGCAGTGTTGAGAATGGGTTAAGCCGCGTGCCCAGCGCAACCACGACGTCAGCCCGTGAGATCAGCTCCATGCCCGCTTTTGAACCATTGTAGCCCAAGGGACCGGCAAACAAAGGGTGCGAGCCAGGGAATGCATCATTGTGCTGATAGCCTACGCAAACCGGTGCATCCAAACGCTCTGCCAAGGCTGCAACATCGTCAAACGCATTGGCCAGAACAACGCCAGCGCCATTTAAGATGACCGGGAATTTCGCATTCGAGATCAACTCAGCCGCTTCCGCAACTGCGCTCTCACCACCTTGTGGGCGCTCGAAGGCAACGATTTTTGGCAGCTCAATATCAACAACCTGGGTCCACATATCACGTGGAATGTTGATCTGTGCCGGAGCGGAGGCCCGATGCGCCTGCATAATGACACGGTTCAGCACTTCTGCCACCCGGCTCGGGTCGCGAACTTCTTCTTGGTAGGCCACCATGTCTTCGAACAATTTCATTTGTTCAACTTCTTGGAAGCCACCCTGACCTATGGTTTTATTGGCCGCTTGTGGTGTGACTAACAGCAAGGGGGTATGGTTCCAATAGGCTGTTTTCACCGCGGTGACGAAATTGGTGATGCCAGGACCGTTTTGCGCGATCATCATGGACATTTCGCCGGTGGCACGGGTGTAGCCATCCGCCATCATGCCAGCGGAACCTTCATGGGCACAGTCCCAAAACATGATTCCAGCTTTTGGAAAAATATCAGAAATAGGCATCATGGCAGAACCAATGATCCCAAAAGCGTGGCGGATACCGTGCATCTGAAGCGTTTTTACAAAGGCTTCCTCAGTGGTCATTTTCATGGGTCAGCTCCTTAAAGGGATTGAATATGCCACGGTTTTCTCTCGCGGCATCTCTGTAGGTTTGTTTCTGCTCTTCTATTAGGACATAGGCAATGACATATTTAGGGCCAGTTGCGACCCTCAAATATATCCAGATCAAAATTTTCACTTACATATCGTTTTTTGAGACCACCAACGCAATATTTCTTCAAAAAGTAGTCAGCTGCGTATGGGCGATTCCAACTGTGCGCATGAGGTCCAATTGGTTCTGAGTCTCGATTCCCTCCATGATGATTTTAGTGCCCATAGTTTTGGACATCTCGACCAGTCTGCGCATAATCCCTTCACGGCTTTCTCATGTCAGGATTAGCACGAAGCTTCGGTCAATTTTCAAAATATCAATCGGATATTTCAGCAATCGCTTAAGGTTGGACATACTCCACATTTGCCTCCACCACTGCTTGCAAAAAGCGGCGCGCCACCTGCCCACCTCGTTCCAAATCACAGCCTTTGAGAAAGACGCAAAACTCATCCCCATCGAGCTGCGCAACAAAGTCTTCAGGCCGACAAGCCGCCACCATCGTATCGGTCACCTTAATCAACAACGCGTCCCCAACATCATGGCCATAGGTGTCATTCACGGTCTTGAACTCATCCAAATCCACATTAATCGGAGCGTGGGCTTCCCACCGTTTGTGGCTGTCTATCCGATCCACGAGGTACCGGCGCGATTGCGCCGCAGTCAGATCATCAAGATCAACATAGCGAGAGAGCTTGGAGTTAGACAGGTGCGACCGATCAATAAGGTAGCATATTTTCCAATGCTCCACGCGACTGCGGTGAAGTATGTAAAGTAAGAAAACCAGCGCTACAAAAAGCAACGCCTAAAATAATACAATAAATATCAATATCATAATGGAAGCCTCAAACCCATGTCCCGCCCATAGCGCAAGATAAAATCACGCTATGCCCAGTCTGCCCCCTGTGCACGCCCAATCTCACCCTACGTCACATCTCCCAATATTCTCGTGATTTCAGTTATATATGATAGCAACGCCTGAAATTCCATGGCGTAGACGCTTGAGCTATGGGCAATTGCGAGTTAGCAACGACGCTGAAAATCTTGCCCAGGAGCACTCTCATGGCTGACTATAAATTCGACACCCTATCGCTTCACGCCGGCCAAAGCCCCGATGCGCGCTTTGGCAGCCGGGCCGTGCCTATTCACCAAACCACCAGCTATGTTTTTGACAGCACCGAACATGCCGCTGCCCTATTCAATATGGAAGTTGGCGGGCATATCTACTCGCGCCTGACCAATCCCACTGTCGCCGTGCTCGAGCAACGTTTGGCCGCCTTGGATGGCGGGGTCGCAGCCATTGCAACAGCCTCCGGCATGTCAGCACTCTTTGTGACCGTTCTGGCGCTTTGCTCGGCCGGCGATCACATTGTCAGCTCTTCACAAATGTATGGTGCGAATATCAACCTATTTGAGCATACGCTGAAACGCTACGGGATCGAGACCAGCTTCGTGGCACCAAATGACCCCACAGCCATTGCTGAGGCCATTCGCCCCAACACGAAAATGGTCTTTGGCGAAGTGATCGGCAATCCTGGCATGGATATCATGGACGTGCCCGCTGTAGCCAAAATCACCCAGGCCGCGGGCATTCCTTTGGTAATCGACGCCACGTTCAACACCCCTTGGATGGTCAAGCCGATCGAATTGGGCGCAAATGTGGTGATCCATTCGCTCACCAAATGGATGGGTGGCCATGGCATTGCTTTGGGCGGTGCAGTAATCGACGGGGGCAATTTCGATTGGGGCCAAAATGATAAATTCCCCACGCTCACCACCCCACATTTCGGCTATCAGGGCGCGATTCTTTGGGAAGAATTCGGCCCAGCAGCCCTGTCGGTGCGCATCCGTACGGAAGGCATGATGAATATCGGACCCTGCATGTCACCGCAAAATGCTTTCTACATATTGCAAGGCCTTGAAACCCTTGGTCTGCGGATGGAAAAACATATGTTCAACACCGCAGCCATGTTAGAGTTCTTAGTGGGTCATGAGCAAATCGCCTGGGTCAAACACCCCAGCTTGCCTGATCATCCAGATCATGACACCGCCATGCGTCTCATGCCAAAAGGCCAAGGCTCAATCATCGCCTGCGGCATCAAAGGCGGCCGCGACGCGGGTCGTGCCTTCATCGAGTCAGTACAGCTGGCCAGCCATTTGGCCAATGTTGGTGACGCCAAAACTCTCGTAATCCACCCCGGCTCGACCACACATTCACATCTCACGTCCGAGGCTATGGCCTCGGCAGGGCTGACCGATGATTTGATCCGGATTTCAGTGGGCTTAGAAGATCAAAAAGACATTATTGATGATTTCAAACAAGCGCTGCGCACAGCTGGAAAATTAACAGCAGCAGAGGCAAAAGGAACAGGCGCATGAGACTGACGCTGAACAATACCAAAATCTTTGCCTCAACCGGCGGGCGCGATTTTGACCCGTCTGGCCCGGTTGTGCTCTTTGTGCACGGCTCTGGCCAATCACATCTTGGCTTCATGTTGCAACATCGCTTTTTTGCCAATCGTGGCTTTCAGTGCATCACGCCCGATATGCCTGGACATGGGTTGTCCAACGGCGAGGCGCTGACAACAATTAAGGCCATGGCCGATTGGTATGCACAATTCATGCAAGCTCTCGGCATCACCAAAGCAACTTTGGTTGGTCACTCCATGGGCGGTCTAATCGAATTGGAATTGGCGAGCCGCTACCCTGATCTCGTCACCAAGGCGGCCTTTATCAGCACAGCTCTCGCGATTCCAGTCAATGACGCGCTGATCAATCTGGCCGCAGCAAAAGAAGGCGCTGCCATTGGCGCAATGATGGATTGGGGCCATGGCGCAGCAGGTCATATTCATGAGCACACAATGCCGGGCACCTCGCACATGCTTTACGGCAGCCGCCTTATGGCCGGAAATGCGCCTGGAACGCTGCATAAAGATTTGGTGGCTTGTAACGCTTATGCTAATGGCCCCACGGCCGCACAATCTGTCACCTGCCCCACCTTGACTGTGGTCTGCGGCCAAGACCGAATGACGCCCCGTAAAACTGGATTGGCCCTCCAGGCTGCGTTAGGGGGTGAGCTGGTCGAAATTGCCCAATCGGGCCACATGTCGATCACCGAACACCCTTTTGACGTCAACAAAGCCCTCAGGGCATTTTTCTAACGGGCACGTAGAGCATGACATTTAAACGCATCGCAGTTATTGGCGCTGGCACCATGGGCTCTGGCATCGCCGGACACATCGCCAATGCAGGTCACAAGGTTCTCCTTATGGACCTGACAACCAAAGCCACAGATTACGCTTTGGAACGGCTCCAAAAGTCTGAACCCGCGCCTTTGCACCAGCGTGGCAATGTTGATCTGATTGAAACGGGCACCATCGAGGCTGATTTTGACAAGCTCGCGGAATGCGATTGGATTGTTGAGGCCGTGGTCGAACGTCTCGACATCAAGCGCGATCTGTACAAACGTTTGGACGCAGTGATCCGCGACGACTGTATCGTCACCTCCAACACCTCTACCATTCCTATCAAGCTTTTGGTGGCAGAGATGCCTTTGGCTTTCCAGCAAAGATTTGCCATCACCCATTACTTCAACCCAGTGCGTTACATGCGCCTCTTGGAGCTTGTCCGTGGCGCCGATACCCGCGCCGATGTGATGGAGCGCCTATCGCGCTACAATGACGAAATTCTTGGCAAGGGCGTGGTTCCCTGCAATGACACCCCCGGATTTTTAGGCAATCGCGTTGGGGTCTTTGCTCTGCAAGTGGGTATGGACGAGGCCTTTAAACAGGGTCTTTGTATCGAACATGCCGACGCTCTGATGGGCCGCCCCATGGGCATTCCAAAAACTGGGGTGTTTGGTCTTTACGATATGATCGGCGTGGATCTCATGTCCGATGTGGTGGACACTTTGGGCGATATTCTCCCAGAAAATGACGTGTTTCACGCAGTTGGACGCTCCAATAACCCAGCAAACGCTCTAATCGATACGATGATCTCAGAAGGCTTCACCGGCTTGAAATCTGGTAAAGGCGGATTTTATCGTGAGGATCAAGCCGTTGATTTGACCAGCGGCGCACTGCGCCCGCGCGTCACCGAGCTGCCAGCCTTGGCACAAAATGCCGCCACTGCACAGCAAGATGGGCTCGAAACTCTGCCCATGATAATCGAAGGCTCCGAACCGCATCATCAATTTTGTCGCAATTTTCTCGGCCGCGTGCTCGCCTATGCAGCGGCTTTGATTCCGGATGTCACCCGCACGCCGCAAGACATTGATGACGCAATGAAGATGGGATTCAACTGGATCCGCGGCCCGTTTGAAATGATCGATGCTTTGGGCGCTGACGTTGTGATCAAACTGGCCCAAGACGCCAGTTGCACCATTCCGCAAGCCCTGCAAACATCCGCCGAGCATGGCCCGTTCTATCAGGTGCAAGATGCTACTTTGATGGTGCGCAATTTTGATCAAACCGCATCCCAGCTCAAACCCGTGCAACTGCCCGAAGGCACAGAACGCTTTAGCCTCACGCGCCGCAAATTGACCCCCATCGCCAGTAATCGCGCGGCGAGCCTTTGGAACCTGCCCGGTGATCTGCGTTTGGTGGAGTTTCATTCCAAAGCCAATGCACTCACAGGCGAGAGTATGGCCATCGTGCGTCAAGCGGCCAAGGATCATGGCACAGGCATTTTGATCCATAACGATGCGCAGCACTTCAGCGCGGGGGTCGATTTGAACCACTTTGCTGATTTCATTGCCCGCGAAGCTTGGGGGGAAATGGACGCCTTTCTCAATGACTTCCAACAAACAGTTGTGGCATTGAAATATTGCCCCGTGCCAGTTGTAGGCGCGCCCTCTGGTCTAGCGCTCGGCGGTGGTTTCGAAGTGCTTTTGCATTGCGACCGCCTGCTCACCCACGCCAATTCCGTGCTGGGACTGGTGGAAAGCGGCGTTGGGGTTGTGCCCGGTGGTGGCGGGGTCAAGACCACCTACCAACGCTGGTTGGAGGCGACAGGCGATGCAGAGACCGCCGCTTGGGAAAGCTGGATGCAAATCGGTTATGGCAAAACTGGCGAAAGCCCTGAGAAGGCTAGGAAACTGCGATATTTTCAGCCCGGCCATGACGAGACAGTGATGAACCGGGACAAGCTCATCACCCGCGCCAGTGCTATGATCCGCGACATGGCACCAGGATACACACCCCCAGAGCCGCCGAAACTGACCCTGCCGGGTCAAGCCATCTACACCAAAATGGAGGCCTTTATGGCCGATGGCGTGGCAAAGGGCTGGTTCAAACCGCACAACAAAACCACGGCGATGGAAATCGCAACCATCGTCGTAAATACCGCCTCCGATGCACAGTTGCAGGTCACAGAGCAAGATATGTTTGACCGTGAACGCGCAGCCTTTCTTCGGCTCGCCAAAACCTCCGAGACAAAAGGCTGGATCAACGCCATGCTCAGCGGCAATGCGATCGAATAAATGCTATCGCTGTGGTGGCAGTTGGATGTCGAAGGCTGCGCGAATGCGAGCATCGGCCTCTGCCGACAAATAGGTGGGGTGCCAGTGTAAAAGCGTGCGCGCCTTGGCTATGGCCCGGGTCTGCGCATCCATGCTGCCGCGTTCGCGCCAAGTAATTGGCGCCTCTCGATCGGCGGTCTCCGGGTAGAAATAATCTCGCTCCATCGCGGCCATCGTCTGAGGATGGCCCAGGAAATGCCCGTCGCCGTGGACCGCGTCCACAATCACCTCAAAGCCGAGGTTTTCTTCGGTCACCTCAACACCGCGCAGCATGCGATAAATATTGCCCAGCATATCATTGTCGAGAACAAATCCCTGGAAAGAAGCCCCAAGCAAAGCAGCTGTCATGCCGGCGCTTTCGTAGATCATATTCGCACCCGATAAGGCAGCGGCGAGGGCCGTCACCCCTTTCTCTGCACCGTATTGTGCGTCAATCGCCTTCGAATCGGTCATAGAGCTGGCCACACCACTGACCAGGCCCAACCAATTTGAAAGCTGTGCCGATGCGGCATTCATGAGGGCAATTTCACCGCCACCCCCCGAGAACGCTCCGCTGCGCAGGTCAATCACGAATGGCCAATTGGAAAAAATCATCGGATGGCCGGGCTTCATCACATGCACCATGGCCAGAGCCGCCAATGTTTCCGCCAAAGATTGTGCCAAAAATCCCGCGGGGGTGGCAGGCGCAGTTGCCCCCGATTGTGCTGCGGTGATGCAGCTGACTGTAATATTATGCGCCACGCATTCAAAACAAACCTCAACCGCATCCGCCCCAAATCGCAGGGGTGAAATCATCGGGCTGATATGGGCCGCAAGCCAAGGTCGTTTTGAAAACGCCCCCTCGCGACCCTCCGCCATATCCATCATCTTAACGATTGGCGCCACATGTTCTGCCAAGGTGAAGGAGGTGGCGACAGGTTTGCTGGTGCCCGCGAGCAAAGCGTAGGCTGTATTGAGATCCAAAGCCTCCTCTCCAACAAGATCGGTGGCAACGCAGCAACGGGTGAACCAACTGATATTGGTTAATTGGTCCTGAAGCCGCGCAAAATCATAGAGGTCTTGAAGCGTCGATGCGCGATAATCGCCACCATCCAAATCCAAAGTTTGCACCGCTGCGCCGCCGGTGCCAAAATGCACCCGCTCCCCGCCCACTTCAATGCTGCGCACAGGATCCCGGCCGTGCAGGGTGATGGTCTTTGGAGCTGCGGCAATAGCCTGCGCTATCAAGCTGCGGGGTATATGGATCCGTCCCGCTTCAAACCGCGCCCCCTGCTGCACAAAGAGATCCTGCAAACGGTCCGGCACCTCGCCAACCCCAAGCTCTTCGAGCAAGCGCAGGGCGACGTCGTAGATCTGCTCCATATCAGAAATACTCAAAGGCTTGTATTGCCCTCCAAACCCGCCGGGGGGAGCGGGATTTATTGGCAAGGCTTGACTGCGCCTCTGATGTCGCCCGGCTCTGCCACCTGTTGCTCGCGCCATAATTCTCCTTTCGATTAAGTCTATTCGCACCGTCTCGCGCACTCAGTCTTCGGTCAAGGAAAATGACGATTCTAGCTGGTGTTGTTTCTTTCCGCCCATATGTCAAAGACGTTGGGATTGCGCAGCCACCCCGCCAGACAAGCATCGCCCTATGGCCTTCTGCAAAGCCTATGCCTTCCAGCTCATAAATCGAAGAAAATATTTTCAAGATCCCTTCCGCTTTGGCAAGAAACCAGCATAGAGTGCCGAACAGGAGGTGGGAGATGAAATCTCAAGCACGCGTAGTGGTTATTGGCGGCGGAATCGCTGGCTGCTCAACCCTTTACCATTTGACCCAAGAAGGTTGGAGCGATGTGGTCCTCGTGGAGCGCGATGAATTGACCTCGGGCACCACCTGGCATTCTGCGGCACAGGTCACCAATTTCGGCATGTCGCAGGTGATGATTGGTCTCAAAAGCCATTCGATCAACCTCTATAAAGAGCTGGCCGCGGATATCGACTATCCGGTCGGCTATAACTATGGAGATGGCGGCATCCGGCTCGCAAATACCCAAGCTCACATGGACGGATACGCTCATTTCACCAGCCTGGCCAAGGGCATGGGCGTTGAATTCGAAGTGCTAGATGCACAGGAATGCTCCCGGCGGCACCCGTTGATTTCGACCGAAAATCTAATGGGTGGCCTCTGGGACCCAACCGATGGCCATATCGATCCGGCTCAGCTCTGCCAAGCCTTGGCGCGCCGAGCCCGCGCCGCCGGAGCTGAGGTCTACCGGTTCACCTCTGTCACGGACCTTACGCAGCATGCCGATGACAGCTGGACAGTACATACGGACAAGGGTGATATTCGCGCAGAAATCGTCGTCAACGCCTGTGGATACCGGGTCAATGAGGTTGGCGCGATGATGGGGGTGGAACATCCTGTTGCCAGCATGGAGCATCAGTATTTCATCACCGAAGACATGCCCGGCGTTATGGAAGCTGGACATCGGATACCGCTGCTGCGGTGCCCCATCTCAGACTACTATTCACGCCAGGAAAAGAATGGCCTTTTGGTCGGGTTTTATGAACAAGATTGCAAGACCTGGGGCATGGATGGGATTGATCCCAAATTCAGCAATGATCTATGCCCAGATGATTTGGACCGGGTTATGGATGTGTTGGAAGGGGCAATTGCCCGCATGCCGGCCCTTGCAGAAGTCGGCATCAAACAGGTGGTCAACGGACCGATCACCTACACCATCGACGGCGCCCCTTTGGTTGGGCCAATTCCCGGCAAACGCAACGCCTTTTGCATCATCGGTCTACGGGCCGGGCTTGGGGAGGGCGGCGGGCATGGGTGGCTCTTGGCGCAGCAAATTGTTCATGGGGAAGCCTGCTATGACACATGGGCCTTAGATCCGCGGCGCTTCACCGGCCATGCCACGCAAGAGTTGACGTCGCTTTACGCCATCCAAGACTATCAAAACGAATTTCGCTTCCATCTGCCCCATGAGCACCGCCCGGCCGGGCGCCCGGCCAAAACGACCCCGCTGACCCCGATCTTAGAGCAGGCCGGCGCGCATTTCACTGTGGTCAACGGCTGGGAGCGCTCTGACTATTTCAAACCCACCTCAGAGTTTGTGGAAGACTATTGCTATCGGTTCACGCAGGTGCATGAGGTGGTCGCCGCCGAGGTGGCGCGGGTGCACACTCATGTGGGGCTCGCGGAGGTGAACGGGTTCAATCGGATCGAGATCACCGGCTCTGGCGCGCGTGATTGGCTCGATTACATGATCTGCTCACGTGTACCGCGCCGAATTAGGAAAAGTGGGGCTTGGGTATCTTCTCAACGAATATGGCAATGTGAAAGCCGAAGCTACGATTGCCAATCTGCCCGATGGCCGCATTTGGTATGGTTCCGCCGCAGCCGCCGAATTTCATGATATGGACTGGTTACGCCAATACCTGCCGAAAGATGGCTCTGTAGAGCTGCGCAGTCTGACCAATGACCACACGATCTTAGTCTTGGCCGGGCCCAAGTCCCGCGCGGTGCTGAGCGCTTGCGCCCGAGGCGATTGGTCAGCCTCAGGTTTTCCTTGGCTTTCGGTCCGCGAAGCCCGCATTGGGCATGCGCCCGCAATTGTCATGTCGGTAAGTTTTTCCGGTGAACTGGCCTATGAAATTCATGTGCCTAATGCCTCACTTTTTGCCGCTTATTCAGCGCTTATGCAGGCTGGCGCTGCCCATGATATCGGACATTTCGGCGTGCGCGCTGTCGACAGTATGCGCATGGAAAAAGGCTACCTACATTGGAAATCAGATTTGATCACTGAGTTTGATCCATATGAGACTGGGCTCGACCGCTTTGTGTGCCAAGACAAAGATTTCCTTGGAAAATCGGGGCTTGTGGCCCGAGGCGGCAAAAAGCGGCGTCAATTGCGGATGCTGGAGATTGATGCCACACATGCCAGCCCCCAAGCCAGCGACAGCCTTTATGCCGGCGGGGAACTCGTCGGCTCGGTGACCTCTGCCGAATGGGGGCACCGCACGGGTAAGAATATCGCCTATGCCTTTTTGCAGCCCGACATCATTGAGGGCCTCACCGTTGATATCATCGGCAAGCCCTATGCGGCCAGAGGTTCTGAACGGGCCAGTTTATGACCCCGATAACAGCCGGGTCAAAACCTAGAGCTGGATAAGAAAACGGGCCCTAGGGCCCGTTTCTGATGCTTTTAAACTTTGCCTTTCCAAGGCACCAGCCAGCCTTCGAGCTTGCGGATACCAATGTCGATAGCAAAACCGATCACACCGATGAGGATAATCCCCACAATCACGATGTCTGTCAGCTGAAACTTAGCCGCCACCATGATCATCATGCCAAGACCTTTTTCAGCCGCCACCAATTCAGCCGCCACAACCGTGCCCCAACACACGCCCATAGCCACCCGTGCGCCTGTAAAGATCTCAGGCAGTGAGTTTGGAATGATCACCTTACGCAAAATGTGCGATTTTTTGGCACCCAAGGAGTAGGCCGCATGCACTTTAGCAATAGCCACGCCGGACACGCCAGAGCGCGCAGCGATTGCCATAATCCATAAGCGCTGCAAGAAAGAGCAGGATCACTTTGGACGTCTCACCAATGCCGAACCAAATAATCATCAAGGGGATCAAGGCTAAGGGTGGCACAGGGCGCATAAATTCGACAATCGGATCAAACCAGCCCCGCGCCCAATTGGTCAGCCCCATGGCATAACCGAGGGGAATACCCACAAGCGCGCCAAAGATAAAACCAAGCAATACACGCTGCAAGGAGGCCCAAGTGTGCTCCAAAAGGGTAAAATTGCGATAGCCTTCACGATTTAGCTGTAAAAAGCGGTTCGTCGTCACTTCCGGAGCGGGCAGATAGAGCCGCGCCATGCGGAACCCGGTGGAGGGCTCGAAGAAAGGGGTGCCTTTCTCGGTGAGCGCCAAGCGGCCCTCGGACAAGATAATCTGCTCACCAGGTGTTAGGGCCTGCCCATTGAGATGGGTCACAATTGCCCCGTCGGATTTTTTGAACTCATCATTTTTAAATACTGAGATCAGCTTTGATCCATAACGCGGAATGACCAATGTATCGTTCTTTGCAAACCCTTCTCCAAGATCAACGTCAGGTTTGCCCGGAATTTTCCCCGGCGCTCCATTTGAATCTTCTGTCAGCTGAACATCTTCAGGGTACACCAAAATAGAAACTGTTGCGTCGTCACTGCGTCCACTCGGCAGGGTGGAAGTATAGCTGAATTCCACCATGCCCTCAAACGGACCTTTGGCCTTAAACAAAGGCAAGGATGAGTTGGTAAAAGCCACCCATAACGCAAAAATCGCCAGAACCGAAATCACAGAAGCAGCCCGGTTCGCCTTCACAGCGCTTTCATCGCCAAAGGTCACCGTCTTGAGTGAGGTGAAATCAGCGCGGGTAAAAAATCGTTTTGTGGCCCAAGCTACAATCACCATACTAACCGCAAAAATCGCGATATACACGGCAAGAAGGATCAAACCAGTCATGCACTTTCCTCCGTGCGGCCCATTATTTCTTCTTCCATTTCCCAAATCATCGCCAAGATTTCCTCACGGGTTTTGGCGTAATCGGGATGTTTCTTAACCACGCGCAAATCCGCGCCAACACCCATTTCTGCAAAGGGCAGGCGATATTCTTTGTGGATACGCCCTGGACGAGGCGCCATAACCAAAAGGCGCTCACCCAAGAGCAGAGCTTCTTCCACCGAATGGGTGATCAAAATAATCGTCTTGCCAGTCTCTTTCCACAGATCCAACACCAAAGATTGCATCTTTTCGCGGGTCAAAGCATCCAGAGCCCCCAAAGGCTCATCCATCAAAATCACTTCCGGTTCATTGGCCAAACAACGGGCCAAAGCCACACGCTGCTGCATACCACCGGACAGCTCATAGACCGCCTTATCTTTGAAATCTTGCAAACCCACCACTTCCAACAGACGATCTACGATTTTCATGCTGTCTTGGCGAGGCATCTTTTTCATATCTGGGCCGAAAGAAACATTCTCCCGCACCGTCATCCATTCAAACAAAGCGCCTTGCTGAAATACCATACCGCGTTCTGGCCCTGGTCCCTTGACCGCATGGTCATTGACAACGACCTGCCCTTCGGTGGGCGCCAAGAACCCAGCCACGATATTCAGCAAAGTGGTTTTGCCACAGCCTGATGGGCCAAGAACACTTAGCAACTCTCCAGATTTTATGTCCAAGGTTACGTTTTTGAGCGCTTGCACGGATCCCCCATTGGGCAGATCGAAGCGCATAGAAATATTGTCAATAAGCAGGCCTGACACCTGAAGCTCCCATCTGGCCAAAAATGCTTAGCCTTCTCTCATGTTAACGGAGGATTCCCGCGGACTAATCACAAAGTAAAAAGAGAGGTAGGCGATCTGAAACCGCCTACCTCATTCAAAACTTACATGCCTTTAGCAGAGACCAGAGGACCTGTGTTTACATTGTCAACATAGCTGTCTTTGGCGCTGTCGATTGAACCTGCGTTAACGAAGACATCCGCCACACCTTTCATGAAGGTCTGCGCATTACCGCCGAGCCAAGAGTTGGACAATTGTGTGTCCATGTCTGGGAAAACAAACGTGCTCATGGAGCCTTTTGCATCTTCAACGCTCATACCCGCATCTTGTGCGATCATATTAGCCATAAACTCAGGCTGAGAGGAATTCCACGCCGCATTGGCATCAGCTGTCACAGCCAAGAATTTCGCCACAACATCGGCATTTTCAGCGACAAAGCCAGAGGGTGCTGTGGTCACGTCAAAGACCAAAATACCCAGCTCAGTTTTTTCTGCACCTGTCAGCAATACGTTGCCAGATTCTTTCATACGACGCAGCGCACCACCCCAGCCGCATGCCATGTCTACAGCGCCTTGAGCCAAGGCTGCTTGGCCTTCAGCAGGTGCCATGTCCACAACGGTCACGCTGTCCAAGGATACACCAAAATGCTCCATTTGCTTCAGGAAACCATAGTGTGCCGCAGTGCCCAACGGCACGGCAACTTTCTTGCCAGCCAATTCGCCTGCGGAGTTTTTGTCGATTTCCAAACCAGATGCGACCACACAGTTGTCATTGTCTGCATAGGACACAGCCACATCAACAATTTGCAAATCCTGACCCGCAGATGTTGCAACTACGAAAGGAGGCACACCTTGAGACACGGAAATATCAATATCACCGGAGGCCATCGCAGCGGACATTGCTGTTCCTGTGTCGAAAGAAACCCAGTTTACTTTCATGCCCAAAGCAGCGTCATAGGCGCCCGAAACTTTTGCGGCTTGGAATGGCATGGGCCACTCAAGAAAATACGCAACGTTCAACTCGCCATGCCCGCCCGCGAATGCAGCGGAGCCTGACACCAAAGTTACCCCAGCAACAGCACCCTTCAATGCAGTTTTCAATTTCATATCATTTTCTCCCAGTTGCGCTGGCGCTTGATGCCCAGCTTGTTTACTTCTTCTATTCTCGCCAGGATGAGACCAACTTGCACGGCCACAAACGGCAGACTTTAGGAGTATACCGAACCATAAAATAAGAGTCGCGCAAAGCATATTCTTGAATTTTCTCTGAATAATTTTACGATATCACTCAAAGTATTCAGAGTAATATTCGCCCAGACTTGCGCAGCTTTTGATTTGATCTCTCCCAGTCTCACAACGAACCGCCGCCGATCTTCACGCCAGCACAACAGCATCATTCGGGCAACACTGCAAACAGTCGTCGCGTCCAGCAAGAGGAAATGCTTTTTGGACGTATAGAGGTTTTGCATCTGGACCTATTTCTAGTATGGCTTTTCTGCGTTGATAGCCGGCGAAATAAGACTACCGAATCCGATTATCCTATCAGATCTAAAAAGGAGCGTGGCCTATGGACGGCAATCTACAAAATGATTTGAGTGACGTTGTCGCCAACGACAAAGCCCATGTTTGGCATCACCTGATCCAACATAAAATGTTCGAAACCGCTGACCCCAATATCATTGTTGAGGGCAAAGGCATGCGGGTTTGGAACCAAGCGGGCAAGGAGCATCTGGATGCGGTCTCCGGAGGGGTTTGGACCGTCAACGTCGGCTACGGCCGCGAAAGCATTGCCGATGCCGTACGCGATCAATTGGTCAAAATGAACTTTTTTGCCGGTTCCGCTGGCTCGATTCCCGCGGCCAATTTTGCCAAACGCTTGATCGAAAAAATGCCTGGTATGAGCCGGGCCTATTTCTCAAACTCCGGATCAGAAGCCAATGAAAAAGGCTTCAAGATGATCCGGCAAATCGCGCATAAGAAATATGGTGGCAAGAAGAATAAGATTTTGTACCGCGAGCGCGATTATCATGGCACCACCATTGCGACTTTGGCGGCCGGTGGCCAGCATGAGCGCAGCGCGCAATACGGCCCCTTCCCCGAGGGTTTCATTTCTGTGCCTCATTGCCTTGAATATCGCGAAGCGGCACAAGACAACCTCGGACAAGGCGAAAGCTATGGGTTGCGCGCAGCAAATGCGATTGAAGATATCATCCTGCGCGAAGGTCCCGACACCGTTGGCGGTTTGATCCTTGAGCCAGTCACAGCAGGTGGCGGAGTTATTGTACCCCCCGAAGGCTACTGGCCACGGGTGCAGGAAATCTGCAAAAAATATGATGTCTTGTTGATGATAGACGAAGTCGTTTGCGGCCTTGGGCGTACAGGCACCTGGTTTGGATATCAACATTACGACATCCAGCCAGATATTGTCACAATGGCCAAGGGTGTTGCTTCAGGGTATGCGGCCATCTCATTGACCGTCACCACCGAAGAGGTATTCGAGCAATTTAAAGATACCAGCGATCACATGGGATATTTCCGCGATATCTCCACCTTCGGCGGATGCACCGCAGGTCCGGCAGCAGCGCTGGAAAATATGCGCATCATTGAGGAGGAAAACCTTCTTGAAAATTGCACAGCCCGTGGCGCGCAACTGATTGCTAATCTAGAAGCCTTGGCTGAGAAACACAGCATCATTGGCGATGTCCGTGGTAAAGGCTTGTTCTGCGGCGCAGAGCTGGTGACTAACCGCGAAACCCGCGAACCAGCACCGGAAGCAAAGGTGCAGGCGGTGGTCAAAGACTGCATGGCGCAGGGTGTCATCATCGGCGCAACAAACCGCTCCTTGCCAGGCTTCAACAACACTCTTTGCCTGTCACCCGCACTGATTTGTACGGCGGAAGATATCGACCTCATCACCGATGCCATAGACCAAGCCTTAAGCCGCGTTTTTGGCTAATCCTCCCAGAGCCTGACTAAAAAGGCAGGGCCCGTCCCTGCCTTTTTTATGCCCAG
Source organism: uncultured Planktomarina sp. (assembly GCA_905181815.1). Classification (GTDB taxonomy): domain Bacteria; phylum Pseudomonadota; class Alphaproteobacteria; order Rhodobacterales; family Rhodobacteraceae; genus Planktomarina. Next base: position 408,713 of record CAJIZA010000003.1, on the reverse strand, counting down.
CCAAATATTTCCAAGCGTGTCACCACTTCTAGCCCTTGCACCCCTACAGAAAACTCGGCATCAATAGATCCAAAAGTCATATAGGTTTAGGTCCAAAATGGCGATTTCTGAAGAGACTTTCTTTTTGCCGCCCGACGCGGAAGGCACCCTGCAGAACCAAATCCAACAGCTGGTCGCCGAAGCGATTCTCAGCGGAAGGTTTCGGGCCGGTGAGAAAATGCCTTCAAGCCGCAAATTGGCGACCCATTTAGGGGTGAGCCGGATCACCGTGACCCTCGCCTACACAGAGCTTCTGGCCGATGATTATCTCACGAGCCGCGGTCGGTCCGGTTATTATATCAGCGCAAATGCGCCACAGCCGCCAAAATTCCCCATCATGCCCCGTGAAGACAAAGTGGATTGGGTCCGCGCCATTGGTCAAAAGTTTTCCGGTGGGGTGACACTTACGAAACCCTCCGATTGGGGCAGTTACAAATATCCCTTCATCTACGGCCAAGCCGATGAAACCCTGTTTGATCGGTCGAATTGGCGGCTCTGTGCACTTCAAGCTTTGGGCTCGAAAGATTATGATGCTCTGACCAGTGATTACTTCGATCGGGATGATCCAAAGTTGATCGAATTCATTCTGCGCCACACCCTGCCACGCCGGGGAATAAGGGCGGAACCGGATGAGGTTTTGGTCACCATGGGGGCACAGAATGCACTTTGGTTGACCGCAAATGTCCTCCTAAACCAAAGGCGAACAGCTGCATTGGAAAACCCCTGCTACCCATCCTTGCGCGATATTTTAACCCAGTCGCGCTGCCAAGTCGCCAGTGTGGAGGTGGATGCGGGTGGCCTACCACCAGATGCGTTGCCGTCTGATGTCGATGTGGTCTTCACCACCCCATCCCACCAATGCCCAACCGCCACCACAATGCCGCTGGAGCGCCGCCGTACGCTTCTGTCCCGCGCGGCAGAGCAAGATTTTTTAATTGTTGAGGATGACTATGAGTTTGAGATGTCCTTTCTCAAGGCCCCCTCTCCAGCGCTGAAATCCTTGGACCGTGAGGGGCGGGTGATCTATGTTGGCAGTTTCTCTAAATCTCTATTTCCAGGGTTGCGGCTTGGCTATCTGGTGGGGTCCAGGCCATTTATCCGCGAGGCACGCGCGCTGCGCTCAACCGTACTGCGCCATCCGCCCGGCCATATTCAACGCACGGCGGCCTATTTCCTTTCACTAGGCCATTACGACGCGCTGATCCGCCGGATGGGCACCGAATTTCATGCGCGGCGGCTGGCTATGGAGGAGGCCTTCGCCCAAAATGGCCTTACCGTTGCCGGGCAAGGCGCCTTTGGTGGTAGCTCCTTTTGGATGCGTGCCCTGGCCAACGTCGATACGGAGCAGGTTGCAGAGCGACTGCGCAGCAAGGGCGTATTGATCGAGCCAGGTCGGCCGTTTTTTACCCAACAAGATGCGCCGAAGAATTACTATCGCTTGGCCTATAGTTCGCTTCCCGTTCGGAAAATTGCTGAAGGGGTGGCGCTTATTGCGAGCGAAATGCAGCTGTGATGCAAGTGGCCTCAGCAGCCTTGGCTTTGCCGCAGGATCACCTTTTATTACTCGGTCTGATTTGCTTCGTTGCCGGCATAGTGCGCGGCTTTTCGGGCTTTGCACTTTCCGCCATGGTCATGGCATCGGGTGCCTTGATCCTGCCGCCTGTGCAACTGATCCCCGTCTGTTGGTGGCTTGAGATGACCGCCTCGCTTTTCATGCTACGCGGCGGTTGGCGCGAGGCCAATCGCAAGGTCGCTCTGGGTCTGGCCGTTGGCTCGACCATCGGCGTGCCATTCGGTCTGGCCCTGACCACTCAGGTCGATACGGAAACCTCAAAGCTGATCGCGCTTGCGGTCATCGCCAGTCTCGCCACCTTGCAGCTTTCCCGGGTGCAATTGCGCTTTTTGGCCAGCAATTGGGGGCTTTACGGATCGGGCTGGATGGCGGGCGTGGCCACGGGGCTGGCCAGTGTTGGCGGCATGGTTGTGGCGCTCTACGTTTTGGCGCAAAGCGCACCACCGCGTGAAATGCGCGCCTCGCTGGTGCTGTTTTTGTTTCTGGGCAGTGTCACGACAGCAGTCAGCCTGCTGGCTTTCGGGTTGATGGACCAAGCTGCTATCGCTCGCGGGTTGGCCATGGCTGGACCTGCGGCGCTTGGGGTTATCTTGGGACAACTGTCCTTCGCCCCAAGATGGGAGCATCTTTACAAGCCGTTTTGCCTTCTGCTTTTACTGGCGCTGGCCGGTTGGGGCATCCTGCGGATGATCTTTGGAATTTAACACCCCCAAGTGGCGCGCCCTATCGAATGCGGATTTCACTGGCCGCATCAAATAGGCGAGCAGCAGTGGGATCAAGGATAAGCCCCACCGTGTCGCCTTCCGTTGAACGGGTTTCGCCGCGCTCCTCGACGACAATTTTCTCACCAGTAGCGCCCTTCAAATAGGCGTAGGAGACGCCACCAAGGCTTTCGGTCATCTCAATGCGATGGGTGCTGCCCTTTGGATCAAGAGTCAAATGCTCAGGACGTAGACCAATTTCAACAGCCGTCCCAATAGCCGGCAGGGTGACGGGTAGATCCACGGCGGTCTCTAGTCCCGGCACATCGACCACACCCTCTTTTACCGCAGCGGAAAGAAAATTCATTGCCGGACTGCCGATGAATCCCGCTACAAATTTATTGTCCGGATCACGATAAAGGTCCATTGGCGCGCCGACCTGTTCAACCACCCCGCCCCGTAGAACGACGATTTTATCCGCGAGTGTCATGGCCTCAACCTGATCATGGGTGACATAGATCATGGTCGCGCCGATTTCCTTATGCAGTCTTGCGATCTCCACGCGCATCTCAACCCGCAGTTCCGCGTCGAGATTCGACAAAGGTTCATCGAACAAAAACACCTCCGGCCCGCGCACAATGGCACGGCCGATCGATACCCTCTGCCGCTGCCCACCCGAGAGAGCAGCTGGCTTTCGCTTGAGGTAATCGTCAAGTTTCAAAATCCGGCTAGCTTCGGCGACCTTTTGCGCAATCTCATGCTTTGGATGGCCATTCATACGCAGGCCAAACCCCATGTTTTCTTGCACGGTCATATGCGGATAGAGCGCATAGGTTTGGAATACCATCGCCACGCCGCGCCGCGCCGGGTCTTCCCGGGTGACATCGCGTGCACCAATAGAAATGGCGCCGCCCGTGGTATCCTCAAGCCCAGCCACCATCCGCAGCAGGGTAGATTTTCCACAACCAGACGGGCCGACAAAGACACAAAATTCGCCATCTTTGATCTCAAGATCAATCCCATGTATGACCTGGACTTCGCCATATTTTTTGGTGATATTAGATAGAGTTACACCAGACATTTATCTCGTCTCCCAATTGCTCAGCCCCATGTCGGAACCTGCCATAATTCTGCTTGGGCCCCAATGGAATTTGCGGTGTCGCACAAATCGGGCCAATGTTTCTTCAAATCATCAATGCAATATCGGTTGGTGGAGGTGGCAATAGATACGGCGCCAACAACTTGCTCCTGCCCCATCAAAATGGGGCAGGCTATGGAAATAATTCCAAGTTCGTGCTCTTCGCGATCATAGGCCACTCGCGCTTTACGGATGATTGACAATTCTGTCGCCAGAGTGGTGCGATCTCGGTGCGTATTGGAGGTATAGGCGACAAAGGATTGTTCATCTAAAGCGCGTTTTTGCGCGCGCTCCGGCATGAATGCCAGAATCACTTTCCCCACGCCCGTGCAATATCCCGGCGCTATTTTTCCTGCCTGCGCCAAAGTGTCGAATTTGTCAGTCGCTCTGTATTTATCGACAAATAGCACATGGCCATTGTCGATTTGTGCCAAGTGAATAGACTCGCCAATCTTCTCGGCTAATGCCTCAATAAAAGGGCGGGCGACGGAGGCAAGTGAGCTGTGCCGCCAAGCCGCGTGGGCCAAACGCACCAGCCGTAGCCCCATGGAATAGGTTTGGCGTTCAGCATCAAAGGCCAGCATCCCCTGATTGGTCAGAGTTTGAACGAACCTATAAAGCGTAGGCTTTGGAAAGGGGCTATTGGCCAAAAGTTCAGAAAACCGCACGGGGCGTTGAAAAGAAGCCACTTGATCCAAAACCTGCATCGCCTTTCCGACGGTTCCATCTGTATGTGGTGCATCGTACATTTTAAAGCGTCGGTCCCAAAATTTGCCTGTTCGGCGTGAATTTCAAGTCAGCGAGAAGTCAAAACAAAGTTTGTCTCAGTCGCGCCGATGAATTTGTTGACAAGCATAGGCGATTCACGATTAAAATATCAATATGTAAAACTGAGTTTCATTATGTGAAACCAATAATAACGTGGATACATCAGGGAGGATACCATGCGTTCCGTTTTAAAGGCGACAGCCGTTTCGTTAGCAACCATCGTTGCATTGGCAGCACCAGCATCAGCTGAGCTGACCGGCAACCTAAAAATCAACCTCGATACTTCGAACCCTGCACCACGCGCAACAATGGAAGCTTTGATCGCAAAATTCCAAGCCGCGAATCCAGCATTAAACATTACAACTAATGTGATTGATCGTGAGGCCTACAAAACGCAAATACGTAATTTTTTGTCAGCCGATGCGCCTGACGTTTTAACATGGTACGCCGCTAACCGGATGAAGCCCTATGTTGAGGCTGGCTTGTTAGAAGATGTTTCTGACATGTGGGCTGATGGCACAGACATTGCAAATGAATTATCATCTACCAAGGGTGCGCTGACAGTTGACGGCAAACAATGGGGCGTCCCGTATACGTACTACCAGTGGGGGATTTATTACAGAAAAGATATCTATCAAGAATTGGGCCTCTCAGAGCCTTCTAATTTTGATGATATGCTGTCAAACTGTGAAGCAATGATTGCGTCTGGACGCAAATGTTACACCATAGGAAATAAATGGCTTTGGACCGGCGCTGGATGGTTTGACTACCTCAATTTACGGACCAACGGATTCAACTTCCATATGCAAATGGCTGCCGGCGAAATTGAATGGACTGATCCACGAGTTCGTGAGACATTCGCTAACTGGGGCAAATTAATTCGCATGGGCGCGTTCATCGACGACAATCAAAATAAAGACTGGCAGCAGTCACTACCATTTATGATTGATGGTTCTGCTGGGGCTATTTTAATGGGCAACTTTGCAGTTTCGCCGTTGCGAGAAGGTGGATTGACCGACGATCAACTAGACTTCCATCAATTTCCAGCAATCACTGCTGGCGTTGCGATGGCTGAAGATGCTCCAACAGATACATTTCATATTGCTGCCAATGCTAAAAATAAAGACAACGCCCGAGCTTTCTTAGCATATATTGTTTCCTCTGATGCTCAAACTGAAATGAATAATGGCGCTAATTTGGGGCAACTTCCAGTTAACTCTAAAGCGTCCGTGGATGATGATAAGTTCCTGAACCAAGGCTTTGAAATGCTATCTTCAAATAGTCCAGGCGGCGTGGCGCAGTTCTTTGACCGTGACTTCCCTGCTGAAATGGCACAAGCTGCCATGGAGGGCTTCCAAGAGTTTATGATTTATCCAGATAACTTGGACGATATCCTTGACCGCATCGAAGGTGTTCGTAAGGAAGTTTACTAATTTCTAACACTAGAGCTGTTTTTCAACTCAGCGAATATCGGATGTGCAGGGCAACCTGCGCATCCGCCCTTATAATTAGTAATGACAAGCGGCTTCCGTTTCTCTTTGCTGATTTTTTAGACCTTCACTCCCCGCGGAGGCGACTCGATGAACAAAACATTGATGAAACAGGACTGGTACCAGCGAAATGAAATCGCGATCACGCCATGGCTGTTTTTGGTGCCAGGTCTCATCATGTTTGCGATTTACGTAGTATTCCCGATTTTTCAAAGCTTTCGTATCTCATTGTTCAAATGGGATGGCCTTGGATCATTGGCCACACATGGCGAATATATTGGGATGGCAAATTATGAAAAACTTCTGACCCGAGACCGCTCCTTCAACATTTCGCTTTGGAACAATCTTAAGTGGCTGGTTTTTTATCTGGCCGCAATACCGGCCGGACTGTTTATCGCGTTATTCCTCAATCAAGCTGTACGCGGCATTCGGCTTTATAAATCCCTGTTTTTCTTCCCCTTCGTAATTTCTCAAATCGTTGTTGGTTTAGTTTTTACGTGGTTTTATGATCCACAATACGGTCTATTTAATGGGATAATTGGCTTTATTGGCTTTAAGCCAATAAATGTTTTGGGCGATCCCACCTTATCGACCTATGGGGTCATCGCAGCTGGGCTTTGGCCACAGACGGCATATTGCATGATCCTATATCTAACCGGCCTCAACTCCGTTGACCCCGAGCAAACAGAAGCAGCTCGTTTGGATGGTGCCAAAGGCATGAGAATGCTTTGGCACGTTATCTTGCCGCAGCTACGCCCCGCCACGTTCATCGCATTTGTAGTGACAGTGATAGGCTCATTGCGCTCCTTTGATTTAATCTCAATCATGACCAACGGCGGTCCGTTCGGGTCATCGCGGGTGCTTAGCTTTTATATGTTTGAAAAGTCCCTCTCAGAATACGGGTTCAAAATGGGCTATGGCGCCGCGATCGCGGTGATCCTATTTCTAATAATGATGGTATTCATTGGCTACTTTTTGTGGCGGATGTACAAAGATGAGAAAGCCGTTAACCGATGAAATCCATTCTTGCAGCTTTGGAGCCATAACGGATGTTTCCGAAACCCATCGAAAAATCATCGCGCACTTGGCAGCTTGGTTATCAGGCCCTACTACCCACCGTGATGTTACTATGGCTAGCCCCCTTACTGGCCGTAGCGCTCTTCTCAATCCGACCGGACTCAGATTTTCTAATTGGCAATTATTGGGGCTGGCCATCATCCTTTGAGATGATCAAAAACTACGGCATGGTGTTTAGTTCAGCCATGCCACGCTACATAATGAATTCGTTTCTAATAACTATTCCGACAGTAGTTGGAGCCGTAACGCTTAGTTGTATGACCGGCTTTGCATTGGGCGTTTACAAATTCCGTGGCAATTTACTGATTTTCTTTATGTTTATTGCTGGAAATTTCGTGCCCTTTCAAATCCTCATGGTGCCCGTGCGTGACCTCACGCTTGATATGGGATTGTACAATACCAAAACCGGTCTCGTACTGTTTCACATCGCCTTTCAAACTGGATTTTGCACCCTCTTCATGCGTAACTTCATCAAAGCCCTGCCTCATGAGCTGATCGAAGCAGCCCGAGTTGAAGGGATTGCGGAATGGCGGATATTTTGGTTTGTGGTCCTTCCACTCATGAAGCCTGCGATTGCCGCACTTTCCGTTCTGATCTTTACCTTTATCTGGAATGATTATTTTTGGGCCATAGTACTGACCCAAGGTGAAAATGCCCAGCCTGTGACCGCTGGGATCACCAGCTTTAACGCTCAATTTCGCGCCATGTATCATCTGATGAGCGCCGGCTCGATTATTGCAGCACTGCCGCCTGTCTTAATGTTCTTCCTCATGCAAAAACATTTCATTGCCGGCCTGACGCTTGGCGCGGTCAAGTAACCCACACCCTAGTCGTCAAGGAGCACACTATGTCACAGTTTTGGCGCTTAGATGGGCCCGTTCAAACCTTGATTCTCTCAGCCGAGCAGGAGAGGCTGCCTCAAGTCATCTACTGGGGGCCGCCCTTGCCAGCATCCGAGGATTGCGCCGCGCTCGCCGCCGCCCATGCGATGGACATCACCGGCGGTATGCTTGACACCAATCCGGAGCTGTCCATCTGCCCAGAAGCCAGCCAATCCTTTCCCGGTCAACCAGGTCTCATTTGCCGCGATGTACAGGGACGCGTCCTACGCCCAAATTTTCGCTTTGCACAAGAGCTGACCCAGGACATCAGCCTGTGCCTCACCTATGCAGACAAGGATTTGGGCCTAACCTATGAGGCGCATTTTGAACTGACGGCCAGCTCGAACATGCTCACCTGCTGGAGCTGCTTGGAGGCGACGCAGCCGCTTATACTAAACTGGCTGGCCGCACCCGTGTTTCCTGCGCCACAGTTAAGTGATACCATGATGAGCTTTTCCGGGCGTTGGATCGGAGAGTTTCAACCCAACTCAATTCCTTGGCGCCCCGGCATTCACAAGCGCGAGAGCCGCACGGGCCGCAGCGGGCATGAACATTTCCCTGGCCTCATCCTTCCAGAAGTTGGGGCGCGCAATACCACGGGCCGGGCTTATGGGTTTCACTATGGATGGTCAGGCGGACATCAAATGATCGCCGAAGAACTGCCCGATGGACGCCGGCAAATCCAATTTGGCCATGCCTGCGACAGCCACAACGGTCTGGCCCAAAGTTTTGAAACTGCAAAGCTGTATGCTGTATTTTCCGATAAGGGACTCAATGGATGCGGGACCGCCTTTCAAAGACACCTACGCGAACATATCCTGACGTTCCCCAAAGCCTCCCTGCCGCGTCCGGTGCATTATAATTGCTGGGAAGCCATTTATTTTGATCATGATCTTGGCAGCCTCAAAGACATCGCAACCCGCGCCAAAAAACTGGGTGCAGAACGGTTTGTTCTAGATGACGGCTGGTTTGGTCGCCGCGATGATGACAGCTCTTCCCTGGGCGATTGGCAGATTGATCCGCGTAAATATCCCAACGGTCTGGATCCGCTAGTTGATCACGTCACTTCTCTAGGCATGCAATTCGGTCTTTGGGTTGAGCCAGAAATGGTGAACCCCGACAGCAACCTCTTTCGCGCCCATCCCGATTGGATCCTGGGGCCGAAAGACCAACTGCTTGGACGCCAACAAATGGTGCTCGACCTCGCGCGCATGGAGGTCATCACCTATCTTTATGACTGCGTCTCCACCCTGCTTGAGACCTATAACATTAGCTACTTGAAATGGGATCACAACCGGATCCTGCCTCTGTTCGATGTGGCACAAACTGAAGGCATATATGCGCTTTTGGCCCGCCTGCGTGCCGCGTTTCCACATGTGGAGATTGAAAGCTGTGCTTCTGGCGGCGGGCGCATTGATTTTGGCGTATTGCAGCAATGTCAGCGGGTCTGGCTGTCAGACAGCAATGACGCGCTTGAGCGCAGCCACATTCAACATGGCGCTGCGCTGTTTTTACCCTCCCTCGTAACCGGTAGCCACGTTGGTCCACGCCGCTGTCACACCTCAGGCCGAGTCTTTGATATGCGTTACCGAGCTTGGGTTGCGGCGCAGAGACACATGGGCTTTGAAATGGATCCTCGCGAGCTGGAGGCGCAAGAGGCGCAAGTGCTCACCGAGGTGACCCAATGGTACAAAGACAATCGCGACTGGCTGGCCACAGCGGATATCTTGCGGTTGGATACTGCCGATCCCTCGGTTCTGGGAGAGATGCAGCTTGCGGTGGATGGCTCGCGCTTTGTAGTGTTTTCTAATCAACTGGACAGCGCGCAGCAAATTCTGCCCCGCCCGCTGTGCTTGACCGAGCTTGATCCGGAAGCCCGCTATATGTTGCGGCTGCGCAACCGCGATGAGGCCTCGAACCTATCACGCGGAGCGCCCCTACTCAAATCGCAAGACCTGCAAGCCTCTGGAGCTTGGTTGATGACCCATGGCTTGCATTTGCCCTATGCCATGCCCGGTTCAATATGGGTTGTTGAAGGGCGAAAACTCTGACTTTATTCTCACAAGACACAAAGACCGCCGCAAGGAGATCCCACATGCCCAGCGCCCAGTTTAACGATCTTAAACAGGCCTCCGTCTACATCACCGGCGGCGGCTCTGGCATCGGCGCGGCCATTACTGAGGGCTTTGTCGCCCAAGGCGCCAAAGTCGCCTTCATCGGAAGATCTGACGCCACGGCTTTCGCCAATGATCTTGCTGAAAAATACGACAACCCACCGCTGTTCATTCAAGGTGACATCACCGACACCGGTGCGCTCCAAGCCAGCATGGCACAAGCCAAAGACGCGCACGGCCCCATCACCTGCCTGATCAACAATGCAGCCAATGATGCGCGGCACAGCACGGCAGATGTCACAGAAGATTTTTGGGACCAGATGGTGCAAATCAATCTCAAAGCCTACTTCTTTGCCTGCCAAACCGCCCTACCGCAGATGCAAGCCGCCGGCTTTGGCTCAATCATAAATTTCAGCTCTATCAGCTATATGATGGGAAATGCAGGCTATCCGATTTACACCGCCTGCAATTCCGCGATCAACGGCATGACCCGCAGCCTCGCACGGGAATTTGGACCCAACAAAATTCGCGTCAATGCTTTAGCACCGGGTTGGGTTCTGACGCAAAAGCAAAAAGATCTCTGGGTCACAGAAGAGGGGTTGGCGGCCCATGTGGCACGACAGTGCCTCAACGAAACCTTAGAGCCAGAGGATATCGTCGGAGGCTGCCTGTTTCTCGCCTCTCAATCCTCGAAAATGATGACCGGCCAAGCCTTGGTTATCGATGGCGGCGTGGTTACCACAGGATGACGATGACAGCCGATTGGATCGCCGTAGATTGGGGCACAAGCACGCTGCGGGCTTGGGCGATGAGCCAGGATGGGCAAGATTTAGCCACCACCTCAAGCACAGACGGCATGGGGCAATTGACCTCGGCGGAGTTTGAACCTGCATTGTTACGACTTGTCGAACCTTGGCTTGAGGTGTCCAAGCCAACCCTCGTGATCGCCTGCGGCATGGTCGGCGCCAAACAAGGTTGGGTCGAAGCCCCCTATGCGGCCACCCCCTGCAAGCCTCAATCGCGTTTCACCACGGCCCCAACTGGTGATCCAAGGCTCAACGTGCATATCATCGCCGGCGTCAGCCAATCCGAGCCGGCCGATGTCATGCGTGGCGAAGAAACGCAAATAGCTGGGTTCCAGCGTCTAAATCCAAAATGGGATGGGGTCATTTGCCTACCGGGCACCCATACCAAATGGGTACAAATGAGCGCGGGCGAGATCGTGAGTTTTCAGACATTTATGACTGGCGAAATTTTCGCCCTTCTCTGTGCCTCCTCGGTTCTGCGCCACTCCGTCGTCGGCGAGACCTGGGATGATGACGCCTTCCTGACGGCTGTGGACGAGGCCATGTCCCGTCCGGAAGCCTTAGCGGCACGGCTGTTTGGGATCCGGGCCCAGGATCTTTTACATGGTCTACCCCCCGCCTCTGCCCGAGCGCGCCTTTCGGGCCTCTTGGTCGGCGCGGAATTGGCCGCCGCGAAACCCTATTGGATTGGACAATCGATTGCCATGATTGGCGCGCAAGCGCTCTGCGATGGCTATGCAGCCGCGCTTTCAGCGCAGCATGTGCCCGTTATTCGCACCGATACCAGCCAAATGACCCTAGCCGGGCTCAAAGCAGCCTATACCACATGGAAGGAAACCCCATGATCCGTCCCATCATCGCCATTCTGCGCGGGGTCAAGCCGGAGGAGGTCTTAGCGATTGCAGATGCAATTTTGCAGGCCGGCATTGAAAAAATCGAAGTCCCACTGAATTCTCCGTCCCCCCTGAGCAGTATCGAAGCTCTGGCCAAGGCCTATGGCACTGATGCCTTGATTGGTGCAGGAACAGTGCTGACACCCCAAGAGGTCGCACAGGTGGATCAAGCCGGGGGCCGTTTGGTGGTGTCTCCAAATTGCGATGTTGAGGTCATAAGTGCCGCGGTCGCCGCCGGTCTCCAAAGTTGGCCCGGGATCTTCACCCCGAGTGAGGCATTAACAGCTCTCAAAGCGGGGGCAACTGGCCTGAAGCTATTTCCCGGCGACATGGCGCAGCCGCGCGGTCTGAAGGCAATGCGGGCAATTTTACCGGCCGACACGCAGGTCTATGCGGTGGGTGGCGCTCAGCCAGATAATTTTTCCGATTGGATTGCCGCCAGCGCCGATGGCTTTGGCCTTGGTTCGGCCATATACAAACCAGGTGACACGCCACAGATCGTGCAAAAAAAGGCGCGCGCCATTGTCGCCGCATTCGATGCCGCATGGTAAGCGTTTTCGATACCCGCCCTTGCAGCCTGGGCGAGGGTCCGCTCTGGCATCCTTTGCGTGGCGAACTCTTCTGGTTTGACATCAACGCCCATCAGTTGCTCAGCAAAACCGCCGTTTGGCAATTTGATGAATATGTCTCTGCTGCTGGTTGGATCAGCCACGATGAGTTGCTCATCGCCTCTGAAAGTCAGCTGTTTCGCTTCCATCTTGGCGATCACAATCAAACGAAACTTTGCGACCTCGAAGCAAACAATCCCATTACACGTTCCAATGATGGGCGCTGTGATCCCCAGGGTGGGTTTTGGATTGGCACAATGGGTAAGAAAGCAGAGGCGAAGGCCGGCGCGATTTATCGATATTACCGCGGTAATTTGGTACAGCTGTTCCCTGAGATTACCATTCCCAATGCCATATGTTTTGCACTAGATGGGCATACCGCCTATTTCACCGACACCCCGCTCCGGCAAATTCTTGCGGTGGATCTGGATACGGATGGCTGGCCATGCAGCGCGCCGCGCGTGGCGGTAGACCTGACCGGAACGGCTGAAAATCCAGACGGTGCCGTGGTGGATGCGCAGGGCAATATTTGGAACGCGCAATGGGGCGCGGCGCGTCTGGCCTGTTACAGTCCAAAGGGCATCTTGTTGCAGACCCTAGAAATCGGTGCCGCGCATGCCACATGCCCCGCCTTTGCGGGAGCCAGCAGCCAAATTTTTTGTACCAGTGCAACGGAAGGCATCGCGGCGGCGGCCCTGACTGCGCATGATGGCCAAACCTTTGTTGCCGAGGTCTCCGCCATCGGACAGCTTGAACATCAGGTCATTTTGTGAGGTCCCAATGAAACGCAGCCTCGGAGTTTGTTATTATCCAGAACATTGGCCCGAAGAGATTTGGGATCGCGATGCGCAATTGATGGCTGAAACCGGTCTCACCTGGGTGCGGATTGGTGAATTTTCTTGGTCGCGCCTTGAACCGCAGCCGGGACAATTTGACTGGGGTTGGCTGGACCGCGCAATTGCGGCTTTGGGAAAAGTGGGCCTCAAGGTCATCTTGGGCACACCCACCGCCACCCCACCCCGCTGGATGCTGGACAAACATCCAGACATGCTGGCCCGCAGCAGCCACGGCGAGATCCGCAAATTTGGCTCGCGGCGCCACTATTGTTTTAGCCATGCAGCCTACCGAGAAGAGGCCCGACGCATCACCCGCCTGATGGCCGAACGCTATGGCGCGAACCCGACCATTGCGGCATGGCAGACTGACAATGAGTATGACTGTCACGATACTGCCATCAGCTATTCGACTCATGCCAAACACGCCTTTCAAGACTGGTGCGCCCAGCGCTATCAATCCCCACAAGCGCTCAATGCAGCTTGGGGGAATGTATTTTGGTCTATGGAGTATGACAGTTTCGGTCAGTTAGATTTGCCCAATCAAACCGTCACTGAACCAAACCCCAGCCATGTCTTGGCCTTTCGTAGGTTCTCATCCGATCAGGTCGTGATGTTCAATCGTGTACAATGTGACGAAATTCGCAAATATTCGGATCGTCCCATCATTCATAATTTCATGGGCCGTATCACCGCCTTTGATCATTTTGACCTGGGTGCAGATTTGGATATATCATCCTGGGACAGCTACCCTATGGGTTTTTTGCTGGACCGCGTTGGAGCCGATGAAACCGCGCAAGCGCATTATCTGCGCCAAGGTGATCCAGACTTTCAAGCCTTCCATCATGATTTGTACCGCGCCACCTCCGCTGGGCGCTGGTGGGTGATGGAGCAACAGCCCGGCCCAGTCAACTGGGCACCATGGAACCCCGCTCCCCTACCGGGCATGCCCCGCCTTTGGGCGTGGGAGGCTTTCGCCCATGGCGCAGAAACCGTATGCTATTTCCGCTGGCGGCAAGCGCCATTCGCGCAAGAACAAATGCACGCAGGCCTGTTGCACCCTGACCGCAGCCCCGCCCCGGCCCTGGCCGAGGCCGCCCAAGTCGCCGCAGAATTGGCAGAGGTGCCACATGTTGGTACTGCAACAGCCCCGGTTGCGCTGGTCTTTGACTATGACAGCGCCTACGCTTGGGAAAGCCAGCCGCAAGGCGCAGATTTCGATTATTTCCAACTGGTGTTTGACTGTTACCGGGCTTTGCGGCGGGCCGGCCTCTCGGTGGATGTCGTGCCCAAATCTGTCGATCCCAGCGCCTATAAAATCACCTTCGCCCCGGGCCTGTTGACCGTACCAGAAAGCCTGCGCAGCGGTTTGGTTGTGGCGGGGCCTCGGGCCGGATCCAAAACCAAAGAGCTGACCATACCTGAGGGTCTTGGCCCCGATATTGCCGGCCTCTTCACAAAGGTCACCTTTGTGGAAAGCCTTCCACCTTTTGCGCCGATGGCCCTGGACGGGGGTGGGGCATTTATAAAATGGCGTGAAGCCATTGAAACCACGGATACCGTGATCTTGCGCCTCGAGGAGGGCGCCCCCGCAGCTGTGCGCAATGCGCAGATGATCTACATTGCCGGATGGCCCGATGCGACAGGCTGGCGGCGAATTCTGGAAATGCTGACAGAGCAAGCCGGACTTGACCTGATGGATTTACCGCCAGATTTGCGTCTGCGGGAAACAAACAGCCATAGGTTTTGGTTTAACTACGGACCGCGCAGCGTTACCTACCAAGGGATGACCCTGCCAGCTGCAGGTGTGCTTTGGGAGTCCCAATAATGCGACCCGAAACTTTTGGACAGGTGGCCGATGGACGCCATGTGCAAAAAATCACCCTGCGCTCTGAACAGCTCACCGTCACGATCCTGACCCTCGGCGCGGTGATCAATGATGTTCGGCTGACCAGCGTGCCCTGGCCCCTGACCCTCGGCAGTCCTGATGTGGCGGGCTATGAGGGGAAATTAAGCAGCTTTGGCTCCTTCATGGGACCCGTCATAAATCGGATTAAAGGCTGCACCGCCAAGATTGACGGAAAGACCTACAGGTTTGAAAAGCACCATTCTGGCAATTTGACCCAGCATTCCGGAAGCACCGGCATGCATCGGCAGATTTGGAGTATTGCCGAGTATGAATCAGACTATGTCATGCTGACGTTGCACTTACCCGATGGATTGGGCGGCTTTCCTGGGAACCGCGAGATCACGCTGCGCTATGACATTGAGCAGGCCAGCCTGCGCATGACCGCCACGGCCTCCAGCGATGCACCGACCCCCTTCAACCCCGCCAATCATTCCTATTGGTCCTTGGACTCAAAGCCGGGCTATAGTGGGCAGACGCTTCAAATAGCCGCCGATCACTACAGCGAACCAGATGCAGAGTTGATGCCTACGGGACGCATCTTGCCGGTGGATAACGGCCCCAATGATTTCCGCGCCGGATGCACCCTGGCAGGCGACGCACGCGACTTTTATGATCTCAACCTCTGTCTTGGCTCCACAAAAGCCCCGCTGCGCCCTATTGCGACCTTGACCGGGCTGGAAGGGGTTTGCATGGAGATGGCCACAACCGAATGCGGGCTGCAGCTCTATGATGGAGGTACGATCGACGGGCGCGATTATTCGACCCATCACGGCGCGCCCTATGGGCCCTATGCCGCGCCGGCGCTCGAGGCACAAAGCTGGCCGGGCTCATTGGACCAGCGTCATTTCCCCGATATTATATTGCGCCCCGAAACTCCCTATCACCAAATCACAAGCTGGACCTTCTCCACCAAGCAGATAGGTTAGCTGTGAAGTTGAAAAGGGCTGATTCATGACTGACATCCTCATCCACCCCCTAACCCAAGACGCTTTCGCGCCCTATGGTGATATTCTGACGCTGAAATCCGCGCCTGATAAGCTCATCAATCAAGGGCTTTGCGGCCGGCATCATGATTTGGCATTGATGAATTTCGGAGCGGACGGCCAGGCAGGTATCAGCTTATTTGACGCCACACCGCGCAGCCTACCCTATGTTTTGGAACTGGTGGAGCGGCATCCAGAAGGCTCGCAGGCCTTTATCCCCATGACTGAGAATCCTTTTTTGGTGATAGTGGCTCCAGATGAAAACGGCATTCCTGGCCGCCCCTTGGCCTTTCGCACAGAGGCTGGACAGGGAATAAACTTTCACCGCAATATCTGGCATGGTGTGTTAACCCCTTTGTTCGCTCCCGGCCTATTTGCCGTCGTGGATCGGATAGGCAACAGCGCAAATTTAGAAGAATACTGGTATGAAATACCCTTCACAGTCTCAGGAGATGTGAAATGAAAGACATTCAAGAGCTCAAAGACCTAAACGCAAGGCAAATATGGCACCCGATGGGTCATCCTGGTGATTTGCAAGCCAATGCCCCCACCATCATTGACTGCGCCGAAGGCGTGCGCATCACTGACATTGATGGCCACGAAACAATTGACGCCGTCGGCGGTCTCTGGTGCGCCAATCTGGGCTATTCCAACGACGTGGTAAAACAGGCAATCTCAGACCAACTGTCCAAGCTTCCCTATTATTCCGCCTTCGCCGGTACCAGCAACGCTCCTGCGATTGAAGCGGCGGAGACGGTGGTGAATTTCTTCAAACCAGATGGTATGGCACGGGCATTTTTCACCTCTGGCGGCTCTGACTCGGTGGAAACCGCCTTGCGGTTATCGCGCCAATATCATCGCTTGCGCGGTCAACCACAGCGGATCAAATTTCTCAGCCTCAAGAAAGGCTATCACGGCACGCATTTTGGCGGTGCCTCAGTAAATGGCAATGCTCGGTTCCGGACGGCCTATGAGCCCTTGCTACCGGGCTGCTATCACCTGCCCTCACCCTACAGCTATCGCAATCCATTCAATGAGAGCGATCCGGCCAAATTGGCGCAATTGGTGGCTCAAGCCATGGAAGATGAGATCTTGTTCCAAGATCCTTCCACCATTGCCGCTTTCATTCTGGAGCCGATCCAAGGCGCAGGCGGGGTGATCGTCTATCATGAGAGCTTCATGAAACTAGCGCGGGATATTTGCGACAAATATGGTATTTTGATGATCTCAGATGAGGTGATCACTGGCTTCGGTCGTACCGGCGATTGGTCTGGCGCGCGCCATTGGGGCGTGCAACCTGACATGATGACCACAGCCAAGGGCATTACTTCAGCCTATTTCCCTGTTGGAGCCACTTTATTGAATGCCAAAGTGGCAGAGACCTTTGAAAGCGATCAATCCGGTGAGGGTGGAATTTTTCATGGCTATACCTACTCGGCTCACCCTGTGGGCATGGCAGCGGTTAATGCCTGTTTGAGCGAGACGGTGCGACTGAACCTAAAGAGCAATGCCGCAGCCCGGGGCACCCAGCTCCATAACGGATTGAAAACCCTGCAAGAGGAATTCGACATTATCGGCGATGTGCGCGGCGGACATGGGTTGATGGCCGCGGTTGAGTTGGTCTCTGATCAGGATGCCAAAACCCCAATGGATATGCCCAGCCTCAAACGCGCCCATAAAGCCTGCTATCAATCTGGCACGATGGTGCGTATGGGCGGCAACAATCTTTTGATGTCCCCACCCCTGACGCTAACAGAGGCAGATGTGTCAAAAATCTTGGATGATCTTCGCGTTGGTCTCAAAGCCATATAAACGGTCAGCGGGACGGTTCGAACGCCGTCCCGCATTAGGCAAAATTTCGGCATCATCGCAAAGGAATATGATACTTTGGCGGCACGTCTTTTGGAAGGGTATTCTATAATTCAATTCCTCAACGGTTGCCCCTGCGCTTAAGCTCTGCCCCAACCGCCACCCCCAGGGGTTGCCAATCCGAAAATGGACCCTGCTGGCAGATCAATCTCATCGTTTCCTTGCAACGCAATCTGCCGACCATCTGGCAATTCCGCCCAATTTTCACCGGTGAAGCCCGTACCACCCCCCACGGCTCCGAACGGCGGGATGGTCCGGTGAGAGCATAGGGTTGTCACTGTCACATCCGTTAAAAACTCCAAGCGCCGCAGCGCCCCATGCCCGCCGCGATACGCGCCAGCGCCCCCCGATCCCCGCCGTATGGCAAAGCTCCACAAGCGTACAGGAAAACGGCTTTCCAAAATCTCAGGATCCGTCATTTTCGTGTTCGTCATATGAGTTTGCACCGCATCACAGCCATGAAATCCCGGCCCAGCGCCTGTGCCGCCAGCAATGGTTTCATAGTTTTGAAACTCCGCATTGCCCCAGACAAAATTATTCATAGTGCCTTGGCTGCCGGCCATAATGCCCAGCGCCCCAATAAGGGCGTTGCAGGCCGCTTGGCTGACTTCCGTGTTGCCGGCAATCACCGCAGCCGGATAGGCCGGGTTGAGCATGGAATTTTCTGGCACGATAATATCTAGCGGCTTAAGACAGCCCTCATTCAGCGGGATATTTTTACCAACCATCATACGGAATACATACAGCACCACCGCTCGTGAAACCGCAAAAGGCGCGTTGTAATTGCCTGGATGCTGCGCACTGGTGCCCCTAAAATCGACGCAGGCCCGGCCAGAGGCATGATCGATTTTCACGGTGACTTTGATCTGTTGGCCGGTGTCCATAGGATAGACAAAGCTTCCGTCCTTCAGACCCGCGATCACTGCGCGCACACTCTGCTCAGCATTGTCCTGCACATGCCCCATATAGGCCGTGACTGCCGCCGCCCCATAGCTGTCTACCATGCGCAACAATTCGCGCCGCCCCGTTTCATTGGCGGCAATCTGCGCTTTGAGATCGGCCATATTTTGAGAAATATTGCGACAGGGGTATCGGCCCGACGACAAAACATCGATGGCCGTGCTTTCGCATAGGGTTCCGGCGCGGACCAATTGCACATTATCAATCAGAACCCCCTCTTCCTCGATATGCTGGCTGTCTGGCGGCGCGGATCCTGGCGTGCGGCCGCCGATATCCGCATGATGCCCACGCGAACCGAGCCAATAGGCCGGTTTGCCCGCAACAAAAACGGGCGTGACAACGGTGACATCTGGCAAATGCGTACCGCCGTTATAGGGGGAGTTCAGCATAAAAGCATCGCCCTCTGCAATCGACGGGTTTTGCTGCATGACTGTTTTGATGCTGTCCGACATGGAGCCCAAATGCACCGGCACATGCGGCGCATTGGCCACCAAGTCCCCTTGCCCGTCAAAAATCGCACAGGAAAAATCAAACCGCTCTTTGATATTTACCGACCAGCTTGTGTTGGCCAATGTGGCGCCCATTTGGTCCGCAATAGACATAAAGCGGTTTGACATCACCTCCAATAGGATCGGATCAGCCTTCGTACTGGCCAGATCGCGTGGCTTGCGGGCAATATGCTCCAAGATCAAATTCCCCAGCGCGTCTTGCCGCGCTTGCCAGCCCGGCTCGACCACATTGGTCCCGGTGGGTTCAATGATTATGGCCGGACCCGAGATCACCTGATCTTTCCGCAAAAGCCCGCGGTCATAGACTTGGGTCTCATGCCAGGTTTTGCGGTACAGCTTGCTTTCACCAACAGGTACGCCGGCACCAAAATTCTGGGATGGGGTTGCCGCATGCGCCATCTCGCCAATAGCCTCAACACTGAGCATCTCATATTGCAGCTTGCGATCCGGCGAGGCAAAGCCAAAGCGCGCCATATGAGCGGCCTCAAAGTCCGCAACCATTTTTTGTTGCCCGCCGTAGGCGACGCCCAAAGATTGATGAGATCCCTCGTAGCGCAAATGCGCAGTGATTTCGAGCCGCGGGTCAGTGATGCCTTGACTAAGCAATTCCGCCCGTGCTGCCTCTTGCAATATTGCCAACCGCGCCGACACCTGATCGGTATCCGATAGATCACAATCTAACTGCCCTTCTCGCAGACAGCGCACATCAGCCAGGCCCATGCCATAGGCGGAGAGGACACCGGCAAAAGGATGGACCATCACCCGCGACATGCCCAGGGCTTCAGCCACCAAACAGGCATGCTGCCCTCCCGCCCCACCAAAGCTCTGAAGCGTATAGGACGTGATATCATGGCCGCGCTCGACGCTGATTTTCTTGATCGCATTGGCCATATTCTGCACGGCAATGTCCAAAAAGCCCTGCGCCATATCTTCTGCCGTACCCTCCAAACCATGGTGTGCCGCCAAGGCTTCGATCCGCGCGACAGCCGCCTGCGCATCCAAAGGCAATGTCCCGGATACTCCGAAAACAGCGGGAAAATAATCCACAGAAAGCGCGCCCAAAATCACATTACAATCCGTGACAGTTAAAGGCCCGCCCCGGCGGTAGCTGGCCGGGCCAGGATCAGCGCCGGCACTTTCTGGTCCCACTTGGAACCGGCCATCACGATAGCTGCAAATCGAGCCACCACCGGCCGCCACCGTGTGGATATCCATCATCGGTGCCCGCATCCGCACGCCGGCTACTTCGGTCTCAAAACTGCGCTCAAATTTGCCAGCAAAATGACTAACATCGGTGGAGGTGCCGCCCATATCAAAGCCAATCAGCTTATCAAATCCTGCCTGTTGACCGGTTTGCACCATGCCAACAATGCCGCCTGCGGGACCAGATAGAATGGCATCTTTGCCTTGGAATTTTTGCGCATCTGTAAGCCCACCGTTCGACTGCATAAACATCAATGCCTTGCAATTTCCCCCAATATTCAAAGCTCCCGCCACCTGATCGACATAGCGCCGCAAGATTGGAGACAGGTAAGCGTCCACCACGGTGGTATCACCGCGCCCAACCAACTTGGCCAGCCCAGACACCTCATGTGAGGTCGAGACTTGCGAAAAGCCAAGCTCGGCGGCCAATTGTGCCAATTGCTGCTCATGAATCGGATTGAGATAGGCATGCAGCAGTGCAATTGCGATGGACCGCACCCCCGCCGCATGGGCCACTTCCATATCGGCGCGAGCGCGGGAAAGCTCCAAGGCAGTTAGAACTCTACCTGCCGCATCAAGGCGCTCTGCAACCTCTACAACGGTGTCATAGAGCAGCTCTGGTCGTGAAATTTGCATGGCAAATAAATCAGGGCGGGTCTGGTACCCGATTTCAAGTAGATCGCCAAAGCCCTCGGTGATCATCAAAAGCACTCTTGCGCCCTTACGTTCCAACAAGGCATTTGTGGCCACAGTTGTGCCCATCTTCACCGCTGCAATATCAGCCGCCTCCAGATCTGTATCGGCGAGCATGTTGCGTATTCCGGCGACAGCCGCATCTTTATATTGCTCTGGGTTTTCAGACAAAAGCTTGTGACTGTGAAGCGCGCCATTGGGATCTTGCGCCACGATATCCGTGAACGTGCCCCCGCGATCGACCCAAAATTCCCATGCCATTGTCTGCTCCTCCTGTCTGTTTTGCACAAAGGCTGCAAACGCCGTTGGGGTCAAGAGGAGGATGCCTGAAATGCAGCCGTTTGCTTTTCCAGAGCTAACGATCGCTGGTGCGGATCCTAAATCGCTGCGCGGATTGCACGTATGTTTTCACCATATGGTGCAGGATTTGACACGGAGCCACCTTTGAATACAGCCGACCCTGCCACCAAGACATCCGCCCCGGCACAGACCAAACCTGGCGCAGTCAGGGGGGTCACACCGCCGTCAATCTCAATATGAATGGGTCGATCACCAATCATCGCCCGCAATTGCGCCACTTTGCTTTCCAATGGAATAAACGACTGCCCCCCAAAACCAGGATTCACAGTCATCACACAGACCAAATCCGTAATATCAAGCAAATGCTCAACCGCGCTGGCCGGCGTGCCAGGATTAAGCGCCACCCCGGCCTTTGCGCCATTGGCGCGGATCGCTTGCAGGCTGCGGTAAATATGCGCCCCAGCTTCGACATGGGCGGTAATGACATCTGCACCGGCCGCGGCAAATGCTTCGATGTAGGGATCAACCGGAGCAATCATCAAATGCACATCCATAACAGTTTTGATATGCGGCCGAATTGCGGCACAGGTCGCGGGTCCAAATGTGATATTGGGCACAAAATGCCCATCCATGACGTCAACATGAATCCAATCGGCACCTTCCGCTTCAACACAGCGAATTTCTTCGCCAAAATTTGCAAAATCGGCAGAAAGGATTGAGGGGGCAATTTTTACAGATCGGTCGAAAGACATGAGCTCACCTTTATATCGTTTCGCAGCAATTATCGTGGCAGGTGGCAATTGTCACGCGCTAGAATGCTTGAAATGTGGCGCAATCCCATGCACACAAGTTCTATGGAACACATGACACCGACAATAACACAGTTGCCTCTGACGCTCGAGCCGCGCAATCCGGGATTGCCGCTTGATTTGGATTGGACACTTTCCGTTCAGGCCAATACCTCCGCCATTGAAAGGCGCTGCGCCAGCCTGCCCGGACGGCGCTCTGTAAAAAAAGATCATCAAGCCGCTTGGCTCGCGCGAGCCATCAGCTGCATTGATCTCACCACCCTGTCAGGCGATGACACTGCGGGCCGGGTCAAACGCCTCTGCGCCAAAGCCCGCCAGCCGGTAGGGCAAGATATTTTGCAACAGATCGGCCTGCCGCATCTGACGACCGGAGCGGTATGTGTTTATCATGATATGATTGAGACCGCTGTGACCGCATTGCAGGGCAGCGGCATTCCCGTGGCGGCCGTCAGTACAGGCTTCCCCGCGGGCCTATCACCACTGCATCTTCGAATTGAGGAAATCCGCGAAAGCGTAAAATCTGGGGCCTCTGAGATTGATATCGTTATCTCTCGGCGGCATGTTTTGACGCAAAATTGGCAAGCACTTTACGATGAAATGGCGACCTTCAGATCTGCCTGCGGCGATGCGCATGTGAAAGCAATTCTCGCCACGGGTGAGCTAGGCAGCCTGCGCAATGTCGGGCGTGCCAGTTTAATCTGCATGATGGCCGGAGCGGATTTCATCAAGACCTCGACCGGCAAGGAAAGCGTCAATGCAACCCTGCCAGTGACTTTGGTCATGCTACGAGCGATCCGTGCCTATTATAATCGCACAGGATTTCGTGTCGGCTATAAACCAGCGGGCGGAATATCAAAGGCAAAAGATGCCATTACCTATCTGGCTTTGATCAAGGAAGAACTGGGCAACCGCTGGTTACGCCCTGATCTGTTTCGGTTTGGCGCCTCCTCGCTGCTGGGAGATATTGAACGGCAACTCGAACATCATCTCACTGGCGGATATTCTGCCAATCACCGCCACCCGATTGGATAATCCGATGAGTATAGAAACAATTTTTGACACAATGGAGTATGGCACAGCCCCTGAGGATCGCAGCGTAGCGCTTCAGTGGATTGCCGATCGCGGCGGCCTGTTTGGCCCCTATGTCAATGGCGGCTTCTCCCCCGCGAGAGATAATCTCGCGATCTGCAATCCTGCCACAGGCGAGAAGCTTGCGGGCATGAGCCTATGCACAAAAGATGAGGTGACAGAGGCGGTGAGGAGCGCCAGAGCTGCACAACCAGACTGGCAAGCCGCAGGAGGGCCGGCGCGCGCGCGGTTGCTCTATGCGCTCGCACGCTTGATGCAAAAACACGCAAGATTGCTCGCCGTGATGGAATCTTTGGACAATGGCAAACCCATCCGTGAAAGCCGGGATATTGATATCCCCCTCGCCATTCGACATTTTTACCATCACGCAGGCCACGCACAATTGATGCCCTCGGCCCTCTCCGATCGCGTGGCGTTAGGCGTCTGCGGACAAATTATCCCGTGGAATTTTCCGCTGCTCATGCTCGCGTGGAAAATCGCTCCCGCTTTGGCAATGGGCAATACAGTTGTTCTCAAACCCGCCGAATTTACGCCAATGACAGCCATGATCTTTGCCGATCTTTGCAGCCAGGCCGGCGTGCCCCCAGGTGTGGTGAATATCGTGACAGGTGACGGCATCACAGGTGCCGCGCTGGTCGATGCGAATGTGGACAAAATCGCTTTCACCGGCTCAACCTCAGTCGGACGGCAAATTCAAGAAGCAACAGCCGGCAGCGGCAAATCCCTCACCCTCGAATTGGGCGGAAAATCCCCCTATATCGTCTTTGATGACGCCGATATCGACAGCGCCATCGAAGGGCTCGTGGATGCGATATGGTTCAACCAAGGCCAAGTTTGCTGCGCCGGATCACGCCTGCTTATTCATGAAGCCATTGCGGATGGTTTTCACAGCCGTTTGAAGGCGCGGATGGACAAATTACGAATCGGCGACCCGCTCGACAAATCTATAGATGTCGGCGCAATTGTTGATCCCATTCAACTGCACCAGATCCAAGCGCTGGTGGAGGCCAATACGGCTGGGCAGACCTATCACGCACAAACACCAGTACCAGAGGGCTGTTTTTATCCGCCCACTTTGATCACCGGTTTGCATCCAGCCGACAGGCTTATGCAGGAAGAGATTTTTGGTCCTGTATTGGTCTCGACCACTTTTCGCACCCCAGCGGAGGCTGTGGAGATTGCCAATAACACCAAATACGGCTTGGCAGCGACGCTCTGGACCGAAAACATCAATCTTGCGCTCGAGATCGCGCCCAAGCTCGTGGCCGGTGTGGTCTGGGTCAATGCAACAAACCTATTTGACGCTACGGCCGGGTTTGGCGGCACGCGCGAAAGCGGCTTTGGCCGTGAAGGCGGCTGGGAAGGTTTACAAGCCTATAGCCAGCCAGCGAAACCCTTGGCCGAACCAGCCCACATCACAGCGTTCACCGGGCAAGGCGCCGCTGCAGATGATATTGACCGAACCACGAAACTTTTTATCGGCGGCAAACAAGCCCGACCAGACGGGGGCTATAGCCAAGCGATTTTTGGCCCCAAAGGGAAATTGCTCGGCCATGCGCCCATCGCGAATCGCAAGGACATCCGCAACGCGGTGCAAGCGCAATTGGCATGCGGCTGGGGCAAAAAAACCGGTCACTTGCGGGCACAAATTCTCTATTACATCGCTGAAAATCTTGCCGCCCAAACCAATAGGTTTGCAGAGCGCTTGGACGCCATGACGGGCTTGAGCGCAGGCGTTGAGGAAGTGCAGGCTGCAGTCGACATCTTGTTCACCTATGCAGCTTGGGCCGATAAATTTGAAGGTCGGGCCAAATCTGTACCAATGCGCGCTGTCGCTCTGGCCATGCGTGAACCCGTAGGGGCAATTGCCGCTCTTTGTTCAGATCAAAATCCACTTCTGGGCTTGGTCACACCCATGGCCGCGGCACTCAGCACTGGCAACTCTATTACCCTCTGCGCCAGCGCGCCTTTTCCCTTGGTAGCCACCGATTTCTACCACATCCTTGAAGCATCCGACGTACCGGCCGGGGCTGTGAACATCCTCACCGGCCCCCAGGCCGACCTGGCACCTCATCTGGGCGCGCATATGGAGCTGGAAACTGTGTGGTGCTTATCTGGGGCACCGCTCACTGAAGCGGTGCAAGCGCGCGCCAGCAGTAATATCAAACGCGTTTGGCAAGGGGCGGCACAAGACGATCACGCGAGTTGGCTTAATGCCGGCACCGAGTTAAAAACCATCTGGATCCCCTACGGCGAGTGATGCTGCATTATTTGCGGCGAAACCACCCTTTGACGCGGCCAGAGGTCTCCTCAGCTGCTGAATCAATCCGGTCGATGACAGGATCCACGCGCCGCGCCCAAAACCCGCGAACGCGCACATAGATCGCCCAAAACAAAGCCGCCAACACGAGCAATAATACAATATTAAACCAGGGGATCAACCGTACATCCGGCCCAGCGATGAGCTTGAGACTCACGGCATTGGGGTAAATTGACCAAAACGTGTTGCGCCACCCATAGTGCCGCAAAATATACCATTCTGGAGCCTCTTTATTGGAGACGGCATCTTCCGCTTCGGCTTGGAGGTTCGAGCTGTCAAACTTGAGATAGGGCGGCCAGTTAAAGCCCGTGTCCTCGTTGCGATACACGCTGACTTTGCCATTGGCTCGGACCGCGTTAATCAACCTCAAATCACGGTTCTGAGTTTGCGCCTCACCACTCTGCGCTGCCGCATAAAATATGCCAGTCCAGCCCGATAAATCTTTGCGCAAAATTTCTGTGCCTGTGATGCGCACAATATCGCGTTGGGGCAAATTATAATGAAACGCCGCTAGCACCAACAGAGCCAGTAGCACTTTCAAAATCCATCTAATTTTGGCCAGCATCCAACAGCTCCTTTAAAGGGTGTCTCACCTTTGGTCTATTATAGGGGCTCAATTTGCCAACCAGAAGCCCCTGTCCATGATTTCCCTTGCGCCCTTATCCTTTATGCCGGATTTTTAGCGCCGTAATGACATAGCAAATCACCAAAACCGGCAACCAAACAGCGCCAGTTGCAGCGGTCCAAATCGCGCCGGAGATAGCTGTTTCTTGCCAAGGAGCTGGGACAAGTGAGGTGATCCAAAGGCAATTCCACAGGAAAACCACGCTGAAAGCCCAAGCAACAGCCACAGCCACTTCCTGCCAAAATTCCCGAAACCCCTGCGGATCTCGCCGCCCCGCGCGGAACCCAAGACACAGAGCCACAAGCACGGGAAAAGGTAAGGCAAACAAAAAAACCATCAGCGCGTTAAAACCTGTTGTGAGCTTTTACGCGCTGAGTAATACGCCCAAGAGAAAGGGTGTAAAGCATCAACGTTGGGAAATTGCGCCGCAATCTGCTCGCGGGCACTCCTATGGGAGGATTTATATTGCCAATGCACGGGCAGTTGCGCATCTTGAAGCGATCACGAGGGAGGCAAACATGCGACTTCACGGAAAAACCGCCATTATTACGGGAGCGGGCTCAGGGTTTGGAGCAGGCATTGCTGAAAAATTTGCTGCCGAAGGTACAACAGTGATGGTCGCCGATATTAATCTGGATGCTGCTCAAACCATCGCAGAACCAATTGGAGCAGTGGCGCAGTATGTTGATGTCTCCCGCGACAGCTCCGTCGCCCAGATGATCGGAGCGGCACAGGCCCTTTGGGGCCGGATTGATATTTTGGTCAACAATGCTGGCATCACCCATTTACCACAGGCTATGGATCACGTCAGCGAAGAAGAGTTCGATCAGGTCTTCGCCGTGAATGCAAAATCCGTGTTCTTGACCGCTCGCCATCTTGTGCCGCTGCTCAAGCGCCAAAGGTCTGGCGCCATCTTGAACATTGCCTCGACCGCCGGCGTTTCGCCCAGACCAAATTTGAATTGGTATAATGCCTCAAAAGGCTGGATGATCACCGCGACCAAAGCTATGGCGGTTGAGCTGGCGCCATTTAACATTCGGGTCAATGCGCTCAACCCAGTAGCCGGTGAAACACCATTGCTCGCCAGTTTCATGGGAGAAGACACGCCGGAGATGCGGGCAAAATTTCTCGCTACTATTCCACTTGGACGTTTTTCAACGCCGCAGGATATGGGACACGCCGCCAGCTTTTTATGCTCTGATGAAGCCAGTATGATCACTGGAGTGGCACTGGAAGTTGACGGTGGGCGCTGCATTTGATCCCAGCCAGTTCCATAGGCCAAACGGCAGATATTTATGCCGGGCGCTTTGCCAACCAACGGCAGGTATTCGCGCATTTGCGCGGCGCGGCCGGCACAACGTTTATTCCAGATCGTGTCGAGGTGATTTGCAATGAAAACCCAGAACCAAGATTGGAACATTGGTTCTCGCAAGGCGATAGCGCATCTATTGAGGATCGTTTGGGGCTTAACACAACATGCATCATTATCTTTGAACATGCACAAGCGGATTTGGACACGGGCGGAACAGATCGCTTGAGCTATCTCGGCTCCTTCGTTACTTTGCGACACAGACCCTAAGACGCTCGCGCCATGAGTGCTTCAAGCAGGTCACTTTTGGGATCTTCCAGCCCCGCGATGATATCAAAATGATGTTTTCCCGGCTCAATCGTAAGCTCTGATTGCCATTTTTTTGCCAAAAGTCGCGCTTGCTCTAAAAACGCCGGACGCTCATCCGCGCCAACCCAAACATGCGCGCGCACCCCTTTAGGAGCCGGTTGCAAGGCTGGACTTTCCGCCTTGGCAATATCCTCGGTCAAACCCAGTGGTCCGCTCATCTCGGTCTGCATTAACGGTCGCAAATCGGCGACCGGCGATATCGGCACGATGGTCTGGATCCGCGTGCGAATCTCGTAAGACAAGCCACTGTCGCCTTGTCCCATACGCGCCACCAAGTGCCCCCCGGCAGAGTGACCCGCCAAAACAATCGGTCCCGGGATGCGACGGGCAATCTGATCGATGGCCAGAGCCACCGACTGCGTAATCTGAGGGATCGATGCACCCGGAGCTAAGGGGTAACTGGGCAAGGCCACCGCCCAATCACGCGTGCAAGCGCCTTGCGCCAAATGAGAAAAATCTCGCCGTCCGAATCGCAGCCAATAGCCACCATGCACGAAGATCATCAGGCCGACCGGGCGTCCTGCGGGAAAAAACAGGTCAAAGACTTGGTTTGGATGCGCCCCATAGGGCTGGTTCAACTGTGCCCGGCCCAGCGTGTGCTCGGCGTCTCGATAGCTGCGTGCAGTTTCATCCCAATAGGTTAAAAACCTGTCCGCATCGGGAATATAGGCGGCATTTGCATAGGCATCATCAAGGCTCAATTCGCTTCTCCTCTGGACAAATAAGCGATCAGATGGTCTCACATCTTCAACCTAAGGAGGCCAAAATGCTTGATTCATCCACAGATCTTAAATCCATGCTCTCAGATCCCAACTTGCTGCAAACGCAAGCCTTCATCAACAACCAATGGGTTGACGGGGAAAATGGCGCAACCTTTGCCGTTTCAAACCCCGCGCGCGGTGATGTGATTACACAAGTGGCAGACCTATCACGTGCTGATTTAGCACGGGCGATTGACGGCGCTGAGGTCGCACAAAAGAAATGGGCCGCACTCACCGCAAAGGAACGCTGCAATATCCTGCGCAACTGGTATAATTTAATGATGGAACATCAATCTGATTTGGCGATAATCCTCACGGCGGAAATGGGCAAACCCCTTGCCGAAGCCATGGGAGAAATTGCCTATGGTGCGTCCTTCGTTGAATTTTTCGCCGAAGAGGCCAAGCGCAACTATGGTGAAACCATTCCGGGGCACCAAGCCGATAAGCGGATCACGGTAATAAAGCAGCCCATCGGCGTGGCGGCTTCGATCACACCTTGGAATTTCCCCAATGCTATGATTACCCGCAAAGCGGCACCCGCTCTTGCCGCAGGTTGCGCTTTCGTCGCCCGGCCCTCAGAATTGACCCCATTGTCCGCTTTGGCGCTGGGTGTTTTGGCCCAGCGCGCGGGCTTGCCTGCGGGAATATTACAAATCGTTCCCTCCAATGACGCTTCCGCTTCGGGCAAGGAATTTTGTGAAAATTCGAAAGTGCGCAAACTCACCTTCACTGGCTCGACTCGCGTTGGGCGCATTCTTTTGAGCCAGGCAGCTGAGCAAGTGAAAAAATGCTCCATGGAGCTAGGCGGCAATGCACCCTTTATTGTCTTTGATGATGCAGATCTCGATGAAGCGGTTATCGGCGCCATGGCCTGTAAGTTCCGCAACAATGGCCAGACCTGTGTCTGTGCCAATCGGATTTATGTGCAAGCGGGCGTTTATGAAGAATTCACCAAACGCTTCAAAGTAGCGGTTGAAGCCATGAAAGTAGGCGATGGGTTTGCAGGTGCAGACCTTGGCCCACTGATCTCTAAGCCAGCTCTGGCAAAGGTTGAGGATCATATCGCCGATGCACTGTCCAAGGGCGCGGTTATCGCCACGGGGGGAAAACCGCATGATCTGGGCGGCACCTTCTTTGAGCCAACCATCCTGACTGCTGTTACGCAAGACATGACCGTGAGCAAGGAAGAGACATTCGGCCCCATGGCGCCTCTGTTCAAGTTTGAAAACGAAGATGATGTGATTGCCATGGCCAATGATACGATTTTCGGCCTGGCCGCCTATTTTTATGCCAAAGACCTGAGCCGAGTATATAAAGTCGCAGAAGCACTAGAATATGGCATTATCGGCGTGAACACAGGCATCATCTCCACCGAGGTCGCTCCCTTTGGCGGTGTTAAACAATCCGGTCTTGGCCGGGAAGGCAGCCATCATGGCATGGACGAATATCTCGAGCTGAAATATATCTGTATGTCGGTCTAAGAGCGCCACTTAAACGAAAAGGCAGGGACAGCCCTGCCTTTTTTGTTCAGCCCTATGGTCGTATCATGCCGGGCTGGCTTCTACCTGCAGCGGGGATTTCGATTGAATTTGGATGCGCCGCGGTTTGAGTGCCTCCGGCACCTCGCGGATCAATTCAATATGCAGCATGCCATCCTCATAGCTGGCGCCAACCGCACGCACATGGTCGGCAAGATGAAACTGCCGTTCAAAGGCGCGTGTGGCAATGCCGCGATGCAAATAGGTTTTTTTATCTTCGGCTTTCGGCTTTTGAGCCGAAACGTTTAAGGTGTTTTCCTTCACTTCAATTTCCAGATCCGCCTCTGAAAATCCAGCAGCCGCAATGGAAATGCGATACCCATCTTCTCCAGTTTTTTCGATATTATAGGGCGGGTAGCTCGATTGTCCGCCCTCATGGGCCGACACACGGTCGAGCAGGTCAGCAATTTGATCAAAGCCAATACTGGCACGGTAAAGCGGTGCAAAGTCAAACGAACGCATAGGAGTATCCTTTCAAAAGCGAGTCCAATTCGGCCACCCCATTCGGGCATGGCCATATAAGTTCTAGATCCCCATTCGGGCAATCTCCATCATAGGTGGGAAGCGGGGCGGCACAGTTCAAGAGGCACCCGTGCATCGTATAGGGAAAACTGGAGGCCTGTGTATTTCGCTGGTGACTCACAAAGCAAGTGGCGATGAGGGTTAGGCTTCTTAACGCCCTTTGCACAAAGCCTATGTCGCTGAGCTTCCTCGCCCTACGTTTTAAGGCATCTTTGAATTGTGCAGAGGTCTAAGATGGGATGCTTTATTTTTACGTCCAGAAATAACGCGAGATAGGCAGCCTCGTGCTCATGGCCGCAAAAAATTCGCGCCGCGGGACGACAGGGTCACCAATTTTTCACCAGCCGCCGCGCCTAGAGAAATCGGCTCTCCGGCATGTGTGGATTTGGCAGAAATAACAGAGATTATCAGTGGCGCGCCAAGGTCCAAGCGAAACACCGGTGCGCCGGAGGAGCCATAGTCCACCTCACAGCCAAATACTTGGGCCTTCTCTTTGCGCCCTAAGATGGTGCAGCCTTGGTGCACCTTCGGTTCCTGACTGCGATCGTGAGCGTAAGACACCACCGCAACGCGCGCGCCACGCGTCGGCATCTGTGCGACTGAAAAGGGGGTGATATCGGGATGGGTAATGGGTGTGCGCAACCGCAGGATGGCCAAATCACTCGCCACCCGCTTGAGCCCCTCTTGCTCGGCAAAGGAAAAATCTGGATGCACCTTCACTGCCGCGATCTTACGATAGGATTCGGCTTGCCCATTCTGCCAGCCTGCGCGGAATTCCAAATCATCGGCGTCCACAGGGGCTCCTGATTTCGCATCATAGACGCAATGCGCGGCGGTCAAGACATGCATTTCTCCGATCAATGTCGCGGTGCAAAACCCGCCGCCGGTCACATTCAGCCGCCCCACCGCCAGCCACTGCCTGTCTATATCTGTCGAGGAGGCTGTATTTGCGACCATCGCCCCCTGAAAGATACAGATAATAAGACACATCTGCTTTAAGAAATATTGCATCCTAACTCTATCGCATCCTCAGCTCGTGTTGAAAAACCAATCCCCGCCCGCGCTTGGCGGTTTTGTGACATTGGCGATGCATCACGCCTGACTATAACCTGAAAAGACTATATGCCGAACCCGGCGCACCAAAAAAATCTCCAATTTGCGCAAATACAACAATTACCGTAGGATTGGCACCTGACCTGCTGCCGGTTGGCCCGACAAGGCGCGCGGTTCAGGACCACCCGTGGCCCAATCGAGCAATTCCACAGTATGCATAATCGGAATTGCCGTGCCACTGCCAATTTGCATCATACAGCCAAGATTTCCCGCCGAGATAACATCCGGGGTCTTGGCTTCCAGACTTTCAATTTTACGCGTCTTGAGTTGACCAGAAATCTTGGGCTGCATCAAATTATAGGTGCCAGCAGAGCCACAGCACAGATGGCTGTTTTCCGGCTCTAAAACCTTATAGCCCACGCGACGCAATAGATCTTTCGGATAGGTCTTAATCTGCTGCCCATGTTGCAAAGAGCAGGCCGCATGATACGCGACCCTCAGACCTTGGTCTGGCAGTTTTGGCAAGTCGAGCTCCATCAAGACTTCACTCACATCCCGCGCCAATTGCGCCACACGCGCAGCTTTTTCCTCCAACGGGTCGCCGGCAAACATATGTCCATAATCTTTCACAGTCGTGCCACAGCCTGACGTGTTGATCACCACCGCGTCCAATCCGCGCGCTGCGTCTTCCGCGGCAAAGGCTTCGATATTAACCGCCGCAGTGCGATGGCTTTCGTCTACCTTGCCCATATGATGTGTGAGCGCGCCGCAACAGCCTTGCTTGAGCACAACCACCTCCGCACCATGCCGGGTGAGGAGCCTAATGGTCGCGTCGTTGATATCAGTGTTCAAAGCCCGCTGCGCACAACCTGTCATCAGCGCCACCCGCAGTTTCAACTGGCCCTGCGCTGAAAAAATTTGTGCGTCATCATTGGGGCTGGGTGCAGGAATTTGCCTTGGCGCCATGTCGAGCATGGCTTTCAGCCGAGGATCAGGCATCAAATGACGCAAGGGTCGTGCAATTTTTGCGCCCAAGAGCGCCACTCGAAAGCGGTTTGGATAGGGCAAAACGCGCGCCAGGACCCACCGCAACACACGATCCGACCAGCTGCGCTTATAGGTTTGCTCGATATAGGCCCGCGCATGATCTACCAAATGCATATAATTCACACCCGAGGGGCATGTGGTCATACAGGCCAAACACGACAGGCAGCGATCAATATGTTTGACCGTCTTTTCATCCGGGGTCCGCTGATTTTCCAGCATGTCCTTAATGAGATAGATCCGGCCGCGTGGGCTGTCTAACTCATCACCCAGCACTTGATATGTGGGACAAGTCGCCGTGCAGAAGCCGCAATGGATACAGCTGCGCAGAATATCATTGGTGCGTTTGACCTGCGGATCTAAGAGCTGCGTTTCGGTGAAATGTGTTTGCATCAGCTCATCCGCCCCGGGTTTAAGACACCGCGCGGATCAAATGTTTTGCGCAGAGATTGCGAGACGCGCTCAATTGTGCGTTCTGGCGGTTGGAAGTGGCACAGATCTTGATCGCGCAAAATACCCGAAGTCATGAGCGTCGCATGGCCTTTCAGCTGGGCCACACGCCTCTGCAAAGCTTGATGCAAGGCCAGCCCTGCCTGTGCATCTGCAATTTGCGCCGCCTCCAGCCCAAGCCAAATCAACCCGCCGCCCCAATCCAATTGACAGTGAAACCCACGATCTTGTTGTAGGTTTTGCATCAGCTCGATGACGTTCAAACTGTCGGTGGGCCGCACTGAAATACGCCATACAGTGTCCAAATCAGCCCAGGCAGCCAGGTCTTTCACCTCAGCCCAAGGATCAACGACCGCATCAACCGCGCCAAATTTCGCTAAGCGCTGTGTCAATTCACACGCGCGGTATTGAACCGAGGTCTCAAATCCTTCGATCCGGATCAAACTGTCAAAGCCACCATCTTTCGCCTGCACGGTTGCAGCGCCGCTGACATCAAATGGCGTGCCCAGCGCCGCCGACATGCAAGCGACCGCATCCGCCCAGGTGGTGACATGAACTTTCAATGTGGTCTGGGTCTCACTCACAGGCAGGACCTTCAACGCCACCTCAGTGAGAACCCCAAGCGTGCCCCAAGAGCCGGACATTAATTTCACCAGATCATAGCCGGTGACATTCTTCATCACCCGGCCACCATTGCTCAACACTTGGCCAGTCCCATCCACAAAAGTCACGCCCAGCGCGAAATCACGCGCCGCACCCACTTGAATGCGGCGCGGACCCGAGACATTGGCGGCGATCACCCCTCCCAAAGTTGGTTGCCCAGATGTGCCCAAAATCGCACGGTGATCCATAGGCTCAAAGGCAAGCCGCTGTTTCTCCGCCGCCAAAACCGCCTCAATCTCCTCAATAGATGTGCCCGTTTTCGCCACTAGGGTCATCGCGCCAGGTTCATAAAGGGTGATCCCCTGCATACGACGGGTGCTGAGGGCTTGTGCCGGCGCGATGCGACCAATTGGGCGCGTCCCGCCCCCCATGATCTGCAATGGACCCGCAGCCTCACGGAGCGTGTCTGCAAGGGCCGCCTCATCTTCAGGACAAAGCATATCACTCATGACGCCCGCCGCGATTGAGAAACCGACAGGGGGAAGACCTTGGAGGGGTTAAGAAGCCAGCCGGGGTCAAA
Source organism: uncultured Planktomarina sp. (assembly GCA_905181815.1). Classification (GTDB taxonomy): domain Bacteria; phylum Pseudomonadota; class Alphaproteobacteria; order Rhodobacterales; family Rhodobacteraceae; genus Planktomarina. The sequence goes on along the minus strand of CAJIZA010000003.1, from coordinate 374,294 downwards.
CACATCTTTGACCGCCATTTGGATCTCCAGATCTTCTGCACTGTATTGGGTCTCCATCAAATCGCGTTTTTCAATACCCACGCCGTGCTCACCTGTCAGACAGCCGCCCACCTCAACACAGAGCCGCAAGACATCCGCCCCCATGGCTTCACAGAGCTCAAGATCGCCCTCTTTATTGGCGTTGAACATAATAAGCGGGTGCATATTGCCATCACCTGCATGGAACACATTGCCGACCCGCAAACCATACTGGTCCGACAGCTCTTTGATCCGCCGCAGAACTTCTGGCAGGGCAGAAACCGGAATGGTTCCATCCAAACACATATAGTCGGCAACTTGACCCACAGCACCAAAAGCGGATTTTCGGCCCAACCAAATCGCCGCGCTTTCGGCGGCAGATTGGCTTTGGCGCAGCTCTACCGGATTATGTTTTTTTGCGATCCCGCTGATGCGGTCAAGTTGGTCTTGAATCTCTGCCTCGGATCCTTCGACCTCGACAATCAACAGCGCCTCGCAGTCCGGATATCCAGCCTTGGCAAAATTCTCGCAAATTTCAATGATTGGGCGGTCCATAAATTCAATCGCCACAGGCAACACACCCGCTTTGATAATGTCGGCCACACAGGCGCCTGCCACTTCATTACTGTCAAAAGCGATCATCACCGGGCGCGCACCCTCCGGTTTGGGTAAAATCCGCAATGTGGCCTCTGTAACCACACCAAGCTGGCCCTCTGACCCGCAGATCACGCCGAGAATATCAAGCCCAGAGGCATCCAGGTAGCCGCCGCCGATCTCAACGATCTCACCATCCATCATCACCAGGGTCACGCCCATGAGATTGTTGGTCGTCACCCCATATTTCAAGCAATGCGCCCCGCCGGAGTTCATGGCAATATTGCCCGCGATGGCGCAGGCCAACTGGCTGGAGGGATCCGGTGCATAAAAGAAATCTTCTTCTTCCACAGCGCCAGACACGCTGAGATTGGTTCGACCGCTTTGCACCCGGATCAGGCGGTTATCGTAGTCTGTTTCCAGAACTTTATTCATCTTTGCAACGCCCAGGATCACGCAATCTGCAGTCGGAAGCGCGCCACCCGCCAAAGATGTGCCCGAACCCCGAGGCACAACCGGCACGCCTTCGTGGTGGCAAATCTTCAAAACATCTGAGACTTCCTGCGTGGTCGCAGGCAGGACTGCGATCATCGGTGGGCAGCGGTATGCGGTGAGCGCATCGCATTCATAAGCCCGGGTTTCAGAAGGGTCATCGATCACCGCATCATAGGGCAAAACAGCGCGCAAAGCCGCAGAAACTTTCGCCTTTTTCGACAGGATTTCCGCGTTTGGTTGTGGCATTTCCATGTTTAACCCTCCAATTGGTAAATAATTATAACCAATTTTCAGGGATCGCAAGGGCAAATCCTCTGTTACACTGGTCGCATGATATTTGACGTTATCCTCTCGCAACTCACCACTTTAGACCTCTTTGTCATCGGATTCGGCCTTCTCGCAGCCTTTCTCATCGGCCATGTGATAGAAAACCCACCCAAGTCACGCGCTTCTGTCACCGCCCTAATGTCCTATTATCGACGCACTTGGATGCTTAATTTCGTCGACCGCGATCCGCGCATTTTTGACTCACAAATGCTTGCGTCACTGCGCCAGAGCACAGCGTTTTTCGGCTCTACAGCTTTGATCGCCATTGGCGGGCTTTTGGCAATTATGGGCACGCCAGACCGTCTGCTCGAGTTTACCCATGCCCTCACCCAATCGCAGGAAGCAACTGCGCTCAAATTGCAATTCAAATTGGCCTTTGCCGCTCTGTTTTTGGTACATGCCTTTTTGAAATTTGTTTGGTCCAGTCGCCTATTTGGATATTGCGCCGTCTTGATGGCCGCTGTGCCGAATGATCCAAATCATCCCCAGGCGATACCACGCGCCATCATGGCCGGAGAGATAAATATTCGCGCAGCGCTGAGCTTTAACCGCGGGCTGCGCGCCATGTATTTTGCGCTTGCATCTCTCGCCTGGCTGGCTGGCGCCCCTGTCTTGCTTGCGGCCTTTGTGATTACCCTTTGGATGCTCTGGAACCGTGAATTTTCCTCCCAGGCCAGCGCACTTTTGAAAACTGGGATCACGGAGACTGATACGTCATTTACCCCAGCGCCCTTCGCGCAACCATCCGGTCAAAAGCCCAAGAGCGGCAAAAATGAGATAGACCCAAGCGGGTAAGAATTGCCCGATCTCGACCCCCCGCACCACATAGGCCTCGCGCGAGACAAGCCCGATCCAACCGCGCCCATGGGCGGGCCGTCCATTGCGAATGTTGCGAAACTTTGGCAGCCCCTCAGATAGGGCCAAAGCGCCACCATTGGTTTTGGCCAAAATGGGCGCCATCACCCGATCGGTCGCAATGGTCTGAACAAACTCCCGCGGCGCTGCCGGACCCTGCGCGGCCACGATCTCCAAATCCCCAGAGCCCAAACGATAAAGTCCTAAATCTTCACTGACAACTTCAGCCTCATACCGGCCAGGTGCCACGGGTTGCAAAGCAATGGTCAGCTGCTTGCCGTTTGGCGTTGTAATTTCAAGTGGCGCAAGCGGACCCTCCGTCAGGCTGCGCCGCGTCACCAGTAGCCCGCTCTCCATTGGTTCTGCCAGAAGCGCCTCCTCTTCAAGGTCCGGCTCTTTCATCGACCAATGGGCCACGCGGCGCAGCAATTCCGCCTGTGGCCCGCCCCCTTCATAGCCACGATCCCAAAGCCAAGCATGATCCGAGGCCAAAAGCGCAACCCGCCCTTTACCAACACGGTCTACAACCAGCAAAGGGGACTCGCCGCGTCCAGTCATCAGCACCTGGCCAGAGGTCGCTTCAACCTCAATCTGCCGCAACCATCGACCCCATCCTGTATCTGGCGCAAAACGCTCTAAGCTCTCACTGACCGGATGTTTGAGACCAAATTCTGTCACCTTTGGCATGATCGGTTCCTCAAAAACCCGAGAGGTCGGCCGGCCGGGCAGTATGGCTCCAAGTGGCGATCGATAAAGACTATTGGCCCCCGCATAGTCAGGTCCGGCCGCCACCAAAACAGCGCCACCTTGGCGGACGTAATTGGCAATTGATTCGAAATACTCAGTTGGCAACAAGCCACGGCGTTTGTAACGATCAAAAACAATCAGATCGAATTCACCAATTTTCTCAAGAAACAATTCACGGGTTGGGAAGGCAATCAAGGACAATTCCGTCACCGGCACCCCATCTCGCTTTTCCGGCGGGCGCAAAATGGTGAAATGTACCAAATCAACATTACTGTCCGACTTTAAAAGATTGCGCCATGTGCGCTCGCCCGGATGCGGCACCCCCGAGACCAGCAAAACGCGAAGCCGGTCGCGCAGTGCATTGATCTGTACAACCGCCGCATTGTTGCGATCGGTCAACTCACCGCTCATATCTGGCGTAGAAAACTGCAAAATATTTATGCCGCCATGGCCCAGTGACACATCAACCTCGACCTCGCGGTTCACTGGAATTTGATATCGCTGCCCTGGTCCACCATCCACCGACAGGATAAGATCTGCGAAAGCCGCTTGTGGCGCGGCCCCTTGGTCCTCGATCAAAAGCGTCAAGGTGATGGGTTCGCCCAAAATCGCAAAACCTGGTGCATTTTTAACCACGAGTCGACGATCCCAATCGCGCGGTTGACCCGTGAGCAACAGATGCAGCGGGGCCGGCAGCCTCGGGGCAAACTCCGTATCGTGAATCTGCCCATCTGAGATCACAATCGCTCCAGCAATGCGGTCCCGCGCAGTTTCAGATAGGGCCTGCGCCAAAGCGGACATGACTTCAGAGCCACCTGGCCCCACTGTATCTTCCACCTCTACCAGTCGCATCTCTGTTCCGGGCCGATCCGCAAGCTGGTCCGTGACATGCGCCAAAGCCGCCTGCATTTGCGCTGCGCGATCCGACAGCATCTGACTCGACGAGCGGTCTACAACCACGATGACAATATCCGCTTCCGCTTGGCGCTCTTCGGTTTTCAGGGATGGATTGAGCAGTGCCAAAAACACACAGACCACAGCAAAGCCGCGATAGGGCCAGCCAGTCAGTCGCCGAAACACCGCAAATACCAAAACCGCAAGCACAGCCAGCGCCAAAGCCCCCATCAGCCAGAATGGTAGAAGCGGATCAAAACTCAATGCATCCAGCCTCATTCGCCCAACCTCCGAAGAAGTTCAGGGACATGCACTTGATCAGATTTATAGTTGCCCGTCAAAACATGCATGATCAGATTGACCCCAAACCGCAGGGCAATTTCGCGCTGCCGCTCTCCAGCCCTGCCGCGACCCATAGGCAGGAGAGGCGCTCCAGCTTCATCCACAGCCCATGCAGCCGCCCAATCATTGCCGCCAATTACAACTGGGGTCACCCCATCATTGAGGTTGCGAAACGGCATGCCTTCCACCTGCACGCTTGCGTTTTGCGGCGCCTCCACCCAAATTTCCCGGCTCGCATACCGGCCTGGGAAATCTTGCAGCAGATAAAAACTACGCGTCAGCACATGATCCGGCACGATCGGCGCCAAAGGTGGCAAATTCAGCCCCGCAGCCAATTGTTGCAGCACACGGCCTTCCTTAGTCGTCTGGCCAACCCGCGCAATGTCACCATCCCTTGTATCAAATAAAATCATCCCGCCGCCTTTGAGGTAGCGGTTTAATTTGCGCAGCTCCTCAGAAGACAAAGGCTGCTGCCCCAAGGTGACCGGCCAATAGAGAAACGGAAAGAACGACAATTCATCACGGGCTAAAGACAGCCCCATTGGCGCGGCCGGCTCGATGGAGGTTCGTTGAAAAAGCGCCTGTGACAACCCAAGCAAACCGGCGCGGGAGATCTCATCCTGCCGTGCATCCTGAGTTTCAACATAAGCCAAAACCACCGCACGACTGGCGGCTATCGCTTGGGCCTGCGGCGTTTGTGCTGATGCGCTCTCGGGAGAAATATTTATGAGAATCACTCCAAAGATTGCCCCCAAGACACCACCACGCAGCCGGCCAGATATCCACAGCGAGGCCACAACATCTGCGGCCAGCAAACACAAAGCCAACGCCAAGAACCATGCGCCTAGACGATGCGAGCGCGGTTGATCTTGCCCCAACAGCCGCACCTCGTCCGGCCAAAGCGCTGGCGACAATTGGCTATCGTCTGAGAGGATATTGCGCGCCCAACGGCGGTCATTGCCTTGATACAGGCCTGCGGGGGTCTGTGGAGAGATCGCTGCCTGTGCCAACTCAGCGCCCGCAATACCGGCACGATCACCAACCTGCATCAATTTACCAGCGCCATCTAACTGCTCGACCAACTGCCAGGTGCTGCCCGCTAAAGAATCCGGCTCGAAATTAGCAGCACTCCCGACAACGGACAAACGCTCCAACATGGCTACAAAGAGCCCTGAAATCGGTAAGTTTGACCATTCTGTATTGGCAGTCACGTGAAATAAAACGACCTGCCCTTGCCCAAGCTGTTTGCGGGTCACCAATGGGGTGCCATCGCTCAGGCGCGCGATCACATGGGGTGCCAAATCCGGCCCAGGCTCCGCCAAAACCTGTGCGGTAACCGTGACTTCATCCGAAGTCGGCAAGCCATAAAACGGCGTATCAATCTCAAAGCTCAGTAGGGTTTTCGGCGCGCCCCAAGACATGGCCCCGCCCACCGTTCGCCCACCAGCCCGCAGTTTGACCGGTAATAGCGGATCACGCGCTTGCGCCTCAAATTGTGCGGCCGCCAAACGCGGTCCAGCAAAACGCACCAAGGTGCCTCCCTCAGCCACCCAATCCGCCAACGCCTCTTTTGAGGCAATCTTGGCGACATCCGCTAAAATAATCGCATCAGGATTGGCCAAAATCACGTCATCCAATGTACCTTCGACCAATTCTGCAACAGGAGACAAAGCTTGGGTCAAATAGTGATCTGGGGCAAAAAGGATCAGACTTTCACGATCAGATGTCTCCCCGGTCAGAATAGCAATTTCTGGACGTTGAATGCGATCATCGGTCAAACGCACCGCTGCCGCAGATTTATGGGTCACAACCGCAAGCCATGAAATTCGGTTACGCATCTCCAACGGCAAATCCACTGCTGTGGTCGCACGCAACGCCTGCGCTGCAAAGTTTATATCAGCTCTTTGCAAACGGCGTTCCACGCCAGAAGGATCCAACCCGAAGATATCAACCGCAACCACCTGCGCCTGTCCGGCGGTCATCCGCACAGCCGCAATCTCAATCCCCTGTGCCGTTGTACGCACCGGCAACAGACCTAGGGGGCTGCTGCGGCTCATCGCGACCTCTACCGATCCATGGCGCAGCAATTCTCGGGCCATTTGGGTCCGGCCAGACCAATCGAGCGGTGAGGCCAGCCAATGGGTGTCAAAATCACCCAAAGGCTCAAACTGGCCTTGCCAGTTCTCCTTGGGCAACCAAGCGTTTGGCTCGGCAGCCTTGATGGCAGGAATCACTTCCGAGGCTGCCAAAAACACCAGATCATCCTGTGGCGATGTGAGCTGTAAAAACGCCACGGGACGCCCTTGATTGCGCGACTGTTGCACCACCTCCAGCGCCTTACGTTGCTGCGCCGCCCAATCGCTGGCATCTGCCCAGCTTCCCTCGAGGATCACAAGAAGCTTTGACAGACTTTGTCCCTTCGGTGCCGGGTTCACAATCGGACCGGCCAGGCCAATAATTAAACAGGCCATCACCAAGGCCCGCAACAGTAAAAGCCACCACGGGGTTTTATCCGACTGGACGTTGTCATCCTTCAACCCCAATAGCAGTGCTACGCCGGGAAAAACCCGTCGAATTGGTGCTGGCGGTACAGCCCGAAGCAGGATCCACAACATCGGCAAGGCTAGAAGCCCCAAAAGCAACCAAGGCGCCGTAAAACCGATCGTAGAAAACAGCGTCATCGGCGGCCTTCCAAGGCGTGATAGAGATCCAACAAGACGCCGCTTGCCGGTAGATCTGTACTGTGCATGAAAAATTGCCAGCTTAGGCTCTGCGCCAAATTTTCGAGCTGCGCCTTGCGCTCTTCTAAAGCCTCAAAATATGAACTGCGAAGATCATCGGCCTTCTGGCTCTCATGGCGCAAACTGCCCGCCATGCTTTCAAAAAGGGTGCGACCTTGAAAGGGAAAGTGAAGCTCTTGAGGATCTAACACCATCAGCAACACACCCTGAACTTGTTGACCGGCGGCCCGTCTCACCGTTTCACGGAGCGCTGCCAAATCACCGAAAAAATCAGAGGCAAAAACCGCCAAACTATTCGGCATCAAACCCTCAATTTCCGGTCTGCCAAAATCATGCGACGCCGGGCGCGCCATCGCCTGTGCGAGGGCAGAAATCTGCGCACGGCCGGTTTGCGGCGGCAATGCCCCATCACTGGTTCCGACGCGCTCACCAGCCTGATTGAGGAGAATGGCCAGAGCCAAAGCGATGATCGCGGCCCTGTGCAACTTACTCTCTTGCTGACTGGAAAATTGCATCGCGGCAGAATTATCGACCCAAAACTGCACCGCCTGCGCTGCGTGCCACTCGTTCTCGCGCACAAATTGCTCATCTGCGCGCGCAGATCGACGCCAGTCGATCGCGCGCAATGCATCGCCCGCCTGTGCCGGGCGGAACTGCCAAAAGACATCCCCCGGCCCAGCGCGCCGCCGGCCGTGCCCACCCAGTGAAAAACTTTGAGCAAGCCTCTGCGCCTGCGCCAAGAGCTGTGGCCAGTCAGACGCCAGTTCAGAGGCCGCGTTTAAGGGCGGGTTTGGGTTCAATACTCCGCCTTCTTTTCTAAGATCATCTGCGTGACATCTCCAATAAGCTCAAGCTGGGTGATGCCGCGTGCCCGAGCGCCAAATCCCAATGCCATACGGTGATTGAGCACCGCAGGCGCAAGATCAGAGACATCCTGAGCTGAGGGTGCATAGGCCCCGCGTAACAAAGCACACGCGCGCACCGCCAGCATCAAAGCCTGCGCCGCACGCGGCCCCGGACCCCAGCGCATGTTCTCCCGAACCTGCGCCGGCGCTGTTGGATCTTCCGGTCGGAATGCGCGCACCAGATCCAAGATTAGTTCCACAATCGCCTCGCCCACAGGCATGCGGCGGATCAAGGCCTGCGCTGCCAGCAGCTGACCCGGATCAAAGACCGCCAAGACCTCCACCTCCTGCGCGCCTGTGGTCGCCAAAAGAATGTCTCGCTCCGTTGACCGGTCCGGGTAAGGTACTTGGATTTCCAGCAAAAACCGATCGAGTTGCGCCTCGGGCAAAGGATAGGTTCCTTCCTGTTCAATCGGGTTTTGCGTTGCCAGCACATGAAAGGGAACACCCAGCGGCCGATCTTGCCCCGCGACCGTCACAGATTTTTCCTGCATAGCTTGAAGCAGCGCCGATTGCGTTCGCGGACTGGCGCGGTTAATTTCATCAGCCATCAACAATTGGCAAAAAACTGGCCCCTGGATAAAGCGAAATTGCCGCGTGCCATCGGATGCGGACTCTAGGACCTCTGAGCCCAATATATCAGCAGGCATCAAATCAGGGGTGAATTGCACCCGATTGCCGCGCAGTCCCATAACTGTGGACAGCGCCTCAACCAAGCGGGTTTTACCAACCCCTGGCAGGCCAACCAAAACCCCATGCCCGCCACATAGTAATGTAATGAGCACCAAATCCACCACCCGCTCCTGTCCAATGAACACCCCGCGGATCATCTCTCGGGCCTCTGTCAGCCTGTGCCCTAGATCTTGAATTTGTGGAACAAGCTCTTCAGCCTGGGTCATAAGATTGCCTCGCAATAATTTCTATGTGGTATATATCTAGCCTAGCTTAAGAAAAAGAGATGACAACTGATATGAGCGGACAAAATATTGTGACCCCATCGGCGGAAAACATCGCCGCCAGCGTCTCAGCCGCAACCCACCACAAAGGCTTGCCACCAGTGCACCTTTGGAACCCGCCATTTTGCGGTGACCTGGACATCCGAATTGCCCGGGATGGCACCTGGTTCTACCTTGGCACCCCCATTGGTCGACCAGCGCTTGTGAAGCTGTTTTCATCGATTTTGAAAAAAGAGGCGGAGAAATATTACCTCGTGACCCCGGTTGAAAAAGTCGGCATTCAAGTGGATGACGCCCCCTTTGTTGCCGTGGATGTGGATCATCGCGACGGCGATTTGCATTTCACCACACAGGTCGGCGACACAATGATCGCTGGCCCTAATCACCCGATCCGTGTGGAGCGCGATACCAAAACCGGCGAGCCCTCCCCCTATGTTCTGGTGCGCAGCAATCTCGAAGCCTTAATCGATCGCAAGAGCTTCTATCGCCTGGTCGACCTAGGCTTGCATGAAACATGGGAGGGTGAAAGCTGGTTCGGCCTACGCTCGCAATCCACATTCTTCCCGATGATCCCGTCGCGGGAGTTAAATAATTAATATAAATTAAAATATTTCTCTATAAGACCGTCAATTTCTTGTACTCCCCTGGCATAAGATCCCCCAAACGCCAATCGCCAATTTGCGCGCGGATGAGGCGTAGGCAGGGGTGGCCTACGGCCGCGGTCATGCGGCGAATTTGGCGATTTTTGCCCTCGCGTATGACCATCTCGATCCAGCTGTCCGGCACCGATTTGCGCACCCGAATAGGCGGATTGCGTGGCCAGAGGCCCATCGGCTCTTCTATCAGCCGCGCTTTGGCCGCTTGAGTGACACCATCTTTCAAACGCACCCCGCGCCGTAGGCTTTGCAAGGCGTCCTCTTGCGGGGCGCCCTCAACCTGTACCCAATAGGTTTTTGCCATTTTGTGTTTTGGATCGGCAATCTGGGACTGCAATTTGCCGTCATCGGTTAAAAGCAACAGCCCCTCGCTGTCCCGATCCAATCGACCAGCAGGGTAGACGTGCGGAACTGGGACATAGCGCGATAGGGTCTCACGCCCACTGGCCTCGAGGCTTCGATCGATGAATTGTGACAAGACATTGAACGGCTTGTTGAACAGGATCAGCACGTGAGCGCCTGTTCCAAATCAGCGCATAGATCCTGCGCATCCTCAATGCCGATAGATAAGCGCAGAAGCTGTTCAGGAATTCCTGTATCAGGTTCAATCGTGTGCCGATGTTCCACAAGGCTTTCCACCCCGCCCAAAGAAGTGGCGCGGTGAAATAAATTCAATCGACCTGCGACCCGCAGAGCATCCGCAGCCCCACCCTTCACGCAAAAAGACAAGAGCGAGCCAAACCCATCTGTCATTTGTCGCTTGGCCACCTCATGCCCTTCGAAATCGGGCAGGCCGGGATAAAATACGCGCTCCACCGCGTCGTGGCTTTGCAAAAATTCTGCCACAGCCTGAGCATTTTGCGACATGCGCTCGACGCGCAAAGGCAGAGTGCGGATCGAACGAATAAGCAGCCAAGCCTCAAAACTGCCGATCACCGCGCCCGCGTCATGACGATCTATGGCAATCGCTTGCCAATGCGGATCGGCAGGTACATTGGTCGCTAAGACTCCAGCCAAGACATCCGAATGGCCATTGATCCCTTTGGTCGCCGAATGCATGACAATATCCGCCCCAAAATCCAAGGCGCGGGTCAAAATTGGGGTTGCGGCCGTGGCATCAACCACCAATCGCCCGCCCACCGCATGGGTGGCCTCGGCCACGCGCGTGATATCTGTTGTCCGCAACCATGGGTTTGAAGGCGTCTCAACAAACACCAAATCTGGCTGGTGATGCGCGCAGAGACTTTGCGCCTGCACAATATCGCTCAAATCCGCCTCAATCAGCGTCACAGACCGGCGGGCACAAAACTCCCGCAACCACTTCGTTGTGCCCCAATAAATCTGCGACTGCACCAAGACTGTCGCACCGCTTGGCATAGCACGAAATACCGCCGCAATCGCGGCCATACCATTGGGAAACAATAATGCTGCCTCGGCGTTGTCGAACTGCGCCAAAAGTGCTTCGGCAATACGGCACACATCGTTGTCATCACGGGCATAGATATTGCCTGTGGGATGCGGCTGATAGCTGCGGTCCCGAGTGAAGGTGGTACTGGGCTGAATGGGCGGGACCACCCCGCCGCTGGCTGCGTCAATATATCCGCCCGCCTGTGCCGCAATGGTCGCTACTGATAGGCCGCGTTTCGCCATAGATTTCCCCTCTTTTGCCTCAAACTCTAATGCGCTACGGCCCAGTTTGGCCCTGATCCGGCTTCAACAATCAAAGGCACATCCAGCTTGACCACGGGCAAGCTGGCCCGTTCCATCACTTGCTTGGCAACGTCGATAAGCGCCTCGACGGCACAACCTTCAACTTCAAACAGCAATTCATCATGCACTTGCAACAACATTTTGGCCGGTAAATGTGCAATCGCCTCGGGCATGCGCACCATCGCGCGGCGGATCACATCTGCCGCAGTGCCTTGGATCGGCGCATTGATTGCGGCGCGTTTGGCAAAACCAGCATGCGGACCTTTGGCACCGATTTCAGGCGTGTGAATGCGGCGCCCAAACAACGTTTGCACATAGCCGTGCTCTTTGGCGAAAGCTACGGTCTCATCCATATAGGTCCGAATGCCCGGGAAACGTTCAAAATATGTGTCAATGAACGCCTGGGCTTCTGCCCGCGGAATGCGCAGGTTGCGCGCAAGGCCAAAGCCAGAAATGCCATAAATCACCCCAAAGTTAATGGCTTTTGCCTTGCGGCGCACATCAGAGGTCATCTGATCAAGCGGCACGTCAAACATCTGGCTTGCGGTCAGCGCATGAATGTCAATGCCATCGGCAAAGGCTTGTTTCAGAGTTGGAATATCGGCAATATGGGCGAGAATCCGCAGCTCGATTTGTGAATAATCCAAGGCGACCAAGGTTTTGCCCACCTCCGCCACAAAAGCCTCGCGAATTTTGCGGCCTTCTTCTGTCCGAATGGGGATATTTTGCAGGTTAGGATCAGTTGAGGCCAAACGCCCGGTGCTCGCTCCAGCGATGGAATATGACGTGTGCACGCGGCCGGTATCGGGATGAATATGATCTTGCAGCGCGTCGGTATAAGTGGACTTCAATTTGCTCAATTGACGCCAGTCTAAAACCCGCCCAGGCAATTCATGCTCCGTCGCCAGATCTTCCAACACATCAACCCCAGTAGCATAGGCGCCCGTTTTGCCTTTTTTGCCACCCGGCAGCGCCAGTTCATTAAAGAGCAGTTCGCCAAGCTGTTTCGGGGATCCCACATTAAAGCTGCGCCCGGCCATCTCGTGAATTTCAGCCTCCAGCCCCGCCATTTTTTGCGCAAAACCATTCGACATGCGGCTCAAGACATCTCGATCCACTTTGATACCCTGCATCTCCATATCCGCCAATACCGGCACGAGGGGGCGTTCAAGGCTTTCATAGACCGCTGTCACTCGATTAAGATGCAAGCGCGGTTTGAGATAGTGCCAAAGGCGAAGGGTGATATCGGCATCTTCTGCCGCATAGCGGCTGGCCTCATCAATTGAAACGCGGTCAAAGGTTATTGCGGACTTTCCACTGCCCAGCAGTGTTTTGATCGAGATGGGCGCATGATCGAGATAAAGCTCGCTCAATAGATCCATCCCATGATTGTGCAAGCCACCATTTTGTGCGTAGCTCATCAACATTGTGTCATCTATCGGCGCCACTTGGATGCCGACCCGAGCCAAAATCTTGGCATCATATTTCATATTCTGACCGATTTTCAGAATGGTAGAATCTTCCAGCATCGGTTTGAGCATGGCCAGAGCCGTGTCGTGGTCCATCTGGCCCTCCGCCAAAGCATCAGTGCCAAAGAGATCATCAGACTGCCCCGCGCGGTGCGTTAGCGGCAAGTAGGCCGCCTCACCGGCCTCAACGCATAATGAGACCCCGACCAAATCAGCGCGCATTTCATTCAAACCGGTCGTTTCCGTATCCACGGCTACATAGCCACGGGCATAAATCTGATCAATCCAAGTTTGCAAACCTGCCGCATCTCGAATGGTCTCATATTTGCTGGTGTCAAAAGCCGCCGCCGGGGCCTCAATCACCACCTGCAGCACCTCTGGACCGGCAATAGCCGGGGCTTCAACCCCCAGCTTGTCAGCCAGCCTTTTGCTCAAGGTGCGGAATTCCATCTGAGCCGCAAAATCCAGAAGCTCTTGGGGATCAGGATCCCGCACTTCCAAATCCTCAATAGAGAAATCCAGCTCCATATTGCACTCCAGTTGAACCAGCTGTTTGGACAGTTCAATCTGTGCCCGATTGTCCATCAGGCTTTCGCGGCGCTTGGGCTGTTTGATCTCTACCGCGCGATCCAAAAGCTCTTCCAAAGAGCCATATTCGTTGATTAGTAAAGCTGCAGTTTTAATGCCAATTCCGGGCGCACCAGGTACATTGTCAACGCTGTCACCTGCCAAAGCCTGCACATCAACCACACGCTCCGGAGTTACACCAAATTTCTCAACAACGCCGTCGCGGTCAATCACTTTGTTTTTCATGGCATCCAGCATCACAACACCACCGCCGACCAACTGCATCAAGTCCTTATCCGAGCTGATGATGGTACAAGCGCCCCCAGCTTCGCGCGCGCGGCATGCCAATGTGGCGATGATATCATCCGCTTCAAAACCTTCGACCTCTTTACATGCCACATTGAAAGCCCGCGTTGCCGCGCGGGTGAGTGGAAATTGTGGGATCAAATCTTCCGGCGTGGCGGATCGGTTCGCCTTATACAGATCATACATCTCATTGCGAAATGTCTTGCCGGAGTGATCAAAGATCACCGCAACATGGGTGGGGGCATCGGGGCCAGTATTATTTTCTACATATCGCTGCAACATGTTGCAAAATCCAGCCACAGCGCCCACCGGCAAACCATCTGATTTGCGTGTCAGCGGCGGTAGAGCGTGATAGGCGCGAAAGATGAAGGCTGACCCGTCGATCAGATGCAGGTGATGTCCTTTACCGAATGCCATGATGATGCTGTCCTTGGGTCATTGATTGAAATTGTTTGTGGCATGAAAAATTTATACCTGCCAGTGCTGCTAGCCTTGAATCACACATTTGCAGCCACAGCTACGCCGGTTCCTGACGAAAACTGCGTCAATATCCCCGACAGCCGCCATAGTTGCTCGCCGCTCTTGGCTTGTCTTGGCAATAGCGACGAGTATTTTGCAGGCCGCGCTTTGGACCGGGATGAAGGAACCTTGGCCGGGGCGACTAATTTAGGGGTAGTCTGCAAGGGCAACTGGGTCTTTCACAGTTTTATCAGAACGGTCAAGGCCAGTTTCGAATGCGAAAATGGCCATTGGGGCAAGGTAATTTTCCATTATCATGACGATGTGAGCGTCAGAGCCTGGTCCCGCCATTACATCCAAGATTTCCTTGATGAAAAGAGCGGTCAAGTGGACAATAAGCTTATGTGTGGTGAGGTTGAAATTCCGCTCAGCTAGGACAGTTTATACCTGTCCCTCAAAATCTTTATGCACCATTTTTGCGTCACAATAGGGGCATTCAACCCACCCGTGTTCATTGGGTATCTGCAACCAAACGCGTGGGTGCCCCAAAGCGCCTTCACCACCATCACAGGCCACGCGATAAGCCTCTACAATTTTTGTCTCTGGTGCTTGAGTTGTCATTTTTTTGCCTTCTGGTTGCTGTTGGACCTTGCTGCGCATATGTCGCCGACTAAGATACCAAAACACGCGCAACCCACAAGCACTTTGAAAGGCCGACTATGTCACAAAATGCGATTGAGCTGCGTGGTTTGAAGAAGACCTATGCCGCGACCAAAAAAACTAAGGCTAAGACGGCTCTGTCAGGCATCGATCTGGATATTCCGAGGGGCTCCATTTTCGGGCTCTTGGGGCCCAATGGCGCAGGCAAATCGACCTTGATCAATATTCTCGCCGGATTGGTGAAAAAATCTGCGGGCTCAGTTAATATCTGGGGCTTTGATCAAGATGAAAACCCGCGGCAATCGCGCGCCGCGATTGGGGTGATGCCCCAGGAATTGAACCTCGATCCGTTCTTCACGCCGGAAGCCTCGCTTGATATGCAGGCCGGCTTATATGGCGTACCGAAAGCGCTGCGCAAAACTGATGAAATCCTGCAGTTGATCGGATTGGAGGATAAAGCCAATGCCTATGCGCGCAGTCTTTCAGGCGGTATGCGCCGGCGGTTGCTTTTGGGTAAAGCGCTCGTACATAGTCCGCAGATCTTGGTGCTCGATGAGCCCACAGCGGGGGTAGATATTGGTCTGCGCCATATGCTTTGGGACAATGTGCGACAACTCAATGCCGACGGCATGACTGTGATTCTCACCACCCATTACCTCGAAGAGGCGCAAGAGATGTGTGATCAAATCGCTATTATTCACGAGGGCGCGCTGCGCGCTTTGGACACCACTGTGAACCTTCTGTCCAAACTTGACACAAAAACCTTGGTTGTTGAGACCAAAACCACGGCTGACATCAGCCTGCCTGCTGGGGTGACACAAAGCCAGCGGGCCGATGGCACTTTGGCCTTCACCTATAGCCGCAGCGCTATCTCTCCCAGTGAAATTTTAGACGCGCTACGCGGCGCAGGTATCAAGATTTTGGACATCCAAACCGAACAGCCCGATCTCCAGGACGTCTTTATGGAAATAACCAAATAGGCAGGTATCCCCTAGGTTTCGCGCAACATCCGCCCGAGCGGCCGGCCCGCGACGAGATGCACATGCAAATGTGGCACCTCCTGCACACCATGTTGACCTGAATTGGCCAAAAGGCGATAGCCATCACCTCCGGTGCCAGGATCAACCTTCAAGGCCGTCGCAACCTGACCAACCGCACGGGTGAAATCAACAATCTCTTCCACACTGGCTGAATTGGCAAAATGATCAAAACACACATAAGCTCCTTTGGGGATCACCAAAATATGTTCTGGCGCTTGGGCCTGAATATCGCGAAACGCCAGGCTGTGTTTGGTCTCTAGTACGGTGGTATTGGGAATTTCCCCACGTAAAATCTTAGCAAAGATATTTTGATCATCATACTCATATGCCATCGACAGGCTCCTAATCCGAAAACAAATGGTCCAATGCCATTACGGCACGAGCCTTTTCGATAGAGATACCCAAAAATTCTGCCAATAGCACGGCATTTTCCTCAAGCGCCGCCTCTTCGTATATCTAGTAACTTTGTGGGAATTGCGCATCGATTAATCAATGGTGCTTATGCCACACATATTGGTGCAGGATCAACAAACGATCCGTCTGCTTTTGGTTTATGAGATTTTCAAACGTGACTTTGATCTGTTCAAATATAGTTTTGCAGATCCCGCCAATAAGATACCCATTGGCGAGATTGATCTTGATGAGATTCACACAAAATTGAGCGGAACCTCAACACGGGTTTAAACAATGCCCTGCTTTTTGAGCATCTCGACGATGGAAGTGGCTGGGCGCGGACCGATGTGACCAATCACTTCTCCAGCAGAGATGCCACCAATCTTGCCACAGGTCTCCAGATCAAACCCCTGCACCACCCCATAAAGGAAGCCCGCGGCAAATTGATCGCCTGCACCTGTGGCGTCCACCGGGACCACCGGGACAACAGGCACATCCCATCTCTCATCGGTCTGGCATATCGACACGCCCTGCGCAGAACGCGTGCACACCACGATATCACAATTGGCAGCCCCCATTTTGAGCGCTTCTTCCAAGTCATCAGTTTGATACAGCGACTTTAGCTCTTCTTCATTGCATAGGAAAAAATCCAATGGGCCGGATACCAGCGTGCGAAAGTCATCCCGATGGCGATCCACGCAAAATGGATCCGACAGAGAAATCCCAGCCCGCGCACCAGATTGCCGCGCCAACGATGCTGCCTTGCGAAACGCCTCCTTGCCAGGCGCCTTGTCAAAGAGATACCCCTCAAGGAACAAAATTTCACAGTCAGCGATCACCGCATCGGACACATCTTCCGGTCCCACATCTGAGGAGATTCCAAGATAGGTATTCATCGAACGCTCACCATCGGGTGACACAAAAATCATTGAACGTGACGTTGGGAGCTTCGCATTACGCACCGGCGGGTTCGGAAAATCCGTGCCTTCTGTTTGCATTGCCAAGGCGTAGGAATGACCCAAATCATCATCCGCAACCCGGCCGATAAAAGCCGTACGAAGACCCAAAGATCCCAACCCCGCAATCGTGTTGGCCACAGATCCACCAGGTGTTTCTATTCGGCTGTCCATCGCTGCAAACAGCACTTCGGCGCGTGGCTGGTCGACCAGCTGCATGATACCCTTTTCAATCCCATGTTCGGTCAAAAATTCATCGCCACTGGTCGCAATAACGTCCGACACGGCATTTCCAATCCCAACCACCTGATAGGCTTTGCTCACTGGGTTTTCTCCTCAAATTGGCATAAATCACTGATAATGCAGGCGCGGCACTTGGGTTTTCGCGCGACACAAACATATCTCCCATGCAATATCAGCCAATGATGTGCGTGCAACTGAAAATCCGCAGGCACATTATCTTCAATCGCTCGTTCAACCTGATCAACCGTCTTACCAGGCGCAATGCCCACACGGTTTCCCACCCGGAAAATATGCGTATCCACCGCCTGTGCTGGCTGTTGCCACCACATATTCAACACGACATTTGCAGTTTTGCGCCCAACCCCCGGTAGGCTTTGCAAGGCGGCCCTCGAATTGGGCACCTCACCACCAAAATCTTCCACCAAAATCTGCGCCATCTTCACCACATTGCGGGCTTTGGTTTTATAAAGGCCAATGCTCTTGATATGGGCGATCAACCCTTCCTCACCAAGATCCAGCATTTTTTGCGGCGTATCTACTGTTTTGAAAAGGGTCTCTGTGGCTTTGTTGACACCCTTATCAGTCGCCTGCGCCGAAAGCGCCACGGCCACCACGAGTGTATAAGCATTCACATGATTGAGCTCCCCCTTTGGTTCAGGTTCGCTGCTTTCAAACCGCAAGAAGATTTCGCGCATAATCGGGTAAGGAAGTTGTTTCGCCATGACAGCTCTATAAGAAAAATTCGCACAAAACTAAACCAAAATTCTTATCGCGTTTTTGCATATAGCCATCCATCCATGAGCGAAGCCTTGCCGTCGTAAAAATACGTGAATTGCGCAAAGATTGGAATCCCCGCATAACAAGGCGTTGCAAGAAATTGACCTGATTTAAGGAGCTCACCATGAAACTTTTATCTTCTATACTTGTCGGATCCGCATTGTTGATTCTTATGGGCTGCGTCACGCCAGAGAGCGCGGCCAATAGCAAGCCGGGTGACAACACCACTGCAGGCACGATCATGGGCGGGATGATTGGCGCCATGGCTGGCATGGAAATGTCGAGCAAAGGTGACCGCAAAAAGGGGGCAATTATTGGCGCTATTGTCGGTGCGACGACCGGTAATGCAATTGGTCAAACTCTGGATCAACAGGCCGCAGATTTGCGCCGGGATCTGAAAAATGACCAAGTTGATATCATGAACACTGGATCCGAGCTGATCGTCACGATGCCACAGGACATTCTATTCGCCTTGGATAGTGCCGCTGTGCGCAGTGATTTGCGCCGCGACCTGGGCGTTGTGGCCGGAAATTTACAGGCCTATCCAAACTCCATGATCTCCATTGAAGGCCATACAGACAACACCGGAAGCGCCAGCCACAATAAAGCGCTGTCTCAACGTCGTGCAAATGCCGTGGCAGACGTCTTGATGAGCAATGGTGTGCCTCCAGCACGCTTACGCACTACGGGGCGAGGCGAGGATGAACCGGTGGCCAGTAATCTTTCAGCGACTAGCCGTGCCCAGAACCGCAGAGTTGAAATTGTGATCCAACCAAACGTATGACCTAGCCTTAATCCAGATGTCTGTGAGCCCATTGGCTGAAGTAACGCAACGCCGCTTCTCTCTATGACGGTTGCGTTCTCCTAGACTGGTCATATAGATTTGACCAATCTATGGGGGATTCATGCCGTTTCAAAGAATTGATTCAGAAAAATTGTCGAAATTTGTCGTTCGGCAGGTCGAACAGCTGATCTTGCGTGGCATTTTGCGTCCAGGCGAGCGCTTACCCTCAGAGCGGGAACTTGCAGAAAAGCTGGCGGTATCGCGCCCCTCGCTTCGGGAGGCCCTGAGTGAGTTGCAGCAGGCTGGGCTTCTAACTGCGCGCGCAGGTGCAGGGATTTTTGTGGCCGAAGTTTTGGGCTCTGCCTTCTCACCCGCCCTCATGCGGTTGTTTTCAACCCACGATGAAGCGGTTTACGACTATCTGGCGTTTCGCAAGGATTTGGAGGGCCTGGCCGCAGAACGCGCCGCCCACATCGGGTCTAATACGGACCTCAAGGTCATCAACGCCATTTATGAGAAAATGGACGCGGCACAGTCCAAGCGCTCTACGGAAGAAGAGGCGCGATTGGATGCGCAGTTTCACATGTCGATCTGCGAAGCGGGGCATAATGTGGTGATGCTGCATATGATGCGCTCAATGTATGAGCTCTTACAGGCCGGAGTGTTTTACAACCGTAAGGCAACATTTCGACAAAAGAGTGGGCGGTCGCAACTGCTACAGCAACATGGCGCAATCAATGATGCGATCCAAGCGCGCAACCCAGAAGCAGCAAGGCATGCGGTGCATCTCCACTTGGATTTCGTCAGTGGCGTTTTGAAAGAACAGGAGCGCGCCAACAAAAATGAAGAGGTCGCCAAGCTGCGCTTTTCTCATGCGCTGGACCGCCCCTGAAAGCCCCTCTTCCAAAAGAGCGTACAGCGCAGATACCGCGCTGCACAAAAAAACCCAAGGTTCGAACCTCGGGCTTTTTCACAATTAACATGACCAGCTAGTTTAGCTTTGAACCAGCCTGTTCAATGGCTTCGTCAATCAAACCATTGCCATCGGCCTCAGTCATTTGATTTTCGATGATGCCACGGGCTGCAGCCACGGCCACAATTATCGCTTCGTCACGCACATCTTTGATCGCTGAGGCTTCAGCGGATGCAATCTGCTCCTCCGCAGCAACCATGCGGCGCGCAACAGAGTCTTTGATGTCAGCCTTGGCCTGCTCGGCCGCCGCAGCCGCCTCGACGCGCGCGGCCTCCACAATCCTGTCGGCTTGCGCTTGGACTTCAGCTTGCTTTTTCTCGTAAGAGGCCAGCAGAGCCTTCGCCTCTTCATGCAAAGAACGGGCTTCTTCCAACTCTAAGCGAATACCGTCCGCGCGGGCGTCCAAAATCTTGCCAAGCATTTTGGGCACACCTAGATACAGAACCAAAGCCACAAAGCCAATAAACGCTACTGTGACCACGAAGTCAGTATTATGGAGTGAGAAGAACGGTCCACTGGCGGCAAGCGCCGGTGAGGCCAAAACTGTCAACAATAGGACTGAAAGATATCTCATGTCTTAGCCTTTCATCCGTTCAGTCACGGCGGCTGTTACGGTTTTGGCATCTGCCTTACCGCCCAACGCTGCAACGATTTCTTTTGCGACTGCTTTGGCGACAATCTTCACATTAGCTTTCGCCGCGTTGCGAATTTCAGCCAGCTCTGCTGCCGCTTCTTTTGTACGGCCAGAGATCTTAGCATCAGCCTTGGCCAATTCTTCGTCCAGCTGACCCTGAATCTCAGCGCGCATTAAGACGTTGATATTCTGGGCCTCAGCACGTGCATCAGCAAGCGATTTTTCATAGGCCTCTTCAGCCGCAAGCGCTTGGCTCTTCAAGTCTTCCGCTTCAGCCAGATCATTCGTGATCGTACCAGCGCGATCCGCCAAAGCACCACCGATACGCGGCAGGGCAATGCGCGACAAAATAAAGTAGATCACAAGAAGCGTTATGACCAACCAAAAAATTTGGTTCGAGAAGGTCGAAAAATCTAGCTGTGGCATGCCTACCTTTGCAGCACCGCCCGCGGCTTGACCCGCATCTGTTGTCTGTGTTGCCATATCAATTCCTCCAATACCTGAGGGCGGACTAGGGCCTCAATGAGGCCCCAGAACCTTAGGGAAAGGAGAGATTATACTGCGAACATCAGCAGCAAAGCGACGAGGAATGAGAAAATTCCCAAAGCTTCTGCAAACGCAATACCAATGAACATCGTTGCTGTTTGGCCACCAGCGGCAGAAGGGTTGCGCAGTGCGCCCGATATGAAGTTGCCAACAACATGACCAACACCAACGGCTGCGCCGCCCATGCCAGTACATGCCAAGCCAGCACCAATGTAAGCACCCATTTGTACAATATCGCCAGTCATTTCATAGTCTCCTTGATTTCATTTAAAATAGATAAGTTGAAGCTCACGCTTTAGTGATGCGGATGCAGTGCATCCCGCAAATACACACAGGTCAGAATTGCAAACACATATGCCTGGATGAAGGAAACAAGCACTTCTAGAGCATACATAGCTGTAATCGCGAGGATCGACAGCGGTGTCACTACCAGTCCAATACCCGTCGAGATAAGAACCAGAGGCGCAAACGCTGCAAACACTTTAATAACAGCGTGACCCGCCATCATGTTGCCAGCTAAACGAATGGAGTGGCTTACAGGGCGCACGAAGTAGGAAATCACTTCGATCAGCGCCAAGATTGGGCGTAGCACAAGTGGGGCAGATGAAATCCAAAACACGCTGAGAAAGCCAAAACCATTTTTTACAAACCCCAGAACGGTCACCGCTAGAAATACTGCCATAGCCATTACGGCTGTTACTGCAATGTGACTTGTGGTGGTAAACGCCATCGGAAGAAGGCCGAGGAAGTTAGCAACAACAATGAACATGAACAGTGTCATTATGTACGGGAAGTATGCAACGCCGTCTTTGCCGGTCACGTCTTCAACCATCTTGTAGATAAACCCATATGCCAACTCTGCGATCGATTGACTGCGTGTTGGAACCAAAGCCCGGCCGCGGGCTCCCAAAACCAAAATTACAAAGATTACCAAAATTGAGAGACCCATCCACAGCGTCGCGTTGGTGATCGTAAACCATTCCACCGGGCCGGCACCAAACAATGGTGTTACCTGAAATTGATCCATGGGATGAAATACGAGGCCGGCTTCTGCTTCGCCATGTGTTTCTGTTGCCAAGGTCTTAACCCTCTTTTTCGTCTGCGGCTTGCGCCATGTGCATGTTTTGAACTTCCTGGGCCGTGCGCATCATCGTGCGCACACCGGCCACAAAGCCCAAACCTATAAACAAGATCAGGAAAATTGGCAGTGTGCCAAACAGCCAGTCCAGGCCATACCCAATCCCAAATCCAATGGCGATACCCGCCACCAATTCTATCACCATACGCCAAGCCATATTGGCCATTGTATAGTGCTCGTCTTTGGCAGGTTTAGGTGCCGTCGCGGCCTTCATCCTCGCAATGCGATTTTCAAGCTCGGTAAGCTTTTGCGGATCTGGCGTCGGCACACAAAACTCCTGCCCAAGAGTGCTGAGGAGGAGATAGCCGCCTCAGCGGGCAGAGTCAATTCCAGTTCACACGTTAATCCTCAATCTAAATTACTGTTTTTAAATTATTTTATATAATGGTGCTCCTGTGGCCGATCATATGGCGGGGCCAAATCCCTCAAATCACATCAAAAGGGATATTCAACCAATTGGTTGACGATTGCAGCACTTTGGGTATCAGTCAGGCTATGGCCAGCTCTCTTGATCTCATGTTTTTTGCCCTCTCAGACCCCACACGGCGGCAAATCCTCACCTTGCTGCTAGAAGATGATATGGCGGTGACCGATGTGGCAGAACCTTTTGAGATGTCTCTGGCGGCAATTTCCAAGCATTTAAGCGTACTCACCAACGCCAGGCTGATCCAACAAGAACGCCGCGGCCGGGTAAAATGGTGCAAACTCGACCCCGACGCCATGCAAGCCGCCTGGGCCTGGATGCAAGGCTTCGGTGAATTTGATCCACTCGATCTCGATGGGCTGGAAGCTTATATCGAAAAGACGCTCCAAGATTCGTAATTCCAACGGAATTTATTCGCGTACTACGCGCCCTTCGCGACAATAAACAAGCCGCTGGTGACCCAGGCAGGATTCGAACCTGCAACCTGCCCCTTAGGAGGGGGCTGCTCTATCCAGTTGAGCCACTGAGCCATTCTTTTTTTTCACATCTAAAGTAAAGTACATATGGCTACAATAATAATACGCATTTAGTCAGTACAAGCGAAACACTTTCCACCTCTTTGTATGGGTATTGTAGGCAACGAACTCTCCACTCCCTACAGATGCTCCAGTAACCGCATTAATAATCACCTGATGTGTAACCATCAAAGTCACACCTTCGGTCAGTGCCTCAAGCTTGAGGCTTAACCTTTCAAGTGTATTTTGCCTGTCCACGTAGCCCTGAAAAAAAGAGTTTAAACCCGGAAAGGGTCTCCATCGGTCCAATTTCATAAGTTCAGTTGTTTCTTTGCAACGACACCACTCGCTGGAAAATATTTGGGTAAAACGAAAACCACTATCCTTTATAGCTGTGCCAATATCCCTTGCTTGCTTTCTACCTTTAGCGTCCAAGTTTCTCTGAGTTTTACAATCACTCAAAGAAAAATTGGCTGGATCTCCATAACCAGGCGCTAATGCGTGGCGCATGAAAACGACATTTGCACCAACCGCTGCTATTGCGTTTGTGAGATTGTTTCGGCTTTCAGCTGTGACATGGCTGCAGAGCATCACAAAAAATGCTAGGATTGGAATTGTGCGCATCAACATAGCTATAATTTAACCTCAGCCCCATCCATCGCAACATCAGAGTTACCAGTGTAAACGATCCGGAACGTGTCGTTACCTTTAACGCCACAGTTGTAGCATCTGGCCCTCTGGCGCACCTTATGGGCTGTAGTTTCGCTTTCCCAGCGACAGCTACCAGGTTAGTCACCTGCTGAAGTGTATGATGCTTACAGAAGCCACAGGTGGTCTGGGATGGTTGAGAGTTTGGTCATTGGCACTTATTTTCTTGAAGAGCGTTCACCTCATTCAGTAATTTTTAAAAGGGTAAGTTAATGATGCTTGAGCCAAACCTCAATAATTTCGTCAGGGGTTATTTCGCCTAAGTCCCCGTCGTTTTGTTTGAGCAACTTCTCAAAGCCTTTCATCAGCCTTGCTTCTTGGCTTGGTGACAAGTTTTTCAAATTGTCTTTGCCTATAACACTGAAAATTCGTTCATAATAAGACTCACTGAGCATTGTCACCTCCCACAACCACACAATGGGTTCTTAAAAAGGCAAGTTCAGACTAAACTTTCACACAGGCTCTTCAATTATTTGTTATTTTTAATTTGATTGCATGAACTTTTAGTCAATGCTTCTTTAACCCATTTAATGATATTAACACATCAAGGGCGATAATTCAATGGCTTGACCCTTCCACACTAACCTGAGGCCCAATCGTCATCAAAACGTTATGAGAAAAGCAACTTTTAATCATCACAAGCTGGCTCCATAAAGATCAAACCCAGACTGATGCCTCAAGAAATCACCCACAAATAGTTTAACTTCGGTGGGTTCAGGTGATTAAATGTGATCACATTTATTATTCCAATTATTTGTGATCACAAAAATGATTCACACTTTGCAGCAGCCATCCGCAACACTCAAAACTGCGCTAATCTTCATCGTTCACCGTTGTATTCTTTGCACCCAAAGATGAGTAAGCACAACATAATATCTAACTGAGGATAGGCACGTTCAACGCTCTAAGAAACTCTTCTTAAACGCTATAGCTAAGTATTCTTTCGATGCTTTAATATATTCCTTATGGGCTTGCTCAGCTACCTGGATTTGCTCTGAAGTAGCCTCATCAGCCGCAACCACTTCCGCAGTTAAGATCTGCCATTCATCACGACTGCGCAGGTAACGACGCTCCACCTCATCAATTAGAACAGCGCATACTTCATCAATGTACTTCATATTTTCTATCCCCAACGTCCTGACTTCATCTGTGCCGCTCCAACGTCTTTCAGTATTCTTGACACAACAAACTTGGACAGACCAGCCTGTCTGGCTATCTAATTATTCCCAACTAATTGCTATGATAGCTTAGCTATGGGAGATCAGCCGTGTTTCGTAGTGATACAGCTAACAAAGCAACCCTCTCTGTCGTTAATCAAGATATGACAGATGAAGAACGCAAAAACCTGATAGCAACGTGGGGCGATAGGGCTCTACACGATAAGTTTGAGGTCAACCCTTATAGCCTGACGCAAGAAGAGCTTGAGGCATTGCAGAGCTATGACAAGTTAGAGGTCAAGGTTGAACGCTTGGTTAAAGATGTTCTTGTCCAGAAAGCCTTGAACAACAGCTTAAGATACAAACTATAAATCAGGCATACTCCCATGCAAGCTGCCATAGCGGGTGGCAGTGATATATATGTGCTCTCACACAGATGCTGTCTCTGCGAGGGAGAGCTTAAACAGCCACAAACAAAAGAGGCTGAGACACTACAGCCCAACCTAAAAGTTTGTACATTTGTTCAGGGAGAATAAATGTTACTGTCTTCACGCTGCAGCTAGGCGGGTAGATCATTTGTATCTCTCACAATAAGACTTCACATAGAGGACAAGCTTTGCTTAACTCAAAAACATGTGGAGAATAACCGCTCTAATTTTGTGTTTGGCTCTTAACAGTCAAGTAAGTGCTGAGATAATAGAAATCCATTCTCTAGATGAGATGGATGACCAAAGAGGTTTCTGTATAGACGTGCGAGGTCACAAATCTAAAGCAAAAATTAATTCAGGACTTCAAGCCCATACCTGTTACTCTTACCAAGGCAGTATTGCCGTTGATCAGGGTTTTGACTCTCTAGAGTTGAATGAAAACAAATTTTATTTGCCCTCCTTTGATGTTTGTATGGAAGCAGCTTCAAATACTCCGTCAGCAACTTTGCTATTAAGCAGATGCGAGGATGAGATCCTTCAAGAATTTAATTGGGGCAGCAACGGTAGAATTTATCCTCTTAGTAATAAGGAATTATGCCTCACTATTGCACAAGGAAAATCTAGGAAAGGTGGAGGTGGATCGCCAGTACATCTTATAAGGAACCTCTCACTGGAATTTTGCAGTGATACCCTTCAATCATTTCAAATGTGGGGTGCAAGAAGTGAACTCTAGGGTGGTCATCTTAGTTTGATGCTAAAAACTTCATAGCCAATTACAGTCAAATTTGCATTTATTGGCGCTAGTAAATTTGCTTCACTATGGCGTGAATCGCAATAGTTTTGGTGTGGTCTGTAGCCACATTTTAGCCAAACCCTCATCAGAGCGCTTAGAAGAGTGATACCCCTCTACAGACAACCCTAAAATGGCTACCCTGCTATACTGGGCGCAACAATCACATAAACTTTAGCCAACAACGCAGCAGCTATAATGATCAGGCACACCTGTGTTGTACGGTTTCGCATGGATAGAGTTTAACACAGGTGAAGGCTCAGCCAAAAGGGTAGAAAGCTTCTGTGCTATTCAGCTTTTGCTAGATTGCCAGTCTATGCGTTAAGATAGCCAACTAGTAGAGAAACAAACGCCCCAATGTGGACTACCATTATCGCTTTGTCCTTCCACATAAATCCAACAGCAAACCAGAGAAAGATGCCGATAAAGAAGAAGAAAATATTGTACGGGACAAGGTTCATACCAGTCATTCCGTAACCAATAAGTTGGATCACAGTAGCCAACCATTTTACTACATCGACAGTCAGTATTTTGTTTGTCACCGTCTCAACCCTCGCATGAACTAATGTTTAGGCCACGCACCCGTCTTGCCAAAAATATCTTGGAAATGCCAGTGCCGGAATTTTACAGGCTTTGGCCTTATTCGGGCCAGGCGCATACTAGGCTTGGACATTCCCCATTGGCTTGGGTAACCTTTTGGAAGGTAATTATGGATCAAGACATGAGTCAACAAAAGCGCCCCCTGACCCTCCGCGATGTTTCCGAAGCTTCGGGCGTATCAGAGATGACGGTGAGCCGAGTGTTGCGCAATCGAGGTGATGTCTCAGCCGCGACACGGGAGAAAGTGTTAAACGCAACCAAAACCCTGGGCTATGTGCCAAATAAAATTGCTGGGGCATTGGCCTCTCAGCGGGTCAATTTGGTGGCGGTGATCATTCCTTCTTTGTCAAATATGGTCTTTCCCGAAGTGATGACTGGGATATCCGATGCATTGGATGACACCCCCTTGCAACCTGTCGTTGGGGTAACAAATTATCTGCCAGAACGCGAAGAAAAAGTGCTTTATGAAATGCTCTCTTGGCGCCCCTCCGGCGTGATCATTGCCGGGCTTGAGCAGTCGGAGACCTCGCGCGCGATGCTCGTCAACTCCGGGATTCCCGTGGTGCAAATCATGGATATTGACGGCGAAGCCATTGATGCGATGGTAGGAATTTCCCACCGGCGCGCCGGGCGTAAAATGGCAGAAGCCATTTTGAAATCTGGTTACCAAAATATTGGGTTCATGGGCACGCAAATGCCCCTCGATCATCGAGCCCGCAAGCGCTTTGAAGGCTTCACTCAGGCCTTAGGCAAACAGGGCGTTGAGATCATGGATCAGGAGTTTTACACCGGAGGTTCAGCTTTGGCCAAAGGCCGCGAGATGACCGCCACAATGATGGAACGCTCCCCAAAATTAGATTTTATGTATTATTCCAATGATATGATTGGTGCAGGCGGACTTTTGCATCTGCGCGAACAGGGTATATCTGTTCCCGAGCAAATGGGTTTGGCGGGGTTCAACAAAGTTGAACTGATTGACGGGCTACCGCAGAGACTGGCCACGATGGACAGCTGCCGTTTTGAGATCGGTCAAATGGCGGCCAAAATTATCACTTCGCGCAACGATCCCTCGCTGGCACCCATGAGCAATGTGATCGAGCTATCACCCAAGATAGCCTATGGTGACACGCTGCGACGCAAATAGTTAGGCTGGACTGGGAAACAATACCGGTCGATCGCCAGCCTGCCATTTGGGGTATTTTGTCATGATCCTGGCAAAATGATCCGACGCCAAAGATCCGGACAGCCAGCGCTGCAGGTTTGGCCAGGGCTGGGCATCAAACCAGCTGCGGTCACTATTGGTAAATTGCCGCACGAATGGCGCAATTGCTATGTCAGCCAGGGTGCATTTTGCGCCAAAGAGCCAATCTGAGCTGGCAATTTGTAAATTTAAATCCACCAAAAATTCTGCCGCACGTCTGCGCTCTTGTTCGGGGTCTAGATCAGGATAGCGCACGGCGTATTTCGTGTGATCCAATGCAGTTTTGAACGGCCCATCACAGCGCGCAACCCATTCATATCCCACCTCTGGCATGGCCAGCCAACCTTCTGGATCTGATTGCTCCAAAGCCCAGAGCATCACGTCAAAGCTTTCCTCAATCACCACAGAGGGCGTCACCAAAACAGGCACGGTGCCCTTCGGGGAGCTGGCAAGGAATTCCGGCGCCTTCTCTCGCAACACGATCTCGCGCAGCTCCACCGTTAAGCCGGACGCCAAAATCGCGAGCCGAGCACGCATGGCATAGGGGCAGCGACGAAAGCTGTACAAAACAGGCGGTGACAAATCCAAGGTCACGCAGCCTGCCCTTGCAATTGCGTGCCGGACGTCGATGTGATCTCAGCAGAAATAATCTGACCTTCCCGTTGCGGATGATCAAAAGTCACTTCAGCAAATTGCTGTGTTCGGCCCATAGTAGGGCTCTCCATCAACACGCTATGCGTTTGCCCAATCTGCGCCACGAGATGGCGCTCAACCTGCCCCGCTCCTGCCTGGCGAAGACGGGCGGCGCGGTCTTTGACGGCGCGACCGTTCACTTGCGGCATGCGGGCCGCGGGCGTACCGTTGCGTACAGAATAAGGAAAGACGTGTAGCCACGTGAGGTTGCATTCCCGCACCAGCGCCAAGGAGTTCTCAAAATGTGCTTCGGTCTCAGTTGGGAACCCCGCGATAATATCCGCCCCAAAGGTCATCTCAGGGCGCAGGCGCAACGCCTCCTCAGTGAACCTAATGGCATCATCGCGCAAATGTCGACGCTTCATACGCTTCAAAATTAGATTGTCGCCATGCTGCAAGGACAGATGCAAATGCGGCATCAAGCGCGGCTCTGTGGCAATGGCCTGCATCAATGCAGGATCCACTTCGATGGAATCAATCGAGCTGATCCGCAGTCGGGGCAAGTCTGGAACCAGTTTCAGGATCCGAAGCACTAAATCCCCCAAACGCGGCGTCGCCGGCAGATCTGCGCCCCAACTCGTCATATCCACACCCGTTAGAACAATCTCCGCATAACCGCGATCCACCAATCTTTTGATTTGATCCACCACAACCCCGGCCGGCACAGAACGCGAATTGCCACGACCAAATGGGATAATGCAAAACGTGCAGCGGTGATCACAGCCATTTTGCACTTGCACATAAGCGCGACTGCGAGTTCCAAAGCCATCGATCAAATGACCTGCTGTTTCGGTAACAGACATGATGTCGTCCACCTGCACAGGCTCTGTTCCATAATCTCCAGCCAACCTGGCCCAAGTGACAGGCTGCATTTTTTCCGTATTCCCAAGCACAACATCCACTTCGGACATCCGCGCAAAAGTTTCAGGCTCGGTCTGCGCTGCGCAGCCTGTTACAATCAATTTTGCTTGCGGGTTTGCGCGGCGCAGCTTGCGTATATCTTGCTTAGCTTTGCGCACCGCCTCAGCGGTTACGGCGCAGGTATTCACCACAACCGTATCGGTGAGGTCCGATTGACTCACCAGCTCTTTCATCGCCTCGGTTTCATACATATTCAACCGGCAGCCATGATTTGAAAAGATTGGCGCATTCATAGTAGGCTCTCCAGAAATTTCGCAGTCAGCACGCCATCAAACACATGCATGGTTGCGCCGGTCATCCAGACACCATCTTCACGCCAGTCGATGTAAATCAAACCGCCGTCGAGCTGAATTTCAACCGTCCGCCCGGTGAGGCCCAAACGCGCCGCCGCAACCGCCGTGGCGCAAGATGAGGAGCCAGAGGCCAAAGTTACCCCCACACCGCGCTCCCAGACCCTCATCCGCAAGCGGTTCTCTCCATTAACATGGGCAAATTGCACATTGGTGCGCTCAGGAAACAGCGAGTTATGTTCAAACCTTGGTCCCAATTGCGCCAAATTTACTGCATCAGCATCTTCAACAAAAAACGTGCAATGCGGGTTGCCCATGCCAGTGGCCGTCGGCCGACCCTCAAGCGGCAGATGCAAGGTCTCCATTTCCCGCACCAAAGGCACTTCATCCCACGTCAGCATCGGATGGCCCATATTGACGCTCACCAAAGCGCCCTCCTGATAAGCCTGCAAGACACCGCGCTCCGTAATCAAAGAGAGGGCCTCGCGTCCCAAACGCTGCATCTCATATTGCGCAACGCAGCGCGTGGCATTGCCACAAGCGCCCGCAGTCGAGCCATCGGCATTGAAAAAGGTTAAGGCGACATCCGCCTGCGGCGAATCACTTATCACCGCCAGTTGGTCAAACCCCACACCCAGATGGCGATCCCCTAATCCTCGGGCGATTTCTGCCGAAATCAGTGGCCCATGCCCACGCGAATCGACAATAACAAAATCATTGCCGAGCCCATGCATCTTCTTAAAGGAAAACTGCTGCGTCATGATGGCCATATATCGATGTAATTAAGAGGAATCCAGCAATAGATCAGAAAAGCCCTTGACCCCGCCCTCTACCCTTTCTAGACACCGCCGCAGAGGGCCCTTAGCTCAGCCGGTAGAGCAACTGACTTTTAATCAGTAGGTCGATGGTTCGAACCCATCAGGGCTCACCATTCATACAAAGGCTTAGGCTAAGCGGCCTAAGCCTTTGTTTTTTTCAGCGAGACATTGTTGCTTAAGCCCATATTTTAATGCGCATGTTTATGATTTAAGACTTTAGAGAGCCTTGGGTCATAAAACCCACCTAGTCTTGCCAAAAGGCTGGTGACCGTATCCGCGCCAATACCGGTGCGCAGACTGGCAAAAACAAAGTGTTCCAACCCAATATTAACTTGATGGCGAAATAAGATTAACGAAACTAAGTGGAATTGAGCCAAAAAAGATACTTTATGGTTAATGCGGAAAGACGCCCGAATGCGCCTCCCCAAGGGCCTTAAGCCTTGGCGCGCGCGCCTGTCGGATCGTAAAGCGGCTTTAGCGAAGCGTCCGCCACAACCCGCGTTCCAGCGACGTCGATTTCGTAGGAGGAGGCCAGAACCTCTGCCGCGCTCTCACCAGCACAGGGCACATATCCCAAGCCAATCGCGCCACCAAGATGATGACCATAATTGCCAGACGACAGGTAACCCACAATCTCGCCATCCCGCAGGATCGGTTCGTTGTGGTACAAAAGTGGCTCTGGATCGGTCAATTTGAACTGTACCATGCGCGCATCAAGCCCGGCTTCCTTCTTACGCAGCACCGCATCGCGACCGATGAATTCAGCTTTATCTGTTTTCACCGCAAAGCCCAATCCAGCCTCAAGAATATGGTCCTCACAGGTGATATCATGGCCGAAATGTCGGAAGCCCTTTTCAATACGGCAGCTATCCATCATATGCATGCCGCAGAGTTTTGCATCCATATCTTGCCCCGCCTGCCAGAGCGTTTCAAAGGCATGGCCCGCCATATCCGCGCTGACATAAACCTCCCAGCCCAGCTCGCCCACATAGGTGACCCGATGCACCCGCGCCAGCCCCATGCCCAGCTCAATCTCTTGCGCCGTCCCAAAGGGATTGTGGGCATTGCTAAAATCATTAGGAGAAACCCGCTCTAAAAGCTTGCGGGCATTTGGCCCCATGACGGCCAAGACACCTTCACCAGCGGTGACATCTGTTATCACAAGATTGAACTCCCCTTTGTGACGCATCATCCAAGTTTGATCAGCCAGACAGGTCGCGGCAGGGGTGACCACCAGATAACAAGTTTCAGACAAGCGGGTGACAGTCACATCAGCCTCGATCCCAGCCTGGTCATTAAGAAATTGCGTGTAGACGATCTTGCCCAAGGGTACATCATATTGACCACCACCAATGTAATTCATGAACGCACAAGCATCCGGCCCTTCCACGCGAATTTTACCGAAAGAGGACATATCATAAAGCCCAAGGTTGCTGCGCACCGCCTTGTGTTCGGCAGCCACATTGTCAAAGAAATTTTGCCGCTTCCAGCTATAGGCATAGCTGGGATCTTGCCCGGGACTGGCAAACCAATTGGCCCTCTCCCACCCGGCCAATTCCCCAAAGACCGCGCCGTTCTCCTTGAGATGGTGATGAAACGGCGTGCGCCGCACACCGCGGGCTGTCTTTTTTTGCAGATAGGGGAAGTGATCGGCGTAAAGCAGACCGAGTGTTTCCTTTGAGCGTTCAAACAAATAATGTTTGTTTCCCTGAAACGGTTGCATCCGGCCAATGTCTACATCCCCAAGATCAAAGGGTTTTTGACCATCTTCCATCCATTGCGCCAGAGCCTGCCCCGCACCACCAGCTGATTGAATACCGACAGAATTGAACCCTGCCGCCACCCAAACATTGTCCATCTCCGGCGCCAATCCGAGGTGATAGGCATCATCGGGGGTAAAGCTCTCCGGTCCGTTGAAAAACGTATGGATACCTGCCGAACCCAACATCGGCATCCGAGAGACGGCCTTTTCCAAAATAGGCTCAAAATGGTCGAAATCCTCCGGCAATTGGTCGAATTCAAAATCAGCCGGAATGCCCTCCATGGCCCACGGTTTTGAAACGGGCTCAAAAGCTCCAAGGAGCATTTTGCCAGCGTCCTCTTTATAGTAGGCACATTCATCTGGGACCCGCAGCACCGGCATTTGGCTGAGCCCTTCAATGGCCTCACTGACGATATAAAAATGCTCACAGGCCTGAAGTGGAACGTTAATGCCCAGCATCCGCCCAACCTCATGGCCCCACATGCCGCCGCAGTTGATTACATTCTCGCAGTCGATCGAACCACTCTCTCTGTTTTGATTTTCCCACTGCACTGAGGTTATCCGCCGCCCCTCGCGTGTCACACCCATGGCTTTGGTTTGCTCAAACACCTGCACACCCATCTGCCGCGCGCCTTTGGCCAGAGCCAGCGCGATATTGGCCGGATCGCCCTGTCCATCCAGTGGCAACCAAACTCCACCCGTCACCCCATCAATATTGAGATGTTCATATTTTGCTTTGACCTCAGTTGGGCTGATCTCTTCCACATCCACCCCGAAGGCCCGTGCCATAGCCGCTTGACGATAGATTTCCTCCCGGCGTACTTCGGTCAGAGCCACGGTAATCGAACCGCAGCGTTTGAATCCCGTCGCAACGCCGGTTTCCGCTTCCAACTTGCCATACAGCTCTTGGCTATATTTCGCCAATTTCGTCATATTCGCCGTCGCGCGAAGCTGGGCAATCAAGCCCGCGGCATGCCAAGTTGTACCAGATGTCAATTGCTTGCGCTCTAGCAAGACAACATCTTTCCAGCCCAATTTGGCCAAATGATACGCCAATGAGCAGCCAATAACCCCACCGCCAATAATAACCGCGCGCGCTTTTGTCGGAACCTGAGCCATATCCATCTCCTATGGAATTTAAACTGATGTGCTAGATGACCACTAGGGATACATCTTCGCGTATTTTTCTTTGTAAAGCGCAATCATTTCCGCCTCTGTCACTCCGTCATCATAGGGCGGGGTGGAGAGAGGTTGGACGTCGCTCACCTTGATCACAACAATGGCCCGTATGCGCGCGGATAGATCAGCCCAGAGCGCTTCCCACTTGGGAAAGATCTCCTCAAAATCCGCACTGCCACGCCGCAAAATTTGCGTGACCCCACGCATCCGCCAGCCCTTGCGGCGAAAATTATCAACAAAATTCACCTCCACCTCGGGACTGTGGTCAATATTGCTGATAGTGCCGGGGGAGCGAATTTCAGCAAAGGCAATCTTGTGATCACTCAAAACAACAAAGGTTCCTTTCGGCGACACAGAAGGCCGTCCTGCCGATGTCACAGAGGCGACAAACCCCAATCGCACCTGTTCAATACAGGCCACCGCTGAAGCATTCAGCATCGTCTTAATCTCCCAGTTCATGTGCCAGAAGCGCAATATGCGCCGGACCCACCTCGCAGCAACCGCCGATAATTTCCGCCCCACTTTTGGCCCAATCCCGCGCAAAGGCGAGATACTCCACCGGGCCTAAATCGGTTCGAGATTTCAGCAGATCCACCGTCGCATGGATCGAATTAAATTCCTGGTTAATGCCTGTGAACCCATTGGCATAAGCGCCCAGAGTAAACCCATGACCGGCCAAGAGAGGCAGGCCCTGCGAAACCACCTCAGGCAGGGAGCAATTGATCAAAACTGCGGCTGGGTTGAACGCCCTAAGCATCGCAATCGCATCAGTTAAAGGTTCCCCAGACCGCAGCTTGGTGCCATCACTGTCATCTACAGAGAGGGAGACATAGATCGGTTTGCCCGTCACCCCCGCGCCCATCAACCCCCCACGCGCTTGATCTACTGAGGCCATGGTTTCCAGAAGGTGAAAATCCACATAATCCGCATGGAGTCTCGCAATATCTGCATATATTTCAGCAGCCTGCTCGGCGGGTGGTACCTTGTCTGGTTGATAGGAAAAGCCAATCGGACCCAATGAACCGGCCACCTGCCCAGATCCATGGGCATCTCTTGCCACCACAGCCATTTCACAGGCCAAGACTGTCATAGGCCGCAGTTTATCGGCCAAACCTTTGCTCTCCAGCCGGTCTGGCAGAACAGAATAGGTATTGGTAGTGGCAATCTGTGCACCCGCTGCAAAATATTCATCATGCACGGCACGCACCATTTCCGGATTGTCGAGCAAAGCCTGCATGGACCACAAATCCGTGGCCTTTCCAGCGCGTTTGACCAATTCTTGGCCCAAACCGCCATCGAGAATTATCATCACATTTGCTCCCTATCAGCCACGCAAGCGCGCATTGGTTGGATCCCAAAGCGGTTGGTCTTCCTGTACCACGGCCTTGCAGCGTTGCCCAAAAATTTCCACCTCCACTTCCGTTCCCGGCACGGCTAAATCGGGGCGCAGCATGGCCAGGGCAATGGATTTGCCAACACGGTAGCCAAAGTCACCAGAAGTTGTTTCACCCACCACCGCGCCGTTGTGCCAAATTGTTGACATATAGGGCGCATCATAGGCGCCCGCCTCGACAATCAGCATGGCAAAGGCTTTCTTGCGCCCCTGTTGCTTTTCATTCTGCAAAGCGGCCTTTCCGGGGAAGTCTTGCGGCTTGTCCAATTTGACAAAACGCTCAAGCCCCACTTCCAGAAGGCTGTAATCTGTCGACAGATCGCCTTTCCAAGCGCGGTATCCCTTTTCAATGCGCAGGCTATTGAGCGCATACATGCCAAAAGGTTTGGCTCCGGCCGCAATTACGGTATCATATAATACTGGAATATTGGCATTTTTTGCATGAATTTCCCAGCCAAGTTCACCGGCAAATGAGACACGCAGAAGCGCGCAATCCTGCCCGGCCACCTGTGCCCCTTGATTGGTCAACCACCCCAAAGATAGATCCGCATCGGTCCCCATTTTGGTCAAAACCTCGCGGGCTTTGGGACCCGTGACAATCAAAGTTGAAAAGTCTTTGGTCTGGTCCGTCAGCGTCAGGCCAGCAGGAAGATCAGATTTGAGCACATCATAGTCATGCCACTGTGCGCTGGCCGCGGTGATCAATGTGAAATGCTCCTCGGCGTGACGCACAACCGACATCTCTGTCAAAAGTCGGCCCCGATCATCGGCAAAATAAGCCAAATTCATACGGCCAATCTTCGGCAAGCCGCCGGTGATTTTGCCGCGCAAGAATTCTACGGCTCCTTCGCCTGTGAGATTAAAACGGCTGAACCCAGGCAAATCTAACACGCCGCAATGGTCACGCACGGCCTCGGCCTCTTCGCGGATCCGCTCGGCCCATGGGCCTTGTCGTTCCCAAGTCTGAGTCGCCTCATGGGAGGTGTCATCTCCCGGCTGGGCAAACCAATTGGCCCGCTCCCAACCATTGTAAGCTCCCATCACGCCGCCAGCGGCAATCACTTTATCATGCACAGGTGAGAGTTTCTTGTCCCGTCCTGCGGGCCATTCGTGATGTGGGAAATGCATGGCATATTCGTGACCATAAACTTCCATGGCCTTGCGGTCACAATAGTCTTGATCTGTGTAATCGGTGTAGCGGCGCGGATCGACCGCCCACATATCCCATTCGGTTTCACCTTCGGCAATCCATTCCGCCAAGACCTTGCCAGCCCCGCCGCCTTGGGTGATGCCAAATGTAAAGACGCAACCTTCATAAGCGTTCTTCACACCGGGCATAGGACCGATTAGCGGAAGCCCGTCGGGCGCATAGGGGATCGGGCCATTGATTACCCGACCAACGCCTTGAGAGCCCAAAATCGGAACCCGCGCCATTGCGTCTTCAATATACCACTCCAAACGCTCCAGATCGTCAGGATATAACTGGAAGCTAAAATCCTCAGGCATCGGATCTTCGGGCGTCACCCAATGGGCTTTGCAATTGCGCTCATAGGGACCAAGGTTCAACCCGTGTTTATCCTGCCGCAAGTAATAGGAGGAATCCACATCCCGTAAGAGGGGCACTTTGCGGCCATTGGCCTCTGTCCATTCCTTCAATTCAGGAATTTCTTCAGTTAAAAAATATTGGTGGCTCATTACAGTCATAGGAACGGTCCGACCGCCATAGGGCTTGAACCATTCACCCACTCGTTGGGCGTAATAACCGGCACAATTGACTACTTTTTCGCAGCGGATATCACCCTTGTCTGTATGGACAACCCATTCATCTCCCACCTGCGTGACCCCAGTTGCCGGGCAAAACCGCTGAATATTGGCGCCCATATCCCGCGCACCTTTGGCCAGTGCTTGGGTGAGCTGGGCGGGGTCAATATCTCCGTCATCGGGATCCCATAGCCCACCTGCCAGATCATGCGTCTCCAAAAAGGGATAGGCATCTTTCATATCTGAGACGGACATCATCTCGATGTCCAAGCCCTGATACCGGCCCATGGTGCGCGCGCGCTCAAATTCCAGCATCCGGTTTTTGTCATGAGCCAGTCGAATAGAGCCCGTGACATGATAATTCATCGGATAATCCACCTCCTCGGCCAAACCAGCATAGAGACCCAGAGAATAGCGTTGCATGTTCATAATCGCCCAGCCGGTCGAGAAGGACGGGCAATTGCCCGCCGCATGCCAAGTCGAACCAGCGGTCAGCTCATTTTTTTCAAGCAAAACACAATCGGTCCACCCAGCTTTAGCCAAATGATA
The DNA here is from genome assembly GCA_905181815.1 of uncultured Planktomarina sp. GTDB lineage: Bacteria > Pseudomonadota > Alphaproteobacteria > Rhodobacterales > Rhodobacteraceae > Planktomarina. The sequence continues at coordinate 336,920 of CAJIZA010000003.1, read as the reverse complement.
AAGGGTCGATACGCCAACAACGCCGCCCCCGATAACGACAACCCTTGCGGTAGTTGGAAAATCACTCATTTTGGTCTCCCTCAGTCAATGATCAAACGGGCTGCCAGCCCGCCAAGTAAAATTGCAGGTATTTTGTTCAGAACGCCAGCGCGCGCGACCAGCGCCGCCGCGAAATAGCCAGACCCGCCACCAAGGCAGATAGGCCGCACCGCAGATTCGGATGGCAGCATAGGCCGCAGGATGCGCCAATAATAAGGCTGACAGCCCAGCGGCCGCCGCCAAAATATGCACCACAACACCAAGATTCGTACCCCGTGCCGCTGCCACGTCAATGCACGGACCGCCAGAAAGACTACTGGACATAATAAACAGGAAATTTGCTCCTGGCGTGAGGTTTAAGATCAAGGCAGCAATCACAAATCCGGTGATCAGCGCAGGCTCAAATTCCCAAAGGATCTCCCACATCATCGTGAAGCCTCCCTCATGCCGTGCTTCGCATCGAACTGCCACCGAGCAAAAGCCCATAGGCGATAAAGCAAAGCGCCAGCCCGCGCCGCAGCGAGACATTAAAGACTTTGGCCATAGCCGATTTGCCAAAAACGGCACCCAAGGCTGTATAGCCCGCATAGGACAGTGCAGTCAGCCCCAGAGCCGTGGGCATAATCACCACCATTTGATCCCAAATAGGCACATCCGACTGAACAAATTGACTAAATGCAGCCAAATATCCAGCCACCGACTTTGCGTTGATCGTCGCAATGGCCAAAGCCCGCCCATAGATGGAGCCTGCCGCTGGATTGAGCTTGGGCGGAGTGACCGCCATTATCCAACCGCGAATGCCCAGAAAAATCAAAACAGCCGCACCGATCAGCTTGGCCAGGAAAAAAGCTGTGGGTGCCGCCAAGAGCAGCGCGGTGATGCCATAAGCCGACAAGATCAGGAAAGCGCTCGCTTGAGTCAAAATCGCCAAAACAGCCCAAAGACCCCGGCGCAGGCCGTAGCTCATGCCGTTGTTGATGCAATTGACTGCATTCGGACCAGGGGTTGTCACGAAAACCACCCAAAATCCCGCGAATATGATCCAGCCCTGAAATGTCATCAATACACCGGCGGCGCGATCACCCAGATCACCTGGCAGGGTTTGTCTGTTGGGTTTTCCCAGCGGAAAAATTCGCCTTTGATTCGAAAACTGTCACCAGACGCCAAAAGGTAGTTTGCATCGCCGATCCAGAGCTTCAATTGCCCCGACAGAATATATCCCACCTCCTGAGTGGGGCGGGCGACTGCTGTGTATAGCTTTGCACCCGGTTCAAATGTGGAGTGGAGCATCTCAAAGTCATCGGTTAAATCGGGTGAAAGCAGCTCTTCGACCAAACCTGCTTCCCGGCTGCCAATAGGGCGCCTGCTGTTTTTGCGCACCACATAGCCAACCTCATTGGCAGGCGCGGGACCAGACCCAAACAAAGACGAAATCGACACATCCAAGGCCCGGGCCAAATCACGCAAATCATTAATCGCAGGCTCCGACATGTCCCGCTCAACCTGGCTCAACCACCCCACCGAGCGCCCAAGGGTTTGCGCCAGCTCCGCAAGGGTCAATCCCCGCGCCTTACGCAGCGCCCGAATATCGGCCCCAAGGGTGTTTAGATCTGTCTGACCATGCAGCATTGCGTGAAATTTTCCAACATTTTTTCATTCCCATATTCATGGTTGGCAGAAGCCGTGAAAAAAAGCAACGAATTTTCACCCCTGATTATGTGCTAAAAACCGAGGCGAGAATGGCCTCCAAAGCTTGGGCATCCTCGTGGGTAAATGCATCCGGTTGATCGCTGTCGATATCCAGCACAGCCATCACATCACCCGTACCATTAAACACAGGCATAACCAACTCAGATCGGGTCGAGCTGGCGCAAGCAATATGGCCTTCAAAGGCCTCGACATCCGGCACCAATTGCGTGGCTTTCAAGCGCGCCGCTGCGCCGCAAACCCCGCATGAGAACGGAATTTTCAAACAGCCATGACCGCCTTGATAGGGACCGATCTTGAGCATCTCCGGTCCGGTTACACGGTAAAAACCCGTCCAATCGAAGCGGTCATCACTATGATGCAGCTCACAGACCACACTGGCCATAAGGGCAATTATATCGTCCTCGCCAGCACAAAGGCTTGCGATGGTTTTGCTCAAATCTTCATAATTCACCCGCGCCATATCCGCGGCCTTTATACGCGTTCAATGGCAATGGCAGTGCCCTCGCCCCCGCCAATGCAAATCGCCGCAACACCGCGCTTGAGGTCATGCCGTTCCAAAGCGTTCAGCAAGGTCACCAAAACTCGCGCGCCCGAAGCGCCAATGGGGTGGCCCAAAGCGCAAGCACCACCATAAACATTCACAACTTCTGGGCTGAGTTCCATCTCATGCATAAAGGCCATGGGCACAACGGCAAAGGCCTCGTTGACCTCCCACAAGTCCACATCCGCAACCACCCAGCCGAGATGATCCAGCAGTTTTCGGGCCGCTGGAACAGGGGCGGTGGTAAACCAACCAGGCGCTTGAGCATGGCTGGCGTGGCCCATGATTCGAGCCCGCGGGGCGTAGCCATGTGCCGCGAGACCAGAGGCATTGGCCAAAACTAAGGCCGCCGCCCCATCAGAAATCGACGAAGAATTGGCCGCTGTCACCGTGCCGCCCTCACGGAACGCGGGTTTCAAATGTGGAATTTTATCTGGCCGCGCATTGCCGGGTTGCTCGTCCATGACAACCTCAACCGTCGCTTTGCGCCCCACCAATGTCACTGGGGCAATTTCGGCTGCAGCGGCGCCGCTGGCCTGCGCCGCCAAGGCACGCTCAAGGGAGCGCAGCGCATAGGCATCTTGCGCGGCACGGGAGAACTGAAAATGCATCGCACAATCCTCGGCAAAGGTACCCATCAAACACCCTTTGTCATAGGCATCCTCCAGACCGTCCAGAAACATGCTGTCTTGCACTTGCCCATGGCCGAGCCGCGCACCACCGCGCATTTTGGGCAAAAGATATGGCGCTTGGGTCATACTTTCCATGCCGCCCGTGACCATCACCTGACCATGGCCCAAAGCCAATTGATCATAACCCATCATGGTGGTTTTCATGCCCGAGCCGCACATTTTATTAATTGTGGTTGCGGGCACGTCCTCGCTCAGCCCCGCAGCAAACCCCGCTTGCCGGGCTGGCGCTTGGCCCTGCCCACCCGGAAGGACGCAGCCCATCAGCACCTCATTCACATCATCCGGTGCAACATCACCAGCAGCAAGCGCCGCTGCAATCGCAACACCGCCCAACTGACTCGCAGGTACATCGGCCAAAGCCCCTTGCATACCACCCATCGGCGTACGAGCCGCTCCTACGATATAAACATCTTCCATGACGCGCCTCTTTGAAACATTTTCCACCCACTTATGACGCGGCCAGCGCCGTGGGAGCAAGGCTTTGCATCAGAAAATCACAAACCTGAAGCAGCCCCCTCGCTTCCGCCACATTATTCGCTATGTTTGGATAAGTTCAATCTAAAAGGCTCAACTGCACATGCGCGATTTTCACCTTCCCGGCCGGTCGGCCGTCTTTGCAACCAATGGTATGGTTGCGACCTCTCACCCTTTGGCCGCCGCCACTGCGATTGATATCTTAAAAGCGGGCGGTAACGCGGCAGATGCAGCGATTGCAGCGGCAGTTTTGTTGGGCATCTGTGAGCCGCAAATGACCGGTATTGGTGGGGATATGTTCGCCCTGGTCCAAAAGGATCCGACCTCTGATGTTGTCGCCCTCAACGGATCTGGACGTGCGCCACTGGCCGCAAATGCAGCTGCCTTGCGCGATGCGGGGCACGGCACGGTCCCACTGTACAGCGTCGATGCGGTGACAATACCCGGCGCGATGGACGGATTTTGCACCCTGGCAAAAAATTTCGGCGCCCTGCCCTTAAAAGAGACCCTAGCGCCCGCCATTCATTATGCCCGGGCAGGCGTGCCCGTTGCCCCAAAAGTTGCTTTCGACTGGGCGCAAAACACGCAGGCGCTGCAAGGAACCGCGCGTAACAAATATCTAACCGCTGGCGCCGCTCCAAAACTTGGACAACTCTTTGCCGCGCCCGGGCAAGCGGAGGTTCTCGAGCGCGTGGCCGCGGAAGGCCGAGATGGATTTTACACCGGCGCTGTTGCCGAAGATATGCAAGCCAGCCTGCGCGCTGCAGGAGGTTGTCACAGTCTTGAAGATTTTTCCGCCACCAAATCCACCTACGGAACACCACTGCGCGGCTCCTACAAGGGAATTGAGATGTTAGAGCATCCTGCCAATGGTCAAGGCGCAACAGCGCTTTTGATGCTCAATATGATGAAACATTTTGACATCGCCGCCATGGCGCCTTTTGGGACAGAACGGGCACATATCGAAGCTGAAATTTCCAAACTGGCCTATGATGCGCGCAATCGCTTTATTGCCGATGGCGATTATGCCAGCCGCGTCGATCATATGATGGCACCCGAAACCGCAGCGCAGCTGGTCGGATTAATCCACCCCAACCGCGCCATGGCAGATCCGCATGAGCTGTCAGAAGCTATCCATAAAGATACGGTGTACATCACCGTCGTCGACAAAAACCGCATGGCCATTTCTTTGATCTACTCAATCTTCCATGCCTTCGGATCTGGAATTGCCTCAGACAGGTTTGGAATTTTGTTTCAAAATCGCGGTGCGGGCTTCTCACTTGAAGCAGGTCACCCCAATGAGCTGGCCGGCGGCAAGCGCCCTATGCACACCATCATCCCCAGTATGCTGGCCGAGGGAGGGCGGATCACCATCCCCTTTGGTGTTATGGGCGGCTCATACCAATCCAACGGCCACGCTCGTTTTCTTTCAAACATGGTAGATTTCGGCTTGGGCCCACAAGAGGCGATTGACGCACCCCGTTGCTTTTCCGACGCTGGCACAATGAAAGTGGAGCGTGGATATGGGCCACAGGTCGCTCAAGAGCTGTCAAACATCGGCCATAAGGTTGAAATACCTGCCGGGCCAATTGGAGGCGCTCAAGCAATTTTGATTGGGGCGGACGGGGTGCTGCAAGGTGCATCTGACCCCCGCAAAGACGGTTGCGCCTTGGGTTATTAGTTTAACTGAAACTGCAAAGGGTAGGCGCCATTCTCAAACGGGCCAAAAATATCCTCAATGTCGGGGTGATCCACTGGGTCCCCCGAAATATCCGCCACAAGATTTTGCTCGGACACATAGGCAATATAATAGCTTTGATCATTCTCGGCCAACAAGTGGTAATAGGGTTGATCCTTCACCGGCCTCGCCTCTTCCGGAATGGCTGCATACCATTCGTCAGTATTGGAAAATTCTGGATCCACATCAAAAACAACCCCGCGAAACGGGTGCTTTTTATGCCGCACGATTTGGCCCAAATGATATTTCGCTTCAGCTTGCACAGGTCACCTATTAATTGAACCTCCTTTTATGCGGATTTGGATCAAAATGTCTATGCGGTTACGCAGAATTGATACTAATGCATGCTATAATTCCGCAAACAGGCGATAGGCTTCCAAAACCGTGGCGCCATTGCAAAATTCATGAAGTAACACTATTCATATGCGCAAAAGCTGGCCAAATTATCAAAAAGCGACCGCACCCATGAGCAGTATTCTTCGTAGCCTCGTTCTGATCACCCTTCTGGCGGGGTGCTCTTTCTCTGGTGGCAATAAAAATCCACCACGGAATTTGGACAATGCCTGCTCAATATTAGACCAGCGCCGCAACTTCCTGCCGGCATTTCGTGCGGCTAAGCGCAAATATGGCGTGCCAATTTCGACGCAGATGGCGATAATTTGGCAAGAAAGCAAATTCAAAGCCGACGCCAAGACGCCAAAGAAATACAAACTTTGGATCATTCCCGCCGGCCGTCAAAGCTCGGCCTATGGCTATGCCCAGGCGCTGGATGGCACTTGGAAAGAATATAGGAAAAGCGCCGGCCGCTGGGGCGCCAGCCGCACCAATATCCGTGATGCCACAGATTTCATGGGCTGGTATATGGCGCAAAGCCGCCGCTCTCTAGGCATTGCTATGTCCAACACCCGTAACCAATACCTCGCTTATCACGAAGGCCGGACAGGTTACCGGCGCGGATCATACAAATCCAAACGTTGGCTGGTAAATATCGCAAATGGCCTCGACCGCCGGGCGGCGATGTATAAACGGCAACTGATCAGCTGTGGGAAGGGATAGCGGCCACGGTTACCCGCAGGCCACAGGATCATAAGAGGCGGTAATTTGGATCGCAAAGCTTTGATTTGAACGGACCGAAGTTTCGCCCGACTCAATGCGCTGACCTCGTTTTTTCTTCGAAATATCGTTACTCAGAAGTTTTTGCAAGTCATTGGCCACAATTAATAATTCACCGTTTTCACGCCTCATTTACTGCGTTTTTGCATCTCATATTGGATGTTGAACAACACATTCGACAGACGGCCGCCTTCGGTTAGGCTGTCTAGGACGATTTGGGTTCGGCCTCCGGAATTGTCTTGCACGATCCATTCGCGCAACTGCACGGGGTTGTTGGTGAAAATCAGCTGAATGAACCCATAGTCGGGGTTTTCCGCGTCTTGCAGCGTCACAGCGGTTTGGGACTCGGCCTCAAAATGCGCGACCACCATATCGCGTTGCGCTAAATCCACCTCCCGCTCCAAAACCAGATTCAGCGGTGAGTGGCGCAAGGGAAAACGCAGGGGCTCATCACGGGATTTGGGATCGAAGACGGCCACCTGACCGCCGCCCACCACAACTAAAGTTGCTTCTGGCGGGTCATATTCAAAACGAATGCGACCCGGCCGCCGAATGAACAGCCTCCCTGTAGAGGTTTCCCCCGTATCGGTGATCTGCGAAAACTGGGCCTCTGCCGTGGTCATAGCATTGAAATAAGATGATATTTCATTGAGGCTGATTTTTTCAGCTACAACTGGACTGGTCAAAATTACGCAAAGGGCAGAAATGAGTTTCATGTTACAATTCTAGCCTGTTTTCTAAAAGGCGGGAAGCCCGCCACCATAACGATTGCTTCACCGCTGCACCTGCTCAATTGTATTCTGGCATCAAGATTTCCCTTTTACCCACGTGATTTGCTGCGCTGACTAACCCATTCTCTTCCATCTGCTCCACAAGCCGCGCGGCTTTATTGTAACCGATAGCCAGTTTTCGCTGGATGTAGCTGGTGGAACATTTGCGATCTTTAGCGACAATTTGGACGGCTGTATCGTAGAGCGCATCTTCCGAATCTGTATTTCCTCCAAGCCCAAGCACCGCATCAATATCGCTCTCTGTACCCTCGCTCGGACCCTCTAGAACCCCAGAAAGGTAATCTGGCGGGCCAAAGGTTTTGAGATGATTAACGACATCTTCCACTTCTTCATCAGAACAGAAGGGTCCATGCACACGGGTGACTTTGCCGCCACCGGCCATGTAAAGCATATCGCCCATGCCCAAAAGCTGCTCCGCGCCCATTTCGCCCAAAATGGTACGGCTATCGACTTTTGAGGTCACTTGAAATGAAATGCGCGTTGGAAAGTTGGCTTTGATTGTTCCGGTGATCACATCCACCGAAGGACGCTGTGTGGCCATGATAATGTGAATGCCTGAGGCCCGTGCCATCTGCGCCAAACGTTGGATACAGGCTTCGATTTCCTTGCCCGCAACCATCATCAGATCAGCCATCTCATCAACCACAACAACGATGTAAGGCAGCGTTTCCGGTTTGAACTTTTCGGTCTCAAACAATGGCTCGCCCGTACCTTCGTCAAAGCCTGTTTGCACCGTGCGACTGAACATTTCCCCCTTAGCCTGAGCATCTTTAACGCGGCTGTTGTAGCCATCTATATTGCGCACGCCCATTTTCGACATCTTGCGATACCGCTCTTCCATTTCCCCCACAGTCCATTTCAAGGCCACCACCGCCTTTTTGGGGTCGGTAACAACTGGGCTGAGGAGATGGGGGATACCGTCATAAACGCTGAGTTCCAGCATTTTTGGATCAATCATAATCATCCGACATTCTTCTGGCGTCAAACGATAAAGCAGAGACAGGATCATCGTGTTAATTGCAACAGATTTCCCCGAACCCGTGGTTCCAGCAATAAGCAAATGAGGCATTTTTGCGAGATTTGCCACAATTGGCTCACCACCGATGTCTTTGCCAAGCGCCAAAGGTAGACGCATATTCGCATCACCAAAATCACGTGCGGACAAAATTTCACGCAGAACACACATCTCGCGGCTCTCATTTGGCAGCTCAATCCCAATCACTGAACGGCCAGGCACAGTGCTCACCCGTGCAGAGAGGGCGGACATAGAGCGCGCAATATCATCCGACAGACCAATCACCCGGCTTGCTTTCAAGCCGGGGGCTGGCTCCAGTTCATACATCGTCACAACCGGACCGGGACGCACACTGACGATCTCGCCTTTGACGCCGTAATCATCCAACACGCTTTCCAACATGCGCGCATTGCTTTGCAAAGCATCATCACTCAATACATGCCGCTCAACGGAAGATGGGCTCATCAACAGGCTCAGAGGCGGTTTTTCATAGGTTTGATCCGTCGCTTTAGGTTCCAGATCCAATGTTGGCTGCGCTTCGGCAATCGCTTGGCTGGACGGTTTGATGGCCCGACGCACGCCATGTTGCACCACCTGCTTATGCGAAGCGGTGAGCGGGGGCTCGGTCATATACTCAGTTTGCGGAGCAGCCGCATGGCGCTCCTCAAAGGCCTCAGCTTCATCTTCCATAAAAGGCGCTTCAGGCGCTGGATGCTGCAAAATTATCGGAACAGGACCTGTGGGCCGGCCAGGTTTGGCGGTGACAATTGGAGTTTGTCCCTGTGCCGCCATAGCCGCTTGCGAATCGCGCGACCGAATAGCCTCAAAAATTTTTCCACGAATACGATCCTGCATTGGGCCACCCGCCCCGCCCAAAAGGCTCTCCACAAATGGCTCCATCGGGGATTGCACAGGCTCTGATTCGACCCCTCGCTTCAGCACCCGCGCGAAAAGTGATTTAGGCTGCGGCTGCACCGGTAAAGTAAGACCCACAGGTGCGCTCGGCATAGCGGGCTCGGCTCTAATCATGGATGCGACACGCTCCGTTTCACTCTGCGACAAGGGATCCATATTCAGATCGCTTCGTTCAGCCGCGCGGCGCTCTTGACGGCTGCGCAGCCCACTCCACCCACGAGCCGAAATGAAAATCAAACCCAAAATAAGCCGGCTGCCCAGCACGCTGATAACACGAAAAAAAGTTTTAATTTCTCCGAAGATCAACCCGGTCACATAGCCGCCTAAAATCAAGACCAAAGTGCCTAAAACCAGGGCCACGACATTTGCTCCCAAAGTTACCGGCCCCGGCAGCAATTGCAAAATCATGAAGAGCACCGTGTCACCAAACAAGCCACCCATTGAAAAACTATGTGACCAACTGCTGATAGGTGTAAGCGTTGCTGAGTAAAGGGCACAGAGTGCCCAAAAAATTGGCGCATAGATCAAACGCATCACCATACGCTCCGCACCAGTATGCACGATCAACCTTAGGCCCCATGCCAAAAATGTCAGAGGAATACCCCAGCTGCCGAGCCCCATGACCTTGATCAAGGGCGCCGCGACCATGGCGCCAATCTGCCCAAGCCAATTTTGAATATCCGGGCCACCAGCCGAAATCCAAGCCGAATCCTCAGGTGCATAGCTCGCCAAGGCCAGGGCAAAGGCCACGCCGACCGCCAAAACAATCAGTCCGAGCGCTTCCACGCCCCGTCTTTCTAAGAAAGCCTGTGTCGCTGCGTCCAAAAACGGATCGCGTCCGCGGGTTGGATAAGCCATATGTACCTCAACATCATTTATATAAGCAGTCGCGCAAAATAGTTAATCCACGCTGCATTTCTTCTTTTGGAGCCACCAAAGCGACCCGAATGTAGCCAGACCCAGGGTTCTGCTCATTTGCGATTTGCCCCAGATATGATCCTGGTAGCACCCGCAACCCTGTTTCGGTCCAAAGTTTCAACGCGGTGGCTTCGTCATCTTCGACGGGCAACCACAAAAAAAACCCGGCTTCTGGCGAATTATAAGACTTAATTCCGGCAAAAATGCGATCCGCCACCTCAAATTTGCCACAATACAGTTGCCGGTTGGCAACAACATGATCCTCATCTGACCATACCTTAGCAGAAACATGCTGGATAGGTCCAGCGACTGGACAGCCAGCATAGGCGCGCAGCTGTTTGATCCGTGAGATATTTTTAGACCCTGAAGCCAAGAAACCCGAGCGCAGCCCCGGAAGGTTCGAGCGTTTCGACAAGGAATGAAAGGCTACCACACGTTCAGGATCTGCTCCCATTTGCGCCGCCACCTGCAAAGCACCAGGCGGTGGTGCGGTTCTGTAGATCTCGCTATAGCACTCATCGGCAAAAATTTTAAAATCATAAGTTTCCGCCAGCGCGAGTAATCGAGTCCAATAGGCCTCCGAGGCAACAACACCTTGAGGATTAGAGGGTGAGCATAGAAAAAAAACAGAAGTTTGGTTAAGCTCTTCAGGCGTCAATGCATCCAAATCTGGTAGAAATCCACTTTCTGCCCGCGCGGGCAAATACACCGATTGCGCGCCGATCGCCATAGCCGCAACTGTATAGACTTGATAAAATGGATTTGGAATCAATATTTTGGATCCCGTCTGACCAAGGGCCACCACCGCATTAAACAACCCTTCACGTGTGCCGTTGAGCACCATAACCTGGTTGTCCATGTCCAAATCAATCGCGTAGCGACGCTGTAAGAATCCAGTGATTGCCCCGCGCAATTCTGGCGTGCCATTATTGTCTGGATAACTGTTGAACCCCTCCATCGCCTCAACCAATGCCAGTCCAACCCAATCAGGAAATTTATGTTTTGGCTCGCCGATGGTCATATTGATGACCGGACCACCCGGCGCCTGACCATCCAACAAATTGCGCAGACGGGGCCAAGTGGCGGTCGGCAAAGCATCAAAACGGGTGGGCATCATAAAGTGTCTCCTCTTGCGCTTAGGCGTAAGGCAGCCGGGCGATCACTGCAAATCAAAACCGTCGCTAAGCCAATGCATTTTCCGCTGCAGCGCCCAATCTAAGGAGATGGTGCTCTTGCATGGGCGGACAAACCATCATGAGGCCGCATGACGGAAAGCCCGTCGGAAGCGTCAAGGCGCAAGCGCCCATCAGATTTCCAATACGGGTGTTGCGCAGAGCCAGAAGGTTTTCTGCCACATAATAATCATGATCCCGCCCCAATCTTTCAATATTTGGGGGAAGGATCGGTGAGCTGGGCATCAAAACTGCGTCAAACTCTCGGGTTGCCGCGTAATATTCGCGGCGCAGCATATCTAATTTTTGCCAAGCCGCAACATAATCTGGCGCTGAGACATCCGCTCCGCTGCGAAACCGCATCAAGATCTCTTCATACATGAGGACTGGATTGGCCTCTATCGTGTCTTTCCAGGTGCCATAGGCTTCGGCCGCAAACAAAACTCCCGAAAGTGCCAAAGCCGCCTGCACCTGCGAAATGTCAACCCGCTCGATCACAGCACCCATCGCGCGCAGACGGTCAATCGCGTTGTCAAAGGCAGCGCGCGGTTCCGGGCGCAACGCGTCCAAAGCCACCGTGTCACAGATCGCCAAGCGCCGCCCCTCCAATGTGCTGTTGGTCAGATCCGCGGGCTTACTGCCTTCCAAGGCCGCAAGCGCCAAAGCAGCATCTTCAACCGAACGGCACAGCGGCCCAACCGTGTCAAAGCGTGCACAAAGCGGAACCACGCCCTCCAAAGACAAGCGCCCACTCGTGGTTTTCAAACCTACCAAATTATTCCAGGCGGCCGGGATCCTTACCGAACCCCCGGTGTCAGATCCAATCGCCAAGGGTGCCAAGCCAAAAGCCACAGAAGCGGCCGCTCCAGAAGAAGATCCGCCTGACACAGCGTCATGATCACTCACACAAGGCGGGGTCGCCGTTCTGGGGTTATACCCCAAACCGGAGAAGGCTAATTCGGACAGATGCGTTTTTCCCAAACAAACCAGCCCCAACTCCGTAGCACAGCGCAGCACCTCACAATCTGCTGTGGGCACACGATTTTCGAGCAAAGCACTGCCAGCTTCCGTCGCCACATTTGCGCTGTTAAACAGATCTTTCCAAGATACTGGAACCCCATCGAGCGCAGATTTACGTTGTCCCAGCCGAGCCCGTTCGGACGCCGCCTGCGCCTCAGCCAGAGCCCGGTCGCGCGTCACAATGGTGTAAATGCGCGATGTGAAGGGATGGGCATCAATCGCATCAAGATAGGTCTGCGCCAGATCGACGGGGCCTATGTCGCCTTTGGCAATTGCGCGGCCCAAGGCTGCGGCACTCATGGTTAACCATCGCTGCATCTCTGATCCTCCTGCTTTAATGCCACGCTAACGATGTCGCACCCCCTCGACAATATCCCTTCTCTGCCCCATGTCTTAACCATGGATTATGACGTTATCATCGCAGGCGGTGGGCTCAATGGACTCACCTTGGCTTTGGCCCTAGACAGCGCAGGCATCACAACAGTGGTGATAGACACAAATGCGCCGCAAGAGAGCCTCAACCCAGAATTTGATGGGCGCTCCTATGCGCTTTCCGCCGCAAGTCAGAATATGCTCAACGCGCTAGGACTGTGGGAAGATCTGGCAAATCACGCCGAGCCCATGCTAGAAATAAAAGTCAGCGATGGCGCCACCGGTGAAACCCCTTCGCCCTTTGTGATGCAATTTGGCGATGAGGATTTCAGGCAAGGACCTATGGGATTTATGGTGGAAGATCGCCACCTGCGGGCGCGTTTGGCAGAGGCAGTGGACGCGTCTACCGTGGCCATCCAGGCCGGACAGACCATCACCGATCAGACTGTCCATTCCACCCATGTCACCGTCACTATTGAAGGGCATCCCCCGCTCACAGCTGCAGTTTTGGTCGGGGCAGACGGTCGTAGCTCACGCACCGCCAAAATGGCGGGTCTGACGCGCACAGGATGGGATTATGACCAATCCTCTCTGGTCTGTGCCATCGCCCATGAAAAACCACATCGCGGAATTGCCCATCAATATTTCATGCCCTCTGGCCCCTTGGCCATTTTGCCCCTGACGCGAAACCGCAGTGGCATTGTCTGGACCGAGCAGCGGCAAGTCGCGCAAAACATTCATAACCTCATTGATGAGGACTATCTTAGCATCCTGCGTCCAAGGTTTGGCGATTTTCTCGGAAAGATTTCGCTAGCGGGCCGGCGGTATATCTACCCATTGTCGCTGTCCACAACCCATCGCATGATCGGCGCTAGGATTGCTCTTGTCGGCGATGCTGCCCATGCTGTGCATCCCATTGCCGGGCAGGGGCTCAATTCTGGCTTTAAAGATGTCGCCGCTTTAGCAGAAGTGCTCTGCGACACCAAGCGCCGAGGTCAGGATCTCGGCATTCATACCACGCTGGCGGAATACCAAAAATGGCGCGGATTTGATAATGCTCTGCTGTGTACAGCGACCAACAGCTTCAACAGATTATTCTCAAACAACAATCCGATTTTGCGGGGCATTCGAGACCTAGGCATGGGGCTCATCAATGCCACCCCCAAATTGCGGAAAAATTTTGTTGCTACAGCCGCAGGCTTCGCAGGAGATCCACCGCGCTTGCTTAGGGGCGAGCCTCTTTAGGGGCTAGGCTTCATCAATTTCACGGGCTTCACTGACCAACATGATCGGGATACCGTCACGAATTGGATAGGCCAAATGTGCAGATTTTGAAATCAGTTCCTGAGCACTTGCATCATAGATCAAAGGCCCACCCGTTTGAGGACAAATCAACGCCTCTAACATTTTTCCATCAATGTCACTCATTGTAAGAAATCCTCGTCGGCCCCGCCGCGAAGGGCAAATTCAAGTAATGTGGTCAAAGTCTCACGCCGGGTGGTGAGGCTCGGCGCTTCGAGCAAGGCCTGCTTATCTTCGGGTTCAAGGGGGCAAAGCATGGATAAAGAGTTGATCAGCAACTCATCATCTGCCTCCTGCATCGTGTCCCAATCGGTCGAGAGCTGCCTATCATCAAAATAGCGTTTCAACGCGCCCATGAATCTGGCTCTATCAAAGTTTTCGTCCCGTTCAATCTTTCCCAAGTCGCGCTCAAAACCGGCCCAAGACACATGACATCGGCGGTACGGGGTAAACCCTTCCACCTCTTCTTTGATCCGAAACCGGCTCATGCCAGAGAGCGTCACCATATAGCGGCCATCTTCAGTTTCCGAAAACTGATTGAGCCGCCCAGCGCAACCGATAGAATGCAGCCGTGTCTCGCCATTTCGCGCCTGATAGGGCTGCACCATGCCGATCAATCGGCTGGAGGTTTTCATGCAATCTTCAATCATGCTGAGAAAGCGCGGCTCGAAGATATGCAGTGGCAGTTTTGCACGCGGCAAAAGCAGCGCCCCCGGCAAGGGGAAAACGGGGATCACATCCGGCATGTCGAATTTCAATATCATTTCTTTTAGCTAGCTCGGCTTGGGCATCATGCAAATATTAAAGACGATAGTTTACGACGCCCGTTCAAAACAATGGGATCATTCGCTGGTAAAGCATCAAAAATGGTAAAAAGTTGGGTTTTCGCTGCTGCATCATTCCATTCGCAATCTCTGCGGAACAGCTCCAAAAGGTGATCCACCGCCGCCTGCACATCACCCGCCGCGTGGTGCGCAATGGCCAAGTCAAGCCGTGCTTGAAGATTGTTACCCTCTGCCTCAACCGCAGCTTGCAATTCAGCCAAAGGCCCAGCACCCACCGCTTGCTTGGCCAGCTCCAGTTGCGCGTAAACCGCTTCAAGCTCGGGTGCGTTGCTGATGTCTGCAGGAGCTCCATTCAGGGTTGCTTCTACTTGCTCCAAATCACCCTGCGCGAGATAGCATTGCGCCAGGCCAGCATAGGCATCCACAGTCGAAGGCTCTTCTTCCAAAATCGCAGCAAAGGTTTGTGCTGCATCTTCAATATCGCCATCAGCCAGCATCTCTTGGGCCGCGTTCAAAGCATCCGCAAGCCCGCCGTCCGGAGCACCATTGCCCATAGCGGACACACGATCCACAAAGGCTTGGATTTCCGATCCGGGCACCGCACCCTGAAACCCATCAACTGGCTTTCCCTGCCAAAACGCATAGACGGTTGGAATAGATTGGATTTGCAACTGACCAGCAATCGCTTGGTTTTCATCCACATTCAGCTTCACCATCTTCACGGCGCCCTTCGCCGCAGTCACAGCAGCTTCCAAAGCCGGGCCTAGAGTTTTGCAAGGCCCGCACCATGGCGCCCAGAAATCCACAATCACAGGTACGGACTGCGATGTTTCTATCACATCTTGCGTAAAGCTCTGTTCTGATCCGGCTTTGATCAACTCGCCGGCATCGGTTGTCGGGGCGGCAGTATTCAGTTCCAACATGGTAAATTCCTTTAATGTTAGGCTCTATATGAGTGTCTCCATGGCATTTGCCAAGAGCCCTTAAAGATCAAAGCTTGCAAAAATAGGCGCATGATCGGAAGGTTTCTCCCACCCCCGCGCATCACGCAGCACCCGGCTGGAATGCGCCGAGGCAGTAATATCTGATGTGGCCCAGACATGGTCCAAGCGGCGCCCTTTGTCTGCTGCATCCCAATCTTTGGCGCGATACGACCACCAACTGTAGAGTAAGCCAACGGGAATATCCTGCCGGGTCACGTCCACCCAATCGCCTGCAGACATCACATTGTTGAGATGCTCCACCTCTATCGGCGTATGGCTGACGATTTTGAGCAGTTTCTTGTGATCCCACACATCGTCTTCACGGGGCGCAATATTCAAATCGCCCACCAAAATTGACCGCTGTGGTTTTTGCGCAGCGAAAATATCGCGCAGCTCGGTGAGATAATCGAGTTTTTGCCCAAATTTCTCATTCTGCTCCCGATCCGGCACATCGCCGCCAGCAGGTACATAGTGATTGTGGATAGTCACCCCATTAGGTAAACGGGCCGCCACATGCCGGGCATGCCCCAGTTGCGCCAGATCCAAACTCCCCGCATCCTCCAGAGGAAATTTGGACAAGATTGCCACGCCATTATATCCTTTTTGACCACGCGCCACCATATGGGGATAACCCAAGCCTGCGAAACCCGCTGTTGGGATCAACTCAACGGGGCTTTTGCACTCTTGCAAGCACAAGACATCAGGTGCCTCGTCGCGGAGCAATTGCAAAACAATCGCCTCGCGCAAGCGGACCGAATTAATATTCCAAGTGGCAAGGGTGAAGGACATGCGCGCAGCTCCGTTCAAATTTGGTCCCGATCACTTATAGAGCATGAGACCCGGCAACCAACCCGTCTTCATCAAAAACTTTTGAGTGATGGCATATTAGGTCGAATGGGCGTATTCAAACTCAATGGCACACTTGCCAACATATGACTATGAACGCATCCTTCAGGAGCAAGGATACCAGTTGATTGCCGGTGTCGATGAAGTCGGCCGCGGCCCGATCAGCGGTCCTGTCTTTGCAGCCGCTGTTATTTTGAACCCGAAACAAATCCCCAAAGGATTGAACGACAGCAAAAAACTCTCCGCCAAAAAGCGCGATGCCTTGCTGGAGAGCATTCTGGCTTATGCGGATGTTTCGGTGGCCAGCGCCTCAGAGCGTGAAATTGAGCAAATCAATATCTTGCGGGCCGCGCATCTGGCAATGGAACGCGCTGTGGCAGGGTTGAGGCAAACACCAGATCATGTGCTGGTGGATGGCAATATCATTCCACGCAATCTTGAAATCCCTGCCATGGCTTTGGTCAAAGGGGACTCTCTGTCTGTATCGATTGCGGCTGCTTCAATTGTGGCAAAAATTAGGCGTGATTTGGTCATGTGTGATTTAGCGCAACAGTTTCCCGGTTATGGTTGGGAAAAAAATGCCGGATACCCGACAGCACAGCATCTAAAAGCCCTCCAAGATTTCGGAGTAACCCCACACCATAGACGAACCTTCAAACCAGTACACAATATCTTGTATCAAGGAAGAAATTTAAACCGCTGATAAGAAAAAGAAATTGACGCCGATTCGTTACTGACTGATCCTATGCCTAACCAACGAGTGCGAAAATGCGCCATGGGCAGAGGCAGAAGAATGAAACAAAACCCAAATGAAACGGCAGTCGATGGGCTGCCACTGAATACAATTATCGATGGCGACTGCATCGATGTCATGAACACACTCCCGGAAAACAGCGTCGATCTTATCTTCGCCGATCCGCCCTACAACTTGCAGCTCAAGTCAGATCTTCACCGCCCCGACAACTCCAAGGTGGATGCGGTCGATGATCACTGGGATCAATTCGACAACTTTGCGGCCTATGACAGGTTCACCCGCAACTGGCTAAAAGCGGCAAGGCGTATTCTCAAGCCCAATGGTGCGATCTGGGTGATTGGAAGTTATCACAATATTTTCCGGGTTGGCACAGCCTTGCAAGATGCGGGCTATTGGATCTTGAATGATGTGGTCTGGCGTAAGTCAAACCCCATGCCAAACTTCCGCGGAAAGCGTTTTACCAATGCTCATGAAACCATGATCTGGGCATCCAAAGCTGAAGGTTCAAAGTATACATTCAACTATGAAGCGCTCAAAGCCATGAATGAAGGTATTCAAATGCGCAGTGATTGGGTGCTGCCGATTTGTAACGGGCATGAGCGACTAAAGGATGAGAACGGTGACAAAGCCCATCCGACGCAAAAACCGGAAAGCCTGCTGCACCGGGTTTTGCTTGGGGCCACCAACCCCGGCAATGTGGTGCTGGATCCATTCTTTGGCACAGGTACGACGGGAGCTGTGGCAAAAATGCTGGGCCGTGACTTTATTGGAATAGAACGCGAAGATAGTTACCGCAAAGTCGCCCAAAAGCGAATTGATAACGTGCGCAAATATGATAGCGACGCCCTGGCGGTCAGCGTGTCCAAACGCGCAGAACCCAGGGTCGCCTTTGGCCAGCTCGTCGAGCGCGGTATGCTGCGCCCAGGTGAAGTGCTCACCAGCCCGCGCGGCAAAGAGGCCAAAGTGCGTGCCGATGGCACGTTGGTCAGCAAAGAGGCCGCTGGCTCTATCCATCAAGTGGGTGCGGTGATGGAAAATGCGCCATCCTGCAATGGGTGGTCTTATTGGAATTTCCGCCGCGACGGAAAAACGGTCTCCATAGACCTTCTGCGCCAGCAAATTCGCTCGGAAATGCGTCAACGCCCCAACTAAATTCATCCGAACACACAAGTTTCGCCTGTGCTTGCATATCTATGCCAAGCGCCACCTTATGCCCCACCGTTCTGGTGGGGCATTTTTTATCGCGGCAAAGGATTAGCAGCCTTGTTATAAAGGGTCTAATCCGCAATCTCTGGGTAATACATTTCACGCCAGCGTTGCACCTTTGGGTTCAGAAACCAGCGAAACTGCCAAAGAAGCATCATCATGGCCATAATCAGATAACCAAAGGCCAACTGCAGGGCCTCCTTGGGCAGGTAAGTTTGCAGCAAGGGATAGAGACTATCTGGTTTGTAATGATGGTCAGAATAATGCTGCAGATTGATCAACAACCAATTGGACGCCCCATGTGCCGCATTCCATGAATGGCGCGGCAAGACATGCTCATAAATTCCATCGCCCAGATCAGGAGGAGGAGCAAATAGGACACCCAAAAGGGTAAAACCTTGCGCTAATGCCCAATGTCCGGCTCAGATCAGCCATTGTTCAATCCTTTTAATATCAGGCGCATGATTGCCCTTAATCCGAAAATACCGCGCCAATACGGGGCTCAAAATGTCTTTGCAGCACAAACGCGGCCCTGAATGACGCCAAATTGAAAATTTATGCCCTTAATTCAGACTAAGGTTTGCGGTTCTACCTGACAAGACCGGCTACGTCTCTGCCGCAGCCACGCTCCAAATCTTGCGCATCACGGTGGGAAGGTCTGCCAGACGGAAGTCCTCAGCGGCGGTGAATGTTTGATTGGTTTGGTGGGAATCAACCGTGGCCACCATAACCCGCAGACGCAGATGGAAATGCGTGAACGTATGGCGCACCTCGCCCGGTGCCTCTGCCCAGTCTGCCTGCATGGGAGGGATCGCATCCGGCAGAGTTTCGCGCCATTCACTGCCCGGCCAGCCCAGCATGCCACCCAGCAAGCCGCATTCTGGACGCTGCTCTAGCAAAACAGCCCCGTCGCTGCACCGTGCGACATAAGCGGTACCAAAGCGCATGGGCTTTTTCAACTTTGGTAATTTCCTCGGTAATTCCACCGCAGTGCCAGCTTTACGCGCCACGCAAATGTCGTGCCATGGACAAAGGGCGCAGCGCGGTGATTTTGGAGTGCAAATCGTGGCACCTAAATCCATCACCGCTTGTGCATAATCACCGGGCCGCGACTGGGATGTCAGGCTTGTGGCGAGTGATGTCAGCTCACTCTTCGATTTTGGAAGTGGCGCGTGGAGATCAAACAAACGCGCCATGACCCGCTCAACGTTGCCATCCACCACCGTTTCCGCATGGTCAAATGCGATCGCAACAATAGCGGCGCTAGTATAAGGGCCAATGCCCGGCAGGTTTTGCAAGACCGCGCGATCTGCCGGGAATTTTCCACCATGCTCCGCCACAATAACTCGAGCGCATTTCAATAAATTACGGGCTCGGGCATAATAGCCAAGCCCCGCCCAAGCCGCCATCACATCGGCATCTTCAGCGGCAGCCAAATCCACCACCGTCGGCCATGCAGCTGTAAACTTAAGAAAATAGGCCTTTACCGCCGCCACGGTGGTTTGCTGCAACATGATTTCAGATAGCCAAATGCGATAAGGATCTGGTAGTTGCCCGGCCGCGCGCGCTGCCGGGCTGACACGCCAAGGCAACTTCCGCGCATGGACATCATACCAGATCAAAAGCTCAGTTGAATTCATGAGATCACGCAAGTTTGAGTAGCTTTCTGCAAAAGTGGTGGCGTTGCGCCCGGCTTCAGGTAAAATAGAGTAAATCAGGAAGAGTCAGCAAAATCGATGCAAAAAAATGTAAGCAGATCTGAAAAACGCAGGGCAGGCTTTCGGCGCACCTCTGCTTTGGTCGAGCAAAAACTTCGAAATGCCGGGGAATCGCGTGGCTTTGCGATCACAAGGCTACTTACCCACTGGTCCGAAATTGTCGGTGCACCTATTGCGGAAATCTGTACACCTGTGAAAGTCAGCTATGCGCAAAAGGGATTTGGTGCGACATTGGTTGTCCTGACCACCGGTCCACAAGCTGAGATGCTGGCCATGCAATTGCCGCAGCTACGCGAGAAGGTGAATGCCTGCTATGGCTACAACGCAATTTCCCGCATCCGCATCACCCAAACAGCTCCCATCGGATTTTCCGAAGGCAAAGCTCGGTTTGGAGCCTTACCAAAAAGTCCCACCCCAGCGCCCTGCCCCGCCACGGCTCAAAAAGCCAAGGCCATTGCTTGCGAGATTAAAGACGAAGGCCTCAGAGCAGCTCTGGCAGCCTTTGGAGAAAACATTATGAAACATGAAAAGAGATCTTGAGATGAAAAAGACCTATGTGATCGGATTGGCATTTATACTCGCCTTGGGCATTGGAGCTTACATGGTGAAGGCGCCCACGCCCTCTGGACTAACAGCCCCAGGCTTTGGTGCTGCCAATGCGACGGAAGCCGGTGAAATTGACACATCCTCTATTCTCGAGATGACACTTGGAGCCGAAGACGCGCCAATTCAAATGACAGAATACGCCAGCTTCACCTGCCCCCATTGCCGCACCTTCCACAAAGATGTGTTTCAAAAACTCAAAGCTGATTATATCGACACCGACAAACTACATTTTACCTACCGCGAGATCTATTTTGATCGCTATGGCCTCTGGGGTTCTATCGTCGCACGCTGCGGCGGGGCTGATAAGTTCTTTGCCATCTCAGATCTTCTCTATACCAAGCAAGCCGAATGGACCAAAGGCACTCCGGCCAAGATTGCAGAGAATTTGCGCCGTATTGGCATCACCGCAGGCCTGTCGCAAAAAGATGTTCAGAGTTGCTTTACCGATGGGGAAAAAGCACAAAACCTGGTGGCTTGGTATGAGGCGAACCAGGCCGAAGATGAAATCTCTTCCACCCCGTCCTTCATCATCAATGGTGCGAAATATTCCAATATGTCCTATGCAGAGTTGCAAAAAATTCTGGATGCTCAATAAAAGTCAAAGTCCAAGGTTGATGATTTTTGCGTCGATCTTGGACCAATCTTTGATCTCAAGCCGTACGGGCAGGGCCAAAACATCCCTTTGATATTGAGCTGGTAATCTGACCGCATCTTTTTCTGTACAAACCAACTGTGCATTAAGCGACCGCGCCTTTGCAGCCAGCCGTTTCATCAAGGGCAGCGACAGCGGTTCGTGATCCAACAAGGCTTCACAACCCAAAATATTGGCGCCCAAATCGCGCAGGGTGGAAAAGAATTTTTCTGGATGGGCAATCCCGGCGAAGGCAAAAACCGGCAACCCCTGCCACGGCATGCCTGTCAGCAATGGTTTGATCTGGCCCTCAACCCGAAAATGCGCCTGGTCTGGCCCCAGAGCCGCAAACCGCCTCTGCGCCGCCGCATCACCAATTGACAGGCAAAGATCCGCACGCGCCAAACCTTTAGCCAGCGGCTCTCGCAAGGGGCCAGCTGGTACACAAAACCCATTGCCAAATCCCAGTGTAGCATTGACGACAACGATCGAAAAATCTTTTTGCACAGAAGGATCTTGGAAGCCATCATCCATCAAAATCACATCTGGTTTTTGTGCCAAAGCTAGGGCCAAGCCCTCCACTCTTTTGCGCGCCACCACTACAGTGCAAAAGGCAGCAGTCAGCAAAGGTTCATCGCCCACCTCCGCCGCCCCATGTATTTTTGGATCCACCAAAGTTGGCATAGCTATTGTACCACCATAGCCGCGCGACAAGACCACAACCTGCCGGCCTCGCTTCTTTAGATGTTCAGCCAATGCAATAACCACTGGCGTTTTTCCCGTGCCACCAGCATTGATATTTCCAACACAAATCACCGGGCAGGGCGCATGATGCGCCTGCAGCGCCCGGCTTTGCCGCCAAGCAGTTGCCACACCATAGAGCCAGCCCAAAGGCCACAGACCATAGGCCAAGACCCCCCGCGGTTGATGCCAAAACGGCGGCGTGCGTATCATTGTGGCACTTCCCCAAGGCCTAGTTTTTGCAACGTTATCTCCACTAAACGATCCGTAACCTCTGCCCCTTCTGAGACAACCTCCCAACCTGTGGCGGCCATTTCGGCGCATTGATCAGGTTCCATCAACGCCGCCACGCGCCGGCTCAAGTCTTGAGCAGTCTCCAAAGGTTGCGTGGCCCCTGCCTCCCGCAAGCGATCATAGGCATGCTGATTTTGGCCAATTTCGGGCCCGTGTACAACCGCGCTACCTAAGGCGACAGCCACCATTGGATTGGGCACATCGCCACTCGTCAGACTCCCGCCCATATAAGCGAGTGCCGCCAACCGATACCAAAGGCCAGTATCTTCACCCGACTCCGCGAGAAAGACTTGAGTCCGCGATTCTGGCTCACCCTCCTCCGCCCGCGCATGCGCGGTCAATTCCAACTCAGTACAAAGAGCCAAGCAATCTTCCGTGCCTGCGGGATCAAGTAAATCCAAAATCAGCAGCATGCGATGCGCCTTGCGCTGGGCTTGCAAAAAGGCATCAATCACCACACGCATTTCTTGGTGGGGCACCCTATGCGCAAACCATACAGGCCGCCCCACCAAAATTTCGCCAATACGGTCCCGTTCACCTTCATCGCAGCCTGGCGCCAAAACACCGCCAAGGAGTGATCCTAAAACCTCTATATTGCGGGCGGGCAAACCAAGATTCCTTAGGCTTCCCGTTGACTCGTTTGATGCAACAAAAGCATAAAACACAGGTTTCAAAGTCTGCCGTGCGATCGTCTTTCGCCAAAGCCAGGTTCGGCTCCAAATTGGTCCAGTTTCTGCATTAATCAAGAGGGTCGGGATTGACCGGTGATGGTTTAATCCAAACAATACACAAGCAACGCTGGCCTGCACCCAGAAACACAGATCCGGAGAGGTCTCCGACAACCAAGCCAAACCCGCTTGAGCATCCGCCTCGTCCAAAACCACCACATCCGGTGCAAAAGCAACTTCCGAGGCTGGGGCTGTCAGAACATAAGATAGTGTTGGCTCACTCAACTGCGCGCGCATCAAGACCTCACGGATAGCATCTGCCGCCGCGGGTGTATTGGCATGAGCCCATATGAGCGGGCGATCTGTTCTGGCCTCTGTTGTCACATGCGCCTCAAGGTCAGACCCGCCAAAAGGCCAGAGTGAATATCGCGATTGCTCGCCACCATTCCGTTCAGCTGTGCCGCCGCGCTGTTAAAAACAGGCGCAGCTCCAGTTTGATCTGTGGCCAGCCCACCCGCCTCATTCACAATCAAACTTCCAGCCGCGACGTCCCACTCCCATGTAGGCCTTAAAGTCAGCATGCCGTCGAAAGCGCCATTGGCCACCAAGCACAACCGATAGGCCAATGAAGAACGGAAACTGCGTTTTAAATCAGGAAAACCGCCAGGCCAAAACTCAGGGTCAAAATTAGATTTAGCAGAGAGTATATCCGCCCCGTGGGTCTCGGCACGCGGCGACACTGAAATAGGCGCGCCGTTAAGAAAGGCTCCTCCGCCCAAACATGCACAGAACATCATGTCCAACACCGGCAGATAGACCGCCGCTGCTTGAATTTGCCCAGCTTTTGCGACGGCTAAAGAATGCGACCAATGTTCTGTCCCAGCAATAAAAGCCCGCGTGCCATCTATCGGATCAATGATAAACACCCATTCTTGGTGCAATCTTTCTGCACCGTCTTCAGTCTCTTCAGACAGCCAACCATATCCGGGGCGCTCCATACGCAACTCCGCAGACAGCATTTTGTCGACAGCGAGATCCGCCTCTGTCACCGGGCCAGCATTGTCTGATTTGTCCCATATCTCAGGATCTTTTTGAAAAAATCCCATGGCAATATCCCCAGCATCGCGGGCAGCTTGGATTATGAGTTCAAGATCATTCACCAGCAATAGCCATAGATGGAATTAACAAGGACGGGACAACCCTCGAAAGATGCCCACGCCCATCATTAGCAGGAACAATATTTAGCAGCATCTGCCGCAAATTTCCCGCGATGGTGCATTCATTGACCGGGTAGGCAATCTCACCATTTTCCACCCAAAAGCCCGAAGCACCACGCGAATAATCTCCAGTCGTGGCATTAATCGACGCGCCAATCAAAGAGGTCAGCAATAGGCCCGTGCCCATATCACGGATCAAATCTTCGCGGCTTTGCTGGCCTGACGTCAGCGTTACATTACCGACCCCCGGTGACGGCGGCCCTGAGGGACCGCGCATGGCGGAGCCTGTGCTCTGCAGACCCAATTGCGCGGCCGTGGACAAATCAAGCGTCCATTGTTGCAAGACCCCATCAGCCACAATCACCCGCTCTGAAACTGGCAAGCCTTCCCCATCAAAGGGGCGCGAGCCACTGGTGCGTTTGCGATGTGGGTTTTCCAGCAACGAGATCCCCTGCGGCAAAACAGAACTGTGCATCTCATTTTGCAGCCAGCTTGCGCCGCGCGCCACTGCGGAACCATTGCTCGCAGCAAGTAGATGCCCAATCAAGCCGCTGGAAATACGTTCGTCATAAAGAACTGGAAAAACACCCGTTGGAGGTTTGCGCGCGCCCTGGCGCGCCACGGCCCGTTCGCCCGCGCTGCGGCCAACCTCATAGGCCGCACGAAGATCTGCGCGAAAAATTCGAGAGTCGCCATCATAATCGCGTTCCATCTGGGAGCCAGTGCCCGAAATGGCGACACAAGAGAACCCGTGATCTGTGCGCGCATAACCGCCACTAAATCCATTCGACATGCAAAGGTGAATGCGCCGCGCGCCAAAGGCCGCCCCTGCCGATTGGCATTGCATAACTCCTGAAACCTCTAGAGCTGCGGCCTCCGCCTCAAGCGCCGTAGCCTGTAATTGCGCCGCCGACGGCTCCTTTGCCGGATCGGACAGCTCAAGCGCCTCTACGTCCCAATCACGGGCCAATTGGTCCCAGCTGGCCTGACGCAGATAAGCATCATCCGGCGCATGGCGTGCCATTTCAACAGCACGCTGGGCCATCAGCTCTATGGCCTCCACGCTGATATCAGAGGCCGAAACACAGGCCTGGCGAGCGCCCAGCATTACCCGCAAACCGATATCAGTCCCCTCTGCGCGCTCAGCTTGCTCAAGCTGCCCGCCGCGCACTTCAATAGAGTGCGAAACCCCATCAACCGCCATGGCATCGCAGGCATCCGCCCCGGCGCGTTTCGCGGCGTCCAGCAGCTGTTGACCAAGGTCGACCAAAGATTTTTTCATTATATGTCCTCTTCTGCTCCCTTGCTAACCAGCAATCGCCGGCCCTACAAGTCGGAGCGATTTCAGAGTGCCGCATCGGCGGATAAAATGCAGCTTTGGCCATAATGCGCCAGTCTGGGCTTGAATGAGCGCAGTAACCGCGTATTAATTCGTAAGATATTTTGCAGGCCTGATCCTGCACAGGACTTGCAGGAAAATATGATGACAAAAATCGGTCTCTTAGGCGCAGGGCGCATTGGTCAGGTTCATGCCCGTGCAGTATCATCCGTGCCCAGCGCTCAGTTGGTCGCAGTTGCCGATCCCATGCCCGCAGCCGCAGAGACGTTGCGTGACACCTATGGGTGCGAGATTCGCACGATTGAGCAAATCAAAAACTCCTCAGATATTGACGCGGTGATCATCTGCACCCCGACAGACACCCATGCAGATTTGATTGAGGGTTTTGCCCGCGCCGGCAAAGCGATTTTTTGTGAGAAACCAGTCGATCTGGATCTATCGCGCGTAAAGGCCTGCCTAAAAGTTGTGTATGAGACAAAGGCCACGTTGATGGTTGGCTTTCAAAGACGCTTTGATCCAGACTTCCAAGCTTTGCGCGCGGCGATTGACGCAGGCAATATTGGCGAGGTCGAAATGGTCACTTTGATCAGTCGCGATCCCGGAGCGCCACCCTACGACTATATCGAGCGCTCCGGCGGCATCTTTCGAGATATGATGATCCATGATTTTGATGTGGCGCGCTGGATGCTGGGCGAAGAGGTCGAAACGGTGCAGGCGGCCGGCTCCGTGCTCACCGATCCTGAGATTGGCAATCGCGGCGATTTTGACAGCGCAAATGCCATTTTGCGCACAACCAGCGGCAAACAATGCACCATCAGCAATTCGCGCCGCGCGACCTTTGGCTATGATCAGCGCATAGAGGTGCATGGGTCGGATGGCTCCGTGGCCGCCGACAATCATCACCAGTCGCGTGTCACCTTGGCAAATGGCGCAGGCTATACTCGCCCGCCACTGCTCGATTTCTTCATGACCCGCTATATCGCTGCCTACGCAGCGGAGATTGAACATTTCGTGGTCTGTTTAAATACAGGGCAGGCCCCTCGCACCAGCGGTTATGACGGGCTGATGTCTCTTGCCTTGGCAGAAGCAGCCTTGGAATCGGCTCGCACAGGTCAGGCGGTAAGGCCGGCAAATCTTTTGAGCCGCAGTTAAGCAAGCGCGCAACCACTCAGCAGATAATCCCCCTCTTTGAAAGGTGAATGAAATGAAATTAATTATGGCAGAAGCCTCCCCTTTTGCGCGGAAAGTTCGGGTTTTGTTGCGCGAGACCAACCAGCTGAAAGATGTAGAAGAGGTCAACATCGTGACCTCCCCCTTTCAAGTCAATGAACAGGCCAAGGTCGCCAATCCGACTGGGCGCATCCCCTCTTTAAGCCGCGCTGATGGGCCTGCGCTTTATGATAGCCGAGTGATCACCCGTTATTTGGACGCAAAAGCCTCCGCTGGGCTGTATCCAGAGGCTAAGCTTTGGGATGTGCTCACCGTTGAAGCCACGGGCGATTCGATGATGGATAGTGCAGTGAGCATCTCTTATGAGCTACGTTTACGTCCAGAAGAGAAGGTCAGCACCGAATGGACCGAGGCCCAATGGGCCAAAGCCATGGGCGGTTGTGATGCCTTGCAAAGCAGATGGATGGATCTGCTGAACGGCCCGCTCACCATGGCGCATATCAGTGTTGCTTGCGCGTTAGGTTATCTGGATCTACGCCATGACGCGCGCAATTGGCGGCAAGGACATGACGTGCTGGCGGCTTGGCTTGCAGACTTCTCAAAACGCTCCAGCTTTCAGGATACACATTTTGACGGGTGATTTCTGCCCGCCTCAACGCTTTGAGCGTATCACTCAGAAGGTACTTTCAAACCCACCTTATCAACTTTTGGGAATTGCCGCTGAAATGCGGCAAATTCGCTCCTTACAGATTGCGCTCGAATGTCCGCTGGACGTGGGGCTAGAGCTAAGCTAGTTAGCAAATGCGTGACCCTGCTTCTGTGGGGTCTGAGTCTTTGAGCCAGTCATATCTGGCAGTTAACTTGGAGGAACCTCGTGGCACATACAGATGAACACGAAGGCACCCGTAGAGATTTTCTCTACTACGCGACGGCAGGTGCAGGCGCAGTAGCAGCGGGCGCAGCAGTTTGGCCCTTGGTCAACCAGATGAACCCCTCAGCAGATGTGTTGGCATTGGCCGCAATCCGTGTAGACGTGGCTGACGTTGAACCTGGCACTCAGATTACTGTCCTATGGCAAGGTAAACCTGTATTCATTCGTCGTCGTACCGACAGCGAAATTGAAGCTGCACGTGCAGTAGATATGGGTGAGTTAATCGACGGCAATGGCCGCAATGATAATAATCCAGATCTTTCCGCCACTGATGAAAACCGCGCGCTTGACGCAAAAGGTGAGTGGT
The DNA here is from genome assembly GCA_905181815.1 of uncultured Planktomarina sp. Lineage (GTDB taxonomy): Bacteria > Pseudomonadota > Alphaproteobacteria > Rhodobacterales > Rhodobacteraceae > Planktomarina. The sequence goes on along the minus strand of CAJIZA010000003.1, from coordinate 308,912 downwards.
TGGTCATGCTGGGTGTGTGTACCCATCTGGGTTGTGTGCCCTTGGGCGACGGAGCCGGTGAATTTGGCGGTTGGTTCTGCCCCTGCCACGGGTCACACTACGATACCGCTGGGCGCATTCGTAAAGGTCCAGCTCCAGAAAACCTATTGGTTCCAGTGGCCCGTTTCGACGGAGAAACTGAACTTGTCATTGGTAAGGAGAACGCATAATGGGCGGCATTCCACACGATCACTACGAACCAAAGTCCAAAGCGACAAAAGCAATTAACGCTCGCTTGCCAATTATCGGACTTTTGCATGATACATTGATGATACCAACACCAAAAAATCTAAACTGGATGTGGATTTGGGGCATTGTTTTGACCTTCTGTCTGGCCATGCAAATTGTGACTGGCGTTGTTTTAGCGATGCATTACACGGCGAATGTTGATTTAGCTTTTGCCTCAATTGAGCATATCATGCGCAACGTGAATGGTGGTCATATGATTCGTTATTTCCACATGAATGGTGCTTCATTATTCTTTATCGCAGTCTACGCTCACATCTTCCGCGGTCTATATTATGGCAGTTATAAAGCTCCCCGTGAAATTACTTGGATCATCGGTATGCTAATTTATTTGCTAATGATGGCCACGGGCTTTTTGGGCTACGTTTTGCCTTGGGGTCAAATGTCTTTCCACGGTACAGCTGTGATCACCGGCTTGTTTGGTGCGATACCTTTCGTTGGAGAGGCGCTACAGACTTGGCTCTTAGGCGCAAGTGCCGTGGGTCAACCCGCTTTAAATCGTTTCTTCAGCCTGCACTACCTTTTGCCGTTTTTGATTGCAGGTCTCGTCATCATACATATCTGGGCATTCCATACCACTGGTAACAACAACCCAACCGGTGTGGAAGTACGCCGCGATTCGAAAGCCGAAGCCCAAAAAGACACTCTGCCTTTCTGGCCTTACTTTGTAGTCAAAGACCTATTTGCTCTCGGCCTCATAATGACTGTGTTCATGGCAATCGTCGGCTTCATGCCTAACTACCTTGGCCATCCTGACAACTATATCGAAGCCAACGCATTGGTGACACCGGCACATATCGTGCCTGAATGGTATTACCTTCCATTCTACGCCATTTTGCGTGCGTTCACATCCGAAGTATGGGTTGTTCAGATCGCAAGCTTTCTGACAGGCGGCATCATTGACGCAAAATTCTTTGGCGTTTTGGCCATGTTCGGTGCGATTGCAGTTATGGCCCTTGCGCCATGGCTCGACACCTCCAGCGTGCGCTCTGGTCGCTATCGCCCAATGTTTAAGTGGTGGTTTGGTATCTTGGTTGCGGACTTCATCTTTTTGATGTGGCTCGGTGCCCGTCCTGCAGAAGAGCCATACGCATCCTTATCTTTGATTGGTTCTACCTACTGGTTTGCCTACTTCTTGGTTATCTTGCCGTTGCTGGGCGTGCTTGAGAAACCATCGACACCACCCGCAACAATCGAAGATGACTTCAATTCCAAACGCAGCACTTACGAGGCAGCTAGCGCTGCCACGCCAGCAGAGTGATAAGGGAACAAATTATGTTCAAAAGATTCACAATAGCTCTTACATTCGCTTCGCTGCTCGCAACCGGCGGGGCTCAGGCTGCCGGTGGTGAGGGCTATGTTAAAGACCACGCTTTCTCTTTTGAAGGACCGTTTGGCTCGTACGACCAAGATCAATTACGGCGCGGATTAAAAATCTACACAGAAGTTTGTTCCTCTTGCCACGGCATGAAGTTCGTGCCCATACGCTCGCTGGGCGATGAAGGTGGACCACATCTAAGCAAGGAAGAAGTGCGTGTCTACGCCTCTGACTACATCGAAGTTTGGGATCAAAATCTGAATGAAGGTGAAGGTGATTACCGCGCTGCGGTTCCAGCAGACCATTTCCCCAAAAGCGGTAATGCCAACGCACCAGATCTGTCGTTAATGGCTAAAGCCCGTGCAGGCTTTCACGGACCAGCCGGTACAGGCATAAACCAACTGGTTAAAGGTATGGGAGGGTCCGAATATATTCTGTCATTATTGACAAGCTACACAGGCGAAGAAAAGACTTCTGCAGGCGTTACTCTGTACGAAAATACTGCTTATCCAGGTGGATGGATTTCAATGGGCGCTCCATTGGAGGACGAGTACGTTGAGTTCGAAGACGGTTATCCAAATGACCTGCAACATCTCGCTGAAGACATCTCAGCCTTCCTAATGTGGACAGCTGAACCAAAACTGAACGATCGCAAGCGTGCCGGTGCGGTTGGTGTTTTAATCTTGGGCTTTCTGACCCTACTGCTATATTTCGCCAATAAGGCGCTCTGGCGTCCCATAAAATACAGAAAAGACTAAGTTTCTGACAAAGCAAAACGCGCCTCATCAGGGGTGCGTTTTTTATGGGCTCAAGGAGCGCGCCGCCCTAAATATGCCTGCAAGGCCGGTGGGGGCTGGTCAAATAGGGGGCCAATTGGCGCGGGCGCCTGGGCCAGACCATCGATAACAAGAATGGCGTATTGCGCAAAATTCAATGCATCTTGCGGATCATGAGTGACCATCAATGCAGTGATACCCGCCTGATGAACAATCTGCCGCGTTAGTTCAAGCATTTCATCCTTCAACGCCGGCCCCAGAGCTGCAAAAGGCTCATCCAGCAGCAAAATTGGGCGTTGACGCAATAACGCTCGCGCCAATCCTGCCCGGCCTTGCTGGCCACCCGAGAGGTCGCGCGGATGGGCCATCGCCTTGTCACCCAGTCCCACCTGATCCAGCGCCGATATAGCCTGTGCCTTTTGAAGTGCTGATAGGCGCATGTCAGGTCTCAGGCCAATCGCCACATTGTCCAGCACGGTGAGATGCGGAAAGAGATTATGATCTTGAAACAATATGCTGAGCGGCCGTTCACCGGGATGGTCTGGCACGGGCTTCCCATTCCAAAGCACCTGCCCTTCCCTAGGGACCAAAAACCCAGCAATCCCGTTAAGTAACGTCGACTTACCCCCACCAGAGGGGCCAATCACGGCCACGCGGTCCCCTGCTGCAATTTGCAAATCCGCCGTGAGAGAGAATCCATCCTGCTGGTAACGCAGCCTATCCAAGTGCAGCATGTCCACGCCCTCCACGATCAAACATCCAAAACAAAAACAAACTTTGCACCACGAGCACCACCGCGGTGGCGGCGGCCTGATCCATTCGATACGCACCCATTAACCGATAGAGCATCAGCGGTAGAGTTTGCAGATCAGGATCCGCAAAAAGCGCAATCACTCCAATGTCTCCCATAGAGAGTGCCGCAGCAAGGCCCGCCGAAAATCCTATTGGGCGACGCATGCGGGGCCCAAGGATCCGCGTCATCCAGATCCAGCGTCCCATTCCAAGGCTCATGCGCAAATGAAGGTAGTCGCTATAAGTCTCTTGCACCGCCGGCATCAACACGCGCAGAGCAAAGGGCAAAGCCATCATCGCATTGACCGCAGCGGTGATCGGCAGGGCAAAAGTCATTGGTTGTGCATAAGGAAAAATCAACACGAAAAGACCGGTTCCCACCACCAACGGACTACTGGCCAGCCCCAAAATGCCCGTGGCCTCCGCCAAGCTGCGCGCCAGTGATCCGCGGCGGGCAAAGGCCAGCGAAAACGAAAGAGCCATCGCAAGACAGAGGGCAGTTGATACAATCGCGATGGTCAAAGATGTTAAACTCGCCGTAAGAACTTGCGGCGGAACCTCAAGCATATGCCGCAGCCCCCGCAAAAGAACGGCACCAAGCGGCAGCACCAGAAAGGTACCGGCGCCGAAAATCCAAAATCCATCCCATAACCGATGCCGCGGCCCATCCAAGCGCTGCGGAACCCGATCAAGCCCAAGGCCATTGGTCTGGGGCAACGGCACAATAAACGCCAGAAGGGACACTGCACCACAAATTGCAAACTGGACCAGGGCAAGACTGGCCGCTTTTCCCAAGTCAAAATCCAAGCGAAAAGCCTGATAGATGGCCAGTTCGATTGTTGTGCCCCTTGGCCCGCCCCCGACCGCCAGCGCGACAACAAAGCTGGTAAGGCAGAGCAAGAACACAAGCAAGAATGCCCCTGGCACCGTGGCCCGCAGCATGGGCCCTTCGATCAATCGGAAATAAGCCCATGGCGAGGCACCAAGACTCTCGGCTACGCGAAATCGCTCTGCCGGAATTGCTGTCCAAGCTTGTAGCAAGAGCCGCGTAACCAAAGGCAAATTAAAAAATACATGCGCCAGCACAACGCCGGGCGCACCATAAATGGATAGTTTGGCAAACCCGGCCCAATCCAACGCGGAGCTGATCCATCCGGCCCGCCCAAAAACTGCCAATAGTCCCAGAACTCCGACGATCACCGGTAGAATAAAGGGCGCGCCTAGGAGGGTGATCAAAGCTTGGCGGCCAGGGAAGCTTTGCCGAGCCAAAGCTCGCGCCACAGGGATCGCCATTGCTATGCTCAATAACGCAGAGAGGCTCGCTTGCCATAGGGTAAATTTTACAGCCGACCAATCGGCGCTACTCAACGCACCAGGCCCGCGCCCTTGCAGACCGACAACCAAGGCGGTGCCAAGAGAAAAAATTAGCAGGGCAATCAAGACTACCCCACCAAGAAAAATGCGTAACATTATTGCGCTAGTGCACTCTGCCATTCATCTAAGGCTGCGCTGCGCTGCGCCGCGGCTTGCGCGGGTGAGAGAATTAACGAATGTTCGACGCTCAATGCCTGAGGAAAACCATCAGGCAGCCCCGTTTTAGGCGTGACGGCCGGGAACATCCAATTGGTAGTGGGGATAATGCTTTGAAATGCATCAGAAACCATGAATTGCAAGAATTGATCGGCCAGAGTATTTTGATCTGTAGTCGCCAATTTTCCGGCCACTTCAATTTGCATATAGTGGCCTTCATCAAACAATGCGAAGGTTTTGGAAGCATCCTCCTCAGCAATCAGATGATAGGCTGGTGACGTGGTGTAGGAGAGCACCAAATCCGCCTCCCCTTCCAAGAACATGCCATAGGCTTCGGACCAACCCGCTGTCACTGTCACAATATTGTCTGAAAGATCAGCCCAAATATCCCCCGCCTCATCGCCATAAGCAGTTTTGACCCAGAGCAGGAGCCCTAGGCCCGGTGTGGACGACCGAGGATCTTGGATCACAATTTTCAGATCACTCGCGGCCAGGTCTCGGAAATTTGTTGGAGCTGTCAGCTGGGTATCATGCACAAAAGCAAAATAGCCCCAGTCGAACGGCGCGAAATGCCTGTCGCTCCACCCGCCCGGCACCGCATAGTCCGCAGACAATGAAATCGGGGAAAACAATCCGGTTTCCGCAGCAGCGGCCGTGAGGTTGGTATCCAGGCCCAAAACGACATCGGCCTCTGTGCGGGAGCCTTCGAGCCTAAGGCGCGATAACAATGCCGCGCCGTCGCCCGCGCCAATCATCTGCAAGTCACAGCCGCATGTGGCCTCAAACGCGGATTCAACCGCAGGGCCAGGACCCCAATCTGATATAAAACTGTCATAGGTATAGACCGTCAGCACAGGCGTTTCGGCCACAGCCGCGCTTGCTAAAAACAGTCCTGCGAAAAGGGAAGTCAATTTCATTTTTATCTCCATATCGCCGAACGGGGTCAGGGATTGGAGACGTCCAAACCTTCCCTCCGCCGGTGCTAGCCGGTTCAGGTTCTACGGGTTCGCTTACGCATCTCAGCCCATAAGGGCGCCCCGAGGTAGGTACCTGGATAGTCTTGAAGAAAGGATTTTACAATCCCTACCAACACTAAAGTCCCCGACAGTGATCCGGCTGTCGAGGAGCGTTAGCGTGAGACGAAGAATGTTAATCTATTTCTTGGCCAGCCGCTCAGCCTCAGCGCGATAGAGAACATTCGCCTCCTCGACGTGCATTGCATGCGGCATGTGAATTACATGGTCAAAAATAACAGTGTTACGGTCGTATAGCTGGCAGACGACGTCACCCTTGTCGGTTTTCAAAGTCACCAGTTCGGTTTTGAACGATTTAGTTGTGTAGCCTGACACAAGCGCCAGTGTTGCTCCCAGTAAGCTCAAGCTCAAAAATTTATTCATCACAATTCTCTTTCATCTAATGTTACGGCCTGCTCATTTGGAACCAACCAAACCACTAACCGTTATAAAATTTCTAAAATCACAAAAAGGCATTGAATAATGGAACTAATTTTTACTGTTTCTTAACGTTTAATCATTACATTTGAGGCGACCGGACCCCACACTTCGCAGAAATTGTAGCCGCACTTCAATCGCCTTCGGAAGGTCGTCACCTTCAGAGATGAAGCATACCGTTGCAAATTTTCGATATATATCTACCCTTCCACGAGGATTTTTTCCTTCAGCGGGTGAGTATATAGCTTCACAGCAAAATCATATTAATTGATTGATTAATTGCAATTATCATTGTCACTCAATTTTAAATAGAATTTATGTATTTTCAACAGTTTTGAGAGTACCAGAGACTCATCATTGCCAAAACCGCCACAGGTTTACCCAAATTATCCCTGCTTAATCGCGCCTGTTGTGTCAGTGGCGCGCGCTATAGGCCTTGCTCCACGAGACACGCAGCGATATTGCAAAGTCAAAGGAGATGCACCATGAGCTTAAACAGTTTTGGACATTTATTTCGTGTCACGACCTGGGGTGAAAGCCATGGCCCTGCCCTAGGCGCGACAGTGGATGGCTGCCCTCCGGGCGTCACGATTAACGAAGCTATGATCCAGCAGTGGCTCGACAAGCGCAAGCCGGGACAGAACAAATACACCACGCAGCGGCGAGAAGCCGATCAGGTGAAAATTCTTTCCGGCGTATTTGAAGGCAAAACGACCGGCACGCCCGTGCAATTGATGATCGAAAACACCGATCAGCGGTCCAAAGACTACAGCGATATCATGGATAAATTTCGCCCAGGTCATGCCGATATCACCTATTGGCAGAAATACGGTATTCGTGATTACCGCGGCGGTGGACGTAGTTCCGCACGTGAAACCGCAGCACGTGTGGCCGCAGGCGGATTGGCGCGGGAAGCACTTAAATTGCTCGCGCCATCGCTTAAAATTACCGGCTTCATGTGTCAGATGGGGCCCCATAAAATCAACCGTGACCAGTTTGACTTGTCGCAGATTGACCAAAATCCCTTCTGGACTCCGGATCCGCAGGCCGCTCAAGATTGGGCGACCTATCTAGACGAGTTGCGCAAATCCGGCAGTTCCGTCGGCGCAGTTATCGAGGTGATCGCCTCAGGAGTGCCGGCCGGGCTCGGCGCGCCAATTTATGCTAAGCTTGACACAGATTTGGCCGCGGCCATGATGAGCATCAACGCTGTCAAAGCTGTAGAAATTGGCGATGGAATGGCCGCAGCGGAACTGACCGGTGAAGCCAATGCCGATGAAATTTCAATGGGGCCGGACGGGCCAATTTACAGCTCGAACCATGCGGGCGGTATCTTGGGCGGCATTAGCACGGGTCAAGATGTGGTGGTGCGATTCGCGGTGAAACCCACGTCGTCTATCCTTACAACTCGAAAAACCATCACAAAATCTGGTGAAAACACAGAAATTATCACCAAGGGCCGTCATGATCCCTGTGTGGGGATTAGAGCGGTGCCTGTTGGTGAGGCAATGATGGCCTGCGTGCTATTGGATCACCTCTTGTTGCACCGAGGCCAGGTTGGCGCCAATCAGGGCAAAATCGGCAAGTAGCAGTGGTCTTACGGACGCTCGATCACTTTGAAAGTCACGTCTAGTCTGCCAGACGTCTCAAAAATCAAAGTGGCCTTGATATCATCGCCGATGCCCCACCCCTCTTTAAGCCCCATGAACATGACATGATAACCGCCAGGAGCGAATTCTATTTGGCCCTGCGTCGGAACCACCACGCGCATCTGGTGTTCCATTGACATGACGCCATCTTTCATCATGGACTTGTGGAGCATAACCTTTGGGTAATCTGCTTCAACGCCTAAAAGCGCATCCGCTGCACCTTCATTGCTCAAGGTGAAATATCCGGCGCCGCTGCGTCCAGTGGTCGGATATGAAAAGGTATCTGTTATGGTCAAATCACCCAATTGGTAACTCTGTGCGGAAACAGATCCGCAGATCAAAATAAAGGCAGCTACCAGGTGTTTCATTTCTTATCTCCGTTTTATCTGCCTTCTTTTGAAATATTACCGCACACAACCCAAGGGTTTAGAATGTCGCAGCCGCGTGATATCGGGCTGTCATGGCTCAAATTCCTTCACAGGCGGACATTCTCGAATGGATCCGCGCGCACCCCGAAAAATCCTCGAAACGAGATATTGCCAAAGCCTTTGGCATAAAAGGTGCTGCACGCATCGATCTCAAACAGATGCTGAAAGAGCTCGAGACCGAGGGCCACCTCATGCAACGGCGGCGGCGGTTCAATGATCCCAATAGCTTACCCCCCGTTTCCGTTCTGCAAATGCTGGGCCCGGACTCGCAAGGCGATATGTTCGCCGTGCCACTGGAATGGGAAGGCACGGGCCATTTGCCCAAAATACTCATGCGCAGCCGTCAGGGTGATCCAGCTTTGGGACAGGGTGACCGGCTTTTGGCGCGACTCACCCCCGTACCCGATGAAGATAGCCATCAATATACTGGCCAATTGATTCGCGCGATTGGGACCAATCCAAAACGCCTCTTAGGTATTTTCCGCCTCACCGCGGAAGGCGGACGCATTGTCGCGATTGATAAGGGCGAAGGCAAAGAGTGGCTTGTTGCTGCGGATGCAGCGGGTGAAGCCAAAGACGGAGAATTGGTCGAAGCCGAACAGTCCGGTCCGAAAGGCCGCCTTGGCCTGCCCCGCGCGCGTGTGGTGGAGCGGCTAGGAGATCCTTCTGCACCCAAAGCCGTATCGCTAATTGCCATTCATCAACATGGAATTCCCGACGCTTTTCCCGATGCGGTGATGGCGCAAGCGGATGCAGCCAAACCGGCAACATCAAAAGGCCGCGTTGATCTGACAGACTTACCTTTGATCACCATCGACCCAGCCGATGCACGAGACCATGATGATGCCTGCTGCGCTCTTCTAGATGAAGATCCCAAGAACCCTGGAGGCTTTTTGCTTTGGGTCGCCATCGCCGATGTCGCCCATTATGTGACAGCCGGATTGGCTTTGGATGCAGAAGCACGCAAGCGCGGAAATTCCACCTACTTCCCAGACCGCGTTGTCCCCATGTTGCCTGACCGCCTATCAGGCGATCTTTGCTCGCTGCATGAAGGGGTCACAAGACCCTGCATCGCGGTCGAAATGAAACTCTCATCAACAGGCGAAAAACTGTCGCATCGGTTTGTGCGGGGGCTGATGCGCTCGCCGGCCTCGCTGTCCTATGAGGAGGCCCAAGCGGCCGTGGATGGGGATCCCTCCGAACGCGCCGCACCTTTGGTTGACACTGTGCTCACCCCCCTATTTGGTGCCTACGCTGCCCTGAAACAAGCGCGCGAAGCCCGGCAACCCCTGGAACTGGACCTGCCTGAACGCAAAATAATGTTATCAGACAGCGGCAAGGTCGCTTCGGTCAATTTTTCAGAACGCTTGGACGCCCATCGCTTGATCGAAGAATGTATGGTGCTGGCGAATGTGGCGGCAGCAGAAACTTTGATCGCCAAGCAACAGCCGCTATTGTTCCGTGTTCACGAAGAACCAAGTCCCGAAAAGCTAGACTCTCTGCGCGAAACGGCAAAATCTGTGGGGCTGGTCATGGCAAAAGGTCAGGTATTGCAAACGCGGCATCTTAACCAATTATTAAAGGCTGCTGCCGGAAAAGATGAAGCAAAATTAATCAATCTTTCAACATTACGTTCCATGACTCAAGCCTACTATAGTTCACAAAACATGTCGCACTTCGGATTAGCACTTCAAAATTATGCACATTTTACTTCACCCATACGTCGCTATGCGGATCTTTTGCTGCACCGTGCCTTGGTTTCAGCCCATGGGTGGGCAACCGATGGCCTGTCACCGCAGGATATCGAAATGCTAGACGAAACCGCCAAACATATCAGCGAGACAGAGCGACGCTCGATGCTGGCAGAGCGCGACACCACCGACCGCTATCTTGCCAGTTTCATGTCAGAACGCGTGGGAAATGAATTCAGCGGGCGCATTTCAGGCGTTGCGCGGTTTGGCATATTTGTGAAACTGGATGAAACAGCTGCAGATGGGTTGGTGCCTATTCGCTCCTTAGGACGGGAGTATTTCGAACATGATGCTGACAGCCAAACCCTACGCGGTACGGACAGCGGCACGGTCATCAGCCTTGGTCAACGTGTGGTTGTGCGATTGGCAGAAACCACCCCAACCACAGGGGGTATCTTGCTCGACTTGTTAGAGCTTGAAGATTCAAAGTTGCAAACACGGCCGCGACAACGCAAAATTGCGTCAGCAAGCAACCGGCGGGGGCCCAAGAAGGGCAAATCCAGAAAGGTTACCAGAAAACGGCAATGACGTTTGAAAGCTGGAAATCTGACTTTTTGAGTCGCGCCGCAGCTTATGGTGTTTCACCTGCAATATTGACTGAGGTTTCGCCCTATTTGACCACTGCGCAGAATAGCACACAGGCTGATATTCGCCAACCCGAAGCCCGCAAAACTCTGCAAAGCTATATCGAGTTAACCGTCAGCCCATCGCGCATTGCACAGGGCCAAGCAGCCTTGCAAAAACATGTAGAGGTTTTTGACCAAATTGAGGCGGACTATCAGGTGGATCGCCATGTGGTTGCCGCAATTTGGGGATTAGAAAGCAGTTACGGCAGCATTCGCGGAGATGTGCCCGTCATTTCAGCCTTGGCAACTTTGGCGGCACAAGGCCGCCGAGCCGCCATGTTCGAAGCACAGCTTTTGGCCGCCTTCGAAATTGTCACCCGGGGCATAAAATCACCCGATCAAATGCTGGGCAGCTGGGCCGGAGCCATGGGCCACACGCAATTCATGCCCAAATCTTACATTGATTTCGCCGTTTCTGCCAGAAATGGCCGGCCAGATATTTGGGCAGAGGATCCTGCAGATGCGCTGGTCTCAACGGCGCATTTCCTCGTCTGCCACGGCTGGAAGGCAGATGTACCTTGGGGTACGGTTGTCCAGCTGCCAGAGCCGGCGGATTTGCACATGCTGCGCCATCTGCCGCCGCGCTCACGAGACGCCTGGGCGCACCTAGGTGTGCGCTTTATGAGCGAAGACCAGCGCACCTATGACTCCAAGCTGATTTTGCCCGGCGGGGTTAACAGTCTTGCTTTTGTGGTTTCTGAGAATTTCAATGCCTTTCTGGGCTATAACAATGCACAAAGCTATGCGATTGCCCTCGGGCATTTGTCAGACCGCCTTCAGGGCGCGCCGGCGTTGCAGTTTCCGCCCGGCGGCGATGCCCGCGGCCTCACGCAAGCCGAGATGAAATTCATCCAATCCCGCTTGACAACATTGGGATTTGATACCATCGGCGCAGATGGTTTCACCGGACCAAATACGGAAATCGCCATTGAGGCCTATCAAGCCTCACAACATCTGCCAGTGGATGGGTTTGCTGGCCTATCGCTGCTCAAGCGCCTGAAATCAGCCTAGCAAGGCAATCTTATTTTGTTAACTGCACCTGCTCCGGCCAGACAGCCATCCGCGTTTTTGCCCCATAAACTCCATCAGCAGCCAAATGCGCTGTTCGGCATCAATCGTTTCAATGGTCGCAACATATTCTGCGAAGGGTCCACTCATAACTTGGAGCTCATCGCCCGGCGCAAATTGATCTGGCGGCAGGGCCTTAGGCTGGCCATCGAAGCTAACCAACCGCGCTACACCGACAGTTGAATTAATCTTATGCCATGGCGCGGTGTCCAAGGCAAAAGACACAAACATATAGCCGGGAAAAAGAGGGCGCCTCTGCTGAACAAATTTTGTTGAATGCCGTTGGGTGACATCTTGCATCGGCAGAAAGGTTTCAAACCCCTGACGATGTAGATTACGCAAAGCTAGGCGATGAGAGTTTGGTTTATATTGTAATAAGAACCAATGTTTAGTGCTCATATAAGGCACTCCAAATATATCGTTCGTTAAAATAAATTATCAAATGCCTTAAGGCCAAAAATGACCCTGTCATAGGGAAGGTAAATCCATCGCCCCACACCCGCAACAAATATTTTCTATTTCAGATACCTATCTGACTAACCGGAGATGAGAGTCTGAATGGGCGGGCCTGTGCTTCACAATCAGATCTGGATTTTGATCTTCCGACGCGCCCAAGACGGTCGGTGCCGCCGGACTTTGCCCCATGCCAGGCGTCAGGCGGTGGCGGATTAAGGCCACGGGATGCGCGCGCAGGGTCAGGCGCATAGAAACATAATCTTCCACCACCTCCTCCCCCTCTGTCATCTGCGGCAGATAGGCTGGATCCTCTGCAATGCTTTCCCCTTCAAGGTCTTGCGCAAAGAGCGGTAAAGGGCGTTCTGCGGTGAGTGCCTTGGCGGCCCAAAGCGCCTCGCGGCGCGACAACCCAAGGCTGTGAAACGCGTCCGCTTCCGCCAAGGCTTGGATCATTTTTGGACTCACACCGGCTTTACGCCAAACCGCTTCTACGTCCTGATACCCATTGCCGCGCGCGGCCGTCAGCCATGCAACATCTTCCTCACGCATCGCTTGAATTTGCCGAAACCCAAGCCGCAGGGCCAAGCCGCCAGGGCCATCGGGCTCCATCACATTGTCCCAATAGCTGGCGTTGACGCAAATGGGGCGCAGCTGCACCCCATGGGCGCGGGCATCACGGACAATCTGTGCCGGCGCATAAAACCCCATGGGCTGCGCATTCAACAACGCACAGGCAAAAATGCCCGGATGATGATATTTAAGCCAACTGGACGCATAGACCAAAAGCGCAAAACTGGCGGCATGGCTTTCAGGAAACCCATAGGCGCCAAAGCCTTCAATTTGCGAAAAACAGCGTGCGGCAAAATCCTCGTCATAGCCATTGCGCTGCATGCCGTTCATGAAGAGTGTTTTAAATTCACTGACATTGCCATGCTTTTTAAACGTCGCCAAAGATCGCCGCAGACGATCGGCTTGCTCTGGCGTAAAGCCCGCTCCCACGATTGCAATTTGCATGGCCTGTTCTTGAAATAAAGGTACGCCGAGAGTTTTGCCCAAAACCGCGCCCAAGGCATCAGAGGGAAAGCTCACCGGTTCCTCACCATTGCGGCGGCGAATATAGGGATGCACCATGTCCCCTTGAATGGGGCCCGGACGAATGATCGCCACCTCTATAACCAGATCATAAAAACAGCGCGGGCGCATGCGCGGTAAGAAATTCATCTGCGCCCGGCTTTCCACTTGAAATACGCCCAGGCTGTCCGCTCGGCATAGCATATCATAGACCACTGGATCCTCAGGAGGCAAGGTGGCCAATGTGTATTCCACACCGTAATGCGCCGAAATCAAATCAAAGGCCTTACGAATGCAAGTCAACATGCCCAAGGCGAGAACATCCACCTTTAAGATGCCCAGACTGTCGATATCATCCTTGTCCCAGCAAATGACCGTACGCCCTTCCATACTGGCGTTCTCAATCGGCACCAACTCATCCAGCCGGCCATCTGTGATGATAAAGCCCCCAACATGTTGAGACAAATGTCGTGGGAAGCCAATCACCTCATAGATCAAAGCCATCGTTTGGCGCAAACGCGGATCACTGGCATCCAGACCGATCTCAGCCATACGCTCCGCCTCCAAGCCTTTGGTAGAGAAAAACCCCCAAAGCTGCGAAGATAAGGCACCGATGGTATCTTCCGATAGGCCCATAGCGCGCCCCACCTCACGGATCGCCCGCTTGCCCCGGTAATGCACCACCGTAGCGCAAAGGCCTGCGCGGTGACGGCCATAGCGCTCATAAATATGTTGGATCACCTCTTCGCGGCGCTCATGCTCAAAATCCACGTCGATATCGGGTGGCTCATTGCGCGCCTCTGAGACAAAACGCTCAAACACCATCGTCCCAATCTCTGGGCTGACCGAGGTGACACCTAAGCAATAGCACACGACCGAGTTGGCTGCCGATCCACGCCCTTGGCACAAAATACCCCGGCTGCGGGCAAAGGTGACTATGTCATGTACAGTCAAGAAATAAGGTTCATAATTGAGCTTGGCGATCAGCTGCAACTCATGCTCGATGATCTTTTTTACCCGCGCAGTTGCACCACTTGGGTAGCGCCATGCGAGCCCCTCATAGGCCAAACGGCGTAACCGATCACTGGGGTTTTCTCCTGCGCTTAATTCCGAAGGATATTCATACCGCAACGCATCCAAAGAAAATGTAAGCTGCTCTAGAACCTCTGCCGTTTTGTGCAATGCCTCTGGATAGGCTTGAAACAGGATGGCGGCCTCCTCAGGAGAGCGCAGCCGTTGCTCTGCATTGACCTGCGCCGACCGACCCAAAGCATCCACCCGCACCCCAAGACGAATGGCGGTGAGCGTATCGGTCAAGCGGCGGCGCGCGCCATGATGCATGATGGGGGCGGCAGAGGCCACCAGTGGTAAGGAGTATCGCTGCGCCAGTGCGGCGATGCGGGCAAAATTCACCTCATCTTGCCCATCATAACAAGGGTATAAGAGCAGCATCACATCTTCAGCAAAGCGGCGCGTCAACCTCCGAAGATGTGACACCCATGAGGACGCGCCGGGCTGCACCTCTAAGGCAGGTGGCGCGTGCAGCAAAATCAGCTGATCACTGCCAAATTCCAACAGGTCATCAAATTCTAAGTCGCAACCACCTTTGTCCGCTCGCAAACGCCCACGGGAAATCAAACGACACAGCTGGCCCCAGCCCACACGCGTTTTGGGCAAAAGCGTTGCGGACAGACCCTCCCGTAGGACAATCTTAGCCGCCGGTAGCAAACGTGGTGTGTTGTAAATATGCGCCGAAGCGCTGCGCCGGAAGCCTGGCGGCGCAGGCGGGCCAATCAACCCAATGGTGCGGTCAAACTCTTGCCGCTCAGCCACCTGCCGAGCAATCTCCCGCGCTCGAGTATGTGCTCGCACGATGCCCGCCACAGAATTTACATCTGCGATAGCCACCGCCGACAACCCCAAGAACGCTGCACGATCCATATATTCCTCCGGGTGCGAGCCTCCGGCCAAAAAGGTGAAATTCGAACAGGCTTGCAGCTCCGCCCAAGCCAGACGGCGATGTGGAAAAGGAAGGACATCAGAACAGGACATAAGACCAGACTCAGCAACAGACTCCCATATGTTCACATTTTGTTCTCATTTGCAATTCCTATGCTCCCAGCCAAGCAGTCAAAGTTCTTTACGCGGCGGCACGTCCAAAAAAGCCTCTCTACTTTCACCAGATTTACTTTAGACTGGATGAAATGGAGGACAAAATGACAGATATCGTAATTCTTGGTGGCGCACGCACAGCTATTGGCACTTTTGGCGGCAGCCTCGCGGGTGTCAGCCCAATTGATCTAGGGGCAATCGCGGCCAAAGCCGCGCTCACCCGCGCAGAGGTTGCAGCCGAGCAAATCGGCCATGTCGCCTTTGGTCATGTCATCAACACCGAACCGCGCGATATGTATCTGTCCCGGGTCGCCGCCATGGAGGCTGGCATCTCTGACCAAACGCCGGCCATGAACGTCAATCGCCTTTGCGGATCGGGTCTGCAGGCCATCGTCTCTGTGGCGCAATCCTTGATGCTTGGCGATGCAGATTTTGGACTGGCTGGCGGCGCAGAGAATATGAGCCGCGCACCCTATATCATGCAGGCACAGCGTTGGGGCCAGAAGATGGGGGATGTCAAAACACTCGACATGATGCTTGGCGCATTGCACTGCCCCTTTGGCACAGGCCATATGGGAATCACCGCCGAAAATGTTGCACAAGAACATGCCGTCACCCGCGCCGATCAAGATGCCTTTGCTTTGGAAAGCCAGAACCGCGCCGCAGCGGCGATTGCAGACGGGCGCTTTGTCGACCAAATCACACCCGTGCCAATCAAAGTCAAACGCGATATGGTGGATTTCATCACCGATGAACATCCCAAAGCCACCAGCGCAGAGGTTTTAGCCGGACTGCGGACGGTCTTCCAAAAAGAAGGAACCGTCACTGCTGGAAATGCCTCGGGCATAAATGACGGAGCTGCCGCAATTGTCTTGGCGCGCGCTGACGCAGCCGAACGCGCCCGCCTCACTCCAAAATTCCGCCTGCTCGGCTATGGTCACGCCGGTGTGCGGCCGGAAGTGATGGGCATTGGGCCGGTGCCTGCGGTGGAAAACCTGATGGCGAAAACCGGATTGACCATCCATGATTTTGACGTTGTTGAGAGCAATGAAGCCTTCGCGGCACAGGCTGTCGCGGTTAATCGTGGCCTTGGCTTGGACCCTGCACGGGTCAACCCGAACGGCGGTGCAATTGCTCTGGGTCACCCAGTGGGGGCGACGGGCGCCATCATCATGGTGAAGCTCATAGCCGAATTGGAACGCAGCGGCGGCTCAAAGGGCCTCGCCACGATGTGCATCGGCGGCGGCCAAGGGATCGCCGTGGCAATTGAGCGGATTTAGAACCCAACACGGGGTGCCCCTGACAACAGCGGCGCCCCTCAAAAATCGAAACGTAGAACTCCTACTTGCTGCCGATACTATACAAATAAGCGTAAATATTACGCGCGTCTTCTTCCTTCCGCACTTTAAAGCTCATTTTCGCCCGAGCTTTTTTATCGTCGAGAAATACCTTTAAAAAATCCTTTGGATCTTGGACATAGGCCGAAAATGTCTCTTCTGTCCAAATCAAACCCAGCTCTACGCCAGCCTTCACCAAAGATTTTCCGTAACGGTAGCCCGGTACGGCACCTGCTATTGCACCAGCGATATTATACAGGTTTGGGCCAGATTTACTGTTGCGCCCCGCCAGCTTTTCGCCAGCATCCGTCACAACCACATGACAGGCAACACATTGCTTGTTAAAGGCCACCTCGCCTGCGGATGCGTCACCAGAGGCGCTGTGACCATCCGCCAAAGCCCCAGAGGCCAGAACCCCTGCGAATAATACAAAAATAAGCCTGTTCATATCATTCTCCCTTGAATTTCATGACGATCAAAACGGCGATTTAAAAACTGCGCTTTAGGCGGCCACATGGGACACAGCGCATTGTTTCCACAGCTCAGACAGGGCCGTAACCAAGTGATCCACATCAGCATCACTGTGCAAAGGCGAGGGTGTAAACCGCAGACGCTCTGTGCCTCTTGGAACGGTCGGGTAATTAATAGGCTGAACATAGATGCCAAAGCTATCCATCAAATAATCGGCCAACATTTTGGTTTTTACAGCATCTTTGATCATCACCGGCACGATATGGCTGTCATTTGCCAAATGTGGAATCCCGGCTTTATCCAGCCCAGCGCGCAGGCGCGCCACCTGTGCCCGTTGACCCATCCGCTCTACGAAGCTGGTTTTGAGATGCGCAATAGAGGTGCGCGCCGCGGCTGCAACCGCAGGAGGCAAAGCCGTGGTAAAAATGAATCCCGAGCCAAAAGACCGGATAAAATCGCACATCGCTTCTGAGCCGGTGATATAGCCACCAACACAGCCAAAGGCTTTGCCTAGGGTACCCTCAATGATGTCGATACGATGCGCCAAGCCTTCACGCTCACTGATGCCACCGCCACGCGGGCCATACATGCCAACCGCATGAACCTCATCAAGATAGGTGAGCGCCCCGTGTTTTTCACAAACATCCAAAATCGCGGCAATCGGTGCAATATCCCCATCCATAGAGTAGACGCTTTCAAAAGCGACAATCTTCGGCCGGTCTGCGCAAGCGGTCAACTTACGGTCGAGGTCTTCTACATCATTATGTGCCCAAATCATTTTTTCGGCTTTAGAATGACGAATGCCTTCAATCATCGACGCGTGGTTTTCGCTGTCTGACAAAATCACCGCATTGGGGATTTTGGCACCCAGCGTGGCCAATGTTGTCCAGTTGGACACATAGCCAGAGGTGAACAAAAGCGCGGCCTCTTTGCCGTGCAAATCCGCCAGCTCAGCCTCAAGCAGCAAGTGGTCGTGATTGGTTCCGCTTATATTGCGCGTGCCACCTGCGCCTGTACCGCAGCGCCCGACAGCCTCTTGCATCGCGGCAATCACCGCAGGATGCTGGCCCATGCCCAAATAATCGTTGGAACACCAAACCGTAACATCCCGAGTACCGCCCTCAAAATGATTGGTGGCCTGAGGAAACTTACCGGTTTTCCGTTCAAGATCGGCGAAATACCGATAATTGCCATCCTGTTTCAACTGCTCAAGTTGATTTTTGAAAAAGTGATCAAACGACATGGCGTATTCTTTCTGCTGGTCCAGTTCACGCAGGAGCGGATGACAAGGCCGCTGGATCTGCTCGATTTGCTATATAGCCTAGGTGCTTCATGTTTCTGCACCTAAAGGCAAGTTTTGATCGAATTGCCCGCGACATTTCCGCCCCCGTGATATGAAATTCAGAGCTTTTGAACACCATAGGCAACAAAGCCGCCCTGTCACCGCTTTTGCAAAGGCATATTTCGCCCTAAAGGATGCGCAACATCTAAGGGCAGAATGAATGGACATATTGGTTCCCGCATGGATAAACGGTCAGTTGCAGCCAGTTGAAAAGCTGCAAACCCATCTGCGCGGATTGAAGCATAAAGCAGTGTCTGTTTTTGTGATGCGGAGTGCGGAGACATTGTTGCAACGCCGCGCCATGAGCAAATATCACACCCCCGGCCTTTGGGCCAATGCCTGCTGCACACATCCGGAATGGGGCGAAGCTGGTTTTGACTGCGCCCAGCGCCGGCTTGAGGAAGAATTAGGGCTGGCGGACCAAATCCCTGTGTACCGCGGCACGGTAGAATATCGCGCTGATGTGGGCGGCGGTATGATTGAGCATGAGGTGGTGGAAATTTTTACGCTGCAAGTCACCCAGATCAACATTCGCCCCAATCCCGAAGAGGTGATGGATCATCGCTGGCAAAATCTAAAGGATCTCACCCATGAGATTGCAGCGCAGCCAGAGGTTTTTACCCCATGGCTAAAAATCTACCTCAGCCAACATGCGAAAGCCATATTTGGCGCCTAGGCGGGATAATCACGCAGGAAGACCGGTTTTTCTGGCGTGGATTGCTCAGGTTGATAGGCATATCCACCCAAATCAAACTCCACGATTTGCGCAGGATCTGACAATCGGTTCTGGACAATAAATCGCGCCATCGCCCCGCGGGCTTTCTTGGCGTAGAAGCTCACAATCTTCGCCTTACCCTCTTTCAGCTCCAGAAATTGCGGCGTGATGATCGGCAGATGCAGCGCCGAGACATCCACAGCACCAAAGTATTCTTGGCTGGCACAGTTGACCAGCGCCTGCGCTCCGGTCACCTCTGCCTGCGCGTTTAACGCCTTTGACAACTCCTGCCCCCAATAGGCATAAAGAGATCCACCGCGATCCGTTTTCAAGCGGCTTCCCATTTCAAGCCGGTAGGCTTGAATTTGGTCCAAAGGCCGCAAAACACCATAAAGCCCGGAGAGAATGCGCACGTGGTCCTGTGCCCAGCGCATATCATCCTCACTGAAACTCGACGCTTCCAAACCTTGGTATGTGTCTCCCGCAAAGGCCAAAGCGGCAGGACGCAAAGCTTCATCCACGGGCTTGTCCGCAAATGCCACGAAACGTTCGTGATTAAGTCGCGCAAGATTTTCGCTGATCGACATCAGTTTCTGCAACTGAGGCACCGGAAGGTCCCGCGCCGTTTTCGCCAAGTTCAGCGCATCAGCAGAAAAGTCTGGCGTGGTGACATCTGAGCGCGACACCTCCGCCCAATCCAGCTTTTTCGCCGGTGAAATACAAACCAACATCGTGTGTGTCTCCTCTGATCCCTTGACCTAGCGCAGTCTAGGCAGACTGCAAGATTTCTAAAAAGGCCACGCCAAAACGTTCGGTTCGGGCGGGCGTCATTCCAGATATTTGCGCCAATTGTTCTAATGAGCTGGGGCGCCTTTGAACGATCATCCGCAGGATTGCGGTTGAACAGCTCAAGGGTTTTTCTCCATCAAAAGTCCCGCGCGCCAATTGCAATTGCCGCTCCCGCAGCTGATCAAAAAGCTCCCCCTCCGGGCGTCCAGCCATTTTGCGCCGCGCCGGGTGGACAGAGGCCTGCTCTCCAGTGATCACAGATAAAAACGCCTGCCCATAACTTTCCAGTTTTTTCGCCCCCACGCCACCAATCGCGGCCATTTGATCCAAATTTTGCGGGCGGCGCTCTGCCATTTCAATAAGGGTTTTGTCATTGAAAATGATATAAGCTGGCACTTTTTGTTGTTCGGCCAAAGCGCGCCTCTTAGCTTTAAGCGCGGATAGAAGTGGCGCATCTTCTTCTGACACCAAGGATTTGACCACTGGACGGCGATCTTGATCTGCGGTGGTGATGCTGTCCTTGCGCAACTGGATTTGAGCTTCCCCTTTTAATAAGGGCCGCGCGTTCTGCGTAAACCGCAGACCACCATGGCGTTCTGGATCCGGGCGTATAAGATCAAACCCCATCATCTGCCGAAAAATCGCCTGCCATTGCGCCTTGCTGATGGCCTTTCCTACCCCAAAGGTTGGCAATTCATGATGCGCGCGTTGCCGTACTTTATCAGTGGCATTGCCGCGCAATATATCGATCAAATGACCCGTACCAAACCATTCCCCAGTGCGTAGAATGGCCGACAGCGCCATGCGCACCGGTTCTGTCCCGTCAAAAACCTCAGGCGGCGTATCACAAAGGTCACAATTTCCACAGTTCGATGCTGTTTCACCAAAATAGGTCAGCAATGCAGATCGGCGGCAGCTCAGTGCCTCTGCCAAACCCAACAAAGCATTAAGCCGCGCGTGATCTGCCATTTTGCGATCCGCAGGTGCCAGCCCTTCATCAATTTGCGCACGGCGCAGGCGGATATCATCTGCGCCAAAGAGGGTCAAAGTCTCAGCTGGCGCACCATCGCGCCCGCCTCGACCAATTTCTTGGTAATAGGACTCAATGGATTTGGGCAAATCTGCATGGGCCACCCAACGAATATCCGGCTTATCTACCCCCATACCAAAGGCGACCGTGGCCACGACGATGAGGCCGTCCTCTCGCTGAAATCGTGTTTCGACAATTCGGCGATCTTCGGCATCCATACCACCGTGATAAAAACAGGCCGAATGCCCCACTTCGCGCAGCGCTTGTGCCAAAGTTTCCGTCTTGGCCCGCGTGCCGCAATAGACAATGCCTGACTGCCCCTTCCGCGCCGCTGCAAAGGAAAGAATTTGCTTGCGCGGTTGATCTTTAGCGGCAAAAGCCAAATGGATATTGGGCCGATCAAACCCATGTAAAAAGCTCGTGGGGGCCTGACCATCAAACAGCTTATTGACAATTTCCGCTTGGGTTTCTTCATCGGCCGTGGCCGTAAAGGCAGCCAGCGGGACGTTCAATGCCCGGCGCAACTCGCCAATCCGCAGATAATCAGGGCGAAAGTCATGGCCCCATTGCGAGACACAATGCGCCTCATCCACCGCGATCATTGACACACCAACCCGCCGCAACATTCCCAAAGACGATCCGGCCGCTAACCGCTCTGGTGCGATATACAAAAGTTTGAGTGTGCCTCGCTCTAACCCTTCCCAAACCGCATCAGTCTCCTCGGGCGTATTGCCAGAGGTCAAAGCCCCCGCTCCGACCCCGGCGGCCTGTAAGGCGCGAACTTGGTCTCGCATCAAAGCAATCAGCGGTGATATCACCACCGTCACCCCATCACGAATCAAGGCAGGTAACTGAAAACAAAGTGATTTTCCACTCCCGGTGGGCATTATTGCCAGTACATTTTGCCCCTCCGCAACCACTCGCACAATTTCCTCCTGACCGGGACGAAAGGCATCGAATCCGAAAACATCCCTCAGAAGGGTGGTATAGGGCATAACAGATCCGATGGGTTAGCGGCCGTAATAGGCCAAAGTATATTGCAAGGCGGCCACGATCAGCAGCGCAATCAAAGGCGTCAAATCAAGCCCACCCATATTGGGCAGGAACTGCCGAATACGGCCATAGATCGGATCTAAAAGACGGTTCAACCCCGACCAAATCTGCGCAACAATGGGCTGATAAAGGTTCAAAACATTGAAAGCGATCAACCAACTCATGATCAAATGGGCAATGATAAAGAACCAAATGACGTTCAAAACCATGTAAGGTATCGCGAAAATAGGAGCCATGTGAAACCTCGACAGAATACGTTTGCTTTTACCTAAGCGCTTCGGCCCCCATCGGCAAGTCGCTTGACAGATCGGGTTCAAAATCATGGGTTGACCCATGGGCCTGCGCACTCTTTTGTGACCAAAATTTGGAGAGCCGTCTATGTACCCTTTCGTCCGTCTCGCTTGGCAATTTTTCATTCACCGCAAGACGGGCTCGCTTGCCATTGGACAAACCCACTATAGCACGCATTACTGCCTGCCTTGGGACTTGGATCTTTGGCGCGAACTCAACAATGGCCGCACCCTGTCGATCTATGACATGGGCCGCCTGCCCATGGCGCGTCGCTCTGGCTTACTGGCCATATTGAAACACAAGGGCTGGGGCCTCACCATCGCCGGCAGCTCCGTGCGCTACCGCAAACGCATCCGTGTATTTGACAAAATCAAAATGCGCAGCCGCGCCCTTTGTGCCGACGCGCGGTTTATGTATCTGGAGCAAAGCATGTGGGTGAACGGAACCTGTGCCGGGCACGCGCTTTATCGCACCGCGGTGACCAATGCTGATGGAATCGTGCCGATTGAAAACCTACGGGCAGAACTCAACCCAGACACGCCCCTGCCTCCAATTCCCGAATGGGTCGCCGCATGGATCACCGCAGAGGACCTACGCCCTTGGCCGCCGATGCGGGACACCCATCAGGAAAGCCTTGCTTTGGCCATTTCTCTCAGCCAAAGTTGAAGCAATTTTAGGGGAGCCATATGTCGAAACCAACAACAGAGCAGGCCATTTTAATCAAACGCGTGCGCGGTTGGATGATGTTCGACTGGGCCACGCAACCCTTTTACACCCTTGGTTTAACCTTCATTTTTGGACCCTATTTTGCCAGTATTGCCGCAGAGCATTACCTGTCCAGCGGATTGGATCCCACCAGCGCCAAGGCCAATGCGCAATCAATCTGGTCTTGGGGGCAGGCTATGGCCGGCCTTATCGTTGCGATCATAGGCATTCTTGCTGGCGCCTATGCTGATAGTACCGGTCGGCGCATGCCGTGGATTTGGGCCTCCTCATTAGTCTTTGTGATCTGCTCTTGGATGCTTTGGTACATGGTGCCAGATGGATCTGCGATGTGGTCCTCTTTGATCTTCTTCTCCATCGCCTTCATTGCCGCTGAGCTGGCGCTTGTATTCACCAATGCCGTTCTTCCCAGCTTAGGAGACAAGCGGGAAGTTGGAAAAATCTCAGGCAGTGGCGCCGCCCTAGGCTATGCCGGCGGTATCATCAGCTTGTTTATCATGCTGTTTTTCTTTTTTGACGAAGGCGGCAAGACCTTTCTGATCGGGTTAGATCCCGGCTTTGGTTGGTTGGATGCCCAAACCCGCGAAGGTACGCGGGCGGTCGGCCCCTTGATCGCAATTTGGTTTGTAATTTTTATGCTGCCATTTTTCCTTTGGGTGCGAGAAAGCAAAGCCCCCAATCGCCTGGGCGGATTGCAACAATCTCTTACGGACTTAAAGGATACGCTCAAGAGCATGGTTAAACGGCCCAGCCTCTTTTCCTTCATGGGCGCGCAAATGTTCTATCGCGACGCCCTCAACGGACTTTATGCCTTTGGCGGGGTTTATGCAGTTTTGATCCTGGGCTGGGGGCAAACGCAGCTTGGTATTTTTGGAATTCTCGGCGGATTATCCGCTGCAGTTGTGACGTGGATCTCAGGAAAATACGATCGAAAGCTGGGGCCATTGCCAGTGATTTACTTTCATGTCTACGTGCTGATCTTTGTCTCACTTTGCATCATTGGCATGTCCAGAGACAGCTTCTTTGGTCTGGCCTTGTCGGAAGGCTCCTCACTGCCCGATATCATTTTTTACATCTGCGGTGCGGCTATTGGTGGATCCGGCGGGGGGATCTATGCCGCCAGCCGTTCCATGATGGTGCGCCATACCAATCCTGACCGTCCGACCGAAGCCTTTGGCCTATTTGCCCTCGCCGGAAAGGCCACCGCCTTTTTGGCACCACTTCTTATCGGTTTATTTACCTATTGGCTAAATGACGCCCGCCTAGGCTTTGCGCCCATTGTGGGACTGTTCATCTTAGGGATGCTTCTGCTCCACTGGGTAAATCCAAATGGAGATCAATGAGAGTGGAACCGATTGCCTTCAAATATCTTTTTGCACTGACGCTCTTCGCAGGTGCCCTGCCCTTTGCACTTCAGGCACAAACGCAATCTGACCGCCCGCAAGCGCGGTCAGATCGGGCAGTGACCGTGGCTGCAAAAACCCTTTTCGGTGCGGCTGAGATCGGATCAAAACATGCAGCCGAATCTTTTGGCGGCTACGCTAAGGGCTGTTTGGCCGGCGGGGCTGCTCTGCCAGAAACTGGCCCCACATGGCAGGCCATGCGCCTATCTAGAAACCGAAATTGGGGACAGCCTATAACGATTGACTACCTGCAAGATCTCTCGAGCAAAGTGTCCCAGAACACTTCTTGGTCCGGTCTTTACATTGGAGATATTTCTCAACCGCGCGGCGGACCGATGTTGTCAGGCCATGCCAGCCACCAAATTGGCCTCGACGCAGATATATGGCTACGCCCAAAAACGGATCGTATTTTAACTCGGCCAGAGCGGGAAGAGATTTCCTCTATATCCATGCGCCGGGCCTCTGGCGCTTATACGAATGACCGCTGGACCAAAGACCACGAAACTGTTCTCAAATTGGCCGCGTCAGATCCACGGGTAGCACGCATATTTATTTTCCCAGGTGCCAAGGTCGCCATGTGCAAATCAGCTAGAGGCGACCGCAGCTGGCTGCGCAAAATTCGTCCTTGGTACGGACATCACTATCATTTCCACGTCCGCCTAAAATGCCCAGGAGGCCAAGAGAATTGCATCGCCCAAGCCCCACCACCGCTGGGTGACGGTTGCAAAGAAGCGGTTGGGTGGGTCAATCGAATCTTGACCCCCCCCCCACCGGACCCGAATGCTAAGCCACGAAAACCTAAGCCGCCGATCACCTTGGCCAAATTGCCCCAACAATGCAGCGCGGTTCTATCAAACCTCTGAGGGCCCGCTGTACGGAAATCACTTGCAATATATCCTATGGGCTCGTATTCGGGCGCGTCAAAACTGACCAAGTCGCCGCTACCTTGGCTAAAAAACGGAATGAAAACATGAAAACTCTCTATCTCTCTGGCATTCTTGCCATGGCTACCGTCGTTGTGGCCTCCAACATCCTAGTTCAGTTCCTTCTTGGAGACTGGCTGACCTGGGGTGCATTCACCTATCCCATCGCCTTTCTCGTCACCGATGTGATGAACCGAGTCTACGGTGTTGCTGCAGCGCGCCGTGTCGTCTTTGCCGGCTTTGCCGCTGGCGTTCTTTGTTCACTCATTGGCACGCAAGTCATGCTGCAAGGAGATGGCTACAGTTTCCCAGCGGTAACACTGCGCGTGGCTTTGGGATCTGGCACCGCATTTCTGGTAGCTCAATTGTTGGATGTTCAAATCTTCGACCGCTTGCGGCATGGCACATGGTGGCGGGCCCCTCTGGCCTCAACGCTGATCGGCAGTGCTGTGGATACCGTCCTCTTTTTCAGCATCGCTTTTTCCACCATCTTCAACGGGCTGGAAACGAACAATGTTCCAGACTGGGCACAGGGTACTGTGCCACTGCTTGGAGCTGGTATGGAGCTGCCGCTTTGGGCCTCTCTGGCCGTTGCAGATTGGCTTGTGAAACTGTCTTTGGCCCTCATCGCTTTGGTGCCGTTCCGATTCATAGTGCTATATCTTGTTGGACGTATGACAAAAAACCATTGACTTTGTGTCTCTCTCTGACAAGCTGTCTATAAATGTAACAGCTGAAAGGAGGTGATCCAGTGTCGAGAAAGGTATTGGGGAATGGAGTCGTAACAGGTTTGGAGGCAAATTTCTAAGGCAAACCTTGGAGTTTTAGCGCCAAGCTTGGGCAAACGGTCCTAAACGACCCGCCCTCCGCACAACTTTCGAAGGGCCGTCCTCTCTGGGCGGCCCTTTTTATTTGTGGCATAGTAGTCCCATGTTGCAAATCAATAATGAAATAATGATTCACGATTGGGAGCTGACCGAAAGTTTCACCCGTGCGCAGGGACCCGGAGGACAGAACGTCAATAAAGTATCCACCGCCGTCGAATTGCGCTTTGAGGCGGCCCGCAGCCCAAATCTCCAAGGCCCGGTTAAAACCCGGCTCAAAAAAATGGCTGGCCGCAAATGGACCTCTGATGGCGCCATAATTTTTCGCGTGGAAGACACCCGCTCTCAGGCACGTAACCGCGAAATTGCAAAAGAGCGCTTGAAAGAGCTGATCCTTCAGGCTTTGATACGACCAAAACGCCGGATCGCCACGCGCCCCACACTCGGATCGCAGAGACGCCGACTGGCTGGAAAAGTACAGCGCGGCATAGTCAAATCTCTGCGCGGAAAGGTAAAAGATGTCGAGTGATCTTGCGGCGCGGCGTACCGCTGTGTTGGGGCCAAATGTGCCCACTTTTTATGAGACCCCAGTGCATTTGGTCAAAGGCGTAGGGGTTTGGGCGTGGGGTGCGGACGGGTGTAAATATCTTGATTGCTATAACAACGTACCGCATGTCGGCCATTGTCACCCCCATGTCGTCACAGCTATCGCAAAACAGGCAGCGAAGCTGAACACCCATACCCGCTATTTGCACTCTGGAATTGTGGAGTATTGCGAGCGGCTCACCGCCAAATTTCAAACTCAATTGGACCAGGTCATAATGGTGTGCAGCGGATCAGAGGCCAATGACATTGCCCTGCGCATGGCCCAAGCTGTGACCGGAAAAACTGGCATCATCGCAACAGATAATACCTATCACGGCAATACGATGGCAGTGTCACAGCTTTCTTCGCGCAAACCACCCATCGGGGGCTATGCCAGCAATATTCGCCACATCCCTGCGCCAGATACCTTGCGGCCAGTTGGTGGTACGGCTGATGGTCAGGCCGTGGCCTTTGCGCAAGAACTGCAAACTGCCATTGATGATCTCGAGGCCTCTGGCCACGGGTTTTCGGGTTTTCTATTTTGCCCGACCTTCGCCAATGAAGGCCTGCCAGATTTGCCACAGAATTTTATGAAGCCCGCCGAGCAAGTGGTCAAAGCCGCCGGAGGGCTGTTGATCGCAGATGAGGTTCAGCCCGGGTTTGGCAGAGGCGGCGAGACTTGGTGGGGCCATGAATGGCTTGGTATATCACCTGATGTTGTGACATTGGGCAAACCAATGGCCAATGGGCATCCGGTTGCAGCAGTGGTCGCACGCGCGGAAATCATGGCTGAATTTCGCAACGCCTTTGGCTATTTCAACACCTTTGGTGGCAATCCAGTAAGCTGCGCCGCGGCTGCGGCCACTTTGGACGTCATTGAACAGGACAATTTGGTAAATCATGCCAAAAACGTCGGTGCTGTTTTTTTGCGCGAGCTGCACTCTATCGACCATCACAGCATCGCCAGCCGGCGCGGACGTGGTTTGTTTTTCGCTTTGGAATTGGAAACGGATGGTGCTGCCGATGAATCCTTAGCCGCCCATGTCGTCGAATATGCACGCAATCATGGCCTGTTGATGGGGCGCTCGGGGCGCAATCGCAATATTTTGAAACTGCGCCCGCCCATGCCCTTTTCCAATGAGAATGTTGCCATGGCCTGTGACATCCTACAGGCCGCCTTCAAAGCATGAGTGATCTTCCTGCAATAGCCGCCAAATGGGGCGCAAATGGGCAGATACAGTTGATCGCCGAGAGGGAAAACGCAGTGTTTAAGGTCCTGCGCGACGGGACACCGATGGCGTTGCGTCTGCATCGGCCAGGATATCAAAGTGAAGCGGCAATCTTGTCAGAATTGCGCTGGACGCTGCGGCTGGCTCAGGCGGGTTTTGCCTGCCCCAAACCCCTCGCGCAGGCGGATGGATCCTTATTGGCAAAGTTGGCGGATGGACGCTTTGTCTCTGTGATTACCTGGGTGGAGGGCGCGCCAATTGGGGCTATGGACACCCCCGTTGATACGGATGTCACCGCCCATTGTGATCTTTATCACCAATTGGGCCGTCTCTTAGCTCAGCTGCATGAGACCAGCGATCGCATAAAAACCGACGATCTCACACGCGCCGCCTGGGATCTGCCGGGCCTGCTGGGAAAATCCCCCTTTTGGGGTCGATTTTGGGACAATCCATCGCTGTCGGCCAGTGAAAAAAAGTTCATGGTCTATACCCAACAGACCGCTCACGCCCATTTAAGCGCCATGAAGGGCGCAGATTTTGGCTTGATTCATGCGGATGCCTTGCAAGAAAATGTCTTTCAAACAAAGTCAGGGCTGACGCTGATTGATTTTGACGACGCGGGATTTGGCTATCGCGGTTACGATCTTGGGGTCTGTCTGTCGCAACATTACGCCGCAGGGCATTTGAACGATCTGATCGCCGCCGTTGCAGAGGGCTATGGAACACTCCGCAAAGCCCCATCGATAGATGATATCAAATTTTTCCTTATGTTGCGTGGGCTTGCCTCTTGCGGATGGGTGATTGTGCGGCAGCCGAAAAAAAGCCCTGTCCAAAGGCGCTATGCAGAACGCGCGCTGCATTTGGCACATCAATGGCTGACAACCGCTTAAACGATGACACTTTGCGGGTTTTGACGTCCAACTTCGAACACCTGTTTGTAGCGCGCAATTTCATCTGCTGGACCCATCGCCTTGTTGGGATTGTCGGACAATTTGACCGTGGGTTTGCCATTGGCTGACACGGCTTTGCAGACCAAAGAGAAAGGCTTCAACCCATCATTTGGCACCAAACCACGAAAATCATTGGTCAGCAGCGTGCCCCAACCAAAAGAGACTCTGACCCGTCCAGCGAACAATCGATGCAGCTCGGCGATCTTCTCCACGTCCAAACCATCAGAAAAAATCAGCAGTTTTTGACCGGGATCTTCATTGCGGCTTTTCCACCATTTAATCGCTTGTTCTGCTCCTTGAATAGGATCACCAGAATCGATGCGCATGCCCGTCCATGTGGCCAGCCAATCTGGCGCATTGTCTAAAAACCCTTCCGTGCCATAGGTATCTGGCAAGATGATCCGCAGGTTTCCATCGTGCTCCTCATGCCAATCAGATAGAACGTCATAGGGGGCCTGGCGCAAGGCTTGATCATCGGAGGCCAGCGCAGAATAGATCATAGGCAGTTCATGCGCATTAGTCCCAATCGCCGCCAAGTCCCGATTTTTCGCAATCAAACAATTGGATGTACCAATAAATTTGTCTCCCAATCCTTCGGTCATGGCCTGCACAGCCCAATCTTGCCATAAAAAGGAATGTCGCCTGCGCGTGCCAAAATCCGCAAGGCGCAAGTCCTCAATGTCGCGCAGTGTCTCAATTTTTTCCCAGAGCTTGGCCATGGCCCGCGCATAGAGAATTTGAAGCTCAAAGCGGCGCATGTCACGCAGCACCGCGCGGCCGCGCAGCTCCATAAGAACCGCCAAAGCAGGAATTTCCCACAACATCACCTCGGGCCAACTGCCTTGAAACGTCAGCTCATATTGCCCATCACGTTTCTCAAGGTGATAGTCAGGCAATCTAAGCGCCTCGAACCAATCCATAAACTCGGGCGTAAACATCTGGCGTTTGCCATAGAATGTATTTCCGCGCATCCATGTGCTTTCGCCACGCGACAGGGACAAAGAGCGTACATGATCCAACTGTTCGCGCAGCTCTCCCTCATCAATCAATTCTGCCAAGCGAATATCGCTTGACCGATTGATCAAACTAAAGGTCACCTCCGTTTTTGGGTGATTGCGGAGCACCGATTGGCACATCAACAATTTATAGAAATCATTGTCGATTAACGACCGCACGATAGGGTCGATTTTCCA
The DNA here is from genome assembly GCA_905181815.1 of uncultured Planktomarina sp. Lineage (GTDB taxonomy): Bacteria > Pseudomonadota > Alphaproteobacteria > Rhodobacterales > Rhodobacteraceae > Planktomarina. Next base: position 278,741 of record CAJIZA010000003.1, on the reverse strand, counting down.
TTTGTGATTCCACACTCGGGTGGCAATATCTACCATTACAAAAGGCTCACTTTCGCTGCCACCATGTCGCGCCGTGCTTGGTCCAGCGATCCGCCCATATCAATGGCGCGGCATAGGGCGGTATCGACGCTGACCGCAAAGCCCAACCGCGCCGCATCGAGCGCTGAATAAGCGACGCAATAATCCGTCGCCAATCCAACGAAGGTCACATCCCGAACCCCGCGGGTCTTCAAATATCCTTCAAGCCCGGTCGCTGTGCTATGGTCGTTCTCAAAAAAAGCAGAATAACTGTCGATGCCTGGCCGATAGCCCTTACGCAGAATCAAATCTGCCCGATCCGTGGCCAAATCTTTGTGAAAGGCTGCACCAAAACTGCCCTGCACGCAGTGATCTGGCCAAAGCACTTGGGGACCATAGGGCATTTCAATGCTGGAAAACACATCGGCCTTATGGGAGCTGGCAAAGGAGGAATGGCCCGCAGGGTGCCAATCTTGGGTGAGGATCACCGCGTCAAAATCAGCCATGCGGTTGTTAATTTGCGCCACAATCTCATCACCGCCGGCAACCGCCAAAGCGCCGCCCGGACAAAAGTCGTTCTGAACATCAACCACAATCAGAGCACGCATTTGGATCCCCTATCCAAGCTTCGCGCACAGAGGTAATGATCCGCGCCCATAAGGTCAATGTTATCAAAGCACCCATAAAGCGCTAGCGGAGCTTTAGCTATGTATCTTGCAGCAAAGACGACTTCAGATTATGACGCAGATCATGTTTAAAGTCTCCACTCTTTATCACTTCACCCGCTTTGACGATCCGGGCGCTCTGCGCGCGCCAATGGTGTCGCTTTGTGAGCATGAGGGCATCAAAGGCACAATTCTGCTCGCCAAAGAAGGAATCAACGGCACCGTCGCAGGCCCGAAACAGGGGGTTGCACGTCTTTGGGCGCATATCGCCGCGCTGCCTGGCTGTTCGGATTTTGAACATAAAGAAAGCACAGCCAGCATCATGCCCTTCAAGCGCATGAAAGTCCGCTTGAAAAAAGAGATTGTCACAATGGGCCAACCCAATGTCGATCCGCGCGCGGGCACAGGCCACTATGTCGATCCTCATGAGTGGAACGCGCTGATTGCCGCACCGGATGTCGCGGTAATTGATACGCGCAACGATTACGAGGTGGGCATCGGCACGTTTGAAGGGGCGATTGATCCCAAGACCAAAACCTTCCGTGAATTTCCCCAGTGGTGGGCTGAAAACAAACATCGTTTTCACAACAAAAAGATTGCCATGTTTTGCACCGGCGGCATTCGTTGTGAAAAATCTACTAATTTTCTGCTCGGTGAAGGGGTTGAGGAGGTCTATCACCTCAAGGGTGGAATCTTAAAATACCTTGAAGAGATGCCGCAAGAAGAGAGCACCTGGCGCGGTGAATGTTTCGTCTTCGACAATCGCGTGTCCGTCGGCCACGGCTTGGTCGAGGGCAGTTTTGATCAATGCTATGCCTGCCGCAGACCGATCACAGAGTCGGATAAAAATCGTGTCGACTATATCAAAGGCGTGCAGTGCCACCAATGTGTAGACGAATATTCCAATGAGGACCGTGCACGTTTTGGTGAGCGCCAAAGGCAAATTGACGCCACCGCAAAATAAGGCCGCCTCACTGAGATTTGATCCAAGCTCCAAGCCGCGCAAGATGCGGTGCATGGGCTTTTCCATTGGCTTCTGCCCAATCTGCGGCTTTTAACATCGCGTATAGACCGCGCACCGCCATCCACCGCAAAGGCTCACGCTCCCAAGCTCGAACCGCACGGTTGACCCAAGGCAATTCGGTCAAAGCCGTAGGCTCTGATAGCACCAAGTCACGCAGCGTGCGCCCAGCGAGATTCGCCGAGGTCAAACCAACCCCTACATATCCGCCCGCCCAACCAATCTTGGTCTCAGGATCCAAGCCAACAGTGGCGCACCAATCGCGTGGAACCCCCAAGACCCCCTGCCAAGCATGGGCCAAGGGAACATGGGCCGCCGCAGGAAACAAACGCGTAAGAATCCCCCGCAATTCTGAAATTGTGCCCGCGGTGGGTCGGCCCTCGCGTTGAATTTTGGAATTCAAAAGATAGGGCAGCCCACGGCCGCCAACCGCGATACGCCCATCTGCTGTGCGCTGGCAGTAGCAATAGGCATGCGCCATATCTCCAATCAGCTCTGCACCCGACCAACCGATGTCCCGCCACAGCTCTAAGGGCAAAGGTTCCGTCACAATTTGAGCGGAGTTGAGAGGCAGCCAATCCCGCTCATATCCGGGCAATTGGGCGCTATAGCCTTCGGTTGCTTTCAAGACCACCGCGCAGGCCACTTGGCCCATATGGGTTATGACCTGACCTTTGGAAATTTCATGCGCCCGGGTCGCTTCGTAAATCGTAACTCCTAATCGCACCACTGCATCAGCCAATCCGCGCACCAATTTGGCAGGCTGTACCCGTGCCACACCAGAGGTCACAAGCGCGCCCCTGGCGCTTGGAATGGCAATCCGCGTACGCAATTGCGCTTCAATTTCAAGCCGGCTGCGATGATCACCCCAGTGGTGCAACCGCTTCAACTCAGGTGCAAGACGCTGAAATTGATACGCATTCGTGGCAATGGCCAATTCCTGTGTGCGGTGGATATCAGCATTGATGCCTTCCATCTCAGCAGCAGCAATGACCTCATCAACAGTTCCATGAAACGCCTCTACCATGGCCTTGACCTGCTCGGACGTACCGCTGCTCAGATATTTTTCATGCTCCCAAGCAAAATTACCCGACAGCCAGCCGCCATTACGGCCCGAGGCGCCAAAACCGGCGAAATGCTCTTCAACAATAACAATGTTCAAAGATGGGTCGGCTTTTTTAAGATAATAGGCGGCCCAAAGCCCGGTATACCCCGCCCCAATGATGCAAATATCAGCGCTTACAGAGCGGTCCAACGCCGGGCGCGGCTTTGGCAACCCGCCCAGCTCTTGATACCAAAAGGAAACGCCACCACGTTGCATTGCCCCATGCACCCCCTGTTTGGTCAGTTTTAGAAATCCAAGTTGGACACATTTAGCGCATTATTTTGGATGAATTCCCGACGCGGCTCCACCACATCGCCCATCAGCTTGGTAAACAGATCATCCGCTTCCGCGACATCATCAACCCGCACTTGCAACAATGTCCGCGCATCTGGATCCAATGTGGTTTCCCAAAGCTGATCAGGGTTCATTTCGCCCAAGCCTTTGTAGCGTTGCAGCGATAAACCCTTCTCACCCTCTTCCAAAATCGCGCTCAATAGCGTGAGGGGGCCATTGACCACCTGCACCCGATCTTTGCGCACCAATGTGCAAGGGCCGCTGTAGGTATCTTGCAAACTTTGAGTCAACATCCCTGTGCGACGCGCTTCGCCTGACCGCAGCATTGCCCCATCGAGATTGCGTATCTCTTCCACACCGCGCAAAATACGTGCCAAGCGCATGCCTCGGTCCTGTGTCGGGCGACCTTGCCAACCCCGCTCATATTCCAAAGCAATCAGATCAAGCCGGCGCGCCACCGCATCCGCCAGGCCTTGCAGGTCACGATCGACCGCCCCAGGCACGAAGGCCCCAGCGATTGCGGCTTGCTCCAAAATGTGACGTGGGTAATGGGTGGGGAATGCGTCAACAATGCGCTTCAACTGACGCGCCTCCTCCACAACACGCATCAAATCGGCACCAATAATTTCTTCGCCATTATTCAAGCGCAGCAAAGCGCCCTCGATGCCTTGTTCGATCAAGTATTCATCCAACGCGAGTTGATCCTTAAGATAAACTTCAGAGCGCCCCCGGCTCACCTTAAACAATGGGGGTTGCGCGATATAAAGATAGCCACCTTCAATCAATTCTGGCATTTGACGGAAAAAGAACGTCAGCAAGAGCGTACGAATATGCGCTCCATCCACATCAGCATCTGTCATAATCACGATTTTATGATAGCGCAGCTTTTTGATATCAAATTCATCACGCCCAATGCCTGTGCCCAGCGCCATGACCAAATTTCCAATTTCTTGGCTGCCCAGCATCCGGTCAAACCGCGCGCGCTCCACATTCAAAATTTTCCCACGCAATGGCAAAACCGCTTGGGTCATACGGTCACGCCCCGTTTGGGCAGAACCGCCAGCACTATCGCCTTCCACCAAAAACACTTCAGTTTTTGAGGGGTCTTTTTCTGAACAATCTTTGAGTTTTCCTGCCAAGAAGTTCACATCCATCGCTGTCTTGCGCCGGGTAAGATCGCGGGCCTTGCGCGCCGCTTCACGCGCCATAGCTGCCTCAACAATCTTGCCAACAATAACCTTTGCCTGCGCAGGATTTTCTTCGAACCACTCAGCCAATTTCTCACCCACCAAGCCCTCAACCGCCGGGCGCACCTCTGAGCTGACTAATTTGTCTTTGGTCTGGCTGGAAAATTTAGGATCAGGTACTTTGACGGACAACACGCAGGTCAAACCCTCACGCGCGTCATCACCTGTGAAGCTGATTTTCTCTTTTTTGGCGATGCCACTGGATTGAGCGTAGTTGTTAATCGTTCGGGTCAAAGCCCCTCGGAAGCCCGCCATATGGGTGCCGCCGTCACGCTGTGGGATGTTATTGGTAAAGGGCAGGACATTTTCGTGATAAGTGTCGTTCCACCACATCGCCACTTCGACACCGATATCATCACGGGTACCTTTGACATAAATCGGCTCTTCCATGATTGAGGATTTGGAGCGGTCGAGATATTTTACAAATTCACGCACACCGCCGTCGTAATACAGCTCACTGCGCAGAGGTTCCGCCGGGCGCAAGTCTTCAAGAATAATCCGCACGCCAGAATTCAAGAACGCCAATTCGCGCAGGCGCTTTTCCAGTATTTCAAATTTATACTCAAGATTTGAGAACGTCTCTGTCGACGCCAAGAACCGCACTTCCGTGCCCGTACGATCGCCGCAATCGCTCACAACTTTTAAGTGCTCCGCTGTGTCACCATGTTCGAACCGCGCGACATGCTCGTTGCCATCGCGCCAGATGCGCAGCTCCAGCCATACCGACAAGGCATTAACAACCGAAACCCCAACACCGTGCAAACCGCCAGAAACCTTGTAAGAATTACTATCAAATTTACCACCCGCATGCAGCTGAGTCATAATCACCTCAGCGGCAGAAACACCCTCCTCTTCATGAATTCCAACCGGAATGCCGCGACCATTATCCGCGACCGAAATCGAGCTATCGGCATTGATCCGCACCAAAACATGATCCGCATGGCCAGCCAGCGCCTCATCGATGCCATTGTCCACAACCTCATAAACCATATGATGCAAACCGGAACCATCATCAGTGTCGCCAATATACATTCCCGGCCGTTTACGAACAGCCTCTAAGCCCCTAAGAACCTTAATGGAATCTGCGCCATATTCTTCAACATTCACAGTTTGCTCAGACATCCCGTTACCCTTTTTTGAGTTACACAACAAATAGCGGAATTCGATATGATTGTCACGCAAATGGCACAATAGATTGTGGTTCAGGTTGCGATTTTTTAAAGCAACAGCACCGATGTCATCTTTCGCAAAAAAAGCTTTTTCTGAAGGACTACGCAAAGGGAATAATGATCCCAACAGCGATCAAAAGGCCTCCAGAAATGCGGTTGATCCGCCGCACCACCTCTGGTGTTTGCAGTAGATCACGCGTACGATTTACAAAGCCAGCAATGGCCAAATTTCCCAAAAGCGGGGTGAGGATTGAGACCACAACAATGGCCAAAACATCCCATGCTGTTACCCGAGTCAGGTCAAAAAAGCCCGGAAGTACGCCGCTGTAAAACAAAATAGCCTTTGGGTTGCCTAGTATCACCACCACACCTGCGACAAAGCCCGCCCACATGCCCGGTCGCGTTAGACGTCGGTCACTGCTCAAAGCGATATCGGCCTTGAGAATCAACAAAGCTCCCATTGTAAGGAAGACCACGGCCGCGACATAGCGCAAGATGATCATGATACCCACAATTTCATTGACCACCCAGCTCACTCCTAGGATGGCCAAAACCGGCCAAACCGCATCACCAATCGCCACACCCAATGCCAAAGGCCATGCCGCCTGAAATCCACCCGACATTGCGCGGGCCAAAAGTGCGACCCAAACTGGGCCAGGAGTAATGAATAAAATAAAAACAGCGATGGCATAAAGCGCCAAATCAGAAAAAGCCAAAGTCATTGTAGATCCACTTTTGATTTCCCCTCAACCTCTGTCACCAAAAGATGCTGCGCCCTGTCGCCAAGTTCTTCAAACAATTCAGGCCCTGTACCGCTCATCCAAGCCTGAGCACCCAGCGCGCAAATTTCGTCATAGAGCGCCACTCTGCGGGCAGCGTCCAAATGCGCTGCCACCTCATCTAAAAGCAAAATCGGCGGCAGGCCAGTTTGTTCTTTCAACGCACGGCCGTTGGCAAGGATTAGCGAAATCAAAAGTGCCTTTTGCTCGCCTGTGGAGCTATCTTTTGCTGGAACATCTTTTGCCGCAAAAACACCAAAAAGATCATCGCGATGCGGACCGGCCAAGGTGCGACCGGTGGTCAAATCGCGACTGCGATAGTCAGCCAGAAGTTCAGCGAAATCATCGCTATTGTCTGAAAATTCGATGTTTTCAGAATTGGTCAGGGTCAAATGCGCGGTTGGGAAGGCTGTTTCTGCCTGATCTTGCGCCGTGTGGATACACTCCAAAGCCTCCTCCCGCGCCTTTCGGATCTTCACGCCAGTGACTGCCATTTGCCCCTCAATAGCCCGATACCAATGGGCGTCGGTCACCTGATTTTTCAACAGACGATTGCGCTCACGCATGGCTTTTTCATAAATGAGCACCTGCTCACCGTGGTTTGGATCAAAAGAGAGAGTCATGCGATCCAAAAACCGCCGGCGCCCCTCCGCGCCTTCAATCCAGAGACGGTCCATCGCGGGGATCAACCACAGGACACGCACAATGCGCCCCAACATGACCTGAGTTGCCGCTTTGCCATCAATCCGCAGCTGACGCGCCGCGCCATTTTGCGACCAGATTTCTATCTCATGCAGGCGATCCTGCGTGCGCAAAACAGCCGAGACCTTCCAGCCCAGCGCTTCGGGACGACGGGTCATTTCTTCCGCACTCGACCGCCGCAGGCCGCGACCAGGCGAAAGCAAGGATACTGCCTCTAAAATATTTGTCTTGCCGGCCCCATTGCCACCATAAATCGCCACAGGTCGCGGGTCACAATCGATCTGCACCACATGATGCGACCGAAAGTGCGAAAGGCTTAAAGATTCAACAGCAAAATTGGGCATCTGTGCCCTTCACATTCACGCCGGCTTAAACGCGCATCGGCATGACGACGTAAATGGCCGTTGTATCATTGCCTTCACGCATCAAGGTTGGATCCCCTGATGTGTTGAATAAGAACACCGCGTTTTCTCGATCAACCTGACTGGCAATTTCGAGCAGATATTTCGCGTTGAAGCCAATTTCCAATTTTTCATCACCATAGGCGACGGCCAATTCTTCCTCGGCAGCGCCGCTGTCTGGCGCATTAACCGACAGAATCAGGCGATCTTCATCCAATGCCAGCTTCACAGCCCGCGACCGCTCTGAGGAAACCGTGGCCACACGGTCAACTGCCTTGGCGAATTCGGCCGCATCCACTTCCAATTTACGCGTGTTGCCCGAGGGAATAACGCGTGTATAATCTGGAAAGGTGCCATCAATCACTTTTGAGGTCAGCGTTACATTTGGCGTTGCAAAACGCACTTTAGTTTCTGAAACTGAAACAGCAATTTGCGCGTCATCATCATCAAGCAATTTGCGCATTTCACCGACAGTTTTACGCGGCACGATCACGCCGGGCATATCTCCTGCATCTGTTGGCAGATCCGCATCAATCCTCGCCAATCGGTGACCATCAGTGGCAACACAGCGCAGTTTTTGACCCCCATCACCTTCAGCCACATGCATGTAGACACCGTTCAAATAATAACGGGTCTCTTCGGTGGAAATCGCAAATTTTGATTTGTCAAAGAGCCGACGCAACACCATCGCAGAAGCGGTGAAATTAGAGGTATATTCCGACGTAGCCATGACCGGGAAATCTTCCTTCGGCAGGGTCGTCAAAGAGAAAGTCGAACGACCTGCTTCCACGGTCAAACGGCCAGAGACGCCATCATCCATCAAGGTCACTAAAGCCCCATCTGGCAACTTACGCACAATCTCATGCAACGTCACCGCAGATACCGTGCTGGCCCCTGCGCGCTCCACCATAGCTGTCACACGATCGACAACCTCGATATCCAAATCTGTCGCACGAAAAGACGCATGATCGCCACTCGCCTCAATCAATACATTTGCCAAGATTGGAATTGTATTTCGGCGCTCCACAACGGACTGCGCTTGGGACACAGCCTTCAATAAAGTTGCGCGTTCAATAGACAGTTTCATGGCCGTTCTCCGTCACGTATTTGAAGATAAACCGTAAAGAATTTTTTTCAGGACACAAGGGTGAGTTGCCGTTTTAACCCTTAATGGTTTTGAAAGGCAGCTATGCCTCCAATGAGCGCCGCAAGAGGTCCAGGTCGTCAGACATTTGACTGTCTTGGTTGCGTAAATCCTCGATTTTCCGCACCCCATGCATCACAGTCGTATGGTCTCGACCACCAAACCTGCGGCCAATTTCCGGCAATGAGCGGCTGGTCAATTGCTTGCACAGATACATGGCAATCTGGCGCGGCCGCGCAAAGCTGCGCAGGCGCTTTGGTCCCAGCAGATCTGAAAGGCGAATATTATAGTGATCGCTCACTTTACGCTGAATTTCCTCAACCGTAACCTTGCGATCCGAGGCGCGCAAAATATCAGAGAGACAGTCTTGGGTCAGTTCAACCGTAATTTCACGCCCCACCAGTGAGGCAAAGGCAAAGAGCCGAGTCAAAGCCCCCTCGAGCACACGCACATTGGTTGAAATGCGATGTGCCAAAAATTCTACAACTGCCTGGCGTACTTCAATGCCCGGGTAGCTGGACTGATACAGCTCAATTTTAGACTGTAAAATACCAAGACGCAGCTCATAGGTGGTGGGATGTAAATCCACCACCAAACCGCATTGCAAACGGCTGGCGATGCGATCTTCTAATTGCTTTATCTCACCCGGTGCGCGATCAGCGGAGATGATAATTTGCTTGTTTTGGTCCACCAAAGCATTGAATGTATGAAAAAATTCCTCTTGGGTACTGTCTTTTCCACCAATGAATTGCACATCATCCACCATCAGGACATCGACCGAGCGGAACAGTTCTTTGAAATCCATCATCTTGCGTTCACGCAGGGCCTGCACGAATCGATACATGAATTGTTCAGCCGAGAGATACATCACATTGATATCGGGACGATTTGATTGCAGCTCCCAGGCAATTGAATGCATCAAATGGGTTTTTCCCAAGCCAACACCACCATATAAAAACAGAGGATTAAAGGTGACTGGACCCGCTTCAGCAACACGTTTCGCCGCCGCATGAGCCAACTCGTTGGGTTTGCCTACAACGAAATTTTCAAACACGAAGCGCTTGTCGAGCTTTGCCCCTTGGATTTCGCGTGGCTTAACCGGCGCGACCACAGCGGGGGAAGACAGGCGCGCTACAGGTTCTTGATCCAAGCGTCCTACGGAAAACGTCACACGGGTGACTTCAAGACCGGATTCGCGCATTTGATAGAGGATCTGGTCTTCAAAATGCTGGCGTACGTAATTTCCAAAAAAACTAGTTGGCACGAAAAATTCTGCCGTACCGCACGATTCGCCCACAAATTGCAGGGGTTCGATCCATGACTTATAATTGTTGTTCCCGAGAGACTTGCGCAAACGATCCGCGGCGATATCCCAAAAATCTAGTGCCATACGTTTCACTTAATCCCAATACAAACGACCATTCATCTGGCCCGTCATCAACGCGGCCCAATGACAACGTCGCTCAAATTTCTATGCCACTGCCCACCCAGCAGGCAAACTAATTTTCCGGGAAATAGCGTCCATGATCCATAAAATGGGTTTATCATGTTATGTGAGCCCAAGATCATGTCGCCGTGCAGCAGTGGCAATCTCTTGGAGCAATTATCCCCCGGAGCACTCAAAGTGACTCGCATATACTTTTTATCCCTCGGCCAAGTGACTCTGCAACAGATCTTAATTCTTGACTCGGTGTTTTTTGAAAAAGAATCTCTTTCCACCTGTAGTTGAGATAATCAAGTTTAAAAAAAATATTTCTTTTACTGTCACTTAAACGGAAAAGGGCGTGGGAAATATCCCACGCCCAGTATTCATAGATTTGTAACAATTATTAAGACAGAGCTTTAACCCGTGAGGCCAAACGCGAAACTTTGCGTGAAGCTGTGTTTTTGTGGAAAATTCCTTTTGTAACACCGCGCATCAGCTCTGGCTGTGCGGCGCGAAGAGATGCAGTTGCTGCGGCTTTGTCGCCCGAAGCGATGGCTTCTTCAACAGCGCGCAGATATGTGCGGATACGGGATTTGCGCGCTTTATTTACCGCTGTACGGCGCTCAATTTGACGTGCGCGCTTCTTTGCTTGTGGTGAATTTGCCATGTTATCAGGTCCTAACTTAATCTTGTGCCACACGTATTACCGCTAGGCCCATACCGTTTGGACCGGATTATCTAAAGCCAAGCGGGCCACACGCGCATTTTCTGACGATGCGTATAGCTTCTTTCTAAGGAGATGCAAAGCAATTCTGCCTATTTATCGCGAAATTGTGGCTCTCTTTTCTCGACAAAAGCCGCCATACCCTCTTTTTGGTCTTCTGTTGCGAACATCGAATGGAACACGCGCCGTTCAAACAATAAGCCTTCCGCCAAAGTGGTCTCATAGGACCGATTCACCGCATCCTTAGCGGCTTTGATGGAAATTTGCGATTTCTCAGCAATTTTTCCAGCAACCTCCAGGGCAACTTCCATCAATTTTTTCATCGGCACCACGCGACTGACCAGACCTGAGCGCTCCGCTTCCTCCGCATCCATAAAACGCCCAGTCAAATGCATATCCATGGCTTTGGATTTTCCAACGAATCGAGTCAAGCGCTGCGTGCCGCCAATGCCAGCGATGACGCCAAGATTGATCTCTGGCTGTCCAAACTTTGCGTTGTCAGCGCAAATGATAAAATCACAGAGCATCGCCAGCTCACAACCACCGCCCAATGCATAACCTGAAACTGCTGCAATTGTTGGCTTCCTAGCTTCTTGCAACGGGCTCATGCTCGCGCCGAATAGATCATCGGACACAACGTCCACAAAGCTCTTTTCTCCCATCTCAGTGATATCGGCACCAGCAGCAAAGGCTTTCTCTGATCCGGTAATCACCATGCAACGGACTTTATCATTTGCTTCTGCCTGACGCACCGCATCGCCAAGCTCCGCCACCAACTGGCTATTCAGCGCGTTCAATGCCGATGGGCGGTTCAATTTGATGACGCAGATATGATCTGCAATCTCTACGATGATGGTCTCATAAGCCATATTGGTCCCAGCATTACTCCTATCAGGCGTTTAGGACTATCACGTTCGCCACCTATTTCAAGCTATCTCTGACAAGTCGGACAATAGAAGCTAGAGCGTCCCGATTGGCTCACCCGCGCAATTGTGCCGCCGCATCCCGCATGCTTGCAGGGCTGCAATTCTCGGTCATAAACATGGAAACTGTGCTGAAAATAGCCCAACTCTCCCCCAGTTTGACGGTAATCTTTAAGACTAGATCCACCGGCTTCAATCGCCTCTTCCAGCACCGTCCGAATGATCGGCACCAAAGTGCCCACTTGCTCTTTTGACAGGTCCTTGGCCTTACACATAGGTGAAATTTTTGCACGGAAGAGCACTTCACAGACATAAATATTGCCCAAGCCCGCAATGAGTCGTTGGTCCAAAAGCGCAGCCTTAATCGGCGTGTTGCGCCCCGCGAGTGCTGCGGCCAAATAGGTGTCATCTAAATAATTACTCAATGGCTCTGGTCCAAGGTTACAGAGCATCTTATGCGTTTTAACCTCTGCGGTAGACGCAAGATCCATCGCGCCAAAACGTCTGGCGTCATTGAAGGTCACCCGTGTATCATTTTCCATGTGAAACACCACATGATCGTGTTTTTCTGACGCAGGATGTTCTTGATAAAATTCCCCAATTTTCTGGCCCGAAACTAACATTCGGCCAGACATACCGAGGTGCACAATCAAAGTCTCCTGTGTATCCAAGTCTAACAAAATATATTTTGAGCGCCGCAAAACCCGCAAAACCCTAGCTCCAGTTAAGCGCTGCGCCATATCGGGCGGGAAGGGCCAGCGCAAATCGGGCCGGTTCACCTCTGCACGAATAATTTTTTGGTCCTGCATCGCCGGTTGCAGGCCGCGGCGGACTGTCTCAACCTCTGGTAATTCGGGCATCTGGCGCTTCCTTCTGGTACATCACATTGTATCAGCCGCCCTGCGTATTATAAGGGGGGTGAAGTCACAAAAGGCCTGTTCCATGCAAGACACTGGTGAAGACACAACCCATTTTGGTTTTGAAACCGTTCCAGAGGCTGAAAAGGCCGGCAAGGTGCAGGGTGTTTTCACCTCCGTAGCCAGCAAATATGACATTATGAATGACGTTATGAGTGTCGGCATCCACCGCATTTGGAAAGAGGCTATGATGGATTGGCTGGCCCCAATACCCGGGCAAAAGCTTCTCGATGTCGCTGGTGGCACTGGGGACATCAGCTTTAAATTCCTCAAGCGTGCGGGGTCTGGTCAGTCCACAGTGCTTGATATCACTGAAAATATGCTCGTCGAAGGTCGCAAACGTGCTGAAGCTGCTCAAATAGTGGATAACTTGGATTGGGTTGTTGGTGATGCCATGGCCCTGCCCTTTGCCAACAACAGCTTTGATGTCTATACAATAAGTTTTGGCATTCGGAATGTAACACGGCCGCAAGAAGCCTTAAATGAAGCCTTCCGCGTCCTAAGACCCGGCGGTCGGTTGATGGTTTTGGAATTCAGTCAAATACCCGTGCCTTTAGCGCAGAAGGCCTATGATCTCTATTCCTTCAATATCATTCCACGCATGGGCCAGATGATCGCCAATGACCGCGACAGCTACCAATATCTTGTCGAATCGATTCGCAAGTTTCCCAATCAAGAGACATTTTTAAGCATGGTGCAGCAGGCAGGGTTTGAGAATACCAGCTATCGAAACCTATCGCTCGGGATCGCCACCTTGCATTCGGGATGGAAAATTTAGATGCGTGGTCCGCATAATATTTTTCGCCTGATCCGCACCGGTGCAACATTTGAGCGCACAGGGGCGATGAAAGTGATCCTCAACGCCTATCAAGCGCCCGTAGGCCTACGCTTAGCAGCGAAAATTCTTGGATGGCCATTTCAGTGGTTGGGTTACAAGGGTGATCCTAAGATGCCACCAGTCACCCGGGCGCTTACCGCTTTGGGCCCTGCCTATATCAAATTCGGGCAAATCCTATCGACCCGCCCCGATGTGGTCGGCGATGAGCTGGCCGTACAATTGCGGGTGCTGCAAGATAAATTGCCACCCTTCCCGATCGAAGAAGCGCAAAAAATGATCGAGGCAGAGCTAGGGCGACCTTTGACATCCTTCTTTCAAGACTTCAGCGCGCCAGTTGCCGCCGCCTCTATTGCTCAGGTCCACCGCGCAAAATTAGCCTCCGATGGTGCAGATGTCGCCGTGAAAGTCTTGCGCCCGGGCATTGAGCGTGCTTTTCGGAGAGATATCGATGCGTTTTACTTTGCAGCCCGGATGGTTGAAGTTCTGGCCCCCGGCGCGCGTCGTCTACGTCCACTCGATGTGATCGCGCATTTCGAAGGCGTGGTTCTTGGCGAGTTGGATCTTCGGCTGGAGAGCAGCGCCGCGGGAGAATTTGCCGCCAACACCGAATCCGATGAAGGATTTCAGTTGCCCCACATCAATTGGAGCCTGTCAGGTAAAAATGTCATGACTATGGATTGGGCCGAAGGGATTTCTGCTGGGGACAATGCAGCCCTTGATGCAGCCGGACATGACCGACAGAAAATTGGCGAGCGGATTTTACAATTGTTTCTGTCACACGCGCTGCGCGACGGCTTTTTTCATGCGGATTTGCATCAAGGAAATATTAAGATCGCTGCCAATGGAAATGTGATTGCCTATGATTTTGGAATTATGGGCCGGATTGATGAGTATACCAGGCGGGTCTATGCAGAAATCCTCTTCGGCTTTATTCGCCGCGATTACAAGCGCGTAGCGGAAGTACATTTTGAGGCTGGATATGTGCCTGCTGATAAAGATGTAGATGAATTTGCCCGTGCCCTCCGGGCGGTAGGGGAGCCAATTTTTGGCATGGACGCCACACAGATCAGCATGGGACGCGTATTAACTTATTTATTTGATGTCACAGAACAATTTGGCATGGAAACCAGAATGGAGCTCATCTTGCTGCAACGAACGATGGTTGTGGTTGAGGGGGTTGCACGCAGCTTGCATCCTCAGATTAACATCTGGGAGGTCGCCAAACCCATTGTGGAAGATTACATTAAACAGAGCATCGGGCCGAAAGCCTTGATGAAAGATCTACTTAAAACAGCACGCGTGCTGTCACGCTTCGGGCCAAAACTTCCCCAGCTTGCAGAAGCAGCCTTGGTCCGCACCTACAACACCACGCAACCCAGCGTGCAAAAACAAGGGATGAAAAAGCGGTGGCTTTTGCTTGCGCTGTTTGTGGGAGGCGGGGGCGGCTGGCTTGCAGCACATTTGATTTAAATTTTTACCGCATTTAGACTAAACATCTTTTAACCAATAATTCGGCAAGGTCACACCATGACTGATATTCGCTTTGCTTCAATCTAGGATCAAAGCGATTTGAGAGGAAGTTTTATGACACGACACCTATTTGGAACAGATGGCGTCCGCGGCACGGCAAATACCTATCCCATGACCGCTGAAACCGCTCTGCGGCTTGCGGCGGCGGCCGGGCGTTTTTTTCGGCATGACGCCTCCCCGGGCCACCGTGTCGTGATTGGTAAGGATACACGCAGATCAGGCTATATGATTGAAAACGCTCTAACCGCTGGGTTTTTGTCAACCGGCATGGATGTAGTCCTCTTAGGGCCAGTTCCAACACCTGCCGTCGGCATGCTCACCCATTCCATGCGCGCAGATGTCGGCGTTATGATCACCGCCAGTCACAATCCGCACTACGACAATGGCATCAAGTTTTTCGGTCCAGATGGTTATAAGCTGTCAGACGCCGCCGAAATGGAAATCGAAGCTCTGTTTGCAGGAGATGTAGATCTCTGCTTGCCGGAAAACATTGGACAGGCCAATCGCATCGAAAGCGCAATTGGTCGGTATGTCGAAGCTGCAAAAGCGACCTTTCCAACCGGCAAGCGTTTAGACGGGTTGAAGATTGTTGTTGATTGCGCGAATGGTGCCGCATATCGCACCGCCCCTGAGGTTCTTTGGGAACTTGGCGCTGATGTTATAGCCATTGGCGTGCAACCCAATGGCTATAACATCAACAAAGGTGTAGGTTCCACTGCGCCACAAGCGGCCGTTGATGCGGTGTTACAGCATGGTGCTGACATTGGAATCTGTCTGGACGGTGATGCAGACCGGATCGCCATTATTGACGAGAAAGGCCATATCGCCGACGGGGATCAGCTCATGGGGTTGATCGCTGCACGCTGGGCTAAGAGCGGAGAGCTCCGCGGCGGCGCGTTGGTGGCCACGGTTATGTCTAATCTGGGCCTTGAGCGCTGGCTGGGCGGACAGGGAATTGATCTACGCCGCACCGATGTGGGCGATCGTTATGTGGTGGATGCCATGCGCCAGGGCGGGTTCAATCTTGGTGGTGAACAATCGGGCCATATCGTGATGAGTGATTACGCCACAACCGGTGATGGTCTTCTGGCTGGATTACAATTTCTTGCCGCCATGGTCGAAACGAGCCAGCGGGCTAGCGAACTGGCCAACGTCTTCTCACCCTGTCCACAAGTGCTGAAGAACGTAAGATTTTCCGAGGGTAGTGCTCCGTTGGAGGTGGCTTCTGTGCAATCAGCTATCCAAGATGCAGAGGCCTCTTTGCTGGGCAAGGGACGTTTGCTCATTCGCAAATCCGGCACCGAGCCACTGATCCGCGTGATGGTAGAGGCGGAGGATGAAACCCTGCTCAACGAGGTCGCGGAGACAGTATCGCAAGCCGTACAAGACGCGGCCTAGAGCAATACCAGCATCCATGCGCGAACAGTTTAACATTTGTTATCGCGCCTACCCGCTCTGGATAGAGTTCCATTAACTCCTTGCAAGATGATAGCTGAAACGTGATCTTGCAAAAGGTCTTGAACCATGTCCACTGTCTCACCCAATCAGAGGGCATATACAACGGTGCCGCCACCGCATTTTGCAATCTGTGGCGCGTTGAAAATGGAAAAATTGCAGAGCATTGGGATGTTGTTCAAACAGTTCCAGAAGAATTTGCCCGCGACAACGGCATGTTCTAAAATCACCACCCACTTACCTGCGATCAATAGCAGGTAAGCGAAATGGTTCAAGTATGTGCTACAGTTTGCCGTGACAATGTTTGAATTTCTTACCAGACCCACAAGGGCAGGCCTCGTTGCGGCCGGGATTGCCCCAGGTGGCGCGATCATTTTCATCAAAAGCACCGGATTCTGTAGGGGTGGCGTCCACCGATTGCGCCACCGCTGCGATTGCGGCTTGTCGCCGGATCATTTCTTCCATAATCGCCTTTTGCTCTTCGGCCGTGCGCATACGCACATGTGCCAAAAGCTGGGTCACCCGCTCGCGCAAACCGTCAAGCAGATTCTGAAACAATTGGAAGGCTTCGGATTTATACTCATTGAGCGGATCACGTTGCGCATAGCTGCGAAACCCAACCACAGACCGCAGATGCTCCAGCGTCAGCAAATGCTCTCGCCACTTGCTATCAATGGTTTCTAGCAAAATTTGCTTTTCTATCATCCGCATGTTTTCAGGTCCAAACTCAACCGCCTTGCGGGCCATGAAATCATCACCAAGATCTTCGAGCTTTTCGCGGATCGTGTCATCATCGACGCCCTCTTCCGCCGCCCAGTCCACCACTGGCGCATCAAGCCCTAAGTTCTCAGCAAGAGCCAATTGCAGGGCCTCTACATCCCATTGATCGGCATAAGATTTCGGCGGCATAAATTGCGTCACCAAGTCATCGATCACCTGATGGCGCATATCCTGTGTGATTTCTGCCAAATCATCGGCTTCCATGATCTCGCGACGTTGGCCAAAAATCACTTTACGCTGATCGTTCATCACATCATCAAATTTCAAAAGCTGTTTGCGGATGTCAAAGTTGCGGCCTTCCACTTTGGCCTGCGCGCGTTCTAGGGATTTATTAACCCAAGGATGCACAATCGCCTCACCCTCTTTCATGCCCAAAGTGTTGAGCACTTTTTCCAAACGCTCCGAGCCGAAAATCCGCATCAGGTCATCATCCAATGACAAGAAAAAGGAGCTGCGCCCAGGATCCCCCTGTCGACCAGATCGACCCCGCAATTGGTTATCAATGCGACGCGACTCGTGACGTTCTGTGGCCAAAACGTAAAGACCGCCAGCATCTTTTACCGCCTGCTCATCGATGGCGTGTTTTTGTTCAATCCGGATGCGAGTATGATCGGGGTTCGCCTCAGGGTCCGACGCAATGGCCTCCATAATGGTGAACTCAACATTGCCACCCAATTTGATGTCCGTACCCCGCCCAGCCATATTGGTCGCAATCGTCACTGCGCCTAGCTTACCTGCATCGGCGACAATCTTTGCCTCTTGTTCATGCTGGCGGGCGTTCAGAACATTGTGCGTGATACCAGCAGCGGTCAATAGTTCTGACAGAACCTCTGACTTCTCAATTGAAGTTGTGCCGACCAAAACAGGTTGCATTTTCTCATGAGCCACTTTGATGGCGTCAACCACAGCGTTGTATTTTTCACCAGCAGTTCGGTAGACTTGATCATCCTCATCCACCCGTGCGACGGTTCGATTGGTGGGCACTTCCACAACACCCAAGCCATAAATTTCATGAAATTCATCAGCCTCCGTCAACGCTGTCCCCGTCATACCGCCCAATTTATCATACAGACGGAAATAGTTTTGAAAGGTGACCGAAGCCAAAGTGACATTTTCCGCCTGAATGGTGCAGCGCTCCTTGGCTTCAATGGCCTGATGCAACCCATCAGAGAGGCGCCGACCGGCCATCATCCGGCCAGTAAATTCGTCAATCAGCACCACTTCACCATCCCGCACGATATAGTCTTGATCACGGGTGAAGAGCTTATGCGCCCGCAGACCTTGATTGACGTGGTGCACAATCGTGGTGCTTTCCGGATCATAGAGCGATTGACCTTCTGGCAGAATGCCCTTGCCACTCAGCACCTCTTCCAACCATTCGTTGCCATCATCGGTGAACGTCACATTTTTGGTCTTTTCGTCTAACGTATAATGGGCCTCCAAAACATCTGGAATCAACTGATCAATGGTTTGGTAAAGCTCAGAGCGATCTTGCGACGGACCAGAAATAATCAGCGGGGTGCGCGCCTCATCAATCAAAATAGAATCCACCTCATCAACAATCGCAAAATTGTGGAATCTCTGATGCATCTGGCTCAACTCGGCCTTCATATTATCACGCAGATAATCAAACCCAAGCTCGTTATTCGTCGCATAGGTGACATCACAGGCATAGGCCGCAGCTTTTTCGTCATCGGGCTGTTGAGGGTAAACGACCCCTGTGGTCAGGCCCAAAGCACCATAGACTTTCGACATCCAGTCCGCATCGCGACGCGCCAAATAGTCATTGACCGTTACAATATGAACACCCTTGCCCGTCAAAGCATTAAGATAGGCGGGGAACGTGGCTACCAAGGTTTTACCCTCACCTGTTTTCATCTCTGCGATATTGCCTTCATGCAAGAATATACCACCCATCAGCTGCACATCAAAGGCACGCAGACCCAAGGCACGCTTGGCGGCCTCGCGGCAATTGGCAAAAGCCTCTGGCAGCAATCTGTTTAATTCTTCACCAGATATGGCTCGCGCGCGCAGCTCAGCCGTCTTAGCCACCAGGCCCTCGTCGCTCAGCGCCTCAAACTCAGGTTCAAGCACGTTGATTTTTTCGATCAACGGTCGGGTTGCTTTGACCTTGCGATCATTTGGTGTGCCAAAAACTTTTTTAGCAAGTGTTCCTAGACCCAGCATATCCGCTCCGCATGGTTATTCAAATCAAATGAGGGATTTGCTTGCCCACCGCGCCACCGCAGCTTATGAAAAGCCAAAGGCGTGTGCAGAGTTGAGCCGGCCCCCTCAGGGCCACTCAAACGATGTATGGGTCCCGCATTACAGTGTCAACGGCGCGGGTGATTCCGTGCGCTTCAAAGGATAAAACAATGGCAAAATCATCCACAATTTTCCGCAATATAGCCTTCACTTTATTCCTATCCACACCCCTGGCCGCACAAGAGGCTAATTTGACCACCGTAGTTGCCACCGTAAACGGTACAGAATTGACGCTCGCCCATGTGCTAGACATCAAACGGCAGCTTCCAGAGCAGTATAAAAATCTCGAAGATAGCGTACTTTTTAATGGAATAGTCGATCAATTGGTTCAGCAACAACTCTTGGCCAGCTCCGTTGAGACACCGCCAAGCTGGCTGCCAACAGCGATGGAAAATCAAGAACGCAACCTGCTGTCTACAAGTGTTATTGACGACATTCGCACAGGCGCGCTCAGTGAGGCGGCTCTGCAATCTGCCTATGAAGGCAAATTTCCTGTCGGTGGTAGCGAAGAAGAATATCAAGCCTCACATATTTTGCTCGAAACCGAGGAGAAAGCACGGGGACTATTGAAGCTTTTAGATGAGGGTGCCGATTTTGCAACGCTCGCCCAGGAATATTCGACTGGCCCCTCCGGCCCACGCGGGGGTGATTTGGGCTGGTTTGGTAAGGGCCAAATGGTGCCGGCCTTTGAAAATGCAGTTCTCAACATGGAGCCAGGCACCTATACCGGCCCAGTGCAAACCCAATTTGGCTATCATCTCATCTTGTTGAGAGACCGCCGCGTCATGGCACCCCCTAGTTTTGAAGAGATGCTTGGGGAGCTGGAAGTTGAGCTGCAAAATGCTGCTGTCGAGGCACATTTGCGCGCCTTAATGGATGGCGCGGATGTCACCCTGTTAAGCGATGGTATTGATCCTTCTGTGCTATCAACCTTGGACCAATAGCTTCATGACACATATATCACCTCTGGCTCCAACAAATTTTCCAAATCTGCCCGTCATTGACGGGGTGCGCTTTGCTACCGCTGCTGCTGGGGTAAAATACCCCGGACGGGCAGACGTCATGCTGGCCTCAATTGCGCCAGGAGCGACCATCGCGGGCGTCTTTACCCGCTCCGCCACCCGTGCGGCCAGTGTATTAGATTGTCAGGACAAAATTGGCGGTGATGTGTCAAGAGGTGCGGCAATACTTGTCAACTCCGGTAATGCGAACGCTTTCACAGGTGCTGCAGGAAAGGCCTCGGTTGGCCGTATCTGTGCTGCTGTCGCCAGCCAGCTCAATATTCCCACTAATGCGGTTTTCACCTCCTCAACCGGGGTGATTGGTGAGGTCTTGCCAGATCAAAGAATCAGGGATTGCCTAGACCAACTGGTAGCCTCCCTAAACCTAGCGGCGCAGGAAGAGGCCGCACTGGCCATCATGACGACCGACACGTTTCCCAAGGGTGCATCAAAGATACTGCATATAAATGGACAGCCCGTCACTATCAGCGGCTTTGCCAAAGGGTCAGGAATGATCGCCCCAGATATGGCAACCATGTTGGTCTATATCTTCACAGATGCAAAAATTTCCCAGCCAGAATTGCAAGCTACGCTCGGGGATTTGACCAGTCAGACCTTCAATTGCATCACCGTCGATAGCGATACCTCAACCTCTGACGCACTCATCTGTGCTGCAACCGGAACGTCGGGTGTAGATGTAACGGAGAACCTTGATTTCACAGAAGCATTGAAACAGGTCATGCTTGATCTGGCCCATCAAGTAGTCAAAGACGGCGAAGGCGCAACAAAATTTGTCACAGTTGAAGTGACCAGCGCCAGAAATGATGCCGACGCACGCAAAGTGGCTATGTCTATCGCCAACTCTCCCCTGGTCAAAACGGCTATTGCAGGTGAAGATCCGAACTGGGGCCGCATTGTCATGGCTGTTGGGAAATCTGGCGCAGAGGCAGACCGCGACCGGCTTTCCATTTGGTTTGGACCACATCTAGTGGCCGAAAATGGTTGGATTGCCTCCAGCTATACAGAGGAAGTGGGCGCCAGCTATATGCAGCAAGCTGAGTTGCATATTCGTACAGATCTAGGTGTCGGCACGGCACAAACTACGGTTTGGACATGTGATTTGACGCATGGCTATATTGAGATCAACGCGGATTATCGCTCATGAAAACGATCCTTGTCTCTGCGGTTGCCCTGATCGATCCGGAAGGTCGTGTGCTTCTAGCACAGCGCCCCAAGGGCAAACCCATGGCCGGCCTTTGGGAATTTCCCGGCGGCAAAGTCGAAGCGGGAGAAACCCCAGAGGCCGCCTTAATCCGCGAATTAGAAGAGGAATTGGGCATTAACACCTGGCAAAGCTGCCTTGCCCCACTGACGTTTACCAGCCATGCCTATGAGGATTTTCACCTTTTAATGCCCCTATTCGCCTGCCGGAAGTGGCAAGGTGTTCCGCAACCTCAGGAGGGGCAGTCCCTAAAGTGGGTCCGCAAACACGACCTTAGATCTTATCCCATGCCTGCCGCAGATCTACCGTTGATTCCAGTCCTGTACGATTGGCTCTAATTCTATCCAAAGTCTTAGCAACTTTTACAAAATTTAAATGTAACTTGTTCCCAATAGGTTTGGGGAAAGGTGCAATGGATCAAAAGGACAACACCAATCAATCAATCGAGAAAACGATCATGATTGGATCGCGGATTTTAGCTCAGGGGATTTACAAAGGCAAAACCCTCAAAGGCTCAGTCCAAATCAAAATCGGTCAAAAACTCTATAACGGGTAACTCGTTTCATAGAGCACAAAGAAAAATGGCGCCCAACAGAAGCGCCATTTTTTACATTTTTAAAAATTAAGTCAGCTTGCGTTCAATTTCTTCACGCTCAAAGATTTCGATCACATCATTCGGTCTGATGTCATCATAGTTTTCAAAGGCCATACCGCATTCTTGGCCCGATTGCACCTCAGGCACCTCGTCTTTGAAGCGCTTCAGTGTTTTCAGCGTGCCTTCATGAATAACGACGTTATCACGCAGTAAGCGTACCCCAGCGGAGCGGCGTGCCACGCCTTCGGTAACCAAGCAACCAGCAACTTTGCCAATACCCGATACCTTAAACACTTCTTTGATATTGGCATAACCAATGAATGTTTCGCGAATTTCGGCGCTCAATAGACCGGACGCAGCCGATTTCACATCATCTACCAAATCATAAATCACTGAATAATAGCGAATCTCAACGCCTTTTTGATTGGCTGTATTTCGCGCTGAGGTATTTGCCCGCACGTTAAAGCCAAACACCGGCGCACCAGAGGCTTCAGCCAATCCGATATCTGTTTCTGTGATTGCACCAACACCAGAGTGCAAAACCCGCACCCGAACTTCGTCGTTGCCGATTTTCGCCATGGCCTGCACAATCGCTTCCGCAGAGCCCTGAACGTCGGCTTTCAAAAGAATTGGCAGCTCGCTGATATCCTCATTAGCCTTCGCATTGGCCATGAGCTGTTCTAAAGTTGTCGCTGCACCTAGGGCGGCGCGTTTATCTTTGGCCGCTTGCGCACGGTATTCTGCAATTTCACGCGCCTGCGCTTCGGTTTCGACCACATTCAGAACGTCACCGGCTTCCGGTGTACCGTTCAGGCCAAGAACTTCAATAGGCGTTGATGGCCCAGCGGTCTTGATCCGCTCCCCAGAGTCGCTGATTAAGGCGCGTACTTTGCCCCATTGCTCCCCAACCACGAAAATATCACCAAGTTTAAGTGTCCCGTTTTGAACTAAAACAGTGGCCACCGGGCCACGACCGACGTCCAACTGCGCTTCAATGACAGCTCCAGAGGCTGCACGGCTTGGATTGGCTTTCAGCTCCAAAATTTCAGACTGCAAAGCAATCGCTTCCAGCAATTGATCCAAGCCTTGGCCAGTTGTCGCGGACACTTCCACGTCTTGGACCTCACCTGACATTTGCTCCACAATCACCTCATGTTGCAACAAATCGGTCCGCACTTTTTGCGAATCAGCTGCAGGGCGGTCAATTTTGTTGATGGCCACAATCATCGGTACATTGGCCGCTTTTGCGTGGGCAATCGCCTCAATTGTTTGTGGCATCACCGCATCATCTGCAGCAACAACCAAAATAACAATATCTGTGACCTGCGCACCGCGTGATCGCATAGACGTAAAGGCCGCGTGGCCCGGTGTATCGAGGAAGGTCAAAAGATCGCCTTTCTGCTCAACCTGATACGCGCCGATATGTTGAGTAATGCCGCCGGCTTCACCGGAGACAACCCGCGCATTGCGGATCGCATCCAAAAGCGAGGTTTTGCCGTGGTCAACATGCCCCATAACCGTGATGATTGGCGCGCGTGGCTTAAGATCTTCAGGGCTATCAACCACTTGGTCAATCACATCCTCAACATCCGCATCCGAAACACGCACAATTTTGTGACCAAACTCTTCCACGATCAGCTCTGCTGTATCTTGGTCTATGGTTTGGTTCTGTGTCACCATCATGCCCATTTGCATCAAGGATTTCACAACATCAGCAACCCGCTCAGCCATACGATTGGCCAACTCTTGCACCATAATCGCGTCCGGCACTTGCACGTCGCGGATAATTTTCTCACGCTCAACAGCCCCGCCCATCGCTTTTTGACGAGCGCGCTCTTGCTTGCGCTTCATCGATGCCATTGAGCGATGCCGCCCATCGTTTCCGGCGCTGGCCTGATTAACAGTCAGCTTGCCAGAGCGACGATTATCTTCCCGACCTTTATTACGGCTTGGACGCGCAGGTTCCTCACGGCGCACAGGCTCAGAAACCTTGTTACGCAAAACGCCCGTTTTTGCAGCTCGCTCTTCGGGTGTCGGTGCGGGTGCGGCCGCACGCATTACTGCCGCCTCCGCTTCGCGTTTCTTCTGCTCTTCAGCGGCGATTTTTGCCTGCGTCCGCTCTTCGCGTTCGCGCAGCTCACGCTCTTTTGCTTCCTGTTCTTCGCGGCGACGGGTGCGTTCAGCCTCCCGCTCGAGATCTTCTTGAGCGCGCCGCGCCACATCTTCTGTCTCGCGTGCTTTCGCGGATTGTACAGCCTTTAAACGACGCTCCATTTCCGCATCAGAAATTCCGGCTGGCCGACGCGCCGGATCGCCGCCCCGTACAGCTCCAGGAGCGGCAGGTTTTGCTGCGCCAGGCTTAGGTACGACAACGCGTTTACGCTTGGTTTCTACCACAACATTCTTGGTCCGGCCGTGACTGAAACTTTGTTTCACATTTCCCGAACGTGACCCGCTCATCAAGCCGAGTGTTTTTTTTCCGTCATCGCTCATAAAGCTCTATTGTCCTTTTCAGAGGGCTATTGCCCTATACCCACCTTGGTGGCGTCTCGTAATCCGCGCAGTCTTGCGGCATCATGTACTACACGTTCGCTAAGTTTGCCACTGGCGAGTGCGCAGTGTATCGCATGCCCACGCCCAAATGCCAAACCCAATTCCTGCGCCGTTAAACACCCAAAAAATCGTCCGCCCTCTGGGGTCCATAATTTGTCTTTACCACGGGCAGATCCATCACTGGCTTGCAGCAAGACCTTAGCACGGCCCTCGGCCAACCACCCTTTAACCTTCTCAAAGCCTGTCACAGCTTTGCCGGCTTTACGGGCAATTGATACAAGATCAATGACCCGGCGCGCAAGCTGCCGGTCAATCTGAGCAATCAGATTTTCTGGCACGCTTACCTGCGTTTTCGCACCACGGGCAAAGACTTTACGCTTTACCGCGTCTTCCAAAAGATGCAGGTCGGCAGTAACATAGTACCCCCTACCAGGCAATTTTTCCAGTATATCCGGCACGACCACTCCATCAGGGCTGGTCACAAAGCGGATTAAACCCGCTTTTGGACCAGAATCCTGACTGACTAAGCATTTACGCTCAGTCAGATTTTCCAAAGTATGTGCGCCGCCATGGCTCATTTAGCTCACCTGTTCCGCATCATCTTCTGAGACTTCCGCCCCTTCATCGAGCAATTCTTCAGGGTCCACCCAGCCCAGCATAATCCGAGCCGTCATCACCATGTTTTGCGCCTCAGCCAAATCCACATCAAATTTTTCAAGCACACCGTCATCTTTGACCCGCTCACCTTCAACAGTAGTCCAACCACCCGCCAATTCCCAATCGGCGCAAGTGGCAAAATCTTCCAAGGTTTTCACTCCATCGTCAGCCAAGGCTTCGATCATCTGTGGCGTTAAGCCTTCGAAATTCACTAAGCTATCTTCGACACCCAATTCACGAGCGCGGTCCATTGCACGGGTGTTTTCAGCTTCAATCACGTCACGAGCACGAGCTTGCAGCTCGCTTGCCGTGGCTTCATCCACCCCATCGATGACCAAAAGCTCATCAAGCTCCACATAGGCCACCTCTTCAAGGCTGGTGAACCCTTCGGACACTAAGAGCTGTGCAAAGAATTCGTCGAGATCCAAACTGTCGGTAAAGAGCTTCGTCCGCACTTCAAATTCGGCCTGACGGCGCTTGGATTCTTCCTCCTCAGTCATAATGTCGATGTCGAGGTTGGTCAGCTGGCTGGCCAAACGCACGTTTTGACCGCGGCGTCCAATGGCCAGGCTAAGCTGCTCATCTGGCACAACAACGACAATCTTGCCTGCTTCTTCATCCAGAACCACTTTGGTCACTTCCGCAGGTTGCAGAGCGTTCACTAAGAAAGTAGGTTGATCTTCGTTCCAAGGAATAATGTCGATTTTTTCCCCTTGAAGTTCATTCACAACCGCTTGCACCCGGCTGCCGCGCATCCCAACGCAGGCACCAACCGGATCAATGGATCCATCATAAGAGATCACAGCGATCTTCGCGCGCGATCCGGGATCACGGGCCACGGCTTTGATTTCAATGATGCCATCATAGATTTCCGGCACTTCCATTTTAAACAATTCGGCCATGAATTCTGGCGCTGTTCGCGACAGGAAGATCTGCGGGCCGCGCTGCTCACGGCGCACTTCCTTGATGTAAACGCGGATGCGGTCGTTGGGGCGATAGCTCTCACGGCCAATTTTCTCATTGCGGCGCAACACAGCTTCACCGCGGCCAATATCGACAATTACATTGCCATATTCTTCACGCTTCACCAGACCATTGATAATCGTGCCAGCACGATCCTTAAATTCTTCATATTGACGGTCCCGCTCCGCTTCACGGACTTTTTGCAAAATTACCTGCTTGGCAGATTGTGCAGCGATGCGGCCCATTTCAACCGGAGGAACCTCTTCGATATACTGCTGGCCCACTTCTGGGTTTTCCATGTATTGCGTAGCTTGCTCAACAGTAAATTCCGCTTGGTAATTTTCCAGCGACTCTTCTTCCACGACAGTGCGCACACGGGTGAAGGTCGCCCGGCCAGTTTTCCGGTCAATGGAAACTCGGATATCCATTTCTGCGCCATAGCGAGACTTTGCCGCTCGCGCCAAAGATTCTTCCATCGCCTCAATCACCAGACCGGGATCAATCATTTTTTCACGAGCAACAGCTTCGGCGGTTTGTAGCAGCTCAAGCTGGTTTGCAGATGTAATGGCCATTAGTCTTCCTCTCCATCAACGATGGTTTGCACTTCATCATATTGTGTTTCATCAATTTGACCCGCGTCTTTGCGACCTTTGAGAACCGCGCGTATCAAATCATCCGTCAAGATCAGTTTGGCATCAGCCAGCCAGTCAAATTTGAGACCAATCGTCCCCTCTTCAATAGTGATCAAAACCTCATTCCCGTCAGTGCCAGTCAATTCGCCCTTGAAGCGGCGGCGACCGTCGATCAGCTGTTCGGTTTCAATCTTGGCCATATAACCAACCCATTGGTCAAAATCTTTCAATCGAGTTAAAGGGCGATCAATACCAGGGCTTGAAACTTCAAGCGTGTAGGCTTCAATAATCGGATCTTCGACATCCATCAAAGCGGAAACCGCCGAACTGATCTCAGCACAGCCATCCACCTCCATCGTGCCATCAGGGTTTTGCGCCATGATTTGCAACGTAGGGGTATTGCCGCTCATCAAACGCAAACGCACCACCTCATAACCCAAACCCTCAATCATTGGGTTCAGGATCTTGAGCAGTCGCTGGTCCATTGCAGCCTTGGCAATCAGATCTGTCATAGGCACCTTTCAGGCACAAAAAAACGGGCGCGCGGCCCGTGATATTTTCCGGTGGAATTTCGGGAGTAGAAGCCGAAACGCCGCTGTTTCATATTCACTACAGAGTTTAGCCAGCAGTTTCAATCCTAGAATAGCGATTCTTTCAAAAGGTTCTCTGACACGGCAGCACCGCCGCACGCACAACCGATTTCCCCATCACAGGTGAAACAAAAAAGGCCTCGGAAAATCCGAGGCCTTTGATCAATAAAACCCTAAGGTCTTACGCAAACCACCAGCGCTCTGTCAGTCGACTGGAGTCCATTTGCCAGATGTTGCCGATATCTGGACCATGGGCCAATTTCGTAGAGGCCGCATCCACCGTATTTGCAAACATTGGAATAATAGTTCCACCCTCTTGAGAACATATTAATTGCATTTCAGTATATTGTTCACGCCGTTTATTGCTATCAAGCTCTGCTCGGGCGGTTAACAACAGCTCCTGAAAACGAGCGTTCTCCCAGTGTGTGTCATTCCAAGGCACCCCACTCTCATAGGCCGTTGAGAACATCCAATCTTCCGTTGCACGGCCAGACCAATAGCAAGCGCACCAGCCCTTTTTCAGCCAAACGTTAGACCAGTAGCCATCAGCTGGCTCTTGCACCACATTGATATTAATGCCGGCACTCTTAGCAGACGCTTGATACAATTGCGATGCATCAACCGCACCAGTAAAAGCCGCATCTGAGGCGGAAAGTTCTACATTTAACTCCGTCAATCCAGCTTCTTTCATGTGAAACTTAGCCTTATCGAGATCAAGCTCAATTTGGGGAATTTCTGTAGCAAGGTATTGGTTTGCAGGACCGATTGGATGATCGTTACCTATCATACCATGACCCTGCAGAATTTTATCGACCATTTCTTGACGATCAATCCCGTATTTTAGCGCCTTCCGAACGTTAATGTCATTAAATGGTGCCTGATTGGTTAACATTGGGAATGTGTACTGCATATTCCCCGTCACTTCGAAAATCTCAATGTTTGGATTAGCGCGCAACAATGGCTCGGTCTTAAAGTCAACGCGGTTAACCGCGTCCACCTGGCCTGTCATCAAAGCATTCATCCTGGCAGACGAATCATTGATGGCAATGCATTCAATCTCGTCAAACCAACCAGCACGACCGTCTTTATAATGGCTGTCCACGCGAGCAAGAACACAGCGCACACCAGGATCAAAACTGACCACTTTGTAGAGCCCTGTACCAATGCCCTTAGCGATAGCTTCATCGATCATACCGGCAGGATACATCAAAATATGATAATCTGAGAGCAGGAATGGAAAATCTGCATTACCGGCCGACAAAGTGAACTGGATCTGATGGTCGTTCATTTTCTTCATCTCGGTGATGGCAGCCACGATTGGTTTAGCAGCGGATTTCGCTCCTTCCTCTGTGTGCATACTCAAAGATGCGATAACGTCGTCCGCACCAAAGGATTTGCCGTTGTGGAACGTCACGCCTTTGCGCAGGTTAAACGTCCATGTTTTGGCATCTGAACTAGCTTCCCAGCTCTCTGCCAACTCACCCACGAGCTCACCAGAGGCCGTCACCTCTGTGAGGCAGTCAAACACGGTCCCATGACCCATGTGGATCATGAATTGATCCGAATGCGTCCGGCCGTCGAAGCTGTCAGATGTGTTCGCACCATTTAAACCCATGCGCAGCTTTCCACCGCGTTTTGCAGCCGACTTCGCTGGCAAACCTGTCGCGGCGATCACACCAGCAGCGGCCCCTGTTTTTAAAAGTCCACGTCTACTGAATTGAGACATTCGTCTTCTCCTATGTTGCTTTCATTTTTGGCGGGTCGCCCCGCGCCCCCTGTTTGGCAGGGAGGGTGATTCGATCTTACATCTTCCCAACCGCTGCGTCACCGATGTTATCCACTCCACGCCCATTTAACAGGTTTGTAAGCCAATCTGGGTCCATTTCAGGCACAGATGAGAGCAAAAGATCAGTATAGGGATGGTGTGGCGGTTGAAACATCTCGGCTTTTGGCCCCTGCTCAACAACCCTGCCATCTTTCATGACCACAACATCATCACTGATCGCCCGCACGGTCGCGAGGTCATGGGTGATGAACATATAGGACAAGCACAAGTCGTCTTGTAGCTGCGCAAGAAGTTTCAAAATACCCTCTGCCACCAGTTGATCAAGCGCTGAAGTCACCTCATCACAGATGATGAACTGCGGTTCGGCGGCCAGGGCGCGAGCAATACCAATGCGCTGCTTCTGCCCGCCAGACAGTTCACTGGGCAGACGATCAATATATTGTCCTGGCTCCAGTTCAATCTGCGCCAATAGCTCCTCAACCCGTTTGCGTTTTGCAGAACCGGTGAGGCCAGAATAAAACTGCACCGGCCGGCCAATAATATCACCAATCGAGCTGCGCGGATTGAGCGCTGTATCGGCCATTTGGTAAATCATCTGCACCTGACGCAATTGATCTTTGCTGCGCTTACGATAATCCAACGGCAAGGCTTCGCCGTTAAACTCAATATACCCCTGGCTTGGCGGTAATAGCCCAGTGATGCAGCGCGCCGTCGTCGATTTTCCTGATCCAGATTCGCCCACCACCGCCACTGTGCGACCCACGTGGATATCAAATGCAACATCAAACAAAACAGGAGATTTTCCATAAGCCCCTGAGACGTTTTTCAAAGACACAATCGGAATTACCCCAGTTGAAATCGCCAGTTTTGCAGGTCTTTGGAAAGACCGCACGGCCCAAAGGGACTTGGTATAGTCTTCGCGCGGCGCCGAGAGCATGGCGCGGGTCTCTGCCTCTTCTACCTCATCACCCCGTAACAATACTTTAATCCGATCAGCCATCTGCGCCACGACTGCAAGGTCATGGGTAATGTAAATGGCAGCCGTATCAAACTGCTCCACAATGTCGCGAATAGCGGCTAAGACTTCGATCTGAGTAGTCACATCCAGCGCCGTAGTTGGCTCATCAAAAATGATCAGGTCTGGTCGGCACGACATAGCCATCGCGGTCATCGCGCGCTGCAATTGCCCCCCAGAAACTTGGTGCGGATAGCGAAAGCCAATGTGGTCTGGATCTGGAAGGCGTAGACGGCGGTAAAGCTCCATACCATCCAACTCGCTTTCAGCCTTGGTCCGCAGTTTATGTTGCGTCGGCGCTTCGGTATGTTGGTCAATCAAACGATGCGCCGGGTTAAAGCTAGCCGCAGCAGATTGCGCCACATAGGCAATTCTCTTGCCCAGCATGTTGCGCTTCACCGCAGCAGAAGCGGTCACCAAATCCACTCCATCAAAATCCACAGCTCCGCCGGATATGCGACACCCGTCGCGGGTAAATCCCATCGCAGCTAGACCAACCGTCGATTTTCCTGCACCCGATTCACCAATCAATCCCAGAACTTCCCCCTTTTTCAGATCAAGATCTATCTCGTTCACAATTGGCTTCCAAACCTCATCGGATTTGCCATCGATTTTCAACCCACGTATTTTGAGGAGCGGCTGTGTCATGACCCTAATCCTTCAAGCCCGAAGATTTATGCAGCATCCAATCTACCACGAAATTCACTGCCACAGTGAGCAAGGCAATTGCTCCAGCCGCTAATAGGGGTGCAGTGGCTACATTTGGTGCAAAAGCAGCAAAATTTATGAATTGCGACAGATCTTTGACCATCGTTCCCCAATCAGCGAGGGGCGGCTGAATGCCCACGCCCAAGAAAGATAGTGACGCAATGGTGAGAAACACAAAACAAAACCGCAAACCAAATTCAGCCAAAAGCGGCGCCATGGCGTTGGGTAGTATTTCTTTAAAAATGAGATATCCCATACCCTCTCCCCGCAGCTTGGCTGCTTCGATATAGTCCATCACGACAATACTTTGCCCCACCGCTCGCGCCAAACGATAGACTCGCGTGCTGTCAATCATCGCAATGATCAAAATCATGAAGATTGTGCGGTCAATACCAAGCTGGTTTGACCAAACGCTCGCGATTGTCATCAAAAGCAGTGCAAAAATGAGCGCAGGTATGGCCATTAAGACATCAACGGCACGTGACAGGATTTGATCCAACCAACCCCCAACAATTGCCACTAAAAATCCCAGCGAGCCGCCCACAAAAAAGGCCAGGCATGTGGTGGCAAAGGCAATGCCCACAGTGTTCTGAGCCCCATAGATCAGACGGCTATAAATATCACGGCCAATTTGATCCGTACCAAGCGGAAAGTTTGGATCGCCACCCATAATTGGGTTGCCTCCAGGCACAATATTGGCGTTCGTAAAAATCTCTTCCTGCCCATAGGGCGCAATCGATCCAGCAAAAATAGATACAAGCGCATAAAGCAAGATGACCAAAACACCAAAAGCAGCCGTCAGCGGCATGGCGCGAAACAATTTTCGCGTCCCAGCCGTTCCAACGGCCCGACCAAACAGGCGAAACAGATAGGCAGCAATTGCAAAGCCGATAAAGCCCTGCACCGCCCAACGGAAAAAGATCACCCCAGCGGAAGGCACGCCGTTGACCTCTAAGGGTCGAAAGTAATAGCTCACTGCGGCAATCAACACCAACAGACCCGCAACATAGCCAAAGGCGACTACAAAAGGCATATCCCGGAAAAATGGTTTGTTGTGAGTGAATTTTTGACCGAAAAAGCGAAACACCCAGGCAACAACGGCAGTCACAATCAGGACCAAAATCAAATTCAGCAACCAACTCATTTCGGGTGCCTCAATCTTGGGTTGGAGAGAATGGATAGAATATCCGCCATCAAATTCAGTAAGATATAGGCCGCTGCAAAGATGAGGCAGCAGGCCTGCACCACCGGAATATCGCGAATTTTCACGCTATCGACAAACAGTTGACCAATGCCTGGATATACAAACACCACCTCTACCACTACAACACCAGTGATTAAATAGGCAAGGTTGAGTGCAATTACATTGATAATCGGGGCCAAGGCGTTCGGCAGCGCATGGCGCACAATCACGCGCATGGGGCTGATGCCTTTGAGGCGGGCCATTTCAATATAGGGACTGGCCAAAAGGTTGATAATCGCCGCGCGGGTCATCCGCATCATATGGGCCGTCACCACTAAGGTCAGGGTCAAAGCCGGGAGCATGGTCCGGTTGAGTTTTTCGCCCAATGCCATGCCCTCATAAACATTCGACAGAGAAGGAAAGATGGGGTTGAGCACCGCCAGTACCAAAATCAGGATGTAGGCAAGGAAAAATTCCGGACTGGAAATAGACGATAGGGTCGTAATATTCACCGCCCGATCAAAGATAGAGTTGCGATAAAGTGCCGCCAGAACACCCAAGGTGATCGAGATTGGCACCGCAAAAATCGCTGTGACACCAGCTAAAAACATTGTCGCTTTAAACCGTGGGGCAATTTGCTCCACCACGCCCACCAATTGATCCCCGCCCATATTCGACGCAAAATTCATCTGTGCAAAGCTGATCCCCAGATTACCGGTCAAAACATTGACCAGCCAGGAGAAATATCTCGTAAAATAGTTTTGGTCTAAGCCCAAGTCCGCACGGATTTGCGCCACGGCCTCGTCGGTTGCCCCCTGCCCCAAAATCGCCTGGGCAAAATCACCAGGCAAGGCATTCACGGCAACAAAAATAACTATCGAAACGATCTGCAATGTTAATGCACCCAATGCCAATCGCTGAAGAATGATCTGAAAGATAGACCCCACCAGACATCTCCTAATTCAATTATTTATTTCATCGAGGTTAACGCCTGAAGGGCATATGTAAAGTCTCTTCTCAGGGCTTCCCACTACAGGCGCAAAGCATCCATGATTTTCACCAATTGCGCACTTATGGGCGCATCCGACAATGCATGTCCAGCCTTACCCACCATTTGCAATCGTGCCTTTGGCCATGCCTGCGCCAATTGCCAGGCGGTTTTTGGCGGGCAGATCATGTCATAGCGGCCTTGAACAATGTCACCTGGAATCTCAGCCAAGCAGTCCATATTGTTTAACACCGCCTGGTCCGCACTCAAAAACAACTGGTTCGAAAAATAGTGGTTTTCAAGCCGAGCAAAAGCGCGGGCATATTGCGATGGGGTTTCCCCAGACACTCCCGTCGATTCAATCGACGCTAAGGCATTCTCCCAACCCGCCCAAGCACGGGCGTAGCGGGTCTCTTGCATCAAATCTCCACTAAACAGCCGAGCACCGTAGGCCGCGATCAGATCAGCTTGCTCCTGCTCAGGAATTAAATCGCAAAATCGCGCCCAGGCTTCTGGCCAAAACAGCCCAGCGCCACCTCCATAAAACCAATCTAGCTCAGCTTTCTGGCCCAAGAACACGCCGCGCAAAATCAGATGCTGCACTGAGGAGGCATGGGCCTGAGCATAAATCAAAGCCAGGGTCGCGCCCCAACTGCCGCCAAAGACCATCCAGCGCTCAATGCCTAAAGCTTCACGAATTTTCTCAACATCCGACACCAAATGCCAAGTGGTGTTATGTGCCACCTCCGCGTGAGGACGCGAGCGCCCGCAGCCGCGTTGGTCGAAGAGAATAATACGGTAGACCGCGGGGTCAAAATACCGGCGCATCGACGGGCTGCACCCGCCACCAGGACCGCCATGCAAAACAACCACAGGCATGCCATCGGGCTTGCCGCATTGCTCCACGTATATGTGATGTCCATCGCCCACGCTTAAAATCCGTTGATCGAAAGGCTCAATTGCCGGATAAAGAAGTTGCACTGCGCGTTTTTGACCTGCGACTTTGTCCATAACTGTCCTATATAATGCAATGGTCGGGTGAAGCCCTGCCTGATAAGTTAAATCCATATGGAGATGGGAATGCAAGGCAACCAATCAACCGTCGACCCCGCAGAAGTCGCAAAGTTTGAAGAGATGGCTGCAGAGTGGTGGGATTTAGAGGGCAAATTCAAACCTTTGCACATGCTCAATCCTTGCCGTTTGGATTATATCACCCAGCAAATTTCCATGGAGTTTGACCGCGATTTATCAGCAGATCTTCCATTTAAAGGCTTGCGGATCTTGGATATCGGTTGCGGCGGTGGGTTGCTCTGTGAACCTATGGCCCGTCTTGGCGCGACTGTTGTTGGTGCAGATGCCGCCGCAGGCAATATTCCCGTGGCAAAACTACACGCAGAACAATCAGGTCTCAAGATTGATTACCGCCACATCACCGCCGAAGCCTTGGCAGGAGCCAATGAGCAATTTGACGTGATTTTGAACATGGAGGTGGTCGAACATGTGGCCAGTCCACCGGCCTATCTCTTCGCCTGCCAACAGCTTTTGTGCCCAGGTGGCCTACATATTTGCTCCACTCTTAACCGCAACCCCAAGAGCTTTCTCTTTGCCATCATCGGAGCGGAATGGGTCATGCGATGGTTGCCCAAGGGCACCCATGATTGGAATAAATTTATCACCCCAGATGAACTCTTTGGCCTACTGGAGGAAGCTGGACTCAAACCCGTAGACCGCAAAGGCTTTGTCTTTAATAAATTGACTTGGAACTGGTCCATCTCAGCGCAAGATCTCAGCGTCAACTATGTCACCGCAAGCATCAAGCCCACCTAGGCATCGCCGGACAAGCTCAAACGCAACTCGCGCAATATGGGTAGAACACTCTTGATGTTATCCACCCCCGACACACCGGTTGCGGCGGTCAAAATAGGGGATATCTGAGCGAAAGCATGATCACGTGCTGCACGACCAGAGGGGCTTATCACAACCTGCTTGCGCCGAGCATCATCCCAATCAGGCCGAATATGAACATAGCCGGCCCATTCCAACTTGTTGAGCGTATTGGTCATCGCTCCACGTGTCAGATTGAAGGTTTTGGCCAATTGCGCTGGGGTGCGTTCTCCACCCACATGCGCCAAATGATTAAGCACAGAAAAATGCGACAGCTCCATACCTTTCGGCAAACCCTTCGAAATTCGACTGCGCAACAGTTGCTCCAGCGCCAAAATTTCCGAAAACAGGCTGACAGATAATGTTTCAATCAATTTTGTCATAACTTTGATACCGTTTCAAACCAAACTGGCGATCGTGCTGCAAAGATGCAACACGCGCACGCGCCTTCTCTGATTCACCTAAGTCTAGTGTCTCGAAATGCAATCCTATTTCCGGTCCTGCGTCCAAAATTACCTCGCCCCAAGGTCCAACAATCAAACTATGCCCAAATGTTTTGCGTCCAGATCCTGGATGCACACCAGTTTGCGCCGCAGCGATCACAAAACACCCTGTCTCAATCGCCCGAGCCCGCAGCAAAACATGCCAATGCGCCTCCCCAGTTGGGCGGGCAAAGGCAGAAGGCACCGCCAGGACCTGGGCCCCAGCCTGCGCGAGGGCACGATGCAAAGCCGCAAACCGCAGGTCATAGCAAATACTAAGCCCCAGCTCAGCCCAAGGCGTCTGCACGACAGCCGCCTCGGTGCCAGGACGATAGCCCTTCGACTCGTGATACTGCTCTGTGTGAGACAAGGTAACATCGAACATATGAATTTTATCATAAAATGCAACAATCTTCCCCTCTTTATTGATTATAACAGAGCGGTTGGCAAAGCGACCGTCATCGCCGTCAATTTTGACCGTCACCGAGCCAAGCGCAACCCAAAGTCCCAAGCGCCGCGCCCGTTCACAGATGGCCACAATAAAACTGTTCCCATCATAGGGGTCCAAAACCTGCAATTGATGGGCCCGGTCAAGCGAAATGCAATTTGTCACCTCCGGTAGGAACAAAATATCTTGCCCAGCCGATTGATCCATAAGCTTCAAGACTGTTGCAAGATTCTCAGCTGGCTGGTCGCTGGAAGTTATTTGCGCAATCGCAACTTTCACAACGCCAACATCGCTGCCAATTTGCCAGATCGATCCAGAGCGTAAAGCTCATCACATCCGCCAATATGCACATCATCTATAAAAATCTGCGGGACTGTATGCCGACCATTAGCTCGCGTTTGCATTTCAGAACGGCGCTCCGGGCTCCGTGAAAGATCCACTTCGAGAAAAGTCGCGCCTTTACCATCCAAAAGCCGTTTGGCCGCGTGGCAATAACCGCAAAGCGGTGAGGTGTATAATTCGATAATCGCCATTAACTAAAACTCCATAGGGTCCACTGCCATTACAGCACTTTAGGTTAACACCGTTTCATCACAGTCCTGTCGCGCATTTAGGGCCTTGGAAGCTGTGATGATGCATGTAACTCACCGGTAATTGAAAATGCTGTAAATGATCCTGCCGCAATATGGAAATTTTTTTCTATCTCTGCCAGGCTTGCGGTCTCCACAACGCTGTCGCGCAAGATCAGGCTAATTTTGCAGCCCAGGCCAATGCAATCAAAGAAACAGTTTTCGCCCCAGCTTCCAGGCACGCCCGCGCAGCTTCCGATAAAGTGGCCTCGTAAGGAAAGGTATTGTCCAGCAAAACCCTCTCCCGCCCAGCCACACATCCAGCCCGCATCGGGTTTACCGCCATGGAAGCATGCGGCAATTTTCGGCGTTCCTGTACAGTATGAGCCTTAAGCTCCGGTGTG
Source organism: uncultured Planktomarina sp. (assembly GCA_905181815.1). Taxonomy (GTDB): domain Bacteria; phylum Pseudomonadota; class Alphaproteobacteria; order Rhodobacterales; family Rhodobacteraceae; genus Planktomarina. The sequence goes on along the minus strand of CAJIZA010000003.1, from coordinate 241,658 downwards.
CACCGACACTTCTTCAACCCGTCCAAACAACACTCAACTCAGACCATCCACGCCATCTTCTGCGCAATGACCGCTGATTGATTTAACAGTTGTCCCCGTTATCGTTGCCAATGTAGAGGAATTGGAATGAGCAAAGGGTTGGTTGGAAAGGTGTCCTCGCCCCGGCGCAACATCCAATAGGCAAAGGGCTATATAAGATAATACCGATCTTTGCGCTTGAAGGCCAAAATCATACTGCGAGTTGCAGCGCTATACATAAACATCACTCGCCCACTGCCCCAGGGCCGTGGGTTATTTAAGCAGTCGTCACAAAAAATATTCGCATCATTGCGGCCCCCCAACATTTGCCCACCACATTTTGGACGGGCACAGCCAGCAATAAAATGCGCCTCGCGGCAACATTCTGGGCAAAAGTGCAGGAGGTTTTGTGCCAAGACCCGGCAACCAGGACATTGATGGAGATAAATCACTTGCAACACACCTTGCAAACCACACAGCTCCCTTCTACCCCAGACCAATGACAGCGCCTGCACTCTTCGACCCGATAGCTCAAGCCGAAGCACGCGCACGTGCCTGCGCTACCGCCATGTTTTTGCAAGAGCTGGCCTGCGCTGAAATTCTAGACAGACTGAAAGTGGTTAACAGGCAGTTTAAATCCGTTGCCATCGTCACCGGTTTTCCACAGGTTTGGTCAGTCGCCCTTCCAAACGCTAAACTGGTATTGGATGAGGATCTGCTAGAATTAAGCCCGGAGCAGCATGATCTCGTCGTCCACGCAATGGCGCTGCATCATTGCAATGACCCCATAGGCCAAGTGGTGCAATGCGGTCGCGCGCTGAAACCAGACGGGCTGTTCATGGGAGCGTGTTTCGGCGGCCAGACGCTCGCGGAACTGCGCAGCAGCCTATCAACGGCGGAAGCTGGTTTACGCGGCGGTCTATCGCCGCGTATCAGCCCTATGGCGGAAATTCGAGAGCTTGGCTCCCTCTTGCAGCGCGCTGGCCTCGCGTTGCCCGTAGCAGATTCGCTAAAAATACCGGCAGCCTACAGCGATATTTATCACCTCATGCGCGATTTACGCGACATGGGTGAAACCAATATCATGACGGCGCGGCAAAAAACGTTCACCGCCAAATCACTTTTTGACCAGGCCCAAAAAGTCTTTGCTACAGAATTCCCCACTGATGAAGGCCGCATTGCCTGCACATTCGATTTAGTTTTCCTTTCGGGATGGGCACCGCACGCGAGCCAGCCTAAAGCGTTAAAGCGCGGATCCGCGACGAAATCGCTCCAACAGGCCTTAGAAGAAGCAAAAAGTTCCTTGGGCAATTGACCAGGCCCATTTTCCAGTTATTTGAAACGGAATAGATTTAGGAGCACACCGTGACAGATCAAGACACCGCCTATTTGCCCTTATCCGCTGCACCAGCAGATCACCCAAAGGTGAAGGCACCGAAGATTGGGGTTTTGCTGTCCAATCTAGGCACACCAGACAATTATGACTATTGGTCGATGCGCCGGTACCTGGGCGAATTTCTATCGGATCGGCGGGTGATTGATTATAGCCCCTGGCTTTGGCAACCTTTGCTCCAGCTCATCATCTTAACGAAACGACCGTTTTCTTCTGGCGCGGCCTATAAGTCGATTTGGAACATGGAAGCAAATGAAAGCCCTCTAGCTACCATTACAAAGGCGCAAACCCAAGCAGTTCGAACAGAAATTTCCAAACGCTATGACGGCAGTGTTATGGTTGAATATTGTATGCGCTACGGCAACCCTTCTACCCGATCAGTTGTGCAAAAAATGGTAGATGCTGGCTGCCAGAAAGTTTTGTTCTTTCCGCTCTACCCACAATTCGCTGGGGCCACCTCCGCCACGGCCAATGATGAATTTTTCCGAAGCTTGATCAAGCAAACTTGGCAACCTGCCGCACGGACTGTCAGTCCATACTTTGGTCGTCCCGACTATATCAACGCACTGGCAACCTCGATTGAGAAGGCCTATGAAGCCGCCGACGTGCGCCCAGAAGTTTTGGTGTGTTCCTATCATGGGGTGCCAAAACGCTATTTGATGCAGGGTGATCCCTATCATTGCCAGTGCCAAAAAACCACGCGCCTGCTGAAAGAGCGCTTGGCTTGGGATGACACACAAATCGTAACCACCTTCCAATCAAAATTCGGTCCAGAAGAATGGTTGCAACCCTATACGGTCGAAGAAGTGGCGCGTATGGCCGAGAAAGGCCAGAAAAATATTGCAGTCTGCGCCCCAGCTTTTTCAGCCGATTGTATTGAAACGCTGGAAGAAATTAACGAAGAGATCAAAGAAAGCTTTGAGCACGCCGGCGGCGAGCATTTCACATATATCCCCTGCTTGAATGACAGCAAGGAACATATTGACACCCTGAGCAATGTGATTTCAGAAAACCTGCAAGGATGGATTTAATGGAAAAAGGGCCATTGAAACAGCAGTCCTTTTTCAGTTGATGCTTGCAAACAAGTAATAAGTTTGTTGCCAATGCCACGATTGCGATCAACGCTAGTGAGATCAACAGCAAACTTGTAGAGCCCGCTGCTCCATCCATTATGGACGCAACAACAAGTGCTTCCATGACGGGTTCACTCATACCGCCCGCGATAGCTGTCGTTGCCACTGCTGCAAAGACTGTCGCCAAAATCAGTTTTTTTATTGTCTTCTCCACTCGTTTTAAAGCTCACGCAAAACATCAAAGTTAACCCTTTCAGGCTGCGCTGTGGATAAAGGAGATTAAATTTGTTTTTGCAAATGCGGATACTGTGTATTTTCGGCAAAACCGCGACACTCATCAAATTAATAACACCTGAGTGCCGACCTTAGTGAGTTCAAATAATTCTGCAATTTGCTCGTTGTATAGTCCGATGCAGCCATTCGAGGATCTGCGGCCAATCTTTCGCGTGTCGTGAGTGCCATGAATACGGTAATAAGTCCAAGAAAGATACATGGCGTGGCTTCCCAATGGATTGTCAGGCCCTGGCCCTACAAATTCAGGCCATTCCGGATTGCGTTTGCGCATTTCAGGGGTTGGTCGCCAAGATGGGCCAACAACTTTGCGCACAACTTTCGTCCGGCCTTTGCGTGTTAAATCGGAAGTCATCGGAACAGATGTGGGGTATAACTTATAAATCGACTCGTCTTCAGACCAGTAATGCAGTGCGCGCGAATCAATATCAGACAAAATCGCTCCATTCTTAAGCGTGTCAAAATAGGGTCGCCAATCCAACATTCTAAAACTGCTGATATTGCGCAGAGCTGTCTTGCTAGACTCTGTGTCCACCTCGACAGCATCAAATGCCACTGTCTCCTCCGACAAGGCAAGCGTACCCGACAAGGATGCAGCCCCCGTCAAAAATGCCCGTCTTGGCAAATGTAATTTTGCTCCACCCATGTTACTTACTCCGCGTGTACCCGGGTTGTTTACAAAGAAAATCGACAGCACACAAATCAAATAGGCGTGATTTGCGGCATTTAGCTTAATATTGGGTTTGATTGGCGACGCATTGCCGCTATGTACGCTGCACGGAATTGAGGGTTCAACATGATTTATCGGGTCACTCTAACGCTTGGCTTGCTCCTATTGATGGGATGTACACAAAATATCGGCTCCAACCTCGAGCCTGGAGATCGCCCGTTGCGTCCGGTATATGTCATCAAACCAGCGGATGCCGCGCGCATTCAATACAGCATTTTAGATGGTATAAACAGCCTACGGCGCGCAGGTGGCCTACAAACATTGATCTTTAATGCCAAGCTCAACGCCGCCGCCGCCACGCATGCGCGCGATATGTCGGTGCAAAACCGCGCCTGGCATTTTGGCTCTGACGGTTCTTCTCCGCTCGACCGTATGGAACGCGTCGGGTATGACGGCACTCTTCTCGGCGAAAATATTTCCGAAACCTTTGAGTCAGAACTTGAAACCCTAGCAGCTTGGATGGAAACCCCAGCCACGCGCACGATCATCCTCGCGCCTAAAGCGCAAGAAATGGGTTTCAGCTGGTATCAGGAACCAGGCGGCAAAATTTGGTGGACTTTGGTCACCGGAATCGAAGTGTCGAGCTAGAACATATCGCGCAACATTGAGACGCAAATGTGCGCCCCAGACAAACTCTAGGGGTAAATCCAAATCGGTGTGCCGATATCAACCATAGCATAAATCTCTTCAATTTCACTGTTACTCACCGCAACGCACCCCCATGTCCAATCTTTGAAAAAGAAGCGATAGGATCGAGGCGTTCCATGTATAAAAATATCACCTCCCGGACTTCGCGCCCCAGCGTTCCGTCGATCAGCCGAATTGGGGTAAGATATGCCCACAGATAGGTGAAATTGGCTTTTGGAATTTTTGCGATCAATGACATATTGCCCTTCTGGAGTTTTGCCGTCACCTTCAAATTGCTTATGCCCAATTGGTGCGAAGCCCAATTTAAAGTCGTATTCTTTGATAGCTGTATTACCTTGGAGCAAGAACATGCGGCGTTCAGCCTTGTATAAAACCAAGCCCGTTGCTTTCGGAAGGTCGGTCCGCAGAATTGGCTTGGGGTCGGAACAGGCGGCCAAGACCAAAGCGATGCAAAACATAGCGACGATTTTAAAAACTCTCATTGTCCTCACCCTAAGTCGCCTCGCCCATCTCTACCTCAGGATGATTAAAATACAACTCATCAATCTTGGATTAAGCGCTCCTCAATCACCTTAAGTCGCACCAACACCTCATCACAATCGGTATCTGTTTTTGGTCTGCTTCTTCAGAGTGCGCATCCTGCATGAAGTTCACAATCATACCCACCAGCAGGTTCACCACAACAAAAGTAGTGACCGTGATAAAAGGCACGAAAAACACTCAGGCATCGGGATCTACTTCCATCACTGGGCTTACGATTCACATCGACCAGATTTCCAATGTTATGATCTAGAATAAATAATAAAGCGACTGTTCGAGTGAGCCGAACCATTGCGGGAAATCAGTGCCAAGGAATTTTGTTGAAATCACCTGTCCAATATAAAAAATGATCCCCATCAACAAAAAGACTGACGCTATACCCGGCACGGCGTTGATGACCCCCTCAACCACCCGGCGTAAGCGCGGCGCCATAGCGACCATGCACAATATACGCAAAACACTCAAAGACTGCAGGACCGACAGGCTCTTAGCGGCAGGAACGAGTAAAACCGTAATAATCAAAAAATCAAAAATATTCCACCCATCGCAGAAAAACCTCAGGCGGTAGGTCAATAATTTCGACGCCAGTTACAACACAAACGTTGCCAGACAAATTCGATCCAAAACTCGAATAAACGTGCCAGCGCTCGCCATGGCCATATCAGACGTCTCTACCCAAGAATCACCACATTAAAAAATCACAGCTGTAATAAATTTACAAACTCCCGCTAACTCAAGAGCTGTTTGAAGAATTATCTTCGGTTTTTAAAACTTACTGAAGTGGGCAACAATCTCGATATGCGGCGACCATCTAAATTGATCAACAACTTCAATCCATTTTAACAAATAACCGCCATTACACAGCAAGGCCGCATCACGAGCGAAACTGACAGAATTGCACGATACCATAGCGATATCGCGCAGATCACTTTGCGCCAATTGCCCCACTTGCTGCTCTGCGCCAGCACGCGGTGGGTCGATGATGGCAGCACTGAACGGCTTCAAGTCCGTGTAGTCAACGGGATTGCGAAACAAATCACGAGTCGACGTGGTGACACTCTTGATCCCCTGAGTGTGACGCGCGCCATGGGACAAAGCCTCAAGCAGCCCGGCATCATTCTCGAAACAATGCAGCGTAGCCACATCCGCCAGCGGTAATCCCAATGTGCCAGCGCCAGAAAACAAATCAATTACCCGATCCGCCCCTGCCAATGCACGCGCCACCGCCGCTTGGAGCGCGCGCTCACCCGCATGAGTGGCTTGTGTAAACGCCCTTGGCGGCGGAGAGATTTTAACCCTGCCAAAGGTCATTTGCGGCGCCTGATGCTCGCAAATGATTTCATTTCCTACGGACAGCCGCGCAATTCCATTGGATCCAGCCCATTGAGCAAATGAACCAAAATCTGTGTCTGCGAGATGGTCTAATCCCTCGACAGAGACATCAATCCCCCGATCTGACGCCAAAACCCAAAAGCCCAGCTGCCCTTTGCGAGATCCGAATTGCACCGTAAATTTCTCAAGCGCCGGTATGATATTCATAATCTCAGGCACCAAAACCCTACAGGGTTCAATCGGCTGTATCGTGTCGCTGGCCTTGCCAAAAAAACCCACCGTTGCACCCCTCTTTGTGCGCCGGCCTGTGAGTTTGGCGCGGCGGCGGGAATTTTCTGGCGACGTGTGCATCGCTTGGATATTCGCTGTGATCCCCTGCGCCGCCAAAGCCCGCACCACAACCCCTTGTTTCCACTGAGCAACAAAATCAGGATGTGCATGATGTAACGCACAGCCACCACAGCGCTTGAACGCGCTGCACTGAGGGGTGATGCGATGCTCGGAAGGCGTGACAATTCTTATATTTTGCAACCGATCGCTCAGCAAATCCCCAGAAACAACCTCTCCGGGCAAGGCGCGATCAACAAAAATTGGCCCTGCGGCCAAACCATCGCCGAGGTGCCCTAAGCGTTCGATTGTCAGTTCCATTAGGCCTCTTCCATTGCCAAAAAGCCACCAGATTGATGCTTCCAAAAGCCAGCATAGGCCCCGTCAGCTTCTAACAGGCTGGCATGGCTTCCCTCTTCTACAATGCAGCCCTCGTCAAGCACCACAATGCGATCCATACGCGCAATAGTTGAAAGACGATGCGCAATTGCGATCACAGTCTTACCGCTCATTACACGATAAAGGGTCTCCAGAATGTCTGCCTCCACCGCACTATCCAGTGCTGAGGTGGCCTCATCCAGTACCAAAATCGGCGCATCTTTCAAAATCACCCGCGCCAAAGCAACCCTTTGCCTCTGACCACCTGAAAGTTTCACACCCCGCTCACCAACCTGCGCATCATAGCCTTTACGCCCCCCTGGGTCTTCCAGCTGCAAGATAAATTCATGCGCTTCTGCCTTTCTTGCCGCCTCAATCATTTCTTCCTCAGTCGCACTGGGCTTACCGTAAAGAATATTGTCGCGTACAGAGCGATGCAGCAGCGAGCTATCTTGCTGAACCACACCAATTTGCGCCCGCAAACTGTCCTGTGTAACCTGAGAAATGTTTTGCCCACCAAAATGAATGGCCCCAGATTCCACATCATAAAACCGCAACAATAGCTTTATGAGGGTTGATTTTCCCGCGCCGCTGGCCCCAACCAACCCCAGACTCTCACCGGGCTTAATCTCAAGCGAGACATTCTCAAGCCCACCAAAGTCCTTGCCATAGCGATGCGTAAGATTGGCAACCGAGATATGCGCCGTTTTCATCTGCAACTCTCCAGCACCCGGCGCATCAACCAGTTCAATTGGAGCAGAAATTGTCTCCATCCCCTCGCGAATAACCCCCATTTCCCTGAAAAGCGTGGTCAATGCCCACATGATCCAATGGGACATCCCACTCATCCGCAGGGTAAGGGCTGCACCAGCAGCAACCACACCCACATCAGCGCTACCAATACTCCAAAGGTAGGTACCCCAACCCACAACGCTGACGACCAAACAACCGTCCAACAAAATTAGACCAAATTCCATGATTGTATAAAGCCGCATTTCCTTTTGAAAGGTAACGCGTGACTCTTCAATCGCCTCTACCCCATAGTCCAGCTCTTGATCATTCTGGGAGAACATTTTGACCGCATGAATATTGGTATAACTGTCCACCACACGCCCCGTCACAGCGCTGCGCGCATTCGACGACAACGCCGATGCCGGGCTGACACGCCGCACAGTCCAGACAACCAAAGCGAAATACAGCCCCGTCCATATCGCAAGTGGGATCATTAACCGAGGATCAGACTCTCCCAGTAGAAAAAATGCCCCAATTAAATAGACAAACGAAAAGGTGACCGCATCAATCAGCTGATAGACAAACTCACCTGTAGCAGGCGGGGTTTGCATGATCCGATTGGCAATGCGCCCAGCAAAATCATTTTCAAACCAACCAACAGATTGCCCCAACACATGACGATGCGCGCGATAGCGCACCAAAGTGCCCACATTTGGCAAAATTGTATTGTTGAGCAAAAGGGTCGAAAGAGTATCAATCAGCGGTCGAATCAAAAGGATAAACCCAGTGACCAGAGCAAGCTCTACCCAATAATTATCCCAAAATTCAGACGGCGTTGCCTCTGTCATCAGCCCAATCAGACGTCCGAAATACCAGATAAGAAAAATCTGGACCGCCGCAACAAATGCCTGAAACAGAATAGAAAAGCAAAATATCTTTTTGAATGGCTGCAGATAGTCACGCAAAAAGAGCACAAGCGTACGCGGTGGACGATTGCTGACTGGGTAGGGTTGATATGGATCAACCAATCTTTCAAAAAATCTAAACATGGCCGCACAGAATACTCGGGCCAAGCATTTTTGCAAATAAAATAATGTAGTTAAACGAACCCTCGGAACAGGGTGTTTCACCCAAGGCCGTCTAAATGCGCCAATATCTCGCCTTTGGTCATTTGCATATCCCGCGCAATCCAAATGTCTTGAGCGCACTTCAAAGCCGTCCCGAGCACCGGGCCTTGGTATTTTGACATTAAATCGATCGCTGAAACGGGGCAGACAGACTGGGCGCCACGGCGCACTGTCTCATGCTCTGCCTCTGTAACCCTGTGCTCAGTCCAGGCCGCACGCAGCAGCCAAGACGACCAACCCTGCGTCTCACCAAGCGCATATCCGTGCGCCAAAGCTTTTGGCGTATTTTGCCCGTGAAACCGCAGCGCTTCAACTTGGCGCGCCTGAACATTTGACAACCGTAAACACTCTTGCGCCGCCTCACCACCAAGACAGGCCAGACGGCGCAACGCATCGGGGGCATGCCCCTGCTCTAGGTCCACCAAAAGCGAAACCTGACGCGCCGAAGCTCCTGGCAGCACGCGCCCCAAGATCCCAGCAGCCTCCATTGCGGCCAGCGCTGGGGCTGGGTCGGCGGCGGCCAATAGTTTGAGCAGCTCGGCGCCAATTCGTTCTTTTGAAATTCGATCCAAGCCCGATTGCAAAGCCGCACAAGCCGCAAGTGCCTGAGCATCAACCCCCTCGAGGGGATCGCCATACCACGCCCAAAACCGAAAAAACCGCAAGACACGCAGATAATCTTCCGTGATACGGGCCTGCGGCTCGCCAATAAAGCACAACCGGCGCGCTTGCGCATCGGCCAGCCCATCCAATGGGTCAATCACCTGGCCCGACGCCTCTGCATAAAGCGCATTCATGGTAAAATCGCGGCGTGCGGCATCTTCTTCAAGAGATATGCCAAAAACAACCTCAGCATGCCGACCATCGGTCGTCACATCTTTGCGAAATGTGGTGATTTCATAGGATTTTCCACCAAGCAAAAACGTCAATGTTCCATGATCTGCGCCGGTGTCGACGACACGTATTCCATTGGCTTGAGCAATCCGCCGCATCTGATCCGGTAAGGCGTCACTAGTCAAATCAATATCCGTTGCCGCAACTCCCATCACCGCATTGCGGATACAGCCACCCACATAAAAAAGCCGCACGCCGGCCTCCTCGAAAGCAGCAAAAAGTGGTGCTAGAGTCTGTATATCAAGCATGGTGGGATCAATCTTCATAGCGGACCCATCTGATCGGCCAAACCGCATAATATGCGCGCGGTCGCACCCCAAATGTAATAAGGCCCATACGGGACGCAATAGTAAGAGCGTCTCTGTCCGCGCCAGATCCGCGACTGAACTTGAAAATTCTGCGCTGTCACCACATGAGCCAAAGGCACTTCGAACACCTCAGCCACCTCTCCGGAATCCGCCTTTACCACCCAGGGCGTGTTGATCCAACCGATGGTTGGAATAACATTGAACCCCGTCACGGTTTCATGCGCAGGCAATTGCCCCAAAATTTGTACCAGGGATGGATCAAGCCCGATCTCCTCATGCGCTTCACGCAGCGCTGTGGCGGAAATATCCACATCACCCACATCGCGCTTGCCGCCGGGAAACGAAATCTGCCCAGGATGGGATGACAAATGCGCCGCACGTTTGGTTAAGACCACATGGACGCCTGAGGGTCGTTCAATCAACGGCACCAAGACACCGGCATCTTTCTTCGCTGGCCCTGACCCAGCCACCCCAGGATTAAGGTCAAAATCCGACGAGGCGCCGCCCGGCCGCGCCAAAGCGCGGAGAATATCAGCTTGTTGCAAAATCATTTTCAACGGGGGTTTTGGCCTCAAACCCAAGCGTATCTGGATCAAAGCTGTAATGAGCACCACAAAACTGACAATCTGCGGTGACCTCATTGTCGTCTGTGGTCATATGCGCGATATCTTTGGACGAATAAATCGACAGGCTTTGGCGCACACGATCTGACGAACAGGTACAGCCGAAGGTCACCGGCTGAGTGTCGTAAACCCGCGGTTGCTCTTCATGAAATAAACGAAGCAGCAATTGCGTCGGCTCAATGGATGGTCCGACCAACTCAAGCTGATCCACGGTATCGAGCAAAATATTCACCCGGTTCCAATTTTCATTCCCATCTGGATCCAAAAGATCCGCCGCTGAGAGCAAACCATCTTCACCCAATGGCTCTTCAGAGGTCACATGCGAACCTGCCGCAGGGATATGCTGCAGCATTACGCCGCCCGCGCGCCAACCATCGGTGCCATCCGCCTCCTGCGAGTAACCAAATGCCAAAGAAAAGCGGGTCGGTATTTGTTCAGACTGCGCAAAATAGGCCTCCGCACAGGCCGAAAGAGAGGCACCGGCAATCGGGGTGATCCCTTGATATGGTTGCATGGCCTGACCTTGATCAATCAATATGGCGAAATACCCATTACCAATTTGATCAAAGCCCAGTGCTTCTGTGTTCAGCGTCTCAGCATCATAGCTTGCATATGCCCGAATACGCGCGGGCGCGCCATCCTCTGTCGGACCATAGTAGTCGGTTGCGATCAAACGCACCGCACCACTGCCGCGCACTTGAAGCGAAAGTTTCCAGCGCAGCTTCATGGTTTCACCAATCAACGCAGTGAGCAAAGCCATCTCTGCCACAAGCGCCTCAACGACAGACGGATAATCATGCTGTGCAAGCACCTGATCCAATACACCATCGAGCCGCGCCACTCGGCCACGGATATCGGATGCGTCTAATTGAAACGGCAAAACCGTATCATCCCAACTCATTTTTGTAGTTTGCGTCATGATAACTTTCCATAGATTGGCCTTGCCATAGACTGTCCATATAAGCGCGTCTAGGCTGACACCAAGTTTTGGAGAGCAGATTGCTACGTTTTGGTACCACACCAGATTCCAATCGCCGCTACACGTGGCGCCCCGGCGCCTATGCAATTTTACCCTATAAAGGCGGGCTTTTAGCCACCTATCAAGGGGGACGAAATCAGGAATATCAACTGCCTGGTGGCGGCGTAGATCCGGGCGAATCACCTCTCCAAGCGTTGCATCGTGAGGTGTTTGAAGAGACCGGTTGGTGCATCACACAGCCTCAGGTATTTTTTCGCTTTAAAGTCTTCAGCTTTATGCCGGACTACGATCTTTGGGCAGAAAAGGTTTGCACCATCTATGTCGCGCACCCCGTGTATCGGAAATCGGCCCCCTCGGAACCCGACCATCATCCAGTCATTTTGCCCATTGACTTGGCCTTGAGCCGTCTGGCCAGCGAGGGCGATCGTCAGGCCGTCGCACAGTTTTCGGCAAGAGCTAACGCAAATCTTAGATAATCAAATCCACCATCGCCTCATCTCCAGTGATGTCCCGAATTGACATTCCAGCCGCCTCGAGCCGCTCCGATAAGAGCGCAAAATTCTCTGGCTTTGAGGTTTCAATTCCAAGCAAAACAGTCCCAAAGTTGCGCGCTGATTTTTTGAGATATTCAAAACGTGCAATATCATCATTCGGTCCCAAAAGACCCAAAAAATCCTTAAGTGCCCCGGGTCGCTGCGGCAGGCGCAAGATAAAATATTTCTTCACACCAGCATAGCGCTGGGCACGCTCTTTTACCTCTGGCAATCTTTCAAAATCAAAATTACCCCCCGAGGACACACAGACCACAGTTTTACCTCTGATCTTGTCTTTTAGATCCTTCAAGGCGTCCAATGCCAAAGCCCCCGCCGGCTCCAAAACAATGCCTTCTGTATTCAGCATATCCAAAATTGTGGTGCAAATTCGATCTTCCGGGATATCCAAAACATGATCCACATCAATACCTTTTAACGCGGCAAAGGTATTCACACCCATCTTTGCCACAGCCGCCCCATCAACAAATGTGTCCACCTGAGCAAGCGCTATAGGGACGCCAGCCTGAACCGCTGCAGCCAAGCTTTTACCCCCAGTTGGCTCAACGTAAAATATTTCTGTCTCAGGAGCACGCTCTGACAACAAACGCCGAGCAGAGGAAGACAGACCTCCGCCACCCACTGGCACCACAAAAACATCTGGGGCGCGGCCCAATTGTTCGAGCATTTCGTAGGTCACGGTCGCCTGCCCCTCAATCACATCAGGATCATCAAAGGGTGATAAAAAATGCCCGCCAACATCCTCACAATAGGCTTGGCTTGCGCGAAGCGTATCGTCAAAATAATCACCTACCAATTGCACCTGCACCCAATCGCCCCCAAACAGTTTGGTTTTGCGAATTTTTTGTTTTGGTGTGGTAACTGGCATAAAAATCACACCTTTTTTCTGCAGATGCCTGCAAACATAAGCGACGCCCTGCGCATGATTGCCGGCGCTGGCGCAGACGAACACGTCTTTATCTGCCTGTTTGCCCATGGCATTAAATGCGCCGCGCAGTTTGTAGGAGCGCACGGGCGACAAATCTTCACGCTTCAACCAAATATCCGCATCATAGACATTCGAAAGATGATCATTGCGCTGCAGCGGTGTTGCGGGAAACAACTTGCGCATGCGTTTTGCAGCCTCAGCGGCTTGGATTCTAAAATCTGTCATGACGGATTAGTGGCTCAAACTGCGAAATTGCGCAAGTTATCTGGCCTACGGCGAATTATGCCACGGGCTTTATAAAATTGCATTGCACCAACTTGCCGCGCAAACAAAAACCATATACCTCCGCGCCGACCACACTTTGCCACATTTGGATTGGAAAACGCATGTCAGCCCCAAAGAAAGTTGTCCTAGCCTATTCGGGCGGATTAGACACCTCGATTATCCTCAAATGGTTGCAGACCGAATATGGCTGCGAAGTGGTGACATTCACGGCAGATTTAGGTCAAGGTGAAGAGCTCGAGCCCGCCCGCGCCAAAGCCGAACTGATGGGCGCCTCCTCAATCTATATCGAGGATGTGCGTGAAGAGTTTGTGCGCGATTTTGTCTTCCCTATGTTCCGGGCCAATGCGCTTTATGAAGGTCTGTACCTACTGGGCACCTCCATTGCTCGCCCATTGATTTCAAAACGCCTGGTTGAAATTGCACAGCTCGAAGGGGCAGATGCTGTTGCCCATGGCGCGACCGGCAAGGGCAATGACCAAGTGCGGTTTGAGCTGGCAGCCTATGCATTGAACCCCGATATCAAAGTTATCGCCCCGTGGCGCGAATGGGATCTTACAAGCCGTACCAAGCTGATCGATTTTGCCGAAAAAAACCAAATTCCAATTGCCAAAGACAAACGCGGCGAAGCGCCATTTAGTGTCGATGCCAACCTGCTGCACACCTCTTCGGAAGGTAAAGTCTTGGAAGACCCAGCCGTAGAAGCGCCCGATTACGTCTATCAGCGCACCGTCAATCCAGAGGATGCACCCGACACGCCAGAATATGTTGAGATTGGCTTTAGAGCCGGGGATGCTGTCTCCATCAATGGCGTTGATATGTCCCCTGCAACGATTTTGACTGAGTTAAACGGACTTGGCGGTCAACACGGAATTGGCCGGCTTGATTTGGTAGAAGGTCGCTTTGTGGGCATGAAGTCCCGAGGCATTTACGAAACCCCTGGCGGCACATTGCTGCTGGAAGCACATCGCGCCATTGAATCAATCACCTTAGACCGCGGCGCGGCCCATCTCAAAGACGAATTGATGCCAAAATATGCCGAGCTGATTTACAATGGCTTTTGGTTTAGCCCAGAGCGCGAAATGCTTCAGGCTTTGATTGATAAGTCTCAAGAGCATGTCACCGGAACTGTGCGTTTGAAGCTCTATAAAGGCTCCGCCTGCACCGTGGGCCGCTGGTCGGATTACAGCCTGTATTCTGAAGCGCATGTGACGTTTGAAGATGATGCGGGCGCCTACGATCAAAAAGATGCCGCTGGCTTTATCCAGCTCAATGCCCTGCGCCTCAAGCTCTTGGCTGCACGTAAAAATCAGATCCGCTGATCCACGAGGGCGGGCAGTTATTTGGCAGCTTGCAGCTGCTCATAGATCGCCTGCGCTTGGTGCCATAGCGCGTCATAATCGGCATCAACTCTTGGCGCGGGACCCGGTGCCGGTCCAAATCCAGTTGAGCGATGCACCGCGTCATACCAATGGGCCGCCCAAATACCATCCTGCGCCCGCGGCCCAGCAGGCCAGTGTAACATCGCAGGATCAAAGGCAATTTCCAGCCGCACACAGAGCTCCATAAGCTCAGATTTTGGATCGGCTAAAATATCATCACTGTCGATCACAATCGGTACCTGACCAAGCGCCACGCAATGATCAAAAATTTTCTTTTGTTGCACAAACCCGAGGTCGCGTAGAGTCACATCTGCGCGCTTGCGGGCATAGCTGGCGATCACCCGCGCAGGATCACGAATGAGAAACACATTGCGCTGACTTACCAGCAGATCCATCGGGAAATGGTCCAGCATATGATGGGTCATATGTTTTTGATACCAAATTGCGACATCACCAGGCACGGGACCTGACAACTCGGCACTAACTTGCACCGGATCACAGGCCATGCTCGCCATTATTTCAGCCCGCATCGGATGATCCGCATTGGAATAATGAAGGTAGGCGCCATAAAACGGCTCATCTACAACCTGCGTATCCGCCCGATTGACAAAGGCATACATCATCGCCGTCGAGAGATTGCGCGGACCCGACCACATGGCGATCTTCATGCGCAGACCTCTGCGATAAGGTCCTGGTACAACCCTCGAATACGACAAGTGATTGGGCCCATGTCGCCGTCGCCAATGCGGCGGCCATCAATCTCGATCACTGGGGTTTGCGCACCGAAGGTTCCGGTCAGGAAGGCCTCCTGCGCGCCATAGGTATCCACCAAGCTGAAGTTGCGCTCAAAAACGGGGATGTCATGGGCGCGGCACAGATCAATGACCTTTTGCCGGGTGATGCCATTCATGCAATAATCTCCCGTGCTGGTCCAAACCGCACCTTCTCGCACAATAAAAAAGTTGCACGCATTGGTGGTATTCACAAACCCATGCACGTCTAGCATCAAAGCTTCATCCGCTCCGGCCTTTTGTGCCGCAATACAGGCCAAAATGCAGTTGAGTTTAGAATGCGAATTTAATTTTGGATCCTGCGTCATGGGCAGGCCCCGCATATGCGGTACGGTGGCAACACGAATGCCACGAGGCAGACTGGGCTTTGAATGTTCCATTATAATGGTAAATGTGGGGCCAGATTGTGACAGGTCTGGATGCTGGAACGGGCGGATCTTCACCCCGCGCGTGACCATAAGCCGAGCGTGCGCATCGCTCTGCATCCCATTGGCCGCTTGCGTATCGCGCAAGGCCTGCTCCACCCCGTTGCGATCCATACCAATATCAATATCCACGGCCTTTGCCGCCTCAAACAAACGGGTCAGATGTTCACCCATGAAGGCCCATGTGCCGTTATAAAGACGCAACCCCTCCCAAACCCCATCCCCAAGCATAAACCCGCTGTCATACACGCTGACCAAGGCACGCTCTTTGGGCAGCAATTGCCCGTTAAGGTAAATCAAAATGTCTTCATTGCGGGCATCTTCCGCAGCTTGGTGAGTTGTTACATGATCTGTCATACCTCAAGCCTAAGCTGAGAGGCATTTCGAGCCAAGAGGGAAAACTCTCAAGAACGGGTGAAGCACAGCAAGAGGCTCAAGCCCATCGCTCAGGGGGCGAATTCCATCACCTCTTGCAGACTTGGAATAGCATCAGTTGTGCCAAGTCGTGTGACCTTGAGTGCCGCGGCGGGGTTGGCACAGGTTAGGGCCGTTTGGGGGTCTTCTCCCAATGACAAGCGCCTTATAAAATAGCTACAGAAAGTGTCATCCACTCCTGTGGTGTCCACGGGGATGACAGAAATTCCAGCGACCTCAAACACCTGATCTGCTGAAAAATCATGATAGGCGCCACCTTTTGCGCCATCGGTGATGAGCATTCCATCGAGCCCGAGGCTTTCTAAACCAGATATGCGCAAAGCCTGTTAAAGCGCTTTCACTCGTGTTCATTCGCGCATAAAATATTCAAAAATGCCAAAACCTCTGCCACAGCCTTCGCTTCGAAGGGTGCGGCTGAATAGACCACGCACGCACCTTAAGACCGAGCCAATCGGGCCGCGTGTACTTGATGCGTGGTTTCGTTTTGCATCACCAGCCAATCACCAAGACTGATCAGAGCCAACCATTGGGTAAGCGGCGCTTCGCTCATCGCCGTATTAGCTCCAAAAAATAGGGTAATGGCGTTATCACCATCAGCGGCCACCGTAGTAATGGCGTGACCCGAGGCGCAGGAAAGGTGGACAATTGCATCACGCGCCACACCCAAACATTCAAGCCACTCGAGCAGCCAATCCCCATCGCGGCCCACTGCACCCAAATGCACCCACCTGAACCATGGCCATAGATTGATTGGCCCCCTTGCCGCCCAAGCCTTGATCCAAATCTGTCGCCGCAAGGGTTTCTCCAGACGCCGGAATATGTGGCGCCTGGTGGAGATAATCGGCGTTGATGGAGCCGAAATTACAGACTTTCATCTGATATTGCAGGCGGCAATTGCCGCCATATTGAGGATGTCATTCACCGAAGACACGGTCGAGCAAATTTGAATTGGCTTATCAATGCCTGTCAAAATCGGTCCGATCACAGTCGCACCACCCATTTCCTGCATCAACTTCACCGAAATCGAAGCCGAATGCCTCGCTGGAACCACCAAAACATTGGCTGGGCCAGTTAGGCGGCTGAACGGGTATTTCTTCATCTCATTGACGTTGAGCGCCACGTCCACAGCCATCTCACCTTCAAATTCAAAATCGACCCCACGTTTCAACAAGACATTCGGAGCGATGCGCATTTTTTCGGCGCGCTCTGAAATTGGATAGCCGAAGGTTGAAAAGCTCACAAAGGCCACCCGCGGATCTAAGCCCAAGGCACGGGCCACGCCAGCACCACGTTCGGCAATATCGGCAAGGTCATTTTCATCGGGCCATTCATGAACCAATGTATCAGCGATCAAAATAATTTTTCCTTTTGACAAAATAGCTGTCACCCCGACCGCACCATCATGTGGGCCTACGTCATAAACATGGCTGATCAATTCCAAAACATGCGCTGACTTGCGTGTAACACCCGTTACCAAACCATCGCCATGTCCATGCGCAAGCATTAAAGATCCAAAAACATGACGATCCCGAGCAGCAAGACGATGCACGTCGGTTTTGTCAAAACCTTTGCGTTGCAGGCGATGGTAGAGATAGTTTTTGTAATCTTCCAAATATTCTGTGTTGGCGGCATTCACTACTTCCAGTTCACCAGCTGCATCACCAAGTCCCGCTACCTCCAATCTTTGACGCACATCGCTTTCCCGACCCACGACAATGGATTTTCCAAAACCTTGGCGTTGATATAGAACAGCAGCACGCAAGACCCGCTCATCATCTCCTTCGGCAAAGATAATCCGAGCCTGCGCCGAACGTGCACGCGCATTGATCCCGCGCAAAATACTCGCTGTGGGATCCATGCGAGTTTTCAAAGACAGCTCATAGCCATCCATATCCACAATCGGCCGGCGGGCGGCGCCTGTGTCCATACCTGCGCGGGCAACTGCGGGAGGAATGCGATAGATCAAACGAGGATCAAAGGGTGTTGGGATGATGTAATCGCGGCCAAAACTCAACTTCGTGCCGTAGGCCAAAGCCACCTCATCTGGCACCTCTTCACGCGCTAAATCCGCAAGCGCACGCGCACAAGCAATCTTCATTTCATCATTGATCGCTCTGGCGTGAATATCTAATGCGCCGCGGAACAAATATGGGAAACCCAATACATTGTTGACCTGATTGGGATAATCCGACCGCCCTGTGGCCACAATCGCATCTGGACGCACGGCATGCGCCTCTTCGGGTGTTATCTCAGGATCTGGATTTGCCATGGCAAAAATCACCGGATCGGGGGCCATGCTTTCCACCATTGCTAGAGTCACGGCCCCCTTGACTGAAACACCCAAAAACACATCTGCGCCCGCCATAGCGTCATCCAAACTGCGCAACTCTGTTGAAATAGCATGGGCAGATTTCCATTGGTTCATACCCTCAGTACGTCCCTGATAAATCACGCCCTTAGTGTCGCACACAATGCAGTTGTTATGTTTGGCGCCCATAGATTTCAAAAGCTCTATACAGGCAATGCCCGCAGCACCGGCGCCATTTAAAACAATTTTCACATCCTGAATTTTCTTGCCAGAAAGGTGCAAGGCATTGATCAGACCTGCCGCGCAGATCACGGCCGTGCCATGTTGGTCATCATGAAACACCGGAATATCCATGACCTCTTTCAAGGCTTGCTCGATAATAAAACACTCCGGTGCCTTAATATCTTCCAGGTTGATGCCGCCAAAGGTCGGTCCCATGAGCTTCACAGCATTGATAAATTCTTCGGGGTTTTCTGTGTCCAACTCAATATCGATGGAGTTCACATCTGCAAAGCGCTTAAACAAAACCGCCTTGCCTTCCATGACCGGCTTGGAGCCCAAAGCCCCAAGATTGCCAAGGCCCAAAACCGCTGTTCCGTTCGAAATCACCGCCACAAGGTTGCCCTTGTTGGTATAGTCATAGGCCAATTCAGGATTATCGGCGATGGCCAAACAGGGCACCGCAACACCTGGCGAATAGGCCAAGGAAAGATCACGCTGTGTTGTCATTGGCACAGAGGCGGTTATCTCAAACTTACCAGGCGTTGGTTCCAGGTGGTAGGCCAGCGCATCAGCGTCTGTGACTTTGTTATTGGGCATTGCAACACTCCGTTTAGAATTAGTTTAATATTAAACTATCTGTTTCGCTGGTGCAATTCAATTTTGGCAGAACCCCTATATAGAAGATCTACGCCGTCTAGGCCTTGAGCCATTGCCCATCGACCCTGCGCCACCTTCCCGCCAAAATGAACCACCGCCAACCAGAGGTCAAACCAATTCAAAATCCGTCCCGATGATTCCTTTCTTTCGTCGCAAGTTTTGCCTAATACTTGCCACAAATGGAGATCAATCTGTGAGCAAGCCCGACCAGCCCGTAACGCCCATGATGGCACAGTTTCTTGAGATCAAGGAGGAATACCCCTCCGCCCTATTGTTCTACCGCATGGGAGATTTTTACGAGCTTTTTTTCGACGATGCCGTCGCGGCGGCGCAGGCGCTGGATATTACTCTGACGAAACGCGGCAAACATCAGGGCGCGGATATTCCCATGTGCGGTGTGCCAGTGCACGCGGCAGAGGGTTACTTGCTCAATCTCATTCGCAAAGGATTTCGAGTTGCGGTCTGCGAACAACTGGAAAATCCAAAAGAGGCAAAGAAACGCGGTGCTAAATCCGTTGTGAAACGGGGCGTGGTTCGGTTGGTCACCCCAGGGACCTTGACCGAAGAAACGCTACTGCAGCCGCGACAAAGTAATTTTCTGGCCACTTTTGTTCAGGTGCGCAACCAAAGCTGTCTTGCTTGGGTGGATATTTCAACCGGAGATATGCGCTATAGTCCCTGCCCGCCCGTGCGATTAGGGCCAGAGCTGGCCCGGCTTGCCCCGGCTGAGGTGCTTGTGGCTGAGGGGGCGCTGGATGAAACTCTGGAAATCATAATCGAGGCCGGCGCGGCCGCGACCGAATTGCCACAGGAGGTTTTTGACAGCACCGCCGGCGCGGAGAAGATTTGCAAAGCCTATGGTGTTGGGGACCTGAGCGGTCTTGGAGAGTTTAGCCGTGCCGATATCGCCGCCGTTTCTGGGCTTATTGAATACCTCTCCACCACCCAAAAAGGCCAACTCCCACTTCTGCGCCGACCAGTTTATGAAGCGCGGGATGAATTTGTTGCAATTGATGCCGCAACCCGAAAAAATCTTGAACTGACCCAAACGCTTGCAGGGGAAAGATCTGGCTCTTTGCTGTCGGTTGTGGATCGCTCTGTGACCGCTGCCGGAGCGCGGCTTTTGTCTCGCCGCATTACGACACCCTCTCAACGTCTGGAAACCATCGAAGAACGCGCATCGGCGGTAGAGTTTTTCTGTGACCAAAGCGGTTTGCGCGGCGCGGTGCGCACGGCCTTGAAGCAATTGCCCGATGTTGAACGCGCCTTGGGGCGTGTGGCGCTTGAGCGCGGTGGTCCAAGAGATTTGCTGGCACTTGGGAATGGCATCGCCCAAGCCGCGCAAGTGCATGCCCTTTTGGCAGAGCAAGAGTTACCGCCACTCCTGAAGAATGCGGCGGATGATCTGAAGGGTTTTGAGGCCCTGTCCGATAAATTGGATCGCGCCCTGGTCGCCGAGCCGCCCCTTCTAGCGCGAGATGGTGGGTTTGTCGCCACTGGCTATTTGGCAGAGCTGGATGAAATGACGGCCCTGCGCGATGAAGCACGGTCTGTGATTGCTAGAATGCAAGCCGATTATGCCAGCCAGTCTGAGATTTCGTCCCTGAAAATAAAGCACAATAATGTGTTGGGATATTTCATTGAAACCACCACCACCCATGCCCAGCGCATGATGACGGCACCTTTGAGTGATGTTTTCATTCACCGACAAACCACCGCCAATGCGGTCCGCTTTACAACGGTCGAAATGGGTGAGCTGGAAACCAAAATCCTAAATGCTGCCGGCCGCGCCACAGGGTTAGAGCTTGAAATTTTTGCCGGTCTCTGCGCGCAGGTGTTAGACCATGCCGCCGCGCTACAGGCTTTGGCAGTCTCGATTGCAGAGATTGACGTCGCTGCCGCTCTTTCCGAGTTGGCTATGGCAGAGGGTTGGGTCCGCCCGGTGCTGAATGACAGCCGCGACTTTATCATTGAGCAAGGCCGCCATCCAGTGGTTGAAGCGGCAATCAAAGCGCAGGCGGAAACAGTTTTTATCGCCAATGATTGCCAATTGACCAGCACAAACGATATGATCTGGCTACTCACCGGGCCAAATATGGCAGGTAAATCGACGTTTTTACGCCAGAATGCTTTGATTGCCCTTTTGGCACAGGCCGGATCTTTTGTTCCGGCGGCTCGGGCTGAAATTGGCATTGTTTCACAGATTTTTAGCCGGGTTGGTGCGGCCGATGATTTGGCCCGCGGGCGATCGACCTTTATGGTGGAGATGGTGGAGACCGCCGCAATTTTGAACCAAGCAGATGATCGCGCTCTGGTTATTCTGGATGAAATTGGCCGCGGAACGTCGACCTATGACGGGCTATCCATCGCTTGGGCCACGCTGGAGCATTTGCATGATGTCAACCGATGCCGCGCATTATTTGCCACTCATTACCATGAGCTCACCCAGCTCACCACGAAACTGACCCATGTGGACAATGCGACCGTCACTGTTCGTGAGTATCAGGGAGATGTGGTGTTCTTACATGAGGTGAAGAAAGGCGCAGCAGATCGGTCCTATGGGGTGCAAGTGGCCAAACTGGCTGGCCTACCGCAATCAGTTTTGGAACGGGCAAAGGTGGTTCTTGAGGCTTTGGAGCGGGGCGAGCGCGAAGGGCATAGCAAGCAAAAAGCCCTCATCGACGATTTGCCGCTATTTTCCGCGGTGGCGATGTCGGCACCTGCCCCCCCAGCCCAGTCTGAGCTTGAAGAGGTCTTGAATGGGGTCCAACCAGATAGTTTGAGCCCCAAAGACGCGCTGGATCTCATTTATGAGCTGAAGTCGAAACTCAAGACATAAAAGGCGGTCCTTGAGCCGCCCTTGTCCCAGATATCCCTTTTTATCCTCAGCCTGGAGTTGAGGAAACGCCCACTTGCGCAGGGCGCAAAAGGCGATCATGCAACATGAAACCTTCAGTCATCACCTGAATGATGTCCCCTGCTTTTGTGCCGGGAACAGGCGCTTCAAACATGGCTTCGTGATTTTGTGGGTCAAAACGTTCGCCAATTTCTGGCGAAATAGGCTCGATGCCATGTTTTTTGAAAACACTGACCACTTCGCGCATGGTGAGCTCAACACCCTCAATCAAAGCAGCCGAAACTTCGCGCTGGTCATCAGTCGCGGCCTCCAGGCCACGCTTGAGGTTGTCATAGACCGGCAGTAGATCACGGGCGAGCTTTGAGCCACCATAATTTTCAGCCTCTCTACGATCACGATCACCGCGCTTCCGGGCGTTTTCCGCGTCCGCGAGAGCACGCATCCACTTATCTTTGAGATCATCACGTTCGGCGCGTAGAGCATCCAGCTCTAGCTCCTCTTCGGTGTATTCTTCCTCACCATATTCTTCTTCTTCGGCAAGACTGACGTCCTGGAGAAACTCGTCTTCATGTTCTTTTGCCATCTGGGCCTAACCTCGATCAGATAAAACCCGCCCGACCATTTGAGCGGTATAATTCACGATTGGCACGATCCTACCATAATTCAGACGCGTGGGTCCGATTACGCCAATAGCGCCAACCACCTTTTGGTCAGCGTTCATATAGGGAGAAACCACCAAAGAGGAACCCGAAAGTGAAAATAGTTTGTTCTCAGAGCCAATAAAAATGCGAACACCCTCACCTTCATCGGTTAATTGCAAAAATTCCGCTATATCTCGCTTGCGTTCGAGGTCATCAAAGAGCACCCGAACCCGCTCTAAGTCCTCAGCTGTTCCAGCATTCTCAAGGAGATTCGATCTGCCGCGGACAATTAATCGCTCATTGTCACCGCCAGCATCCTGCATGACGGCCACGCCAGCCTCAACCAAGCCGGTTGTCAAAACATCCAATTCAGAGCGGTGTTTTTTGATCTCTTTGACAATGGTAAATTTTAACTCTTGCAATGTCCGACCCTGACCGATGGCATTTAGAAAGTTTACAGCCTCTCGCATTTGACTCGGGGTTTGACCCAAAGGCGGTCGAAATACCCGGTTTTCAACCTCGCCATTGGCAAAAACCAAAACCACAAGCGCCCGGTCGGTCGCCAAGGAAACAAATTCAATATGTTTTATAGCCGATGACTTCTTTGGCGCCAGAACCAAAGATGCTCCGCGGGTAAGTCCAGAAAGGGCGCTGGACATTCGATCAAGCATGCCTGTGATGCTGTCGTTTTCATCCATTGTTGCCGAAATTTTACGCTGAGCGGCCTCGTCAGGCTCCCCAACCTCCAAAATACCATCGACAAACATTCGCAGACCAAGCTCCGTGGGCTGCCGGCCGGCAGAGGTGTGCGGGCTGTCCAGCAGGCCAAGAAGCTCTAAGTCTTTCATGACATTGCGAATGGTGGCGGCGCTCACGGATTGTGTCATGTGTTGGGTTAACGTGTTGCTGCCCATCGGTTCCCCCGAAGACAGGTAGCTTTCCACAACCCGTTGAAACACTTCACGGCTCCGGGCATCCATTTCTGAAAATAACTCTGTAGACGAATCCATTCACCTAAGCCTTGCTATTTGGGGTCCGCTTCGCATATTCGCGCATGAACACAGAGAGGACAAGCGATGCGACCATCCAATCGAGAATTAAATCAAATGCGTGACATTGTAATTGAAACAGACGTTACGCGCCATGCCGAGGGATCTTGTTTGATCAAGATTGGCGATACACATGTGCTTTGCACAGCCAGTTTGGAAGAGCGCGTGCCTCCTTTTCTGCGAAACTCGGGATTGGGTTGGGTAACAGCAGAGTATGGGATGCTGCCCCGCGCCACCCATACGCGCATGCGCCGGGAGGCCAAAAACGGTCAATCTGGACGCACTCAAGAGATTCAACGTCTCATCGGGCGGAGTTTGCGCGCCGGTGTGGATCGGGTGGCTCTGGGTGAGCGGCAAATCAGTATCGATTGCGATGTGATCCAAGCAGATGGTGGGACGCGCTGCGCCGCAATCACAGGCGGTTGGGTGGCGCTTAAGCTCGCTGTGCAAAAGCTCATGAAAGCTGGAGATATTATCAGCGATCCTCTTGTCGATCCTGTGGCTGCAGTGAGCTGTGGGATCTATGCGGGCCAAGCGGTTTTGGATCTGGACTACCCGGAGGACAGTGAGGCTGGGGTTGATGGCAATTTCGTGATCTTGGGATCGGGCAAATTGGTTGAAGTCCAGATGTCGGCTGAGGGCTCAACATTCTCTCGTGATCAAATGGGACAGCTGATTGATCTGGCCGAGGCGGGCGTGTCGCAACTGGTGGCTGCACAATTGGCGGCCGTTGGCTGATGCGCGTGCTCACCGAATCTAAGATCGTTCTTGCCAGTCATAATAAAGGCAAGTTGCACGAAATTCAGGCACTTTTGGCCCCCTTTAGCATCGCATGTGTGAGTGCTGGGGAGCTGGGCCTGGAAGAACCGGTGGAAACTGAGACTAGTTTCGCTGGGAATGCGCGCCTGAAAGCGCATTTTGCAGCGCAGGCAGCCGGCCTGCCGGCTCTGTCTGACGATAGTGGAATTTGTGTTGATGGGTTGGATGGCGCACCCGGGGTTTATACGGCCGATTGGGCGGAAACACCCAGTGGTCGCGATTTTACAATGGCGATGACACGGGTTTGGAGGGAGCTGGACGCAGCAGATGCGCCCTTCCCGCGCCGTGCGCAGTTTAATTGTACATTATGTTTAGCATGGCCAGATGGTCACGATGAGATTTTCGCTGGCATTGCGACCGGTCAAGTGGTTTGGCCAATGCGCGGTATGCATGGATTTGGCTTTGATCCTATGTTTCAACCTGATGGGTTTGATCAAACATTTGCTGAGATGCTCCCCGAGGAGAAGCACCCCCTTAGCCATCGGGCAGATGCCTTTAACAAGTTGGTGTCTGGCTGTCTAACGTGATGGAAGATTGGCGCCACGGTGGGTTTGGCCTTTATATCCATTGGCCATTTTGTGAAGCAAAGTGTCCTTATTGTGACTTCAATTCCTATGTCAGCGCCACGGTTGACACTGAAATATGGGAACGGGCCCTATTAAGCGAATTGGATCGCCACGCGGCCCTCACCCAAGGCCGCGTATTGAATTCGATTTTTTTCGGGGGCGGTACCCCTAGTCTAATGCCACCCAATATGGTGGGGCGTTTAATTGATCGCGCACGGGCGCATTGGCCCTTCGCGAATGATATTGAAATCACGCTTGAGGCCAATCCGTCCTCAGTTGAAGCATCTCGCTTCGCAGATTTCCGTATGGCTGGAGTGAACCGGATTTCCATGGGAATTCAGGCGCTGAACGATCCAGACCTAAAGCGCCTTGGCCGCTTGCATTCAGTGGCGGAGGCGCGGTCCGCCCTGAAAATCGCGAAAACTTATTTTGAGCGAGTCAGTTTTGATTTAATCTATGCAAGGCAGGACCAAACGCTTGGCGACTGGCAAAGAGAGCTAACCGAAGCCATTGAAATGAGCGCAGGGCACCTGTCTTTGTACCAACTAACTATTGAACCAGGGACAGCCTTTGGCTTTCGTGCGAAGGCAGGCAAGTTGGGAGGGTTACCCGATGAAGACTTGAGCGCAGATATGTTCGATGCAACCAATGAGATCTGCGCCGCAGCAGGGTTGCACGCCTATGAAGTCTCCAATTATTCCCATAAGCTATTGGAATCAAAACACAATATTATATATTGGCGTGGGGGTGACTATATCGGAATTGGGCCTGGAGCCCATGGGCGTTTAACTTTTTCAGGAAAGCGTCACGCCACCCAAACGGCATTGGCGCCGCAGGCATGGTTGGAGCGGGTGACAAAAAAAAACAGTGGGACCAGTCATCAAGAAATATTAACTCCGCACGATCATGCCAATGAGTTAATCATGATGGGATTGCGGATATCAGATGGAATTTCTCTAGCACGCATTGAGGGCGTCGCCAACACCCAGCTAAAGATCCCAGATCACCTGCTTGATATGGGCCTATTGGGACTCTCAGAAGATCAACTGCGAGCCACAAAATCTGGCCGCCCGCTGCTCAATCAGCTGGTTCAGGCTTTGATGTACTAGAGCCCAGCTAGTTGGCGACAAAGCTCGTCAAGTTGCTCTAGGCTTTTGTAGCGAACGGTAATCGATCCACCCCCTTGTCCAGGATTATGTGTAATCGAGACCCTCATTTTAAGAGCTGCGGAAAGATCGCCCTCAAGCGCACGTGTATCGGCATCTTTGGCGGATTTCGGCGCGCGCTCTTTGTTGGGGGCTTTAGGCTCTTTCACCAGCTTCTCGGTCTGTCGGACAGATAACCCCCGCGCAACAACAATACGCGCCAAATCAGAGGCGTCAGGCGCCGTAATCAACGCACGGGCGTGACCACTTGTTAGGCTGCCATTAACGACAAGAGATTGAACGTCGTCTGGTAGCGCCAGAAGGCGGAGAACATTTGCTATATGCGGACGCGATTTACCAAGAGCCTCGGCCATCTGCTCTTGCGTATGGCCAAATTTATCCATGAGCTGTCGATAACCAATCGCCTCTTCAATTGGATTTAGGTCTGCCCGTTGAATATTCTCAATGATTGCGATCTCAAGCACATCCAGGTCAGAAAATTCCCGCACTACAACAGGCAATTCATGCAGCTGTGCGAGTTGAGAAGCGCGCCAACGCCGTTCGCCCGCGACAATTTCATAATCGCCAACTTTAGCCGGATGCGCACGCACAACCAACGGCTGAATAATTCCCTTAGAGCGAATGGAGCCTGCTAGGTCGTTTAAATCACCAGAGTCAAAGTGCCGGCGCGGTTGGTCCGGATTGGGATGTACATTTTCGATTGGCACAAACATTTCATTGCGCCGATCAGATCCAACTGGACCTGAGTCACCAACGGTGGGTTCAATATCTGCCATAAGAGCGGATAGGCCTCGGCCGAGACCTCTTTGGCGTTTGGGGGTATTGGCCATATTGTGTCCTAACTCTTTATCATCTTCGTGCCAAAATCTCTTGAGCGAGGGCGCGATAGGCCTCCGCACCTTTGGATCGGCTATCATAACTTAAAACAGGCATCGCAAAAGAGGGCGCCTCGCTTATTCGTACATTGCGGGGAATGACTGTTTTAAAGACCAGTTCGCCTAAGTTTTCCCGCGCATCCTCTTCAACCTGCAAGGACAAACGGTTGCGCGCATCATACATTGTAAGCACCACACCTTCGATTCGAAGGTCGGGATTGCCTAAATCTCGAACCTCTCGCACCGACATCAGTAGCTGTGACAGCCCCTCCAGTGCAAAAAATTCACTTTGCAAAGGAATAATGAGCGCATGAGCTGCAATCAACGCGTTCACAGTTAGAACATTGAGCGATGGGGGGCAGTCCAATAATACATAATCATATTTTGAAAGATCTGAGTTGCCGAAAACCTTACGCAGCTTCTCACTTCGGTTCTTTGCGCTGGCCAACTCAATGTCTGCAGAACTGAGATCCGTTGTTGATGGAACAAGATCAATATTTTCAATATCTGTTTTTTGTATAAATCGGGGTTCAACGTGAATGCCGATCAGAACATCATAAGTGGTAAATTCGCGCGCATCGGCGTGGGAGCCAAGCCCCGTTGAGGCATTTCCCTGAGGATCAAGATCCATTACCAGCACTTTAAAGCCGGCCTCTGCGATTGCAGCAGCCAAATTTAGGGTTGTAGTTGTCTTCCCGACCCCACCCTTTTGGTTCGCGATGGCGAAAATTTTTGGTTTAATCTGCAACACGTCGAATATTCCTGATTTTCAACACCGCAGCATTGCTTTCTGTATGGCTTTGTACGATGTCGTGTTCAAATGACCATGATTTTTGCGCCGCCGCAAGTTCATCCTGATAAGTTTGCCCCTTCATGAACAAACACACGCCGTCCTTTTCGACGAGAGTTTCGGCATATTCTAGCAGACCCGGCAGAGGTGCGAGGGCACGCGCCGAGAGGGTGGCCGCCCGAGCTATGGTTAAAGATTCAATTCTTGAGCTGTGGATTTCACAGTTAAGTTCTAGAAGCGCGGCTGCTTGACGGAGGAACGTGGCTTTTCTCAAATCACTTTCGACCAAGACAACACAGGTGGATGGGGAGATCTCTTTCAGGCAAATCGCCACAACGATACCAGGGAAACCCCCGCCGCTGCCAATATCAATCCAATAGTCTGAAAGCTTTGCCAATGCGATAATTTGTGCCGAATCTTCAATGTGACGGCTCCAGATGTTCGGAATGCTGCCCTTGGCGATCAAATTGATGACCGGATTCCACTTTTTAATTAACGCAACAAAATCGTTGAGCTGCACCTCTGTTTCACGTGAAACATTCAGGCTGGCGAGTGTTTCTTGCCTCCTCATCCGGTATTTTTCAGGCTTTGAGATTTAATGCGCAGCAATACCGCGGTCAAAGCCGCCGGCGTTACCCCTTCAATATTTTTAGCTGCGCCAAGTGACACTGGACGCGCAGCACTTAATTTTGCAATCATCTCAGAAGATAAACCAGCAACGCCCGCATAATGAAAGCCGTTTGGAATCTTAACGCTTAGATCCCGAGCCAGCGCCTCAATATCGCGGCCCTGGCGTTCAATATAAGTAACATAAAGCGCTTCCCGCGCAGCCTGATCCAGGGACTCTGCGTCAAACCCAGCTAAACTTGGGGTCAAATCAGTGAGCTTGGTAATGGTGACACCTGGGATAGAGAGCAGCTCATGCCCATTGCGACGACGCCCATCTAAACCAAGGTCGATTCCCACCTGTCTCGCCTGGTTGGGTGAAACGGACATTGATGACAGCAGCGAGCGACATTGATCTAGGCGCCTCATCTTCTCTTGATACACGCCGTACCTTTGACCAGATACCAGCCCGGAGGTATGTCCTTGCTCAGTCAGCCGCTGATCAGCATTATCCGCACGGAGTTTCAATCGAAATTCAGCTCTTGAGGTAAACATTCTATACGGCTCGGTTGCACCCCGTGTTGTCAAATCATCAATCATAACCCCAATATAGCTGGTACTACGATCAAATATGATGGGACACACGCCCTTGAGCCGTTTCGCAACGCCGACTGCCGCAACCAGACCCTGAGCTGCCGCCTCTTCATACCCTGTCGTGCCGTTAATTTGCCCAGCCAAGAACAAGCCACCCATCAAATTTGATTCCAAATCATTTGATAAGCCTTGGGGATTAAGAAAATCATATTCAATGGCATATCCTGGCTGTTGAATTTCTACATTCTCCAACCCCAGGATCGACCTAACATAAGCCTCTTGTACATCTTCGGGCAATGATGTCGAAATACCATTTGGATACACACAATTTGTCGTTAGCCCCTCTGGCTCCAAAAACACCTGGTGACTAGATTTATCAGCAAAGCGGGTTATTTTGTCTTCGATTGAAGGGCAATACCGCGGCCCAACGCCTTCGATGTGCCCGCCATACATTGCTGACTTTTCAATGTTCTCCCGAATAATGTCGTGAGTCTCGCGGTTGGTATGAGTAATGCCGCAGCTGACCTGCTGGACAGCGGGTCCTTTTGATAAGAATGACAGCATCACCGGATCACAATCGGCAGGCTGAAGCTCGAGCTGGCTCCAATCAATGGTGTCGCCGTTCAGCCGGGGCGGCGTGCCCGTTTTCAACCGGCCAAATACAGCGCCCAAAGATTCCATCTGCGATGAAAGTTCATCCGCAGCCTTCTCTCCCATGCGACCGGCGGAAACCCTTTTATCGCCAATATGAATTGTCCCCCGCATGAAGGTTCCAGCGGTCAAAATAACCGACCGGGCATGAACTTCCGAGCCATCCGCCAAACGAACACCCGTCACAGAACCGGCATTTGACATCAAAGCCGCCGCCTCCCCCTCGATCAGTGTATAATCTTGCTGGGCCAGTAGGGCCTGAATTGCTTGTAGATACCGCTGCCGATCCGATTGTGTCCGCGGTCCCTGCACCGCGGGCCCCTTGCTTCGGTTGAGAAGGCGGAATTGAATGCCCGAAAGATCGGCTGCCGTGCCCATAATTCCATCCAGAGCATCAATCTCGCGCACCAAATGACCCTTACCCAAGCCACCAATCGCTGGGTTGCATGACATCACGCCGACCTTGCTTTTGTCCAATGTCACAAGAGCGGCCTTCAATCCATACCGGCTGGCCGCATGAAGCGCCTCGCATCCGGCATGACCGCCGCCTACAACCACAACATCAAAATGTTTCACGTGAAACAAGCCCCTTACTTCCCCAAGCAAAAGCTTGAGAAGATTTCATCCAGTACAGATTCTATATCAATCCGACCGAAAACAAAATCCAATTCACTAAGAGCGAAATACAGCTCTTGGCTGGCCAGTTCAAAGGGCAATGGGTCGGCATGAGTCAACTCCAATACCCGCCCAAGAGAGGATTCGGCCGCACGCAAACCAGTGATTTGACGTTCTCGAATAGCCACCACATCTTGCGGTGTTTTAACCATTAACCGTTCGGCAATGAGGCTCAGTAATTCTGATACGCCTTCCCCGGTTTTTCCCGACACTTTACCAACATCAGAGCTTCGCTCATCTCCCTTGTTCAGCCGAACAATATCTCCATCACGCAAAGCAATGGGGAGAGGCTCCCCCACCTCTTCAACCAAGAACACACGAACATCAGCGGCGGCTGCCATATCATATGCCTTTGAAATTCCTAAATTTTCAATCTCGTCCTCTGACTCGCGCAAACCCGCTGTATCTAGAAAACTCACAGCCAATCCTTGCAAATCAACCCGGCACTCGATCACATCTCGCGTCGTTCCCGCCACATCGGAGGTAATTGCAGCTTGCCGTCCCACAATAGCATTCAACAGCGTGGATTTACCGACATTGGGCGCGCCGATTATCGCAACCGTAAAACCAGTACGAATTTTTGACGCCATCATAGACCGCTCCAATATTGCAGCGATCGATGCACGCGTCCCTTCAACCAAGCTAATAACCTCGACAGAAAGATCATCCGGGATTTCCTCATCCGAAAAATCAATACTAGCCTCCAGCAGCGCTGCCGCACGCAACAACTTGCCCCGCCAAATCTCCCCGGCGTCCCCGAAACGACCATCCAATACACGAATGGCTTGCTGGCGTTGCGATTCGGTTTCAGCATCAATAAGATCAGATAATGCCTCGACCTGATTAAGATCCAATTGGCCATTTTCGAGCGCTCGACGGGTAAATTCACCCGGTTCTGCAAGACGGCAGCCCTCTTGCTCCGACAATTCCGACAGCAACTTGGCCACAGTGGCCAAACCCCCATGTACCTGAAACTCTACAACACGCTCGCCCGTAAAGCTTGCACCTTGCTCGAAACATAGCACAAGTGCCTGATCTATAAGCGCCCCATCGCGTCCTCGAACCGCCCGCAGACCAGTCTGACCAACCGCCGGCAATTTGCAAAATATCTTTGCAATATCAAATGATTGAGGCCCCGAAAGACGGATAACAGAGACCCCTGCCCGACCCGTTGCCGTCGCCTGCGCAAAAATACTGTCCATTCGTTACACTTAGGTGTTCATGGAATCGAAGAATTCAGAATTGGATTTGGTCTGCTTCAATTTCGAAATCAAAAATTCTATTGCATCAGTCGTCCCCATCGGATTCAAAATCCGGCGCAAAACATAGGTTTTTTGCAGATCCACTTTATCCACCAACAGGTCTTCCTTACGAGTCCCTGATTTCAAAACGTCCATTGCTGGGAAAACACGTTTGTCGGCAACTTTCCGGTCCAAAACGATTTCCGAGTTACCAGTGCCTTTAAATTCCTCGAAGATAACCTCATCCATGCGGCTACCTGTATCAATCAAAGCGGTCGCAATAATAGTCAAAGAGCCGCCTTCTTCAATATTTCGTGCTGCGCCAAAAAAGCGTTTTGGCCGCTGTAAAGCATTCGCATCCACACCACCGGTCAATACCTTGCCGGAGGAAGGCACCACCGTATTAAATGCCCGACCCAATCGAGTGATCGAATCAAGCAAAATGACCACGTCACGTTTGTGCTCAACCAAACGTTTCGCTTTTTCAATCACCATTTCGGACACAGCAACGTGACGCGTCGCGGGTTCATCAAAGGTCGAGCTCACAACCTCACCCTTCACAGACCGCTGCATATCGGTAACCTCTTCCGGCCGCTCATCAATCAACAAAACGATCAAATAACATTCCGGATGGTTTCTTT
Source organism: uncultured Planktomarina sp. (assembly GCA_905181815.1). Lineage (GTDB taxonomy): Bacteria > Pseudomonadota > Alphaproteobacteria > Rhodobacterales > Rhodobacteraceae > Planktomarina. The sequence goes on along the minus strand of CAJIZA010000003.1, from coordinate 209,113 downwards.
CGATAGAATTGGCAATGTTTTGAAGTAAAACTGTTTTACCCGTCCGTGGCGGTGCAACGATCAAAGATCTCTGACCTTTACCAATCGGCGCAACCAAATCAATAATCCGTGCCGAGCGATCCTTCGTCGTCGGATCCTCAAGCTCCATTTTCAACCGCTCATCTGGATAAAGCGGTGTCAGATTTTCAAATGCCACCTTATGACGTGCTCGCTCCGGGTTCTCAAAATTGATCTTCTCAACCTTGGTCATACCAAAATAGCGTTCTGTATCCTCTGGTGCCTTAATAATCCCCTCAATGGTGTCTCCAGTCCGCAGAGAGAATTGCCGGATCATTTCTGGAGAAACATAAATATCATCTGGGCCTGGCAAATAATTTGCTTCTGGAGACCGTAGAAATCCAAAGCCGTCTTGAAGCACTTCCAAAACCCCGTCTCCAGAGATTTCCGCTCCATCTTCAGCACGCTCTTTCAAAATTGAGAACATCATATCGCCCTTACGCATGGTCGACGCGTTCTCAATTTCCAGCTCTTCCGCCATAGAAAGCAGATCTTTTGGGCTTTTCGCCTTTAATTCGGCCAAAGTCACACGGTTACTTGTCATGGAGTCTCTTCCTGCCCAAGATCGCCCCGGGCACCACAGATATCGTTAAGAAAAAGCAATCCCGAACGGGTGCGCCATCTCGTTACTCAAAACCAAGCGGCAAGTCAAATATTACAAACTTATTTAAAATGGTCGAACCACAACCATAATAACAATTACCAGTAACAAAACTGTCGGAACTTCGTTGATAATTCGGTAGGTTTTTCCAGTCAAATGGTTTTCACCATTCTCGAAATCTCTTTGCCTCTTGGCCAACCAAAAATGAAATAGTGTCATTGCTACAATGGATATCAATTTCACCCAGGGCCAAACCTCTGACCAATTCAACACGCCGGGTATGATCGCCAAAGATAATCCAAAACCCCATGTTGCAAGCATGGCTGGTGTCATAATGACCTTCAACAACTTTACTTCCATCATGCAGAATAATCTGTCTGTATTAGATGAAACTTTAACTTTTTCACTATGATGTACAAACAGCCGGGGAAGATAAAAAATTCCAGCCATCCAAGAAATGACTGACACGATATGACCAGCTTTTAACCACGGGTACATTGCAATTAAGTAATCTATCATCTGACTGTATTTCTTTCCCTCTATATTAATATAGATAATATATGATTTTAGTAGAGAGATGTAGTGCCGTCAGACTCTGTGGATCAAATTTTATAAATCTATGTATCCACAGATGGATAAAAACAATCAACGTGTTAAAATAATTAAATTAAACATCTATAAACAAAAACTTAAAAACAACCCTTGTGTATAACTCTGTTGATAGAATTATTAAACTACACCAAAATGAAAATTATCATCGGCATAAATTTATCCATATTCACAGAAGATAAATTCACTGAAAGTTTCTGAACTCCGATGAATCTCAGGAAGAATTCTTGTATTTGCATAAATCCGCGATTACCCCCACAGTTCAATCACAGGTCACACAAAACATATCCACAGGTTTATCTCATATGGATCTCATCCTCGCGTCTCAATCTGCCACGCGCCGTCGCATTTTAAACTCTGCACGAATAAGCGCTCAGTTTATGTCACCGCAAATTGATGAAGAAAACATTACGAAAAGTCTGATTGCAGAACAGGCCCTGCCCCGTGACATTGCCGACACTTTAGCCGAACATAAAGCGTTAAAAATATCCCTAAAGAATCTAAATAGTTGGGTGATTGGATGTGATCAAATACTGGTTTTTGAGGGCGAAAACTTCGGAAAGCCCGTCTCACCTGAGGCGCTCAAAACCTCCCTATCTCGCCTTTCTGGGAAAACGCATCGTTTGATTACTGCTAATGTTATCTACAAAGATGGCAAACCTCAGTGGCGACATATTTCAATCAGCCACATGTCTATGCGTTCTGTGAGTGCGGCTGAAATAGACGCCTATATAGAGGTACATTGGGAGGTTGTGAAACATTCGGCCGGGGGTTACCATTTTGAAAAAACGCCAGATCTCTTTGCTGATGTTCGTGGCAATTGGTTTGATATTATGGGGCTTTCTATCGGACCAATCATCAGTTTTTTGAATCAGACCAATACAACCGCCCCGTTTCAGACCCCTAAACTTGCGGCCGTTTTGGGTCATCCGATAGCGCAGAGCAAATCGCCCCTGATGCATGGGCACTGGCTTAAGAAAAACCAAATATCAGGCGATTATTTCGCCATCGACATTGCCCCCGCACGTTTCAGTGAAACAGTGCGTATGTTGTTTGACCTAGGCTTTTCAGGCTTTAATGTCACCATTCCGCATAAGGAACAAGCATTGGCATTCGCGGATAACATTACCCCTCGAGCGCAACGCATTGGCGCATCCAACACTTTGATAAAAAAGGACAACGGCAATATTAATGCCGATAATACAGACAGTTATGGATTTATGGCCAATCTGACTTCGAAAAGCACGACGTGGCAGCCAAGCGCTGGTCCGTCTTTAGTGTTGGGCGCGGGTGGCGCTGCGCGGGCGATTTTAGTTGCCCTTTTGGACGCTGGCGTACCCAAGATTTACCTCTGTAATCGTACCCGTTCACGGGCAGAAGATTTGGCCGCTGACATTTCTGATTGTATTGAAGTGATCGATTGGCAGCATAAGGAAGATGTCTTACCTGACGCGTTCACCGTGGTAAATGCTACCTCGCTCGGCATGACTGGTAAGCCAGCCTTGGAATTTGACTTAACCAATGTGAATCCCGATGCTCTGGTCACAGATCTCATTTACGCACCCCTTGAAACGCAATTTTTGAAGGATGCGCGCGCCCGTGGATGTGAGGTGGTGAGTGGCATTGGTATGTTATTGCACCAAGGTGTGCCAGGGTTTGAGGCTTGGTTCGGATCTCGGCCCGCGGTGGATGAGGATCTTGAAGCATTGGTGCTCACATGAGTTTTCTTTTGGGATTGACCGGCTCTATCGGCATGGGAAAATCCACGACGGCTCGGATTTTTGTGGACCGGGGTTGCAAAGCATGGGACGCTGATAGCATTGTGCATCGCGCTTATCGCAAGAACGGCGTGGCGGTGGCTGGCATTGGTAAGATTGCGCCCAGTGCGGTTTCCAATGGTGCGGTGGACCACGCCAAGCTTCGTCAGCTCATTTCACAAGATGCAAACCTCTTATCAAAATTAGAGGCGATCATTCACCCACTGGTTAAAGCAGACCGGGAGGATTTTATTGCCAATAACCCGAAATCAATTTTAGTTTTTGATATACCATTGCTGTTCGAGCTCAATTCAGCAGCTGACTTTGATGCGGTCGCATGTGTGTTGTCGAGTTATGAGGTGCAAAAATCTCGAGTTTTGTCACGCCCAGGGATGACGGAAGACCACTTTCAATTGATCCGATCCAAACAATGGCTGGCTGAAGATAAAGCCGCGCGGGCAGATTACACTATTGATACAAATAGCTATGAAACAGCCGCGCAGGCGGCCGACGCTATTTTAGAAGATATCAAGAAAAGGCAAAAAGATGCGTGAAATCGTTTTGGATACAGAAACCACTGGGTTCGAACCAAGTGAAGGGGATCGGATTGTAGAGATAGGCGCGGTTGAGCTGTTCAATCATTTGCCGACTGGTCGGACCTATCATCAATATATTAATCCAAAACGCAACATGCCGGAGGCAGCGTTCAATGTGCACGGATTGAGCGAAGAATTCTTATCGGACAAGCCCGTTTTTAAAGACATTGCCCAAGAGTTCATTGATTTTATAAAAGATTCAAAACTCGTCATTCATAACGCCTCTTTCGACATGAAATTCTTGAATGCGGAGCTTGCATGGGTAAATCGGCCGGCTTTGCCAAACCATCAAGCAACTGATACGCTTGCGATTGCGCGGCGCAAATTTCCTGGCTCGCCTGCTTCTTTGGATGCTTTATGCCGCAGGTTCGGCATCGATAATTCATCGCGAATTCTGCATGGAGCCTTGCTAGACTCTGAAATTTTAGCAGAGGTGTACTTGGAGCTGGTTGGTGGCCGCCAGCCTGATTTAGTTTTGTCTGGTCCGGAGGTCAAAACATTCGAGGATGGCTCGCCATCGTTAGAATGGCGCCCCGCACCTCGACCAAAACCTTTGGCATCCCGGTTGTCTGAAGCTGAAAAAGCGGCGCATGAAACATTCATCGCCGCTTTGGGATCTGATGCCCTTTGGACAAAATGAGACTTAGTTAGCTTTCGCTTTTGCGTTTTCAGCAACGCGTCGTTGAATTTCATTGCGGTATAGTTGAACGAAATCCATAGAGTCGAGGTTGAGTGGTGGGAAGCCACCATCTCGTGTTACATCGCTGATGACGCGCCGCAGGAAAGGGAAGATCATGCGTGGGCACTCGATCATCAAATAGGGATGCAGTTGATCTTCTGGCAGGTTCTCAACGTGAAAAATGCCCGCATATTCCAACTCCAACAAAAACATCGGTTCACCCTTATCCTTAGTTTTGGATGAAATTTCTGTCTTGATGATGACTTCAAATTGATTTTCAATCGGACGCTTTTTTGCGTCAATATTAACCTGCACAGAAACATCAGGCTGTGCTTCACCGCTGATACCTTTCTGAGCTAAAATATTCTCGAAAGACATATCGCGAATATATTGAGCCAGAACTTGCATTTTTAAAGCCTTTGGTGCGGTTTGGTCTTCATTTTTGCCGTTTTCAACCGGTTCTTGCGCCATTCTGGTCACTCCTAGAAATATTTCTCGAGCCGCATAGCAGAATGCGTCATGACCCTCAATGCTTTGTCGGGTCAGAGAAGCTTTGCTGCTCTGAAATATCGGTATATTCCGCGTCAATTACGTTATGGTCTACATCGGCCTGCTGGGAGGAGAAGTTGACATTGGCTGATTTAAGCCTTGATCGGATCATGGTTGTTATTAAGTGCCGGAACGGTGGGAAGAGAAGCAAGAATCCGAAAGCATCAGTGAAAAATCCTGGTGTGAGCAGCAACGCTCCCGCAAATAAAATCATCGCCCCATGTGCCAACGGCTCGGTTGGATCTTTCATGGCCTGGAACGATCCTTGTAGCGCACTTAACACTTGCGCGCCTTGACTGCGCACCAGGGCAGTTCCAGCAATGGCCGTTAACAAAACGATCAATAACGTGGGCCACAGGCCAATTGCGTCACCGACTTGGATAAAAAGGCCGATTTCGATTAAGGGTACTGCAATAAAAGCTATCAACAACCGCATTTTGGCTCTCCGATTCATCTGCGTGCTGGTGGACTTGAACCACCTGCTGCCCTACATAGGTACCAAGATCGAATAATTCTATTCCTCATGGGGCAACAGATCACAATGAACATGCAAATTATACAATTATTGGCTTTGGCTGGTATCGCCATCTATCTCATTTTGAAGTTGCGGGGTGTTCTGGGCACGAGAGAAGGTCATGAGGGCTCACGATCAGACAGCGTTGCGCGCGCAGACTATCGACCAAAGCTTGAAGTGATTGAAGGTGGTCCAGATCAAGATATTACAGATCACGTTATAGAAGACAGTGATGCCGCGCGCGCGCTTTTGGGTATGAAGCAAGCGGAGCCGTCATTTTCTGTAACTGAATTTTTGTATGGCTCGAAGAGTGCATATGAAATGATTTTGATGGCGTTTGAGAACGGCGATTTGGACAGTGTCAAAGCCTTTTTAAATGAAGGCGTTTATGATGCGTTTGCTTCTGTTGTGGAGGCTCGGAAGGCAAAGGGTCTTTCGATTGAGGCAGAATTCATTGGCGTGCGGGATACTGGCCTAAACGACGCGACCTTTGATCCTAAAACCAATATGGCTGAGATTGATGTGCGCTTCATTTGTGAGCTAACTTCTGTGGTACGCAATGTGGATGGAGACATTATTGAGGGCAATGAGACTGAGGTTAAGCGCCAGCGCGATGTTTGGACTTTCGGCCGCACAATGGGTGCAGACGATCCAAATTGGCAGCTCATTGCCACGGGCGAATGAGTTTTAGAAAGCAGCTTTTGGCCACAATTTTTGTGGCCTTTGGTTTGCCGGTTAACGCAGTTGACACCTATCAAGCTATTCCGTTTTCGGCGATCAATGGTTGGCAAGATGACGACCACGCGGCTGCACTTGAGGCATTTAAGGTTACCTGTGGCGACATGTCTGGTGAGGCTTGGCAAAGTCTTTGTGTGGTTGCAGAGCAAAACCTGAATACGCGACTGTATTTTGAAACGTTTTTTCAGCCAGTGATCATCAAAACCACAGAGCCGGCTCTATTTACCGGGTATTATGAAGCTGAAATTGATGGTTCTCTCACGCGAACTGCGCGGTTTCGGTATCCAATCTACGGTGTGCCAGATGAGGTGCGTGCTGGCGGCATCTGGAAAACTCGTAGAGATATTGAGGAAAACGAAGTTTTAAAGGGCAGGGGGCTGGAACTGGCCTGGGTGGAAAATCTGGCTGATATTTTCTTCTTGCAAATTCAAGGATCGGGCCGCGTGCGGCTGCAAGATGGTTTGACCCTCCGCTTGGGGTTTGGTGGCTCTAACGGCCGTCGCTATCAGGCCATTGGCCCCCATTTGGTTGAGTTGGGAGTTTTGCAAGAGCATGAAGTATCTGCCAATCGAATTAAAAAATGGGTGCTGAATAACCCCAAAAAGGGACAAGAAATTGTCTGGGAAAATCCAGCTTATGTCTTTTTTCGCCGAGTTGGTGATGTGCCTAGCGACCAAGGCCCACTCGGTGCGATGAACCGCTCACTCACCGCGCTGCGCACATTGGCTATTGATCCTAAATATGTCACTCTTGGAACACCGATCTGGCTTGAAAAGGGTGGTTCCAGACCACTAAATCGCCTTATGATCGCTCAAGATACAGGTTCCGCCATAACAGGTCCGCAGCGCGCCGACGTGTTTTTCGGTACAGGCTTTCAAGCTGGGATCGCTGCGGGTTTGACCAAAGACTCGGGTCGCATGATCCTTTTGCTGCCGATCCAAGAGGCACGCGCTCGAGTTTTGGGGAAGTAGAGATGGCCAGAAAACTGCGCCCAGAAGAACGAGAGCTTTGGAGAAAAGTAGCTGATACTGCAACGCCTCTGGCTCCGTTCGCAAAGATGGAGATGCCGCACGTCCTGTCTGTATCGAAAGCAAAGATCGAGCGACCTGCATCGACACAGCCGGATCTCAAAGGCTTTAAAATTGGTGCAAAATTACGATCTACGCCTTTGGCTGGCCGAGGTCAGGCGGTGGCGAAGCCTGCGCCTTTAATGGATGCAAAGTCTTTTGGGAAGTTAACGCGTGGCAAGCTGCGGCCCGAAGGGCGTATTGATCTTCATGGGATGACAATGGCGGAAGCTCACCCAGCTTTACAAGATTTCATTTTGGGATCTGCGCAATTGCAGCGCCGATTGGTTCTTGTGATTACGGGCAAGGGTAAATCCAAGCTCGATTACGGGCCTATTCCGGAACGTCATGGGGTATTGAGGCATAATGTTCCGATTTGGTTGCGCCAATCACCGCTGTCTTTGGTAATTTTAGAGGTGAGCCCCGCCCATCAGCGCCACGGGGGCGTGGGCGCGCTGTATGTTTATTTGCGGCGGGGCCGCTAGTTTGGCAAGCGTGTGCGTACACGCTTTACGCCGGTCCACATCATAAGAGACGAGAGACCAAAAAATATGGAAATCGCAACATATTGAGAATCAAGAGGTAGATCGTGATCCAGCAAGATCCCGGTTACCGCAGGACCAATAGCAGAGCCCAAAACCATGACAGCTGCTGCCGCCGCCTTGATTGAGCCGAGGTGTTTTGTGCCGTAAAATTCCGCCCAAAAAGCATTTGGCAATGTAGCGTTTGCACCTGCGGATAGGCCAAGGAAAATAAATCCAACCAAAGCCACGAGCAGTGATTGACCATATGCAAAAATCAAAAAGGCAATAATCATTGGCAATTGAAAATAGGGGATCAAGCGGGCGGTGTCCAACTTGTCGAGCAAGATCCCAGATAAAATCATCGCGGCTATAGAAACCAGCGTGTAAACTGGAAACATGGCCACCAATTGCAAATGTTCCCACCCTTTAATTTCTGCAAAATGTACCTGAAGAAAGAAAAAAGCAGTGTTAAACGCTGATTGTCCTAATAGTGCAGGGATCATAAACCAAAACAATGGATGGCTGAGCGCCTGATTGCGGCTCCAATGGCGTCCGCCCATTCCAAAGGATTGCCCCTCTGTGGCGCTGGATTGAGGGCTACGCTCTTCTGCTAGCAACCAAAGTAGCGCGGGAATGGCCAAAATTGCGGCGCCGGCCGCCAAGATCCATACGCTTTGCCAGGTGAAAAATACCAAAAGGCTGACCACCACAATTGGATAACAGGCTTCACCAACTGAAAATCCAAGGCCGGCTACAGAAAGCGCTTTGCCCCGGTTGGCTACAAACCAGCGGGACATCGCCACTGCCGCGATATGGGTCGACATGCCCTGACCGGTGAAGCGCAAACAAAAAATGACGACCGGCAGTAACGCCACCCAAGGATTGAATGCCATAAACAAACAAGAGGCTGCGAGCGCCACTAAGACAACTGGTCCCAGGTTGCGCACCCGCATGACATCGGTTAAACCGCCGGACCATATCATTACAATTGCGGACGCAAATGTGCCAAACCCGTATATCGCACCCCAATCTCCATGGGATAGGTTGAACGTTGCACGGATTTCACCCGCAAATATAGATATGAAATACGTTTGCCCAAAGCTCGAGATCAAGGTGAGCAAGGCTCCAGCTGTTAGCCACCGGCTGTTTTGCAAAATAAAACGTATCATGCGCTGTTGTCAGACGAAATCTGACCGCTGGCAAGGGCTATAACACGTAGCGAGACAGATCTGTCGATTGCAGCAGGCTATTGAGATGCTTGTTGACATAAGTCTTATCAATAACAACCTCAGACCCTGCCTGATCTGGTGCAGCGAAGGATAATTCTTCAAACACCCGTTCGATGACTGTATAAAGACGCCGCGCGCCTATGTTTTCAACAGAGCGGTTCACCTCGGCGGCCGCTTGCGCCAAGGCCTTAATACCATCTTCACTAAAGCTGACGGAGATATCTTCTGTGCCCATAAGAGCTGAATATTGCAGGGTTAATGCGTTTTCTGTTTCCGAAAGAATGCGTATAAAATCTTCTTCGGTGAGATCACGCAGCTCCACACGGATCGGCAAGCGGCCCTGAAGCTCAGGCAGAAGGTCGGATGGTTTTGCAACATGAAAAGCGCCCGAGGCTATAAACAAAATGTGATCGGTTTTCACAGGCCCATGTTTGGTGGAAACAGTTGTGCCTTCGATCAAAGGCAGTAAATCGCGTTGCACACCTTCGCGACTGACATCTGCACCCCGCGCATCGGCGCGCGCGCAGACCTTATCAATCTCGTCAAGAAACACGATTCCGCTTTGCTCCACAGCGGTCAGGGCGGCCTTGGTGACGATTTCATCGTCGAGCAGCTTATCTGCCTCTTCACCGAGCAACACGTCATAACTGGCAGCCACGGTCATCTTTTTGCGGCTGGTCCTGCCACCCATGGCTTTCCCGAAGATATCTCCAAGGTTCATCATTCCCATTTGACTGCCTGGTTGACCGGGAAGATCCAGTGCTGACAGAGGGTTAGACGTATCGGCAACCTCTAGTTCGATGACCGTGTCATTTAGTTCTCCACCGCGCAACTTTTTGCGGAACATTTCGCGGGTTGCGTCGCGCGCATCTGATCCAGCAATGGCCTCAATCACGCGTTCTTCGGCGGCCTCTTTTGCGCGTGCGCGGACGTCTTCGCGCATGTGGTCGCGGGTCATGGCGATGCTCGAGTCGACCAAATCTCGAATAATTTGTTCAACATCCCGGCCGACATAGCCCACCTCAGTGAATTTTGTAGCTTCGACTTTCAGAAAGGGTGCCCGGGCCAATTTGGCCAATCGACGGCTAATTTCGGTTTTACCGACCCCGGTGGGGCCAATCATGAGAATATTTTTGGGATAAACTTCATCACGGAGCTCATCAGGCAATTGCTTGCGGCGCCACCGGTTGCGCATGGCAACAGCTACAGCACGTTTGGCGTCATTTTGGCCAACAATATGGCGATCTAGTTCAGATACTATTTCGCGAGGGGTTAGGTCGGTCATTTGGAAATTACCTCAACGGTTAAGTTGCCATTTGTGTAGACACAAATATCTGACGCAATCGCCATAGCTTTGCGGGCAATCTCCTCTGCACTGAGATTTGTTTCCTGCAGGCCGCGAGCTGCGGCCAGAGCGAAGTTGCCACCTGAGCCAATGGCCGCAATGCCATGTTCTGGCTCCAGCACATCACCGGCGCCAGTGATGATTAATAGTTCAGCCCCATCGGTGACAATCAGCATGGCCTCTAGTTTTTGCAAATATTTATCTGTGCGCCAATCTTTGGCCAGTTCAACGCAGGCGCGTTGCAGTTGTCCCGGCGTGGCTTCGAGCTTCGCCTCGAGTCGCTCCAGGAGGGTAAAGGCGTCCGCTGTCGAGCCGGCAAAACCTACCACAACATCATTCTTGCCGGGTGATAGGCGCCGCACCTTGCGCGCGGAACCTTTTATGACCGTTGGCCCAAGGCTGACCTGCCCGTCGCCAGCAACCACAACTTGAGGGCCTTTTCGCACACCAATAATCGTTGTGCCGTGCCATCCGGGGAATTTTGTATCGCTCATCTGCTTCTCCTCACTACGGACGCTATATGGGAAACGCCAGTGCTGGCAACAAGGGCACGAAAAAAGGCGCCCAAAGGAGCGCCCGTCTTAGAAATAGAGATTTCAACCTAAATGGCGTCGTCAATCCAGCTCTTTAACGCCGCTTTTGGGGCTGCGCCGGTCTTGTTGGAAATGACTTGCCCATCTTTAAACAAAAACAAAGCTGGAATGCCACGCACACCAAGGGCTGCTGCAGCAGAGGGGTTGCTATCGACATCCACCTTAACCACTTTGATTTTACCCTCCATTTCAACAGAAAGCTCTTCAAGTGAAGGGCCAATTTGCTTGCACGGTCCGCACCATTCTGCCCAAAAATCTACCACCACGGGGAGATCCGAGTCTTTTACAATACTATCAAAAGTTGCGTCTGTAGCAGCGACAGTGGCCATGGTGTTACTCCAAATGTTATAAGGCTTGGGCAAGAACTAGAGTTGCAAGCGCCCAGCGTCAAGTGAGTGGCGTATTTGCTAGGGATGAAATCACGAGATCTTTAGGCAGCGGCATAAGCTCAAGGGTTTTTGTCCATAAAATCGCGGTTTCGATATCATGATCGGGATAAATTTGCGATAAGGCAGCCGCATAGGCTCCCATCTGTCTTAAAAGCCCGCTCGGAACTTGTTCGGCTTCGCTTGGTACGATCTGATTGGTTTTGAAATCCACCGCCAAAACCCGCGTGGGTGAGATGAGCAGCCGGTCTATGGACCCTTGTATTGGATCGCCGTTCAGCTCTGGCAAATGGGCGGTTACATCGACTTCAGCTAAACTTTCGGGCGCAAAAATATATGCCAGCTCCGGCCTTTGCAGCACCGCGCGGGCCTCTTGGCAGGCTGAGGCTCGGATATCTGCTTCAATTAACCGATCGGCGATATTACCCCATTGATCTTGCGGCGCATTGGGTAAGATCTCCAAGAGCCGATGCACCGCCGTACCCACCTGTTTCGCAGTTTCAGCGCCTTGCGGCACGCCGCCTGGCAATACTTTGTCTCCGCCTAAATCGGATGGCGCGCGGGCGGTCACAGGGGCCTGAGGTGGCTTGGCAAAGGGGATTGCCCAGCTTGGGACGGATTGTTTTATAATTTGAGTTTGTACAGGGTCGCTCTTGGGTCCCACTGACCATTGCATGGGTTCATGCCGCAACCCCAAACCGGCGATGGTGGTTAAAGGCCCAGCACCAAGGGTCGAAATTGCATCGAATATGGCATTATGCCAACACTCTTTTCCCTCCTTGATGTCCCCTGAACCCATAACAATGAGCCAACTCTCCGCTCGGGTCATGGCCACATAGAGCAGACGGTCACGCTCTTCCTCTTGGTGGCGCTGCATGGTTTTTAGGCTGGTTTGTAATGTGGCTGGTATGAGATCTTTTCTTGGAGGCCAGATAGCGATATTATTATGAGGTACGACCTCTGGCAGCTTGGGCGCTTTGCGCGGCGCAGTGTCGGGCAAAATTACGATCGGCGCTTCTAAGCCCTTGGCGCCATGGACCGTCATTACACGAATTTTGTCACCAACACTGTCCATCTGACGTTTGATCTCAAGATCATCAGCGTCCAGCCAGACTAGAAACCCGGTAAGATTTGGAATATTACTCCGCTCATAGGCAAGAGATTGACTCACCAAAGCATCAATTCCCTCGGCCGCCTCTGGCCCCAATTGGCCCAACAAAGCTGACCGACCACCGTGGGTGGTCAATATATGTTCGATTAACTCAAATGGGCGCTTGAAATCTGCAAGATTGCGGAGCTCAGCGAGCTGTTGAACAGTCTTTGGGAATTCCTCTTCTCGGTTTTGCAAACTGCGCCATAAAAAGGGCGAGTCTCGGCCTTGCGCGAGGTTATACAGATCTCGTTCGGACCACCCATAGAGTGGTGATTTTAGTGCTTCGGCTAAAGACAGATTGTCTTCTGGTAGCGCCAGAAAGGCCAGCAAGGAACGTATGTCGCGAACCGCCAGCTCGGCGGCAACCTTCAAACGATCCGCCCCAGCTATTGGTAGGCGGGCTTCCTTACAGGCCCGGTGGATTTCTCTAAACAACAGTTTTTGACGGCCCTGAACCAGGATCAAAAAATCGCCAGCGGTGATCTTACGCTGAAAGGCGACCCCAAAGTCATCTAGCTGAGTAAGCGTCTCAGTTTCGATTAGATCACAGATATGTCCAGCCAGAACATCGGCCAATTGTTTGTCCTGGTGATTTGTTGAAACCTCATCCACCGGATCAGTCCAATAGTGCGGCTCAGACTTATCAGGGGCTTGAAACACGGGCCAAACATCAACGCGGCCAGGAAGATCTTTTTTAAACGCCAAATGTGCAGATCCAGATCCAAGTCCGTTACGATTGGCAAAGACCTGATCCACAACATCCAAGATCGCCGACGACGAGCGAAAGGAGTAATCCAAAGTGGTCGATTGAAAAGGCTGATCAATTTCACGCAATTTCTGGGAAAATTGGTCACGCATTCGGTCAAACCCATCCGGATCTGCGCCTTGGAAGGAATAGATTGACTGTTTTTTATCGCCCACAACAAAAATCGTTCGGGGCACATCTGCGCGCGCGCCCTCACCCGATGTGAACTCTTGTGCGAGGAGTCGGATGACATCCCATTGCGCTGGGCTGGTGTCTTGGGCCTCATCCACAAGTATATGATCAATGCCGCCATCTAAGCGAAATAAGACCCATGTGGCGACGCGCTCATCAGACAGCAGATGGCGTGTGCGCATGATAAGGTCATTAAAGTCCAAAAACCCCCGCGTCTGTTTTCGTGCACGATAGGTGCTGACAAACTCAGCCGCAAAATCATAGAGCGCGAGGCTGCGTTTTGCGACATTCAGGTTCAAGCGGCTATGCCGCCCGGCTTCAACGCGCGACATAAGCGCCTCAACCTGTGCTATGCTGTGTAATTCAGCTCGCGTGGTCTTCGTGGGAAACGACCCTATTTTGGCTGAGCCTGGGGCTCTGCCCGTCTTGTTCAAAAATACGGATTCCAACGTCGAAAGGTCGGCGGTTGTGAGCGTTGGGCCGTTGATGGCCTGTAATTTAAGACCGGCTTTAAAGTCGCGGCCCGTTTCGTCCTTGGTCAGCAGGAGCGCTCGAAGCTCTTCAATGTGCTGGAGATCGTCAGGCAAGAAACAGTCGTGTGCCAGGTCGGCGTCATTATATCTGGCCGTCAGGCCGAGCGCCTCCCAAATACCATCTGCGCCGGGGTGGGTGTCGAAATGATGATCCAAATGCAAGATTGAATGCAGAAATTTTTGTAATTCTGCCCCTGTGAAATGTTTTGCGATACCATCAAAGCTGGATCGCCCAGAGCCATCTGCAATGGCTTCCACCACCTCATCAAGAAGAAGATTTTGGGCCCGTTCGTCGATCTCGACAAATTGTGGGTTTACCCCCGCTTCGAGCGGAAAACGCCGCAAGATTGAGGCGCAGAAGGAATGGATGGTTTGAATTTTTAAACCACCGGGAGCCTCCACCGCGCGGGCAAAGAGCGTTCGGGCCCGTTCAATGTCTTCTGGCTCGAGGTCGCGCTCTACGCCAAGGCTGGCCAGCTCTTCTAAAAGCCTGGCATCGTCCAGCATCGTCCAGCGCCCCAGTCGCTTGAAAAGCCGGTTTTGCATTTCTGACGCGGCAGCTTTTGTATAGGTCAAACACAGAATGTTTTGCGGCATTACCCCATCCAGTAACAGCCGCGCCACACGGTCTGTCAGCACACGCGTTTTTCCAGAGCCCGCATTGGCCGCGAGCCATGTCGAGCGCGCCGGATGGGCGGCTTCGATTTGTCGGAGGCTTGCATCACTCAATTTCATTTTGACACCTTGATGACTGTGGCGCGTTGGTTGGTGGTCCACTCACCGTAGCGGGCCAGGTGGTCATAATCGGACGAAGCGTCTGCTTCCAGCATTGCGCGTCGTGCGGTATAGCCCTGTTCGGCAGATTGATAGGCGCGGATCAATTTGGAAAAATCTGACCACACATCCGCCTCATCCATAGGAGCCGACAGTTCACAGGGCGAATTATCAAGGCCGATATAGGTCGCCCCCGCCACTTTGAGTGGTCCCAATCCAAGAAATCCACCGCGTCGCAGGATCTCAATTTCCAGCAGGAGCTGTTTGTCAAAATGTAATTGTTGTGCTGGCGTTGGCGGTTTGCCAGTTTTGTAGTCGTAGATATGGGCTGTGCCATCTTTTAAAATGTCAATTCGATCAGCCGTGCCATTGAGTGTAAAATTGAGCTCAGGCAGGTTAATTTCGCCCTTAATTTCCGTTTTGGTCATGCTGCTGCTGGCTTGGCGCACCAGCTCTTGCGTGACAAACCAGTCAGCAAATCGAACCACGCGGGCCAACCACATTCTGCGTGCAGCGGGCCAGGGCACGGCGATTTGAAACCGGTCTTCCGCCATGGCTAGGAGCGTGGCTTTGGCGGCCTCTGCACTGGCCCAGGGGCCAGTCTGCAAAAAAGCTTCCAAAAGATCATGAATTAGCGTCCCGCGCAGCGGGGCGTCGGGCGATTTGGTCAACGGATCTAGGCGCTTTAGGTTCAAAATGCGTTTGGCATAGATTGCATAGGGGTCACGGATCAGGTGCTTGATGTCCGTTACCGCCAAACTTTCAGGCCGGCACGCCACTGGCGGAGCGACCGAAGGTCTGGTGCTCAGCGGAGTGTCTTGTGGCTCCTCGAGGGCTTCGACTTTCCCCAGCCAATCTTTGCCTCGGGCGCGCATGCGGTCCATCCATGTATCGTCACCTGGCTTTTCAAGCCCGTTCAATAGGTTTTCAATTCGATTGAGCCAGCGGGAGGGTACGGTTTCCGCATCATCGGATCTTAAGGATCGCGTAAGCCAAACAGTTTTGGCGCCAATGGCCTGTTGAAAATCATGGGCTGAAAGACCAATGCGGCGTTCTGGCAAAAGCAGACCCGCTTGCAACCGCAAACTGCGGTTCAGCCAGGGATCTGGGGCTGGGGGCTCGGGCCAGGTGCCGTCATTTAATCCGGCAAGAATGACCAGATCGGCGCTTTGCACCCGTGCCTCCAATGTACCCCAAATCCTGATATTGGAATGCACATGATTTTGGTCGCGGGTTTGTCCAGCGTTCAAAACACCGCGCAAAATGGCACTATAATCGATGAGCTCAACATCTCCCGCAGCTGGGGCGTATTTTGTAAGGTTCTCGATCTCCGTTTTCGTGTCGCGCCCGGGAGCTTGTTCCCACAGCTCGCCATCCTGCCCAAAGAGACCCGCTGACAATTGCTCTGCAAGCTTGCGGTGATGCGCGATCCAATCCTCTAGTGGCTGAGATCCCTCCGGCCATTGATTAAAGATGTTGGCATTGATCCAATCTACCCATGGGCGATAATGATCTTGGGCTTCAGCCCATTTTAAGAGGGCCTGTGGTGTTAGGAAGGCCGGACCGCGGCGGCGTAGATAAAGCTCGAGCTCGCGGGTGTTGCGTAGGTGTTGACCACGGCCTTCGCCAGAATGGGTGACCGGATGTTTCAACAAGACCAATAGGGTTTCAGAGGTGAGCTGTGGCTGTGCCAGATCTAAGACATGCAATAAAAACCGACCTGGCGCTGTCAGGTTCAAGGGAATTCCGGCGCTGTCATCGGGGGTGATATTCCATGCAGCCAGCGCTGTTGCTATGCGCCGGGTCAAATTACGATCGGGGGTTATCACTGCAGCTGTTTGCCCCAATTCTGTGGCGTGCCGCAGCTGCAGCGCAATGGCTTTTGCCTCGACCCTTTGGTTCGGCGCTTCCAGCCAGGTGATATCCTGAGTGGCTCGGTCAAGCTCTGTCAGATATGGCCCTTCCTGCCGCCAGTGATGGGTCACTGGCGCTGGGCGCAAAGCTAAGGATACCAACCGATTGCGAGCCGCCGCCTGCGGTGCCGCTTCGGTCCAGGGGGTGACTTGATCCGGTGTAAGATCCAATGCATTCAGCAAGCGCGAAAATCGATATTGTGGATGGTCTTCGCTGGTTTTCGGATCTGACAGCTCGGCCCAAACCCGGGGCGGCATGTCAAAATCAAATCCTGGCAAAATCACGGCACCTTGCGGCAAACCTGCGACCGCTTTCATCAGATGAAAAGTTGTGCCGCGGGATCCGGTTGAGCCGGCCAGTAAGATCGGATGGTCTGGCGGGTTTTCTTGCCAACTCAGAGTAAGGGCCAAAACGCTGGCCCTTTGGCGGGCTTCTTGATCTGGCGCTTCACCGCCTTCAAAATAGCGTTGCACGATGGCGATAAATTGTAGTGCGCGCTCCCAATGGCCTGAGAAATCGGAAATGTCGAGACCTTCAATGACAGTGGGTGCGATGCCTTCCCCTTGCATTTCATCCATCAAACCTGCGAGGCTATTGGCCAAATCAAAGACAGCGCTTGCTGGCGCAAGCCTCTCAACGCGTTGGATCAATAGGCGCACCAGCTGTGCAATTTCCAGCCTGCGCTTCAGAGTTGGGACTGGCATTGGAAGATCTGTCAGAAGTGGGTCATGCGCCAAATCTGTGACCAAAGTAAACTTTGGCATCAAGCGCGCGGGACCTTGCAAAAACAACTCAGCCAATCGCCTCTGCATGCGTTGCGTGTTGACATAGACTTCAACCCGCGCCCAGTGCTCCGGAGGCCCCCCTTGCAGACGTGTGGTTAACCCATCGAGCAATGTGTCTGGGAAGGCTTGACCTGAATAGGTGCCAAAAACGCGAAAGTTTGGTCGATCATCAAACATGGTTTGTACCCAGCAATTTTTCACCGAGGGCAATATTTTCGGGTCTGCCGATGTCGCACCATTGCCCCGGATACAGGCACGCGCGCAGAGTGTTTCTTGCTATTAATTCATCCCAAATGATATTGAGCGAAAATTGTGTTTCTCGAACGTTTTGCACTGTGTCCAGTCGAATAATCTGTACACCGAGATACACAAAATTCCCAACCCGGGTAACCCCACCGTCTTGAGAAATGGAGAAATCTCCTGGTCCTGTGCGGCCGCTGACTTGGCTTATGGGCGCACAGAGGAGCAATGCATCGCAGCCGTCGCGCCAATTTTGAAATAAATAGGAAAAGGGATTGGGCCCAGACCATATGGCATCGCTGTTACTGGTAAAAATTGCTGGCCCCTTAAAGAACTTACTGGCATTTTTGAGCCCACCGCCGGTGTCCAGGATATTGGGTTCATGCACAACCTGAGCTGGGTAATTTTCCAAATGGTTTGCGATTTTATCGCCTAGATAATGGGTGTTGATCACAGTTTTCGTGATTCCGCCCGCTGTCGCAAGCGTCAATGTTCGATCAAGGAGGCTTTTTCCAGCCACGGGGATCAGTGGTTTGGGGAGATCAACAGTGAGTGGCTGCATGCGACTGCCAAAACCGGCAGCAAATAGCATCAGCTCATCGGGCGGCTGGCGCATTTTGCTCTCAATTCTGATTGTAGTTCCGGCGTGGGTTCGGGAAGGGATTGGCAGAGCTGGAACAGATCGGACAGATCGGGGTGGGATAAATCACGCCAAAGATTGTTCCAAACATGTGGCATCAATTCAAGGTATCCGGGCTTGCCATCTCTGAGACACAGCCTCGCGAATAGGGCAAGAACTCTGAGGTTGCGCTGGGCGCTCAGGGTGGACAACGCACGGTGAAAATCATCTGAGCCGGCGTAGGTTTGGTCCAGCTTATCCTTGAGCCGCCGCTCAACATCGGGATGTAAGCTGCGGCGGGCGTCGTGGATGAGCGAAGCGGCGTCATACAGCGGGTGGCCGAGTTCGGCGTCTTGAAAGTCCAAGAGCCCAATTTGCGCCAGTCCGGATTGCTCAGGTCGGTAGACGACATTTTGCGCATGGTAGTCGCGCAGGACGAGAACGGGATGTGTCCAGTCGAGGCTGTCCAAGTGTTGGCGCAGCTCCGTTGCAACGGCTGCCGCGATGTCTGGGCTGCAATACCATTGCAGGGTAATCTCAGCAGCCTGCGCCATAGCTTGCGGAAAATAGGATCCGACCTTCGGCGGTGGCGGCTTTTGGTGCAACTGGGCCAGAGCGTCGAGGCACAGTTGGTAGAGCGGGTATTCGAGCTCAGGGGTGGTGTTGGCGACATCAAAAAGTAGCTGATCGCCGAAATCCTCCAAAAGGATCAGCCCAAGAGAGTGGTTCGCGGCATAAATCTCAGGCGCAGATAGGTCACATCCTTTCAGATGCGCGGCAATATTAAGAAAGGGCTGGATATCTTCGCCGCTGATTGGGTCGGCATCCATTAATATGGTTGGGCCCTTTTTGGGGTGGATCAAACGTTCATATTTTCGATTGCCAGCATCTCCCGCTAATGGCGCGCGCTGTGCCATGTCCCAACCGGCGGCTTGTAGGAAGGCGTCAATATCGGCGCTGCGATTCATGCCAACGTCTCCGTCCCTGCGGCTTTACGCTGTTGGCCAACAGAGTTCGCGATCGAGCCATTGTGCGTGACGTTGGGTTGGGAAGACAGGGGCGGGGCGTGCATGGGGGTACAATACGGCGGGCACCCGATGCTGCAAGCGAAAATTAGGCCACCGATTTCTGATGAGTGACGCTCGCAGGTTGATTGTCTGGGCCAAGCTCAATCAACGTGTGACGATTGGCCAGTGGGGTACATTGCAAGGCGAATGGCTGACCCTTTTTTGAGGATAAAACAGCATTCCAACATTTTCGATCGCCACGGTTCAAGACTTTTCCGCGCATTTTGTTCCAGGCGTCATGTGGCAACAACTGTTTTTGCCAAAGCTGAAGGCACCCCGAAAGGGATTTTTCAGTGCTGTTTTTTTGCGCAATTTCGGGCCAGATAGATTGAAATGCAGAGTTTGAGCGCAAGTAGGCGCCAAGCCCATCAAAAATTACGAGGGGAGCTGTGACCATATTGAGCGCGTTTTCCAAAAGGCAGAGCTCAGCGCGGGCTTCGCGGGCGTGGGCGGTTTCGGCGCTGATGTCTTCAAGCAAAAAAGCGATGGCCCCGTCCGGATGGGGTTTTCCCGTAACGCGATAGGTGACCCCGTCTCTTGGTTCCCAGACGTCACGATAGCTGCCTTTTTCCGCGGCGGTTTCGAGTCTGGCAAGTTGGTCGCGCCAATCGCCGTAATCCTTGGGTTCGGGCAAAAACCCTTTGGTACGGAGCGTGTCAAGGAAACTGGCCAAATCGGGCTTTAAACTGAGAGCTTCAAAATCCAAACCCATGATATCCAAAAGTGCGGGGTTAAAATGGATGAGCGCGCGCTTGCGGTCAAAAATGGCCAAGCCGGTTGAAAGCTGGGCAAAGGTCTTTGACATGGTTTGTATGAATTCGCGACGTGATGCCTCAGCGCGGACCTCGCCATCGACGGGGCTGGCGAACCAAAGGGTTTCATGATCTTGCAGCTGGGCGGTAATATCGTACCAAGAGATCTGTCCCGCACCGCTGTGTGCTTGTATCCGACCATCGGTTTGGCCGATTGAAAGCCAATGTTTGCAGGTGGCTGCGAAATCTGGTTCGCTCTTCTTAAACGCTTTATTGCTCCATGTGACGTGCCGGTCATGGCTGGTAATCCAGATGGGATATGGATGCAGCTCAGCTGCATTCGGCCTGTGGTCATATGAATTCCCGGCAGTTTGGCCGGTGCTTCGATGCGAATGGTCGGCCCGCAGAGTCCGGGCTGCTTCGCTCAGGTTCTTGCGCAGCAAGGCACATCTCGAAGACAAGGCTATCAGCGTTGCAAGAAACACCAAGCCCGAGATCAACAAATTTTGTTGCACGATTCCCAACACATCAAGACCCTTTTGGGTGCAGTGTTGCGCAGGGGTCTTAATACCGAATTAATCGCTCAACCAATTTTTATTTGTTGGTTTTTACCAACAGGCTCATCTTTGGCTTCCAGCTTGTGGCGTGGCCAAGAGCTGGTCACGATAGCACCACGAAGGGGATCTTTCCGAGTTCCGTTGGAAAACTCCAGCTGTGCGCCAGATCTTTCGAGTAGGGTTTTTGCGATGAACAGTCCAAGCCCCATGCCATCATATCCGGGGCGGGCGCCCTCCGCAGAGAATCGATTGCGGCGGCGGACAAAGGGATCGCCGATGCGATTGATGACTTGCGGTGCATATCCACGCCCATCGTCGGAAATTGACACGACCAAAGTGTCTTTGTTCCAGCGAATATCCACCCGCACTTCGGATTGGGAAAAATCAACCGCGTTTTGAATTAAATTGCGTAAGCCGTGGATCACCTCGGGCTTGCGGAAGGTGAGCGGTTGATCGGGATCGGTTTCCTGATTGGCTTCAAAAGCGAAAGTGACGGTTTTACCGCGGTCAAGGTGCGGCTCCGCTGCTTCTCGCACAAGAGCGGACCACAATGTGGTGCGCAGGTGCAGATCTTCTTTTCCAGCGCGCCCCATGGAGCGGAGGATTGTGCCACATCGTTCGGCTTGTTCTTTGATAAGCTGGGCGTCGGCATGTAGGGGTTCTGTATCTTTCAATTCGTCCATCAATTCTGCACTGACCAATTTTATCGTTGCGAGGGGTGTGCCCAATTCATGGGCCGTGGCTGCCACAACGCCGCCGAGGTCGGTCAGTTTTTGCTCCCGCGCCAAGGCCATTTGCGTCGCCAAAAGCGCCTCTGACATCGAGGTCATTTCAGTGGTCACGCGACGGGTATAGATCGAGATAAAGATGATGCCTGTGACAATAGCCACCCAAAAGCCGAATACAAAAACCAATGGCATTTCAAGTACCCCCCCATCCGCAGTGCGCAGGGGCAGGTGAACTAAAGCGACGGCGGTGGTCATGGCCACTGCACAAGAGGCTAAAAGAAGTGTTGAGCGGGTGGGAAGCACTGTGGCGGCGATTGTGACTGGAGCCAAAATTAGCAGGGCAAATGGGTTGTTGAGTCCCCCGGTGAAAGCCAGGAGCAAGGACAGTTGCAGCGTGTCGAAGAGCAGGGTGAAAACCGTTCCAGCTTCAGACAGGCGGCGATTGTCGGGGAAGATGAGACCCGCAAAAATATTGGCAATGATTGATAGGCCAATCACCGCAGCGCAGGGGCCTAGCGGCAAAGAGAGGCCATAAAGCTCTTGCCCAACAGCCAGTGCTAATATTTGCCCGGTGATTGCCACCCAACGCACGGTCACAAGCGTACGCAAGCGCATCCAATTGCTGCGCGCATTTTGGTCAATATAGCCGATTCTGGACTGTGACATTTTATGTTCCTGTGACGATCTGAGGCTGCATCTTTATAAGATATGTCATAGGAGTATTGTATAAACCATAAGGGGGCCATGATGTCAGTGACGAAATTCGCAGCCTTTGCTGGTGCCGCGGTTGTTGTGACGCTGGCGGTGACCCTTGCGATGACCCAGATCATGTTGCCTGCACAGCGATTTGAGGATTGTATTGAAGGCTCTGTTGCGGGTGGCAATATTGGTGGGCCGTTTGAGCTCATGGATCATAGGGGGCAAATGGTGACGGATGCCCAGGTGCTCGATCAACCCGCTTTGGTTTATTTTGGTTACACTTTCTGTCCGGACGTCTGCCCCATGGATGTGGCGCGCAATGTGGTGGCGGTCGAAATTTTGGCGGATGCGGGCCTTACGGTAAAGCCAGTGTTTATCACAATTGATCCAGCGCGGGATACGGTAGACTATTTGGCGGATTTTGTTGCCAATAACCATCCCGAAATGGTGGGTTTAACCGGCACCGCAGAGCAGATTGCGAAAGCTGCCCGGGCTTATAAAGTTTATTACCGTAAACAACCGAGCGAAGATGAGGACTATTACCTTATGGACCACTCAAGCTTTTCTTATTTTATGGTTCCAGATGTCGGCTTTGTTGACTTCTTGCGCAGTGATCTTCTCCCAGAGGTGGTTGCGGATCGCTTGGCCTGTGTTTTGAGGGCCTCTTGATACTAGCCATAATCGAACCATCTTGTTAACGTAGAGAAAATCGGAAGGATCAGATCATGGCAAATGAGCCGCTGGACATTGGTGAAGATAAATCTTTGCTTTTGGTAGATGATGATGAGCCGTTTCTAAAGCGTTTGGCGAAAGCGATGGAAAAACGCGGATTTTCGGTTGAGCAAGCCGGTTCAGTGGCCGCAGGTCGGGCGATCGCCACAGCGCGCCCTCCGGCATTTGCGGTCGTGGATTTGCGGCTGGAAGATGGCAACGGTCTGGATGTTGTGGAAGTGCTGCGCGCGAAACGTCCCGATTGCCGGGTTGTGGTTTTGACAGGCTATGGGGCGATTGCGACGGCAGTTGCGGCTGTGAAGATTGGCGCGACGGATTATCTATCCAAGCCCGCCGACGCCAAAGATATCACGAATGCTCTTCTGGCTACCGGGGATGAATTGCCCCCGCCCCCGGAGAATCCCATGTCCGCGGATCGTGTGCGCTGGGAGCATATTCAAAGGGTGTTTGAGCTTTGCGACCGCAACGTCAGTGAAACAGCGCGGCGCCTGTCCATGCATCGCCGGACATTGCAGCGCATTTTGGCAAAACGTAGTCCGCGGTAGTGACGCCGTGGGCCGTTTTTGAAATATAAGCTTTCCGCAAAAAACAGCCCGGCGATTTAAGCCGAGCTGCTTTTGGGTTTTATGATTTTAGTAGCGATAATGCTCTGGCTTGAACGGGCCTTCTGAGCTCACACCAATGTAGGCGGCTTGCTCGTTATTGAGTTTCGACAACTTCACTCCAATACGATCCAAGTGCAGACGGGCGACCTTTTCGTCTAAATGTTTGGGCAGGATGTACACGTCGTTGTTATAGTCATCTCCTTTGGTCCAAAGCTCAATTTGTGCCAAGACTTGGTTTGTAAAGGAGGCGGACATCACAAATGAGGGGTGGCCAGTGGCATTGCCGAGGTTCAACAGCCGACCTTCCGAAAGCAGGATCAAACGATTGCCATTTGGCATTTCGATCATATCTACCTGCTCTTTGATATTGGTCCATTTGTGGTTCTTGAGGCTGGCGACCTGAATTTCATTGTCGAAGTGACCGATGTTGCCGACGATCGCCATATCTTTCATGTCACGCATATGTTCGATGCGGATAACATCCTTGTTGCCTGTTGTGGTGATGAAGATATCTGCGTTGGACACAACATCTTCAAGCAGCACAACCTCAAAGCCATCCATGGCGGCTTGCAATGCACAGATGGGGTCAACTTCCGTGACTTTCACACGCGCACCGGCACCGCGCAGGGAGGCAGCAGAGCCTTTGCCCACATCGCCATACCCCAAAACGACAGCCACTTTACCAGCCATCATCGTATCAGTGGCGCGGCGGATGCCATCGACCAGAGATTCTTTACAGCCATATTTATTGTCGAATTTTGACTTGGTGACTGAATCGTTCACATTGATGGCGGGGAAGGGGAGTTGGCCTTGTTTGACCAATTCGTACAGGCGGTGCACGCCTGTGGTGGTTTCTTCGGACACACCTTGGATTGCGGCACGGGTTTTTGTGAACCAACCGGGTGTTTCGGACATGCGTTTTTTGATCTGAGCGAAGATGGCCGCTTCCTCTTCGGATTTTGGCACCTCGATAAGATCGGTTTCGCCCTCTTCCACCCGTGCACCCAACAGCACATAGAGCGTCGCATCACCGCCATCATCAAGGATCATGTTTGCACCTTCTGGGAACATGAAGGACCGGTCGAGATAATCCCAATGCTCTTCCAAGGACTGGCCTTTAATCGCGAACACGGGCGTGCCGCCTGCGGCGATTGCTGCTGCGGCGTGATCCTGAGTGGAGAAAATGTTGCAAGAGGCCCAGCGTACATCTGCGCCAAGATCGACGAGTGTTTCAATCAGGACAGCGGTTTGGATGGTCATGTGCAATGAACCAACAATGCGTGCGCCTTTCAAAGGCTTGGAGGCCCCATATTCTTTCCGCAAGGCCATTAGCCCTGGCATTTCGGTTTCGGCGATATCCAATTCCTTACGACCGAATGCAGCCAGAGAGATGTCTTTCACGATATAGTCATGTGCCATTTAGAGGTCCTCGTGGGGTTCTATTGTCTGTGGGGTTTAAGATTTGTGCCGCCATAACATTGCTTTGCCCTCTCGACAATAGGGCAGGGCGCAAGATAACCTATCGCGAAAAAGGGCAGGCACTTATGAAACAACCCCGCGCATGGCAAAGGATGCTCTCTGGTCGTCGGCTGGATTTGCTGGATCCGACACCGGTTGATATTGAGGTGGAAGATATCGCTCATGGCTTGGCCTTTGTGGCGCGCTGGAACGGTCAAACCGTTGGTAATTTTGCATATTCTGTGGCCGAACACTCTTTGTTGGTGGAACAGATTTTTCTGCGCCTTAATCCTAAGGCCTCGCCTGCGCATCGATTAACCGCGCTGCTACACGATGCGCCGGAATATGTTATTGGAGATATGATCTCTCCGGTAAAGGCATCCGTTGGACCAGGATATGATGATCTCGACACACGGTTGAGCGTTGCCATTCATATCCGTTTTGGACTGCCGGCCGTTACGGCCTCGACATTAAAAAAGCAGATTAAAAAAGCTGATAAGATTAGTGCATGGTTGGAAGCCACCCAGCTGGCAGGGTTTTCGGGGCCGGAAGCGGATCGGCTGTTTGGCAGGGTGGACGCCAATCTTGCTGCCAGCCTAACCCTTCATTTGCGCCCCCCTTTGGAGGTGCGGCAAGACTTTACGGCGAAACATGCAGAGCTTCTGGCGCGGATTTGATTGCCGACGTTGCCAATGTACATTTAGGCATAATATATCGGCGCTGCCTTCAAAGCAGGGCAGGAATTTTGTGAGCTGGCTGCGACCGAAAATATGATTGCGTCACCAAAAAGGCCTTCCCCAAAATGGAAAAGGCCTTTCGAGTTGTGCGCTTACAGAGCCGGTTCAGACCTTCGTAAAATAGTCCTCAAAGACGCCTTCACGGTAAACATCTGCAGTACAACAATGCAGCCCGCCGCCAAAGGCATAGGCATCTCGTAGGTCGACCTCGACCACTTCCATGCCCAGCTTGTCCATTTGTTCTGCCTGATAGACCTCTGACTTTTCGACACAAACAGTTTTTGGATCTAAGACGAGAACATTCATGCTCAGCCATGTGGAAGAGTAGCATAATGGTGGCGGAGCGTTGTGGGCTGGTTGGGCAGAATCGACAATCTGCCAATCGTTCTTTTCGAACATCTCACGTTGTTCATCAGGCAGGCGGCGTTGTGGATTGTTCAAGATCAGCCCAGGGCGCAAGGGGGTGAATGTTGCATCGATGTGAATGGGGTAGGGGTCGCCTGGAAAATTCACCGTATGCACCCGATGATCCGGAAAATGTCGGCGCAGCCATTCGATTCCCTTGAGGTTCGTGGTGAACCCGTGTTGAACGACCAAATCTCTGCCAAACCGCAGAACATCGGCGGCATCGAACAAAGGCTCTTCTTCTGTGGTGACAAAGAATTTGTCCGCCGTCCACTTCAGTCGTTTTTCAACACCGATCTTTTCAGACAGGTAATCGGGATGATAATCCGCATTCGTCAGCCGAGGTTTGGGTGCGGATTCATGGCGAAATTTGGGGTCCTCCTCAAAATATTTTTGCATCAAGGGGCGGTAGTTTAAATATTCAAACCAGCGACAGCGATAAGACATGGTTGCTTCGAGCATTTCAGAACCAACGGTCAGCAAGACATCGCGCGGCGGCATACAGCCAAATTGGCTTTGGGTTGAGAAATCTGGCGTGTGCACTGGCACAGAGTGATCAATTGATGTGGGGCGATCCACGCGAATGCCGCGTTTTTCCAACTGGCTAGTGAAATTATTGAGCAACTCATTGGCCCGATCAATTGTTTCTTGTGGCCTGCGTCCCCATTGGCCGCGCATATCACTATCTTCTGGTACTTTTGCGTCTAGAGCGGGCTCTTCCGCTGGAATATGGCAATCATCTGCCCGACCAACTATGACATGGCGCAGCGGGTCCCATTCATTCCAACTATTAACAATTGTCTTTCCAGTTTCGCGCATTTCCAGGTTCCCGATCGTGTGATGGTATGAATTATTAAATTGCAGATAAATCGTTTTTTGGGCAGTGGCTATATCAAAGCGAAGGGTGAAGGGTGACGAGCGACCTTTCGGCGTCTATATTGAATTGACAGCAAGGCTCTAGAGGGTCAGGCAGGCGACGTAGCCGCTTCAAGCACAAGGGATCAAGATGACGAATCATGTTTATAAAGGCGATTTGCCGGATGGCTTGGATTTAGGCCCAATTGTGGCCATTGATTGTGAGACTATGGGTTTGAAACCTAAGCGCGACCGTCTTTGCGTGGTGCAGCTGTCCAGCGGTGATGGACATGCGCATTTGGTGCAGGTGGCCAAGGGGCAAACTGCGGCGCCCAATTTATGCCGGATGCTAGAGGACCCCAATGTGCTAAAATTATTTCATTTTGGTCGGTTTGATATTGCGGCCATGAAGGAGGCTTTTGGGGCTTTGACCGCGCCGGTCTATTGCACCAAGATAGTCAGTCGCATGACCCGAACTTACACGGATCGGCATGGGTTGAAAAACCTGCTGCAAGAATTACTCTCCATAGATATTTCCAAACAGCAGCAATCTTCTGATTGGGGCGCGGCGCGTTTGTCTAAGGCGCAAGTGGAATATGCGGCGTCTGATGTGCTATATTTGCATGAATTGCGTGAGCGTTTAAATGAGATGCTGATCCGTGAGGGGCGCATGGATCTGGCGCAATCTTGCTTTGACTTCTTACCTACGCGGGCTGAGCTAGATCTCGCAGGCTGGCCAGACAGCGACATTTTTGCTCATTCTTAGGCTGGTATTCGATAACTGAGAGGCGCAATGCATTTTTCCTTCGATGACGGTTATTCGGCGCTTGTTGCATGGCTCAAAACCCTGCTGCCCATTGCCGCGCTTGGCCTGTTGTCGACATTTTTTTTGTTTTCTGGAAAAGTGGATGTGACCCAATCCTTGCCCTATGCTGAACATAACGTTGCTGAAATTATCCGCGAACAGCGCATCACACAGCCGTATTTCACCGGCATTGCCAGCAATGGCACTGAAATTGCGCTGTCTGCGGCCTATGCCTCACTTCAGGTTGAAAACGCAGATATTCTTGAGATCACTGATCTATCCGTCGTACTTCGGTCTACCAGTGATCGCACCGTCCAAGTTACCGCCGGGCAGGGCGCTTTGGACTCATCGACGCAAACAGCGCAGATTTCGAAGAATGTTCACATTGCTGCGCTACCAAATTTTTGGCTAACAACGGAGGCTTTGGACATGAATCTTAACCAGGGTGTGGCATCTGCCAGGGGTGGGTTTCAGGGGGTAACAGCCTTGGGTGCGATTACTGCGGGAGAAATGCATCTGCAAATGACCGCCGACGACCAGCAAATCGTTTTCATAAATGATGTGCGGCTGGTATACTCCCCAAAACTTATTGATTGAGGTTATCCGTGCGCCAAATTTTGCTGCTCATTACAGTTCTACTCTCGACAGTTTGTGGACCCCTTTCCCTTTCGGCGCAAACCACTTTATCCTTGGATGGGTTCCAAAGTGATCCAGAAGCCTCTATTGAAATGTTGGCCGATAGGCTCACGGTTAGTCAAACAGATGGCGCCGCGCGGTTTGAGGGCAATGTCGTGATTGCACAAGGGAATATGCGCCTATCCGCAGATCTGGTGGATGTCACCTATCTGAAGGCTGGAGGGATTGGCCGGCTGTTGGCCAGTGGAGGTGTTCTTTTGGTGTCGCCGTCAGATTCAGCACAAGCGGACAGCGCAGATTATGATCTTACAGGGCGTGAATTGCGGATGCGGGGTGATGTTTTGCTCAACCAAGGCTCTATGAGTCTGTCCGCCGATTTTCTGACGATTGATCTTGATACGGGGGCAGCTGTGATGGAAGGCCGAGTGCGTACCGTTTTGCCAAGTGGATCCAAATAATGGCGGATCCTCAATTTGAAGTGTCAGATGGCAAGGGTGGTCTCAAAATAGAGTCACTACGAAAGAGCTATCAAAAACGGTTGGTCATTAGCGATGTGAGCATGCATTTGCACCGTGGTGAAGTCGTGGCACTTTTGGGGCCAAATGGCTCGGGTAAAACCACCTGTTTTTATTCCATCGCTGGGCTGGTCACGCCTGAGGGGGGACGGGTGAGTATTGATGGCCGCGATGTTACCCGCCTGCCGATGTATCGGCGCGCCCGGCTTGGCATCGGGTATTTGCCGCAAGAAATGTCCATTTTTCGCGGTATGAATGTCGAAGATAATATTCTCGCAGTTCTGGAATTGAGCGTGAAAGACCGTGATCGACGCTTTGAGCGCTTGGAAGAATTGCTCAATGAATTTTCAATTGAACACCTGCGCCGTTCTCCAGCGCTTGCCCTATCTGGTGGCCAGCGCCGGAGGGTTGAAATTGCTAGATGCTTGGCTGCAATCCCAAAATATTTGCTGCTGGATGAGCCTTTCGCTGGGGTGGATCCAATTGCGGTTGGGGAAATTCGCAACTTGGTGTCAGAGTTGAAAAAGCGCGGACTTGGAGTGCTGATCACCGATCATAATGTCCGAGAAACTCTCGATATCGTCGATCGTGCTTATATTTTGCATGATGGCGTGGTTCTGCGCAGCGGCACTGCGCAAGAGATTGTTGAGGACGAAAATGTTCGGCGTGTCTATCTGGGCGAAAATTTCAGATTGAGCTAATTTTCAATTTGGAGTTGACAATTACCCCTGATATTTGGCCAATAGAGTTGTGATATGTTGTCATAATATTCAGCTAATTCAAACAAACTGTACCTTGCAGCTTGCGGCCATTCATGGGCTTGTGAGGTGTGACTGATGTGGCCTATCGCGTCCTTAGCTGGTCATTTTGAGGCTGATAAAAAGGAGACCAAATGCTATATCAAATTTCTGGAAAACAAATCGACATTGGCGCTGCACTTCAGACGCATGTGAAATCCGTTGTGGACGCCATTGCCTCAAAATACGCAGAGCGACCAACTGATGCTTCGATTATCTTTTCGCGAAGCTCCAATGAATTTGTCTGTGAGGTGAGTGTACATTTGTCTACCGGGTTAACGGCGCAAGCCAAAGCGCATGATCATGAAATATATGCCGCATTTGACGCCGCCGCTGATAAAATGGAGAAACAATTGCGCAGATATAAACGCCGATTGAAAGATCATCATAAAGAACGTGCCCAGCCCGTTGAATTCTCTGAAGCATCCTCGTATATCCTCGCCCATCAGGACGATTCGACCGATAACGAACCGGAGAGTCTGCAGCCTTTAATTGTTGCGGAGATGGAGCAAAAAATCCAATCTCTATCTGTAGGAGAGGCAGTGATGCAGATGGAACTTGCGGGGGCGCCGGTCATTGTCTTTAAAAACGAAGGTCATAATGGAGTAAATGTTGTATACCGCCGCGACGATGGCAATATTGGATGGGTCGACCCGGCCTAGGCCAAAATACAACTAGGATTATTAATGGATTTACTTGAAATTATTCATCCCGATGCCGTGCGTTGCGCGCAATCTGTGGGCAGCAAAAAGCGTCTGTTCCAAGACCTGTCCGCTATGGCGACGCAGGTCTATGGTATGGATTGTGATGGTGTGGTCGAGGCGCTTTTGGAGCGTGAAAACTTGGGTCCAACGGGTGTGGGGCGCGGTGTCGCCCTGCCCCACGCACGTCTTGAAAATCTTGATCGCATAGTGGGCTGTTTCATAAAACTCGATCGTCCGATTGATTTTGATGCCGTCGATCGCCAGCCGGTTGATTTGGTGTTTGCCCTCTTTGCCCCGTTGAATAGCGGTGTGGAACACCTAAAGGCTTTAGCCCTGGTCTCGCGGACACTGCGGGATGCGGATGTGTGCATGAAGCTGCGCAACAATGAGAGCACCAGCACTTTGCTTGCGATCTTGCAGGAAGGCCCGAACTCGGTCGCGGCCTAAAACTTTAACGGTTTAAACCCAAAATTGGTACTAACCGCAGCATAGGTCTTGCGGGTCAAAGATGCGGGCTCGGTATCGTAGATTTCCGAGAGTGCTGGGCCTGGAGGTGGCTGTGCGGGTGGTGGGGCATGCCATGTCAGACTAACCTGCTGGGTTAACAGTTTCAAATCCTTCGCCAGAGATTCTCCGCGCACAACCATATGTGGTGCAGCGAACTTGCAAAAGCCCCCGATAACTTGCGATTGCCTGGCCCAGGCCCCGTCAACATGCAAGGCGGTTTGGCCAGTTAAATTGAATTTCAAAAATTTGTCGTGGTTTTGATTGATGTGCTTCTTTGTGCTGTTTGATCTAGGCGCCCAATTTCAACGCGCGTGCTGTCGACTGAGTAACTTTTAGGCGGGTGAGGAACTCTGAAAATTCATCGTGTAAATCTTCACGTTCCAGGCCAAAGGAAACGGACGCCTGCGGGAATCCAGCTTTAGATCCACAATCAAACCTTTGGCCGGAAAATTGATAACCGTAAACATCGCGGCTCTGATCAATTTCTTGAGAAATTGCATCAGTGAGCTGTATCTCACCCACAGCGTCACGTTTGATTTTGCTGAGATTTTGCATGATGGTGGGAATTAAGATATGACGCTCAATGACCGCAAGATTTGAGGGTTCGCGCCCCAAGGGGGTTTTTCGATCACGTCCTTGACCGATAAGGGGGGGCCTTCTTTCTTTTCGACATCCAGCATTCCGTAGGATGATGTATCCTTGCTGGAGACTTACATAGCTGCAACCATTGATCCGTCGGTCTCCGCATGGGCCTCGAGCATTTGTTGCAAACAGGGCTTTTGTGCGGAGATCACGTCATCGGGCAACAAAACTGCAAAAGGCTCGTCACCAATCAATTGTTGAGCACACCAGACCGCATGGCCCAGACCCATGGCCTGACGCTGGCGAATATAGGCGATTGTGCCGCTTTCCATATTGATAGATTTCAGCTCAGACAAAAGATCTGTTTTGCCCCTCTTGCGTAGTGATCGCTCAAGCTCTGGGGCTTCATCAAAATAATCTTCCAAAGCGCCTTTGCCGCGTGAGGTCACAAAGATGAATTCTTTGATTCTGGCGGCTCAGGCTCCATCAATAGCATATCGCACCAGGGGCCGATCCACCAATGTCATGATTTCTTTTGGTATGGATTTTGTCGCAGGCAAAAATCGCGTGCCTTGACCGGCGACTGGGAAAATAGCTTTGGTGATTTTTCGTTTTACTTCATCGTATTTCTAAGAAATTTTCCATTACAACCTCACCCAAAATTTTGATAAAGATACAAAAATATCCAAAAAAAGTATATATATGCGTTCGTAGATTGTCTCGCTTACCGTAGGTTCAACATTCTAAGGTTGTGTGAATTTTTGTTTCTTGAATCACGTTGCTCCTGCACGTGCGGTTTGTGTTGTGAGCTCATGGCTTCTGTAATGTTATCCCTTTGGCATAGGCAATAAAATGTGGGTTCTCATATCCTGGCT
Organism: uncultured Planktomarina sp.; assembly: GCA_905181815.1. GTDB lineage: Bacteria > Pseudomonadota > Alphaproteobacteria > Rhodobacterales > Rhodobacteraceae > Planktomarina. Next base: position 176,898 of record CAJIZA010000003.1, on the reverse strand, counting down.
TGCCATAGGTCAAAGGTGCCAGGTCATTAAACCGCACAACGCCGCCGCCGGCCCCGTTCAAAACTGCATGCCCAGCTGCTGTGTCCCATTCCATGGTGCGGCCTGCGCGTGGGTAGAGATCAGCTTCGCCGGTTGCGATCAGGCAAAATTTGAGTGACGAGCCCGCACTCTTTACATCTGATACTGGATACTTCGCGATATAGGAATCTGTTGTTTGGTCTCGATGCGATTTTGAGGCGACAACGCGTAAACCATCAGGATTCGGAATGGCAACGGAGATATTTTGGCACGCTCCAATTTTTTCCATCTCGAATGAACCAGTTTCCTCCAGTGATTGCCCCAGAGCGTTCGTATAAAACAACCTTTGTTTTGCCGGGGCATAAACGATGCCACGAATTGGGATGCCGTCGACCACATAGGCAATATTCACAGTGAAATCTCCGCGGCGATGGACAAATTCTTTTGTGCCATCCAGTGGATCGACGATTAAAAATTCAGTTCCTTTTAGAGCATGGCTCTCCGCTTGCTCTTCTGTGATTAGGGTGACATCTGGAAAGGCCGCCCGCAAACCAGCGGAAATAATCGCGTCTGCAGCTTCATCGGCGGCGGTCACTGGGCTGGCATCTGATTTGGTTTTGACCTTAAAATCGTCGCTGTTATAGACCTCCATAATCGCGTCCCCTGCTTCCAGAGCGAGCCTGCGCATGATTTTTTGTAATACGATAAAATCCAAAACTTGAATGTTCCTTGCGGGTGTGTTGAATTAATTCATTTTTTGAAGCTTATGGCGTATTGTTCAAAGTTGCAATTCGACTCCTTTTTATGTTTTTGCAAAACTAAAAATGTTTGCTAAACCTCCCATACGCGCTCTGGATATTTCGGGCACCCTTACCTTTTTGAGCAGATCTATTTTGGAACCGTTCGTGGTATGCGCAAATTAAGTGGGCGGAACGCCGTGCTTGGCTTGATTGGCATCCATGATGCAGCATGCACCGATGAATATGATAATTTTCGTATGTTTGGTAGCGCTGCAAAGTCTCTATCAACAAACAAGTACCATCGGAACAATCCTGCTTATTTACCACCTAGCCTTCAATCTAGTGGATATTTTTAACCCAATTGGCCTGGCCGGTGTGTTTTGTTCGGCTGGTTTGCCGGCGTAGCCATTGGCATGGTGTTTTGACTTTAACGCCTTGGCACCCCCTCTTCGTCAATATTCTTTTGTTGGTCATGTTCGACTGGAACCCCTTGTTTCACTGTGTGGACCAAGCGCGCGGTACGATGTTTATCAATTATTCGTCTATGCACTCCAATTTGTCCTATCCATTGAAAGTCGCCTTGGTGGCTGTTGTCCGCGGCCTTATGGGAGAATTTTTCACCCAAAACGGGTTTCTACAGCCTGGGGAGCGACTCGATAAGGACATTAACGCACCACACGGAGTGTGACATTGAGCCGTCCACCCTCTTTCAGAAGCGATGAGCTGCCGAATTTGATCCGGTCAATGCCGTGATAGTTGAGCCTTGCGGGACCACCCATCACCGCAACATCGCCGGACTGCAGCCAAATTGATTCTGTTTTGCCGCCGCGCTCTGTGCCGCCCACGCGAAACAGGGCATCATCTCCCAGAGATATGGACACAACGGGCCAGTCAAAATTGGCTTCATCCCGATCTTGATGCAGCCCCATGCGCGCGCCTTCGCCATAGAAATTGACCAAGCAGCATTCCGGGTCTGGAACCGTTCCTGCTACTGCCCGCCAGATGGCTATGATTGAGTCGGGAATTTCCGGCCAATTCACGCCAGAGGGATGCTGCTTTACATATCGATATCCACGTTGATCTGAAAACCAGCCAAAGTCACCAGCGGCCGTCAAGCGTACAGACATAGGTTTGCCAGATTTCGTTTTTGGCGAAAAAACGGGCGCTTTTGCGGCCACCTCCCGCAGCTCCTCGACCAGACGTAATTGATCTCTTGGGGGCAAAAATTCCTTAAAAACAGATATTCCGCCCACAGTTAGGGTAGGGCTGGGTGTATTTTGCCCATTTAACTTGATAAAATCCAAATTTCATTGCCTCCAGATGGTTGCAGGGGGTGTTTGACACACCTATATACGCGAAGAGCTGGTAGTTTAGAAGAACTGCTGAATTAATTGAGGCACAGGCGCCGCACTGCGGGCTGAAAGCCTCGGTATCGCCAGAGCGAAGGGATGCTAAGAAATGGCTAAAGTCATTGGAATTGACCTTGGAACAACAAACAGCTGCGTGTCGATCATGGACGGATCGCAGCCACGGGTAATTGAAAATGCAGAGGGCGCACGGACCACTCCATCGATCGTTGCCTTTACCGAAAACGAGCGCCTTGCGGGCCAACCTGCCAAACGTCAGGCTGTTACCAACCCAGAAAACACGGTTTTTGGTGTAAAGCGCTTGGTTGGCCGTCGGTATGATGATGCCCATCTGAAAAAAGACATGAAAAACCTTCCTTTCAAGGTCCTCAATGGTGGCAATGGGGACGCCTGGGTTGAAGCACAGGGTGAGCAATTCTCTCCGTCGCAAATTTCTGCATTCATTTTGCAAAAAATGAAAGAAACAGCTGAGAGCTATCTCGGTGAAGACGTTTCACAGGCGGTTATCACCGTGCCGGCCTATTTTAACGACGCGCAGCGCCAGGCGACGAAAGATGCGGGCAAGATTGCCGGTCTTGAAGTCTTGCGGATCATCAACGAGCCAACTGCTGCTGCACTGGCCTATGGTTTGGACAGAAAAGAGTCGCAAATCATTGCCGTGTATGACCTTGGTGGTGGGACATTTGATGTTACCATTTTAGAAATCGACGACGGTCTGTTTGAAGTCAAATCAACCAATGGGGATACGTTCCTTGGTGGCGAAGACTTTGACATGCGTATCGTCAACTACCTTGCGGAAGAGTTCCAAAAGGAAAGTGGCGTCGACTTGACCAAAGATAAAATGGCTTTGCAGCGGTTGAAAGAAGCGGCTGAAAAGGCAAAAATTGAATTGTCCTCTTCCAGCCAAACAGAAATTAACCAGCCATTTATCTCTATGGACGGCGCATCTGGTCAACCTTTGCACCTGGTCGTGAAGCTTACCCGGGCAAAATTGGAAAGTTTGGTGGGTGACCTCATCAAGGCGTCGTTGAAGCCTTGTCAAGCTGCGTTGAAAGACGCTGGCCTGTCTACTGGCGATATTGACGAAATCGTTTTGGTCGGCGGAATGACCCGTATGCCAAAAGTGATTGAGGAAGTGACCAAATTTTTTGGCAAAGAGCCAAACAAAGGCGTGAATCCTGATGAAGTTGTCGCCATGGGTGCGGCTATTCAAGCTGGTGTTTTGCAAGGTGATGTGAAAGATGTTGTTTTGCTTGACATAACACCTTTGTCCTTGGGCATCGAAACTCTGGGCGGTGTGTTCACACGCTTGATCGACCGCAATACCACGATCCCAACCAAGAAATCGCAAGTGTTCTCAACCGCAGAAGACAATCAAAACGCGGTGACCATCCGTGTGTTCCAGGGCGAGCGGGAAATGGCAGCTGACAATAAGATCCTTGGTCAGTTCAATCTGGAAAGCATCCCACCGGCGCCGCGCGGCATGCCGCAAATAGAGGTGACATTCGACATTGATGCCAATGGGATCGTATCGGTTGGCGCGGCGGATAAGGGCACGGGCAAGGAGCAAAAAATCACTATCCAAGCTTCGGGCGGTCTATCAGATGCAGATATAGAAGCCATGGTGAAAGATGCGGAAGCCAATGCCGATGCCGATAAAGATCGCCGCGAACTGGTGGAAGCTAAGAACCAAGCGGAAAGTCTGATTCATTCTACTGAAAAAGCCATGGAAGAGCACAGCGACAAAGTGGATCCAACCACAATCGAAGCGATTGAATTGGCCATGGCGGCATTGCGCGATGATCTTGAAACAGAAGATGCGGGCAAAATCAAAGCTGGCATTCAAAACGTAACCGAAGCGGCGATGAAGCTTGGTGAAGCGATTTATAAATCCAGCCAAGAAGCAGAAGCTAATGGCGATGTCGACGATGGTCCTGTTGCAGATGATGATATCCTGGATGCAGATTTTGAAGATTTGGACGGCGACAAGCGCACCTAACGCCAAGTAAGGATCAGCCCAAACTGGCCTGCCATTTTGCCGGCCGGTTTTTCCGTTCCAGAGGGGACAGTTTAGATGTCAAAACGCGATTACTACGAAACGCTTGGGATCTCAAAAGGGGCCACAGCGGAGGAAATCAAAAAAGCCTATCGTGGCAAGGCGAAGGAGCTTCATCCAGATCGCAATGCAGATAATCCAGCCTCTGAGGGTCTCTTCAAAGAGGCGAATGAGGCTTATGAAGTTCTCAAAGACAGCAATAAAAAGGCCGCTTACGATCGTTACGGTCATGCGGCCTTTGAGGGCGGCATGGGCGGTGGCGGCGGTGGCCGGCCCGGCGGGCAAGGGGATTTCTCCAGCGCCTTTTCCGATGTCTTCGACGACCTTTTTGGCGACTTCATGGGTGGACGCGGTGGCGGTGGCCGGCAACGTGCGGCGCGCGGCGCGGACCTACGCTATAATATGCGCGTTACCCTCGAAGAGGCGTTTCGCGGGTTACAAAAAACCATCAATGTGCCAACGGCTGTGTCCTGCGCAAATTGTTCTGGGACAGGTGCGGCTTCTGGCAGTGAACCGGCGACCTGCGGCACCTGCTCTGGCATGGGCAAGGTGCGCGCGCAGCAAGGGTTTTTTACTGTTGAGCGCACTTGCCCTAGTTGTTCTGGCGCAGGGCAGGTGATCAAAAACCCATGCTCGAGCTGCCACGGCGCTGGGCGGGTTGAGAAAGACCGGGCGCTGTCCGTCAATATCCCGGCGGGTGTCGAAACTGGCACGCGCATTCGCCTGTCGGGCGAAGGGGAGGCGGGTGCACGCGGTGGACCTCAAGGTGATCTCTATATCTTCACTGAGGTGGCAGATCACCAGATTTTTGAACGCGAGGGCAACAATCTGTTTTGCAATGTGCCCATGTCGATGACCTCTGCCGCATTGGGCGGTGATATCGAAGTGCCAAATATTGATGGGGGTCGCAGCCGGGTTAAGATCCCAAGTGGTAGCCAATCTGGCCGGCAAATGCGTTTGCGCTCGAAGGGCATGCCCTCCGTGCGTGGCGGCGGCGTGGGCGATATGTTTATCGAGCTACAGGTGGAAACGCCTGTAAATTTGACAACGCGTCAAAAAGAAATTTTGAAAGAGTTTGAGGCGCTTTCAAGTGAAAACAGCCCTGAGAGCCAAGGCTTTTTCAAAAAGGTCAAACGGTTTTGGGATGGTGTGAAGGGTCAAGAATAAAGCACAGAGCGTAGCGTTAGATAAGATCAGCGCTGGGCTTTTATTTTACCCAAATCTCAACCCGGCGGTTTTGATTTTGGCCCCAGGCGGTATCATTGCAGGCCAGCGGCAAGCCCTCCCCTAATCCGAGAACCTCAAAACCATTACTGAGTGGCGCATCATCAAGTAGTGTGGCGATAGTGGCCCGTACAGCGCGGGCGCGATCGAGAGAAATTTGCACGTTGCCATCCGCGCTTCCTTGACTGTCGCTGAAACCAACAAACATCACGTCGCGTCCTTCAAAATATCCTGCCACAAACAAACGTTTGAGAAATTTGAGATTGGATTGTGAGTCTGCATTCATGATCTGCGTGCCCCCCAAAAAGCGGAATGTCAGAGACAGCCGCTCATAGCCATTCAGGTTGAGAACGGCTAGGCGCAGATCTTCGGTGCGCATATCCATATCCGTGTTTAAAATCGCATTGATCAAAAGGCCAGATTGCCCATGAATCTCAGTCTTTTTGGGGCTGCGGCTGATGAAGCCCAGTGTCCTCACCGCGTCCTGTGCCTCTGGTGTTAGCAAAAAAGCCCAAAAGGCGCGGGTGATGTTTTGCATCTTTTTTGGTGCGGCAATCAGGTAGATTGGCGCTCGCAACGGATGCATGGGGGCTTGGATTTCAGGTGGTGCCATCAGTTGACCGCAGCCTAAACTCACCTGAACCAAGGTGTCTTGTGTTATCTGATTTGCGCTAACCGTCAAACGACCAGGGGTATTTACGCCCTTGGGTGGCATCGGTCGCGCTGCATCAAAAATTCTTAAGAGTTGCCGCAACGCCTGAGTTTGATCCTCCTGTCCTGTGAGAAAGGCTGGGTATTGCATGCTGGCGGTAAGTGGCCAAAGCCCGGGCTTCTCGCCCAACATCGCCACCAATTGGCTCATCGTGATGAATCTGTTGGGATTGCTGGGTTCGGAATACAAATAAAGATCTTGCCATGCCAAAACCATAGAGTTTTGCGGATGGTCCAAGGTGCCGAACATATTCTCTTTGAGTGCGGCTTGCTCCTCTTGCGTGGGGGCGCGCAGCGTCAGTGCAAAATTAGTTCGGTCATCTAAAATATCTAAAATCGCGTCACCGCTATTGCGGTCAGAAATCGTGAAAACCGCGCGCGCCTCGCCATTTTTTGGGTCAAATAAGGTGATTTGCGCCGCCATCTCTTGAGACAGCTGATAGGAATAGCCCTGGCGTTCTGCGAAGGACTGTATGAGCGGCATGAGCAGCGCAGAATTTAATGATTCGTCGCTGGAGAGTGCAACGTTTTCTGGTGATGCGCTCAAGGTTGGACAGGTCGCCCCTCGGCAGACCACCATATCAGCAGCTAAGCTTAATTGCCCAAACTCGGATTGAATTTGATAGATTTCCCTATCGAATGAGGTCAGCGTTCCAGAGATTGAAAAAGAGCCATCGCGCAGCACCAGCTCGACGGGATCTGCGAGCGCCGCGCCCATGCTTCCAAAAAAGCAGGTCACAGCCCATAGTCCTATGCTCAAAATACGATGCAAATGAGGTCCACCTAGGCAGCTTCAAGATCATACTGTCGTGGGTTTGACCGATTCTATCAACAAAAGAATAGCTTTAGGGCTGATTTCTTTTACAGAATCTCTTGTACATCTTGTCTGGCGAAGGCCACCCGTACAATGGGGCGTAACCGCTCTAGGGTTTTTTGATTGGCTTTGTAGCGATCATTGCGACGTTGCTGGACACTGACCAAAGATCCTAAAATCTTTGCATAGGGCAAAAGTTAGACATTCGGATCATTGGGTCCCACAAGCCTATAGCCACAGAAAAAGCCTCAATGGCATCAGCAGGAATGATATGGCAAGGCCGCATGGGCCGCTCTTTCCAGTTTTGTTATGGGGTCTTCGAGCCACATGACGACATCCCATTAAAAAGTAAAATTTAAAACATTAAAAATATTCGAGACGAATCCAGGTGGACTATTAGCGTGAAATTATGCAGATTTTAACACGGTATTGACCAGTAAAACATGTGATTTTTTAAATTTATTAAGGATTTATGGGATCGATTGGGCTAAGTGGACCGCTGAATGTTAATTCGACCTGGCGCGCTGCGGCCAAAAGCGCGGCTTCGCCCCGGGGCTTCCCGATCAGCTGTAGCCCTACCGGCAAGCCGCGTGGGCCGCGTCCTACGGGCACCGATATCGCGGGTAGGCCGGTGGTTGTGGCCAAAAAGGCAAAGCGCAACCAATCCATATAGTTGTTCAGCTTCACACCACCCACGTGTCGTACCCACTCCTCAGAGGCCAAATGCGGCATGCAGCCCACCGTCGGGCAAGCAAGGACGTCGAATGTCTCAAACAAGCTTAGCATATTATTGAACAGGATGGAGCGGTTCAGATTGGCGTCGATAATATCCTCTAGAGTCAACGCTTGTCCAAAAGCTGTGTTTTCAGCGAGGGTAGATTTGAAATGTGCTTGGACCTCTTGTGGTAGGCGTTTTGCTGCTGTGGCCCACATAACGCCACGCAGCGTGTGATAGCTGCGCTCAAGATGGTCGAGATCTGGGCAGGTCTCTTCGATGCGAGCGCCATTTTTCTCAAGCTGTCGCATCACCGCAGTAAGATGCTGGGCCATTTCGGGGTCGACCTGTCCAAAGCCTCCCAAATTCGGGGCAAAGGCAATTTTCAGCTTCCCCTCAGCGCGAATGACGGCTTCTTGATAAGGAATTTCAGGTGCAGGATAGGAGATCGCGATCTGTGGATCAAAACCTGACATTGCATCCAAAAATAAAGCGCAATCCCTTACGGAACGGGCCATCGGGCCCTGCACCCCTTCAATAATGAAGGCCGTATCCTGTCCTGGGCCTCCGGCAATACCCGGGCTTGGACGCAGACCCACGACACCGCAATAGGCGGCTGGGGTGCGCAGGCTGCCGCCGTGATCGGACCCCTGGCTCAGCCAAATTTCCCCTGCGGCCAAAGAGGCTGCCGCGCCGCCGGATGAGCCGCCCGGATTGAGCGCGGTGTTCCAAGGGTTTCGCGTTTGTCCAAAGACATCATTGAATGTATTGCCGCCTGCGCCGAATTCGGGCGTGTTGGTTTTGCCCAAAATCACTGCCCCGTACCGTTCCAATTGATCCACCAAAGGATCACTTTTTTGCGGTATAAATGCCGTCAGCCCTTTGGTTCCGAAGGTTGTGCGGACATTGGCGACGGCGTTGAGGTCTTTGATCGTGATCGGCAAGCCCGCCAGCCAACCGGCCGGGGTGCTGTCTTGGTTTGATAAATCTACAGCCCGCGCCCGCGCTTCACAAAGGGTGGGTGTGGCATTGATCAATGGGCCAGTTTGGTCAATACGCGTCATAGCCGCATCTATCAGCTCTGCGGAGGAAATTTCCCTGGCTTTCAACAGGGCAACAACTTCATGGGCTTCAAATTTGCAAAGTTCTGGGCCAGTGAACAATAGCTTTGATGTCATAATGCGCACCCTTCATATGATGCGTTAATGACTGCATCATAGGTTAGGGTGGGTCAAGTCAAAGGGGTAAGCTGGTCCATGGCCCGTTTTTGGCTCAGGAAAATATCTCCGGTGAGCTGCTCGAGAAACTCCGTTCCCGTTAATCGATCCATGACTGGCCCCTTAACCTCGGACAGATGGAAAGAGACGCCCATATCTTCAAGCCGTTTATTGACCGCCTCTAAGGAGTCCAACGCGCTCATATCAATATCATTCACGGCAGAGCACATCAAAACCACATGGCGCAATTGTGGCTGCTGGGTGGCGCGGGCAAGCAGGTGATCTTCTAAGAAGCGCGCATTGGCGAAATAAAGGCTTTCATCCACGCGAATTGTCAAAATGTGAGGCTGGGTGATCACATCGTAACGCAGAACATTTCGGTAGTGTTCTGAATCTGGCACTTGCCCCACGGTTGCGATATGGGGTCTGGAGGATTTGTAGAGGTGGATCAAAATCGAAACCAAAACCCCAGCAATCACTCCAGTTTCAACGCCGACAACCAGCGTTATGGCCATTGTGGTCGCGACGGCTGTGAAATCGGCCTTTGAATAGCGCCAGGCTTTTCCCAAGATTTTGAAATCTACCAAAGAGAGCACGGCGACAATGATCGTCGCGGCCAAAGTGGCTTTGGGCAAAAAGAAGATGAGCGGTGTCAGAAACAAAGAGGCGAAGATCAAACCAACAGCCGTATAGGCACCGGCCGCGGGAGTTTCGGCGCCGGCGTCATAATTGACGACTGATCGTGAAAACCCGCCCGTCACGGGAAAGCCTGAAGTGAAGGCCGCACCAATATTGGCGGCGCCAAGGCCGATGAGCTCTTGGTCTGGATCAATCCGTTGGCGTTTTTTTGCTGCAAGAGTTTGCGCAACAGAGATGGATTCTACAAATCCAATGACTGAAATCAAAACGGCTGACGTTAGAAGGCTGCTCCACAGATCAAGCGAAAATTTTGGCATTGTGAGTGGCGGCAGACCCTGCGGCACTGCGCCAACTATTTTTACGCCCAAGTTTTGCAGGTCGAGCAGCCACACTAGGGCGGTGGTAGCAACAATTGCGGCAACTGGCCCCATTTTGGCCATAATTTTTGCGACAGGCTCGGCCAGACCCAGCGTCAATAAGAGCGGCAGCAAACCTTTGCGTACCCAGAACAGAAAGGCTGTTGTAAGGCTACCAATGAGCGCGGTGATCCAATTGATGTCCTGCCGATGTGCCCAAAGAGATTCTGCCAATTGAACCAAATTATGGCCCTCTGCCTCAATGCCCAAAATTGCCTTCAGCTGGCTCGCAGCGATGATCAGGCCAGAGGCTGTGATAAAACCAGCGATGACGGGATGGGACAGGAAATTGGCCATGAACCCCAAACGAAACACCCCCATTGCCACCAAGAACACACCTGACAAAAAGGCCAGGGCGATGGCTGCAAAGATATAGTCTTCACTGCCCGGTGCAGCGATGCGTGAGATAGATGCTGCTGTGAGCAAGGACACGACCGCCACGGGGCCCACGGCTAAAGACCGGCTGGTGCCAAATATTGCATAAAGGGTGATCGGCAAGATGGATGCGTAGAGACCCATTTGCGGCGGTAGACCCGCGAGCATGGCATAGGCTAAGGATTGCGGAATTAACATGATGGTCACAATCACCGCAGCGGTGAGGTCATTGGTCAAAGACCCGCGATTGTATGTTCTGCCCCACGTTAGAATTGGCAGATATGGGGCGAGCATTGTTGTGAGTTTCATGTGCGTGTTCCGGTCATGCTAGACGGGTGATAGAAATCTGGGCTAAAGGGCGGCTGCAGAAAGCCTTGGAGCGAGTGCCGTCAGATCATGTCCGGCCGATTTTGCAGCCGCGAGAATCTCATCCACGGATTGCCCAATTTGGGCTTGATGCAAGGCCCAAAGGGCGGTCGCGCGCATACCACTGAGGCAATAGGCGAAAATGGGCCCGGTGCTCTTGCGGACCATATCCGCAAATTCCGCGATTTGTTCTTCAGAGATTTGACCGGGAATGATGGGCAGGTAATGGGCTGCAAGCTTCAAAGTGGCGGCTTGAGTTTTCAGGTTGTCAAACGCGGGCTGATCGGCCCCCTCGCCATCAGGGCGCAGGCAAATAACAGATTTGATGCCAGAGATTTGAATATCTTCGATATCATCAATTTCAATCTGGGGTCCAACATAGAACTGATCTGAGAGCTTTTTCATAGACATAGCTTATCCTTTTGCCGCGAGTATCAACCGGGCAATTGTGTTTCAAAAATGGGTGGCGGCTTTACAATGAGTTGATTGGTACTTTCAAGCTCGGGTGCCCGTCTTCATCTGTAGGAACTTCGCCTGCGCGCATGTTGACTTGCAAGGCTGGAATAATCAGCTTTGGCATCGCCAAAGTGGCGTCGCGCTCGGTACGCATTTTAACAAAGGATTCGCGGGTCGCATCACCACCAACATGGATGTTGAAGGCGCGTTCTTCTGCCACGGTGGTTTCCCACTGGATGTCGCGCCCATTGGGACCATAGTCATGGCACATAAACAAGCGCGTTTCATCCGGCAGGCTCAACACTTTTTGAATGGAATCATATAGGATCCCTGCATCGCCACCGGGGAAATCAGCGCGCGCCGATCCACCATCGGGCATAAACAAAGTGTCGCCGACAAAAGCCGCATCGCCCATGACATGCACCATACAGGCCGGAGTATGGCCAGGTGTGGCGGTGACGGTGGCTTGCATTTGCCCCACATGATAGCTGTCCCCATCTTCAAACAGCGCATCAAATTGTGATCCATCGCGTTGGAATGCGGTTCCTTCATTGAAGATCTTGCCAAAGGTGTCCTGCACTTGGATGATTTTCTCACTGATGCCGATTTTGCCGCCCAATTGCTCTTGCAAATAGGGGGCTGCGGAAAGGTGATCGGCGTGCACATGGGTTTCAATGATCCATTGTAGCCCAAGGCCACGATCTTTGATTGTCTTGACGATCTCATAGGCGCTTTCGAAGGTAATCCGTCCGGCCGCGTAGTCCATATTCATGACGGAATCGATCACGGCGCAGGCGTTGCTGCTTGGATCCTTCACAATATAGCTGATGGTGTTGGTTTGCGCATCAAAGAAGGCCATGACTTCCGGCTGTTCCAGTGTGTTCAGTTTTGTGTCAGACATTTGATCACCTTTCTAAATTACTTATCTTCGCCGAAGTTTAAACGTGGTTGTCTCGCCGTTGGAGAACGTATTTTGAGGCTGCCATCCCTGTCAACATAGTGGCGACAAAGATCAGCGTGCCTTCAGCGGCCAGCGGTAGGGCAGTCATTGCTGGACCGGGGCAAAATCCGCCTAAACCCCAACCTACGCCAAATATTGCTGCACCTGTGATCAAACGTGCGTCGAAGTCCGTGCGGGTCGGCAGATGGAAGACATCGTTGAAAAACGGCTTGCTGCGCCGGGTGACCAGCCAAAACCCTGGCATGGTGATAGCAATCGCGCCGCCCATAACAAAGGCAAGGCTGGGATCCCAGGTGCCGAAGAGGTCGAGAAAGTTTTGGACCTTGGCGGGATTGGCCATGCCCGACAGTAACAGGCCGAAGCCAAACATAAGACCGGACAGAAGTGTAACGAGGTTTTTCATGGCTTTAGCCTCCAAAAACGTGACGAAGCAGCAGGACGGCGATAAAACCGGTGCTCATGAAGGTTAATGTCGCAACAATAGAGCGACTGGAGAGGCGGGAAATGCCGCATACCCCGTGGCCACTCGTGCAGCCATTGCCCCAGACGGATCCAAAACCGACTAGAGCGCCGGCGAGGGCCAAAAGCGGCAGGTTGCTTGAAACGCTTTGCAGCGGAGCTTGTCCGTTGATTACGATCCAAATGGGTGCGGCGAGCAACAGACCGATCAAAAAGATCAGACCCTGTGGGAGCGATTGATCTTTGCCGGTGGGGGGTAGCATGCGCGATAGGATGCCGCTGATTCCCGCAATACGACCATGGGTCGCCATCAGTAAAACAGCCGAAGCGCCAATAAGGCCGCCTCCCAAAAGTGACAGAAGTGGTGTGAACTCGGTTTCCATAGTTGGCCCCATTGTTATGCCGTATTTGATATTCTCATTTTAGTATATAAGTGATCACTAATATACAAGCATAATATTGCCTCGGTACTGAAGACAGGCTCAGAATACGCAGCGCGGAGCTGTAAGGCGACATCTTTGGCCATTGAATTCGCTGGCCAGCTGGAAAATTGCTGCCTATGTATTAAGCATGGATTTTTTCGTGTTTGTCATTTTGTTGGTCACATGTTTTGCCGCTGGTGCAACTGGGGCGCTGTTTCAACCAGGCAGCTGGTATCAGGCGCTCAACAAACCTGTCTGGACTCCGCCGAACTGGGCCTTTCCCTTGGCTTGGACAACGATCTATTTTTCAGTTTCCTTCGCTGGTGCCCGCGTGGCGGATATGGAGGGAAATGCCATTGCCCTGGCCTTTTGGGCTATGCAGGCCGGCTTCTCGACCCTATGGACGCCGGTATTTTTTGGGCTGCGGCGATTGCGTGGAGCGCTATTGGTGATGCTGCCTTTGTGGGTCTCTGTATTGGGAGCCACCTTAGCGATGTTTGAGCTGGACCGGGCCGCAGGCCTGGCTTTTCTGCCCTATATTATCTGGGTCACCATAGCGGCTGCATTAAATTACCGGGTTGCACAGCTGAACCCTACGGTTGCGCCCCGAGACCTATCGGCAGATTAGCCTTGTGATGGATCTATGGCCATACCTTGCCATCTGCGGCGCTTTCTTCTCGGCGGGGTTGGTACATGCCGCATGAGCCTATCTCCATTTATGTTGTGGATGGCGATCCACGGGCGCTGGACGCCCAAACAGCAGTTTTGAGCGCAGAGGGCTATGCCACGATTCCCTGCGGTTCCGCTGAGCAGTTCTTGAAACTGTTTGATCCAGACCTCAAAGCCTGTGTGGTTATGGAGCTGCATTTGCCTGGGATGTCAGGAAGCGAGCTGCAAGACTATCTCGCTTCCAACGGACTGGATATTCCCATCGTGATCCTCACTGCTCATGGCGATGTGCCCATTGCTGTACAAACGTTGCGCGCGGGCGCTGTGGACTTCATTGAAAAGCCGGCGGCTGATTCCCGATTGCTGGAGGCCATAGGCACTGCTTCGGAGTTAATATTTGATCGAAAGCCGAACCGTCTACCGCAGCAAATTATTGCACAGCGTTTGCGTTCTTTAACGAATCGAGAGCGCCAGGTCTTGGAACATCTTCTCAAAGGCAAGCTCAACAAAGAGATCGCCGTGGAGCTAAATGTGAGCCAGCGCACAATCGAGGCGCATCGCGCCCGCATACGCGAAAAGACACGGACACGTGGGATTGTAGATTTGATCCGAATGTTTGGTTAAGGACAGAAAGTAAGTATAATTACTTAAGTATTTACCCTAATTATGCCACAGTCTGTTCTGTGCTCTAAAGATTTTGCCGATGACGGTGAGTTTGATTGGACATCGACAAAGTAAAAGAGCTTCTACTCAATAAATGAAAGCTTTATGATTTGGCTTTCAGCCTGAGTTTTTAAGATAGTGTGATTATTTTGGAGGATACGACAGAGTTTTAACATGGAACCTGCTGTACAGGAGTATTGCTACAAAGGTTTGTAGCCTCCTATCGATTTGAAATGATCGGCCCTCTCGCCAAGGCATCCGTCATTTCGCAATTTGATGCAGTGTGAATACCGGTGTCCATGTGGGTAACGAGTGATAGGGGACACATAAATGTCGAAACAACAAGGCTCCGCTTCAGGAGTGCAGTCGACAGATGCCTTCGAATGGGAAGTGTATCACGACAGCGAAACAAATATATTTGAACTCAGTAAAAAGCTGCCGGAAGACTTGGTTGCCAGCCTGGCGCGAGAGGTGATTTTGCGTGTAGCGTCAAGGACTGTGGCGGCGGGCTCGGCCGCGCGCCCGGTGTCGCAAGAGGAGTTGTTGGCATTCAGCACAGCGCTTGCGTCCGACATTCCCAAAAGTGCCGCACAGATCATTGCTGCGGAACGCGAAGCTGGTCGACCGGTGGAAGATATCTACGTCAATTTTCTGGCGCCAGCTGCGCGACAATTGGGTGATATGTGGGACAGCGATCACATCACATTCGCGCAGGTTACGGTTGGCTCCGGTCGCATTTTTGCAATTATGCGGTCAATGCGGCACATGTTTGAAACCTCTGCCCTACCCGATGAGCCGGCGGTTATTTTCGCCTCTGTGCCGGGTGAGACCCACACGCTTGGGGTCCGTATGGCCGCAGATTTTTTCCGAAAAGACGGGTGGAATATTTCTTTATTGGTGGGCCTGTCCCACGATGATCTACTTGCTGAAATCGCACAAATCTCAAGCCGTATGGTGGGTCTGTCATTCAGCGGGGAACACTCACTTGAGGCGCTGTCACAGCTGATTGTCGCACTTCACATCTGTGCGCCACATCTGTCAATCGTGATTTGTGGCCAAGAGGTAGAAGAGTTTCGACCCATTTTGGAGCTCATGGGTGTCGACGGGATCGCCGTAACAATGGAGGAGGCAAAGGCGCATTTTACCCGTTTGTCACAGGTTGAGACGTGAATTAATCTCTTACTACTAAATCGTATTTCCGCAATTTTACATAGAGAGATTGGCGCGACAGTCCGAGCATCCCTGCTGCGGCGACGCGGTTGTTGGATGTCATGCCAATTGCGGTTTCGATACACATTTTTTCAACCACATCGGTACTGCGCGCGACAATATCTTTGAGTGACTGGCTGCCAATCAGTTCAACAACAGAATTAGCCTCTACTTCCGACATTTGATTGGAGGGCCTTGAGATCGCCTCAACGCGACGGGCATTGCGCAGGAGAAAAACACAAATTGGCTCATGTTCTGTGCGAATTTGTGTGGTGGAAATCTCAACGGGTCGTTCTTCCCCATGCTCGTTTAAAATCTTTGTCGAATAGAGACGCATCTTACCATTGCGGCGGGCGCTTTCCAAAATTACGTTGAGATCGACTGACCCGCGGGAAAAGAATTCGGACATGCTGCGTCCATTAAGGGTTTGTGCATGTGTTACATTGGCCAAGGAGACAAAGGCCTCGTTCACGCTCAAAATTTGACCTGACATATTTACAAACACAATCGGGTCGACCCCTTTGTGGAAAAAACTGACCAAATGGGTTGCCAGTAGATCAACGGGCTCTTCGGTCGAATCCTCGGGCTCAATTTTACACAGCAACATTTGCGAGGTTGCGCCGCGAAACAGTGTTGGATTCAGTCGGTAGGACCCGCCGCCTTGCGCAGATTTGACTAAGATGGATTTCATGGAGGCATCAGAAGCGGTGGTCACCATTTGGTCGATCAAACTCGTAAGACCTTTGTCTTCAAACTCTGAGGCGAAAGAAGCGTCGATCAACTCGTTGTGGGACCGCCCGAGCAGAACCTCGGCTGCGCCATTGCACGATGAGATGACACCCGTTTCGAGTGCGATGAACACCGTTGCGACGTCAGATGATTCCATCAAAACTCTGAGCCTGATTTCATGTTCCCGACGGGCGTCATAGTCGTTTTCAAGAGCGATCTGTGCTTCTACCAGCTGTTGCTGCATTTCTGCGACGGGCCGTAAATCGGAGCCTAAAAGCAATGTAGAACCGTCTGCTGTGGCTGAATGATAGGTATAGCGGCCGGGCAATTCAGTTTGTTGGTCTGTGGCGCGATGGTTCAACTCAACAGGGCGTATCTCTTTTTGGCCCCCTTGGAACTCGGCAAGGCGGGCTTCAAACTTTGGTACAGATTCTTTGGTGAGTGTGTCTTTAAACTGCAGACCATTCCACGGGGTCAAATCCAATCTTGGCGCTAAAAAAGGGCTGCACACGGTTTGGGTGATCTCGCCATCGCGGGAGATGACAAAAGCAAAATCGCACAGGCGCGAAATTAAATCCGCTGTGGCAGCTTGATCCAAATTGGTAATAAGGCGCTCGGCCCATTCTATTTTACCATGCGACGTCATTTGCAAAAGCCCTTCGTTCGATTTGCATTTCCAGATGCACCCACGTGGCTATCGTACTGTCACATATTTGGAATTTAACTTTTAAAAGCATTGAGCAACCGCGGCTTTCCAGTCGTTGGTTTTGTAATCTGTTCCCATAACCGCATCGAGGTTAACTTGAGCGCTCAGAATGCCACCTCCGAGAATAACCTTTGCTGTGCTCCAATTATATCTAACATTTGAAATTATTTCAGATAATTTTTTGACACTGTCGCGTGCTGACGCGGAGATAAACACGCCGTCGAACTGCTCACCTGCGCCAATCTGATGAACTCGACTGGCTGTGACACCCATTTCCAGCTTAACGCGAGCGCCAACACATCTTAGTGTCTTGCCCAGGATAATCGCACCCAATGTATGTTGTGTTCCTTCCGGAACGATAATTAACAAACTCAATTCTTTACTCAGGCGACTTATGCCTGCTGGAACCTCTGTTTCCGAAAGACCGTGCACAGCAATCTGCAGACGACTTGCGCTGAGCGTCATGGCGAAGAAGGATAGGTCATCGTCTTCCCAAGCGAGGCCCAATTGGCGGACGGCCGCGGGTATGATCTGTGAAAAGAGGATGAAGTCTGAAAAGCCCGCAGCCTGTAGTTTATCAATGGCAGAAGAAACGGCTGTTTTTTTTGGATCGAGAGAGGCATTGACCAAGCGCTGGGACGCTTGGCTTGTGATGATTGCGGGGACCAATGGCGGGCGCTCGTCCAGCCCGCTGGCTTGATTTAAACTACCCGCCAAAACCTCAATAGCAACCTGAGCTACCCGGGCGGCTTCATCCCCTATACTCACTAAATCTGTATGTTGGTGATGAGTCACGACGACCTTCCGTATACTAGCAGTAGGCCACTATGACCCCGGCCGCTATCAAAGATGATAGAGATGCTCGGGTATTGTGGCACAAATGTCAATAATTTGTTACATTATTTGGGAAATCGTCAATGGAACGCGTGTATTTTCGGAGAAAGTTGAATATTTAGACAACATTTCTTCCAATAAGTGTAAATCAAAGTTGACAGACTGCGCCGCGCCTGCCAAATTTTGACTAGCCTACTGGCGAATTGGAAAAATGAATGACAATGACCTCGTCACAAAATTTGCAACCTTCTGGCCTCTATACTCAGGACCAGCGCAGCCGACGTGACATGACGGCTTGGACGACAGTTCAAGGCATTCTCGCGCCTTTGCAATTCCTGGTCTTTTTGGTCTCCCTCGTTTTGGTCATCCGTTACATGATAACCGGTCTGGGGTATGAGATTATGACCCTCTCAATCATCGCGAAAACGCTGCTGCTTTATCTCATTATGATCACTGGCGCGATTTGGGAGAAAGTGGTTTTTGGACAATGGCTTTTTGCACCAGCATTCTTTTGGGAAGATGTGGTCAGTTTTGGCGTTATTGCGCTGCATAGCCTTTATCTTTATGGATTAATTCAAGGGACCATCCCTGCTGATACTTTGGTTTTGATCATCTTGGCGGCCTATGCTTCTTATGTGGTAAATGCCGGGCAGTTCTTGTGGAAACTACGCGCCGCGCGCCTTCAGATGGAGGCCACCTCGTGACTGAACATATGTCCCCACCGCCTGCCACGGGATGTCGAGCCTCACCGGTGTTGAAGCAGCGCGGACAGCGCGAGGTGTTTTGCGGCTTGACCGGAATCATCTGGCTGCATCGAAAGATTCAAGATGCGTTCTTTCTTGTTGTTGGATCGCGCACATGCGCGCATTTGCTGCAGTCTGCGGCAGGGGTCATGATTTTTGCTGAGCCACGATTCGGGACAGCGATTCTGGAAGAGGCAGATTTGGCTGGGCTGAAAGACGCGCAAGCCGAGCTGGATCGCACTGTCGAGGAGCTTTTGGCCCGGCGCCCGGATATTCGGCAGCTTTTTCTTGTTGGGTCATGCCCATCAGAGGTCATCAAGCTTGATCTTAACCGCGCTGCCGAGCGGTTGACCCAGACCTATGCCCCCAAAGTACGCGTTTTGGAATATTCTGGCTCTGGCATTGAAACAACGTTTACCCAGGGAGAAGATGCGTGTTTGGCGGCCATGGTCCCTGTTTTGCCGGCAACCGATGAGCGAGAATTGATTGTCGTTGGGGCTTTGCCCGATGTGGTGGAAGATCAAATGGTGGCGCTTCTGAGCAATCTTGGCATTGGCCCGTTGCGTATTTTGCCGGCCCGTACGATCGAAGATGAACTTGCCGTTGGTCCCAATACGGTTTTTGCCCTGACTCAGCCATTTTTGGGCGATACCCATGCGGCCTTGATCCGCCGTGGTGCACGCCATATTGCGGCCCCTTTCCCCTTTGGTGAAGAGGGCTCCACCGCCTGGCTGTCGGCCATTGCTGACGAGTTCAACATTCCGCGTGAGGTCTTTGATCGCGTGACTGAGGCGCCCCGTCGTCGGGCCCGTCAAGCGATCAGCCAGGCCGCCGCACCGCTCAATGACAAATCCGTGTTTTTCTTTCCCGACAGTCAATTAGAAATCCCATTGGCGCGTTTTTTGACCCGGGAATGTGGGATGACCGCGCTCGAAGTTGGCTC
Source organism: uncultured Planktomarina sp. (assembly GCA_905181815.1). GTDB lineage: Bacteria > Pseudomonadota > Alphaproteobacteria > Rhodobacterales > Rhodobacteraceae > Planktomarina. The sequence continues at coordinate 157,446 of CAJIZA010000003.1, read as the reverse complement.
GCCTTACATCCACGACGCCCTGCATGGACCGGATTTGGATCTTTTGCCCACGGGCCCTCAAATTTCCGAAGGCCAAGATGTCGATCTTCAGCTTGATCGCTGCCGCGCGGCGCATCCCGATTTGACAGTCTGTGGCTTGGGTTTGGCCAATCCGCTTGAAGCTGAAGGTTTCGCCACAAAATGGGCCATTGAGTTGGTTTTCACCCCCGTACATTTCTATGAGCAAGCCGGCGATCTTGCCGCTCTTTTCGCCCGACCCCTACGCCGCAAATCAATTTTGAAGGTGGCCGCGGAATGAAGCTAACGGTTTGGACATATGAAGGCCCGCCTCATGTTGGCGCGATGCGCGTCGCCACTGGCATGAAAAAGCTTCATTATGTTCTGCACGCGCCCCAGGGCGATACTTATGCTGATTTGTTGTTCACGATGATCGAGCGCCGCGATCATCGCCCACCGGTGACTTACACCACATTTCAGGCGCGGGACTTGGGCGCCGATACGGCGGGTTTGTTCAAACAAGCTTGCCAGGATGCATATGATCGGTTCCAACCGGAGGCGATTATCGTGGGAGCTTCTTGCACGGCTGAATTGATTCAAGATGATCCTGGTGGCCTCGCAGAAACGATGGGGCTTCCTATTCCCGTCATCCCGCTGGAGTTGCCGAGTTACCAACGCAAAGAGAATTTTGGTGCGGACGAGACTTTTTTCCAATTGGTTAAACATTTGGTCAAGCCACAAGCCAAAACAGATCGTGTCAGCTGCAATATTATTGGCCCCACCGCCTTGGGTTTTCGGCATCGGGACGATGTGGCTGAGATCACAAATCTTTTGTTTGAGCTTGGTATAGAGGTGAATGTCACTGCGCCCATGGGCGCCACACCCAGCGATATTGCGCAGATGGGAAAGGCGCATTTCAATGTGCTGTTGTATCCTGAAACCGGTGAAACTGCTGCGCGTCATTGTGAGAAAGAATTTGATCAGCCCTATACGAAAATCGTGCCCATTGGGGCCGGTGCGACGCATGATTTCATCACAGAAGTCCGTGCTCTAAGCGGCAGTACCGCCCCGCTTGACAGTCAAGCCTTGCGGCAAACTTGGTGGTCGCGCTCGGTGGATAGCACCTATTTGACCGGCAAGCGCGTGTTCATTTTTGGCGACGGCACCCATGTCAAAGCCGCAGCGAGGATCGCGCGGGATGAGATGGGGTTCGAGGTCGCGGGGCTCGGATGCTACAACCGTGAATACGCACGCGACATTCGTACAATCGCAAAAGAGTTTGGCGTCGAAGCACTGATCACGGATGACTATCTGTCTGTCGAAAAAACCATCGAAGCGCTACAGCCAGAAATGATTTTAGGCACGCAAATGGAGCGGCATATAGGAAAGCGGCTAGGTATTCCTTGCGCTGTTATTTCTGCCCCGGTTCATGTGCAAGATTTCCCTGCGCGCTATTCGCCGCAAATGGGGTTTGAGGGTGCAAATGTAATCTTTGACACTTGGATTCATCCGCTGGTGATGGGTCTGGAAGAACATCTGTTGCATATGTTCCGCGAAGATTTTGAATTTAATGACGCTGCAGGCCCCAGTCATCATGGTGGGCACCAACCCTCAGGCATCGCATCGGTGCAGTTGCAGGTGCCAGTAGCGGAAGAGCAACCCTCTGTTTTGAACACTGGTGGCGATGTGGCGATATGGCTGGCTGAAGCGGAAAAGGAGTTGAAGAAGATACCTTTTTTCGTGCGCGGCAAGGCCCGCCGCAACACCGAGACCTACGCGACTTCGCAGGGCCTGTTGGAAATTTCTGTTGATACACTGTATGAAGCGAAGGCTTTTTATGCGCGATGAGCTGACATATCCTCCGTATAATGTCGTGTTGCTGACATTGGACCGCCACGCGGCCGGTCCTGCAGCGCGGGCTTTGCCCACGCTGGCAACGGATTTTCCAGGCTTGCAACTCAAAATACATGCCGCCGCCGAATGGGCCAAAGATCCAGAGGCCTTAGCCTGTGCCAAAGCGGATATTGAGACGGCGCACTTGATTGTTTCCTCCGTACTGTTTCTTGAAGATCACGTGCAGGCCATCTTACCTAATTTAAAAGCGCGGCGTGCGGCCTGTGATGCTTTGGTGGGTATAATTGCCGATCAAGAAATTGTGCAGCTGACCAAAATGGGTGAACTCGATATGATGCGGCCCGCCTCTGGCGTCATGGGATTCTTGAAGAAACTGAAGCCTGCAAAGAAATCTGGCAGCACGGGCGAAGGTCAGGCTAAGATGCTGCGCCGGATACCCAAAATTTTGAATCTTATTCCTGGCAAGAGTCAGGATCTGCGGGCATGGTTCTTGACCATGCAATATTGGCTCGGTGGATCTGACGATAATATTGAAAGCCTCGTGCGCTTTTTGATTTCGCGCTACGCATCCCGGCCAGAATGGCGCGGCGTTGCGGCCCCGGCTCCTGTCGAATACCCAGAAGTGGGCTTGTATCATCCAGATCTGCCCGGCCACCATATCACCACAGATATTGCTGATCTGCCACAAGCGGGTGCGGGCCCAACAATTGGGCTGGCCATGTTACGCAGTTATATTTTGGCCGGTGATACGGCGCATTTTGACCATGTCATTCGGCGCTTTGAAGCAGCAGGAATGCGGGTCATACCGGCCTTTGCCGGAGGACTCGACAGTCGGCCAGCAATCCAAGCCTATCATATGGGGAAGATCGACGCCTTGGTCTCTTTGACGGGTTTTTCTCTGGTTGGCGGCCCGGCCTATAATGACAGCGAGGCGGCGGTCGAAATCCTAAGCGCGCTCGACGTGCCCTATATTGCGGCGCAACCATTGGAATTTCAAACCCTGTCGCAATGGGCCAATGGTGGTCAAGGCTTGAGCCCGATTGAGGCGACAATCCTTGTGGCTTTGCCGGAAATTGATGGGGCCACAAATCCCACTGTGTTTGCAGGCCGGCACGGGCCGGGTGGATGTGATGGATGCGCTTACGCCTGTAAAGCTGCAGGCACTGTAAAAGCCATGGCGCCCTGCCCAGAGCGTATCGATGCTCTCGTGGAAAAAACTCGAAACCTTGCGGTTTTGCGGCGCAAAGAAAACTCTGAAAAAAATGTTGGGATCGTGCTTTTTGGTTTTCCACCAAATGCAGGCGCGATTGGCACGGCCGCCTATATGTCGGTCTTTGAAAGTCTTCAGAATACTCTGCAGACAATGGCTGAAAATGGCTATGATGTGACCCCACCTGAAACTGTCGACGATCTGCGCGAGGTAATTTTGAAGGGGAATGCGTCGATCTATGGGCAGGAGGCCAATGTCGCGGCCAAGGTCTCGGCTGATGACATCGTGACGCATACACCTTGGTTGAAAGAGATCGAAGAGACATGGGGCCCTGCGCCAGGGCGCATTCAGTCTAATGGCAGTGATCTTTATATTCTCGGCGCGCAGTTTGGAAAAGTTTTCGTGGGCGTCCAGCCTACCTTTGGCTATGAGGGCGATCCGATGCGCCTTCTTTTTGAGCATGGGTTTGCACCTACCCATGCGTTCAGCGCGTTTTATCAATTCATGAAGCATCAGCATAAGGCCGATGTGCTTTTGCATTTTGGTATGCACGGGGCATTAGAATTCATGCCTGGCAAGCAAAACGGTTGTGGCGGCAAGGATTGGCCAGATCGGTTGATCGGCAATATGCCTAATATCTATCTTTATGCAGCTAATAATCCTTCAGAGGCAACTTTGGCGAAGCGCCGCAGCAATGCCATTACGATCACCCATCTTACTCCGCCGTTACAGGCCTCTGGCCTTTATCGCGGTCTGGCTGATTTAAAAGACAGTCTCAGTAAGTGGCGGACCTTGCCACCCGGTGATGCGGCCTCGAAACCTTTGGAGGCGTTGATTGCCGCTCAGGCCGAGATTGTGCATCTGGATGGCACAGATTTGAACCGGCTTTGGATCACCCTTTTGGAAACTGAAGATGCCTTGGTTCCAGATGGATTGCATATCATTGGTCAAAAATTGCCTGCGCATAAAATCGAGGCTTTTTTGGATCTGATGAGCTTTGACACCCCGCAAGCGCGCGAGATGGCCAGAGCACATTTGCAATCCAGCGAAGAGTTGGATGGATTGATGCGCGGTTTAAATGGCCAGTTTATCCAGCCGGTTCCTGGTGGAGATGTCATCCGAGCACCTGATATCCTGCCGACGGGTCGGAATATTCACGCCTTTGATCCCTTCCGTATGCCGACGGCTTTTGCCATGGAAGATGGAGCGCAGCAGGCGGAAGAGTTGCTACGCACTCATGAGGGGTTGCCCAAGACCGTTGCGCTGGTGCTCTGGGGGTCTGATAATATTAAATCGAACGGTGGGCCGATCGCTCAGGCGTTGTCACTAATGGGTGCAAAACCGCGTTTTGATGCCAATGGCCGCTTATGTGGCGCGGATTTGATCTCACTTGAACAGCTGGGGCGGGCGCGGATTGATGTGGTCATCACCCTTTCGGGAATCTTTCGAGACCTGTTGCCGCTGCAAACCAAAATGCTGGCCGATGCCGCCTTGCAATGTGCGATGGCCGATGAGCCTTTAGAGATGAATCCCATCCGCGCCCATGCCCTTGAGTTTTCACAGGCCCAAAACTGTAGCTTAGAAACAGCAGCGCTGCGGGTCTTTTCCAATTCCGAAGGGGCCTATGGTTCAAATGTGAACCAATTGGTCGACAGCTCCGCTTTTAATGATGACAGTGATTTTGCGGATGCCTACCAAGCGCGTAAAAGTTTTGCCTATGGCAAGGATGGCGAGGCCAGTCAGCAATCGCAATTGCTGCAAGACACATTGAAGAATGTGGAGCTGGCCTATCAGAACCTTGAATCTGTTGAGCTTGGTGTCACCACAGTGGATCACTATTTTGATACACTCGGCGGCATTGCCGCGGCTGTGAAGCGGGCTAAGGGCGGTGTGGAAACGCCTGTCTATATTGGAGATCAAACCCGCGGTGGCGCGCAGGTGCGGACGCTGCGCGAACAGGTTGCCTTGGAGACCCGCGCGCGCAGTTTAAACCCAAAGTTCTATGAACCGCTCTTGCAACATGGGCATGAAGGCGTGCGCGCTATCGAGGCGCATATCACCAATACCGTTGGCTGGTCTGCGACAACTGGAAAGGTTGATGAATGGGTGTATCAAGAGCTGTCTGAAACATTTGTTTTGGATGAAGACATGCGCAACCGTCTGTCCGCCTTGAACCCACAAGCTTCGATGCGCATGGCAAATCGCCTGCTTGAAGCGTCAGATCGCGCCTATTGGAAACCAGACGAAACCACTTTGGCCGCGCTGCAAAGTGCCGCGGATGCCATTGAAGATCAACTTGAGGGCATTGCAGCCGAATGACCCAAAACGCAGTTATAGGAAGGGACTACAGACATGAGCCCACTTGATAAAAATATTCCCAACTTAACCGGTGACGGTGAAGGGTCGGTGCAGGTGCATCAGGACGAAGCCGCGAAAATTGAGGGCGCAAAAGTATTTAGCGTTTACGGCAAGGGTGGCATTGGCAAGTCAACCACCTCGTCAAACCTCTCGGCAGCCTTTTCCAAAATGGGAAAGCGCGTGCTGCAAATTGGCTGTGATCCTAAGCATGACAGCACCTTTACTTTGACTGGCACGCTGCAACCCACGGTGATTGATATTCTTAAAAGCGTGGATTTTCACTCTGAAGAGCTTCGCCCCGAAGATTACGTTGCGACGGGATACAACGGTGTCAAATGCGTAGAAGCTGGTGGGCCGCCCGCGGGGACTGGTTGCGGTGGCTATGTCGTTGGGCAAACGGTGAAGCTGCTCAAGCAACATCATATGCTTGAAGACACGGATGTCGTGATCTTCGATGTGCTTGGTGATGTGGTTTGCGGTGGGTTTGCTGCGCCATTGCAGCATGCGGATCGGGCTTTGATTGTCACGGCCAATGATTTTGACAGTATCTATGCGATGAATCGGATCATTGCTGCGGTTCAGGCGAAATCTGCCAACTATAAAGTGCGGCTTGCGGGCTGTGTCGCCAATCGGTCGAAAGACACTGACGAGGTGGACCGGTATTGCAAGACTGTGGGGTTCAACCGAATTGCTCATATGCCAGATCTCGACGCGATCCGCCGGTCGCGCCTAAAAAAGAAAACTCTGTTTGAGATGCCCGATGATGAAGAAATCGTGCAGGTGCGCAAAGAATATATGCGTCTGGCTGAAACACTTTGGAACGGTACGCTACCACTTGCGCCGGCGCCTTTGCCTGATCGCGAAATCTTTGAGCTGCTTGGGTTTGACTGATGACTTATGAATCGACCCGCAACACTGTTGAAACCTACTTTGATCGCACCGCGACAAAGACCTGGGAACGGTTGACCTCTGACGTGCCTGTGTCGGGCATTCGTGCCACTGTGCGCGCGGGTCGCGACCAAATGAGGCAGCTCTTGCTGTCGCAATTGCCTGCTGATTTGCGCGGGGCGCGCGTGTTAGATGCGGGCTGCGGCACAGGGGCTTTGGCCTTTCAATTGGCCCAGGCTGGCGCAGATGTTGTAGCGGTAGATATCTCGCCGAAGCTCATCACAATTGCCAAGCAGCGCCAACCAGCCCAGGTAGGTGGCACGCTTAAGCTGATGGCCGGTGATATGTTTGATCCGGGGCTGGGGCGTTTTGATCATATCGTGGCAATGGACAGTTTGATCTATTATTCGGCTGAAGATATTGGCGCGACCCTCGACAGGGTGAGTAGCCGTATATTGACAAATATGGTCTTTACAGTTGCGCCGCGCACACCGCTCTTGATGGCCATGTGGAGGATTGGCAAATTGTTTCCTCGTGGCGATCGCTCGCCCACTATGGTGCCGCATCAAGCGACACAGATTGCCAAGTCTACTTTGGGTCAGATCAGTGACATCGATCGGGTGACGTCTGGATTTTACATCAGCCAAGCGTTGGAATTCCGCCCATGATCCCAAAGAGCGCTGTCAAAACCATGACCTTAAGGATGCTGCCTTTCGCTGATGCGGCCAGTGATGAGCTGCCACTCGGGCAATTGTTGCGTCTATCCTTGTTTCAAATTTCTGTGGGTATGGCAGCGGTGATGTTGCTTGGCACCTTAAACAGGGTGATGATTGTTGAGCTGTCGGTGCCGGCTTTCATCGTGGCGACGATGATCGCCATTCCCGTTCTGATCGCGCCTTTTCGTGCGCTTCTTGGGTTTAAGTCTGATAATTACCGCTCCGCCATTGGTTGGAAACGCGTGCCCTATTTGTGGTTTGGCAGCCTCTGGCAATTTGGTGGCTTGGCTATTATGCCGATGGCCCTTCTGGTTTTGGCTGGAGACTCAGCGATTGATGCGGGTATCTTCGGCGAGATTGCCGCTGCGCTGGCCTTTCTTTTGACTGGGCTTGGCATGCATATGACGCAAACAGCAGGTCTGGCTTTGGCCGCTGATCGGGCAACAGAACAGACCCGCGCAAAAGTCGTCTCAATGCTGTACGTCATGTATCTTGTGGGCATGGGAATTTCAGCCGTCATCATTGGTACATTGTTGCGTGATTATTCTTCGCTTTTGCTGGTTCAAGTGGTTCAAGGTGCAGCGGTGTTCACCATGGTTTTAAATGTTATTGCTCTTTGGAAGCAGGAAAAAATGGCGCCGATGAGCCAGGCAGCGCGCCAAGCGCCGAAGGCCAGTTTTCATGCTGCTTGGGCAGATTTCACAGGTCAAGCGACGGTGCGACGGTTAATATTCACAATTTTCGCCGGCACGGTTGCATTTAATATGCAAGATGTGCTGCTCGAACCCTACGGCGGCGAAATTCTTGGCCTTTCAGTTTCGGCGACAACCCAGCTTACGGCCATGTGGTCTTTGGGCGCTTTGATTGGTTTGTGCCTATCGGCGCGCTGGCTGTCGCGATCCATTGATCCCATTCGCCTTGCGGGCCGAGGGATTGTGGTTGGCATCTTTGCTTTTACGGCGGTTCTTTTATCCTCCGTTTTTGGCTCGCCACTTTTGTTTTTCTCCGGTGCCTTTTTGATTGGGTTAGGTGGCGGTACCTTTGCTGTGGCGACGTTGACCGCAGCCATGACTATAAATGTGCCTGGAGCGGCTGGGCGTGGATTAGCGCTGGGCGTTTGGGGCGCTGCGCAGGCCACAGGAGCAGGCCTGTCCATTTTCTTAGGCGGCGCTATTCGCGATATGATCACGCAAGCGGCGCATAGCGGCATTTTAGGCGATGCTCTCAACACCCCAGTTGTTGGCTATTCGGTTGTCTATCAAATTGAGATCGCTCTACTTTTCATCACCCTCATTGCCCTTGGTCCTATTCTACGGACCAAAGGCATCAGTGCAAACACACCGCAGCGCTTAGAGCTGACGGATTTTCCGACTTAATAGTCAAAGGAGACGACCATGGTAGGCAATGAATTTTTCGGTAATTTTGATCTCGCAAGCGCTGCGATCTGGATGTTCTGGATCTTTTTTGCTTTGCTTGTTTATTATCTTCAAACAGAGAACATGCGTGAGGGATATCCACTGGAGGCCGATGATCCTTCTGGATCTGCCCATCGCGGTCTCTTTTCACCGCCTGGCGACAAGACGTTTCACTTACCCCATGGGCGTGGTGATGTGACTGTTCCCTCTGGTCAGCGCGGTGATCGCGCAGATTTGGCCCTAGAGGCCACGTCTGATGCGACCGGCTCGCCTTTTGTGCCAACTGGAGATCCGATGCTCGCTGGTGTTGGACCAGGCGCATGGGCCCCGCGGCAGGATCATGCAGAGTTGGATGCGCACGGGCATGCTAAGATCAAGCCCATGTCACAGCTTGATGATTTCCACGTTTCAGCTGGCCGCGATCCACGGGGCAAACCCGTGGTGGCGGGCGACGGCGAGGTGATCGGCCGCATCAATGATATGTGGATTGATGTTCCAGAACAGATGGTGCGCTACTTGACTGTGGACCTCAATCCTGAGGGCACGGGCCAGACCCGTCTGATCCCAATCAATTTTTGCAAAATTAACGATGACCGGGTGACAGTCCGTTCGATCTATAGCGCAAATTTTGCAGCGGTGCCGCAGCATAAGGCGACCTCAGAAGTCACCTTGCTTGAGGAAGAAAAGATTATGGCCTACTATGGCGGCGGCACACTTTATGCCGATCCCGCACGCTCAGAGCCAAAACTGTAAAGGACCAACGCTGGGCCGCAGCCACGGCCTGGCGTTCTTACGATAGGGGACTAAAGACATGAGCCACGACGATTTTAATTTCGAACCAATCCGCGGATTGCCTGAAGCATTGCCAGCAGACGAATATATCCTCTGGCAAGGGCGGCCCAATAGCTTGCGGCTGGCTAAGGACGCTTGGAGCCTCAATTGGGTGATTGGGTATTTCATTGCCCTGGCGGTGATCCGAGTTATCGCCGTATCGGATAAGATGAGCCTGACTTCTGCCATGGCGCAGGGTATTCCGTTTCTAGTGGCTGGCGCGCTGACAGCCTTAATCTTATTTGGAGTGGCAACAGTACAAGCTCGAAGCACCGTTTATACGCTCACCAATAAACGCGCATGTCTGCGCATCGGTGCTGCGCTGACGATGACATTGAATCTGCCCTATGTGTGTATTGGAAATGCACAAGTGGCCCTGCGAAAGTCGGGCTTGGGCACAATCACCTTTGAGCTCATCGGTGAGACTCGCCTGTCGTATCTGATGACCTGGCCGCATGTGCGCCCATGGCACATGAGCCGCACCCAACCGGCCTTCCGATCCATACCAGATGCTGAGCGGGTTGCGGCCCTCTTTGCAGAGGCCGCTGAGACGCGGGTGTCGATGCCCAAGGTTGTTCAGCGCGATTATTCCAAAACTGACAGCATCGCTGCGGAGTAAAGTTCATGCCAACCACCAACTCACTTGCCGCTCAAATGAAACACCGAGACCGGGACATGGTGCCCAAAGTCTTGGTTCAAGCGATGTTCACTTTGATGGTCGCCGCGGTCGTTTTGGTAGGCTATGCCCGCCTTACTGACCGGCCGGTTATTGGCGTGGCGCCGCACAGTGATATCGTGGCGGAAATTCCGATCACTCTGGTGGGCAACCGGAGTGATGGGGTCGCGGTTTTGGATGCAGATGGCAGACAAATTGCCCATTCCAACGATCATAAAGCCGGCTTCATTGACGTGATTTGGGTCACTACCACGCGCGAACGCATTGTGCACAACACAGATACGCAAGCGCCTTTGCGTTTGGTGCGTCGGGAAAATGGGCATGTGGCCATTCTTGACGACACAACCGGCTGGTCGATCGAATTGATCGGATATGGCCAAGACAATGTCGCAGCTTTCGCCAAGCTGATCGACTGAACCAAGGGGACAGCAGATGGGATTATTTACAAGATCAAAAGAGACCGCACCCTGCACTGTGACAATTTCACATCGGTTTGAGGAACTTTCCGCTCACGTGAAATTCAACAATGGTGCCGTGGTGCATCCAGGAGACAGCGTTCAAGTGGAGGGGCCAGAAATTATGGCGCCCTATGGCGTCTGTGTCGAAGAGCAACGCGTGGCCACTATCACCCGCGCCTCAAGAATTGAACAGCTCTGGACGCGCTCGACAGGCGATTTCGAGTTCATGGAGCTGTGCGAATTTTCTTTCTCGGAAGGAGTTTTGTCATGAACGCGCCAACACATTCCGCTTTTGCCGATACCGCTGAAGAAGCGATTGCTGCACAAGATGCTCTCGATGATCCAATGACGTCTGAAAAAGCGACAGAGGTGGCGATGCAAAACACGCTGCTCACGCCACGCTTTTACACCACTGATTTTGCCGAAATGGATGCCATTGATGTCAGTCCGGTGCGTGAAGATTGGAACCGCTTGATTGCGCAAATGAAATCCGATCCGAACAAGGGGCATTTCAAAAAGAATGAAGATTGGGACACTGTTGATTGGGAGGGGATGGAGCCAGCGCTGAAAGCGGAGTTCATCGATTTTCTCATTTCATCCTGCACAGCTGAATTTTCTGGCTGTGTTTTGTATAAAGAGATGAAGCGTCGCGGTTCGAATGAGGACATTACAACCCTGTTTCAATTGATGGCACGGGATGAGGCCCGCCATGCCGGATTTATTAATGATGCGCTGCGCGAAGCGGGTGTTCGGGTAAATTTGGGCTTTTTGACTCAGCAAAAGAAATACACGTATTTCCGCCCGAAATTTATATATTACGCCACCTATCTATCTGAGAAGATTGGCTATGCCCGCTACATCACCATATACCGGCACCTCGAAGAGAACCCGGAACTGCGGTTTCATCCTATTTTCAAATGGTTTCGCGAGTGGTGCAACGACGAGTTTAGCCATGGGGAAGCCTTTGCGCTTTTGATGAAATCTGATCCTAAACTGACCGAAAGTTTTGGCAATAAGCTATGGATAAAGTTTTTCCTTACAGCGGTTTATTCCACCATGTGGGTGCGTGATCACCAGCGGCCTCTGTTTCATGAGGCTCTTGGCGTCGATGTCACCTGGTATGGTCAAGAGGTGTTTCGCAAAACCTCTGAGATATCCAAACAAATTTTTCCAATGACATTGGATATCGATCATCCTCGGTGGCGCAAAAACCTGGATCGGATGGAAGTGGCATCTCGGCAAATTGCTGCCGCAAAAGCCCGTGGGGGCTTGGGTGGCATGATGAGCCGGTTGGGCGGCATGGCTAAGGCGGCGACGGCTTTTGTGTCCGTATTTACCATCCCGGTCAAGACCCATAGGGTTCCAACCAGCACGCGTATGGAGCCCACCTATTGATGCTCGGCTCGCCCTGGATAGCAGCGCTCATCGCAATTTTTTCCTGGTGGTTTTTTACTGGGATTATTTTGCTGATTGTGCGGCGTAAAGACGTGGCTGGAGCAACGGCCCATGGGGCGTCTGTCGTTTTGAGCGTGCCACTGTTGGCTCTGGGGATCTTTGGAGCGGTGATCTCTGCTGCTTCGTTAAGCGTGGCAAATATCTATCTCGCATTTTTTTCAGTCTTGCTCATATGGGGTTGGGTTGAGCTGGCTTTTCTGTCCGGGGTCATCACCGGACCGTTACGAGAATCCTGCCCTAAATCGCTTTGGGGCTGGGCCAGATTTCGTAGGGCCTGGCAGGCCGTCAGCCACCACGAAGCCCTTTTGCTCTGCGGCCTAGTTCTAATGGCGGTCATCGCGCTTGATGCTGCAAATCCGCTTGGATTTTGGGCCTATTTAATCCTTTTTGCAGCGCGTATTTCGGCCAAACTCAATTTGTTTTTTGGCGTGCCGCGCATCAATCTTGAATTTATTCCCCAACCTCTGCAGCACCTCACTTCTTACTTCAAGCAAGGCCCAGTGACCGCGGCTTTTGGCCTTGGAATTACTGGGCTTAGTCTGGTCACTGCTGCCCTAGGTTTAGCGCTTTTTTCCGCGAGCACTGTGGAGGCACAAATTGGACACGCTATACTCTTCGTACTGTGTGCACTTGCCACGCTGGAACATTGGTTGATGGTCATTCCATTGCCCGATGCAAAGCTTTGGCGCTGGATGCTGCCCACACTTTCTACGAACACCAAGACAGGACAATCCCATGAACTTTGATGCTTTCTTTCAAGCCCAAATAGACACGCTGAAATCTGAAGGCAATTATCGCTATTTTGCTGAATTAGAGCGTAAATGTGGTAAATTTCCTCATGCGATGAGTCATCACGATGGCAAAGTGCAAGATGTGACGGTCTGGTGCTCTAATGATTACCTTGGCATGGGGCAAAACCCGGTAGTGATTGAGGCTATGTGCGAGGCTGTCACCCGCAGCGGCACTGGGGCTGGTGGTACACGCAATATTTCAGGCACAAATCATGATCACTTATTGCTTGAGCGTGAATTGGCAGATTTGCACAATAAAGAAGCTGCATTGTTATTCACCTCTGGCTATGTCTCCAATTGGGCGGCTTTGAGCACGCTGGGCAGTCGGCTTGAAGGCTGTATCATTCTGAGCGATTCTGGCAATCACGCCTCCATGATTGAGGGTATTCGTCATTCGCGCGCCCAAAAGGTTATTTGGAACCATAATGATGCGAAAGATCTGGAGGTCAAATTGGCCGCGCTTCCAGCGGATGCTCCAAAAATAGTAGCCTTTGAGTCGGTTTATTCGATGGATGGGGACATCGCCCCTATACGCCAGATTGTTGAAGTGGCCGAGAAATATGGCGCAATGACTTATCTCGATGAGGTCCATGCGGTTGGGCTTTATGGGCCACGGGGCGGCGGCATTGCCGAGCAAGAAGGTTTGATGGATCGGATTACCCTGATCGAAGGCACCTTGGGAAAAGCCTATGGCGTGGTTGGGGGGTATATCACCGGATCATCTGTCTTGTGTGATTTCATTCGCAGCTTTGCTTCTGGTTTTATCTTCACGACAGCTTTACCACCGGCTGTCGCGGCAGCGGCGCGGGTGTCCATTATGCATTTAAAAAATTCTGATAGTGAGCGACAGCGCCAACGCCAACAGGTCGCGAAACTGCGAGCCGGATTGAATCGCGCGGGCATTCCGCATTTAGAAAACCAAAGTCACATCGTGCCGGTGATGATTAAAGACCCGGTGAAGACGAAAATGCTCGCGGATTATTTGATGGATGAATGGGGCATTTACGTGCAGCCGATCAACTATCCGACGGTTCCAAAAGGCACGGAACGTTTGCGTTTCACCCCATCACCACTACATTCGGACGCTGATATTGCCTATTTGGTTGAGGCGCTTGAATCTTTGTGGAAGCAATGCGCCATTGCCCATGCGGTCGCTTAAAAGACCGAATGGTCTCCTCGAGGGACGGCGGCGCCAGAGCGCATGATCTCCGCATAGTGATCAAACAGATGTTCTGTGCCGGTTGAGGCTGTGTGCTCCGCCGAATAGCACCTCTCTGCGTCTTGCCAGATCAGCATTGATTCTGTTGCGTAATACAGCCCTATCTCGGCGAGATCTGCCTTGCGCTGTGCGGCTGGGATCAAGACACCGGCCAGGCGCAATCCACCGCAGATGATGCGCAAAAGGGCAACTGGTACCCGGCGCAGCTTCACGGGTCTCCCGAGTAAACTAAACAGGGCCTGTGCTTGATCGCGCGGCGTGATGGCAGGGCTGGGGCCGCCGATGGGCAAAATTTTATTGTGTTTGGCCAGGTTGGATATGCAATCGACCATGAAATTGCCCAGATCATCGTCGCTGATTGGTTTGCAGGCGGTGAGTTCACCGTTCCCAAAGACCAAAAATGCCTTGCCACCGCGCAGCCGCGGAATCTGACCAGAAAGCGATTTGAAAAAAGCTGTGGGTCGCACGATGGAATAGGTGAGACCTGAGGCCATCAATGCTTTTTCAAAGGCGAGTTTGGCGAATTGAAATGGCAATTTTGGTTTTTGGACGCATATCGCGGAGAGCAAAATAAATTGCGGTACGCCCAATCTTTGTGCCACGTCTAGAATGTTAATCTGCGCGGCGTGGTCAATTGCCCAAGCATCTTCTCGGCCGCCACTGCGGGAGGCAACGCAGGAAACGACCGCGTCGAACTGGCCAAGTATATGCAGCATAGGCTGGGTGATATCGGCATGCAGATGCTGTGCTGGGTGAGGTGGGGTCTGGCCTGCGCGAAGAACACAGGTGACCACGTATCCCGCCCGATGCAGCGCGCGGCATACCCCTTGTCCCGCAGTGCCTGTAGCGCCGAAGAGCAAGACGCTTGGGGCGGACTTAACTCTCTCGCCAGTCAAAGAATCCCTCACCAGCTTGCTCAAGGAGCTTTGCGGCCATTTCTTTCCCCGCTTGCGCGCCATCTTCGATTGGCACGATCATGTCGTCCTGAATTGCATCGGAGCCATCGGGCCGAAGCACTTCGCCGCGCAGTCTCATTTTGCTGCCTTGAAGTTCAGAAAGCCCAGCAATTGGCGTTTCACAAGAGCCATCCAACGCTGCGAGAAAGGCGCGTTCTGCGGCTAAACGTTGTCCGGTCTCGCGGTCATGAATAGCTGTGAGCATATCGGCCATGCGCATGTCATTGTTGCGTCGTTCAATACCAATGGCCCCCTGCGCCACGGCGGGCAACATGTCGTCCACTTCAATCGCTTGGCGTGGCACGTCATCCATTTTTAATCGCTTTAGTCCGGCCATGGCCAGAAATGTTGCCTGAGCCACTTGATTTTTAAGCTTCTTGAGTCGTGTTTGCAAGTTGCCACGAAATTCTACGACCTGTAGATCCGGGCGCCGCAATTTGAGTTGTGCCTGTCGTCTCAGGCTTGAGGTGCCTACCACTGCACCTGATGATAAATCGCTCAATGCGCCGCCTGACAGGGAAATAAAAGCATCGCGCACATCTTCACGTGGCAAATAGGTGTCTAAAACCAGGCCTTCGGGTTGCTGGACTGGCATATCTTTCATGGAATGCACGGCGATGTCGATAGATCCATCCAGCATGGCTTGCTCGATTTCGCGCGTGAATAGCCCTTTGCCGCCAATTTCTTTCAGTGGACGATCGGTGACGCGATCCCCCGTGGTCATGATGACGACAATCTCAAAGGCTTCGAATGGCAAGTCAAAAGCCTTTGCTAAACGCGCGCGTGTTTCATAGGCTTGTGCCAGCGCCAAGGGAGAGCCTCGGGTGCCGATATTGAGCGGGGTCTCTGGGGTGGGTAATGTATAAGTCATGTCCTATCCCTAAACATGTAAACTTGGCCTGACAACTCTTGCTTCTATGAACTGATGCTGTGCATAATGTTGAAAAGCAATATCTGGGAATAATACAATGACATCAAGGAAAGTAATCTTGCGCGCTCTGGCAGGAGAAACACTTTCAACCGCTCCGATTTGGATGATGCGCCAAGCGGGCCGCTATCTTCCCGAATATCGTGCAACCCGCGCGCAAGCCGGCGATTTTCTTTCGCTATGTTATAACTCAGAATTGGCAGCGGAGGTCACTCTTCAGCCGATTCGGCGCTATGGATTTGATGCTGCAATATTGTTTGCTGATATTTTGTTGCTGCCCCAGGCGCTGGGCGCGGACCTGTGGTTCGTCACGGGGGAGGGCCCGCGTTTGTCGACAGTTACTACGCGAGAAGATTTCGCAAGGCTGAAACCGGCAGCTGACATCCACGCGCATTTGGCGCCGATTTATAATACCGTCAAAATTTTGTCTGAAGAATTGCCTAAGGCCACAACGTTGATAGGATTTGCTGGGTCACCTTGGACCGTGGCGACCTATATGATTGCGGGTCAAGGCACACCAGACCAAGGACCAGCGCATAGTTTGAAGACTGAAAACCCTGCTGTTTTTGACGCGCTGATTGGTTTGATCACCGAAGGCACAATCCATTACCTCAGCGCTCAGATTGAAGCGGGGGCGGAGGTTGTAAAACTCTTTGACAGTTGGGCGGGATCGCTCAAGGGCGAAGACTTCATGAAATATTCCATCGAACCCATGCGCCGTATCACGGCCGCATTAAAGGCCAAATTTCCCGATGTTCCAATTATAGCCTTCCCGCGAGGTGCTGGCGAAAAATATGCAGGTCTGCATCGCTTGATTGGTGCAGATTGCATTGCTTTTGACGATGGCATCGACGCGCAATGGGTTGCGGATAATTTGCAACCTGAGGGCTGTGTGCAGGGCAATCTTGCCTCATCCCACATGGTGACTGGCGGCGCTGCCCTAGTCGCCGAAACCAAACGTATCGCGGGCGCTCTGTCCAGGGGCCCGCACATTTTTAATTTGGGTCATGGCATTACCCCGGATGCGGATCCGGAAAACGTACAATTGATGATCGATACAGTGCGATCCATGTAACAAAAAGGCCCTTCAGATTTTGAAGGGCCTAAAGTAATTCTGAAAACTTAGATCAGGCTATTCTGCCACAGACACAAGATAGGCCCAAACATTGGCCTGATCATCCGCATTTTTCAGCTTAAATGCCATTTTAGATTTCGCTTTTTTGTCGTCCAAATATGACTTTAGAAAATCTTTTGGATTTGCAACATAGGCGACAAAGTCAGCTTCATTCCAAACCAGGCCTTGAGCGCCAGCGGCAACCAAGGATTTGCCATATTTTTTGAAATCAGGATGTACGGCTGCCTGGCGGTCATAGATGCCATAAAGGTTTGGCGCGTTCCGCCCGCCTTTGACAATCACTGTTCCATCATCAGCGACGATGGTATGACAGGCTTTGCATTTCTTAAAAACCGCTTCACCGGCGGCAGCGTCTCCAGATGCGTGACCGCCTGCAAGCGCAGGACCGGCTGTCATCAACAGACCCATTAAGGCCATTCTAATTGTTTTCATTCGTTCCGGCTCCTCAATTTGGCTTCAATATTCACGGATAGCGCATCGTAGCGTGATTTTCATCTGGGTAAAGTCAGTTTGTCGCAAGTAATTTGACAAAACAGAATCCTGCATTTTTAAATATAAATTTACACTTGATGTGGAGCTAAGTGTAAGTTTAAAATTACACTATGACAGAATATATTCCCATAGAGCCGCGGCGACTGCCTGAGCCGATGGCCATGTTGCTTTTGCTCAAGCCCATTACTTGGTTCCCACCAATGTGGGCATTCTTATGTGGAATTGTCTCCTCTGGGGCCTCTTTTTCGGGCCATTGGGTTTTGATAGTTTTAGGCCTTATTCTTGCTGGTCCGATTGTCTGCGGCATGAGTCAGGCGGCAAATGATTGGTGTGATCGGCATGTGGACGCCATCAATGAGCCTGATCGCCCCATCCCGTCTGGTCGCATCCCAGGAAAATGGGGATTGTGGATTGCCTGGGCTATGTCGGTGCTATCACTTTTGGTGGGGCATCAATTGGGGCCTTGGGGGTTTGCGGCCACCGTCTTTGGCGTTCTTGCAGCTTGGGCCTATTCTGCGGAACCTCTTCGGCTAAAAACCTCTGGCTGGTGGGGTCCAGGGTTGGTGGGGCTCTGCTATGAAGGGTTGCCTTGGTTTACTGGAGCGGCGGTTTTATCTGCCGGTGCGCCAGATTGGCGGATTATTCTTCTGGCGGGACTTTATGCGTTGGGCGCGCATGGAATCATGACATTGAACGACTTTAAGGCGACCGAAGGGGATCGCCAATTGGGCATCAACTCATTGCCGGTGACACTTGGTTCAGACCGCGCCGCGCGGCTGGCCTGTTGGATTATGGGCGTGCCACAAGCGATCATTATCGCTTTGTTGGTCTGGTGGGATCGACCTGTTTTCGCCTTGATTATTGCGGCGCTTCTGGCTGCGCAGTTTTGGGCGATGCGTGTTATGCTGACAGATCCGAAGGCGCGTGCGCCTTGGTATAACGCCACTGGTGTGTCGATGTATGTCTCGGGCATGATGATTAGCGCCATCGCCCTACGAGGTTTGCTATGAGCCTATCTTGGAGCCAAATCTTCCGCTTGGGATTGGTGCAAATGGCTCTGGGGTCCATTGTTGTGCTGACTACCTCCACTCTTAACCGCCTAATGGTGGTTGAATTTTCTTTACCGGCGCTTTTGCCGGGTGCTTTGGTCGGATTGCATTATGGTATCCAACTGTCGCGCCCGCGTTGGGGATTTCGGTCGGACGTGGGCGGCAATCGGACTCGTTGGATTATTGGCGGAATGATCACCTTGGCGCTAGGCGGCGTCGGCGCTACCTATGCCGTCACGTTATTTGCTGTGCACTATTGGCTCGCTCTCATCGCCTCTATTTTGTCATATGGGATGATCGGCATCGGCGTTGGGGCTTCAGGCACATCGCTATTGGCTTTGTTGGCCACCGCAACTGCTGCACATCGGCGTGCGGCTGCTGCCACGATCACTTGGTTGATGATGATCTTTGGTATTGCACTTACGGCAGGTGTGGCGGGGCAGTTCTTGGATCCCTACTCCCCAGAGCGGCTTATGACGGTCGTGTCGATTATCGCCTTATTGGCTATTGTGTTGACGGTCCTGGCCATTTGGAACATCGAGCGTTCGGTCAGCCCACGCGCCTCCGAGCTGGATATCCCGTTTCAAGAGGCTCTGCGCGAGGTTTGGGCGGAATCCAAAACGCGGAATTTTACAATCTTCGTCTTTCTGTCAATGAACGCGTATTTCATGCAAGAATTGATCCTTGAACCTTACGCGGGATTGGTTTTTGGCTTTACGCCAGGACAGTCGACCTCTCTCAGTGGTGCACAAAACGGTGGGGTCTTTGTTGGGATGCTGACTGTTGGCATTATGGCTACGGGCTTCAAAATTGGATCCCTGCGCAGATGGGTCATGAGCGGATGCTATGGGTCGGGCGCGGTTTTGCTGCTCATTTGTTTATCAGGGCTGATGTCGACAGCGCTGAATTTTACCTATCTTGTGGTCGCCCTTGGGTTCTTTAACGGTATGTTCGCTGTATCTGCAATCAGTGCTATGATGGCGCTTGCATCAAGCTCAGAGGGCCGCGGTCAACGTGAGGGCACTCGCATGGGGCTGTGGGGCGCGGCGCAGGCCATTGCCGCCGGTTTCGGTGGCCTTACGGGCGCAGTCTTGGTTGATATCACCCGCAGCTTTTTCGCGGATGGTCCCGCCTTTGGCGCAGTTTTCATCTTTGAGGCCTCGCTGTTTTTTGCCGCCGCCCTCATGGCGATGCGGGTTATTGAGCACAAGGTGCAGCCGGTGCCCGCCAATTTAGTTGCAGGAGAATAACTATGTTTGATGTTGTTGTGATTGGTGGAGGCCCTTCCGGGGCGACAGCGGCTGAAGATTTGGCACGTTCAGGCCATCAAGTCGCCCTGCTGGACCGTGAAGGTCGCATTAAACCCTGTGGCGGCGCAATACCACCGCGTCTCATTGAGGACTTCGTTATTCCCAGCTCGCAAATTGTTGCGAGGATCAATACCGCTCGGATGATCTCTCCAACGCAGCGTAAGGTCGATATTCCTATTGAGAATGGCTTTGTTGGTATGGTGGATCGCGAGCACTTTGACCCGTTTCTGCGCCGCCGGGCACAAGAAGCCGGGGCAACTTGGCTGACTGGAACCTTTTTGCGTATTGAGCGGGATGCCGACCATCCGTCTGTGATCTACCGCGACAAGGACAGTGGTGATGAGCGGCGCTTGCCGTGTAAAATCATCATTGGTGCCGATGGTGCGCGCTCAAAAGTGGCCAAATCAGAAGTCCCAAACGGTGATAAAATTCCTTACGTGATCGCCTATCACGAAATTATTGAAGCCCCTCTTGAAGGTCTAACTTATAATCCGAAGCGATGTGACGTTATTTACGATGGGGCCATATCGCCAGATTTCTACGGATGGGTGTTTCCGCATGGAAAATCTGCCAGTGTTGGAATGGGCACCTGTATTGAGGGTGTGGATTTGAAAAAGGCCACAGCCGAGCTGCGTGCCACCCACGGGTTGAGCGATTGCAAGACCATTCGGCGCGAGGGTGCACCCATTCCTTTGCGTCCCTTAGATCGTTGGGACAATGGCGCCGATGTGGTTCTGGCTGGGGACGCGGCTGGGGTGGTTGCACCATCTTCTGGTGAGGGTATCTACTACGCAATGGTTGGCGGCCGGGTGGCCGCCACGGCGGCCAGTGCCTTTTTGAGCACTGGGCGCGCGAAAGAACTGCAATTGGCGCGCAAGCTATTTATGCGTGAACATAAAAGCGTCTTCAAAGTCCTGGGTGCCATGCAAAACGCCTATTATCGCAGTGATGAGCGCCGCGAGCGCTTTGTGTCCCTGTGCCATGATGTCGATGTGCAAAAATTGACATTTGAAGCCTATATGAACAAACGCTTGGTTGCGGCCCGGCCTATGGCGCATCTGAAGATTGGTTTGAAAAATTTGGCGCATTTGACCGGGCTTATTCCGGAAGATCGTGTCTGATGACAATCATGATCCCTGCATGGCAAAATGGTGCGCTGCAACCCGTTGAAAAATTGATGGCGCATCAACTGGGCCTCAAGCATCGGGCGGTGTCTATTTTTGTGATGGCGGAGGATCACATTTTGATCCAACAGCGCGCCTTGAGCAAATATCACACTCCTGGCATGTGGGCGAATAGCTGTTGCACCCATCCGCATTGGGCAGAAGACCCGATGATCTGCGCTCGGCGGCGTTTAGATGAGGAATTGGGCATTACCGGTCTTGATCTCGAGCCCCGTGGTGAGGTGGAATACCGCGCGGAGGTGGGGAATGGCTTGATTGAACATGAAGTGGTGCAAGTCTATGTGGCACAAGCTCAGTTCTCACTGTCAATGGCACTCAACCCAAACGAGGTCCAGGCGGTGAAATGGGTGACCCGTCAAGATTTACGACAAGAGCTGGACCGCACTCCGACCTCATTTACCCCATGGCTGCATATTTACATGACGCAACACAGTGATCTGATTTTTGGTACAAAGGCGCGCAGCCCTGCTTGATTAGACTGAAATAGGCGTGCGTTTGAGGGCTTGTAAGGCTGTGGCTGCAATATCTGTGGCTGTTAACCCTGCATCCGCATACATCGCATCTGGAGCGGCCTGATCAATAAACCGATCTGGCAATGTCATGCTGCGCACGGCCAATTGCCCGTCAAGCAGACCTGTATCCGCCAGATAATGCAACACCATTGCCCCAAAACCGCCCTGCGCGCCCTGTTCAATGGTGATGAGGACCTTATGGGTTTTGGCCAATTTGGAAATCAGCGCGTGATCTAAGGGCTTGGCAAACCTCGCATCTGCCACTGTGGCGTCAACGCCCTGTGCTGATATGAGGTCTGCCGCCTTCAGCGCCTCAGTCAGATGCCCCCCAAAGGACAGCAGAGCGATCTCTACGCCTGGGCGAACAATACGCCCTTTTCCAATTTGCAGCAGCTCACCTTCTTGTGGAATACTAACGCCTGTGCCTGTGCCACGGGGGTAGCGAAAGGCGATCGGACCGGTGTCATGGGCGGCGGCGGTTGTAATCATATGCACCAGCTCCGCCTCATCGGCGGCCGCCATAACCACCATATTGGGCAAGGCAGTCAAAAAGCCAATATCAAAGGCGCCAGCATGCGTCGCCCCATCTGCACCCACCAATCCGGCCCGATCTATGGCAAAGCGCACGGGCAAGTTTTGTAGCGCCACGTCATGGACAATTTGATCATAGCCGCGTTGCAAAAAGGTTGAATAAATTGCGCAAAAGGGTTTGAGGCCACTGGCGGCCAAACCTGCGGCGAAGGTGACACCATGTTGCTCGGCAATTCCCACATCAAACATGCGGTCTGCAAAGCGCTGGGCAAAGATATCCAGGCCAGTACCGGAGGGCATTGCTGCGGTGATGCCGACAATCTTGGAATCTTTTTCCGCCAATTGTGTCAGGGTTTGACCGAAGACAGTAGTGTAGCTGGGGGCGTTGGCGCCTGATTTCATCTGGGCGCCGCTGGCCACGTCAAACTTTGCTACCCCGTGATATTTATCAGCAGAGGTTTCAGCTGGCGCATAACCCTTGCCCTTTACTGTGCAGCAATGGATTAAAACTGGACCCTTGGCGCGGGTTCTTGCAGAGCGCAAAACGGATAGGAGTTGGTTCATATCATGGCCATCAATGGGGCCGATATACTCAAACCCAAGCTCTTCAAAGATTGTGCCCTGTGACGCGGCCACACCTGTCACCAATTGTCGGGCGCGACGGGCGTGGTCGCGCGCAGGGCCAGGCAGGACGGTTTCGATATTCTGACCAAAGGCATTGAGCTGTGCAAGCGCAGTGCCGGCCAGTCCCGACATATATTTTGACATAGCCCCCACCGGCGGTGCGATGCTCATTTCATTGTCGTTGAGGATGACAAACATCCGGCGGCCCTCAGCTCCGGCGTTGTTGAGCGCTTCATAGGCCATGCCGGCGCTGATCGATCCATCGCCAATGACGGCGATGGCGTCGCCTGTATCTTGTCCAAGATCGCGTGCCACGGTGAAGCCATGAGCTGCAGAGATTGAGGTCGAGGAATGGGCAGCGCCAAAAGGATCATAGGGCGACTCGCTGCGCTTGGTGAAGCCTGATAGCCCGCCTTCTTGGCGCAGGGTTCCCATGCTCTCACGGCGGCCCGTTAGAACTTTATGGGGATAGCATTGGTGCCCCACGTCCCAGATCAGCTTGTCCTTTGGGGTGTCGAATACTGCATGCAATGCAACGGTCAGCTCTACGACACCGAGCGACGACCCCAAATGTCCTCCAGTGCGCGAGACGGCTTCGATCACGTCAACTCTCAATTCATCTGCCAGCTGCGCCAGTTGTTGGTCGCTCAGGGCTTTGAGATCTGAGGGATTCGTAATGTCGTCAAGCAAAGAGGGCATGGTTTATCCTTATCTTGGCGTGTTGGCCCTGTTGGCCAGGTGCAGGCGACTCTGATGTTAGAAGTCACCTGCTCCCTGTAGCCAACAGGAAATATCAGGATGCTGCATCCCGATTTTTCCAGATATTCAGGGACTGAGATATCTGGAATTCGGATCCCCAAGCGCCAGGGCGCTTGGGGAAATTCTTATACGAGTGTGGTTTGGATATACGGCTGTTGCAGAAATGCCTGGCCAGGATCGGGCGTGTCGCGCGATTCCTCGGGCAAGGCTTTGCCGATCCAATACAGCACCATAAGTCCAAACCAGAGCACCAGGCAGAACACAAGTGCGTATCCTGCGCCTTTCAACATCAGCATCAGCACATCTGCGCGCAGCCGAAATTTTGTGTCACTCCCAGTTCCGAGATAGTCTTGATGATCACTCATAATCTATTTCCCTTGTGCTTAAGATCAATCCAGTGGCGCGTAGCCATGGTCTTGTGCCCAGACATACCAATTGTCGACCACGGTACCTGTGAGCAAAATGCCAATACCGCCTGTCAAAGTTGTCAAGACTGCAAACCACCACGCCCAGCGGTGAATACCTTCCATGGTTGCGTTGAAGCCCATGGTCCAGCGCCAGAAGAGCGCCGCGCGTTCTGAGGCTGTACCTCGATCCACGATTTGCTCAATTTCTCGCTCGCCGCCATAGCGCGATACGGCCAGGATTGTGCCGCCATGCATCGCGAACAATAGGGCAGAGCCGTAAAGAAAGACGATCGAGAGTGCGTGGAATGGGTTATAGAACAGGTTGCCATAGGTCAGTGAAAACAGATTTGTCCAATCGAGATGAGAGAAGACTCCATAAGGCACCGCTTCTGACCAAGAGCCCATCATAAGTGGACGGATCAAACCAAGTACCAAAAACAGCCAGATCGCAGAGGCAAAGGCCCAGCTGACATGTTTTCCAAGGCCCAGCTCCTCGGCTCGCAGATAGGTACGTATCCACCAAGAGATGACGGAAACCAGCAAGAAGAAGGAGGAAATTAACCACCAGCCACCTTCATTCAAAGGCGCCATGCCAAGACCATACTCTTCTGAAGGTGGTTCAAGTGAGAACCAGAACAGATCGCGAATGAAGACAGCCGGAGAATAATCCGCTTGTGCCCAGAAATTCAGGCCAACAATAAAGAACCAAAGCAGACCGGTCGCCAGTGATACTACGCCGAACATGCCCAGATGCAGTGGACCCAATTGCGCATTGCCCAAAATGCCTGCTAATTTCGAAAAACTAGCCTTGTTTGTTCGTTCACGAGCGATGTCTCCTGTAGGGTCCATGCCCATTTCGGGAGGACCTTGCACTTGAACCTGTGTGAAAATATTTTGATATTCCATGTTTCAGTCCCCCTTAAAGATCCGCCCACCAGGGCAATTCAGCATACCAATCCCACCATGAGCTCCAGCTATCGAACCAAATCGTGCCGGAAATTACGATGCAGATTGCGCTCCAAATAACAGCACTGAGTGCCAGCAAAAGACCAAGGCGGTGAATGCCTAAGGGCCCAATGGAGTAGCCAATTAAATCGCGGAAGTAGGTGTCTTCGTGATCAGGCGTGCCAATTGTTTTGCCCTTGCCAGGGTTCACAGCCGATAGGACTAGCGAGCCATGCAGTGCCAAAGCAAAGCAGGTGGTGAAAAAGAAGGTGATCGCAATCATATGCGCGGGGTTATAGTGGAAGTTGCCATAGGCGTATCCTACGTTATTGACCCAATCGAGATGGCTAAAGATGCCATAGGGAAATCCATGGCCCCAAGCGCCCAAGAGCACAGGCCGAATGATCACCAGAGTAACATAGGCAAGGATGGCAACACCAAAGGCGAAAGGCACATGCAGGCCCATGCCTAGTTTGCGGCAGATTTCTACCTCTCGCATCATCCAGCTCAGAAAAGCAAATGTCGCGCAGATGGTGATTGCTTGCCAAAGGCCGCCTTCTGCCAAAGGTGCGACGCCCAGGCCAACTTCAATGGCGGGTGGATTGACTGAAATCAACCAAGGATTCCATGTGTCTCCCAAAGCGGCACTATAAAATATCAACAATGTGCCAAGTGCGGCGAAAAAGATCGTCGTGACACCGAAAAAGCCGACATAGAAGGGACCAATCCAGAAATCGAACAGATCACCCCCAACCAGCGTTCCACCTCGAACGCGGTATTTTCTTTCGAAGCTGAGCAATGCCATCTTCTTTCTCCCTCTTAAACATTTGGGCTGCCTTAGATGCGCAGCTATGTTTCAATCTCATCTGTTTGCTTTGGCCGGAGGGATAAACACGCCGCCCAAAGCGTTATTTTAAACAGCCCGTTAGCCGCCAAAAGCGAGGCTAAACCAGTTGGTTGCATCGTTGCTAAGCAGAACGAGGTGAATCATTGCTGCGAGCAAGAAAAGGAAAACACCCTGAGCCACGAAGACGCGACGCGGGTCGAATATCAGCCAGATTTTGTAAAACTGTGCCATGTTCTATACTCTCCCTTTACCAAGCGAACCAAGGCAGTTTGATGTACGTCAGCACGTGAGCTACGATAGCAACGGTCGCGAAGATCGTTAATCCGCTCATATAAACTGAGTGCAATTCCTGCGCTTGTTCATCTGTAAGACCTGTGAAACTTAGGTCATTTTTATCAGCCATTTTCTTCTCCTGAAAATATGTACTGACGCTGCAAGGCCCCTGCAGCCGGGTTACAACAAGGGCACACCCCCTGCCTTAATTCCACTGCCCCATGCGGAAGAGCGGATCTTTGACCCCGGGCCGTTGGGCGCGGAGAATCTCTTACCTACGTTTGGAAAATACGTGGTGTGATGGTGCGCGCCTCGCTGATCGCGCTTTGAACCGGACCCAGCGTGGGCAGCGTCATGTGCCGGATCAGGCGATAGGCCCAAATCACGGTGCAAAACGGCAAAGCGGCCAAAAAAATCAACGCAAGATAGACGCGGTATTCATTTTTTGAGTGCCGAAGACGTCTGGATTGCTTTGACAGTCCAGACATTTCATTTGCAAAGTCAGTCATGATATTCCTCCTGAAATTGGCTGAAGGCTTTTTACAGTCTCCAGTAAAACCCGCTCTTCGCCATTTTCGAGGGCGCTCTTTTCGGCAGCATCTCGCAGAGTTTTGGCGGCGGAAATTCTTGTAAGTATGGGGTGTGAGGCAACAATCGCGTCCAAGGCCGACTGCGCATCCGCATCCCATGGGAAATCGCGGCGCAGCGTGGTGGGTGTCGCCGGCGTGGCATCCATTTCTGTGCCCAGAGGCAGGATGTGAAACAAGGCATCAAACAGGCTGTTGCAAACTTCCTGCAACAGATAGGTCGCACCGGCATAACCCATAAAAGGTGTGCCAGTTGCCCGGCGAATGGCCGCGCCTGGAAAAGAGGCGGGAATGAACGAAGGCGCAGGACCAAAGCCGGCCTTCATTTCGGCCAGATACATTTTCTCATTGATCGAGCCCAAAACCAGCAGGGGTTTTTTCTCATGCATAAGGGCGCGCACTGAGTCATTATCTGTCTTCTGGCCGCACTGTCGCGAGACTGCAAAGGCGCAGGGCAAGCCAAGATCGGTTTCAAGATAGTTTTGAATGCCGCGTGTATAGGTGTCATTGGCCACAATGGCGAAAGAGGCGGTGGCGAAAAAGTCCTGTGTCACCGAGCGCCATAGGTCCCAAACTGGCTTGATGGTGGAATGCTTTTCCTGCTCTATAAAGGGTTCCGGATCCAGCTCCAGAAGCTCCCCCAAGCTGCGCAGAAATTTCGTGGTAGACTCAATTCCGATAGGGGCTTGAAGATAGGGTTTGTTGAGTACCTCACAAAGCCCTCGGCCAAATTCCCTGTACATGCAAATATTTACATCGGCATTTACCAGACCGCGCATTTCGGCGATATGTGCACCAAGTGGCATTACCATATTGATCTCTGCACCAATTCCTTCGACCAAGCGCCTTATCTCAGCAAGATCTGATGGCATATTAAATGCACCATACATGGGCCCTAAGATATTGACCCTTGGCGCCGCATCTTCCTCGCGCTTTTTCTCGGGTGGCATTCGACCTTTCGTCATACCAAATTCGCTAAAAATCCATGTCATCGCACGATCGGCTGTTTGCCATTGATCTTCATCAATCGTGCGGGGAAGGAACCTTTGAATATTGGTGCCTTGCGGTGTGACTCCGCCGCCAATCATCTCCGAAATTGAGCCGGTGACCACCACCGCAGGTAAGGCTGGATCCAGCACATCCCAAGCGCGCTTCATGGAGTCTTCGGTCCCTGACCCCATTTCTTCCTCGCCCAATCCGGTGACGACGATGGGCAATTCATGCGGGGGCAGTCCGTCAGTGTAATGAAGAACTGAGGTGACAGGCAGGTTTTCACAACCGACCGGGCCATCGATGATGACTTGCAAGCCTTTGGTGGCGCAGAATGCATAAACAGCGCCCCAATAGCCTCCTGCACGGTCATGATCTTGCACCAGCATTAAATCATCTCCGCCGCTTTGGCCGCACGGGCTTTTTTCTCAAGCTTTTTGAGATTCACCGCTCGGAAATTAGGTTGCAGGTTGGGTTTGCCCTCCCAAATTCCGCTGGTATCGCCTCGGCCCACACCCTCAAAGAAGGAACGCATGTGATCCATACGCGCTTTGTTCCCCATGGCTGCATTGATCACCTGTGCCAATGAGCCCGCGCCTGCAGCACCCATCAAGGGGCGTGCAGAAATCAAATTTGTGAAATAAAGCGAGGGTATTCCCAGCTCCTTACCCTTCTGGACAACCGGAGTTGTGCCGATGGCCAGGTCTGGATGAATGGCTTCCATGGCGGCGCAATCATCTTCCAATGAGGCGCGGAATTTGACTTTTACCCCGTGTGATTCGAGCCATTCGGCATCCTGTGCCGACCAAGGTGTTTTTGGACAGGCCGTGCCCACATAGGGAACATCTGCGCCGCTTTCGATCAGCAGGCGGGCCACCAAAAGCTCACTGCCCTCATAGCCTGATAGGGTTATTGTGCCTTTGATCGGTGCTTGTTTTAGGGCTTGGCGAATTTGAGGCACAAATTGGTTTTGTGCCGCTGCAATGACATCCGCTGGAAGCGCAAAAGCCTCGCCAATCGCTGCCAGCCAGGCAGCTGTGCCCTCGGTGCCGACGGGTGCTGAGCCTATAATAGGGCGACCTGCGGCTTCAAATTCACGGATGCTGGCGGTGTAAAATGGGTGAATGGCCGCCACAGCCCCACAGTCTAAAGCCGAGTAGAGTTCGCGCCATTCGCGACATGGAACAACAGTGCCTGCGGCCAGACCGAGCGGCGCCAGCATTTGTCCAATGACCATAGGATCAGCTGGGAACATTTCACCCAGCAGGCTTACCGTGGGTCGATCCGATTTGCCCATGGCAGGCATCGGCACGGGCCCGGCTGCAATCTCTTTGCGGGCATAGTTCAGCATAGCACCAGACAGCACATCCTTTGCCTCTGCATGGGTTGGAATGCCAAAGCCTGGCACATCAATGCCAACAATGCGCACGCCGTTGATTTGTTCTGGCAAGAGCCGCAACGGCACACCAGAGGCAGTCGGTACACATAAATTCGTGACAATGATTGCATCAAGCTTTTCGGGATCTGCGATGTCATGCACCGCCTCTCGAATGTCTTCAAACAGCTTGCCTGTGACTAGAGTTTCCGAATTAAACGGCACATAGCCCACTGAGCGCCGCGCCCCATAGAAATGGGACACGAAGGTCAGCCCATAAACGCAGCAGGCCGATCCGCTCAAGATTGTTGACGTGCGCTTCATCCGCAGGCCTACCCGCAGCGAGCCAAAGGCAGGGCACATGCTTTGCGGTTTTTCGTGAGGCCCCTGTGGGTAATCTTTGGCGTATTGGTCCAGGATTTCTGACTTGCCAGCCGCGCGCGCTGCCGCCTGAAGAGTATCTACCCCCGCGGAGCAACCGCCCTCGACCGCTACAGCTTTGGAGGCTTCACTGGCTTCAATGACTTGCAGTGTGCCGGAGGCATCGAAGCTGACGTCAAAACCTTGGCGATCGGCCTCAGACATCATCATATACCACTTCTAAACTGGCGCGTGGCGCAGCTTTTTTCCCGCGCATATCCATGTCTGTTGCGGGCACCAACTGGTAATCACCGCCAGTGTCTTTGGCGTCAAACAGGCCCAAGAGACCGTCTTGATCTAAAGGTGTTGGGCGCACAGGTGGCGCGAGGCCGACAGCTTCTCCCAACTGGCCAAACAACGCACCCCACTGAGATTCGGAGGTTCCCACAATTTGATAGTTTGCCGATTTCTTGCGTAGGTCATCATCCTGTGGAATGGCCGCCAAAATTGGGATATCGACAGCCTTGGCAAAAGCCGCGGCCTCACCACTGCCATCATCTTTGTTGATGACCAATCCAGCTACACCCACGTTTCCGCCAAGCTTGCGGAAATATTCTACCGCCGAGCAAACATTGTTGGCCACATAAAGAGATTGTAGGTCATTGGAGGCCACCAGGATGACTTTTTGTGCCATATCGCGTGCAATGGGAAGGCCAAACCCGCCACAGACAACATCGCCTAAGAAATCAAGCAGAACATAGTCGAAGTCCCAGTCGTGAAATCCCAATTTTTCCAGCAATTCGAATCCGTGAATAATTCCGCGACCGCCACACCCGCGCCCAACTTCCGGGCCGCCAAGCTCCATGGCAAACACGCCACCACGTTTGAAACACACATCGCCAATTTTCACTTCTTCACCGGCAATCTTCTTTTGACCGGAGGTTTCAATGATCGTGGGGCAGGCCTTACCGCCGAAGAGCAAGGACGTTGTGTCTGATTTTGGATCGCATCCGATCAGCAATACCCGTTTGCCTTGCTCGGCCATCATATGGCTCAAATTGGCCAGGGTGAAAGATTTACCGATGCCGCCTTTTCCATAGATGGCAATAATTTGAGTTTTGCTGGTGGGTTCACCTTGAGGCACCTCAAGAGAGATGTCTTCATGGGCTTCATCTCGCAAACGCTGATCGAAATTCTTCAGATTTGGCACTTCATCTTTCACGACGTTTTCTCCCAATTGAGCATCATTTTCAAACATGACGAATCCTGGAAGGCCGTTTCATAGGCTCCAGGCGCATCGGCTGCTGATGATGAATGTGTGATCAACCCGCCGAGGCTCAGAGCACCGCTCTCAACCAAAGCACGCGTTGCGGTTAGGTCATCGCGGTCCCATTCTGCGGCCACGCGAAATTTGGCTTCTTTCATAAAGGCTGGTGGAAAGGCAAAGCTTATAGGGTCGCTGTAAAAGCCAGCCAGGACGATCTCGCCACCTCTGACCAGGCGGCCAATCAATTGAGCCAGGACATCTGTGGAACCGGAAGCATCATAGATGGATTTATAATCTTTTCTTTGATCATCTTCTGGCGCCACGACCGTGTAGCCCTTAGCGCCCATACGGCGAGCAGGATCAATTTCCCAAACTGTTGGCGGCGGTGCGCCAGCGGCTAAGGTGAGGCGGGCCATTAACCGTCCCAAGACTCCATGACCTACGATTAAATCTGGTACGGATTTTCCAGGTCCAGCCATGGCGTGGCGGGCGGTGGCGGCCAGGGCCAACAAAGCCCCCTCAGCCCCCATAGCCCCGTCCAATTTTGTAACCCGATCCTCATTGCTGACCAGATAACGTGCGGCGCCACCAAAAAGCCCGAAAGCGCCATCATAGCAATTGGCGCCCGGTACAAAGACCGTATCTCCGGCTTTAAAGGCGCTGGATTGCGGTGCTTCAACCACCTCACCTGTTGCTTCATATCCCGGCACAAGCGGGTAGCCCATGCCTGGGAAAGGGGGCATTTGTCCGGACCAAAACAGTTTTTCAGTTCCTGTCGAAATGCCGGAATGTTTAATTTGCACAACCAAGTCCTTCGTCTGTGGCGCAGCCACAGTGAGCGTATCGAGATGGATATCTCTGGGCCCATTTAAGACGACAGCGGTTGTCTGCACAGCAAAGCTCCTTTTGGATTTCATGACTAGGCATATGCCAGTTTGAAATTTCTCATACACTGTACTGTAAAAGTGACACATTTAACTGTCAACTAAAATTGACAACTAAGGGTAAGCAACCTTGCGGGCCTCTAAACAGCGTGTGACAAAGGCGCGGGCGGGTTTTGGAGTCCTGATGATTTCAAAGCCGGCTTGGCGACAAAGCGCTGAAATTTCTGGAATCGAGCGCGTTTTTCCAGTGCGCATAGCCAATGTGTAAAGGGCAAAATAGACATCGCCCGCCGGTTCTGGTCGGGCGCCCCCTGACATAGGTTCAGAGATAATCAACCGTCCACCCACGGGCAGGCTGGCCCAGCACTTGGCCAAAAGCATCGCTACGGTCTCATCGGTATGGTCGTACAGTACCCGGATTAAGCTGATAGAATCGGCGCCTTCGGGAATTGCGTCTGTTTTGAACGATCCACGGGCAATCTGCGCACGGTCATCCATGCCTGCGGCTGCGAATCTCGGAGCGGCGGTGGGTGCGACCTGTTCCAGGTCGAACAACATCAATTTCATATGTGGATGCGCCCGGCCGACATGCTCGAGAAAAGCGCCAGAGCCACCACCAACGTCAAGCAATGTGCCCACGGTGGACAGATCGAGGCTGCGCAATGTATCTTCTGCGACCAATTCTTGACTGCGGGCCATCAAGTCGGAATACGTTTTGGCCGCTTGCGGATCCATCTCCCCACCAAACACGTAGGGCCAAAAATCGGCCAGTTCTGTATGTGAGTCGCCTCGGAAAAAAGCTGCTGGATCACACAGATCGCGATAGAGGACATCATGGTGCCTGATCATATCGCTTAGACCCGGAACCCCTAGCAAAGCTGCGCTGGTTTTGCTCAAAGTAAAGCGCCCGCCGCGCTTTGAGCGCAGCAGTTTTAAAGCCACAGCTGCCCGCAACAAAACCGTCATTCGTTCTTGTGGCACCTTGCAAGCCTCGGCGAGCTCGTCAAGTGTTTTTGGGTCTTTTAACAGGAGGTTGAAGATATCGAATTGCACCAATGCCATGAGAATTTGTGAGTGGCAAAACCCCGCTAAAAGATCAAACAATGCGGCGCCTTCACGCCGAACAATCCGCCGGGTTAAGAAACTTTTCGCTGCCCATTTTTGGAATTTGCGCGAGGCAATCAGACGGTTTGACCATCCGGAAACCCCATACCACACGCCGGCCTGACTTTCACCGGGCATTACTCACCAGGGTGAAGATTTGAGTGTTTGCTGCGCCATTTCACCGGTGTTAGCATTTCTGCTTGGGCATTGACCATTTTGGCCAGCATGGCTTCGCCGGGGCAGCGCGGTATGGAAGAGATGGCGCCGCCTAAGATATTTTTCATATGGGAAATTGCGCCCTCGACGCCATATTCCGCAACCGCATTTGGCCGTCCATGCAGGTCGTCTTGCCCAGCGGGCTTGCCTAATTCGGCCTCATTATACAGAGCGTCGCGTAGGTCATCGGCCACCTGAAAGGCCTCGCCAATACGAGATCCCAGCTCATCCCATTGAGCGCCATCTTGGCCGGCCGCAATCGCGCCCATTTGGGTTGCGGCGACGAAAAGGGCGCCAGTTTTTGCCCTATGATAGGCGCGCAAATCTATTTTCTGCTCACTTTCCCATCCCTGTCCGGCGCATATGCCATTAGGCATTCCGGTCTGCTCGGCCAAGATGGTCATCAGCCCAATCGCGCGTTCTGGATCAATGGACGCGTGGCGTGTGAGAATTTGAAAAGCCATGGCAATCAGACTGTCGCCAGCCAAAACCGCAAGCGGCTCACTATAAGCACGGTGAAGGGAGGGTTTGCCCCGCCGCGTTTCGGCATTGTCAAAGCACGGCAGATCATCATGCACCAAAGAGGCGCAGTGAATACATTCTAAAGCGGCCGCGGCCGCATTGGTCAATTCTGGGCGATCGTCACCGCAGGCCGTGGCGACACTCATCAAAATGGTTGGGCGAATACGCGCGCCACCAGGACTGACCGCATAGTGCAATGCAGAGGCAAGTTTTGCAGGGGACGGGGCGGTTTGCCCCAAGTTTATGGCGTCGGATACCGCCGCTTCAATTCGAGTTCTAAACCCCATGATCTCGTCCCCACATTCAAAAGCCATTCAGACATGTAATCTCTTGATGACATATGTAATGTAAACTAGAATGGACACATCAAGTGGATCTGTCAATCGAAAGCTGTGAAGGAGGCCTTTGAGATGCAGCATGTCGCCATTATAGGAGCCGGCATAGGGGGTCTCGCGGCCGCAATGCGGCTGGCCCATGGCGGGGTGAAGGTGACAGTTCTGGAGAGTCAGTCGACCCCTGGAGGCAAAATGCGCAGCTTGCCGTCCGTCGCCGGTATGATCGACGCAGGCCCAACAGTTTTAACCATGAAACCCATTTTTGAGGAGCTTTTTCGCGAGGTCGGCTGTCAATTGGCTGATTATGCCACGCTGATACAAGAAGACATCTTGGCGCGGCATTTTTGGCGCGATGGCACACGCTTGGACCTCATGCGTGATCGGCAAGCTAGTTTGGAAAATGTGCGTCACAGCTTTGGGGTGGCGGCGGCGGATGAGTTTGACAGGTTTTCTCGTGACGCGCAGCGCCTATTTGAGCAGCTCAATGATCCGATGATGCAATCCGCAGCGCCGGCTTTGTGGACGATGATTCCGTTGATGCTAAAATCTCCTGGCACACTTATGATGATGGATCCCCTGCGGTCTTTGGCCCAGTCCCTCGCACGTCGGTTTTCCGAGCCGCGGCTGGCACAACTCTTTGCCCGTTACGCCACCTATATTGGGGGCTTGCCGCAGGCCTCGCCAGCGCTGCTTGCTTTGGTCTGGCATGTGGAAAGCCTGGGCGTTTGGCATGTCAAAGGTGGTATGAAACAATTGGCCTATGGCATGGAGGCCTGCGCCAAAAATTTGGGCGCTAATTTTCATTATGATAGCTGTGTTACAAGGTTTGAGTGCGGCGAATCTGGCAGATATCAGCTTGAATGCGATGGCCGGTTCGTTTCGTGTGATGCGGTATTGTTCAATGGAGATCCAAATGCCCTTGCCCGCGGTTTCTTGGGACCAGAGGCCACCGCTGCCGCTGCCGCTCATGCCACTATGCCACGTAGTCTATCCGCCCATGTTATGAGCTTTGCCGCGCAAGTTGAAGGCCTGCCACTCGCGGCACATAACGTGCTTTTCGCGGCAGATCCAGATCAGGAGTATGGGCCATTGGCGCAGGGTGCGCCGCAACATGATCCAACCCTTTACATCTGTGCTCAAGATCGGTTTGGATCCAAATCACCCAGCGGGAAAGAGCGATTTGAAATTATCCTAAACTATCCGTCCAGCGCTCAAACGGCAGTTCCCTCACAGAAGGTTCGCGAACAATGTCAGACAATATTTTTAGATCACCTCATACGTCACGGTCTGAGCTTCACACCGCGCCCGCCGCCCAGCGCGCTGACGATGACCGAGGATTTTGCGCAGATGTTTCCGGGCTCGGACGGATCCCTCTACGGGCGATCCCCGCATGGAATGATGGCGGCCTTCGCGCGTCCAACCGCCAGAACGAAAACCAAGGGGTTGTATCTGGTGGGCGGGGGAGCACATCCGGGGGCGGGAGTGCCGATGGCGACACTCTCCGCCAAGCATGCGGCCGCGGCGATCTTGAGCGACCTAACTTTAACATAGAGGTGCCGCCAGGTGGCTATGCCTGGTGGTATATTGATGGCGTCAGTGATGATGGTACGCGCGCCGTTTCTGTAATCGGCTTTATCGGTTCGGTCTTCTCGCCATGGTATGCCTGGTCGGGTCGTGGGGATCCTGGCAATCATTGCTGCATCAATGTTGCAACCTATGGTCGAGGCGGCCGCTTTGCCATGACTGACCGTGGCCATACAGCGTTGCGACAAACTTCAGATATGCTCACCATAGGCCCGTCGTCCCTGAATTGGACTGGAACGCAATTGGTGATTAATGTTGATGAAATATCTTCATTACCCATCATTTCTAGAATTCGAGGACGGATCACTTTAACCCCGCCGGCTCTCACACAAATTGAATTGCCGCTCACAGATGATGGTGCCCATGTCTGGCGTCCTTTTGCTCCAATTGCTCATATTTCTGTCGATCTAGAGGCGGAGGGCTGGCAGTTTGATGGGCATGGCTATTTTGACAGCAATTTTGGCACGCGCGCCCTGGAGGAAGATTTTAGCTCTTGGACCTGGGCCCGCTATCCGACCCAATCAGGGGCAACCTGCTTTTATGATGCCGAGCGCTGTGATGGCACGCGCTTGGATGCAGCCATTGGATTTACCCCAAAGGGACAGGCCGCACATGTATCAGCGCCAGGATCTGCGCGCTTCAAACGAACCCTCTGGGCTCTTCCCCGCGCCACCCGTGCTGATCCAGGTTGTCGGCCAAAACAGATCAAATCCATGCTTGACGCACCATTTTACTCACGTTCTGTTGTGGAAACCATGCTGAACGGTGAGCGGGTGCAGGGGGTGCATGAAGCTCTCGATCTAAACCGCTTTGCATCACCGGTCGTCAAATCCATGCTGGCTTGCCGCGTGCCGCGTCGGGCGCAGTGGAAATTCTAACTATTTTGCGAGCATAACGCCGCTGGTTTCGGCACGTTCTTTTTGTTTCAGCTCGGCCATGGCGGTCATAAATGCGCCAGTATGCCCTTGGCCCCATGACATAGCATGGCGTTCGTTGATGGCCACGGCATCCACTAAAAACTGAACCTCCGGCAGCGGTCGCGCATAGAGCACTGGAGACCTTGGCATGACCAAACTTGCGGTTGTTCGGAGCGATGATTTTGCAAGAAGCGCTACTTTTTGCACTTTATTTGTCCGACCGCGGCGGGTGATGGAATCATAGTGATTTCGGGTCACGGCTTGACCGATGGCGGCATAAATATAGCGGGCCGCATAGATGCCAGTACGGGCATTCAGCGGTAAAGCGGCAACACCGGCTTCAGATCTAACATAGAGCGCATGGGCCTCGGACAAAAGTTTTTTAACCATCCGGCGCAGTTCTGGCGTCGCTTGGGTCGCGCTTAAAACTTGCTGTGGATCAAGCCCTTCGGCATGGATCCACTCAAGTGGCAGGTAAATACGTCCTGCACGTGCATCCTCGCCCACATCCCGCGCGATATTTGTCAGCTGCATCGCCACACCCAAATCGCAAGCCCGCGCCAAAGCGTCCGCATCGCGCACCCGCATCAAGACACACATCATTGCTCCCACGGCAGAGGCCACGCGGGCGCAATAGCTGCGCAGGTCTGACAGGCTGGTATAGCGGTGCTCCATTGCGTCCCATGCCAAACCTTCCAACAAAGCTTTGGGCAGGGCGGCTGGCATTTCGAAATCCTCAACCACTGAGGCGAAGGCCCGGTCCTCTGGGGCATTGCGCGGCTGTCCGGCATAGACCAGTGCCAACCGCTCCTGCAATTCAATCACGGCATGGGTCTTGTTTTGCCCTTCATCCACTTCGTCATCTGCCAATCTGCAAAAGGCATAGAGCGCCAAAGCGGGATCTCGAACGGAGGTAGGTAATAATTTTGATGCGGCATGAAAAGACAATGATCCAGTGCGGATTACGTCGCGGCAATGCTGCAGGTCATCGGGGCGTATCATTCAGCTGCCATCCGCGCTTTGCCCTGTGCAACCGGTGCATTGGGCACAAGTTTTGCCAACACCTCTGCGCTAGAAATGACGCCTGGCAGCCCGGCGCCCGGATGGGTTCCCGCGCCGACTAGATAGAGGCCGCGCGCCTCCTCGCTCACGTTATGGGGTCGGAACCAAGCGCTCTGCAGAATGCGCGGCTCAATGGAAAACCCTGCGCCATGAGGGCTGAGGTAGCGGTCCTCAAAAGTTTTGGGGGTGAAGATTGTTTCTGTTGAGATGCAGGTTTCGAATCCGGGCATCAATTTCTCCACTTCAGCGGCAACCTTGGCGCGGTATACCGGCATCTCCTTTTGCCAATCAACTTTGTTCTTCCAGCCCAAATGAGGGACGGGCGATAAAATATAAAATGTATCATCCCCTGTGGGCGCAACACTTGGGTCGGTCACAGATGGTCGGTGGATATAGAGGCTCATGTCGTCCGACAAACGACCTTTGAGAAAGATGTCTCGCAACAGACCCTTATAGCGTGGTCCGTTGGCGATCGTATGATGCCCCACATCTGCCCAACGCCCAGCGGTTCCTCGAGTTCCAAAATACCAAACGAATAAGCCCATCGACCAGCGCTTGCGCGCAAGTTTCTGTGTCGTCCAGCGTCGACGGCTGTGTTTGCGCAAGAGGTGATCATAGGTATGACCGGCATCGGCGTTGCTTACAATCAATGGCGCATCGAACCTTTGACCGTCGGTGAGAACAACCGCTTGCGCAGCCCCGTTCTCAATAAGAATTTCATCTACGACTGCTTCTTGGCGAATCTGCCCGCCTTGGGCTCGCACCACCGCGGCCATGGCATCAGCAATCTGTTGCACCCCGCCCATTGCATAATGCACGCCATAAGTTTTTTCCAAATGCGCCACTAAAGCATAAATTGAGGTGACATGCATCGGGTCGCCACCGATGAACAAGGGATGAAAGGAGAGTGCCATTCTGAGCCGCTCGTCCTTGACGCGCCGCGCGGCCAGACCATAGATCGAACGATCTGCCCGCAACATGGCAAATGTCGGCAAGACTTTTAAAGTTTCCCAAAGCCGATGCATGGGTTCAGCCACCATGCCCTCATATCCAATGATATAGCGTTTCTGCGAGTCTTTTAAAAAGCGTTTGTAACCGGACAGATCCGCAGGATTCAGCCTCTCGACTTCTGATTGCATTTTCTCATCATCGCCGCTGGCACGAAAATATGACCCATCTGGCCAGCGAATCTCATAGAAAGGCTCGAGGGGCCGCAGATCCACATCTGCGTGAAAATCTCGACCACAGGCGGCCCACAGGGATTCAAACACTTTCGGCATGGTTACAATCGTTGGCCCCAAATCAAATCGGTGACCATCCCGTGTGATTGATGAGCCACGGCCGCCAACCCGCTCAAGTTTGTCCAACACCGTGACCGCATAGCCCTTTGCGCCCAGCCGCATCGCTGCCGCCAATCCGCCCAGGCCGGCGCCAATCACAACCGCGCGGTTGTCTTGGGTGCTTTGATCGGGGTTGGTCATAAATTTCTCGCCTGCCGTCTGTCTAGAATTATTTACAACCATAGTTCTTATGAGCTTCCCAATGCAAGGATAATGTGTCAACATATTCTGACACATTTACCAGGTGCACAGGGCATGACGCAGATCGTCACAATTAGTTTCTTTCGTTTTGGGTCAGTTCGCTCGCGACTTTGGGCCTTCGCAATGATGGGTCTGGCTAGAGGGCAAATGTCGCGCATACCGGGTATTGGATTCTGGAAATTATTTGGATCAGGCTCCAATGAAGGCTTTACGCCCAAACCCAATGTATCTGTTTACGCCATTCTGGCAACTTGGCCGGATCGGCAAACCGCGGAGCGCAGCTTGCAAGAGAGCGCCATCTTCGCACGCTACCGTCAGCATGCCATCGAAAATTGGACAGTTTTTATGGAAGCGGAGACAGCGCGGGGCAAGTGGTCGGGCGAAACTCCGTTTTCCACGACGAATCAAAGTCAGAATGGCCCGCTTGCGGTGATCACACGCGCCACGCTGCGGCCGCAAAACCTGGCTCGATTTTGGCGACGTGTCCCTAATATCTCGCAGGTGATTGGCCAAGATCCCAATGTTGTTTTCAAGATCGGCATTGGTGAGGTGCCCTGGTTTCAACAGGTGACCTTCTCCATATGGCCCAGCTTGGAACATATGAACAATTTTGCACGCAAAGGGCATCATGCGCGGGCCATTCAAGCGGTGCGGATGGAGGGATGGTTCAAAGAAGAACTCTACGCCCGGTTTACCCTCATCGCGGACACAGGCACTTGGGACGGCGATTCCCCTCTAAAAAAACTGGATATCTTATGAAGCAGCCTTTTCCTTTTTCAGCCATTGTTGGACAGGATGATATGAAACTGGCCATGGTGTTAACCGCCATTGATCCATCGATCGCAGGTGTTCTTGTCTTTGGAGAGCGTGGCACCGGTAAATCCACGGCGGTGCGGGCTTTGGCTGGATTGTTGCCGCCGATCCTCGCTGTAAAAGCCTGTCCGGTGAACAGTGCTGACGTCAAAGATTGCCCCGCGTGGTCCGATATATCGGATGCGAGCGTCCAAAGTATTGCCACGCCTGTCGTGGATCTTCCTTTGGGTGCGTCGGAGGATCGTGTCACAGGGGCGCTAGATATCGAAAAAGCATTAACCAAGGGAGAGAAAGCCTTTCAGCCCGGTCTATTTGCACAAGCGAACCGCGGGTATCTTTATATAGATGAGGTGAATCTTCTTGAAGATCACATTGTGGATCTCTTGCTGGATGTGGCGCAATCGGGTGAAAATGTCGTGGAACGCGAGGGCCTTTCCATCCGCCACGCAGCGCGTTTTGTACTGGTTGGATCTGGCAACCCGGAAGAGGGCGAATTGCGACCGCAATTGATGGATCGCTTTGGATTGTCTGTCGATGTGCTGTCCTCCACAAGTATTGATGAAAGAATTGAAGTCATAAAGCGTCGCGACGCTTATGAAAATGACCATGAGGCTTTTATTGCACATTGGCAGTCGGAAGATGCCACTTTGCGGGCGCGCATTGTCGCCGCGCGCGCAGCTTTGGGAGATTTGCAAACTCCGGATAGCGCCCTGCGCCGCGTCGCTGAGCTTTGTATCGCGTTGGGTTCGGACGGGTTGCGCGGGGAGTTGACACTTTTGAAAGCCGCGCGGGCCTTAGCTGCGTTTGCAGGTGATGCGGCCGTCACGGATGATCATATCCGCAAGACCGCCGTGTTGGCCCTGCGTCATAGATTGCGCCGGGATCCTTTGGACGAGTCTGGCTCAAGCAGTCGAGTGGCGCGGACGGTCGCAGAAATTTTAGGCGATTGATATGACTCTTTGGGAGAGGGCGCAGCTGGCGATTACGCTCCTTGCGATAGATCCCCAAAGGCTTGGGGGCTTGGTTATTCGTGCCCGCGCCGGCCCAGCTCAAGCCGCAATGCTTGCCGCCGTTCAAGCGCTTGATATCCCCAAGGTTAAGTTGCAGCATCACATGACGGTCGAGGTTCTCAACGGTGATATTGATTTAACCGCCTCCTTGGCGGGGCGCCAATTGGTGACGCGCAAAAGTATTTTTGACTGCGCACCGTCATTGTTCGTTCTTCCCATGGCAGAGCGCAGCGCACCACAGTTTTCTGCACGAATATGTCAAGCCTTAGAGGCTGGCCGTGGGCATGCTCTGATTGCCTTGGATGAAGGCGTGGAGGAGGGGGATGGCCTGCCGGCTGCGCTGACAGATCGCCTGGCTTTTCATATCACCCTAGACGATTTGGCCCTGCAAGATTTATCACCCATCACATTGCCCAGGTCATTGGAAGACATCCGCGCAGCGGTCAGTGGTGTGATTCTGCCGGCTGATTTGGTGGAGGAGGCTGTTGCTCTGGCCGCTTCACTCGGCATTTCAAGCCTGCGTGCTCCGCTCTTGCTGCGTTACGCGGCGCAAGCTCATGCCGCCTTTCACGCCCGATATGAGGTGACGGAAGAAGATTTAAAGGTGGCCGTAATGCTGGTTTACCCACATCGGGCCACGCGCTTGCCTCAGGATCCAGAGCCGGAGGCACAACCTGAAGAGACAAACTCAGCTGAGGCGCCTCAAGATGCGAACCAAGCCATACCGCCCAATGATTTAATGATCGAAGCCGTTAAGGCTGTGCTGCCATCGGGCGTTTTGGCTCAGTTACAAAGTGCGGTAAAACAGCCTGCGTCTGGCTCGGGATCTGGCGCGCGCCGCAAAGGGAATCACCGCGGGCGTCCCTTGCCGGCTAGATTGGGCCCCAAAAACAGTGGGGCCCGGGTTGATCTCGTGGCCACTTTGCGGGCTGCAATTCCTTGGCAAACTCTGCGCAAGGCAGCAAATCCCGAGGCCGTGGGACCGATTTTTAAAGCTTCTGATTTGCGCCACAAATGTTACGAAATTCAATCAGACCGCCTGCTTATTTTCACGGTAGATGCGTCAGGTTCGGCAGCCGTTGCTCGTTTGGCTGAGGCCAAGGGCGCAGTCGAATTGCTGCTTGGCGAGGCTTATGCCCGAAGGGATCATGTTGCGCTCTACGCGTTCCGCGGAACGGGATCTGAGGCATTATTGCCTCCAACAAGATCACTCGTGCAAACAAAAAAGCGGCTGGCCGCGCTCCCTGGTGGAGGGGCCACGCCATTGGCCGCCGGGCTGGCCGCCGCGTTTAATCTTGCGTTGCAAGAACGGCGCAATGGGCTGACGCCGACGTTGATTTTGCTGACTGATGGGCGTGCCAATGTTGCGCTTGATGGATCCAATGACCGGGCACAAGCGGCGGTGGACGCTCTGATGTTGGCACAAAAAATTGCTGAGGCGCAGATCCCGGCTTTGGTTATCGATACAACCATCCGGCCGGAAAAAACACTGCAAACCTTGGCTGGGAAAATGCGGGCAAACTACATTGCTTTGCCCCGCTCGGATGCAAAAACAGTGTCCGGTGCAGTTTCTTCTGTTTTGGCGCATTCGGGATGAATTGGCAGCAAGCACAGCATTATTGGCCCTTTGCGCAGTACTCACAGTTTACGCTGCAAAAACCGCATTTATGGCATATTCAGGATATTGGAACCGGGCCGGTGATCCTGCTTATTCATGGAGCCGGCAGTACAACCCACAGCTGGCAACACCTCGTACCATTCCTAACGGATAGATACCGCGTGATTATGGTGGATTTGCCGGGTCAAGGCTTTACACGTTTGGGTGCACAGCAACGTTGCGGGTTGGATCATATGGCCGAAGACTTACTGAGCTGTTTGACTGCGCTTGATCTCGAGCCCAAGGTCATTATTGGCCACTCCGCGGGCGCTGCAATTGCACTGCGCCTTGTGGGGCTTGCGAAGTTTGACTTCAAAGTTATCGGAATCAACGCTGCGCTTGATCACTTTCGTGGTGTGGCTGGGGTTTTGTTCCCGCTCTTGGCAAAGGCCATCGCTAACCTGCCGTTCTCCAGCAGTGTCCTGAGTAAAATTGCCGGTC
This sequence comes from uncultured Planktomarina sp., assembly GCA_905181815.1. GTDB lineage: Bacteria > Pseudomonadota > Alphaproteobacteria > Rhodobacterales > Rhodobacteraceae > Planktomarina. The sequence goes on along the minus strand of CAJIZA010000003.1, from coordinate 114,961 downwards.
ATGAAAACACAGTTGACCGTATTCTCAAAGGCACTGGTTCAGATCTCGTGGCGGGAGATTTAGAATTCTATAAAGAGTTGATGCGCAGCCGCTCTCATATTGGTGCCACCATGCAAATGATGGCACAATGGGATCTTGAACCGCTTTTGGCGCGGTTGCCGAGTCTTCAAGCAGAAACCCATCTGATCGCCTCTTCCAATGATCTTGCTGTGCCCTGCGTAACGTCCCAAAGGGCTGCTGCATTGCTGCCTAATGCAGATTACCAAACCTTGTCCAATCTTGGGCATCTCGCGCATGAAGAGGACGCTGCCACCATCGCCAACTGCATCACTCCACTGTTGAATTTCGGTGACGCCTCCGTGAAATAAGGCCGGCCGAGAAGAGCAATCCTCACCTGATCACAGTCGTCAATCTGAAGTTGCAACTATCATCTAAACCTTAAAATATCTTGTATAAAAGGAGTTTTTTGCATAGAATCTCCGCCTATGGGAAAGATTAATGTTACGGATTTAGATTTTGAAAGGTTGGAGCCTCAGATCTCCGAAGCTGCGCGGTTGATGGAGATGCTGTCGCATCCTGCACGGCTGCGGATCCTTTGCACCATGCTTGGCGGCGAAAAAAGTGTTCAGGAGTTGGCGATCAATGCGAGCCTGTCACAGCCGGCTATGTCGCACCATTTGCGCAAGCTGCGTGACTCAGAGCTGGTGAACACCCGGCGTGAAAAGCAAACCATATATTATTCCTTGAAAGGCGAGCATGTGGCGGCCGTGTTGGAAGTCTTGCATGGCTTATACTGCAGCGAGCTTATTTTTTAAGCGGCATATCATCAGTAACCGTTTTTGCTGCGTCCTCGCCTGGTTGGATTAAGCCCTCCGGCTCTAAGAGAGGTGGAAGATTCGCAGCTCCCTGCGCCATATGACCAACGATCAAAGGCAGCATGTCTGGGCTTACCGCCTCGGACATTGGTGGGTGCTTCCAAGCGATGCTGTCTATGGCTTCACAATTAAGACAGACCGGCTCCCAATCGTGATGCACATGTCCACAGTTTTCGCAAATCCATTGTGGGTTGCGCTGGGCGGAAATGGCTTGGGTCAAAAGCTGGCGTACAGATTGATCATCGGCTCCGTCGCCGCGCTCGATGGCCGCGAGAATGGTCAGCGCGCGCATAGTTGGATCTGTCTTTGCATGTTCTCCAAGCGCCTGCCGGGCCCCATCAAAATCGGCCAGGGCGACATGAAGTTCAGCCATCAGCATTTTCGTTTCCGCGTGAGGTTCCGTGCCTTTGGCAAACTGTGCAAACCGTTTGAGGCGTGCCGTTGGGGCTTCATCCGGGGCGAGGGCCGCAAAACCGGCAGCGAGTTCTGGATGTGGCGCCAATTGCCAAGCAGCGCGCAGAATGCGACTTGCCTGTTTCCCATTGTTTTGTTCTCGATAGCCTTCGGCTGCCAGCAGGGCGGCGGGCACCAAGCCGGGTGCAAGTCGATTGGCTTCAACCGCATAACTCTGTGCCTCTTCTAACTTGCCCTCTGCGCGCAAATCACGGGCCTGTGAAAGAGCAAAGACAGCATCGCGGCGTTTGTGCACATCTTTTGGCAAAGTCCCATGTTTCAGCTTGGCGGTCAGGGTTGCTCGGACCCCGTGCCAATCTTCTTGGCCCGCTTGTAGCTTGAGCAAGACATCCTGCGTTTCGCCATGCTGCGGCTTGAGTGCAAAAGCATGTTCGGCCAGTTTCAGCGCCACCTCGGTGTCCCCATCCTGCAAATGTTGTTGCAGCAAGCCATAGGTGCCAACAAAACGGGTTTTTGGTTCTTTAAGCAATTTTTTATAGGTCGCCTCGGCAGTCTGTCGATCCCCATTGGCCACGGCGGCCTGTGCCACGATCAAATTGGTCAAATCTGAGCGGTTCAGCAGGCGATCTGCTTTTTTTGCCTTCGCCATTGCATCGCGGCCATCACCACTGGCCAGAGCCATTAACCCATCGGAAAGAGCTTCAAACCCGCGGTGCTCTCTGTTGCGATCGAAATAGCGCGACAGGGCGGTTTCATCGCCATTGATAAACCGCAAAAGCGCAATTGCCAAACCAAAGAGCTTGAGTAGAAGCCAAAGGGTTATCAGCAAACCCAGAAACAATAGGGCAGCTTGCAGCGCACCGAAGGACAATTCAAATCCGGCATATTCAATTGTGACGCCCCCTTGGGCCTCCATCAACCGGCCCGCGCCAAAGCTGACGAGCATCACCATGGCCACAAAACTTAGGATTTTTATGAGGGACCAAAGCATTCTATTTTCCTCAATTGCCGCGTAGGGTGTTGGACAGTTCCGCAAGCGCGGCTTGCAAGGCCACGTGGCTTTGCGCAGCGGCGATCCAATCTTGTAGGTGATCTTGGCCCAGTTGCGGCAGGGTAGACAGCTCTGAAAGAGCCGCATTTAGATCACCCCTGGTTACTGCCGCTTCCGCGCGCGACAGCACAGCCTCTGCTGAATTGCCCGGCTGCGGCTCTAAAGACCGGACGCCAAATTGGGTTTTCAGAAAGGCGACAAGGCGGTTCTCTCCCGTTTGAGGCCCTTCAGCCATACGTATCGCCCTCAAACTGGCCCGCGCCGCTGGGGAAAAACTATCTTGCAAACTTCCCAATTGAGCCACGCCGTCCTTGGCATGGGCCTTTAAGGCTTTGGGTAGGTCAATCTCTGTGGTGGTGATCAAATCAGAGAGGGCAGTTTGATAGCCGGCGCCATTTTTGGCTGCGGCTCTGATGCCATTGAGCGCCGCGGTGATGGTGCCGGTCCGCGCGCGGGCGTCGGTGGTTTTTTGCAGCTTTTCTGTTTTGGCTTTTGTTTGCTCTATCTGGGCGCTTGCCGATTGCACAACCTGCGCCAGATCGCTGCGCAATTGGCCCAGCTCGCGTTCATAGGCTTCGATGGCTCGGGGAGAGACGCTCTGCGCCAATGGTTGCTTTTCCACCTCTTCAAGTCTAAGGGCTAGCGCTCGCATCTGTGCTTCAATTTTAGCTTGCAGCTGGTCGATGTCACGGCGCAGCGTTTCGATAGCCTCCGTCATGGCAAAGAGTGTGTCAGTGTGATCTTTCGGTGCGGGCTTGGCTTCGATTTGCTTAATCTGCGCCCCTTGCTGCGCCAGCTGCTCAGTGAGGGTATCTTGCGCAGACAGGATGGGCGCCAGAGGATCTGAGGGGTTGAAATAGGCAGGTAGGACTGCGGCGCCAAAGCCGAGCCCACCGGCCAAAATTCCACCAGCTAAAAAGGGCAATATGACTTGAAACTTCGAATTATTGGGAATGTTGCGCGCCGCGGAGACCTCTGGCGGAGCGGACTCAGGTTCCGATTGCTCCACCAGTTCAGCATCCTCAATGGACCGTTTGTTTGCGTCTTTAGGATCTTTATCTGACACACTTTTTACCTTTTGTCTCTTGCCCTGTGTTCAAACCTACCCGCCTAGGCAAAATCTCTCAACCACCCTTCACATCCACGAGCGGTGTTATGACCGCCACCATGGCTTGTCTGTTGGGTTGGGTGGCTGTGGTGATCTGACCAAAGCCAGCCTCATGGCACAGGGTGGCGATGGCGGGGCTCAGCGCCACGGCCCAATGCGGCTGCCAATCCAACGCAAGTTTCCCGAGAAGTTTGGCGCTGCGGGCAGAAAAAATCGGCAAAATAACGGGCGAGGATCGACGCAAATTCTCATGGGTTTCTGCCTGTAGAGGAAGCGCGATTTGCTCATAGACCACGAGGTTTTCAACCGGCAAGGGGTTGCTGGGAAAATGCTCCGCCATGTCGAGGGTTGTATGGGCGCCCCGCAGATGCAGCAGCGGTCCCTCTTGGCACGCTGTTGGCAGGGCGTCGCAGAGCGCTCTGGCGGTATCGGCCAAATGGTATGCGTCCAACCCTAGCGCGCGCGCGGCTTGGCTGGTGGATTCTCCGACGCAATAGCATGGCAACCGCGACCCTCTGAGTGCCACGGGCAAATATGACAGCGCGTTGGCGGAGGTGATGATCAATCCCTTACAGGCTGAGATGTCACAGGGAGCCTCGACCGGGGCGATCTTCATGATTGGGTCAATTATGATCTGATTTGGCTGCACACCCTGCGCGATGAGCTCATCAGCAAAGTGACGTGCTTGGGCTTGAGGGCGTGTGAGCAATATATTGGGCAATCGTCTACCGTAGGATTGAGCAGGAACTACAAGGATGTTAGGCCTTGGGACAAATTTTCGCAACAGGGGCCGAGTAATGAGCAAATCAAAGGACATGTCATGACTTTGTGTATTCTGGGCGCCGGCGCCTTCGGTACAGCACTGGCGGTTGCCCTGTCGGATCGCCATGACGTTCGACTTTGGGGACGTGATGGGGCAACGCTCTATGAGATGGCGCAGAGCCGCAAATCACCTCGGTTGCCCGGTATCACCTTGGTTGAAAATATCACTGTGACTTCTGATGCCAAAATGGCCCTGCAGGGCGCGGACTTCATATTGAGTGCTATTCCACTGCAAGCCACCCATGCGGCTTTGAGGGATCTGGTGCCCTTATTTGCTGGTCAGCCTTTGATTGGGTGCAGCAAGGGGGTGGATCTGACGACTGGTCTGGGTGGCTATTCGGTGTTGCGATCCGTTTATAAGACGGGCCCGTCGGGCTTGCTGACTGGTCCAAGCTTTGCCGTTGATATCGCGGGTGGCTTGCCAACAGCCATGACCCTTGCAGCTGAGGCGCACGAGGGTGTCAGTGCGTGGCAGGCGGCTTTGTCTACAGAAACATTGCGGCTTTATACCTCTAGGGACCCCATCGGGGCTGAGCTTGGTGGGGCGTTGAAAAATGTCATTGCCATCGCCTGTGGTGCCACCAGTGGCGCGGGGCTTGGGCAGAGTGCGCGGGCGGCGCTAATCACTCGCGGACAGGCCGAAATCATGCGCTATGCGGTTAAACTTGGCGCGCAGCCAGAAACCTTGGCGGGTCTGTCAGGCTTTGGTGATCTTTGCCTCACCTGCACATCGGAGAAATCACGTAACTATCAATTCGGTCTCGCACTTGGGCGGGGCAAGGTTTTTGATAACGCTGTCACTGTGGAAGGCAGGACCACAGCGTTGGCGCTTCTGCCTATTATGGAGCGGCTTGATATCGATATGCCGATTACAAAAGCGGTTGCGGGCCTGTGTTCTGGAACGATAACTGTGTCGCAAGCTCTGGCAGCCCTCATGGCGCGGCCTCTCAGAAAGGAACTATAGTGCGTATTGCTGTTATCACCCGCGATAAACCTGGACATCTGCACCTGCGTGTGGAGACGCGTGACGCGCATTTGGCCTATATTAAGGAGACCGGCATTGTTGAAATGGCGGGTCCGTTTTTGGACGATACGGAGGAAATGTGCGGCTCGCTGATTGTTCTTGAGGTTGAAAATATGGCCGCCGCGCAGGCTTGGGCGGAAAATGATCCCTATAACAAGGCTGGATTGTTCGAAAGCGTGACGTTGAGCCAGTGGAAGAAAGTCATTGGCTAATGGCCTATTGGTTATTCAAATCGGAGCCGGCCACCTGGTCCTGGGCAGATCAACAGGTAAAAGGGACGGCTGGAGAAGAATGGGACGGCGTGCGCAATTATCAGGCGCGCAATAATATGCGCGCTATGCAGCTGGGTGATCAGGCGTTTTTTTATCATTCGCAGAGTGAGAAGGCGATTGTGGGCATCGTGGAGGTCTGCGCGCCGTCGCATCAAGACAGTCAAACCAAGGATCCACGGTGGGATTGTGTTGATATCCGCGCCGTCAGATCATTGGCCAAACCTGTCACCTTGCACATGTGTAAAGAAGATCCTCGATTGGCAGATATGGCTTTGGTCAAATATACGCGGCTTTCGGTACAACCGGTTCGTGATTCAGAGTGGGAAATTATTCTTGAGCTGTCGGAGGGGTGAGCTCGTTGCTATCCCTTACACAGAATTTTGAATTTTTTTTTCATAAACATGTTTTTTACAGAGACATATTATGGGAATTCTAAATGTATTGGCGGCGGCGGCCGCGTCATTTTTCTTTGGTGCCGTGTGGTACATGGTTTTGTCTGGCCCATGGATGACCGCTTCTGGCGTGGCGCAAGGCGCAAATGGCAAGTCGTCGAATATGTCAAACCCACGCCCCTATATCTTTAGTGTGGTCTTGGCGGTTCTGGTCGTCGGGATGATGTGCCATGTGCTCGTGGCCAGTGGCGTGACCTCCGTCCCTGGCGGTGCGATTGCAGGGTTTGGCATTGGGGCGTTTTTGATTGTGCCCTGGATGATGATGAACAATGAATTTGCTGGCAAGCCGTTTCAATTGACTGTTATTGACTGTGGCTACGCGGTGATCGGATGCACACTCATGAGCACTGTTTTAATAGTGTTTTGATTCCGAGCTTGGATTGGAGAAAGCGTGCAAATTATGCTAGCCTAGCCCTTGATCTTTGGGGACCATACCTCGTATTGAAAGGACATGCTAAGAGGAGCGCCAGATATGACCAGACCCCTAACCCGTATTCAGGAGTTCCTAAAGCTGGAAGCCAGCGCCGGTTTGGTACTGATGGCCATGGCCCTCTTGGCCATGCTCTTTGCCAACACCACCCTCGCTCCGATCTATTCTGAAATATTGGACACCAATGTTCGGATCGGGATCGCCAGTTTTGAGATTTCAAAACCAGCACTCTTGTGGATCAATGACGGGCTCATGGCAATTTTCTTCTTTCTGGTCGGGCTTGAGATCAAACGTGAAGTTCTCGCCGGAGAGCTGTCGAGCTTTGATAAGGCTGCCCTACCGATCATAGCTGCACTCGGCGGAATGGCTGTACCTGGTTTGGTGTATTATTTCATCAACTCGGGATCCCCGGAAACCCTGGTGGGTTGGGCTATTCCAACGGCAACAGATATCGCTTTTGCACTTGGAATTTTGGCTTTGGTTGGCAGCCGCGCACCTTTGGCGCTGAAAGTCTTCCTCTTGGCCGTAGCCATTATTGACGATCTTGGCGCAATTATCATTATTGCTGTATTTTATACCTCAGAGCTGTCCACCAATGCGCTGATCCTTGCTCTGCTTGGGTTTGCATTAGCTGTCGGCTTGAACCGCATGGGGGTGAAACGCGCGGCGCCATATGTTTTGATTGGCGTATTGATGTGGGTTTTTGTTTTGAAATCTGGCGTGCATGCAACCCTGGCCGGAGTGATGATCGCCTTAACCGTTCCGATGAAGCGCGAGGATGGCGACCACTCCCTGCTCCACCATCTTGAGCATGCGCTGCATCCGTGGGTTGCCTATATGATTTTGCCAATTTTTGCATTTGCCAATGCAGGGGTGTCACTCACGGGTTTGACCTGGTCCGATTTTGCACAGCCTGTGACCTTGGGTATTGCCGCTGGACTGTTCATCGGAAAGCAGATTGGGGTTATGGGCGCGACAATTCTTGCCGTCAAAACTGGGTTTGCGCGATTGCCAGCGGGTGTCACCTGGCGGCACATCTATGGCATTGCTGCGCTGACGGGGGTGGGTTTTACCATGAGCCTTTTCATTGGATCTCTGGCCTTCGGTACGGATGACAAGATGAATGCCGTGCGCTTGGGTGTTTTGCTCGGTTCTGTGGTTTCGGGTCTATTTGGCTATGTGATTTTGCGCAGCGCGCCACAAAAAACGTCGGTGGCAAAAGATGAGTCTATAGAAAGCTAAGGTTCTCTGGGCCGTTGATGATTTTGGTAAAGCTGCAGCGCAAGAATGTAATAGTTTTAACGCTGGGACTTACTAAACATAACTTGCTATTCCGACCTCCACAGTTCCGAGTGTACTGCATGCCCCAATGGGCAAGAAAGATGTCTTGGCGTGCCGTGATCAAGGCGAGCTGGACACATTTGTTCGATAGAAAATTATGTTAGGTGTGCAGCTAGCGCCCTTTAAAGTTGTCGTCACAGGCGTGGTTTCGCTGTCCAGATTCCTGGAGGGCGGGTCTTTACGCCTCAAATTTTGTTGTTTTTTGGTCAATAACGGCTGTGCGTTAGCTCTAAATACTACAATAGTGTACAAAAATGATAAAAATTTCATAAATTCTCTCATAATACGTAGAAAAAGTATTACCCTTTGTGATAAAAATATTTGTGACAGAGTGACTATTGCCGCAAAAATCCTGCACTGGTTGAACGACCAACCGCGATTTCAGGGAGGAAAACATGAAATCTCTATTTAACACAGTTGCTGCTGTTGCAGTTGCGACCACAGGGGCCACCGCGGTCTCTGCCCAAGATCTTACAATTGCGATCGTCAACAACGGTCACATGATCAACATGCAAAAAGTTGCTGAAGCTTATACAGCCGAAACCGGCGTAAATCTGAATTGGGTTGCTCTGGAAGAGGGCGTTCTGCGCGAGCAGGTTACTTCTGACACAGCCACCGGTGGCGGTCAGTACGACATCATCAATATAGGCATGCAAGAAGCTCCAATCTGGGGTGCTGCTGGTTGGATCGAGCCGCTGAACTTTAGCTCTGGGTATGACGTAGAAGATATCTTGCCTGCCATGCGTGCCGGTCTGTCCCACAACGGCACGCTCTACGCTGCGCCGTTTTATGGCGAATCTTCCATGGTTATGTACCGTAAAGATTTGGCTGATGCCGCTGGTGTGAAAATTCGCAACAATGACAGCTGGGCCAATGTAAAAGGTGCCGCAATGGCGATGCACGATCCAGACAATGGCGTTTATGGCGCATGTTTGCGCGGCAAGCCAGGCTGGGGCGATAATGGGGCTTTCATCACAACTGTTGCCAACTCATTTGGCGCGCGCTGGTTCGATGAAAACATGAAGCCACAGCTGGATTCAGCGGCTTGGAATGAAGCTGTAAGCTTCTACGTCGATCTTTTGGCGAACTACGGCCCTCCAGGCTCCGAAGGTAACTCTTTCAACGAAATCTTGGCGCTGTACAACCAAGACAAATGTGGTCTGTGGATCGACGCGACCATCGCGGCCTCTTTCCTAGAGAACCCAAATGTTGCTTATGCACAGTCACCAAATGCTGGTAACCCAGTGGGAGCGAACTGGCTTTGGGCTTGGGCAATGGCAATTCCTGCCGGTTCCCCAAATGCAGACGCAGCGCGTGATTTCATCGAGTGGGCAACGTCCAAAGACTATGTTCAGGCTGTAGGCAACCACCCAGACTTTGGTTGGGGGTCTGTTCCAACAGGTCAGCGTGCGTCCACATATGATATACCTGAGTTTAAAGCTGTTGCAGGCTTTGCTGCCGCTGAAATGGCCGCTATCGACTCTGCAGCGCCAGAAGCGACTGACCTGAAGCCATATGTAGGTGTTCAGTTTGTTGCGATCCCTGAGTTCCCAGAAATAGGTTCTGCATTTGGTCAAGAAATGGCTGCTGCATTGTCTGGCGCGAAATCAGTGGAAGATGCTTTGGCTGCGGCTCAAGCGGCGGCTGTCTCCATCATGGATGAAGCGGGCTACTAATCGGTTCATTCCGATGAAGGGGGAGGCGGTATGCCCTGCATATCGCCTCCCCTGACACTTCAAGTGTACCAAAGTATTAAAACCAATCTCCATTCCAAGGATGACCTTCCAATGGCCAACCGCACGCTTCCAAGATTGTTGCAAGCCCCCGCAGTTTTGATGCTGCTGATGTGGATGCTGGTGCCACTGGGAATGACACTGTTTTTTTCGTTTATTCGTTACGTTCTGAACAGCCTGCGTCGGCCAGAATGGACCACCCCATCCATTGAGAATTGGCGAGGCTTGGGGAACTATAAGTATGTGCTTGAAGCCAAAGATTTTTGGTTCGCAATACAAAATAGTGTTTTCATTGTCGTCAGCATTTTGATCTTCACTGTTGTTTTTGGGTTGTTGATCGCCGTTTTGGTAAACCGCAGCTTCCCTGGACGGGGCATTGTGCGGGTCTTGCTGATTTCACCGTTTTTTGTGATGCCCGCTGTAAACGCGGTGCTCTGGATCAATATGATCTTGGATCCGGTCTTGGGTCTAAATGGCCTCGCTGTTGCGGGGATCAATGACCTGGTTGTTGGTCTGCGAGAGTTTCCGCTCATTGGGCAATTTTTCTCCATGTGGCCAGAGCTTAAACCAATATCTTTCCGCGCCACCCAGACCTCTGCTTATGCTGTGATCATGATGGTCACGTGGCAGTGGACGCCGTTTGCAGTACTTATTTTCATGACCTCTTTGCAGTCTGAAGATGAATCGCAAAAAGAGGCGGCCATGCTTGATGGCGCCAGCGCCTGGTCGCAGTTCATCAATCTCACCGTACCGCATTTGGCCCGCCCCATTGCTATTGTGGTGATGATTCAATCAATTTTTCATCTGTCGCTCTATGCGGAGATCGAAATTGTCAGCCGCGGGAACGGGAATAAAAACTTGCCATATTTGATCGGTGAATTCACGTCGAACAATATTGGTGCCGCAAGTGCCACTGGCATTTTCGCCGTAATTCTTGCAAATATCATCGCAATATTCTTGTTGCGCATGGTTGGCAAAAGCTTGATGAATTAGGATATAGACCATGGCAGCAGTTGCACAAACCTCTCCCTTAAGCAGAGTCTTTTGGCCCGCCTTGGCTTGGATCATTGCCTTGATTTTTTTCTTTCCGATTTTTTGGTTGGTTTTCACCAGCTTTAAGACCGATGCCGATGCGGTAAAGCCAGAACATTTATTTTTCTTCACGCCGACTTTGGAAAATTACGCCAACATGACCGAAAACTATGACTATTGGCGCTTTGCGATCAATTCTGTCATCACCGCCACATTCGCCACTGCTTTCGCCTTGGTGGTTGGCGTGCCGGCGGCCTATGCGATGGCTTTCGATCCAAGCCGTCACACCAAAGATATTTTAGTCTGGATGCTGTCAACCAAAATGCTCCCAGCCGCCGCGGTTCTCTATCCCATGACGTTTTTGACCAAGAATATGCTTGGTCTTTTTGACACGCATTTTCTGATTATCGTGGTTCTGTGCTTGATTAACCTGCCAATCGTCATCTGGATGCTATTCACCTATTTCAAAGAAATTCCCAAAGATATCATCGAAGCGGGCAAAATGGATGGGGTGAGCACTTGGGGCGAGATCAAGGACATTCTGATCCCTCTGGCTTGGGGTGGCATTGCCTCAACCGCGCTTTTGACATTCATTTTTTGCTGGAATGAGGCCTACTGGACCGTCCGTCTTACAACCATTGACGCGGCCACCTTGTCAAAACTCATTGAAGGCAACCGTGCGCCTGAGGGCTTGTTCTTTGGTCGTCTCTCGGCGGTTTCGACGGCTGCTGTTGGTCCTATCGTCGTTTTAGGATGGTTTTGCCAAAAACAATTGGTCCAGGGTCTTACGTTCGGTGCCGTTAAATAATGCTGCGCACTTTCAACATCATATTTTTGCTGGCTGCAGACCGTAACGGCGGGTTGGGGTAAACCATGTCTATTATCCGGCCGGAAATTGAGTTTGTTGACCGATCCACGAGGAGCATCCGCTACCTCGAGCACGGTCTGCCGACAGATTTGTGCCGCTGGCACAGCCATGAAGAATATGAGTTGCATTTTATCGCAGAAACCCGGGGCAAGGCCTTTGTGGGCGATTACATCGGGGATTTTGGACCTGGCGCGCTTTATTTAACCGGCCCGAATTTGCCACATAATTGGGTGACGGATGATGTCTGGGCGCGCGAGGTTAAAATCCGCGACATGTTGGTTCAGTTTAATCAATCCAGCTTTGACGCGTTGAAAACGGCCTTTCCTGAATTTGCTGATATGCAGCGCATGTTGACCCTATCGCAATCTGGCATTGAGTTTGTTGGATTTAACCCGACTTTCGCTCGCGGCCACATGGAGGCCATTCGTGATGCCCGTGGGCCTGATCGGATTGTGGCGTTTTTGCGTCTCATGGTGCGGGTGAATGAACATGCCGAAAAGAAGGTGCTTTCGGTCAGCAAGATGGTTCAGACGGACGGCAACGGAAAGCAGGCGCGTATTGGTGAGGTTATTGATTTTGTGGTGAACAACTTTGCGGAAGATATCTCCGTTGAGCGCGCGGCTGCAATTGCGCGTATGTCTCCAGCAGCCTTTTCGCGTAATTTTCAAGCGACTACGGGTCACAAATTTGTTGAATTTGTGACGCGGATTAGAATTGGGCAGGCTTGCGGTATGCTCTATGCAACCGATGCGCAGGTCTCGTCGATTTGCTTCGATGTCGGATTTCAAAACCTGGCGAACTTCAATCGCCATTTCTTAAAGATGAAGCACATGACTCCCACCGAATATCGTCAAACTGCCCAAGCCGATCTGGCCCCCAATTTAGGAGTTGTCTCATGAACCGAATGTCTTCTCCTGCCTTGTTTGAGACACTTTATAACCCCTCAGATTGCAAAATCGGCATTGTGCATTTGGGCTTTGGTGCCTTTCATCGGGCGCATCAGGCGCTTTATGTCGATGATTACATGGATCAAACGGGGGATCTGCGCTGGGGCATTGCAGCTGTCAATCTGCGGGCTTTGGAATCGCCCAATTTCGCTGGTTTTAAAGAAGCAAGCCATGGCTATGTGCTCAAGTCCATGTCAAGCAACGGGGATGTAGATTTTCGCCGCGTGCGGTCGCATGTGAAATTCTCTGACTGGGTGGATAATGCGGAGGAAGCTGAAGCGCTACTGGCGCGTCCATCGGTGCATATGGTTACGATTACCGTGACTGAAAGTGGCTATTATATGGACGAAACCGGGGCGTTAAACCCCGCAGATCCCAGCATAGTTGCAGAGCTTGGCGGCGGTGCGCCGCGCACCATCTATGCGTATTTGAACCGTGCTTTGGCCCGGAGGCAAGCAGCTGGATTGGGTGGGATTTCGATCTTATGCTGCGATAATATTCGGCGAAATGGCAAAATGTTGCAGCGCAACCTCTTTGCCTATCTCGATTTGATCGGTGCCGAGGATCTTGTTGAATGGGTGCGCACCTGGGTTACGTTTCCTTGTTCAATGGTTGATCGTATTACACCGCGCACTACAGAGAAATTACAAGGCGAAGTGGATGCGCTTTTTGGCCCTAGTCCCTTGATCCCGGTGATGGCTGAAGATTTCACGCAATGGGTGGTTGATGATCATTTCGCAGCCGAGCGGCCTGACCTAACGAAAGTCGGTGTCACCTTCACCAAGAACGTTGACCCCTATGAAGAAGCAAAAATTCGCATCCTCAATGGTGGTCACACCTGCTTGGCGTATTTGGGCGCTTTGGCGGGACATCACACTTTTGATCAGGCGATGGCGGATCCGGAGCTCTTTGCGCATTTTGAAGAATTTGAACGTGGCGAAGTGTTGCCCGCTTTGATCGAGGCGCTGCCATTCGACAAGAATATCTATCTAGATCAAATCATAGCACGGTTCAAAAATGCATCCATCGGGGATACGGTTGAGCGGATCTGTGCGGATGGGTATCTGAAGTTTCCAATCTTCATTCATCCAACCCTTGCGGGATGCCTGAAACAGGGAATTTTGCCGCGCGCTGGTCTGCGCGCAATTGCGAGCTGGTATGTCTTTTGTAAGCATATCGAGGCTGGAACGCTGCCAATCACATATGGGGAACCATATTGGGAAAATCTGCGTGAGCTGTTGCAAGACGGCCAAGTCGATCGTTTTGCTCGATCCGCTTTGCTTTGGGGCACCTTGCCGCAAGAGCACTCAGAATTTATGCCAGCGTTGATCGCTGCAATCACAGAAATGGAAAAAAAATGGCCAGTCTAAAAATTCGTGACGTGAAAAAATCTTATGGTGATCTTCAGGTCATGCATGGGGTGGACTTGGATGTTGAAGAAAGTGAATTTGTAGTCTTCGTTGGCCCGTCTGGCTGTGGCAAGTCGACTTTGCTTCGGATGATTGCGGGTTTGGAAGAAGTCACCTCCGGTGAAATTTCCATTGGTGACAAAGTTGTAAATGAAGTGGCGCCGGCCAAGCGTGGCGTGGCGATGGTGTTCCAATCCTACGCGCTTTATCCGCATATGACTGTATTCAACAATATGGCTTTCGGTCTCAAGCAGGCGAAGACGCCGCCTAAGGAGATTGATCGCCGGGTGCGTGAAGCCGCGGAAGTGCTGCAGATCACGGATTATCTGGACCGCAGCCCGCGCAACCTATCGGGTGGGCAGCGTCAGAGAGTGGCGATAGGCCGGGCAATTGTTCGGGATCCCGAAGTATTTTTGTTTGATGAGCCCTTATCCAATCTCGATGCCGCTTTGCGCGTGCAAACCCGTTTGGAAATTGCCCGTTTGCATGAGCGTTTGAATTCCACAATGATCTATGTAACCCATGACCAGGTCGAGGCTATGACGCTCGCCGACAAAATTGTCGTCATGCGGGCGGGCCGGGTGGAGCAGATTGGTTCTCCCATTGATCTCTATCGCAACCCCTCCAATGCTTTTGTGGCGCAATTTATTGGCAGTCCGAAGATGAATTTTTTTACAGAGGCAGATTTGGCCAAAAATGGCAGCAAGTCTTTGCCAGCCGCGGCCAGTGGTGCGCATATTGGCATTCGCCCAGAGCATCTGACGGCCTGCACGGAAGCCGAGGCGCTTGTTGGGGGTACATTGGATCTGGTGGAGCAATTGGGTGAATATGCCTTGGTTCATTTGGTTAGTGCCTCTGGTGAAGCCTTCATTGTGAAAATGGAGCATCCGCCGAAAGCCGCAAAAGGTAAGCCCATTTGGTTTATGGCGCAAAGTGATGTTCTGCACCTGTTTGATCAAAGCTCAGGTCTGCGTATCGAAGCCAATAACACGTCCAGTTAATATAGGCGTATCGAGTCCTGTGGTGGTTATGAGGATGCATAGTCTTATCACCACAAATGGGAAAAGACTTCTGCTGGGTAGAAAATTTTGGTGTAGGGTCAAGAGCTCTGGGCCTGCGCCAATAGATCCTCGACGCGGTCAATCTTGCTGTCCTTGTCATAGCCGTCAAAATAGACTGAACTCATGATTTGCGGCGGGCCAAAGAAGAAACGCTCATAGAGCGCTTGGCGATTGCCAAAGCCAGATACGGCGATGTCATGAGCCAGGCGATACAGGGCAACGCGGTCGCGGCTGTCCATATGGGTCAGCTGGAAATATTTCTCCACGTCGCCTGCCATAGCATTGCTGAAATCTGCCTCGGTCGGTGTTGCCATGAGCGAGGAGGAGCCCAGGAGTTGCAGAATTTCCACCATCCGCGGGTACATTTTGGGAAAGAGGTTGCGCGAGGCGTCTAAAGGGCCGCGTAGGGGAATGAAATTTCCCCATTGATCCTCATGGGCCTGTTGTTCTGCCGAAAAGAGCAGGGCGCGCACGGTTTCGGCCATCAACATCACTTCGGCAATCATGCCCTTTGTGGCCAAATCCTTGTCGCGGCCCGTCGCCTAGGCAATGGCGCACATTACGCCGACCATGAACTCCGCCTTGGCCAGCTTTCCACAAGCTACTTGATGGGCCATATGCACCACCGCATTGGTTTGGGCGAAGGCTTGGTTGCATAGGTTTGGTTCACCATACATGAAAACCCGCTCCCAGGGGACTAAGACGTTGTCAAAAATGACCACCGCATCCATCTCCTCATAGCGTGAGGACAGGGGCGCATCGAAATGGGATTTGCCATGGTCATAGCTGTCCCGGCAGATCATCTTGAGACCCGGAGTGGCGATCGGAACGGCAAAGGCGAAGGCGAAAGGCAAAGGGAATATTGCTGTCATCAGCCCGCAAAAGCGTTGAGGGGAAGACTTCGATTTCGTCAGATAATGGCCCCAAAGTGGCCAAAAGCCTTGCGCCTTTCACGATGATCCCAGCATCGGTTTCTTTGACCACATGCAATGCAACCTCTTCGTCGAATTTACCGCTGGTGGCTTGCGCATGTGAGACAGATGGGTTCACCAAAGTATGGGTTAACACCCGATCATTCAGCCTGACTTCGTCATAGAACTAGGTCATATTTTTAACGAAACCCGCCTGCCCCTTGCTGCCCTGCGCTAGAAATCCTGGGGCGTGGGCAAAAGCCATAACAGAGGCGTTTTTATAATTGGGAGTGCGGCCAAACATGCCATTGGACCATGTGGCCCATTCATGGAAGGCTCGGCCGCGTTGCACCACATCGGCCTTGGAATTGGGCACCATGTGGGAGATGGCGCAGCGAATGCCCTGGGCGCCCTCATAGGTCACGATATCGCGGTAGGCCGCTTCATGTTGCCGATCCAAAAAACCCGCCAAAGAGGCCGCGCCGCCGCCCATTCCCGGCTCAGCTGTCACATCCTTGACCCGCGCCCCGCGCGTCCAAATTTCACGATCATCACGCAGCCCCTTAAGATACTGTGCTCCGGTTCTGATGCCAGCGTTTTTCATGTCAAATTTCGTTTCTCAGTAGATTCTGATAATTTATTTAAAATTCGATTAAATTCGGCCCATTCAGCCGTTGTCACGCGCTGCATGAAATCGTTATGAATGTGATCTACCATGGGCATCATATGCTCCATCAAGACACGCCCCTTTTGGGTGGGGATGATATTTACATAACGGCGATCTTTGGTAGAGCGCAGGCGCCCAATGAGGGTTTTTTCGCGAGCCGATCTAGAATGCCGACCAATGAGGGCGGGGGCAAGAGGGTGAATCTGTGAGATTTCCGATGAGGTGAGATGCTGTTGTTCCCAAAGCGCGCGCAGAACCCGCCATTGTTGGTCCGTCAGATCATTGGCTTGAAACAGACGCCGATAGCTTGGCATCACCCGATCTAATGAGCGGCTGAGGATCATCGGGAGGCTGTCCAGAAATTTTGGCATTTACCACTCATCCATGAATTATTCACATATTAACCAGTTAGAGATACTTCATTTTGTCAAGAAAATCTCTGGTCACCTGGTTCAAAATGTAAAAATTGTGGATCTATGGGTACTCCTTGCTTGTCATTTTCTGTCAGGCTGCGATGATTTAAACATCACTGCCAAGGATTCACCGTGCCACATCTGACTGTTCAATATTCGCAAAATTTGGATCATGATGTTGATATGGGAGAATTTTGTTCTGTAATGAGTGCTGCTATGCAAGAAACCGGCGTGTTTCCTCTGGCGGGCATAAGGGTGCGGGCGCATCCGATGCCGCAATATTCCGTAGCCGATGGGCATTCCAAGAATGCGTTTGTGGATATGGTCCTACGCATGGGGGAGGGGCGCAGTGATGCGACCAAATCGGAGGTTGGCGCGATCTTGATGGCGCGGGCAGAGGCCGTTTTTGCACCGCTGCTGGTGGAACCATATTTTGCGCTGTCTTTGGAAATTGGGACGATTTCCAAGCCCTTCAGCTGGAAAACCAACAGCATCAATACGCGGATCAATGAGCCGTCTTTCAAGGGAGAAAACTGATGAAATTTGCATCCATTCGCGCAGCGGGGGAGGCACTGTATGGCGCTGTGACGGACGCTGGCTTCATTGCCGTGTCGCCAGACCTCCCACAATGGGCGAATTTGATGGAGGTGATCCGCGCGCAAGCCCTGCCGCAGCTGGCCAAAGCGGCTGAGGGGGCGTCTGTTACCCATAATTTTGGCAGCTTCACGTATGACATGCCCGTGGCAGGCGGTGAGAAGATCATTTGTGTTGGGGTTAATTTCCCAGACCGCAATGCGGAATATAAAGACGGCAGCCAAGCACCTGCGAATATGTCACTCTTCCCGCGGTTTGCCCGTGGTTTCGTCGGACATGAACAAGCCTTGATCCGCCCACCAGAGTCGCATCAACTCGATTATGAGGGCGAAATTGCCATTGTCATTGGTAAGGCAGGACGGCGCATTTCTCAAACAGATGCTTATGATCACATTGCCGCCTTGACCCTTTGCAATGAGGGGACGATCCGAGATTGGGTGCGCCATGCGAAATTCAACGTCACGCAGGGTAAGAATTGGGATAAGTCTGGGGCTATGGGCCCGTGGTTGGTGCCTTTTGAGGATGCCGCGCAGCTTGACGATGTCCGCATCACCACCCATGTCAACGGGGAGCTGCGCCAAGGCGATCGTACCAGTCGCATGATTTTTTCCATCCGCCGTCAAATCGAATATATCTCAACCTTCACCACTTTGATGCCTGGTGATATTATTGTCACCGGTACACCGACCGGCGCCGGCGCGCGGTTTGATCCTCCAATTTATCTCAAGCCCGGTGATGTGGTTGAAGTCCACGCTGATGGCCTTGGCACCCTACGCAATTCTGTCGAGGATGAGACATGACTCCGGCAGAGATTTCCCAGGCGGCGCAGGCCTTATTTGCGGCAGAAAAAAGTCATAAGCAAATTGGACTGTTGACCCGCGCCCATTCTGAGATGACGATGGATGATGCCTATGCGGTGCAAAAAGCCTTAGTCGCGCTCAAGATTGCTGATAGTCGGCGGGTGATCGGTTGGAAAATCGGTCTGACTTCCAAGGCGATGCAATATGCTTTGAATATTGATATTCCTGACAGTGGCATTTTGTTTGATGATATGCACTTTGAAGATGGCGCGACTGTGCCAGTTGGACGATTTATCCAGCCGCGGATCGAGGCAGAAATCGCCTTTGTGATGAAAGCAGATTTAAACGGCGCAGCGCGGCGTGATGAGGTACTGGCGGCAACGGACTATGTGTGCCCCTCGCTGGAAATTCTCGATACGCGGATTGAGCGCGTTGATGCGCAAACAGGGCAGACTCGCAAGATTTTTGATACGATTTCCGACAATGCTGCGAATGCTGGCATTGTCTTGGGCCGCGCGCGTCACGATCCAAGCGCGTTTGATCTGCGCTGGGCTGGCGCAATTTGTAGCCGCAATGAAGAGGTTGAGGAGACAGGCCTCGGTGCGGGCGTTTTGAACGATCCGGTTATGGGCATCGTTTGGTTGTCTGAACGTCTTGAAGCCTATGGGCAAAAAATTCGTGCCGGTGATGTTGTTCTGTCTGGCTCGTTCATTCGCCCTATTGAAGCGCGACCAAAGGATAAATTTGTTGCTGATTTTGGCTCCTTTGGTCAGGTATCCATTGGCTTTGCCTGAACAAGGCTCTTGCTATATTAGTGATTGGTGCAGACCAAGAAAACCTGGGCGTCGGGCCTGGGTTTAGGTTGAGGGAAGAAAGATGCCTTGCCTTAATGCCCCGGCGCCGGGGATTGGAGGGGCTACATTGACAAGCGATAGCCACCGTTTTCGGTGATTAAAATGCTGGCCTTGCTGGGATCGGGTTCAATTTTCTGACGAAGGCGATAAATATGGGTTTCCAGCGTATGGGTTGTTACGCCAGCATTATAGCCCCATACCTCATGCAAAAGGATGTCACGTGGCACCACATCTTCGATGGCACCGTATAGAAATTTTAATATATTGGTTTCTTTTTCGGTAAGGCGAATTTTCTTGGCATCAGCGGTGACCAATATCTTGATTGAGGGTTTGAACGTATAAGGTCCAAGGGTGAAGATCGCATCTTCTGATTGCTCATGCTGGCGCAGCTGTGCGCGTATACGGGCCAAAAGCACGAGAAACTTGAAGGGCTTGGTGATGTAGTCATTTGCACCTGCATCTAGACCCAAAATCGTGTCGGAATCCGTATCATGGCCGGTGAGCATTACGATGGGGCATTTGACGCCCTGTTTGCGGATCAAGCGGCACAGCTCACGTCCATCTGTAGCGGGCAGACCCACATCCAAGACCAAAAGATCATAACTCTGCTGCTTAACCTTTTGCAAGGCCTCCGCGCCGTTGCTGCCCTCATAGACATCAAAATCTTCTGTCATAAGAAGTTGCTCGCTCAAAGCCTCTCTCAGATCTTCATCATCGTTGATCAAAAGAACTTTTTTAAGCTGTGCCATTCTACCTCTCCATTTCATAGGATAGCCTATACCTGCGCGTTTGGGCGCTTTATTGCAAGATTTGCAACAGTGATCTCACGACCTCGTGTCACAAATGAAGGAATTGTTTCAATTCACCCGAAAAAAGGGCTATCGGAGGTTCTATGAGTATATCACCTTCTCCTGTTGAGCTGCGCGCTCGTGCTTTGACAGATCTTCGTATGGGTCTGCCTGTGGTCATTGATATGCCGCAGCCTCTAGTGGTCTGCGCGGCAGAGACCCTGACACAAGAAAGGCTAGATGCGCTGCGGACCTTGGGCGAGGTGCAAGCGGTTTTGTCAAAGTGGCGGGCCGATACGCTTAAGATCAACGCATATGACGGGGATGTGGCGCGCATTTCTATACCGCTGTCGGTCGATGCACGCTGGTGCCAAGCGGTGGCCGATCCGATACTCGACCTCAGCTATCCGATGAAGGGTCCCTTCCAAGCCCTGCGCGGCGGATCCGCTGATGGGCAACGCCTTGCCGTGGCGCTTTTGAAAGCAGCGCATCTTTTGCCCATGGCGATCATGGTGCAAAGCATCCAGCCGCTTAGCAGTTTAACGCATTTGCCAGTTGATATTTTGTTGGAGCCTGGCTTTGCGCATGTGGTCTCTGCGCAGCTTCCTTTGGAAGTTAGTCAAGCGGGACGCTTGCATGTATTTCGCCCCGATGGCGGTGGGGATGAACATTATGCGGTTGAGATCGGAGCGCCTGATCGGGCGGCATCGGTCTTAACCCGTCTGCACTCGGCATGTTTCACTGGTGATATTTTGGGATCCTTGAAATGTGACTGCGGCCCGCAACTCAAAGGTGCTTTGGCGCAGATGGGGCAGGAAGGGGCCGGGATCCTACTTTATCTTAATCAAGAAGGTCGCGGGATTGGCCTGGCCAATAAAATGCGGGCCTATGCGTTGCAGAGCCAAGGCTTTGATACGGTAGAGGCCAACCATCGCTTGGGTTTTGAAGATGATGAGCGGGATTTTCAGATCGGCGCAGAGTTGCTCAAAAGCCTGGGCTTCTTATCCATACGTTTGATGACCAATAACCCCAATAAAGTTGCCCGTTTGCAAGACCAAGGCCTTACGGTTACCGAACGCGTGCCGTTGGTTGTGGGCGGTACAGCACAGAACCGCAGCTATCTTCAGACCAAGGCGGAAAAATCTGGGCATTTGCTGTGAGCGCCTTTGATATGGTCTTTGCCTCTGGCCGCTTGCACTATCTTGGTCGCGCGATGGCGGCCACCTGTGGGCGTGGTGGGGTACGCGATGAAAAGAGCGAAGGCGATGGGGCGACCCCCCGTGGCATCTTGCGCATTGCCGCGCTTATGTATCGCCCCGACCGGGTTGCACCGCCCGCCCCTTGGGCGATTCCAATCTATCCTGGAGATGTGTGGTGTGATGATCCGGCTCACCCATCTTATAATCAATTTTGCCGCGCGCCTTTGCAGGCCAGTCATGAACAGATGCGCCGGGCAGATCCGCAATATGACATTGTGTTGATCACAGATTGGAATTGGCCCAATGCGCATCCAGGGGTGGGCTCTGCTATTTTTATGCATCAATGGAGTAGGCCGGGTGCTCCCACTGCGGGATGCATCGCTACGGCGCGGTCGAATGTGCTTTGGCTGGCCGCCCGCGTGGAGCTCGGCACGCGGCTGATTATCCGTTAGCCCGTCACTCTGTTCGCAGTGTTTGGCTAACAGTGTAGCTGTTGGGCAACTTAATACTACACTCAAATGTTATACCTAACTCTCATAAAATACATATTTGCTGGGAGTATGAGCTAAGTCTCAAAAAATGACCTTTAGTAAATTTTTTTATGATAAATATTATCCCTTTTCACAAAGCACAAAAAGACGAAGTAAGCTGGATTGGTATATTTACAAAAAGCACTTTGAAATTCCATTTGGAAAAAAATATTGAGTGAAATTTGTGGTGAGGACATCGATGTATGGATG
The DNA here is from genome assembly GCA_905181815.1 of uncultured Planktomarina sp. Classification (GTDB taxonomy): domain Bacteria; phylum Pseudomonadota; class Alphaproteobacteria; order Rhodobacterales; family Rhodobacteraceae; genus Planktomarina. Next base: position 93,156 of record CAJIZA010000003.1, on the reverse strand, counting down.
ACAGAACAAATTGGAGCGCAATATAAACCTTCAACCGTAAATAAACATGTAGGTCTCCTTAATCGAATATTTAATGTTGCGCTCGAGTGGGAGTATATCAAAACAAACCCAGTTTCTAAGGCAATCATAAAAAAGCTACCCACTGGTGACCATGTACAACGCTTTTTGGCGCCCACAGAAATCAGAGATCTTTTGGATGCCTGCAATCGGAGTAGCCACCCTTACTTATACCATTTTATAAAACTTCTTCTACTTACTGGCGCAAGAAGCAGTGAGATGCGTTTGTGCAAATGGCGCGACTTGGATATGGTAAGTTCCGAATTGTTCATTGGGCTTTCAAAGAACGGACGGAGCAGACGAATAATTCTAAGTGAAGCTGCTTTGAACGAATTTTCCGTAGTTAAGCTCAAATCAAACGATCTGGGTCTTCCGATAAATGGGGACAATTGGGTCTTCATCAATCCAAAAACTAATCGTCCTTATACGAGCATGCATCTTGCGTTTAACCGAGCGAGAGCAACTATTGGATTTTATTCAGTTAGAATTCACGATCTACGCCATACATATGCAAGCTTACTAATTAATAATGGCGCCAGCATATACGAGGTTAAGCAGCTCTTAGGGCACCATCACATATCTATGACTGAGCGTTATGCACATTTATTTCCAAATACATTAAAAGAGCGCTCTGAAATTGTTGCGACTTCATTATTTACTACGAGCGATTTCAAAAAATCTGAGCATCCACTTTCGGTAACGCAGCATGATCCCTCACATCACTCAAAATCACCAATTCCATAATCTGTTTGCGTGTAAAGCAGCAAAATAATATATCAAGTAACTGTTTTAGAACACTGATAAATAATAAAGTCAGAAAAAAGATTCCTATTTAATTAGCACCATGTCCATTCTCGACATGCTTTCGTCTTGATTGCGAAATAGCATTAATCCGATGCCTGTTTGAGGACATGGTCTGCTATTTTCGTGCCTTAATTGCGCTGGTCGGACGCGCCCACGGCGCGCTACAACGCGGTGGCACGGCCGAAAATGAACAGGCTGACGGCTCGAGCGTTACTTACTAAGCAGCTGATTGTTCGTTAGTTAATCACCATGTTCTTAGGTTGGCACACGTGCACCAAAGATCGCAGATCCAACCCGGACATGGGTGGCGCCAAAGGAGATCGCCTTGGCAAAATCATTGGACATGCCCATGGATAATGCCTCCAATCCATTGCGCCGCGCCAATTTGGCCAAAAGCGCAAAATGCATGCTGGCCTCTTCTTCAACAGGTGGGATGCACATCAAGCCCATCACGGGCAGATCCAGTGCACGGCAGTCTTCTACAAAGGTGTCCACTGCATCGGGGGTAATGCCAGCCTTTTGCGGCTCCAAACCGGTGTTGACTTGAATGAAAAGCGCCGGGCAATGGCCTAGCTCTTGGGCCAAACGCGCTAGAGCGGTCGCCAATTTGGGGCGGTCTAAAGTGTGGAGACAATCAAACAGGCGCATGGCTACACGGGCTTTGTTCGATTGCAGCGGTCCGAGTAGGTGCACCTTGGCATCGGGAAATGTTTTTTGGAACTCTGGCCATTTGCCTTCCGCTTCCTGCACGCGATTCTCACCAAAGACCCGATGACCCTCTTCTGCAGTATTGCGAGAACGCGATCATTGGGCTGAACTTTTGACACCGCGATCAGCTCCACCGAGTCTGGAGCTCGCCCGGCGTCCTGCTGCGCCTGTAAAATTTCTTCAGAAACATGGAACAGTGACATATTTTTTAACCTTTTTTCGACATTAATTAGAGTTTAAACGGGAACTCGTAGGATGTCATTGGCCGAAAACCATCGATGCAGTGTGACATCTGTGCATCACGTTGGCATTTCGGTGCGCTGTGTCAGGGTGGATCACTTGACCCAAGGGCGGTTCCCACGTCACAAAAGCACCAATGCTCAACCAAGGTACTCCTTGGCTTGGTATTTTATTTTGGATAGCAACTCGAGGGAAAAACATGAAACGCATCCTCCTTACAACTACTTCTTTGGTTATCGCCGCTGGCGTTGCCCAAGCTGACGTAACTTTCTCCGGTACAGCCGGGTATCGCACTTATCGATGACAATGGTGCATCGTGACGCAACGCGCACAGGCATGTTCTTTGAGTCATATTATGACTTTGACGTTACAGCTTCCGCTGAATCAGACAACGGCTTGGCCGTATCTGTTGGCTTCGACATGGGCGCTGGTAACAAAATCGACTATAACGATGACGATGAAGCTTGAAGCACGAGGCAATAGACATCGGTGACGCAGACGTTGCAGTTTCCTACAACGGTTGGACATTGACTGTAGACCACGCTGGTATCGACAACCTGTTTGACGATGATCGAGGTGCTCAAGACGTACAAGCTGTCTGGTACTATTGCTGGTTGGTCTGTTGCAGTGACATCCGATGAAAGTGCTTCCACAAGCTCTTACAAACTCAGTGGCAACGTTGGTGGCGTAGCACTCACATTGACTGGTACAGACAATGATGACAACGGTGGTGACGCTTCTAAGGTCGCAGCATCCTACGCAATGGGCAATGGCTTGACAGTTAAGGCTTCTGTTGAAGACGAGTCATTGGCTTCCGGTGGCGAAGACGAGTCAACACTCGGCTTCTCATATGCAATGGACGCTTTGACTGTATCTTACACATCAATCAAGCCAGGCACAGTTGCTGGTAGCGACAGCTATGGCGACGAGTGGGATTTCTCAGTGAAATACACTGCAGGCGCACTGGTTGCATCATTCGCAATCGACGAAGCTGACGCAACAACTGTGATTGCTGATTACGCACTTGGTGGCGGCGCATCTGCTTTCGCAGCAATGCACGACAAAGCCGGTACAGCTTCTGACCTGACAACTGTTGGTCTGAACTTCGCATTCTAAGCGAAACCGATTTAGGTTAAAGAAAGAGCGGCGCTTCGGCGTCGCTCTTTTTTGTTGCACCTGCTGGATTGCAGCGCGTTTGATGTGACATTGGTCACTTCTTCATTGCGTGCCAGAAGGGCCGGCGGTATCGACGGGGTACCAGCGGTCACGGAACATTAAATGACGAAATCACAGGCAATTTTTCAAGGATCCTCCTAACATGGATCACGCCCAAGCGCAGTCTCAAGATTTGTTTGATGTATTAGTTGTGGGCGCTGGCCCAGCGGGGTTGATGGCGGCAGAGCAAGCAGCGCGGGCTGGGATACGTGTGGCAGTAGCGGAGGCGATGCCCTCCCCAGCACGGAAATTTCTCATGGCTGGAAAATCTGGTCTCAACCTAACCAAGGCAGAAGACCCAGACGCTTTTTTGCAGCATTTTGACGCCATCGCACCCTTGAAGCCCATTCTATCGGAGTTTGGGCCGGCTGAGGTCATCGGCTTTGCTGAAGGCCTTGGGCAGAAGGTCTTCACAGGCAGCACGGGCCGGGTTTTTCCGACACGCATGAAAGCGTCTCCCCTTCTGCGGGCATGGCTGGTGCGGCTCGATGCGCTGGGTGTTACATTGCTGCGCCACCACCGGTGGATTGGTCCACTGACCACACATGCGCAGCATCTGTTCGATACACCAAAGGGCAAGGTCACCTTGACGGCTGAGGCGCTGATCCTTGCGCTTGGCGGCGCGAGTTGGGCGCGTTTAGGGTCTGATGGCGCTTGGCATACGCCTGTCGCAGCGGCGGGCGTGCCAATTATCCCTGTCCAAGCCTCTAATGTAGGAATGCAGCGCGCTTGGTCAGATCATATGCAACCGTTTTTTGGCCAGCCAGTAAAGAATGTCGAACTAACAGTCTTGGGCCAAAAAAGCCGTAGTGAATTTGTGATCACGCAATACGGTGTGGAAGGTGGGGCAATCTATGCGCTGGGGCGGATGTTGAGGCAGACCCCTATGGCCCGGATTGATTTCGCCCCACAGCTTTCGACCCGTATCCTTGGGGATATGATTTCAAATCGCAAGCCTAAGGACAGTCTGAGCAATTTTTTACGGAAATCAGTCAAGCTGGATGCCACAAAACGAGCCCTACTGTTTGAGCTGACGCGCCCAATACCTTGCGATGCCGAAGGGCTTGTTGCTGCAATCAAAGCTGCGCCGTTGCAAGTGTTGGGACCACGACCCATGGATGAGGCCATCTCAACAGCTGGTGGCATATCGTGGGACGCGTTGACACCTGAGTTGATGCTCTGGGATTTTCCGGGCGTATTTTGCGCCGGTGAGATGCTGGATTGGGACGCACCGACGGGCGGTTATTTGATCACCGCCTGCCTCGCGACTGGCCGTTGGGCTGGGCACGCGGCCGCTGATTATATCTCCGCTAAAGCCCTTACATAGGCCGGACGCGCTCGGCAGCGTTTGGCATAGTCTTTTAAGACAGGAGTGGCATCTGGAAATTTCGCAGTATAGGCCCAGTTGAGGCAATGCACTGCCAAAATGTCAGAGATTGTAAAACGCTCTCCCATGAGAAACTCGCCCTCAAGCCGATCTTCGAGCCGTTTTAAACTGCGTTCAAATTCCCATTTCAATACGGATTTCACTTCGCTGGCACGGTGCTCGGGCGGATTGACGAAAGAGTTTTTCGCCGCTACCCAGAGCAGGCTGTCGAATTCTTCGAGCAAGAAATGAATATGCCCATCCATACGCAAACGTTCGACAGATCCTGCCGGAAATGTTAGGGCATTGTGACGGTCAGACAAAAAACTCATGATCGCGACGCTATCGGGTAGAACCTCTCCATCGACCACCAAGGCCGGCACTTTACCGCTGGGGTTGTGCGCCTTGACCTCTGCTGAGCCGGGGTCGCCTTTGACCTGCTCATATGGAAAGCCCAATTCCTCAAGCGTCCAAGTCACTCGTAAAGTTCGATTTTTGGTCGATCCCAGTACCGTGTACATTTATCTTTTTCCCATCATTGAAATTCGGATAAAACATCTCTCAACCTGTGCCATTTGTGGCGCGGTTTGGCCAGCGGATCGTAGCTGCAAATCAGTGTCTAGCAAAAGCGAAATCACCTGTTCCAGCCGGTCCCGGCGCCAAGCGTTGACCTGCCGTTGGATTCGATCTCGACGTGGCCCGTAAACTGGCGGCCGAAGCTTTGCCACGCCTTGTGACGCGCCAGCTGGATCAGAGGCTGCGGCGTGAAGAAGACGAAAATGGCGCAGGGTGGCGATGCAAAGCCCGGTGGCGGTTCCGCCCTGAGCGATCACGCGGTGCAACACCGGGGCAATCTCATTAGTTTTCAAATCCGCCACCAACCCAATGACATCATCGAGCGCCGCTTCGGTAGATTGTGGCGCGCAGACCTCGACATCTTTTAGGGTGACGGGTCCGGCTTGGGACATGCAATATAGAGATAATTTTTCTAAGAATTGATTGAAATCACCGGGATCTATGGCCTTGGAAAGATCTGTAATGGCCGTGCTGGCCTCAGCGTCGACCTCGCCCATGCCTACTTTTGTCAAAGCGGCCTCCACTTCGGCGCGGGTGGGTGGTTCATCAAAAATGGCGATGGACCAGGCATTGGGATGGGCCTCAAAAGCTTTGCGGATCTTTGAAGTCGGCTTTAGAGCGCCGCCAATGACAACCATCTGTGCATCACCAGCCTGCCAATCATTCAATCCCGCCCGAATTGCATCGGTGCAATTGTCATTGGCGTCTTCCACGAGGACTACCCGCGGACCGGGGAAAAACCCGACCGCTTTAATGGCATCATTCAGCGCGGCCCCGTCGCGTCGCAACTCGCCGCCTTGCAGACGGGTGAGGCGCATTTCCTCTTCACCCTGTGGGCCAATCAACCCCTTGATCAATTGCTGTCGCTTCAGTGCCACGCGCATTGCATTGGCGCCATAGATCAATACCCCAGTCTTTTTGGGATTAGGCTTTGCAAAAATCGCCAATGCGTCGCGGGCGGAGAGCTTCATGGGAGGTCCAGCGTTAGAAGCGCCCTTGAGACTTGTTCTGCCAGAATGACCATCAAGCGGTCATAGGCGTCTCTCTGAGCCTGCTGGGTGGCGACGGTGGTGCCTGTGGCGGAGTAACCTGTAAATGATTTTGCAGTTTGGCGGGTCAGGATGGAGCCATTGCTGTCCAACAAGGAATATTCCAGCTCGCCTACTAGGCTATAGCGGCTGATCTCTTGGGCCGCGGATACAACGATATTGTCCTCTGTGACTTTCAATTCATAACGCAATGCAAAACGCGCGCTCTTGGCGGTTCCAAGCTGCGCTTCTAAGTTCCGCACCAGCTCATATTCTGCCCGATTGACTGGCGCTTGGATCAGTATCTGATTGTAAAGCTGTTGCAAACCGGGCTCCATGACCGGTGTGAGCCCACAGCCCGCCAGGACAAGAGCTGCACTTAGAAATCCGCGTCGGTTAGATAACCACATTTACGATACGTCCGGGTACAATTATAAGCTTCTTAGGTGTAGCACCATCAAGCGCTTTCATCACAGCGTTATTCTGCAATACCAAAGCTTCCAGCTCTTCTTTGCTCATTTCTTTGGCCACAGTAATTTCATCGCGGCGCTTGCCGTTGATTTGGATGGGCAGTGTCACCTCATCTTCGACTAAAAGCGCCGGATTTGCTTTCGGCCATGGTGCATTGGCAATAAGCCCGTGCCCGTCTCGATGCGCCCAAATGTCCTCAGCCAAATGTGGCGTCATCGGAGCCATCAATTGCGCCAAGGTCATGATCGCCTCATGCTGCGCAGCATATCCGGCCTTGGATTTGGCTAATGTTGCAGTGAAGCCATAGAGCTTGGCAATCGCTGCATTGAAACCAAAACTTTCCACCCCCGAAGTGACGTCCGCAATGGTTTTGTGGAGCGCTCGCAGGAGATCTTTGTCCCCTTCGCCAGATTGATTTTTATCCATATTGGCGATTTTATCGCAGAGCTGCCAGACGCGGTTCAAATGTTTAAACGCTGCTTCCGCACCAGAGGCGGTCCATTCCACATCGCGTTCCGGTGGGCTGTCAGACAGAACAAACCATCGCGCCGTATCGGCTCCGTAGCTGCTGATGATACTAATTGGATCAACAACGTTGTTCTTTGATTTCGACATCTTTGCTGAAGGCACAATGATGACCTCAGCGCCCCCATTAAGCAGGAAGGCCCTGCCATCCCGTAGCGCCACCTCTTCGGGGTAGTGATAGACAGGGCGGCCATCTTTGTCCTCTGATTTATAGATTGCATGGGTGACCATACCCTGGGTAAACAGCGCGTCAAAAGGTTCAATCGTAGAAGGGGGTAAATGGCCACAAATCTGCATGGCGCGGGCAAAGAAACGCGAATAGAGCAGGTGCAAAATAGCATGTTCCACGCCGCCGATATATTGATCGACGTTCATCCAATAGCTGGCCTCCGCCATATCTGTAGGTGTCGCGGCATTGGGGGCCGTGAAGCGCGCATAGTACCAAGAGGAATCCACGAAAGTATCCATTGTATCGGTCTCGCGGTGAGCTTCCTTGCCGCAAGCTGGGCAGGCGCAGTTGCGCCAGGTGGGATGGCGGTCCAGCGGGTTCCCAGGAATGTCAAACGTCACATCATCAGGCAAGCGGATTGGTAGGTTTTCCTTCTTCTCTGGCACGACGCCGCAGCTGTCACAATGCACCACTGGAATTGGACACCCCCAATAGCGCTGTCGGCTCAATCCCCAATCGCGCAAACGATATTGAGTTTTGCCGATGCCAAGCCCCTGCGCTTCGGCCCAATCGATAGTGGCGTCAATCGCCTCTTGCCCCGTGGCCTCTTGCAGGCCAGCAGGTTGGTTGACCCAGCGAACCGTCTCAGTTTTGGCCGGCACAAAAGCCACATCTGTCACGGGTGTGTCATCGTTGAGCGCAAAGAAGGTATCAATCACTGGCAGACCGTATTTCCGCGCGAAATCGAGGTCGCGCTGGTCATGGGCGGGGCAGGCGAAGATTGCGCCCGTGCCGTAATCCATCATCACAAAATTGGCGACCCAAACAGGCAATGGCGCGCCGCCAAGCGGGTTTTGCACGGTGATTCCGGTATCAAAGCCCCTCTTTTCAGCCTTTTCCATGGCCGCTTCTGTGGTGTCCATTTTTTTACATTCGGCGCAGAACTCCGCCAAGGCAGGGTGTTGAGCCGCCAGATTTTGGGTCAGCGGGTGGTTCGCAGCTAGGCCAATGAACGAGGCGCCCACCAATGTATCGGGGCGGGTGGTGTAAACGGTGACGCCTTCATGACCATCTTGCGGTGTGATCAGCGGGAAGGTCATTTCCAACCCGCGTGATTGGCCGATCCAATTTTCCTGCATCAAGCGGACTTTGGCAGGCCAATTTTCCAGTCCGTCCAAGGCGCTGAGCAATTCGCCCGACATGGATGAGATGTTGAAGAACCATTGTGTCAACTCGCGGCGTTCAACTTCGGCATTGGAACGCCAGCCTTTGCCATCAATCACCTGCTCATTGGCTAGAACCGTCATATCGACCGGATCCCAATTGACCATCGCATTCTTGCGATAGACCAAATTATTGGCAAGCATATCGAGAAACAACGCCTGTTGTTGTCCGTAATATTCTGGGTCACAGGTGGCAAACTCGCGCGACCAATCGATGGACAGACCCAAGGGCTTCATCTGTGCGCGCATCGTTGCGATGTTGTCGTAGGTCCATTCTTTTGGATGCCCACCTATAGCCATCGCGGCATTTTCGGCTGGCATGCCAAAGGCGTCCCAGCCCATCGGATGTAGCACATTATGTCCGGTGGACAGCTTGTAGCGCGCGATCACATCGCCCATGGTGTAATTGCGCACATGGCCCATGTGAATGCGGCCCGACGGATAGGGAAACATTTCCAGGACATAGTATTTTGGACGATCGGCAGTAGCCACGGCCTTGAAGGTCTCGCCTTTGGCCCAAGCCTCTTGCCATTTGGCTTCGATTTTGGCGGGGGAATAGCTGCTCATGGGATCTGCCTTGTCTATATATTCATGGGCCAAACCCAGATTGAGTGCCCGCCGTTAGTCATATGCTGCTTTGTCTGGGGTTTCCAGAGCTCCGAGGGATCCATGCTAAAAAATCATCCCCAAAACAAAAAAGGTGAACCCTGTGAGCCGCCTTCTCAACCTTTGATTTCAGTCGACTTAGAATGCGAAAGAAAGCGACAAATCCATTTCAAGCTGTGGTCATCAAAAAATTGCCAACAGGCGATTATATGCAGCGGTTCTTAACCCATTTGGAGATCAAAAGTTTGCTGAGCGCCTCTAAGAGCAGTAAGCATCCATTCTTGCATTTCTTCGTTAAACTGCTCTTGTTCACCGGGGTACAAAAGAGCGAGCTGCGCCTGGCCAAATGGACCTGCATTGATTTGCAAAAGGGTGAGCTTTTTGTTGCCATCAATAAAGGTGGCCGCAGTCGCACGGTGGTTTTGAGCACAAAAGCCCTAGCCGTTTTGGAGCAGGTTAAATTGTGGTCTGAGGCTTTGGGCCTGCCGATAACCTGAGACAGCTGGGTTTTGCCACCCCCGCATGGGCCAACCCTACGCCAGCTTGCACATCGCGTTTTTTAGGCTCGAGATAGCGCTGGCTTAAGTTCCGTTCGGATGCATGACTTGCGCCACACCTATGCCCGTCTCTTCCCCTAATACTTTGCAAGATCGGGTTAATATTGTCGCCGAGTCGTTAAATTTTGACCGAATCTAAATGCAACTGGCTGTGGGCATGTGTGATCATTGCAGGACTGGTGGGTTAATCGGACCAAACGTTTCACGGTTTTCGAACTGAAAATCCTGCGCATATTTGGCAAAGAAATGCGCGAGAAAGGTGTTGAGGCTCGTCCGTACCCGAGGATCATCGCCCATCAACGGCTCGGAGGCCTCTAGTGCATCGACCATGAGTGTGACCCACCGACGCGCACCTTTTTCATTCATCAAACTATGGGCATTGTGGGTGTGATGGAAATTCAACCTGAATTCTGCACCGTGATAATAGGTTCCGCCGCCCATAACATCGAGCCACATGCTGGCCTGCGTTGAAATATGGTGATTGAGGTTGCCGACCCGAGCGAAAACCGATGTGAACCACGGCTCGTCATCAAATACGCGTTGATAAAAATTAGCAACAATCCCGACAATGGGCTCTGGCCCCAAAACGGAAAAAAGCTGCCAAAACTGGATAGGCATCTGGGGATCATGTGACGCTTGCAGTGAGGTGATCTGTTCCATGCGCCGCGCGTGTGGTGGCAAAAGCCTAGCCTCCACAGCCCGCTTGATGTAGGATTTTCTAGTGGTCTGTGTGAGGTAGCCATTTTCAGCTTGATAGCGGGGGGCGTTCGTACTGCTCAAAGGGCGTTCCTTGTGCGTGGCCATGGGCATCAGCCTTGGATCGTTGCACTACAGGCGCGGCGCGCCACTGTCAAAACGCATTATGCGGTTTGACCTCACTAGTGGTTGCAATACGTTAACGACATGGTTGGCCGTGATCCTGCGGCCACATTTGGGGAATGCTTATGATATTTGAAAACTCTGCTGTAGCCGTTGTATCCGGTGGTGCCTCTGGCTTAGGTGCGGCCACCGCGCGGAAGCTCTCAGAAATGGGTGCGCGGGTTGTGGTTTTTGATATTAACACTCAGGCTGGTGAGGCCGTGTCACAGGAACTTGGTGTTCTTTTTCAATATGTTGACGTAGCCGATCCTGTCAGCGTCGCTGCAGGGTTTGAGGCCGTGGTCGCAGCCTTAGGCACGCCGCGCATCATGATCAATTGTGCGGGTATTGCCCCCGCAATTAAAACCGTATCACGCGGCGCGGCACATGATCCTGTGACATTTGCTAAAACTATCCAAATTAATCTGATTGGCAGTTTCAATTGTGCATCTCAAGCCGCTTGTTTAATGGCGGCTGCAGATCCATGCGGGCCCGACGGCGCGCGGGGCGTGATTATCAATACAGCTTCGGTGGCAGCCTATGATGGGCAAATTGGTCAGGTTGCCTATTCAGCATCCAAGGGTGGAATCGTGGGCATGACCCTGCCAATGGCGCGGGATTTGGCCGACAAAGGCATTCGTGTATGCGCCATTGCGCCGGGTATTTTCGCCACCCCCATGATGGACGGTATGCCGCAAGAGATCCAAGACGCGCTGGGCGCGCAGGTACCCTTCCCGCGGCGCTTGGGCCAGGGGGTGGAATATGCCAATCTGGTTGGACATATCATCGATAACCAAATGTTGAACGGTGAAGTCATCCGTTTGGATGGCGCCATCCGTATGGCGCCGCGGTAAACCGTCCGGATGCCGGATACAGAGCGTCCAGTCGCAATTCTTGGAGCCGGGTTGATTGGCGTCAGCTGGGCAGCATTGTTTCTGCATCATGGGTTCCATGTGCAGGCTTGGGATCCTGATCCCAAAGCGCGGGATGCACTTGAAGAACGGGTCAAGTCGCCCATAGCGCAACTGCGGAAATTGGGTGCTGGCGCGGATAGTCTCAGGCGTTTGACAGTCCATTCTGAGCTTACAGAGGTGTTGTCACGTGCGTTTTTCGTGCAAGAGAATGCACCCGAACGCCTGGATGTGAAGCACGATCTTTATCGCAGCTTTGAGCTACACGCCGAGGCCGATGCTCTGATCGCGTCCAGTGCTTCTGGTCTGCCCTGGTCGCGTCTGAGCGCGCAGATGGACAGGCCTGAGCGTCTGCTGAATGCCCACCCCTATAACCCTCCTCATCTCGTGCCCCTGGTTGAGCTGTTTTGCCCAGCGGAGACGACTTTGGCGCACGCTGAAGATCTTTACCGCCGCATTGGCCGGGTACCCGTGCGGATGAAGCGTGAGGCGGTGGGTCATTTGGCCAATCGGCTGGCCTCTGCTCTCTGGCGCGAAGCGGTGCATATTGTCGCTGAAGACATCGCTGATGTGGAAGCGGTGGATCTTGCGTTGGTTAATGGGCCGGGACTACGCTGGGCAGTTATGGGCGCGCACATGACCTACCATCTGGGGGGTGGCTCTGGTGGCATGGCCCACTATCTCGAGCATCTCGGCGATAGTCAGGAGGGGCGTTGGAGCACGCTTGGCACTCCGCAATTAACCCCAGAGCTGCGGGCCGTATTGATCGCAGGCGTTGAGGCAGAGGCCCAGGGCAAATCCATTGCGCAATTGGAGCAAGAACGTGATGCCGCTTTGATGCGCATCTTGGCCACGCGGACTACCTCCAGCACCTGAGCTGCGCTCAGCTTTGGGTCACTGTCCGCGAAACATTGGTGGGCGTTTTTCATTGAATGCGGCCACCCCTTCGCGGCGATCCTCGGTGGGAATGGTGCGATTATAGGCCTCGATTTCCATAGCCAACCCATCTGCCAGCCCCAATCCGCCCCCGCGCCCAATCGCCAGTTTGGCTTGCCGCACTGCAATCGGCGCGTTGCTGGCAATGGTTTTGGCGGCCTTGAGCGCTGCGGGGAGCAACTCTTCAATCGGGTAGATGGCATTGGCGAGACCCCAGTCTAGAGCTTGCTCGGCCGTGAAGACCTCACCTGTGAGGATCAATTCCTTGGCCCGTCGCTCCCCAATCGCGCGCGCAAGGGTCTGTGTGCCGCCCGCGCCAGGAATGATGCCGATTTTAACTTCGGTCTGCGCAAAACGCGCGCCATGGGCCACATAGGCAAAATCGACGGCTGCGGCCAACTCGCATCCGCCTCCATAAGCCGCACCATTTATGGCCCCAATTATGGGAATCGGGCAAGTAATTACTGCGCGGGCCATGCGCTCATAGATCAAATGCTGTTTAGACCATGCGGCGTTGGTCATCCCATGGCGTTCTTTCAAATCCCCGCCTGCACAAAAGGCGCGGGTGCCAGATCCGGTGAGAATGATCGCGTGGGTTTCGCTGGGGTCCATGGACAGAGATTCAAAAATATCCACCAGATCCAAAGCCATTTGCGTGTTGAACGCATTGGCAAAATCAGGGCGGTTCAAAGTGATTTGCACGACATGGTTCGCAGGTCTGGAGATTAACAGGGTGTCATAGGAGCTCATGTCAGGGCCTTTACCTTTGGGCTTTCGCGAATTGCACCAGCGCCTCAATGGTGGCGTCAAAGTCATAATGCGGCGCCCAGCCCCAATCTGCCCGCGCAGCGCTATCATCAAAGACATCTGGCCAGCGCTGGATGAGGTCATCAGTCGGGCTGTCTGGGGTGAACGTGCAGGTAAAATCAGGAAAACGGTTTAGGATTGCCTCCACCAGGTCTTGGGCCGTGAACATGTAGCTATGCAGATTATAGGCATGTTGGGTTAATGCAGCCCGCTGGGCAGAGCAAATTTCAACGATACTGCGTGTCACATCATTGAGGTAAAGCGTCGACATGCCGGTATCTGGGGCAACTGGCATAACGAAATTGTCGCCTCTGGCCGCCGCCGCGATAGCGTGGCTTGGATAGGCGGTCATGGCACCGGCTGGGGCTGAGGGGGACAGAACCATAGGGAACCTCAGGCAGCGAAAATCAAATCCCTGCTTTAATTTGAGGTAAACACCCATGCGCTCTACCGCGACTTTGGTTGCGCCATAAATATTTTCGGGCCACTGGGGCGTGTTCAATGCAACTGGACTGGCCAGGTCAGGACCATAGGTTGCCGCGGTGCTGGCGAAGAAAAAAGGTCCGATGTTTCGGTCCAAACACAGGCGCATCAAGCGAATGGAACTAGAGGCGTTCACTTCCCAAGCCAATTCGGGATTGGCTTCAGAGCTGCCCGAAAGCATGGATGCTAGGTGGATCACCATGTCAGGCTTGTAGGCGACGAGCATGTCCTCCAAGAGGCTCTGGTCTCGCATATCACCTAAGACGACGGCATGCCGTGGATCGCAATGGGCGCCTTCACTGCCGGGCAGGTCGAAACTTACAACTCGTGTGCCGATGGCTTCCAGATGCTGCGCCACCAAACGGCCAAGATTGCCATTGCCGCCTGTGACCAACGCTGTTTTGAACATGAGACCCCTCCGATGAAACTGATTGGATTATGCCGGCAAGGCGCAAAGATTGGCAAGTTTGAAAGCACCATTGTGCACAGATTGGCAGGGTCAGTGGTGTTTATGCCTTGTGCAGGTTCTCAAAATCGCTTGCGCTATGACGCTCTGCCAGAAGTTCAGCGGCTGGCCCATGGGTGCGGTTGACCATGCGGCCGCGCTGAAAGGCAGGGCGGGCAAAGATTTCCTCGGCCCAACGCGTCACATTTTTATAGCTGGTCACGTCAAGGAACTCTGCTGCATCATAGAGCAAACCATTGACCAAGGCACCGTACCATGGGGCTGTCGCAATATCTGCGATGGAATAGCTGTCTCCAGCCAAAAATTGCCGCTCTGCCAGGTTGCGGTCGAGCACGTCGAGTTGGCGTTTCGCCTCCATTGAGAAGCGATTGATGGAATATTCAAATTTCTCTGGCGCATAGGCGTAAAAATGACCAAAGCCGCCGCCCAAATAGGGGGCAGATCCATGGAGCCAAAATAGCCAATTCAATGTCTCGGTACGCTTAGCGATATCCTTTGGAAGAAATTCACCAAATTTTTCGGCCAGATAAATCAAAATTGATCCACTTTCGAAGATACGAAGCCCAGTTTCTTGATCCAATATGGCTGGAATCTTGGAATTGGGGTTGAGGCCTACAAACCCGCTACCGAACTGCGCTCCGTCACTGATGGGGATCAGCCAGGCGTCATATTCTGCACTCTCATGCCCAAGCGCGAGCAGCTCTTCGAGCATCACTGTGACTTTCACACCATTGGGCGTGCCTTGAGAATATAACTGCAAAGGATGCTGGCCAAGGGGGAGCTCTTTCTCGAAGGTTGGCCCGGCAATAGGCCGGTTGATGTTGCCAAATTTGCCACCATTTTGGGCGTCCCATGTCCAAATTTTGGGGGGGGTATAGGCCATTTTACTCTCCAATATCTTCGTGGCTCAACATAGGTTGCGTAGTCGAAAACACAATGGCGAAGGGCGTTAATTGGCCGCAAGAGAGAAGAAACGCTTTTACGCAAATGGGATTCCAATTGCTCTGTCGCCGCCTCTGCGTTGCGAGCGAGTGCGGCTTGAAAAGTTAGGCACTGGTCTTCGAGGGCTTTTGCCCAGCGATAATTGTGCAGCACCAATTGGTAGCCAATGTATTTTTAATATATATTATGGAAACCTTCTTCACTTTAACTGAAAGAGGTTTTTGTGCTTCCAATCAACCTATGAGGAGCCAATTGGGCTAAAACATGCAATCGCTGCGTCAGGCTGCTTTAGGTCACCAAGGCTCTATTTTGAAATTCTGGGTTCTGCCAAGTTTTTTTAGTTAATATATTGGCCAGAATATCAACCGCGTGGGTGATGTCTTCCAAGCTGGTGAACAAGGGTGTGACGCCAAAGCGCATAATATTAGGAGCTCTAAAATCTCCGATTACCCCTTGAGCAATCAGAGCTTGCATACAGGCATAGCCATGTTCAAATTCAAAGGCCACATGGCTGCCGCGCTGCTCGGGATCGCGTGGGCTGGCGAGGGTTAAGCCGGGGCATTTGGCCTCAACACCGGAAATCAGGGCTTCTGAAAGCTTAATTGACCGGATCCGCAAATCTAACATATCTATCCCATCCCAAATATCCAGTGCGGCTCCAAGCAAAGAGAACGCCGCAATTGACGGGGTGCCGATCCGCATGCGATCAATTTTTCCTGGCATCGGACGAAAGTTGAGATCAAAAGCAAATGGTGCCTCATGCGCAAACCAGCCTGAGAGCACGGGCTCCACCTGATCGATCAAACGAGGTGCGACATAGATGAATGCTGGTCCGCCGGGGCCAGCATTGAGGAATTTATAGGTGCATCCGACTGCGAAGTCGGCATCTGTGCCATATACATCTACAGGAATAGCACCGATTGAATGGGCCAAGTCCCAAACCACTGTTGCACCAACGCTGTGTGCTTTTTTGATAATGGCCTGCATGTCATGTTTGCGGCCGCTGCGGTAATCAACCTCTGTGACCATAACGGTGGCCACCTCTTCCGTGATATGATCCAAAACATCCTCAGGCGTGGGGGTGCGCAGCTCGTAACCCACATCACGCAAACCCATGAGCCCTTCAACCATGTAAAGATCTGTGGGGAAGTTGCCGCTGTCTGATAGGATCACCCGGCGCTTGGGGGCCAAGGCGAGCGCGGCGGCGACCGCTTGGAATACCCTTATCGAGAGCGTGTCTCCGACCACGGTACTGCCCGCAGGGGCACCTGCCAAACGCCCCAACCTGTCACCGAGCGAATTGCTCTGCATGAACCAGTTTTTCGTGTTCCAGCCCCGGACCAGCTCAGTGCGCCATTCATCCATTAAAAAGCTGTTTATCGCTTTGGGAGCCGCTTTTGGCATTGGGCCAAGGGAATTGCCGTTGAGATAGATCATACCTGGCGGAATATCGAACATCTGTCGGGTCTTCGCAAAATCAGTCATTGAGACTCCCTCTCGGTCTGAAAATATTTGTGACCTGTGATTGTCTTTAGTCACGTGGCGCGATCAATAGGGCAGGCCAACATAGTTTTCAGCCATAGCTTGTTGCGCGGCGCGATTGCTGCGCAAGAATTCTATTTCTGCCGTCTGCATCTTAAAATCGAAGGCGCTTTGGTCTGGATAACGATGCATGAGCGATGAGAACCACCAGCTGAAGCGTTCGGCCTTCCAAACTCGGGCGAGGGCCAACTCGGAGTAGCCATCAATCCCCGCTGCATCGCCTGTCTCGTAAAACTGTCGCAAACCATTATAAAGATAATGCACATCAGAGGCGGCTGTATTGAGGCCTTTTGCGCCGGTGGGTGGTACGATGTGGGCGGCATCGCCGCAGAGAAATAAGCGGCCCCAACGCATTGGCTCGCTGACAAATGACCGTAGGGGTGCGATGCTTTTTTCTATCGAAGGGCCCGTGACCATTTTTTCCGCCACCTCTGGTGGCAACCGGCGCTTCAATTCGGCCCAAAAGTCCGCATCGCTCCAATCCTCTGGTCGGTCGGACAGGTCGCATTGGATGTAATACCGGCTGAGGTTTTCACTGCGCATAGAGCAAAGTGCAAATCCGCGTTCGGAATTTGCATAGATCAGCTCATGGCTGACCGGAGGTGTGCGTGACAAGATCCCAAGCCAGCCGAAGGGGTAGAGTTTTTCATACTCTTTGCGGCTCTCACTCGGAATGGTTTTGCGACTAACCCCATGATACCCATCACATCCGGCCACAAAATCACAGCTGATCTTATGGGGTTGCCCGTCTTGGCGATAGGTTACAGTGGCCGCGTTGCTTTCGAGATCGTGAATCTCAACGTCTTCCACATTATACTCAATCTGGCCGCCCATGGCTTCGCGCGCATCATAAAGATCTCGGGTGACTTCAGTTTGCCCGTAAACCATGATAGAATGCCCTGTAAGCTCCTTAAAATCGATGCGAAACATCTCGTCACCGTAGGAGATCAGCGTGCCGTCATGGGCGAAGCCTTCCCTGGCCATTCGGCTGCCAATCCCAGCCTCTTTCATCAGCCCCAACAGACCGCGTTCCAAGACGCCCGCGCGAATACGACTGAGCACATAGTCTTTGGACTTTCGCTCTAATACCACCGATTGAATGCCGCGTTTATGCAGCAATTGCGACAAAAGTAGCCCGGAAGGGCCGCCGCCGATGATGACAATTTGTGTCGTACACTCACTCATAGCCTGTCTCGCAACAATCAAATCTGCGCATCAGAAGCGCCAGTGTAACAGTGGTCGAATCTGGGCGAGAGTTCAAGCATGGAGGCATTTGGCTTCGACAAGTGCAATCGCCCATTGCGCAATGGCAAAAAAACACTAGTGAAAGTCAAAAATATATTTTCGCCTCACCCCAAATTATCGCTAGGTTGGCGCGAATTTTGTTCCAAAGGGGGCCTTATGCTGGTTGTTGGGGGAGACAATTTAATTGATCTCATTGAGTTATCGCGCAACGATGCTGCGGTTTCATTCGCAGGTGTCCGCGGGGGCTCTGGTTATAACACGGCCCGCGCAACGGCGCGGCAGGGGCAAGACGTAGGCTTCATTACCCCCATAGCGCAGGATAATCTGGGGCATTTTCTGGCTGATAAAATGGTGGCCGATGGGGTGATACTGCTCAGCCCGCGGTCGGAAAAATCCTCGTCGTTGGCGGTGGTAACTTTGGTTAACGGCCAGCCTAGTTATCAATTTTACCGAGGTGATACGGCTGAACGGCAGGTAGATTTACCCTCCCTCAATGCCTATTTCCCGAAAGACGGCCACGCTTTTCATCTGACCTCATTGTCCATCATAGCTGGGGTGGATGCGGAGGCTTGGACTGAATTTTTCGTTGCGAAACATAAAGCGGGTATCGTCACCACTCTGGATCCCAATGTGCGCCCTATGCTGATTTCAGACCGCGAGTCTTACCTTGCGCGCCTATGGCATTTGATGTGGCATTCGGATGTGATCAAACTCAGTGATGAAGACCTGGAGTGGATTTATCCCGAGTTGTCATTTGAAGCGGCTTGCGAGGCATTGCTGGCCAAAGCCACAGCCAAGCTGACCATCATCACCAAAGGAGCCGAGGGCGCCCTTGGATATTGCAATGGTAACAGGGTCATCGTGCCGGCTCACCCTGTGGGGAAATTGATCGATACGGTTGGCGCTGGGGATACCTTCATGGGAACTGTATTGAGCTGCCTCAATGGCGCAGATCCGCTCACGCAGACGGCCTTGTCAGAGCTGCCGCAGGCTAGGTTGCAAGATGTTTTGAGCCGGGCCGCCAGAGCGGCAGCTATCAACTGTGGACGTGAAGGCTGTGATCCACCTAGCAGTGCGGAATTGCTTTAAAAAGCAACCGACACATTGGGAAGGTTTAGGGCCTTGACCAATTCGCGCAGCTCTTGCCGCGCGGCGATATTGGACATGCTCAACTGATTGATCCCTACATCCTTGAGATCAAGAAGGGTGAGACCGCGGGGAAATAACTCGCGAAAGATCACCCGTTCGCCAAATCCGGGCGCCACGCGAAATCCGATGCGCCTGGCGAGGAGCGCGATGGCATCGCCCATTTTTTGTTTGTTGATCATATTTTGCGCACCGAGCCGGTTGCGCACCACGATCCAATCCAGGGGCGCCAGCCCGGCCTGAGCGCGCAATTGTCGCGCGCTCCATACCATTTCGGAATAGACAGACGGACCTTTCACCGTGATCCCATCGCTCTCAATTTTTGCCAGAAGATCAAAGTCGACGAAGCTGTCATTGAGCGGGGTGATGAGGGTATTGGCCATAGCATGGGCCATTTGAGACATGCGCGTGTGGCTGCCTGGGCAATCAATCACGATGAAATCAGACTGTGGCTCCAGCAGTTCTACAGCGGCCGAAAGGCGGCGGTCCATCAGGTTTTCACCCGGATTAAGATCGGCTTCTGCAATTTCAGGAAAATCAATGTAATTGGGCGATTGGAGCGTGATATCACTTTGGGCTGCATAGCGGATGCGGTTGGTGACATATTGGCCGAATGTTTTTTGGCGTAAGTCCAAATCCAGACCACCCACCCGGTGACCCATACGCGCCAAAGCGGTGGCCAGATGCATGGTTGTGGTCGACTTGCCGGAACCGCCCTTTTCATTGCCTACGACGATAATATGCGCCATCTCATGCCTCTTAAATTTAGTGTATTTTGCCGCGGATATAGACGCTCAACGCGGACAAGGAAAGAACCTTGCGAAGGGGCTTACCCATTTCGATTTTCTTCGATGCATGGAGCAAAGCCAACAAAAAAGACCGGCTCCAAGAAGCCGGCCTTTACTATTTGTGAAGGGGAATGGCTTAGAAGCCCAAACCTTCGTATTTCTTTTTGAACTTTGACACACGGCCGCCAGTGTCCATCAAGCGCGCGCCGCCACCGGTCCAAGCCGGATGCACGGAGGGGTCGATGTCCAAAGACAGTTGATCGCCATCTGCGCCATAGGTAGAGCGCATTTGTATGATGTCGCCATTGGTCATTTTGACATTGATGAAGTGATAGTCTGGATGGGTATCTTTTTTCATGGTCCCGCTCCTTAAGACTTGGGTTTATAGTTGGTTTGCTCTACGATACGTGCGGATTTACCACGACGATCCCGGAGGTAATACAGCTTGGCGCGACGTACGCGACCACGGCGGACAACGGTGATGCTGTCGATGTTGGTGGAATGCAGAGGGAACACACGTTCCACGCCTTCACCAAACGAAATCTTACGAACCGTGAACGATCCTGAGATACCAACGCCATTGTTGCGTGCTATACATACGCCTTCGTAGTTCTGAACCCGGCTTCTGGTGCCCTCGGTTACTTTAAAACCAACACGCACGGTGTCACCGGCTTTGAAATCGGGAATGTCTTTCCCAAGGACGGCAATTTGTTCCGCCTCTAATTGTGCAATCAGATTCATCTGACGCTCCTATGGTTGCTCGTGGTTGTTCCACGAAGTTTGATACCACCTCAGAGCTCTCAGTCTTCTTCCGGGTCCACCGCAGTGCCCGCTAGAGATCAGGTCGTCGTTGCTTGTCGCTGTACGAATGGGTTTGTTGATCCGCAGGCCCCGAAGAAAGGGAGCACGTATAATCGAAAACGAACTAGCACAGCCGCCCGAATCCATTTCTGGAACAGGCCTTTGCCATATATTTCGAGACTGCTGACAAAGCAAGAGAATAGATCGGGATTAAGGCGCTCAGGAGCGCCTTAATCCCGATATTTTTCCCAAAGATCTGGCCGGTGGTCTCGAGTTAGGGCTTCGGATTGTTCGGCCTGCCATTGTGCAACTTTGCCATGATTGCCAGACAGCAACACAGGCGGAATTTCACGTCCTTCCCAAACGGGCGGGCGGGTGTATTGCGGGTGTTCCAACAGGCCGTTGGAAAAGCTCTCTTGTTCCGTACTGACCTGGTTGCCCAGCACGCCAGGAATGAAGCGAACAGCGGCGTCAAGCATCACCTGTGCCGCCAATTCGCCACCGGAGAGTACATAGTCTCCAATGCTGATTTCTTCGATTTTGAAGTGATCAATCACCCTTTGATCAATCCCCTCAAACCGGCCACACAGGACCACAGCGCCCGGCCCATCGGCCAAAGCTTGTGCGCGCGCTTGGGTCAAGGGGCGGCCGCGGGGCGACATGTAGATAATTGGGCAGGGCGGGCGGCGCAGCAATATATCTGACAAGGCTCGGCCCAATACATCGGCACGCATGACCATACCTGCTCCCCCACCGGCTGGGGTGTCATCAACATTGCGATGCTTGCCCTCGCCATAGGCGCGCAGATCATGGGTGTGCAATTGCCACTTGTCGTCCTTTAGACCCTTCCCTGTGAGGGAGGCCCCCAGAACTCCAGGGAAAAGATCAGGAAAAAGTGTGATCACATCCGCGCGCCAGACACCGGCCAAATCTGGCGTTTCGCCATCGAGGGCTCTGGGTTTGAGCGCTGCGCGGATCGACTTGCGCCCATGAGATTTGCTGGGTGCGGTCATAGCAGCCCTTCAGGCGGATCAATAACAATTCGGCGCGCAGCTACATCTACAGTGGGCACAATCGCCTTTGTAAAGGGGATTAAGGCCGTATCTGACGCACCGGGGACTGTCACCTCAAGCAAATCATCTGCGCCGTGGTTCATCACGGATTTTACATGACCAATTTCAATGCCGCCTGTGTCGCAGACCTGCAGGCCCATCAAATCGGAATAGTAGTATTCATCATCTGGTAAAGCCGGCAGATCTTCGCGGCGGGCGAACAGCTGTGTGCTGCGTAGCATATCGGCTTGTTCTTTGGTCTCAACCCCAACGATTCGAGCCGAAAACCCATTCTTGATTTGGCCGATCAACGACAGCTCAAAGCTGTGATTCCCGGATTCATCCAACAGAGGCGCGTAGTTTTCTATATCGCTTGGGGTGGCGCAATAGCTCTTCACTCGTAATTCGCCACGCACTCCATAAGCACCTGCAATCATGCCAACACAGATCAAAGCTGTCATTGGGTCACTCCTAAACAATAGCCGTTTTTCATTTTGCCACCATCTTCGATACACATTTCGCTGGCCTGATGGCGGGCGTAAAAATACCCAACCAAAAAGCATATTCCGATTAGCATCAAAGAGCGAATAGGGCGCAATAACATGCCTTACCCTTAATGCGAAACCTTAAAATGGAAAACCCCGCCAAAGAGGCGGGGTTCATTATTTTTCGAGGTATAGGCCGCGCTGCGCGGAAGATTACTCTTCTGCGGCTGCTTCTTCTGCGGGGGCCTCTTCTGTGGGGGCCTGTTCTTCCACTGGAGTGGCCGCTTTTGCGGCTTTTTCTTCGGCGCGCTCAATAGCTTTTTTGCCAGGTTTGGCTTTGATCGGGTTGCTGCGTGTTTTGGCCGGGATCACGCCTGCGGCTTCCAGCATCCGGGAGACACGATCTGTTGGCTGTGCGCCTTGATCGAGCCAGTGCTGAATGCGCTCAAGGTTGAGCTTTACACGCTCTTCGCTGTCTTTTGCCAAAAGTGGGTTATATGTGCCCAATTTTTCGATAAAGCGACCATCGCGCGGCATGCGCGCATCAGCAGCAACAACACGGTAAAAGGGGCGCTTTTTGGACCCACCACGGGCCAAACGGATTTTCATAGCCATTGTTATTCTCCTTGAAAATGGCAAATAGGCAGCAGATATTGCGGTCTATTCTTGATAATTTTTGTGGTTCTGGATGACTTCTTGAACAATAAAGCTCAGAAATTTCTTGGCGAATTCGGGGTCGAGATCAGCGCGCCGTGCCAGATCTTGCAGACGGGTAATTTGTTGTGCCTCACGGGTGGGATCAGATGGTGGTAGAGCATGTTTGGCTTTGAGCTGCCCTACTGCTTGGGTGTGGGCAAAACGCTCGCCCAGCGTATAAACCAAGACCGCATCCAAGCGATCAATGCTCTCGCGGTGTGATTTAAGCAGCTCTGCGGCGCGTGTTGTATCGTCCGTCATAACAGGCCTCCGGGTGTCATATCTGAATGGTTCATTTCTTCTTGCCCAAACCGCTAAGGCCACCAGGCAAACCGCCGCCCAATCCGCCCATCCCTTTGGGCAGGCTCATTCCTTTGGGCAAACCGCCCATAGCGCCACTGGCAATTTGCTCTTGTGCTGCGGCCAGCTCTGCTTGACTTGGGGCGCCCTGGCCGCCGAGCATACCCTTGAGAGCGCCCAACCCACCTTTTTTTCCAATTTTCTTCATCATATCTGACATTTGTCGATGCTGTTTGAGTAATTTATTGAGATCACTCACTTCAAGCCCAGCCCCGGCTGAAATCCGCTTTTTCCGGCTGGCTTGTAGCAAAGCAGGATTGGCTCGCTCTTTTTTTGTCATGGAATTGATCAAGGCAATTTGGCGCTTTAACAGGCTGTCATCGAGGCCGGCTTGATCAATCTTGCCCTTCATTTTTGCCATGCCGGGCATCATGCCCATCAGGCCCTGCATACCGCCCATTTTTTGCATTTGCTCAAGCTGGCTGCGCAGATCGTTCATGTTGAACATGCCCTTTTGCAGGCGACGCATCATCCGTTCGGCTTGTTCAGCTTCTAAAGTCTCTTGCGCCTTTTCAACCAAAGCGACGATATCGCCCATGCCCAAAATGCGTCCGGCGATGCGCTCGGGCTCGAAAGTCTCCAATGCATCCATTTTTTCGCCGGAGCCAACAAATTTGATCGGCTTGCCGGTGACCGCACGCATCGACAGCGCCGCACCACCGCGACCGTCCCCATCCATACGGGTGAGAACCACGCCAGAGATGCCGATTTTGCTGTCAAATTCTTCGGCTACTTCTACGGCCACTTGGCCCGTTAACCCATCGACAACAAGCAGGGTCTCGCGCGGTGCGACCGCATCGCGCACATCCTGAACTTCCTGCATCAGGGTTTCGTCTATTTGAAGACGCCCGGCAGTATCGAGCATATAGACGTCATAGCCGCCCAATGTGGCCTGTTGTTTGGCGCGTTTGGCAATTTGGACAGCGCTTTCACCGGCGACGATGGGCAGGGTATCAACTTCTACCTGCGCACCCAAAATCGCGAGCTGTTCCATCGCGGCGGGACGGTAGATGTCCAATGAGGCCATCAGAACCTTTTTACCTTCGCGGACGGCCAAGCGTTTTGCCAGTTTCCCGGTGGTCGTGGTTTTACCCGAGCCTTGCAGACCTACCATCAAAATCGCAGCGGGTGGGTTGTCTATCTTCAAATCGCCCGGTTCGCCTTCGCCACGCAGGGTGTCAATCAGAGCGTCATGGACGATCTTGACCACTTGTTGGCCGGGGGTGATCGATTTTGTGACAGCTGAGCCGGTGGCTTTACTTTGAACTTTATTAATGAATTCGCGGGCAACAGGCAGGCTGACATCGGCCTCCAGGAGCGCAACGCGCACCTCTCGCAGGGCTGTTTTTACATCCTCTTCCGACAGCGCACCTTGCTTGGTCAGCCGATCAAATACACCACCAAGGCGTTCGGATAGATTTTCAAACATGGGTCTGCCCCCTTCGCTCCGCACACGATCCCGCAATGGTGCGGCCGCGTAAATTTCCAAAGCCCCAAACCGAAAAAGCACCCGTGGGCGCAACGCGCTGACGGGTGGCGATCCTGGCAAAAGCCTGAGGACCGGAAGACTACGACTTCCGGGATTTCTCAGCGTGTACACGTGTCCTGCGTCCAGAGTCAAGCGCAGCATGCGCGTTGGCTTGGAAGCCGGCCATGGAGAAAAAAATTGCCAAAGAGGAGGTCTGTCATTACTGACACGGGGGGCGCCTCGGCATTTTGCATGGCGGGCGACAAGAGGGCAAGGGTGTTATGTTAAATCCAGTGACGGCAGAGTTTATAAGTCAATTGCAACGCACCCTGCCCGCTGCAGCCTTTCCAGAGCTAAACGATAAATATCTAACCGAGCCGCGCGGGCATTATCAGGGATCTGCTGGGCTTTTGGTGGCACCGGACAGCACCGCCCAAGTGGCGCAGGTTGTTGCGGCGGCGGCGGTAGCTCGGATCGGTATTGTGCCCTACGGTGGTGGAACCGGTCTTGTTGGGGGGCAAATCCTGCCAGCATCGAAGACTGGCGCTCTAGCCCCGCTGATCCTGAGCCTTGGGCGGATGCGCCGAATTCGAGCCCGTTACTCTGAGGAGAATGTTCTGGTGGCTGAAGCTGGTGCGGTACTGGCGGAGGTTCAGCAGAGCGCGGCGGATATGGGTCGATTGTTTCCATTATCGCTGGCCTCTGAGGGCACGGCGCAGATTGGCGGATTGCTTTCTACCAATGCCGGCGGGGTAAATGTCCTGCGGTATGGCATGGCGCGCGACCAAGTCTTGGGCATTGAAGCCGTGATGGCCGATGGCCGGATTTTCAACGGTCTGAAACGACTGCGCAAAGATAATACTGGCTATGATCTGCGGCACTTGCTCATTGGTTCTGAGGGTACCTTGGGCATTATCACTGCTGCAAGTCTCAAGCTAGCGCCCCGCCCCCAATCAGAGGGTACGGCGCTTTTGACTGTAGACAGTCCAAGCGCGGCGCTGGATCTGTTGGGGCGGGCCAAGGGCTTGTTGGGTGAAAGCATCTCTGCGTTTGAGTTGATTTCTGGACAGGGCTTGCGCTTTCTGGCCGAGACCCACCCGCAGATGCGTCAGCCATGGCCCTCGCCGCCCAATTGGTCGGTTCTGCTGCATCTCGGTTTTTCGAATGGCACAGGGGCGGAAAAGGCAATTGAAACCCTGTTTGAGCAGGCTTCAGACTTGATCCGTGATGGCGTGATCGCCCAATCTGCGCAGCAAGCGCAGGATCTATGGAGCTTACGGGAAACCATCCCTCTTGCCAACCGTGCAATTGGCGCGATCTGCTCGTCGGATATTTCTTTGCCACTGTCAGAAATTGCCGGGTTTATCGCCAAGATGCCTGCGGCTCTTGCCCGTTTTGGCGATATACGAATTAATTGTTTTGGTCATCTTGGAGATGGGAACCTCCATTACAACCTTTTTCCGGCTGAGGGTTTACCGGCCTCGAACTACTGCGATATGCGGGCAGATTTGCAGGTAGAGGTGCATCGCCTTACGCATGAATTGGGGGGATCTGTTTCTGCGGAGCATGGAGTTGGGCGGCTCAAGGTGGCAGATATTGCTCGTTTTGGCGATCCCGTGAAATTGCAACTTATGCGCCAGATCAAAGATGCATTGGATCCCGAAGGCATTTTGAATCCTGGGGCCGTTCTGCCGCAGGGGGCAGGCTAGCTGCGCGTTGGGCATATCGATCAGACCAGGCATGCCATAGGAATTATGTGTGACCCTTGGCTCGGCAAATGAAATATGCCTGGTACAAAAAAATCACCGAGGACCGCCCAAAAAAATTTCATAAATTAATTCTTTAACAATGCTTTAGATTATCGTAAAAATGCGAACCTTGTAAACTCTCTATCAATAAAGTGGATATTTTTTGCTTGGCAATTTACCTGTAAGGGCGAAAGAGCTATGGGCGGGTCATGACAGCCTATAACCCTCCGATGGACCCTTTGGATGTGATCCACCTGGATCATGAACTTTTGTTGGTCAACAAGCCCGCAGGTCTCTTGTCTGTGCCTGGGCGTGGACCGCTTTTGGCCGATTGTTTGATCACTCGCATTCAGGCCGATTATCCCACGGCGCTTTTGGTGCATCGGTTGGATCGAGATACCTCTGGCGTCATGGTCTTTGCTTTGTCACCCCACGCGCAGCGTCATTTGGGGCTGCAGTTTGAAAAACGCCAGACGCAAAAGACCTATGTGGCGCGGGTTTGGGGGCACATGGTTGAGCAAAGTGGCACGGTTGATCTGCCGATCATCGTAGATTGGCCGAACCGGCCGCGGCAGATGATTTGCCATGAGACCGGTCGCGCGGCACAGACCGATTGGCAAGTGATCAAAAGCGGCCCCCAGGAAACTCGCGTGAAATTGAGCCCCAAAACCGGTCGTTCGCATCAACTTAGGGTGCATATGTTGGCGCTCGGGCATCCAATTTTGGGGGATCCGTTTTATGGCACGCCGGAAAGCCAAGCGGCCCCGCGTCTTATGCTACATTCCCACCGCCTGCGCTTACGTCATCCTGATGGTGGCGAAATGACGGATTTTCGTGCAAAAATACCGTTTTAAAATGCCTGATTGGTCTTTCGCGTAATAATGCGCGTTGCGCTCGAGATCCTACCTGGCCCATCAAAAACCCCGTCCGTACGCGTATAGCTTGTCAACGGAACGAAAATTCTGATGGGGCTTTAGGCATCCGACTTACGCGTCTTCCCAGCAGCTCACAGCTTTGATTTCCATGAACTCATGCAGGCCGAATATTCCGCCTTCGCGGCCATTGCCTGACTGCTTATAGCCGCCGAAGGGGCTGCCCATGCCGAAGCCGACAGAATTGGTTTCGACCATGCCAGAGCGCAACTGCCGCGCCACGCGCTGACGTTGCTCTTGATCGCCGCATTGGACGTAATTGGTTAAACCATAGGGCGTGTCATTGGCAATCGCGATAGCCTCCTCTTCCGTATCAAAGGGCATGATGGTCATGACGGGGCCAAAGATTTCCTCGCGGTTGATGCGGGCCGTATTGTCCACATCCGCAAAGATGGTTGGGCGGACATAAAAGCCGCGGTTTAACCCTTCAGGGCGACCAAGTCCGCCCGCGATCAATGTGGCATCATCTTGTTTGATACCCACTTCGATTAGGTTCTGGATTTTGTCAAATTGCATTTGACTGACCACGGGACCGATGTGGTTGCCCTCTTCGGAAGCGGGACCAACCTTGGTGGCCTCGGCTGCGGCTGCGGCTTGCTCCAGGGCCTCGGCATAGCGAGACCGCTCCACCAACATACGGGTTGGTGCGTTGCATGATTGGCCGGAATTGCGCATGCATCGGGCGACGCCATTGGTCACCGCATCTTCAACGGCATTGGCGAAAATGATATTTGCACCTTTTCCGCCAAGCTCGAGGCTCACACGTTTGAGCGTATCTGCGGCGGCTTTAGAAATGGCGATGCCTGCACGGGATGACCCTGTGAAGCTGACCATATCCACATCAGGATGCACAGACAGCTGCGTGCCGACGCCCAGACCATCACCATTGACTAGGTTGAACACACCGGCTGGGAAACCTGCCTCATGGATCATCTCAGCAAACAACAGGCCTGAGAGCGGTGCGATTTCGGAGGGTTTCAACACCATGGTGCAGCCAGAAGCCAGCGCGGGCACGGCTTTGAGCACAATTTGGTTCATGGGCCAGTTCCAAGGCGTGATCAAAGCGGTGACGCCAATTGGTTCCATCACCGTGCGCTCATTGGGCGCTTGGGGGCCGAGCGGGCGATCAAATTCGAAGTCTTTGAAAGCATTAATAAAGCCTTGCAAATGCCATGTCCCAGCGCCAACTTGCTGATTCCGTGCCAATTTTTGTGGCGCGCCCATTTCAAGGCTGATGGCTTCGGCCATATCGGCCTGCCGGGCTTTGTAAACTTCGAGGAGTTTTTCCAAGAGCTCCAAACGCTCAGCTTTGCTGGTTTGGGACCAGCCGGGGAAGGCAGCTTTTGCCGCCGCGACCGCTGCATCCGTATCGGCTTGATCGCCTAAGGAAATCACCCCAACCACATCTTCTGTGCTTGGATCTATGACATCAAAGTCATGCGCTATTTCTGGGTTAACCCATTGGCCGTTAACATAAAATTGGCATTTTTTGATCATCTTCGCCTCCCGCAGAACTGAATTCGTATGAGAATGTCATTGCCGGATGAATTTCGCAAGCGTTGAAGGCATAGGCAGGTAAACTTTTTGTTAGATATTTATGCATAAGGCACCCCAGGACTAAAGGGAGACCATCGCCTGCCGAGGGGCAAAGCGGTGCAGCCCGCCGTTGTCACCGCGCAAGGCTTTAAGTCAAAGCTCCGTTATACTAAGATCTGTTTTAACGTATGGCCTAAAACGAAAAAAGCCCCACCAAAGGCGGGGCTTTTTGAAGCGTTTGTCGTTGGCGGTTTAGCCTTCGCTGGCCTCATCGGCTGCGATTTCTTCGCCGGTTTCTTGGTTGACCATTTTCATGGCCAAACGCACCTTGCCACGATCGTCAAAGCCCAGCAGTTTGACCCAAACCTCTTGACCTTCCTTGAGAACATCGGAGGGGTGGTTCAAGCGGCGGTTTTCGATTTGGCTGACATGCACCAGACCATCGCGCTTGCCGAAGAAGTTTACAAATGCGCCGAAGTCGACAACTTTGACAACTTTACCTTTGTAGATCGCATTCTCTTCAGGCTCTGCCACAATCGCGTGGATCATGTCATAGGCGGTTTTGATGCTATCGCCATTCGGGCTGGCAATTTTGATCACGCCTTCGTCGTTGATATCGACTTTCGCGCCGGAGACTTCAACGATTTCACGGATCACTTTACCGCCAGAGCCGATAACTTCACGGATCTTGTCGGTTGGGATTTGCATGGTTTCAATTCGTGGAGCGTGAACAGAGAATTCCTGCGCGCCTGAGATGGATTTGCCCATTTCACCCAAGATATGCAAACGGCCAGCTTTGGCTTGCGCCAAAGCTTTTTTCATAATGTCCTGCGTAATGCCGGCCACTTTGATGTCCATTTGCAACGAGGTGATCCCAGCTTCTGTGCCGGCCACTTTAAAGTCCATGTCGCCTAGGTGATCTTCATCGCCTAAGATATCGGTCAGAACGGCATATTCGCCATCATCTTCCAAGATTAAACCCATGGCTACACCCGCAACAGGTGCTTTCAAAGGCACACCCGCATCCATCATAGAGAGCGAGCCACCACAGACGGACGCCATGGAGGACGACCCGTTGGATTCCGTGATTTCAGAGACCAAACGGATCGTGTAAGGAAAGTCCGTTGCCGCAGGCAAAACCGCCTGAAGGGCACGCCATGCCAATTTACCATGCCCTATTTCGCGGCGGCCTGGAGGGCCAAAGCGGCCGACCTCGCCGACAGAATAGGGCGGGAAGTTATAGTGCAGCAAGAAGTTGGATTTATACGTGCCGTGCAAGGCGTCGATCATTTGCTCATCATCGCCGGTGCCCAAAGTGGTCACGACCAGACCTTGCGTTTCACCACGGGTAAACAGCGCGGAGCCATGTGTACGTGGCAAAAGGCCTGTTTCGCAATTGATTGCGCGGACTGTATCTAGGGCTCGGCCATCAATGCGTTTGCCGTTCTTGACGACATCGCCGCGCAACACTTTGGATTCTAGTTTTTTCAAAGCAGAACCAAGGTCTTCATCGGCCAGTTGGGCGTCGCTCAGGCTGGCTTTGATCGTTTCTTTCGCTGCGGCAACCGCAGAGGTGCGTTCTTGTTTGTCGGTGATTGCGTAAGCGGCGCGCATAGCATCTTCACCAGCGGCAGATACGGCGGCGAAGAGGTCGCTGTAATCTGGAGCTTGAAAGTCAAAAGGCTCTTTCGCGCAATCTTCCGCCAGATCCACGATCAGATCGATCACAGGCTGGATTTGCTCATGAGCAAAAGCAACCGCGCCGAGCATCTCATCTTCAGACAGCTCATAGGCTTCAGATTCAACCATCATCACCGCATCTTTGGTCCCGGCCACAACTAGGTCCAAGCGCTGCTCAGGATTCTGGCGCAGATTGTGCATGTCATCAATCGTCGGATTGAGAACATATTCACCATCTACAAAGCCCACACGCGCCCCGGCAATTGGGCCCATGAATGGCGCGCCCGAGATAGTCAAAGCTGCCGAGGCCGCGATCATCGCAACCATGTCAGGGTCATTGACCAAGTCATGAGACAGAACGGTACAGATCACCAAGACTTCGTTTTTGAAGCCCGGCACAAACAAAGGCCGGATCGGGCGATCGATCAAGCGTGATGTCAGCGTCTCTTTTTCAGTTGGACGTGCTTCACGTTTGAAAAAGCCACCTGGAATTTTACCGGCAGCATAATATTTTTCATTGTAATGTACAGTCAGAGGGAAAAAGTCCTGACCGGGTTTTTGGCTTTTGGCGAATGTTATGTTCGCCATAACTGAGGTTTCACCCAAAGTCGCAATTACGGTGCCGTCGGCTTGACGGGCAACCTTACCTGTTTCCAAAGTAAGGGTTTCTTCGCCCCACTGAATGGATTTTTTAGTTTCTGTAAACATCTATGTTTTCCTAAACGGCCCATTGGCCTATCACATGGCGGCCCCATTGCCGCCGACCCCGATATCTTGTTTTCGGGCGCTGGAGTCTGGGCGCCGCGTTTCAGATAGCGCGCGTCTATAGCAATATTTGCTGCGGGGGAAGGGGGGGCGCGATTTTGCGGCGTTTTACGTATCTTAGGTCGGAGCGCCTTGGGCCGCTGGCCCTTCAAAGATTTCTACTACGCAGGCCCCAACAATTAGGCAAGCGCCGATCCATTCCAGCATCCCCATAGCCTCTTCTGGCAGCATCCAGCTGGCAGTGAGGGTGGCGACAATGACTTCGCTCATCATCAAGAGGGCAACACGACCGGGAAAGAGAAATTTTTGCGCCCAGAAGATAATTAATACGGACGGTAGAATGACTCCAATGGAAATCACGGTTGAGGCGGGTGCGACTTGTTGCAAAAGCTCCAGGTCTGGACCCGAGGCTTGGCCCCATAGAGCCCCGAACAGCAGCGCAAATATAGAGGCGAGGCAGAACTGAAACAGCAGCAACGTTGGCATGGGAACCTCGCCATAACGTTTGATCATCGCTCCGCCGACGGCCCAGGTGAAGCCCGAGAGGAACCCTAAAGCATCACCGATGTTGAGGGGAACCTGCCCGCCGCCTTGGGACACCAAAAACCCAAGGCCGAGCAAGCCGATCGCAATGGCGATCCAGCGGCCGCGGGTGACTTTTTCTTTCAGCCAATAGCTGCCAATCAGCGTCGACCAAATCGGTGCGAGGTAAAACAGCAATGTCACACGTACCACTGAAGAGAGCACCAGACCAATGGTGAACAGCGCCACGGTTAACCCCATGAACACGCCGATCAAAGCCCCGCAGCGCAGATGTGGCAGCTGGCTGCGCAACTGCCACAGGAATAGGGTCAGGGCGACAAAAGCGGCTGGAATATTGATTAAAGCAACGGCCCAGTCTTCACGCACGCCCAGCCCGGCAAGGTAGCGCAGCGGAATCCAATACAGCCCCCAAATTCCTGCAGCGATCAACACAGCGAGGGAGGCGAACCGGTTTGAGGGATTGGAAAATTGCATAGAAAATCTGTCCAGGAGATAGGGCCAATTGTCTAGCCCATATTTCAGACGACTGCCTCTAAACGCAAAAACCGCATCCTGGAGGATGCGGTTTTAAAATCTTGGATTGGACAGATGCTTAGCGGCGCAGGCCCAAACGTTTGATCAAATCCTGGTAACGGGCTTCGTCTTTGCTTCGGGCATAATCCAGAAGCTTACGACGTGTGGCTACCATTTTCAGCAAACCTCGGCGACCGTGGTTATCTTTTTTATGGGTTTTAAAGTGCTCAGTTAAAGTCGTGATGCGCGAAGACAAGATTGCAACCTGAACTTCAGGTGAACCTGTGTCGCCCTCTTTGATGGCGAATTCTTTCATGAGCCGTGCTTTTTCTTCAGCAGTAATCGACATCGGGGTCTCCTTTGAAGGTTAAGGGTTATGGCGCAGGCCGGGATGTCGTCCAGCAAGGCCCGTGGAGGCACCGCTCAAAACTTCATAAGGAATCTTGGCGATGGCTGCGTATAGGGAAGTTTTTTGCGAAAGGGAAGGGGATTCTCTAGGGGGCAAAGAAGGGCCCAAAAGCCGCAAGAACAGCCTGTGGATTTTCCTCCATGACGAAATGCCCGGCCTCACAGACGCTAGCCTCCACCGCAGGGGCCCAGCTGCACCAGATGTCCGTGGCATTGCCACTTTTGGCAGGAAATCCATGAGCGCCATAGAGCAAGCGCAGCGGTGCGGTGATCTGTTTTCTGGCGGCTTTATCCGCCTCATCCAATGCACGGTCAAAGCTGGCTCCAGCTCGGTAATCTGCGCACATGGCATGAATCCGCGCGGGATCAAGGGCCTGCGCGCGGTAACTGTCCAGGGCTGAGGGGGAAAAGGCCTCAAGGCTATTGGTCAGCGTCCATTGCGCCAAGGTCCAATCCACATAAGCCACAGGATCCGCCCCGATCATCCGCTCTGGCAGGGGTGCGGGCTGAGCCAGAAATGTCCAATGATAGGCGGCCATCGCCAGATCTGCTGTCCAGCTTGCCCAGAAATCGGCTGTTGGCACAATTTCGATGATGCCCAGCTTGCCCAGCCGCTCCGGATGATCCAGCGCAAAACGATAGGCGACCCGCGCGCCGCGGTCATGGCCCAGGACATCTGCGCGAGAAATGTTCAGCGCGGTGAGAAGATCGGCCATATCCTGTGCCATAGTGCGCTTGGAATAAGTGGTGTTGCCTGGATCATTGGCAGGCGCGTCGCTCTCGCCATAGCCACGCAAATCGGGAATAATCACATCATGCCGCTGCGCCAATTGTGGCGCCACAGTTCCCCAACACATGTGATTTTGTGGAAACCCGTGGATCAATAGCAGGGGCGTGCCCTGCCCAGCGCGATGCACAGCGAGATCCACGCCGTTGCAGCTGATGACCGTCTTTGTGAAACCTTCAATCATGTCCAAACCTCGGGCTGTTGCGTATAGGCGATATAAAGCGGATGTTTGGGATGCCCGGCCTTTGACAGGCCCAAATGCAGCACCGAATGGCCCGACGCGCGTAAAAGCGCTTCGACCTGTGGCCCGCGGTTCACATGCGCCCCATGGATGCCCCAGGCGGCAATCACCTGATCGCCCCAATGGCAGGCCTCAAGAATCGCGGCGTCATTGTCGGGGCCGATGGGATCGGAGGCGGCGCGCATCTTGCGCGGGTCGGTGTCGCGCCAGGCAAAGATATTGGTTACGCAAAACCCGCCAAACCCCAAGGCTCGCGCCCGCCGTTCGCAGCGCTCAACTGTGGGGTCGTTTTGCACCTCGGTGGCGGTGGAGGGGTTGAGCATGACAAAGCTCAACCGCCGCTCCAGTGGATCCCAAACGCGGGTCAGAGCATAGCGATACCGCTCGCAGTCGGAGTAGACAGCGATGCTGGGCGCATCGTCCTTGATATGGGAGCGGGTGATCATAGCGCATGCTGGGTGATTGTGTGGAGGAGATCAAGAGCGGTTGTCCCAAGCGGTCCGCGGTCATGCGTATGTCGAAGAGCAAACCTTTAAAGCCATACGCGCCGCGCGGCAGGTGTTGCATTTTCTCAGCGCCATCGCCGCGGTCCTCAGCCCGTTCCTTTTGTTTCTCATGGCCTTGGGGCTCAGGCTCAAATTCCACATGTCAGTTTCACGCTATTCAGCAGCGATTTGATCCTTGACGTTTTCCACCTTCACTGCGGAGAATTTGAACTCTGGGATTTTGCCAAAGGGGTCTACTGCGGAATTGGTCAGCAGATTGGCCGCCGCCTCCACAAATGCGAAGGGCAAAAAGACCATATTGGGCGCCACGGCGCGATCTTCGCGGGCCATGATTTCGATGCTGCCGCGTTTGGTGGTCAAGCGGACCAAGCCGCCTGGCGCCACGCCCAGCTTCCGCAGAGTGGAGGGATGTAGCGAGCAATTGGCCTCTGGCTCCACCGAATCCAGCACCTTTGAGCGCCGGGTCATGGAGCCCGTATGCCAGTGTTCAAGCTGCCGGCCCGTAGTGAGGATCATTGGATATTCCGCATCTGGCACATCATCGGGGGCAATCAAATCTGCCGGGGTAAAGCGTGCGCGCCCATCCAGACGTGGGAAACCGTCACCAAAGACGATCGGCTGGCCCGGGTCTATGGGGGAAAGCGATGGGTAGGTCACCGCATTCTCACTTTCGAGACGCTCCCAGCTGATATTGTCAAATGATTTCATGGTCAGCTTCATCTCAGCGAAAACCTCACTGGGATGGGTATAGCTCCAGCCCAGCCCAAGCCGTTTGGCCAGTTCCACTTCGATCCACCAATCTGCGCGCGCCTCTCCGGGCGGAGAGACCGCTGGCCGGCCCATTTGCACTTGCCGGTTAGTATTGGTGACTGTGCCGCTCTTTTCCGCAAAGGCTGCGGCAGGTAGGATTACATCGGCATAATTGGCGGTTTCGGTGATGAAAATATCTTGCACCACCAGATGCTCCAGCTTGGCCAAAGCTTCCCGTGCATGGGCCACATCAGGATCGGACATCGCTGGGTTTTCGCCCAGTACATACATGCCGCGAATATCACCTGTGTGCACGGCATCCATGATTTCTGTGACGGTGAGACCCTTGTTGGGATCCAGTGGCTCATTCACACCGCCATCGTGGGCCCAAATCTCTGCGAATTTGGAGCGGACTTCATCGCTGACCACGGTTTGCATATCGGGCAGGAACATCGGGATGAGCCCTGCGTCAGAGGCACCCTGCACATTGTTTTGCCCGCGCAGGGGATGCAGCCCCGTACCCGGCCGGCCCACATGCCCGGTCATAAGCGCCAGGCTAATCAGGCAGCGCGAATTGTCAGTGCCGTGGATATGCTGCGACACCCCCATGCCCCAGAATATCATCCCCGCCTTACCGCTGGCAAACACCCGCGCCACATCGCGCAGGGTTTCAGCGTCAATGCCGCAGATATCGGCCATTTTCTCTGGACTGAAGCCTTTGAGATGCGCGCACTCTGCGTCCCAATTTTCCGTATAGGCGTCGATGTATTGCTGATCATAGAGACCTTCCCCCACGATCACATGCATGATGGCGTTGAGCATGCTGACATCCGCCCCAGGTCGAAATTGCAGCATATGGCTGGCAAAGCGTTTGAGGGCCTGTCCGCGCGGATCCATGACAATCAGCTTTCCGCCGCGCTTGGTGAATTGCTTAAAGTAGGTCGCCGCAACGGGATGATTTTCGATCGGATTTGCGCCGATGACAATCGCCACATCGGCGTTTTCAATCTCGTTAAAGGTCGCGGTTACCGCGCCAGAGCCGACGTTTTCCATCAAGGCAGCCACGCTCGAGGCGTGGCAGAGGCGGGTGCAGTGATCCAAATTGTTGTGCCCGAAGCCCTGGCGGATGAGTTTTTGGAACAGATAGGCTTCCTCATTGGTGCATTTCGCCGAGCCAAAGCCCGCGACGGAGGCGCCGCCGTGGGATTGCTTGAGCTTGGCCAGACCACCCGCCGCAAGATCCAATGCCTCTTCCCAGCTTGCTTCGCGGAAGACATCGCCCCAATTGCCCGGATCGACGTTGAGGCCTTTGGCCGGCGCATCCTCTCTGCGGATGAGTGGTTTGGTCAGGCGATGATCGTGGTGAATATAGTCAAATCCAAACCGGCCTTTGACGCAGAGACGCCCTTCATTTGCGGGGCCATTGATCCCTTCGACATATTTAACGCGATCACCTTTGATCTTGAGGCTGACCTGACAGCCCACGCCACAGAAGGGGCAGATGCTTTCGACTTCATGATCAAAATCTTTGCTGTCTCCGATCTGGTTTTCATCGGTGACTGTTGCTGGCAAAAGTGCGCCTGTGGGGCAGGCCTGCACGCATTCACCGCAGGCGACGCAGCTGCTTTCACCCATGGGGTCTGCCATATCAAAGGTCGGATAGGCATCATGACCCCGGCCGGACATGCCGATGACGTCATTGACCTGAACCTCGCGGCAGGCGCGCACGCACAGGCCGCATTGAATACAGGCATCGAGATTGACAGACATCGCGACATGGCTGTCGTCCAGCAGGGGGATGCGCCCCTCTTCGAGTTTTGGAAAGCGGCTTTCGAGGACGCCTTGACCCGCGGCCATCTCCCAAAGGTGGCTGGATTTGTCATGCGCCACCTCCGGTTTTGGCTGATCTGCAACCAGCATTTCCATAACCATCCGGCGGGCCTGCTTGGCGCGGTTCGAACGGGTATGCACGACCATGCCTTCGGCTACGGGACGGATGCAGGAGGCCACCAGCGTCCGCTCCCCTTCCACCTCTACCATACAGGCGCGGCAATTGCCGTCGGATCGGTATCCTGGCTCGTCGCGGTGACACAGATGGGGAATGATAAAGCCCTGGCCTTTGGTGACGTCCCAAATCGTTTGTCCTGCAGGGGCTGAAACCTCTGCGCCATCAAGGGTGAATGTGACTGTCTCTGACATCGAACGTCTCCTGCGAATCTCTCTCTTGTTAGACCAAATTTTTGCTAAGAACAGGTGCCATACGCGACAGGCATGGCCAAATTTGCGCCAAGGCAGGTTTCCGATGCACATCATTGCAAGCCGATTGGCAAAACAGGCAAAGCGGGTTAACTCACTGCCATGAACCAATGTGAAATTATATTGATCCGCCATGGACAAGCCAATACCGGTGCCAAAGATGAGGAGAGCTACGATAAGCTTTCCGCCACGGGTCATCAACAGTCTGCTTGGCTGGGCGATTATCTGCGCACGCACGAAACTGAATTTGATCGTGTAATTTGTGGCAATCTTCGGCGGCATCAGGAGACCGCGGCGGGGTTAGGTCTGTCGCAGAGCGTCGAGATTGATCCTCGGGTTAATGAGCTGCGATATTTTGATTTAGCCCGAGAATATCAGGCGCAAACCCGCAAGCCTTTACCCACCTCAGCGGAAGAATTTGCCCAGCACGTGCCACAGCTTTTCACCGCTTGGCATGCGGGACGGTTGGACAGTGTCCATGAAAGCTACCGCAGTTTCGCAGATCGCTTCGGTCAAGTGATGTCGGAGCTCACTGCGCTTGGTGGCCGCAGTTTGGTGGTCACCTCTGGCGGCGTGATTGGCATGGCGATTGCCCGGCATTTATCCCTGGGTCCGGAGGGATTTGCCCAGGTGATGCTGCCTATTCATAATTCTTCGATACATCGATTTTCTATTGCACAAGGAGCGACGCAAATAGCAAGCTATAACGGCACGCCGCATTTAGATGCCGCCGACCGCCGTCATGCTCGGACCGTGATTTAATAAACGAATTAGGACAGACTATGCTAAAACTTTTCGCCACCAAAGGCACCATTTCTGTCGCTGTTGCACTTTTACTGGAGGAGGTGGGGGTCGATTATGAGCTGTGTTTGATTGATTTTGCTACCAAAGAACAGCGCAGTCAGGCCTATTTGGAGATCAACCCAAAGGGCCGCGTTCCGGCTTTGGTCACTGAGTACGGCATATTGACCGAGACCGCGGCGATGCTGGAATATATCGCCCCGCATTTGCTGCCAAAGGGAGCGTTTGAGTGCGCCAAGCATCGGGAGATATCATATTATCTTGCTGCCACCATGCATATAAACCATGCGCATATATTGCGTGGCTATCGCTGGGCTGATCTGGAAACCTCCTATGAGGATATGAGAGCGAAAGTTCCAAAAACCATGACGGAAAGCTGTGCCTATGTGGAGGATGTAATCGCCGGCCCGTATATATTCGGAGCCCAGTTCACCCTGGCAGACGCCCATCTTTTTGCAATTACGCAATGGCTGGCCGGCGATGGGGTGGAGATCCAAAATTATCCAAAATTGGCACAGCTGCAACGGTCCATCGCCGTGCGTCCCTCGGTTGTGACGCTCTGTGAGAAAGGTCTGTTATGACCCATATTTGGATTCGTGCGGAAGAGCGTCTGAATGAGCAACGCGTGGGCGTGACCCCGGACGGTGTGACAGAACTTGTCCATGCCGGGTTTCAAGTAACCTTAGAAGAAGATCCGACCCGCGCTATTCCATTGGTGGATTACACTGGGTGCAGTTTGGCCGCGACGGGATCCTGGCGCAATGCCCCCAAAGATGCAATTATCTTTGGATTGAAAGAGCTGCCGGAAGATGACAGCCCGCTGGTGCATCGCCACATCATGTTTGGCCATGCCTATAAGGGCCAGCCGGACGGCGCGCGCTTGTTAAAGCGGTTTAAGCGTGGGGGCGGGCGGCTCTATGATCTGGAGTATTTCACCGATGACACTGGGTGCCGGGTCGCAGCCTTTGGCTATTGGGCTGGATATGCCGGGGCGGCAGTTGCGCTCAAATGCTGGGCGGCGGCACGCAGCGGTTTGTTTTGCGCCCCTTTGACGACCTTTCCCTCATCAGGGGCCTTGCAAGAGCATATTGCCTCAGATCTTGGTACGGATGCGCGTCCAAAGGTAATCATCATTGGTGCGCTGGGTCGGGTCGGCAGCGGTGCGCGTGATTTTTGCCTCGCCATGGGCGCTGAAGTGACTGGCTGGGATATGGCGCAAACCGCGCAGGGTGGGCCATTCCCTGAAATTTTGACCCATGACATTTTTCTCAATTGCATTCTTGCCAGCTCTTCAACTCCGGTTTTCGTGCCGGCTTCTGCCGCAAGCGCACCGCGCGAACTTCGGGTGATTGGTGACATTGCATGCGATCCGGGCAGCGCCATTTCTCCCATAAAAATTTATGATCGTATCACAAGCTGGAAGCATCCCGCTCTGCGTGTTCATGAAAATCCGATTTTGGACGTCATGGCGATTGATAACTTGCCGTCACTCTTGCCGCGTGAAAGTTCTGAGGATTTTGCCGCACAACTTTTGCCAAGCCTACTGGAGTTGCGCGATATGGCGCATGGCGTTTGGGGCAAGGCGGGAGCGCATTTTGATACGCATATATCGATGTTGGGCAAGTACGCGGCTTCTTGAAGCCCTTAGCTCTTGCTGAAGATCTTGAAATATAGCCTTTCAGGCAGAAAGCGACTGCCTCGAAATACCCAAGAAAATAAACGCGGAAAGCTGTATTGAAATCGTGTACTTTCCATGTGGCGCAGCATGTGATCGGCGGCTTGTTCAGGCGACATGATAAAGTGCATCGGAAAGGTATTTTTATCGGTCAGGCGGGTTTTGATAAAGCCGGGATTGGCCAGTTGCACTTTGATCCCTGTGCGGTGCAGATCAGCGCGCAGGCTTTCTGCCAAGGCCATAATTCCCGCTTTGGACGGTCCGTATCCAATCGCACCCGGCAGACCGCGAAACCCAGAAAGAGAGCCGGTGAGCACAATATGACCGGTATCACGAGCTAGAAATGACTCCATAACTTGATCCAGCGCACGGAACGCGCCGGTGAAATTGATATCGGCCATGGCCAGCGCCTGTGCGCCATTCCAGTTTTGCGCTGGCATGGGCCAATAGACCCCAGCTAGAAATACCAACCCGTCCACATGACCCAACCGCGCGCCGGCAGCTGCAACAGATGCGCTATCGGCCAGATCCAAGGGCAAAACCTCTGCTGGGCCGGGGAGAGCATCAGCCAAGGCCTGCAAACGTGTCTCCGAGCGGGCCGACAGAATGAGCTCTGCGCCCGCGGCACTCATCTTGTAGGCTAGCGCCCGGCCAAGCCCCTCACTGGCACCTATAAGCCAGTACCGTTTTTGAGCATAGTTCATCGCCGATCACACCGCAGACATAGGCCGCATAGTGGCGACCAATTCTGCAACTTTGAACCCAAATTTTCGAAACTGGCTACGGTTCATGATCGTACCATTGTCCATAAGATACATCCAATCTGTGACCTTGAGCGCATGGCCACCGGCCTCTTCGGTGAGCTTAATCTCATAGGAAAGCATCACTGTCGCGCCCGATTGCTGCCCGTAACCTATGCCGATTAAATCTGGCGCAGTGGCCTCAATTTGGCCACCCTCACTGAGTTTCAAAGTCCATTCGCGGTGCTGGACGGAGCCGCTGTCATAGCGAAATTCCTCGGTCATGCGACCTTCATTACCCTGCCATTCTGCATGCATCTGTGCAACAAAGCGGGTACTTACGCGGCCAAAGGGACCATAGATTAC
The DNA here is from genome assembly GCA_905181815.1 of uncultured Planktomarina sp. Taxonomy (GTDB): domain Bacteria; phylum Pseudomonadota; class Alphaproteobacteria; order Rhodobacterales; family Rhodobacteraceae; genus Planktomarina. Next base: position 52,378 of record CAJIZA010000003.1, on the reverse strand, counting down.
CCCTTCACAGAGCATTGGCCCTTTTAGGACCTCTCTCACATCAAACACAGGCGTGCTGGTGGCATAGTGCTGTGGGCGCTGGGCTCTGAAGCCAGTTGCGTAGCGCAGGCCAAGCGCCAAAGCGAGTGCGGCCAAGATGATGAAAGTCATGGTCATATCTGTTCATCCTGCAAGGGAGTTTTGATCAGCAAGCCAATCGCAATCAGTTTTAGTATTAGCGGGCAAACTGCGTAGAGCAAAGTCAGGGTCCAAAGGGCCTGCGAGGTTTGTTCGTGGGCTGTGGCGTCAAATCCTGCCCCGTCTAAAATTGGAAAGACAGCTATGGCGGCCGCGGCCAGGGTCAACTTGCTCATCAAAGACCACAGCCCAAAACCTTGCCCCCCGCTCGGGGCGATTACGGACAATCGTTGTGCGAAGGCCGCTGGCAAAAGTGTCAAATCAGCGCCGATGCTGGCACCCGAGGCAATGCAGACAAGAGCAAAATAAGCCACATCCCCACCGCGCAAAAATGCCGCGAGGGCAAAGACGACGATGGCCAAGCCCATGGCGCAAATCAAGCTTTGGCGCGTGCCAAACCGCTGGGCAGCTTTGGCCCAAAGCGGGGCTGAGGCAGCAGCTGAGAGGAAGAAGACCAGCAGCAACCCGCCAGCCCAAGCGCCTGCTTGCAGCCGATAGGTGACAAAAAACAAAAATAGCGTTGAGGTAACGGCCACGGGCATTGCATTGACGAAGGCTAGTATCAACAGTCTGCGCGCTGGGTGATCCTGCCAGATTAATGCGAAGTTGGATGGTGCACGGGGTGCTGTCCCGCCCCATTGATGTCTCATCATCCAAGAGGCCAGAAGTCCACACCCGGCAAACCCAAGGGTAAAGCCGACCATAGGTGAGGCGCTCCAGATCATCAGCAGGGCTGGCGCTACAGCCGCCAAACAAATGCCAATTAGTCCGCCGGTTTCGCGCCAAGCGGCCATCTGCATATGCCCGCCAGGCAGATGAGTGGCTGCCGAAATACCTTGAGCATAGAAATTAATTGTCAGAAAGCTAAAGGCGCTGAACAGCCCCGTCATTGAAAGGGCGAACCACAGCAGAGGTGAGGTGCGCGGCGGTATGGCAAACAGTAAGATTAAGGATCCGATTAGGATGAAAACTGAAAAACCAACCCAAAACCTGCGTTCGCAGCCCAGCCGTTCAGAAATCCAACCAAACACGGGATCTTGCACCGCATCCAGCAGGCGCAACCAAAAAAGCACCGCTGCTATTGCCGTCAGTCCGGTGCCATAGTTTTGCGCATAGAAAGTTGGTGCGAAGATATAGATGGGAATGCCAGCAGCAGCTAAAAAACCTGCAAAAACTGCAAAGGCCGGCAGAGCCGGACGGGAGAAGCTCGAGGTCATCGGCTTATGTCACTTTGTGGGGCCTCTGGGCAGGAGCGAAACCGCGCCTTGCGCAACCATAGCTTTATTGCCTGCCAATGGATCAATGCCAAAACCCTGCGAGACCCTAGGGGGCGCCGCAGAAACCCACCAAGGATTGAGGCATTGGACAGGGGCTGGCGTGGTCCAGCCAGCGTTGCAATCAGACCACCACCAGCCCGCAGATATTCAATGGAAATCCCGATGCGCTCAGCGCGAATGTCAAATTGAAACCTATAATCACCTTCGACGGGCTGAAAAGGGGAGACATGAAAGATTTTCTGAGCGCCCATTGTGTCTTTGGCCGTGATGGGGGACAGATCATCTTTGTAGCACAGGTAGCTATGCCTTTGGCCGAAGGTGTTGCTGACCTCAGCAATCACCACCCGCAGTTTGTCTTGCGCATCGAGACAGAGCCAGAAACTCACTGGATTGAACACATGACCGAGCAGGCGCGGTTGTGCCAAAAGCAAAATGCGCTCCTGTCCCGCCAGATTTTGCGCCTTCAAAACCTCCCGTGCCCAAGTCAGGCCACGCCCCTCTTTCGGGGCGCCGCCATGGTCGCTGTCAAACAAGCTCATTAGATTGAATTGGTTGCGTGAAAAAAGGGTCGGCTGGGGAACTTGTGCGGCCAAATCAATAAGTACATAATCTATGGCATAACGAAAGGCATTGGAAACTGGCCCTCTGCGTCCGTGATAGGTATGCGCCTTGATATGATCGAGGCAGGTCATTCAGCGGCGGCCAAAATGGTCGCTTTTTGCGCCATCAACCGACGGGCCGCTTCTATGCCTGTGGCGAGACCATCTTCGTGAAAGCCATTGCGCATCCAAGCGCCGCAAAACCAGGTATGATTTGCCCCGTTGATGTCGCTGATAATCTGTTGTGCCTTCAGAGCTGCGGTGTCGAAGACCGGATGGTGAAAGGTGCATTGATCATAAATTAAGGCTGGATCAATATCGCGCTGGGTATTTAAGGTTACAAAGCAGGGGTCATCGTTAGGCAGGCTTTGCAAACGGTTGATCCAATAGGTCAGATCAATACGGTCTGATTGACGATTTTTATCTTCCGTATAAACCCATGACGCCCAAGCTGCCTGACGTTTGGGCATAATAGAGCAGTCTCCATGCAGTACCATTTCATTAGGCTGATATTTCACCGCGTCCAAAGTCTTATATTCGAGACTGTTCGCATCGCTGAGCATGGCGAGAGTTATGTCAGAATGTGTGGCGAAAATCACTTCGTCGAAGGCCTCGACGCTGCCATCGGTCATTTGCAGTTCAACCCCCAAAGGATTGCGCCGGACTTGAGCCACGGGGCTCGACAGGCGGATGTCAACGTTGGCCCGCATCAAGGCACTTTGCAGGCGGTTGACATATTCGCGCGAGCCGCCGCGCACCGTGCGCCACTGATGTTGTCCACCAGCGCCCAGCAGGGCGTGGTTTTTCATGAAGTTGATCATTGCCTGTGCTGGAAAATCAAGGATTTGCGTGATTGGTGTGGACCAAATTGCGCCGGTGAAGGGTGTAAGGTAATAGTCGCGAAACCAATTACCAAGCTGCCATTTTGAGACCAACTCACCGATCGTAATCGTAGGGTCGATCAATTCGCTGTTAGCGCGTTTGTTGAATTTTAGGATGTCCCGGATCATACCGTAAAATTTTGGTCGGATGATGTTTCGGGGTTGGGCAAACACGGCTTTGGGGGCCAGGAGTCCATATTCTAACCATCCACCATCAATGGACGCGCCGAAACTCATATCTGAATCCATCATGGGCACGCCTAGCTCTTTAAATAGGCGAATTAAATGTGGGTAATTCACGTCATTGAAAACCAAAAATCCAGTGTCCACCGGTAAATCGCCGTTCTTACCGGCCATTGCGGTCCGTGCGTGGCCGCCGAGCTTTGGGGCGGCTTCAAACAGAACCACTTGGTGTGAATGGCGCAATTCATAGGCTGCCCCCATGCCTGAGATGCCACCACCAATTACAGCAACGCGTTTTGCGCCCAAAGGGGCAGTCTCAAATGGCATAGGCATGTCCTTTAATGTTTGTAGAAGTTTCTACGCGGAACGCGTGGATTTGGATTACTTTTAAAACCGTCAAGTTTCCTTTGATCTAAATCGTTTGATACTGCGTGCGCAATAAATGCAAATGAAATTTAATCTAGTGCAACAAACGGGTGCATCCAATCATCAGGTGGCCTATGCTGCCTTTAATTCAAATGCAATTTACGATCAGAAAGCAAACTTTCGCGCCGTGACACAAACCACCCCGAAAAATACATGGGTTGATCATCTGAAGCGTATTCAGACAGACCAAGACCAGCAGGCCTTTGCTGAACTCTTCAGATATTTTGCGCCGCGTGTAAAAGCGTTCTTGATGAAATCAGGCGCTGCGCCGGGCATGGCAGAAGATTGTACTCAGGAGGTGATGGCCACCCTCTGGCACAAGGCACATCTCTTTGACCCTAGCCGAGCCAGCGTTTCCACTTGGATCTTTACCATCGCCCGCAACAAAAACATTGACGCTTTGCGCAAGCAACGACGCCCAGAACCCGAGGAGCTGACCTGGGGTCCTGAAGCGGAGCCGGAAGCCTCTGACGTTTTAGCGATGCAACAACAATCAGACCAGTTGAGCCAAGCAATGAAAGCCTTGCCTGGCCAGCAGCGTGAATTGATTGAAAAAGCCTACTTTGGCGACCTCAGTCATGGCCAAATTGCTACTGAAACCGGTCTACCCCTTGGCACAATCAAATCGCGCCTTAGGTTAGGTCTATCGAAACTTCGCCAGACGATGGAATGAACACAATGAACAAGATTACTCATCACCTTTCAGACCAACTGTTGATCGGCTATTCCGCAGGCACTTTGCCGGAGGCTTTTAACTTGGTTGTCGCCACGCATCTGTCGATGTGCGATGAATGCCGCGCAGCTGCGCAAAGTTTCGATTCTATTGGTGGCGCGCTCATGCAAGCTCAACCCACCGAAGATTTGGGTGACGCGGCTTTTGCGAAAACTATGGCTTTGATTGCAAAAGGGCCAAAAGTTGCGGCGCCTGCGCCGGCTGGCATTGATGTCCCAGATCCCTTGAGCGCCTACATTGGTGGTGGTTTGAGCGATGTAAAATGGCGGCCCATTGGTCTGGGCGTGCGGCAGGCTGTGTTAAAAACCTCTCACGCCGCAACAGCGCGTTTGCTCTATATTCCTTCGGGAGCGGCTGTGCCGGATCACGGGCACCGCGGCACAGAGTTGACACTCGTGCTACAGGGTGCGTTTCGCGATAAAACTGCGCGCTTTGCGGCGGGTGATGTTGAAGTGGCCGATGAGGATTTGCATCACAAGCCCGTGGCTGAGATTGGTCATGATTGTATCTGTCTTGCCGCCACCGACGCCCCGCTGCGGTTCAGCGCTTGGGTTCCGCGGGTGGCGCAATCGCTGTTCCGGCTATAGTTTCGGCAGGGGCGCAACAGGATCAATCGCCTCTATCTCTTCAAAATCGAAATTGTCTAATTTATGCGCGCGCTTTCCGGCGCGTTCGGCGGCTGTACTGATGCCTTCGATGTCTTTGCGCGCTTGGTTAAAATGGCTGTTGAGCTTGTCTACCCGATCTACCACCAACTCGACATCCCGGTGTAATTGCCGCAGTGCTGTGCGAATGGCGCCGGCTTGTTCCCGCATCCGTGCATCTTTGAGAATTGCACGCATCGTGTTCAATGTTGCCATGCAGGTGGTGGGGGAGACAATCCAGACACGCGCGTCAAACCCTTCGCGGATCAACTCGGGGAAATTGGAGTGTAATTCGGCATAGACCGCTTCGGAGGGCAAAAACATGATCGCCCCATCAGCGGTCTCCCCTTCCAGGATATATTTCTCTGAAATGGCCTTGATATGGGCTTTTACAGAGGTTCGCATAAATTTGACCGCATCTCTTGTGTCCAGCTCGGTCGTGGCGTTGCGCAGGGCCTCATAGGCCTCAAGTGGAAATTTGCTGTCGATGACAATTGGACCTGGTGGGTTGGGCAGATGGATCAAGCAATCGGCACGCTTGCCATTGGATAAAGTGGCTTGCCAAGCAAAGGCGTCGGACGGCAGTGCCTTGCTGACGATCTCTTGCAGTTGGATTTCGCCAAAGGCGCCGCGTGTCTGCTTATTGGCCAAAATATCTTGCAGGCTCAGCACGTCACCGGAAAGTTTCTGTATATTGTCCTGAGCCTTGTCGATTGTGACCAAACGCTGTTGCAATTCGCCCAATGAATTGGCGGTGGTCTTGGCATTTGTGGTCAGGTTGAGCGTCATTTGCTCCTGAACCGCCGCCAAGCGAGCTTCCATCAATTTGAGCATATTGTTTTGTTGTGCGGCCTGTGCGTCGGAGACATGGGTCAGGCCACCGGCCAATTGTTGCTGCCCATCACCAATGGTTTGCACTCTTTGGTTGAGATATTCCATTTGGTTTGTCAAAGGCGCAGTTGCTTTCGCCGCCCGTCCCGCAGCGCGGGCCACTATCAAAAGTAAAATCATCACCACAAGGGCAAAACTGCCAGCAGCCATCATTAGGATCAAGGTGATTTCATGGCTGACTATCATGTGCGTCCAAACAATTTCTCAATATCGGTCATAGCCAAACTGACATAGGTGGGGCGACCGTGGTTGCATTGGCCTGAGTGCGGGGTAGCTTCCATTTCGCGCAGCAGTCCGTTCATCTCTTCTGCTTGCATTCGTCGGCCTGTACGGACCGAGCCATGGCAGGCTACGCGGCTCAAAATCGCATCCAGCTGCGCTTGCAAGCTTTGCTGCGTGCCGCCGTCCGACAGCTCATCGACGATATCTAAAACCAACCGCAGAACATCCACATGGCCTAAAAGGGCAGGCACGGATTGCACGGCAACCGCGCCTTGGCCGAAGGGCTCAATGCTGAGACCCATTTGTGCCAAGGTTTCGTTTTGCTCCAACAATAGGGCCATATCGCCGTTAGAAAGGCTGATCACTTCTGGAATCAAAAGCGCTTGCGAGCACACTCCGGATTTTGCCATCTGGGCTTTAAGTTTTTCATAGATTAAACGCTCATGGGCGGCATGAGCATCAACGATGACCAAGCCGTCTTCGGTCTGTGATAGGATGTAGTTTTCATGCAACTGCGCCCGCGCCGCACCCAAGGGACGGTGCTGGGCCTCAAGCTGTGGTGCGTCTTCAATCCGTGCCGAAGGCTGGGGATCAAACATGGCGGCGGTCTCAGCCAGACCGGAATAACCAGATGCATTGCGGGGGCGATCCATCTGGTAGACGCGTGGTTGGCTCGGTGTTTCGGGTGTAAAAGCGCCCAGGGCTGCGTTGGATACGGTCGTAGATGCGCGATGCCCCGCATCGGCCAGTGCATGGCGCAGACCGGAAACGATGAGGCCGCGGACCATGGCCGGCTCGCGAAACCGCACCTCTGATTTCGCAGGATGGACATTTACATCCACCAGTGTCGGATCACACTCCACGAATAATGCCACCGCCGGGTGACGATCGCGGGACAGAAAATCTGCATAGGCGCCACGCAGTGCGCTGATCAGCAATTTGTCCCGCACTGGGCGGCCATTGACGAAGAAATACATCGCCACGGCGGCCCCGCGAGAATAGGTCGGAAGGCCCGCAAAACCGGTGAGGCTCACCCCATTGCGTTCCGCATCGACGGGAATGGCGTTGTCAACAAAATCTCGGCCCATGATTTGCCCCAAGCGTTCACGGAGCGCGGAAAACATATCGCCTTGCTCGGCTTGAACTTGGAAGACCGTCCTGTCTTTGCCGGTGTCGCGCAGTAAAAATGCAATCGCCGGCTCTGCCATGGCCAATCGCTTGACCACATCGGCGATGGCTTGCGCCTCGGCGCGATCAGAGCGTAGAAATTTGAGGCGGGCTGGAGTGGCGTAAAATAGATCTCGCAGGGTTGCACGGGTTCCGGGCTGCATCGCAACAGGGCGCACGGGGCTCAGTTTGCCACCCATAACTTGCAATTCTGCGCCTGAGCCTGTTACTGTACGGCTAGTCAATGTCAGCTTGCCCACCGCGCCCAAAGAGGGAAGTGCCTCGCCTCTAAAGCCAAAACTTTGGATATTGAGCAAATCTGAGCCGTCAATTTTGCTGGTGGCATGGCGTGACATGGCCAAAGCCAAATCCTGGGCCGCAATACCACAGCCGTTGTCGGTGACCTGTATCAAACGCTTGCCGCCGTCGGCATATTCCACGTCGATACGTGAGGCGCCAGCATCAATGGCGTTTTCTACCAATTCTTTGATGGCAGAGGCCGGGCGCTCTACGACTTCACCCGCTGCAATTTGATTGATTGCAGTCTCATTCAATTGCCGAATGACGGGTTGGCTTTGGCTTATATTGGGGTCATGTTTCAGCATGCTACAATCCATAGCATGCTCGCATCCGATTCTGCTACTCTTGCTTGAGCCCTGTTGGCTGTCCCACCACAACAAAATTCAAGGCCTCTGGCTTGAGCAATTGCGCAGCAACGTGATTGATTTCAGACAGGGTGACCGCGTTGATTTTTGTGTTGCGGGTGTTGATGTAATCTAGCGCTAAACCTTGGCGCTGCATGCCAACTAAGATCTGGGCAATCTGTGAATTCCCATCAAACCGCAAGGGGTAGGCGCCGGTCAGATAGGTTTGAGCCGCGTGCAATTCTTCGGCGGTGACCCCATCACGGGCCAGCTTGCTCCATTCGTCACGAATGACCTCAATGGCTGCGCCAATTCGGTCATTGGCACTGGCCACCTGTCCCAACATAACGTTGGCCTGATCCTTGCTGATCAGAACTGTCGAGATTCCATAGGTGAGACCGCGCTTTTCGCGTACTTCTGCAGTCAGCCGACTTTCAATGCCACGTCCGCCAAGAATGGTGTTCAGAATAAAGGCCGCAAAAAAATCAGGATGCGCGCGATCAATGCCTTTATGCCCAAAAAAGGCGACGGACTGAGGTGTGGGTATATCCACCACGGTCAGACCGGCGGGGATGTCCAGCTTCACAGGCGCAGTTTCGAGGGCGGATCCTGCTGGCAAATCGCCGACTAAATCGTCCAGAATGGGCCCAAGGTCTTCGGCCGTAATATCCCCTACAGCCGAGACTGAAAGTGTGTCTCGCACCAGAAGGTTTTGGTGCGCGGCCAGCAAATCTGCGCGGGTGAGCTCTGCGATGGAGCTTTCTGTACCTTGGTAAGCTGTTCCATAGGCGTGATCTCCAAAGGCCTGCTCTGCCCAAACGCGCTGCGCTGTGTCTGTTGGATCTTGCGCATCTGAGGCCAGAATTGAGAGAACCTGTTGGCGCACTCTTTCAACTGCGTCTGGGTCAAAACGGGGCTGCATTAATGCGGTTTTCAAAAGAGCCAAGGCTTCGGCACGGTTTTCTGTTAAAACGCGCACAGAAATTGATAGCGTGTCATCACCTACATCAAAGCTAAAAGAGGCAGATAGAGCTTCTAGTTTGGCTGCGAAAGCCTGAGAGTCCAAATCGCCCGCGCCCTCTTCCAACAGCCCGGTCATCATAAAAGCTGCGCCGCGTTTGTCTGGGGGATCCAGAGCCGCACCGCCGGAAAACATAATGTTCAGAGCGGTGAACGGGATCGCGGGTTCTTCCAAGACCCAAGCAGAAAGGCCGCCCGGGCTGGTGATCGTTTTAACAGATATGTCGGCCTGCACCGCTCCAGCCCACAACAGAGCTCCTAGAGTAAAAATACGCATCATTGTGCTTGCTCCTTTGGCCCCATCATCCATCCGGTCACAGAGGCTCTTTCATCAAACACCCGCTCGGCAAGCGCCATAACCTCCTCGGGCGTTACCTCTTGCAAGATCTGTGGCCAGGCCTGCACATCTGCAACCGTCAGTCCTTGGGTTAGAGCCGCGCCGTAGCGCCGAGCAATGCTGGAGACATTGTCAATGGCGTAAATCTCGCTGGCGCGGAACTGGGATTTGATACGCTCAAAGAGCTCAATATCAATGTCATCGGTCATAAAGTTTGCAATCGTGGCCTCTAAGGCGTCTTCGATTTGCTGCAATTCCACACCGGGTGCAGGCACGGCCACCAGACTAAAGGTGCTAAGGTCCAAGGCCGTAGGCCGATATTGAGCGCTGGTGTAAATTGCCTGCTGCGTGTCGTATTGTAAGGCTCGACCCAGGACAGAGGTGGCGCTTGAGCCGCCCAAAATTTCTGCTAGAAAGACCAGCGCAGCGGCGGCTTTCTGATCGCCACTGTTGCGCTCTGGTGCGAGATACCTGCGGGTGAAAAACGGCTGCGCGACCCGCTCATCGCGAAAAATCACGCGGCGGGCTGCCCGGTGGGGCGGCTCTTGTTTGCGCGCGCGTGACGTAACGGCCGAATTTGCCGGAAGAACGCCGTAGTATTGCTCTGCCAAGGTTTTTACGCCTTCCGGGGTTACATCGCCCGCTACCACTAAAACGGCATTATTGGGGGCGTAATGCTGTTTGTAAAACGCCATCGCGTCGTCGTAATTCAGGGCTTTCATCTCATGCATCCAGCCAATGATGGGTACGCCATAGGGGTGGTTCAGGAACAGAGCAGCTTGCAAATGTTCGTTAAACAAGGCACCAGGCGCACTTTCTGTGCGTTGGTTGCGCTCTTCGATTACCACATTGCGCTCAACGACAATGTCATTGGGGGACAGCTGCAAACCGGTCATACGATCCGCTTCCATCTGCATCATCAGTTCCAAACGATCCGCAGCTACCCGTTGAAAGTAGCCGGTGTAATCAAGACTGGTGAAGGCATTGTGCGACCCGCCATTGGCTGCCACCGTATCTGCTAGCTCACCGGCTCCTAGGTTTGCAGTTTTTTTGAACATGAGGTGTTCAAGAAAATGCGCGATCCCGGACTTTCCTGAGGGTTCATCGGCGGATCCAACTTTATACCACACCATATGTACAACCACAGGCGCGCGGTGGTCCTCGATCACCACGACTTGCATGCCATTGTCGAGCATGAAGTCTGTGGTTTTGCCTTCGGCCAGAGCTTCCAGTGGTACACTGAGACATAAAATGACGAGTAGTTTATTTAACATAAGCCTTCCTTCGTAACTTGTCAGAGGTAGATTGCGCAAAATTATCATTACTAATCAGGTTAAAAGCGTGGAAATCTAGGTGGGTAGGTCGGGCTTCTTGGTGTCACTGGCGAAAAGCATCACACCTAAGAGCCCGGCAAATATAGCAATATCGGCGACATTGAACGCGAAGGGGTTTTGCAGCCCGCAGCAGGTGATGTTGAGAAAATCTGCGACACTGCCATATAAGAGTCGATCGATCGCATTGCCCAAAGCGCCGCCGATCACAATACCCGCGCTTATGAGGGCGATGGGACGGGTTTCGTGGCGCATCCAATAGGTCACAACACCACAAATGCTGAGGGCTATGGCAATCAAGATCCAGCGCGTGGCGAGGCCATTGTCGGAAAAGAGACCAAAGTTGATGCCGCTGTTCCAGGCCATATGAAAGTGAATAAAGCCAGGCCAAACGCTAATTTGTCCCCGCTCAATCAGGTTCATATAAAACACCACCAGATATTTTGTAATCTGGTCCAGCGTAAGAACGCTCGTTGCGCTTATGAGTAAAGATTTTTGCATATCAGTGCCTAAAGTGTCTCATGCCAGTGAAGACCATCGCCAAACCCGCCGCATCTGCGGCGGCGATAACCTCGTCATCGCGCATTGAGCCGCCCGGTTGGATCAGCGCCGTGGCGCCGGCCTCAAAGGCTGTGATTAACCCGTCTGCGAAGGGGAAGAAAGCATCGGAAGCGACCACCGAACCTTGAGTCAAAGGCGCCTCAAGCCCAAGAACCTCCGCCATATCCTGCGCTTTACGCGCTGCGATTCGTGTGCTGTCCACCCGGCTCATTTGCCCGGCGCCGATGCCAACGGTTGCGCCGCCTTTGACATAAACTATGGCGTTGGATTTGACATGTTTCGCCACTTTCCAGGCAAAGAGCAGATCTTGCAATTCCTGCGCTGTTGGCGCGCGTTTGGTCACAACTTTTAAATCACTTGGCAAAATTTGACCCGTGTCTTTATCTTGCACAAGGTAGCCGCCAGAGACCTGACGGATGGTTTGGCTGGCAGCGGTGACATCTGGCAAAGCGCCCATGGTCAATAGCCGCAGGTTCTTTTTTTGGGCAAAGATTTGCTTGGCCTCTTCATCCGCATCGGGTGCAATCACGACTTCGGTGAAGATTTTACAAATTTCATTGGCCGTTGGGCCATCCAAAGTTTTGTTGAGGGCGATGATGCCACCAAAAGCGCTGGTTTGATCACATTGGAACGCGGCTTGATAAGCTTCCACAAGGCTCGTGCCTTGGCTGACCCCGCAGGGGTTGGCGTGTTTAACGATCACGCAAGCCGGACCATTTTTAGGATCAAATTCGGCCACCAATTCCACTGCCGCATCGGTGTCATTGATATTGTTGTAGGAGAGCTCCTTGCCCTGATGTTGCACGGCGGTGGCGACGCCGGCGCGCGCTTGCCCGTCGGTGTAGAAGGCTGCGGATTGGTGGGGATTTTCGCCATAACGCAGCGTTTGCGCCAATGTGCCTGCAACCGCTTTGCGACGGGGAGTGACATCCAAAGTCTTGGTGAGCCAATTTGAAACAGTGGCATCATAGGCCGCTGTACGGGCATAGGCGTTGAGCGCGAGTTGCTGGCGAAAGTCATACCCTGTCGCCCCACCATTCGCATCCAACTCTTGCAGCAGCGCGTCATAGTCTTCCGTATCCGTGACTACGGATACAAACCCGTGGTTTTTTGCAGCAGCTCGGATCATTGCAGGTCCGCCGATGTCGATATTCTCAATCGCAGTGTCATAATCTGCACCTTTAGCAACGGTGGCTTCAAAGGGATAAAGATTGACAACCAGAAGGTCGATCCCCGCTATCCCATGTTCTTGCATTGCAGCCAGATGCTCAGGATTGTCGCGCAGGGCCAGTAGCCCACCATGCACATTAGGATGCAGGGTCTTTACCCGCCCATCCATCATCTCAGGAAACCCGGTCACATCGGCCACATCCGTCACAGACAATCCCGCATCGCGCAATGCTTTCGCTGAACCGCCGGTTGAGAGCAGCTCTACCCCTCGATCTGCAAGCGCGTTACCGAGCTCGATGAGCCCAGTTTTGTCTGATACGGAGATTAAAGCGCGTTTGAGGTCTACAAGCTGTGTCATTAGTTATCCTACGAATGTGCCACGCCCCACCGCCTGGCTTCTCAGGAGGCCTTTTGAGGGTTTTCTCTAGCTTTGGCCAGTGACCAACGGACGCGGGTGGTGATTTCTTTGATCACACCGGTCAGAACAATCTGCTTTGACGGGTGCGGGAATTGGCGGCCATCCTCAAAATAAATACTGTCGTCCAAAGCCAATTCAATACCTGGCTGACAGCGAAAGACCCAAATATCACCCGTGGAAAGAGTTAGGGAAACAGAGGCCGAATCAGTCTCTAGATTTGGGGTCACCTCTGGGTGCAGATGAAAACGAATAGAAAAATGCAGTGGCAAATCTGATTTTGCCTGCGCCGCCTGCAGAAGCCGCAGGTCGCTCTCATCCAGAGCGTAAAGCTCATCTTCGCCCACAAGCCCCTTGCTGTCGACCGGCAGATCAAGTGTGCGCGCGTGAATCAACCCGTGGCTTTTCTGATAGCCATTGTGGTTCATCTGTAACCGTACCCCGTCCACGGCCTGAATTTTTTCCACCGTCACGAGGCTGGGTGTTTCGATAAAGTGGCGGTCGCCATTACGTCTGGGCGCGGCAAAGCGGGAGGATGACAGCCCTTCGATCGCCAATGTTACATGGGAGGCGGTGGTGCGGCTGGCTTGATGCCAATCCTTGCCAAATTGTAGGCCTGATCCGCAGTTGACGATAACGCGCGTGCGCCCGACTGAGAGCTCAAACGCGCAGGTGGATGCATGGCTGGTAAAGCGTCCCTGGCCGAGGGGCGGGGCGGCGACATCGGCGATCAAGGCTGTCGCACCGGCTGTGAGGCGGGCAAATCCCATCGCAGAAGCCTGCGGAGCGCTGGCGCGGATTCCCGAGATGGCGAGAGCTTGGTCCAAGACATACTCGCTGCCCTGTCCACCCCCATGAAAGCGTGCCAAAGTGCCGTCACCATGGCGCAGACTGCGCAGCACAGGCGCTACACGTGCAAGGCTATTCATCAAAGCCTCTGGAGCGGGTGCATGAGTCAATTCGAGTGATTGTTTGACCCAAGTCAGCAAACTGAAAATATCCAAAAGTTCTTCAGGGTTGCGCGAGGCAATCGTGCCATGAACATCTATTTGTTCTTGGCATTCTTTAACCAAGGCCATCAGCGCAGGGGGCAGTATGCTTTGCATCCCGGCCAAACATTGTGCCGCACAGATCAGCCCGGCTAGTGCTTCGAAGCGCCCCCGCCCTGGGGGCAGGTGTCGCCAAGATGTGCTGAGTAAACGGGTTTGGAGTGCCATAGACTGACAAATCTTATCGCGTCGGCTTTGCGACAGGCCGTTTAGTAAAAAAGCCGAATGGTTGATCCAGCGGTTCAGACGTCGGCCGGTGATCTCTGCGCTCCAGCCGGGCCCAAGCCCCATGCCAAAACCATCTATCCAATCCAAAATCCACGTCTGGGCTGTACCCATGGCGCGGGCATCGCCATAGGTCGCCAAGTCATCCAGCCATCGAAACCCATGCAATTCAGCAGCAAACATAGGGGATGGCGGTTTGTGGTTCCATATTGAGTTTTCGCCAATGTTCATCACATGCCCTGTGAAGACAATTTTTCCTGAGAGAATCCGCAACCCACGATCAAAATCGCCCGTTGTCCAAGGCTCTGGTGTCGCGATCAACCCCACCTTCGGCTTAGACCAAGCCGCCAAGCGCAACAGCCAGCGATACCGGAGTTGTGTTATCCAAGATAGTTGATGAGAATATCGGGTCACGGGTGTATGCGATCTCAAAAGTTGAGTATTTCGAGGTTTTTATACGGTGAACACCTTACCCTGTCACCCTGATAAATTTCACCCGCGTCGGTTCATTCGGATAAGATAAAACCCATCCATTCCGCCAAGCTCGGACCAATAATCTGGACGCAAACGAAACCCGCCCTCTTCGGTGCGCCAAGCTGGGTCCATGGCCTGAGGCAGGCCCGTGTCCACGGTGAAATCTTTATGACTACGCAAGAAATTTTCCGCCTGCACTTCGCCTTCATCTGGTATCAATGAGCAGGTGCAAAACACCAGCTTACCGCCGGGTTTCACCCGCCCTGCTGTTGCATTAAGCATTTGTTTTTGAATCTCAATAAGCTCTGAAATGCCAGTGCCATCCTTGGCGAAAGGCAGATCTGGGTGGCGGCGAATTGTACCTGTGGCGGAACAGGGCGCATCGAGCAATACAGCATCAAATTGCTGTGGATCTTGCCATTCAAGAATATTTGCCACCACCAATTCGGCGGCTAATTGAGTGCGGGCCAGATTTTCTGCCACGCGTTCCATCCGACTGGCGGAGATATCTAAAGCAGTGATGACGCCACCTTGGGCGGCCATTTGCATAGTTTTTCCGCCAGGCGCGGCGCAGACGTCTAACACGGTTTCACCTGGCGTCACCGCCAAAGCTGCGGCAGGCCAAGCGGCTGCGGCATCCTGCACCCACCATTTGCCCTCTGCAAAACCCTCGAGTGCAGAAATCTGCCCTATCTCGCCCAGGCGCAGGGACCCATTTTCCAAGGGCGTGCCGCCCAAAGTGGATGCCCAGGTTGCAAGATCGCCAGTGACCGTTAAATCTACGGCCGCGCCCCGCATGTGCGCGGTTTCGATGGCCATAACTGTGCCATTGCCATAGGCTTCGCGCAGTGGATTGCGCAGCCATTTTGGCAACATTTGCACGGGTGATTTGTCCCATTTTCCAGTCATATCTGCGACAGCTTTGCGCAGGACAGCGTTGATCAGGCCTTTGTAGGGACGGGTTTGATTCGACGCGGCGCAAATAGACACCAAGTCATTGACCACAGCATGGGCTGGAGCCCTCAGCCCGACGATTTCGACCAAACCCAGACGCAGAATGTTCAGAACTTCCACAGCCGGCAGCTTGGCCAAATGCGGCCGCAAAGCCCGATCCGCCCGGCCCACATGGCGGAGGGTATGGGTGGCCAAACGCTGACTACGGGCCCGATCTTCGGGTGCTAAGGCTTGGAACTCATCGGACTGAGTTAATTCGGAAAGCTGTTTATGCTCGACCATCACACCGTTCAATATTCGCACAGCCGCCTGCCGTGGCAGATTCAAAACTGGACGCTTGTTGGTCCGACCGGCCATGGAAAGTCCGGGGCGACCTGATTTTTGCGGGGGGCGGGGCATGAGCTATCCTTGCGATCTGATGAAAGCGGCGTATATCAGCCTTATGACAGAAAACAAGAAACCCGATCTCAAAGCCGCCGCCGCACGCGCACTGGCTGAAGCTGAAGCCCGCAAAGCTGCGCAACCCGAGCAAGCCCTGCCGCCAGAACTTGGTGGGCGTGACGGGCCTGAGCCCGTGCGATTTGGCGACTGGGAGCGCAAAGGAATCGCGGTGGATTTTTAAGAGTGGCTGGGTATTATCAGCGCAGTTCAGGCTCCAGAACGGGTTTTTACAGCCCTAAGACATCCATCATATCATACTGACCAGGCTTTTTTCCCAGACCCCAAAGCGCAGCTTTCAGTGCGCCGCGGGCGAAAATGGCGCGGTCAGTGGCGACATGACGTAAAATGATGCGTTCACCAGCGGCTGCGAATAGCACGTCGTGTTCGCCCACGATATCACCGCCGCGAATCGCGGCAAAGCCAATATCACCGCGTTCGCGGGCGCCGGATATTCCATCGCGGCCACTGTCGCGCACATCGCTCAATGAGACACCGCGTCCCGCCGCGGCAGCTTCCCCCAGCATGAGGGCCGTACCAGAAGGGGCATCGACTTTGTGGTGGTGATGCGCCTCGATAATTTCGATGTCAAAATCTTCATCCAAGGCGGCGGCGACTTTTTCGGTAAGTTTGGTGAGAAGATTTACGCCAAGTGACATATTTCCAGCACGCACAATCACCGCGTGGCGGCTGGCCGGTTCGAGCTTTTCTAGGTCGTCTTCACTCATGCCAGTGGTTCCGATGACGTGCACGGCGCGGGCTTGCGCGGCGAGGGCGGCAAATTCCAGAGTGGCGACGGGGGCAGTGAAATCGATCACGGCCTGGGAGAGGGCAAAAGCCTCAAGTGGCTCATCGGTGACAATCACACCAACAGCTTGCCCGCCCATGGCTTCGCCAACATCGCGGCCGACCCAGGGGTGTCCTTTGCGCTCAACTGCGCCGACAAGCTTTGCTTTATTGCTGTTCAAAACAGTTTGAAGCAGCATTTGCCCCATGCGTCCAGAGGCGCCAGTGATGGTGATTGCGGGGGATTGAGCCATGACATTCTCCTTTCCTGCTTATGTGGCGCAAAGTTTTGCCACTTGCAAACCTATTGGTACAGCGCCTATGACCCCTCCCATGGCACAAAGCAGATCACATAAAAAATCCGGACCCTCGCAACGGCAGCTGAAAGTTGGCGAGGTTATTCGCCGAACACTGTCTGAAATTCTTGCCCGTGACGAGATTCACGACCCAGAACTGAACCGCATTTCAATCACTGTCTCAGAGGTTACCACCTCGCCAGATTTACAGATTGCAACCGCCTATATTATGCCTCTGGGCGGTAAGCTCTATGAGGAGGCGATTGCTGCTTTGGCGCGTAACAAAGGCCAGATTCGCAGTATCGTCGGTCGCAAGGCAGGGTTGAAATTTGCGCCTGACCTGCGGTTTCGTATTGATGAGACTTTTGATCGGATGGACAGCACCCGCGCTTTATTTGAGCGCGAGGAGGTGCGCCGCGATCTTGCGCCGGATCCAGAGGCTGAGGATGCAGCCGATGCGGGCTCTCAGAGCGATTGACCTGCCGCGCTGCCCAGGTTACGGCAGCCGCCTAAAACGCATGAGGGACTTATGGGGCGCACACGTAAGGGCCGGGACATTTCCGGTTGGGTCATTGTTGATAAACCCGCAGGCCTGACCAGCACGGCTGTGGTCAATAAAATCCGTTGGGCATTTGATGCCAAAAAAGCTGGCCATGCGGGGACTTTGGATCCTGAGGCCACTGGGCTTTTGGCCGTGGCGCTGGGCGAGGCGACGAAAACCATTCCCTATATCACGGATGCAACAAAAGCCTATGAATTTACAGTAAACTTTGGTTCGGCTACCAATACTGATGATGCGGAGGGGGAGGTGATCAAAACCTCTGATGTGCGACCCAATGATGCACAGATCGTAGAAGCCCTGCAGAAATTTCTTGGAGAGATCATGCAGGTGCCGCCGCAATTTTCCGCAGTGAAGATTGATGGGCATCGGGCGTATAAATTGGCGCGCGCTGGCGAGGAAATGCAGATTGCCGCCCGGCCGCTTTGTGTCGATGAGCTATTGCTCAGTGACCGGCCCTCTGCGGATCAAGCAGTTTTGGAAATGACCTGCGGCAAGGGTGGATATGTGCGTTCGATTGCGCGGGACTTGGGAGAGGCTTTGGGCTGCTATGGCCATGTGGCGCAATTGCGTCGCCTGTGGTCGGGCCCGTTCGATTTGGGACATGCGATCAGCTTAGAACAAATCGAACCCTTTGCTAAAACGGTTGAGATTGACCAGTTCCTGCGTCCCTTAGAAGAAGGTTTGACGGATCTGTTGCAGGGAACAACCAATGTGGAGGGCGCGGCAAAATTGCGCAATGGCAATCCGGCGATTTGTTTCACCACAGCAGAGTACGGCGATGAAATTTGGGTCAGCTATGAGGGTAAGGCCCAGGCGATTGGACGTTATAAATATGGTGAAATCCATCCCTCGCGGGTGATCTTGCAAGGCTAAATGCCGCTCTACTCTTTACGGCTTGCGCGCCACTTGATGGTTCAAGGTATGCTGGTTTTTGATGGAATTGAACGGATGTTCAAAATAATTGATTGACCTTTGGCAACCCGCAGTCACATTATCCGCCCAGAGCCTAGGAAAAGGCGCCGGGAACCGGCATTGGGAGGATAGTATTTTGACTGCGACGGATTCGGCGGATCTGGTCTCTATTCCAGCATTATTGGCACGCAATGCGCGTGAGTTTGGCGATAAAGCGGCCTATCGTGAGAAAGAGTTTGGTATTTGGCAAAGCTGGACTTGGGTCGAAGTGGTGGAGCAAGTGGAGGCTTTGGCCTTGGGTTTGCTCTCTCTGGGTGCCGCAAAAGGCGATCATGTGGCCATTGCGGGTCGCAACCGTCCTCATCTTTATTGGGCAATGTTGGCGGCACAATCCATTGGCGCTGTGCCGGTGCCAATTTACCAAGATGCGGTGGGAGATGAGATTGCCTATGTTCTAGATCACTGCAATGCGCGGTTTATCGTGGCCGGTGATCAGGAGCAGGTGGATAAGATCCTCGACATTCGCGACAGTTTGAAAAATCTTCAGACGATTATCTATTTGGATCCACGCGGCCTGCGCAAATATGATCACAGCATCCTAAAGCAATATCAAAGCTTGCAAGAGGAAGGCCGGGTGGCGCGGGGAGATTTGGGCGACGAGCTGGCCAAACGTCAAACGGTGCAGACCTATGATGACACCTGTGTGATGCTATATACATCCGGGACAACGGGCCGCCCAAAGGGCGTGGTGTTGTCAAATCGAAACGTCATTGAAACCTCAAAAAACTCATCGCAATTTGATGACTTGGGTCCAGGCGAAGAGGTTTTGGCTTATCTGCCTATGGCATGGGTCGGTGATTATACATTCTCGATGGGGCAAGCTTTGTGGACGGGATTTTGCGTAAATTGTCCAGAGAGCGCAGAGACGATGATGACTGATTTGCGCGAAATCGGTCCGACGTATTATTTCGCACCGCCGCGGGTGTTTGAAAACCAGTTGACCAATGTGATGATCCGCATGGAGGATGCGAGCCGCCTTAAGAAATGGATGTTTGACAAGGCGATGGCCCATGCCAAGCGCGTAGGGCCCGCGTTGTTGAGCGGTATGTCGATCGGCTTTATGGATCGGGTGAAATATTTTCTGGGTGATATTTTTATCTATGGCCCGTTAAAAAATACGCTCGGTCTGAGCCGCGTGCGCATTGGCTATACAGCAGGTGAGGCAATTGGGCCAGAGTTGTTCGATTTTTATCGCTCGCTTGGGATCAACCTCAAGCAGTTGTACGGGCAAACAGAAGCCACGGTTTATGTGACTATTCAACCCGATGGCGAGGTGCGGGCCGACACGGTTGGGATTCCGGCCCCGGGCGTCGAAGTGCGCATTGGCGACAATGGTGAGATCTATTATCGGTCACCGGGCGTTTTCGTGGAATATTACAACAATCCTGAAAGCACAGCTTCAACTAAGGATGCGGAGGGCTGGGTGGCAACGGGAGATGCGGGCTTTTTTGAAAAAGATACAGGCCACCTGCGCATTATTGACCGAGCTAAAGATGTTGGAAAAATGGCCGATGGGAGTTTGTTTGCGCCAAAATATGTCGAGAATAAGCTGAAATTCTATCCGAATATTTTGGAGGCTGTCGTCTTTGGCAGTGGCCGGGACTATTGCACCGCCTTTGTGAATATCGATCTGAATGCTGTGGGCAATTGGGCTGAGCGCAATAATATTGCTTATGGCGGCTATCAAGAATTGTCTCAGCACCCGAAGGTATTGGATATGATCCAGGCCCATATCGAAGAAACCAATCAAAGCATCGCGCAAGATCCGATGCTGTCGGGGTGCCAAGTCAGCCGCTTCTTGGTTCTGCATAAGGAATTAGATGCCGATGACGGTGAAATGACCCGCACACGCAAGGTGCGTCGTCGCACGGTTGAGGATAAATTCGATGATCTGATTGCTGGCCTTTATGGCGGTGTGGGGTTTGTTGAGACCACCACTGAGGTAACCTATGAGGATGGGCGCAAGGGCTCAATTTCGGCAAAATTGGAGCTGCGGGATGCAGCGCTTGCAGCCGAGCAACAGGTGGCTGCCCAATGATCCTATCCATGCTCGCAGTGATCATTCAACATTCTTTGGAGTATCCTCCCCATGTTTGACCAAGCCGAAAGTTTTGTAACCGCAGATGGCCGCACCATTGGCGCGGTGATGATGGAAATGAAGAATATCACCCTGAGGTTTGGTGGGGTCGTGGCGATCAAGGATATTTCCTTTGATGTACGCGAAGGAGAAATTCGCGCGATTATTGGACCCAATGGCGCTGGGAAATCCTCGATGCTCAACGTTATCTCTGGCTTTTACCATCCTCAGGAGGGGAGGTCTGGTACAAAGGCGCCCGCCGGCCGGAAATGAAACCCTTTGAAGTCGCGCGACAAGGCATCGCGCGGACGTTCCAAAATATTGCGCTTTTTGAAGGCATGAGTGTTTTGGACAACGTCATGACCGGTCGATTGAATCACATGAAAAGCTGGCATTTTAAGCCAAGCTATTTGGTATGGAAAAGCCGAACGTGAAGAGACAGAAAATCGCGCAGTGGTGGAGCGCGTGATTGATTTTCTTGAAATTCAACATATCCGCAAAACACCAGTCAGTCGCTTGCCCTACGGTTTAAAGAAACGCGTTGAGTTGGCCCGCGCCTTAGCGGCTGACCCCAAGCTCTTGCTGCTTGATGAGCCAATGGCGGGCATGAACGTGGAAGAAAAAGAGGACATGAGCCGCTTTATTCTCGACGTGAACGATGAATTTGGCACGACGATTGTGTTGATTGAGCATGACATGGGTGTTGTGATGGATCTGTCTGACCGCGTGGTTGTGATGGATTATGGCAAGAAAATTGGCGATGGTCCGCCCGATGAGGTGCGCAACAATCAGGCGGTGATTGATGCCTATTTGGGGGTCGCGCATGACTGATCGCATAAAATTCACGAGCGGCTGCGTGATTCAGGCGGCTCACAACACCGACGCGGAGGCGTAAGCTATGTTCCCAGATCAGTTTTTATTCGGTGTCGAAGTTTTGCTCAATGGTTTGATGGCTGGGGTGCTTTATGCACTGGTGGCTTTGGGATTTGTTCTGATTTTCAAAGCCTCGGGCATTTTCAACTATGCGCAAGGGGTCATGGCCTTGTTCGCGGCGCTGACCCTTGTGGGCATTATGGATGGGCAGGTGCCGTTTTCCCATTTGATCAACGCGATCTTTGGTACGGATGTGCATCATTTCGGCTGGCACGTTCCAGCCTTTGCGGCCATTCTTATGGCGATGGCGGTGATGGTTGGATTAGCTTGGATTGTTCAGCATTTCATCTTCCGCCATTTGGTGGGGCAAGAGCCAATTATCCTTTTCATGGCGACCATTGGGTTGGCCTATTTCATGGAAGGATTTGGCGACATGATGTGGGGATCAGAGATCAAAAAACTGGATGTTGGCATTCCGCAGGGGGGCAGTTTTTGGATTGAGGAAGCTACGGCGTTTTTGGGTGGCTCAAACTTCTATGGGTTTTTCATAGATCAGTTGGATATTGTTGCGGCGGTTGTCGCGATTATTCTGGTGGTCCTGCTGGTGGCCTTTGCGCAATACACCAAGCAAGGCCGCGCCATGCGGGCGGTGGCAGATGATCACCAAGCGGCTTTATCGGTTGGGATCTCGTTGAGTTTTATCTGGGTCTTGGTCTGGTCGCTGGCGGGTTTCGTCGCTCTTGTGGCAGGCATCATGTGGGGCGCAAAATCAGGCGTGCAGTTCTCTTTGTCCCTTATCGCGCTCAAAGCCTTGCCTGTGCTGATGCTTGGAGGGTTCACTTCGATCCCCGGTGCGATTGTCGGCGGTTTGATTGTGGGTGTTGGGGAAAAACTGTTCGAATTCCTCATCGGCGCGCCCTTCTTGGGCGGCGCGACGGAGAATTGGTTCGCCTACATGTTGGCCCTGGTGTTTTTGGTCTTTCGGCCACAAGGCTTGTTTGGGGAGAAAATCATTGAGCGTGTTTAAATTATGTACCCGTGCGCCCGAGGGGCTTTGTGACGAATGATCTGAATGTGAAAGGGACAGCGCATGCTATATCGTGAATCTGGCGATTTCAGCGAAACCTACAAAGCGGACAGCCAAACCTTCCCGATCAAATTTGATCGCTATCGCTACTATGCGGTCTTGGTCGTTGCATTTTTGGTCATCCCTTTATCATCAATGATTACTGGGCGAATGCGGTCTTGGTGCCCTTTTTGATCTACGCGATTGCAGCGATTGGTCTTAATATCCTTGTTGGGTACTGCGGCCAGGTGTCCTTGGGCACGGGTGGCTTCATGGCTGTGGGCGCCTATGCTTGCTACAAGCTGATGACGGCCTTTCCCTGATGTTAGCATCATGATCCATGTGGTGATTTCCGGTGGAATCACCGCGGCGGTGGTCACGATTTTTGGCCTGCCAAGCCTGCGCATCAAGGGCTTTTATCTTGCGGTGGCAACATTGGCGGCGCAGTTCTTTTTGGTCTGGTTGTTCAACCGGGTGGCGTGGTTTTACAACTACTCTGCATCAGGACAGATCAATGCGCCCGATCGCACGGTTTTTGGATATTTGGTGACGGGCCCAAACACTGAGGCCTGGGCAAAATATATGATTTGCCTGATTTTTCTGACGTTTGCGGGCATCGCTGGCGCGAAACATGACACGCGGAGCGCTGGGGCGCAAATGGTCTGCAATTCGGGATATGGACATAGCTGCTGAAATTATCGGTGTTAACCCGTTGATGTGCCAAACTTTCGGCCTTTGCTATATCTGGCTTCTTTATTGGTATATCTGGTGCGCTCTTTTTTCAGTGTCTATCTTGGTGCGGCAGAGGTTGGTGAGGCTTTTGGTATCCAAAAATCGTTCTTGGTGCTCTTCATGATAATTATTGGTGGTCTTGGCTCCATATTTGGCAGTTTCGCGGGGGCTGCATTTATGGTACTTTTGCCAGTATTCTTGAAAAACGTTCTGGTGGGTGGCCTGGGTTGGGACACGGCACTGGCTGCCCATTTAGAATTTGTCATTGTTGGAGCGTTGATCATTGTGTTTTTGATTGCTGAGCCGCACGGATTGGCGCAGCTTTGGCGCGTGGCAAAAGAGAAATTACGACTTTGGCCTTTCCCGCACTAGGGATAGGTTGATCAAACGACCGGGAAAACCGGCATTTCGGACAAACCAAGGGAGGAATAATCCGATGAAAAGACTAGCAACAGCAACAGTGGCCGCCGTCATGGCTGCAGCCCCAGTGATGGCAGACCTAGTGTTTCCGTCCCTATCTTATCGCACAGGCGCCTATGCGGCCGGCGGTATTCCGTTTGCCGATGGTTATGCCGATTACTATGACGCTTTTGAATGAGCGGGATGGCGGCATTGGTGGCGTTATGACGCGCATTCTTGGAATGTGAAACTGGCTATAACACTGAAAAAGGTGTTGAATGCTATGAGGCGACTAAGGGCGAAGGCGCTTTGGTTTATCAACCGCTATCAACTGGCATTACCTATCAGCTGATTCCGAAAGGCTACAGCAGATGGTATTCGCGATGCACACCATGGGATATGGCCGGACATCTGCTGCAAATGGTAAGGTTTTTAGTAATGTCTTCAACTATCCAGCAAACTATTGGAATGGCGCTTCTGCGGTTGTGCAGCACCTTCTAGATGTCAACGGTGGGGATATAAAAGGCAAAAAAATTGCTCTTGTTTATCACAACTCAGCCTATGGCAAAGAGCCAATCCGGACGTTGGAAGAGCTATGCAAAGAAACATGGGTTCGAGTTGAGCCTGCTAGCGGTGGATCATCCAGGCCAAGAGCAAAAATCGCAGTGGTTGCAAATCCGCCGTGAGCGCCCGGACTATGTGACTATGTGGGGCTGGGGCGTTATGAACCAGGTTGCCATTCAAGAAGCCGCGAATATCCGTATCCCAATGGAAAACTTCATTGGCGTTTGGTGGTCCGGTTCTGAAAATGATGTTCTGCCAGCGGGCGATGCATGCTAGATGGCTATAAAGCATGTGACCTTCCACAATGTGGGCGACGATTTCCCAGTCTTTGAAGATGTGACAGAAACATGTCGTTGACGACTGGTAAAGCTGCTGGTGCGGGAGATCAAATTGGAACAGCAATTTACAACCGCGGTTTCTACGCTGCGATGCTTGCTGCGGAAGCAGTCCGGAACGCGCAGGCAATTCATGGGGTCGCTGATATTACCCCAGCAATGATGCGTCGACGGTATGGAAGCTTTGGAAATCACTGAAGCAAGGATGGCTGAACTGGGTATGCCAAACTTTGGCCCATCTTTCAAAGTGTCCTGTGAAAATCACGGTGGTCCGGGCACTGGCGCTGTTGCACAATGGGATGCATCTAGCAAAACATGGTCTCTGATTTCAGACTTTCTAGGACACTGATATGTCTGTGA
The DNA here is from genome assembly GCA_905181815.1 of uncultured Planktomarina sp. Classification (GTDB taxonomy): domain Bacteria; phylum Pseudomonadota; class Alphaproteobacteria; order Rhodobacterales; family Rhodobacteraceae; genus Planktomarina. The sequence goes on along the minus strand of CAJIZA010000003.1, from coordinate 27,538 downwards.
TACAGCCATTGATCGAAGCTGATTCTGCAGCCTTTGCTGCCGAAAACAACATCGCAGAGCGCTGTAACTAAGCTGTAAAATAGCGCTCTGGCCCCCGTCTGGGCCAGAGCACTCCGAATAGGAAGAATGCCATGCTTGATGACAGTCTCAACGAACGAAACACTGCTCGAAGTCAATAATATTGAAGTGATTTATAATCACGTGATTTTGGTATTGAAGGGCGTGTCTTTAAGTGTGCCAAAAGGCGGGATCACCGCGCTTTTGGGCGGCAATGGCGCGGGTAAAACCACGACACTGAAAGCGATTTCTCAATTGCTTCATTCAGAACGTGGTGAAGTCACCAAGGGAACGATTGCCTATCGCGGTCAATCGGTCTCTGGTTTGAACCCCTCGGATTTGGTGAAGCGTGGCGTTATCCAAGTGATGGAAGGGCGCCATTGTTTTGAACATTTAACAGTCGAAGAAAACCTGCTGACCGGCAGCTATACCCGCACGGATGGCGCCGCTGCGGTCGCGGCGGATTTGGAAAAAGTTTATGCCTATTTTCCAAGGCTGGCTGAACGGCGCAAAAGTCAAGCGGGTTATACTTCTGGCGGTGAACAACAGATGTGTGCCATTGGGCGTGCTTTGATGTCACGTCCGGAGACGATTTTGCTGGATGAACCCTCTATGGGTTTGGCGCCGCAATTGGTGGAAGAAATTTTCGGCATCGTGAAAGATCTCAACGAAAAAGAGGGCGTGTCTTTTCTCTTGGCCGAGCAAAACACCAATGTAGCCCTAAGGTTCGCCCATTATGGGTATATTTTGGAATCCGGTCGTGTGGTGATGGATGGTCTGGCCGCAGAATTGCGCGAAAATCCGGATGTGAAAGAATTCTATCTCGGCATGTCCGATGAGGGGCGCAAGTCTTTCCGTGACACCCGCAGCTATCGCCGCCGCAAAAGATGGCTCAGCTGACCTGCTCAAAGATGGAAGCCATGCAATGACATTTTATGACGCCTTAGAAACCCGCTCTGCCGATGCTCGCGCAGCCTCTTTGGCCGAATGTTTGCCGGCACTTTTGACACATGCGCAGGGCCTTGCGGGCTATCAGCATCTGGCACAGTTTGATCTGGCCAGCATTGCCTCGGCCGAAGATCTCGCCCGATTGCCCGTTCTGCGCAAATCAGAGCTTGGCGCTGCACAAAAACGCTTGCCTCCATTTGGTGGCTTTAGTGGTGGAGAATTTGACTATGCCTTCCAATCGCCAGGTCCGCTTTATGAGCCAGGTCGAAATAGTCATGATTGGTGGCGTTTCGCGCGGTTTTTGCACGCCACCGGGTTTGGGCCAGGCGATATTGTGCAAAATTGCTTTTCCTATCATTTGACACCCGCCGGAACGATGTTTGAAAATGGCGCGCGGGCTCTGGGCGCCGCCGTTTTGCCCGCTGGGACTGGACAAACCGAGCTACAAGCTCAAGCTGCGAATGATGTGGGTGTCTCTGGCTATGCGGGCACGCCAGATTATTTGAAGGTGATTTTGGAAAAGGCCGATGAGATGGGCCTGACCCTCAATATTCGCAAAGCCGCAGTTGGTGGCGGGGCGCTGTTTCCGTCGCTGCGGCAATGGTATGCAGATCGGGGCATCGTTTGCCGTCAATGCTATGCGACTGCTGATCTGGGCAATATCGCCTATGAAAGCGAGGCAATGGATGGGTTGATCCTGGATGAGGGTGTGGTGGTCGAGATTGTCACTCCGGGTACGGGCGATCATGTACCCTTTGGCGAGGTGGGCGAGGTATTGGTCACCACGCTGAACAATGACTACCCATTGGTTCGATTTGCCACCGGGGATCTTTCTGCCTTTATGCTGGGTGAAAGCCCCTGCGGCCGCAGCAACCTGCGGATCAAAGGCTGGATGGGCCGGGCGGATCAGACTACAAAAATCAAAGGGATGTTCATCCGACCTGAGCAAGTGGCGGCCTTTGTAGCCAAACACCCTGAAGTCACCCGCGCCCGTGTTATTGCCAGCCGTGACGGTGAGGCGGATGCAATGGCTGTGAAAATCGAAGGTCTGGCTGAGAAGGCCGCTGACTACGCAGCCTCTTTGTCGGAGACGTTGAAATTGCGCGGCCAAGTAGAGGTGGTTGCCTCTGGTAGCTTGCCGCGCGATGGCGTCGTGATTGAAGACCAACGTAACTATGAATGACCCTTGGATTTAGGCAAAAAAAAGCCGCCCTCGGAGGGACGGCCTTTTTAAAAACGCTGAATCAGAGATTAACCCTGACGTGCTTTAAAACGAGGTTGTGTTTTGTTGATCACATAAACACGGCCCTTACGGCGTACCACACGACAATCGCGGTGGCGGCTCTTAAGCGAGCGAAGCGAGTTTTTGACCTTCATGGCCTTCTCCTTCAAAACCGGGCCGCGGAGTAGCCCAAGTAAACAAAATGGTGGGCACGACTGGGATCGAACCAGTGACCCCTTCGATGTCAACGAAGTGCTCTACCGCTGAGCTACGCGCCCGTTGAACCGGTGTTTTCCTCACGCCCCATAAAAAAGGACGCAAAAATCGCGCCGGTAACGGCCGTATATGCAGCAGGTCGCGAGTCTTCAAGCTGAAATCTCAATTGAACGGAGAAATTGCTGGAACAATGGCTATTTTAGCGGATTTGATAGGAATTGTTTCCTCAACCTGGGCGCTGTGCTATGATTAGCCCATGCAAAATGCTTCGTTCACCCTTTTTGAGCCCGTCCAACGTAGCAGTTGCGTGGTCTTTGCCGCGCCGCATTCGGGGCGCCACTATTTGCAAGAATTTTTGGCGCAATCCGTGCTTGATGTGCATGCGATTCGCGCCTCTGAAGATGCTTTTGTCGATCAATTGTTTGAGCCTGCCGTTCAGTTTGGCGCGCCACTCTTGGTTGCCAATGCGCCGCGGGCTTATGTGGACCTCAACCGTGCCTTCGATGAGCTGGATCCTGCGGTGATTGATAGTGTCAAAAGCTCGGGTGTAAATGCAAGGATTGCCTCGGGTCTCGGGGTTGTGCCGCGGGTCGTGGCGATTGGCACACCGATCTATCGCGGAAAGATCAGCCTTGCAGAGGCGCAAGAGCGCATCGACCGCATTTGGTGGCCATATCATCATAAACTGACCGCACTTTTGGAACAGACTCGGGCGCAGTTTGGTCAAGCCATATTAATTGACTGTCACTCCATGCCTCATTCTGCCGTTGGTCGCGGACCACTTGAGGGCACGGCGCCGCAGATCGTTTTGGGTGATCGCTTTGGGGCGGCCGCTGATGAGACGCTGGTGGCACATATTCACGGCGCTTTTGTGGAGGCTGGATTTCGGGTGGCGCGAAATACACCCTTTGCGGGCGCTTTTATCAGCCGCCGCTATGGTAAGCCGCAGATAGGGCAACATGCGGTGCAGATCGAAATTGATCGCAGCCTCTATATGGATGAAGTGCGGATCCAGCCGAGCGCTGAGTTCGATGCCTTCCGTCAGTGTCTGGTCAGCATCATTGCGGATATCGCAAGATTAGGACAATCGGGGCAGGAGCTCGCGGCACAGTGAAGCGCTAGCGTAAAGATCTTCCTTTTCTGATGGCATCTTTGCCGAATTTTGCCCGAATAGAATCTGTCGCCCGTTCTGCTCTGGCGCGGGTGCGTGCATCGGGGTCCAGAAGATCCTCTGTCAAATCGCTTTGCGCCGCGCGCACCAAATCTGACAGGCCAACGCCGATCAAGCGATAGGGGCCCTGCGGACCGGATTGGTCAAACAAATCTCGCGCTGTGCGGTAGATCCGATCGGCGATCTGCGTAGCATCACGTAATGATACACGGCGTGATAAAGCGCTGTGATCTTTGCGCTTGAGTTTCAGCGTCACGACACGCCCCGCCAGATCCTGTGCTTTTGCGCGGTCACTTACCTTCTCCGCCAGGCGCCAGATATGCCCGTCGAGCACATTTGCATCTAAGGTATCCTCAAAGAATGTCGTTTCATTAGATATGCTTTTCACAGGGGCATGGGCCGAGACACGCCGCCGGTCCTCGCCGCGGGCCAGATGCCACAGCCGATCACCCATGGATCCGAAGCGTGCGGTCAGATCTTGCCGTTCCCAACGCAAAAGATCGGAAAATGTGCGGATGCCCGCCTTTTCCAATGCGTCCTGTGCCACGGATCCCACACCCCAAATCAGGCCGATGGGTTTGTCTTTAAGGAACTGATGTGTTTCCGCCTTTCCTATGACAGAAAATCCCCTTGGTTTGTCGAGATCGCTGGCGACTTTCGCGAGAAATTTATTATGCGACAGACCAATCGAGCCGGTCAGGCCCAATTCCTCCTTCATACGTTTCACCAAATGTGCCAACATCACCGCGGGCGGCGCACCATGCAGCGCTATGGTGCCGGTCATATCGAGGAAGGCTTCATCCAGCGACAACGGTTCAATGGCTGGGGTAAGCTCTTGCATCATTTTGCGGATGGCCGCACTGGCCTTCACATATTCATCCATACGCGGCCGCACCACCACCGCTTCCGGGCAAAGTTTTAGGGCCTGAAACATAGGCATCGCAGATTTCACACCCCGCACGCGGGCGACATAGCAAGCGGTGCTAACCACCCCGCGCCGACCGCCACCTATGATTACGGGTTTGCTGGCCAGGTCTGGATTGTCGCGCTTTTCTACGGAGGCATAGAAGGCATCGCAATCCATATGGGCGATGGAGAGGGAGAAGAGCTCTGGATGGGAGGTTATGCGTGGCCGCCCGCAGCCCGTGCACCGGCGCGGGGCAGTATCAAAGGTGGTCAAACAGTCGCGGCAAAATGCAGGCATAGGCTTAAGTTAACGTGGATGCGCGGCTGCGTCCACGCGTAAGCCCAGGTCCCGCCCGCACAGAAGATTTCATTTTGCAAAAAAAGGCCTATATAGTTCATTAGGATCGAGGAGGAAATTTATGAATTTTGAAGCAACTTTAAGCCAGTTGGGGCAAAATAGCTTTTTAATCGCCTTGGCCATTATTATTTTGGTCGTTCTGTTCAAAGGTGTGCGCGTCGTGCCGCAATCTGAGAAGTTTGTGGTGGAACGGTTCGGCCGTCTCAAATCAATTTTGGGCCCTGGGCTCAATTTCATTGTGCCGTTCCTTGACCGGGTGCGGCATCGGGTTTCGGTTCTTGAGCGGCAATTGCCAACCAATAGCCAAGATGCCATCACCAGCGATAACGTATTGGTGAAAGTGGATACCTCTGTTTTTTATCGCATCACTGAGCCTGCCAAAACCGTGTATCGGATCCGCGATGTAGACGCCGCGATCTCAACCACAGTCGCTGGGATCGTGCGAGCGGAGATTGGCCAAATGGAGCTTGATGAGGTGCAATCGAACCGCTCTGAATTGATCGTTGCGATCAAGACAGCAATTGAAGTTGCGGTGGATGATTGGGGCGTTGAGGTGACGCGGGCGGAATTGTTGGATGTAAATTTGGACCGAGCTACTCAAGAAGCTATGTTGCAACAGCTCAACGCAGAGCGCGCCCGCCGGGCCCAGGTGACTGAGGCCGAAGGGCGCAAGCGCGCTGTTGAGCTCAATGCGGATGCCGAGCTCTATTCGGCCGAGCAAGCGGCCAAAGCGCGCCGTGTTCAAGCGGATGCGGAAGCCTATGCCACCGGCGTTGTCGCCCACGCGATTGCCAAGAATGGCATCGAAGCGGCACAATATCAGGTGGCGCTCAAACAGGTTGACGCGTTGACCGCCTTAGGTGGCGGCGAGGGCAAGCAAACCATTTTGGTACCCTCCAACGCGATGGATGCATTTGCGGATGCCTTCAAAATGCTGAGAGGGTCGAAGTGATGCTTCAGACACTCCATGCCACTTGGTGGGCTTGGGCAATTTTAGCCCTGGCCCTAGCCTTTCTTGAAATCATCGTGCCGGCCTTTGTATTTTTAGGCATGACCATTGGTGCCGCCTGCGTCGCGCTGGTGATGCTTTTGGGCGGCACAGGCGTTATCGGAGCGCCCGTATCTTTGCTGCTTTTCGCCTTGACTTCGCTTGTTGCAACTTTGATCCTGCGCAGGGTTTTTTCGCTGCCCAAAGGGCAGGTTAAAACCTTTGACAGCGACATTAACGATTAAGAGTTCGGGCCTAGGGCTTGTGGGCTGTCCAGCTCGGCCAAAATAGCCAGCGCTGCGTCGCGTGGGGAAGGGGCGGTCCAAATTGGCCGGCCCACGACCACATGATCTGCACCATTGGCAATGGCCTGCGCCGGTGTGGCGACGCGCTTTTGATCGTCTAATTCGGCTCCCATGGGACGCACGCCGGGGGTGACGATCAACTTGCCCGTAGCCTCCGGAAGTGCGCGGATGACAGCGGCCTCCTGCGGACTGGCAATCACACCATCCGCGCCGGCGTCAAAGGCCTTGCCCGCGCGCTCTAACACCAAATGGGAAATATCGCCGGGCTTGATGAGCGCATCATTGAGATCGGCGCGATCCAGTGATGTTAAGATCGTCACAGCTAAAATTTTCATATCCTTGCCAGCCGCGCCCTCTTTCGCAGCGCGCACAACGTAGGGGTCGCCATGGACGGTTAGGAAATCGAGATCAAATTGCGCAATACCGCGCACCGCATGTTCAACGGTGGCGCCGATGTCGAACAATTTCATATCTAGAAAAATACGCTTACCCATTTCCGCTTTTAACTCATTGGCCAGCGCCAAACCGCCACCGGTCAGCATGCCGAGGCCGATTTTGTAGAAGTTGACGGCATCCCCGAGATGCTCGGCCATCTTTAGGGCTTCAATGGCATTTGGCATATCCATCGCCATAATTAATTTGTTATCAGCCATCGGGGCCTCCAAGGTTTGTACGTTGGGGTGAACTATCCATTGCAACCGGGCCTGTCTATGCCACGGGTCAGAAATCGCGGTTTAAGGTCAAAAAACCCAGTTTATGCGGGCGAACCACTTGTCGAGGCAATGGACCATGCCCAAATAACAGCTAAGGTCGCACAAAGGCTGTGCCGAAGTTGGGCAGCGTAAGATCCGCGACGCTTACGAAGGAGAGAGACGATGAATTTAGACAAATTCACCGAACGGTCGCGTGGTTTCATTCAATCGGCCCAAACTATTGCACAAAGAGACGATCACGCGCGCCTAGGCCCGGAGCATTTGCTCAAAGCGCTTTTGGACGACAAAGAGGGGTTGGCGAGCAACTTGATCGCACGATCCGGCGGTGCACCGTCGCGGGTGTACGAACATTTGGACCTTACCCTGTCCAAAATTGCCAAGGTCGCGGGCAATGCGCAGGTCTATGTCGACAGCGCAACTGGCAAAGTTTTAACTGAGGCGGAAAAACTGGCGCAAAAGGCGGGCGACAGTTTCGTCCCCTTAGAGCGCATTTTGATGGCGCTTTGCATGGTGAAATCCAAAGCGAAGGAGGCACTCGACGCCGGCGCAGTCACCGCTCAAAAGCTCAATGGCGCCATTGAAGACATCCGTCAGGGTCGCACGGCGGATTCGGCCAGCGCTGAAGACAGCTATGAGGCGCTGAAGAAATATGCCCAAGATTTGACTGCGCGGGCGCGCGAGGGGAAGATTGACCCGATCATTGGTCGGGATGAAGAAATCCGCCGCGCCATGCAGGTGCTATCGCGGCGCACCAAGAACAACCCCGTGTTAATCGGCGAGCCGGGCGTCGGGAAAACGGCGATTGCCGAGGGCATGGCGTTGCGCATTGTCAACGGTGACGTGCCCGAAAGCCTGCGCAATAAGCGGCTGTTAGCGCTGGATATGGGTGCCTTGATTGCCGGGGCGAAGTATCGCGGCGAATTTGAAGAACGTCTCAAGGCGGTTTTGAATGAGGTGACAGCTGCGGCGGGCGAAATCCTATTGTTCATCGATGAGATGCACACGCTTGTGGGCGCGGGCAAAGGCGATGGCGCTATGGATGCGGCCAATTTGATCAAACCGGCTCTGGCCCGCGGTGAATTGCACTGCATCGGGGCGACCACGCTGGATGAATACCGCAAATATGTTGAAAAAGATGCCGCCCTTGCCCGGCGCTTTCAACCGCTCCAGGTCGAAGAGCCGAGCGTAACCGATACCATCTCGATCCTGCGTGGGATCAAGGAGAAATACGAGCTACACCATGGCGTGCGCATCGCTGATGCGGCGCTTGTGGCGGCGGCGACCCTGTCAAACCGCTATATCACGGATCGTTTTTTGCCCGACAAGGCCATTGACCTCGTGGACGAGGCGGCCAGCCGTTTGCGGATGCAGGTCGATAGCAAACCCGAAGAGCTGGACGTGCTGGACCGCGATATTTTGCAAAAACAAATCGAATTTGAGGCGCTCAAGCTGGAAGATGATGCGGGGTCGAAAACTCGGCTTGTGGCTTTGGAGAAATCTTTGGCGGATCTGCAAGAGCGGTCCAGCGAGCTAAACGCCCAATGGCAGGCAGAGCGGGATAAACTGGCCTCAGCGCGCCAGATTAAAGAGCAGCTAGACCGGGCACGGGCTGATCTGGATATCGCTAAACGTGAGGGCAATCTCGGCAAAGCCGGTGAGCTGTCTTACGGGGTGATTCCGGGGTTGGAGAAAAGCCTGGCAGAGGCGGAAGCGGTGGAAGGTCATATGGTTGAGGAGGCCGTGCGCCCAGATCAAATCGCCGGTGTGGTCGAGCGCTGGACTGGAATTCCGACCTCGCGGATGCTGGAAGGCGAGCGTGATAAATTGCTGCGCATGGAGGACGAGCTGCATGCGCGGGTGATCGGTCAATCGGCTGCTGTCAAAGCCATGTCCAATGCGGTGCGCCGCGCGCGGGCCGGGCTCAATGATGAAAGCCGACCTCTGGGCAGCTTTCTCTTTTTGGGTCCGACGGGCGTGGGCAAGACCGAATTGACCAAGGCAGTGGCGAATTTCTTGTTTGACGACGACGCTGCGATGGTTCGGATTGATATGTCAGAATTCATGGAAAAACATAGTGTGTCGCGGTTGATCGGCGCGCCTCCAGGCTATGTTGGCTATGACGAAGGGGGCGTTTTGACCGAAGCTGTGCGCCGCCGGCCCTATCAAGTGGTTTTGTTCGATGAGGTTGAGAAGGCACATCCGGATGTGTTCAATATCCTGTTGCAGGTTTTGGACGATGGTGTGCTCACCGACAGCCAGGGCCGAACCGTGGACTTCAAGCAAACCTTAATCGTATTGACCTCAAATCTTGGGGCGCAGGTGCTGAGTGAGCTGCCCGAAGGGATGGAATCCTCAGAAGCGCGGCGCGAAGTGATGCAAGCTGTGCGGGGGCATTTCCGCCTAGAATTCCTCAACCGTTTGGATGAGACCATCATCTTCGATCGCCTAAACAGGCAGGATATGGATGGTGTTGTAGATATCCAATTGGCACTTTTGCAGAGCCGTCTGGCACCACGTGAGATCAGTTTGGAACTCGATGCCTCCGCCAAAACTTGGTTGGCCAATGAAGGTTATGATCCGGTCTTTGGCGCGCGTCCGTTGAAGCGGGTGATCCAATCGGCGTTGCAAAACCAATTGGCCGAGATGCTTTTGGCCGGTGAAGTCGCAGATGGTGACATGGTGCCTGTAACGGCGGGCAGTGAGGGCTTGATCGTTGGGGATCGGGTAAGTGGTTCCAACCGTTTGCCACCCAAAGACGCGGTCGTGCATTAAGATTTCGAACACCAGCGCCCCGAGCAACTGCGCGGGTGCACTTTATTTCAAAAGGAACACTGTATGCTGCAGCTTGAACGCGAGCCTAAGATGGTAATTTTTGATTGTGACGGCGTGGTGGTGGACAGTGAACCTCTGACACTGCAACTGATCCGTGATGATCTGGCTGCAAGAGGCTTGCCGCTTGAGTTGCCGAAAGTCACCGATCTGTTCGTAGGTGGAACCATTGCTGGAGCTGGTGCGCAAGCTCAGGCTATGGGCGCGGCTATTCCATCAGATTGGGCCGATCAAATCTATGACAAGGTGTTTGCTGCTTTGGCCCGCAGTGTCGAGCCCATCCCAGGCATTGGAGCGGTGTTGGACCGCCTGGATCATCAGGGCATTCCCTATGCGATAGGCTCGAACGGGCCGCATCGCAAGATGGAAATAACCTTGGCGCGCTGCGGCTTGGCTGCGCGCTTTGCCGGGCGGACTTATTCGCGCGAAGATGTCGCCGCGCCCAAACCTGCCCCGGATGTTTATCTTTTGGCTGCCAGCCAAGCGGGCGTGGCTCCGCAAGACTGCGTGGTGGTTGAAGACAGCGCTACGGGAGCTCAGGCCGCTGTGGCTGCAGGCATGGCTGTTTTAGGATTTGCGCGCGAGACTCCGCGTGTCAAATTTGAAGGTCTCACGGATCTAGTGTTTGATGATATGGCGCAGCTGCCCACGCTACTTGGTTTGTTTCCGGAGTGACGGCAGACCAATACCCGTACTTTCAAACCCCCCATCGACTGAGATATTTTGCCCAGTAACAAAGCTGGCCTCATCTGAGCATAGAAAGGCGACGACCTGCCCAATTTCCGCTTCGCTGCCATAGCGACCGAGTGGAATGGCGTCGTGATAAGCATCGATGATGTCTTGGGTGTGGACGGCCATGGCCAGCTTGGTACGCACTGGACCGGGCGCCACAGAATTGACTCGAATGCCATATTCGCCAAGCTCTGCCGCATATTGTTGTGTCATATGAATGATTGCAGCTTTCGACGTGCCATAGGCCACCCGCAGGGTTGAGGCGCGCAAACCAGAGATTGAGGCGATATTGACCACCGCGCCGCGACTGGCCTTGAGGGCTGGAGTTGCCGCCTGGGTGCACAGAAATGCCCCGTCGAGATTGGTCTCCATCACCCGCCGCCAGCGCGCGAAGGTAGTTTGCTCAATTGGGCCAAAATCTGCGACCCCAGCGTTATTGACCAAAGCATCAATCTGCCCATGCGCGGCCAGCGTTGCTGCGATCATTGCGTCCACCTGGTTCGGATCTGAAATATCATGCACCGCAGCGGTCACAGCTTGGCGCTCAGATGCTCGGGCTGTCAACTCTTCTGCGTCTCTGTCCACCATGACCACATTCCAGCCCTGCGCGCAGAGGATATCAGTTGTGGCAAGTCCAATGCCGCGCGCCGCGCCGGTAATGAGTGCAGTTTTCATATCGATCTCCTTTTGCCTGACTGTGCCGCCGGGTTGCAGCAGAGGCAAGCGGTCAAAATATTTTAGGCGCCTAGCAAAGCTGTGATGTGACTTATTGGACAGAAGCGGCTTTTGGGTTACATTTTTCGCAACGGAAAGGATCTCACCATGGCACATCGTTGGACGAATACGCTTACACGCGCGGATATCACCCCGGAGCCGCTTTGGCTCAATCGCAGGCAACTCATCGCAGGTGCCTTGGGAACAGGGGCTATGGTTTCGATCGCCAGCCTGGCTCTGGCGGAAAACATAGAGCCCAACACTTGGGAGCATATCACCAGCTATAACAACTTCTATGAGTTTGGCACCGATAAGGAAGACCCTGCCGCCAATGCCCACCTTTTGAATACCTCTGGTTGGGAGATTGAAGTGGATGGTTTGGTCGATGCGCCTGGGCGCTATTCGGTAACCTCCCTGCTTGAGGGGTTAAGCGAAGAGGAGCGTATCTACCGGTTCCGCTGCGTTGAGGCCTGGTCGATGGTCGTGCCTTGGAATGGGGTAGAGCTGAAAGACATTCTCGATAAGGTTGGCGTGCAGGCTGGGGCAAAATATGTTGCCTTTGAGACCGCCAACCGTCCAGATGAAATGCCGGGTCTGCGCTATCCTGTACTGGATTGGCCCTATCGTGAAGGGTTGCGACTTGATGAGGCGCTGCATCCTTTGACTCTGATGGCAACAGGAATCTACGGCAAGCCCATTCCAAATCAGAATGGCGCTCCCATCCGATTGGTGGTGCCTTGGAAGTATGGGTTCAAATCGATCAAATCCATTGTGCGGATCACCTTGACGGATCAAGAACCCGCCACGAGCTGGAATATGGCCAATGCCCGCGAATATGGCTTTTATAGCAATGTGAACCCGACGGTCAGCCATCCACGGTGGTCGCAAGCTACAGAACGCAAGATTGGTGGTGGCCTATTTAATCGTCGGCAGCCGACATTGATGTTCAACGGGTATGAGGCTGAAGTTGCAGATCTCTACAAGGGCATGGATCTCACCACGTATTTTTAGAGTCTTGTCCACGTAGTGCAGGGTGTTTGCATGCGGGAGCCGCTCGGCTAGTATGGCATCTATTAAATGAAAATGGATTATCATTATGCTTATTCAATTGATTAACACAGGTCTGCGCAAAATTCCAACTTGGGTGCTGTATCTCATCTTACTTATTCCTGGCCTCTTGGCCATTTCGGCGGGCTTGACCGATAACCTTGGACCAGAACCTATTAATGAACTGGAAGAGGAATTGGGCGAATTTGCACTCAAGCTTTTAATTCTAGGTCTCGCCGTCTCGCCGCTGTTGCACTTTACTCGGATCAATCTGGTGCGACTCCGCAGAGCTATCGGGGTGACGGCTTTTGCCTATGTCACGGCTCATTTTTTGGTCTGGTTCCTACTTGATCTGCAGGGCCTCAATCAAATCTGGATTGAGATTGCTAAACGTCCCTATGTGACCATAGGATTTGCAGGCTTTGTCGCGATGATCCCCTTGGCAATCACTTCCAATGATCGATCGGTCCAGCGCCTGGGACGCTTCTGGCGCATTTTGCATCGCTTGACCTATCTGGTGGCTATTTTGGCTGGGCTGCATTTCATCATGCTGTCTAAAGGCTTTGATGTGGAAGCGATGGCCCATATGGTCGTGATCCTCGCGTTTTTGTCCCTACGTGTGAGCAAATGGCGTCGCGGATTGCAGTCTGGCCTTCAGGGGCTGCGGGAAAAGCTCATTGGATGAGGGCACCTCTGCCGGTTTGCAGGTGAGTCTTTAGGCGGCTGGCGTGTTTGCGGTGCTAAAATTCCCACGAATTCTTGCTTTATTGCCTGTCGGTGTGGTTGTTGAATGCCTCACCTGCACTCGGCGTTCACTGAAAATGAGATTATATTATTGTTTTTAAGTACTAAAAAACTTAATTCAAAAAATAAGATATTTCTGCAAAAAAGCTCTTGCGGCTTTCGGTCAGTAACCTTAGAAGCCCTCTATCAGCAACGCAGTCAAGCCGCGCTGGTGAGACAATCGATATAAAAGTGAGCACATTGCGCATGACTTGTTGCGTAATTTGTTTTTTTTTGTGTCACGTTATTTGAAATTTTGATATCTGAAGAGATATGTGGGCGGTTTGGTTCATTCGATGAACAAACAACTGCATATCGACTTACTAGGGCTACTTCTTTTTGAGGGTGTCCGATGATGTAAGGTCAGCTTCACTGTTTGTTAGGTTTTTGTTTCTTTTGAAACTGAAGCACAATGAACAGAAATGATGTCCCGCCTGAACAGCGGGACGATGTGCAGAGGTTCGAACGTCAAGGTTATACAGGTAACTGTATTTCAACTTGAGAGTTTGATCCTGGCTCAGAACGAACGCTGGCGGCAGGCCTAATACATGCAAGTCGAGCGCGCCCTTCGGGGTGAGCGGCGGACGGGTGAGTAACGCGTGGGAATATGCCCTTCTCTAAGGAATAGCCTCTGGAAACGGAGAGTAATACCTTATACGCCCTTCGGGGGAAAGATTTATCGGAGAAGGATTAGCCCGCGTTAGATTAGGTAGTTGGTGGGGTAATGGCCTACCAAGCCTACGATCTATAGCTGGTTTGAGAGGATGATCAGCCACACTGGGACTGAGACACGGCCCAGACTCCTACGGGAGGCAGCAGTAGGGAATCTTAGACAATGGGGGCAACCCTGATCTAGCCATGCCGCGTGTGTGATGAAGGCCCTAGGGTCGTAAAGCACTTTCGCCAGAGATGATAATGACAGTATCTGGTAAAGAAACCCCGGCTAACTCCGTGCCAGCAGCCGCGGTAATACGGAGGGGGTTAGCGTTGTTCGGAATTACTGGGCGTAAAGCGCACGTAGGCGGATTAGTAAGTTAGAGGTGAAATCCCAGGGCTCAACCCTGGAACTGCCTTTAATACTGCTAGTCTTGAGTTCGAGAGAGGTAAGTGGAATTCCGAGTGTAGAGGTGAAATTCGTAGATATTCGGAGGAACACCAGTGGCGAAGGCGGCTTACTGGCTCGATACTGACGCTGAGGTGCGAAAGTGTGGGGAGCAAACAGGATTAGATACCCTGGTAGTCCACACCGTAAACGATGAATGCCAGACGTCAGCAAGTATACTTGTTGGTGTCACACCTAACGGATTAAGCATTCCGCCTGGGGAGTACGGTCGCAAGATTAAAACTCAAAGGAATTGACGGGGGCCCGCACAAGCGGTGGAGCATGTGGTTTAATTCGAAGCAACGCGCAGAACCTTACCAACCCTTGACATCCTGTGCTACTACCAGAGATGGTACGTTCCCTTCGGGGACGCAGTGACAGGTGCTGCATGGCTGTCGTCAGCTCGTGTCGTGAGATGTTCGGTTAAGTCCGGCAACGAGCGCAACCCACATCTTTAGTTGCCAGCAGGTTAAGCTGGGCACTCTAGAGAAACTGCCCGTGATAAGCGGGAGGAAGGTGTGGATGACGTCAAGTCCTCATGGCCCTTACGGGTTGGGCTACACACGTGCTACAATGGCAGTGACAATGGGTTAATCCCCAAAAGCTGTCTCAGTTCGGATTGGGGTCTGCAACTCGACCCCATGAAGTCGGAATCGCTAGTAATCGCGTAACAGCATGACGCGGTGAATACGTTCCCGGGCCTTGTACACACCGCCCGTCACACCATGGGAGTTGGTTCTACCCGACGACGCTGCGCTAACCCTTCGGGGAGGCAGGCGGCCACGGTAGGATCAGCGACTGGGGTGAAGTCGTAACAAGGTAGCCGTAGGGGAACCTGCGGCTGGATCACCTCCTTTCTAAGGATGATCTTAGCAGCAAGACTTCGGTCTTACTCGTAGATCACTTAGCATGATATGTCCTTTGCATATCAAAACATCAGTTCATCTTTTGATGGACTTGGGCCGAGCCGTCCTCATATCTCTTCAGAATTGCGAGCTTTAGGCTTGTAAAAACCGCCTGATTGGACCACCACCGGCCCTTTCGGCAGACTTGCCTCGCAAGTCACCTGTCGGGCGTTGTCGATCTTGTTATTCAAGATCCACTGGGTCGGTAGCTCAGGTGGTTAGAGCGCACGCCTGATAAGCGTGAGGTCGGAGGTTCAAGTCCTCCTCGACCCACCATAGATTGCATACCCTTAAATGGGGCGTTAGCTCAGCTGGGAGAGCACCTGCTTTGCAAGCAGGGGGTCATCGGTTCGATCCCGATACGCTCCACCAAGGATTCAAGTTTGAAAGTTAAGCAACCTCGGTTGTTTTGCTGTCCAACTTGGACATTGATCAGTCTTCAGACTGACTTGACATCGTAAAGAGAGATACAAACATCAGAATTACTGATGCATCGAGTAAGGTGTATCGTGATGTTGTTTGGCATCGTGTAAGAGGGGTAGGAGAAATCCTACCTTTTGATCGTGGTGTCTTTTATAGCAACAGTTCACAAAGTAATTTTGTTCCAAGTTAAGTACAATTATACCTGAGTAAAGCCGCAAGGTTTTGCTCATCGTCGCTGCTCTATCCGGGCAGTGGCGGCACGCATGTTGCCCCCTCTTTGAACCAGCGGGGGCCCATGGGAATAATTTTGTATGACTTTTGGTTCAGAATTTAGTCATCTTCGGATGATGTTGGCAGGACACGCAAAAGGCCTGTCTTCTTCTGGATCAAATCAAGCGCGAAAAGGGCGTTTGGTGAATGCCTTGGCAGTAAGAGGCGATGAAGGACGTGATACTCTGCGATAAGTTATGGGGAGCTGAGAATAAGCTTTGATCCATAAATTTCCGAATGGGGCAACCCACCTGATACTTTGTTATTAATACTACTTATTGTAGTGCCGCTTAAGGGTCCGCCCTGAGGTTGCGTTACATGCGGTGGGGCATAATAATAGGGTAAACCAGGTATTTATAACTTGAATACATAGGGTTATAAAAGCAAACCCGGGGAACTGAAACATCTAAGTACCCGGAGGAAAGGACATCAATTAGATACTCCCCTAGTAGCGGCGAGCGAACGGGGACCAGCCGAGCCATGAGTGTGACTAGAATGTGTTGGAAAGCACAACCAAAGTGGGTGACAGTCCCGTATAGGAAGCATGATTGGACGTATTAAGTAGGGCGGGACACGTGAAATCCTGTTCGAAGATCGGAGGACCACCTCCGAAGGCTAAGTACTCCTTACTGACCGATAGTGAACCAGTACCGTGAGGGAAAGGTGAAAAGCACCCCGACGAGGGGAGTGAAACAGTTTCTGAAACCGGACGCCTACAATCAGTTGGAGGGCCCTTGCGGCCTGACAGCGTACCTTTTGTATAATGGGTCATCGACTTAGTGTATCTAGCAAGCTTAAGCCGTTAGGTGTAGGCGCAGCGAAAGCGAGTCTTAATAGGGCGATTGAGTTAGATGCATTAGACCCGAAACCGAGTGATCTAGGCATGACCAGGTTGAAGGTTGGGTAACACCAACTGGAGGACCGAACCCACATCTGTTGAAAAAGATCGGGATGAGTTGTGCCTAGGGGTGAAAGGCCAATCAAACTCGGAGATAGCTGGTTCTCCGCGAAATCTATTTAGGTAGAGCGTCATCCGAATACCCCGGGGGGTAGAGCACTGGATGGGTAATGGGGCCCCACAGGCTTACTGATCCTAACCAAACTCCGAATACCCGGGAGTAATAGATGGCAGACACACTGCGGGTGCTAACGCCCGTAGTGAAAAGGGAAACAACCCTGACCGACAGTTAAGGCCCCTAATTCATGGCTAAGTGGGAAAGCAGGTGGGACGACCAAAACAACCAGGAAGTTGGCTTAGAAGCAGCCATCTTTTAAAGATAGCGTAACAGCTCACTGGTCTAATTAAGTTGTCCTGCGGCGAAGATGTAACGGGGCTCAAGCCATGAGCCGAAACTTCGGATGCATTTAATGCATGGTAGCGGAGCGTAGTGTGACATAGTTCCATGCGTCCTTCGTTTTATAGCGGACTGCCCAGGCTTTCGAGCCTGTGTGGAGGCGCGTAAAATACTGGACGCAAGGAGCTTTCTGTGAAGCCGGCCTGTGAGGGATCCGGTGGAGAGATCACTAGTGAGAATGATGACATGAGTAACGACAAAGGGGGTGAGAGACCCCCTCGCCGAAAATCCAAGGGTTCCTGCTTAAAGCTAATCTGAGCAGGGTAAGCCGGCCCCTAAGCCGAGGGCGAAAGCCGTAGGCGATGGGAACCAGGTTAATATTCCTGGGCCAGGAGGAAGTGACGGATCATGAAGATTGTTGGATCAGGCGTAGTTGCCCCAGCAGTTAAGTGGTTCCTGGAAATAGCCCTCCATCAGACCGTACCCTAAACCGACACAGGTGGATAGGTAGAGTATACCAAGGCGCTTGAGAGAACTATGTTGAAGGAACTCGGCAAAATACCTCCGTAAGTTCGCGAGAAGGAGGCCCGGTTTCTAGGCAACTGGAAGCTGGGGGCACAAACCAGGGGGTGGCGACTGTTTACTAAAAACACAGGGCTCTGCGAAGTCGCAAGACGACGTATAGGGTCTGACGCCTGCCCGGTGCCTGAAGGTTAAAAGGAGGGGTGAGAGCTCCGAATTGAAGCCCAGGTAAACGGCGGCCGTAACTATAACGGTCCTAAGGTAGCGAAATTCCTTGTCGGGTAAGTTCCGACCTGCACGAATGGCGTAACGACTTCCCCGCTGTCTCCAACATAGACTCAGTGAAATTGAATTGCCTGTCAAGATGCAGGCTTCCCGCGGTTAGACGGAAAGACCCCGTGCACCTTTACTACAACTTTACACTGATAACAGGCACAACATGTGCAGAATAGGTGGTAGGCTTTGAAGCAGAAACGCCAGTTTTTGTGGAGCCTCCTTTGAGATACCACCCTTGTTTTGCTTGTTATCTAACTGCGGTCCGTTATCCGGATCCAGGACCCTGTATGGTGGGTAGTTTGACTGGGGCGGTCGCCTCCTAAAGCGTAACGGAGGCGCGCGAAGGTTGGCTCAGAGCGGTCGGAAATCGCTCGTTGAGTGCAATGGCAGAAGCCAGCCTGACTGCAAGACTGACAAGTCGAGCAGAGTCGAAAGACGGCCATAGTGATCCGGTGGTCCCGAGTGGAAGGGCCATCGCTCAACGGATAAAAGGTACGCCGGGGATAACAGGCTGATGGTGCCCAAGAGTCCATATCGACGGCACCGTTTGGCACCTCGATGTCGGCTCATCTCATCCTGGGGCTGGAGCAGGTCCCAAGGGTACGGCTGTTCGCCGTTTAAAGAGGTACGTGAGCTGGGTTTAGAACGTCGTGAGACAGTTCGGTCCCTATCTGCCGTGGGTGTAGGATACTTGAGAGGAGTTGCCCCTAGTACGAGAGGACCGGGGTGAACGATCCACTGGTGGACCAGTTGTCGACTACGGCAGTGCTGGGTAGCTATGATCGGACAGGATAACCGCTGAAAGCATCTAAGCGGGAAGCCCCCCTCAAAACAAGGTATCCCTGAGGACCGAGGTAGACCACCTCGTCGATAGGCCAGAGGTGTAAGCGTGGTAACACGTTCAGCTGACTGGTACTAATGGTCCGATAGGCTTGATTTGATCCAGTAGAAGGCAGACACGCCAATACAGATCCAAAAGCCATACACAATTGCCGCATAAAAATACTTAACTTGGAACACCAAGATTTGATTGCTAAACACAATCAAAATTAGTCTATCTTGGTTTGGTGATCATAGCGCCAATGAAACACCCGATCCCATCCCGAACTCGGAAGTTAAGCATGGTCGCGCCGATGGTACTGCAGCTTAAGCTGTGGGAGAGTAGGTCATCGCCAATCCTAGATAGATTAAAACAATCATATATCTCTCAATACGATAACAAAAAATACAAACAACAAAAACTTAACTGCAGCTGATGGCGCCAGCAATTGCTTGCCTTGGGCCTGAAATATATTAAACGTAGCAATTATGGAGGACATCATGTTTGCACGAATCTACCAGCCCGCCAAAACTGCCATGTCGTCAGGCACGGCCAAAACCAAACATTGGGTG
Organism: uncultured Planktomarina sp.; assembly: GCA_905181815.1. Taxonomy (GTDB): domain Bacteria; phylum Pseudomonadota; class Alphaproteobacteria; order Rhodobacterales; family Rhodobacteraceae; genus Planktomarina. The sequence goes on along the minus strand of CAJIZA010000003.1, from coordinate 8,364 downwards.
TTAGAGTTTGCGCAATCGGACGCGCGTCATATTGATCCCTTGATGGGCTGGACGTCCAGCGACGATACGCAAACGCAGGCTCGTCTGCAGTTTGACACCAAGGATGCGGCTGTGGATTATGCGGAACGTCACGGTATTCAAGCCACGGTTGTGGAGCCGCAAAAGCGTGCAGCAAATATACGTCCTGGCGGTTATGGGGAAAATTTTGCCACCAATCGTCGGGGTGTTTGGACCCATTAGGCTGTCGTCATATTCGGTCAGAGATGGCGCTTTTATCGCCTTGGAACCGGCACTTCAAAAGCATGAGTTTCATAACTCATAATTGATAAAATTTCATTGATTCTCACCTTTACAGGTTAGTTCTCATTTGGTTTAAACACAGCGGGTTAGGTGGGCAGTCGTTTTAGGAATTCGCATGGATTAGCCCAATAAATTATATTTTTGTGCCACAAAGCTATCACATTTTCGGAATGAAAATACTTCTGCTCATGCCTCTTCGCGGTCGATTGCACCCGAGTTAAAGTCCGGGGCGCGTGAGGTTTGTGATCTACCCCACCAACTCTTTGCACAAGACCTTCCTCTTTATGAAGTAGAGGCGATGTCTCTTATTCATGGGTTGATTGCGCGTTTGGCTTGGCCAAGCATTATGGCTGCCAGTCGCGGAAAGGTTGTGACGCTTGATGTGCGTCGTCCAGGCCATTTCGCTTGGTGGCCGCTCTTGGTCTCAGCCGGAGCACCCGAAGGCATAGGTTTCGTTTTAAGACGGATCCTCCGGCTGAAATCGGCGCGGGATGTCCTTCCCAATATGTCTATCGAGGGGAGGCAGGTTGTACTTATCTCAGAATGGGGCTCTGCGAATTTGGAAGAATGTCTTTGGGATTCCAGTGACCCGGAGGCACAGCAGGATTGCATGTTGATGCGCGAATATCTCAACCCCACGCCCAAAAGACCCATGGCAAAAGCGAATCAGAACGTCATCAACTTCATGGCCTGGGCTCAGACGGATCCAGAAATGTTGCGCGAGACTGTGCGCGGTTCTTTGCAGTGTTTTCATATTTTTTGAATCTTGCGCGCTGTTCCGTCCCGCATCAAAATCTTGTGATAAGTTCGCATGTGTCATTTGCAGATGCTGTGTTGCGGCGTGTGCTGTCGGCTGGTGCTCTTACGCGGTTGGCTGCGTCGAAAACCCACGCCGAGCGTTCCGAAGCCGATTTTGCCGTGTTTCAATCATGCCTTGATCGGCTGACGGAAGATGGTGTCTTTTTTGACGCTGCGACGGAAAGATTTTAATCGCTCGCGACCGTGGATGACATCAGGTGGATGACATCATGTCGGCCAATTTTTTCCGTTGAATTTTCCCCGAAGGGCCTTTGGGCAGATCCTCGAGTATATATACCGTATCGGGAGCTTTAAACGCACCCAAGCGGCGGGTACAGATGTCGATCAAATCAGGAGCGGTGACCGAACTGTCGGCACAGAGAGTTACTGCGGCAACCACGCGTTCACCGTAGGTGGTGCAGGGCTGCGCGAAGGCTGCAGCTTCGACAACATCCGCATGGGCGTAAAGCGCTTCGTCCACTTCGCGTGGCGCAATATTCTCACCGCCCTTAATGATCAATTCCTTCAGACGGCCTGTCACAAACACATATCCCTCTTCGTCTTTATGCCCGAGGTCACCCGAGCGTAACCAGCCATCGGGCGTGAAGCTCGCGCGTGTCTCATCAGGGTTTTTGAGATACTCCTTCATGACATTCGGACCGCGAATGGCAATCTCGCCCTGTTCATTGTGGCTAGCCTCCAAGAGGTCTGAACGCAGGATCGTTACCTGGTTGCCGATCGCAATGCCGGGTGAGCCGATCTTTCGCGTTGCGGGGGGCAGCGGGTTCGAAAGCATCTGCGCCGCGGTCTCTGTCATGCCCATCGTCTCAACGATTGGCACACCAAATCGGGTTTCAAAGGCGGTTTGCACTTCTGGCGCCAAAGCTGAGCTGGCCGATCTGCCGAAGCGCAGTTTCGCTCTGGCCGCATCGCTGGGATCCTGAGTGGAATGCAGCACATGCGAGATGATGGTGGGCACAACCGAAAACCAGGTGACGGCTCCCGCCTCAATGTCACTCCCAAAACCGGCTGTTGGAAAACTTAGGAGCCAGTAATAATTGCCCGCCTGAGATGAGGCATCCCATGACACTAACGCATAGCCCATTGATGTGACAGATCGGCAGCACGCAATATCCGCAGTCATGCTCACTTAGCGCATGGGCGCGGGCGGTGGTCCAGCCGCCTGCGAGAAGGCTACTATGGCTGTGCACCACGCCTTTGGGCCGCCCGGTGGTGCCGGATGTGTACATCAGCAAAGCGTCATCCCCAGAGCTAAGGGGGTGCAGTGGCACTTGCGCATCAAGGTCCAGATCATCGGGCATTGGCCGCAGACCATCGGGGCAGGTCGCGGCAAATTGCGCCTGCTGTTCTGCGCCGACACAGGCAAAGCGCGCCTCACAATGCTCAAATGCATAGGTAATGGCATCGTTACCCGCCGCCAGATTAATCATGGTGACGCGAAACCCGCCATAGAGCCCGGCAAAAAGCGTCTCTAACGCTGCGCGCCCATTGGGCATCATCACAGCGAGGCTTTCACCTTTGGCCATACCGAGGGCTGTTAGGCCCTGCGCACGGGCGCGGGCGATATCGCGCAAATTTGCCCAAGAGAGGTCGGCGGCGCCATCGGTGAAGCGATAGGCGATGCGTTCTCCCCTTGCTTCAGCCTGCTGGTCCAGCCAGTCGCGTACGGTGCCTTGTGGCGGGGTTTCGTTAAATGCAATCATTTTCCGGCTTGTGCCCAGTAATTTGCAAAGATATCTTCGAGCGCCGGTTCACGGGCAGGAATTTCGCGGGTCACTTTGGTTGTTTGCACAAAGTGGCGCCAATTGAGATTGCCATCAATCGAATTGCCGCCCCAACTGCCGCATCCCATTGAGAGCGAAAAGGGCAAGCCGTTGTTGAAAGCGCCACCCGTGGCGAAGCAATGAGCTTGGTTCACGATCACCCGACAGGTTGGCACTTCGCGTCCCAATTCCAAAGCGCGTGCTTCAAGGGCTGAGTGAATTCCGATGGAATGGCCCGCGCCTTGATGGGTCAGGATACGGCTGGCAATGGCCTTTGCATCCGCAAAATCTCGCGCACGATAAAGGGCCATGACCCGCGAAAGCTTTTCGCCCGAGAGGGGATGATCTGCACCGATACCGGAGGTCTCAACAGCAAGGAACTTCGTCGTAGCAGGCACCGTCCCCACCATACCCAGCGCTTCAAGCATCTTGTCGGCATCTTGGGCAATGACCGAGCGGTTCAAATGTCCATCTGGCCAGAGTTTGGCAATGATGGGCGCTTCATCAGTCACGAGAGCACCGCCCTCTTGCGCCATGGCTTGCACAAAGGCGTCATAAACTTCATCCACCACCACAAGCGCGTTTTCCGACGAGCAAGAGGTGGCATTGTCAAAGGTCTTTGAGGCGGTGATTTTCGCGGCGGCCTCGGCAAGATTGGCCGTTTCATCGACGATTACGGTCACATTTCCCGCTCCCACCCCTATCGCCGGGGTGCCGCAAGTATAGGCGCGGCGCACATTGTTTTGACTGCCGGTGACAACAACCAAGTCACTCATTTCAAGCATGCGTTGGGTCTTGGCCTTTGATCCCGGCGCGGGCAGCATCTGCACCAGGTCGCGATCAATTCCGATCTTGTCAAATTCAGCATATATATAGTCCAGCAACAGCTCACAGGAGGCGACCCCTTTTGGAGATGGCGAAAGAACGATGGCGTTTCCAGATTTCACTGCATTGATGATATTATTCGCCGGGGTGGCCGCCGGGTTGGTTGAGGGCACAACCGCGCCCACGACACCGAGTGGGCGGGCGATTTCTGTTATCCCCGTGGCAGGATCATCAGAAATTATTCCGTATGTTTTTGCTTCCGCGATGTCGCGCAATAGGCCGAGGGTTTTGCGATGATTTTTTGTGATTTTATCGGCGACATTACCCAAGGCCGGTGGTCTGTACCGCAAGTTCCGCCAAGTGCGATTGCGTGTGGGCTCCATTATGGCCCATCCAACCGCCTGAGCAGCTTGATCGTATCGGTCTTGTGAACCGCTCGCTTCGAAAGCCAACTGAGCTTTACGGGCACGGGCAATCATGCGGTCAACGATCGCAATTTCATCTGGAGCAGTCATGGGGAATTCCGTTCTTGATAGAGTGGTGGGAACCGGCAAAGGCTCCCACCGATTGTGGTTTCGTTACAGGCCTGCAAGCAGATCCTTTAGGGTCACCTCGCGGGCAGCCCACATCTCAAGGACCTCATCTCGGGTCATGATATGCATTGGAGATCCGCCAGCTTTCATTTTGCCGGCAACGCGGCGATTGGCGAACATGGCTGGCACGGTTTCGGCCAGCTTGTCGATGATGGCCTGCGGTGTGCCTTTGGGGACCATAACGCCGCGGAAATTAACCGAAGCATTGTCCACATCAAGGCCCTGCTCCCGCATGGTCGGTACATCTTCCATAAAGGAATTGCGCTCCAGATCTGCGACGCCGAGGATCTTGACTGTGCCAGCTTCACGGGCGCGGAAGGCGTCGGACAGGTTGTTCACACCGGCCATTACCTCACCGGCGATAACCGCTTTCATTGCGCCAGAGCCGCCAGATTTATTTGGGATATAGGCCATTTTCACGCCGGCTGCTTTTTCAATTTGCAGCGCCGCGATATGGTGACCCACAAAGAGGCCCGCACCAGAGAAGGTGAGCTTGCCTGGATTGGCTTTGGCCCAATCAATGACATCCGCCATGGAGTTAAATTCACTGTCCGCTGCGACAACAAATACCGCCGGATCAGCGCCCCAGTTGGCAATAGGCTCGAAGCTATCGGCCGAATATTCCACGCCGCCCTGAATGGATTGGGCGATGAAATGGGGGATGTTGTATGCGCCAAGGGTATAGCCATCGGCATCGGCAGCTGTGGCCAGCCAATTCCAGCCAACGCGGCCCCCGGCACCGGGTTTGTTGATAATTGCAACAGGCATGCCTAAGGCATCGTCATTGCCAGCGGTCATGGTGACAATACGCGCTTGGAAATCAGTAGCGCCGCCGGCACCATAACTGACCATCAGCATAATTGGACGTTCAGGGTAAGTTGCATGGCCATCGGCCTGCGCGGAGCTGGCCAAAGCGGCAAGGGCAATGGCTGCACCTGCGAGTAGTTTTTTCATGTTCAATCCTCCCTAGGGTTTGTGATGTCCTGCTGTACTTACAGTTCAGGACCAAATCTCTCGCGGTGTGTACACGTTTAAGATCAATGCGAAGAGACAGTACATTACGCCATGAAGCACAGCCGGATGATGGCGCGCATGACCCAAGACTTCGGAGCTGCCGGTGATCTGCGGGGTCATACCAAGTGAGCAGAATAAAGAAGGCGATGGCTGGTTCCGGTGTAAAACCCAAGAACTTTGCGCCCCAAAAAACATAGAGCAAGGCCAGCGAGACCCGGCGCGATATTGACAATCTCTTGCGGCTGAAACCGCCTTCCTGAGCGGCACCGTCTCTGAGGGCTTTGAAAAACGTCCAGAGGGCGAGCACAACAAAGACTGTTGAGATGAGGCGGGGAAAGGCGAATGCAGCCGCCGGGGTTTGTGTGTAGCTTACAAAGCAGACCCACAGCCCGACAAAGGCGATGAGCCCCGCGGGGATGGCGTGTTGAAACCGGTGCATCACAAAGCCCTCCCCTGGTTGCGATTTTTCAGCTCAAGCCAGACCGAGTAGACAATTGAACCCAAGACGATGGCAATCAGGACCATATTCAACGTCGCCGGTAAAGAAATACGGCAATACCCCATTTTGTGCCGCTGCGATCATCGCGCCTTCGACAAAGTTGCCTTCCGCAATTGGCCCTAAGATTAGGCCTAAAACCAACGGGGCTGCGGAGTAGCCGTAGCGTTCCAGAAAATACATTCCTGCCCCGAGGATGAGCATGACAAAAACGTCATCCATAGACAGCTGCACTGAGTAACTTCCGAATACAGCAAGGGCCAGGACCACAGCGGCCATGACCGCGCGTGGCACCCGTGCCACATTGGCGGCCAGACCTGCGATCATCAGGCCGAAGACGCACATCAAGATTTGCCCGATCAGCATAGAGTTGATGAAGGGCCAAACAACCTCTGGATAGTCCCGAAAAATATTTGGGCCGGGGAAAATACCGTGGATGATTAACCCGCCGAGCAATACCGCTGCCGTCGGGCTGCCGGGGATTGAGAGGGTGAGCAATGGGACCAACGAGGGTCCGACCATGGAGTTATTGGCCGATTCCGCGGCGATGATGCCCTCGGAATGGCCCGTGCCGAATTTGTCGCGATCTGGGCTGAAATTGCGGGTTTGATCATAGGCCACCAGCCCAGCGATTTGCCCACCCACGCCAGGGATCAAGCCAATGATTGCGCCGACCGAGGTTCCGATGCCAAGCGCACGCGTGCGGCGGCTCACTTCTGTAATCGCTTTGCGCAGCGGATGAGGCTTTATGCTCAAGACTTCAAGATCGTCGCGTGTGCGGCCCTTGGCAAACATTGAGATCACCTGCGGAATGGCAAAAAGACCAATTAGCGCAGGGATGATGTTGATGCCTCCCGCAAGTGAGGAATGGAAAATAAAGCGCTGCGTGCCCAAGATGTCGTCGAAACCGATGGTGGAAATCCAAAGGCCAATACATCCGGCCAGTAATCCCTTGATGACAGAGTTGCTGCCTAAAGTGCCAATAACAGTCACACCAAGGATCGCGATCCAGAAACTTTCACTCGGGCCAAAGACTAAGGCCCATTTGGCGAGGATCGGTGTGGCGAAGATCAGCAGGAGCACCCCGGCGACACCGCCAAAGAGCGAGGCTAAAAATGACAATTGCAAGGCGCGTTTGCCGTCCCCATTGCGCGCCATCGTATGGCCATCCAATGTGGTGGCAATATTGGCTGGCGCTCCCGGAATTTTCAGCAAAATGGCACTGACCGCGCCACCCGCGACCGTCGAGGTGTACAGCGCTCCGAGCAAAATCAGCCCATGAGCGGGCTCCATCTTAAAGGTGAAAGGAATAGCCAAGGCCACCGCCATGGTGGGCGAAAGCCCCGGCGTGGCGCCAAGAATCAACCCAAAGACTGTGCCCAGCAACAGCATGCCAAAGGCCCAAAGGGTGAAGACATCGTCAAAGTAGTAAATAAACTCCATCGGTGATCCACATTTCAGTGTTGTGCTTGACTTCTTTTTTATCTAATGAAAATAGTAATGCAAACGTTTTCATAAAATTTATCAACATGAGGTTTTTATGATTTTAAAACAAAGGAATAAGGCTGATATTGTGGATGTTGCACGCCGTGCAGGCGTCTCAATTTCGACGGTTTCTCGCAGCTTTAACCATCCCAGATTTAGTGAATCCTGCGACTCGCAAAAAGATTGAACGAGCGGTGAAGGCCCTGGGGTATATCCGCAATCGTGCGGCCCAGGCGATGCATGGGCGGCGCAGTGGTACGATTGGTTTGATCGTCCCAACCATTGATCATGCAATCTTTGCAGAGGTTATCCAAAGTTTTTCAGACGCGGTAGATCAGGCTGGCTTTACCTTGTTGATTGCCAGCCATGGGTTCGACCTGGAGCGCGAGTATGCCGTGTTGCGAAAATTTCTTGAGCACCGGGTGGATGGGGTGGCATTGATTGGCCTGGATCACTCCGAACCGACGTTCCAGTTATTAGACCAACAGGCCGTTCCGGTGATTTCGATCTGGAACTATGAAGAGGATAGCCGCATTTCCTGTGTTGGCGCTGCCAATAATGAGGCCGGGGAGATGGCCGCAAGACATGTGCTCGATTTAGGGCACAGGCGCATTGCTTTAGTGTTTCCCAAGACCGTCGGCAATGATCGCGCGCGGGGAAGATTGGAGGGAGCTTTGACGCAATTGCGGCACCAACAGGCTGAGCCGCCAGAAGCCTGGACCATACAGGCCCCTTACAATATCGCCGAAGCTAAAGAAGCCTGTGGCGCATTGTTTGATCTGCCGGAACGCCCCACCGCGCTTCTTTGCGGCAACGATGTGATCGCGCAAGGGGCAATTTACGCCGCTGTTCAGCGGGGTGTGCAGGTGCCAGAAGACCTGTCTGTTTTGGGAATCGGAGATTTCAAAGGCAGTAAAGAGATGGAGCCGCCCCTGACCACGATCCATTTTCCCGCCGAAGAGATTGGCGGTTTGGCCGGGCGCGAAATGTGCGATTTAATTGCGCAGTCGGAAGACTTGAAATCCACGGGGCAGCTGGTGCGCAAAAAATGTCAGATCAGCTTGGCGGA
>CAJIZA010000002.1 GCA_905181815.1 uncultured Planktomarina sp. | reverse complement strand
GGTAAAATGATAGTGGCTTATGTTGCTCAATGGTTAACATGTGTTGGGATGCATCTTAGCCAAGTGAACAGTTTGCGCGCGCCAGCCTATATCCTAGGTATCCCTTTTTGCCGCATCAGGCGCTTTTGTGCTGCGATACGGAATGGGGCGTTGGGGCCACCATATCCTTCATATCCGCCTGTGCGTTGTACGATTTCAAAAAACATGCCGTCGGCGAAGGGACGTGAGTAGAGTTGGAAAAATTTCCCCCGCGCATCCTCATCATAAAGAATGTTTCGCGTCTGCAGGCGCTCTAACATGCCTGCGTCGATGTCGAAACGTGCGGCCAGGTCGGCGTAATAGTTGGTTGGAATAGGCAAGGGTGCAAACCCATATGCCTGCAACGTTTGGGCAGACGCAAAGATATCCTCTGTTGCAAAGGCAATATGCTGAACAGAGGCGTTGGAACTTTCTGCCAAAAAACTGCCGGCCATGGTCTTATGGGTTTCAGCCCCGTTTAGGGTAATCCGTAGGCTGCCATCTAATGCCTCGAGCGCCTGTGATCGAACTAGCCCGTCGGGATCGACCACATCAACCATTGCAGATTTTTTCATATCAAAGAGTGTCGTGTAAAAGAGAGACCAGCTGAGCATATCCTCATAGCTCATCGTATGACCAATATGATCGATGCCGGTCAGCCCTGCTCCGAGTGAGGGCTCGGCTCGAGAGGTGAATTCGACATCCCATACATCCGAAAGCCCATTCTTATCGTCGATATAATGCAAAATTCCACCACTTTGGCCGTGGATCGCTGGGATTTTTAGTTGTTTGGGATCAATCGCCTGCTGAAAGAGGTCAGCACCCAAGAATCTTGCGCGCTCGGCGGCCGCCTCGGCATCTTCCACCGCAATACCAATATCGCAGACATTGGTTCCATGGAGGGTAAATGCGCTGCTGGCGTAGCCTTTGGTTTCGCGGTTCACCAAGATGCGGATATCGCCCTGTGTCCATAGGGTGAGATCCAGAGTCAAATGATCCGCGGAATGTGTGAACCCGATACTGGAGAGCAAAGCGCCAAGGGCCTCTCCTTCTTCCGCCTTACTGGCAAACTCGATGAAGGACAGGCCTTTGGCCTGAATTCGCGCAGGCGTATCCTGCACGTTCAATGCAAGCGCTGGCTCCGCTCGATTGACGTCATCCATCAGCGCCAAGAGAGACCGATAGCCATCTTTTGAAATGGTTTTTGGTTGGCCGCCTCGGAATTGATCGTTAAATATTTCAAGCGAAATTGGACCTGAATATCCGGTGGCCATCACCGCGCGTGTGAAGCCAATCATGTCAAGGTCACCTTCCCCCGGCATGTTGCGAAAGTGACGCGACCGATACAGCATGTCCATTTCAATGGCCGGCGCATCTGCAAAGTGAACGAAAAAAATTTTATCGCCAGGTATGCGGCGGATTGTATCTGGATCGATCTTACGTACCAAAGTGTGAAAGCTGTCCAGAATAAGCCCTACATTTTCATGGTCGGCGCGGCGGACGATCTCCCAAGCGTCCCGGTGATCATTGACATAACGGCCCCAGGCCAGTGCCTCATAACCGACGCGCAGCCCCCTCTTTTTCGCACGTTCTCCGAGCTCATGAAAATCTGCTGCTGCGCGATCGGTGCCGCCAATCGCCTCTGGGTGACAAGAGGAGCAAATCAACATGAGATCCGTTCCCAATTCTTGTATCAGGTCGAACTTGTGCTCCGCTCGATCGAAAGCCTTGGTGCGCAGATGGTCAGGCAGGCCTTCAAAATCACGAAAAGGTTGAAAAATTGTGATTTCAAGTCCCATCGCTCGGATCATCTCCCCGACTTCGCGCGGATTCGCGTCATGGGCGATGAAGTCCTGCTCAAAAATTTCCAGCCCATGGAATCCGGCGGCTGCGATCGCTTCAAGCTTTTCTCCGAAGTTGCCCGAGATAGAAACAGTCGCAATAGAGGTTTTCATGTCTAATCTCCACGGATGCCTGTGTTCGGGCTACATTACAATGTACCAACCCTATGAAGGTGGTCTTGGTTTTGAAACCTAGATAAAAAATGGCTAAACTGGCAAAAAGGATATGGAGGTATACCGACTGTGTCAAATGCCGCTATTTGTGAAATCAAGACGAGGCTGGAAAACCTCACGCATAGATAGTGGGTGGCGTCTTTACCTTTGGTGCTTTAATGCTTTGAACAGAATTGTCACACGGAAAGTCGCGATACAGACGATGGATGGGCCTGCGGCCGCATTAATCTCGTAGCGCTCTGGACCAAAATTAATCGCAGATTGTCGTACCACGGGAATTTTTGGCGTTAATAATTGTTTAAATTTGCTTTTCTAGGCTGCGAGGTCTCGTTGCCGTGCCAGAGCCTTTGTGTGCTCCAAACAATTATGGTGCTTCAAATAAAGAACTCTTCCCTTGCTGATAAGTGCTTACTGCGTCGTGGGCCGAAGGGAAAATTTGGCGCTGCGGCCGGTGCCCTTGTCGCTGATGAAGATGAGTGATTTTCCGTCCCTAGCAACTTGCTGGCAATTATTCGCCAGCTCTCGGTCTCCCCAAGTCATGCTGCGGCAGAAGAATCCATTGGTCCACTCCCAAGCTCCTGTGACGTTGTGACCAAAGGCTTTGCCGGTGATTTTTCCGTTATCCAAGACCTTAAGCTGCAGGCGCAAAAGTTTGATCTCGAGGATATTTGTGGCAACTGCATTCAGAAAATCGGACCTATTGGTCAGGGTTTCTTGCGCCGCCGCGCTTGTGGCCATGAGGCTCAAAAAGATGACAGTGATCAATTTATGCATGTGTTTTACACTCTTAAGCTTTTCTCAACTTTCATACGCAGAGACTGTTCGATTAGATCATTTTTGCGCTGAAGCTGCCTGGGCCCCTACTAGATATTGGGTGACGATATTGCAAGTTTGACCTGCTTTGTGCAATTTTTGCATTGGATAAAGCGAAGGATAGGCTCTGCGTCTCTTGGCAACCAACCAGAGGAGTGCTTGGGGGTAGGTATAAAGAGCGAGATTTGATCTGACAGTTGTCCATTGGCTTGAAAATAGGCCTTATTGGCAGGATTTGACGTCAGAATATCTCGCTAAGGCGTAGCACTGCTTTATCCTCCGACCACATTGAAGGCAGGACCATAGGGATATTGCGTGATGTTTTCATTGCCATCGTCGGTGATGATCAAAATATCGTGTTCACGATACCCACCAGCTCCAGGTTGCCCATCCGGTATTGTGATCATGGGTTCCATGGAGATGACCATGCCTGGCTGCAGGATCGTGTCGATGTCCTCACGCAGTTCGAGCCCGGCTTCTCGACCGTAGTAATGGCTTAACACGCCAAAGGAATGGCCATAGCCGAATGAGCGATATTGCAGCAGATTGCGGTCTTCGAAGAAGGCGTTCACACCGGCCGTGATCTCTGCACAGCTGGCGCCTGGTTTCAGCAAGCTGATTCCCATTTCGTGGGCGGCGACATTGGCGTCCCAATAGGACTGGGATGCTGGATCAACGGTCTCCACAAACATTGTTCGCTCTAATGCTGTGTAGTAGCCTGAAATCATAGGAAAGGTATTGAGGCTGAGAATATCACCACGCTGCAAGACACGGCTTGTCACGGGATTATGCGCGCCGTCGGTGTTTAGGCCGGATTGGAACCAGACCCAAGTGTCCCTATACTCCGCATCTGGAAATTCCCGCGCGATATGCGCCTCCATTGCGTCACGGCCAGCCATGGCCACATCAATTTCCTGCACACCGGTACGGACTGCGTCCTTGATTGCGTAGCCACCCACATCTGCGGTTGCAGCACCAGCGCGTATGAGCGCGATTTCAGCCTCGCGATTTCATCATGCGCTGTTGCATTGTCGCCTGCGCCAGATCGACTTGGGCTTTTGGGGCCAGACAGCTGTTGAGCGCTGCTGCTTGGTTTAGAGACAAGTGATCACCCTCATAGCCGATCACAACGCCTTGTCCCGTCACAGAAGCAATTGCGCGCCAGTAGTTATCGCGCTGCCAATCTGTATAGGTAATGTTGTCAGCAAAGCTGCGGCGCCATGGCTGGCCGGCGTCGATGCCAGCGGAAATGGTGACGCAGTCTGTTGCGGTGACAACCAACCCGTAGGGACGGCCAAAGGCACAATATAGAAAGCCCGAATAATAAGCTATGTTGTGCATGGATGTAAAAACAGCCGCGTTGACACCTTTGTCGCTCAGGATGGTGCGCAGCCCCGCTAGGCGGGTTTCATATTCCGTATCGCAAAAGGGCAGCGCCGCTTTTGATCCATTATGAAACCGGTGAAAATTTGGGCGCTTGATTTGGGTCATGTCGACACCTCATTGAAAAACAAATCCCGGCGTTCAGGATCCATTTTGCGCAAGTGGAATATGCCACCCGCCAGCGACGCCATCGCCGAATGCGTATTAAATGTGATCGATTCTCCCACTTTTTGCCATCACATTTGCGACGCCTTTTTATAAAAATTGCGACCTTGCATGGGGCAATTTGGGTGAAGCCGACCGGACGGATAAAATTGCCCGGCCTGTCAAATTCTGAAACCAGCCCTTTGCTGCGACGGTCCAGCCAGGCCGATCTGGCACGATACCCAGCTGCGGGCGCGTTAAGATCTGCGCTATTTTCTTTGTGCCCCACGTTGAGAAGTTATGGCCGGCATGTTTTAATAATGCCAAATTTTTGAAAGATTGACCATATGTCACACCCAAGCGCCCATCCTGATGATCCCCATTACGTTACCCGTAACAGTTGGCTGCGCGCAGCTGTATTGGGGGCGAATGACGGGATTGTCTCTGTATCCTCTTTGGTGGCGGGCGTGGCGGCAGCAGAGCCGGATGCGCGGGTGATCTTTGTGGCTGGTGTCGCTGGCCTGGTGGCGGGCGCAATGTCCATGGCGGCGGGTGAATATGTGTCGGTGTCTTCGCAATCGGATACGGAACGCGCGGATATCAAGCGCGAGGAGGTGGCGCTGCGAGATATGCCTGCGGCCGAACTAGAGGAGCTGGTCGAGATTTACTGTTTGCGTGGACTGACCGATGAAACCGCACGCAAAGTGGCGCAAGAGCTATCAGAGCATGACGCTCTCGGCGCTCATATCCGTGATGAGCTGGGGCTGTCGGAAATTCATAGCGCCAACCCGCTTGAGGCCGCCGTTGCCTCTGGCCTGACCTTCAGCGTGGCCGCTGCGATTCCGGTTTTGGCGGCGATTATGGCCCCGTCGGATTGGATCGTCCCAACGGTGTGGACGGTGACTGTAGGCGCTTTGGCGGGCCTTGGTGCGCTGGGCGCGAAGTTTGGTGGGGCCCCAATGCGGCCTGCGATGGTTAGGGTCATGGGCTGGGGTGTTCTGGCGATGGCGGTGACCACTGGCGTGGGTTATCTGTTCGGCGTACATATTTAGGCGTAACATTGCGGGACAACAGTTCGCACCCTGTGGCAGGCGCATTTTACCTTATTGATGCGCCGCGCTTCCTGTAATAGGCCGGTCATGCACAGGCAAGTGCGGTGTCGGGAGCACAAATTGCTAACCATTCTAACCCACAATATTCTGCCAGTGTTCTCGATCATGGTGCTTGGTTTTGCCATGGGGCGGCTGCGCTTTGTCTCAACTGCTGAGGCGAGCACGCTCAACCGTGTTGCCTTTTTGATCTTGCAACCCGCTTTGATTTTCCCCTTGGTCAATGGGGTGGATCTTGGTAGTTTTTATTTTGACGCCATAGCTCTTTATGCCCTGGCCCAAGTTGTTGTCTTTCTGGCCACGTTGCTGCTTTCGATTTACCTATTCAAATGTTCGTTTCTAGAGGCTTGGCTTCTGGCTATGGCAACCATTTTTGTCAATTCCTTGCTTTATATCTGGCCAATTTCGGCGCTGATCTATGGCAGTGGTGGCAATATCCCGATCATGGCAGTGGTAGTTTGGGATGCCACTGTGACCTTTGCATTTTTCATAATCACTACGGATTTACTGGCCAATCGTGGGCAATCGGCGGCGCAAAGCCTGCTGCGCTTGGTGAAAAACCCAGTTTTGATCGTGATTGCCTTGGGTTTGGGCAGCAATGGCTTAGGGTTGATCGCCGCTGAGCCGCTCTTGGTGGCCTGTAAATTTGCCGGTGCGGGCGCGGCGCCTTTGACGCTCTTTGCCCTTGGGGTGATCCTATCTGGGCACAGCCTCTGGCCAACAAAAAAAGTGGCCGCTGTGGCTGGCATCAAGTTGCTGCTCATGCCGGCGATCGTCGTGTCTGTGCTGGCCTGGGGTGCGCGGCCCGAGCTTTGGAATGATCTGCTCCTACTCAACGGTGCTGGGCCTTCGGGCGCCATGGCCTTCGCTCTTGCCATGCTTTACAAAGTGCGAACAGATACCATCGCGCCGGTGATCATCTGGACCTCTGTTTTATCGCTGTTCTCGCTTGCTTATCTTGCCTAGGACCGGGGTGCGCTTATAACTTAAAGGCTGTCACGCAGTAAACGACGTAGGATCTTGCCGGAGGGCGATTTTGGAATTGCCTCGACGAAGGTGACACGGTGCAGTTGTTTGTAATGGGACAGTTTCGACCCGACATAGGATTGAATTTCTTCCGGGCTGGGGGCAGGGTCTTGGCAAACGACAAAGGCCACGGGTACTTCGCCCGCCTCATCATCGGGCAGGCCAATCACGGCTGCATCTCGAATCTGGGGATGGGTGACCAAAGTGGCCTCCAGTTCCGCCGGGGCTACTTGAAACCCTTTATATTTGATCAGCTCTTTGAGACGATCCACGATGAACATGTACCCATCCGCATCAATGACCGCCACATCGCCGGTTTTCAGCCAGCCATCCGAAGTCAGGGTTTCTTTGGTGGCTTTTTCATTGTTGAGATAGCCAATCATGACCTGTGGGCCTTTGATCCAAAGTTCGCCTTCCTCGCCCGGTGGCAAGTCGGCCCCAGACTCGGGGCTGACAATTCGGCAGTGGGTGTTGGGAATCGCAAGCCCAGAGGCCCCTGAACGTGGGGTGCTGAGGGGGGTGATATGGGACACAGGCGCCAGTTCGGTCATTCCGAAGCCTTGCAGCATGGCGCAATTGAGGCGACTGGACACCGCGTCAGACAGGGCGCTGCCCATGGGTGCGGCACCCGAGAAAACTTGCTCCAATGCGCTGAGATCATAGGTATCGACCAAGGGATGTTTGGCCAATGCAAGGGCGACAGGCGGCACAATCCACATGCGCCGGGCGCGGTGATCTTGGCAAATGCGCAAGAAAAGCTCCAAGTCGAACCGTGGCATGGTGACCAAAACACCACCGCAGGCGAGATGCATATTCATCATCACGGTCATACCATAAATGTGAAAGAAAGGTAGGAAGGCGGCGGCGGTCTCGCCTGCTTGAAATTCAGCGCCCTGGGCGGTTTGATCGATATTCATTGAAAGGTTGCGATGCGACAGGCACACCCCTTTGGGCAGGCCAGTGGTTCCAGACGAATAGGGCAGCACAACGCTGTGGCATTCCAAATCTACGGGGCACTGCTGCTCCTGCGCCGGGCCGTATAGCTCAGATAGGCTCTGGCAACCTTCAGCGCTGCCGATGACGCAAAGCTGCACTTCTGGCAGCTCTTCCAGCGCCTCTTTGGCGACTGCGAGCGTTGCGGGGACGGAGATCAACAGGCCCGCACCAGAATCTCGCAGCTGATGGCGAATTTCATGCGCTGTATAGGTCGGATTTAAAGTTGTGATCGTGCCGCCTGCCCAAGCGACTGCATGAAAAATAATACAATATTCTGGTGAGTTCGGCGCCATAAGTGCGACAGGTTTTTGTGGCACATGGCCGGCTGCGCGCAACCCACCAGCAAGACGTTTGACATGATCGATAACGCCACCGGCGGTAAATGTTCGCCCATCTATCCCATCAATTATAACCACATCTTCCAGTCGTGGAGTGAGACCCTCGAAGACACGCTCTGTCACGCTCAGGGTGCTTAGGGGAAGGTCTGATGCGGCAGTTTCATAATGGGTCATGGCAAATCTCCTCGCTGAGAAGCTAAGACCCCACATCCTCGTTGTCGATCATTTAATTGTGTAGCGGTTTCGTTATCAAAGGTGGCCGTAATGGGAGTGCTTCAAGCGGCGTGGTGGTCCTCAAAGATCAAGAATACAGCTAGACAGGTCAAGACGATGCCACCGCCAATTAACATCGCGGCACTCGGGGCCTCATCAATACCCCACCAAACCCATAAAGGGCCCAAAATTGTCTCCAACAACATGATAAGGCTTACGGTCGAGGAGGGCACAAAGCGGGCCGCATAAGAGAGGGTGACAAAAGACAGCGGCAGAATGAAAATACCGGTCAAAGCAATAGCAGCCATCTGCGGGAGAGGCGGCCAGGCCAGTGTGGTCGCAAATAAAGCCGCCAACCCGGCGGCGGTAATGGCGCCAATGGCAATGGCCAGAACAAAGGGTACTTCTGGGTCTTTGCGGATTATTGTGAAATTCATCGCCAGGCTGAAGGCGACGCCCAGCCCTAATCCCGCACCGATGAGCGTGATGAGGTCGAGCTTAATTTGCCCGTCATCACTGCCCATTACAGAGACAAATAGGCCCAAAAAGACCATGGTGGCGGTGATAAGCGTACGCATTGAGAGGGCTTCACCCAATATGACGCGCGACATAACAGCGGCGAAAATTGGCACGGTGGCCACGCCTATCAGCACAACAGTCACAGGCGCGACCGCAATGGCGAGGCTGAATAACGCCGCATTACCGGTTTGACAGGCAACAATTATGGCAAAATTTCGGGTCCAAATATTGGACAGATCGCGCGGGCCGCGCATCCATAACCAGATCATAAAATAGGCCAGGCCGCTGAGGCCGCCGCGCCAGAGCAACATGTTGAACCCATCGAGCTGCGACAGGCGCATGAACAACGTATCGGGCGTCAACAGCAGCGCGCCAAAAATGGCGAGTGTGAGACCAATGGTCTTTTGGCTGCGCTGGGCTGTCACAGCCCGCGCTTGGGTTTGATCATGCAGTCCCAGCCTGTTGGAAACGATCTGTTCATGGGCCATAGGCGCAGGTCGGTGGATAGAATTCAAGCGCCCGATTGGCGCCCCCTGGCCGTTTGGGTGATAAGCCATAAAATATGTCGTATTGGGTCTTGTTGTTTGTGGCCAAAATTTTTGCCTGGGTGTTCAAAATATGCTTGAAATAATGGGTAAGTTGCCCTGGCCCGTAGCGTTTTGTGTTGGAGCTGGCGGCGGCTGTACCATGATCGCCTTAAAAATTATTGCGCCATCTGATGGTGTGTTGTGGCAGCTCGCGCCAGCGCTCAGAAATTTATGGTAAAAATCTGTATCCGAATTCGTGCGCAACTCTGCAGTTAATGCCACTGACCTTTTGAAATAGGGCTTTTGGTACCCAAAATCTGAAGCCCAATCCTGCATTTTGGACCTCAGAGATGTACCCTCTTGCAGCTGACTATGAAACATTGTCTGGGCTGCTGCGACCCGCTGCATTGCTGTGCGATCTGACTGGGAGCTGGCGCGATAAAATCCATAGGCTAGATCTGTAGATTGAAAATGCGCGTCGATATAGCGGGCGACCGCCTGCCAATATATGACGGCAATGAGATCATCATCATCCAAAAACAAAAGCCATTCCGCGCGCGCGTCGAGCCCACCTTTGGTTTTTACAGCCACGGCGCCCAATGAGCCAATCAAGTCACGCGTGGGCTGCGAAAAAGCTGTGCCATCGTTGACGACAATCACTTCTGAACAGTCGCGTAGGGCATCTCGGACAGATCGCAACGCCTTCGCCAGCAGGGGCGCGCGATTTTAAGTTGGTATAGTCACCAAATATTTAATGCGCGTATGACCCATTTTCTCACATTATGGTTCCGCCTGCGACCACAGCGGTTTGAGGCGATGCGGTGAATCGTTTTGTCTGGAGAGCGCAGGTGAAAAACCTCCGATGACAAAGAAAGAGTGGGTAGTTATCTTGCCCGGTGGCGTCAATCTTGGTGCCTGAGCTCAGTTGCGGCGGATTGCGACAGGGGGCCTAGGGCAAAGAGCACGCCTGTGATCAAGGTGAGGCCGACACCGCCAAGGATCACCAATGCAGCATTCATCCAGATGATTGCAAATTGATTTTCAAATACAAAATGGCTGACGGCCCAGCCGCCCAAAAGCCCCGCGCCAAGGGCTACGCCGGCGGCAAGCGCGCCGATCATGGCTGAGCGTAGGGCGAAAGAGGTGAGAATTTCGCGCCGCGTGGCCCCGAGTGTCTTTAAAATTGAGCTTTCATAGGCCCGCTGGGCTGTGCTGGCTGCGGCGGTCCCGATCAGGATCAAAAGTCCAGTGATCAGTGTGGCAAGGGCGCCGATCGAAGCGGCGGAGGCGATGGATGATACCACGCCTGTGACCAAAGCTGCAGCTTCTCGAATTTGAATGCCTGTGACATTGGGAAAGGCTTGGTTCAGCTCATCCAAAATTGGGATTTCAGCGGAGGCTTCGGCATAGACAGTTGCAATATGAGAATGCGGCGCGCCTTTCAAAGCCGCTTCATTCAACAAAATTACAAATCCCATGCCGGCAGTGGAGAAATCCACCTCGCGCAGGCTTGTGATAGTGGCGGTGATATCGCGGCCCAGCACGTTGAGGGTCAATTGATCTCCAAGCCCGATGCCGATTTCTTCAGCTTCTTCGGCGGCAAAGCTGATTTGGGGCGGCCCGCTATAGCCTGCGCCCCACCACTGCCCAGCTATAATTTTTGTTTTTTTGGGCAAACCATCCGCATAGCTGATCCCGCGGTCTCCCCGCAGAACCCAATGATCCCCGCCAACTTTGGCCGCGGGTTGTTCGTTAATTTTTGTGACAAGACCGCGCAGCATGGGGGCTGTTTCAACTTGCCTAACCGCCGGATTTTCCGCCAGTCTTTGGTTAAATTTTGGCAGTTGACTGGATTGAATATCGAGGAAAAAGAAACTTGGGGCTTTTTCGGGTAAGGATTGTGTGATGGAGCGCCGTAGGTTGCCGTCAATTTGCCCAATCGCAGCCAGAACTGTGAGTCCAAGACCGATGCCCATAACCACTGAGCCAGTTCGTTCCGACCCACTGGCCAGAGCGCTCAAGGCTGCGCGCAGCGGCAATCGGCCCTGAAATGTGGAGCCACGCATGATACGATTGAGTGTGAACTGAAATGCGCCAGAGATCATCGCTAGGATGAGCAGCGAAATTGCAATGCCACCCAAGAGCCAGAAAGTCATGGACCAGGAGCCGGAAAACTGCACTGCGCTAAAGATCGCCGCAGCCAACAAGGCGCCCTGCACAACGAGATAGCGCCGCGCGGGCCAAAGAGCAGGCGCGCCTCCGCGGAAGAGATTGGCTGGGCGAATGTGCTCGGTCTGTGCCAGGGGCCAAATCGAAAAAATCGCCGCGGCCAAGCTGCCATGGACCGCGGCCTCAATGAGGGGAGAAGGGTATATGGATATCAGGGCCACCTCTGCCAAATTTTCAGGCAAAAATGGCAGGACAGCAAAGGGCGCAAGGGCGCCGAGTAAAAGGCCAAGCACCACCGACAGGCCGGTATAGACGGCGATTTGCAGAGTGTAGATCCAAAAGATTTGTCCAGGTGTGGCGCCAAGGGTCTTTAACACGGCGATGTGTCCAGTTTTTTTGGTAATAAACGCCCGCACAGCAGCGCTAACCCCAATGCCGCCGACGACCAGGCTCGATAGGCCGATCAGGATCAAAAAACGGCTCATTCGTTCGATCACCCGATCGGCGCCGGGTGAGGCTTTGCGGGCATCTTTCCATTTGGCGCCAGTGCTGGGCCAATCACTGTCAAACCTTTGTTGGGCCTGATCTAAATCACTCCCAGCCTCAAGAATCAGCCGGTATTTGCTAGAAAAGAGGGTGCCCGCGGCCAGCAGTCCTGAGCCTTCGAGGTCTTTGGTCAAGACAAGGCTGCGGGGTCCCAAAGCGAAATTGCCAAAATTATCAGTTTCTTTGAGCAGGGTTGCCATGACCACAAATAGCTTTTGCCCAAACTGCACCTGATCACCCAAGTTGACTTTTAGGCGCCGCAGAAGCGCAGGGGCGAGAACCACGCCCGGTAGGCCGTCCCGGCCGGCAAAAGCCTCTGATAAACCCATATTACCCGACAGGGTGATGGCCCCCACCAAAGGGTAGGCCGAATCCACTGCTTTGACCTGCGTTAGAATGCGCTTGTTCGTGTCTGGGGCGACGGCCATGGAGCGAAAATCAATGATCTGCGACCGCGCCTGGCTTTGACGGGCCATCCAAGCTAATTCCTGCGTATTGGCCTGGCGGTAGGTGAGCTCAATTTGGGCGTCACCTCCGAGAAAAACCCTTCCATTGCTGTTTAATCCCGCGTCAATTGCGCCGCGCAACGAGCCAATCGCAGAGATAGAGGCGATGCCAAAAATTAAGCAGAGCATGAGAATGCGAAAGCCGTGCAGGCGCTGGCGCCAGGCGGCGATCAATTCACGCTGGGCAATTTTAAGGGCAATCATGCGCCATTGCTCTCACAGATTTTGCCATCGCGCAGATCAATGATCCGATCACAGCGCTGTGCCAATTGAATGTCATGGGTGACGAGGATCAAAGTCGTATCGACCTGCTCTTGAGTGAGGGTGAACAGGTTATCAACAATGCTGGCTCCATTGGCCGCATCCAGATTGCCCGTGGGTTCATCTGCAAAAACAAGTTTGGGATTGGGGGCTAACGCGCGCGCCAGCGCCACTCGTTGCTGCTCGCCACCGGACATTTGTTTGGGGAAATGGTCACAGCGGTGAGCCAGGCCCAACTCGGTCAATTTTTCACGCGCTCGATCGAATGGATCGGGTTGCCCCGCCAATTCAAGCGCTGTTGCGACGTTTTGGAGGGCCGTCATCGACGGGATGAGATGGAAAGATTGGAACACGACACCAACCCGCCCACGGCGAAACCGCGCTAGTTCAGCCTCTGACATCGCACTGATATCCTCTCCTAGCACGGTCACCCGGCCGCTTGTGGCCTGCTCGAGCCCGGCCATAACCATCAGCAGGCTGGACTTGCCGGATCCGGAGGGGCCGACCAAGGCGCAGCTGCTCCCTTGAGTAATTTGCAAGTCGACACTATGTAAAATGTCTATTGGTCCTGCGTTGCCCTTGAGGGAGAGATGGACGTGCTGAAGATTGATTGCGAATTTATGTTCCACGGGAGCCGTCCTATGATATTTTCTTCCTGTCGATATGGCCTTATTTATCGCTTTTGCAACGCCTTGGCGCTAATTCTTTTTTGCACAATGGTTCAGGCGGGGGGCCAATCGGAGGCCCCGGCTGAAAATCCCAGTAAGACAGTGGTGGCTTTCGGAGACAGCTTGACCCAGGGCTATGGTTTGCCTGCAGAAAGTGGCTTTGTGCCACAGTTGGACGCTTGGCTGGCCGGGCAGGGGTCTCAGGTGCGCATGATCAACGCTGGCGTCTCTGGCGACACCACAGCGGGGGGATTGGCCCGACTAGACTGGACTTTGGTCGAGCCGGTGGATTTGGTGATTGTCAATCTTGGCTCAAATGACATGCTGCGTGGCTTGGATCCCGGGTTGGTAAATAAAAATTTGAATCAAATTTTAGAGAAACTGGAGGCTCAGAGTATCACGACGCTTTTGGTTGGGCACTTGGGGCCGCTGAACTACGGCGCGGATTATAAGGAGCAGTATGACCAAGCTTTTCAAGAGCTCGCCGCCCGCTATGATGTCGAATTTTACCCTTTCTATTTCAAAACGCTCATGGCGCCGGAAGGGGTGACCCCAGATTTGCAAAATTATTTCCAAGCAGATGGATTGCATCCAAATGCCGAAGGCGTTGCGGCTGTGGTAGCTGATATGGGGCCCTTTGTCTTACGGGCGTTAGATCGGTAGTGGTTTGATGGTTTAGATACTGGTAATGGCTTTTAAAAAGCATTGCGCGCGGATGATTTCGGAGGCAGCACCCTGGGAGCGGGCATTGGCGCCAATGCTGCCGGCTTCAATTTTTGGCAGGTGCGGTTCGATCCCAGGATCCGCTCTAGGGGCGATGATTGTGGGTGTGTTCAATACTGGCCTGTCCTTGGCCGAGGTATATGATTATTGGCAAATGCTTGTGGCGGGCAATTTGGTTTTGATCGCGGTGGGGCTTGACCGATGGCTGCGGAGGGCGACAAAATGAGTGAGAAGCATCCTATTATCCAAGCCCGAAGGCTTGTGAATCGTTATCGTACGGTGATCGCCATCGATGGGGCAGATTTCGATTTATACCCCGGAGAAATTTGCGCGGGCAAATCGACCTTGACCAAGGCTCTATCTGAGGCGGTTGTTCCAGATAATGGTGAAGTCTTGGTGGACGGGCGTCCGGTGAATTTCAAATCGCCCGATAATGCCTGCAGTGAAGGCATTAAAACAATTTATCAAAACTTGGCTCTATCGCCAGTCCTATCGATTGCCAACAACATGCTTTTGGGGCACGAAATGCGGAAGCCCGGTGTCTTGGGGTTGGTGTTTCGCATGACGGATCAAAAACGTATGCAAGATTTTTCGCGTGATAAGTTGACCGAGCTTGGGCTCATGACAGTTCAGAACATTAATCAAGCGGTGAAAACGCTCTCCGGTGGGCAATGCCAGGGGGTAGCGGTGGCGCGGGCCGCGGCTTTTGGTCCGAAGGTGATTGTTCTCAATGAGCCTACAGCGGCATGAGTGCGCAGATCTCCGCCCTGCTTGAGCGGGTGTTGCACAGCCCCAGACGCCAAGCGCGGCGGGTGATCGCCATTGCGGGACCTCCGGCCAGCGGGAAGTCCACGCTTGCGGCAGGGCTGGTCGAGGCCTTGCAGCAGGCTGGCCTGGCTAGTCAGCTTGTGCCGATGGATGGGTTTCATCTCGACAATAGCATTCTGACCGATCGCAAAATTTTAGACCGTAAGGGCAGTCCGCCAAGTTTTGATGCAATTGGGCTTCTGCGATTGGTGCAGGTGCTGGGCGCGGCGCATGAGCTATATTATCCGGTTTTTGACCGGGCCCGCGATCTTTCTATCGCGGGCGCTGGGCATATTTCTCCCGAGTGTGATACAATCGTCATCGAAGGCAACTATCTTTTGATGGACGCACCGATCTGGCGCGACATGGCGGAGTATTGGGATCTGTCCGTCCAGCTGACCTGCTCTGAAGCTGAGCTTGAGGCGCGGTTGATACAGCGCTGGTTGGATCATGGATTGGCGCCCGAGGCTGCGCGCATCCGTGCTCAAAGCAATGACTTGCCCAATGCCCGCCTGGTGGGGCAGACGGCACTTCGGGCTGATGTGGTTCTATGAGAAATTGCAGCCGCTCGCATTTCAAACACGTGCAATCAAAAGGAACGCGAGAAGTTGTCACCTTGCGCTTGCTACCTGTTGACAGCAAAAGCGACTCTGCATATACGCGCCTCATCTGCCGTGGGGGATACCTCATTGTGCAACATCAAAATTTGAAGTGGTCAAGAACAGCTTGCTGTTCCTCTGGAACCCCCGCCGCCCCCTCCGACCACGGGAAGGGATGCGGTTTTGGTTGTGCTTTGGCGAAAAATTACCGCGATCAGACGCGGAAACCGGCGATGGGTAACTGACCTGGCGCTTAACATTGGAACCGGTGGGGACTATTCCCATCACCTTATTTGTCTAGACGGGAAGAGAACCGCCAATGCCAACGATCCAACAGCTAATCCGGAAACCCCGGCAGCCTAAAGTAAAACGCAGTAAGTCCATGCACTTGCAAGAATGTCCACAAAAACGCGGTGTCTGCACACGCGTTTACACAACCACGCCGAAGAAGCCGAACTCTGCAATGCGGAAAGTTGCAAAAGTCCGTTTGACCAATGGTTTTGAGGTGATCAGCTACATCCCAGGTGAAAGCCACAACCTGCAAGAACACTCTGTTGTTTTAATCCGCGGGGGCCGGGTAAAAGATCTTCCTGGTGTGCGTTATCACATCCTGCGCGGTGTTCTGGATACTCAGGGCGTCAAAGATCGTAAGCAACGTCGCTCGAAATATGGCGCGAAGCGTCCGAAGTAAGGGAATCAAGATATGTCACGTCGTCACGCCGCTGAGAAGCGCTCTGTCCTGCCCGATGCCAAGTATGGTGATTTGGTGCTGACAAAATTCATGAACAACTTGATGCTCGATGGTAAAAAATCCATTGCGGAACGCATCGTATATGGTGCGCTGGAGCGTGTCGAAGCCAAGGTAAAGCGCGCACCTGTTGAGATGTTCCACGAAGCTTTGGAAAACATCAAACCCTCCGTTGAAGTGCGCTCACGCCGCGTCGGTGGTGCAACCTACCAGGTGCCCGTTGAAGTGCGTCCTGAGCGGCGCGAAGCTCTTGCAATCCGCTGGTTGATCACAGCCAGCCGCAAGCGCAATGAAAACACAATGGAAGAGCGCCTTGCTGGCGAATTGTTGGACGCGGTGCAATCCCGTGGTTCCGCCGTCAAGAAGCGCGAAGATACTCACAAAATGGCCGACGCAAACAAAGCGTTCAGCCATTATCGCTGGTAATCCCACAGAGGCTGAACAGATATGGCACGCGAATATCCACTAGAGTTGTACCGCAACTTCGGTATCATGGCACACATCGATGCGGGTAAAACAACCTGCTCCGAGCGGATCCTGTATTATACAGGTAAAGAGCATAACATCGGTGAAGTGCATGATGGCGCTGCAACCATGGATCACATGGAGCAGGAGCAAGAGCGTGGTATCACGATCACTTCTGCTGCGACCACCACCTTTTGGGAGCGTACAGAAGACGGTGTGTCCCCAGACAGCCCCAAGCACCGCTTGAACATTATTGACACCCCAGGTCACGTTGACTTCACAATTGAAGTCGAGCGTTCTTTGGCGGTTCTTGATGGCGCTGTTTGCGTGTTGGATGCGAACGCTGGTGTTGAGCCTCAAACCGAAACAGTTTGGCGTCAAGCGGACCGGTATAAAGTCCCACGGATGGTTTTTGTCAACAAAATGGACAAAATAGGCGCGGATTTCTTCAACTGTGTTGAGATGATCGAAGACCGAACTGGAGCGTTGGCCGTACCAATCGCTTTCCCAATTGGCGCAGAGACCGAGCTGGAAGGTTTGATTGATCTTGTGACCATGGAAGAGTGGCTATGGCAGGGTGAAGACCTTGGTGCCTCTTGGATCAAAGCTCCAATCCGTGCTGAGCTGAAAGAAAAAGCTGATAAATGGCGCGCCAAATTGGTTGAATCGTCTGTAGAGCAAGATGATGAAGCCATGATGGAATACTTGGAAGGCAATGAGCCTGACGTTCCGACGCTGCGTAAACTGATTCGTAAGGGAACATTGGCGATGGCATTCGTGCCTGTGCTTGGTGGATCTGCATTTAAAAACAAAGGTGTTCAGCCTTTGCTGAACGCTGTTGTAGATTATCTACCCAGCCCTCTCGATGTTGTCGACTACATGGGATTTAAACCCGGCGACGAGACAGAAACCCGTGACATCGCTCGCCGTGCGGATGACGACATGCCCTTCTCTGCGCTGGCATTCAAAATTTGGAATGACCCCTTTGTTGGTTCTTTGACCTTCACTCGGATCTATTCTGGCAAGCTGGAAAAAGGCGATTCTTTCTTGAACTCTACAAAGGGTAAGAAAGAGCGCGTGGGCCGTATGATGATCATGCATTCAAATGACCGAGATGAAATCTCAGAAGCATTTTCTGGCGACATCATCGCTTTGGGTGGTCTGAAGGACACAACAACTGGGGATACACTCTGTGCAGTGAACGCTCCGGTGGTTTTGGAAACAATGACCTTCCCAGAGCCTGTGATCGAAATTGCGGTTGAGCCAAAAACCAAGGGCGACCAAGAGAAAATGGGCCTCGCGCTGCAGCGTCTATCTGCTGAAGATCCATCTTTCCGCGTGGAAACAGACATTGAATCAGGTCAGACCATCATGAAAGGCATGGGCGAGCTGCACTTGGATATCCTTGTGGATCGTATGCGCCGTGAGTTTAAAGTCGAAGCCAATATCGGTGCGCCTCAGGTGGCCTATCGTGAGACCATCGGCCACGAAGTTACCCACACGTACACCCACAAAAAGCAATCTGGTGGCTCTGGTCAATACGGTGAGGTCAAGCTAACCATCACGCCGACTGAGCCAGGTGAAGGTTATTCTTTCGAATCTCGCGTCGTTGGTGGGTCGGTTCCAAAAGAATACATCCCAGGTGTTGAAAAGGGTATCCGCTCCGTTATGGACAGCGGTCCACTGGCTGGCTTCCCTGTGATCGATTTTAAAGTGGCTTTGCTTGAGGGTAAATATCACGATGTTGACTCATCAGTTCTGGCCTTTGAGATCGCATCACGGATGTGTATGCGCGAAGGCATGCGTCTGGCTGGCGCGAAACTGCTTGAGCCTATGATGAAAGTCGAAGTTATCACACCTGAAGAGTATACAGGTGGCATCATCGGCGATTTGACATCACGTCGGGGTCAAGTCCAGGGTCAAGAAAATCGCGGCAACGCGATTGCGATTGATGCCTTTGTACCTTTGGCGAATATGTTTGGTTACATTAATACTCTGCGTTCCATGTCTTCGGGCCGCGCCAATTTTACCATGCAGTTCGGTCACTACGAACCTGTTCCGTCGAATATCTCTGAAGAGATTCAAGCAAAATTTGCATAAACGTGGTGGGCCACTGGCCCACCCTACACCAACCCGTAGGGTGGGCATTGTGCCCACCGCCACGAACAACAAGAGGAGCCACCCATGGCTAAGGAAAAGTTTGAACGCTCGAAACCCCACGTTAACATCGGCACGATTGGTCACGTTGACCATGGCAAGACAACCTTGACAGCTGCGATCACCAAGCAATTTGGTGATTTCAAAGCCTATGACGAGATTGACGGCGCGCCGGAAGAAAAAGCACGTGGCATCACTATTTCTACTGCGCATGTTGAGTATGAAACAGATGCACGCCACTACGCGCATGTTGATTGCCCTGGCCACGCTGACTATGTGAAGAACATGATCACCGGTGCGGCGCAGATGGATGGCGCGATCTTGGTTGTGAACGCGGCCGATGGCCCGATGCCACAGACCCGTGAGCACATCTTGCTGGGCCGCCAGGTTGGCATTCCTTACATGGTTGTCTACATGAACAAAGTTGACCAAGTTGACGACGACGAGTTGCTCGAATTGGTTGAAATGGAAATCCGTGAGCTGTTGTCCAGCTACGAATATCCTGGTGATGATATCCCTGTGATTCCTGGCTCTGCTTTGGCCGCTTTGGAAGATCGCGACGCGGCTATCGGCTCTGAGTCCATCGCAAAATTGATGGCGGCTGTGGATGAGTATATCCCAACACCGGCCCGTGCGATTGACCAGCCTTTCTTGCTGCCAATTGAGGATGTGTTCTCAATCTCCGGCCGTGGTACGGTTGTGACCGGTCGTATTGAGCGCGGTGTGATCAATGTGGGCGAAGAAATCGAAATCGTTGGCATCCGTGACACAGCGAAAACCGTCTGCACAGGCGTTGAAATGTTCCGCAAACTGCTCGACCGCGGTGAAGCTGGCGACAACGTAGGTGTTCTGCTGCGCGGCATCGACCGCAATGGCGTTGAGCGCGGTCAGATCCTGTGTAAGCCAGGTTCTGTGAAGCCTCACACGAAGTTTGAAGCTGAAGCTTATATTCTGACCAAAGAAGAAGGTGGCCGTCATACGCCATTCTTCGCCAACTACCGCCCACAGTTCTACTTCCGGACCACCGATGTGACCGGCACAGTTGTTCTGCCTTCCGGTACTGAAATGGTGATGCCAGGTGATAACCTCAAGTTCGACGTTGAGCTGATCGCCCCAATCGCCATGGAAACTGGTCTGCGCTTCGCGATCCGCGAAGGCGGCCGCACCGTTGGCGCCGGCGTCGTCTCCAAAATTAACGAGTAAAACTAATTACCGCAGGCCTCATCTGTGAGGCCTGCACCGTTCGACGAGGGCTGGTGCGCCGGTCCTCCTATCAACAGACTTCAAGCCCTGGAAAGGGGTAACGAAATGCAAAGTCAAAATATCCGCATTCGTCTGAAGGCCTTTGACCACCGTGTGTTGGATGCGTCCACGCTCGAAATCGTCAATACAGCCAAACGGACAGGTGCACAGGTACGTGGCCCAATCCCACTGCCGAACAAAATCGAGAAATTTACTGTTCTGCGTGGTCCTCACGTTGACAAAAAATCTCGTGACCAGTTTGAAATCCGCACGCACAAACGCCTGCTGGATATCGTTGATCCAACACCACAGACTGTGGACGCGCTGATGAAGCTCGACCTGGCTGCTGGTGTTGACGTGCAAATCTCAGTTTAAGGGGGGTATTGATTATGCGCTCTGGAGTTATTGCGAAAAAAATGGGTATGACCCGTTTGTTCATGGAAGACGGTAAGCAAATCCCGGTGACAGTGCTCGCTTTGGATGGTCTGCAAGTTGTGGCACAGCGCACTGCCGATTTGGATGGCTACACAGCTGTGCAATTGGGTACTGGATCTGCAAAAGCAAAACGCACAAGTCAAGCGATGCGCGGTCATTTCGCCAAGGCAAATGTTGCGCCCAAGCGTAAGGTTGCCGAATTCCGTGTTTCTGCCGAAAACTTGATTGAAGTGGGTGCCGAAATTTCGGCCGAACATTTTCTTGAAGGTCAAATGGTTGACGTATCTGGTACATCGATCGGTAAAGGTTTCCAAGGAGCGATGAAGCGCTGGAACTTTAGTGGTTTGCGTGCGTCCCACGGTGTGTCCATCAGCCACCGCTCACACGGCTCGACAGGTCAATGTCAAGATCCAGGTAAAGTGTTTAAAGGCAAGAAAATGGCTGGTCACATGGGTGCGGCGAAAGTCACCACTCAGAACTTGGAAGTTGTGCGTACAGACGCTGATCGCGGTTTGATTATGGTCAAAGGCGCGGTTCCAGGCTCCAAGGGTGGCTGGGTCACAATCAAAGATGCGATGAAAAAGAAGTTGCCTGACGGAGTTCCTTTTCCAGCGGCAATCAAATCAGCAGCCGCACCGGCCGAAGCTCCTGTAGCTGACGCTCCTGCGGAAGGCGGTGAAGCATGAAACTAGATGTCATCAAACTCGACGGCGGCAAAGCCGGTTCGATTAATCTGAATGAGGCATTGTTTGGTCTTGAGCCACGTGTCGACATTCTGCATCGTGTTGTGCGCTGGCAGCGTAACAATGCGCAGGCTGGCACACACAAAGTAAAAACTCGGTCTGAAGTCAGCTACTCCACCAAGAAGATCTATCGTCAGAAAGGTACCGGCGGCGCACGTCACGGCGCGCGTTCTGCTCCGATCTTCCGCGGTGGTGGAGTTTATAAGGGTCCAACACCGCGCAGCCACGGCCATGATTTGCCGAAAAAAGTGCGGGCCCTGGGTCTGAAGCACGCTCTGTCTGCGAAGGCAAAAGCGGGTGAGTTGGTTGTGATTGATGCAGCTGTTTCTGACGGTAAAACAAGTGCGTTGGCCAAAGCGGTTGCAAACTTGGGTTGGAAACGTGCTTTGATCATCGACGGCGCAGCTGTAAATGAAAACTTTGCACAGGCAGCGCGGAATATTGAAGGTCTGGACATCCTGCCGACAATGGGTGCGAATGTGTTTGATATCCTGAAACGTGACACTCTTGTTATAACAAAAGCAGGGTTGGAAGCTTTGGAGGCCCGTTTGAAATGAGCGCAAAACCAGAACATTACGATGTGATCCGCAAGCCGATTATCACTGAGAAAACTACAACGGCATCTGAAAACGGCGCGGTTGTGTTTGAAGTGTCCATCGACAGCAATAAGCCCAGCATCAAAGAGGCTGTAGAAAGCCTGTTTGACGTGAAGGTGAAAGCGGTGAACACAACGATCACCAAAGGGAAATCAAAGCGCTTTCGCGGCATGCTTGGCAAACGCCGTGATGTGAAAAAAGCATATGTGACCCTTGAAGAAGGCAACACAATCGACGTAACGACTGGGTTGTAAGATTTTCAATGCGTCCGCATCTTGAGTGCGGGCGCATTTCTTTAATGCGTCGCATCGCAGATCGACCACGATGGTCTAAGGCTTACTCGCGAATTAGCTCCAGCTGTAGTTAAAACTAACTGAAATTCGGTCATCTTTTGCCATATTCATTGGCACCTCATGACGCAGCCAACTTTCCCACAACAACACATCCCCAACCTTTGGCTTGGCATAGAAAAAACTGCGCAGCTCTGCGCACGCAGTTTTTTTGCGTGTAGGGGCCGCCATCATCATGGCCAGGCGTGGATCTTCAAATTTGATCGCGCTGGTACCTTCAGGCATCGCCACATAGGTGGTGCCACTGATGATCGAATGGGGATGAATATGGGCGGTATGTATGCCGCCATAGGGCAAAATATTGATCCAAAGGCTGTCGAGTGTGATGGTTTTGTCGCCCAAATCAAAGTCGAGATCTTTAGAAAACTCCGTGACATGCAAGTCCAACGCGGTCACTACATCTTTGAAGATTGGAAAACGCCAATCCAGATCGGTGAGGGAGGCATAGCTTGTGTAACCGGGAAAATCATTCTTGTCACACCAGTCTTGACCGGCCTCATCATCTTCCGCGATAGTCAGGCAGGAGGCAGTCAGCTCATCGGCGTCAACAGTGGGGCCGTGCTCAGAGAGCGCAGCGTGATACAGGCGGGTTGTGAAAAGCGATTTGATATCGGACATAGGGTTTTGTAGCGCAACACAACGCGGAGGGCGAGTGGGAAAAGCGCAGTCTGGTGCCGGTGTTTGGACGGCAAAATCATGACAAATCAGATTGCTGCAAACAAAGCGCTGCTGCGGGGTTGCCATATGAGCCAATCCCCATTAAAGCAACCTTTCACCATGACCTCCACTGGAATCAGGGTAACCCTTCGAGCGCCCTCCAGTGATGTTGAAAGGAAACGGCTATGAATGCCAACGAACTTCGGGACAAGACCCCGGATCAGCTCCGTGACGAGTTGGTTGCACTGAAAAAAGAAGCTTTTAACCTGCGGTTTCAGCAGGCGACAGGGCAAATGGAAAACACAAGCCGCATGCGTCAAGTGCGCCGCGGTGTGGCCCGTGTAAATACTATTTTAAACCAAAAAGCGGCCGCCGCCGCAGGCGAGGAGTAAGCCGTATGCCCAAACGTATCCTGTCCGGCGTCGTTACATCGAACCAGAACGAACAAACTGTGACTGTATCGGTCGAACGCCGCTTCAAGCACGCTTTGCTGCAGAAAACCATCCGTAAGTCTAAAAAGTACCGGGCTCACGATGACAAGAATGCTTTCAATGTAGGTGATATCGTTCGTATTCAAGAATGTGCGCCTAAATCGAAAACCAAACGCTGGGAAGTTATTGCAGAATAACATCGCAGTTTAATCGAAACCCTGGGGGATATTGCGGCATCGCACCCCATAGGTCGGGAGTAACCACATGATCCAGATGCAAACAAATCTGGATGTAGCTGACAACAGCGGCGCACGCCGTGTTCAGTGCATCAAGGTTTTGGGTGGTTCCAAGCGTAAGTACGCATCCGTAGGCGACGTTATTGTTGTCTCGGTTAAGGAAGCCATCCCACGTGGCCGTGTTAAGAAGGGCGACGTCCGTAAGGCCGTTGTTGTTCGCACCGCCAAAGAAGTTCGCCGTGAAGACGGCACAGCGATCCGCTTTGATCGCAACGCAGCCGTTATCCTTAATAATGCAAATGAGCCCGTGGGAACACGGATCTTTGGCCCTGTTGTGCGTGAGCTGCGTGCCAAGAACTTCATGAAAATCATTTCACTCGCCCCAGAGGTGCTCTGATATGGCTGCTAAATTGAAAAAAGGCGACAAGGTCGTCGTTTTGGCTGGTAAGGACAAAGGTAAGCAGGGCGAAATTTCCTCTGTAAATCCCTCCGCCGGCAAAGCTGTTGTAGATGGCGTGAACATGGCCATTCGTCACACCAAGCAATCTCAGTCTGACCAAGGCGGTCGCATACCGGTGGCAATGCCGATCCAATTATCGAACTTGGCCTTGCTGGACAGCAACGGCAAATCAACCCGTGTTGGCTTCCGTGAAGACGATGGTAAAAAAGTGCGTTTCGCAAAAACAACTGGGGAGGTCGTATAATGTTGGATGCAGCAAACTACACTCCGCGTTTGAAAGCTCTTTATGCGAGCACCATTAAGGCTGCGATGAAGGAAGAGTTTGGTTATAAAAACGACATGATGATCCCGCGTTTGGAAAAAATCGTTCTGAACATGGGTATTGGCGATGCAGTTAAAGACACCAAAAAGGTTAAGCACGCGCAAGAAGCCCTGACATTGATTGCAGGTCAAAAAGCTGTGGTGACCAAGGCCAAGAAATCTATTGCGGGTTTCCGGGTACGTGAAGAAATGCCGCTTGGCACGAAAGTCACGCTCCGCGGTGATCGCATGTTTGAATTCATGGATCGTCTGACCACTATAGCCTTGCCACGTGTCCGCGACTTCCGTGGCGTGAAAAGTTCTTCGTTCGATGGTCGTGGCAACTATGCCATGGGCCTTAAAGAGCACATCGTGTTTCCAGAAATCGACTTCGATTCCGTTGTTGATATGCTGGGCATGGATATCATTATCTGCACTGACGCTAAGACAGATGCAGAAGCCAAAGCGCTGTTGAAGCATTTCAACATGCCCTTCAACAGTTAAGGATCTGCGATATGGCTAAAAAATCGATGATCGCCCGCGAAGTTAAGCGTCAGAAACTGGTGGACAAATATGCCGCCAAACGTACTGAGCTCAAAGGTATTGCGCGCGACGAATCCCGCCCCATGGAAGAGCGTTTCAAGGCCCAGCTCAAGCTGGCCAAACTGCCACGTAATTCATCTGCAACACGACTTCATAACCGCTGTCAGCTCACTGGACGGCCTCACGCTTACTATCGTAAGTTGAAGGTCAGCCGGATCGCGCTGCGGGAACTTGGCTCGAATGGCCAAATCCCCGGTATGGTTAAGTCAAGCTGGTAAGGAGTTTAAAACATGAACGATCCTATCGGTGATATGCTGACTCGTATTCGTAACGCGTCGTTGCGCGGCAAATCCACAGTGGAGACGCCGGCTTCTAAAGGTCGCGCGCGCGTACTGGATGTCCTGGCCGACGAAGGCTACATCCGCGGCTATGAAAATACGACTGGTAAAGATGGCCACCCGGCGATCGAAGTCAGCCTCAAATATTACGACGGCGCACCCGTGATCCGCGAAGTAAAGCGCGTATCCAAGCCTGGCCGTCGGGTATATTTGGGTGTGAAAGACATTCCTGTAGTCCGTCAGGGCTTGGGAGTGTCGATTGTCTCCACCTCTCGGGGTGTGATGTCGGATGCCAGTGCACGCGCCAACAATGTTGGTGGCGAAGTGCTCTGCACAGTCTTCTAGGAGTAAGGTATGTCTCGTATTGGTAAAAAACCGGTCGAGCTGCCCTCAGGTGTTTCGGCATCTGTGTCCGGCCAGACCATTGAAGTTAAAGGTCCAAAAGCGACCCGCAGCTTTACCGCTACTGATGATGTTACAATCACAGTACAAGAAAATAACGTATCGGTTGAGCCTCGCGGCAAATCCAAGCGCGCGCGTCAGCAGTGGGGCATGTCCCGCACAATGATCGCAAATATGGTTACTGGTGTTTCAACCGGTTTCAAAAAAGAGCTTGAGATTAGCGGTGTGGGTTACCGGGCACAGGTGCAAGGCAATGTCTTGAAACTGTCTCTGGGCTACAGCCACGACGTGAATTTTGAAATCCCTACAGGTGTAACCGTGACGGCTGCGAAGCCAACCGAGGTTGCAGTTGAAGGTACGGATGAGCAACTCGTAGGCCAAGTCGCGGCAAATATTCGCGAATGGCGGAAACCAGAGCCCTACAAAGGCAAAGGTATCAAATACAAAGACGAGTATATCTTCCGTAAAGAAGGTAAGAAGAAGTAAGGACCCAGGAAATGGCAAACAGCAAAAGAACTCTGTTTCTGAAGCGCCGCCTGCGCGTTCGGAACAAACTGCGGAAAATCAACACCGGTAAACCCCGGTTGTCGGTTCACCGCTCTTCGAAAAATATCTCGGTTCAGGTGATCGACGATATCCAGGGGATTACCTTGGCTTCGGCATCCACCTTGGAAAAGGACTTGGGATTTGTAGGAAAAAACAACGTGGACGCCTCCGCAAAACTGGGCGCTGTCATTGCAGAGCGTGCGAAAAAAGCGGGTGTCGAGGAGGTTCTCTTCGACCGTGGCGGCCGTCTCTTTCATGGCAAGGTAAAGGCTCTGGCCGATGCTGCGCGTGAAGGCGGGTTGAAATTCTAAATCAGTGCAGGCGGGCTATCGGCCCGCCTCGATGATGCCGCGTCCCTCGGGCGACGGACATCGCAGAAATAGGGTGCATGGCGCCCATAGTTCAGGAGGCCAAAATGGCTGAAAGAAATAACCAACGGGGCAATCGTCGCGATCGCGAAGAAAATCCAGAATTTGCAGATCGTCTGGTCGCGATTAACCGCGTATCCAAAACCGTAAAAGGTGGTAAACGCTTCGGCTTCGCGGCCTTGGTTGTGGTTGGCGATCAAAAAGGTCGTGTCGGCTTCGGCAAAGGTAAAGCCAAAGAGGTGCCTGAGGCGATCCGCAAAGCCACAGAACAAGCCAAGCGCCAAATGATCCGCGTGCCACTGCGCGAAGGTCGGACGCTGCACCACGACATGGAAGGCCGTCATGGCGCTGGTAAAGTTGTGATGCGCACAGCACCGCAGGGTACCGGTGTGATTGCGGGTGGTCCAATGCGTGCTGTATTCGAAATGTTGGGCCTGCAAGATGTTGTTGCGAAGTCTATTGGGTCTCAAAACCCATATAACATGATCCGCGCGACAATGAACGGTCTGCAAAAAGAAAGCAGCCCGCGTATGGTCGCCCAACGTCGTGGCAAGAAAGTCGCAGACATCCTCAACAAGGGTGATGCGCCGGTTGCCGCTGCTGAACCTGCAGAAGCTTAAGGAGCGGAGAAATGGCTAAAACCATCGTTGTGAAACAAATCGGTTCTCCGATCCGGCGTCCCGCCAAACAGCGCCAAACGCTGATAGGCCTCGGCTTGAACAAAATGCATCGCACACGGGAATTGGAAGATACTCCATCCGTGCGCGGCATGATCAACAAGATCCCGCATATGGTTCAGATTATCGAAGAAAAAGGCTAACGACTGCCGCGGTTCTCCGCGCATTCGCCCAAATAAAAACCCCGCCAGGAAACTGGTGGGTTTTTTTGTTTGTGGGCAGGCACAAGAAGCGGCTCGGCGTTCACCTTTGCACTTGATCCTCTAAGCTCAGGACACTATACGCACCAAGTGGCCGGAATTATGTGCCAAGAATCAATCAAGCCGTGGTTGGCCCGCTTACGCTTCAGGGGTCACATCCGGCAAAGGAGAAGCGTTTTGAGACTTAATGAACTGCACGATAATCCCGGCGCAACGCGATCTAAGAAGCGCATCGCGCGTGGTCCTGGCTCTGGCAAAGGTAAAACAGCCGGTCGGGGTATTAAAGGTCAAAAATCCCGTTCAGGTGTTGCGATCAAAGGTTACGAAGGTGGTCAAATGCCTTTGTACCAACGTTTGCCAAAGCGGGGCTTTAACAAGCCGAACCGCAAGGCTTATGCCGTGGTAAACCTTGGCTTGATTCAAAAATTCATTGATGCAGGCAAGCTGACCGGTGACATCACCGAAGACAGCCTGATCGCATCGGGTGTTGTGCGCCGCAAATTGGATGGCGTTCGGGTTCTGGCGAAGGGCGATTATTCGGCAAAAGTCTCAATCACCGTGACAGGTGCATCTGCGGCAGCGAAAGCTGTGGTGGAAGCGGCTGGTGGGTCTTTGACAGTGGCGTCTTCCACCTCTTCTGAGTAATCGGCGGTTGCGAGTAGCCATTAAGCTGCTTACATAACTTTTAGTTTCCAAGCGCCGCCATCGGGGACCCCCATGGCGGCGATCTTGTTTTAGGGAGTTTTCAAATGGCATCTGCCGCCGAACAAATGGCCGCGAATTTAAGCTGGAGCACATTGGGCAAGGCGACCGAATTGCGCCAGCGGATATTTTTTACCGTTGGTCTGTTGATCGTCTATCGCATCGGGACTTACATTCCAGTTCCAGGGATCGACGCTGTTGCATTGCAACAATTTATGGATCAAGCCGCCTCCGGGATTGGCGGGGTCTTGTCGATGTTTACCGGCGGCGCCTTGGCACGCATGGGAATTTTTGCGCTTGGCATCATGCCGTACATTTCAGCCTCCATCATCGTGCAGCTTTTGGGCGCCATGTGGGAGCCGCTCAAGCAACTCAAAAAAGAGGGCGAACAGGGGCGCAAGAAAATCAACCAATACACCCGCTACGGCACGGTTATCCTGGCGACCTTTCAAGCCTATGGTCTGGCCGCCAGCTTGCAGGCTGGTGATCTGGCCTCAGATCCGGGCATATTCTTTATTGCCGCATGTGTGATCACATTGGTTGGT
This sequence comes from uncultured Planktomarina sp., assembly GCA_905181815.1. Taxonomy (GTDB): domain Bacteria; phylum Pseudomonadota; class Alphaproteobacteria; order Rhodobacterales; family Rhodobacteraceae; genus Planktomarina. The sequence continues at coordinate 33,033 of CAJIZA010000002.1, read as the reverse complement.
GGTACGATGTTCTTGATGTGGCTGGGCGAGCAAATCACCGCGCGTGGCATTGGCAATGGTATTTCTTTGATCATTTTCGTGGGTATCATCGCCGAGCTCCCTGCCGCCTTTGGCCAATTTTTTACCCAAGGGCGTTCGGGCGCGATTGGCACCGGAACGATGCTGGGTGTTATCGCAATGCTGATGTTCACACTTGGGTTTGTGGTGTTTATGGAGCGCAGCCTGCGTAAGATACATATTCAATACCCGCGCCGGCAGGTTGGTATGAAGACCTATGATGGTGGTTCAAGCCATTTGCCGATCAAGGTCAACCCAGCCGGTGTTATCCCAGCGATTTTTGCTTCGGCCCTGTTGTTGCTGCCCACTACGCTGGCGACCTTTTCTGGTGGGCAGTCCGGTCCGGTGATGTCCACCATCTTGGCCTACTTTGGCCCCGGTCAACCGGCGTATCTTGCATTCTTTACGGCGATGATTGTCTTCTTTACCTACTTTTATACGCGGGAAGTGGCTTTTAAAACCGATGAGGTGGCCGATAACTTGAAAAACCAAAATGGGTTCGTGCCCGGTATTCGCCCGGGTGCGAAAACTGCGGAGTATCTCGACTACGTTGTGACTCGGCTTTTGGTTCTGGGATCTGGATACCTCGCGCTTGTGTGTTTGGTACCCGAAATTTTGCGCAGCCAATTTGCCATCACGGCATATTTTGGCGGCACCTCAATCTTGATCATCGTATCGGTGGGCATGGACACCATCCAGCAGGTCCAGTCTCATTTATTGGCGCATCAATATGAAGGTCTGCTTGAGAAATCACAGCTCCGTGGCAAACGTCGTGGCAAAAAGGGCGGAGTGACGCGTCGATGAACATTATTTTAATTGGTCCACCCGGTGCGGGCAAAGGCACGCAAGCCAAGCTTTTGGTTCAAGAGCGCGACATGATGCAATTGTCGACGGGCGATATGCTGCGCGCTGCTAAGACATCTGGTACAGATATGGGCAATAAGGTTGCCGCTGTCATGGATGCCGGCCAATTGGTCACAGACGACATTGTGATCGGCCTGATTGCAGAGCAGCTGGACAGCGAAGCCGCCGGAGGCTTTATCTTTGACGGATTCCCGCGCACTTTGGCGCAGGCCGATGCTCTGGGTGAGCTGCTGGCGTCCAAAGGCGCAGGCTTGGATCACGTGATCGAGATGCAGGTGGATGATGAGGCCTTGGTGAACCGCATCACCGCAAGATCCACCTGTGGAGGCTGCGGGGAAGGCTATAACGACATCTCCAGACCCATCCCAGCATCGGGCGCCTGCGGCAAATGTGGCAGTACCGAATTTAAACGCAGGGCGGATGACAATGAAGAGAGTTTAAAGACGCGTTTGATGGCCTATTATAAAGAGACATCACCGCTGATCGGCTATTACTACGCCAAAGACAAACTTACCTTCGTTGATGGTTTGGCCGATATTGAGGATGTGACAGCAGAGATTTCTCAAGTATTAGGTTAAGGTCTTGACGTTCTAAGCAGATTCTCATAATCCACCTTATCTCTATTAAGAGAATCATAAGGGCTATGCGCATGGTCCTGAGTACCTCAATCGCAGGCTCGATGGCTTCTAGCTGCGGGCCTGTATCTGTGAAAAAAGGTTCCGGCGTTACGGAACCGCAGTAGAAAAGGAATATGCCTTGGCTCGAATTGCTGGCGTAAACATCCCGACCCACAAGCGGGTCCCGATTGCCCTAACTTATATTACCGGAATTGGCCTCACATCTGCCAAAGAAACCTGTGCCAGCACAAACGTTGACGAAACCCGTCGCGTTAATGAGCTGAGCGATGCGGAAGTTCTTGCTATTCGTGAGCACATCGACGCCACATATACCGTTGAAGGTGACCTGCGTCGTGAAACCCAGATGAACATCAAGCGTTTGATGGACCAAGGTTGCTACCGCGGCCTGCGTCATCGCCGTAATTTGCCTGTGCGCGGTCAGCGGACACACACCAATGCGCGGACGCGCAAAGGCCCAGCGAGAGCAATCGCTGGCAAGAAGAAGTAAGGGCAGATAAATGGCACGAGATAAAAGAGCGCCTAAGCGCAAAGAGCGGAAAAACATTGCAGCCGGTGTGGCGCATGTGAACAGCTCGTTCAATAATACAAAGATTTTGATCTCTGACGTACAGGGCAATGCGATTTCATGGTCGTCTTCGGGCAGCTGTGGCTTTAAAGGCTCGCGGAAATCTACGCCCTATGCTGCGCAAATGGCAGCTGAAGATGCTGGCAAAAAAGCCCAGGATCATGGCGTGAAAACTCTTGAGGTCGAAGTCCAAGGCCCAGGCTCAGGTCGTGAGAGCGCTCTGCGCGCTTTGGCGGCATTGGGTTTGAACATCACATCTATTCGTGACGTGACGCCCATGGCGCACAATGGCTGCCGTCCACCAAAGCGCCGCCGCGTATAAGTATTTTGACCAAAGGGCGCGCGAATTTTTGCGTGCCCTTTGGACGTTTTTTCCCTCGAGCGTCTTTGGTTTTGGGACATGGAGCAAAGACAAGAATGGAGGACCGCATGATCCACAAGAATTGGGCCGAATTGATTAAGCCAATGCAGCTTGAAGTGAAGCTGGGCAATGATCCGAGCCGTCAAGCGACATTGATCGCCGAACCCCTTGAGCGGGGCTTTGGCCTTACATTGGGCAACGCCTTGCGCCGCGTTTTGATGTCGTCTTTGCAGGGCGCTGCGATTGCCAGCGTGCAAATTGACAACGTATTGCATGAATTCTCCAGCGTTGCTGGTGTTCGTGAAGATGTGACGGACATCGTTTTGAACCTCAAAGGCGTTGCCATCCGCATGGAAGTGGAAGGCACCAAGCGTTTGACTGTTCAAGCCAAAGGCCCTGGTGTCGTAACGGCTGGCAACATAGTTGAATCTGCGGGCATTGAAGTTTTGAACAAAGAGCACATCCTGTGTCACCTCGACGAAGGTGCGGATCTGTTCATGGAACTGACTGTGAACACCGGTAAAGGTTATGTGGCAGCGGACAAAAACCGTCCCGAAGATGCACCGATCGGTTTGATTCCAATCGACGCGATCTATTCACCCGTGAAAAAAGTAAGCTACGATGTCCAGCCGACCCGTGAAGGCCAGGTTTTGGATTATGACAAGCTGACTTTAAAAGTGGAAACTGACGGCTCGTTGACGCCAGATGACGCTTTGGCCTATGCTGCGCGGATTTTGCAAGACCAGCTGTCGATCTTTGTGAATTTTGACGAACCAGAAAGCGCCAATGCGGCATCGGAAGATGACGGCTTGGAATTCAACCCGCTGCTTTTGAAGAAGGTAGACGAGTTAGAGCTTTCTGTGCGCTCTGCAAACTGCCTGAAAAATGACAATATCGTTTATATTGGCGATTTGATCCAAAAAACCGAAGCCGAAATGCTGCGTACGCCAAACTTTGGTCGGAAATCTCTGAACGAGATCAAAGAGGTTCTGTCCGGTATGGGGCTGCATCTCGGCATGGATGTTGAGGATTGGCCACCTGATAATATTGAAGATTTGGCCAAGAAGCTGGAAGATAACTTCTAAACTGACAGGTGGGGCAGGGCCCCGCCTGCCATACAAATGGGCAATACCGCCCCAATAGGGAGGGGTTCACTCGCACGAGCCCCCAGACAAAGAAAAATGTAAACGGAGAAATAAAATGCGTCACGCACGTGGTTACCGCCGCCTGAATAGAACTCACGAACATCGCAAAGCGATGTTTGCGAATATGGCTGGTTCTTTGATCGAACATGAGCAAATCAAAACGACTTTGCCAAAAGCCAAAGAATTGAAATCCATCATCGAGAAGCTTGTCACTTTGGGCAAACGCGGTGATGAGCATGCACGCCGTCAAGCGATGAGCCGCTTAAAACAGCACATGCATGTCACAAAATTGTTTGACGTGCTCGGCCCGCGCTACGCAGAGCGCCAAGGCGGCTATGTGCGGGTTTTGAAAGCGGGTTTTCGTTATGGTGACATGGCGCCCATGGCGATTATTGAGTTTGTTGACCGCGACGTAGATGCAAAAGGCGCGGCCGACAAAGCCCGCTTGGAAGCCGCTGACGAGTAAGCGCGCTTCACAATAGGCATGATTTTGAGACCTCCGTCCTGCGGGGGTCTTTTTTGTTTCTCCTCTATACTTTTGCTTCAGCTTGCAGCGCGTGACAGTGTGCGCAGCTGGCATTAAGCTTGGGTGCAGAGTTTTATGATTTTTGAACACTATAGTTTATCGCGTTTGCCATGTTTTCGGCAAATGTTGCTTGGGGCGGATCGTTTTATTTTAGGAGCTCGCGTTCATGGTTTGTGATTTTCTTTTGAGCGTGAATGCGTCGAATTGAAGCGTTTGGCGCTGGCTGAGGTGTTCATCACAGATTTGCGTTGGGAGTTGATGCCGCCCAGGCCTCTGACGCCGACGCAGGTGAAGGCGCTGCGCTTGATTGCTACACAGATGCTATGGATGCTTTGCAAATTTCGCAAAGCGCATTGAAGGCGCAGATCACCACAGCGCGTCAGCACCTTCGTGCCCGCACCACCGCGGAAGCCATTCAACGAGCTGCCTCTTATGATTTAATTTAATCTATGTTCCGCTCGACAGGTCGGTTGGATATTTCCCTTTGCTTGCCCCTCGCTTAGGGTGGTGGGATGATGGATTTATTCGACACGCCGGGTGAAGAGCGTCCGGCTTCAGATACGCTGCGCCCTTTGGCGGACCGGTTGCGTCCGAGGCTCTTGGCCGACGTTATTGGTCAAAGGCAGATTTTGGGGCCAGAAGCTCCTTTGACTGTGATGCTCAAGGCCAATGCACTAGGCTCAATTATCCTTTGGGGGCCACCGGGCGTGGGTAAAACCACCATAGCCCGGCTATTGGCTGAGGAGACACATCTGAAATTTGTGCAGATCAGCGCAATTTTCAGCGGTGTCCCGGAGTTACGCAAAGTATTTCAAGCGGCGCAAAACCGGCGAGACAACGGTCAGGGAACGTTACTTTTCGTCGATGAAATCCATCGTTTCAACAAAGCCCAACAAGACAGTTTCCTGCCACTGATGGAGGATGGTACGCTGGTTCTGGTGGGGGCCACCACCGAAAACCCCTCCTTTGAATTAAATGCCGCCGTTCTGTCGAGGGCGCAAGTTCTGGTGTTAGAGCGCCTGTCCGACGATGAGTTGAAGCTTTTGGCGCAGCGGGCTGAGACGGAGGCGGGGAGTGACTTGCCGCTGGACGCTGGAGCGCGTCGCGCGCTTTTGGAGATGGCCGATGGTGATGGGCGCAGCCTACTCAATCTGATTGAGCAAATTTTGGCTTGGGGTCTGCATTGCCCCATGGACCAGGCTACCCTGTCCACACGTCTGATGCGCCGTGCTGCAGTCTACGACAAATCTGGTGACAGCCATTACAATTTGATTTCGGCCTTGCATAAATCCATCCGTGGTTCTGACCCGGATGCGGCGCTCTATTGGTTTGCACGGATGGTACAGGGTGGTGAAGATCCGCGCTACTTGGCCCGGCGCCTGACGCGCATGGCTGTGGAAGACATAGGTTTGGCCGATCCACAAGCGCAAGACGTCTGTTTGCAATCTTGGCAAACTTACGAAAGATTAGGCAGCCCTGAGGGTGAGTTGGCTTTGGCGCAGGCCGTGACTTATCTGGCCCTGGCGCCAAAATCGAATGCAGCCTATGTGGCCTATAAGGCCGCCTTGCGAGAGGTCAAGCAAACCGGCTCGCAGCCGCCACCCAAACATATTCTCAATGCCGCGACTGGTTTGATGAAGGATCAAGGCTATGGAGCTGGATATGCATATGATCATGATGCGGAAGATGGGTTTTCCGGTCAAAATTACTTCCCAGAGGGTATGGAGCGCCCGGGGTACTATGTGCCGGTGGAGCGGGGATTTGAGCGAGAGCTGGGCAAACGTCATGCTTATTTTGAAAAGCTGCGCAGTCGCCGGAAAGGTTGACAATCCGTCAGCCTGAGCACATTGCACCGATATGCTTAATACAGTTTTACAAGTGGCCCTTGGTGGGGCGATTGGCGCGGTGCTTCGGTTTTTGGCCGGGGTGGGTATTTTGCGTCTTGTGGGCCCGGGCTTTCCACTGGCGGTTATGACGGTCAACATCTTGGGCTCTTTTGCTATAGGGATGTTTGTGGTCTACGCGGCGCAACGCGGTATGGCATATTTGACGCCTTTGGTCATGACGGGCCTGCTTGGTGGGTTCACAACTTTCTCTGCCTTCTCTTTGGAGGCGGTGAGTTTGTTTGAACGCGGCAGCATGGGACAAGCGCTGGGGTACATCACCCTATCGGTGGTCCTTTCGATAGGAGGTCTGATATTGGGCCTGATGATTGCACGAGGAATATGGGCATGAGCCGAGTACAGCTTTTGGAAGTCAATGAGGGAGATGGCGATCAGCGCTTGGATCGTTGGTTTCGCCGCCTCTTTCCGCAGGTGCAGCAAGGCCAGATCGAAAAGATGTGTCGCAAGGGCGACATCCGCGTTGATGGGGGACGGGTGAAGTCCAATACCCGGGTCGAAGTGGGGCAAATGGTACGCATTCCGCCTTTGCCGGATGCGCCAGCGCCTGCCATTGTTGACAAAAAAATCTCTGATGCTGATGCCAAAATGATTCAATCCTGCGTGCTGTACCGCGATGAGCATATTATTGCGTTGAACAAACCGCCGGGCCTGCCGGTGCAGGGGGGCAGCAAGCAGCATCGCCATGTGGACGGTCTCACCCCTGCGCTGCGGTTCGGCAATGACGAAAACCCGCGGCTTGTGCATCGTTTGGACAAGGACACCTCTGGGGTTTTGATCCTAGGGCGGAGCCGGCAAATGGCGGCGACTTTGGCTGAGGCCTTTCGCCACCGTGAGACACGCAAGATTTATTGGGCCGTTGTCGCTGGCGTGCCACATCCAAAAATGGGCACCGTAAAATATGGGTTGGTCAAAGCCGGTGGCCATGGCAGCTTTGGTGAGGGTGAGAAAATGCATTGCTTACATCCCAATGAGGTCGCAACAACTCCCGGAGCGAAGCGCGCCACTACTGATTATGCTGTTCTATCGCCGCTTGGTAGCCGGGCGGCTTGGGTGGCATTGGTCCCAGTAACTGGACGGACGCATCAGCTGCGGGCGCATATGGCCGAAATGGGGCATCCCATTGTTGGGGATGGAAAATATGGTGGCTCAAGCCAAGAAAATCTTGGGCATGGGTGGGGTGCGCAATTGGGTGGAGATATCAGTAAAAAGATGCATCTGCACGCCAGGCATATGCGGCTGGAGCATCCGGTGACCCGCGCAATGTTGTCGTTTATCGCCCCCTTGCCAGAGCATATGCAGCGCACGTGGGATCAGATGCAATGGGATCCGCGCGATGTGGAACTTGATCCATTCGAGGGCGATGAATGAGCCGACAGCGCACTTTGGTTCTATTTGATGTGGATGGTACGCTGATCGACAGTCAAACCCATATTTTGGGAGCCATGGAATTTGCTTTCAAGGCGCGTGGTCTCGACTTGCCGCCCGCCTCTGAGATATTGGCTATCGTAGGTTTGTCATTGTCTGAAGCCTTTGCGCAGCTCTGTTCTGAAACAGATTCGCAAGAGCGTGGGTTGTTGGTTGAGGCCTATAAAAACAGTTTCGCAAGCCTTCGCCAATCGGCTTCTGCCTCACCGCTCTACCCGGGGGCCCTGGAGTGTTTGGACAGACTGAAAGATATGGATGATATTGTCTTAGGTATCGCCACCGGCAAATCGCGCCGTGGTTTGCGCTATGTTTTGTCGAATCTCAATTTGGCCCGGCGTTTTGTAACAACGCAAGTGGCAGATGATCACCCATCTAAGCCGCATCCCTCTATGGCTATACAGGCTATGGCGGAAAGCGGCGCCGCGCGCGGGGTGATGATCGGTGATACTACGTTTGATATGCAAATGGGCAGGGCTGCTGGGCTAAAAACGATTGGTGTCTGTTGGGGCTATCATGCGGAACAAGCTTTGCGCGGGCAGGCTGATCGGATGGTCGCTGATTATGCGCAACTGGTGCCGGAAGTTCAAAATCTATGGGGTGAGATATGAGCGATTGGGCTGCAAAACGATTTTGGAGTGATGTGACAGTTGATCTGCGTGGGGAAGGCTATGTGATCCTGTTGGATAAACGCTTGGTCAAAACGCCAGCCAAGGCAAGTTTAGCAGTGCCCACTCAAGCCATGGCAGCGGCGATAGCGGCTGAGTGGGAAGCGCAAAGCGAGAAGATCGACCCGCTTACGATGCCCACCACGCGCTCGGCAAATGCGGCCTTGGACAAGGTGACGCCGCAACGGCATGAAGTGGCGAAGTTAATTGCTGCTTATGGCGAAAATGATTTACTGTGTTACCGTGCCCCAGCACCCGAAGAATTAGTAGCCCGTCAAAAAGAGGCTTGGGATCCACTTTTGGCTTGGGCGGCTGAGGTACTGGATGCGCCCCTGCGCACCGCAGAAGGGGTGATGCATGTGGCGCAACCGGCGAATGCGGTGGCCAACTTAACTGCGCGGGTTATGGCGCAGTCGCCGTTTCAATTGGCTGCTCTGCATGATCTTGTTAGCATGTCCGGGTCATTGGTGATTGGGCTGGCGGCACAGGCAGAGGCGTTTGCCATTGACTATCTTTGGATATGCTCGCGACTCGACGAACTGTGGCAAATTGAGCAGTGGGGTCAGGATGATGAAGCTGACGCTACGGCAAATTTAAAGCATTTGGCATTTTTGCACGCCCATAGATTCCATAAAATGAGCTGAGTCGCGCAGTATACAAGTGTACACAGTTTATTTAGCCCTATTTTAACGAAATGTTAACCAAAAAGCATCGATTCTTGCGGTGATCTCTTGACCGGCTGACATAAAACTTGGCATGGTCTTTTCCATTGCGGAGGAAACTCTTGCATTCATGCCAATTAATTTAATTGGATTAGGCTGCCCCTTTGGGGCGGAAAACAGGATGAGGTAAAAATGAAAAAAACCGTATTTCTTGGTGCATTGACTGTAGCTGGCCTGGCGGCTGGTTTGGTATCTGCTGGCACCCTCGATGATGTTAAAGCACGTGGCAAATTGAACTGTGGTGTGACCACAGGTGTTCCAGGTTTCGCTGAGCCTGATGCAAATGGCGTTTGGCAGGGTTTTGACGTTGCTGTCTGCCGCGCTGTTGCCGCTGCAGTATTGGGCGACAACATGGCTGTTGAATTCGTTCCAACAACCGGCAAAACGCGTTTCACCGCTTTGGCGTCTGGCGAAATCGATCTGCTCGCCCGTAACACTACTTGGACAATGTCTCGCGACGTTGACCTGAAGTTTGAATTCGTTGGTGTAAATTACTACGACGGTCAAGGCTTCATGGTTCCAGCTTCTTTGGGTGTGTCTTCAGCCTCTGAGCTAGATGGCGCGACAGTTTGTATCCAAACTGGTACAACTACAGAGCTGAACTTGGCTGACTTCTTCCGTGCGAACGGCATCTCTTATGAACCAGTGCCAATCGAAACTGGTTCTGAAGCCGCTCAGTTGTTCCTTGCAGGTTCTTGCGACGTTTACACAACTGACCGTTCTGCTTTGGCAGCACAGCGTGCAAACTTCCCAAATCCAGATGACTATGTTGTTCTGCCTGACGTGGTTTCCAAGGAGCCACTCGGCCCATTGGTACGTCATGGCGACAACGATTGGGGTGATATCGCGCGCTGGACTTTGAACGCATTAATCACAGCTGAAGAGCTGGGTGTGACTTCTGACAACATCGCTGAGATGTCTGCTGGCACAAACAACCCAGAAATCAACCGTCTGTTGGGCACTGAAGGCACTTTGGGCGAAATGCTGGGTCTGGACGCAGAATGGGCAAAACGCGCCATCATGTCCGGCGGCAACTACGGTGAAGTGTTTGAAAGCAACATCGGTGCTGCAACAAACATCGGCCTGTCCCGTGGTTTGAACGCACAGTGGAAAGACGGCGGTCTGATCTATTCACCACCATTCCGCTAAGAATTTTTTGGATTGGGCGTAGAGAAATCTGCGCCCTTTTCATATCCAAGCCTACGACAAGTCTGAAAATATAAAAACTAAAATAGATTCAGAAACTCAGGGAAAAACTCCATGTCATCAACGACGCAAACAGGGGCAAGCAAGTTCAGCTTGTCAATGTTGATAAATGATACCCGCTACCGATCAACAACATTTCAAGTGATTGCGCTGATCGGACTTATTTTTGCAATGGGCTATCTAGTTTCTAATCTTCTGTCGAACCTTTCTGACGCGGGTCTGAACATCAGCTGGAGATTCTTTGGCGAGACAGCTGGCTATGACATCAATCAAATGCCCATCGAATATAACAATCAGATGAGCCATGGCCGCGCCTCTATGGTGGGGGCCGTGAATACGCTGATCGTGGCCTTCTTGGCCTGTGTGAGCGCCACCATTTTGGGTGTCATCGCGGGGGTGCTGCGCCTCTCAAATAACTGGGTCGTCTCAAAACTCATGGCCATATATGTGGAAGCCTTTCGCAATGTGCCTGTTTTGATCTGGATTTTGATCATTTTTCTCGTCATGTCGAATGTCTTGCCGCAGCCTCGTGAATTTCGTGGTGACGCAGCGACAAGCTCCATGTGGCTTGACATGGTCGCCTTCACCAACCGTGGGGTTTACATTCCTCGGCTGGTTTTGGAAGATCTTGGCTGGGTTGTATTAACCACTTTTGGTCTCTCAATCATCGGTGTTTTTGTCTTCCGGCGCTATGCTAAAAACTTGCTTTTCAATACTGGACGTTTGATTCCAACGTTCTTGCCATCCATTAGCATTTTGCTCGTCCCAACTGTGCTGGTCTATTTTGTTTTGGGCAGCCCGATTGGGCTGGAGAACCCTGAGCTTAAAGGGTTTAACTTTAAGGGTGGCTTGCATTTGCGCCTGTCTTTGATTGCGCTGTGGTTTGCCTTGGCCATCTATACCGGAGCGTTCATTGCTGAAAATGTCCGTGCAGGGATCCAAGCCATTAGCTATGGCCAAACGGAGGCTGCTGCTGCTTTGGGCATGCGTCCGGGTCGGATTATGTCACTGATCATTTTGCCGCAAGCGCTGCGTGTCATCGTACCGCCGCTGATCTCACAATATCTCAACATCACCAAAAATAGTTCGCTGGCCATTGCCGTCGGTTATATGGATATTACCGGCACGCTGGGAGGTATTACGCTCAATCAAACGGGCCGCGCGATTGAATGTATTTTGATCTTGATGCTGTTCTATTTGGTCATCAGCCTGTCAATTTCGGCGATTATGAACGTCTACAACAATGCTATGAAGTTGAAGGAGCGTTGAGATGAGCGATACACCGAACATTGGCTTTGTACGTCATGAGCCTATCCCGCCCTCCGCACCGCCCATTCAACAGGCTGGTGTGGTCAAATGGATTCGGGAAAACCTGTTCTCGAATTGGATCAATTCGATCCTAACCATTCTGTCCATCTATTTCGTCGCCAAAATTATTCTCGCGTCGACACCCTGGATGTGGAACGGAGTCTGGACCACCAGTAGCCTGCGGGAATGCCGGGAAGTATTGCAAGGCACCAGTGGCGCTTGTTGGTCAGTTTTGGTGGAACGCTGGAACCAAATGTTATTTGGCTTTAAATATCCGGTCGAAGCCTACTGGCGCCCGACTTTGACCTTTGGGTTGCTTTTGGTCTGCATCGCCCCGATTTTGTTTCAAAAATTGCCACGCAACATGCTGATGTTTTCCGCAATTTACCCCTTCCTAGCTTTTTGGTTGATCTGGGGTGGAACACTTTTAACCCCTGTTGTGGTCGCCCTATCACTCATCGCGGGTTACCTGGCCTTCGTGAAAATGGAGCGCCTGACTGGCTTTGCTACTGGGCTGTTGACCGGTGTCGTCGCCGTGGCGCTGGTGCTTTATCTTGGCAGCTTTGTGACCGCAGCGCTGCCTGAGTTTATAGCGCTTGAGCCTGTGGCCTCGCGGGATATGGGCGGCTTTATGCTCAACCTTATCCTGGGAACGGTCTGCGTGTCTCTATCCATTCCCCTAGGGGTCGTCCTGGCCTTGGGAAGACAGTCGAATATGCCCATCATCAAGGGCATTTGTGTGGTGTTTATTGAATTTATTCGCGGCGTGCCGCTGATCACACTGCTATTTGTGGCCAATGTCGTCCTATCTTATTTCTTCCCACCGGGCACCAATCTGGATTTGATCCTAAGGGTGATTATTATGATCACACTCTTCTCTGCGGCCTATATCGCAGAGGTTATCCGGGGTGGCCTCGCGGCCTTGCCGCGCGGGCAGTATGAAGCTGCTGACAGTCTGGGCTTGGATTACCCGCAGGCGATGCGTTTAATCATCCTGCCGCAGGCGCTCAAGATCTCAATTCCGGGCATCGTAAACGTGGCGGTTGGTTTGTTCAAAGACACGACTTTGGTTTCGGTTATCTCAATGTTTGATCTCGTAGGTATGATCCGGGGTCCGATTTCTTCGTCCACAGCTTGGACGGGGATCTATTGGGAGCTGTATCTCCTCGCTATTTTGCTGTTCTTCGTCGTCTGCTACGGCATTTCACAATATTCACAATGGTTGGAGCGTCAGCTTCGAACCGATCATCACTAAGGGAGCTTTGAGAATGTCTGAAGCCCAAATGAAAGTTTCCGATGAGATCGCAATCTCAATCGAGAATATGAACAAATGGTATGGCACATTCCACGTGCTGCGCGACATCAACCTTGATGTGCAGCGTGGCGAGCGGATTGTGATTTGCGGGCCGTCTGGCTCCGGGAAATCCACCCTTATTCGCTGTATTAATGCTCTAGAAGAGCATCAACAGGGATCCATCACGGTTGATGGGACACTGTTGTCCTCTGATGTGAAGAACATCGATAAGGTGCGCTCCGAAGTCGGCATGTGCTTTCAACACTTCAACCTATTCCCACATCTGACAATCTTGGAAAATTGCACCTTGGCCCCTATTTGGGTGCGAAAAATACCCAAAAAAGAAGCTGAAGAAACGGCGATGCATTTCCTTGAGAAGGTTAAAATTCCGGAGCAGGCCGATAAATATCCAGGTCAGCTTTCTGGCGGTCAGCAACAACGGGTCGCGATTGCGCGCTCCTTGTGCATGAAGCCTCGGATCATGCTCTTTGACGAACCTACCTCGGCGCTTGATCCTGAGATGATTAAAGAGGTGCTGGACACGATGATCGAACTGGCTGAAGATGGTATGACCATGCTCTGCGTGACCCATGAAATGGGGTTTGCACGCCAGGTTGCTAATCGGGTCATTTTCATGGACGCAGGGCAGATCGTCGAACAAAACGAGCCGGAAGAGTTCTTCAACAATCCACAATCAGATCGGACAAAATTGTTCTTGAGCCAAATTTTGGGCCACTAACAGTCTTTGCAGTCTATGACAGTTTCAAGTGGGCCCTTCGGGGCCCTTTTCTATGGCGCGAGATCTGCGGGCGTTGTGAAGTCAATGAGCTGCGCCGATCCGTCTTGGGGCTCCCAGTTTAGCACAAGCGTTGCGCCGGGTGGATATGTGTAGAAGGCAACATGGGCCGGCGGTGTTTGGATCAAGATGCTGGCCAGCTCGGCAATTCCGGGATTGTGAGCCAGCAGCAATAGACAATCGTTGTGGCACTGGGCATTGATGGCCGCGCGCAAAGATGGGGGCTCCGCCAAATAGAGTTGGGCCACTAAATCAACCGCGCAGGTCAGCTTGAGCGCCGCAAAGCTTTGGTATGTGCGTTTGGAATCTGAAACCAATGCATGATGTGGCAAATGACCTGATTTTTTGAGCCAAGAGCCCAGTCGGCGCGCTTCATCTTGCCCCCGTGCGCTGAGAGTGCGGGCGTGATCGTCTTGCCCGGGGATCCAGTCGGCATGGGTATGGCGCATTAATATGAGCTTCAATTCAGAAATTCCCGCATGTGATAGGCTGACTGCGCCGCGTCGCGTTTATAGGTTTGGCCAACCGGGCAGGCGCGTCGGGCCAGACAGCCGGTCGTGAGGCAGCGTTGCTCTGGATCTGACCTAACGTAAGACCTGCAAGCCTCAACATCATATTGGGCGCCTTGCAGCGCGCCAACTGGGCAGGCGGTGGTGCAAGGCTTGGCGCACCCGGTGCAGGGATGTGTCGGCACTTCGGGTTTTCGGAATTCCCAATCAAATTCCAAAGCGCCGCGATAAGAGACCATAAGCCCCGCCTCGGCCTGTACCAGCATGCCGACGGGGCTTATCCATGCGCGGTCATTGGCCATGGCCCAAGTGAGAAACGGAGCCGGCTGGGCGCCAAAAGGAAAATGTGCCGGCGCTCCAAGCCTGTCTGCCAACCCTGTGATTACACGTCGTGACCAGCGGTCCACGGGATCTGCCGCGCTATCTTGCCATTCGGGACTGTCACAGAGCGCAGGCCAAAACCCCGGCTCATGTGGCCCGAGCAATAGGATCGTGCCGCGCGCGCCGAGCAGGGTTCCGAAGATGGTCAGATGTTCCGCCTGCATACTGCAAAGGAGGTCGCCATATGTCATTTGCGCAAGAATGGCAGAGCCAGAGACCAGATCAGGCGCGTGGGGCGTAGATCTTGCCATTGCAGGCCGATTTTCATCTGCTGATGCCCGTCTTGTGGGCTCTGGGTATAAGTGCCAAACAGGCGGTCCCACCACGATAGGGCAAATCCGTAATTGCTATCGTGCTCAAAGCGATACACCGAATGGTGAATGCGGTGCATGTCAGGGGTGACCAAAACACTGCGAATGACCCGATCCAGTTTCTGCGGCAATGCGATATTGGCGTGATTAAACATGGCCGACCCATTGAGTAAAACTTCAAATACCACCACAGTCCAGGCCGCGGGGCCAAGCAGATATACCAAGCCAATCTTAAACCCCATGGACAAGGCAATCTCTACAGGGTGAAAGCGGATCGCAGTGGTGACATCAAATTCAATATCAGAGTGATGTACGCGGTGAATGCGCCAGAGCAATGGGATTTTATGGCTCAGAAAATGTTGCACCCATATTGCCAAATCCATCATCAGGATGACCACAATCAACTCGATCCAACCTGGCAGGGCAAAAAAGTTGAGTAGGCCCCACCCTCGTGCGCTGGCATCAGCGGCGGCCAAAACTGCGGCGAATGGGAGAAATATTGCCAAGGCGCGCAGGGTTAGAGTGTCGACCACAACAAAGAGCCAATTGGTGATCCAGCGCCGGTTTTTTTGCGGTCGAGGACGGCGCGGGGCCAAATGTTCGATGCCTGCTAAAATGGCGAAGAGGCCTAGAAATATGGCGAGGCGCAGGATGGCGTCTTGGGACATCTGCGCGCTCTTCTCTATGATCTTTTGGAGGCGCCGGGAGATCGGATCAAAGAACCTGCCCCGTGGTCCGTGAACAATTCTAGAAGACAGGCATTTGGCGCGCGCCCGTCGATAATCACCACCGCACGCACACCGCCAGAAATCGCTTCCAGCGCGGTTTCTGTTTTAGGGATCATACCGCCCGCAATCACACCATTGGTGGTCAACTCTTTGATATTGTCTGGCGATAATTCTGTCAGCACGTCGCCATCCACATTTTTCACGCCTGACACGTCGGTCAAAAGCAAAAGCCTGTCTGCCTTGAGCGCTGCCGCAATGGCGCCGGCAACTGTGTCGCCATTTATGTTGAAGGTCTCCCCCGCATCGCCTGCGCCAAGCGGGGCAATGACCGGAATCATATCTGCCTCAAAAAGCGTATTCAGAACGGTTGGATCAATGTCGCGCGGCTTGCCAACCAGACCCAATTTCGGATCCGCAACATCGCAGGTCATCAAACTGGCGTCCTTGCCCGAAAGGCCAACCGCGCGTCCGCCCTGCGCGTTGATGGCCTGTACGATCCGTTTATTAACGCGCCCTGAAAGGACCATTTCAACAACTTCCATCGTCGCTGCATCCGTGACGCGTTTCCCGTCAACGAAGTGGGATTGAATATCCAGGCGCTTGAGCATGTCGTTTATCATTGGCCCGCCGCCGTGCACGATCACTGGGTTCACCCCCACCTGCTGCATCAAAACAACATCACGCGCAAAGGAATCCATGGCTGCATCATTGCCCATGGCATGGCCGCCAAATTTTATCACCACTGTTGCGCCGTCATAGCGCTGCAGATACGGCAAGGCTTTTGACAAAGTGCTGGCGGTGGTTAACCATTCGCTTTTCATGGGGTAATCTTTCTGAAGCGGCTAATAGAAGCGTAGTAAATTCAAGCGGTGCTGCCAAGAGTGTTTTACAGAGGGGCAGCTACTCTAAGCTGGAGATCACAGCGCGCAATGTGGCGATGCCATCGCCTTTTTCTGAACTTGTCATAATCAGTTCTGGGAAGGCGGCGGGGTGTTTGGCCAACTTCCCGCGCACTTGCTCCAAAACCCGATCTTGTTCGTGGTCTTTGATCTTATCGGCCTTGGTCATGACCACCTGAAAGGTCAGGGCAGATCTGTTCATGAGCTGCATAATCTCCTCATCCACCGGTTTGATGCCGTGGCGGCTGTCGATCAATACAAAGGCTCGGCGCAGATTGGGGCGACCAGAGAGGTAGTTTTTCAGAAGGCGTTGCCATTTTTCGACCACTGCGAGCGGCGCATTGGCATAGCCATAACCGGGCAGATCGACCAAATAGCGCGTCTCGCCCAATTCGAAGAAATTAATCTCTTGGGTGCGCCCGGGGGTATTGGAGGCGCGGGCCAAACCTTTTCTGTTGGTCAGCGCGTTGATTAAGCTAGATTTTCCTACATTTGAACGCCCGGCGAAGCAGACCTCGACGCGATCGGCATCGGGCAGGCCATCCATGGCAACCACACCCTTGAGAAAGTCCACCGGACCGGAAAACAATTTGCGCCCCAACTCGGCGGCAGCGTCGCTTTCAGGTTCCGCGATTGGGAATGGTAGGATCATAACAGCTCCAACGTGTCATCGAGTGAGAGTGTGCCCGATTCAATCACGCGGGCATACAGGCCAAAGTCCTGATGACCGCAAAGCGCATTTAGAGATCTAAGCGTATCTGCATCGCGCAGGCCCGTGTCTGGATTGGCGGTCGTGGCTAAGCAGCGCACAATTGGCTCCACGCCTTCAAACACCACGCTGCCGATGCGAAACCTTTGCTTGAGCCAGCTGTGCTCAACCCATGGTTCAAGCCCGTCAATCCAAAGATTGCCGCGCCAGCGGAGTGGCGACAGTGGCTGCCCCATATGCTCAGAAAGAGCGCGCAAGGAGGCATGGCTATTGATGCTGACGGACGGAAAGTCGGTATCTGTAAAGCCCCGCTCGGGGAGGCGCAAAATGCGCGCTGACTGCGCGCGATCTGCGGGCATCAAGGCTTTGACCCAAGCTAAAAACCCTGAAAGCTGCCGCTCATCATCGGGTTGAAAGGTAAAGTCTTTGTGATTCGGATGCGATAGGGTGAGGCTTTGATCCGCCTCGTTGAGCCGCGCGGTGATGGCCATGAGGAGGGGCGCTTTTGAGCCGCGAGAAAAATTGGCGCAGGATGCCCATCCGCTGCCATCGGCCTTGGATGCTTCATGGGCCACTGCCCAGCGCCGATCCCATGGCATGGCTGCACCCTGAGACAATGTCACTTCTTTCAAGGCCTCACGCCCATGGGATTTCAGTGGGTGGCGGAATATGTCCGTAACGCGCGGCATATCAGCCCTTCTTTTTTGATCGCTTGAAGGTACTGGTGATATTACCAAAGACATCTGGTTTGACCCCTTGGCTACGCATGATCGAATATTGCTGAATGAAGGTGATCGTGTTGTTGGCAATCCAGTAGACCACGAGCCCAGAGGCGAAGCCGCCGAGCATAAACATAAACACCCAAGGCATCCAAGCGAAGATCATCGCCTGGGTTGGATCTGTTGGCGAAGGATTGAGTTTTTGCTGCATCCACATGGAAATGCCCAAAAGAAGTGGCAAGATGCCGATCAAGATCAAGGCCATGATGGATCCAGGCTCTGGTGCGCCCCAAGGCAGCAAGCCAAACAGATTCATAAACGAGGTTGGATCTGGCGCGGAAAGGTCTTGGAATGGACCGAACCAGCTGGCGTGCCGCAGCTCCAGCGTCACGAAGATCACTTTATACAGCGAAAAGAAAATTGGTATTTGCGGTAAGATGGGCAGGCAGCCTGCGGCAGGATTGACCTTATTTTTCTTGTAAAGCTCCATCATGCCTTGCTGCATTTTTTGTCGGTCGTCGCCAGCGCGCTCTTTTAGTTTCTCCATCTCTGGCTGCAGCTCTTTCATACGGGCCATAGAGACATAAGATTTATAAGCCAGGGGCAAAAGCAGGGCTTTGATCACGAGGGTTAAGCAGATGATTGACCAGCCCATATTGCCGATGAAACTGTTCATCGTATGGAGCAGCCAGAATATAGGTTTGGTCAAGAAGTAGAACCAACCCCAGTCGATGCTGTCGACGAAGCGATCCACGCCCTTGTCTTTTTGGTAGCTGCGGATCACTTCCCACTCTTTCGCACCTGCGAAGAACTGCGATGTAACTGTGGTTGAGGCGCCCGCTTCGATGGTCTGTGTTGGCTGTACCGCCTCGGTTAAATAGACGTCGTTGTTGATGTCATATTTGGCAACGGATTTGAACGCGCCCTGCGGTACAATTGTAGTCATCCAATAATGATCCGTGAATCCGATCCATCCTCCTTCGACCACTTGCACGACATCTGCCGGGGCGCGTTCTTTGGGGTTGATATCGAGTTCGGGCATATTGTTATATTTGGTTTCGTTCAATTCGCCGTCGGACATGCGCACCATGCCTTCGTGCAGAATGAAAAAACCTTTGAGGTTGGGCGGCTCGCCGTGGCGGGCGATTTGACCATAGGGAGCCAGCGCAACAGCGGCCGCACCGTTGTTTTGCACCCTTTGCTCGATACTAAACATAAAATTTTCATCGACTGATATCACGCGCTGAAAGACCAGGCCTTTGCCATTATTCCATGTGAGGGTCACGGGGGATGTGGGGGTCAGCTTGGTGAATTTGGAGGACCAGAGCGTGGTGGGTCCCGGCACGTCGGCTGGATCAACGCCAGAGGCGGCGGCCCAACCGTTTATGCCGTAGTAGGCGTTATTGGAACCTTCCGGTGACAGAAGCGTAACGATTTTGGACCCTTTTTTTATGGTTTCGGTATAATCTTTCAGGCGCAAATCATCGATCCGGCCCGCGAGAAGCGATAGGGAGCCTTCGAGGCGCGGCGTGCTGATCGTGATCCGGGAGGCGTCGGCGACGGCCTGCGCGTTCCCAGAGCCCATATTTGTATTCACATCGGCAGTTCCAGGGGCTGTTGCGGCAACGGGAGCGGTGTCAGTCTGGGCCTGCTCCGGCGGTGGCGCAGTTTGCGGCGGCGCAATTGCGAACCAGGCCAGCATCACTGCAAAGCTAAGGCCCGTGGCCAAGAGAAGGTTTTTATTTTGATCGTCCATTTGAGCCCACCATGCGTCATTTGCCCGATATCGGGTTACATGGGGTTCAACCGCTGGCAGGGCAAAAGGTCAAGTAGATTCGGGGATTTCTGGGCTTTTAGCGCCCTTTATGCCAATTTTGCGGGTGATGCATGCGGGTGGGGCGACTGTTGGTATTGCAGAGCCCAATTTTGCAATTGTTCAAGGGACATGGGCCTGCCGATTCCGCATACCTGCGCATGGCCTTAGTCAAGTTTTTGAACGACGCGCAGCTCCGCATCGGTTTCAATCCCCTGGGCTATGGTGTCAAGATTAAAGCGTTGAGCCAATAAAACGACAGCTGTGAGCATCTTTTGCTTTTTGGTGTCCTCATCAATGTTGAAAACAACGGAGCGATTAATTTTCATTTGGTCGATGTTCGGTTAGCGGAGGGGGTTGAATGGATTTTGTGCGGTGCCAAAATCATCAAGATCAATGTGACATCTGAGCTTGGCCAGAGATTTGATCGAGTGGCGCATCGGCGATGCCGCATTTTGGATCACGACATTTTCAAGCACCTCAATTGAGATCCTGTTTGCCTGCAGATCGAATTGGTCCATCGACTATAGAATTCGGGTGACCAGCTGACGATGCTTTAGATCGGATTGTGCGATCTGCCTGCGCTGTGGCCAAGCAATCACGGGTCTTCCTCCTCGTCGTCAGGACAGTTAGCGGACAAACAGTAAGGATTGGTTTAATCGGCGGGAGGATTTCATTCGTCCCGCGGCTCGAGAGCCAGGCCAAGGAAATCAAACAACTTGCTGTCAAGAAGATGAGAGGGTCTGGCATTGGTTAATGCGCGAAACAGCACATTGCGCCGCCCGGGATGATTGGCCTCCCAGCCATCCAAAATTGCCTTTACCTGTTGACGCTGCAGCCCATCTTGGCTGCCGCAGAGATCACAGGGAATGATCGGGTAATTCATCGCTTTGGCAAAAGCCTCGCAATCTTGCTCAGCGACATGCGCAAGGGGGCGGTACAAAAAGAGATCTTTATCTTCATTGACCAGTTTGGGCGGCATTGTGGCCAATCGGCCGCCGTGAAATAGGTTCATAAAAAATGTCTCTAAAATATCATCGCGGTGGTGACCCAGAACCACCGCGGAGCAACCTTCCTCTCGGGCGATCCGGTACAGATTGGCGCGCCGCAACCGGGAGCACAGCGCGCAAAAGGTGCGCCCGGCCGGTGTTTTGTCCATCACCACGGAATAGGTGTCGCGGTATTCAATACGATGCGGCACCTGCATGCGCCCAAGGAACTCAGGCAAAACTGTTGCTGGAAAGGCCGGCTGACCTTGATCTAGATTGCAAGCAATCAAATCCACTGGTAGCAGGCCGCGCCATTTCAACTCATAGAGCACCGCGAGGAGCGTGTAGCTGTCTTTACCGCCCGATAGGCAGACCAACCAGCGCGCGCCTGGCTCAATCATCCCATAGTGTTCGATGGCTTCGCGGGTGTTGCGCAGCAGGCGCTTGCGGAGCTTTTTAAACTCAGTGGTTTTTGGCGCCCCCTCAAAGAGGGGATGAATTTCCATATTGTCATCTAACATGCGCTCCTTATGCCCAAGCCGTTCATGGGTTGCAATTGCTCGTGGATCCGCCAGACTACGAAAGAAATCTGAATGGATCGGGCGGTTTGTGCTCAGGCGGTAACCCAATGTCGCGGCGCATATGCGGGTTTATGGGCAAGCGCATTGCGCGCTTGGTTCAGCGCTGCATAAATTTGAGTTTAAGGATTTGGCACAAGACCCGAAAAGTTCCGTGGTCTTTGATCAGATCTTGTATATGAGCCAAGAGGCGGTCGCGTCAAATAAGTGTCATGATATGTCCCCTGAGCGGGCAAAAGCCACGCTCAATGTTGTAAAATAGACAGCCGCGGCCTAGGATCGGTGGCTTATAAATGGGATGGAATTATGAGGGTTGGGTCCCAAATTTTGGGTGGGGCTTAGGGCAAAAGATGCCAGGTGCCGGATGCGTTAGGACGCAGCGCCTTGATCGCCACAACACGCACCCCAAGATGCACAATTCAAAACTTTCTGCATTTTATTTCTTTTTCACATATTTGCCAGATCATTGTGTCGCACGGCAATCAAATTCTCTCCAAGAGATTTGGTTGAAACACCCCTGTGGAGTGGATTTTGGTCACGATTTAGGCGGGTGTTTGCCTGGTACTGGATCGTAGCCATCGCCGCCAAAAGGGTGGCATCGGCCTAAGCGCCGCACGATCAATGCAGAGCCTTTGACCGCGCCGTGTTTTTCCAGCGCCTCAAGCGCATAGGCCGAGCAGGTGGGTTGATACCGGCAATTAAACCCCACCCAGGGGCTAAAAAACAGTCGGTAAAATCGCACGGGGAGGGCGAGGATATGGGCAAAGATCGTCATGGGTTGTTTTGCAATTTTCGCAAGGCAGATAAGAGCTCTTCTTGCAGCGCGGTGAATTTGGTGGTGGCGGTGATGTTGGCTCGGCCAATGAGCACATAATCATGACCGACCTGACCAAACCGTGGTAATATCAGACGGACCGTTTCGCGTAGCCGGCGTTTTGCACGGTTGCGCGCCACCGCATTGCCGACTTTTTTGGAACAGGTGAAGCCTACGCGCAGCACCTGCTTATCGCCCCGGTCACGGGCCTGAAGTACGAAGCTTGTGGAATGGACCCGTTTAGCATGGGCCAGCCGCAAAAAGTCTTTGCGTTGTTTTAAACGCTCCAATACCAACAAGTCCGACGACCCATGATCACCGGACTTAATGTTTTTAAATTTAGACATCACTGAAAGGGCGCTTATGCGCTTAATGATTTCCGGCCACGGGCGCGGCGCGCATTCAAAATTTTGCGACCAGCTTTTGTAGCCATGCGTGCACGGAATCCGTGGCGGCGTTTGCGAACAAGGTTCGATGGTTGGAATGTGCGTTTCATCGCGAAGTCTCCGGTTGGATCAGCTCAACTGCTAACCCATTTATTTCAGGATCCAGCCTGTAGAGCCTGATTGACGGCGAGTCAAACAGACAATGCGTTATTTTCGGCACAATTCTTTAAGAAAGGTTATAATCACCGGAACAATTTTGTGATTTTTATTAATGAAGCGTGAGGTGGGGTAGGAAAATTTTCTTTTGGTAGGCATGTTTAGGGGAATATATAGGGAATTTAATAATGCAGGCATTCTTCACATCCGTTTTTCGTATAATGGTGGATTATCGCGCCCCAATCTTGTTGCTGATGTTTGTGGCATCTGGGTCATATTTTTTGCAAGGGTATTTAAGCTTCGACAGTCTGCAAGAGCATCGGGCGATTTTGGTTGAATTTCGGGATGCCAATTACCTGGCAGCGGTCCTGCTCTTCATTCTTTTCTATACGTTGTTTGTGGCGTTTTCAGTGCCGGGGGGATTGGTTCTCTCACTGACCGGTGGATTTTTATTCGCGACCTTTCCAGGAGTGTTTTATAATATGTTGGGGGCAACATTGGGAGCGAGTACAATTTTCTTGGCGGCGCGCTGGGGGTTTGGCGCAAACCTTGCTGCCACTTTGGAAAATTCTGAAGGTTTGGTTAAAAGGATTAAGGACGGTGTGGATGAAAACCAATGGTCCATGTTATTCCTCATCCGTTTGATTCCGGGGGTCCCATTCTTTTTGGCCAATCTGGTTCCAAGTTTTCTCGATGTACCGCTTCGGCGCTTTGTTATTTCTACCTTTTTTGGAATTTTTCCTGGGGCTTTGGTGTTCACCTCTATTGGCGCGGGGCTGGGCGACATCTTTGAGCGCGGGCAGACACCAGATCTCGCGGTCGTGTGGGAGCCGCAAATTATTCTGCCAATTTTGGGACTTTGCTTGCTCTCGGCCTTGCCGGTCTTGCTTAAGGTCTTACGCGGCAATAAAGGGATTTAAGCATGGAGCGGATAGATACAGATGTTTTGGTGATTGGTGGCGGCGCGGGCGGCCTATCTGTTGCGGCGGGTGCGGTGCAGATGGGCGCGCGCGTCGTATTGCTTGAGGGCCATAAAATGGGGGGTGATTGCCTCAATTATGGCTGCGTGCCGTCTAAAGCTCTTTTGGCTGCTGCCTCTGTGGCTCATGGGCAGGGGGGCAATGCCGCCATGGGTGTTGGGCCGGGGAAGAATACGATCAGTTATGGGAAGGCCAAAGATTTTGTTGCCTCGGTCATTGGCCAGATCGCGCCGCATGATAGCGTGGCGCGGTTTGAGGGCCTGGGAGTAACCGTGATTGAAGCTTTTGGCCGTTTTATATCCCCCACAGAGGTCCAAGCGGGAGATCGGGTGATCACCGCGCGCAGAATTGTAATTGCCACCGGCTCCAGCCCCTTCGTGCCAGCCATCCCTGGCTTGAGCGATGTGCCCCATTATACAAATCATACAATATTCGATTTGCGCGAGCGGCCCAATCACCTCTTGATCATTGGCGGTGGTCCAATTGGAATGGAGATGGCGCAGGCGCACCGTCGACTTGGATCTGAGGTGACGGTAATCGAAGGGCAAAAGGTTTTTGCCAAGGATGATCCCGAATTGGCCGCGATCCTCGTGCAGAAGTTGAGCGATGAAGGCATTGAGATTGTCGAGGGAGCTTTGGCACAAAGCGTGTCAGACGCGGACGGTGATATCACAGTGTCCACATCGCAGGGTGAATTTCACGGCACGCATCTTTTGATGGCCGTGGGCCGCAAGGTCAATACAGAGTGGCTCGATCTGGAAGCCGCTGGAATAGCCTGCGACCGAGGTGGGATAAAGGTGGACGCGGGCATGCGCACCAGCAACCGGCGGGTCTATGCGATTGGTGATGTGGCAGGTGGTCTGCAATTCACCCATGTGGCGGGTTATCATGCCGGGGTTGTGATCCGTTCGATGCTCTTTGGTCTGCCGGCCAAGGCGAAGAGCGATCATATTCCTTGGGCGACCTACACTGATCCCGAGCTGGCACAAGTGGGACTGACCGAAGCGCAGGCGCGTGCAAAATATGGCGCGCATTTGGAGGTTGCCCGATTTGATTTTGGTGGCAGCGACCGGGCTATTGCCACCGGCAAGACCATGGGTTTAATAAAAGTTATGGTGGTCAAAGGCCGGCCTGTTGGTGCGTCTATCGTTGGCACCGGGGCTGGAGAGATGATTGGGATCTGGGCTATGGCTTTGGCCAACAATCTAAAAATGTCTGCGATTGCCGCCATGGTCCTGCCTTATCCCACCATGGGGGAGATCAACAAAAGGGTTGCTGGCGCCTATTTTTCACCGAAGCTGTTTGAAAGCCAGTTCATTAAGCGGTTGGTCAGCCTAGTACAGCGATTTATTCCTTAAAGGCTCAGGTCACGGCGATCGTTTGAGCCTAGAAAAATCAGGTGCACAGGGCATTACATTTATTGCTGAGTTGCCAAAAGCAAACAACTGAAGTTTTCGAAATATTACCCTTGCATCCACGCCCGCCTGCCGCTATTTCCCCCAACAGAGGACCGATAGCTCAGCTGGATAGAGTACCTGACTACGAATCAGGGGGTCGGGGGTTCGAATCCTCCTCGGTCCGCCACATATACCAATTAAGTAGCTGATTTAATTTATATTTATAATAAGATAAAATCTCTACCCACAACGCTACCCACAATGAAACATCAGATCAAAACAGAGTTAATCAGGGGTTACTGTGCCTAATCGCTACAGCTGAGGCGCAGGACCTAGGACCGGGGCCCCCCTATTCTAGGGCCCCGCGTCTCGGACCACGGGCCTTTAGTATTAGCCTTGTAAATTCATTCGGGGGTAATTTTGTTTGGTAACGCCATCTCTACTCACGCACCAACTTCAAGCTAAACCGCGCCGCTGCTCTCGCTGAGTGGCGTCAATTATTGAGCGCATAGATTTAGGCTGTGGCAGCAATCTGATGGGTGTTCGCATTTGCAGGGCAGCACCCAACATACAAATTTTAGGTGGTTGTTGTTATCACAGTTTTGATAAACCTTTTTAAGGTTTCAGAGTTTCCCGACGTCCGAAACGCCAAGTAGAGGTCGATTAGATTTTCGCATGGTTCAAATGGGACGAAGGAAACGCCCGGTGGGGCTATATTCTTGACCCAGGCTGGTACCAACGCAATCCCAAGTCCATGTGCTACGAACTGCAGTAGAGTGGATTTATCTATGATCTCGCAGACAATATTTGGTTGGACACCGATTTGTCGAAAACCGCTCCACAAGGCCTCATGCAGGATTGGTCGTGCATGCTTTGGATAACCTACGATTGGTTGGTCAGCTATATCAGGTGTGGAAAGCGACGCAGACCTTGAAAGCGTGTTGGTATGGGCAAGGGCTACCACAATGGGCTGGCGATGCAAAAGCGTGCTGGTAATAAATTTGTCTTCCTGATGCTTCCGTACGAAGGCCACATCTGTACGGTGGGCAATCAATTCTTGGGAATGCTGTTCAGAGGAAGAGATTTCGAGAACCTGCACATGGACTTTTGGATCTGTCTGGCGAAATTCAAGTAGAGCTCTCGGCAGCAACATTGAAATTGCCTCATCGACGCCGCTCACACGGATGTGGTGTAGGTCGGACTCGGCAGTGTGGCGGATATTGGAGATAGATCTTTCAATATCGTTAAGGATACTTTTGGCATCATTAACGAAATCTGACCCAGCTTGTGTTAGGCTGACTTGCCGGGTCGTTCTAAAAAATAGCCGAGCCCCAACCTCGTGTTCCAATGCTGATATACGCTCAGAGAGAGCGGACTGGCTCAATCCCAGGCGTTCCCCTGCTCTTCGAAAGTGAAGTTCTTCGGCAACGGCAACAAAGCATTCTAGTTGTCTAATTTCCAATCCGTTACCCTTTGTTCATTTATTGGATTACGTTTACCCACATGCTATCGTCCAATGTGGCCTCGAAATCGTGGATAGCAGCTGCTTGTTCCAGTGTATCTAGTGTATCGTCACTACCTCGAATCAGCGACGTTCGCGTAGCGTTGTCCATTTCGAAAACCACTGAAATTTCACCAGCCGTTATCGTTCGATTATCAAGATTAATCGATACTTTGGCGCCTCTGGCATTGCTAGAAAATTGCAAAAGTGCGTCTCTTGTCTTGGGGGAAACAATCGGCAGAGCAAGACCATTTTTGCGAGCGTTGTCGTAAAATATCCCAGCAAAACTTGTCCCAATGCAGGCATCAATCTTCAACTGACGCAAACCCCAAACGGCATGCTCTCGGCTTGAGCCACATCCAAAATTGTCACCGACGATTAAAATCGTGGCCCGTGTCCAAGGTGCTTTGTTTAGTATGAATTCTGGGCGCAGCTGACCTACATTGTCAAAGCGCAGGTCGGCAAGAGTGCCGTCTGCTAACCCTTCTCGGGTAATAGTGATCAAAAATCGCTTAGGCATAATTACATCGGTGTCGACATTAGCCAATGGTAATGGGGCCGCGATCCCTTTGATAGTTTTCATCATCTGTTTGTCTTTCACTTAAAGTCGCGCACGTCAGCCAAGTGCCCAGACACAGCAGCCGCGGCAACCATTGCCGGCGACATGAGGTGGGTGCGTGCGCCGCGTCCCTGACGTCCTTCGAAATTTCGATTAGTCGATGAAGCGACCCGCTCACCGTCCATGGCAATATCGTCATTCATCGCCAAACACATAGAACAACCCGCTTCAGGCCGCCATTCAAATCCGGCAGCCTCGAAAACATCACGAAGGCCTTCCGCTTCTGCTTTGATCCGTGTCATGGCAGAACCTGGTACGACGATTGCTTTGACGCCTTCGGCCACTTGCCGACCTTGCAGTATTTTGGCTGCCTCTCGTAGGTCTTCTATACGACTATTGGTACAAGAACCGATAAATGCCGTGTCTATTTTGATCGACTGGGCCGATTGCCCTTCGGTCAAACCCATGTACTTCAATGATCGTTCTAGCGCCGCTTTGGCTTTCGGGGAGACATAATCCAGTTTGGAGGGCACATTTGCAGTGATTGGTACTGATTGATCGGGGCTGGTGCCCCAAGTGATCAAAGGTTCTATATTGGCTCCTGAAATGGTAATCTCTTCATCAAATACGGCCTCAGGATCGCTGACCCAGTTTTCACCTTTGAATGCAAACTGACCCGTATGGGGGTGACCTTTCAACGCAGCTTCAGTAATTTCATCCGCTGCTATCAAAGCAGCTCGGGCACCTAGCTCAACTGCCATATTGCAAACTGTCATACGTCCGGCCATATCTAGGTCCCGAATAGCAGAGCCTGCAAACTCCACAGCGTACCCATTACCCCCGCCTGCTCTAACTACATGCACTACCTTCATGATGATGTCCTTTGCGGTCACGCCCGGAGCAGTATCTCCTTCAACAATGACGCGCATGGTTTTCATACGTTTATAACGAAGCGTTTGGGTTGCCAGTACATGTTCCACTTCCGAGGTGCCGATACCAAAGCCCAGTGCGCCGTACGCCCCATAGGTGGTGGTATGGCTATCACCGCAAGCGATCAGCATGCCTGGCACAACCAGCCCCTGTTCTGGAACCACGACGTGTTCGATGCCTTGTCGTGGGTCGCCAAGGCCGTAAAGGGCGATGCCATGTTTAATGCAGTTTGCCTCAAGATTGTCGATCAACAGTTTGGATGCCGCATCATGCGGTTTACTGTCTCGGGTCGCGTTCACATGGTCGACCACTGCCAAATGCGCCTCAGATCGCCAAACATCCAGCCGCTTCGCGCTGAGCCCTGAAAAGGCCTGCGGGCTGGTGTATTCGTTCATGATGTGGAAATCGACATAGATTAACATATCGCCATCGGGCAGATTGCAAACCTTGTGGGCATCGACCAATTTGTCATAAAGTGTCCTGCTCATTTAGTGGTCTCCGCATGGATTGGGTTTCGAGCAAAGAAATTGGACATTCGCGTGGCTATATCGTCTGGGATTTCTTCGGCCATGTAATGGGTGGCGTCGAGCGCTTCACCCTCAACTTGCATCGCGCGCTGACGCCAAAGACCAAGCGCGTCGAAGCATTTTGCAATAACACCACGTTTTGCCCAAAGCGTCAGGATCGGCATATCAAGTTTTTTGCCCTGGTCTGCGTTGTCATGTTCGATGTCTATAGTGGCAGCAGCACGGTAGTCTTCGCAGCTTGCATGAATTGTGAGTGGATCCGCAAAGGCGCTCAAATATTCAGTCAGAGCTTCAGGAACAAATGGGTTATTGCCCTTCGCCTGATTGAAACATTTAAGCTTCCAGAACTCTTGCGCGTCCGCACCAATCATTTGCTCAGGTAGCGGGTGTGGCTGAATTAGGAAAAACCAGTGCCAGTAAGCGCGGGCAAATTCGACGCTTGTGTTGGCGTACATTTCGCGGGTCGGCGCGATGTCGAGCAATGTCATGGCTGCAACGCAATCTGGATGGTCTAGCCCCATCCTATGTGCCACCCGCGCACCCCTATCATGGGCCCCAACGAGAAATCGCTCATGCCCCAAGCGCCGCATGACTGCGACGATATCATTGGCCATAGCGCGTTTTGAATAAGGCTCGTGCGATGCGTTTGACACTGGTTTATCTGACCTGCCATATCCACGCAGGTCAGGGCAGATGATTTGATAAGAGCGCGCAAGTATCGGTGCCACACCGTGCCACATAGCAGATGTTTGTGGATAGCCATGTAAAAGGACGAGTGGCGGCGCACCAGCGGGCCCAGCGCGGCGGACGAACAAAGTCGCACCGTCGCCTTCGATGCGCTCTTCCACGAATTCCTTGAACATTGTGCATTCTCCGAGAGGATTAAACTTAATTCCTTATTTCAGATTAAATTAAAAGAATTAATCGTAAAAACTGAACAGTTATGCCGACTAATTCTTTCGGTAAGTTCCATTAGTCTCTAATGACAAGAGCCGCGCTGGAAAAATCCAGAAGCGCGGCCATCACGGATCGAAGGAGGATACTATGAAGTTTCTGCTAAACACTGCACTATTACTGACATTGGCTTGCAGCGCAAATTCTGCGCTTGCCGCTTGTGATGCTGGAGAGATTGTTATCAAGTTCAGCCACGTTACAAACACGGACAAACATCCTAAAGGCATAGCGGCTACATTGCTTGAACAGCGCGTCAACGATGAGATGAACGGCAAGGCCTGCCTTGAAGTATTCCCGAACTCCACGCTTTATAACGACAATCAAGTTTTAGAAGCACTGTTGCAAGGTGACGTTCAATTGGCGGCACCGTCATTGTCCAAGTTTGAACAGTTCACAAAACAATTTCGCATTTTTGACTTGCCGTTCATGTTTAAAAACATCAATGCGGTTGATGAGTTCCAAAACTCAGAAACTGGTCAAGCGATGAAGCAGTCTATGAAAAAGCGTGGCCTGCTTGGCCTAGCATTCTGGCATAACGGCATGAAGCAAATGTCAGCAAACGTTCCATTGAATGTTCCATCTGATGCAAATGGATTAAAATTCCGTGTTCAGAACTCTGACGTTCTAAAAGCACAAATGGCTGCGATGGGTGCGTCCCCTCAGCCGATGGCGTTCTCTGAGGTTTATGGTGCGTTACAAACTGGCGTTGTAGATGGACAAGAGAATACTTGGTCTAACATCTACGGTAAGAAGTTCTTCGAAGTTCAGGACGGCACCACAGAAACAGATCATGGCATCATCGACTATTTAGTCGTGACATCTACTGATTTCTGGGATGGCTTGCCTGCCGACGTTCGTGACCAGTTGGCGACCATTCTTGACGAGGTGACCACGGCACGGAACGCAGAGTCCACTGCTGTAAATGCAAGTAACAAGAAAGCAATTTTGGATGCTGGAGGTGTCGTTCGCACTTTGACAGCAGATCAGCGTGCTGAATGGGTCACAGCCATGATGCCTGTTTGGGATCAATTTGTGGGCGATGTGGGTCAAGAAAACATTGACGCAGCCCAAGCGATTAATACGAAGCATTAAGGCTACATCATCCAATTTGCCTGTCCGCCGGTTTAGTGGACAGGCTGTTGTCTGCATCTGCATGGGCTAAGATTAACTTAAAAGAGGGGTTGGACACATGGCGCTGAGCTATGAACCCAAAACACCATTAGGCCGTTTTGTGAACGAGTTGGAAGAAACTGTCATTGCTTCACTGCTCGGAATAATGACGCTGATTACATTCACAAATGTCGTTCTCCGTTATGGCTTCAACACCGGTCTGATCTGGGGCTTAGAGATGGTGACTTTTTTGTTTGCTTGGCTCGTTTTATTCGGAGCGAGTTATGCCGTGAAGGTCACGGCACATCTCGGTGTCGATGTGGTCGTTAACCTGTTTGGACCGCGCGGCCGCAAGGTTTTTGCACTTTTGGGCGCATCGGTCTGTATTGGTTATGCGTTTCTTGTTTTCAAAGGATCATGGGACTATTGGGCAAATTTTGCCAACCTGCCCCAAACCACTGGGCGTTGGTTTCCAACGGGTTTTGAGGAGATGCGCGGGACCTCTTATCGTGGTTGGTATGAGGTGATCGATATTCCATTGCCTGAATGGATGCGTTTTATCGAACCTTATATGAATGATGGCGATGCTTATGAAAAAATTCCGCGCTTCATTCCTTACGCGATTATGCCACTTGGCATGGGCCTTTTCCTGTTTCGAATGGTTCAAGCTACCCTGCGTATTTATAACGGTGACTCCAAAAGTTTGATCGTTAGCCATGAAGCTGAAGAAGCCATTGAAGAAATCAAACATATGAATACTGGGAACTAAGACATGGAAATTGTATTTCTTTTTTCAATGGTAATTGGGCTGATGCTGATTGGGGTTCCAATCGCTATCAGTCTCGGCATGTCCTCAATCATTTTCTTACTGGTGCTTAGTAACGCATCTCTCGCCTCGATTGCGCAGACCTTGTTCCAAGCGATGGCTGGGCATTATACATTGCTGGCGATCCCATTTTTCATTCTGGCTTCGACCTTTATGTCGACGGGCGGTGTGGCTAAAAGAATTATCCGCTTTTCGATCGCGATTGTGGGCCACTTCTCTGGCGGCTTGGCCATAGCGGGTGTATTTGCCTGTATGATGTTTGCTGCCCTTTCTGGGTCATCTCCTGCGACCGTAGTGGCCATTGGCTCCATCGTCATCGCTGGTATGCGTCAGGTCGGATATACCAAAGAGTTTGCTGCTGGCGTGATCGCCAATGCAGGTACTTTGGGTATCCTGATCCCACCAAGCATCGTGATGGTGGTATACGCCTCTGCTACAGAAGTGTCTGTTGGGCGCATGTTCCTGGCGGGCGTTATTCCGGGCATCATGGCCGGTTTAATGTTGATGATTACCATTTACATCATGGCGCGGGTCAAGAACCTACCAAAGGGCGAATGGCAAGGTTGGAATGAAGTGGGGGCATCCGCTCTCAGCGCCTCAGGTGGACTGTTTCTTATCGTTATCATCTTAGGTGGCATCTATGGCGGCGTATTTACACCAACAGAAGCGGCCGCGGTGGCCTCTGTCTATGCATTCTTAATCTCATGTTTTGTATACCGCGATATGGGACCTTTGCATGTCAAAGGAGATGATACAAAAAATCACAGCTTGTTTCAGCGCCCTTGGACCTTGATCTCTGTGTTCTTCCATCGGGACACGCGGGACGCTTTGCTTCAAGCGGGTAAGTTGACCGTAACATTGATGTTTATCATCGCCAACGCGCTAATCCTAAAGCACGTCCTGACGGACGAGCAGATCCCGCAACAGATTGCGTCTGCTATGTTGTCTGCTGGCTTCGGTCCAATCGTTTTCCTAATCATCGTAAATGTGATTTTGTTGATTGGTGGTCAATTCATGGAACCTTCAGGCCTGTTGATCATTGTGGCACCATTGGTGTTCCCAATTGCGATTGAATTGGGCATTGATCCAATTCACCTCGGGATAATCATGGTTGTGAACATGGAAATTGGTATGATCACGCCACCCGTTGGCTTGAACCTGTTCGTGACTTCTGGAGTTGCTGGAATGCCGATGATGAGCGTTGTGCGCGCAGCACTGCCGTTCTTGGGCGTTATGTTCATCTTCTTGATTATGGTGACATATATTCCTGCAATTTCGACATGGTTGCCGACCTTGATGATGGGGCCTGAAATCATAACGAAGTAGGGTGCTGTCGTGTGTGGACGGTGTTGTCAGACAAACTTGACGGTGTCGCGGTCGATCCCCATTTTGTCACGGAATGACAAAGTGGTCCTGCGGCTAGGTTCTGCAGGCACCAAGCCAATTTTTATATAATAAATACAATTACTTAAATGTTATTTGTGGTGCCCAGAAGAGGGGTTCGATGCCTTACCAAGGACCTTGGTCCAAGTGCAATCATTGCAATAACAATATGTTAGCAACCCACAAGCACAACGCAAGTGCCTTGTTTTGGTACACCCAGCGGTACCACGATCCAAGGACCGAGGAGCACGGATCACCTGCAGGGGTTACTGTGCCCAATCGCTACAGTCGAGCCGCAGGACCATGGACCGGGGCCCCCTGATCATAGGGCCCCGCGTCTCGGACCACGGGCCTTTAGTATTAGCGTTGTAGATTCATTCGGGGGTAATTTTGTTTGG
>CAJIZA010000001.1 GCA_905181815.1 uncultured Planktomarina sp. | reverse complement strand
TCCAAGCCGTCATCAGCTCTCTGCGCCTCTCCAACTGATCTCCACGCCGGTAGGCGGCCTCAGCTTTGTTCTTGATGGTATGGGCGAGTGCTAGCTCAACAGTCTCGTTTGAGAACTGATGGGCCTCCTCTGCTGCCCAGTCTCGAAACGTACTGCGAAAGCCATGAGGTGTGTATGGCCCCACATCCATCTTTCTCAATAGGGCAAGCATGGCCCCATCACTTAGCCCGGTCCCAGCCTTCCAGCCGGGAAATACAAACTCGTCAGGGTTTCGATTAGACTTCATGCTGTTAAGGATTTGCAACGCTCGATCGCAGAGCGGCACTCGATGCTCCTTGCCAGCTTTCATACGGTCTGCTGGAATGGTCCATACTTTAGTAGTCAGATCAATCTCCTGCCACCTTGCACCACGGACCTCGCCTGTTCGCGCTGCAGTCAATATCATAAACTCCATTGCTAAAGCGGAGCTTCCCTTGCGGCCTCTCAGCTTTGTTATGAAGTTTGCGATCTGTTTGTAGGGAACCGCTGCGTGATGCTTTACCCGTTTTACTTTGGCAGTCTTGGCGAGAATTTTATCAAGGTGACCGCGTAGGCGGGCAGGGTTCTCTCCTTCAACATACTTTCGCGCGCGTGCCCAATCCCAGACGGTTTCGATACGCTGCCTAACACGACTGGCGGTCTCAGCCTTGGATAACCATATCGGTTCTATAGCCTTTAGGACGAGATCCGTATCTAAATCGGAAACGGATAGTGTGCCGAAGACTGGGTATGCATATGTCGTAAGAGTGTTTGTCCATTGCTGGGCGTGTTTAGCATTTTTCCATTCGGGCTTTTTACTGGCAATGCACAGCTCTGCGGCTTCTTGGAACGTTATTGAACGTGCCTGTTCCAAATGCCTTGCCCGTTTGATTCCGTGCGCGCTCTTCTAAAGGGTCCAATCCACTGAGGACTTGCCGACGACATTCCACGGCAATGTCGCGTGCGGCTGCTAATGGGACGAGATTAAGTGACCCTAGAGCCCATCTCGCGCTGCTTGGCGGTGACGGGGGATTTATAGCGGAACAACCACGACTTTGTACCACTCCCAGCCACCTGTAAATACAGACCGCGATCACAGCGGTGGTAACCGATTTCAGTCGCCGTCTCTACACTTCGTGCTGATTTCAGAAAAGCCATATTGATCTATCCTACCCACAACGCTACCCACAACAAAGTAGCAGATTACAGCAGGTCTTAATAGGTCTGGTAGTGTATTAAGTGCATAAAATATGCTGTTATAGTCAATTAAATAAGACTTTATCGTATTTCTTCAGATAATGGTACGGGGGATCCTCGGTCCGCCATAAATTATAGCTAAATATTTGTTAGTAATGCCAATATTATAAAGTTAATATTTTTGTCCCCAACCCGTCCCCTAAAAATATTTTAAAGTTAACGCCTATGCGCGCGTAGCTAGGCACTTTGGATGTTCGATAAACATTTACCGTTTAGCGTATTTTACTCATTGACCTTGGGGCCGAATAGTTTGGTCAAAACCAAAATCGAAAGTGCCAAAGATGGGCCAATTCCAAATGCAAAAAAAAGTGTGCCTATGCCTGCTACTCCACCTAACAGGGCACCAAGAACAACTACGGTAACTTCGATGCTTCCTCTGACAATAGCAATGGGATAGTCTGTTATACGTTGTAGACCTGTCATTACGCCGTCCCTAGGACCTGGCCCTAGATTAGCGATGAGGTATATGGCTCCACCAAAGCCTGTGATGAAAACTCCCGAAGCTGCCATCAGAATGTTCAATGAGAATGTCTCAAAATTAGGCAGATATGGCAGGCTAAGGTCCAGCACAATCGAAATAATAATGATGTTGAAGATCGTCCCAAGGCCAGGCGTTTGCTTCAAAAATACCCACAAAAACAAGACGATTGAGCTGATCACTGCCGTTGATACACCAATCGACCAACCCGTGTGTATCGAGGCGCCTTGTGCAAATACGGTCCATGGACTTACGCCAACTCCTGCAGCGATAAGCAACGCTTCCCCTAAACCGAAAATGATCAATCCAAGAATAAGAAATGCAAACGACACGATTGGTGGTTTGATTGTGAGTGTTTTGGGTGAACTCCAAAATAAACGTGGGATTGCTTTGATTTTAAAAATGTCAAATTTCATGGCGATCTAATTCACTCGTTAGGACAAGCGGAAACTCAGTCTTAACAGCCAGTATTGCAAGAGTCAGATGCGGTAAAGAGTGAACAGCATAATGGTCAGAAATCGATTATGGCACGATGAGCGCCTCGGTTATAATGCTGAGTATTATCTCAGGTTTAGACCCGAATATCGCATTCACATTTGCCCCCACAATAGTTGACCATACTCATCATTTCCGCCACGCGCTCGCACACCTGTGCGTCGTTGCAAACATGTGTTGTTTTGCATGCAGTTACGCAGCTGTTTGCCTACTGAGGCGGTTCTGGTTCGCTTAAGGCGCTACACGGGCTGAGTGTGGGGTTAAGTTGGCTGTGCGGGGGCGCAGAAACACCTCTATTCACGCATCAATTTAAAGCTGAGCCGGGCCGCTGCTCTCGCTGAGTGGTGCCAATTATTGAGCGTATAGATTCAGGCTGTTTTTAGTTCGCAAATGCGCCATCGTCACTTTGCACTTATACTAACTGAAATCAGGACCCGCTCTCCTATACTGTAATTGTTGTAAGTATAGGAGGAGCCGCGCACCCCACGCCATTTATAGTTTATTTTGTAATTTTTAATGGTTCTTGTTGTTTGAGGTACGTTAACAGTTTCACATTTTTTTACTGGCTCATAACCAACGACAACGCGGCTTGCCTTCTTTGAATCCGCAGCGATGATCCCCCCAAGAACTGCTCCCGCCGCTGCACCCTTATCTTTCCCAGTCACACCCTTTCCTAGCAAACCGCCTATTATCATTCCCGCTAATACATCGCCGCCACCAGCACCACCATTTACTCTGTGTCCAAAAATTGGCTGATCTTCAACGTAACAAGATTGTTCGTGTCGATAACTCTCATGGTAAGAGTAGTTTGGTGTGATATTAGTTATAACAGCATAATTTTC
The DNA here is from genome assembly GCA_905181815.1 of uncultured Planktomarina sp. GTDB lineage: Bacteria > Pseudomonadota > Alphaproteobacteria > Rhodobacterales > Rhodobacteraceae > Planktomarina. The sequence goes on along the minus strand of CAJIZA010000001.1, from coordinate 1,002,914 downwards.
TGCATAAGCTTTAAGTGGCAGTACCGCAGCGACCGCAGCGACCATAATGGATAATTTCATAATTGTTCTCCGAATGTAACATTGATATTTAAAAGTAATCCAAAGATTAAACGTTATTCAAAAACCCGCGCTTGTTATTGAATAACATCTCTCTTGTTGCAATTAATGTTGAACAATAAAAAAGTGAGCTTTGATGATTAGACTGATAGTAGCAGTGACATTTTTATGGAGCGCATGTCTTTCGTCTGTGGCGCATGCGGAAAATTGTTTTGTTTTATACAAAGCAAAGAAAGATAATCCACTTAAATTACATTTGGGTTTGATGGAGATAGATCGAACTTGCTCAGACGATGCAATTGAGGCAATTTCGCGCCTAAGATTACAGCCTGCAGGATGGTCACTTCTACAAATAGTAAATGTATCGAAAGATATTGAAGTTGAAAAAATAAAAAGGGACTTGGGTGAATATTTTCTCAAATATTAAACGAGATACAGTTTTTCTAATCATCATTATTGTGGGGTTTCTGCTGACAGTACTAGCCTTTGGTGCATTGTATTTCGCCGTCCCTGATCCCCAAGTATTTAACAGTGCTGTTGAAAAAATATTTGTAGAAAACGATTTTACGAAACAGACAGATTTGAAGCTGTTAGAAGTGTTAGCTCAGTCTGGTAGTTTATTTGAAGGTTCAATTGCGCTTTATTCAAAAATTATCTTCACATTATTTTTTGTAATTCTCACGGTAATGATGATATGCCTTGCTCTCATTTTATCTAATATTGAACTGCGTAAGCAGTTTAATCTGTTGCAGACGAGTTCATTTAATGCTTTTTCTATTGAATTACTTAGGTCAAAAAATTCTGTACAAATAAATGGAGACTCATTCCAGTTGACCGCTAGCAATAGTGAAACTTTAAGCGTGTTGATGGAATGCGCTCTAGATGGTGACTACGTGACGGGCGTCCAGCTAGAGAGCATAATTAGTGGTAAAGATGAAGCTGACTGCGATGATAATTCTGGTGCGATGCGAATAAAACGGCTTCGTGATAATCTTGGTGGTCAAATTATTGCAACTAAATTGATCCGTCATGTACCTTCTAAAGGATATCAAATTAATAGCCCTAAAGGTAGTATCCACTTAGGGTAGCTTTAATGTTCAAAGACCTTCCACTGTCCAGTTTCAAATTCTTCACCTTGGCGCAAGCCAGTATTACGGCTGCCAAGCTGGAGGCGTACTGGAGCCAGATGCGATTGGTATGTCGTTGGTTGCGAACCCTTCCAGCAGTGTGGTGGGGCCTAAAAATTTGTTCCAGCGAGCGTGGTGCCTCTGGTGGGTGTGGCGATATGGGCTGCTGAAAGAGTTGTACAGGCTAATTCTGAGTGCGCCTTTGCTTTTCCTAGGTATAACCAATCTGATGTCACGGTGGCAAATTCAGCCAGTGCTGCATTGAACAAATTGTTGAAGCAATATGTGCTGGCTGGCTGCAAGGTGCATAGTTTTCGTCATTCCATGCGGGATAGGCTTAGAGCGGTAGAATGCCTCTCCAAAATGATCGATCGGATAGGAGTGTGGCCACGAACGGTGTCGGGCAAAGTTATGGTTCAGGTTATCCACTGAAGATGCTGCAAAAACAGATAGCAAAAGTGATCGTAAATGTGGGTTAATTCTTGCTGTCTTTCCATGTTATTGGGGTAACGTAGGTGATGTTTTCGTCGACGCTAACCATTACATCGCCTTCCTGAATGTTTACCTGCAACCTCATTGAACGGTTCGCTATTTGAGCAAGACTGCTCGTTTCTGCGTCAGCCAAATTGATTACAGTCAGATTATCAAAGCGAGTAGTCGCAGTTTTAATTTTATCCCACCATACTTCCGCAGTTTTGCCACCATATGAATAGATGATCACCTCTTTGGCTTTGCCACAGGATTGACGAACAATCTTTTCGCTCGGTAGGCCTAGGGTAATCCATAGCTCAATTTCGCCGCTCAGACTTTTTTCCCAGACGTCTGGTTCATCATCGGTTGATAAGCCCTTTGAGAACTCCAATTGCTCACGAGCGCTCAAAGCGAATGCAAGAAGGCGTACCATCAACCGCTCATCAGTTTCTGACGGATGCTTTGCTACGGTTAACTTGTGGGTTTCATAATAGTGGCGGTCCATGTCAGAAATGGATAGTTCAACTTTGTAGATGGTAGATTTCTGCGCCATAATCTGTTCCTGATAGCGGAAGATGTATGTGCTTAGTGTATATTGCGGTCTTGTAAAAGCAGATAAAAAGGCAGTTGAGCAAACGGGTTCATCGCATAATGGTCAGCAATCGATTGCGGCACGATGAACAGCTCCTTGGTCCGCCATATCGACTAATCAATTTATTGTTTAGAAAAATATAATTTTTATCTATTAAAAATACTCCTACTTTTACCCTAACAATAGTTGACTATACCCGCTAATTCCGTCGCACGACTGTACGCCTGCGCATCGATGCAAACATGTTTGCTTTGGCGCGCAATTACGCAGCTGTTTGCATGCTGAGGCTACCTTTGGTCCGCTAAAGGCGCCAGACGGGCTGAGTGTGGGGATAGGTTGGCTTTGTGCGGGTACAGGAATGCCATTTTTATTCACGCACCAATTTCAAGCTGAACCGTGCTGTTTCTCTCGCTGAGTGGCGCCAATTATTGAGCGCATAGTTTCAGGTTATGCTAGCAATCTGATGCGAGTTTTCATTAAGTTGACAGCACCTCAGTTCCATTTCAAGCCTGCCAGGCTCCAAGAATAACTTATAAGCCGTCCCATGCCACGTTCACTGGCGAGCGGCGCTCGTATACACATACTCTCCCACACATCAGGAATTTTTGGGACGCTTTTCTGATGACTATTCAAATTATTATGCCACAGAACAACGTTCTATTTTTAAGATTCACTTGTCATTGCTGGACTATATATCTTCTAAATTAACAAATAGTCTGGCAAGCAACCTACTATTTGCGGATTCTAGCCCTTCTAAAACATCTAGATGGTTACGGTTCTGTGATTTAACAAAAAAACAATCCCAATGTGTTGCCAGAAATTTAGCCTGTTGGAGGTAGATTGGCTGATCGTCTGACCCTATCCAAACAGTAACCATAATGTCTTGATCCACTTCCAGAAGAGCGGGACTCTCTTGGATAGCCTTTTCTTCTGACAAAGCTATCTCATTATTCATTGTGGTTTGGACTAATGGGCGCAAATCGCTGAGGGGCGCTATTGGCATTATATGTGAAATTCTTGCAACTATATCGGGTGAAAGCATTTTCATACATGCCATTCTGGCTGCTAAAAACCCACCAGCTTGATGGCCTACTATGATTATTGGCTCATTAAATTTTTTTGCAACAAAATCAATACATTGTTTAATTTCTAATATTATTTCTGATAAATCAGCGTCAGGACAAAGCGAATAATTTGGTATAGCAACCCGAACGTTTGATTGCACAGACCCTGATGCCAAATGAGACCAATGTGATTTATCAGAATTCAACCAATAGCCACCATGCAAAAATATTAACGTGCTTCGTACCAGCGGGCCGGGACTAAAAACATCCATAACATTTCGATCATTTTGTCCGTATTTAATATCAAGGCGAGCCTTTTTTTCTTTCAGCATGTCGTTACGGAATTTGGTCGACCTTTCTTGACTGCTTTTAATTATTTTATGTGCGTTGGGAATGTGTTTGTTAACTTCAAATTCTTTATTATAATTTTGCAAGTGAACACCCCAAAATATTGTTATAATTGTAGAGTCATCAATTCTATCCGAAATAGGTTAGAATGCCCAGTGTTGAAATATGCACTGTCAGATTGAACTTAGGTGAGGTGGGCCGGGCTGGTTTGTGGCGTCCATGGATCAATATACTCTCATTTTGTTACTTCAAAACAAGCTCAGATATCATCCGTCTGGCCAAAATGCTGTATGTTCAACTTAAAGCCTAACTATTCGCTTCTCGACTCTAAATCCCAAGAAATACGTAGGTGCGTTGGTCGGGCATGTACTTTCAGTAACCCTAAGACAGCTTAAGTTTAACACAAAAGTCCATAGAGAACTCATGCGCAACATGCGCAATCGTTAACCAATGGTCAACAACAAGAACAACAACAGTCCCTTTAGTTCCCTTTTTTTGAAGCCAATGATTAACCACGGTACTGGGGGGTATCATTCGGCATCTATGGGACGCATTGGCTGAGGCCACCAAAAGTGCCCCAGACAGCTTTGGGTAGCAAAAGCTAAGCTGCTGAGATCACTTGTGTCCGTGTGTTGAGTGATGCCCTTCTAGGGAACCAGTGTCTGTATGGGGCACCACATTGCATCACGAAAATGCTATATAATAAAGTTCTAATCTTTGTTGATGGAACTAGTCGTCCCTTTGGCTGACCATACACGCCATTTCCACTACGCGCCCGCACGCTTACGCATCGATGTCGTTGGTTCGTTTTGGTGTGCAGATATGCCTCTACTTGTTTACCGAGGCCTGTTCGGTCTATCGAATAGTCAATTGCTAGCTATATTTTACAATGCTCAGCCCAATAACCACTGTCCCAATAAAGATCGAAGCTCACTTCTAACCCATCTTCGACGACAAAATGGTGAACGCCTTTCCCACTCAAGCCGCCGTCCGCGGTGAAGGTACAAAATACGCAAACGTCAGTATCATTGGAAACGACATTGTCTACGCTTAGATTGAAACCTGGCCATGCATCATTAAGTCTGGCAAGCATATTGTTAAGTAAATCTTCAAATCCAATATACTCTCCCCCCAATGCATGGTTTACATGGAAAGTAGTTTTGCATTCTGGATGGTATATTTTCCCTAATGCTTCCATGTCGCCGGCACCAAATGCCGCGTAGCCGCTCATCACAATTTCTTCCGCCGTCATCATATGTCTCCTTTTTTTATACGACAAAGATATGACTTGAACATATCCGGTCCAAATAATGGTAACTTTTTGAATTTTCCCGCCCAGATTACAAAGAGTAAGTTAAGCTGTGGGCGGCTTGTATTCCATGCCCACAGCTTTAGTTGACGCGGCCACAACGTCTTCACCAGTATAGCAATGAGCAGTTGTAATGTCAGATATAGCCCCAGATAGCATAGTTTTAGCAACAACACTCATATAATCACTCAGATTTTCAAAATCGCTTATAACGACGCCGTCTCCTTCTGGGCGGCCTATCAGCCCATAAAATCCGATAAATTTTCCTCCAGCGTCCTCTATTAGAGCGCGCATAACAGGTTCTCTATTCTGCTTGCCTTCAATAATCGCCTTATGCGCCTCTGGCGTGTAAGTTATGTAAGTCATTCGAATTGCCATTTTTTTCTCCAACGTTGCTGTTTTTTATAATGAGTGATTTGAAGGCTATTAATCTAGTATAAATTTGAAAGTGGTTTTGTCTGATCTTTCGCTCTTTCCGCCACGCACCCGCACGCCTGCGCCTCTCAGAGGCCAGACTAGAACTTAGGGTGCCAAACAAAGGGCAAGCTGACAGCGTATCGCAGTACAATTGGAGCTGGGTGTCGGCTGGTGTGAGGTTGTTTTAATTTAGGTTTTGAGCGATTATAATGTGGAGGTGGGTAATTGAACCGAACCGGCGTGCCCGGATTTGCAATCAATCTGACATCCAATTTTTTCCTTATATGTCAGTATATAAATAGTATACTAAATCTGTGTGTACAACTTTGTGTACGAAAGGTTCGTTTTTTCTATATAGTCGGTTACTAGTTTTTTCCTATTATTCAATTTGTTTGGTTTCTGTTTCTTTCCAGACAGGAACCATAGAATTCCATACGCCGTCATTTTTGAACCTATGAAAGACTGCAGCCGCTATATGTAAACCTATGAGCCAATAGCTTGCTGTGACTGCTAGCTCGTGTACGGTTATTATGCCCGCAATGAGCAAACCTTCTTTCATCTCCATCCAGTAGATGCCGCCAATTAAGATACCAGAAAGGGCTATTGTAGTTAGGGATGCATACATCCCCAAATGTACCAACTTAGCTGCAAGTTTCTGAATTGCGGACGTCTTCTCAGGTAGGGCAGAAGTTTGTGTTTTAGTCATGTAAAGAAATCTTACGGCGAGTAGTAAAATCAACAATGTGGCGAAGATGAGTTCAAATCTAAGAAGAGCAAAATCTTCAAGCTGACTTATGTCATCAACCTGTTTGGCAATTCCATATGTGTATAAAACGACAAAACCCCAGTGAAAAACCTTCGCTGTAGTGCTGTATTTTGTGCCTTTAGCTGCTGGATTTGTACCGTCCATTGTTATACCCAAAGCCTCTTTATCTTCATCAATAGGATAACAGGGGAATCGTCAAATCTACACCGATATTTTGTGTACGAATTGTGTACAGAAATATTGCGACTATATGTAGTCTCGAGTGGTAGTTTTTGGCTAATATCTACAAGATTTTGTGGAGGCGGGTACCGGAATCGAACCGGTGTACACGGATTTGCAATCCGCTGCATAACCACTCTACCAACCCGCCTCAATGCCTTCAAACCTTGGTTTTGAGGCGATCACTTTTGCTGCTTTCGCCTTGGTTATGAAGGCGCTTTGAAAGCAGATCGTTTGATCTGCGGCGTTATTGTCTTTTTCACCGCGCTTGTCCAGTCCGCAATTGTGCTCTTTGGAGCCGGATTGAGCATTCTTGACGGCGGCTCACTCTGCTCACTGCCGTATTCCCGAAAAGCGTTGGGCCCATTCATCGCGTTGCTCATTGGTAAGTTTGGCGAAGAGGTTTTCAGGCACGGTGAATGCATCGCCAGCCGCACAGCGGGTGAGCGCTTGGGCTAGATCTTCGGGCCAGAGCGGATCGGTCTGGCCCATCGCCTGACGCAGGGTTTGCGCCGCATCTGGTATGAAGGGGGCGGAGAGTTGGCCATAGAGCGCAATGAGGTTGAGCGACAGGCGTATGATGCCCGCGGCTTCCTCAGGACTGGTTTTATACACGGCCCAGGGTTCAGCGGCTTGCAAATATTCATTGCCCAAGGCCCAGATAGCCCGCAATTCCGCCGCGGATTTGCGCACTTCTACTGCTTCCATATGGGTTTGATAGGTCTCCAGACGGCGTTGTAAATCAGAAATAAGCACGGTTTCACGCGGGCCATAGCTGCCCCCCTCTGGCACGCTCTCGCCAAATTTTGAGCGGCAAAATTTGGTGACGCGGGAGACAAAATTGCCCAGGACATCTGCCAGATCTTTGTTCACATCCGCTTGGAAATTGTCCCAGGTGAACTCGCTGTCGGAGGTTTCCGGCGCATGGCTGAGAAGCCACCAGCGCCAGTAATCGGGCGGCAGGATCTCAAGCGCTTGATCCATAAAGATGCCGCGCCCTTGGCTGGTGGAGAACTGCCCACCGTCATAGTTGAGGTAGTTAAATGATTTGATGTAATCGACCAGCTTCCATGGCTCGCGAGAGCCCAGAATTGTGGCAGGGAATGAGAGGGTGTGGAAGGGCACATTATCCTTGCCCATAAACTGCACATAGCGCACGTCCCCGGCGCCTTTATCGGTGCGCCACCAGCGCTCCCAGTCGTCACCTTTACCGGCATCCACCCATTCGCGGGCGGAGGCGATATATTCAATCGGTGCGTCAAACCAGACGTAGAAGACTTTGCCTTCCATCCCAGGCCACGGCGCATTGCCGCGCTGGACGGGAACGCCCCAATCAAGGTCACGGGTAATGCCTCGGTCCTGCAATCCATCACCGTCATTGAGCCATTTTTTCGCGATGGAAGTGGTCAGCACGGGCCAATCAGTTTTTTGCGCAATCCAATCACTCAGCTCTTGGCGCAAAGATGATTGCCGCAAATATAGGTGGCGTGTGTTGCGCACTTCTAGGTCGGTCGAGCCAGATACGGCTGAGCGCGGCTCAATCAGGTCGGTTGGCTCCAACTGTTTCGTGCAATTTTCGCATTGATCGCCGCGAGCTTTGTCATAGCCGCAGTTGGGGCAGGTGCCTTCGATATAGCGATCTGGCAGAAAGCGCCCGTCCGCGTGGGAATACACTTGCTGTTCATCGACCTCCGCAATCAAGCCTTGATCGGCAAGACGCCCGGCAAAATGCTGCGTCAGCTCTTTGTTTTGTGCCGATGAGCTGCGACCGAAGTGGTCGAAAGACAGGCGAAACCCCTCAGCAATCTTGGCTTGCACCGCATGCATATCGGCGCAATACTCTTCAACCGGCTTGCCGGCTTTTGTGGCGGCGAGCTCCGCTGGGGTTCCGTGCTCATCTGTGGCGCAGAGAAACAAGACCTCATTGCCCCGTGCCCTGTGGTAGCGGGCAAAAAGATCTGCAGGCAGCTGGCTGCCCACAAGGTTGCCGAGGTGTTTGATCCCGTTGATATAGGGAATAGCTGATGTGATCAGGATACGTTTCATAATGCAGTCCAAATAAAGTTGGCCCTAGTTAACCCTGTGCTGCCTGAAAGCCCAGCCCTAAGGCTTAGAAGATGAGCCGGGATCCCGCAGAATTTTTGTCAGTCGGCCAAGCATGAAGGAGGTGCGCGGAGCGTAGATATAGGGTGTTTTGGATAAGGCCGTATCGCCAAGCAGCAACCGCAACCCACCGATGGCTGCCAAAAGCAGATGTGCGATGGCAATAAAGATGAAAAAAGAGCCGGTGCCGAATGTTTCAATCAATAGCGCGGCGACGATTGGAGAGGCGATTGCGCCAATGGCAAAGTAAAACAAAAGAGCTGCTGAAAGTTCAACACGTTCATCGGTCGAGGCGAAGTCATGCGCATGGGCGGTGGCGACGGAATAGATCGGCACAGTGATAAAGCCAAACAGGCAGGAGGCTATGATGACTTGCGTGACGCCGAGGGCGAAAAAGGATAGGGTGCAAGATATTAGCGAGGCAATTGAAATGCCGATGACCACCCAACGGCGATCAAATTTGTCAGCCAGCCAGCCCGCCGGATATTGCGAAATTGCCCCTCCCAAAACGTAACTGGCAAGAAACAGGCCAATTTGCGAGGCGTTCAAATTGAGCTCTGTGCCATAGATGGGTCCAATCATTCGATAGGCTGCAGAAGTCAGGCCGCTGACCATAACCGCAAAGACGGCAAGGGGGGAGCGGCTAAGCGCCAAAAGAGGCCGCAGGCGTGGGGCTGCTTTTGTAATGGGTGGGCTGGCTTTGGTCAGGGCAAGCGGCAAAAGGGAGGCACAGCAAAAGAGTGTCAGGAGGTTATAGGCCAGATAGGTCTCAATAGAGGCCAAAGCGCCAATCATCATCTGCGCTCCAAGCGAGGCAGAGATATCTACCACGCGATAAACCGCCATGGTGCGTCCGCGATTGGCATTGCTGGCTTTCGCCTGCAGCCAGGCCTCAACTACCGTATAGCAGCCCGCCACACAAAGCCCTGAGGCGACGCGCATCACGGCCCAGGCTGTGGGGTCTGTGAGCAAGGTATGGCCCAGCATGCCAATGGCGCCCATAGCGGTGAAGACCGCAAAAGCGCGTGAATGCCCCACGCTGCCCATTACCCGGGGGGCCCACCAGCAGCCGATGAAAAACCCAAGGAAATGCGAAGAGCCCAAGATGCCGATTTGCCCTTTGGTAAAGCCCTGTTCAAGCCCTGTTAGGGCGTCCAAGGGGCCAACCCCACCGGAGGACAGCTGCAAGAGGATGACGGACAAGAAAAGCGCCGCAAAGGATAAGATGAGTCGCATAGAGCAACCATCTGCTGGGTCCTGCTGAGTGGCAAGTGGGATGTGATCCTTTGGCATGGATTTTTCGGGCTTGGTCAGGTCCTTGGTGGTGACTCTAAACTTGGGGGTTTCCCTGCGTGGCAGAGGCCAGCCGATAGCGCCCTTCCTGCCGCGCCACATGCCAGCGGCGCGGTGGCGCGCTGCGGCTGCGTATGCGGGTGAGTTGCCAGTGGTCCATGCCGGCTTGAGGGATGGGGCCCATGTGCCAGCGGCTTTCAATGCCTGGTGCACCGCCTGTGCCGGGGGTGAGCAAAAGAGCCAGTGGGGCACAGTCGCCTTCGCGCGCGCCAATCTCGGCCGCCAGATGCAGGCGCCGCACAGGGGTTAGGGCGGGTAGGCCAGGCAGATCGGCCACCACAAGCGGTACGGCGCTGCTGCGCAGGATCTCTTCAACGCACCACAGGATATCCTCTGCGCGTTTTGGGCTCACAAAGGTCAGACGCCCTGGAGAGAAAAAAGGGGTGACCCCCTCTGCGTGCAGCCGATCTGTGCTCCACTCTGGTGCAACCCAAAACACAGGTCCTTGTGTGTTTTGCGCCACCATCATTGCAAAACTGCGCCGAAATTGGCCACAAGCCTCATGGGCACGCGCTAGCGTCAGGCTAATGCCAGGCCAAAGCTCCAATAGAGCCGCCTGCGGTCTGTGGACAGATGAAATAAAGGGTGGCATTTTTATAAGAGTATATTGTTCCTTGTTTGTTCTCAAGAGATTTTCAGCTTGCAGCTCAAAAACCTTCGGCTAACTTACCCGCAGCAAGGGGAATGTAGAATGAAAATGAATGAATTGGGCCGCAGCGGGATTATGATTTCTGACCTCTGTCTTGGGACTATGACCTACGGCACACAGACAGATCAAGCGGATGCCTTCGCGCAGATGGATATGGCTGTGGATGCGGGACTCAATATCATTGACACCGCGGAGATGTATCCGGTCAATCCGATCACGGCGGAGACTCAAGGTGACAGTGAACGTGTGGTTGGCGAATGGGTTCAGGCCAGCGGCAAGCGCAATCAAGTGGTTCTGGCCACCAAACATTCTGGCATGGGGATCAAACATATCCGCGACAGAGCGCCGATCACCGCTAGCTCAATTCCAGTGGCGATTGACGGCAGCCTAAAGCGGTTGCAGACAGATGTGATAGACCTTTACCAATTCCATTGGCCCAACCGTGGCTCCTATATGTTCCGACAAAATTGGAATTATGATCCCTCAAAGCAAAAAAAATCTGAGACGATTCAGCATATGCATGACTGCCTGGGTGCGCTGCAAAAAGAAGTGTCGCGTGGCCGAATTCGCGCTTTTGGCCTATCGAATGAGAGCGCGTGGGGCACGGCGCAATGGCTGCGGGCTTCTGAGGACGGGCATGGGCCGCGCGTGGCGTCCATTCAAAATGAATATTCCCTGATGTGCCGCATGTATGACACGGATTTAGCAGAATTGAGTGTAAATGAGGACGTGGGCTTGCTGGCTTTCTCACCTTTGGCGACTGGGTTGCTAACTGGGAAATACGCCGCCAATGCGGTGCCTGATGGCAGCCGGATGAGTGTGTCGCCTGAGCTGGGCGGACGCAATACGGGCAGCGCCCATCTGGCTGCCATAGCCTATATGGAGGTGGCGCGAAAACATGGGCTGGATCCGGTGCATATGGCATTGGCCTGGTGCGCTGGGCGTCCATTTATGGCCTCCGTCATCTTTGGCGCCACGACGGCTGTACAATTGGCGCATATCATTGAGGGTAAAGACATTGAATTGTCGGACCAGGTTCTTGCAGATCTCAACAAGACCCATCGCGCCCACCCTATGCCCTACTGATCTGATTAATGGTGACGGCGCAGGGCGCTGATGGATTGACCAAAAGCTTGATGGAAGGCGCGGGCCAGGCTGGCCTGTGAGGTGAACCCGCAGGCCAGAGCGATTTCTTGCACGCCTTGCGCGCTGTCGATAGCGCGGCGGCGCGCTTCGGACAGGCGAAGTTCTAGAAAATAACGCCCCGGCGCCCGGCCGGTGGCCGCTTTAAATTCAAGTTCCAATTTGCGGGTGGAAATGCCATTGGCGCGGGCCAATGCTGCGATTGTCGGCGGGCTGTCGATGAGGTTTTCCATCTGCTTCAACACCCGCGCAATTCGGGGATGTTTTCTGGAAATGCGGGTTGTGGCGATCATCTGTTGCGGTGCATCACCGGTATGAAGTGGATCGTAGATAAAGGCCGAGGCCACGCGCTCCGACAAAGCCCGCCCATGGCGGCAGGTGATTAGATGCAGCATCAAATCAATACAAGGAGATGCGCCGCCTGTCGTTGCGAAGGGCGCGCTGATAGCATAACGATCTGGCACCAGATTGACTGCTGGAAACCGGCGTGAGAACGCCTCTGCATCCTCCCAATGGCACGTCGCGCGGTGGCCATCCAAGAGCCCCGCCTGAGCCATTATCCAACTGCCCCCATCAACCCCCCATAGCTGGCAGCCATCCGCCACGTACCGCCGTAGCGCTGAAATCAGGGGTGGGGTGCACTGGGCTTCGAGGCGAAAACCGGCCACGAGGATCAGCAGATCCCCTGCAAACCCACGCAGCTCTTCCGTCTGCACCGTCATGCCCGAGGTGAGATGCACGGGCTTGCCAGTTTGCGATAGAAATTGCCAAGAAAACAGCCTGCGATTGGCCCGGCGGTTGCAGGCGCGCATGGGATCAACAGCGGCGGCAAGGGAAAGCGTGTTGCTCTCATCAAGCAGCAAAAGCCCAACATGCAGTGGCTTGGAACCAGATTGCCAGATGTTATTTGCGTCTTTCATTAAAAATCATTCGTATATTGACAAATTTTCTTTTGCAACTCTCGCAGATTGCTAAACATAGAAGGAGAAGATCATGCCCTTAGAAATGAACCGTGAGGTTTTTATAACTTGCGCCGTCACAGGCTCTGGCGCGACGCAAGACAAAAGCCCCCATGTGCCACGTAGTCCAAAGCAGATCGCGGAGAGTGCGATTTTGGCAGCCAAATCTGGTGCGGCGGTGGTGCATTGCCATGTGCGCGACCCTAAAACTGGCGCGCCAAGTAGAGATCCGGAAATGTTTCGCGAAGTCACAGACCGGATCCGGGATGCTGAGGTTGATGTAGTGCTCAATCTGACGGCTGGAATGGGCGGTGACATCGTTTTTGGCGACGTTGAAAACCCCCTGCCACCGGTTGCGGGCACGGATATGGCTGGCGCGACTGAACGGGTGGCTCATGTGGCTGAATGCCGCCCGGAAATTTGCACGCTCGATTGCGGGACGATGAATTTTGCTGAGGCTGATTATGTGATGACCAACACGCCTGGCACGCTGACCGCTATGGGTCGGATGATGACCGAATTGGGGGTGAAACCTGAGATTGAAGCCTTTGACACCGGTCATCTTTGGTATGCCAAGCAATTGGTTTCCGACGGGGTGCTTGAACCCAATGCTTTGGTACAGCTGTGCATGGGCGTGCCCTGGGGCGCACCCGATGATCTCAACACGCTGATGGCCATGGTCAACAATATTCCCGACGGATGGTCATTCAGCGCCTTCGGGCTGGGGCGACATCAAATGCCGATGGTGGCCGCCTCAGTTCTGGCGGGGGGCAATGTCCGCGTAGGTTTGGAAGATAATCTGATGCTCGACCGTGGGATTTTGGCGCAAAATTATCAGTTGGTCGATCGGGCCGTCAGCCTGATTGAAAATCTGGGCGCGAGGGTCATTAGTCCGGCAGAGGTGCGCGAAAAGCTGGGGCTTGTGAAGCGGGCCCCGGTTGGTAAGTAATTTTTAATATTTTATACAACTTGATAGGGATTTCCATGAAACAGGTTGCAGCAATCATCGGAGGTGGTGTTATTGGCGGCGGCTGGGCCGCGCGCTTCTTGCTCAATGGGTGGGACGTGTGTGTCTTTGATCCTGACCCCGAGGCTGAACGCAAAATCGGCGAGGTGCTGGCCAATGCACGGCGGTCCTTGCCAGGGCTGTATGAGGCACCCTTGCCAGCTGAAGGGCGCTTGAGCTTTCATTCGGAAATCTCTGAGGCGGTGACTGGAGCGGCATGGATCCAGGAAAGCGTGCCTGAGCAACTGGCCATGAAGCAAAAGGTCTATCGCGCTATTCAAGCCCATTGTGACCCTGCGGCGGTGTTGGGCTCTTCAACCTCTGGATTTAAGCCGTCCGAGCTGCAAGAGGCTGCGCTGCGCCCGGCGCAAATCATGGTGTGCCATCCTTTCAATCCTGTATATCTGTTGCCGCTGATTGAAGTGGTGCCGACCGGGCAAAGTGACCTTGCCATTGTTGAGCGTGCGGAGGATATTTTGCGCCAGATGGGGATGTATCCCTTGCGGGTGCGCAAAGAGATTGACGCCCATATCGCAGATCGTTTTTTGGAGGCGGTCTGGCGCGAGGCCCTCTGGCTGATCAAAGATGGCATAGCCACTACCGAAGAGATTGATAATGCCATTCGCTATGGTTTTGGCATTCGCTGGGCGCAAATGGGATTGTTTGAGACCTATCGCGTGGCCGGTGGGGAAGCGGGCATGCGGCATTTCATGGCGCAATTCGGCCCGGCTCTTAAATGGCCATGGACAAAATTGATGGATGTGCCGGAGCTTACCGATGACTTGGTGGGTATGATTTCTGACCAATCAGATGCACAATCGGGCATGCATTCTATCCGCGAACTTGAACGCATCCGGGACAATAATCTGGTTGGTATGATGCGTGCCTTGAAGGCCCAAAACTGGGGCGCCGGAGCGCTGCTCAAGGACCAAGATCAGCAGCTCAGCGCGCAAGCGGGCATGGTGCGGCAAGTGGTGGACCTGCAAGTGGGCGGCTTGACCGAAACCCTGCGCCGTGCGGTGCCTTTGGATTGGACCGATTACAACGGCCATATGAATGAAGCGCGCTACTTACAGGCCTTTGGCGACGCCACAGACCGTTTTATGGAGATTGTTGGCTGTGATGCCGTCTATATCGCCTCTGGCGGCAGTTACTTCACCGCCGAAACCCATATTCGGCATATTGACGAAGTGCATGCGGGCAAAGTGATCCGGGTTGAGACCTATTGTGCCGAAGGGGCAGGAAAGAAAATGCATTTGTTCCACCAGATGTTTGAGGGTGATCGGCTTTTGGCTACGGGCGAGCATATGCTGATCCATGTGTCGCTTGAAACCCGCAAGTCCAGTATGCCAAGTGCGCAGATTGCGGAAAACTTGGAGCGTATTGCAACCGCCCATAGAACGCTTGCGCTGCCCGAGGGCTTGGGGCGCAGTGTGGGGCGGAAATGAATGGGGTTCTGATCACGGCGGGGGGCAATGGCATTGGCCTGGCGATGGGGCAGGCCTTCGCGGCAGCGGGCTTTCGGGTCTGGGTGACGGATGTGGAGGCCGCCAGTCTGGATGCTTGCCCCGCAGACTGGCAAAAAAGCCTAGTTGATGCCAGTGATGAGACTCAGGTTGCCCAGCTGTTTACTGATATCCAAAAGACTTGGGGCAGGATCGAGGCGATATGCGCCAACGCGGGCATTGCCGGGCCCACGGCGGCCGTAGAAGAGATTGATCTGTTTGCGTGGCAACGCTGCGTATCGGTCAATTTGGAAGGCGCTTTTCTCGCGGCAAAATATGGTGGGCCGATGCTAAAAGCTGCGCGTGGTGCAATGGCATTGACCTCTTCCACGGCTGGAATTTACGGCTATCCTAATCGGGCGCCCTATGCGGCGGCGAAATGGGGCATCATCGGCTTGATGAAGACCCTTGCGATGGAATGGGGGCCTGAGGGTGTGCGCGTTAATGCGATTTGTCCCGGTGCGGTTGAAGGGCCGCGGATGCAAGGGGTGATGGAGCGCGAGGCGGCGGCCAAGAGTACAGATGTGCAGCACATCTATGATGGCTATGCCTCTGGAACTTCAATGCGTAGTCTGGTCACTGCGGAAGATATTGCCAATATGGCAGTGTTTTTATGCAGCATTGGGGCGCGTTTGGTTTCTGGGCAGGTCATCGCCGTTGACGGGCATACGGAAAATCCAGATCCAAAGGTCTAATCCGCGACTGCACCTAGCTCTTGCAACAGACCGTCGATAACCGCGGGCAGGTCACGGGTGCCAATTTCCGCCTCACGGATGAGCCCGTCGAAATGTTGGCTCAGCGCTTGGATACGATCAGGAACGCGGAAGACCAGATATTTTTGTCCGAGGTAGATCACAGCGCGCAAAGGGCCGAAGATGGTGATAGGTGCTGAGTAAATTTTTCGGGCGTCAAATAAAGAGACGCGCATCACGGGATAAAGTTGCGCTGTCAGATGGGCCAGATGTTTGAGCTGTTCAATGCGAATTTGCTGTGGGCAGCCGCTGTAATAGCCTTCGGCACGCGCGAAGGCCTGCAATTCGTGGATGGGCAGGGCAATTTCATAATCAGATTGCGCTTGGTACATCCAATTGAGCCGATCTTCGGCTGAGGAAATCGCGAGATCGATGGTGTGCCCAAGGCTGGGGGCATATTCCCATTCCAACATGGGGCGAATTTTTACCATATCAGGCAATCCCGCGGGCACATGGCGGACTTTATATCCTGCGGCCTCCTGATGCCAAGCAAAGAGCTGTGCGTCGATCAGCGCTCGTGGTGCATCCACCATGGTCAGGGCCTGTGCCAAAATTTGTTCGAGGGAGCCGGGTTGATCGGATAGCCCCAAAAGCCAATCGGCAGAAACCCCAAGGCTTTGAGCGCATTGCCCTACCAACTGTCCATTGGGCAGGCGCGCTGTCGTGCCCGCTAGAATTTGCGACAGGGTTGAGCGGTCCGCCCCAGTTTTGCGCGCCAGGCTTGACTGCGTATCACCGCTGAAGACCATGGCCTGTTGTAGCCGATTGCGAAAGAGATCAGAGCGGGCGCGCTTATCCATATTTATCACATTTGATGATTTTAATTAACTTATATGATTTAAGTTACACAATTCTCTTAATTCCACAATGGTGCAAAAGGATTTAATCTTCACCTATGAAACGGATATAAACAACGAAGTCTCATCGGAGGTTTGAATTGACAACACCATTTAAAACATTGGTTGATCTCCAAATGATGGTCCAGGGTATCGAAGACGACCTTGGCTTGTCAGACCCAGGCAATATCGAAAAAAGAGTCCTAACATCAATTATAGAATCCTACGATCAGAACGGTGTGGCGTCCGCAGCCGAGATATTGGCCCATCCACAGATTCAGCGCCCGTCTTTAATTGCCGAATGGCCGACATTTGCGGCCCTTCTGGGCTGCTATGGCGGATGGATTGCTTTACTCTTCGGGCCGCTTTGGCTGTCTGTGCCGGGTCTGGCGGTAATGATCGCACTGCAATCTTCGCTGCAGCATGAAATCATTCACGGCCACCCGACAAGGTACCCATGGCTGAATGTGGCTTTGGTGTTCGCCTCGCTCAATCTTCTAATTCCTTATGGCCGGTTTCACGACACGCATTTGGCCCATCACACAGACGAATGGCTGACTGATCCCTATGATGATCCCGAGAGCAATTATCTAGATCCAGCCGTTTGGAATGCCCTTCCGACTTGGCTGCAAAGGGTGCATGTATTGAACGCGACCCTCGCTGGGCGCCTGCTGATCGGCGTGTTGATTTCGCAATATTATTTCATGCGTAGTGATCTTCGGGACATATGCGCAGGGCGTAAGGATGTGCTCCGAGATTGGCTCTTGCATATTCCGGCTGCGGCTCTGGTGATTTGGATCGTCATTGCGACCGGCTATCCGCTTTGGGCCTATTTTCTCGCCGCTTACGGTGGGCTCGCGCTTCTCAAGATCCGTACATTTGCCGAGCACCGCGCCCATGAAGACGTACAGGCCCGCACAGCTGTCATTGAAGATCGCGGATTTTTTGCGTTTTTGTTCTTGAACAACAACTTCCATTCGGTGCACCACATGTATCCGCATATCTCGTGGTACGCTTTGCCTGGCCTTTATCAGGCACAAAAAGGGAAATTCATGCTGGGTAACCAAGGGTATATCTACAAGGGCTATCGTCAACTTTTCGCGCGTCACTTCTTTCATTGCAAAGAACCGGTGCCCCATCCGCTCTGGCCTAGCACCGGGGACTCGCCTAAGTCTTGATCCATGTTATGGATTCCCATCACCCTTTTGGCGGCCGTGGCGCAAACCTTGCGTTTCATGTTCCAAAAGCGATTGCGCATCAGCACGCTGTCGACTGGAGGCGCAACTTTCGCGCGATTTTTATATGCAGCGCCTCTGATTGCTCTGGTGGCAATTGGCTACGCGTCGGTGCGTGGGTATGGAATGCCTGTGATGGAATGGCGGTTTTGGGCCTTCGCGGCGGTGGGAGGGTTTTGCCAAATCTGCGCCACCATGTGCGTCGTGGCCCTGTTTCAGCAGCGCAATTTCACTATCGGCATCACTTTCAAGAAAGTTGAAGTTTTGCTGGCTGCCGGCTTTGGGCTTTTGTTTCTGGGCGAGGGAGTCAGCCTGCCAGCGCTGGGAGCGATCTCACTTGGTGTGTTGGGTGTTTTAGTCATTTCGGACGCGCCGCAGGTGGTCGGTTCGGAGGGGCCGCGCTTTTTCAACAAAGCCACTGCATTGGGCCTGTCCTGTGCTGTCTTTTTCGGCGCATGCGCCGTTTTTTATCGCGGGGCAACCCTGCATATTTCTGCCGCAGATGTATTCGCTCGTTCCAGCGTGACTCTCATGGTGGCAATTTCAATGCAATTTCTAGGCATGGCGCTTTATTTGAGGTGGCGCGAGCCCGGGCAAATCACCGAGGTGATCCGCGCTTGGCGCGTCGCCATTTGGGTGGGGCTGTTGTCTTTGCTGGGCTCTTTGGCCTGGTTTACCGCTTTCACCTTGCAAAATGCGGCCTATGTCAAAGCTCTGGGTCAGGTGGAAATTTTGGCCTCATTTGCCATATCGGTATGTGTCTTCGGCGAAAAAATGCGCCGCAGCGAGGCTGTGGGCATCGCGTTCCTATCTGTTTCGGTAGTTTTATTGATACTGTTGCTCTGAGCCGTAGAGACGCAGAAACAGGCTTTCTTCATCTTGGTTTTTGAAAAACGGCACCGAGGCCGGCGGGCGTATCTCGCGCAACGCGGCTAATTCCCCCAGCACGATCGAGGTAATGAAGGGCAAATTTAAGGTGCGGGCCTCATCCAGCGGCACCCATTGCAAATGGGACAGCTCATCAGATGCGCCGGAAAAATCGTCCAAATCTCCAGCCAGTTGATTGGCATCCACCAAAAAGAACCGCGCATCAAACCGGCGGGGCGGACCGGGTGGGGTGATGGCGCGAAAAAAGAAATACATCTTCTCGGCTGAGGGACGAAAGCCCGCCTTGGCAAAGCCGCTCCAATCTTTTGGCGCATCATGCCAATCCTCTGGTGCTCCCAGGATTAACCCGGTCTCCTCCCACAGCTCGCGAATGGCAGCCACGGCGAGGGTCTCGGGTGAGGGGCCGCTGTTATCTTTCAAAAGCCGCGCGTGGCAGTCCTGCACCAAAGGCTTGGCCAGAGGAATGACGCTGTCGTCCGCATCGACCGCGCCACCTGGAAAGACAAATTTATTTGGCATAAACGCTGCTTTCGATCCACGCTGACCCATGAGTACCTGCGGTGAGGTGTTCACATTGCGCAATGTGATGACGGTTGCGGCGGAGCGGATCGGTGTATCAGTCATAAGGCCAATCTAGTGGGTTTTGAGCACATTGCCAGAGGCTTCCGCCCCAAATCCATTAAGTCTGCGCGCCCATTGAAACGCAACGACTCCGCCTTTTATGCGTGGGAGCAGGTAGAGGCAGAGCGCCATGGACCCGACACCAAAGCCTAGTGCCATGATCCATGGCTCAGGGCGAAACTGCACAAATACCACATGCAATAAGGGCGCAAGGATATGGCCAACAATTAAGATCGTGAGATAGGCTGGCCCGTCATCAGCGCGGTGATGATGCAGCTCTTGGCCGCACGCCTTGCAGCTGTCATGCACTTTGAGATATTTATGAAGCAGCGCACCTTTGCCACAACTTGGGCAACAACGGCGCCATCCGTGGAGAAGTGCGGGTTTGAGCGGGCGATTTATCGACATAGCGATCTCCTGTATCTGCTGTCTCTATCAAGCCCTGCCTAGAAAATGACAATTGGGCAAACTGCCACAAGATTTTTTAATATTTAGCGACGGAAAATTATTGCTGCTGCGTTTTACCTATACCAAGCGCAAAAATACTGCGCGGTTCATATGAAAACGCATAAACTTAGGACAAAGATAATGAAAAAAAATTGCAATTTTCGCATTGGCTGCAACTGCAATGTTGGAGAGCTCGCTGGTGATGGCGGGTGACCAGTTGGTGCAGGCTCTGCTCAAGGGACTTAAAAAAGCGGCAACGTGCCTCTTGCGCTGGCCCTGGGGGACAGATTATGAAAAGAAATAAATGCGTAAAGTGGTAATGATATGACCCCAGATCTTGCACAAACCCTAGCGGTGGAAGCACTGGCTTGGATGATTGGTGAAGATGATTTGAGAGAGGTCTTTTTGGGCGCTTCTGGGGCCTCAGAAAGTGATTTGCGCGCAGGGGTATCCGACCCCATGTTTCTGGCCTCATTGCTCGATTTTATCTGTATGGATGATGCCTGGGTTACGCGGTTTTGCGATGATGTGGGCATTGCCAATTACATGGATCCCATGATGGCACGACAGGCTTTGCCTGGCGGTGAACAGGTAGATTGGACCTGATGAATATTCGTGGTGTCATTTTCGACAAGGACGGCACGCTGTTTGATTTCCAAAGCACCTGGGGCATTTGGACAGCGCAGATTTTGGTGCGCATCGCCGGGTCTGATGGGGCGCTATTAGGGCAACTTGCGCGGGCCCTCGGCTATGACACGGAAGCCCGCAGAGTGCAGCCTGGCAGTGTGATCGTTGCAGGTACCCCTATGGAAATTGCAGCGGTGATCCACGGCTACATGCCTGCGATGAGCCAAACGCAGATCTTTGACTGGCTCAATAAGGAGGCTGAAACTGCGCCGCAGGTATTGGTTACAGATTTGCACAGATTAACAGCTGAGTTGCGACGCATAAATCTTGGGCTTTGTGTCATGACAAATGATGCCGAGAACCCTGCACGCGCACATCTTGCGTCAGTTGAGGCGCTAGATCTGTTTGATTTTGTTATCGGCAGTGACAGCGGATTTGGCGCAAAACCAGATGCCGCGCCGCTGCTGGCTTTGGCTGATAAAATGGATATTCCAGCTGCGGCCTGCGTCATGGTAGGCGACAGCACCCATGATCTGCATGCCGGCCGTGCGGCTGGAATGCGCGTAGTGGCTGTGCTGACGGGATTGGCCAAAGTGGCTGAATTGGCGCCACTTGCTGACGCTGTGCTGCCCGATGTGTCCTATCTTCCCGCTTGGATATCTGCGCAAAACAGTTAGGTTCAGAGGTAGACAGCAAATGTCGCAATTTGACCGCAAAATTCGCAGGGCTTGGGCATTGTGAAGGCAAGCAACCGTTGGAGATGATGATGAGTGATGCCCCAAGACGCCGGAGCGGTGGACGCGCTGGAAATACCCGTGGCAATCGTGGGGCGATTGAGCAGATGCCTTGGCGCATTGTGGAAAACACGGATCGCCCAATTGAACCGCTGACTGAGGAAGGTATTCAAGCCATCCACGAAGGGGCGATGACCATATTGGAAGACATTGGAATTGAATTTCTGAACACAGAAGCGCTCGCGATTTTTAAGGATGCAGGATGTAAGGTCGAGGATGAGAAAGTTTTTCTTGATCGCCATTGGGTGATGAAGATGATTGGGCAAGCGCCATCGGAATTTACCATCACGCCGCGCAACCCAGCTCATGAGTTGACGGTTGGGGGCAATAAATTACTGTTTGGCAATGTCTCTTCACCACCGAATTATTGGGATATGGAATTGGGCCGAAAGGTGTCGGGCACCCGGGAGAAATGCAAAGATTTTTTCAGGCTCAGCCAATATTTCAACTGCATTCATTTTGTAGGTGGCTACCCCGTGGAGCCTGTTGATGTGCATGCCTCCATTCGTCATCTTGAGGCGACCTATGATAAGCTGACACTGACGGACAAAGCGGCCCATACTTATTGTTTGGGCTCAGAACGGGTGGAAGACACAATGGAGATGGTGCGTATCGCCGGCGGGCTCAGCCATGAAGAATTTGAATCTAAGCCGCACATGTATACCAATATCAATTCCACCAGCCCTTTGAAGCATGACTGGCCAATGATTGACGGCTGCTTGCGGCTCGCGCGGCGCGGGCAGGCGATTTTCGTCACACCTTTCACCTTAGCCGGTGCGATGGCTCCGGTCACCATGGCGGGGGCAGTGACGCAATCCATCGCTGAGGCGCTTTGTGCCATCGCGTTGTTTCAATATGTGCGCCCAGGAATCCCCTGTGTGATTGGCACGTTTACGTCGAATGTGGATATGAAAACTGGTGCACCGGCCTTTGGCACTGCTGAATATATGCGGGCCACGCAGATGACGGGGCAAATGGGCCGGTTTTATAAACTGCCCATCCGCTCCTCAGGAGTCTGTGCTGCCAATGTCCCTGATGGGCAGGCGATGTGGGAGACATCAAATTCACTCTGGGCTGCCGTGCAGTCGGGTTCGAATGTGGTATATCATGCTGCCGGCTGGTTGGAGGGGGGGCTGATTGCCTCGCCGGAGAAGTTCATTATGGATTGCGAAGTATTACAGCTGGTTCAGCGGTATTTTGAACCGATTATTACGCGGACAGAGCCAGAAGATATCGCCATTGAGGCCATAAAGGAAGTTGGATCTTCGGGGCATTTCTTCGGAGTTCAGCATACCCAAGATCGCTATGAAACCGCCTTCCACCAGCCATTCATCAGCGATTGGCGCAATTATGAAGGCTGGGAGCTGGCGGGTGGTATTTGGACGGCTGAGCGGGCCTCGGCCAAATACAAGGAGATCATGGCGGATTATAAGAAACCGCCTATGGACGAGGCCATTCATGAAGAGTTGCGGGCTTTCGTCGATCGCCGCGTATCTGAAGGTGGGGCGCCAACTGATTTTTGATTGTAATTATACTTTCGACGCCATTTTTACTGAAACTAACATTACCAAACTGGCGAACTTTGAAATCGGCAAGCAAACCCAGTTCAATTTTTTTCGCGCTGGCAATTTTTTACGTGATGAATTTTTGACTAATGAAGAAAAGTGGGCGACCCAACTGGATCGCCCGCTTTGTATTATCCCCCCATAACTTTAGGTAGCCAAAGTACGAGTTGTGGGAATAAAAATATCAATATAAGTCCAATTAACTGCACTACCATGAATTGCATCATTCCCAGGTAGATATCTTTTAAATCCCAATTGGGCACTACGCCTTTTAGGAAGTAGGCAGATAAAGCGACTGGTGGACTTAGCCATGCAGTTTGTAAGTTTACTGCTACCATGATGCCGAACCAAACCATCTTGTCGTATTGGCTATCAAACCCTGGTAAATCCAATGCCATCACCGTTGGTAGTAGTACGGGGATTACAATTAAAACGATTGGAACCCATTCCAACGGCCAGCCGAGAAGGAATATCAATACCATTATCAATATTAAGATCATATACGGAGACATATCCAGCTGGAGCAAGGCTTCAGTCATCATTTTGGGAGTCCCGAGTGAAGAAAATTCGGCTCCAAAGAAGTTAGAGGCGGCAACCAAGAACATGATCAACACGGTGATTTCTAAAGCTTTGATCATGCTATCAAAAAATCCAGAAATTTCAAATTTACCATAACTTATAGACAACAGTATTGCACCAAATGCACCCATTGCGGCTGCTTCTGCAGGTGTTGCAAACCCTAACAGTATAGAACCTAGGGCGAAGGAAATTAGTATCGTTGGAGGCATCAGGCCTGCAAAAAATTCATTCCAAAGTTCTGAGAAATGGAAGTTTTCAGCAGTGTCCAACCGGTATAAAGCCAAAGATTTGTACGCGGTGAAACACATAAATAACAGCCACATTGAATGGTAAAAGACCCCAAATCCTAATTCATTTGAATTCGTCAATTGTATTACAGCCCAAGCTGCTTGGACCGTCACTGCAATTGGCACCACGATACGTAGGATCGTCAAATGCTTGAATGCACGATAGGCAACTAACAAAACTGCGATCAGTGTGAGTAGGCCCCCGAAAGGAACGAACCCCAAGGCGCCGCCTAGAGCCAAACCAAATACCCGACAAATGGCCAGTACACCCATACATATTAGAATAACTTCCAACCCATAGTTCTTGGAAGTTTCTGGTTGATCTTCTTCAGCTAGAATTGGGCCTAATGTTGGATTGAGCCAGCAGCGGCCCAGTGTGTAAACCAAGTATAGAGTTGCTAAAATGGCACCTGGAATAAAGGCTCCGCGGAACAAATCCAATGTTGAAACATCTAGGACAGGGCCCATCACGATCAGCATTATTGATGGTGGAATTAGGATTCCTAAAGTGCCCCCTGCTGTAATTGTACCTGCGGCCAGTTGTACATTGTAGCCTGAACGGGTCATTGTTGCACCAGCCATAATACCTAGAAGGGTAACTGAAGCGCCAACAATGCCAGTAGCGGCGGCAAATATTGTAGATACAATCAGAACAGCTATGTATAATGAGCCCCGTATACGTGACATAATCATCTGGATTGATGCAAATAAACGTTCCATTAAGCCTGCAGCTTCCATGACAATGCCCATCAAAATGAATAGGGGCACTGCCATCAATTGATCGTTTAGCATGGTCGAATTGGTGTTGAGAGTCATCAAAAGGGTGGTCAACTTAAAGTTTGAGCCCCAGATCCCAAACACGAATGCCAAAAAGATTAATGTAAAGGAAATTGGAAACCCAATAAAAATTACGAATAACATAGCGCCCAGCATTATCAGACCAATGGTTGGTTTTGACAGGCTACGACCATCTCCCATTATCCCAGAAAACCAGTCTGCAATTGGTAAAACATTTGGGTAGAAAACTGAAACTACTATTACGCTGACGATGATGAAATACGGAACTAATCCTTTAACAAATATTGCCTCACGCTCTTTGCCCATTTTGTGAAAAGCTCGAAATAACTCTGGAAACCCTTGCAGCAATAGCAATAATCCACCGACCGGCATAGCTAAGCGAGCTGGCCAAAGGAGCGGTCCCCAGGTACTGTCAAACGCCGTCTCTCCGGAATTGTAAGCAACAAGCCAGTATTGTGATGCAATTATAGTGAAGAAAGTCATCGATGGAATAAAGAACGCCAGATATAGTAACGCATCAACTGTAGCCTGCGTTTTATCACTCCAATTCCGATAAATAAAATCAGCACGAATATGCACGCCACGCATTAAGCCATATCCTGCTGCGCCCATGAACAGCACTCCGGCAATCATACGGCTGATGTCATAAGCAAAAACAGTTGGTCCTAGTCCTAAATTTCGAGCCAGTTCATCCCATCCATAGCTCGACATAATTGCAAAAGAATTTCGGGCTACCACTTCAAACACTACTACTCCGATTAGAGGAACCATAAGTAAGCACAAAAGCTTGCCGGCCCAATCGTTGGTAATATCGATTGCTGCAGTAATTGGCTTCTGCCAAGGCGTCATGTCATCTGGTGTTTCCCCAGGCCGTTCAGCACGACGCTCAGCGATTAGCTCATCGGCTATTTCTAGCTTTTTTGGATCAACTTCTTCAGCCATCCGGCCCTCCCATGGGTTTTATTCCCAGAAAATTTTCTAATTTCTTCTTATGAAAACTTTTATATAAAATGCTTTTATAAGAAGAAATACGAGGCCGTTTGGCCTCGTATTTTAATGTTTTACTTCAAGCTATCAGCGTGTGCCTTGCCTAGAGCGGCATTTGAAGCCTGTGCGCCGGCCCAGAAGGGAACCGCAACGTCCGCAAAGTCTTTTTGAGACTGCCAAACTTCAGCAAAGAATTCGTTTTCTTCAGCGCCTTTTTCAAGGAGTGCCTTGGCAGCACCCATGTAAGCCGGGAAATAATCTGCTGGAGTGTCATGCAAGATAACGCCGTGGTTGTCAGTGAGATCTTTTAGCGCCTTACCGTTTGCAAGGATACGATATGACATTGACTTCGAGAGAGAAGCATTAGCTGCTACTTCAAGAGCTTTTTTCTCGGTATCGGTCAGAGCATCATAGAAGTCTCCGTTTACATACAGGTCAGCATTAACCACGACCTGGTGCAGACCCTGCAGGTAGTAATGCTTCAGAACTTTTTGAAATCCAAAAGCCATATCTGCCACTGGACAGCACCATTCAGCTGCGTCGATTGTGCCTTTTTCCAAGGCAGGAAGGATGTCGCCTCCACCCATCGCTACGGACGCAACGCCGATGTCTTTATAGGCTTGACCAACCATGCCTGGAGGGGCGCGGAAGCGGTATTTGCGGAAGTCGTCCATGGAGGCGATTGGTTCAGAGAACCAACCTAGTGCTTCTGGACCCACAGGTTGGAGCATAAAGCCTTTTACATTGACTCCCATTTCATCCCAAAGTTGGTCATACAGCTCTTTGCCGCCGCCATATTGGAACCATGACAAGAACGACAGTGCGTCCAAGCCAACGCCGGCGCCAGCGATGGGAGCACCAAAGAGGTTGGCGGCGACGTGTTTGCCGGCCCAATAGTGTGTCCAGGCAAAGCCACCCTCAACCAGCCCTGCATCCACGGCATCCATAACATCTCTGGATCCCACCACAGCACCGGCAGCAAGAACTTCAAGCTTCAAAGATCCACCGGTCAAGGCATAGACGTCTTCACCAAAGTCCCTCACCATTTTAATCTCATCACCCGTGGTGGGTAAGACTGATTGAATGCGCAGTACTTTTGTATGACCATCGGCAAACGCCGCTGGTGCAAAAGCCAAGCTGACCGCAGTAATCGCAGCTGTCTTGACAAGTGTTTTCAGGTTAAACATTTAAGTTTTCCTCCCTTACGTTGTGCCTTCATTGTCTTGTTTTGGACCCGGGCCGAAGGCACACCATCGGGTCGTAGAGTATTGGCTTCATCTTAATTCCGCCAAATCCCAATTCTTGTTAGTGGCTTTTACTGATCTCCCAGCCCTCCAAGAGCCCCAAGAGAGGTCCCACGCCGTGGTTGATATCAAAAAAGCCACGGTACATCATTTCTCCTGCAACATAGACAAGCACAATTAATCCAAGCCAGGATATCCAAGGATAGTTTGTTAACAATTTCATAATCAATGTGGCGGCAAACGCCATGAGTATGATTGCTAATCCCAGACCAAAGATCAAGATTTGCTTGTCGCCGTCGGCAATCGCAGCGACTGCCAAAACATTGTCGAGTGACATAGATACGTCGGCAATTGTGATCGAAATCAGGGCGCCAGCCATAGTCTTGCGCGGAGAACCGGTATAACCCTGATCCAGATTTTCAGCGGTCAGCGTGGCCTCTTTTGCTTCGCGTTCCATGCCTTCACGTATTTCGCAAAATAGACGCCAGCAAACCCAAAAGAGCAGTCCAGATCCAATAAAGAGGATACCTGGAATTTCTAGCAGTGTCGTAGCAATTACTGCAAAAGCAATCCGCAAGACTGCTGCGATTACCATTCCGTACAATATAGCCCGCTTACGCAGCTCGGGAGATAGACCGGCGGCAGCCATGCCGATGATCAATGCATTGTCACCTGACAGGATCAAATCCGCGATCACAATTTGCCCGTAGGCCATTACCGTATCAAACAAGGTGATTTTCCTTCGAAGTATATTGTGAAGTGGTCAATGCGCATCCTCCAAAATCATGTCAGACAATTTTTCGCCGATCATTATGGCTGGCGCATTGGTGTTTCCGGAGGTGATCGTGGGCATGATGGAGCAATCAGCTACGCGCAAACCTTGGATGCCACGAACTTTCAAACGTGCATCGACAACGGCCAGATCGTCTTGACCCATTTTGCAGGTGCCAGTTGGGTGATAGATAGTCACGCTATTGTCGCGGGCCCAATTCAGCGTCGCGTCATAATCGTCCATGCTGACCTTTGCCCCGGGGGTGAACTCTTCAGTAATATGCGATTTCAAAGGCTCAAACTGCGCAATGCGGCGAGCAATTTGGATGCCCTTCACGATGGTGTCTTGATCGAGTTTTGTCGCCAAGTAATTGGGGTGAATCGCGGGGTGATCCCGCCAATCAGCTGATTTTAGCTCAAGATGACCAGTGCTCTCTGGGCGCATTTGCAGCACGGAGGCGGTGAAGGCTGAAAACTTATGTGGCCCATCAGCAGGCGCAGACGCGCTGAACGGTTGGATGTGAAACTGAATATCTGGTGTGGCCAGCATCGGATCTGTTTTTAAAAATCCGGTACCAAGACTGGCGGCCATAGTCATCGGCCCGGTTTGGCTTACAGCATATTGCAGGGCGATCATGCCTTGTTTGAAAATGCTGTTGGTTTCAATGTTGATGGTTGAAAGGTTCGTCTTGAAAACTGGCCGCGCTTGCAAATGGTCTTGCAGATTTTTTCCAACCCCAGGCAGATCGCAAATTGGCTCGATGCCCTTTGCCTTCAATTCCTGTGCGGCGCCAATGCCTGAGAGCATGAGAATTTGCGGTGAGCCAATGGCGCCTGCGCTCAAGATCACTTCTCGACGGGCGCGGATGGTTTGACTTTGGCCTTTGATATTGGCAACAACGCCCTTGGCCTCGCCCTCTTCAATCAGCAATTTCTCAGCTTGTGCATGGGTGATGATGGTGAGGTTTTTGCGAGTGCGCGCGGGCTTCAGGTAGGCCACCGCGCTGGAGCAGCGCCGCCCTTTGTCGAGCGTCAGTTGGAAATACCCCACCCCTTCTTGATCAGAACCATTGTAATCGGGATTGCGCTTATATCCTGCGGCGACGGCCGCATCGAGCCATTTGTCCACGATTTCGCGCTTCAAACGGGTGGGGGAGACGGACAGCGGACCGTCCTTGCCGCGCTCTGGATTGCTTGTGCCATCACCCTTCCAAGTCTCAGCACGTTTAAAATAGGGGAGAACATCCTCCCAAGCCCAGCCGGCATTGCCCAGCTGCCGCCAATGATTGAAATCTTCGGCTTGCCCGCGAACATAAAGCAGGCCGTTGATCGAGCTGGAGCCCCCTAAAACTCGGCCTCGCGGCCAGGGGATATCCCGGCCATTCAGGCCCGGATCACTTTCCGTGCGATAGCGCCAATCGGTTTTGGGGTTGTCCATCGTTTTGAAATAACCAACTGGGATATGGATCCACGGATTGATGTCACGCCCACCGGCTTCCAGCAAAGCCACAGAGCATTTTGGATCTGCCGACAGCCGATTTGCCAATGCACAGCCGGCTGATCCCGCTCCAATTATTACAAAGTCAAATTCCAATTTCGCTCCAATAATTATAAAATGAGACTTTTTTTCTCGTTTTTATAACATTTATGTTAGTATGCAGGAAAGATGAGATTCGGCAATATAATTTTGCATGAGTGAAGCGCAAAATTTGGGTCGAGAGATTGAAGCGGGAGAACTATGGTAGATCGCATTCCGACGAATTTACGTACATTGCTGATCCTCGAGGTTTTGGGGACGTCGGATCGTGCGCTATCGCCCACTGAAATCAACCAATCTATAGGCCTGCCTAAGCAAACCATTCACCGCCTCTGCGCCAAGCTGGAGCAAGAGGGTTTTTTGGCCCGCGAAGAAGACGGCAAAAAACTGCGCCCGACGCGGCGCTCGCGGCTTATGGCGTCAGGTCTTCTGCATGCCTCACGCCATCACATCGCGCGTCACCAGGTTATGCAGCGTGTGGCGGATGAAGTTGGTGAGACGGTCAACTTCGTGGTCCCCGATAGCGAAGGGATGATCTATGTGGACCGGGTCGAAACCGACTGGCCCTTTCGGGTGCAATTGCCTGTGGGCACCCATGTGCCGTTTCACTGCACGGCCAGCGGTAAAACCTTTCTGGCCAGCCTGGCACCCAAGGCCCGCCAAGCGATGGTGCGCAGTTTGCAGCTCAAGGATTTCACGTCCAATACACTTTGCACAGAAGACGCGCTTTTGGCCGAGCTCAAGCAGGTGGCGAAAAATGGCTATGCCTTTGACCGCGAGGAATGGTTCATTGGTATGGTAGCGATGGCAGTGCCGATTCTGGATGAACGCAGGCGTTATGTGGCCTCTTTGGCCTTTCATGGCCCGGTTCAGAGATTGACCTATGAAGACGCCTGGTCAAAGCGGCAGGTTCTCATTGATGGCGCGCGATTGATGCGTGACGTCTTGTTTGAACAATCAACAGGCTCGGTCGCCCAGGTAACATCGACACGCCCTAGATCCGCGTAAGGGTGCCTCGGTCGACGATGGTTGTCATCAGCTCGTGCCGCAGGTTTTGCCCGGGCTCTTGATTGAGCAAGGCCAGTAAGACCTCTGCTGCCTTGCGGCCCATAGAGTGCTGTGGCACGCGCACGGTTGTCAGGCTGGGCGTGGTGACGCGCGCCAGGGAAATATCGTCAAATCCGGTGATTGAAATATCTTCTGGCACGCGCAGTCCCATCTCGCGAGCTTGCAGCATGGCACCCACTGCTAGAACATCACTGCCGCAAATCACTGCTGAGGGTTTTTCTGGTCTGGACAGCAGCTGCGCGAAAGCAGCGCTGGCCTCCTCAAAACTATATTTACATTCTTCAAGCCCCAACAATTGCGCATCGCTTTGGGTCGCAATTGCTTGTTTGATGCCTACGACGCGGGCGGCGGCGCGGTCATTGGCCTCTCTCAGACCGCAAATAACCGCCAGTTTCCGATGCCCATGGGCCAAAACATGCGCAGTGATATCATAGCCTGATTTTTGATTGTCAAAGCCGACGCTTGGCGAGTGGCCTGTTTTTGGGCAGCACCATGCCAAGACATGCGGTACGGCGTGTTGTGTTAAAAAAGCCTGGGTTTTCTCGGGCCGTGCCGCCCCAATCAGCAATAATCCATCAGCGCCCTGTGACAGCAAAGAGCGAATGGCTTCGAATTCTTGTTCAGGGTCATAGTTTGAGCTGCCAACCAGCAGGGTCACCCCCGCGGCGCTGAGTGCCTCTTGAAAGGCTTGCAGGCCGCTGGCGAACATAGCGTTGTCCATCGTCGGGATGATAGCGCCAATGGTATTGGTGCGATTGCGTGCCAAAGCTCGGCCACCGAAATGGGGCACATAGCCGAGTGTCTCAATGGCATTTTGAATGCGCTGTCGCGTGGGTTCCGCTACTTTTTGGGGCGAATTAATGCAACGTGAAATGGAAGCTGTGGACACGCCTGCCAATCCGGCCACGTCTTCGAGGCTTGGACGATTGCTGTCGCGCATGATAATTTCCCATTCATTGCTTTAGATCAATGTAAGCGCTTGCATACCGCAATGCAAGCGCTTACACAATGAGTCGAAAACACAAATAGCTTTCAAGGATGTTTGCAATGGCTCGGGTCTATCTTAAGAAATCTACAAAAACCGCTTCGACTGGCAGCGATGATGTGCGCGCAACGGTCATGGGGATTCTCAATGATATCGAAACGGGGGGGGACTCTGCCGCGCTTGAATATGCGGCGAAGTTTGATGGCTATGATGGAAATTTGATTTTAACTGAGGCAGAAATCCAAGTGGCTTGTGATTTGGTGCCAGAAAAGCTGAAACAAGACATTCAATTTGCTCATGCCAATGTGAAACGCTTTGCCGAGGCGCAGCGCGGTACTGTCACAGATTTTGAGACGGAAATCGTGCCGGGCTTGATTGCAGGGCAAAAGAGCATCCCTTGCAATGCGGCTGGCTGCTACATCCCTGGCGGGCGTTACAGCCATATCGCCAGTGCGATTATGACTGTGACCACAGCTAAAGTTGCTGGTTGCCAGCATATCACGGCCTGTTCGCCTCCCGCCAAAGACGCAGGCATCGCGCCAGCGATTATCTATGCGGCCCACCACTGCGGCGCTGATAAGATTTTGGCCATGGGCGGGGTTCAAGGCGTGGCCTCGATGACCTTCGGACTGTTTGGCCTGCCTGAGGCGGACATCATTGTCGGGCCGGGCAACCAATTTGTGGCCGAGGCCAAGCGCATTTTGTTTGGCCGTGTTGGTATTGATATGATTGCTGGTCCAACCGATAGCTTGGTGATTGCCGATCGCACCGCGGATGCCGAGATTGTTGCCGCCGATTTGGTTGGACAGGCGGAACATGGGTATAATTCACCCGTGTGGCTGGTGACGGATAATGAGCCTTTGGCGCAAAAAGTCCTGGAAATTGTCCCCGGCCTGATTGCGGATTTGCCTGAGCTTAATCGGATCAATGCGGAAGCGGCCTGGCGGGATTATGCGGAAGTTATTCTGTGTAAAGATCGTGAAGAAATGGCTGCCACCTCCGATGAATATGCGCCCGAGCATTTAACCGTTCAGGCCGATGATTTGGATTGGTGGCTTGATCGTTTGAGCTGCTATGGCTCTTTGTTCCTTGGTGAGGAAACCACTGTTGCCTACGGCGATAAGGCCTCTGGTACGAACCATTGCTTACCCACCTCGCGTTCGGCCAAATACACTGGTGGCCTGTCCGTACATAAATACATGAAACTGGTCACTTGGCAGCGCGCCACCCGTGATGGAGCCAAAGACGTGGCGATTGCCACTGCACGCATTTCTCGGCTTGAGGGCATGGAGGGCCATGCGCGCACCGCGGATATTCGTTTGGCGAAATATTATCCGGGTGAAAACTTTGATCTGTCAGCGCAGGGCTAACCGATGAGGTCTGCGTCACTGTTCAGCGTTGAGGGTAAGATTGCCGTTGTGACCGGTGCGTCCAGCGGTTTGGGGCAGGGGGCGGCCAGCCTGCTTGCAGCTCATGGGGCACAGGTGGTTGCGATTGCCCGCCGCGCGGATGCTCTTGCGGCTTGGTCTGAACAGACCCCGGGCGAAACTGCCATTCTGGCTGCGGATCTGTCAGATCGCTCTTGTCTGGCCGATGTGGCGGCACAAGCCGCCAAACCCTTCGGTGCACCGGATATTTTGATTAGTGCCGCGGGGATCAACACCCGCCGGCCAGCTGATGAGATGACGGATGCCGATTGGGATGTGACCCAAAACCTAAATGTTGCCGCGCCATTCTTTGTGGCCAAATATATGGTGCCAGGGATGCGGGAGAAGGGTTGGGGGCGGATCATCAACTTTGCCTCCCTGCAATCGCGCCGGGCTTTTGCCAATGGTATCAGCTATGGGGCTTCCAAAGGGGCCGTTGAGCAGATGACTCGTGCGATGGCTGAAACGTGGTCCGCGAGTGGCATCACGGCCAATGCCCTCGCGCCGGGTTTCTTTCATACAGAATTGACGGCGCCAGTTTTCGCAGACCCGGATCTTGCGGCCCGCAATGCTGGACAAACCTGCATCGGGCGTAATGGTCAGGTTCGTGATATGGATGGGCCTATGATGTTTCTTTGTTCTGCCGCCTCAGACTACGTGACAGGGCAGGTTCTCTTTGTAGATGGAGGGTATACGGCAAAATGAAGGCATTAGTGAACACGGGCGTAGAGACGCTAACCTATATGGAGCAGGCAGACCCAATCGCCAAAGCCGGCGAAGAGATGGTTCGCATCCAATATTCAGGCATTTGCGGATCGGATATGCATGCATTTTTGGGCCATGATGCGCGCCGACCTACGCCGATTATTTTGGGACATGAAGCCTCGGGGACGATTGTTGGCGGGCCGCGCCATGGCACGTTGGTCACCATCAATCCGCTGAATGGCTGTGGCACATGCCATGCCTGCCGATCGGGAAAGCCAAATATTTGTCTGGGGCGCCAAATTATTTCCATGCCGCCACGTCCTGGTGCGTTTGCTGAAATGGTGGCCATTCCGAGCGAAAATCTATTGGTGGTGCCACGGGCGGAGCTTCTGCAATCCGCGGCTTTGACAGAACCTTTGGCCTGTAGCTGGCATGCCGCACGCCTTGGCCTGCGCTTGCAAGATGATCCGGTGGAGAACCTAGCCTGCGTGGTCCTCGGTGGCGGTGCCATCGGGCTTGGCGCGGCGCTCTGCCTGCGGGCGATGGGCGCCCAAGACATCACTTTGATTGAGGTCAACCCGCTGCGTCTGGCCACACTGAAGGGCATGGACGGTTTTAAAGCCAGCGATGGCAAGGACGCCGATGCACCAAAAGATGGCAGTGCCGATTTGGTGATTGACGGCGTTGGCTATGCGGCCACCCGGGCGGCGGCCTGTGAATTGGCCAAGCCGGGTGGGGTGATCTCGCATATCGGCTTGGGCTCGGGTGAAGGAGGCGTCGATGTGCGCCGTATGACCCTGCATGAGATCACTCTGATCGGCTGCTATACCTATACCCCTAGGGACTTCCAGGAGACCGGCGAGGCAATTTTTGCTGGTAAAATGGGACCTTTGGATTGGGTCGAAATCCGACATTTGTCAGAGGGGCAAAGCGCCTTTGATGATATCCGCGGTGGCAACACCCCTGCGCCCAAAATTATTCTAATCCCCTGAAAGGAGCATCATGTCCGTTAGTGAGAAAATAGTGGCTGATTTCGTTGCAAATGGCATCGAATTTGTCACAACCGTACCGTGCAAGCAGCTTGGTGGTGTGATTGATGCGGTTGAAAAAGAACCCAGCATCTATCACATTCCCTCGAATAAAGAAGATGAGGGCATGGGCCTATGTGCAGGTGCTTTCATGGGGGGCAAACGTCCAGCCATTATCATGCAAAATACGGCCATTGGTGTAACAGTGAACACATTAGTGACACTGACCCAATTTTACCGCATGCCCCTGCCGATGCTCATCTCTTATCGGGGTGAATTGAAAGAGCCTGTGGCCTGTCAGGTGGAAATGGCGGTGCATACCAAAGCTCTGCTCAACCAATTGAACATCCCAACCTATCATTTCCATAAGTTGGGCGATGAGGACGAGTTGGATGCGATTTTGAAATACACCTTCATGTGCAACAAACCGGTAGCAATTTTGACTGATGCAACTTTCTGGGGAGGTTACTAATATGATCCGTTCTGAAATCATCCGCGACATCGCTCCAATTCTGCGCGACCAATTGGTTGTTTGTAACATCGGTCTGCCCAGCCAAGAGCTGCATATGATCGACGACCAAGCCAGCAACTTCTATATGCTTGGCACCATGGGCCTGTCATCATCCATCGGTCTTGGAGTTGCGCTGGCCCAAGATAAAACCGTGATCTCCATTGACGGCGACGGTTCAGTTCTGACCAACTTCGGCACATTGCCTACGATTGCAAATAACGTGGCAGACAACTTTATTCTTTTGATCATCGACAATGGCAGCTATGGCTCCACGGGTGATCAACCCACCTATGCGGGCGGGAAAACCTCTCTTGCTGCTGTGGCGAAGGCCTGTGGCTGTGAGACGGTGATCGAATGTCAAGCCGAAGAAACTGGCGGGGTGCTCAAAGCGGCGATTGAGTCGAAGAAAATGACTGTGATCGTGTCCAAATGTGAGAGCGGCAATATCAAAGTACCGGTTATTGCG
The DNA here is from genome assembly GCA_905181815.1 of uncultured Planktomarina sp. GTDB lineage: Bacteria > Pseudomonadota > Alphaproteobacteria > Rhodobacterales > Rhodobacteraceae > Planktomarina. The sequence goes on along the minus strand of CAJIZA010000001.1, from coordinate 967,668 downwards.
AAAGATCCGGTTGTCATCCGAGACCGTTTCATGACCGAGGTTACACGCCGCAACGCTTAAGTGATGCACTTCAAGTAGGTTTGAGGCCCGCCAAGAGATTGGCGGGCCTTTTTTGCCCTTTAGGAATTTTTGCATGTGCAATTTGCCCAGTGAAGGGATGAAATGCCAAGGCGTATCGTTTGGAATTTCTCTGGCCATGGCACGGTTGTGGTGGATTTTTCGAGCGACATTACCCCGCACAAGCTTGCGCTTTTTATTTGGTTCGCAATGTCTAGAAAGCTAATGGCATCCCGTAGGGGAATCGAACCCCTCTTTTAGGTTGAAAACTTGGCGTTCTAACCGATAGACGAACGGGCCACAGTGGTGAAACGGCTAATGAAATCTGAATTTCAAGCAAAAAATGACAGTTGAAAAATATTTTTTCTGCCCTTTGGCTGCGTGTGGACTGCGTAATTTTTGGATGTGGCAAGCCAACAGCGGCGGCGCACTAGGGCATCGACCTGTGTATCTGAAAACGTACGTTGTGCCCCGGCTGATGGTTAGCCCTGGCACTTTCGCGTCTGATTCCCACCGTTTCACGATGTGATATTCCCCCTCTCTGAACCGCGTTTGGACCGCGTAATTGCGGGATTTCGCGGGTTCTGTGATTATCTAGACGGAATCTTGCAGAAATAGGGTGCCGCTGTAAACCAAAGAAAATCAGGGGCTAATGATGCTTAAGGACTAGAAATGATGGCATCCCGTACGAGAATCGAACTCGTCTTTTCAGGTTGAAAACCTGACGTCCTAACCGATAGACGAACGGGACACTTCTGATACGCCGCTATTTATGGAAAGCAGCGGCGGGTGGCAAGTCGATTCTTTACTTTTTATCGATGTTTTTGCGCTCCCGCCTTTGGCATGGTTTTAGGCGGGGCTGGCGTCTTCGATGCGCAGTTGTGGACGTGAGCGCCCGCCCCAAGTGTTGATCTCTAAACGCCCCGAGATGTGCATTTTTCCACCCTGGGCAGCGGTGAGCGCGGGGCCGAGCGGTCCATCAAATGCGCCAAAGCAAATCGCATCTAATTTTGTCCCGAACCCGTCGCTAAGGGTGATTTTCAGGTGGGAGTCTCCCACTGGCTTTGCAAAGGCGATGGTGCAATCGGGAAAAACAAATCGCGGCGCAGAGGCGCCCGCACCGAAGGGGCCGGCCTGCTCAAGCTGCTCAATCAACTCAACCGTGGCACCGCCTGGCATCAACGTGCCGTCAATCTTGAGATCCGCTGGACCCAGCGCACCAGCTCCTTGAGCGTCTAGCAACTGCCCCAATTTCTCCATGGCCGGTTCGAGTTGCGCACGGGTGAGTGACAGGCCCGCCGCCATTTTGTGACCGCCCCCTGCCGTGATCAACCCTTCGCGCGCCAATTTATGGATGGCTGCACCCAGATCAATCCCGCTGACAGATCGGCCGCTGCCTTTGCCAATGTCGCCATCAAAGCCAATGACCACTGCAGGACGGTTGGTTTTTTCTTTGAGCCGTGCTGCAACAATACCGACCACGCCAGGATGCCAGCCTTCTTCTGCGGCCCAAGCCAGCGGTAAATCCAGCCCGCGCGCTTCAGCCTGCTCCAGTGCCGCCAGTCTCACCATGGCCTCTACGTTGCGCCGCTCGGTATTCAGCTCTTCCAATTTTTCCGCCATGACAGCCGCTTCATGCGGGTTGTTGCAGGCCAAAAGCCGAGCCCCCAAATCCGCTTTGCCAATTCGCCCACCTGCATTGATTCGCGGTCCTAACACATAGCCAAGATGATAGGTGCTTGGCGCAGCGTTCAGGCCTGCTACATCCGACAGGGCGTTTAATCCCACGCGTTTGCGCTGGCCCATGACTTTCAATCCTTGCCGCACAAAGGCCCGGTTTACCCCGACCAACGGCGCGACATCGGCCACTGTGGCCAAGGCCACAAGGTCGAGCGTATTGATCAAATTGGGTGGGGTTTGTCCATTTGCCCGCATCATCCGGGCCACTTGGGTCAGAACCATAAAAACCACGGCCGCAGCGCAGAGATGGGCCAAATCGCCCGTCTCATCCTGCCGGTTTGGATTGACCACGGCCCGAGCTTCGGGCAAAATTTCTCCGCCCAAATGATGATCCAAAACCACTACATCTGCGGCCCGCGCCGCGTCAAGTGCCTCATAGGCTAAGGTGCCGCAGTCCACGCAGATGATCAGATCATGACTATCTGCCAAAGCTGCCATAGCTTTGGGATTGGGCCCATAGCCCTCTGAGACCCGGTTGGGCACATAGAGGGTGGGTTCAATGGCCAATTGCCCGAGAAAATCAATCAACAATACCGCAGAGGTGCCACCATCCACATCATAATCGGCAAAAATAGCAATTTTTTGTTGATTTTGAATGGCCGTTAGTAGGATGTCCGCCGCCTCGGCGCAGTCTTTGAGAGATTGTGGATCGCTCATACTGGCGCGTAGGGTCGGGTTGAGGAAATCGGCCACCTCTGTCGGAGCAACCCCCAAACGGGCCATTACATAGCACAGAGGCAACGGCAAATCGCACTGTTGATGGAGCGTCAAAGCATCACGTTCAATCGCGAGAGGTGGCCCGAGCCAACGGCGGTTTGAAATCGACTGTTCGACGCCCAGATACATTTTAATGTGACGGCGCGCGGTAGGTCATGCGCCGCACCGAGCCGGTTTTTGACCGCATCAAAATGGTTTCCGTGGTCAAAAATCCCGGTTCGCGCTTGATGCCCGCAAGGATGGAGCCATCCGTAACACCTGTGGCGGCGAAAATGACATCCTGCATCACCATCTCATCGCGGCTGTAAATCCGGTCCAGATCCGTTATTCCGGCCTTGGCGGCCCGGCCGCGCTCATCATCATTGCGGAAGGTTAACCGGCCCCACATTTGCCCGCCCATACACTTCAAGGCGGCGGCGGCCAAAACCCCCTCGGGAGCACCGCCAAGCCCCATATACATATCAATGCCGGTCGTATCTGATTCTGCGCAGTGAATAACGCCGGCAACATCGCCGTCGGTGATGAGACGAATGGCGCAGCTCGTGGTGCGCAACTCGGCAATCATGGCCTCGTGGCGCGGGCGTTCAAGGACGCAGACAGTGATATTTTCGGGTGCGCAGTTTTTAGCGGCCGCCAGCGCCATAACCCGGGTTGCCGGATCCATGGTTAAGGAAACGACATTCTCTGGCAAGCCTGGCCCCACCGCGAGTTTTTCCATGTAAACGTCGGGTGCATGCAGCATGGAGCCGCGCGGCCCCATGGCTATAACTGTTAAAGCGTTGGGCATGTCTTTCGCTGTCAATGTCGTTCCTTCGAGAGGATCAAGAGCGATATCAACAGCAGGCCCGTTGCCCGAGCCGACCTCCTCACCAATATAGAGCATTGGCGCCTCATCGCGCTCGCCCTCGCCAATGACAACCACACCGGCGATGTCCAAAAGGTTCAACTGCGTGCGCATGGCGTTGACAGCGGCCTGATCTGCGGCCTTTTCATCGCCGCGACCAATAAGTTTGGCAGAGGCCAGCGCGGCTTGTTCGGCGACACGGGCCAGTCCTAAAGAGAGTGCGCGATCGCGAAATTCTGTAGCATCAGACATATGATTTCCTTTATTCATTCCGCCTGCCCTAGCGCAGCGGTGCCGGTCGTGGCAAGACTGCGCGCGCTAACAGTTTCGCAGTTCTTTGCAATTGGCCCTCAAAGCCTGTGCTGGCGCTCCAACAGGCCGGGTCACACTGCTTCAATGCGAAGGGCAACAGGCTGGCTCTCAACAACTTGCGTCTTGGCAAAGTCTTCTAAAATTTGATCAATTGCCGCGCGGGTTGTCTTATGGGTGACGATTAGCACAGGGGCTTGCTCGGCATCGTGGCCATATTGGCGCATTCGGTCGATGGAGACTCCCGCTTCGCCAATAACAGCGGCCACTTTGGCCAAGGCGCCGGGCTTATCGAGCAATTGCAGGCGCAAATAAAACGGCGCGGTTGTTGCCGTCATGGCTGGTTGAGATTTCTCCAATCCTGTCGCCGCCTGCCCAAAGGTATTGAGGCGCAGACCGCGCGCGAGATCCAATACATCTGACATTACGGCGGAGGCCGTTGGTCCCTCGCCAGCGCCTGCACCCCGCAGCACGATTTGTCCCACATCGCCCCCTTCCAAGATCACCATATTGGTTCCTCCTTGGAGTTGGCCCAAGGGCGAATTGGCCGGAACCAAACAGGGCGTCATGCGCTGCTCAAGCCCGCGGCCGGTCTTTTGAGCGACACCCAAAAGTTTGACGCGATACCCCATATCGGCGGCGGCACGAATGTCCTCAATTGTGATGGCTCCAATGCCTTCGATCACCACAGATGCGAAATCTACCTCTGTACCAAAAGCGATGGAGGCGAGAATTGCCAATTTATGTGCCGCATCAATACCGCCCACATCAAGGTTTGGATCTGCTTCGAGATATCCCAGACCATCGGCCTCGGCAAAGACCTCTTCATAAGTCAGACCGGCATCTTCCATGCGCGTGAGGATATAGTTGCAACTGCCATTCATGACCCCCAGAACGCGCTGAACTTCATTACCCGCCAGGCCCTCGGTCAGTGCTTTCACCACGGGGATACCGCCTGCAACAGCGGCTTCATAGCGGATCACACGTCCCGCAGCTTCTGCTGAGAGGGCCAATGAATGCCCATGTTCTGCCAGCATTGCTTTGTTGGCTGTGATCACATCTTTGCCAGCGGCAATGGCGGCCTGTGTTGCCTGTTTGGCCGGGCCTGTGCTTCCGCCGATCAATTCGACAAAGACATCCACATCATCCCGTTTGGCCAGGACGACCGGATCATCTTCCCAAGCATAGCCTGACAGATCTACCCCGCGGTCTTTATCACGCGATTGGGCGCAGACGGCAGAAACTGTGACCTCACGACCCGTGCGCTGCGTTATCAATACTGCATTTTTTTGGATCATTTTCAAAACGCCAACGCCAACAGTGCCGAGCCCTGCAATGCCAAGTCTAAGAGGAGCAGCGGTCATGGTTACTTCCTTCCGGTCACGAAATTGTCGCCCGTGTCTAATCGTAAAACCCCGCAACCGCAACGGGGGCGGGAGTGGAACTCGATCCAATTTAACAGATATTTTTGGGTGGGTTTGAGCTTACCCGCCCGTCAGATCTTGCCTGCGCAGCGCCTTTGCCCTTTGGTCCAATAGCGCCTGCTGAGAAATATCTTTGGCGGGCTGCGACTGCAGATATGCGCCGACAGCGGCGCGTAGATCGCTGGCTGAAAGAAAAGCGGGGTGGGCACTGGCCTGTTCTGCGGTCGGTTGAGCCTCATCGAGCTGCGGAATAGAGGCACAGCTGGCTAGGAGAGCTGCGAGGCAGAGATGGTACGTATATGCATATCTTGTCATCAGAAATACGTAGCGTGCAAAGTGATCTGCAGCAAGTAATGATCATTGATTTGAACGTTAGTTCAGTTAATATTTCCTCATGGCGCGCAAAACTGGTTCACATTCGAAAATTACTGGCCCAAAAATCAAGCAAGCCGCGCTTCAGCTTTTCGCGCGCTATGGCTTCGCAGCTGTGACCATGCGCCAAATAGCGGCGCGGGTGGGTGTGCAGGCGGGAGCCATTTACAACTACACCCCCGACAAACAAGCGCTTTTATTTGATCTTTTGCACGGTCATATGGCCGATCTTTTGGTCCGCTGGACCGAAGAACAAGTGCCGGGCAATCCGGTTGCGGCACTGGATCACTTTGTGGCTTTCCATCTGGATTTTCACATTCAGCGCCCGGAGTTAGTTTTCATTTCTTATATGGAGCTGCGCAATCTCACCGAGGAAAACTTCAAGGCTATTGAAGAGCAGCGCAGCCGCTATGAGAAAATTGTTTATGACATGATCCGAAAGGGCGTTCTCTCGGGAGATTTTCAGGTCCCTGACGCCAAAATCACCAGTTTTGCTTTGATTGCTATGCTCACCGGGGTGGTGGATTGGTTCCGTGAAGATGGCCGATTGTCCAGGGAAGAGTTGACGCGCCAATATTGTGCTTTGGTGCGTCAAACTTTGGGGGTTAATGCGCTGGCTTGATAAACGTGCCATTGCGTAGTTCGCTGAAGGCTTGCATCAGCTCTTCGCGGGTGTTCATTACAATCGGACCGTGCCAGGCGACGGGCTCATCAATAGGGGCACCGGAGATCAACAAAAACCGCACGCCTTCTGCGCCGGCGTGTAGGCTGATCTCATCGCCATTGCCAAACCGAATCAAAGTGCGATTGCCCGAAAGATCACGAATATTTACCTCTTGGCCGGCCACTTCTTTTTCAAGCAGCACGCCCGTCGGTTTTGCCGCATCCACAAATGCCGCAGCGCCCTCGAAGACATAAGCAAAGGTCCGACGATAAGTGTCTATTTTAAAGGTCTTTTGAACTCCTGGCGGTACATATATGTCAAGATATTGCGGATCGGCGGCTATGCCGTCGACCGGACTTTTTTTACCCCAATATTCGCCGACAATTACCTTCACGCGCGTGCCATCGTCGTCAATGGCCTCGGGAATTTCCTTGCCGGCTACATCTTGATATCTTGGGTCCGTCATTTTCAAACTGCCGGGTAAGTTTCCCCACAGTTGGAAGCCATGCATCTGTCCGTTGCGATTGCCCTGGGGCATTTCTTGATGCATGATTCCCCGGCCCGCGGTCATCCATTGTACGTCTCCTGCGCCTAGTGTGCCTTTGTTTCCAAGGCTATCGCCATGTTCAACACTGCCCGACAGCACATAGGTAATGGTTTCAATGCCGCGGTGCGGATGCCAAGGAAAGCCTTTTTCAAAATCTTCCGGCAATTCATTGCGAAAATCGTCAAACAACAAAAAGGGATCCATTTCCGAGGGATCTTGAAATCCAAAAGCGCGGTGCAGTTTGACGCCGGCCCCTTCCAAGGTTGGGGTGGCTTGCCGTGTTTCAAGTGTGGGGCGTAGTGACATGGGCTTATCCTTTGTGGCTTGTTTGAGAGATAAGCCACAGCGTCGCGAGATCAACATCAAGGCCGTGACCACCATTGCGCGGGTTTCAACCGTCCCTGGCGCCAGCGGTCGAGCCAAAGCGCTAGGCCTCGGGCCGGTGAGAGGGCCAGTTTGAGCCAAAGCCGCTGTGGCCAGCTCCTGAAGTCGCGGTTGAAGGGGCAAACCCGCATACAAATCGCACAATCACTGCTGAGTTTGGTCCAAAACGAGAAGCATTTCTCCGCATCAGAGGTCCATTTTTTGACACCTTGAATGGCAGATCGGCCACCACCAAATTTGGGTGGCCCCACTGGGAGTGCTTTAACCGGGCAGGCATCGGCACATTTGGTGCATATATCGCAAAACTTTGCGACACCCGGTCGTTTCGGCCGGTCCACCTCCAGCGGTATATCGGTAAAAATTTTTGAAAACCGCAGCCTTGGCCCGAACTTTTGCGTGATAACCAATTGATTTCTAGCGTATTCGCCCAACCCTGCCTGCACAGCCATGGGGATGACCAGGCCGGTGTCGTTCATGGAGGCCACGGCTTGATAGCCTAGATTGCGAATATAGGCTGCCAGCTGCATGACAATAGCTGCCTCATGGCTGTATTCGCGCCCCGTGGCGGCACCTCCAAGGGCGGAGGGGTAACTGCGCACCAATTCTTGATCCATTTCGTGACCGAGCACCACCACATGCGTCAGCCCCTCTGGCAGGCCAAGTGGCGCTTTGGACATATCGCGTACATCTACGCGATCCTCATAAAGCCAGCGCGGATCTAGGCCGGTCACACCGCAGAGACCTGCACCAAAGAATCGCGCTGCTTTTTTAACATTGGCGGCGGCGTCGCTTGGGGTTTCAAAACGCACCTTTTCCACAGCTACGGGAGTATCGTTGCTGATAGGGGCTTGAAAGCCTTCTCGCCTACCGTCGGCGGCGAAACGATCCGTCATAATGTCTGAAATTAACCAACTGGCATTGCGCAGGGCAAAATCTTTTTGCGTGAATCCGTCGCCACGGCGGGGGATGGTTTCCATGCGATAGCTAGCAAAAAAGGCCTGTGACGCCGCGCTGCGGACAGTATCGTCCCAAAATGCGCGGGAGAACACATCATTTCGTTGCGAAAATCTTTCGAATTGCGGTGTGATTTCAATGCCAGCGGCAAGATCATCTGGGTTTTCCATGAAAATACCCTGCAAAATCATAAGGGAGATGACAAGCGTCGCAAATGAGGGCGACATGTCGGCAATGGCTGATTTTCTAGGATCAAAGTTCATTTGGGAGAAAACGTATGAAAGTTGGGTTTATTGGGTTGGGCAATGTTGGGGGCAAATTGGCGGGCAGTTTGCTGCGCAACGGCATGGATCTCAGCGTTCATGATCTTAATGCTGCCTTTGTGGCAGATTTCGTGGCGCGTGGGGCCAAAGATGGGTCAAGCCCAGCGCAGTTGATGCAAGACTGTGATGTAGTGATTACCTGCCTGCCCAGTCCTGCGGCCTGTGATGCGGTGGTGAGTGAGATGCTGCCCCATGCTGGGCGTGGCAAGATTTGGATGGAGATGTCAACGACAGATGCCAGAGAGGTGAAGCGGCTAGGGGCGTTGGTTCTGGCCGCCGGCGGTGAAGCTGTGGATTGTCCGGTGTCAGGCGGCTGCCATCGGGCCGATACAGGCAATATCTCGATCTATGCTGGCTGTACCCGTGCGACCTTCGATAAAGTTCTGCCAATCTTAACCCATATTGGGCGGCGCATTTTGCATGTGGGAGAGATTGGAAATTCCAGTACTTTAAAAGTGATGACCAATTACCTCGCCACAGCCAATTTGATCACGGTTTGCGAAGCACTGACCGTGATGAAAGCCGCTGGAATGGATCTTGGCATGACCTACGAGGCCATCGCGATGTCTTCTGGCACCTCTTTTGTGCATGAAACCGAAAGCCAGTTGATCCTTTCGGGATCGCGAGATGTGAATTTTACGATGGATTTGGTGCAAAAAGACATTGGCTTGTTTCAAAAAATTGCCGATGATCACGGCGTGCCTTTAGAAATCTCACCGATGATTATTGACATCATGAGCGACGGGCAAAAACGCTACGGTGTCCGCGCGCAATCTGATCGGATCATTGAGCGTCTGGAGCAGGCTACCGGATTGAGCATTCATGCTCCTGGCTTTCCGCAAGAACTCATCGATGATGAACCCGAAGAGCGCGGCTATGAGGTGGTGGTGCGCCGCTAAGGCAAAGTTTAACCTTCCATTTTGGCGCGTTTCAAGGCAGGTAGATCGCGGGGCGCCAGCGTCAAAGGTGAAATTTGAGGAAGGCTGAAATGTCAGATTCTGTAATAGCGCGACTTAAAGCCTCGACGGTGCGTCGCGGCTTTGCTCTTTTTGTCATGATGCTGCTCGGATTTTTGGTCGTGTACCTGACGGCCACCATAAATGCGGGATTTGTGCATAAGGCGTTCTTGGTCGTCGTTGCTGCGGCTGTGTTGTGGATGGCGCGTGCCATGCAAAGGGGCACCAGGGGCCATATTGAGTTGCGCGCCTCTGGTCTATATTTCGAAGATGGCCGAGTTTTGGCCGCTATGGATGATATTTCGCGCGTGGAGCGCGGCGTGTTTGCATTCAAACCTTCCAATGGCTTCGTTGTGACCCTGCAAAACAAGACTGAGCGGGCCTGGATCCCAGGCTTATATTGGAAATTCGGCACGCGGGTTGGCATCGGCGGAGTGACAGCGCCGTCAGAGGCTAAATTTATGTCGGACAGTTTAGCTGTTTTGCTCGAAGAGCGCGCAGATTCTCCCTTAATGAACATGAAATTATGAGAAAACAGGCTTTTTATTTCAAATGAGCCGCGGTAGGCTGCTGGCAGTATATTTCAACTACCATTCAGGATAGGTTTAATGAACGACACCAACGCATCTGAGCCAAGTTTTCGCGATAGTGTTGATATAATGTTCAGTCGCGCAGTGGCGCTTTTGGATTTATCGCCGGGATTGGCGGAAAAGATAAGGGTCTGTAATGCCACCTATACGGTGCGCTTTGGTGTGCGCCTGCGGGGCCAGATGACCACATTCACAGGCTACCGCGCGGTGCATTCGGAACATATGGAGCCTGTAAAAGGTGGCATTCGTTATGCGCTTGGCGTCAACCAAGATGAGGTAGAGGCGCTTGCTGCTTTGATGACGTATAAATGTGCTCTGGTTGATGCGCCTTATGGCGGCTCCAAGGGCGGCCTACGGATTGATCCTTTGGCCTATGATGAGCATGAATTGGAGCAAATCACCCGACGCTTTGCCTATGAGCTTATTAAACGTGATTTGATCCACCCGTCGCAAAACGTGCCGGCACCGGATATGGGCACGGGCGAGCGGGAAATGGCTTGGATTGCCGATCAATATCAGCGGATGCATACAACTGATATCAATGCACGAGCCTGCGTAACTGGTAAGCCAGTGAGCGGTGGCGGGATTGAAGGGCGCACTGAGGCGACTGGCCGCGGGGTCCAATATGCCTTGCAAGAGTACTTCCGTCATCCCGAAGATCTTGCGGCCGCTGGGCTGTCGGGGGGGCTCGATGCCAAAGCCATTATTGTGCAGGGGCTGGGCAATGTGGGGTACCACGCAGCTAAATTCTTGAGTGAGGAAGATGGTGCGCGGATCACTGGGGTGATTGAGCGGGATGGGGCGGTACAAAATCCTGACGGCTTGGATATTGAGGCGCTAAAGTCTTGGATCGCCGAACATGGCGGGGTGAAGGGGTTTGAGGGCGGCAGCTATACCGCCGATGGGGCCAGCGTTTTGGAGGCAGATTGTGATATTTTGATCCCTGCCGCTTTGGAAGGGGTTGTCCACTATGACAACGCCAATCGGGTGCAAGCGCGTTTGATCGTCGAGGCGGCGAATGGGCCTGTGACGGCCGGAGCGGATGCGATCCTTCGTGAGCGGGGCGTGGTGATTATCCCGGATATGTATGCCAATGCGGGCGGGGTGACAGTGTCTTATTTCGAATGGGTGAAAAATCTTAGCCATATCCGCTTTGGCCGCCTGGAGCGTCGCCGCGAGGAATCGCGCAACCAGCTTATTGTCAATGAGTTGGAGCGGTTAAGCAAATCCAGCAACGTTAATTGGCAGCTGACTCCCGAATTTTAAAGAGAAATATCTTAAAGGAGCGAGCGAATTAGAGCTGGTGCGCTCTGGCCTCGATGACACGATGCGCGGCGCATACAATGACATGGCAGAGGTGTGGCGGCGGCGTGCCGACGTGCCCGATCTGCGTACCGCGGCCTATCTGGTCAGCATCCAAAAGGTCGCGGCATCTTACAAAAACAAGGGATTGTAGCGCAATTGACATTGCGCGACCGAAAAGGTCGGTAGCCATCGGGGCTGCGATAATTTGCAGCTCCCATTCGGAAATGTATTTTTGTGTGGGATTAGTTTGAAAACATACTGACCAGACCTGTTAGATTAGTGAGCTTTACAGCTGCTGTCTGTGTGTTCACTTTGGCAGCATCTCAAATGCCTTTGCTAGCCTATGCATTGCGGTTCAGTGACCTGCACACGGTCGAGGACTGGGTGCAAATCCTATAATTGCGAGTGCTGCAATTTTACCTTTTGGCCACCCTTGCCTGCATTCTGTAAGCCATCGCGCTTTGGCTGATGCATACGGTGTTCGCGCTATATTGCATGCTGACTTTCGGAGTTGAAATTGATTGGACGATGGTTGGGCATAGTATAAACACCGACCAGTGCGAAGCTGCAGAGCTCTTGCATCTGTCGCTTTTGCATTATGTGCCGTTCTTGGGAGTAATTCCGGCTGTTTTGGTTTTGAAATCAGAGTGCAGGGTCCAAAGCGCATTTGGCGCTTTGCCTTGATGCTTGAGGCAATTGGCCTGCTGGCCGCATGGATTGCAATAACCTCTTTCACGATGCTTTGGTACGATCGGCATGCATCGCGCATGGGCAGTAAAATTCCGCCATGGTCCTGTATTGTAAACGATGGGTGGCACTTCAATCGCGTCGCTATGGACAACTGTGAACAAGTCCTACTACCCGATGCATATTTCATAACTGCGCACATAGCGCGTAAAGATGTTATGGTCTTGGTCATTGGTGGAGTAGGCGGCCTATGACATCCAGAGAATTTTTATCCTAACCTTTAAAAGTTATTTACCGCCATAGTGTTGTGGTGTGCATGGTGTTGTTGAGCATTCTTGCGGCGACCCTCTGTCCTAGCGATATGAAAAACGACTATGCAGTCTCAAAAGGTGGGCATGAGCGACCAGTGGTTTTGGCGTTTGAAGATTATGGGCGTCATATTAAGACCCTTCTGCCATTTGTACTCGCCTTGGTCCTGAAAGGCAAAGAGTGCTGGAAGTAGTTAGGCATGATATAGGTTCCAGGGATTTTGGCGTCACACGGTCCAAAGTGACTACTCAATGATGTTGAAATTATGGGCACACGGCTGGGGCAAGGGCCAATTCGACCACCCGAAACATTATATGCCGTCAGGGTATTCAATCCTTGTGGGGGCTTGTGCCTATTTTATTATGCGTCGGTATAGTATTTGGTTTGGTGTCATTGTGATCCCCGTTTTGCTGTTTACGATGTACGCACCAGTTATGTTGGACAAGCATACGATTTCTGCTACGTTAAACTCTGTTAGGTTTAGACTGTTGGTGGCGGCATTGTTTTCGACAAAACTGTCTGATTTTCGCCGTCAAATAGCGCGCTTCTTTGGGGTCACATGAAATCTTCGTCTTCCACTCCAAGAGAGCCACTATCCAAGATGTTGCCGAATATTGTAACGATTTTCGGTATTTGCGTCGGGTTAACGGCGGTGCGTTCTGCGCTGCAAGGCAACGTCAGTGTGGCTTTATATTTGCTGGTTTTGGCGATGATTTTGGATGCCGCCGATGGCCGGCTTGCGCGGGCTTTGAAAAGTGAAAGTAAAATTGGTGCTGAATTGGACACGCTGGCCGATTTTTTCAATTTCGGGATCGCGACGCCTTTGGTGATTTATTTTACAATCTTTGTAGACTCGGATGCCGCGAGATTTGGGTGGATCGCTGTCATGATCTTTTCGATCTGCTGCGCCCTCCGCTTGGCGCGCTTTAATGTCAGTCAATCGGATGGGGTAAAATCGGTTGATTTTATCGGAGTGCCCGCGCCCGCATTGGCCTGTTTGGGACTGTCGCCGCTGTTTTTGGTAATGGCCGGGGTGGATGTGGCCGGCCATTATGTTGAGGCGGCTATTGCATTTGTTGTGATTTGTGCAGGTCTTGCCGTGGGCACATTCCCAACCATGTCACTCAAGGGCACAACTTTCCCCGCTTCCATGCGGCTGCCGGTGATTTTGCTGGCGGTTGTCTTTGTGATCTGCCTGTTTGTGTTCCCTTGGTACACGCTGTTGTTTGCCAATGCGATTTACTTGGCGATGATCCCAATTTTTAGTCTCTCAAAACGTGCAAAAATGGCTAAAAACTCTTAAAAATGGCCAAAAGGTCTCAAGTGATGACATGGATAAGACAGTTGCATCCGTTGATGCTTGTGGCAGCTGCAGCTGCCGCTGTGGCCGAAGCGCTCGATACGGCGATTGAAGAAATTGTCGATCTGGTGACACCGGAGTGGTCACTTCCCACAAAACATGCCAAAGACCTCGGATCATTCGCAGTTTTCTATGTGCTTTGTCTGAATGGGATTTTTGCGCTTTTTGTGATCTTAACAACTTTGAATTGGAATTAATCTGATGAATATGATGAAAGTCATCGCCGTCCCGATGCACCCTGAAGGACGTAAATTTGTGGCGACATTTGCGGCCGTGACGGCTGTGCTTTGGCTGGTCTGGGAGCCGTTATTTTGGCTTGGCTTGGGACTGACCGTATGGTGCTATTACTTTTTCCGCGACCCGGTACGCTCTGTGGCGCAAAGACCGGGGCTTATCCTCTCCCCCGCTGATGGGGTGGTGTCTTTGATCACTAAGACCGTCCCGCCAGCGGATATGCAACTGGGCGACAAGCTATTGACACGCGTGTCTGTGTTCATGAATGTCTTCAACTGCCATGTGAATCGTGCGCCCATGGCCGGCTCTGTGGTTGCGACTTGTTACCACCATGGCAAGTTTCTCAACGCGTCCTTGGACAAGGCGAGCGAGCACAATGAGCGTAACTCCATCACCATTGAATCTGCAGATAAAACCCGAATTGGGGTGACGCAGATCGCCGGACTCGTGGCGCGCCGTATTGTCTGTTTTACAAATGTGGGCGAGAGCTTGAGCGTGGGCGAGCGGTTTGGCTTAATCCGTTTTGGCAGCCGTTTGGATATCTTCCTGCCCGAAGGCGTGGAGCCTGCTGTGGGCTTGGGGCAGACAGCGGTGGCCGGTGAAACTATTTTAGCCCGCTTGAACGTGCCTGCTGAAGACTGGCCCATTCAACCGATTTAATGTACTGATACAAGAGTTGTCGCGATCAGAGCCGTGGACCTTTGCATTCCCCCTTGCCAAAGTCGGGATATTTTTATTCACTAACTTTTGTTCCAATTTGCAGGTTTAAGATATGCGCTTTTCAGCTCTGAAAGTCCTCACCCAAGGGTTGACCGGTAACCGTGGTTGGCGGGAGCATTGGCGTGATCCTGAGCCAGCGGAGGCCTACGATATTGTGATCATTGGAGGCGGTGGGCATGGCCTATCGACCGCCTACTACCTGGCAAAAGAACATGGGCTCAAGCGCATTGCCGTGCTGGAGAAGGGCTACATTGGTGGCGGCAATATTGGACGTAATACAACCATTGTTCGGGCCAATTACTTTTTGCCGGGGAACTCGGAATTCTATTCGCATTCCTTGAAGCTCTGGGAAGGACTGGAGGCGGATCTCAATTACAATGTCATGCATTCCCAGCGTGGGCAAATTGCCCTGTTTCACAGTGATGGGCAAAGAGACGCGGCCATTCGCCGAGCCAATTCCATTCTAAACCAAGGCGATGATGCGGAGTTGTTGTCCGTGGCGCAATTGCGCAAAATGGTGCCTTACTTGGACTATAATCAGGGGCGGTTCCCGATTTATGGCGGCCTGTTGCAGCGGCGGGCGGGCACGGCGCGGCATGATGCGGTTGCTTGGGGCTATGCGCGTGGGGCGGATCGGCTTGGTGTGGATTTGATCCAGAATTGCGAGGTGACGGGCATCGACATCGCGCAAGGCGTGGTGCGCGGCGTACAAACCAGCCGCGGTGCCATAAGCGCAAAAAAAGTGGCGATGGTCGTCGCGGGGCGCTCGAGCCAGGTAGCGGCTATGGCGGGCATGCGCCTTCCCATTGAAAGCCACGTGCTGCAGGCCTTTGTCACTGAGGGGCTGAAACCCTGTATTGATCACGTGATCAGCTTTGGCATGGGGCATTTTTATATCAGCCAATCGGACAAGGGTGGTTTGGTCTTTGGTGGGGATCTGGATATGTATTCCAGCTATGCCGCCCGCGGCAATCTGCCAATGGTGGAGCATGTGGCGGAGGCTGGGATGACGCTTATGCCGATGATCGGCAAGGCGCGGATGCTGCGCAGTTGGGGTGGCATCATGGATATGACTCCCGACGGGTCACCCATTATAGATAAAACTCATATTGAGGGTTTATATTTGAACGCGGGCTGGTGCTATGGTGGTTTTAAGGCTGTGCCGGCTTCTGGCCATTGTTTTGCACATCTTTTAGCCGCAGATCGCCCGCATGCCGCCGCCGCGCGCTTCCGCCTGGATCGGTTCCGCGGTGGGAGTGGGTTGATGGATGAAGAGGGCACCGGTGCCCAACATAATTTGCATTAGGATAGGTCGGATGTTTTTAGATCATAATGTGTCTGTCCGCTGCACCAAAGGAGGCCGCCCATGCGCATAGAGTGTCCTCTTTGCGGCATGCGAGATCGGCGTGAGTTTTACTATTCCGGCCATGCCACCGCTCTTGCGCGGCCGGCGCCTGATGCGGGGGCGGAGGTCTGGGATGACTATCTGCACAACCGCGAGAATCCTGCCGGAATAACCGAGGACCTTTGGCATCATGAATTTGGCTGCGGTGCTTGGCTCGTGGTGCGCCGCGATACGGTTTCGCATGCGGTTTTGTCTGCGCGTTTGGTCAAGGGGGATCAGCTGTGAGAGTGGCTGGAAAAGGATTGATTGACCGAAATCGCGTGCTGAGGTTCACCTTTGGCGGGCAGAGCTTTGAGGGCTTTGCAGGCGACACTTTGGCCAGCGCTCTTTTGGCCAATGATCAAAGGCTAATTGGCCGATCATTCAAATACCATCGTCCAAGAGGGATTGTCACTGCCGGGTCGGAAGAGCCGAATGCTCTGGTGACTTTGGAGCGCGGTTTTGCGCGCGAGCCGAACAGCCGCGCCACGATGCAGCCGCTGTATGACGGGCTTGTGGCCAGGCCGCAAAATGCTTGGCCGTCGTTGAAATTTGATGTCTTGGCCGTGAATGACGTTTTGGCGCCCTTTCTGTCGGCAGGATTTTATTACAAAACCTTCATGTGGCCGCGCAAATTTTGGGAGTGGGTTTATGAGCCTGCCATCCGGCACGCAGCGGGGCTCGGGGCCCTGACGACGCGTTACGATCATGAGCTTTATGAAAAAGCCTATGCGCATTGCGATGTATTGATCATCGGCGCTGGGCCAGCTGGGCTTATGGCAGCCTTGACGGCGGGACGGGCTGGATTGGATGTCATTCTGGCCGACGAACATGACCAGTTGGGCGGCCGGCTCTTGTCGGAAATGGAGCATATAGACGGGATGCCTGCTGCGGCTTGGGTTCAGGCTGCATTGGCTGAATTGGCTGGGATAGCCTCTGTACGGATCATGACGAATACGACAGTGACCGGCGCCTATGACCAAGGGGTGTTTGGCGCCTTGGAGCGCGTAGGGCCGGGGTTGGAGGCGATGCCGGACGGATTGCCGCGCGAAACCTTTTGGCGTATTTACACAAACGGTGCGATCCTATGCGCAGGCGCTTTGGAGCGGCAAATCGCCTTTGCAAACAATGATCGCCCCGGCATCATGGCCGCGGGCGCGATGCGCGGCTACCTCAACCGGTTTGGGGTGAGCCCCGGCCAAAGGGTGGCGATCTTTGGCAACAACGCTGATGCGCATCGCACGGCGCGAGATTTTGCGGAAGCGGGCGTTGAGGTTGTGGCCATGATTGACAGCCGCGCTGAGGCGCAACCGTTGGGCGATTATCCTCTTTATACAGGCGCGGTGGTGACGGGCAGTCGCGGGCGATTGGGTTTGAAAAGCATTGAAATTCGGCAAAGCGATGGATCTGTTAAAACGATTGACTGCGATGTGCTGGGCGTTTCGGGCGGCTGGAATCCGTCGGTACATTTAACGTGTCATATGAACGGCCGTCCGATTTGGGACCCGGCTTTGGCGAGTTTCACGCCACAGCCAGGCGCCATTCCCGGCCTGGTGGCGGCGGGTTCTGCTGCAGGTGAGATGAGCACGCAAGGCGCCTTGGCGCAGGGGCAGGCGGAGGCTCTCACTCTGGCCAAGGCGCTGGGCAAACGGGTCAAGCCAAGCGCCTTGCCTATTGCGGACGCCACCCCCTATGAGATAACGCCGTTTTGGGATGTTGGTGGCACCGGACGTGGATGGCTCGATTTTCAAAATGATGTGACGGTCAAAGATATCAAACAGGCTGTGCAGGAAAACTTTCGCTCGGTCGAGCATATGAAGCGCTATACCACCCAAGGCATGGCCACAGATCAGGGTAAAAATTCCAATGTCGCGGCGCTGGCGGTTTTGGCTGATGCCACCGGCCGAGGCATTCCTGAAACTGGTACGACCACCTTCCGCCCGCCCTATGTGCCTGTCGCCCTGGCGGCCCTTGGGGCTGGTGGGCATGGCAAAGGGTTTGCGCCAGAGCGGTTGTTGACGTCTGATAGGATCAGCAGAGAACGTGGCGCGCCGATGGTTGAGGCGGGCCTGTGGTATCGACCGAGCTATTTCCCGCAGGGGGGTGAGACCCATTGGCGGCAAGCCTGTGACCGTGAGGTGCAGATGGTGCGCGCGACCGTTGGTATTTGTGATGTCTCAACCTTAGGCAAAATCGATATACAAGGCCCGGATGCGGCGGCTTTCTTAGATTTTCTTTACACCAACTCTTTTGCCAGTCTTAAACAGGGCCGAGTGCGCTATGGGTTGATGTTGCGTGAAGACGGTCACGTGATGGATGATGGCACCTGTGCCAGAATTGGCGCGGCTCACTACCTGATGACCACGACCACCGCAGCCGCTGGACAGGTGATGCGGCATATGGATTTTGTCCATCAAGGGCTGCGGCCAAATTTTGACGTGAGCTTCACATCTGTCACAGAGCATTGGGCGCAATTTGCCGTGGCGGGTCCAGAAGCTCGCACCTTACTCAACGGTATATTGGATCGCAAGATCAGCAACAAAACCCTGCCGTATATGGGCTGTAAAGCTGTGCAATTGGGCGGCATTGCCGCGCGGTTGTTTAGGATCTCTTTTTCTGGGGAACATGCTTATGAATTGGCGGTGCCCGCGCGCTATGGCGAAGGCCTCTTTCAACTGCTGTTTGAGCGGGCCGAGGCGCTGGGTGGCGGGGCTTACGGTCTGGAAGCGCTGAATGTCTTGCGCATTGAAAAGGGCTTTATCACCCATGCGGAAATTCATGGGCGCACCACCGCGTTTGACATTGGCCTCGAGCGGATGGTGTCAGAGGCGAAAGATTGTATCGGCAAAACCATGGCGGCGCGGCCCGGGCTTGTGGGATTAAAGCGCGATCAGCTTGTAGGGTTGCGGCCCGTCGGCAAAGTGAAGCAAATTATCCCCGGCGCGCATCTTTTTGCGCCTGAAGCGGAAGCCGTTTCCGAGAACGACGAGGGTTATGTTACGTCCATGTGCTATTCTCCAACTTTAGGTTCGGTCATTGCGCAAGCATTTCTGAGCGATGGGCGCAATCGCCATGGTCAGCAGATCAAGATGGTGGAGCATTTGAGTGGCGTCACAACGCTTTGTGAGGTTTGTGCACCAGTATTTTTTGATCCAGAGGGGGGGCGGCTTCGTGGTTGAGCTTTATAAAACATCGCCTGCGGGCGAGGGGTTGCCTCTAGAGATCGGCACGGTTTCGGTCCGTGAAGTGCAAACATCGCTGCATCTGCTGGCGCCCTACAGGGGGCAGGCTGTTCAGGCGGCGTCTGCTTTCAACACGCAAATGGGATTGGAATGGCCCGGTCCCAATGAGCTAAAACGCAAAGGTGGGGTCTATGCGCTCTGGTTTGATCACGCGCATATTGCTGTGATGGGAACCACGCCATCAGGCCGCTTGGCCCGTCATGCGGCGGTGACCGATGTTAGTGATGGTTGGACTGTTTTGGAGCTAAACGGTGCGGATGTGCGCGCTGTTATGGCTCGTATCACACCTTTGGATCTGCGGGTCAAACATTTCAAAACGGGTATTAGCCAGCGTAGCTCACTGATGCATATGCAGGCGGTGATCTCTTGCCTCAGCAAGTCGCGGTTTCGTGTGATGGTGTTTCGCTCCATGACGCAAACCCTGCTGCATGATTTGACGACCGCAATGGAATCAGTGGCCGCGCGCGCGCATTTGGTTTAGATTACCTCATGTCATTGCCATCAGGATTTTTGGACGAATTGCGCAGCCGAGCTTCGATCTCTCAGGTCGTTGGGCGCAAGGTCATGTGGGACAGTCGCAAATCCAATCAAGGTAAGGGCGATATGTGGGCACCTTGCCCTTTTCATCAAGAGAAAACTGCAAGCTTTCATGTGGACGATCAAAAAGGATATTATTATTGCTTTGGCTGTCACGCCAAAGGGGATGCTTTGGGCTTTATTAAAGAGACTGAGAATGTCTCTTTCATGGAGGCTGTGGAGATATTGGCCGGTGAGGTCGGCATGCCCATGCCCGAGCGCGACCCGCAGGCGCAGCAAAAAGCTGATCGCAGGACGCAATTGGCCGAGATCATGGAACAGGCGCTGCAATTTTTCCGCTTGCAGCTGAACACCTCAGCCGGGGCAGATGCGCGGGCCTATTTGAGCGGTCGCGCTTTGTCACAACAGGCAATGGACCGTTTTGAGATCGGGTATGCGCCTGATAGCTGGCAGGCGCTTTGGGATCATCTCATGGGGAAGAGTGTCGATGAAGAGCTGGTCTTAGCGGCAGGGCTGGCCAAACCCTCCAATAAGGGCAAACGCCCCTATGATACATTTCGCAATCGCATTATTTTTCCAATTCGTGATCCGCAAAGGCGCTGCATTGGCTTTGGTGGCCGGGCGATGGATCCCAGTGACTCTGCCAAGTACCTCAATTCACCAGAGACCGAGCTTTTTGATAAGGGCCGATCGCTCTACAATCACGGCCCGGCGCGGGAGGCTTTGGGCAAGGGGCAGAGCTTGATCGTCGTGGAGGGTTATATGGATGTTATCGCTCTCGCCGAGTCAGGATTTAGCGCGTCTGTGGCGCCATTGGGCACGGCGATAACACAGACGCAGCTGCAGCTGATGTGGCGCATCTCTGATGAGCCGATAATTGCTCTTGATGGTGATGCGGCTGGCGTACGCGCCGCGCAGCGCGTCATGGATTTGGCGCTACCGCTGCTAGAGGCTGGGAAGTCTTTGCGTTTTGCGGTGATGCCCGATGGTCAGGACCCCGATGATTTGCTGCGTGCCGGTGGGCCGGGCGCCATGCAGGCGCTTTTGGACGTGGCGCGCCCGATGGTTGATCTGTTGTGGGAGCGTGAAACCTATGGGAAGAATTTTGATAGCCCGGAACGCAAGGCCGCATTGGACAAAACCTTTCGCGAACAGCTTAAGCTGATCAAAGACCCCTCTATACGTGGTCATTATGGCCAGGCGATCAAGGACAAGCGCTGGCAGTTGTTCCGACCAAAGGCCGCGCCCAGATCGGCGCGCGGCTTCAATGCGAAGATTGGATATAGGCCCGTCACACCGCAGGCGAGCACGCGCAGCTCGGCCTTGGCCAATGGCTCTGAACCTAGCTATATTTTGCGTCATTCGGTCATTTTGGCCACTTTGCTCAAATGCCCACAAGCCCTGCCGGTAGTCGAGGGGGCGTTGGAGGATTTACAGTTTGAAAAGCCACTGCACCGCAATCTCCAGCAATTTTTGCTGCGATTTTCTGGATTGCCAGAGCTGCTCTGGTCAGAGGCAGAGCAAATTTTTGAGCCGCTGCAACTTGAAAATCTGATACAGCTTCCCCACGTCCGCATTGCTCCCTCGGTGCGCAACAGCTCGGATGTATCTTTTGTGATCACATGCTTGCGGCAAGAATTTGCTCAGATTTCTGCTGTAGATGCCCATGGGCGCGAGGTGGCGGAGGCGGTTTTGGATGTGTCTGATGTTGATGATGAGGGGCTGACCTGGCGGATCAGTGAATCTGCCAAACATTTGCAAGCCACAACCCAGGGTGCGCAGGAAGATAGTACAGAATATAAGACCGCCAAAAACGGTCTGAAAGTAAAGTTAGAGGAACAAAATACATTGGATGATCTGCTGCAGCAGATTAATTATTCGAAACCGAACCGACCTTAAGCTCGGTGGGGGTGGGAACTGGGGGGCGAATCAGGCTAGATAGCACAGCGAATCAGATTTGAAACTGATTCGCTTTGACGTTTAGTGAGAGTCCCAAGGACAAGGAGCCACAGCGCATGGCCGCCAAGGATAACGACGACCGCAAGCAAGATGCCGACGCCAAAGAACCGATGATCGATATGAGCCAAACGGCTGTCAAAAAGATGATCGGTGATGCGCGGGAACGGGGCTATATCACTTATGACCAACTAAATACAGTTTTGCCACCCGATCAGGTGTCGTCAGATCAAATCGAAGATGTAATGTCGATGCTCTCCGACATGGGCATTCAGGTGACCGAAGAGCATGAATCTGAGGAAGACGAAGACAAAGGTCCCACCGATTTGGTGGCCACCAATCAAAACCGCGATGTGGCGCTCGCGGGGGCAAATAACGAAAAACTAGACCGGACTGATGATCCAGTGCGCATGTATCTGCGTGAAATGGGCTCGGTGGAGCTATTGAGCCGCGAGGGTGAGATTGCTATTGCCAAGCGGATTGAAGCAGGCCGCAATACGATGATTTTAGGGCTCTGTGAGAGTCCGTTGACATTTCAAGCGATCACCATCTGGCGCGACGAATTGCTGAGTGAAGACATTTTACTGCGCGATGTGATTGATCTGGAAACTACCTTTGGTCACCACATGGGCGAAGAGGAGGAGACCCCGGTTGTGGCGGCACCTGTTGCCACGGAAATCCCAGCCAGTGCCGGCCCTGAGTTGGATGCGGATGGCAACCCCATTATTGCAGATGATGACGACGATGACGAAGGGGCCAATCTGTCGCTGGCCGCCATGGAAGCTGCTCTAAAGCCTAAGGTGTTGGAGACGCTGGACCTAATTGCCTCTGATTACATCCTTCTATCCGAAATGCAGGATGTGCGTATCTCTGCCACTTTGAACGAGGATGAGAGTTTCTCTGATGGGGCAGAGGCGAAGTATCAAAAGCTTCGCTCTGAAATTGTTGAGCTGGTAAATGAATTGCACCTACACAATAACCGGATTGAGGCGTTGATTGACCAGCTGTACGGCATTAACCGCCGGGTGATGTCGATTGACAGCTCCATGGTCAAACTGGCTGACCAAGCGAGGATCAACCGCCGTGAATTCATTGATGCCTATCGCGGCCGCGAGCTGGACCCTAACTGGTTGACTGATATGGGCGAGAAAACCGGCCGCGGCTGGATCATGTTCATGGAACGTAGTGTCGATAAAGCGGAAGAGCTTCGCGCAGAGATGGCGCAGGTCGGCCAATATGTCGGGCTCGATATCTCTGAATTCCGCCGTATTGTGCAACAGGTGCAAAAAGGTGAGAAAGAGGCTCGCCAAGCCAAGAAAGAAATGGTTGAGGCCAATCTGCGTTTGGTGATTTCCATTGCCAAAAAATATACAAATCGAGGATTGCAGTTCTTGGATTTGATTCAGGAGGGAAACATTGGCCTCATGAAAGCGGTAGATAAGTTTGAATATCGCCGAGGCTATAAATTCTCCACCTATGCCACATGGTGGATTCGCCAGGCTATAACCCGCTCTATCGCAGACCAAGCGCGCACCATCCGTATTCCGGTGCATATGATCGAAACGATCAATAAGCTGGTACGTACCGGGCGCCAAATGCTGCATGAAATTGGCCGTGAGCCCACGCCCGAGGAATTGGCAACCAAGCTGCAAATGCCTTTGGAAAAAGTGCGTAAGGTCATGAAAATTGCCAAAGAGCCAATTTCTTTGGAGACGCCAATTGGCGATGAGGAAGACTCGCAGCTTGGTGATTTTATCGAAGATAAGAATGCAGTTTTGCCGCTCGACAGTGCGATTCAAGAGAACCTGAAAGAAACTACAACTCGGGTCTTGGCTAGTCTTACGCCGCGCGAAGAGCGGGTGCTGCGGATGCGCTTTGGCATCGGTATGAATACAGATCACACTTTGGAAGAGGTGGGACAACAGTTCAGCGTGACCCGCGAACGTATTCGCCAGATTGAAGCCAAAGCGCTGCGCAAGCTCAAACATCCAAGCCGCAGCCGTAAATTGCGGAGCTTTCTCGACCAATAGGTCCGGCGCAGTATTGAAAACTTGATGACAAAGGCCTCGCTTTGCGAGGTCTTTTTCATTTTTGGCGATGGCGACATTGGGCAGCCACCCCAAAATGCAGTGGGTTAAAATCTCCTCTACCCAAACCGTGGTGAGATGTTATAAAGATTGTGGAAGTTTAAGCGCTAGGCGCTACCGGAAAACTAAGAGGGGATGGCACATGCGTTGCCCGTTTTGTGGAAATGTTGACACTCAGGTAAAAGACTCGCGCCCAGCCGAGGATCATGTAGCCATTCGGCGGCGTCGGTTTTGCCCGGCCTGTGGCGGGCGGTTCACTACCTATGAGCGCGTGCAATTGCGTGATTTGGTGGTCATCAAATCAAATGGTCGCAGAGAAGATTTTGATCGGACCAAGCTTGAGCGCTCTATTCGTATTGCCCTGCAAAAACGTCCGGTTGAGCCCGAGCGGATGGATCAAATGATCTCTGGCATCGTGCGTCGGTTGGAAAGCATGGGGGACACAGATATCCCGTCCACATCCATCGGTGAGATTGTCATGGAGTCTTTAGCGCGGATCGATACGGTCGCCTTCGTACGCTTTGCCAGTGTTTATAAGAATTTCCAAGCTGCAGATGATTTTGATAAATTCGTCTCCGAGCTGCGGCCAAACCTGCCGCCTGAGGAGTGAGTGCTGCAAGTGACGCGCGCTTTATGGCGTTGGCCCTCAGTTTGGGCCAGCGCGGTCAAGGATGCGTTTGGCCCAATCCGGCGGTGGGATGCGTCATTGTCAAAGGCACGCGCATTGTCGGTCGCGGCTGGACGCAGCCAGGCGGCAGACCTCATGCAGAAGCCATGGCTTTGGAACAGGCTGGGGTCTTAGCGCAGCAGGCCACAGCCTTTGTCACCCTAGAACCCTGTGCCCACCACGGGGCCACTCCACCCTGCGCTGAGGCCTTGATTGCGGCGGGGATTGCGCGCTGCGTTGTGGCGATTACAGACCCAGATCCACGGGTCAGCGGCAAGGGAATTACTAAGCTCCAAGAGGCGGGAATTGAGGTCAGTGCTGGCTGCCAGGCTAAAGAGGCTTTGGTGGCGCATCGCGGATTTTTTAGCCGGTTGCAAAATGGGCGCCCGCGGGTAACTTTAAAATTGGCCACATCTTTTGATGGGCGCATTGCTACGGTTAGCGGCGAAAGCCAATGGATCACGGGCGCTGACGCGCGGCGCGATGTGCATGGTCTGCGCGCCTGTCATGACGCGGTATTGGTCGGTGGTGGCACGGCGCGGGCGGACAATCCCAGCCTCAACGTGCGCGGTTTGGGCCTTGTTCGGCAGCCCATCCGCATTGTAGCCTCGCGTCACTTAGATTTTGACGCGCCAGACTTGCAGGCCAGTCGGGATGTTGCGCCGCTTTGGCTGTGTCATGGGCCGCAGGCCCGCGTGAGCGGCGTTTGGCAAAGCCAGTGCGACGCGCTCTTACAGGTTCCGCTCGCACCTGACGGGCAGCTTGATTTGGCAGTGCTCATGCAGGCCTTGGCGAAAAAAGGGCTGACATCGGTGTTGTGTGAGGGTGGCGGGCAATTGGCTGCCTCATTGTTACGGGCGGGATTGGTTGACGATGTAATCCTATATACTGCAGGCTTGGCACTTGGCGCGGACGGGCTGGCCGGCTTGGGCGATCTGGCCTTGTCCCATTTGCATATGGCACCGCGCTTTGCGCTCATCTCAGCCCGCAAAATTGGTCCAGATATCCGTCAAGATTGGCGTCACCTTCCTTAGCGCATGTTTTGTTGAATTAGAGTCGACGGACCGTTTCCAAGGCATTGAATGACCGGATGTTCGAACCGCCAAACCGATATCCGTTTTGGCTGAATATGCATTAGCACCTCAGATGGGCTTGGCTGGCAAAAGCACCTTAGACTTTGGCCAATGGCCGCAAATACCAAGCTTGTGGGTGATCCGTGGCCTCCACCAGCCGTTCCACGGCGACCTCAGGCGGGTAGGGTAATTTGATCAATAGGTATAAATATATACTTGTATTTATAAAGATATATATGGATCAATCGAAGAATATCAGGCCGGGCTTGCCGTCCTGGCACCTCACGCTGGTCCTGGGTTAAACCCCAGCCCGAATAAAAGGACAGACCTAGGCAGGTTACTGCCTTGCCCCGGATCAATGCTTCAATCCCCAACAGAGATGTCATCGTCCAAACTTCATCCCCCTGACTTTAGAAGAGATTGTGTCGTGATCCGCCGCTATGATATCGTAATATTGTGCCTCCTCTGACAGCGCGCTGGGCTGCAGCCCCACTTTGACATCTGGGTGGCGCTTATAGACCAGAATGGCATCGGGGTTCTGTTCGTGGGTGCGACGTAGCAGAGCCAGATTCGTGCAAATATTACGAGTTCCCAGGTGAATTAAAGCGTCATCATTCACTTGTCCCGGCACCAATACTCGGCGGCAAGGGCGCAATGACAACGCCGCAGATTGGCGTGGATTATAATTTGAAATTCCGCCGGTGATGAGCCAATTTTGCAGCTCTGCCGCTCCTGTGGATGTAGGTGCAGGCTGTTGGCAATCAAAGTCTCCAGATCGCTTGGGGTCAAAGTAAATGCCTTTGTGGTCCAACACCAAGGAGAGCGGAGGCACCAATTAGGCTTTAAGCCCTTTGGATCTCTCTGCGATGATCTTGCTGAGCGCGGCAGGCCAAGTCTCTACGCTTTCGGTATGGGCGATGAAACGCGCTTTATTGCCCAAAAAAAATGCGTCACCGCCATTAAAGCTGGCCCGCCAAGCCCTCGCGCCTGCTTGTTCTAAAAATTGCCCTAGCTGGCTAAAGATTGGACCATGTGGGCCCTGTAACAGACAGAAATTGTGTCCGAATCTATCTGCCATTTTGAAATACCCTGCTGAGTGCCGTTTGAAATGGGACAGCTTTTTTGAAAAAATATCTTTGGGTTGTTCTTGATTGCGAATTGTCGCAGTTTCAATTCCAACTGTGACCCTTGCCCCAAGCGGGGTCTGAGGGTAGGGACAGCGCAAAGGGGAACATCATGTTTACAGGTATCATTACTGATATTGGCACCATCCGATCTGTAGCGCAGCGGGGGGATTTGCGGATTGAGATTGCCACAGGGTATGATGTGACCTCGGTGGATATGGGCGCTTCGATTGCCTGTGATGGCGTGTGCTTGACGGTGGTAGAAAAAACCTCTGACAGCTTCTCTGTCGATGTGTCTGCGGAGAGCGCGGGATTGACCAATATTGGCGAATGGAAAACCGGCCACCCGGTCAACTTGGAACGGGCCTTGAAAGTGGGCGATGAGCTTGGCGGGCACATCGTTTCGGGTCACGTGGATGGTGTGGCTGAGATTGTCGCCCTGCGTGATCAGGGGGACAGTACGCGGGTGACCCTGCGGGCGCCGAACGCCTTGGCGAAATTTATTGCCCCCAAGGGTTCGGTCGCATTGAACGGTACCTCTTTGACCGTGAACGAAGTGAATGGCACACACTTCGGGATCAACTTTATTCCACACACGAAGGCAGTAACCACTTGGGGTTCTTCGACAGTGGGCGACCGCGTGAACCTGGAAATTGATACTTTGGCACGCTACGTTGCGCGCTTGCAAGATTGGAGTTAGGGCATGAGTGATCTGCTACCATTCGAAACGCCGGGCGCCGTAGAGCGTGATTTGGCTGATGTGATTTCGCCCATTGAGCAGATCATTAATGACGCGCGAAACGGTCGAATGTTTGTTCTTGTGGATCACGAAGACCGTGAAAACGAGGGTGATTTGGTAATTCCTGCGCAGATGGCGACGCCAGAGGCGATCAACTTTATGGCCCGCTATGGGCGGGGTTTGATTTGCTTGGCCATGACCAGTGAGCGGACTGATGCTTTGGGTCTACAATTGATGTCGAGTTATAACTCCTCGCGCCATGAAACGGCTTTTACGATCTCAATCGAAGCGCGCGAGGGTGTGACCACTGGTATTTCCGCCCATGACCGCGCCCATACGGTTGCGGTTGCGATTGATGCTGGCAAAACTGCCACTGATATCGCCACGCCCGGTCACGTCTTTCCCTTGCGCTCCCGCGATGGCGGCGTACTGGTGCGGGCTGGCCATACGGAGGCTGCCGTCGATATCTCACGTTTGGCTGGATTGAACCCGTCTGGCGTGATTTGCGAGATCATGAACGAAGATGGCAGCATGGCGCGCCTGCCCGATCTCATTGGCTTTGCTCAGCTACACGGTCTTAAAATTGGCACCATCTCCGATTTAATTTCTTACCGGCGCCGGCACGATAACCTTGTTCGGGTCAAAGGCGAAGAAATTATCCTATCTGAGTTCGGTGGTGAGTGGCAGATGCGGATTTTCAATGATGAAACCCAAGGGGCAGAGCATATTGCGCTGATTAAAGGAGATATTAGCGGCGATACCCCAGTTTTGGTGCGGATGCACTCCTTGGATCCGATGTTGGATATGATTGGAACTGGTCCCGAGGGGCGGGCCTTTGAATTTTCGCAGTCGATGAAAATCATCGCCGACGAGGGGCGCGGGGTCTTGGTATTGTTGCGCGATCTGCACATGAAAATTAGCGCTTCAGATGACGGCAGCCCGCAAACTCTGCGCCAATATGGTGTAGGTGCGCAAATTCTGTCTACCCTGGGCCTGTCGCGGCTCACCCTTTTGACCAACTCACCTGAGCCCAAGATTGTTGGACTTGAGGCTTACGGGTTGGAAATTCTCGGTACACAAAAAATTTTGGGATCGAACTAATGGCCGCGACACAGCAGCATCACACGCTTGACCGCCCATCTTTGGATGCGCCAGTCAAATTGCTCATTGTGGTTGCACCGTATTACAAAGACATCGCCGATCAAATGGTGGCCGGTGCCCAGGCGGAGATTGAAGCTGCGGATGGTCAGTGGGAGCTGGCAGAAGTGCCCGGCGCGCTTGAGGTGCCTACAGCCATTGCAATTGCGCATCGACGGGCAGAGTTTGACGGCTATGTCGCCTTGGGCTGCGTGATCCGAGGTGAAACAACCCATTACGAGACGGTTTGCAACGACAGCAGCCGCGCGCTGCAGCTTTTGGGCCTGCAGGGCGCCTGTATCGGTAATGGAATTTTGACCGTTGAAAACCGCAAACAAGCTGAGGTGCGCGCTGAGACCGCCGGTCAGAACAAAGGGGGCGGGGCTGCCGCCGCGGCCCTTCATTTGATCGCTTTGACACGCAAATGGGGCCAGCCCCAAGGAAAGATTGGATTTTTGTCCACTGAGGAGACGGCAAAAACATGAGCGTTTCTAATTTGTCAGGCAATCAAAAGCGTCGCATGAAATCGGCCAGTCGCCTGTACGCCGTGCAGGCGTTGTTCCAGATGGAAGCTTCGAAATTGCCGATTGATGTGGTGTCAAAAGAGTTTGAAGAGCACCGGATGGGTGTTGAGCTTGACGGGGTGCAGCTCGCAGATGGGGATATTGCGCATTTCAATCGGGTGATTGCCGGAGCGGTGAACAATCAAGCACGGATCGATCAGATGACAGATCGGGCCTTGGTCGCCAAGTGGCCCATTGCCCGGCTGGACCCGACATTGCGGGCCTTGTTCCGTGCGGCGGGGGCGGAGTTTGTTGAGGGCGACACTCCGCCAAAAGTGGCGATTGTCGAATATGTTGACGTGGCCTTGGCCTTTTCCCCCGATGGCAAAGAACGCGGATTTGTGAACGCGGTTCTTGACCATATGGCCCGCGAGGCTTGGCCGGAGGAATTTGCATGAGTGTCATGCCGACCCTCGATTGGGTGAGCGATCCCGTGACCAAGCTGCGCGTGGGTTACGCCACAGAGAGGGCTAGAATTTCGCATTTCTCTGCAGATACAGTCGACATTGATGAGGTCTCTTTTGCTAGTGGCACAGGCTTATGTTTCACGCCGCAAGAGCTGCATGAAGGCGCTGATATCCTCTATTTTCATGGGGGCGGCTGGATCGTTGGTAGCCCTTGGACGCATCAAACTCTGTGTTCGTGGATGGCAAAACTGACTGGGCGGCGGGTCTTTGCGGCCCCTTATGAATTAGCCCCGGAATATAAGTTCCCCGCGCAAGCAGATCAAGCGGCTGAGATCGCGGAGCAATTTGCCGCTGGGCGCGATCAGATCGTTCTGGCCGGTGACAGCGCTGGTGGAGCCATGGTGCTTTGGGCTGCAGGCGGCATGGCGTCGCGTACAAAAATACAGGGGCTGGTAAGTCTTTATGGGGCATTTGGCGGGCTTGAAGGTCCATCCCATGACGCTTATGGAGCGAATTCTGACGGCCTGAATGATGCAGCGCTCCGGGTGATGTATGGGCATTTGGGTTGTGAAGATATGTTGGAATTTCGTGCCCGCCTGTCAAAAGCGGGAGCGCCCTTGCTCTTGGTGAAAGCTGAATGCGACCCGATTGCCGATGACAATGATTGGTTGGCCGCACATACCAATCATCCGATTACGCATTTATTGGCTAAGGATCAACTACATGCGTTTTTGCAAGCCTGCGGTAATGACAATTTTGCAGAGGCCGTTATGGGGCAAATCGCGGATTGGATCCGAGATTTGGTGGAGGTCTAAGCATTTAAGAACAGTGATTAGAGGCGCGCTTCAACAGCGTCCCAAATCAACCGGGACACATTCGTTCCATCGAAGCGTTGCAATTCTTGCAGGCCCGTGGGGGAGGTGACGTTGATTTCGGTCAGATAATTCCCAATCACGTCGATGCCGACGAAAATCTGGCCTTTGTCGCGCAGTAAGGGCCCAATGGCGTCACAAATTTCTTGGTCCCGCGCGGTTAGGCCGGTTTTTTCAGGCAGGCCGCCAACATGCATGTTTGAGCGCGTCTCCCCTGCAGCGGGCACGCGGTTGATCGCACCCACCGCCTCACCATCCACCAAAATGACTCTTTTGTCGCCTTGGCTGACGGCCGGCAGAAACTTTTGGATGATCAGTGGTTCGGAATTTATCCCGGTGAAGAGCTCATGCAAAGAGGCGATGTTACGATCGTCCGGGGTGAGGCGAAACACGCCCGCGCCGCCGTTGCCATAGAGCGGTTTGACAATCACATCACCATGTTGAGCGCGGAACGCTTTGAGCGTCTCCAAGTCGCGCGCAATTGTGGTTGGAGGGATCAGGTCCGGAAACTGTAACATCAAGAGCTTTTCAGGAAAATTGCGCACCCAAAATGGATCATTCATGACCAAAGTATCAGGTTTCAAAAGGTCTAACAAATGCGTGGTTGTGATATATCCCATATCAAAAGGTGGGTCCTGGCGCAACCAAACCACGTCAAACCTGTGAAGATCCAAATGCTCTAGCGGGCCAAGATCTACATGATTACCGCGCTCGCGCCGCAGCACCATTTTTTGTCCTTTGGCCGTGACTTTGCCATTTTCAAAGGCCAGCTGGTCGGGCGTATGATAATAAATTTCATGGCCACGCGCCTGGGCTTCCATCGCCAAATGAAAACTGCTGTCTGCATCAATATTGATCGATTCCATCGGGTCCATTTGAAAAGCGATTTTTTTTGACATGTGAGTACCTCAGACAAGTTCCCAGATCGGATCAGAACTCATTAATGACCCACTTGTGGTTTGGCAATTTGTTTCTGTCACGGACCTTGGGCAAAGACCTATTGAATTATGGCATTTTCCATCATTCGAATATTGCCTTGCCTATCGGCTAAGGCCACATCAAAGCGCATATTTGTTGCCAAAGAGCGGACGGTATCTACAAGATATTCTGTGGCGGGGCGGTAGATGAGTTTTTGCTGCGTGTGGCTTAGGTTGCGCCACGCCGCATCATGGCTGCGGTTCTTTTTCACTTCTATGAAGATCAATACATTGCCATCTGCAAAAATCAGATCAATTTCGCCAGCCTCGCCACCGATGGGCCAGTATGTGGTGCGCGCGTCCGGCATATTCGGCGATCACTGAATGTTCAGTGGCCAGTCTGGCCAGATGGTTGGTTGTACCTTGCGCAACATTGTAAAACATCGCGTTACTCTTCGGTTTGCACAGCCTGTAATTTGAGGGCTAATTGGTAAATATCGCGCCGCGGCAGGCCGTAAGCGCCAGCCACGGCGTCTGCTGCATCTTTTACACGAAAATTTAACATTGCATGAACAAGCGTCGCCTCAAGATCACCTTTATCAACTTTGGCCTCTTCGCTCGCTCCAATTAGCACCACAATTTCGCCACGGGCGGGTATTTTGGCGTAGTATGCGCGGAGGCTCTCGACCGTCCCGCATTGTACGTCTTCAAATTTCTTGGTTAACTCCCGGCAGACCGCTATGGGACGCGCAGGGCCGCCAGTCGTTTCGATATCGGCCAGAAGTGCATTCAAGCGTTTGGGGGATTCATACAGAACAATTGTTGCGCGCAGGGCCATAAGCTCCGCCAGCTGCTTTTGGCGGGCCACCTGTTGTGGCGCCAAAAAACCGGCGAAGTGAAATTGATCCGTCGGCAGGCCGGCCACAGTCAGAGCAGCGATACAGGCCGCTGGTCCCGGTGCAGATAGTACGGTTAACCCGTCGCGCCGGGCATCGGCCACCAGCTGATAGCCTGGATCTGCGATCAATGGCGTTCCTGCTTCTGACACATAGGCAACGGATTTACCTTCCGCTATATGATGAAGCACTTTTTGGCGATCCTTGGCATGGCTGTGATCGTGATAGGCAATGATTCGCCTTCCGGCCAAGGGCACACCATGAATTACCAGCAATTTTCGTGCAGTGCGCGTGTCTTCGGCGGCCAATACATCCGCGGAAGCCAAAATATCAAGCGCGCGCAGGGTAATATCGCGCGCTGAGCCTAAAGGTGTTGCCACAAGGTACAAGCCGGGCTCCAACTTAATCAAATTATGATTCACCTCTGGACCCCTTTGCGGATTGCAATAAACTGCACTTAACACAGGTCTATCAATCTCTGAAGGGCGCTTTGACTATGAATTTTCTAATCCCATCAATGTCGCTGCTGCGCGGCGTGGCCGTGTTGGCGCTTTGTGCTTCAGCGCTTCTGTCCGCTTGTGTTGCGCCCTCTGGTGGGCCAATTTCAGACGGTGGCCTCCGGCTTGATGGCAGCAAAACAGTGCAGGTTGCGGTGCTCTTGCCGCTCACAGCGGCGGATGAACGGGTGCAGGAATTGGCGCTTTCCGCAGAGCAAGCGGCGCGTATGGCCATGGCGGATCTTAAAGGTCGGGTCGAAATGCAGATGCAAGTTTATGACACGGCCGGGCTTGAGACGCAGGCGGCTGAAATGGCTCTGCTTGCGGTCCAAGAGGGCGCGCAGGTAATTGTTGGTCCGCTTTATGCCGGTGCCGCCAATGCGGCGGGTCTGGCGGTAGCTGGCAGCGGTGTGAGCGTTTTGTCCCTATCGAATAATGTTGAGATTGCTGGTGGCAATGTCTATGTTTTGGGCCATACTTTTCAGAACACGGCCGAACATTTGGCTGCCTATGCATTTGAGCAGGGAAAATCACGGGCGCTTTTGGTGCATGCCAACACGGTGCCGGGGCAGGCTGGGCGCAATGCCCTCCAGCGGGCCTTGGAAGAGCAGGGCAATTTCGTGGCCGGTGCAGAGGGGTATGAATTTACCCAGCAGGATTTGGTTGAAGCGATGAGCCGTGTGGCTGAACGCAATGAGGTTATTGACGCCGATATCGTCTTTTTAACTGCCGATTACGACGGCGGTTTGCCCTTGATCGCGCAATTACTGCCAGAGGCGGGGGTGGATCCGCAGCTGGTGCAATATGCTGGTTTGGCGCAGTGGGACGCATTGCCCTCCGCCTTTCATTTGCCTGCGATTCAGGGTGGATGGTTCACCATGCCAAGCCCGCTGCGCAGCGAAAAATTCAACGCGCGCTTTCAAACCGTCTATGGCCGTGCGCCGCATCCATTAGCGGTCATTGCCTATGATGGCGTGGCCGCGGTGGGCGCCTCAGTGGCCACGGGCAATCGAGATGCTTTGAACCGCCGGGGTTTGACCCTGAACAGCGGTTTTCAGGGCGCGGCAGGCATTTTCCGGTTGCGGGATGATGGCACGGTTGAACGCGGCTTGGCGGTGGCCACCATTGAAGGCAATAAAGTCGTGGTGCTGTCGCCAGCTCCGCGCAGCTTTTTCAATATTGGATTTTAGGCTTGAAACAGTCCAGTCTTCGCGTGGCCTCGGATCTCATTCTGGAGGCGTCTGACATCTTTGACCGCGAGGATGTTGTGGCGCAGATTGACCGCGCAGTGGTAAATCTCAGCGATGCGACTGCCATCCGTGGGGCTGTCGTGGACATCCTGCGCCAGAGCCGCGCGGCAGGGCTGGAGCGGATTTCGGCCGCCTTCAAAGCGGCTCCTTTCGCGTCGCAGGCCGCGACGAATAGCTATTGCTACTTGACCGATTGCGCGGTGGCGGCGGCCTATGATGCGGCGCTGCGCTATATGCATCCCCGGCAAATTGCGACCACCTCGGAGCAATTAACGATTGTGGCTGTGGGGGGCTATGGTCGGGGCGGCATGGCGCCGTTCTCAGATGTCGATTTGCTCTTCGTCATCCCCTTTAAGATGACCGCTTGGGCTGAAAGTGTTATTGAAAGCTTGCTTTATGTGCTTTGGGATCTGCGCCTTAAAGTGGGCCATGCTAGCCGCACGATCCGTGATTGTCTTCGCCTTGCGCGGGAGGATTACACTATTCGCACATCTTTGGTTGAGATGCGGTTTTTACTTGGTGACCAAGAGATGTTCCGGCAACTTCAAATCCAGCTCCGGAAAAAGCTATTTAAAGATACCGCAGGCGAATTTACTGAAGCCAAGCTTGCTGAACGTGACGCGCGCCATCTCAAGCAGGGCGGCCAGCGGTACATGGTGGAGCCGAATGTCAAAGAGGGCAAAGGCGGGCTGCGCGATCTACAATCACTTTATTGGATTGAGAAATATATCAACGGCGTATTTCATGCGGAGCAATTGGTTGAAGCTGGTGTGTTCAGCGCCGAGGAATTCGCCACATTTGAGGCCGCGCAGAATTTTCTCTGGGCGGTGCGCTGTCATCTACATTTGATTGCTAATCGCGCGATGGACCAGTTGACCTTTGAGTTGCAGGTCGAGGTTGCCGAGGCGATGGGTTATCGAGACCGCGGCGGACGGCGGGCGGTGGAGCATTTCATGCAGGCCTATTTTCGCCACGCGACAAAAGTTGGGGAATTGACCCGAATTTTCCTGACGGCCCTTGAGGCTGCACAGGTGAAGAAAGAGCCTGTTTTGCTGCGTGTGTTGCGCCGAAAGCCGAAGTTGAAGCTTGGCTTTTGTGTGCTGCAAAACCGGCTGGCGATTGCCAATCCGGACGCATTTTTACAAGATAAAATGAACTTGCTTCGGGTCTTTGAGGAGGCCATGCGCACGGGCCTTTTGATCCATCCGAATACCATGCGTCTTCTGTCGGCAAACCTGCATTTAATAGATGGGTCGATGCGCAAGTCGGATGAGGCCATTCGTATCTTTATCGACATTCTGCTGAAACATGGCAATCCTGAGCGTGGATTGCGGCGGATGAACGAGCTAGGAGTTTTAGCGGCTTTTATTCCTGAATTTGAACCGATTGTCGCCATGATGCAGTTCAACATGTATCACTCCTACACGGTTGATGAGCACACCATTCAAACGATCAGCCATCTGGCTGCGATTGAGCGCGGGGAATTGATAGAAGAGCTGCCGGTTGCCAGTGGGATATTGGTGGAGGGGCTGAACCGAAAAGTGCTTTATGTTGCACTTCTGCTGCATGATATTGGTAAGGGGCGGTCCGAAGATCATTCGGTACTTGGTGCGAAAATCGCCCGTGAAGTTGCCACGCATTTGGGGCTCAAGCCCCGCGAGGTGGAGACGGTCGAGTGGCTCGTCCGGCACCATCTCTTGATGTCTGATATGGCGCAAAAACGTGATATTGCAGACCCGCGCACCGTGCGTGATTTCGCTAAAGCGGTGCAATCGGTCAAGCGGCTGGATCTTCTGACGGTCTTGACCGTCTGTGACATTTCAGGCGTAGGCCCAGGGGTTTGGAACAATTGGAAAGCAGTGCTGATCCGGGCGTTGTACAGGCAAACTAAAAAGGCGCTGGAGACTGGGCTGGAAGATCTCAACCGAGAAAACCGCGGCACCGAGGCCAAGAAAAACCTGCGTAAGGCGCTGTCCGATTGGTCCAAAGCTTCGCTGCGCCACGAAACGAACCGCCATTATCCGCCTTATTGGCAAGGTTTGCATGTAACAGCGCATCAGATTTTTGCCCGGCTGCTTTTGGATATTCCAGAAGATGAAATCCGCATGGATTTGCAGCCAGATGAAGATCGCGACGCGACACGGGTTTGCTTTGCTATGGCGGATCACCCGGGTGTATTCAGCCGGATTTGTGGCGCTTTGGCCTTGAGCGGGGCGAATGTGGTCGACGCGCGCACCTTCACAAGTAAAGATGGTTACGCCACTGCGGTCTTTTGGGTGCAGGATGCGGAAGGTCATCCCTATGAGGACCTGCGACTTGGACGGTTGGAGAAGATGATTAATGACACCTTGCAAGGCACGCTTGTGGCTCGTGAAGCCATCCAATCGCGTGATAAAATCAAAAAACGTGAGCGGGCGTTTCAAGTACCCACCTCGATCAGTTTTGACAATGAAGGCTCTGAAATATACACAATCATTGAGGTTGATACACGCGACCGTCTCGGACTGTTGTATGACCTGACCCGTACGCTGGCCGCGGCTAATGTGAATATTTCCAGCGCGGTGATTGCCACCTATGGTGAACAGGTGGTTGATACGTTCTACGTCAAAGACATGTTTGGGCTGAAGCTGCATTCCAGGGCTAAGCGGGACATTTTGGAGCAAAAACTGCGGGACTCTTTGAAGCAAGGTGCGACGAGGGCGCTATCATGACGATTATTCGGGGGTTCTTTACGGTCGGGTTTTGGACCTTAGTGTCGCGCCTCATGGGGTTTTTGCGCGATGTTTTGATCGCGGGCGCTCTTGGGGCCTCTCCGGTGGCAGAGGCGTTTTTTCTGGCCTTTTCTCTGCCCAATCTGTTCCGTAGGTTTTTCGCCGAAGGGGCGTTTAATATCGCCTTCGTACCAATGTTTTCAAAAAAGTTAGCCTCGGGTGATGGGCCGCTTGAGTTTGCTCGCGACGCGTTGTCGATCTTGGCGCTGTTGCTTATTGTACTTAATGCGCTGGCCATGCTGGCGATGCCCTATTTGGTTTGGGCCATGGCAAGCGGCTTTGTCGGCGACGCGCGCTTCGATCTAACCGTGCTGTTTGGCCGAATTGCCTTTCCCTACATTCTTTTCATTTCGCTCGCTGCCTTGATATCGGGTGTGCTCAATTCAGCCGGGCGGTTCGTAGCGGCTGCGGCTGCGCCTGTTTTACTGAATGTTTGCTTTATTCTGGCACTATTTGCGGCGCAATGGCTGGGCTGGGATATCGGTTTGACCCTGGCGTGGAGCGTGCCTTTGGCTGGGATTGCACAACTGGCTGTGTTGTGGATCGCAGCGCTCCGGGCGGGGTTTAGGCTGTTGCCGCGCTTGCCGAAAATGACACCAGAGCTTAAGCGCTTGGCAATAATCGCAGGCCCTGCAGCACTGGCTGGCGGGGTTGTGCAGGTCAATTTGCTGGTGGGCCGGCAGATTGCCAGTTACTTTGAAGGGGCGAATGCCTGGCTCTATTATGCCGATCGGTTGTATCAATTGCCGCTTGGTGTGGTGGGGGTTGCCATTGGCATTGTGCTCCTGCCGGATCTGTCGCGGCGGCTGCGTGTTGGGGATGAAGCGGGCGGGCAGGAGGCCTTCAACCGCGCAGCAGAGCTGTCTTTGCTTTTGACCATTCCTTGTACGGTGGCCTTAGTTGTGATCCCTTCGGCATTGGTCTCGGTTTTATTTGAACGCGGGGCGTTTGTGGCCAGTGATACCCAAGCCACAGCCTTGGCCACTGCGATTTACGGATTAGGCTTGCCGGCCTTTGTGTTGCAAAAGCTCTATCAGCCGGTGTTTTTCGCCCGCGAAGACACAAGGTCCCCATTTAACTTCGCCCTTGTCGCATTGGTGGTCAATGCCGTGGTGGCGATCGGTTTGAGCCAATATGTCGGGTTTACGGCAGCAGCATATGGGGCAACTTGTGCCGGTTGGGCCATGCTGGCCTGCCTGTGGTGGGGCGCGCAGCGTTTTGGCCCGGCGGCAAGCTGGGATGCGCAGTTGCGCAAAAGATCTGTCCGCATTCTTCTGGCCAGCCTGGTGATGGGCACAGTGGTTTGGATCACTGCCCGTGCTTTGGAACCCGTTTTACAGATGGGCGGTCTGCGCCTGCTCGGTCTGGCTGTGATTTTATTGGTGGCGGGGTGCAGCTACACTCTGGCTGGTCGCCTGCTTGGGGCTTTTAGCCTTGTGCAATTACGTCAAATGATACGCCGGGCCGATTAATTGGTGATGGGTCAATGACGCCGAAATTTCGCCACAAGACTGGCAAGCCCGCCGGGCTGGATCAAAGCGGCTGAGATAAATCCCGCTGCAGCGGCACAAAGCTCAGCCACCCAAAGCGGCGGTCCGCTGCTGAAGAAAGAAAAGCTGATGTTGATCGCCATTAAGATCCCTAGCATGCGGAAGGCGCGCAATTGGTGGCTCAACAGGCCTTCCGCGCGGCTAAATAGCACAAAACTAAATCCACCGATCAACCCATAGGCAGGTGGATAGCCGCCGAAGAGCGGATATGTGCTAGAGGTGAACTGTGCGTATCCAAGAGCTGCAAACACCGAAGAGATGCCGAAAATGGCGAAAACCGCTGTGTTGCCTAAGATTTCGCCCAAGAATTTCCCTAAGGCCAGGATTAAAACTGAGGCCAAAATGGACTGCATGACTGCGGCATGAACGAAGGGGTAGGTGAGCATGCGCCAAAATAATTCTGCTTGCCAAATGCCAGCCGACAAGGCCCGTTCAAACCCCTCTGGTAGGAAGGCAAATTGCCGAATGAGGCCGATGCGGGCATCAAATTGCCCCCAAAGCTGCGCCTCGGCCCCGGCGATATATGCCTCGCCGATGACCACTGCCAAAAACAGTACAATCACCGCGGGTGGTAGGGGATTGACGGCGTGGGGAGGGGAGTCGGACATGGTGTGCTTCCTTGACGGCTTCGACCTTGCTCACTATGCGATGTGAAGACTGAATTCTAGAGCCGAGGCCCTCATGACCGAAAAGTTTATTCCGCGCGTATTTTCAGGAATCCAACCCTCAGGTGGGTTGACTTTGGGCAATTATCTGGGCGCGATGAAGCGATTTGTGGATATGCAAGAGAATGGTGGATTTGAAACTGTCTATTGTATGGTTGATCTGCATGCGATCACGGTCTGGCAGAATCCAGCGGATCTGCGCCGCAATACCCGTGAGCTGTGCGCCGGGTTTATTGCCGCAGGCATTGATCCTGAAAAATCAATTTTGTTCAATCAAAGCCAAGTACCCGAACATGCGCAGCTGGGCTGGATTTTTAATTGTGTGGCGCGCATGGGCTGGATGAAGCGCATGACACAGTGGAAAGACAAGGCGGGCAAGAACAGTGAGAATGCCTCGCTTGGTCTTTTTGGCTATCCGGCTTTGATGGCGGCGGATATATTAATTTACCACGCCACCCATGTACCCGTTGGTGAAGATCAAAAGCAGCATCTCGAACTGACGCGCGATATTGCGACGAAGTTTAACAATGATTTTGGCGTGGATTTTTTTCCTATCCCGGAACCGGTGATTGAAGGGGCGGCGACCCGGGTTATGAGCCTGCGCGATGGGACAAAGAAAATGTCCAAGTCTGATCCCAGCGATATGAGCCGTTTGAATATGACCGATGATGCGGATGCTTTGGCCAAGAAAATCAAAAAGGCGAAAACCGATGCCGAACCCTTGCCGGAAAAGCTCGAGGGGTTGGACGGCCGGCCAGAGGCGCGCAACTTGGTTAATATCTATGCTGCACTGAATGAGAAGACACCGCAGGCAGTGGTTGATGAATTTTCTGGGCAGCAATTTGGAGCATTCAAACCAAAGCTTGCAGATTTGGCCGTCTCAAAGCTGGCACCGATTTCCAGCGAAATGTCGCGCCTCATGCAAGAGCCCGATGAGATTGACCGTATTTTGGCCCGTGGCGCTGAACGTGGGCGTGCTTTGGCCGCTCCGATCTTGCAACAAACCTACGATATCGTCGGTATGTTGCGCTAAGAGCCCTGTTCTTTGCACCCTGTTGTTTGTGCATGGGTTCGGGAGCTCTGGGCCACAGACTTACTATGGCGAATAGGCCATATTATTTGATCGGTGCCGCAATTTAGCGTTGCGGGCGGGCGCTGCTCCAGGCATGATGCTGATCGAACGGAGGCCTGTGATGCGTAAATTTATGGTTGTGCTGGACAATTCCACGGAATGTTTGAACGCGATGCGCTTTGCGGCCATGCGGGCGCAAAACACCGGCGCGCGGGTCGAGATTCTCGCGGTTATTCCACCGGAGGAATTCAATCACTGGATCGGTGTTGGAGAAATTATGCGCGAAGAGGCCCGCGAGCGGATTGAGGCTCATTACGAGGTCTTTGCCAAGTGGATGCGCGAGAAACACGGGGTCGATCCGGAGTTGGTGATTCGCGAAGGCGAAATCGTTCCGGAAATTTTGTCGCAAATTCGCGATGATGCCGAGGTGGATATACTGGTTTTGGGCGCGGCAACAGATCGTAAAGGGCCAGGTCCCTTGGTGACACAATTGTCAAAATCATCAGGCAGTTTGGATGTGCCGATTGTGATTGTGCCGGGGTCCCTAAGCAAAGAACAATTAGAAGCTTTGAGCTAGCATCATTCAAAGTTAGAATAATTCTAAAAACTTGACATTGAACGGGCCGCAGCACATATTTGTGGCACTACAACCGGAAGGCAGCTTTATGTTCATTCAAACCGAAAGTACCCCGAACCCTGCAACGCTGAAATTTTTGCCTGGGCAATCTGTAATGGAAATGGGCACGGCGGATTTCCCATCGGCCGAGAGTGCCTCCGGCAGTCCCCTAGCGCAGCGATTGTTTGCAGTCGCGGGCACGACGGGTGTCTTTTTTGGCTCGGATTTTGTCACGGTGACCAAAACGGATGAAACGGACTGGGATCATATCAAGCCGGCTCTGTTGGGCGCAATAATGGAGCATTTCCAATCTGGCGCGCCTGTGCTGTTGGACGGGCAATCTGGCGCAGTAGCACAGGGCGATTATGATGCCGCCGATGAATCCATTGTTGTTCAGATCAAAGAGCTTTTGGACACACGCGTGCGCCCGGCGGTGGCGCAAGATGGCGGCGATATCACCTTTCATGGTTTTGATCGGGGCATCGTTTACCTGCACATGAAAGGCGCTTGTGCCGGTTGTCCCTCGTCGACCCTGACGCTTAAAATGGGCATTGAGAACTTGCTGCGCCATTACATCCCAGAAGTGGTTGAAGTGCGCCCTGTTGCCGCCTAACACGCCTGTATCGGCAGCGGATCTCGCGCGGATTCACCGCTCTGCAGTTATCAATGCGCGCCCGTGGTCCGAAGATGAGTTTCAACATCTTATGACGCAACCGGGCGTTCATGTGAGCGCGGTTCATGGGTGTTTTGCAATGGGGCGTTTGGTCCTTGATGAGGTTGAAATTCTCGTCGTTGCCTGCGCGGTTGAGGCACAAAGGCAAGGTTTGGCGCGGCAAATGATGTTGGCGCTTATCGAGGCGTCAGCGGTTTTGGGTGCGCGCTCAGTCTTTTTGGAAGTTGCTGCGGACAATGCGCCGGCCCTTGGGCTCTATAGAAGCTTAGAATTCGAGCACGTTGGCCGCCGAAAACGCTATTATCAGCGGCGTGGTGGCACGAAATGTGATGCATTGATTTTTCGTAACCTATTGACTTAATTTTGTTATTTTTCAATCGCTCTGGGGAGCTCACGATCTTAAACTGTGATTTTCTTAGTAAAAGCATAAATTTATATTGATGCTCCCTTGGCAGAACGGGCTTATTTGGTCATGATCGAAGGATCTGTTTGTTTTGATCCAGAGGATTCTGTCTGATGGGTTGTCGCTATTTATGGGAGTCTTTTATGAGCTTTACGAAAACTATTCTTGGCAGCGCTGCTGCTGTGGCTTTG
Organism: uncultured Planktomarina sp.; assembly: GCA_905181815.1. GTDB lineage: Bacteria > Pseudomonadota > Alphaproteobacteria > Rhodobacterales > Rhodobacteraceae > Planktomarina. The sequence goes on along the minus strand of CAJIZA010000001.1, from coordinate 925,883 downwards.
AGTGCCACCGCTGCATTGGCTGACCCCGCTATCATCTTTGATCTTGGTGGGAAATTTGACAAATCTTTCAACGAAGCTGCTTTTCAGGGCGCGCAGCGCTGGGCGGATGAAACTGGCGGATCTTTCCGTGAGATTGAACTGCAAAATGAAGCTCAGCGCGAGCAAGCTTTGCGGCGCTTCGCTGAAGCTGGTTCTAATCCGATTGTCATGGCTGGTTTTGCCTTCGCGGATGCCCTGGGCAAAGTCGCGCCAGATTATCCTGACACTAAGTTTGCAGTGATCGATGTGAACTGGCTGAGTATGCCTAACGTGCGTGGTATTGGTTTTAACGAGCATGAAGGCTCTTACCTTGTCGGTATGCTGGCCGCACAGACTTCAAAAACGGGCACTGTCGGCTTCGTTGGTGGCATGGATATCCCACTGATCCGTCGCTTTGGCTGTGGCTTTGCGCAGGGCGTGAAGGCGATTAATGCAGATGCAACAATCATTGCCAACATGACGGGTACAACCCCGGCCGCTTGGAATGATCCGGTTAAAGGCTCTGAACTGACCAAAGCCCAGATCAGTCAAGGTGCGGACGTGGTCTTTGCTGCGGCCGGCGGCACCGGCGTTGGCGTTTTGCAAACAGCGGCTGATGAGGGCATTTTGTCCATCGGTGTAGACAGCAACCAAAACTACATGCACCCTGGTAAGGTTCTGACTTCCATGCTGAAGCGTGTGGACAATGCGGTTTACGACGCCTTCAGCCAAGGCGATGCGCTTGAAACAGGCAATTTCCAAATGGGCGTGGCCAATGGTGGCGTCGGCTATGCCTTGGATGAGTTCAACGCGTCTTTAGTGTCTGCAGATATGCAAAGCGCTGTAGATGCAGCGGCCGCGGCCATGACTGCGGGCACATTGTCCGTGCATGACTATACGTCTGACGAAAGCTGCCCCGCATTGTCCTTCTAAAGGACCTGCGAACAGGCCAAAATTAAGGGGCTGCGCCATTGATTTGGCGCGGCCTTTGTTGACAAAGGGATTTTGATGAGTCAGCCAGCGATTGAATTAAAGGGTATTTCCAAGGCCTTTGGGCCCGTGCAGGCTAACAAAGACATCTCAATCCGTGTCATGCCTGGGACCATTCATGGCATTATTGGTGAAAATGGCGCAGGCAAATCGACACTTATGTCGATCCTTTACGGGTTTTACAAAGCGGACGCGGGCGAGATTTTTATTTCGGGTCAAAAAACGGCGATCCCAGACAGCCAAGCTGCTATTTCTGCTGGCATCGGCATGGTGTTCCAACACTTTAAACTGGTTGAGAATTTTACCGTGCTTGAGAACATCGTCCTGGGCGCAGAAAGCGGAGCGTTCCTGACGCCCTCCCTACGCAAGGCGCGGGCGGAATTGGCGGAATTGGCAGCGGAATACGAGTTAAATGTGGATCCTGATGCGGTGGTCGAGGAGATTGGCGTAGGCATGCAGCAGCGGGTTGAGATTCTCAAAGCGCTGTATCGCCGGGCCAGTATATTAATCTTAGATGAACCCACTGGGGTGTTGACTCCAACGGAGGCCGATCAGCTGTTTCGTATTTTGGGGCGCCTGCGCGAAGAGGGCAAAACCATCATCCTGATCACCCACAAGCTGCGGGAGATTATGGATATCACCGATACGGTGAGCGTCATGCGGCGCGGTGAGATGACGGCGACGGTGCAGACCTCTCAAACAAGCCCTGAAAATTTGGCGGAACTGATGGTTGGGCGGAAAGTATTGCTACGGGTTGATAAAACGCTGGCTCAGCCAAAACATCAAGTGCTGGAGATCACCGGTCTTAATGTGGTGGATGATGCCGGGGTGACGCGGCTGCAGGATGTGAGCCTCTCGCTGCGTGCCGGTGAAATTTTAGGCATTGCCGGTGTGGCGGGCAATGGGCAGTCTGAATTGCTGGAAGTTTTGGGTGGATACCAAACCGCCACTGGTTCGGTAAAAGTGAACGGCGCTGCGTTGGATTTAACGGGTGCGGATAGTGATGGACAATCCCGGCGGGCCAATGGCATTGCCCATGTGCCAGAGGATCGCCAGCGCGAAGGTCTGATCATGGACTTTATGGCTTGGGAAAATGCCGTTTTTGGGTACCACCGTGACCTGACGCATCAGGCCAATCGGTTTTTTATGGACAATGCGGCGATCAAGGCGGAAACCGCTGCGAAAATGCGGCGCTTCGATGTGCGCCCGCCCAATCCGAATTTGTCGGCTCAGAATTTTTCTGGCGGCAATCAGCAAAAAATTGTTCTTGCGCGTGAGATTGAGCGAAATCCTGACTTACTTTTGATCGGACAACCCACGCGTGGCGTCGATATCGGCGCCATTGAGTTTATCCACCAACAAATTGTTGCGCTGCGCGATCAGGGCAAGGCGATCTTGCTGGTTTCTGTGGAGCTTGACGAAATTCTCTCGCTCTCTGACCGCGTTGCGGTGATGTTTGATGGCCAGATCATGGGCGAACGTGATCCGGCGAAAACCAATGAAAAAGAGCTTGGCCTTCTAATGGCCGGTGTGACAGGGGAGGCCTCCTCGTGAATCTGAGCCAAACCGCCGTGCAAAACTGTGGAGCGCAATGATGGATGTAATGCCAAAATGGGCTGATGTGGTTCTTGTCCCTCTGATTTCGCTGATCATCGCCGCGCTTTTGTCGGCTTTATTGATCTTGGCCATCGGCGAAAGCCCTGTTGCCGCGCTCAAGCTCATGATCGAGGGTACGTTGCTGCGATCTTCGGGCTGGGGCTATATGCTCTATTATACCACCAATTTCATTTTTACGGGGCTTGCGGTCTCCGTGGCTTTTCACGCCGCCTTGTTCAATATCGGCGGCGAGGGGCAGGCGATGATGGGCGGGCTTGGTGTGGCGCTGGTCTGTCTGTTCATCCCATGGCCGCATTGGACCTTTGCGATCATCGGGGCCTCTCTTGGTGCAGCCTTCTTTGGTATGATCTGGGCTGGGCTTCCGGCCTATCTACAGGCCAAACGCGGCAGTCATATTGTTATAACAACCATCATGTTTAATTTCATTGCAGCCGGAGTTTTGAATTTTTTCTTGGTCGGCGCGTTAAAGCCTAAGGGCAGCATGGACCCGGCCACAGCAAACTTCCCTGCCGCCACCCATTTGCCAACCTTTGAGGATATGGCTGGGCTGTTGGGATTTGAGAAAATGTTTCGAGCAGCACCCGCGAATGTGAGTTTCTTCCTTGCACTTGTGGCCTGTGTTTTGGTTTGGTTTTTGATTTGGCGTACGCCGTTGGGCTATGAAATTCGCGCTATGGGAAAATCTGAACCTGCAGCGCGCTATGCAGGGATTGGCTCGGTGAAAATCATTATGGTGGCTATGATGATATCGGGCGCTTTGTCAGGCATGATGGCCATCAATACAACGCAGGGTGAAAGTGAGCGGTTGATTTTGAACTTCACCGAAGGGGCTGGCTTTATCGGTATCGCTGTGGCCTTGATGGGTCGCAGTCACCCGCTTGGGGTGTTGCTTGCCGCATTGCTGTTTGGCTTTTTGTACCAAGGCGGCGCGGAGTTGGCGCTCTGGACGAAAATTCCGCGGGAGTTGATTGTGGTGATCCAGGCCTTGGTGATTTTGTTCACTGGCGCTCTGAGCTTAATGGTTCGAGGCCCGCTTGAGCGCTTGTTTTTAAGCCTGCGGCGGAGAGGGTAGAGGCTATGGATTTTCTCACGCTCTTACAAGTTTTAGACAGCTCCCTGCGTTTGGCCACGCCGCTGCTACTGGCCTGCCTTGCTGGATTGTTTTCGGAGCGGGCTGGTATTTTTGACATTGGCCTTGAAGGAAAAATGCTGGCAGCGGCTTTTTTATCGGCGGCGATTGCCGCAACCACTGGATCGGTCTGGTTGGGACTTTTAGCTGGGATTGGCGCCGCGCTGTTGCTGTCTGCCATTCATGGGCTGGCCTCGATCACCCTGCGCGGCGATCAAATCATTTCTGGCGTTGCGATCAACTTTTTGGCCGCCGGATTAACGGTGGTGATTTCGCAAGATTGGTTTGGCCAAGGTGGGCGCACCCCGCCGCTCCTCTCTGGCGGACGTTTTGAACCCCTCAGCCTGCCTGGTGCCGTGCCGGCGAAAGAAATTTCGCAGGCTGGGCCTTTCATGCAGCTCTATTCCGAGCTGCTTTCAGGGCATTCCTTGCTGGTCTATGTGGCGCTTTTGATGGTGCCATTGACGTGGTTTGTTTTATATAAAACCCGCTTTGGCTTGCGCTTGCGCGCTGTAGGAGAAAACCCGGCTGCGGTGGATACGGCGGGGATTTCTGTCGTGGGTTTGCGTTACGCCGCGGTTGGCATCTGCGGAGTTTTATGTGGGATTGCTGGAGCCTACATGGCCACGGCTTTGCAAGCCGGTTTTGTCAAAGATATGTCTGCTGGCCGTGGGTTCATCGCTCTGGCTGCTTTGATCTTCGCCAAGTGGCGGCCATGGTATGCGCTGGGTGCCTGTTTGTTGTTTGGGTTTTTCTTTGCGGTCGACAACCGCTTCCAAAACATCCTCCTGCCGGCTTGGGCGATGAGCGGGGTGCTTTTGGCGCTTGGATGTGGCCTTTTCGCCTATGTGCGAAACAAAACCTTGCTTGATCGCATCGTTTTGGGAGGTCTGGGCTTGGGGCTTGCGATTGTGGCGACCTTGATAACCTTGAGCAATTTGAACGCCGGTCTGGGCAGTATGATCAAGATCCCGGTGGTTTTCATCCAATCGCTGCCCTATGTGCTGACTGTCGTGGTCCTCGCAGGCTTCGTTGGCAAAGCGATTCCGCCCCGGTCAGGTGGGGTGGCTTACGTCAAAGAGAAATAAGGCCAAATTTTAGGTGATGATAAGGCCAAAGGTGCGTTTTGAGCGTAGATTTCGCACCGCGTCCTTGCAAGCCCTTGCCGGAGACCAGCGTTAGGGCTATGCGGCGCCATGTATATCTATCTGCCCATCGCTGAAGTCTCTGTGAATGCCTTTGTTCTGCTGGGTCTTGGCGGGCTTGTGGGGATTCTTTCGGGCATGTTCGGCGTCGGTGGTGGCTTCTTGATGACACCGCTTTTGTTTTTTATAGGCATCCCCCCTGCGGTGGCCGTTGCGACCGAAGCAAATCAAATTGTGGCCTCTTCGTTTTCGGGCGTGTTGGCGCATGTGAAACGGAAGACGGTAGATTTCAAAATGGGTGGGGTTCTGCTCATTGGCGGGCTGGTCGGTGCCGCGCTTGGGGTGGTTGTGTTCAATTACCTCAAAAGTTTGGGCCAAGTCGATCTCCTGGTTAAATTGTGTTATGTGCTATTTTTGGGCGTCGTTGGCAGCTTGATGTTCGCTGAAAGTCTGCGGGCGATGAGCAAATCGAAACAGGTGGCCGTTGTCAAGCCGCGTAAAAAACGCGGTTTGGTGCATGCTTTGCCGTTTAAAATGCGGTTCCGAGTGTCGGGTCTGTACATCTCCATAATCCCACCCATCGTTGTTGGCGTTGTAGTTGGTGTCTTGGCGGCGATCATGGGCGTGGGCGGTGGTTTCGTGATGGTTCCAGCGATGATTTACCTGCTGGGTATGCCAACAAAAGTTGTGGTGGGCACATCGCTGTTTCAGATCATTTTCGTCACAGCATTTACCACTATGCTGCATGCCACCACTAATTATACAGTGGATATGGTGCTGGCGGTATTGCTCTTGATCGGAGGGGTGATCGGCGCGCAATTCGGCACCATGATTGGCGCCAAGCTCAAAGCAGAGCAGCTGCGCATCCTTCTTGCGCTGATGGTGCTACTTGTTTGCGCTAAGCTGGCGTTTGACCTGGTCGTCGAACCCTCCGAGCTGTTCAGCCTTGGCGTTGCCGGAGGCCATTGATGCAAGGTTTTTTCGCAAGAGTTCTTCTCGTCCTGCTGGCCCTGGCTGGCCCGGTTTCGGCACAGGACATTGTTCTGGGCATGTCGAAAAACGAAATTGGCATCACTGCGTTTTTTAATGGATCGGAGATCTTAATTTTTGGTGCCCTGAAACATGAAACCGCAGCCAGTTCGGCTGGTGATCTCGATGTTGTTGTCACCATCGCCAGTCCACGCTACCCGGTCACGGTGCGCCGTAAGGACAAACGCTTGGGGATTTGGGTCAATGTTGAGGCTTTTGATGTCGATTTGGCGCCCAGTTTTTACGCGGTCGCCACGACCGGGCCCTTTGATCGCGTTGTCAGTGAGGCATCTGATCTGTGGCATCAAATCTCGGTGCGCCAGTTGATCCGTGCAGTGACAGTCCCCCCCAGCACCAATAATAAAGATCAATTTACCGAAGCTTTGGTGCGCGTGCGCGAAGAGCAGGGTCTTTATCAAATGCTGCCCGGTTCGGTGCAGCTTCAAGAGCAAACTTTGTTTTCGACCTCCGTTTCCCTGCCATCAAATTTGGTGGAGGGGGCTTATTCGGCGCGTATTTTCCTCATGCGCGACGGCGAGGTCGTGTCGCAGTATCAGACCGCAATTGATGTGCATAAGGTTGGCATTGAGCGTTGGCTTTATAATTTAGCCCATGAGCGCCCCGTTGTTTATGGCCTACTGTCATTGGCCATTGCCATTTTTTCTGGCTGGGCTGCGGCGGCGGCTTTCCGGCTATTGCGCGGCTGAGATCGGCTTTTTCCTGTGTGTTTATGGGTTTCGCAAGCATAGGCCATCATGGTTTGCGAAGTTGTATCTGCGGATGCAGGGTCACGAGCCCTATGGCAAGTGGTTGATGCAGATAACTCGCCATTTGCCCTGGTCTTCGCGCAGATGGGTGACGCTGAAATTATCGATTTTATGGGCAAGGCAGGCATAGGCGCTGCTATCAAGGGCGCGTTGCACCTGGGTGAGGATGATGCCAAAATGCGCCACGGCGATGATGCTGTTGTGGGCCGCATTCAACCGGTCGACCACCGGGCGAGCGCGGGCGGCGGCCATGTTCCAGCTTTCGCCATTGGGGGCCGTAATATCACCGGGTTTTTCCCAAAAATCGCGGCTCAATTGTGGATCGCTCTGTGCAACATCTGACCAATGCCGCCCATCCCAATCTCCAAAGTGAAACTCTCGTAGATCGGCTTCATGAGTCAGGCGGGTGCGCGCGCCTGCAAGTGCATCGGCGGTGGTGACTGAGCGGGTCAGGTCAGAAGAAACCACCACAGCCTCAGACGGCAAATACGAACACAGGCGGCTGATTAACGCGCGGTCGGATAAATCGGCTGGTACGTCGCGCCATCCGGTGAAATTTTTTTCATGGGTTGGGCCGTGCCTTATCCAAAACCAATCGCTCATAGCCTGCCCTTGAGAGTTTGCGCGATGCCGACGGTGACGAAGATTACCTCTTGCGCCAGGCGGGCGAGCTCTTGATTGAGGTCGCCTTGGTGTTTGACAAAAGCCCGCGCCATCGCATTGTCTGGCGTGATGCCTTGACCGACTTCATTGCTGACCACAATCACCGGGCAGGGGGCGTGGGTGAGACCCGTGCAAAGCTCGGCACAAGCGGTTTGAATATTCCGCTCGGCCATCATGAGATTGCTGAGCCAAAGTGTGACGCAATCGAGTAGCACGATTTCTTCTGGCTTTGCCGCCGCCAGAACTTCAGTGAGATCCAGGGGTGCTTCCACAGTGGTCCAACCCAGCCCACGTTGCCGGCGGTGCTTCGCAATCTTGGCACGCATTTCATCATCCCAGGCCTGGGCTGTTGCGATATAGCGCTGGGGCCGTCCGGTCGCCGCAATTAACTGTTCGGCAACCCGTGATTTGCCAGAATTTGCGCCGCCAAGCACCAGGCGTAGGTCTGGAGTGTTGTTTTCTGCAGGCATTATGTCCCCAAGAGTGATCCAACCTGCATGTACCTGCGTAAGAAGAGAGTAACAAGTTCTTCATCTTTTACTGATTGGGAGGCGAAACGATGCCTTTAGACGGCCGCACAGAGAATTTTCTACCGCGTACTGCAATGAAAGCAGAGATGCTTGACGCTGAAACGGAATTAAAATTGGCCTACGCTTGGCGTGATGACCGATGCGAGCATAGCCTGCACCGCTTGATCAATGCCTATATGCGGTTGGCGATTTCGCAAGCCGCTAAGTTCAAACGCTATGGCGCGCCGATGGGAGATTTGATCCAAGAGGCCGGACTCGGCCTTATGAAAGCGGCAGAGAAATTTGATCCTGATCGTGGCGTACGTTTCTCAACCTATGCGGTTTGGTGGATCAAGGCCTCTGTGCAAGAATATGTGATGCGCAATTGGTCTATGGTGCGTACTGGATCGACCAGTCCGCAAAAATCTTTGTTTTTTAACATGCGCCGAATTCAGGCTAGGATTGAGCGCGACGCCAATAACGCCGGCCAAACGCTGGATCGGCATCAATTGCAGCAATTGATTTCGCAGGATTTGGGCGTGCCGCTGCACGATGTGGAGATGATGGATGGCCGTTTGTCTGGGTCCGATTTTTCGCTTAACGCGACGCAATCGACCGAAGACGAAGGCCGGGAATGGATAGATGCGCTAGAAGATAACAGCGCGCAAGCCGCTGAAATCGTAGAGCTTGATCATGATCAGGAGGCGCTGCGCAAATGGCTAGTGCAAGCGATGAGCGTGCTCAACGACCGCGAGAGATATATTGTGCGGGAACGTAAATTGATCGAGGTGCCGCGCACTTTGGAGAGCTTGGGTGAAGAATTGGGTCTGTCGAAAGAGCGGATCCGACAGGTGGAGGCCGCCGCGTTTAAGAAAATGCGCCTGGCGCTGGAAGATCAGGCCCCTGAGGCAAGCGCATTTTTCCAGTGAGCTTTTTGGGTGTGCCAGACCTTGCAGAGCGAGGTCTGGCTGCGTAACTGTGAGCCATGAAAGAAAAACATATTCTCCTAATCATCTCTGGTGGCATCGCCGCGGTGAAAATCCCAGATTTGATTCGAAGGTTGATTGCACAGGGCTCGCGCGTCACGCCAGTCTTGACGCAATCCAGCGCGAAATTCGTCACGCCACTATCAATTGCGGCCCTTGCAAGGTCTAAGGTCTACACGGAGCTGTTTGACCTGACCGAAGAGGCGCAGATGGGACATATCGAGTTGTCGCGTGCAGCGGATCTTATTCTTGTGGCGCCGGCCACGGCACAAATCATAGCCAAAATGGCGCATGGAATGGCTGATGATCTGGCCACAACCCTGCTTTTGGCCACAGATACCCCGGTGATGATCGCCCCCTCCATGAATGTGCGCATGTGGCAGCACCCCGCCACGCAGCGCAATTTGAAGCAGTTGCAACAGGATGAGGTGCAGCTGATTGACCCCAATGACGGAGAGATGGCCTGCGGTGAATACGGCCCAGGTCGCATGGCAGAAGTGGATGAAATTTTGGCGCAGGTCGCGGGTTTTTTTCGCAACGGTCCTCTTGAGGGCCGTCATGTGCTGGTGACCTCTGGGCCCACTCATGAGCCGATTGATCCCGTGCGCTACATCGCCAATCGCTCGTCTGGTGCGCAGGGAGCAGCTCTGGCAGAGGCCTTGCGCGACCTAGGCGCGCGGGTCAGCTTTGTCACCGGTCCGGCGAGCGTGCCGCCCCCCACTGGCGTTGACGTGCATCCGGTGCAAACAGCTCAGGATATGTTGGCCGCGGTTGAGGGACTTTTACCTGTTGATGCGGCGGTTTTTGCGGCGGCTGTAGCTGATTGGCGCATTGCAGGCGCCCATGAGCAAAAGATCAAAAAGAGATCCTCTGGCGATCTGCCGGTTTTACAGTTTGCCGAAAATTCAGATATTCTGGCGCGTGTTTCAGCGCATGACCTGAGGCCGCAATTAGTTGTGGGGTTTGCAGCAGAGACCGAGAATGTGATTAACAACGCAACAGCAAAGCGTCTGCGAAAGGGCTGCGATTGGATTGTCGCAAATGATGTGGGCCCTGAGACAGGCATCATGGGTGGGACACACAACAAGGTCACGGTCATCGACGCGGTTGGAGCCGAGACCTGGGATGAGATGCCCAAGATCGGTGTTGCGCGGCAGCTGGCGCTCCGCATCGCGGATGCTTTGACATGAACCCTGTCATTGAGATGACCTGGGATGCTGGGGCCGATGCAAGCTTTGGCCTACCGGCCTATGCCACCACGGGCGCTGCTGGTGCTGATCTGCGGGCCAATTTTCCCGACCGTGCAGATGTCATTGTGCAGCCTGGCGCGCGGGCATTGATTGGCACTGGACTGCGCCTTGCCATACCTGGGGGATATGAGGTGCAAATCCGCCCGAGATCTGGGCTTTCCTTGAAACACGGGATTACCTTGGCCAATTCACCCGGTACGATCGACAGTGACTATCGAGGCCCGCTTGGGGTGATTTTGCTCAACACTGGCACTGAGGCTTTTACTGTCCGACATGGGGAACGGATTGCGCAAATGATTGTGGCCCCGGTAGTTCAAGCCGAGTTTTCTCTGGTGGCAAAGCTAGACGCGACGCCTCGTGGCCTGGATGGCTTTGGCTCCACAGGGCGCAGCTAATGATACTTGTTGGAACAGTTTGCGCGGTTCTTTGGATCATTGGTTGGGCTATGGGCGCGCCACACCGGCAACGCTGGGGCATGATTGTGGTGGTGTTTGTGGGGGTGATTTTAGCCCACCTGATTTTGCCTGATGGTCATCCGCTGCGGCTTAAAACAGGTGGATCGTGGGAGCTTTGGGCCATCATCGCGGCTTTTGCGGCGATTATTTGGATCTATTGGCAGGGCCTGCGCAAATTGCGGTTCCGCGCGGCACCGCCAGTGCCCCCCGCAAATGCAGGGATGTCTGTAGCCGAGCTGGACCGCTATGCGCGTCACATCGTTGTGCCGGAGATTGGTGGGGCAGGGCAGATGCGGCTGCGTGGTGCCAAGGTCTTGGTGATTGGTGCCGGTGGGCTGGGCGCGCCGGCGCTGCAATATTTGGCGGCTGCCGGGGTTGGAACCATCGGCGTTGTTGACGATGACACAGTAGTGGCCAGTAATTTGCAGCGGCAAGTTATTCATCGCGACGCAGACATTGGCCGAACTAAAGTTACCTCTGCGGCTCGGGCAATTGGCGAATTAAATCCCTATGTGGCTGTGAACAGTTACAACCATCGCCTTACTGGCGAGAGTGTTGAAGAGCTCATCGGCCAATATGACATGGTGTTGGATGGCACGGATAATTTTGAGACGCGCTATCTGGTGAACGCGGCCTGCGTGGCGCGCTCAAAACCCCTGGTCAGCGGAGCCTTAAGTCAATGGGAAGGTCAGCTGGCGCTGTTTGATCCGGCGCGCTCTGGTCCTTGCTATCAATGTGTGTTTCCCAGCGCGCCCAAGCCAGAGCTGGCCCCTAGCTGTGCGCAGGCTGGGGTCTTTGCGGCCCTGCCCGGGATTATTGGCAGCCTCATGGCGGCGGAGGCGCTGAAATATATCTTGATTGCTGGCACGCCATTGCGCGGCCAGATGGCGATTTACAATGTGCTCGATGCGCAAAACCGTGTGATAAAAACCAAACCGCGGGCAGATTGCCCTATTTGCGGCGCAAATTCTTCGGATGGAAAGTCTTGATATGAACCTGCTTGAACCTTGGATCACCCCTTTTGGCCTCGCGCCTTTTGATACCATATCAGACGCCAGTTTTGCCCCGGCTATGGATGCCGCATTGGCTCAAGCGCGCTCAGGAATGCAGGCCATTGCGAAGAGCTCAGACGTGCCCACCTTTGAAAATACCATTGAGGCGCAGGAATTGGCCGAAGAGCCGCTAAATCAGCTTGCTGCGGCGTTTTATACCTTAGCCAGTACTGACAGTACGCCATTGCGCGAAGAGCTGCAACGGGATTTTGCGCCGAAGCTGTCGGCCTATGCCTCTGCCGTAACCTCGAATGTTGCTCTATTTGGGCGGATCGAAGATCTCTGGTCACGCCGTGCCTCTTTGGGATTGTCGCCTGAGCAAGAGCGAGTTTTGATGCTGACGCGTCGGGACTTCATTCGGGCCGGGGCCAAGTTGACCGGGGCCGAGGCCGCGCGTATGGCTGAGATCAAATCGCGGCTTGCCAGCTTGGGCACGACATTCATGCAAAATTTGCTGGCCGATGAAAGGGACTGGGCTCTGCCATTGAAGGCAGATGATCTTGCGGGCTTACCTGATTTTGTGTTGCAGGCCGCGGAAGCTGCGGGGCAGGAGAAGGGCCTGGATGGGCCTGTGGTCACCCTATCGCGGTCACTGATCGTGCCATTTTTGGAATTTTCCGACCGACGGGGTCTGCGCGAGACGGCTTATAAGGCCTGGGCAGCACGGGGCGCCAATGGCGGTGAGACGGATAATCGGGCGATTGTCAGTGAAACCTTGCGCCTGCGGCAAGAGCAGACGGCCTTGCTAGGCTATAAGAGTTTTTCAGAGTTTAAATTGGAAACGCAGATGGCCAAGACACCGGTCCGCGTGCGTGATCTTCTCATGCAGGTTTGGGGTCCGGCCAAGGCGCGGGCGGAGGCGGATGGGACGATCTTGACCCAAATGATGGCTGAAGACGGGCTGAATGGCCCACTTATGGCTTGGGACTGGCGTTACTATGCGCAAAAGCGCCGTAAGGCGGATCACGATCTAGATGAGGCGGAATTGAAGCCCTATTTACAATTGGATCAAATGATTGCAGCGGCTTTTGACTGTGCGCAGCGCCTGTTCGGTCTGACGTTTCAAGAGCTGTCTTTGCCGTTGCACCATAAGGACGCTCGGGTTTGGGAGGTGCGCCGCGACGGGGCGCATTTGGCGTTGTTTATAGGTGATTATTTTGCCCGGAGCGGTAAAAGATCTGGCGCATGGTGCAGCGCTTTGCAAAGCCAGCGGAAGAGGCCCAGTCCACGCGCGCCCATTGTGATCAATGTTTGCAACTTTGCGAAACCCTCTGACGGGGCACCCGCGCTTTTGTCATTCGACGATGCGCGCACCCTGTTTCATGAATTTGGCCATGCGCTGCACCAGATGTTGAGTGATGTCAGCTATTCGGCCGTTTCTGGCACCTCTGTAGCGCGCGACTTTGTTGAACTGCCAAGCCAGCTGTTTGAACATTGGCTTGAAGTGCCTGAAGTTCTGCAAAAATTTGCCATTCATGCGCAAACTGGCGCAGTCATGCCGAATGATTTGCTCAAGCGTATGCTCGGGGCCGCGACATTTGATATGGGATTTCAAACCGTGGAATATATCGCTTCTGCACTTGTGGATTTAAGCTTCCATGAAGCTGCAGCTTCTCAAGATCCCATGTTGCGGCAGGCCGAAATTTTGGCGGATATTGGCATGCCTGCGGCGATTGGAATGCGCCATGCAACCCCACAATTTGCCCATGTTTTTGCGGGCGATGGGTATTCGAGCGGATATTACAGCTATATGTGGTCAGAGGTAATGGATGCGGATGCTTTTGCATCCTTTGAGGAGGCGGGCGGGCCGTTTGATAGGGAACGGGCACGGGCTTTGCAGGCCAATATTTTGGCCCGCGGTGGCAGCGCGGATGCAGAAGAGCTCTATGTGGCATTTCGTGGGAAATTGCCGGATGCCACTGCCTTGCTGCGCAATCGCGGATTGTAGCTTAGTCGAAGATCTCAGTCTCTGTAACGCCCCAAAGCGCGGTTTTGGGGGCCCAGCCTTTGTAGCCTGCCGATGACAGCCGGCACCAATCGGGTTTGCAGGACAAAAGCCGCGCCAATACGTTGCGCTCTAGCCGGGCGGTGGTCAGGGCTTCAACTGTCGGTTGATTGCGCAGATCCACATGATCCTGCACGATCATGACTGTGCGTCCGCCCGACAGAAGCGAATAATGGATCCATCCGCCCGCACCCTCAAAATCTAGCACTTTGCGCCAATGGCCATGTTCGGCCACCACCTGCAGTGGCATGTTGCGCAATTTCAAGATCCAATCAATGCGGTGGCTAAGCGACGGTCCGCGCCGCACATTGCCTTCACTGGCCTTTAAGGACACATAGCGCGGTATAGGCAATTGGGTGACAGTGCCCTTTTGTGGCGCACCCGCGAGCCCTGGCCCGGCGCAGAGCGCGATGTAAAAAATTACGCTGAGAATTTTTTGCCATTGTTTTGTCATCATCATGCGTGTCCAGATGCGGCTGCCACACCCTCGGCTCGCAAAAGTGCTAAATCGTGATTCAAATCGCAGGGATACCGGTCGAGATCTTCATTTGGGCCAAATTGGGTCGGGTTCACAAAAATTGTCGCCACAACTGCATCCGCGCTCTGCGCGGCCCGGCGCATCAGTTGTAAATGTCCGTCGTGCAAAAAACCCATTGTTGGAACCAAGCCGATGGTTTTCCCCGCTGCGCGCAGCTGGGCGATTTCTTGGCAAATGCGAATTTTAGATGGGCAAATCTGCATAGTGCACCCCACTGCTTATTGAATGCATTTACCCTGCCACATGACGCGCTGCAAGGGCGCTTCGCAGCGATAGAATCGCCTTGGGATGATATATTTTGGTGTGAAAAATCTTGTGAGGTCGGTTTTTGCAACTGGGAGGTCGGCGCGACTTCCCTTTTTACGCCGTCTTAGGGCAACCTATGCGCAACGCAAAAAGGAGTCGTGCGCGATGAAGACGCAAGTAAAAGCATTGGTTGTCGGTGGCGGGGCAGTTGGGACCTCCATTGCCTACCATCTTGGAAAACGCGGTTGGGATACCATGTTGATTGAGCGCGATGAGCTGACCTCCGGCTCAACCTGGCATGCGGCGGGGCTCTTGCCGCTGTTCAACATGTCTTATGCAACCACGCATATCCACAAGTACTCGGTTGATTTTTATAAATCCCTTGAAGAGGAAACCGGTTTGAATGCGGGCTTTGCGGTGGTGGGCAATCTTCGGATGGCGCAAACAGACGAGCGGATGGATGAATACCGCCTCTATGCCTCAACCGCAGAAACCTGCGGCGTGCCCTATGTCTTTATGTCACCGGATGAAATTAAAGCAAAATGGCCGCTCATTCGCACCGAGGATCTTAAAGGAGCGCTCTATCATCACACGGATGGCTATATTAACCCGGCGGATGTGACCATGGCTATGGCCAAGGGCGCGCGGCAACTTGGCGTGAGCATTGAGCGCAAGTGGCAGGTGGATGGTTTCCATTGGACCGGCAGCCACTGGGAAGTGACCTGCACGAAAATGATGGAGAAGGGCGGAAACCTTGTGCCTTCGGAGGAGCAAACTGTGATCACAGCGGAGCATGTGGTCACAGCCTCTGGCAATCACGCGCAGCGCACAGCAAAAATGTTGGGTATCAAAATTCCAGCCATTCCGGTTGAACATCAATTTGTCGTATTGGAGCAAGATCCGGCACTGGTGGCCTACCGCGCTGAGGGCAATCCTGAACACCCGGTGATCCGCGACGCAGATGCGCAAAGCTATGTGCGTGAGGAACGCGGCGGTTGGATCCTCGGGGTGTATGAAAAAGAGGCACCGGCGCGCTTTGAACATGGGGTGCCAGACAGTTTCCGCGCCGATCTTTTCCCGCTCGCTTTGGAGCGGATTGAAGAGCAATATATGGCGATGATCCACCGCGTACCTTCCTGCGAGGAAAGTGGGCTCAAAGATGATTTCAACGGACCAATTTGTTATACGCCCGATGGCAACCCGCTGGTGGGCCCAGCGCCGGGCCTGCGCAATATGTGGCTGGCCGAGGGATTTAGCTTTGGAATTACAGCTGCTGGCGGCACCGGCTATTATATGGCGCAGATGATGGTGGATGGGGAGGCTGAGATTGACATGGCCAACCTAGACCCCAAACGCTACGGCAATTGGATGACCACAGAATTTGCCATGCGCAAAAATGAAGAATGCTACGACCACGTCTATGTTCTGCACCACCCCGATGAAGAGCGCCCTGCCGCGCGGCCTTTGCGCACGGCGCCGGCCTATGATCGGCAAAAGGCACGCGGAGCACAGTTTGGTTGGGTCAACGGCTGGGAACGGCCCAATTATTTCGGTCCGCTGGATGCGCCCGAAGATTTTGACGAAAAGTCCCGCAGTTTCCGCCGTGGAGCCTGGTGGAAATACGCGGTCGAAGAGGCGCGCGCCATCCGCGAAGGGGTCGGGCTTGTGGATGCAACAGCCTTTACCAAACATATCGTCAAAGGTGCCGGCGCGACAGCGTTTCTCGACTGGTTTACCTGTAATAAACTGCCGCGCGTGGGCCGCATCAATCTCACTTATGCTTTGACGGGCCATGGCACCACGCGCACGGAATACACCATTGTGCGCCTCTCTGAGCAGGAATATTATTTGGTCTCAGCGGGGGCATGGAGTGCCTATGATCAAGATTATCTGAAAAAGGCGATTCAGGATAAAGAGGTTGAATTTGGCCGAGTTGAGCTCCAAGATGTCACCACCCAATGGGGAGTTTTCGCCCTTGCAGGTCCCAAGGCGCGCGATGTCTTGCGCGATGTGATTAATGATCCAGATCCGGCCACTGCACTATCCAACAAGCGCTTTCCGTGGCTTTCAGCACGGAAAATTGAGCTGGGCATGTGCCCGGTGAATGCGATTCGTGTGGCCTATACGGGCGAGCTGGGTTGGGAGCTGCATCATCCTATGGAAATGCAGAACTATCTCTTCGACCTGCTGGAAAAAGCCGGTGCAAAACATGGTATGAAATTGGTGGGCGCGCGGGCGCAAAACTGGCTGCGGCAGGAAAAGTCCTATCGCGCTTTCGGTACAGAGCTGGGGCGCGATGCCACGCCGCTTGAGGCTGATCTGCCACGCTTTGTGGATCTGTCGAAAGAGTTTCATGGCAAAGCGGCGATGGAGGCGCTTGGGGTCCGGGTTAAATGTTGCACACTTCTGATTGACGGGCCGGAGGATGCGGATCCATGGGGCCGCGAAGCATTGTATCATGGCCAGACCCGAGTTGGTCGCCTCACCTCCGGCGGCTATTCGGTACATTTTGAGAAATCTATCGGCATGGGCTACCTGCCGCCAGAACTTGCCGTGCCGGGTACGAAGTTGCAGGTGAAAATGCTCAACAGTCTTTGGGATTGCGAAGTGGTGCAAGACAGCCCTTATGATCCCAGCAATGCCACCATTCGGATGGATGGATAATATCCAAAGGGTGGGGCATCACGCCCCCCCGTTTTCTTGCAGATTGGCGACGTCAGGTTACAAAACGCGCCGGGCTTAGCTGTGCTACAATCTCAGCCGTCAGCTGCGGTTTCCGGCCTAACGCGGCCGCGGCCACCAGTTGCGAGGCGGCGGGGGCGGTGAAAAATCCATATCCGCCCTGTCCCACGGCCCAGATGAAACTCTCCTCTTGGGGCGCGGCGCCCAGGACTAGATTGCGATCAGGCGCAAACGTGCGCAGGCCAGCCCATGACGATATAGGCCGCGTTACCTCTTCGGTCACATAGTCTTGATAGCGCGCCAGAGCTTCGGCCAGATCCTGATCATGTGGCCAAGCATCCATGGGCACGCTGGGGGTCTCTTCCGCCAGCGAGACAATCAATGCACCCGCATCGGCCTTGGCATACCACCGCTCACCCGGGCCAAACAGCACGGGCCAGGTCGAAGGATCATGCCCACCTGGCGCGGCCAGTCGTGCCACACTGCGGCGCATCGGCGTCAGCCCAATGGGTGCAAGACCGGCCAGTGCGGCGATCTCATCGCCCCAAGCCCCTGCCGCGTTAATCAACCGACGCGCCGTGAATGTCTGCTCTTGGCAGGTGACCTGCCATCCGCCAGCAATTTTTTGAATGGCCTGAACGCATTGATGCGTTTCAATCACCCCGCCATTACTGCGCAAGAGTTTGGCAAAGCGCTGTAACATCATATCGGTGTCAATATCCTGCGCGGTCGTGCTGCAGGCTGCGCGCAAAACCTCCTGGGCGTCGAGGATCGGCACGCGTGCCTGGGCCTCTGCCATCGAGATTTCGGTTAGGCCCATATGCTGCTGGTCGGCCTCAAATTGCGTTTCTTCACCGCGCAGGCACAAAAGCATAAAGCCGCGCGGGCTCAGCACGCCGGCAAGCAAATTATCCCAATCTGCGCGGCCGGCTTTGGCAAGAGCGATGGTGGAGGGGCTACCGTAATTTTCCTCATAGAGAGCTGCTGAGCGACCTGAGGTATGATAGGCTAAATGTGCCTCGCGCTCCAAGACCCTGCAGGACCCATAGTCTGACAAGCGCGCCGCTACTGATATGCCAGCGATACCGCCCCCTATGACTAAGAAATCGATCATTTGACAACAATGCATGGTAATATTCATTTATAAAAGTCAAAATGAGGTGTCACACTCATTGCCAAGCGCTTTTTCACTTGTATTTAATATTCTTCGCTAACGTCAAAGAATATCCGAACTAGATTGTTAGCTATTCTCATAGAAAGACGATTACAGCCTATCAGGCAATATAAAATGTTTAGTCATATTTTGTTCAAAGTCCATTCTTTGGGAATGCTTTAAAGATGTGCGATTTCTGCGCTAAGCGAGGAGACCTATGCTCTTGGGAGAGATCTAATAATGCAGTTACTCATATTAGTTTTGCAAAAACGATCTCCTCTCTCCCCATTATACTTTTTTGTTGTCCACTTTATTGTCTTAAAAAGTCTTGAAAAGAAAATCTCCGAAGCCTGGAATTCAATGATCACGCCAATTCTGATACAGTACGTGATATTTGTCTTGCTATGCTGTTTATTGTTTGGTTTTTTTGGGGGTGAAACTGTGGCAACAAATCCATTCAGTCGATCAAAACTGATGTTCCATATTTTCAATGACTAGGAAAGTAGCAGTATGACACAAGATTGTGACGATCCAGTGGTACTAAATCAATGGCATCCACTCAGCTCCTTTAATGAAATAGTAGTTGGTCAAAAACACAGAACTGTTCTTCTTGGCCGTTCGTTATTTTATCAGCAGACAGCGAAGGGTGAATTATTTGTTTGGTCATGTGACAATGTGAGTTTTGTGCTACCTACAAAACGTGCATATGGGTTTTTATGGACCAGTCTTGGAATACCACCAGACGAATTATTTGCCGTCGAGGAAATTGATGAACCTGATCGCCAAAACGTTGCTACCGGAGTTTTTGGTGTGAACGTATCATTCGGCCGCGCTATCGAAAACTTTCTTGATATGGGACACTTTCCATTCGTGCATACTGGCATTCTGGGAGAGGAGCCGCACACTGAGGTTAAAGAATACGATGTAGACGTTTCAGAAAGCCGTGATGAAATCATGGCTACCCGTTGTAGATTTTATCAACCACAGGCCTCGTTGGCGTCTGCGGCTGGTGCGGACGTTGATTACATTTTTCGTGTTCCGCATACTAACTGTGCACTCTTGTACAAATCTAGTCCTGGGTATGAAGCTGAAGGGCGGATGGACGTTATTTATATGTTCCTTCAGCCGATGGGTCCTGAATGGACACGTGCGCATACCGGAATGTGTGTGATTGACGTCGCAAATAGCTATGAAAGTATTAGGTATTTTCAGCAGATTATTTTTGGACAGGACAAGTCGATCTTAGAGAACCAGTTTCCAAAACGCTTACCACTTGACAGTCGTGCTGAAACACCGATCCGTGCTGACAAATCTGCTATTGCTTACCGCCGATGGCTTGCAAAAAAAGGTCTGACCTACGGTGTCATTCCATCAATTTGACTTGGAGTCCGAGATGAAAGTTGACCTTAGCCAATGGCATCCTGTTGCCTCAAGCAGCGACCTTCCATTACGACATGTTTATCAGGGTCAACTTTGGGGGCATGAATTAGCCATCTGGCGCGCTGATGACGGCCATGTAAATGTCTGGGAAAATAGGTGCCTGCATCGTGGTGTACGGTTAAGCATAGGTCTGAACGAGGGTAGTGAACTCCGTTGTCTTTATCATGGGTGGCGATATGCGAATCGAACCGCAGGCTGCACCTATATTCCGGCCCATCCTGCTGACGCACCCGCTCGCACCGTTTGCAACAATGCTTATCAATGCATTGAGAAGTATGGGCTTGTTTGGTCAGTTGTGGCGCCTGAACGAAGTTTTGAGACGCCTGTTACATTAACGGATACAGTACCCTTAACTTTGCGTGCAATTCAAATAAACGCTCCATCTGACTTAGTACAAAAATTTGCGACCGATTACCCTTATGGAATGGTAACGCATAAGAGCGACACATCTATGACCCTTCAATCTGGGGTGTCCGAGTTGCAACTATTTTTCCAACCTGTTGATTCAGGGAAAACAATCATACGTGGCTTGTTGATACCCCAACCAATCGATCCCATCGTTGCTCTGAGGCATCACAATGCGATGATGACAGCCCTACGAGACAAAATAGAACTGGCTGTGAGTGGTCTCGCTCCTCCGCGAGCTATAGAGGTGGAATTTAAGCCTGTTGCTAAAGATCTCGCTCAAATGCCAAACATTAATACTGCTGGCCCAAAAGTTGAGTTGCGTGCAAAGGTTGCTAGAAAATGGCTTACAGCTCAACAAGTTATGGCATTTCGGCTTGAGGCGTTTAGCGAACAATTTCCAACCTTCCAACCCGGTGCACACATAGACGTCAGCCTACCTAACGGTATGCTGCGGCAATATTCACTAACAAATGGACCGGGTCAAACCGATCACTACACTATCGGTGTTAAACGCGATGTCGCATCTCGTGGCGGATCAATATGCCTTCATGATGATGTTCAAGAAGGCGATGTCATTGCAATATCGGCGCCACATAACAACTTTCCACTTCGCCGTGATGCGGTGAAAACGATTCTAATTTCAGGCGGTATAGGTATCACGCCTTTACTCTCTATGGCTCAAGCGCTTAAAGCTCAGGAACTACCATTCGAGCTGCATATCTTTGTCCAAACCAAAGCTGATTTGGCGTTTCCGGAGATCTTGCAGGACTTGGATGCTCTTACAAAAATTTACATGGGCCTCTCGCCGCGAGCAACACGCAATGTAATTTCTGGTGTTCTTGCTAATTATGTTGCGGCTCAACATGTCTATATATGTGGTCCTGGTGTAATGTTGGAGGCGGCTCGTGAAGCTGCAAAGAAGTGTGGATGGCCAGACGAAGCGGTTCACTTTGAGTATTTTAAAAATTCGAAAGAAATTGACGATAAGACGACCTTTGAAATAGCGCTATCCCGGTCAGCGTTGACCCTACAAGTGCCGGCAGGCAAGACAATTCTGCAGATTTTAAGAGAAAATGGAATTGAAGTCCCAAGTTCCTGTGAACAAGGTGCTTGCGGCACATGTTTGATGACTGTGATCGGGGGTGAGCCTGATCATCAGGATGTATATCTTTCGACAAAAGAGAAGGCGTCGAACCAAAAGATCATTACTTGTGTTTCAAGGTCAAAATCAAACCAACTTGTTTTGGATATATAGGGAACCAGTAAATGAAATTATATGACTACGAACTGTCTGGAAATTGTTATAAAGTCCGGCTGTTTCTAAGTATTTTGGGTTTAAATTTTGATACCAAGCCGGTAGACTTCTACCCTGGACGTGAACATAAGTCGAAAGCTCTGCTGTCGCTTAATCCACTTGGGCAATTACCAATTTTTGAAGATTCAGATGCAATTTTTTGCGGGTCAGATGTCATTTTGTCTTATATCGCTGAAAATTACGACAAATCTGGGTTTTGGTATCCTAAAAAACAGCGCTTGAGCATCGACAATTGGATGCGAGTAGCAGATGAAATAACTGCCACGGCATCGGCTGCTCGCCTGCATGACACATTTTTTTATGATTTGGATATTGACACCGCGCGTGCTGGCGCACACCGATTGTTTCGAATTCTAGATGAGCATCTATGGTTTTCCGAAAAACGTGGAGACGATTGGCTCGTTGAAACGCCGTTTCCAACCATTGCTGACATAAGTTGTTTCCCTTATGTTGCCCTTTCGGAAGAAGGTGGAATTTCTAGGATGGATTTCCCAGCGATTCGACGTTGGTGCGATCGTGTAAAGCGGATCGATGGTTTCATAACTATGCCGGGGATATTCCCTACCAGCAAAGCTGCATAACGCTCTGATATTTACAGACCATCGCTAGGCGCCTAGCGGATGTTTTAAACTTTGGGATAAACCTCTGAAAATTGGTGCCGAAATAAATAATTGTTCCAATTGTTAAGGCGAACGGAATATGTTGGCTCGTTCGGTCAAGTATCAAGCAGTCAGGCCTAATCAGGTACTAATCGAAACAGATTTAATCGCTGACGCAATACTGATGGACCAACCGCCCCTCATGCATTAGCATTCACAAGCATTAATCAAGTGTGTTTGATCAAGTTCGAGTGATCAATTAGTAGATCTTACGTTTTATTCGCACTTAAGAAACTAGAAAGGATATATGGTGAAACTACTAAGAGTATTTATGTCAGCAGTTGTATTGGCAGCTGGATTCGTTGTGCCGTCCTATGCTGATGAACCCAAAGATAAAGTAAAAGTTGGATTTATTTATGTAGGCCCAACAGGTGATCATGGGTGGACATATCGTCACGATATTGGTCGTCAGCAAGTAGAGGCGGAATACGGTGATAGAGTTGAAACTGTGTACGTGGAGAGTGTGCCAGAAGGCCCAGATTCAGAGCGAGTAATGACGCAGATGGCTCTGAATGGCGCAGACATTATTTTCGCAACATCGTTTGGTTATATGGATGCTGTGTTGAATGTGGCCAAAAAGTTTCCAAATGTAAAATTTGAGCATGCAACTGGTTACAAGCAGGCAGATAACGCTGCAAATTATGGTTTGAAATTATATCAAGCACGACACGTTCAAGGTGTTATTGCTGGTATGATGACAAAAACAAATAAAATTTGCTACGTTGCATCATTTCCAATTCCAGAAGTCATGCGTGAAATTAACACATACTATTTGGGTGCAAAAAAAATGAACCCTGATGTAGAACTTTCTATTACCTGGGTTTACACTTGGTATAATCCGGGCTTGGAAGGTGATGCTGCAAACGTAATGATCCAACAGGGGTGTGACGTGGTTGCTCAGCATACTGACTCACCCGCACCACTCACAGCGGCTCAAGAAGCTGGGGTAGTGGGCTTTGGACAAGCATCAGATCAAATGAAGTTTGCGCCTAAGGCACAGTTGACAGCTACGATAGATAACTGGGGTCCATACTACATCGACAAAGTTGGCCAGGTGCTTGATGGTACTTGGACCACAGGCGATTACTTTGGCCACATGAACACAGGCGCAGTAGGCATGGCGCCATTCGCTAACATGCCTGCAGAGGTGGAAGCTGAAGCACAGCGTGTTAAAGATGCTATTAGTGCAGGTGAATTGTTTGGATTTACCGGCCCGATCAACAAGCAAGACGGAACAGCGTTTCTTGCGGAAGGTGAAGTAGCGACACGTATGCAACTAGATACTATGGACTTCTATGTTGAAGGTATAACGGCATCGCCACCTACCTAAGGTTGTCCGTGTAAACGGCTTTATAAATCAGATATGTGAGGCCGGCTAACTGCCGGCCTCACATTTGTTGAAACATATGTGTTCAATGTGTCGTCAACCCAACGCGCGGTATCATTGCCAGTAGAATGCGAGCAGTCAGCGTGAGGCATGAAATACACGGCCAAGTGCTGCCGGTGCATTCAATGCCGATCTTGATCGATTAGCAGACATAATTACGAGGACAACTATGGTCATCACGTAAGGTGACATCGACAAATACTCAACTGAAACTGATATACCGGCAGCTTGAAGGTTCAACTGCAAAACGGCGACACCACCAAAAAGATAGGCACCCAGAAGCGCACGGGCCGGTTTCCAGCTCGCAAACACGACAATGGCCAGGGCGATCCAGCCCGCGCCAGCGGTCATACCTTCCGTCCATTGTGGCACGCGCACCAGCGAGAGCGATGCACCCCCTAGTCCGGCACATGCGCCGCCAAACATAATTGCCAATATGCGGACTTTGACGACCTTATAGCCCAGAGCATGGGCCGCATCATGGCTTTCTCCCACAGCACGTAGGATCAAACCCCCACGAGTATATTTCAAAAACCACCAGACTCCAGTAACCAAGGCCAAAGCGACGTAAACTGTGATGTCATGAGAAAACAAAATCGGGCCGAGGATGGGGATGTCGCTAATGACAGGCAGATCCAACTTCACGCTCGACGGGGGCTTAATCCCAATATAGCTTTGCCCCATCAGCGCCGAAAGCCCGAGGCCAAAGAGAGTCAGCGCCAGACCCGTGGCAACTTGGTTCGACAGAAAAAATTGCGTCAAAAGTGCAAATACTAAGGAGAGGGCCGCCCCGCCAAGCGCTGCGCAAATAAAGCCGATGATGGGCGAGCCTGTGCTCACGGCTGCGGAGAAACCGGCAATGGCACCGATGATCATCATGCCTTCAACCCCAAGGTTCAAAACTCCAGATTTTTCGACTACTAACTCCCCAATGGCCGCTAATAAAATAGGTGTTGCGGCCACCATGAGTGATGCGACCAAAAGAGTTGGGCTGATAGCGCTTAAATCCATCACGTATACGTCCCGTTTGAATTCAAGTCTGGCTGACGTCTGCAGGTCTTCATGCGGGGCTCCCCACGCTTGTGAATCTTATTTTGAAATTTGTCAGCATGTCGAGTGCAAGAAGGAAGAACAGCAACATACCTTGAAAGGCCTGGATCGCCGCAGAGGGCAGGCCGAGACTGGATTGCGCAATCTCACCACCAATATAGGTCAGTGCCATGAGCAGTCCGGCCAAGAGGATGCCGATCGGATGGAGCCGGCCCAAAAATGCCACAATGATGGCCGTGAACCCGTAGCCGACATTGAAATCAATACTGATTTGTCCGCTGGGTCCGGAGACTTCAAACATGCCGGCCAGCCCCGCCAAAGCGCCACTAAATCCAAGGCAATAAACCACAAGCCGCTTTGGATTGACCCCGGCAAATTTAGCCGCCTTGGGGCTTTCCCCGGTCAAACGAATGTGAAAGCCCATTTGATGCCGCGCCAGTAAGACATAGGCAAAAATCACGGCGATGAAGGCAAACATAACGCCCATGTGAATGCCGGTGCCTGTCCAAAGCTCTGCATTGTGCGCGCTGGCGTATTGCTGCAAATTACGAGACCCGGGAAAGCCAAATCCTTCAGGGTTTTTCAACAAACCCAGCGACATAGACGCCAGCAGCTGTTCTGCGACATAGACCAGCATGAGGCTCACTAAGATTTCGTTGGTGCCAAACCTTGTTTTCAAAATCGCAGGAATTATAGCCCAGACAAAGCCGCCCAATGCGCCAAAAAAGATCATGGTGGGAAAAATGAAAGCACTTTGCGCCGGGTAGACAGCTAGCGCCACGCCTGCGCCACAAATCGCACCGATGATATATTGTCCCTCGGCGCCAATGTTCCAAATGCCAGCGCGGAACCCCATCGACAGACCGATGGCGATCAAAATCAAAGGCGCGCCTTTGACCAAAAGCTGCGGGCGATAATACCATGCAAATTCGGAGAACAGTGGATCATAGAAAATTGTGCGGATGGCTTCAAAGGGATCCTTTCCCAAAGCGGCAAACATGATGCCGCCGCCGATCATCGTGGCAAAAACGGCCAGAGCCGGAGCCATATAAGCCCAAGTCTTTGAGGGGTTCGGGCGTTTTTCAAGCCGCAGCATTGGCGCCTCCCAGCAAGAGGCCAATTTCATCCAAACTTAGGCCCGACATTGGGCGGGCGGCTGACAGGCAGCCGGCATTGAGTGCGGCGAAATTGGTGGAAATTTCTATAAGCTCATCCAAATCCTGGCTGATGATGATGACCCCTGCGCCTTGGCTTGCCAGGTCTAGCAAGGCTTGGCGAATTGCCGCCGCCGCGGCTGCATCGACGCCCCAAGTGGGTTGGTTGACGATCAAGACTGAAGGATTTTGCAGAACCTCGCGTCCGATGACGAATTTCTGCAAATTGCCGCCGGACAGGGACCGTGCGGCAGACTGTGCATCGGGCGTGCGCACATCGAAGGTTTCAATCACCTCCTGGGCAAAAGCGCGGGCGCGCGGCCAGTCCAGAAAGCCTGAACGGCTCAGCTCTTTGCGCACCATCCCCGTGAGCATGGCATTTTCCGTCAGGCTCATATCGGGCGCGGCCGCATGGCCCAAACGCTCCTCTGGGGCGGCCAAAAGTCCCAAGGCGCGCCGTGCATTTGGGGCCAAATGCCCAATACCCATCGTGTTGAGTTTAATCCGGTCTTGCGGGCGGAGCACTTCACCAGACAGGCAAGCAACCAGCTCGTCTTGGCCATTGCCCGCAACGCCGCCGATCCCTAAGACTTCACCCTTGCGAAGGGAAAAAGAAATATTTTTCAAACTTGTGCCAAAGGTTGTTTGCGGTGCAAGTGAAAGATCTGCCACGTCGAGCACCACATCGCCGAGCGCGCCGTGTTGCGGTTTTGCCGAGTTGAGCGTGCCGCCGACCATCATCTCTGCCAACGCGCGTGCGGATTTTTTCCGCGGATCGCATGTGGCGATCTTGCGCCCTGCGCGCAAAATGGTTGCGGTTTCACATAGATCGCGAATTTCCTCGAGTTTATGGGAAATGTAGAGAATGGAGGTGCCTTCTGACTTGAGCTTGCGCAGCGTGGCAAAGAGGGTTTGTACCTCTTGCGGGGTCAAAACGCTGGTGGGTTCATCCATGATGAGCAGTTTGGGGTCTTGCAAAAGGCAGCGGACGATCTCGACCCTTTGGCGTTCCCCCGCAGAGAGATCCCCCACCAACCGCTCCGGATCCAGCGGCAGGCCATAGGCCTCAGAGACTTCCGTAATCCGTACCGAGAGGGCGCTGGACTTTGGCGGGTTTTCCATGCCGAGGGCGATATTTTCCGCCACGTTCAAAGCCTCAAAGAGGCTGAAATGCTGAAACACCATCGCCACGCCGGCGGCCCGCGCCGCACGGGGCTCTTCGGGGGCATAGGGCGCATCAAAAAGTTGCATTTGTCCGGAATCGGGTCGCACCAACCCGTAGATCATCTTGACCAAGGTTGATTTACCAGCGCCATTCTCGCCCAAGAGCGCGTGAATTTCTCCCGTGCCGATGCCAAACCCCACATCCTGATTGGCAATGACGCCGGGATAAGCCTTTGTCAGCCCGTGTAGGTTTAAAAGTGTCTTACTCATGAAAGAGCATTCCCGTATCGCATTTTGGCGTTCATGTTGTGTGACAATAGGGCTTGGGTGACTCCAATCGCAATAGAAATTGGCTGTTTTCCGAGGTTTGGATCGCCAATTGGGCAAGTTATTTTTGAAATTACTGTTGGCGCATGTCCTAAGGCCATCAATCGCCGCTGAAACCGCGCCCATTTACTGGCCGATCCAATCAAACCACAAAAATCGAATCCGCGCAGTAGAGCGGCGTGGCACAGCGCGAGGTCCAGACTATGGGCATAGGTGAATATCAAATGCTGCGCGTGACGCGGCGCATGGGCCATCAGCGGCGCTGGGTTTTCGGCAGGGACAAGCGTCACTGCCTCGGGCGGGGTTTCGGGAAAGCGGTCTGGACTCGTATCAATCCAAGTCAGCTCAAAATCTGGCATCTGGGAGGCTATATGCACGACCGCCCGGCCCACATGCCCCGCTCCCCAGATCCACAGTGGTTGCGCGGCCGGTGTTGGGGTTTCTGCAAGCCAGCCTGCGGTACAGATCAGCGCCGCGGGGTCCGCTGAGCCGTTACGCCGAGCCTTTTGCAAGTGTGCAATGGGCAGAGGCATCGCCATGTCGCCTTCTATGCGGCGGATGAAGACATCGGTTATGTTAATGGGCCTGGTGAAGTGCTCCGTAACCAGCGTCACATGGCCACCACAACATTGCCCCAGCTCTGGCCCCAGTGGATAGCGCCGCAGGCCGGGTTGTGGCGCTTGCGAGGCTTGATACTCCAAAGCACCGCCGCCAATGCTGCCGCTTTGTCCTCCTGGCCAAAGCAACATCGATGCGCCGATTTCACGCGGCGAAGAGCCTTTTATGTCAGCAATCACAATACGGGTCACTGCGCCATGGGCGGTTATGGCCGCATTGATTCCTATAAGATCAAAACTCATGGCGTAGATGCTCGCGCCCTGCCGATGGCGTTGAACACTTCCTCGGAAGTAGCTGGCGCTTGCAAGTCGGGATACTCCGGTCCGCAGGCCGCGACAGCGTTTGATAGCGCCAGAAAGGCGGAAATACCATGCATAAAGGGCGGCTCACCCACGGCTTTTGAGCGGTAAATGGTTTTTTGCGTGTTTTGCCCCGACCATAGATCCACATTGAAAACTTCTGGCCGGTCGGAACAGGCGGGGATCTTATAGGTGGAGGGCGCATGGGTTTTAAGCTGCCCCGATGCGTCCCAAACCAACTCCTCCGTCGTCAACCAGCCCGCGCCTTGCACAAAGCCGCCTTCGATCTGTCCGATGTCCAAGGCTGGGTTCAGTGATGCCCCACAATCGTGAAGAATATCGCAGCGTAGGATACGGTTTTCGCCCGTGAGCGTGTCAATCACGACCTCTGTCACCGCTGCGCCATAGGCGAAATACAAAAACGGCCGCCCCGCGCCCTTTATGCGATCCCAAGCAATCTCGGGTGTTTTGTAAAATCCCGTGGCGGAGAGCGAAATACGCGCCTCATAGGCTGAAGCGATCACCTCTTGCCAAGTGAGCGAGAGACCCGGGGCGGTGACCTGTCCCTCCTCAAAGGAGATCTCTTCGGGCTTTCTGCCGTGTTGCGCGGCCACATGGTCTTTGAGCCGGCTAATAAGCGTGTCGCAGGCCGCTTGCACTGCCATGCCGTTGAGATCAGCCCCAGAGCTGGCAGCGGTAGCAGAGGTATTGGGAACTTTGCTGGTGTCCGTGGCCGAGGCGCGAATGACCGCCTGCTGTGCTCCTAAGCTGCGTGCGGCCACCTGTGTCAATTTCTGAAACAGGCCTTGGCCCATCTCCGTGCCGCCATGATTGATCAAAACAGATCCATCTGTGTAGATTTGCACCAAGGCGCCGGCTTGGTTGAGATGGGTCAATGTAAAGGATATCCCAAATTTCACGGGACTAAATGCAATGCCGCGTTTCAGCAGCGCATTACGGGCATTCCAGCGCGCAACCTCAGTTTTGCGTGCGTGGTAGTCACAGCGCTGCAACAGGCTTTCGGTCATGTCACCTAAGATGAAATCGGTCACCTCCATCTGATAGGGGGTAATCGACGGGCGCGCGGCGGGCTTGGAGGTCATTTCGGGGTAATAGTTGCGCCGGCGCACCTCTGCGGGATCGCAAGACAGGCTGTGGGCGATATGATCCATCACCCGTTCAATGCCCACCATCCCCTGCGGGCCGCCAAAGCCGCGAAAGGCTGTGGCGCTTTGGGTATTGGTTTTGAGTCGGTGTGAGTTAATTTTTACATGCGGCAGGTCATAGGCGTTATCCGCGTGCAACATCGCTCTATCTGCCACTGGCAAAGACAGATCCAGCGCCCAGCCGCAGCGGAAATAATGGGTAAACTCCAGTGCCTGGATCCGGCCGCTGTCATCAAAGCCGACGTCATAGTCAATTCGGCAGTCATGGCGTTTTCCTGTGATGATGAAATCATCGTCACGGTCATAGCGCATTTTGCAAGGCCGTCCGGTGAAAGAGGCCGCTAGCGCGCAGGCGACAGCCAGCGCATTGCCTTGACTTTCTTTGCCACCAAAACCACCGCCCATGCGCCGTACTTCCACGCGCACGGCATGCAGTGCAATATTCAGCGCCTCTGCTACCTTATGTTGAATTTCAGTTGGGTGCTGGGTTGAGGAATGGATTACCACATCCCCGTGATCGCCGGCCAGAGCGAGGGCGGCTTGCCCTTCGAGGTAAAAGTGTTCCTGCCCGCCAAGGTTAATTTGGCCCTGCAATCGATGGATCGCGTCGTCCATGGCGCTTTGGGGCGTGTCTTTTGTATAGATCCGAGGCCCATCTTCAAAGCGGCTTTCGGCGGCCAGAGCCTGCTCTATTGTCAATATGGCCGGTTCAGCTTTGATCTCAATCATGGCCAAACGCGCGGCGCGGCGGGCCAGATGATGGCTCTCGGCCACCACCAAAAAGATTGGCTGGCCAGCATAATGCACCTGGCCATCCGCGAGAAGTGGCTCGTCATGGGCGGAGGGGGAGACGTCATTGGCATGGGGAAGATCCTTGGCCTCCAGCACCAAATGTACTCCTGGGCAGGCGCGCACGGCACCCAGATCCACTGATTTGATCTGCCCCGCAGCGCAGGATGAAAGGCCAAACGCCAGATGCAGGGTCCCCTGCGGCGTCGGGATATCGTCTACATAGCGCGCGCTGCCACTCACATGCTGACGCGCCGCGTCATGCGGGAGGCTGGCTGCGGAGCTCATGGGTGCACCTCGCGAATGTTGACTGGGGTCTCTTGCAGATCATGAAAATAACGGATCAGCATATTGCCCGCTGCTTTCGCCCGATAGCCCGCGCTGGCGCGCATATCGCTCAAAGGGGTGAAGTCTTCGGCCATAGCGGATTTTGCCTGGTGGAATGTCTCCAAGCTCCAGGGTTTGCCACACAAAGCTGCCTCGGTTTTACGTGCCCTTGCGGGGGTGGCTGCCATGCCGCCAAAGGCAATAAGGGCCTGTGTGATCACACCGTCCTCTTGCTCCAAATTAAAGCAGCCGCACACTGCGGAAATATCCTGATCAAACCTTTTGGACAGTTTATAGCAGCGCAGCCTGTCCTGTGCCTTGGGCAGTTCGATGCTCTCCACAAATTCCCCCGGTTGGCGATCTTGCTGTTGATAGGCGATAAAGAAATCTTCTAAATCAACTTTGCGGCGCTCATCTGCACGGCGCAGAACCAAGCGCGCGCCCATGGCAATAAGGGCGGGCGAGCCATCTCCGATGGGCGAGCCATTGGCGATATTGCCACCGATCGTCGCCGCATTGCGTACCTGTGGGCTGCCGTAGCGACTGAAGAGCTGGTGCAGCGAGGCTGATATCGGCCTTATGGCCTGCATCAAATTTGTGATTGTGACCGCCGCGCCGATGCGCAGAATGTCTTTCTCATCGTGGATTTGGCGCAGATCCTCTGCGTGGCTCACAAAGGCTACAGGCCCGAGGTCTTTCATTTTTTTCGTCACCCATAGCCCCACATCGGTGCCGCCCGCGATGAGGGTGGCTTCTGGATTGCGGGCATACCACTGGGCCAATTCATCGGAGGAGGGCGGACAAAAAATATCATCGCGGCTCTGAAGGGCCGGGGCCTCTGGCCGTTCAGCCATCCAAGAGGGTGCCGGGACGTGAGCTGCAGCCTGAGCTGCGCGAATGATGGGAGCGTAGCCTGTGCAGCGACATAGATTGCCCGCCAGAGCCGCATCGAAATCCGTTTCGCCCGTGGTATGTGCCGCGGCCATGGTTGTGACAAATCCCGGGGTGCAAAATCCACATTGCGCACCGTGATGGGTTATCATGGCCTCCTGCACTGGGTGCAGCGTGCCATCAGGTCCGGGCAGCCCCTCCACCGTGCGCACGGTGCAGCCTTGAAGCTGTGGCAAAAACAATATGCAAGCATTCATAGGGCGGGGCACGCCATCCTGTCCCGTGACGATGACGGTGCAAGCACCGCAATCCCCTTCGTTACAGCCTTCTTTGGTACCGCAGAGATCCGCCTCAAGGCGCAAATAATCCAAAAGAGTTTCACTGCCAGTTTTGGGTGCGGCAGACACCGACTTCCCATTGAGGAGAAATGACATGTTCATTTGAAAGGGTCGTGCCACTGTCTGTTAATTTTTCGCGCCGAGGTCCGATGCGGCGTAAAACCAAGTTGGGCGCGCATATATTAACTCTGATTTTTGTGAGTCGGGCAAGAAAATAATGGCTTCTGCATAGAGCACGTTTCAGTGGAAAAGACGGCAGCGCCTGCCGGGGCGCGATAACTAAACGCTCAAGCGCGACTGTTTATTTGATTGCAATTAATTTTCCGCAGATTTCTCCTTGCTGGGTGCACCCGAGGCGGCAGATTGGCCTGTGGGACGTTTTACTCTGGATGCCGGGGCATCGGCAGTTTATCCATGCGCCATGCGCGAGAATCCAAAATTCATCCATCTTCGAGTTCATAGCGAATATTCACTGCTCGAGGGGGCCGTAAGGCTCAAGAAATTACCAGATTTGGCGGTTTCCATGGGCATGCCGGCCATTGCGGTGACAGATACCAACAATATGTTTTGCGCTCTAGAGTTTTCGGAGGCGGCGTCCAAGGCGGGTATTCAGCCAATCATCGGCTGCCAGGTGGATATGGTCTATGACCCCGCACCCGTGACTGAAAAGCCGCGGGCTCCGGCGGCGTTGGTGCTTTTGGCGCAAAATGAGCGAGGTTATGAAAATCTCATGGCGCTCAATTCTTGCCTCTATCTGGACAGTGACGGAGCGCTGCCACAGGTGCAAATGGCGCGGCTGGCCGCCCATGCGGAGGGTGTGATCTGCCTAACGGGTGGGCCCAATGGGCCTTTGGGAAAATTGCTGCAAAACGGTCAAACCTTCAAGGCGCAGGCTTTACTTGAAGGTTTGGCACAGGCCTTTGGAGATCGGCTTTATTTGGAACTGCAACGTCATCCGAGCGAGGATGGGCGTATGCCCGAGGCCGAGAGGCTCAGCGAACGTGGCTTGGTTGAAATGGCGTATGCGATGGAATTGCCGTTGGTGGCCACCAACGATGTATATTTTCCCAAGCCAGAAATTTACGAGGCCCATGATGCGTTGATCTGTATTGCTGAGGGCTCTTATGTGGATCAACAAGGCCCGAGACGACGCCTCACCCCACAGCATTATCTGAAATCACCGGCAGAAATGGCTGTGCTCTTTGCGGATCTGCCGGAGGCTCTGGACAACACAGTCGAAATCGCCCGCCGCTGCGCGTTCAAAGCCTATAAGCGCGATCCGATTCTGCCTAAATTTGCCGATGATGAGGTTGAAGAACTGCGGCGGAAATCCAATGAGGGGTTGGCGCGCCGTTTGGCCGTGATCCCCCATGCGGTTTCGTGTGAGGACTATCAAAAGCGGCTTGATTTCGAGCTGGACATCATCGAGGGTATGGGTTTCCCCGGCTATTTCTTGATCGTTGCAGATTTTATTGCTTGGACCAAGGCGCAAAATATCCCAGTGGGGCCGGGGCGCGGTTCAGGCGCCGGCT
This sequence comes from uncultured Planktomarina sp., assembly GCA_905181815.1. Classification (GTDB taxonomy): domain Bacteria; phylum Pseudomonadota; class Alphaproteobacteria; order Rhodobacterales; family Rhodobacteraceae; genus Planktomarina. Next base: position 892,785 of record CAJIZA010000001.1, on the reverse strand, counting down.
CGCTCGTGGCCTTTGCGTTGACGATTACTGATTTGGATCCTCTGCGCTATGGCTTGTTGTTTGAGCGATTTTTGAACCCAGAACGGGTTTCAATGCCCGATTTCGACATCGATTTTTGCATGGATCGTCGTGAAGAGGTGATCCGCTATGTGCAACAAAAATATGGCCGTGACCGGGTGGGGCAAATTATTACTTTTGGGGCCCTATTATCGAAAGCGGCGGTGCGTGACATCGGGCGGGTGCTGCAAATGCCCTACGGGCAGGTCGACCGCCTTTCTAAAATGATCCCGGTAGAAGGCGTTAAACCGGTGAGTATCGAAAAGGCGCTAGCCGATGAGCCACGTCTGCGCGAAGAAGCCCGAGCTGAAGAGGTCGTGGATCGACTGTTGACCTATGGGCAGCAAGTAGAAGGGCTGCTGCGGAACGCCTCAACCCATGCGGCGGGCGTGGTGATTGGCGACCGGCCATTGGATCAATTGGTGCCGCTCTATCAAGATCCGCGCTCTGACATGCCGGCGACGCAGTTTAATATGAAATGGGTGGAGCAGGCCGGCTTGGTTAAATTCGATTTTTTGGGCCTCAAGACGCTGACGGTGATCCAAAATGCGGTGGATTTAATCAATCGCTCGCGCTTGTTGCATCAATCGGCCGATGGGCGCGCGCTGTATACGCCGCCACCCGGGATGGAGGGCGATATCAGCGCAATTCCTTTGGACGATGCGGCCTCTTATGCGCTCTATTCCGCAGCTAAAACGGTGGCGGTTTTTCAGGTGGAATCCAGCGGCATGATGGATGCGCTTAAGCGCATGAAGCCCAACTGCATTGAAGACATTGTGGCCTTGGTGGCGCTCTATCGGCCGGGGCCGATGGAAAACATCCCAAAATATTGTGAGGTCAAAAACGGATTAAGTGAGCGTGAGCTGCTGCACCCTTCGGTGGATCATATCTTAGATGAGACGCAGGGTATAATTGTTTACCAAGAGCAGGTGATGGAAATCGCTCGTCAAATGGCGGGCTATTCATTGGGTGGCGCAGATCTATTACGCCGCGCAATGGGGAAAAAAATCCAAGAGGCGATGGACGCGGAACGGCCCAAGTTCTTGGCTGGAGCTGCGGGCAACGGGGTGGACGAAAAAACCGCCAAAGCGACCTGGGATTTGCTCGATAAATTCGCCAACTATGGCTTTAACAAGTCCCATGCGGCCGCCTATGCGGTGGTGAGCTATCAGACCGCTTGGCTTAAGGCCAATCACCCGGTTGAGTTTATGGCCGGGGTGATGAATTGTGACCTACATCTCACAGATAAGCTGGCGATCTATTTTGATGAAGTGCGCAAAGGGTTCACTCTTCCCTACATCCCACCCTGTGTGAATCGTTCGCAAGCGCGGTTTGACGTGGCCGAAGGCGCTTTGGTTTATGGGCTTGGCGCGTTGAAAAATGTCGGGGTTGAGGCGATGGGGCTGATTATCAATGGCCGCGGCGATCGGCCTTTTAGCACAGTGTTTGATTTTGCCCGGCGTGTGGATATCAAACGCGTGGGCAAAAGACCCCTTGAGATGTTAGCGCGGGCTGGGGCTTTTGATCAATTGGACCATAATCGTCACCGGGTATTTGACAGTTTGGATGATCTTGTCGCCTATTCAGCTGCGGTGCATGAGCAGCGCAATTCGAGCCAAGTCAGCCTATTTGGTGAGGCGGGTGAGGACTTGCCCGAACCGCGCCTATCTCCCGTGCCCAATTGGTTGCCTGCGGTGCAATTGGCAGAAGAGTTTAAGGCGATAGGCTTTTACCTGTCAGGTCATCCGTTGGATGACTATATGTCCTCTCTCAAACGCTCTGGGGTCATTACGCTTGACCAGCTGAGTGAAAAAGCCAAGGATGGTCCCCTTGTCGCCAAATTGGCTGGGATTGTGGCTGGGCGACAGGAGCGTAAATCTGCGCGTGGCAATCGATTTGCCTTTGTGCAGCTGAGCGATACAACCGGCGCTTTTGAGGCCACCATGTTCAGCGATACGCTTGAAGCGTCCCGCGAACATCTTGAGGCGGGCTCGAAGATTGTTTTGAGCGTTGAGGCGACGATGGAGGCTGAGCAGCTCAAATTGCTTTGCCGCTCGGTACAGCCCATGGATGGGGCGGTGGCCCAGGCGGGCGGCGCCGGCTTGCGGATTTATCTCGACACGCCCCTTGCGATTGAGCCTGTCGCGACGGTTTTGAGAGAGGCGGCGCGCGCCACCAAGCTAGGCGCGAAGGGTCCGATCTCGTTTTGTCTGCTCGATGACAGCCTGCCCGGAGAGGTTGATATGGACCTAGGCCAAAATTTCCCTGTAACGCCGCAAATCAAAGGCGCTTTGAAAAGCCTTGAAGGCGTATTGATGGTGGAAGATTTATAGACAGCTGCCGAGAGCTTGAGCCTCAATAATGCGGCGGGCGTTCATCACCGAGAATGACGCCACCGCCGCCATCGGCCTCACGATCCCGAGCGTGCTGTGCCAAAAGATCGAAAATCCCAGTCAGTCGGCGCAACTCGACATCCTGTTTGGCGACAACGTTTGAGAGATCTTCGACAGTGCGAGTCAGATGGGCGATTTGTTCTTCAAGTGCTTGTGTCATACCTGCCATGTGCGCGATCTCACCTCGTGGATCAAGTGTCTTTTTGCGGGCCCGGTCTCTGCGTAGGTCAACTCGCATGTTGCCCCTCGGCGCTGGGGCGGTTAAATGCAGACCAATACATAGGGGTTGATCATGGCCAAACAGAAAAAAGCATCCAAACCAAAGGCGCTGCCGCCAAAAGGGTTTCGCGATTACTTCGGCGCGGATGTGTCCGAGCGGGCGGAGATGCTGTGGCGCATTGCGGATGTGTATCATCTCTATGGATTTGAGCAGCTGGAAAGCAGCGCTGTGGAAACAGTGGAGGCCTTGGGTAAATTTCTGCCCGACGTGGATCGCCCGAATGAGGGTGTCTTTGCCTGGCAAGAGGATGAAGATTGGCTGGCGTTGCGCTATGATTTGACAGCGCCTCTTGCGCGGGTCTATGCCCAACACCGCAATGAGCTGCCCAGCCCCTATCGCCGCTTTGCCATGGGGCCAGTTTGGCGCAATGAAAAACCTGGACCTGGCCGGTTTCGTCAGTTTTATCAATGTGATGCGGATACGGTTGGATCAGCCAGTATGGCCGCAGATGCAGAGATTTGCACGATGCTTTCTGACACGTTGGAAAAAGTGGGCATTGTCCGCGGTGATTACATTATCCGAGTGAACAATCGCAAAGTGCTAAATGGTGTGATGGAAGTGGCCGGCATTTTGGATCCTTTGGACTTTGGCAAATTTACTGAAGAGCGCGGCATTGTGCTTCGGGCGATCGACAAGCTGGATCGTTTGGGGCTGGAGGGTGTGCGGGCGCTGCTTGGCGCGGGCCGGAAAGATGCTAGTGGCGATTTCACCCAAGGTGCTGGGCTTGCCGCAGAGCAAGTGGGGGTGGTCATGGGATTCATGCAGGCGTTGGGCGCCACCAGTGTGGAAACCTTGAGCAATTTACGCTGTCTGGTCGCAGGCTCGGTGATAGGTGAAGCTGGCGTGGATGAGCTACAACAGATCTCTGAACTTGTTACAACCCAGGGCTATGGCGCGGATCGCATCGTGCTAGACCCGTCGGTTGTGCGTGGTTTGGGCTATTACACTGGCCCGGTCTATGAGGCCGAGTTGACCTTTGAAATCAAGGATGAAAAAGGCCGTCCTCGACAATTTGGTTCGGTTGCAGGAGGCGGGCGTTATGACGATTTGGTGAAGCGCTTCACTGGGCAAGAAGTGCCGGCAACAGGTGTTTCAATTGGTGTCGACCGCCTCTTGGCGGCGTTGCGCATGAAGGGGCAAATGCAAAACAAACAGTCCGGTCCAGTGGTCATCACCGTGATGGACAGAGCACGTATGGGCGACTATCAGGCTATGGCAACAGAACTGCGCGCAGCGGGAATTCGTGCCGAAGTTTATTTGGGTAATCCCAAGAATTTTGGCAATCAGCTGAAATATGCAGACAATCGCAACAGTCCCATTGCGATCATCGAAGGCGGTGATGAGCAAGCGGCTGGGATTGTGCAGATTAAAGATTTGATCCTGGGCGCGCAATTGGCCAAAGAGGCCAGCTTGGAAGAATGGAAGGCTCGGCCAAGTCAAATTGAAGCGCCTCGGGCGCAGTTCGTGGACAAGGTGCGTGAGATGCTGGCGGCACAGGGCGCGACGCAATGAGCCAGCTTCGTGCAGAGACTGCACGCCTTTTGGCGGTCTTTGAGGCCACAGGCGCGGTGCGGGTAGAGGCAGATATTCTTCAACCGGCCGCTGTATTGCTAGACCTGTATGGTGAAGATATCCGCGCACGCGCCTATGTGACCTCAGATCCTTTGCGCGGTGAGCAAATGCTGCGGCCAGATTTCACTGTGCCGGTGGTTCAGCGCCACATGGCCGTCAGCGCGGAGCCCGCCCGCTATACCTATGCCGGGCCGGTGTTTCGCTATCAAGACAGCGCGACTGGCCGCGCGGCGCAAAGCGAGCAAGTGGGTTATGAAGTGTTTGACCGTAGCGCGCCTGCGGGGATAGAGGCCGAAGTCTTCGGACTGTTTCACCGGATTCTGGCGCCCTTGGGTCTAACCGCCTCAACTGGTGATGTCGGGCTCTTGCGGGCGGCAATTGACGGGCTGACCACTTCTGGCGCGCGAAAGGCGGCTTTGCGGCGTCACATTTGGCGCCCCTTGCGGTTTCAGTCCTTGCTGACGCGGTTTTCGCAGCCTGTGGCGCAGAAAGTTTTAGGGGCAGGCGGGCAGCATATTGGTCTACGTACAGCACAGGATGTGCATGAACGTTTGGCCCAATTGCAAGACGAGGCCACAGCACCGCCCATTCCCGCCGCTGAGATTGAGGCTTTGACGGATCTATTGGCAATACGGGGCAAATTGCCGGACGCATTGAAACTATTGCAAGCGCTCACCCGCCGCTTGCCCTCCATTGGCCCTGCGGTCGCACATATGGCCGTCCGGATCAAAGCGCTTGATACTGCTGGGGTGGATGTGGCGCAGATCGGGTTTGAGGTGGCCTATGGGCTAACGGCTATGGAATATTACGATGGGTTTGTGTTTGGCTTTTATGCCGCAAAGGTTGGTTGGCCAGCCATCGCCTCCGGTGGGCGCTATGATGCTTTGACCCGCGTCTTAGGGCAGGGCCGGGCGGTGCCGGCGGTGGGTGGTATTATTCGGCCTGAATACAGCCTGCGGGCGGCAACGGGGAGCGCATTATGATAAAGCTTGGTGTACCCTCCAAGGGGCGGTTGATGAAAGAGACCTTTGATTGGTTCGCAGAGTGTGGTGTTCAGCTGTTGAAATCTGGCTCGGATCGCGAGTATGTCGGCCGGGTTGAGGGGGTCAATGGGGTTGAGCTTGTGTTGCTTTCTGCCGGCGAAATCCCGCGCGAATTGGCTGCTGGGCGCATTCACCTTGGGGTGACAGGTACGGATTTGGTTCATGAGAAACTTGCCAATTGGGCAGATGCGGTCGAGCCTGTGGCTGAGATGGGCTTTGGCTTCGCAGATCTGATTATCGCCGTACCAGCCTGTTGGCGCGATGTGACCTATCTACACGATCTCGATGCGGTTGCAGCCCGGTTCCGCGCCGAACATGGCTTCCGTCTTCGGATCGCTACCAAATATCACCGTCTGGTTCGCCAGTTTTTAACCGCGCAGGGTGTGGCGGATTATCAATTGGTGGACAGTCAGGGCGCGACTGAAGGTGCGGTGAAGAATGAGACCGCCGAAGCCATTGCAGATATCACCACCACCGGCGCTACGATTGCGGCCAATCACCTGCGGATTTTGGAGGACGGTTTAGTCTTGAAATCTGAAGCGACGCTCTGGAAATCGCGCAACGCTGGTGGTGATTGTGGGCCTTTGATCCGGAAAATTGGCACTCAATAGTGGTCATAAAATACCGATATAGGCCAAAGCCGCCTGCATCTCGGCCGGCAGCGTGTCATCGTTGGGGCGGGCTTGTGCTAAATCCGGGGGCGCGTCGTTTGGTTGCAGGTAGCGCCAGCCTTGAAAGGCACGTTTGGGAGTTGCGGCCACAGCGATCAGCTCTGGATCTGTGACAATCGCACAGCGGCGAATGCCGTCTGAACCAATGGCCTCATCTAGGCGGATCAGCTTTTGGCGGCACAAAACTGCACCCTTGATAATCCAATAGATTGAACCGCCTGCAAGCAGCTCTTCACTGCGTTTTGGCCACATGCGGGTGACATGGCGCGGCAGCCCATCGCGGGTCTGCGCCACAGGGCTAGACTGCCAAGCGCGCAGACCACCAATCGACTCTGTGCCGACGCTGAGTTTTACTAAGTTTACGTATTTCGACAACTTGCCACCCTATATATTGTGTATGATCTGCAAAAGATCAGATTCGAGCCGGGGATACAAGTTGACCTTTTAACGCGTGCGGGCTAGCTTTACTCCCTACATTTGTATTTGTGCTTATAGATGGGACGGTCCATGACACGCTTTACAGCTCCAATCGCCGAACAAATCTGGGATATGAAATACCGCTTCAAGCAAGCGGATGGAACACCGATTGATAACACCGTCGAGGACAGCTGGCGGCGCATCGCGCGGGCGTTGGCCTCCGTAGAAACTGCGCCGTCTGAGTGGGAGCCGAAGTTCTACGATGCTTTGTCAGATTTCAAATTCTTGCCAGCGGGGCGGATCACCGCCGGTGCGGGTACAGAGCGCAGTGTGACTTTGTTCAATTGCTTTGTCATGGGCACAATTCCCGACAGTATGGGCGGAATTTTTGACATGCTGAAAGAGGCTGCGCTGACGATGCAGCAAGGTGGCGGCATTGGATATGATTTCTCGACCATTCGCCCGAAGGGGGCGAAAGTTAAGGGCGTTGCTGCGGATGCTTCTGGTCCTTTGTCCTTTATGGATGTGTGGGATGCCATGTGCCGCACGATTATGTCGGCCGGCAGCCGGCGCGGCGCTATGATGGCGACCATGCGTTGTGATCACCCCGATATTTTGGATTTCATCACCGCAAAGCGCGATCCTGCGCGCTTGCGGATGTTTAACGTCTCGGTTTTGGTCACGAATGCTTTTATGGCCGCGGTCAAGGCGGACGATCCTTGGGACTTGGTTTTTGAAGGGGAGGTTTACCAGACCCTCCGGGCGGTCGAGCTTTGGGATCAAATTATGAATTCCACTTTTGAGTTTGCCGAACCAGGCGTGATCTTTATTGACCGCATCAATCAGGCCAATAACCTCAATTATTGCGAAACCATTGCGGCCACCAACCCTTGCGGTGAGCAACCGTTGCCGCCCTATGGTGCCTGTTTGCTGGGATCTATCAATATGGCCCGTTTGGTCTCTGATCCTTTTGGTGATCAGGCGACGCTGGATGAGGCGGTCTTGTCTGATTTGGTCGCAACCGCGGTTCGGATGATGGACAACGTGGTGGATGCCAGCCGCTTCCCTCTGGAGGCGCAAAAACGCGAGGCAGAGGCCAAGCGCCGAATTGGCCTTGGGGTGACCGGGCTTGCGGATGCTTTGCTTATGGTTGGGCTGCGTTATGGCTCCGTGGAGGCCGCGGCTCAAACGGACTCTTGGATGCATCAAATTGCCAGAGCAGCCTATCTGTCCTCGGTTGACCTGGCAAAGGAAAAGGGGGCGTTTCCACTGTTTGATGCTGCGGGCTATTTGGCCAGTGGCGCGATGGAGCAGATGGACGCTGATGTGCGCGATGCAATTGCAGAGCATGGCATTCGTAACGCACTTCTGACCAGCATTGCTCCTACTGGCACGATCAGTCTTTATGCGGGCAATGTGTCTTCTGGAATTGAGCCAGTCTTTGCATATGCCTATACGCGTAAAGTTCTGCAAAAAGATGGCACGCGCACAGAAGAAGAAGTGATCGACTATGCCGTGCAAATGTGGCGCGATAAGATGGGCGATGCGGAGCTTCCTGATTACTTTGTCAATGCGCAAACTCTCGCGCCTCTTGAACATGTAAGGATGCAGGCTGCCGCGCAAAAATGGATCGACAGTTCTATATCTAAAACGATCAATTGCCCCGAAGATATCAGCTTTGAGGCCTTCAAAGACGTTTATATGGCAGCTTGGGATCAAGGCTGCAAAGGCTGCACCACCTATCGGCCCAATGCGGTGACCGGATCTGTTTTGTCTGTTTCAGAGGAGGGCGAAAAAGCTCCCGAGGCTGATACAGGCGCCGATGTTGTCTATATCAGCGAGCCTTTGAGCCGCCCCGAGGCGCTGGAAGGGCAAACCTATAAGGTGAAATGGCCGGATAGTGAGCATGCACTTTACATCACCGTGAACGATCTGTTGCTCAACGGGCACCGCCGGCCGTTTGAAGTGTTCATCAATTCCAAGAACATGGAGCATTTCGCCTGGACCGTGGCACTCACGCGGATGATCTCGGCAGTGTTCCGGCGCGGTGGTGACGTTAGCTTTGTGGTTGAAGAGCTTAAAGCGGTTTTCGACCCGCGAGGCGGCGCTTGGGTGGACGGGAAATATATCCCCTCGATTCTGGCCGCTATCGGCGGGGTGATTGAGCATCACATGGTGGTCATGGGCTTTTTGTCTGGCGAAGGCATGGGGCTCAAATCCGACCCGCAAGCCGAAGTGGTGAACCTTGAGCAATCCAGGGGCGCCGCCTGTTCAAGCTGTGGGCAATTTGATCTACGTATGGTCGAAGGCTGCATGACCTGCGGCAGCTGCGGCTATTCGAAATGTGGCTGAATTGCATAGGTCCGGCGTGCTAATCCTTTTGCAGGGCTGGGCTTTTGTCACCGCTGGTTCTTGCCGCGAGATGACCTATCCGTTTCTCATAAAAAATAAACAGAAAGCAGTGACCTATGGCCCAATTAGAAGTTCTTTATAATGCTGAATGCCCGATTTGTCGTCGGGAAATAGAGCATTACAAGCGCATCTCCGGCGATGACTTAGCCTATGTGGAAATTACTGCGCAATCGGCTGCGGATTGGGGGCTTAGTGAAGATCAAGCGGCGAAACAGCTGCACGTCCGCCGCGGCGAGCAGATCTTGATCGGCGTCGAGGCCTTTGTGGTTATTTGGCGGCAACTGCCTTATTTTTGGGTATTGGCACCGATAGTCAACTTCAAACCCATTAAGGTAATATCCTCTGTGATTTATCGTCAATGTCTCGCACCCCTATTGTTTGCGGCCCATAAGCGCCGTATGCGGCGCCGGGGGGGTGTGGGCTCCTAAATTTACGCCCGCCCTATACTTTTGCTGCAAAAACGCCTATCCGCGATCTGTTTAGGTGCCCCTGCGGCGCCGAATTGGGGTTGGTCGGTCCATGGGGGGCTGCAGCGCCCGCATGACATAGAAAGATACTCTCGTGAAAAAAGCTCTAGCTGACGCGCTGCAAAAGCGCGGCTACGACACTTTGACTCCTGTTCAATTGGCTGTAACCGCTCCGGGGTTGGCACAGGCCGACTTACTGGTATCGGCCCAAACGGGATCCGGTAAGACTGTTGGCTTTGGTCTGGCCATTGGTGACAGCCTTTTGGGAAGCGATGAGGTTTTTGACCGCGCGTCTCACCCTTTGGCTTTGATCATTGCCCCCACTCGTGAGCTGGCATTGCAGGTCAAGCGTGAGCTGCAATGGCTTTATGGCGAAGCGCAGGTGACGATGGCTTCTTGCGTGGGCGGCATGGATATGCGCGACGAGCGCCGGGCTTTGGCCCGCGGGGCGCATATTGTTGTGGCCACGCCGGGTCGTTTGCGCGATCACATCATGCGTGGTTCGATTGATTTGTCTGAGCTGCGGGCGGTGGTGCTCGATGAGGCTGATGAAATGCTCGACTTGGGCTTCAAAGAAGATCTGGAGTTTATCCTCAGTCATGCGCCTGAGATGCGCCGCACTTTGATGTTTTCGGCCACGGTGCCAAAATCAATCGCGACTTTGGCAAAATCTTATCAAAGGGACGCGCAGCGGGTGTCGACCGTTGCGGAGAAATCCCAGCACACCGATATCGAGTACCGCGCCTTAAACGTGGCAGCGCGGGATATGGAAAATGCAATCATCAACGTCTTGCGCTTTTATGAAGCCCCGAATGCTTTGGTCTTTGCCAATACGCGGGTCATGGTCAATCGCTTGACCACGCGCCTGTCGAATCGTGGTTTTTCTGTGGTCAGCCTTTCGGGGGAATTGAGCCAGGCGGAACGCTCTCACGCCTTGCAGGCCATGCGTGATGGCCGGGCGCGGATCTGTGTGGCCACCGATGTGGCTGCGCGGGGGATTGACCTTCCAAATTTAGATTTGGTGGTGCATGCGGAATTGCCGAGCAATTTTGAAACTTTGATGCATCGCTCGGGCCGTACGGGCCGGGCCGGGCGCAAAGGAATTTCCGCGCTTATCGTGCCACCCTCTGTGCGACGCAAGGCAGAGCGCATTTTACAAGGTGCGAAGGTGAAAGCGGAATGGGCCGTGCCGCCCTCCGCGGAAGAGGTAACAGCAAAGGATCGGGCCAGGCTCTTGGAAGATCCCGCCTGGCATGAGGAAATTTCAGCGACTGATCAGGTGGCGGTTGATGAGCTCTTATCCCATTTCTCTCCAGCCCAGGTGGCTGCGGCTTTCTTGCGGGTGTACACGGCCAAGCAATCCGCCCCCGAAGAGCTCTCTGCGGTAGATGCGCGCGAGGCCAAAGAGGCCAAGCCACGCAGAGTTGCAGATTTTGGCCCAACAGTTTGGTTCTCCATTCCCGGTGGCCGTGCCTCTGGCACATTGCCCGGTCGTCTCTTGCCGATGATTTGTAATGCCGGCGGGTTGACCAAACATGACATTGGCGCGATCAAAATTCATCTTGATGTCTCATTTTTTGAAGTTAAACACTCCAGTGTTGAGGGGTTCAAGAAAGCCTTGGGCCCGAATATGACCGTTGAAGATGATGCGGCTGTGACCGAACTTAAAGGTCCACCAGCCGATATTCCCTATGAGCGTTCAAGCGCGCCAAAACCCCGATCAGATAAAAAGTCGCGTGTCGAAAAGTCCAGCGGGCCAATAGATTGGAACGATGCGCCATCACCCAAAACGCGTAAGCCCAAAGCGAGTGAAGGCAAACCCAAATTTAAATCAAAGATGGTCGCGCAAAGCCGCCCCGACGGCGTGGTTGAGAGTTTCAAGAAAAAAACTGGAAGTGGGAAACCGAGCGCGGGCAAACCCTCTATGGGCAAGTTGGGGGGTAAGCCCGGCGGAAAGCCGGCAACAAAGGCAGGCGCGGGCAGGCCCAAAGGGGGCAAGACAAGCGCGCGCGTGGATAAGCACAAGTTTGATCCCGGTAAGCCTAAGCGCAAGTCATCCTAAATGCTCTGCTTTGGTGGTGCATGCTGGCGCTGAAAAAATGCTACAAGAGGGATTCACAAGGCGAATCACCTCTGTTACGACTGTACCAAGCAGCGCAAGACTGAGCAGTAATCTGGCTGGACCAGACGCCACCAATGGGATTTTAAGATCTCACAGAGACGTGGACGCAGTGCCCCGCACTTTCCATAGGCTCATCGGAGCAATGGATAAAAGAGGAACGTCGCAAGGCGTTCCTCTTTAGCCTTGACATCCCCATTTAGGACTGGCATCCGCGGCCCATTGGTGTTGGTGGCCCTCGCAAGGGGAAGCCTGTCGGGGTTCGCCCAAAGGACAACGCCCTTCATAGGTGCCCATTTTGGGCTTCGACTTTATCGAAGGAGATCAGCCGGTGACAAAACGTACCGCTGCCAAACATAAAATTGACCGCCGGATGGGCGAAAATATCTGGGGTCGTCCTAAATCACCCGTTAATCGTCGTGAATATGGCCCCGGCCAGCACGGTCAACGCCGCAAAGGCAAACTATCTGATTTTGGCACACAGCTGCGCGCGAAGCAAAAGCTGAAAGGCTACTACGGCGATTTGACCGAGAAGCAATTCCGCCGCATATATGCGGAAGCAGAGCGCCTCAAAGGAGACACAGGTGAGCAGTTGGTTGGGCTTTTGGAGAGCCGTTTGGATGCGGTTGTATACCGTGCAAAATTCGTGGCGACAGTCTTTGCGGCGCGCCAGTTTGTGAATCATGGCCACGTGCGCGTGAACGGCAAGAAAGTGAATATTGCGTCTTATCGAGTATCTGAAGGTGACGTGATCGAGGTGCGTGATCGCTCTAAGCAGATGGCGGTTTTGCTCGAAGCCACACAATTGGCCGAACGCGATGTGCCAGACTACATCGACGCAGATCATAGCAAGATGACCGCGATTTTTGTGCGCACTCCAGGTCTTGGTGACGTGCCATATCCTGTGATGATGGAGCCGAACCTCGTGGTGGAATTCTACGCGAAGAACTAATCTTCGCCAGATTAAGTTTCAAAGGCCGCGACGGGAAACCGCCGCGGCCTTTTTTTATTTGGAGCTATATGTCCAGTTTACACTGCCCCGCTTTTCGCCACAGTGGCACAAAGCATAGGCTTGGCGAGGCATTGTCAGTTTAAAAACCGCTGGAAATGCTTGAGATTGACGTTAGAAGAACGGCAGAAGGAAATATCACATGACACAGCCACAACCTCAGCCTGGAATTTTGAATATTCAGCTATATGTCGGCGGAAAATCTTCTGTCCAGGGCGTGCAGGACATTCTCAAGCTGTCATCGAACGAAAACCCCAACGGTCCACCTGCTTCGGCGCAACAGGCGCTTGCAGAGGCAGCCGGCACGCTGCATCGCTACCCGTCCGCCGATCACAGTGTGCTGCGTGAGGCTTTGGCGGTGCTGCATGGTTTGGACGCGCAGCGGATCATCTGTGGCTGCGGATCCGATGAGCTGATTAGCTTTCTTTGCCAGGCCTATGCAGGCCCCGAGGTGGAGGTCATTCATACTGAGCATGGGTTTTTGATGTACCGTCTTTATGCCATGGCTGCAGGTGCGCGCATTGTCTGTGTGCCAGAGGCAGAGCGACATGTGGACGTGCAGGCGATTTTGGCCGCTATTACCTCGCGCACAGGGATGATCTTCATTGCCAATCCGGGCAATCCTACGGGGACAAAAATTTCTGATGCAGATATTGCTGATTTGATTGCGAAAACACCGAAGACTGTGGTGATCGTGCTCGATGGGGCCTATGCCGATTATGTCGAAGGCTGGGACGGTGGCGCGCGGTTCGTTGAAGCGCATGATAATGTGGTCATGCTGCGTACCCTGTCGAAAATGTATGGGCTGGGCGGATTGCGCGTGGGCTGGGGCTATGGGCCGCAACATATCATCGATGTGCTCAACCGCGTTCGTGGACCGTTCAATATTTCCACCCCGGCATTGGCTGCCGGTGAGGCGGCGGTGTGCGATCATGACTTCGTCATTCAACACCGGGCGCAAAACAACGCGGCACGCGCCTTTTTGGCCGAGGAGCTGGCCGCGTTGGGCGTGGCCTCTGACCCGTCCGATGCGAATTTCATTCTGGCGCGTTTCACCACTCAAGCGCAGGCGGAGGCTTGCGATGACTATTTGCAAAGCTTTGGCATTCTTGTGCGCCGGGTGGGCAGCTATGGTTTGCCGGAGTGTTTGCGCATCACAGTGCCGGATATAGCGGGCTGCGCGCGGGTGCTGCAGGCGGTGCGGGGCTTTTTGGAGAAAACGCCATGAGCTATGAACGCGTCACCTTTGTTGGTTTAGGGTTGATTGCCTCGTCGATGTTCTGGGCGATGCGCCGGGCGGGTATGCGTGCGCATGTGACAGGCTATGCCCGCTCGGAAAAGACCCGCGCCACGGCCTGCGAGATTGGCCTTTGCGATACGGTCTGCGATGATCTGGCAAGTGCGGTGCGCGAGGCGGATCTAGTGGTGCTCTGCTTGCCGGTGGGGGCGATGGGCGCTGTGATGGCTGAGGTGGCACCGCATATTAAACCCGGCGCTACGGTGACGGATGTGGGTTCAGTGAAACGCGCGGTGATTGAAGCGGTGGCGCCGCATATTGCGCCGGGTGTGCATTTCGTTCCGGGCCACCCGCTGGCTGGCACCGAACATTCCGGGCCGACTGCGGGCTTTGCCGAGCTGTTTGATAATCGCTGGTGCCTTTTGACCCCCAATGATGCCGATACAGCTGCGGTGGCGCAGCTGTCGACATATTGGCAGGCGCTTGGGGCGAAGGTGGAGGAAATGGATCCTGACCACCACGACTTGGTGCTGGCGGTGACCAGCCATGCACCGCATTTAATCGCCTATACGATGGTAGGTGTGGCCGATGATCTGCACCGGGTGACGAATTCGGAGGTGATCAACTTCTCCGCCACGGGCTTTCGCGACTTTACCCGCATCGCGGCCAGTGATCCGACCATGTGGCGCGATGTTTTTTTGACCAATAAGGACGCAACTCTGGAGATCCTTGGCCGCTTCACAGAAGAGCTCTTTGCGCTGCAACGGGCGATCCGCACCGGGGATGGTGAGATGTTGCACGATTATTTCACCCGAACCCGCGCCATCCGCCGGGGCATCATCGATGCGGGGCAAGATACCGATGCGCCGGATTTTGGTCGCAAGAAGAGCTAAGGCAGGTCAAGCGCATCTAAAGGCTGCGGTCTCAACAAATATTTTTGACACCCGTTCCACAGCGGTGTATTTTCTTCATGATCCTTCGACAGCCTCGCCAGTCTCAAACAGGGTTTTTCTGCTGGCTCCATCATTCGCGCCCCCAAAATCGCTTCTAAAAATCTGCCTTTGGCTCAATATCCTATGCCATATTTCTCTATCATATCGGCGCGCGGGATGTTGGCGGGGTATTTTCTTGGTGCTCAATAGGGCGTATAGAGTGCGCGATTTGAGGTTGGTCGGAGGGGACAGCTAAAATGTGGGTGTTTGGCTATGGCTCCTTGCTGTGGAACCCCGGGTTTGAGCCCGTTGAGCAGGTGCGCGCGGATCTACCGGGCTATCGGCGCTCCTTTTGCATGCGCTCCATCCATCATCGCGGTACGCCTGAGGATCCGGGTTTGGTTCTCGCACTGGATGCGGCAGAGGCGGCGGATGCCTGCGCCGGGCTGGCACTGCGGGTGCATGAGGGTGAGGCCGAGCATGTGCTGCAAGAGCTGCGCGTGCGGGAGTTGATTTCATCGGCCTACGTGGAAAAATGGGTGGATTTGCCCATGGCAGATGGGCGCATTTCGCGGGCCGTGACTTATGTGGTGGACCGCGATCATGCGCAATATTGCCTCTATGCGCTGGATCAGCAGGCCGAGATCATCGCGGGTGCCGTGGGGGGGCGCGGGCCGAACCCGGAATACCTATTTAAAACTGCGGATATGTTGCACGATCTGGGCATCCCTGATCCACAATTGGATTATTTGGCGAAGAAAGTCGCAAATTTAACTAAATCTGCATAACCGCTTGGCTTAAAGGGCCATGCGCAGTAAACTCAGACACTTAGAATTTAAGGGCAGGACCACAGATATGGATCATATCCGCCGAGACCAAACGCCTCAGTTCTCGCAGCCGTTTAGTCAAATCCTCACCATGCTGGCCATTGTTGGCGGGGTCATGGGATTGGGCTATTTGGCCTATCCTAGCGTCGGGCCAACCTTTTGGGCCAATCCCTATCTCAATGCCTTTATCCTCTTTGTGTTCCTCATCGGCGTGGCCACCTGTTTTCATCAGGTTTTGTCGCTGATCTATTCGGTGCAATGGATCGAAGGCTTCGCCAGCCAGCGCGAGGGGCATGAGGAGGCCAAGCCGCCGCAATTGCTTTTGCCATTGGCCAGCCTGCTGCGTGGGCGCGGCGCGCGGACGCAGCTCGGTTCGGCCTCATCGCGGTCTATTTTGGAATCAGTATCGACGCGGATTGATGAGCAGCGCGAATTGACGCGCTATATCACCAATATGCTGATCCTTATTGGTCTGTTGGGCACGTTTTATGGCCTGGCCACGACCGTGCCAGCCTTGGTAGCCACGATCCAATCGCTGACTCCGGGGGAGAATGAAAGCGTGGTGGATATTTTCTCGCGCCTGCAGCTGGGTCTTGAGGGACAACTGGACGGGATGGGCGTGGCCTTTGCCTCCTCATTATTGGGTCTGGCGGGCTCACTGATTGTCGGGTTGCTTGAGGTGTTTTCTGGCCGTGGGCAGAACCGATTTTATGGCGAATTGGAAGAGTGGTTGTCGACCATTACCCGTGTGGGTTTCTCGGGTGGCGAGGGTGAAGAGGGCGCGCAAAACACCATGCTGGGCGCGATGATGGAACAGATGTCTGAGCAAATGGACGGTATCGCGCGGATGTATGCCCAGACGGGGCAGGATCAGGCCCATGTGCAGTCGCATTTGATGGCGATGACGGCGAGCTTGGAAAAACTCACGCAAAAGCTCGATCAGGGGCAGACCGAAGCCCTTGAACGCGTGGCGGCCAGTCAAGAGCGGATGATCGCGCGGATGGGCGAAGGCGGCGGCGATGGGATGGATGCGGAGAGCCGGATGCGTCTGCGTTCGATCGATGTGCAGATGCTGCGCGTGCTTGAGGAAGTCTCAAGTGGCCGGCAAGAAAGCCTGTCCGAAATTCGCAGTGATCTGGCCAATCTGACAAAGGCGATCAGGGCCCTGTCTAATCCAACAATCTACGATCAGAGCTAGGCGCGCGATGGCACTTTCCCGACGTACTGGCGCAAGGTTCCAAGCCTCTATCTGGCCGGGGTTCGTAGATGCGATGACTGGCTTACTGCTGGTTTTGATGTTTGTGCTTACGATCTTTGCGGTGATGCAATTTGTATTGCAGCAAACCGTCAAAGGGCAGGGGGTGATGCTTGATGAACTCAACGTAGATATCGTCCAGAAAAATGCGCAATTGGAAGATTTGGAAGGGCAGATTCTGGCTCTGGGCGATGCTTTGGGTTTGGAGCGCGCTGCTGTGTCCGATCTCACCCTTCAGGTCGCCAAGCTCGACGATCAGCTTGCCGCCGCGCAGGCTCAAGGGGAACGGCAATTGGGCCTTATCGCGACTTTGACCGCAGAGCGCGATGCACGGGTCGCAGACCTCAAGGCTGCTACCACACGGATCAACGATTTTGAGACACAGGTTGCCAATCTGTTGGCGCTTCAACAGCGTGCGGAAGGTGAGATTGAGGGGTTCAAATTACAAGTGTCACAACTGCAAACGCAGCAGGCCCAGTCTGAAGGCACGATCTTAGATTTCGAAGCGCAAGTGGCTGCACTTTTGCGCGATCAAACCCA
Source organism: uncultured Planktomarina sp. (assembly GCA_905181815.1). Classification (GTDB taxonomy): domain Bacteria; phylum Pseudomonadota; class Alphaproteobacteria; order Rhodobacterales; family Rhodobacteraceae; genus Planktomarina. The sequence continues at coordinate 875,554 of CAJIZA010000001.1, read as the reverse complement.
ATCGGAAGGGCAGATCACGGAGCTGGAAGCGCAATTGACCCTGCTTCTTGCCCAATCGCTGCAAGACACGGCGCGTATTGCAGATGCAGAGGCGCAGATCAGCGCGTTACAGGACGAAAAATCTAAAGCCAAGGCCACGATTGCAGATTTTGAGATCCGCCTGCAGCAGTTGATCGAAATAGAGGCGCAACGCCGTGAAGAACTGGCCACTTTGGATGAAGATAAGGCCAGTTTGCAGCAATCATTGCTGGCGGCGCAGGCGACAATTGCAGCAAAGACCGAGCAGGCTGCGCTGGCGGAACGTCAACGTGAACTCATGGATGAGATGCTGGCTGATCTGCGCCGGGATGCGCAGAATACAAATATCAACCTTGCCAATACCCTGGCGCTTTTGGCGACGCAGCAAGAACGGGCGTCCCAGCTTGAACAGGAAAACCAAGAGTTGAGCCGCCGCGCTGAAGAATTGGTGAGCGCATTGAATGACGAAGAGCTAAATCGTGTGTCTGCGGCCTTTTTGCGCGAACGTTTGGAGGCAGTGGAAGCGGCTTTGAGCCAGAGCGAACTCGAACAATTGTCCATGGCAGCCGCGGCTGAAAAACTGCGGGCGGATCTGGAACAGAGTGAAGCGGCGATATCTTCTTTGAGTTTGGAGTTGAACGATCAGCGCAAAAAAGCGGAGGAAACCCTGGCGCTTTTGGCCGCGGCGCAGAGCGCTGAAAAAACGTTGGATGACGAACTGGTGAAGGCCTTGTTGGCACTTGAGGCGGCGCGATTGGCGGAGGCACTTTCGCAAGAAGAGCTGGCAGCGCTGAGCGCACGTGATGAGGTAAATCAACAGGAGTTGCAAGCGGCATTGTTCCGTCTTGAGAGCCTGACAGTCACTTTGCAGGCAGCAGAGGCGAACGCGCAGAATGCGGACACAGATGATTTGCGTTCCGCGCTGTCCAAAGCCATTGCTGCGCGCCTATCGGCCGAGTGGAAATTGAACTCTGCCGAGCAGAAGGCGGCCTTGTTGGCAATGGCCCAGGCTGAGCTACAGGAGGCAAAGGCGATTTCTACGGAGGCGCAGCGCAAAATGGCGCTGCTGAGCCAAGAGGTGCGTGAATTGCGCGCCCAAATTAGTGGGCTTCAAGCCACGCTGGGCGATTACAAACGTCGCGATGTGGACAATAATGTGAAGATCACCAATCTTGGCAGTGAGCTGAACGTGGCACTGGCACAAGTCGCGGCGGAATCTAAGCGCAACCTGGCCTTGGAAGCGGCTGAAAAGCAGCGCCTGAAAGAGGAGAAGGCCCGGCTTGAAGCCGAGGCCAAAACACTGGAGCGCTATAGGTCGGAGTTTTTTGGCAGTCTGCGCGGTCTTTTGGAGGATATCGATGGGGTAAGCATTATTGGTGACCGTTTTGCCTTCTCCTCTGAAGTGCTCTTCGCCTCTGGCCGTGCTGAGCTGACGGCGGCTGGCCGTAAAGAGATATCGAAAGTCGCAAATATCTTGAAGGATGTCACTGAAGAAATTCCGCAAAATATTGATTGGGTGTTGCAAGTGGATGGTCACACCGATGACCAACCGATCCTTCCTGGCAGTAAATTTCAAAACAATTGGGAGCTGAGCCAAGCGCGCGCGCTGTCTGTGGTGTTATATTTGATGACCTCTGAGCAGATGCCGCCGCGCCGGCTCTCAGCCAATGGGTTTGGCGAGTATCAGCCCATTAATCCTGCCAACTCCCGTGTAGCACGGGCGCAAAATCGGAGGATTGAGCTGAAATTAACGGAGCGGTAATCCGGTTTCCCCCGTAACGGGCCGATTTGAGTGGTTGATAGCGCTTATTCGGCGGTCAAAAGTGGAGGTTTCTTGTCTTTATTGGTAATCCGCGGCTTTTGAGGCTCTTCGATTTTTAGATCCAATGCGCCGGCTTTCACACCAACTTTGACCACGCCGCCTTTGGTAAGTTTGCCAAAGAGCAATTCTTCGGCCAATGGCTTTTTGATATGCTCTTGGATCACCCGGCCCAAGGGACGTGCGCCCATTTTGGAATCGTAGCCCTTTACGCCAAGCCAGTCGGCGGCCGCTTTGGTAATCTCGATGGACACGTTGCGATCCATCAATTGCGCTTCGAGTTGCAGAACAAATTTTTCGACCACCTGTGCGATGACATCGCGGTTCAATGGCGCGAAACTTACGACTGCATCGAGGCGATTGCGGAACTCGGGCGTAAATGTGCGTTCAATGGCTTGGGTGTCTTCTCCTTCGCGTCGCTCGCGACCAAATCCGATCGCGGCTTTGGACATTTCTGATGCTCCGGCATTGGAGGTCATGATCAACACAACATTGCGGAAATCCGTAGTGCGGCCATTGTGATCTGTCAATTTACCATGATCCATGACCTGCAGAAGGATGTTGAAAACATCCGGGTGGGCTTTTTCGATTTCATCCAACAAGAGCACGCAATGGGGATCTTGATCGACGGAGTCGGTCAGCATACCGCCTTGATCAAAGCCGACATAGCCAGGAGGAGCGCCGATCAAGCGGCTTATGGCGTGTTTCTCCATATATTCGGACATGTCGAAGCGGATCAGCTTAACGCCCAGACCATCGGCTAATTGCTTGGCTACTTCGGTTTTGCCAACGCCGGTAGGCCCTGCAAATAAATAGTTTCCGATGGGCTTTTCTGGTTCACGCAGACCAGCGCGGGCCAGTTTGATGGCCGAGGCCAAGGCTTCTATCGCCGTATCCTGACCAAAGACAACCCGTTTTAGACCGGATTCAAGATCGCGCAGAACCTCTGCATCGTCTTTGGACACTGATTTGGGCGGAATTCGCGCAATTTTTGCGACTACAGCTTCAATCTCTTTCACCCCGATGGTTTTGCGCCGCTTGCTGTCACTCAGCAAATGCTGCGCTGCGCCGGCCTCGTCGATAACATCGATTGCCTTGTCTGGTAATTTGCGATCATTGATATAGCGCGCAGCCAATTCAACGGCAGTTTTGATGGCATCGGAGGTATATTTTACGTCGTGATGCTCTTCAAAATACGGTTTCAGCCCTTTTAGGATTTTCACACTATCTTCCACGGAAGGCTCGGCCACATCAATTTTTTGAAAACGGCGAGCCAGAGCGCGGTCTTTTTCAAAGTGCTGCCGGAATTCTTTATAAGTTGTCGAGCCCATACAGCGCAGTTTGCCGCCCTGCAGCGCAGGTTTCAGCAGGTTGGATGCATCCATCGCCCCGCCAGAGGTGGCGCCGGCACCGATTACCGTGTGAATTTCGTCAATGAACAGCACCGCATCATCATGCTCTTCCATCTCCTTCATCACCGCCTTGAGGCGTTCTTCAAAATCGCCCCTGTAGCGTGTTCCCGCCAAAAGTGCGCCCATATCTAGTGAATAGATGGTTGTTTTTGACAAAATCGCTGGGGTTTGGCCCTGGGTAATTTTGCGCGCCAGACCTTCGGCAATAGCGGTTTTACCGACGCCGGGATCTCCAACAAAAATCGGGTTGTTTTTGCGGCGGCGGCACAGCACCTGGATACAGCGCTCAACCTCATGTTCGCGGCCAATCAGCGGATCAACATTGCCTTTGGCAGATTTTTCATTGAGGTCGATGCAATATTTCGCCAAAGCGCTCTCTTTTTCGGCGGTTTCATGTCCTTCGCCATCAAACATCTCCGCCTCATCCTCGGCGCCAACGATTGGCCGGCTTTCGACAAAGTCGGGATCTTTGGCCACCCCGTGGGCGATGAAATTCACCGCATCGTAGCGGGTCATGTCTTGCTCTTGTAGGAAATGGGCCGCGTTGCTTTCGCGTTCGGCAAATATTGCAACCAAAACATTGGCGCCCGTAACTTCTGTACGCCCTGAGGATTGCACATGAATGGCGGCCCGTTGGATCACCCGCTGAAAGGCGGCTGTTGGCACGGCTTCTGATCCATCCACATCGGTGATAAGAGTGCTCAGGTCGTCCTCGATAAAATCGACAAGAGCTTTACGCAGGAGCTTGAGATCAACAGAGCAGGCGCGCATAACTTTTGCAGCATCGGGTTCATCGAGAAGAGCCAGCAGCAAGTGTTCCAAAGTAGCCAATTCATGCTTGCGAGCATTGGCAGCGGCTAGCGCTTCGTGGATGGCGTTTTCTAATGATGCGGAAAATGATGGCACGCGCGTCTCCTACAAAAATCTGTGATCGTTATTATCGCTCTCCCCATAAGATTTCGGTTTTCTTAGGCAACCTTCAAGGGGGAATCTGCTATTTAGGCAATAAAAATTAAATAACGCACTTTTATCGCCAAATTTCTTCTAAAATTTATCTTTTCTGGAGCGAATTTCCGCGAAAACCTGCCCAGCGGTAGATCCTGGCATGCCCATGGCCGCCTTTAGGGCCGGGTCATCAGCGCGCATAAACGGATTGGTTTGCATCTCAAGGGCCAAGGGACTTGGCACCGTCGGTCGACCTGCTGTGCGATCTTTAGTGATTTGTGCGGCTCGGGCAGCAATGGCAGGATTGTCTTCGCCTAATGATTGCGTAAAGGCCATATTAGACGTCGTGTATTCATGCCCCGAGTAAACCCATGTGTCTTGTGGCAGCGAACGGAGCTGCTGCAGGCTGTGCCACATTTGCGCCGCCGAACCCTCAAACAGGCGGCCGCAACCCATAGCCATCAAACTGTCGGCGGTGAAAACCGCTCGTGCGCTTGGCAAATGCAGCGCCAGGTGACCTAGCGTATGGCCAGAGACGTCATAGACGTCACCTTCAATTCCGCAAAGCGTGAGGCAATCCCCTGGGCCGACGGACCGATCCAAGGCTGGCAGGCGGTGCGCGTCGGCTCTGGCGCCGATGACCTGTGCGGGCGCCTGGCTTAAAGAATCGGTTAAAGCGGCTTGTAGATCGGCAAGACCATCAACATGATCCGAATGGTGATGAGTCAAAAATATGTCGGTGACTGGCACATTCAGCTCGGAAATTTTATCGACCAAAGGCCCCGCTTCCGGCACGTCCACAATAGCCGCTGTGCCGTTGGCACTATTGAAAACAACATAGGCATAATTATCTGACAGGCAGGGTAGGGTATAAATCGTGACACTCGAATTTACCATGGTATTTTAGCCTTTATTTGTTAGCCTTAGGCTGACTGTAATCCATGAGGACCAAACTGCAATGCATTTAGATGTGCGTGAGCTGCGGGCGTTTTACTATCGGTCCTTCTTGGGCCGCTCGGTGCAGGCAACGATTCGAGAGCAGGTTTTGCGTCTGTGGCCGCAAGCCCGGCATGAGGCGGTGCTTGGCTATGGCTTTGCAGCGCCGCTTTTGCGCCCTTATTTGAGCTCGGCGCGGCGGGTCACAGCTTTAATGCCTGCCCGGCAAGGGGTCATGCATTGGCCGCCGGGCCTGCCCAATTGTTCGGTGCTTTGCGAAGAAACCCGCTGGCCAGTGGAAACTGGCTCGGTTGATAAACTCCTGGTGCTGCATGGGCTCGATACTTCAGAACATGCCGCTGCGGTGCTGGAGGAATGTTACCGGGTGCTGGCACCTGCTGGCCGCGCCATCTTCATTGTGCCCAATCGAGCCAGTCTCTGGGCGCGTAGAGAAGGCACGCCGTTCTCCTTTGCGCGCCCCTATACCGCTGGGCAATTGGAATCTCGGCTGAAGTGGCATGGGTTTTTGCCCGAGCATCATGTGATGGCCCTCTATCAGCCGCCGTGGTCTGGATCGCTTTGGCGGCGCATGTCCGGGCCGATTGAGCGCATTGGGCAAAATATCCCAGCTTGGCGCGGGGGCGGCGTTCTGATTCTGGAGGTGAGCAAGCAAGTGCCGCGTCCCCGTCGGCCTGGCTTGGGGCAGATTATCTCGCGCTCCTTGGGGATTTTGGAGGGGATCAAAGCTCCAGATCCGATTTCTGCACAATCGGGCAATCTTTGACATCCTACGGATTCGGCTTTTTTGCGCGTCTTAGGCGGAACAAAAGTACGCACCCTTCGTAAATGCTTTGTTTTTGGAATTTTTGCGGTCTTTTTGCCCGTCATTAGCATTGCGGCGTGCGAAATGCTCTGCTAAACCGCGTGAGATTTTGCCGCTATAGATCTATGGCGCGCGTCCAACGCCTTTGTCTGAAGCTCAAGTTTCGGACGGGCCAGCATCGAGAGGGTTGTCTTTGTCCGAACCAGCATCGATCTCTTCTGGTATTGCAAGCCGCTATTCAACAGCGGTGTTTTCGCTTGCCAAAGACGACAAGAAGTTGAAGCCACTGGAGGCTGATGTAGATGTGCTGGAGAGCGCATTGAGCGAAAGCGCAGATTTGCGCGCTTTGGTGACATCACCCGTCTACACACGTGCAGAAATGGGGCAGGCGATCACAGCCGTGGCCCAGAAAATGAAATTGCAACCAATAATGGTCAACACGCTGTCGTTGATGGCTGCTAAGCGCCGTTTGTTTGTACTGCCCAGCCTTTTGGCGGCACTGCGTGCGCGAATCGCGGAGGATAAGGGCGAGGTGACCGCTGAGGTGACTTCTGCCAAAGCGCTGACCAAAACGCAGGCCACGAAATTGGCCAAAACGCTCAAGGCTCAATTGGACCTTGACGTGAAAATCAAAGCGACTGTTGATGAAAGCCTAATTGGCGGTCTTGTCGTTAAAATGGGCTCTAAGATGATCGACACGTCGATCCGCTCCAAGCTCAATGCCCTTCAGAACAAAATGAAAGAGGTCGGATAAATGGCGATCGAAGCTGCAGAAATCTCTGCGATCTTAAAAGACCAGATTAAAAACTTTGGCCAAGAAGCTGAAGTTGCCGAAGTGGGCCGTGTCCTTTCCGTTGGGGATGGTATTGCGCGCGTGTATGGTTTGGATAACGTTCAAGCTGGTGAAATGGTCGAATTTCCCGGCGGCATCCAAGGGATGGCGCTAAACTTGGAATCGGACAACGTTGGTGTTGTTATTTTCGGGTCCGACCGGGATATTAAAGAAGGCGACACAGTCAAACGCACAAACTCTATTGTGGACGTTCCTGTTGGTCCAGAATTGCTGGGCCGTGTTGTTGACGGTTTGGGCAATCCATTGGACGGCAAAGGTCCGATCAAAACCAAATTGCGGAGCCAAGCGGACGTTAAAGCGCCCGGCATCATCCCGCGTAAATCGGTGCATGAGCCGATGGCGACAGGTTTAAAGTCCGTAGATGCGATGATTCCGATCGGCCGTGGCCAGCGCGAATTGATCATTGGGGACCGTCAGACTGGTAAAACAGCCGTGGCGCTCGATACGATCTTGAACCAAAAATCATACAATGATGTGGCGGCGGACGACACCGAAAAATTGTATTGCGTTTACGTGGCAGTGGGTCAAAAGCGTTCGACTGTGGCTCAATTGGTGAAAAAGCTCGAAGAATCTGGTGCGATTGACTATTCAATCGTTGTGGCCGCAACCGCCTCTGACCCCGCACCGATGCAGTTCTTGGCACCCTATGCGGCGACGTCCATGGCAGAGTATTTCCGCGATAACGGCAAGCATGCTTTAATCATTTATGATGATCTATCCAAACAGGCGGTATCTTATCGCCAGATGTCCTTGCTCTTGCGTCGCCCGCCTGGACGTGAAGCCTATCCAGGGGATGTGTTCTATCTGCACTCCAGATTGCTGGAGCGCTCTTCAAAGTTGAACGAAGATAACGGATCGGGCTCTTTGACTGCTTTGCCGATCATTGAAACACAAGGTGGCGACGTTTCAGCCTTTATTCCAACAAACGTGATCTCGATCACAGATGGTCAGATCTTCTTGGAAACAGAATTGTTCTATCAAGGCATCCGTCCTGCGGTAAATACTGGCCTGTCCGTTTCCCGAGTGGGCTCCTCCGCACAAACTAACGCGATGAAATCTGTTGCGGGTCCGGTGAAACTGGAATTGGCGCAATATCGCGAGATGGCCGCTTTTGCGCAATTTGGCTCTGATCTTGATGCAGCGACCCAGCAATTGCTGAGCCGTGGCGCGCGTTTGACTGAGTTGATGAAACAGCCTCAGTATGCGCCTTTGACAAATGCTGAAATTGTTTGCGTGATCTATGCAGGTACCAAAGGCTATTTGGACAAGATCGACGTTTCTGATGTAGGTCGGTTCGAAGCTGGGCTTCTGGCGCACCTGCGTGGCAAAGCCAGTGACGTTTTGACCATGATCACCAAAGATGATCCAAAGATCAAAGGTGATGCGGAAGCAAAAATTAAAGCTGCGCTGGACGACTTCGCCGCAGATTTCGCATAAGGATAGTGGCACATGCCGAACCTTAGTGACCTAAAAAACAGGATCGCGTCGGTCAAATCGACCCGTAAGATCACAAAGGCGATGCAAATGGTCGCCTCTGCCAAACTGCGCCGCGCACAAGATGCGGCGCAAGCTGGCCGCCCCTATGCGGAACGCTTCAATGCGGTAATGGTTGGTTTGGCCGCCTCCGTTGGCGCGTCCAAAGGAGGACCAAAACTGTTGACAGGCACCGGATCTGATCAAACCCAATTGCTCGTAGTCATGACAGCAGAGCGGGGTTTGTGCGGTGGCTTTAACTCAAATATTGTCAAACTGGCACGTATTGCTGCAAAACAGCTACTAGCCGAAGGCAAAACCGTTAAAATCTTGACCATTGGTAAAAAGGGCCGTGAATCGCTGAAGCGCGAATTTGGTGCTTTTTTGGTGGATCATGTGGATTTGTCGGATGTGAAGCGCGTGGGCTATGATAATGCTTCTGAAATTGCGCAAAATGTGCTCCACCGGTTTGATGCTGGTGAATTCGATGTGGCTAAAATCTTCTATTCAGAATTTGGCAGTATCGTAAATCAAATCCCAACCGAGCTGCAGGTGATTCCTGCTAAGTTTGAAGCGGCTACAGATGAAGGCACAGTTTACGATTATGAGCCAAGCGAAGAGGGCATTCTTGCCGATCTGCTGCCCCGCTCGGTTGCGACGCAAATCTTTACGGCTTTGCTGGAAAATGCAGCTTCCGAACAAGGGGCTCGCATGTCAGCTATGGATAATGCCACACGTAACGCTGGTGAAATGATCGACAAGTTGACCATTCAATACAATAGGTCACGTCAAGCCAAGATCACCAACGAGCTTATTGAAATTATTTCGGGCGCTGAAGCGCTCTAAAACCCGGAGAAACAACATGGCAAATGCAAAAGGCAAAATCACTCAAGTGATCGGCGCCGTTGTTGACGTTCAATTTGATGGCGAACTACCGCAAATTTTGAACGCTTTGACAACAGACAATGGCGGCAAGACGTTGGTGCTCGAAGTTGCTCAGCACTTGGGCGAGGGTACAGTGCGTGCCATCGCTATGGACGCGACTGAAGGTTTGGTGCGTGGTCAAGAGGTGACCGACACCGCAGGTCCAATCACCGTTCCCGTGGGCCGTGCCACATTGGGCCGGATCTTGAACGTGGTCGGTGAGCCAGTGGATGAAGGCAAACCTCTCGGCAAGACAGCAAAGCGCAGCATACACCAAGACGCTCCAGCGTTTTCTGAGCAAGCAACCGAATCTGTGATCTTGGAAACAGGCATCAAAGTGATCGACCTGCTCGCCCCCTATACCAAAGGTGGTAAAATTGGTCTGTTCGGCGGTGCCGGCGTTGGCAAAACTGTTTTGATCATGGAACTGATCAACAACATCGCGAAGGTGCACTCTGGTGTGTCCGTTTTTGCTGGTGTGGGTGAGCGGACCCGTGAGGGTAACGATTTGTACCATGAGATGATCGAGGGCGGTGTTATCGTTCCAGACAATCTTGAAGACTCAAAAATTGCGCTGGTTTATGGCCAAATGAACGAGCCTCCAGGTGCTCGTATGCGGATTGCATTGACAGGTTTGACTCTGGCCGAGCAGTTCCGTGATGAGACCGGATCTGATGTTTTGTTCTTTGTTGACAATATCTTCCGGTTTACGCAAGCTGGCTCCGAGGTGTCTGCACTTTTGGGTCGTATTCCGTCCGCAGTGGGCTACCAGCCCACATTGGCGACCGATATGGGCTCTATGCAAGAGCGGATCACATCGACCAAATCTGGTTCGATTACGTCTGTTCAAGCGGTTTACGTTCCTGCGGATGACTTGACCGACCCTGCGCCGGCCACCTCATTTGCGCATTTGGATGCGACAACTGTTTTGGATCGTTCGATCTCTGAAAAGGGCATCTACCCTGCGGTGGATCCACTCGGCTCCACCTCTCGTTTGCTAGATCCGCTGATCATTGGCGATGAGCACTACAAAGTGGCAACTGATGTTCAAAAGGTCCTACAGCGTTACAAATCTTTGCAGGATATTATTGCAATTTTGGGCATGGACGAGCTGTCTGAAGACGACAAAGTGGCCGTTGCCCGTGCACGGAAGCTGGAGCGTTTCTTGTCTCAGCCGTTTGACGTGGCAAAAGTGTTCACTGGGTCCGACGGTGTCCAGGTGCCCTTGGAAAAAACAATCGCATCTTTTAAAGCAGTTGTTTCTGGTGACTACGATCATCTGCCAGAGGGCGCATTCTACATGGTTGGCGACATCGATGAAGTCATTGCGAAAGCCGAACGCATGGCAGCGGATGCGGCCTAATGGCAGATACATTGAACTTTGATCTGGTCAGCCCTGAAAGAAGCCTCGCTTCTTTCGAGGCGACTGCGGTTCAAATTCCTGGATCAGAAGGGGATATGACAGCCATGGCGAACCATGAGCCTGTTTTGACCACTTTGCGGCCTGGCGTCTTGTCGGTCAGCGCCTCCGGCGGTGTCAGCGAGTACGTTGTCACCGGTGGTTTTGCTGAAGTCACAGCGCAGGGCGTTACCGTGATTGCAGAGCGTGCGATGGCAAAAGCGGATGTCAACCAGGAAGATATGGATGGCATCATTGCTGGCGCAGCTGAAGCGGTTGAAAAAGCCAGTGAAGCGGCCCAAGAGGCAGCCCGTAAGGTGCAGTCTGATTTGGCTGTTCTGGCCGCTGCCTTGGGCCTCAACGCTGGTTAAGCGTTCTGATAATATTGGAAATGGGGCCCGTGTGGGCCCTTTTTCGTTTTGATTTATTATAATTAATTTTAAGAACTTAGCCTGTGCCGCATCAAACGCGTATCATCACATACCATGGAGGTCGATCAAGGAACGCTTGATTTTTTAAGACTTTCAAGATGGTGGAGAAATGTGAACAGGTTCCGGTCCTCGCAACGTTTCGCGGGCGGTTGAATTTTCCGAAGCCTTTACCGCGCAAACGATGGTCCAGGTGGGCCTCACCACGTGGGACATGGGCAATCACAGCAATGCCCGTGGTGACATTCGGGCGGAAAACGTGACCGAGACAGGAATTGACCTGGTGATTCGCATCTGCTCTGACACACGTATTGTCCGGGTGAGTGTCAGTTGGCTAGCGATTGGGTGCGTGGCAGATCCAGACCAATAGGAAGTCTACTAATGCGCCGATATTAGCTGCAGTCGTAAATGCCCTCATAAATCGCTGATAAGGATTTGGTTGAGAAAAGCGAGGAAACCGACGTGCCGCTCCATGTGTTCAAAATGGCCTGCGCGAATATGGGGGCAGTGTGAACGATCCGGATATTGGGCGCATTGGCGACCGCATCTGTGGCCTCGATCGTGTCCGTAATGATCAGGTTTTTCATTACAGATTTGGTAATCCTATCCACCGCAGGACCCGATAGAACCCCGTGGGTGATGTAGGAATGTACTTCTTTCGCACCATTCTTCATCAAGACATCAGCCGCTTTGCACAGCGTGCCGGCGGTATCGACGATATCATCTACAATCAAGCAGGTGCGGCCTTCGACATTGCCAATCACCGTCATTTCTGCCACTTCACCAGCCTTCTCCCGGCGTTTGTCGACAATCGACAGTGGCGCATCGATGCGTTGTGCCAAATCTCGTGCGCGAGCCACGCCGCCCACATCGGGGGAGACCACCATCAGATTGTCCATTTGGTCTTTGAAATGATGTTTGACGTCCAGGGCAAAGATGGGGGAAGCATAAAGATTGTCGACCGGAATATCGAAAAATCCCTGAATTTGTGTCGCATGAAGATCAAGGGTGAGAATCCGCTCAATGCCGGCCTTTTCGAGCATATTGGCCACCAGTTTGGCGGTGATCGGCGTGCGTGCCTTGCTGCGACGGTCTTGACGCGCGTAGCCGAAGTAAGGGATCACAGCCGTGATGCGGCTGGCGGAAGAGCGTTTCAGAGCATCAGCGATGATCAAAAGCTCCATCAACGCGTCATTGGCGGGGCGTGAGGTGGGTTGAATGATGAACATATCCTCATCGCGGACGTTTTCGAACACCTCGACGAAAATTTCGCCATCGTTGAAGCGTTCAACCCGCGCATCCACAAGGTCCACATTCATGCCCCGATGCAGAGACATGCGCCGCGCCATCGAGCGAGCCAGCTTTAAGTTGGAATTCCCGGCGATTAGTTTTGGACCATGAACAGAAGCCATTCGTATTACCCTCTACGATACCCGCGAGCCTGAGTCGCATATTATTGACATCGCTTACCATGCGGTTACTGCTCATCACAGGTTTGATACATAAAAAGGTGACGTCCGTGGCACATATTGACTATTTTTTTGCGACAATTTCTCCCTTTACCTATTTGGCAGGCACCGAGCTCGAAGAGATTGTGCAAAAACATGGGGCAACGATTGCCTACAAGCCCATGGATTTGATGACTGTCTTTAGCCGTACGGGCGGCGTACCACCGAAGAATCGTCACATCAGCCGTTTTGAAATGCGCGCACAAGAGCTGCCGAGGCAGGCGAAAAAGCGCAAACTGCCGCTCAATCTGCAACCGGCCTTCTTTCCAGTGAATATGGCGCCATCCTCCTATGCTGTTATCGCCGCATTGAATTATGGAGATGGAAATTTGGGAGCCTTGGTGCATGGATTCACGCGTGCAGTTTGGGCCGAAGAGAAAGATATTTCACAGTCTGAGGTCATCGCAGACTGTCTCAAAGCTGCCGGTTTTGATCCAAGCCTTGCAGATAAAGATATGATCGGTTCTGCGGAGCAATATGCCAAAAATACCGAAGATGCGGTCGCCGCGGGTGTCTTTGGTGCGCCGTTCTATATTACAGATAAAGATCAGCGCTTTTGGGGGCAAGATCGTCTGGAAGATCTTGATCTCGTGCTTTCAGGCGCGCTCTGAGCTCTGAAAAAACAATTGGGCGGCGCAGAACGGCGCCCGGTTATGCGCTTTTTATCCACGTAAGATCTCTAGGAAGCGGTCAACATTATCTGGGCTTGCAGACCAATCTGTAACCAAACGGGCGGGCAAAAGCTCATCGGCCGGTCCGGTGGTATGATCGCCTGCCATGACGTAATATTTGGCATCCGCGGCATGCAGCCGTTGATGCGCAGCTCGCGACCATTGTGCGAAGATGATATTGGCCTGTGGTTCAAAATCGAGCACAACGCCTGGTGTTTGCTTGAGCCCTTGCGCCAGTCTCGCGCAGGCGGCGTTAGATTTTTCCGCCATGTCGAGCCAAAGATCTCCGGCCAAATAGGCTTGCATTTGCGCAGCCAGAAACCGGTGCTTTGAAAATAGATGTGCGCCGCGTTTGCGCCGCAGCTCGAACTCCCAAGCGTGTTTTGGATCGAAGAAGACAACCGCCTCCACCGCCATTAAACCATTTTTTGTCCCACCAAACGTGACTGCATCAACGCCTGACTTCCAAGTCATTTCTGCCGCGCTGCATCCAATGGTTTGCAGGGCATTGGCGAAGCGCGCCCCGTCCATATGCAGAGGGAGGCCAAAGTCCTTAGCTGTGGCGGAGATGTCTTGAATTTCAGCCAGGCTATAGATCGTGCCGCGTTCTGTGGCTTGGGTGAGGGAAACCGGGCCGCGTTGCGGTCCATGCACGCCGCGGGTCTCTTCCGCTAAAATTGATTTGCGCAGGCTTTGCACGGTCATTTTCGCGTTATCACCGGGCACTAGTGTGAGCTTGGTCCCGCCGGTATAAAATTCGGGCGCATTACATTCATCCTCATGGATATGCGCAACCGTATGACAAAACACCGTCTCCCAGGGCTGAGACAGCGTGGCAAGGATCAAGGAATTAGCAGCCGTCCCAAGCGAGACCAGATAGACCGCGGCCTCTGGGGCTTCGAAAACATCTTGGATATCCTGCACAGCCTGTGCAGTGGCATCATCAGCGCCGTAGGGCAGGGCATAGCCCATATTTGCCGCATTGAGTGCTGCCATCACACTAGGGTGCACGGGGCCAGTGTTATCAGATGCAAAATTCATCGCTTAATCCTCAATTATGTGGTCTTCCCATTCCTCTTCAGGCACTTCAAATTCCGGTATCGTCCAGCCTTGCACAGATATGCCCGCATCATGCACCGATTGAACAGTCCCGCTGCGTAGTGGGTGCCAGTCTGGAATTTCTTTGCCTTCATACAATCGTTTATATGCGCAAGTATTTGGAAGCCAATAGGCATGTTGCTCAATGGTTTCAGAGGTCATTCGGATACATTCTGGCACGAAGTTCTGTCGGATGGTATATTGAGAGCATTGGCAGGTCTCATTGTCGAGCAGACGACAGGCAATGCGGGTGAGTGCAACATGCCTGGTGTCGGGATCTTCAAGCTTGTTTAGGCAACAGCGACCACAGCCGTCACATAGCGCTTCCCATTCAGCTTCGGTCATCTTGGACAGCGGTACAGTCTCCCAAAATTTTGGGCGCATAGGCTTTGGGTTTGAGGTGGCGCTCATAGGCGGTCCAAAATGTGGCGGGCTTGGCTGCAATCGGCATCCATCTGCGCAATCAATGCCTCAAGTCCCCCAAACGTCTTTTCACTGCGCAAATAGGCGACCAAACCGACTGATAGTGTTTCTCCGTACAGATCCCCTTTGAAATCAAAAATAAATGTTTCACAATTCGGGCGATTGCCCCCAAACATCGGTCGCACACCAATAGAGGCAGCACCATGATAGCAGCCTTTATGGGGGCCGGTGAGTACATCTACCAAAACCGCATAGACGCCAAAGGTCGGCGGTTGCAGCCCCTCAATGGACATATTGGCCGTGGGATACCCGAGTTCACGTCCGCGCTTCTCGCCATGTTCAACCGCACCTTCGAGCCGGTGCCAATGTCCCAGCATTGCGGCGGCGCGCTGTGGATCTGCGGCTGCAAGCGCTTTGCGAATATTAGTTGAGCTGATGATTTCAGCCTCATAATTTTTTAGATTGGCAATAGTCACTTCAAAACCAAGGCGTTGTCCATGATCTGTGAGTGTTTGCGCTGTTCCTGATCGGCCTTTGCCAAAGCGGAAATCAGCGCCAACCACCACATGAGTGAGACCGAACCCGTCGCTTAAAATTTCTTTGCAGAAGTCCCAGTCACTCAGGTCACAAAGTGCTTGATCGAAGGGTAGCTCCAGAAGGATCTCTACCCCCAGCTTCTCCAGTCGATGCGCGCGGGCCTCCGCATTCATCAAGCGAAAAGGTAGTAGGTCAGTACCATTTTTTTTAGCAAAAAAACTGCGGGGGTGTGGCTCAAAGGTGAGGATACCCAAGTGCGCACCGCTTTGGTCAGCAGCGGCACGGGCGACATCGATCACCGCTTGATGGCCCAAATGCACGCCATCAAAATTGCCGATTGCCGCGGCCGCACCACGGGCATCCTGTTCTACGAGATTGGTTTGAAAACGCCTCATGAATTCCCCCTATCGCGCGAGATTGTTCAGAGCAAGCTGTGGCGGATGAAACGGTGGCGTTTTAGTCGAATTTTCGAGAAGGGGCTAAGACGGTGGCCTCGCCAGCCAACACCTTTTTGCCATCAATTGAGCAATGGGTGTCCAGCTTGACTCGGCGGCGACCTAGATCGATATCGACCACTTTCACCTGAGCTGTGACTAGATCGCCGGGGCGTACAGGCGCCAGGAACTTCAGTGATTGTCCCAGATACACGGTGCCATGGCCAGGTAATTGCTCGCCAATCACTGCGGAGATTAAGCCTGCGGTTAACATGCCATGGGCAATTCGGCCCTCGAAAATTGTGTCATTGGCGTAATCATCATCAAGATGAACCGGGTTGTAATCGGTGGAAACCTCGGCAAACATTTCAATGTCCCGATCTGTCACAACTTTGCGCAGATGCCGGGTCATGCCGATTTCAATATCTTCTATACAAATTGTGCCGCGGGGCATGTTGTCGAGCATCTCGCACCTAAAGGTAATAATTGCAACGTTGTTATGTTGTATGCGCAACATTATTACCTTAACGGAGATAAATCAAGAGGCCGTCAGCGTAATTTTCCGATGGAATAGGTCGGTCGCCGCACTTCCTTGGCTAAATAGGCCATCAGAGCCGCCGGGTCGGGTTGATCCGTGGTTTGGGTTTCGCGGGCGGCCAAGCCACCAGTGATAAAGAGCGAATCAATATCTTCGCCGATCGCCCCAGCAATGTCGGTCAAAATTCCGTCACCGACGCACAGTATGCGGCTGTTGGGAATGTCTTTGCCCAAAGCCTGGAGCCGCCTGCGTGCCAAATCATATATGGGGGGATGCGGTTTGCCGAAGTAGAGGCTCTCGCCGCCCATCTCCGTGTAGAGTTTGCCCAAAGCTCCAGCGCACCATTCGCGTGTCTCGCCGCGGTCCACCACAATATCGGGGTTGGCGCAGAGCAATTTTAGGCCGCGGGTCTTAGCCTGCAAAAATTGCGCCCGCATCTCTTCTGGATTAGCCAGCGGGTCAAAAGGCCCGCAGCAGACTATCCCCTCGGCCTGCTCCAAGGGCACTTGCGAAATCATAATGGGGTTTTCAATCAGCTCCAGTGGTGCGAAAAAATCCTGATCATGCGGCTGGCCGATAAAATACACCTTCTCGCCCACCGCACCGCGCAACATCGCAGCGCGGGCGCTGTCACCGGAGGTCGCGATACCGTCATAGGCATCGATGGGAACGCCGAGCCGTTCCAATTGTCGGCGTACCGGCGCACGGGCGCGCGGGGCGTTGGTCACCAGCATCACCGTGCCGCCCCTTGCGCGGAAGGCCTGCATCGCCGCCACGGCCTCCTCAAAAGGCGCCAACCCATCATGAACGCAGCCCCAGAGGTCACAAAATAGTGCATCATAGCACTCGGAAATGTCCGAAAGGGACGTGATAATTCGTGTCATGGAAGACCTTCGGTTCAGTTAAAGTTTAAGGTTGGGGATGATCTGTTTTTTACGGCTCATTACCCCGGACAAGACCACGGTATCGCCCGTGACTGTGGCGCCAAAAGATTTTTCTGCCACAGTTTGCACGGTGGCATTGGGGATCAACATCGTTGCTTGTTCATTCAAGATGTCGACCACGAAGAGCAACACATGATCCACCGCATCTTCCTGTGCCACAGATGGCATCGTCGCCATGAGGCTTGCTTTGCGGTCTAGAACCATCTTCGGGGAGGTGGTTTCCAGAACAGAGACGCGGAATTTCGTGCCGTTGACGGTATATTCCTTGCTGTCCATGCGTAAAAGCTCCGAATCCGAGAAGGCAGAGACATCAGATTTCGCGGCGAACATCTCAGCGGCGTAATCCGCAATGGATAGGTTCAAATCAGCGGCCAGACCTTCGGCCAGGGCTTTGTCCTGCGGCGTAGTTGTCGGGCTGCGGAACGCCAAGGTGTCAGACAAAATACAGGACAACATCACCCCCTTAATCGCCTCTGGCATCCGCGCCGCATCATCGCCCATGAGATCATGCATGATGGTCGCGGTGCAGGCTAAGGGGCGGATGGTAATTGAAATTGGTCCTTTGGTTTCTAGCCCGCCAACTAGCTTGTGATGATCAATGATTGCCAAAATATCGGCTTGATTGATACTGCTGGGTAGCTCGGCGGGATTGTTGGTGTCCACGATAACCACCGGCGCGTTGTCGCCCACGTCGGCGATAATTTCGGGCGTCTCAAAGCCCCAGCGCTGCGTCACGAAAGTAGCTTCTGTATTGGGCGCGCCGAGCAGAACCGCTTGGGCGACTTGGCCTTTCATCTCAGTGAGATACCAGGCCCAAATGATGGCGCTTCCGGTACTGTCTGTGTCGGGAGCTTTGTGGCCAAATACGTTGATCATAACATAATCCTTGGGCGGTCATTGAATTTGCGCCCTTATAGGCGGCGAAATTGTGATTGTCACCCGGCTAAGGTTGGACCTTTCCGCGCATTTGCTGCATGAAGGATCTATGAAGGAAAGCGACCTATACGCGCCCATAAAAGCGCATTTTGAAGCCCAGGGCTATGAGGTAAAGGGGGAGGTTGGTGCGGCAGACGTCATGGCTCGTCGCGGCGCCGAGCCAGCGGTAATCATTGAGTTGAAACTGGCCTTTTCTCTCACATTGTTTCACCAGGCTTTGGAGCGTTTAAAACTTGTGGATGATGTTTACATTGCCGTGCTGCGGCCCGAAGGAAAGGCCGGAATGAAGCGATTGAAGGCCAATCTGACGCTCTGCCGGCGACTGGGCCTTGGGCTCTTGACGCTGAGGCCACGCGATTTTTTTGTTGAGCAACATTGTGCGCCGGGACCCTACGCCCCGCGTAAGAATCTTCGCAAAGCCAAGCGGATCATCAAGGCCTTTGACCGGCTGGAGGGGGATCCGAACGAAGGCGGGGCCACGCGGCATGGGCTGGTGACGGGATATCGGCAAGATGCGTTGAAATGTGCGACTTATCTGGCTCATACAGGGCCGGAAAAAGGAGCCATTGTCGCGAGAGCCACTGGCGTGCCCCCTGCAACGGCCTTGATGCGCAATAATGTCTACGGATGGTTTGAGAAGGTCGAGACAGGGGTTTATGCTCTGACCCCTGCGGGCCGCAAAGGTCTTGAAGATTGGTCTTAAGGCCCCGCGCTGTGCTGATTTTCATCAAGCCGCCGAATGTTTGATTGCTAAAGTCGACGAACAAGTTGGCATTAAGCTTACGTCACTTGCCTGTGGTTGGCATTTGCAACGACAGGCGGCAGCTGCCTATGTGGGTGGCGGTGCCCGTTGCCGCTGCCACGGTTGTGTCCGCTGTCTCGTAGCCATAGATCGGCAGTACACAACAAACGGTGTAAGACGAATTGCGGCCTTTGATCTCAAGGCGGTCACAGGAGGCGACTCAAGAGTTGCCCTAGCTCGTTTTTTTTTGGCTTCAGGTAAATGTCCTTGCCATTAACGCGTCCAGAATAATGCCCCGCTTCGGCACCCCATTTTGTGGCGACCTTTTTTCTAAAATTTCAACACCGAAAGTGAAAATTTTTCTATTTCTGGAGAGGGTAGCACTCAGTAGATTCGCCTTTACATTGATTACTTCATTCTTATCGAAGGAGACTTTTCCGTTTTGCAGCAGGGTCATCGAGCTGTTGCCGGTCTGAAAAGGTGGCGATTGAGGCCAAGTTAACGCCCGAAGTCGCAATCTGGGCCGCGGCTGCAGTTGTTGTATCAGTGGTATCTTCGGCACTGCTACAAGCGGTGAGCGCAGCGGCAAAGGGAATCGCTCAAAAAAAATTTTACGCCATTAAATAGCTTTGTTAAAAACATATTAATTTAATATTTAAATATTCTATCAAATATTTTAAGTCAATTTTGCTGCAAATTCCGCTCTTAAGTGGTGTGTTCAGCGCATAGAAATTTTTTGAAATTGCCCGTTGACACTGGCAGTCAGAGTCCATAAATCAAGCTAGTTATCACTCGGAGTACCCGAGTGCTAATTTAAGTTTAACTTTGAGCCAGCTAGGAGCTACAAAGATGGCATTTACCCCTCTGCATGACCGTGTTCTTGTCGAACGCGTTGAAGGCGAAGAAAAAACTGCGGGTGGCTTGATCATCCCAGACAACGCAAAAGAAAAACCAGCGGAAGGCATCATTGTGTCCGCGGGCGCAGGTTTGCGTGATGACAATGGCGATCGCATCGCTTTGGACGTCAAAAAAGGTGACAAAGTTCTGTTCGGAAAATGGTCCGGTACGGAAGTGTCCGTCGACGGCAAAGATCTGTTGATCATGAAAGAAAGCGATATCCTGGGTGTGATCTCCTAAGATCCCCAAGGACGAGTTTTTAAATTGAAATTTTTAGACGAGGATCTGCAAAATGGCAGCAAAAGACGTCAAATTCGGCACCGATGCACGCAACCGTATGTTGAA
Organism: uncultured Planktomarina sp.; assembly: GCA_905181815.1. Taxonomy (GTDB): domain Bacteria; phylum Pseudomonadota; class Alphaproteobacteria; order Rhodobacterales; family Rhodobacteraceae; genus Planktomarina. The sequence goes on along the minus strand of CAJIZA010000001.1, from coordinate 855,451 downwards.
CGGTGTGAACATTCTGGCTGACGCCGTAAAAGTTACTTTGGGCCCTAAAGGCCGGAACGTTGTTCTGGATAAATCCTTTGGCGCACCACGCATCACCAAAGATGGTGTATCTGTCGCAAAAGAGATCGAACTTGAAGACAAGTTTGAGAACATGGGCGCGCAGATGGTTAAAGAAGTTGCATCACGCACCAATGATGAAGCTGGTGACGGTACAACAACAGCCACAATTCTGGCTCAAGCCATCGTCCGCGAAGGCATGAAGTCAGTCGCAGCGGGCATGAACCCAATGGATCTGAAGCGCGGCATCGACCAAGCGACGACTGTTGTTGTAAATGCGATCAAAGCGGCATCTCGTCCGGTCACTGATAGTGCGGAAGTTGCGCAAGTTGGCACCATCTCTGCCAATGGCGAAGCTGATATCGGCCAGCAAATCGCAGATGCGATGCAGCGTGTGGGCAATGAAGGCGTCATCACGGTTGAAGAAAACAAAGGTCTGGAAACAGAAACGGTTGTTGTCGAAGGCATGCAGTTTGACCGCGGTTACCTGTCGCCTTACTTCGTCACCAACCCTGACAAAATGACAACAGAGCTGGAAGATGCGATCATCTTGCTTCACGAAAAGAAGCTCTCTTCTTTGCAGCCAATGGTGCCTTTGCTTGAGCAAGTGATCCAATCTGGAAAGCCATTGTTGATTGTTGCGGAAGATGTTGAAGGCGAAGCCCTGGCAACCTTGGTTGTTAACAAATTGCGCGGTGGTTTGAAAATTGCAGCGGTGAAAGCCCCTGGTTTCGGCGATCGCCGTAAAGCCATGTTGCAAGATCTTGCAATTCTGACCGGCGGCCAAGTTATCTCTGAAGATCTTGGTATGAAGCTTGAATCTGTCACAATGGACATGCTGGGCTCTGCTAAGCGCGTTTCCATCACCAAGGACGAAACAACCATCGTAGACGGTTTGGGCGCGAAAGCTGAAATTGAAGCACGTGTGGCACAGATCCGTGGTCAAATCGAAGAAACATCCTCTGATTACGACCGTGAAAAACTGCAAGAGCGAGTAGCCAAACTGGCCGGCGGTGTTGCTGTGATCCGTGTGGGTGGCATGACCGAAGTTGAAGTGAAAGAACGCAAAGACCGCGTTGATGATGCTTTAAACGCGACCCGTGCGGCCGTGCAAGAAGGTGTTGTTGTGGGCGGCGGCGTTGCTTTGGTGCAGGCTAGTAAAGTACTGGCAGACCTCGAAGGCGCCAATCCGGATCAAACTGCAGGCATCAAAATCGTTGCGCGTGCTATCGAATCGCCTCTGCGCCAAATCGCAGAAAATGCGGGTGTTGATGGTGCGGTTGTGGCTGGCAAAGTGCGTGAAAGTAACGATTCTAACTTTGGCTTCAATGCTCAGACTGAAGAGTATGGCGATCTGTTTGCTTTCGGTGTTATCGATCCGGCTAAGGTTGTGCGTACAGCTTTGGAAGATGCCTCCTCTATTGCTGGTCTTTTGATCACAACCGAAGCTATGGTTGCAGATCAACCAGAAAAAGCTGGCGCCGCTGGTGGTGGCATGCCCGATATGGGTGGCATGGGCGGCATGGGCGGCATGATGTAAATCAGCCGGTCATTTACGACCTGTTTTTTGAAAAGGCCCGCGCTTGTCGTGGGCCTTTTTGTTGGAGTTGCTCTTTAAAGGTCCAGCAGTGGCGACTATTTCTAAGTCATGCTCAAACCCCTTTTAATCTCCTTCGGCCTGTTGCTGCCCAATTGTGCCTTTGCGCAAGACTGTGTGATCTTGCTGCATGGGTTGGCCCGCAGCGAAGTCTCTTTTGCTTTGATGGCGCGGAGCCTGCGGGGGCAGGGGTATCACGTGGTGAACCCAGAATTTTCTACACGTTGCAAGCCGATTGAGGCTTTGGTGAGTGAAACTTTGCCTGAGGCTGTTGCGGACTGTGGTGCGCGGCGGTTCCATTTTGTTACCCATTCTTTGGGCGGTATTATGGTTCGGGCCTATTTGGCCTGGGCCAAGCCCAAAACTTAGGCCATGTGCTGATGCTAGGCCCGCCAAATAAGGGCTCAGAGGTGGTAGATGCGATGCAGGGGCTGGCGGTCTTTGATTGGGCCAATGGGCCAGCTGGGCGGCAATTGGGCACGGACTCCAGCAGTTTTCCGAACCGCTTGCCAAAGACCAATTTTTCACTGGGCATCATTGCCGGCACGGTCAGTTTCAACCCGGTGTATTTCAATTTCATTGATGGGCTGGATGATGGGAAAGTCTCCGTCAAGAGCACCCGTGTGGAAGGGATGAGTGACCATTTGGTAATGCCTGTGTCTCACAGTTTTATGATGAACAATCGATTGGTCATTGCGCAACTATCTCAATACCTAAAGACCAGAGCTTTTGACGCCAGCCTCACCCTGCGCGAGGCAAGCCTGGATGTGCTTCTCAAGGCATTAAGGTTACGGCTCAGGTGACTGGTATCGTCCTTGATGTGACGGCCGGTTCCCTGGGCGGAGGAGCTATTTACGAAAGTTGACATGACCCATCTTACGGCCGGGTTTGATCTCCGATTTGCCATATAAATGCAATGCCGCATTGGTTTTGCGCAGCTCCGGCACCCGATCCATTTCGGCACCAATCAGATTTTCCATGAGTATATCGCTATGGCGGCTGCCATCACCCAAGGGCCAGCCGGCGACGGCACGGATGTGCTGCTCAAATTGGCAAATATCGCAGCCGTTTTGGGTCCAATGGCCAGAGTTGTGCACACGCGGGGCAATTTCATTGACGATCAACCCGTCGGTGGTAACGAACAACTCGACGCCCATCACACCGACATAATCCAAAGCATTCAGGATTTGCCCAGCCAATAGAACGGCATCCATGCGTTGGGCCGCGCTCAACGTGGCCGGCACTGTCGTGCTGTGCAAAATCCCCTCGCGGTGCGCATTCTCTCCGGGATCATAACAAGCGACTTGCCCATCACTGGCACGGGCGGCGATGACTGAAACCTCATGGGTGAAATTGATAAAGCCTTCCAAAACGGAGGGGGCACCCTGCATAGCCTGCCATGCCTCTGCCATATCTGAGGCGTCTTTGAGTCGGATTTGCCCCTTACCGTCATAGCCCATGCGGCGGGTCTTCAGAATAGAGGGGGTGCCTATGGACTGGGCGGCCGCTTCGGCCTCAGCGTCGGTGGTGACATTGGCATAGGGCGCCACTTTGAGACCCAGCCCTGTGAGAAATTCTTTCTCTGATAGGCGATCTTGTGATTTTGCCAAGGCCCGGCGACCAGGATGAATGGGGCGGATCTGCTCGAGGATATCCAGCGCCGAGGTTGGGATATTCTCAAATTCATAGGTAATCACATCCACCGATTGGGCAAAACGGCGCAGCGCCGCTTCATCCTCATAGGAGGCGGTGGTGACCTGATGGGCCACCTGACCGGCCGGAGTATTGGCGCCGGGCTCAAAAATATGCGCCTTTAGCCCCAAACGACTGGCTGCAACTGTAAGCATACGGCCCAATTGGCCACCACCTAAAATTCCAATGCAAGCCCCTTGGGGCAGAGGGTTATTCATCAACTGGCTCCCGGGGAATAGAGGCGGACAGGGCCGCGCGCCAGGCGTCAAGCCGTGCAGCGATATCTGGATCTTGCGTGGCCAAAACGCCAGCGGCCATCAGCCCGGCATTGGCCGCACCTGCCGGTCCAATCGCCATGGTTGCTACGGGATAGCCCTTTGGCATCTGAAGGATCGAATAGAGGCTGTCGACCCCGGAGAGCGCTTTGGTTTGCACAGGCACGCCCACAACTGGGATGCGGGTTTTTGAGGCCACCATACCGGGCAAATGCGCTGCCCCGCCGGCGCCAGCGATAATCACTTTCAAACCCCGCTCCACCGCGCTTGTTCCATAATCCCATAGGCGGTCTGGTGTTCTATGGGCAGAAACTATTTTACTTTCATAGGGAATGTTCAAGGCGTCGAGAATTTCGGCGGCATGTTTCATTGTCGGCCAATCCGATTGGCTGCCCATTATTATTCCGACATGCACCATTTGAATGTTCCATATGTAGCGCTAAAAGAGATGCCGAGTTAACCCATTGCCAGGGATTAGGCAATAATATCGGGGGTAAGTTCATCTTCAAGTCTGGCGATTTGATCCTTGAGGTGGAGTTTTTTCTGTTTCAGGCGTTTCACCGCCAGCTGATCACTGGCGCGGTCCACCAAAGCGGAAATGGCCAGGTCGAGATCGCGGTGCTCTTGGCGAAGCACGGCAAGTTGAATGGTCATGACCTCTTGCGGATTGAGTTGTTGACTGCCTGCCATGGGAGACCTCATGAGTTTCTACGCTTCGCATAAAGGTTTTTAAACCAATTGAGAAGCGGGCTCTTGCGCATTTGCGCCGCCAGCCCCATATCTAGAGAGATGCGATTGCCTTTTGAGGGATCTGCTATTCTGTCGCTTGCTTAAAGGACGAAGACATGTCTAAATCGACACTGGGAACCCATCCTTTTTTGTTGGGGTTTGACCAGCTTGAACGCTTGGTTGAGCGTACTGCCAAAGCTGGTAATGAAGGCTACCCGCCGTACAACATCGAACAGACTTCAGAAAATTCGTACCGCATCACACTAGCCGTGGCTGGCTTTGCGGAAGGGGACCTCACGATCACTGTGGAGAACCGGCAATTGGTGATCCTGGGCAGGCAGAGCAAGGAGACTGGCGAGCGGATTTATTTGCACCGGGGCATCGCTGCGCGGCAGTTTCAGCGAACGTTTGTTTTGGCGGATGGCGTCGATGTGGGCGCTGCGATTACGGAGCATGGGTTGTTGCATATCGACCTAAAGCGCGCTCTACCGAAGACTGTGATTCAGAAGATTGAAATCAAGAAAGGATAACGAGATGAAAGATCAATTCGGCGTTTTAGAAGATCGCATTGTTTATCTCAAACCAATTGATAAGGCCGATCTTCCAGAGGAAATTTTCGAAGAAACTGGGGACATTGATAAACTCTGGTCGGTGCATAACTCTGAAGGTGAGCAACTAGCATTGGTTGGGGATTTGGCCCAAGCCTATGACATGGCCCGCGAGTTTCGCTACTCCCCAATGACTTTACATTAGGTTCGCAAGTATATGTTAAAAATACTTTCTTAAAAATTACTCTTTGTAAAAGAGTTTAGGCGCAAAATTTCATTGCGATTTTGAGTATTTCTGCGCCCAACGGCCTTTTCACCAGGCGCCCTATGCGCCGATGAGACCCATGCTCTCAAGTTTGAGCAAGACCTGATGGGCACAATTGTCGACTTCGACATTCTCAGTCTCAATCTTCAATTCTGGTGCGCTGGGCACATCATAGGGATCTGAAATGCCGGTGAACTCTTTGATTTTTCCTGCACGGGCCAATTTATAAAGGCCTTTGCGGTCGCGACGCTCGCATTCTTCGATGGAGGTGGCGACATGTACTTCCACAAAGGCACCAAAAGCTTCCACATCTTCGCGCACAGCCTGCCGGGTGGTGGCATATGGGGCGATGGGCGCGCAGATGGCGATGCCACCATTTTTGGTGATTTCCGAGGCCACATAGCCGATCCGGCGAATGTTCAAGTCGCGGTGCTCTTTGGAAAATCCCAGCTCGGACGATAGGTTCTTGCGCACAATATCCCCGTCAAGCAATGTCACCGGTCGCCCACCCATCTCCATGAGCTTCACCATAAAAGCATTTGCAATTGTTGATTTTCCTGATCCAGAGAACCCCGTAAAGAAGACGGTGAAACCCTGTTGTGCCCGCGGCGGTCGTGATTTACGCAATTTGGCGACCACCTGCGGAAAGCTGAACCATTCGGGGATGTCCAAACCCTCTGAGAGGCGTCGGCGCAGCTCTGTGCCGGAGATATCCAGCACCGTGCACCCGTCTTCAACTTCATCGGCGGGCTCATATTGCGCGCGGTCCTGCACATAGACCATATGTTTGAAATCCACCATCTCCAGCCCAATTTCCGCTTCGTATTTGCGAAATAGCTCTTGCGCCTCATAGGGGCCGTAGAAATCTTCCCCAGCTGAGTTTTTCCCCGGCCCTGCATGGTCGCGACCGACGATGAAATGGGTACAGCCGTGGTTGGCGCGAATGAGCCCGTGCCACACGGCCTCGCGCGGCCCGCCCATGCGCATCGCCAGATTGAGCAAAGACATAGCCGTGGTCGTGGATGGGTATTGATCGAGCACCGCCTCATAGCAACGCACGCGGGTGAAGTGATCTATATCTCCCGGTTTGGTCATGCCCACCACCGGGTGAATAAGCAGATTGGCCTGGGCCTCTTTCGCGGCACGGAAGGTCAACTCCTGATGGGCGCGATGGAGCGGGTTGCGGGTTTGAAAGGCCACTACGCGACGCCAACCCATTTTGCGAAAATAGGCGCGCAGCTCGTTGGGCGTGTTGCGCCGGCCGCGAAAGTCGTAATGGACCGGCGGCTTAATGCCCGTCACAGGTCCACCGAGATAGACCGCCCCTGCGGTATTATGAAGATAATTCACCGCAGGATGGGCCGTATCGTTGGCGCCAAACACCTGTTCAGCCTCGCGGGCTTTGTCTGGTATCCAGCTGTCTGTTACGGTCATGGTCGCGAGAATGACGCCCTCTGGGTCACGCAACGCGATATCTTGGCCCAGTTCGAGGGTGCCGGCAAATTCGGCATTTACATCCAAAGTGATCGGCATGGGCCAAAGTGCGCCATCGCTCAAACGCATATGCGCCACCACGCTGTCATAATCAGCCTGCCCCAAAAATCCTTTCAAGGGATTGAACCCGCCATTCAGCAGCAATTCCAAATCGCAGACCTGCCGCGCCGTCAGATCCCAAGAGGCGAGCTCTGCCGCTTCGAGCTTTAATTTCTGCGCGCTGTCATAGGTGACGTATAACTCGGGGATCGGTGTTAAATTATTTTGAATCATTTGTATCTCGATAAGGTCGCTTTGCGCATGAGCCGCGCCATTTTCGATGAAAAAGCCGCTTGCGAAGGTGATGGATGTAGCAAAGAGGCTCGCGCCGCCGGCTTGGGGTTGATGGAACGCTATTACAATTCAGCGCAGGTTGCCTAGAGGGTTAAACGAATTTGTAAATTAATAAATCAGATTATTTTTTAAGGTGAATTTATTGATATTGCAACGAATGAGTTCCGCATCTGTTGCAGGGCGATTTTGGCTTTGAGCAATATGTGTCGCGCTCAAAGCCAAAGCGCTACTCCTGACCGGCCAAAAACCGCTCGGCTTCAAGCGCTGCCATACAGCCCATTCCGGCGCTTGTGACGGCTTGGCGGTATTTGTGATCGGTCAAATCGCCGGCGGCAAACACACCGGCAATGGATGTTGCCGTGCTGTCGGGTTGGGTCACCACATATCCGCCCATGTGGATCTCCAATACGTCTTTGACCAGTTCATTGGCGGGCGCATGGCCGATGGCAACAAAGACGCCTTTGCACGGTATATCAGTGATTTCACTGGTTTTGGTGTGTTTTACTTTCACACCTTCAACACCCAAAGGCATATCCGTACCATAGACTTCATCAATCTCATGGAACCACATAGGCACGATTTTTTCATTCTTCAGCAAACGGTCGATCAAGATCTTCTCGGCGCGCAGCTCATCGCGCCGGTGAATCAAAGTGACTTTCGAGGCGAAGTTGGTCAGAAACAAAGCCTCCTCCACTGCGGTATTACCGCCGCCAACCACTACGATTTCTTGACTGCGGTAGAAAAACCCGTCGCATGTCGCACAGGCGGAGACGCCAAATCCTTTGAATTTTTCCTCACTGTCTATGCCAAGCCATTTTGCGCGCGCGCCGGTTGCTAAGATCACCGCATCACAAGTGTACAGCGTGCCGCTGTCACCCTGCGCTTTGAAGGGGCGGGCTGAGACGTCCAAGTCTGTAATAATATCACCAATGATTTCAGTGCCCATCGCCTTCGCATGGTCTTGCATACGGATCATCAAGTCTGGGCCCTGCACTTCGCTGTCCCCCGGCCAATTCTCCACCTCTGTTGTGGTGGTTAGTTGCCCGCCGGGCTCGATACCTTGAACCAATATAGGGTTCAACATGGCTCTGCTGGCATATACCCCAGCCGTATAGCCGGCAGGACCGGAGCCGATGATCAAAACTTTCGTGTGGCGCGTATTGGACATGGGACTTCCTACAGGTGAATACTGCTTTTGCATATATACAGGCCAGCCGCCGGGCAAAAGCCCAAACCGAGAAGTTTGCGACCACTGGTCGCTATGCGAATTATTATTGCGCAGTGTTGAAATATTATTGCGCTCAACGCGCCATTTGGGTATGATTTCCCAAAACTGCGAAAGGGTACCCGCTTATGCACCGTTTGGATGACATCGATCGCTTGATTTTGGCAGAGTTGCAGGCTGATGGGCGGATGACGAATGTTGAACTGGCCAAGCGGGTCGGAATTTCCGCGCCGCCCTGTCTGCGCCGCGTGCGCACCCTGGAGGAGACAGGCTATATCGGTGGATATCATGCGGATATTAATGCACGTAAATTGGGATTTGAGGTTCAGGTCTTCGCAATGGTCGGGCTGCAAAGCCAAGCGGAGGCCGATCTATCGACTTTTGAGATGCGGTGTTTGAGCTGGCCGCTGGTCCGCGAGTGCCATATGCTCAACGGCGAGGTGGATTTTATTTTGAAATGTGTCGCTCCAGATTTGTCGACATTCCAGTCGTTTTTGACCGAAGAGCTGACCTCAGCTGAGAATGTGGCTTCCGTTAAAACATCGCTCGTCATCCGCGGCGCAAAAGATCAACCCGGCGTGCCGTTCGAGGTGCTCGAAGAGCGCTTGTCAAAACAACCATAAATAGGGTGCCCTCTGCCTAAGGGTCTAACATCGGAGCGAATGCTCTTGGAGGCTACAGGCAGATGCAAGAGATCAGCCGGCCATAGTCGGGCTGGTGTTCATGCACGGAGCGACGATAAGAGTAAAACTGATCTGGCGCGCTATAGGTGCAATGGCCTGTCCAAGTCGCTTCTTTGACTCCGGCCGCGCGCAATTGGTCTAAACTGTAGCTTGGCAGATCAAATTGATAACGATCCCCCTTGCCCTGAGCGAAAAAGCGCAGGGCTTCAGGGGCATCGTGGCAGATCTCTTCGAGAAATTCCGGGCCAACCTCATAAGCCTTTTGACTGATACAAGGTCCGATGACAGCACAAATATCTTGCCGCCGAGCACCGAGGGTCTCCATCGCCGCAAGGGTATTTTGCAACACACCCAACTTGGCGCCCTTGTGGCCCGCATGGGCTGCGCCAATGACGCCGGCTGTCGCGTCAAGGAACAATACCGGCTGGCAGTCGGCCGTAATTACCCCCAAGATCACGCCGGCACTGGCGGTTACCATGGCATCAGCTTTGGGCGCATCGGTCAGCGGCGTCGTGAGGATCTGCACCTTTGCCGAATGGATTTGATGCACCGATTGCAAGTGATCGGCTGGCTGCCCAAAGAAATGCGCAACGGCTCTTCGATTGTTTTGCACCGCCGCGGGCGTGTCGTCCGAGCCTATGCCGCAATTCATCCCGTGGTATAGGCCGGTTGAACTGCCGCCAATTCGGGTGAAAAACCCATGAGGCACCTGCGCCAGCAGGTCAGATGTGAGGGGGGTGAGCGTCATGGCTCAAGCCCGGGCGGCACGGCGGCGCCCTCTGGTACAAGCCCCATAACCTTGAATAAACCGCCCATTTCGTCGGGATGAGTGAGGCGGCGATGTGCGGCGATATGGGACTCAAGCGCCGCACCATTCAGAGATTTAGCCAGAATTTGCGCCCTCTGGGTCAGGCCCAACCGCTCCAAAAACACCCCTTGTGTGGCCAGACGTGTCGGGCGCAGCCCTGCGGCTCTGGCAGCGTTATGCAATGCCTCAAAGTCCAGATGAGCTGTGAGATCCGCGGATCCGGGCGCGGCTAAGGGATCGGCATGTTGGTGCTGGCAGACGGCTTGCAATGTATCGCCCTGAGAGCGCCAATCGCCATAGTCGATGATCAACGCCGCCCCACCGAAATCGGCGATACGCTGGGAGATCTGTGCCACAATGGACGGGAGTGCGGGGCAATATTCTACGATCATGCCGGGCGCGGTGTCCTCAAGCCTATGGGCGAGAAAATGATAGGGCTGGGGTGCGGCCTTGCCAAAGCACAGGCCATTGGCGTCACATCCCACCAATATTTCCTCCCAGCCAGTAGAGTTGCGGCGAAACTGCCGTATGGGCAGAGCGTCAAAAAATTCATTGGCAATAACAAAGAGTGGTGCATGTGGCAGCTGGCTGGCGTCAGAGTGATGGATCACACTGGGCAAAGCATCGGACTGGGTTTGGCGCAATCTCGGCGAGGCTTCGATCATATGGATCGGTAAGCTGTCAAAGCCTGGCACAGCAGGCGCAATGCGGCGCAGGTCTTGCATCAATGTGCCACGACCCGGCCCCAGTTCCACCGCAATGGCGTCTTTGGCCGCGCCCTGCGCCTGCCATGTGGCGCCAAGAGAGAGGCCGATCATCTCACCAAACATTTGGCTGATTTCCGGGGCCGTGATGAAATCGCCGCTGCGGCCAAATGCCTCTTGCTGCGTGTAGTAACCGTGATCGGGATGCAGGAGGCATTCCCCCATATAATCGGCAAGGTTCAAAGGGCCGTGCTGCGCAATGCGTTGGCTCAATATCTTGGCCAAGGCGCTCATTGTCTGGCGCGCGCCTTTTGGATCAACCATAGCCCGGCCAGCAGCATCGGGAGGGTCAAAATTTGTCCCATCGTCAGACCGGTCGGACCCAGTTGCAAGGCATAACCAATCGGGTTGTCCAAGGTTTGAAACTGCGCATCAGGTTGGCGCACCCATTCGACCATAAATCTCGTAAGACCATATCCGATCAAGAAGATCCCAGTTAACAGACCGCTGCGGCGCAAGGCCCCTGTGCGAAATAGAAGATAAAGCAAAACGGCGCCCAGAATAAGCCCTTCTCCCAAGGCCTCATAGAGCTGTGACGGGTGGCGTGCGCAAAGACCGGTCACCGCCTCAACACATGTTTGCGCCTCCACGCCTGGAAAGATCACCCCCCAAGGCAGGTTGGTTTCCCGGCCCCAGAGCTCGGCATTGATGAAATTGGCCAAACGGCCAAAGAGCAGGCCCGCTGGAGCAGAGGCTGCCATCACATCTGAGGCCTGCAGCAGTGGGATCTTGTGCTTGCGGCAAAACAGCAAGCCGGCTGCAACAACGCCAAGAAAACCACCATGAAACGACATGCCGCCATCGAAAATTCGCAAGGCTGCCACGGGGTTGGCGAGGTAATAGCTGGGGTTATAAAACAGCACGTATCCCAATCGGCCCCCGATGATGATACCGAAAATCAACCAGGTGATGAGGTCATCCAGGTTCGGTTCGCTAAAAGCAGGTTTATCTTGCGGCCAAAGCTTAGGTCGGCGCAGGGCACGGCGCATGATCCAAGAGGCAAGCAAAATGCCAGCGATATAGGCCAGAGCATACCAGCGCAGGGCAAGTTCAAACCCACCGAGGCTAAAATCCATGCCTGCCAGTGAAAACTGCCAGAGCGGTATATCCACCGAAAAGAGGGTGGGCGAGACATCAGGAAAGGGAATCGAAGCGATCATGACCCTTCATTCCCAGAGCGGCGCTGTAAGTCAACCTTGAGTTCCGCGATCTTAGACCCCATATAAGACTAAAGCGATTTTTCGACGCCAAGGAGACAGATGATGCAAGGTAAAAATAAGTTCATGGATGACATGAGCCAAATTATGACGAATGCGATGGGTGTCGCGCAAGGCGCCAAGGACGAGGCGGAGAATGCCATGAAAAGCGTCATGGATCGCTGGCTGGCAGATCGCAATTTTGTCACCCGTGAAGAATTCGATGCGGTGCGGGCCATGGCGCAAAAGGCGCGGACGCAAAATGACGAATTGAGCGCGCGGCTTAAGGTATTAGAAGCTGCTGCTGCGAAAAAGGCTCCGAAATCCAAGGCTGCGCCTAAGTCGTAAGCGAAGCCGCGCCACAGCAATCTCGCATTCTTTTGAAGCGTGACCGCTTCACCTGCCAAAAGGCCGTCCTGTTAGGGCGGCCTTTGTGGTTTTGCGGCAGCGGCGTGGTTATTTGGCCATCTTGTCCACAGATAAATGACTTATCCCCAGATAAATGACTGGACAGCTTCCCAGTCAAGGGACACCATAGATTGTATAGAACGGTTTGGCAGCCGCAAGATCTTGGGCAGTGTACAAGGGATTGTGGAGGCGACGGATCGGAGTTTTTGGCCCGGAAGGGGGTTGTTTATGGCACTGTCCAATCACGCCTATGATTTTGAAGATCTACATCCCATAGATATCGTTGAAGATATTGCCACTCATCAGGAATGGCAGTTCGATCGGATTGCGGATGATCAAATCTCAATGGAGATAGCCGGGCAATGGCGCAGCTATTCGATCACTTTGTCTTGGTGTGAACCCTATCAAACCCTGCGTTTGGTCTGTAGCTTCGAGATGGACCCTCCGGCCCATCGGATGCCTGCGCTCTATGAAGCGCTCAATGCGGTCAATGACATGTGCTGGGCCGGCAGTTTCGCCTATTGGGGAGCGGAGCAGTTGATGGCTTATCGCTATGGGTTGATACTCTCCGATGGTCAAATGGCGATGCCTGATCAAATTGATACGATGATTTCTTTGGCCGTCACTTCGGCTGAGCGCTATTATCCGGCCTTTCAAATGGTCACATGGGGCGAAAAAGATCTTGAGACGGCATTGAAAGTGGCCATTGCAGAGGCCTACGGCCATGCGTAGGATCCGTGGGTAAAGGCGAATATGGGTTTGGAGATGTTTTCAAGTAATATTTTAAAATGTGGTTTGGTTATGCTTGGCTGCGGAAAAATGGGATCTGCGCTTTTGAGTGGTTGGCTCAATCAGGGGATTGATCCAAAATCGGTTTGGATCTTAGACCCCAAACCCAGTGACTGGCTTTTGTCAATTGGCGTGCGGGTCAATGAAATGCTGCCCGATGATCCCGCTGTCGTTTTGGTGGCTGTAAAACCGCAAATGATGGGAGAAGCCCTGCCGCGGTTGCAGCGGTTTGGTTCGGCCACAACCTTGTTTATCTCCGTGGCCGCTGGCACGTCTATCACGGCCTTTGAGGACGTTCTAGGGAAATCCACGCCGATTGTGCGCGCCATGCCCAATACGCCTGCGGCAATTGGTCAGGGAATTACAGCGCTAATCGGCAATGGGCGCGCAACAGAGAAAGACGTCGCAGAAGCGCAAAGTCTGATGGCAGCCGTGGGTCAGACTCTTGTGTTGCAAAATGAACAGCAAATGGATGCGGTCACCGGCGTTTCTGGTTCTGGCCCGGCCTATGTATTTTTGATGATCGAGGCTTTGGCAGCGGCGGGTGTGAACCAAGGACTGCCAGAGGACATGGCGATGCAGCTTGCGCAGGCCACAGTGGCCGGTGCAGGTGCTTTGGCGATCCACTCAAGCGAGAGTGCCGAGCAACTTCGGATCAATGTCACCAGCCCCAATGGCACGACCCAAGCGGCACTTGAAATTTTGATGCGCAGCGATGCCGGATTGCCACAACTTTTGGATCAAGCCGTGGCAGCTGCCAGTCGGAGATCGCAGGAGCTTTCAAATGGTTGAGGTCACCTATGCGGATTTTGCCAAGCTTGATATTCGCATTGGCCATGTCACCCAAGCCGAACCCTATCCCGAGGCCCGCGTGCCAGCCATCAAGCTTTGGGTGGATTTTGGCGGCGATCTTGGGATTAAGAAATCTTCTGCTCAATTGACCGATCATTATACGCCCGAAGCGTTGGTTGGAACCCAGGTTCTGGCCGTGGTGAACTTTCCGCCGCGCCAGATTGGCAAGGTGATGTCTGAGATTTTGGTGCTGGGTGTGCCGGATGAGGCCGGCAAAGTGGTGTTGATGCGGCCAGATCAGGATGTGCCTATTGGCGGGCGATTGTTCTAATGCGGAGGGTGTTGCGCAACAGCATCGGCACTCCGAGTCCACATACTGGTTGAGGGGCCACCGAGATGTCTACACCGCAGGGAGATGTCACCATTCGTGCGGCCCGGCCAGAGGATGCAGCTGATATTCGAGGCGATTTATGCGCCTTTCGTGCAAGAGACTTCTGTTTCTTTTGAAACCGTTCCACCCAGCCTGGAGACTATGGCTGAGCGCATAGCCGGCAACCTTGCCAGCCATGGCTACTTTGTGGCGCAGTCTGATGCGGGGATTTTAGGCTTTGCCTATGCCAGCCCCTATCGTCCCCGCCCGGCCTATGACCGCACCGCAGAGGTCAGTGTTTACTTGGCGCCCGAGGGACAGGGTCGCGGCCTTGCCCAAGCGCTCTATCGGATGCTCTTTGCACATTTGGCCGCCCGCGGGTTTCACACGGCAGTGGCCATTGTGACCTTGCCAAATCCGCAGAGCGCGCAGCTGCAAGAACGCTGCGGGTTTGCCCATGTCGGAAGCTTACAGGATGTCGGGTGCAAATTTGGCCAGTGGCACGGAACAGCGATTTATCAGCGAATGATTGGCCAGGCCGATCTGCAGAATGCCTTGCGGCGATTGGAGGCCAGCGATACCGCGGCTTTGGCGCAGGTATTAACTCTTATTCAAACCTCTTTTGCCTATATGACCGGGCGCATTGATCCGCCCAGCTCTATGCACCAGCTGACAGTGAGCAAGCTGGCGCAGATGGCCAAGGACAGCTGGCTGTTGGCTCTGGGTGATCCAGTCACTGCTTGCCTTGTGGCCAAGCCTTTGCCGCATGCTCTGTATTTGGGGAAAATTGCGATTGTGAGCGATCTGCGTGGCCGGGGGGTGCTGCGCGCGCTGATGGGGGCGAGTGAGACATTGGCCCAATCGATGAGCCTGTCTCGGCTTGAACTTCAGGTGCGTATTGAGCTAGGTGGAGAACCAACGGATATTTGGCAAATATGGATTTGTCGAGACAGCCCGCAATGCCCATCCGGGCTATGATCACGCAACGGAAATCACCATGCAAAAAGTCCTCAAACCCTAAAGCGACCTGGAGATTACATCCATTTGTGCATCTGTGCCAAATCAAGCTTGCCTAGTTTTGCCACGAGCCGCGCGCGCAGTTTGCGCATGGCAGACAGCCATTTGTCGGGCTCGGTTGCTTTGAAGACCATATAATCGGCCACTTGCGGATGCGGTAGGATCAAAAAGCGTTCCTCCTCCATCGCATCTGCCACGCGCTGGGCTGTGACCTCGGGGCTCAATACACCTGGCAATGGGGCTGCCGAGGCAGGATCATAATATCCAAGCATGGGCGTGGCCACATATTGCGGGCAAACCACTGAGACTTTGAGACCTTCGTCTCCGTGGGAAATGGCCAGTGCTTCAGCAAAACCGATCGCGGCGTGTTTGCTGGTTGAATAGGCCGCATCACCAATTTGGTTGAGCAGCCCCGCAGCTGAGGCCATCTGTACAAGATAGCCCTGTCCGCGCGCCAGCATGGCCGGCAAAACTGCACGGCAGGCATAGACATGCGCCATGACATGCAAATCCCAGGCCGCCTGCCAAACCCTATCTGGCGCTGAGGCCGCGTGATCTGGCTCGCCTGTGCTGAACCCGGCATTAGAGAAAAAAATATCTACTGGGCCAAGGGTCGCTTCGACCTCTGTTACAACGGCTTGAATGTTACTTTCGACAGTCACATCACAAATCATCTGCAGCGCGCCCAGCTCCTGGGACAGGTCGTTCAGTGCGGGCGCATTGAGATCGCAGAGCGCCAAGCGCGCGCCGCGCTGGGTAAATTCACGGGCCAGAGCCGCACCAATGCCTCCTGCTGCACCGGTAAGGATAATTATCTTGCCTTGGAATTCCAAAGGGATCTCCCTGATGTCTGGCATTGCTCGTTGCCTTGCATGGGATGCAGCATAGGATGCAGCTGTGCACCCACTGCCGGTGTTATGGGCATGAGCTTCTGTACGGCAAGGCTGGCGTTTTGCGCGCCAAGGGTCAATGTCAAATTGCGCGATGCACAAAGGGGGACGCATAGCCTTGTGTAGATTTAAGGCGCGCTGCAGTGTTATGGCTTGCGGGCCATGAGCGGAGCGGTATGCTGTATTTTGCGCAAATCGCGGTGGCTCTATCCGCCTTTGGCCGCCCGCATGGGGTCTGTGCTGTTAAGAGAAGGGACTGAAAATGCACTGGGATGAATTCTCTGACTGGGGTGCAAAAATTTCTCAATGGGCCGCAGATTACCATAAAAATCTACGCGACCGCCCGGTGCGCGCTCAAACGGCGCCGGGGGATGTGGCCGCTCTTTTAGAGCACAGCGCCCCGGAGACGCCGCAGTCCATGGAAGAGATCATGGCCGATTTTGAGCGGGTGGTGATGCCAGGGATGACCCATTGGCAGCACCCAAGGTTTTTTGCCTATTTCCCAGCCAATGCCGCCCCTCCGTCTATGCTGGCGGAGATGCTGGTCTCAACCATTGCGGCGCAATGTATGCTTTGGCAGACCTCACCGGCGGCGACGGAGATGGAAACTGTGATGCTCGATTGGTTGCGCCAAGCCATTGGTCTTCCCTCAGGGTTTTCTGGTGTCATTCAAGATTCGGCCTCCTCGGCGACATTGGCGGCGGTGCTGACTATGCGCGAGCGGGCGCTGAATTGGCAGGGCAATCGCTTGGGGCTGTCCGGAGCGCCGCGGCTGCGAGTTTACTGTTCGGCAGAGGTTCACACATCGGTAGATCGCGCCATATGGGTGGCGGGACTTGGTCAAGACAATCTCGTGCGCATCCCCATTGGCGGCATCCGCCGCGGCATGGATCCGGTCGCGCTGCAGGCAGCGATTGAGGCCGATCTTGCGGCGGGGCATCTGCCGGCGGGGTTGATCGCCTGCACCGGCGGCACAGGCACAGGCGCCTGCGATGATCTCGCAGCTGTGCTCGGCGTGGCCAAAGAGTTTAACCTTTACAGCCATGTGGATGCGGCTTGGGCCGGCGCGGGCATGATCTGCCCTGAATTTCGTGCGCTATGGGCCGGGATTGAGGGCGCGGACTCCCTCGTGTTCAATCCGCATAAATGGCTCGGTGCGCAGTTTGATTGCTCGGCGCATTTCCTTGCCGATCCTGCAAGCCTGGTCAAAACTCTTGCCATTCAACCAGAATATCTCAAAACCCATGGCCGGGACGGGGTGATTAATTATTCAGAGTGGTCTTTGCCCCTCGGACGGCGGTTCCGCGCGTTAAAGCTGTGGTTTTTGCTGCGCTCCTACGGGCTTGAGGCCCTGCGCCAGAGGCTGCGCAATCATGTGGCTTGGGCTGAGGGTTTGGCTGACCAATTGTCACAGCATCCTCAATTTGAGATTGTTACGTCCCCGGTTTTATCCCTGTTCACCTTTCGATTGGCCGGGCGCGATGATGCGGCACAAATTGCTTTTGTAAACCGGATCAATGACGATGGGCGGATTTATATTACACAAACGCAAGTGGATGGGCAGATTGCCGTACGGTTCCAGATTGGTCAATTTGATGTGACCCAGGACGACGTGCAATGTGCCTACCAAGTGCTCTGCGAGCTGGCTGCATAATTTCAGCAAAGGGCAAGAAACAGTCGCAATTGCTGCAAAACTGTGGCATGGCCGGGTGACAAACGAGATGGAACTGAGATCATGGCGCAACTCATTACAATTTTGAACGGTCCCAATTTGAACCTTTTGGGACAACGTCAGCCGGAAATTTACGGGCATGACACATTGGACGATGTGGCAAACTCCTGCACGGCGGTGGCGGCGCAATTCGGTCTGCGCTGCGAGTTGATGCAAAGCAATCATGAGGGTGTGCTGATTGATATGATCCACACGGCCCGTCAAACCTCAACGGGCATTATCATCAACCCTGCGGCCTTCACCCATACGTCGATCGCTTTGCTCGACGCCTTGCATACCTTTGAGGGCCCGGTTCTCGAGGTGCATATTTCAAATGTGCATAAACGCGAGAGCTTCCGCCATTCGTCTTATGTCTCTTTAAGAGCAGATGGGGTGATTGCCGGGTTCGGCGTCCAGGGCTATAGTCTGGCGATGCAACGCATGGGGCATATTCTGGCGCCCGAGGTTTAAGGGGATCGCCCCTGATTTTGAAGCCGCGCCAACCCGCCTAAGAGAATTTCGCTTGCCAGATCGGCATAGGTTTCCCGACTCAAGCCGCGGCCCGGTTGGTGCCAGAGGTAGAACCAATTGACCATGCCAAAGAGCGACATGGTGAGCGGGCGCAAATGATCTGGGTCTTGCTCTAGATATTCGGGCGCGGCGGCAGCAATGGCCTGGGAAAATTCTTTGACAATCGACCGTTGGATGTCCGCCAGTATATGGCGTTGCGCCTTGGGCAGGGCCGTTGTGCTTTGCAATTGTAATCGATGCTCTGCATCTGCGCCGCGGTACATATGCAGCAGTTTTCTCACCAATTGACGCAGCTGCAGCTCAGGATCTTCGGCCTTTGGCAGGGCTATTAGGCCCTCGTAGAGCGTCGTGAGATGGCTGTGCAAAATGTCAAAGAGCAGCTGCTCCTTGCTGTCGTAATAGTGATAAATCAAGGATTTGGAGATGCCGCAGGCCCCCGCCACCCCATTGACCGACGCGCGATCATAGCCGTGGTCTGCGAAGTAGACCGCAGCCTGTTTCAAGATCGCGCTGCGTTTTTCGCGGTGGTCCTTGGCGATGGGGCGGGCCACAGGTTAGCGCGCTGCTCGGTTGTCAATGACCCGTACGGCTTTGCCTTGAGATCTGGCGACGGAATTGTCAGCGCCTGCGCGGACCTCTGCGGTGATGCCGATATTGGCCTTGATGAGAGTCGCAAGCGTGTCGCCGGCGGCGCTATCGCCTTCTACATGCACAATCATGTGATCCATTGGGCCT
Source organism: uncultured Planktomarina sp. (assembly GCA_905181815.1). GTDB lineage: Bacteria > Pseudomonadota > Alphaproteobacteria > Rhodobacterales > Rhodobacteraceae > Planktomarina. The sequence goes on along the minus strand of CAJIZA010000001.1, from coordinate 836,542 downwards.
TTTTTGACCAGTTCAATTTGAAAATGCGCCGCCAGTTGTGGCACCTTCATCAATTGCTCCTCAATCTGCGTCGGAAAGACATTGACGCCGCGCAGGATCATCATGTCATCGTTGCGGCCGGTGACTTTTTCCATGCGCCGCATGCTGCGCGCAGTGCCAGGTAGGAGCCGGGTCAGATCGCGGGTGCGGTATCGAATGATTGGAAAAGCTTCTTTGCTCAGAGAGGTGAAGACCAATTCCCCAAGCGCCCCATCGGGCAGAACCGCGCCAGTCTCGGGGTCAATGATCTCCGGGTAGAAGTGGTCTTCCCAAATATGTAGCCCGTCTTTGCTTTCGACGCATTCGCAAGACACACCGGGCCCTATCACCTCTGAGAGGCCGTAAATATCCACCGCATGCATGTCAAACGACTGCTCGACCTCCTCGCGCATCGCGTTGGTCCAAGGCTCGGCGCCAAAAATACCCACTTGTAGCGGAGACTTGCGCGGATCGAGCCCTTGGCGCCGGTATTCGTCCAGAATTGACAGCATATAGGAGGGGGTTACTGTGATCCCAGTGGCTTGAAAGTCTTCGATCAAACGCACCTGCCGTTCGGTCATGCCACCGGAGACGGGCACAACCGTCAGACCCATTTTTTCCGCGCCGCCATGCACGCCCAATCCGCCGGTAAAAAGCCCGTAGCCATAGGCATTGTGGAGCAGATCTCCAGCGCGCAGGCCGGACGCGCGCAAGGAGCGTTCCATCACCTCATCCCACATCGCCAAATCAGCTTTGGTATAGCCGACCACCGTGGGCTGGCCTGTGGTTCCAGAGGAGGCATGAATGCGGTTGATCTGACTGCGTGGCACGGCGAAGAGGCCAAAGGGGTAGTTGCTCCGCAAATCCGTTTTCACTGTGAACGGAAAGCGGGCCAAATCGGCCAGAGACTTCAGATCATCGGGATGCACGCCGGCTGCATCGAAGCTCTGTTTATAATGCGGCACATTGGTGTAGGCATGGGTCAAGGACCAGCGCATCCGCTCAAGTTGCAGCGCTTCGATTTCATCGCGGCTCGCGGTTTCAATGGCGCTTAAATCTCCGGGTTTTGGGGATAGATCTTTCATCTGTCTCGTCTCACAGTTTCTCAAGTATCATCGCAATGCCTTGCCCCACGCCGATGCACATGGTGCATAGGGCGCGTTTGTGGCCGTTCAGCTGCATTTCATGGGCGGCGGTCAAAGCCAGACGCGCTCCCGACATGCCCAGCGGGTGGCCAAGGGCTATGGCGCCGCCATTGGGGTTCACATGGGCGGCATCATCGGCCAGGCCAAGCTGCCGCATGACCGCCAAGCCTTGGGCGGCGAAGGCTTCGTTCAGTTCTATCAGATCTATGTCTGACATTGTCAGCCCAAGCCGCTGCAAGAGCTTCTCGCTGGCCGGCGCAGGGCCGATGCCCATAATACGCGGGGCGACCCCGGCCACGGCCGTTCCAAGAATGCGGGCCATGGGCGTGAGGTCAAAGCGCTCCACCGCAGCTTGTGAGGCGATGATGAGCGCTGCGGCCCCATCATTGACGCCTGAGGCATTGCCGGCTGTAACCGTGCCATTTTGCTGAAACGGGGTGGTGAGGCTGGCGAGTTTTTCAAGGCTGGTCGTGCGGGGGTGTTCATCTGTGTCAAAGATGATCGGGTCGCCGCGCCGTTGCGGCAGAGATATAGGCGTGATTTCCCGGGCAAATCGCCCTGAGGCCTGGGCTTTCGCCGCGCGGCACTGGCTGCGATGGGCAAAGGCGTCTTGATCGGCGCGCGATATGCCAAAATCGGCGGCCACATTTTCGGCTGTTTCGGGCATGCTGTCGATGCCAAAGTGCGCTTTCATCTCGCGGTTCACAAACCGCCATCCGATGGTTGTGTCGAAAATTTCAGCTTTTCGCGAAAAGGCGCTCTCGGCCTTGGGCATGACCATGGGCGCGCGGGTCATGCTTTCCACGCCGCCGGCCAGAATGATCTCGGCCTCCCCGGCTTTGATGGCACGAGCACCCATTGCGATTGCGTCCAGTCCTGAGCCGCATAAGCGGTTTAGCGTGACGCCCGCCACGCTCTCAGGCAAGCCTGCCAAGAGGGCCGCCATGCGCGCCACATTGCGATTGTCTTCTCCGGCCTGATTGGCGCATCCCATGATCACATCATCAATGGCCGCTGGATCGAGGGTCGGCACATCGGCCAAAGTGGCACGGATCACATGGGCCAAAAGATCATCGGGCCGGGTTTGCGCCAAAGCGCCGCCAAACCGACCGATCGCGCTGCGACGCCCGGTGCACAGATAGGCTTCAGTCATGGCTGGGGCTCCTCAAAATGCTGACCTTTGATGCTGCGGGAGTTTCCCCGGAACTGTGCAATCACTTCGCCCGTGGCGCGGGTGACTTCAATATCATAAATGCCGCTGCGCCCGGCGCGGTGCAGCTCGCGGGCCGCGGCGGTGAGCTGATCGCCCAACTGGCCGGGGGCCAGAAAGCTGACGGAACAGGTCTGAGCCACGACCCGTTGATTATAGCTGTTGCAGGCGTGGGCAAAGGCCGTGTCGGCCAAGGTGAAGATTAAGCCGCCGTGGCATATCCCATGGCCGTTGAGCATCTGCTCTGTGACCTGCATGGTCACATTGGCCTGTCCGGGCGCGATATGGGTGACCCGCAACCCCAGCGCTTGACTGGCCCCATCATGTGCACCCAAGGCCGCGGAAGATTTTTCAGCAATTTGTTGCGCAGTGAGGGGCATGTTAGGATCCTGAATACTGTGCGGGCCGCTTGTCGAGAAAGGCTGTAACGCCCTCCAGGTAATCTGCCGACTGGCCGCAGGCGCGCTGAATTTCCGCTTCAAGCGCCATATGCGCCTCGAGATCCATTTGCCCCGCTTTGTGGATGGCATGTTTGGTCTGTGCCAAACCCAGGGTTGCGCCCCTGGCCAGGTCTGCGGTCATCTTCTGTGCAGCCTCCAAAAGCGCGTCGGGTTCAAAGCATTGCCAAACCAATCCCCAGTTTTGGGCGGTTTGCGCAGTGATTGGTGAGGCGGTCATGGCCCAGGCTTTGGCGCGCAGCGGTCCCAAGATTTGCGCCAAATGATAGGTGCCACCCGCATCAGGGATCAGCCCAACTTTGGCAAAGCTTTGCACAAATTTTGCCGTGGTGGCCGCCAGGACAATATCGCAGCCAAATACAATATTGGCGCCTGCCCCCGCCGCGACGCCATTGACAGCGCAGACGACAGGTTTGGCCAATGAGCGTAGGCGCTGCACCAGAGGATTATAAAGCGTGCTCAGGGTATGGCCCAGATCAGGGGGGCCGCCCAATCTGCGCGGATCGCGGCCCTCAAGATCTTGCCCCGCGCAAAATCCACGCCCCGCACCGGTGAGCAATAGCGCGCGCACCTCGGGCTTTTCTGCCTCTGCAAGCGCCGCGCTCAGGGCGGCATGCATCTCGTCATTAAAGGCGTTGAGCCGATCGGGTCGGTTCAATGTGATCTGCATCCAGCCGTCGGTGTGTTGGGTCAGGATCGTGTCGGACATGCGGACCTCCAATGCGGGTTATACAAATAACTTGCATAGACCGACCGCTTGGTCAATTAATATTCCAAGTTTTAAACAGAGGTGCGCCGGTGTTGGATCAAGATCATTTTTCAAGCTATGCTATGGGGCGCTGGCTCCGCTCAGACAGCAGCGGGCGGCAGGTTCGCTCGGCGGTCACCGGTGAGACCCTCGGCGTTCTGGGCGGGGTGCCAGAAGTGGCGGCCATGCGGGACTATGCCAAAACCCACGGGGGGCCGGCTCTGCGCGCATTGAATTTTCACGACCGTGCGCGCATGATCAAAGCCCTCGCCTTGCATCTGAAAGCCCATCGCAAAGCGCTCTATGACTTGTCTTTCCTTACTGGTGCCACGCTTGCGGACAGTCAGATTGATATTGACGGCGGCATTGGCACCTTGTTGGTCTATGCGTCCAAAGGGCGCCGGGAAATGCCCGAGGGGTTTGTTCTGCCCGATGGCGAGCTGGAGGTGCTCAGCCGCGACGGCAGCTTTCTTGGCCAGCATGTTTTGACACCGCGCCAAGGGATTTCATTGCAGATTAATGCGTTCAACTTTCCGGTGTGGGGCATGTTGGAAAAGCTTGCTCCCAGTCTTTTGGCCGGGGTGCCCAGCCTGATCAAACCGGCTAGTGACACGGGCTATCTGACGCAGGCCGTGGTGCGGTTGATCGCAGATAGTGGAATTTTGCCTGACGGCACGCTTCAGCTGATCATGGGCGCCACGGGGGATCTTTTGGACTGTCTGGACGCGCAAGATAGTGTGGGGTTCACCGGCAGCGCTGCCACAGCCATGGTCCTGCGCAGCCGGCCATCACTTTTGCAAAACGCCGTGCGCTTCACTGCGGAACAAGACAGTTTGAATGGTTCTGTGCTGGGGCCGGATATAGAGCCTGGTTCTACGGAATTTGATCTCTTCATCACCGAGGTGCACCGTGAAATGACCACGAAAGCGGGGCAAAAATGCACCGCTATTCGACGCATTATGGTGCCAGAGGCCCATTTGCAGGCGGTGACTGCCGCAGTGTCAGAGCGGCTGGCGGCCACGAAAATTGGCCATCCGGCTCAGAAAGAGACGCAGATGGGCGCCTTGGTCTCTCAGGCGCAACGCGAGGATGTGCGGGGCAAATTACAGCTTCTGGCGGGGGAATGCGATGTTGTATTCGGCGATGCGAAGCACTGCTTGGTCAGCGGGGCCGATGCCAAAGAGGGGGCCTTTATGTCGCCTGTGCTGCTCAACTGTCCAGATCCTGATGCCGCCAAGACTGTCCATGAGATTGAGGCCTTTGGCCCGGTCTCCACGGTCATGGCTTATCGCGATGTGCCCCATGCAATTTCCTTGCTGAACAAAGGTGGCGGCTCGCTGGTGGCCTCTGTCATCACCCATGATCAACAGGTGGCACGGCAGGTCGTTTTGGGGGCAGGGGCGTTTCATGGGCGCCTTTATTTCAACGACCGGGTATCTCAGGCCGAGAGTACAGGCCATGGCGCACCCTTGCCGCATATGGTGCATGGCGGGCCAGGCCGCGCGGGCGGCTCAGAGGAATTGGGTGGTCTGCGCGGTGTGAAACATTTTATGCAACGCAGCGCCATTCAAGGTAGCCCGGATATGCTTTCAGCCATTACCGGGATTTGGGTGACAGGTGCGGCGGAGCATGTGGGGCCTGCGCATCCGTTTACGCGCAGTTTTGATGCGCTTCAGATTGGCGAGACCCTCCACACCGCTGCGCGCGAAGTCACACTGGCCGATATTGAGCATTTTGCCGAGTTTACCGGTGATCGGTTTTACGCGCATATGGATGCCGAGGCGGCCAAGGCCAATCCGTTTTTTCCAGACCGCGTCGCGCATGGATATTTGTTGCTCAGTTTTGCCGCTGGTCTTTTTGTGGAGCCAAGTCCTGGCCCGGTGCTGGCCAATACCGGGCTCAATGCGTTGTCGTTTCAAAAGCCGGTCGTTGCGGGTGACTGCATTTCGGTGCAGCTTACCGTCAAGCGCAAGACTCGCCGCACGGATGCGTATGGGGAAGTGCGCTGGCATGTGGCCCTGCGCAACCAAGATCGCGATTTGGTGGCCGAATATGAATTGTTGACCATGAATTCATATGGTGAAACCAAAGGGGCATGACGGAGCAGCCTGCGCCTCTTGCCCAATTGATTCACCACCTGCACGCCCAGGGGCGGTTGCGGGTATGGTCGGTGATCGTCACGATTTTGGGAGAATTGGCGGAACCGGAGGGGGGCGAGCTCTCGATGTCCGCGCTTCTTGAGCTCTGCGCGGCGCTAGAGATTGAGCCGCAAGCGGTGCGCACAGCCATGTCGCGCCTGTCCAAAGAAGGTTTGGTCACGGGCCGGCGCCTGGGGCGGCAGGCATTTTATCGCCTCTCAAACGCGGGTTTGGAGCAGTATCACCGGGCCGCGCGCCAGATTTACGCGGCGCCCCGCGACATTGAGCATTGGTGCTATGGGTTGATCGGGACGGATGTGGATCTGGCTCAGTTGCAAAAAGACTGCGCGGCCGAGCCGCCATTGATTTTAGGCGCACGGCTTGCCTGTTGGCCTGCTGCGGCCATGCCAGAGGGATTGAAGCCTTGGCGCGACAGGCTTGTGATTTTTGACAGCCCGCCGTTTACCTTTCCAGATTGGGCGCGCAGGCAGGTGTTTCCCGCGCTGAATGCTGAGAGCTGTGGTTTGATCGCGCGCCTCTGCAGCTCTCTTGATGGGCATGTGCTGACGGTGCCGCAGGCCCGATTGACCCGGCTTTTGCTTGTGCATTTTTGGCGTCGCTTGGTGCTGCGTTATCCCACCATTGAGGCCCCGCTCGATGATTGGCCTTTGGCGCGTGCGCATCGCGCTCTGGCCAGTCTCTATCCGCAATTGGTGCAGATGAGCGGCGGGTCGCCAGATTGTGCGACACGCTTTGCTTATGTTACAAAATAATATTGATTTATTTATTTTTGTAATATAAACTGTTCCCCAATTGGGAGAAAATGGATGTATTCACAAGGATTGATTGGATCTGGCGACCAGACCACTGAAACACCAAAGTTTTTGGCGGCCTTTCAAGCCCGCATTGATGCGGACGAGAAAATTGAACCGAATGATCCTATGCCAGCGGCGTATCGCAAGACCTTGATTCGTCAGATTGGGCAGCACGCACATTCAGAAATCATCGGAATGTTGCCAGAGGGCAATTGGATAACCCGTGCACCGACGTTGCGGCGCAAGGCGGCGCTATTGGCCAAGGTGCAAGATGAAGGCGGGCATGGCTTATATCTCTATTCCGCCGCAGAAACGCTCGGGGTGAGCCGCAAGCAGATGACCGAAGAATTGGTGTCTGGCCGGGCAAAATACTCCTCCATATTCAATTACCCCACCCAAACCTGGGCCGATATTGGCGCCATTGGTTGGCTTGTGGATGGGGCCGCGATTATGAACCAGGTGCCTTTGTGCCGCTGCTCCTATGGGCCCTATGCACGGGCGATGATCCGCGTTTGCAAGGAAGAGAGTTTTCACCAGCGGCAAGGGTATGAGATCATGCTGAAACTGGCCGAAGGAAGCCCGGCGCAAAAGGAGATGGCGCAGGACGCGTTGAACCGTTGGTGGTGGCCCTCCTTGATGATGTTTGGTCCGCCCGATGGAGCGAGTGAGCACTCAGATCAATCTACACGCTGGAAAATTAAGCGGTTTACCAATGATGAGCTGCGGCAGAAATTTGTCGATGCCACCGTGCCACAGGCGCAGCGTTTAGGCTTGAGCCTGCCGGATCCGGCGCTGGCCTGGAATGAGGCGGGGGGGCGCTATGACTATGGTGAAATTGATTGGGATGAGTTTTGGGCCGTGGTCAAGGGGCATGGCCCGTTGAACAAAGCCCGTGTGGCGGCGCGCAAAAAGGCTTGGGAAGACGGGGCTTGGGTCCGCGAGGCGGCGCTTGCCCATGCAAAGAAACGCGCCGCGCGGCAATCGGTGGCAATAGCTGCCGAGTGAGGCAAAAGGAAAGAGTCCAGATGAGCGAAGCCGAAGAAATCCCACTATGGGAAGTGTTTATCCGCCCGCGCAATGGGCTGGCGCATCGCCACTGCGGTTCGCTGCACGCGGCGGATGCTGAAATGGCGCTGCAAGCGGCGCGGGATGTCTATACCCGCCGCGGGGAGGGTTTGTCTGTTTGGGTTATTCCCTCGGCGCAGATTGTCGCCTCTGATCCGCAAGATCGCAACGTGCTGTTTGATCCGGCCGATGATAAAATCTATCGCCACCCCAGTTTTTACAATATTCCAGATGATGTGGGGCATATGTGATGCCGCCCGCATTGGTTGCAGCCTTGATCGGCTTGGCGGATGATCACTTAATATTAGGGCACCGGTTGTCGGAATGGTGCGGCCATGCGCCGATGCTCGAGGAAGATCTGGCCATGCCCAATATTGCGCTGGATCTGATTGGACAGGCGCGCGGGCTTTACACTTATGCGGGAGAATTGGAAGGTGCGGGGCGCGATGAGGATGCTTTGGCCTTTGGCCGATTGGAGCGTGCCTATCGAAATCTATTGATTTGCGAGCTGCCCAATGGTGATTTTGCCCACACCATGTTGCGCCAGTTTTACTTTGCCAGTTTCATGCAATTGTTTTGGCAGGAGGTTGAGAGCTCAACTGATGCCACCCTCGCGGCGATTGCCGCCAAGGCTGTGAAAGAGTCGCAGTATCACCGCCGCCATTGTGCGGAATGGGTGATCCGCCTGGGGGATGGAACCGATGAAAGTGCACGACGCATGGAAGAGGCGGTGACGCTTTTGGCGCCCTATGCGGGCGAATTTTTTATAGCAGATCCTGAAGCCTGCGGCGCTGTTGCGGCTGGAGTATTGCCGGAGACCCAAGCTTTGCAACATGCCTGGCAGGCGGATGTTGAGCAGGTGTTCGTGGCGGCCAAACTGGCCCCGCCGGAAGCTGTCTATGCGCAAAAGGGCGGTCGCAGGGGGCTGCATACGGAAGCCATGGGCCATCTTTTGGCGCAGTTGCAATTTATGCAGCGTAGTTTTCCGGATATGACATGGTAGCGTTTCAGGCCCGCCGCGCATGGGAGGCCGCAGCGGCTGTTTTGGATCCCGAGGTGCCTGCGGTCACCGTGGCGGACTTGGGCATCTTGCGAGCTGTTGACATTGATAATCAAGGCCGGGCTGTTGCGCAGGTAACACCCACCTATTCGGGATGCCCGGCGGTGTTGGCGATTGAATTGGCCATCGAGGCGGCACTGCGACAGGCTGGTTTTGATCCAGTGATTGAACGGGTTCTAGCGCCGGCTTGGACCACTGACTGGATCACCGAGGAGGGGCGAGAAAAACTTCGTGCCTATGGTATTGCGCCGCCTGTCGACGGCTCTTCATCGAAACGCGCTCTCTTTGGCGAGATCACAGTGGTTTGCCCGCGCTGCGCGGCAACGGACACGTCCAAGCTGTCCGAATTTGGCTCCACGGCCTGCAAGGCCCAGTATCGCTGCAATGACTGTCATGAGCCCTTTGATTATTTCAAATGTATTTGAGGAGAGGCTGCGATGGCCAAACTGAGATTTCATGATTTGACCATCAGCGCCGTGCGCGTCGACACCGCCAGTTCTGTTGAGCTCAGTTTTGACATCCCAGCGGCCTTGGTATCCGATTTTGTTTTTGAGCCGGGGCAGTATCTAACCCTTCGCGCTGTGGTGGATGGGCAGGACTTACGGCGTTCCTATTCAATTTGCTCTCCACTGGGCGCGTCGCAGCTGTCGGTTGGGATCAAACAGATCGAGGGCGGCGCTTTTTCCAGCTTTGCCTTGAGCCTGAAGCCGGGGGATGTGGTGCAGGTTATGCCACCACAGGGGCGGTTCACGGCGCCGATTGGCGGGCGGCACAATTATTTACTCTTGGCCGCAGGCTCGGGTGTCACGCCGATCAAATCGATTGCGCAATCCGTGTTGGAGGGCGAATCCAATAGCACGGTTACCCTGTGTTACGCCAATCGCAATACCGAAAGCATTATGTTTCGCCAAACCTTTGATGATCTGAAAGATAGGTATCTCACACGATTTTTGATAACGCATGTAATGGATGAAGAAGCACAGGATGTGGCGCTCTTTAATGGGCGCATGGATGCGGAGAAACTGAGTACGATGGCCATCCGTGGGCTTATTTCCCCGATGGATTATGACGCGATATATATTTGTGGTCCACAGCCGATGATTACGGCGGCGTCTGAGGCTTTGACAGTTTTGGGTGTGCCGCCTGAACGGATCAAATTCGAGCTCTTTACCCCGTCAAGCCCGCTGCCGATTGCCAGCGCTGCGCAAAAGCCTTACTTTGCGCGCGGAGCGCGGGTTGAAGTTGTTCTGGATGGTGCGCGGCGGGGGTTTGCTATGGAGGCGGGCGACATGCTGCTGGATGCGGCCAGCCAGTCTGGGCTTGAGCTGCCGTATTCTTGCGCCAATGGCATGTGCGCAACCTGCCGCTGTAAGTTGAGCCAAGGGGAGGGGGAGATGGCACAAAACTTCTCACTTGAGCCTTGGGAAATTGAACAGGGCTATGTTTTGGCCTGTCAATTTAAGCCGCGTTCAGAGCTGGTGGTTTTGGACTTCGACGCGGTCTAGATATTGGTTTCATCTCTTGTCAGACTGGCGACGCGTTGCGGTCATAAATCACGGGAAACCAATCTTCGCGCAGCAGTTGTCCGGACTGCATCGCATGACCGGGAAAGGGTGGGGACGTCGGGCCAGGGCGCTCGACATAGCGCGCATCATCGCCCACGAGCCGCAAAGAGAAGGCCCGGCGGCGCTGGTGGCTGTCATTTCCGCGTGCGCCGTGCAAAATACCAAAGCTAAAGGCCACCGCATCACCGGGCTCCATCGCCCATTCGCGTATTTCCATGCCTTCCGCCTCGGGGTCCGGCACAGACATATAGTCCTCCTCATTGGGATAAAAACTCTCCTCGGCCAGCCAGCGGGTCGGCAACACGGGTTTGGCCCATTTGTGACTGCCGGCAACGCAGCGTAGCGAGGCTTCGGTCACCGGATCAAGCGGGCTCCAAAAACTCACATTTTGCAGGCCGTCCACAAAGTAATAGGGCCCGTCTTGATGCCAAGGGGTAGCTTTGGATGTGCCAGGTTCTTTCACCAAAATATGGTCGTGAAACATCTGCACCCGCAGCGTGCCCATTAAATCTGCGGCTACTTCTGCCGCAGGGCTTTCGCGCAGAACAGTTTCAAATTCTGGAATCCGGGTCCAATTGCAATAATCATCGAAAAACCGCCCCGCTTCGCCGGACTTCAAATTCTCTGCTGCATAGGGGCCCGGCGCGTCCATGTTGCGCGCAATGCCGGCCCGCAGGGTCTCTACATGATCGGCAAATAGGCCTTTGATCAAGATCACACCATCGCGTTGAAAGGCGCCGATATCGCCTTGGGTGATGAGGGGATGGGGCATGTGTGAGATCCTTTTTCGTTTCTATTGTGCTGCCACAAACTGGTGTGAATTTCAATTCTGAGTTTGTAGTCCGAGACTTGCTTTGCCTAAAGCAGCATAGAATGAGACTTTTTAGTTGATCGGTTGGCGCTTTATCCTACAGTGGTGCCACTCATAATTGGCAGGGATATATCATGACTTTTAATACGATCTTTAATAGAACTTTGGGCGGTGCCGTTGCGGCTTTGGCAATTTCCAGTATGGCATGCGCCGCAGATTATAGCTTTAATTTGCAGAGTTTTTTGCCCGCGCAGGCGACGATTCCGTCGAAAATCATCGATGTTTGGGCCGATAATGTTGAGGAAGCCTCTGGCGGTCGCATCGAAATTAACCGCTACGCGGCAATGCAATTGGGTGGCAAGCCGCCTGAGTTGATCGACCAGGTGCTGGATGGCGTAATTGATATCACGTGGAATGTGGTGGGCTATACGCCGGGCCGTTATCCATCAACCGAAGTGTTTGAGCTGCCGTTCCTGGTTAATGACGCAGGGCCGGCTTCTGCGGCATTCTGGAAAATGTTGGAGGCAGATATTGCCGAGCGCGAGTTTGGCAATCTTAAGGTGCTGGGCGGCTGGGTGCACGGTCCTGGAGTTATTCATGCCAATAAGGCTGTGACTGTGCCGTCAGATTTCAACGGCATGAAAATTCGTGGTGCGTCGCGCCAGGTCAATGCGATGCTGAAAGAATTGGGTGCCACCCCTGTGGGAATGCCGGTGCCAGCGGTGCCAGAGGCATTGTCCAAAGGTGTTATTGATGGCACGACCATCCCCTGGGAGGTCACAAAGGCGCTGAAAGTGCCGGAGCTTGTCGAGCATCACACGGAATTCACCGGCCCCATGCTCTACACGATCACTTTCGTTTTGGTGATGAACAAGGATAAATTTGCGGCGCTGCCAGCAGATCTGCAAGCGGTGATAGAAGACAACTCAGGTCTTGAGTTTTCCATATTTGCCGGCACGACGCAGCAAGCCTATGACACACCAGGCCGTGATGTTGCCGTGACCCGGGGCAACAGTATCGTCACCTTGGATGCGGCGCAATCTGCCGTCTGGGCAGAAGTGGCCCAGCCCGTCTATGGGGCGTGGATCGCAGAGATGACTGGCCGCGGCCTCGATGGGCAGGCCATGATTGATCAAGCAACGGCATTGATGAACGCAAATTAAATCGCTAAAGTACGAATAACGCTGTGTGGGCCGTTTCGCGCAGCGTTTTTCTAATTCTAAGACGGGGCATTCACATGAGGAACTTGGCGACGCAGGCAGCGCGCTTGATGGCGATCTGTGGTGGTTTAGTCTTAACTCTTCTTATTGTTTTGATTTGTATTTCTGTGATTGGACGCAGTTTAAACGGGCTGCTGCACGGGTGGATCGGATCCGTCATGCCCCGCCTTTCGGCTTGGGCGTTGGAACTGGGTGTCGGGCCAATCAATGGTGATTTTGAACTGGTGGAGGCGGGTGTGGCCTTTGCCATTTTTGCTTTTCTACCATTGTGCCAAATTTCCGCAGGCCACGCATCTGTTGACATTTTTACGGCAAAATTGCCGACGCGGATCAATCGGGTTTTACAGTTTGGCGTTGATGTGATTTTTGCCGTTGTTCTGATCGCAATCGCCTATCAGCTTTACAATGGTATGCTGTCCAAACAGAGCTATGGCGACACCACCTTCTTATTGCAATTTCCGATTTGGTGGGCCTATGCCGCCAGCCTGTCAGGATCCATTCTCACAGCGGTGATTGCTTTTTATGTGGCGGGTATTCGCGCGGTGGAATGCCTGTGTGGTGAAGATATTTTGTCCCAGGAGCCAGGACTGGACCTATGAGCAACTTAGAGATTGGCTTGGCGTCTTTTCCGGCGCTCCTGATTTTGATTTTCATCCGTGTGCCAATTGGTCTTGCGATGTTTTTGGTGGGTTTGGTGGGGCTGTATTTCACCACTGGCAGTTTAAATTTGCCGCTGGCTCGGTTGAAATCTGAAACCTTCAGCACGTTTTCCAGCTATTCTTTATCGATCGTACCGATGTTTCTGCTGATGGGGCATTTTGCGACCCAGGGGGGCATGTCCAGCGCCCTGTTTAAAGCGGCTGAGAGCTTTTTAGGCCATCGCAAGGGGGGCATTGCCATGGCGGCCATTGGTGCTTGCGCCGGGTTTGGCTCGATCTGCGGCTCATCACTTGCCACGGCGGCGACTATGGGGCGGGTCGCTTTGCCTGAATTGCGTAAATATGGATATTCTGGTGGCTTTTCCACCGCCACTTTGGCAGCCGGTGGTACCCTAGGGATTCTGATCCCGCCCTCAATTGTCTTGGTGATCTATGCGATTTTAACAGAGCAAAACATTGCCAAACTGTTTCTTGCAGCCTTTATTCCGGGGATTTTGGCGGCGCTCGGCTATGTGATTGCCATTTCCATCTATGTCCGATTGCACCCGGAGGCGGCGGGCGTGAAAGCGGTGGTGCCGTATGCCGAACGTTTTGCGGCCTTGTTCAAAGTCTGGCCGGTGCTATTGGTCTTCGCCCTCGTGGTGGGCGGTATCTATCAGGGTTGGTTCACACCCACAGAGGGGGCGGCGGTTGGGGCGGCCGGCACGGGATTCATCGCGTGGATGAATAAAGGTTTGACGCGCAGCACGCTGATTGAGAGTTTCTTAGTCACAGCAAAATCCAGCGCAATGATTTTCTTCATCATCCTAGGCGCGGGTTTTTACAACGGATTTTTAGCCCTGACCCAAGTGCCGCAGGAGATTTCGAACTTTGTGGTCAGCCAAGGGTTTAGCCCCTGGGTGGTGCTGAGTATCATTTTGCTGTTTTACCTTGTGTTCGGATGTTTGATGGACAGCTTATCGATGATCTTACTGACCATTCCGATCTTCTTTCCGGTCATCGTCGAGCTTGATTTCGGCATGAGCCAGGAGCAAATCGCCATTTGGTTTGGAATATTGGTGTTGATCGTAGTCGAAGTGGGGCTAATTACCCCGCCTGTGGGTATGAACCTATTTGTCATCAACGCGATGGATCGCAGTACGCCCTTGGCGCAGACCTACAAGGTGGTGATGTATTTCGTGGCCTCTGACATTGCGCGGGTGATTTTGCTCGTGGCCTTCCCAGCCATTACCCTGTTTTGGCTGCGGACCTAGAGACCAATGGACTGGGCGGATGCAATATAATTCTGGGCGGTTTGTGAGATTAGTGTTGATATTTTAGGGTTCAAGTTGTTCCATGCAATGGGATATTGATTGGAGCCTTTCATGACTGCAAATATCGCATTGCCAAAAGACTGGGACCGCTCTGGCTTGCCCGGCTGGGCCTATTTCTCGCAGGAATTGTTTGAACTGGAATGTGAGACCCTTTTCAAAACCCATTGGCAATTTGTCTGCCATGTGAATGAAGCGGCAGAGATTGGCGCCTACGTCACCTTTGATGTTGCCGGCGAGCGGGCGCTGGTGATCCGCGGTCATGATGGCATTCTGCGGGCGTTTCACAACCTGTGCCGGCATCGTGGATCGCGGATTGTTCCGGATGCGCGCGGGGTCTGCAATAAGGCGATGGTCTGCCCCTATCACGGTTGGGCCTATAATTTGGACGGTGGGCTGCGTGGAGTGGCCAATCGGGATACATTTCCCCCTATGCAAGCCGAGAAATGGGGCCTGAAACCGCTGGAGATGGAAATCTGGAACGGTCTGGTCTTCATTCGCTTCCAAGCTGGTCCCCAGCCTGCTGTGGCAGAAATTTTAACTCGGTTTGATGATGAAATTGCCCCCTATGATTTGGCCAACATGGTGCCCACAGGTAGCAATTCAATGGATGATCTCCTGGCGGTGAATTGGAAATCTGTTCGCGATGTGGACAATGAGGGCTATCATGTGCGCCAAGCCCATCCGGGGCTGCATCAGCTATATGGCGATGGTTATTTTGACGAGCCCTACGCCAATGGTACCTCGCGATCGGTCGGGACATTCAATGAGGCCTATGGCCATCGATGGAGCGTGCGAAAATACCGCGAGATCTTGCCAGATGCTGATAATCTTGCGCTGCACCAGCGGCGTCAATGGATCTATTTTGGCATGTTCCCTAATTTTGTGCTCGGCCTCTATCCTGACAGTGTCATCTATTATCAAGAAGTGCCCCAGTCTGCTGAGCAAACGGTGCAGCGCGGAATGTGTTATCGGCGGGCCAAGGAAAGCCGCGAAATGAAGGCTGCGCGCTATTTGAGTGGACGGATTGACCGCGATACGGCCGAAGAGGATCAGATGCTTATGGTTTGGTCTTGCGAGGCCACAAAATCCTCTGCATACGACGGTGTGATATTTTCTGATCTGGAGTATGGTGTGAAAACCTATCACGACCATTTGCGACAGCTTTTACCGGTGATGGGGCAGCCGGTTCCACCCGAGCCGGGGCAAATGGCGCAAGTCAATGATGCGCTTCTAGGGTAGGGGAATGCATAGGTGACAGGGTTGCGAAATCGACTGCGGAGTGAAGGCACTCAGGGGATGCTTTTGATCAGCCCTACGCTGGTCTTTACGCTTTTAATGTTGGCTGTCCCCCTGATCATGGTGCTGGCGCTCAGTTTTTGGACGCAAAGCTATCTAACCTTAGACCGCAGTTTCTCTCTTGAGAATTACAAGACGGCTTGGACCGAGCCAATGTATCAATATCTGATGGCGCGTTCGCTCAAGATCTCAATATTTGTGACGGCTTTAACGGTGCTTTTGGCCTATCCTGTTGCCTATTTCATCTCTTTCCACGTCACGCCTAAACGCAAGGCCATGTGGATCTTTTTGATCACCATCCCGTTTTGGACCAGCTATCTGATGCGGATTTTCCTTTGGAAGGTGATCTTGGGTTATAACGGCGTGGTCAATGGCAGCCTCATGGGGCTTGGGCTAATTGAGCAGCCGTTGAGCTTTATCTTGTACAATCAAAACGCGGTGGTTTTGACCCTGGCCCATTCTTGGGTGCCCTTTGCAATTTTGCCGATTTTCGTAGCACTGGAGCGGGTAGATCGCTCTTTGATTGAAGTGGCGGAGGACCTGGGCGACAATTGGCTGCGTCGGTTTTTTCGGGTGACATTGCCCCTGTCGATGCCCGGTGTGATTGCGGCGACCATTATTGTTTTCATTCCCACCATAGGCGATTACGTCACGCCGCGATTGGTGGGTGGTCCGAATGGGTTAATGATTTCTAATATGATCGAGTTGCAGTTCAAAAAGGCAAATAATGCCCCCTTGGGGGCAGCTTTGGCCATCTCGGCCATGGCAATTGTGACATGTGTGACCTTGGTGTTCGTCTGGATGAATAGGAAATTTATGCGAGGACCAAAATGATGCGTGGCAAGGGATATTTTTTTAAATGGTACGTCGCGCTATTTCTGGTGTTTCTCTATGCACCGGCCATTCTCTTGCCGGTCTTCGCCTTCAATGACAGCAGCATTGTGTCTTTTCCGTTGAAGGGCTTCACGACAAAGTGGTTTGAAGTGCTGCAATCCACTGAGGCGCTGCATGTGGCGGTGCGCAACAGCCTGATGATTGCGGTGACAACGGCGATATTCTCCACAATCTTTGGCGTCTTGGCCGCCCGGGCTTCTACCCGCTTTGCCTTTCCCGCTCGGCGCTCCATCATGGGCTTCATTATGCTGCCCATGGTGCTGCCTGAGATCATTATCGGCGTATCCCTTTTGGTTGTGATCATACAGCTTGGGTTTGAACTGTCTCTATTTACGATTATTTTGGGGCATATCTTAATTTGCACACCGTTTTGCATCGCGATTCTATCGTCGGCCTTTATGAATTTGGATCGAAGCCTTGAAGAGGCTTCGATTGATTTGGGTCAAACCCGGTGGAACACCTTTTGGATGGTGCTTTTCCCACTGGTCATGCCCGGGATTGTGGCGAGCCTGTTGATTGCTTTTACCATTTCTCTCGATGAGTTTATTATTGCCTTCTTTTTGTCTGGGACTGAGCCGACCCTGCCAGTTTATATCTGGGGGCAATTGCGCTTCCCACAAAAACTGCCCAGCTTGATGGCCTTGGGTACATTGTTGCTGGTGCTTTCGATCAGCTTGCTAGTCCTCGCAGATTATTTTCGCCGGCGTAGCCTCAAGAAAACTGGCATTGAGAATTCAGGGGGATTCCTATGACAAAACCCATTATTCAACTTAGTGGAGTTGATAAATTTTATGGCGATTTTCAAGCGCTGTCGCAGATCGATTTGGATATTCGCACCGGGGAGTTTTTCTCGCTCTTAGGCCCATCGGGCTGCGGAAAGACGACCTTGCTGCGCTCGATTGCCGGATTTGAGACCCCCTCGGCGGGCAGTCTGCATATCGATGGTAAATCCATGGATGGGGTGCCAGCCAATAAGCGTCCGACCAATATGGTGTTTCAAAGCTACGCAATTTTTCCACATATGAGCGTGGCGGAGAATGTGGCCTATGGGCTGAAGGCCCGCCGCTTGCCAAAAGCGGAGATACAAGAGCGGGTTTCTGAGGCCATTTTCATGGTTGGGCTGCAAGGGTTTGACAACCGCGCCTCTCATGCGCTGTCGGGGGGGCAGCGTCAAAGGGTTGCGCTGGCACGGGCCTTGGTCCTCAAGCCGAGGGTTTTGCTTCTCGATGAGCCACTTTCGGCGCTTGATAAAAAGATGCGTGAACAAATGCAGTCGGAATTGCGCCGGCTGCAACGGGCCGTTGGCATCACCTTTGTTCTTGTGACCCATGATCAAGAAGAGGCGCTCACCATGTCCGATCGCATTGCGGTCATATTTGACGGCAAAATTGCCCAGGTGGCTACACCGCAGATGCTCTATGGTATGCCCAGTTCGCGGCGGGTGGGCAATTTTATCGGCATGATGAACTTTTTGGAGGCCAAGATTCTTGGCACGTCGGGTGAGACGGTCGAAGTGGACGTGCAATCTTTGGGCACGCTCACCTTGCCCCTGTCTCAAGCTCCTGGAGGGGTCGAAGGCTGCCAGTCCATTGGCATCCGCCCAGAAATGTTGACCATTTTAGCTGAGGGGCAAACCGCTGAGCGTGAAATAGAAGCTGTGGTGTCCGAGGTCTTTTACTACGGTGATATGACCTATTATGACGTGACTCTGCCACAAAAAGATGCGCCAGTGACCGTGACGATGCGCAACACCGCGGGCCGCAAGGTGCTGGCAGCGGGCGATACGGCACGGGTGGGATGGAGCCCAGTTTCGCTGCTGTTGTTGCAGTAATTTTAAATAGAGCCTGCCGCGATTGCGGTGAAACTGCTTTTTTGTTTTTGGGGTTTCAGCATAATAAGGCTTTGAAGATGGACCATCTCGCCTCTGGCTGGCGCAGCCGTTTTTTAGTCCTTAAGGTCAGTTGTACAGAGGTCTTCTGAAAAGACAAAGAGCGCCCTAAGGGGCGCTCTTTGTCTTTTTACATGCCAAGCGCTTTAGAAGCCGGCTTTAATCTTCTCGAATTCAGCAATCATTTTTTCACGCAATGCTTGGTTCATTGGCACCTGCGCCAGGACTGGCACGTCCACAGGGCCAAGTCCTGCCTCGGCCAAACCTTCGGCGCCAATGGCCGCCATGGCCGTTTGATTGCCGTGGCCATAGCCCCACTCCGAAACGATATACTCAGCTGAGCCAGGATCCATCCATGCATTGAAGAAGTCATACATTTTGTCTTCTAGGTTAGGTCCATTTGCCAAATTCACATAGCCGCAGAACCAGCTCGAAGAGCCTTCCTTTGTGGAGCGGTTGGCCTCAATCGGCAGGCCCTCTGCGGCCATTGTTGCAGGAGTTTCGCTCCAGGCCCAAGATATAACAACCTCACCGCTGCCCATCAATTGCGCCAATTCCGCGCCATCGGCCCAATAGGCCCGCACATTTTGATGCGCCTGACGCAGCCAGGCAGAGGCGGTTTCAAAATCGGCGTTAGTGGCTTTGGTCCAATCCGTGACACCATTGGCCAAATAGCCCAAGGCGTAGATGTCATCGACATTGTCCGGTAGAGCAATCCGGCCTGCGTAGGTGGGATCAAGAAAAACTGTGAGACTGTCCATTTTCGCCATATCGACCATATCTGTGCGATAGGTCAACGCAGTTGTGCCCCAATCCATCGGCAGAAGATAATACGCGCCGTTAAACTTGAAGGCTTCTTTCATCTCCATGTTAACATCATCCCACAGGTCAATCCGTGAGGTGTCAAGTGGCTCAAGCAGGCCGGCCTCTAACCATTTTGATACAGATTGGCTGCAAGGGTGCGACACATCCGCTCTGAAGCCCGCACGCAGTTTCTGGAAAGCTTCCTCTTCTTCACCAAAGAAAGAGAAGGTCGGCACATCGCCATGCTGTGCGATATACTTCTGGAAGAATCCCTCGTCTTCATAGCCAGACCAATCGAGAACAACCAAACCGTCATCGGCGGCCATAGCGGCGCCACTAACCAGCGTTGTGGCCGTTGTGGCCAGCAGTATTTTCTTCAGGTTCATAATTTATCTCCTTGTCGGCAAACCGCCGTGACGAAAACGTTAAACTAGCTTTTTGTTTGCTTCAAGAATTCTATTCGATATGATTTGCGGCAGGGCGTTTACGAAGGGCGGTCTTGCGGCTTTTGACCTTGACAGAATGAAGGTAAATACCATGGCTCATGTTGTGATTGCCGGCGCAGGTATCGTTGGAGTTTCTTCGGCTATTTGGCTGCAACGGGCGGGCCATGAGGTCACGCTTATAGATCGCATGGATGGGGCTTTGCGCACCAGTTACGGTAATGCTGGCGTTTTGGCAGCTGGCGCGATCCTGCCTGTGCCTGTGCCTGGATTGGTTCGGAAACTGCCAAAAATGTTGCTCAGCCGCAATGAGCCATTATTTTTACAATGGCGCTATCTGCCACGTCTGTTGCCCTTCTTGATTAAATACCTCGGCTTTGCGCGTAAAGATCATATCGCGCATTGTGCCCGTTCCATGTCTTATCTTTTGTCCGATAGCCATGCTCAGCATCAATCTCTGGCCAAGGGGACCGGAGCAGAGCGGTTCATCAGTGACGAGGATTTCTGTTTTGGCTATGGCACAGAGGCTAGCTATCTAGCGGACGAACCGGGCCGAGCACTGCGCCGAGCGCATGGCTATGAGATTGAGGAGCTTGATGGGGCCGCCTATGCCGGACGAGATCCGCTCTATAGCACGCAATTCGCCAAAGTTGTGTGTTACAAGAACAGTGGCCGTATCTCAGATCCAGGGGCATATCTGGCCACGCTTTTGGCCCATTTTCAAGCGGAAGGCGGCACGGTGCTTGCGGCGCAAATTGACGATATTGAGCTACAGGATGGCGTTTATAAGGCCTTGATCACAGATCAGGGCCTGGTGGCCGGTGATCATATTGTTTTAGCCATGGGGGCTTGGTCGGGCGCGATGGCAAAAAAGCTTGGGATCAAGCGCCTGGCTTTGGAGAGCGAGCGCGGCTATCACATTGAACTGCATAATCCCAGCGCCATGCCCAAAGCGCCCATGATGGTTGCTACTGGCAAATTTGTTGTGACCCCGATGGAAGGGCGCATCCGATGTGCGGGGGTGGTGGAATTTGCTAGTATTGAGGCGTCGGCCCGGGATGGGCCATTAGAGTTCATAAAACGCCAGATTACGGCGCTGTTTCCTGAATTGACTTATGATCATATGAGCGAATGGATGGGGCGTAGGCCGGCCACCACGGACAGCCTTCCGCTCATTGGGCCAGCCAGCTCGATCGGCAATGGCCATGTGGCTTTCGGTCACCAGCATGTTGGGCTGACGGCTGGTCCGAAAACAGGGCGGTTGATCGCTGATATGGTCAGCAATCAACCCAACAATGCTGATTTATCCGCCTTTGATCCGGCCCGCTATCAGGCCTCTTCATAGGCCTCCAAAGGGGGGCAGGTGCAGATCAGGTGGCGATCACCATGCACATTATCCACACGGTTCACGGGCACCCAATATTTGTCGCCCCGTATAGCACCCGCAGGATAACAAGCTTGCTCACGGCTGTAGGGCCGGTCCCAGGTTTCGATCAAATCTGTAACTGTATGCGGCGCGTTTTTCAGTGGGTTGTTGATGCGATCCATTGTGCCATCAATAATCTCCTGTGCTTCTACTCTGATCGAGAGCATAGCGTCACAGAAGCGGTCCAACTCGGCCTTGGGCTCGGATTCCGTGGGCTCGACCATCAAGGTGCCCGCGACAGGCCAGCTCATAGTGGGTGCATGAAAACCGCTATCCATTAGGCGTTTGGCGCAGTCATCCACGGTGACATCTGCCGCCTCATTGAGCGGTCTTGTGTCGATGATACATTCATGCGCCACGCGCCCTGTTTTGGAAGTGTAGAGAATGTCAAAGGCGCCTTTAAGACGCGCTGCAATGTAATTGGCGTTCAAAATAGCCACTTTCGTTGCTTGGGTGAGGCCTGCGCCGCCCATCAGCAGGATATAGGCCCAGCTGACTGGCAGAATGGAGGGAGAGCCAAAAGGCGCAGCCGATACGGGCCCAACGTCGCTGCCATATTCCGGGTGCCCGGGCAAATGTGCGGCCAAATGGGCTTTTACACCAATCGGACCCATGCCTGGCCCGCCACCGCCATGGGGAATGCAGAAGGTCTTGTGCAGATTGAGGTGTGAGACATCGCCGCCAATATCGCCAGGACGTGACAGGCCGACCATGGCGTTCATATTGGCGCCATCGATATAGACCTGACCGCCGTGATCGTGGGTGATTTTGCATACCTCCTGCACAGTTTCCTCAAATACCCCATGGGTCGAGGGATAGGTGATCATACAGGCGGCGAGGACATCGCTATGCAGTTCGGCCTTGGCGCGGAAATCGGCGACATCGATATTGCCATCGGCATCCGATACAACCACAACTACCTTGTAGCCAACCATTTGCGCGGAGGCCGGGTTGGTTCCATGGGCGGATGTGGGGATCAAACAAACATTGCGATGCCCTTGCCCATTGGCCGCGTGAAATTTGCGGATGGTCAACAGGCCGGCATATTCACCCTGTGCGCCGGAATTGGGCTGCTGGCTGATTGCGTCATAGCCTGTGATATCGCAAAGCTTGGCATTTAGATCCGCAAACATCTCATGATAGCCACGCGCTTGATCAACAGGCACAAATGGGTGCAAATTGGCAAATTCTGGCCAGGTCACCGGGATCATCTCAATGGTGGCATTGAGCTTCATCGTGCAGCTGCCCAGTGGGATCATGGCCCGATCCAGCGCCAAATCGCGGTCTGCCAGGCGGCGCATATAGCGGGTGATTTCCGCTTCGGCGCGGTTTAGGTGAAAAATGGGATGGGTGAGATAGGCGCCTTCGCGCAGCATGGAATCGGGCAGGCGATAGGCGCGATTGGCCTTGCTGTCATCTTTCATATCGCCGCCAAAGGCGTGCCAAACCGCCTCAATTGTTTCTGGGCGGGTTTGCTCATCAAGGCTGATGCCGACACGGTCCGCGGCAATTTTGCGCAGGTTGATGCCATTGGCCACTGCGGCCTGCAGAATGACCCCTTGCAGATTGCCAACTTTTACGGTGATCGTGTCGAAGAAGACCTCAGGTTGCACGTCAAAGCCCATGGCCTCGAGCCCTTTGGCCAGACGGCTGGTTTTACGGTGTACCGATTGCGCAATGGCTTTGATACCGTCAGGCCCATGATAAACTGCATACATGGAGGCAATCACCGCCAGGAGCGCTTGGGCGGTACAGACATTAGAATTGGCTTTCTCGCGACGAATGTGCTGCTCGCGGGTTTGCAGCGCCAGGCGCAGCGCCTTGTTGCCGCGGCTGTCCACTGAGACGCCAATAATCCGGCCGGGCATAGAGCGTTTAAAGGAATCCCGCGTAGCCATATAGGCTGCATGCGGCCCGCCATAGCCCATGGGCACGCCAAAACGTTGGGTAGAGCCAATGGCGATATCTGCGCCCATCTCGCCGGGGCTTTTGAGCAGCGCCAAAGACAGCGGATCCGCCGCAACAATGGCCAAGGCTTTGTGCTCATGCAGGGCTGTAATTTGTGATGTGAAGTCGCGCACATGGCCATAGGTGCCGGGATATTGGAAGATGGCGCCAAAGACGGCGCTGGCGTCCAAATCATCTGGGCAACCCACAACAATCTCGATCCCTAAAGGCTCCGCACGAGTTTGAATCACAGCGATATTTTGTGGATGGCAGTTCTCATCCACAAAGAAGGTTTGTGATTTTGACTTTGCAGAGCGCATAGCCATAGTCATCGCCTCTGCGGCGGCTGTGCTCTCATCGAGCAATGAGGCGTTGGCAATATCTAGCCCGGTCAAATCGCTAACCATAGTTTGGTAATTCAGCAAAGCCTCAAGCCGACCTTGCGAAATTTCTGGCTGATAGGGCGTGTAGGCGGTATACCATGCTGGATTTTCCAAGATATTGCGCAGGATCGGCGCCGGGGTGGTGGTGCCATGATAGCCCTGACCAATCAGCGAGGTCAGGACTTGGTTTTTACTGGCCACTTGTTTCATATGATGTAGCGCATCGCGCTCAGACATCGCCGGGCCAAAATCTAGCAGAGACTTTTGGCGAATGGCCTTTGGCACGGTCGCATCAATCAAAGCATCAAGGCTGTCAAAGCCAATGGTGCGTAGCATCTCTTCCATCTCAGACGGCGATGGGCCGATGTGTCGACGGTTGGCAAAATCATAGGCTTCATATGTGGTCAGTTCAAAAGGCATGCGCGTAGCTCCGCTTTTAAGTCTGTGGTTAAGTGATGAAGGTCTTATAACCGGCCAAATCCATCAGCCCTTCGAGCTGGGACGGATCGGAGAGTTTTACTTTGTAAATCCAAGCATCTGCTTCAGGGTTTTCGTTCAAGGTGGCTGGGTTGCTTTGCAAAAGCTCGTTGGCCTCAATGATTTCTCCATCCACAGGAGCGAAAATTTCAGAGGCAGCTTTAACTGATTCAATCACACCGATTTCATCGCCACTTTCAAATTCATCGCCTTCCTCTTTCTGGTCTACAAAGACGATATCGCCTAATTGTTCAGCGGCATGGGCCGTGATGCCGATGGTGGCGGAGCCGCCCTCAACTGTGATCCATTCGTGTTCTTCGGAATAGTAAGTCGTCATTGTAGTCTCCCGTTTAGCGTTTGTACTTTTGTGGAACGAAGGGCAGGGCGCAGACCGTGGCGGGCTGCGGTTTGCCGCGAATGATCAGGTGCAGCTCTTGGCCCGGTGCGCTGTGGTCGGCCTGAACATAGCCCATAGCAACCGGCCCTTGTACGGTTGGGCCGAAACCGCCTGAAGTAATCTCCCCAATGGCATTGCCGTCTAGGTCGTGAATTTCGACCCCCGCGCGGGCTGGGGCGCGGCCCTGCGGCATGATGCCGACCAATTTGCGCGCCGCGCCATATTCCAACTCTGCAATGATGCGCGCCGCGCCGGTAAAGCCACCTTCTTCGCGGCGGCGTTTTTGAATGGCCCAGCTCAAATCGGCTTCAATGGGGGATGTGTCAGGGGTTATATCATTGCCGTATAGGCACAATCCCGCTTCGAGACGCAGGCTGTCGCGGGCGCCGAGCCCGGCCGGGGCGCAGTCTGGATGATCCAGCATCAACCGTGTAATCCGTTCAGCCTCCGCCTCTGGGATTGATATTTCATAGCCATCTTCGCCGGTGTAACCTAAGCGCGAAATCCGGCAGAGCGTACCACCGATCAGCGCCTCACAGGTCTGCATAAAGCTCAATTGAGCAGCTTGTGGACAATGGCTGGCCACCACTTCCTGCGCTGAGGGGCCTTGCACGGCAATGAGGGCGCGATCGAAAATTTCTGTGACCTCAACGTCCTTTAGATGCGCTTTCATATGTGGGATATCTTGAGTACGCATAGAGGCATTGACCACTAAGAACAAATGATCGCCTGCATTGGCGACGATCAAATCGTCCATAATGCCGCCAGTGTCGTTGGTAAAGAATGTGTAGCGCGCTCTGCCTTCGGGCAGGTTGCTCAAAGCGGCTGGCACCAAGGCCTCCAATTTTTCGGCGGCATTGGGACCATGCAACAGCACTTGCCCCATGTGGCTCACATCAAATAGGGCGGCTTTGCTTCGACAGTGCTGATGCTCGCCCATGATTCCCATAGGATATTGCACGGGCATTTCCCACCCTGCGAAATCAACCATTTTGCCGCCCAAGGCACAGTGAAGATCATATAACGCGGTGCGTTTGGGTGTATCGCTCATGATATTTTCCCGTTTTTGAACATTTTTCTACTATCGGAAACTTTTTTCGTTTATACGATTTTTTTTAAGCATTTCAATACATATAATGACATCGATTTTTATGGGGTTAAGATCTAAAAACGACGACCCATAGGTCCTGTGAATAGATCAAGATCACGGTGTCAGATCAAATTTTTCACACACATTTTCAATGGCCTGCTCAAGAATGTCAAATAAATCATTCACCTGAGTTCTGCTGATGACCAACGGCGGCGAAAACACGCACATGTTGATCAATGGCCGAACGATCAGCCCGCGGTCATGGCAGGCCTGGTCAATCATCGCGCCGATCTTGCGTTCATCCTCAAGCCGCGAGCCATCTTTGCTCAGCCGTGCTTCAATGCAACCGATTAACCCAGCGCCGCGCGCGTCGCCAATAATGGGGTAGCGCGTCAAGCGCGCGAGTCGCTCTTGGAAATAGGGGGCGATGTCGCGCACATGCGCCAAAACACTGTCGCGTTCTAAAATTTCTATATTTTTTAGCGCGGCCGCACAGCTCACCGGATGGCCCGAATAGGTATAGCCGTTGGAAAATAAGACTTCACCGCGATGTGTCATGCGCTCCATCATGCGATCCGAAATGATACAGGCCCCCAAGGGCAGGTAACCAGAGGTCAAGCCTTTGGCGCAGGTTATGATGTCGGGTTGGATGTCGAATACAGCTTCCGAGGAGAACCAATGGCCCAGCCGTCCAAAGCCGGTGACCACCTCGTCAGAGATATAAAGAATATCATGGGCGCGGCAGATATCGAAGGTGCGTTTGTGATAGCCGTCAGGCGGCACAATCACGCCGCCTGAGCTCAAAATGGGTTCGGCAATGAAAGCGCCGATATTTTCGGCCCCAAGCTGCGCAATTGCCTCCTCAAGATCCTGCACTTTGACATCGCACCATTGCGCGACACTCATTTCATTGGGGCGGAGATAGGGATTCACATTGGGTAGAAAATGCACCAAGCGGCTTTCCATATCGAATTTGGTCACATCCCGCTCTTTGCCGCTCACGGATGCTGCCAGATAGGTAGAGCCGTGATAGCCTTTCTCCCGAGCTAGGATCATCTTCTTTCCGGGCCGCCCAAGGCTGTTGTTCATAAACTGCATGGCCCGCAAAGCGGTATCGACCGCTGTCGAGCCGCCTGTGGTGAAGAAGACATTGTTCAAATCCCCCGGTGCGAAATCGGCCAATTTCTTGGCCAGCATCGCGCCAGGTTGGGTCACATTGGTAAAGGGCGAGGCATAGGGCATTTTCAGGACTTGGGCCGCGATTGTCTCTGCCATCTCTGCTTGACCATAGCCTATTTGCACGCACCACATGCCGCCGGGGCCGTCTATAAATTTTTTGCCGGTTTCGTCATAAAGATAGATGCCCTGCGCGGCCTCCACCAACATATTATCATAGCCACGCCAAGCATTCATATCGTGCCAAGGGTGCAGGAAATGCTCTCGATCAAAGGCGTGTAACTCTTCTGGCGACGGTGAATTTTGCATGAAACCTCTTTTTATCACAGCTGCGCGGGCTTTATTTGTGGGGCAAGGCCTCAACGGGGCCATCGGCTTTGAGCCATGCGGTAAAGCCACCGGCGATATGTGCCACGGGCGCTAGGCCCATATCTTGCGCCACTTTCGCACTTAAGGCCGAACGCCAAGCGCTGGCACAATAAAATACATAGGTCTTATCTTGGTTAAAAATCTCTTTGTGATAGGGGCTGGCCGGATCAATCCAAAATTCCAGCATACCGCGTGGGCAGGAGAATGCGCCAGGAATTTTGCCCGTGCGTTGCAGTTCGCGGATGTCGCGCAGATCAACAATGACGTGATCGGGGCTGTCAATGAGGGCCTGGGCCTGTTCGACAGTGAGGGTGGTCACTTCTACATTGGCTGCGGCCACCAAGTCTTTGACGGATGTTGTAATCACTTGGGTCATAATGTGCCTCCTTCGGATATTGGTAGCCTATGGGGCGCAAATTGCAATGACCTGCCAGTGGTGGCGATGGGGTTGCAAAACCGCGGGTTTTTGACTTGGTTTCGTCGTTAATGGTGGTCCGGTGATGGTATGGATGTGCCTAGGATGGGGTTTTTGGCGGCGCACCTCCGAGGAATAGATTGCCATTTTGGTAATCACATGGTGCCTCTTGCATCTGCAAATGCAAGTGCTGCCCGTCATCTTCGTAAGGATGGGCGCGGGCGAGGTCTTCGTCAAACTCGATGCCAAGACCCGGGGCGCTGGGCGCCGTGATGAACCCATTTTCAACTTGGATCGAACTTTTGATCAAAGCATCATGGAAGGGTGTTTCAATGGTTTCGGCGATCAATGTGTTGGGGATGGACACTGAGAGGTGGATATTGGCGGCCCACTCCACAGGTCCGGCATAGAGATGCGGAGCCATTTGCGCATTATAGACTTCCGCAATGGCGGCGATTTTCTTGGTTTCCCAAATACCACCCGACCGGCCCAAAGCGGGCTGCAAGATCGTAGCCGCCCCTTGGCGCAAGACCTCCGCAAATTCAGCCTTAGTGGTCAAGCGCTCCCCAGTGGCGATCGGCGTGGTGACGGCGCGGGCCACCTTGGCCATTTCAGCAATATTGTCCGGTGGGATGGGTTCTTCAAACCAAAGCGGTGAAAACCGCTCCAGCGCAGTACCCAGCCGAATGGCCCCTGCGGTTGAAAACTGCCCATGGGTGCCGAACAATAAATCGGCTTTGTCGCCCACGGCCTCGCGGATGGCACTGCAAAAAGCGATGGATTGGTTGATATCAGACATGGCCGGCATATGGCCACCGCGCAAAGTATAGGGCCCGGCGGGGTCGAATTTCACTGCCGTGTAACCTTTGGCCAGGGCCGCAGTCGCAGACTCTGCGGTTTGATCGGCATTGCCCCAAAAATTGTTCACGTCATGGTGCGCGAGTGGATAGAGGTAAGAATAGGCCCGAATACGCTCATTCATTTTGCCGCCCAAAAGCGCCCAGACCGGACGGTCGCGATCCTTGCCGAGAATATCCCAACAGGCGATCTCCAGCCCCGAAAACGCTCCCATCACTGTTAAATCTGGTCTTTGGGTAAAGCCGCTGGAATAGGCGCGGCGAAACATCAGCTCAATATCTTCTGGGCTTTGCCCCTGCAAATGCCGATCAAAGACATCGTGGATCACATGGATCATTGTGGTTGGCCCAAGGCTGCTGGCATAGCACTCCCCGATGCCCGTAACTCCTGTGTCAGTGGTGACTTTTACAAAGATCCAATAGCGCCCCCCCCAGCCTGGTGCAGGAGGGGTGGTGATGATCACTTCAAGATCTTGCAGTCTCATATAAATCTCCCAATATCTGCGCCGCACTGTGGCGGATTTGAGGCGTTTTCTGGATTACTTAAACAGGATCACATTACGCTTTGCAGATCCAGTTTTCGTATCCGCTATCGCCTCATTGATTTGCTCAAGGCTCCAATGGGCTGAGATCAACTCGTCAAGCTTCAGGCGGCCTTGGCGGTAAAGATCTACGATCCATGGGATGTCGCGTTGGATGACCACATCCCCCATTTTGCAGCCGATCATGGCCTGAGAGGCCGCCGCAAGACTTCCGGCCTCA
This sequence comes from uncultured Planktomarina sp., assembly GCA_905181815.1. Taxonomy (GTDB): domain Bacteria; phylum Pseudomonadota; class Alphaproteobacteria; order Rhodobacterales; family Rhodobacteraceae; genus Planktomarina. The sequence continues at coordinate 807,693 of CAJIZA010000001.1, read as the reverse complement.
TAGGAGGAGGCGGCGCCTGTGGTGGGCATGCCCACCATGATGACCTTGCCGCCACTGGCGAGATAATTCGGGGCGGTGGTATAGGCGCTGGCGGCACCCACAGTTACAAAAACCGCATCCGCGCCGCGGCCCAGCGCCTGTTGTGCGCCAACCCACGGCGCATCGCCCGTGGCCAGCACCCCATGGGTCGCGCCAAATTCCATAGCAATGTTGAGCTTTTCGGGCAGCATATCCACCGCCACAATCCGCCGAGCGCCGGCGATCCGTGCGCCTTGGATGGCGTTGAGTCCAACTCCGCCCGCGCCGATGACGACCGCATCTTGGCCGGGGCGCATTTGAGCGGCATTGACCACCGCTCCCACGCCAGTGATTACACCGCAGGCGATCAGAGAGGCCACGTCCATTGGGATATCGTCACCAATTTTTACGACCTGAGTGTGTGCAACAACAACGCGCTGGGCAAAGGCCCCACTGGCCATGGCTTGATGTAATTTGCTACCATCCGGCATGGACAGTGGGCCATTATCCCCGTCATAGGCGGTTTCACACCTTGTGGGCCGGCCAGTGCAACAGGAGGGGCAAGTGCCGCAAGCGCGAATCAATGTCACCACGACGGCATCGCCGGCCTTCAGCCCCGTGACCCCATAGCCGAGTGCAGAAATGCGTCCCGCCGCCTCATGGCCATAGACCGCAGGCAGCGAGCCACCCCAACCGCCGTCCAGATAGGTGATGTCTGAGTGACAAATGGCGCAGGCCTCGAGGGTGACTTCAACTTCACCAGATTTGGGCTGCGCCAGTTCAACTTCTTCAATGGAAAGAGGTTGGCCAAAGGCATGGGCGACGGCGGCTTTGATACGGGTCATTTCGGCTCCATTAGATAAGTGCCCCGAGGCTAAAGCCTGCTGCAAAACCTGCAAGAGGTTTTGCGACATTTAACGGGTGGAATTTTGCCTGGAGATGCTGCCCCTTGGCCGGGTGGTAAAGAGTGTCAGCGTGATCGCCACCACGGCCGCGGCCAGAAGAAACGGCGCACCCGGCAAAAAGACCAGCCCGCCGGGACGCGTGGCGACATAGAACACATAGGTCAGCACCAACGGGGCAAAAATGACCGCCAGAGATTGGGTCGAGGCGATGATACCTTGGACTTCCCCCTGCTGATTGGCCGCCGCTTTATTGGCCATGATGCCGCGCATGGCGGGCACCACAACCGAGCCAAGCGCGGAAAAGGGCGCGATGATAAGTGCCCAAAACCCAGAGGTGAGAAAGCCCAAAGCGGTAAACATGGCGATATTGAACATAAAGCCAATGACGATGGTGCGCCGCTCACCAAGCCAGGGCAAGATCCTGCGAATTAACAGACCTTCGACGACGGCCACGGATATGCCGAAGGAGGCCAAGGAGAGGCCAACCATGCCGGGTTCCCAATTGAACTGTGCTTTTGCGTAATACACCCAAATCGCTGGATAGGAGTAAAAGGCAAACTCATATAGAAAAAACACCAGTAAAAATCGCGCCAGGCCGGGGATTTTACGAATTTGCACCAGCGCGCCCAAAGGATTGGCCCGGGTCGGATCAAACGGGCGGCGCAGGCTTTTGCTCACCGTTTCTGGCAATACAAAATATCCCAACAGGAGGTTGAGGCTGGCCAGCCCGGCAGCCGCAAAAAACGGGACGCGGAAGCCATATTCGCCCAAAAGACCACCGATCAGTGGGCCCAGTACAAAGCCGACACCAAAGGAGGCGCCCAGAATGCCGAAGTTGGCAGAGCGGTTCTCTGTGGTCGAGATGTCCGAGATGAAGGCTGCGGCGGTGGCTTGGGTCGCGGCAGCGATGCCGCCAATGACGCGGGTCAGAACCAGCAGCCAGATCGAATGGGCCAGCCCCATGACGACATAATCCACGGCGATGACCAGTAAAGAGACCAGCAGCACCGGCCTGCGCCCGTATCGGTCACTCAGCGAGCCGATGGTGGGACCAAAAAGAAATTGCATCAATGCGAAGACCATAGACAGAATCCCGCCCCAAATGGCCGCATGGCCGAGATCTCCACCTTCAATGTCCTGCAACAGATCGGGCATCACAGGAATGATTAGGCCAATGCCCATGGCATCAATTGTCAGGGTGACAATGATGAAGATAAAGGCCAGAGGTTTGTTCATGCCAGGGATCCTAAATTGCTTAGCTATGTCCGGTTGCACGCAAAAAATCGCCCAACAGTTTGGCAAATTGCACCGGTCGTTCAACGCAGGGCAGATGGCCCGCGCCGCGGATGATGTGAAAGCTGCTGCCGGGGATAAGCTCGAGGGTTTCGCGCACCAAATCCGGCGGGGTTGAGCTGTCGTGATCACCGGCGATGCCCATAACCGGCAAGCGCAAGGCCGAGGTTGCGGTTATAAAATCTGTACCAGAGACCGCCTGGGCGCAGCCAATATAACCCTCCGCGCGGGTCGCCCGCAGCATATTTGCCCAAGGGGCCATCGCCGGCGTGCTGTGCATTTCGGGGCTAAACCACCGCTGCATCGTGGCGTCAGCCACCGGGCCAATGCCGTCTCTTCGGATGCTGTCTATCCGGTCTTGCCAAATATCTTTGGTGGCAATCTTGGCAGCTGTGTTTGATAGCACCATGGCTCGTACTAAATCCAATCTTTTGCCGGCCAGCCCTTGGGCAACCATACCGCCGATGGACAGGCCAACAAAGAGGCAGGACGTAATTTGTAAATGATCGAGCAGAGCTTCAGCATCAGAAATGAGGGCACCCATGGAATAGGGGGCCTCTGGACAATCGCTCAGACCGTGCCCCCGCATGTCATAACGAATGATACGCAGACCGGCGGGCAGCAAAGGCATAATCTGATCCCACAGCCGCATATCCGTGCCCAATGAGTTGGAAAAGACCAATGGAGCGCCCTGCGGGTCGCCCTCATCGCGATAATGAATATGCATTCCTGATTTGTCGAAGACTTGCATGTCTCTTCCCCTTTCGCCGATTGTCGCTATCGTTGGCCTCATCTTATGGAGGATTCTATGGCTATCACAACCTGCGTCTTTGACGCCTATGGGACTTTGTTCGATGTGGCCTCGGCCGCCCGCCAAGCTGCCAGTCGCCCGGAGAATTTCGAAATTGCTGGGAATTGGGCTAAATTGGCTGGAGACTGGCGTCTTAAACAGCTGCAATACAGTTGGTTGCGGGCTGTGATGGACGCTCATACTGATTTTTGGCAGGTGACTCAAGATGGGCTGGATTGGGCGATGGAGGCCAATGGGGTCTCTGGCGCGCGCCTGCGCAAAGACTTGCTGGATCTCTATTGGAGTCTTGCTGCCTATGAGGAAGTGCCAGCGATGCTCGCGGCTCTCAAGGCGGCGGGGCTCAACACGGCTATTTTGTCCAATGGCTCGCCTGATATGTTGGAGGGTGCCGTTGTCTCTGCCGGGCTTTCAGATCGGCTCGATGCGGTGTTGTCCGTCGAGTCTGTCGGAACTTTCAAGCCGGACCGCCGGGTCTATGATTTGGTCGGCAGCCATTTCGGATGTCAGGTAGGGGAGGTGCTTTTTGTCTCCTCCAATGGTTGGGATGCGGCGGCGGCGGCGGAATATGGCTTCGCAACCGCTTGGGTGAATAGAAGCGGTGAGCCGGTTGATCGCCTGCCATGGACACCGCGCTATCAATTGCGAGATTTAACCGGGATTCCTGAAATAGCAGGTGTATGAAAGATGAATATAGAGATGATACGGGCCGCGGCGCAGCGGCTGGAAGGCCAGGCGCGGCGCACCCCGCTGCTCAATTCTGCCTTTGTCGATGAGATCGCCGGGCGGCGGGTCTGGGTCAAGGCGGAGGCTTTGCAACATACTGGATCATTTAAGTTTCGTGGCGGTTGGTCTGCAGTTTCGGCCCTTGCACCTGAGGTGAGGTCGGCGGGTGTCATTGCCTATTCGTCGGGCAATCATGCGCAGGGCGTGGCGCTGGCCGCCCGTCTGCATGGGGTGCCGGCTGTCATTGTGATGCCGAAAGATGCACCCCGTTTGAAGGTTGAGAACACCCGCGCGCTGGGGGCTGAGGTGATTTTATATGACCGAGACCGCGAGGACCGTGAGGCCATCGGCGCGGCCCTGGCTGAGGCGCGTGGTTTGAGCCTGATCAAACCCTATGATGCGCCTGAGGTCATTGCCGGACAGGGCACCTGTGGGCTGGAAATAGCCGCGCAAGCGGCGGAGGTTGGTCTTGAAAAGGCTGATGTCTTGGTGTGTTGCGGCGGCGGCGGTTTGACCTCCGGGGTCGCTTTGGCGCTGGAGCAGGAGGCGCCAAATATGCGCGTGCGGCCCGTAGAGCCCGTGGATTTCGATGACGTGACCCGTTCGTTACAAAGCGGTCGCCGCGAAAGCAATGCCCGCAGCGGCGGCAGCATTTGCGATGCCATTGTCACCCGCAGCCCGGGACAAATGACCTTTCCGCTGATGCGCGATCTTTGCGGGCCGGGCATCGTTGTGCCGGAAGAAAATTGCCTGCGTGCCATCTCTGTGGCCTTTAGCCGGTTTAAACTTGTGCTCGAACCCGGCGGGGCCATTGCTCTGGCCGCTGCACTATATCATGGGGACCAGCTGAGCGGTGAGAATGTGATCTGCGTCGCCTCTGGTGGTAATATCGATGCACAGATGTTCACCCGCGCGCTTGAGACCTATCCCAGCCCCTAGGGAAGCGAGGCCTCTAGGCAAGCCGGGCCATGCCGCTGGGCGATAGCTTTTGAAACAGTATCTAAGACCTGAACTGCCTTAAAAATTTTCGGGCTGTGGTAGGCCCAAGATGTGAAGGCCGCCATCCACCATTATGGTCTCGCCGGTGGTGCACTCGCCATAATCTGATGCCAAATAAACCGCTGTGCCGCCGATGGAGGCTTTGGTGGCATTGGCGCGCAGGGGCGTGTTGGCTTCGGTGAAGCGGAAGGTCTTGCGCGCGCCGCCAATGGCCGCGCCAGAGAGGGTTTTCATCGGGCCGGGAGAAATCGCATTCACGCGAATTTTTTGCGGACCCAAATCATTGGCCAGATAGATCACCGCCGATTCCAGTGCCGCTTTGGCCACACCCATTACATTATACCAAGGGGTGGCCTTGCGGCTGCCTTGATAGGTCAGAGTAATCAAAGTGCCGCCATCTTTCATCAACGGCTCAGCTTTTTTGGCCATGTCGATGAAGGAATAGGCCGAAATTTCTAAAGAGTTTTTAAAATTTTCGCGGCTGGTGTTGATGAATCGTCCGGTCAATTCGCTCTTGTCGGAATAGGCGATGGCATGCACCGCAAAATCCAACCCGCCCCATTTATCGGCCAATGTGTCAAAGGCCGCTTGCGTGCTGGCATCGTCTTGCACGTTATAATCAAGCACGAGATCCACACCCATATTGGCGGCCAAAGGTTTGACTTTCTCGCCAAAGACATCCATTTGCACTCCAAAAGCCAATTCCGCGCCTTCGGCCTTCATAGCCTCCGCGATGCCCCAAGCAATGGAGCGATCATTTGCAATTCCGGTGATCAGACCGCGTTTTCCTTTAAGAAGTTCTGCCATGATTTTATCCGTTAAATTTGCTCATAATTAAGGTCGCATTTGTGCCACCAAAGCCAAAGCTGTTGGAAAGAATGGTGTCTAGCTCGACATTGTCTTGCCGTGTGGTGACAATCTCTGAGGTATCCAGCGCCGGATCGAGCTCTTGCACGTTCGCAGAGGCTGAAATAAAACTATTTTCCATCATCGAGAGCGAATAGATCGCTTCGTGAACCGAGGTCGCGCCCAAAGAGTGCCCGGTCAAGGATTTGGTCGAGGAGATTGGTGGTGTTGATCCTTGACCAAAAATATTACGCACGGCCTGCACTTCGGTAACGTCGCCTGCTGGGGTGGAGGTGCCATGGGCGTTGATGTAGTTCACCTTGCGGTCGGGATCCAACATGGCCAGGGCTTGGCGCATGGAGCGCTCGCCGCCTTCACCGGAGGGGGCCACCATATCGGCCCCGTCAGAGGTGGCGCCATAGCCGGTCAGCTCTGCATAAATTTTTGCGCCGCGCGCTTTTGCATGTTCCAATTCTTCGATCACCAAGACGCCGCCGCCGCCGGCGATAACAAACCCATCGCGGTTAGCGTCATAGGGGCGTGAGGCGGTTTCGGGCGTATCGTTGTACTTCGATGACATAGCGTTCATCGCATCAAACAGGCAGGAGAGGGACCAATGCACCTCTTCACCACCGCCCGCAAAGACCACATCTTGTTTGCCGAGCTGAATTTGCTCCATCGCATTGCCGATGCAATGGGCTGACGTGGCGCAAGCGGAGGTGATGGAGTAGTTCAAGCCTTTGATCTTGAACGGCGTGGCCAGAGTCGCGGAATGTGCCGAGCTCATGCAGCGCGTCACCATGAAGGGCCCCATGCGTTTTGGTCCACCGCGGTTTTTCACCACGTCAAAGGCCGCGTGAAAATTCGCAGTCGAAGGGCCACCAGAGCCCATGATCAACCCGGTGCGGACATTTGAGACTTCATTTTCCTCAAGGCCGGAATCGGCAATTGCTTGTTCCATGGCCAGATAGTTATAGCCTGCACCCGTACCCATAAAGCGCATGTGGCGCTTATCTATGTGCTCAGCAGGGTTGATTTTAGGAATGCCTGCAACCCGGCTGCGAAAGCCGTTCTCTGCATATTCTGGTTCAAAAGCAATCCCAGACCGACCCGCTTTCAGCGCATCGGTCACTTCGTCGAAATTATTGCCAATGGGTGAGACAATACCCAGGCCTGTGATGACTACACGGCGCATGTGATCCCCTTAAATTAATCGGTGAACAAGCCAACTTTCATATTGGCAGTTGTATAAATTTCTTTGCCATCTGCAAACATGCGGCCGTCCGCCATGCCCAGTTTCAGCTTGCGATCGATAACACGCGTGAAGTCAACATGATAGGTGATCATTTTGACCTCTGGGGTGACCATATCCGTGAATTTCACTTCGCCAACACCTAAGGCCCGTCCGCGCCCTGGCATGCCGCGCCAGCCCAGGTTGAATCCGGTCAACTGCCACAGCGCATCCAGCCCTAGGCATCCAGGCATGACCGGGTCGCCTGGGAAGTGGCACTTAAAAAACCAAAGCTCAGGATGAATGTCGAATTCTGCAATGACATGCCCTTTGCCGTGCAGGCCGCCGTCGCTGCTGATCTCAGTCACGCGATCCATCATCAACATCGGCGGTTCGGGCAATTGCGCATTGCCGTGTCCAAAGAGCTCACCACGGGCGCATTTCAAAAGACCGTCTTTGTCGAAAGCGGTCGGAAAATTTGATGGCATGTTAGGCTCCTGATTTGGTGTAATGGTTTTATTTACAGCTCTATATACGTCTGAGGGCATGTGGCAAGGCCGCCTGAGCCTCGTGATTTCGCCATGCTGGCTGATATTTTGAATTTTTGCCATTGAAAATTAGTCTCAAGGCGTCATATTAAGAACATGGAACAAACAAACGCTCAGGCCGAAACTTATCGGGTGGTCGACCATTGGTTGGCGAGTGGTGGGTTACGTCCTACGCGGCAGCGGGTGATTTTAGCGCGGCGATTGATAGGTGATGGTAAAAATCGGCATGTAACGGCCGAAAGCTTGTTTGCTGCAAGCAATGATCACGCCGATAAGGTCTCTTTGGCCACCGTCTATAATACCCTGCGGGCCTTTTGTGATGCAGGTTTGATGCGGGAAATTACCGTGGATGGCGCAAAAAGCTATTTCGACACCAATATGACGGATCATCCGCATTTTTATTGGGAAGACAGCGCCGAGTTGGTGGATGCCCCGGCTGACCAATTAAAGATATCTGTACTGCCTGATGCGCCAGACGGGGCGGAGATTGCTAAAGTTGATGTGGTTATTCGGCTGCGCCGCAAGCCTTAGTGCTTTGCTTAGAACCACTTGCCCGGTTCCATAAAACCCCGAATCATAAATTGTTTTGAATGCCATTTAAATTTTTCCTATACCGGCCAGAGAAAACTGGAAATTGTATGGCGGGTGTCAGGATTATGACGCAAAGTTTTTGCGGCCCGAAATGAGAAAACAGATGCGGTCAGGTTGTGATGCCAAGGGCAGGAGATTGTGTTGAACTCTGGTAGGTTGAACGTGAAATCAGGCTGGAATTTTTACCCGCTTGGGCTTTCAAACAGAGCCACGCGATCAATGCATCTTTTTTGCCACGGAACACGTTCCTCAAAGTGCCACCGCAAGCCGCTGTAGATATTGAGTTGCTGCTATAGCGTAGCGTGTTAGGCGTCCCGCTGCGTTTCTGCGTAATACCCGAGCCGATCTAAATAGGCGCTTGTGTTATCCACCCCATGCGGGCTCTGTCCCGAATCCCCTGCATATCGGTCGACCGCGGTTGTGGGGATCGACTTGCGAAAAAATAAAAGTGAAAGGGCCTTTGGGTGCATGGGCTTTGGCCCAGGTTAAATACGTCTTAAGCGTTAGAAACGGCATGAAACTGCCTAATTTTTTTTTGATGAAATCCTGGAAATTCACACGCATTGCAAGGAAGGAATTGACGCGGTATCAGCGCCGCACGCATGCCCCGTCTAAAAAGGATTTGACCATGGCCGATACGAAAAAGCTTTTTATTAAGACATATGGCTGTCAGATGAATGTCTATGACAGTGAGCGGATGGCCGAAACCCTTGGCGCCGAGGGGTATGTGCAGACGGATACGGCGGATGATGCAGATATGATCTTGCTCAATACCTGCCATATTCGTGAGAAGGCAGCCGAGAAGATATATTCGGAATTAGGCAAATTTCGCGGGTTGAAAACCGCTAAGCCGGGTTTGAAAATTGGCGTCGCCGGCTGTGTGGCTCAGGCGGAAGGGGCAGAAATTATTCGCCGGCAGCCGATGGTTGATTTGGTGGTGGGCCCGCAATCCTATCACAAACTGCCTCAGATGGAGAAGCGGGTTCAAAGCGGCAAACGCGCTCTGGATACGGACTTTCCCGAGGAAGATAAATTTGACCATCTCGCCAGCCGGCCCAAGGCCAAACGCGGCCCCACTGCGTTTTTGACGGTGCAGGAAGGCTGTGATAAATTTTGCGCCTTTTGCGTTGTGCCTTACACGCGCGGCGCCGAGGTGAGCCGTGCAGCAGAGCGCGTCATGGCAGAGGCCGTGGACTTGGTGGCGCGCGGCGTGCGCGAAATCACACTTCTCGGCCAGAACGTAAATGCCTATCACGGGCACGCAAGCGGTTTGTCCGGCTTGATTTGGCAATTGTCAGAGATTGACCAGCTGGAGCGTATTCGTTTTACCACCAGCCATCCCAACGACATGGATGACGCGCTGATTGAGGCCCATGGCACCTGCGACAAGCTGATGCCCTATCTGCATCTTCCTGTGCAATCTGGCAGTGATCGCATCTTGAAAGCCATGAACCGAAAACATACGCGCGAGAGCTATATTGCATTGGTCGACCGTATCCGCAGCGTCCGACCCGATTTGCTCCTGTCGGGGGATTTCATAGTTGGCTTCCCTGGTGAAACGGACCAAGACTTTCAAAATACGTTGGATCTCGTGCGCCGTGTGGGCTTCGGGCAGGCCTATTCCTTCAAATATTCCGCCCGCCCCGGAACGCCCGCGGCAGAACGCGCCGAAGTGCCGCCCGAAGTGGCCTCCGCCCGTCTGCAACAGCTGCAAGCGCTTTTGACCGAACAGCAACGCGCCGCCCAGGCCGATATGGTGGGGCGCGAGGTGAAGGTTCTGTTTGAAAAGAAAGGCCGCCGCGAGGGGCAGTTGATCGGTAAATCCGAGTATCTCCACGCGGTCCATGCAGTGGCGCCCGATGACATGATTGGGCAAGTCATTCCAGTGCGGATCCTCACGGATATGACAAATTCGCTTACAGGGCAGGTTTTGAACGCGCCCGCGCGTCCGCGCGCATGATCGCTTCTTTTGTGTATTTTGTTTGCGCTGGGCCTTTCTCTTGCGAGAATCGCGCTATAGATTGAGTTACACGTAAAACCTATTTAGGGGACTTCCTTGGCAGAAGACGCCGTAACAGCCATCGCTGCACAAAACGAATATCGGATTGAATTTCCCAATAACCGTCTTTTGGCGGAGCTCTGCGGAGAATTTGATCGCAATCTCACCACAATAGAGACGCATCACGCCATCCAAATTGTGCGTCGGGGCAATCTATTGCTTTTGGTTGGCGATGCGGATGGTTCGGCGCAGGCATCCGCGATTTTGCAATCGCTCTATACTCGGCTGGAACAGGGGCGGCCTGTGACGCCCGCGGATGTGACCGCCGAACTTCGGATGAACATGGCTGGGGGGGACGCCGGCAGCGCAGATCAGCAGATGGAAATGTTCCGTAGCGGTGCGGTGGAAATTAAAACTCGAAAGAAATTGGTGGAGCCACGCACGGAGGCACAAAAGGCCTATGTTGAGGCTTTGTTCAAAAACGAGCTTTCGTTTGGTATTGGGCCGGCCGGGACCGGCAAGACCTATCTGGCCGTGGCCGTAGGCGTGTCTATGTTTATCACAGGGCGCGTGGATAAGATCATCCTGTCACGCCCAGCGGTTGAAGCCGGGGAGCGTTTGGGGTTTTTACCGGGCGATATGAAGGAAAAAATCGATCCTTACATGCAGCCGCTCTATGATGCGTTGAATGACTTTCTACCGGCCAAACAAATGGCAAAATTAATGGAAGATAAGGCAATTGAGATTGCCCCTCTGGCCTTCATGCGCGGCCGGACCTTGGCGAATGCCTTTGTTGTACTGGACGAGGCGCAAAACGCCACCTCAATGCAGATGAAGATGTTCCTGACCCGTCTAGGAGAGGGAAGCCGCATGGTGATCACGGGCGACCGCACGCAGATTGATTTGCCGCGCGGTGTTCAGTCGGGGCTGGCCGATGCGGAGCGTTTGCTGTCGGATATTCCGAAAATCAGCTTCAATTATTTCACCTCAAAAGACGTGGTGCGTCATCCGTTGGTGGCGGCGATTATTGAAGCTTATGACGCGGATGGCGCATGAGCCTGAGCTTTGAGTTCATTTTGGAAGATGCCCGCTGGCAGGCGCAAGAACTGGCCGCGATTGGCACGAAATTGAGCGAGGTCATACCGCAATATCTAGCGCTGCCAGCGCAGAGCAGCACGGTGGTTATGGCCTGTGATGATGCGCAGATTGCCCAGCTGAACCAAGATTTTCGTGGCAAGCCGCAGCCAACAAATGTGCTGTCTTGGCCCTCGGCCGATTTGTCGGGGCACAAGCCGGGAGGCCAGCCCAAACGGGCGACGGACCCTGAATTGGGTGATATTGCCATCGCCTATGAGACTTGTTTGCGCGAATCGCAGCAGGCTGGGCTTGCAATTCTCGATCACCTGACCCATCTTTTGATACATGGGACATTGCATCTTCTAGGTTATGATCACATAGACGATGCGGATGCAGATGTAATGGAAGGCCTTGAAATCAAAATGCTTGAAAGCCTTGGCATTTCCAACCCTTATGAAATGAATGACGCAACCCAATGATTGGTGATATGCCACAAAGTGATGACACGGCCGGCGGCTCTGAGACCACCGAAGACCCCTCGAGTAGACAGACACAGGCGCTGGGCTTTTGGGATCGTTTAAAATGGGCCTTCTTTGGTGGTGGTCTGCCACAGATGGATAGCTCTGAATTTTCCCGGCCCGAGGGGGAGGAAACTATCCCCGGCATCTGGAACCTGCGGCAATTGCGGGTGGAAGATGTGATGGTGCCCAAGGCGGATATCAAATCTGTGCCTGTCACCATCACCAAAGAAGATTTGGTCCATGTGTTTCGCGACACTGGTTTAACACGTTTGCCCGTGTACAATCGAACCCTGGATACACCCCTTGGCTTTGTGCACCTAAAAGATCTGGCTCTCAAACACGGGTTTAACGGTGCTGGTGGGCGTTTGGCGCTTAAGTCCATGCTGCGGCCCTTGCTGTTTGTGCCGCCCTCTATGCCGATTGGCATATTACTCACCAAAATGCAGGCTGACCGAATTCATATGGCCTTAGTGATTGATGAATATGGTGGCACAGATGGGCTGGTGACCATTGAAGATTTGATCGAACAGGTGATTGGCGAGATTGAGGATGAGCATGATCCTGCTGAGGGTGCCTTTTGGGTTGTTGAAAAACCAGGCAGTTACCTGGCGCAGGCAAAAACACCTTTGGATGAGTTTCAGCAGGAAATTGGTCGAGATCTGTTTGAGGCCGCAGAGGTGGATCCCGAAGAGGTCGACACGCTGGGCGGGTTGGTCTTTATGCTACTGGGCCGCGTGCCCGCTCGGGGTGAGGTCATCGAACACCCAGCTGGCGTGGAGTTTGAAATCATCGATGCAGACCCGCGGCGGATCAAAAGGCTGAGAGCCCATGTTCGAGCCATCAGCACCTCGTAGGCTTTGGGCGCAAGCGCCAGCATGGGGGCAATGGGCCTTGATTGTCGCGGCTGGAGGGCTTGCGGGTCTGGGGCAGGCCCCTGTGGATCAGCCGGCTCTCACGCTTGTCGGGCTGGCCTTTGGATTTTGGATCATCCGCCCGGAGACCTCGCTATCGCATTTCTTGCGCGGGTGGGGCCTCGGGTTTGGCTATTTTTTGGTATCCATGGCCTGGATTGTGGAACCCTTCTTGGTAGAAGGCCGGGGCACCGCATGGATGGCACCCTTTGCATTGCTGGCCATGGCGGGCGGCTTGGCGCTGTTTTGGGGGGGTGCCTTTGCTCTGGCGCGCGGGCGTGTGGGGCTTTGGATCTGTCTTGCGCTATTGTCCGCTGAACTCGCTCGCTCCTACCTATTCACCGGGTTTCCTTGGGCCTTGCTGGGCTATGTGTGGATTGACACGCCCGCCTATCAAATAGCCGCTATGATTGGGGGCCATGGAATGAGTCTTTTGACCCTGGTCTTGGCGGCGCTGATCGCCTGGGGGGGAGCGACGGCGCGATGGGTTGTTTTGATCGCGACTGTCACTTTGCCCTTTGTGCCCTGGCTGGACGTGGGCAAAAGCCCTAATGATGAGAGCCGGCCTGTGGTGCGTTTGATCCACCCCAATGTGGCACAGGAAAATAAATGGAACCCCGAAAAGACGGAGGAAATCTATCAAAGGCATTTATCGCTTACGCAGGCGGCGCCATCGGTTGATCTCATCATTTGGCCCGAAACCTCGGTTTATCAGCCGATAGATTGGGCCCGGCTAGATATTGCCGCCGCGGCGCAAGGGGCGCATGTTGTGGTTGGCTATCAAAGCCGCAATCCGGCGAACCAGTATTTCAACACCCTGGGCGTGGTAAGCCCGCAAGGGGAGGTGCAGAGCGAATATCACAAGAGCCGTTTGGTGCCCTTCGGAGAATATATACCCCTTGGCCATTTGGCTCGGGTCTTTGGCTATGGCTTTCCAGAATTTTCCGCTGGCAGTGGCCCGGCACATATTGATATTGAAGGGATCGGCCGGCTCCAGCCGCTGATCTGCTATGAAGGAATTTTTCCACAATTTGTTGGACGCGGGGCGGCGCGCCCCGATCTTTTGGTGTTGATTACCAATGATGGATGGTTCGGCCAGGGGCAGGGCCCGGCGCAGCATTTTGCCCAGGCGCGCGCGCGCGCCATCGAGTTGGGTCTGCCGATGCTGCGTGTGGCTAATCGTGGCGTCACCGCAGTGATTGATCCTTGGGGGCGCTCCGAGGCGCGGTTGGATCTTCATGAGCGCGGGGCCCTGGATGTACCGATTCCCAAGCCCCACACTGCGACTTTTTACGCGAAAAATCCTTGGCTTGGGGTATTGATCCTTACAGGAATGTTGGTGCTGGGGGCTTTTTTATATTCGCGGGTAAAATTATCATTGACGCCTGGAGGCGGGACTTCTAGGAAGTCCTAGCTGCAACGGCTTCCTGGCGCAGCTTACATTTTATTGGAGCACTCCCCATGGCAAGATCAAGTTATATTTTTACTTCAGAATCTGTTTCTGAAGGGCATCCTGATAAACTATGCGACCGAATTTCTGACGCTGTACTCGACGCTTTTTTAACCGAAGAACCAGAGGCGCGGGTGGCCGCTGAAACATTTGCCACCACTAATCGCATTGTTATTGGTGGCGAAGTTGGCTTGAGTGACAAAGCAAAACTGGCGCACCACATGGGGCAGATCGAGCAAATCGCGCGAGATTGCATCAAAGACATCGGCTATGAGCAAGACAAATTTCATTGGAAAACCGTTGAAGTCACGAACCTTTTGCATGAGCAATCGGCCCATATTGCCCAAGGTGTGGATGCCGGCACCGATAAGGATGAGGGGGCCGGTGATCAAGGGATCATGTTTGGCTATGCCACCACAGAGACCCCAGAGCTTATGCCCGCTCCCATTCAATATTCCCATGCGATTCTATGGCGTTTGGCCCAAGCGCGCAAAGACGGCAGCGCGCCGGACCTTGGGCCAGATGCCAAGTCACAATTATCTTTGCGCTATGAGAACGGGAAACCTGTTGAGATCATGTCGATTGTCTTGTCGACGCAACACCGCTCAGAAGATCAAGACAGCGCCTATATCCGTAGCATTGTTGAGCCTTATATCCGCGAGGTCGTGCCGGCCGAATGGCTCACAGCGAACACCGAATGGTGGGTCAACCCAACCGGGACCTTTGTGATTGGTGGCCCTGATGGCGATGCTGGTTTGACGGGACGAAAGATTATTGTGGATACCTATGGTGGCGCAGCGCCCCATGGCGGCGGCGCCTTCTCTGGCAAGGATCCCACCAAGGTGGACCGTTCGGCGGCCTACGCGGCGCGCTATTTGGCCAAAAATATCGTGGCAGCCGGCATGGCCGAACGCTGTAGCCTGCAATTGTCCTATGCTATCGGCGTGTCTAAACCTTTGTCGATTTACGTGGACACCTACGGCACTGGACAATTGGCTGAGGAGGCGATTGAACGGGCGGTTGCGCAATCTATGGACCTCACGCCGCGGGGCATTCGCGAGCATTTGGGCCTGAATAAGCCGATATATCAGCGAACTGCAGCCTATGGGCACTTTGGCCGGGCGCCTGAGGCCGATGGTGGCTTTAGCTGGGAAAAAACTGATCTGGTTGAAGCGCTGAAAAAAGCCGTGTAGGCGCAGGAGCGCGCAAGCGGGCCCTTATCACTGACGAATTGGGTGCGCTCAGGCGCACCCTTTTTTGTGAAAGACTGGCCATGGAATATCGAAATTTTTATGGGCGCATCAAAGGCAAAGCGCTCAATGCTGCGCAAGAGCGTTACCTGCAAGAAGACTTGCCCAAGCTTAGCGTTGCCGGGATCTCCCGCTCGGATAATCCCGAGCGGCGCCTGCTCGACATGCAGCAGGTCGCGGCAGGCAAGCCATTGTGGCTGGAAATTGGGTTTGGTGGCGGCGAGCATTTGGTGCATCAAGCATTGGCCAATCCCGAGGTTCAATTTCTTGGGGTGGAACCCTATGTCAACGGTGTGGCCATGTTGCTCGGTAAAATGCGCAAGGCTGGCGTTGAGAATATCAAATTGCACATGGGCGACGCCCGCGATCTGATGGATGTTTTACCCGACAAAAGCGTGAGCAAGGCCTTTTTGCTCTATCCCGACCCTTGGCCAAAACTGCGCCACCATCGTCGGCGCTTTGTCACGCCAGAGCATCTCGAGCCTTTGAGCCGCTGCCTGATGGCGGGCGCTAAGTTTCGCGTGGCCACGGATATAGAGGATTATGTGCGCCAAACTTTGCAAGAAGTGCCAAAGGCGGGCTTTGACTGGCTGGTAGAAGGACCAGAGGATTGGCGCATGCCTTGGCGGGATTGGATCTCAACGCGTTATGAGCAAAAGGCCCTGCGGGAAGCCCGTCGGCCACATTACCTAACGTTCCAAAAATCCTAAATAGACCAGCGCTCAGCAGTGGACCTCGCTTGGCTGGGGCGCTATCACTTTGTCAACTTATAAGGGGACGAATATGTCAGGCCATGGCGCAGCACTTCCAATGACATCGCATAAATCTGGCCCGTTGCGGGGCCAAGCGGATGTGCCGGGGGACAAATCGATCTCACATCGGTCGCTGATCCTGGGTGCGCTGAGCCTTGGCGAGACAAGCATCCAAGGGTTGCTCGAAGGTGATGATGTGCTGGATACCGGCAAGGCCATGCAAGCCTTCGGCGCGGAGATCATCAACCATGGTGGCGGCTCCTGGTCGGTGCATGGGGTGGGTGTGGGCGGCTTTGCCGAGCCCGATCATGTGATTGACTGTGGCAACTCCGGCACTGGGGTGCGTCTGATTATGGGGGCCATGGCCACCTCTCCAATCGCTGCCACCTTTACGGGGGATGGTAGTTTGAACAAACGCCCAATGGGCCGGGTGACGGATCCTTTGGCACTTTTTGGCGCGCAGTCCTATGGCCGCTCTGAGGGGCGCTTGCCGCTCACACTTGTCGGGGCCGCGCAGCCTTTGCCGGTGCGTTATCAGGTGCCTATGCCCTCGGCGCAGGTGAAATCGGCCGTGCTATTGGCGGGTTTGAATGCGCCTGGCCAAACGGTTGTTATTGAAAAAGAGGCCACGCGTGACCATACCGAACGGATGCTGGTTGGGTTTGGCGCTGAGTTGACGGTGGAAGAGACCGATGCGGGCCGGGTGATCACCCTCACGGGCCAGCCGGAATTGCGCCGACAGAATATCATTGTGCCGCGTGATCCTTCGTCGGCGGCCTTCCCGGTCTGTGCCGCATTGATCGTGGAAGATTCTGATGTCTTAGTGCCCAATATTGGCCTCAATCCCACCCGAGCCGGTCTGTTCTACACTTTGCAAGAGATGGGTGCGGATCTGACATTTGAGAATATGCGCGAGGAAGGCGGCGAGCCTGTGGCCGATCTGCGCGCGAAATTTTCCCCAGACATGCAGGGGATCACTGTGCCGCCGGAGCGGGCTGCCTCTATGATTGACGAATATCCAATATTGTCAGTGGTGGCGAGTTTTGCGCATGGCGTGACCCGGATGCACGGTGTCAAAGAGCTGCGCGTCAAAGAAAGTGACCGGATCGAAGCTATGGCGACCGGGCTGCGCGCGGCGGGGGTCACGGTGCAAGACGGTCCTGATTGGTGGCATGTGCATGGGTTGGGCGGCGCGGTCAAAGGCGGCGCTCTGGCCGCAACCCACCTCGATCACCGCATTGCCATGTCGTTTTTGATCCTGGGCATGGGCGCCCATGAAGGCATGTCGATTGATGATGGGGGGCCGGTGGCCACGTCTTTTCCGATTTTTGAGCCATTGATGGCAGCTTTGGGTGCCTCCATTGCGCGGACCTCCGTATGAGCGCAGCGCAGGCCAAGCCCCCCCATCGCAAGCCGTCGCGCTCAAGCGCCGCCTTCACCATCGCCATTGATGGACCGGCTGCCGCTGGAAAAGGCTCGATCAGCCGTGAGATTGCGGCGCATTTTGACTTGGCACATTTGGATACGGGGCTTTTGTACCGGGCCGTTGGGGCGCAGGTGTTGAACGGCTCCGATCCTTTGCGCGCGGCACAAAACCTCACGGCTGATGATTTACAAGGCGACAGTCTGCGCAGAGCAGAGGTGGCAAAGGCGGCCTCTGATGTGGCGGTGATGCCCGAGGTGCGGGCGGAATTGCTGGAGTTTCAGCGCCGTTTTGCGCGCCGGGAGGGCGGTGCAGTTTTGGACGGGCGAGACATTGGTACCATGATTGTGCCGCAAGCCGAGGTGAAGCTCTTTGTCACCGCCAATGCTGATGTGCGTGCCGAGCGGCGCTTCAAAGAGCTTCTGGCCAGCGGTGCTGAGACCACATTTGAGCAGGTTTTACAGGATGTCATCGCGCGCGATACTCGCGACAGCTCCCGTGCCATGGCCCCGATGGTGGCCGCACAGGACGCGGTGCTGATTGATACTTCTGATCTAACTCTCAGCGCCGCGATTGCGCAGGCCATTGCGGCCATTGAAAAGGATTTCCCTAATGAAAAACCGTAGCTTTCCCCACAGTGGCGCCACGACCTCACGGCTGGGCATCGGGGCCATGTCGTTTTCCAACTTCTATGGTGAGGTGAGCCGCGAAGAGGTATTTGCCATCCTAGATGCCGCGCGAGATCTGGGCGTGAGCCATATCGACACGGCCAGCGTTTATGGCATGGGCGGTTCAGAGCGTCATATCGGTGCCTATTTGCTAGAAAATCCTCAAGCACGATCGTTTTTTCACATAGCCAGCAAGGGTGGAATAACAGACCGCAAAGATCCAAACCGCTTGTTCAACAATGAAGCGGCCTATCTTACGGAGCAATTAGACAATAGCCTTGAGCGTCTTGGGGTAGAGTGCATTGATCTGTATTATATTCACCGCCGCGATCCTTCTGTGCCCATTGAAGAGGTCACTGAAACCCTCGCAGGTTTCATAAGATCAGGCAAAATCGGTGGTTTTGGCTATTCAGAAATTTCTCCCACTTCCCTCAGAGTGGCCCATGCAGTGCATCCCGTGGCGGCGCTTCAGTCGGAGTATTCCCTCTCGACGCGCACGCCGGAATTGGGAATCTTGCAAACGTGCGCCGATCTGGGCACAATGTTCGTGGCCTTTTCCCCGGTTGGGCGAAGCCTCTTGACCGATGCACCGCATGGGCGCGAGGCGGTGCAATCCATGCCGTTTTTGGCCAATAACCCCCGCTTCGTGGAGCCAAACCTGAGCATGAATATCAAAGCGGCTGCAGGTTTTCGCGCCCTAGCCGCACAGATGGGTTTGACAGCGGCAGGCTTGGCGATTGCCTGGTGTTTGGCCAAAGGGGACCATATCCTGCCCATCCCGGGCACGCGCAACTTAGACCATTTCAAGGCTCTTGTGGCGGGCGCAAATTATGGCTTGAGCGCAGAGGAGCTGGTAGCGGTCGAAGCGGCGCTCCCCATGGGTTGGATCAATGGGGATCGCTATTCAGAGGCACAATGGGCCGGGCCTGAGCGCTATGCCTAAGCCCTTTAGGCCTGTTTGCGCCTATAGAGCGCCGTCAGCGCGGCGTTGAATTCCTCGACCGGCATCTTGTTGACCAAGGCCTGGCGGCACAGCGCGGCTGGGGTTTCTGGGGCCAGACCGCCGATGGGCGGATCGGTGTCGAGATTGGTAGGAAAAGAATACCCCTCCGCACAGGCGGAAATTGCGGCATCGACCTGCGGTTCTGAGAGGCCATGATCACCACGCGCCAGCACTTCATAGAGTTGATAGGTCATGCTCTGGCGGTCCAAATTTTCCAATGACCGTCCATAGGCGGAAGAGACCTGCAGTAGATTGGCCATGCGCTGAATATCTGGGCTCACATTGGCGCCACCGGCGTGATAGAGTGCTGGATTGAAAAACAGAACATCGCCCTTTTTGAGCGGCACTTGCACGCAGTTTTCCTCAAATAAGTCGCGAAATTCTGGCATGGTGAAGGCCAGATAGCCGTGGCGATAAAGTTGACTGAACGGCAACAGTTTGGTTGGCCCGCTTTCAATTGGCATGTCCACATGCGCCACCGCCCCTTGCAGCGTCAGAACAGGCGAGAGGTCATGCACATGAGCCGGATAGAGCGCGGAGACCTCGCGAGGTTGAAACCCAAGGTGATAATCTCGGTGCGGGCTTTGAGCCGCGCCGCCCGGGCGCACCAGATTAACCTGCGCGGTCATTTGGTAATTTGGCCCAAGCCAAGCATCACAGGCCGCATCAATCGCCAGATTTCCAAAATATTGCGCAAAGACCTTGGGAGAATAGTGGCAAAGTTTTTGCGCGGAATTCCAGATACGATCGTTGGCGCCGGAGGCTGCAAAGTGGTCGGCCTTCTCGCCTTGGGCGGCTTTTTCATCGGCGATGATGCGCTCATAAATCACGCTGGCCGAGTCAATGCAGCTGGTGTCTTGAAAGGCATTTTTGAGCAGTAACACCCCAGCGGATTTGAGAAACACATGCGCCCATTCGACTTTCAAGGCGCGGGTGTCTCCGCTGAGATCCAACTGTGTGACATCATAGATCGGTATGTTGTTTTGAATGTCATGGGCCTGCGGCACCTCTTGCGGGGTGAGGCTGCGGATCACCTGCTGGGTGAACTCTTCCAAATTGCAGTCATCGGGGGATAGATAGGCTTGCATCACGCGCTCCTGGTTGGGGTTGCATGGAGCCTAGCCGGAAATGGCTTGAGAAACTCCTCAAAATACCTCAAAAATACCTCAATGAAACATCCTTTCCCCCTCAAAGAGATTGCACTGCAATCGGGCCTTAGTTTGGCCACGGTCGATCGCGTATTGCATGGGCGTGCGCATGTCGGTGCCCAGACTGAGCGGCGTGTGCAGGCGGCGATTGTGGAGTTGACACGGCAAGAGGGGCAATTGGCTGCGCGGGGGCGGCGGATGTTCATAGATATTGTGGTCGAAGCGCCCCGGAGATTTTCTGATGAGCTACGCCGGGCTGCAACCCAAGTCCTGCCAAAATTTGTGCCCGCGGTCATTCGGCCGAGATTTCACTTTGCAGAAGATATCGGACCTGCCAAAACCGTGGCTACTCTGTCCAAGATTGCCAAGCGGGGCAGTCAGGGCATTGTGCTCAAGGCACAGAATGTGTCGACAATTCGCGCTGAGATTGACCGGCTGATCGATCTAAAAATCCCCGTGGTGACGGTCTTTACCGATTGCCCTGACTGTGCGCGTTTGGCCTATGTCGGGTTGAACAATGCAAATGCGGGACGCACCGCAGCCTATCTCTTTGCCCAATGGCTGCACGGTCGCAGTGGTGCGGTATTGACCACAACATCGCGCCGGCAGTTTCAAGGGGAAGAGGCGCGGGCGCGGGCCTTTGCGGCTGAAATGGCGCGCCTGTGCCCGCAGGTCACCCTGCGTGAGGCAAGCGGCGGGGCAGGGCTGGCCCTTGGGACGGCGGCGCAGATCCGCCAAGCGGTGCGTGGATTGGATCACCTGCTCGGTGTCTATTCGATGGGCGGGGCCAATGCGGCCATTTTGTCCACGCTGGCCCAGGTGCAGCTCGAACCGGATTTGTTTATTGCCCATGATTTGGATCGCGAAAACCGCAGTTTGCTGCGCCAGGGCCGGTTGGCATTCGTCCTACATCACGATCTCCGCGCAGATCTTGACCGGGCGTTTCAACATATCATCGCCTATCACAAGCTGCGCCCACCGGTGTTGGCGGATGGCCCGGCAGACGTGCAAATCATCACACCCGCAAACTGTCCGCGCGAATAGACGACATCGGGTCAACCTACGTCGTGCCGGTCTGTTAGGTACATGGCGTCGGAATATGTGATGGCCAGGGAGATATAGCAGCTTTGGGTCAGGTGGTGTTTGACCGTGGCTGCGATTGCGTCGCGTACGCTTAAAAGCCTCATCTCGATGCGGTTTGGTCAGCATTGAGATCTCAATCAGCAGATGAGTGTGGTTGCTGGCCTCGGCCGGATAGCTCCGGCATTTGCAATCGCCGGAGCCGGAATCATGGGCCAATATGGCGTGTTCAATGGCCGTGAACATGGCTTGCGGGTCGAATGAAAGATCTGGAGAATAGTTAAGGTCGGCATGTGGCGTAGGGCGCTCCTTTTAGAGAGCATTGCATCGGTGATCGGCCCTTGCAAGATTGGAATTTTGCCCCTATACGCAGCCCTGTCCAAACGGCGGCAACAGTCGTGGATTATGAGTATCGCGGCAGGGTCGGCTATCACCGGCCCTTCTTGGTGTTCGCAATCCGCTTTGCTCAATAGGACCAATGCAACTCAAGACCGGCGGAGACAACCGCACGGCCAGAAACATAAACGTAAGGAATTAACGCCACATGGCAAGCGTAACAATGGAAGAATTCGAAGCCCTTTTGCAAGAAAGCTTCGAGGTTGACACGCCCGAAGAGGGCACAGTGGTCAAAGGCAAAGTCATCGCAATCGAAGCGGGACAAGCCATCATCGACGTCGGCTACAAAATGGAAGGCCGCGTAGATATTAAGGAATTTGCAGATCCCGGCGAAGCTCCCGTCATCTCTGTAGGGGATACGGTCGAAGTTTTCTTGCGTGCCGCAGAAAACGCCAAGGGCGAGGCTGTCATCAGCCGTGAAATGGCCCGTCGTGAGGAAGCCTGGGATCGTCTTGAAAAAGCCTATGCAGACGAAGAGCGAGTTGACGGTGCAATCTTTGGCCGTGTCAAAGGTGGTTTCACAGTTGATCTTGGTGGTGCTGTGGCCTTCTTGCCAGGTAGCCAAGTTGACGTGCGCCCTGTGCGTGATGCGGGCCCATTGATGGGTCTTAAACAGCCGTTCCAGATTTTGAAAATGGACCGTCGCCGGGGCAACATCGTTGTGTCGCGCCGTGCGATCTTGGAAGAATCACGTGCCGAACAGCGCGCTGAAGTGATCGGCAAACTAGCCGAAGGTGACAGCGTCGACGGTGTGGTGAAAAACATCACAGAATACGGTGCCTTTGTGGATCTGGGCGGTGTTGACGGTCTGTTGCACGTCACTGATATGGCCTGGCGCCGCGTCAACCACCCATCAGAAATCCTGACAATTGGTGAGACTGTGAAAGTCCAAGTTGTCAAAATCAACAAAGAAACCCATCGCATTAGCCTGGGCATGAAACAGCTGATGGATGATCCATGGGATATCGTCAGCGTTAAATACCCGCTGGCTTCGCAGCACAAAGGCCGCGTGACCAATATCACTGATTACGGTGCGTTTGTTGAGCTGGAAGCGGGCGTTGAAGGTTTGGTACACGTGTCTGAGATGTCTTGGACCAAGAAAAACGTGCATCCGGGTAAAATTGTATCAACATCGCAAGAAGTTGATGTGATGGTTCTGGAAATTGATGGCGTGAAGCGTCGCGTGTCCTTGGGTCTGAAGCAAACACAGCGCAACCCGTGGGAAGTCTTTGCGGAGCAACATCCTGAAGGTAGCCAAGTGGAAGGTGAAGTCAAAAACATCACTGAATTTGGTTTGTTCATCGGTCTTGAAGGCGACATCGATGGCATGGTTCACCTGTCAGATCTGACATGGGAAGGTCGCGGCGAAGATGTGATTGGTGATTATCGCAAAGGTGACATGGTTCAGGCGGTTGTCTCTGAAGTGGACGTCGAAAAAGAGCGCATCAGCCTGTCTGTCAAAGCCCTGGGTGGCGACAAATTCGCAGATGCGGTCGGCGGCGTGAAACGTGGCTCGATCATCACTGTTGAAGTCACAGCGATCGAAGACGGTGGCATTGAAGTCGGATATGAAGGCATGAAGTCCTTCATTCGTCGGTCTGACCTGTCACGCGATCGTGCCGAGCAGCGTCCAGATCGTTTTGGCATGGGTGATAAAGTGGACGTTCGCGTCACAAATATCGATGCGAAAACACGTCGTCTTGGTCTGTCCATCAAAGCGCGTGAGATTGCGGAAGAGAAAGAAGCCGTTGAGCAATATGGGTCTTCCGACTCAGGTGCATCTTTGGGCGATATCTTGGGCGCCGCGCTTAAATCTGACGAATAACCGAAACGGTTATTGAACAAAAATCTGAAAAATCCCGCTTTGGCGGGTTTTTTTTGGCCTCAAGGCCTTGGTTTGCATTAAAAAAAGATCCAAAATTAACGCAAAGATGATATTTTTGATAATTTCACACCTGAAATGTCAAATTTTAAGTTTTTTTTACTTATGGACAAAACAATAGGTTCACATTCGGGTTGGTTTTCCTGTAGCCTGTCATTAAGGCTTGGGTGGCTTATGACTTTTACAGTTTCGAGGGGGATACTATGATTCGTTCAGAATTGGTTCAAAAATTGGTGGATGAAAATCCACACCTTCATCAGCGTGATGTGGAAAAAATCGTGAGCACTATTTTTGAAGAAATTATAAACACGATGGCAGAAGGTGATCGCGTTGAGCTGCGTGGCTTTGGGGCCTTTTCCGTGAAAAAGCGCGATCCGCGTATTGGCCGCAATCCGCGGACCGGCGAGTCTGTTGCTGTTGAAGAAAAGCATGTTCCTTTCTTCAAAACAGGTAAGCTTTTGAGAGACCGTCTAAACGGGAAGTAAAATGCGCTATCTGCGGTACATGGTTTTGGGCTTTATTGCGATCAGCTTGATTGTCGTGGCCCTGGCCAACCGTGGGGCTGTGAACCTGTCGCTCTTGCCAGAAGCTCTTGGCGCGCTGGTCGGTTTTAACGTGCAAATGCAAGTCCCGCTCTTTGTCGTGATTTTCCTTGGCGTGACCTTGGGCCTCTTGATTGGCTTCGTTTGGGAGTGGCTGCGGGAGATGAAACACCGCAGAGCCGCGCGAAACGAACATATACAGGTAGTGCGCTTGGAACGTCAGGTGAGTAAATTGAAAGCGACTTCTGCTGACACAGACGAAGATGAAATCTTGGCGCTTTTGGACGAGGTGTCATGAAGGTGCGCGTCAAGCTTTGCGGCTTGACCACACAGGGCGATATAGATGCCGCTGCAACCGCAGGGGCGGCCTATATAGGTTTGGTTTTTTTCGATAAATCGCCTCGTAACGTTTCAATTGAGACGGCGCGCAGCATGGCTTTGCATGCGCCCGTAGGCCTGGCCAAAGTCGCTTTGGTGGTGAATGCCGATGATGCGGCCCTTGATCGCATTACCGCCTCTGTTCCGCTCGACATGCTGCAACTTCACGGCACTGAAAGTCTGGACCGCGTGGCGGCGGTGAAAGCGCGCTATGGCTTGCCGGTGATGAAGGCCTTGGGAATAGCATCGCGCGCCGATGTAGCCTGTGCGCAGCTTTATTCGGGTGTGGCCGATCAATTGCTTTTGGATGCCAAACCGGCGGAGGGTGAAACCTTGCCTGGGGGCAATGGTCTGTCTTTCGACTGGCGCCTGCTTGAGGGAGAAAGCTGGTCGGTGCCATGGATGCTGGCCGGTGGTCTTACGCCTGACAATGTGGCCGAGGCGGTGCGCTGTTCCGGTGCGCAGCAGGTTGATGTCAGTTCCGGCATTGAAACGACGCCCGGCCAGAAAAGCGCCGCGCTGATGGCGAAATTTGTCACTGAAGCCAACAGGTAAAGCATCGGAAAATCGCGGCCGGGTCTTTACCTTGGAGGGGCAGGGCGCTACCTCTTAAAGCAGATGCGCATGGGAGAAAACAATGGCCGATGATCTGCTCAACAGCTTTACCACAGGACCGGATGAACAGGGTCGTTTTGGCGATTTTGGCGGGCGGTTTGTCTCAGAAACCCTTATGCCGCTGATCTTGGATCTTGAAGCGCAATATGAATATGCCAAGACCGATGACAGCTTTTGGGCAGAGATGAATGATCTTTGGACCAACTACGTCGGTCGTCCGAGTCCATTGTATTATGCGGAGCGTTTGACCGAGCATTTGGGCGGTGCGAAAGTCTATCTCAAGCGCGACGAGCTAAACCACACAGGCGCGCATAAAATTAACAATGTCTTGGGCCAAATTATCTTGGCCCGCCGCATGGGAAAAAGCCGGATCATCGCGGAAACCGGCGCCGGTCAACATGGGGTGGCCACCGCAACGGTCTGTGCGAAATTTGGTTTGAAATGCGTGGTCTACATGGGCGCACATGATGTCGAGCGCCAAGCGCCGAATGTGTTTCGCATGAAACTTCTGGGCGCAGAAGTTGTGCCGGTCACCTCCGGTCGCGGTACATTAAAAGACGCTATGAATGACGCTTTGCGCGATTGGGTGACGAATGTAGAGGATACATTCTACTGCATAGGCACAGTCGCAGGCCCCCATCCCTATCCTGCGATGGTACGGGACTTTCAAGCCATCATCGGCAAGGAAGCGCGGGAGCAGATGCTGCAGCAGGAAGGGCGTCTGCCGGATACATTGATTGCGGCGATAGGTGGCGGCTCGAATGCCATGGGGCTGTTCTTTCCCTTCCTCGATGACAAAGAGGTGGGAATCATCGGTGTTGAGGCTGGAGGCAAAGGCGTGAATGCCAAGATGGAGCATTGCGCCTCTCTTACCGGTGGACGTCCTGGTGTGCTGCATGGCAATCGCACCTATCTATTGCAGGACGATGATGGGCAAATTCTAGAAGGCTTTTCGATTTCCGCCGGGCTTGATTACCCTGGGATCGGTCCGGAACATGCGTGGTTGCACGATATTGGCCGGGCGCAATATGTCTCGATCACCGATGTGGAAGCGCTGGAAGCCTTTCAGCTGTGCTGTGAGCTTGAAGGCATTATTCCAGCTCTAGAGCCGAGCCATGCTTTGGCCCATGTGATGAAAATAGCGCCTGAATTGCCAGCCGATCACCTGATTTGTATGAACATGTGCGGACGTGGTGACAAGGATATCTTCACCGTGGCGGCAGCTTTGGGAATTGAGATGAACACTGGGGCCTAGCCCCAGGTCTGTTTGCTACCCCGATCAGGGCGTTGCATAGAGCCGCAGGATTTCAATTGCAACAATGTCCAAGGCCTTTTGATGGGTTGATTCGAGTTGCACCTGCGGCGCGCAGCCCTCTTCGTGGGCTTGCAAAAACCGTCCGGCACACAGACACCAGTGATCCCCGGCCTTGAGCCCCGCAAAGCCAAATTCTGTCCGCGGGGTGCTGAGGTCGTTGCCTAGGTATTTCGAAAACGCGAGAAATTCAGCGGTCATCACCGCGCAGACTGTGTGGCTGCCGGTATCTTGGGTGCAGGTATTGCAGGACCCATCCCGGAAGAATCCAGTCAAAGGCTCTTGAGAGCAAGGCGCGAGGGGCAGGCCAAAAACATTGATTTCGATATCTTTTTGCATGCCATTACCCCAGATGTGATGCCGTCCAAGTGATCCAACGGCCATGAAAACCCATTCGTCCTAACTCTATCCGCTTTTGCTCAGGCCACAAGTCCAACCGCATAGCCTGCGCCGGGCAATTTTCCGTCTGTCTCAATCTGCAGCCACGCCAGGGGTGAGTTTGGCTCTTCGCTGCTCGTTGCAATCAATTCTGTAATTTGGCTCTTTGCTCCCTTTGAAAAATACTGTCAAGCGACCGTATGATAGATCAAATGGCAGCCGAACCAAGGCTGGGCGAGACGTTGGCGCAAAAACTCAATAGCACCGGACTTGTGGGGCATCGGTGGAGTGAGAGAGACGGCCGCATCTATCGTGTGCGCCTTTCGGGTTGATATGCCTATAGATAGGTGCGCAGACGCAGAAGGTCTTGCGGCAGTCGCAGATCTAGAGGGGCGAGATCACAGCCCTGAGCATGCTGCAGACGATAGGGGCCGGCAGTGGCAGCGTTCCTTGCCATTTTGGCGTTAGCTACTCTGGGCTGTTCTGTGGCCCATAGTCATTCCCTAAAGGGAGGTGGAACCGATTAAAACTAGGTTGAGACCGGCGCTGGCCCCCAGTTTGGAGGCGATGAAATCACTTCCATTATAGGCTTTGAGCGAATGTGCCGCTGCGATGAGCCTGGCAGCCCGCCAC
The DNA here is from genome assembly GCA_905181815.1 of uncultured Planktomarina sp. Taxonomy (GTDB): domain Bacteria; phylum Pseudomonadota; class Alphaproteobacteria; order Rhodobacterales; family Rhodobacteraceae; genus Planktomarina. The sequence continues at coordinate 780,310 of CAJIZA010000001.1, read as the reverse complement.
ACTTCGTTGGTTTGTAGGTCATTGGCAATGAAAGCGGCCAGTTCATCGTCGTGACGTTGGAGCACGGCCTGCAAGAGCGTTGGCATATCGGCATCGGCAATTGTGCGGCTTAGATAGATCGGGGCCAATTCGCGCACTTTTTCCGATAGAAGCAAGGCATGCATGCCTCCGACAAGCCTAAGAGGGAGGTTGTCTGCCTCTGGCGCGGGGATCACTGGGCCAATTGGCGATGCGCTGACCTAGGTCTCTGCTGGCTGAGATGCGATTGGGCAGCTGGCGCAGCAGACGGGCTGTGAGATCTGCACCAAAGGCGGAGCAATACGTCGCCTGGCGTTGGAAATGGCGTTTCATTTAAATTTGTCGAAGAGCTTTTGCAATGGAGAGGGAGCAGGCTCGCTATCGGTGGGAGGCGCCGCCGTTTCTGCAGGTTTTTGCGTTGCAGGTTTGGTGGTTTTTGAAGAGCGTGGCGGGGCAGTTTGCAAGGCCACAGCATTCATGAATTTTGCCCCATCCCCTGTGGCCAAATGTACCGTACCATTACCGATTCCCGTCAGTATGGCCGCCAGCCAATTTTGATCCACCTTGGCAAAGTCTCGAAGCACAAAGCCGGCTACTGCATCCTTATTGCCTGGATGGCCAATCCCCAGCCGCACGCGGCCATAGTCTGCTCCTAAATGGGCGTGGATAGAGCGCAGCCCATTATGCCCTGCATGACCGCCGCCCTGTTTGAGCCGTAATTTACCAGGAGCGAGGTCCAATTCATCGTGAAAAACGGTGACCTGATCCAGAGGGATCTTGTGAAACCGCACGGCCTCGCCCACCGATTGTCCAGAGAGGTTCATGAAGGTTGTGGGTTTGAGTAGCAGCGTCCTGTGTCCGCCCAATGTGCCGTCACAAATTTGCCCCTGAAATTTTGAACGCCAAGGGGTGAACTGATTATCGTCGGCGATTCTATCAAGGGCCATAAAGCCGATATTATGCCGATTATGCGCATATTTTGCGCCGGGATTTCCAAGGCCTACGAATAGTTTCATGGGATGAGTTTAACGTGCAGACCGGTGGGTTGAAAGAGATTTGCGCGGATGTTGGGCTGGAAATGCAAAAACCCCACCATCAATGGCGGGGTTCCATGTGCCTTAAATTGGCCCGAAGGTCGAGGTTTATGCCTCCTCGGCTTCGACTTCTGCCTCTTCTGTATCGTCGCCAGCTTCATTGTCCGCTGAGCGCAGACCCGATGGTGCTGCGATATTGGCGATCACAAAATCACGGTCGATGGTCGTTTTGGCGCCTTTGGGCAGTTCGACAGCGGAGATGGTAATCACATCACCCACTTCGAGACCGGCCAGATCAACTGTGATCTTCTCGGGGATATCTCCTGCGGTCACCACCAGTTCAACCTCAGGACGCACCAAACTCAGCACGCCACCTTTTTTTAGGCCTGGACATGTGTCTTCATTCAAAAACTCAACCGGAATAAACAGGTTGATTTGTGATGTCCGGCGCAGGCGCATAAAGTCGACATGAGTTGGCAAATCTTTCACAGTGTGGCGTTGCACATCGCGGCAGATGACGCGTACGTCGTCATGACCTTCAACTTTGAGGTTGAACAAAGTTGACTTAAACCGCCCTGCTTTCAATAGTGAAAACAATTTGTTGAACGAAATATTTATGGGAAGCGGATCTGCCTCACCACCGAAAATGATGCCTGGTACGTTGCCTTCGCGGCGAGATTGACGAGCGGCCCCCTTGCCTGTCCCCGTCCGTACCGAAGCGATTAGATCTGGGATCTGTCCTGCCATGGGTCTATTCCTTAAAATGGGGGGGCATCCTCCAAGGGTGTATGCCCCGATGAAGTGCGCCGTATAGGGCCATATGAGGTAAATGAAAAGCCCTTGTTTACTTTGTTTCTTGCAAGAGGCTTGCGGCTATGAAAAAGCAGGCTATGCAAGTTCATCAAGCCCTGTATTTGTCCCGCCGTACTGCGATTGCATTTGTGATTGTTGGCCTGTTTTGGGGCTGTTTTGCGGCCTATGTGCCGCAGATCAAAGCGCGTTTGGGTGTCAGCGATGCCACTTTTGGGCTGTTGCTGCTGTGCAATGCGCTTGGGCTGGTCAGCTCGATGGTTCTGGCGCCGCGGCTGGACCGTGTGTTGGGTGCGCGCGGCATGCAAATTGGCAGCGTTGTGTTTGCCTTGAGCTTTCTTTTGCCGGGTTTTGCCACAGATGCGGTGAGCTTTGGCGTGGCAATGGTGATTGTTGGCTCAGCCTCGGGCCTTACTGATGTGCTGATGAATGCGCGGGTAAGCGAGTTGGAGCAGCTGCACCGTCAGCCTTTGATGAATGTAAACCATGGTATGTTTTCAGTTGGTTACGCAGTTTCTGCGATTGTGAGCGGCGTGGCGCGCGAGGCGCAGATCGCGCCAGGACCGGCCTTCGTGGCTGTGGCGGGGGTCATTTTGATCTTCTCGGTCTTTCTTTACATGCCCCCTCGAGAGGTGGCACCGGGCTCTGGCACGGGCGACCACTATCCGTTGAAGCCCGTTATTTTATGTGGGTTGATCGTTTTGGTTGCCTTTATGACCGAAGCGACTGTTGAGACCTGGTCGGCCTTGCACATTGAGCGCAGCCTACAGGGCCGTGCGGCCGAAGGGGCGATGGGGCCGGCGATGCTGGGGTTGACCATGGCGCTGGGGCGGTTTTCAGGCCAAGCGGTGTCGCAAATTCTTTCTGAGACAAAAGTCATCATACTGGCCACAATGGTGGCTGCTGCTGGTGGGGTTTTGGCCGCTTTGGCACCCGCGCCACTTTGGGCCTATATTGGATTCGGTATTTTAGGCCTTGGCATCTCTGTGATCGGTCCCTTGGGGTTGGCATTGGTTGGGCAAAAGGTGCCGGACCATCTGCGCACAGAGGCGATTTCGCGCGTGGCTGTTCTGGGATTTGCAGGATTCTTTCTGGCCCCACCTATGATGGGGCTTGTGTCTGAATATTATGGATTGCGCATTGCGTTCTTCGCAGCTGCGGGCCTCAGTCTTACTGCCATTCCGCTGACTTTGCTGCTGCGGCGCGCTTAAACCCTGACAAACAAAAGCTTGCGAAAAAAATAACGCTCTGGCACGCTTTACCCTATTAAGCGGTGTTCTTTGTAAATGTTTATTTTCCATTTAGACATTTCAATGGGCCAAAAACATGACATCACTCCAAATATTTGGCCATTCGCCTGCGAGACATCTGGCGCGATACGTATTTAGCAATGTCTGCACAGGAGAGGCGTGGATACAGAAGTCTATGATTTTTTAATAATAATAAGGCGATGAGTGGGGCTATATGCACCCATTTTGAAGCATTTCGATTGTGAGGCATCGTCTCATTGAATGAAAAGGAGCACAGATATGTAAATGAAGCCCCGATTTACAGTGTTTGAGGTCCGACGGACGCTTCTGGGTTTTTATGAAGGCCAATCCGGGCGCCGATCCGATGGAAGCTTTGAAAAGCGCCATGGTGATTGGAGCGCTGCCGTTTGCGATGGTGATGCTCTCGCTGACAAAAGCGCTCTTTCGTGACAGCGCAGGCAGCAAGGGCGGGGATGGCTCCAGCGCATCTGCCGAATAATCGTGTAAAACTGGGATGGTGTGCGCTTTTCTGCGCCCCATCCCTTTTGATTTGTTTTACCAAGATCCCTGCACTAGGAATTGCTCTGACCTAGGCCCAACGCCCCTCAAAATCCTCTGGAATATAAAGAATATCTCGGGTCACATCGTTGATATCGCGATGTCCGCAGAGCGCCATCGTGGTGTCCAATTCTTTGTGCATCACTTCCAGCGCTTTTGTCACGCCGGCCTGACCCATCGCGCCAAGACCGTAGATATAAGACCGGCCGATCATCGTTCCGGTCGCGCCAAGGGCTTTGGCTTTGAGGATATCTTGCCCACTGCGGATGCCGCCATCCATCCAGACCTCACATTTGCCATCCACTGCCTCGACGATTTTCGGCAACATGCGGATTGAGGACAGCGCGCCGTCGAGCTGCCGCCCGCCATGGTTGGACACGATGATCGCATCAACCCCAAGTTTCGCCGCCATTTTTGCGTCTTCGGGATCCAAGATGCCTTTCAATATCACCTTACCGCCCCATTTCTCCATCAAGATCTCAACTTTTTTCCAATCGAGCGCTTGGTCAAATTGCTCGGCCGTCCAGGCGGTGAGGGAGGTGGTGTCGGAGATGCCGCTGACATGCCCCACGATATTGCCGAAACCGCGGCGTTTGGTGCCCAGCATCTCAAGGCCCCAGCTCCATTTTGTGGCCAGATTAGCTATGGTCTTGGCGGTCAGTTTTGGCGGGGCGGAAAGGCCGTTTTTCAAATCTTTGTGACGCTGACCTAGGATCTGTAGGTCCAGAGTGATCACGAGCGCGGAGCAATTGGCATCTTTCACCCTTTGGATCAAACGATCTGAGTAATCCTCATCGGTCAAAGTGTAGAGCTGAAACCAAAAGGGGGCGTCTGTGGCTGCGGCGACATCTTCGATGGAACATATCGACATGGTTGACAGCGTATAGGGAACACCGAAAGCGGCTGCGGCACGGGCTGCTTTGATTTCGCCATCGGCGCATTGCATGCCGGTCATCCCCACCGGGGCCAGGGCCACGGGCATTGAGACGTCCTGACCAATCATTTTAGATACGGTGCTGCGGTTGGTCATATCAACGGCGACGCGTTGGCGCAGGCGCAGTTTGGCAAAATCAGAAATATTGTCGCCAAAGGTCTGCTCGGTCCAGCTCCCGCTTTCGCAGTAGTCATAAAACATTCGTGGTACGCGGCGCTGATAAACCTCTTTCAGGTCTTGAATGGTTGTGATTACAGGCATAATTTAACCTTTGGTTCGTATTGGTCAATTTACATTACCAATACGTGAGCTAAAGGTAAAGATTAGCCCGGTGGTTTCCTTTTGCTGGCCGTGGTGATGCAACATGACCCCAATGCTTAGATCAGGGGGCGGTGGTTGGGAGTGTGGCTATGCAGATCGTAACCTTACAAGAGGCGCAATCCGCGTCAGTTTGGCGCCGACCGATATTTTTGCTCTTTGTCATGGCCGCGGCTATGCCCATCGCCTTTGCCACTTGGAGTGCTTTGCTCAACAATTTTGTGATCGAAGTAGCCAACTTTGATGGTGCGGATATCGGGCTGTTGCATTCGGTGCGGGAAATTCCTGGATTTCTTGCAGTCGGGGTGATTGCCATCATCATTTTTGTGCGTGAGCAAGTCTTGGGTCTTTTGTCTTTGGTGCTCTTGGGGGGGGCCACGGCGGTGACCGCTTGGTTTCCGCAAATGGGTGGGATTTTAACGCTTACTCTGCTTTCCTCTATTGGCTTTCATTATTATGAAACGGTCAACCAATCGCTGCAATTGCAATGGATTTCCAAGGCGCAGGCGCCGCAGGTCCTGGGCTGGCTATTGGCCATGGGGTCGGCAGCTTCGTTGGTGGCTTTTGGAGTAATTGTCGTCACTTGGGAATGGTTCGCGTTGAGCTTTAATACGGCCTATATGATTTCGGGCGGAATAACCGCGGCCATCGCCTTAGCCTGTATAGTGCTTTACCCGCAATTCCAATCGCCCACGCCGCAGCATAAAACCATGGTTTTGCGCAAACGCTATTGGCTGTATTACGCGCTGCAATTCATGGCCGGCGCCCGGCGGCAGGTCTTCATGGTATTTGCGGGCTTTATGATGGTGGAGCGTTTTGGATTTGACGTGCATGAATTAACCTCTCTGTATTTAATTAACCTCGTGATGAATATGTTTATTGGGCCGGTGTTCGGCCGCGTTGTGGCGCGCTATGGGGAACGCAATACATTAATTTTTGAATACGCGGGTTTGGCCCTGGTCTTTTTGACATATGGCGGCATTTACATGTTTGGCTGGGGTGTGATGCTGGCGGGGGCTTTGTTTGTGATAGATCACCTGTTTTTCTCACTGGCTTTTGCCCTGAAAACCTATTTCCAAAAGATTGCAGATCCTGCCGATATCGCCCCAACGGCCGCGGTGGCCTTTACCATCAACCATATCGCCGCTGTGGGATTGCCGGTCTTTCTCGGACTTCTGTGGTTGATCTCACCGAGTTTGGTGTTTGTGCTGGCCGCAGGCATGGCGCTGATGTCGCTGGGGCTGGCTTTGTTGATCCCGAGGTGGCCCGAACCGGGCCATGAGACGATCTTGAGCCGGTAACGGGCGTGTGTTTGGCGCGGTGCGGCCTATGTGCTGGATATCCGCCATGCCGCCGCTACATATTAGAAAACCATACAGGGAGCCAGAAATGTTTTTTATGTCGCGAGAAAAGTCAAAGATGGTTCAAAGGGACCAAGCCTCGCCGGGGCGTGACACTCCCATTGCCACCGCCCCCACGCATTTTCTGACCGGTCGTCCCTTGCAAGGACCGCTGGGTGCGGGGCTGCAGGAGGCGATGTTCGGCATGGGGTGCTTTTGGGGCGTGGAGCGGATGTTCTGGGGGATTGAGGGGGTCTGGTTGACCATGGTGGGCTATGCGGCCGGCTATACACCCAATCCGACCTATGAAGAGGTCTGCACCGGAAAAACTGGACACAATGAGGTGGTGCGGGTGATATTTGATCCGGCGATTGTGACTTATGATGCTTTGCTGAAGGTCTTTTGGGAGGGCCATGATCCGACTCAAGGCATGCGCCAGGGCAATGATCGTGGCACGCAATATCGCTCAGGCATCTATACCTATGGTGCGGAGCAGGCACAGGCTGCAAAGGCCAGTCTGACTGTCTTTGCAGAGCAGCTGAGGGCCTCTGGCTTTGGCGTGATTACCAGTGAAACTTTGCCCGCGGCCCCGTTTTACTATGCCGAAGATTATCATCAGCAATATTTGGCGAAAAATCCCAATGGTTATTGCGGCATAGGGGGAACTGGGGTGACCTGTCCGATCGGATTGGCTGTCACCTAACGGCGCCGCGTGCCGCGGCCCTGTCCTTGAGTTTGCGGCGGGCGTGCCCTTCGCAAACGGCGCGGGTGGCAAGCAATTGCGATGGCTGGCCAGACAAGATATGGGCACATAAAACCATTGGAGCCGACCCATGCTGACCTACACCGCCCTGACAACATTGCCCGGTAAATCTCAAGCAGAAGCTCTGGGTGAGGCGCTTGAAGAGCTGGACCCTGAACCAACCGGGGTCGGGGTATTTGAAGTTGAAGACGGCAAGGGCATCTGGGAAGTGGGTGGGTATTTTCTCGATGCACCCGATGATATTGATCTGGCTTTGCTATCGGCCGCTTTTGGAGCAGGGCCCTTTGTCGTATCCGAAGTGCCGGATCAAGATTGGGTCGCCAAAGTGCGCCGCGAATTACCGCCAGTCGAGGCTGGTCGATTTTTCGTTTATGGCAGCCATGATGCCGCGCTTTTACCTGAGGGTCGTATTGGCTTGTTGATCGAAGCGGCCATGGCTTTTGGCACCGGGCATCACGGCACCACGCTGGGCTGTTTGCGAGCCTATGACCGGCTGTTGGATGATGCGCAGCGGTTCGACAATGTCCTAGATCTTGGCTGCGGTACGGCCGTTTTGGCCATGTCTGCCGCCCGTATGGGCGCGGCGTCTGTTCTGGCCAGTGACATTGATCCGGTGGCGGTCGAGGTAGCACTTGCCAATGTGAAAGCCAATGGGTTGGACGGCCGGGTGGGCTGCGTTGAGTCTATTGGATTTGACTCGCCTGTGGTGCAGGCGGGCGCACCCTTTGATCTTATTTTTGCAAATATCCTGAAAGGCCCGCTGATTGAGCTGGCGCCTGACATGGCGGCGCACCTGGCCCCTGGCGGCCTGGCCATTCTGTCGGGGCTGTTGATTGAGCAAGCTGAGGATATCGTTGAGGTCTATCAGGCGCAGGGTTTCGACTTGAAAACCCGCGAAGATCTCAGTGAATGGAGCGCTTTGACGCTGCGCCGGCACCAGTAGCCTTCAGGCTCGAAAGCAAAACGCCGCGCTGAGATCAGCGCGACGTTTTGAAATCGGGCATGATTCTCGATGGTAGGCGTGTATCAGCGGCGTGCGATGCGTTCGATGTCACGGGGTGCCAAACCTATGTCATTGAGTTCACGCAATGTCAGTTGTGACAGGGCCTTGCGTGTGACGCGCGCATCGTTCCAGCGTATAAAGGCTGTGGAGACGGCGGCGGCGAAATTTGCAAGGATTGTGCGAGATGCGGACATTGCGGAGCTGCGGGATGTGTCAAGATATGCCATTGGGGGCGTCCTTTCGGAAAATGATGTCAGGGGTGTGTGTCTTTATGCTGGGCGTTTAGGCGCGATACGAGGTCTTGGCTACTGGGAAAAACAACATAACCGATATGCAATTTTTGCATGCCTTTTTAGAGATATAGGGTTTTGTTTTTAAGAGGTCTTTGTTCAAAATTGGGGTTAAGTGCCGCTGAAATTTGCGCCACAATCGAAATGACTGCTTTTCAGATGTTCGCGTTTCGTGCTACTTAAGGCACAATACGAATTTGCGAAGGGCAATTCTATGCGGGTATTGGGCATTGATCCGGGTTTGCGCTCCACAGGCTGGGGGCTTGTGGATGTGCAAGGCAGCAAGCTGCGGCATGTGGCCAATGGTCAATGTCAAACCCTGCCGGGGCCCTTGGCTGGGCGCTTATTGGCGCTGTTTGACGGGCTGTCTGAGGTGATTGAGCGCTATGAGCCCAGTCATGCGGCCGTGGAGCAAACCTTTGTGAATCGCGACGGGGCGGGCACGTTGAAATTGGGTCAGGCGCGCGGGATCGCCATGCTGGTGCCTGCGAAGTTTCGGCTGGAGGTAGGAGAATATGCGCCCAACGCGGTGAAAAAAGCGGTGGTGGGCGTGGGGCACGCGGACAAGCGGCAGGTCGAGCATATGGTGTCTTTGCAACTGCCGGGTGCGCAATTGGTTGGGCCCGATGCAACTGATGCGCTTGCGATTGCCATTTGTCACGCGCATCATATCCAAGCGGGCAGTCATTTTCAGGCCGCATTGCAAAGGGCAAGTGGATGATTGGAAAACTGTCAGGGCGCGTGGACTATAAAGCCAGCGATCATGTTATGTTAGATGTGCGCGGCGTGGGGTACATGGTTTATTGTTCCGACCGCACCCTTGCGGTTTTACCGCCTGCCGGCGAGGCTGTTGCGCTCTACACGGACTTATTGGTGCGTGAAGATCTCATGCAATTGTTTGGCTTCACCTCTCTCGTTGAGAAGGAATGGCACAGATTGCTGATGTCTGTGCAAGGGATCGGGGCGAAGGCCTCCCTGGCGATCCTCGGGGTCTTGGGGCCTGACGGGGTGAGCCGATCCATCGCGATGGGAGACTGGACAGCTTTGAAAGCGGCAAAGGGTGTTGGACCTAAAACCGCGCAACGGGTGGTGATCGAGTTAAAAGACAAAGCGCCGGCTGTGATGGCCATGATGGATGGGGCGGTGCAGATCCATAAGGATGATGTGCAGGAGGCAGCTGTGATCGAGAGTGCAAGGCCCGCCGTTCCCGCAGAATTAACGCCAGCCGCGACCCCCTCAGCGCAGGCAGATGCATTGTCGGCTTTGAGCAATCTGGGCTATGCTCCAGGAGAGGTGGCGGCGGTTGTGGCGCAGTTGAGTGGCGAAATGGCCGGGGGAGATTCCGCTAGCTTGATCCGTGCTGCACTCAAAAAAATGGTACCTAAGATATGAGCGCGGACTGGGACAGCGGCGCAACTGAGCCTGATCCAGCCCTGCGGCCCGAACGGCTGGCGGAGGATGGTGACAAGGCCTTACGGCCCAAGGGTCTCAATGAGTTTATCGGACAAGAGGTGGCGCGCGCCAATTTGAACGTCTTCATTCAATCGGCACGGCAGCGCGGGGAGGCCATGGATCATGCGCTTTTTCATGGCCCGCCCGGCCTCGGAAAAACCACTTTGGCGCAGATCATGGCGCGCGAATTAGGTGTTAATTTCCGTATGACCAGTGGGCCGGTTCTGGCCAAAGCTGGGGATTTGGCCGCGATCTTGACGAACCTTGAAGCGCGCGATGTCCTATTCATTGATGAAATTCATCGCCTTAATCCTGTGGTGGAAGAAATTCTTTATCCGGCACTGGAAGATTTTGAACTAGACCTTGTCATTGGGGAGGGACCTGCGGCGCGCACAGTGCGCATTGAGTTGCAGCCTTTCACTCTCGTGGGCGCCACGACTCGTTTGGGTCTTCTCACGACACCTCTGCGTGACCGCTTCGGCATTCCGACGCGTTTGGAATTTTACACCGATGCCGAGTTGCACCAGATTGTCACGCGCAATGCCAAGCTATTGGGCGTGCCGGCGGATGATGCAGGCGCGCGGGAGATTGCTAAACGGGCGCGGGGCACGCCGCGCATCGCCGGGCGCTTGCTGCGCCGGGTTCTGGATTTCGCAGTTGTGGAAGGCGATGGGCGCATCACCCAAGCGATCGCTGATCACGCGCTGACCCGTCTGGGCGTGGATCATCTGGGGTTGGATGGCGCAGATCGGCGCTATTTGCGCTTGATCGCGGAGAATTACGTTGGTGGCCCGGTGGGCATTGAGACCCTATCAGCGGCCTTGTCAGAAAGCCGTGATGCTTTGGAAGAGGTGATTGAGCCATACCTTTTGCAAAAAGGCATGATACAGCGTACGCCGCGCGGTCGCATGTTGGCCCAAAAGGCTTGGACGCATCTGGATATGGCGCCGCCGCAGCCGGCGTCGCAGGCTCAGCTGTTTGAATAGCCGCAACGCGCCTGGCTTCTGAGCCTAGCCAAACACCCTATAGAGCGTTATGTGGGGCGCGCGTTTTGTGGCAATAGAAGGATTGGCCAGTGTTAACGGCAAGCGAGATTGGACGCATGTTCACCCGGACAGATGGCAGCTATGTCTTTGCCCGCTGGGGCCGCCCGATTTGCCCTGTGGTTTTTGGCGTGCAGGACGAGACTTTGGTCATCATGAAGTCGGCAATTGAGGCCGTGTGTATCGCCGCTGGGCACCACATTGATGAATTGGATCCGGAATTGGGCAGCAATCTGATGATGTTCTTCTTTTCCGATTGGGAAGAATTGCGCGCCGTGCCAGATCTCGATCAGATGATCCCGCAATTGGACAACGTGGTGGATCGCCTCGTTGCCGCGCAGGCCAATCAATATCGTGCTTTTCGTTTTGACGATCAGGGCGCGATTCAGGCTTGTTTCGTCTTTCTGCGCATCGATGAGGCTCTGCAACAACTGGGGGCCGATAGCCTGGCGTTGTCGCAGGCGGTGCAGGCTATGTTCTTGTGGTCACAAGAGGCGTTTATAAACCGCTCGCCTCTGGCTGTGCTGGACAATGGCACCACAGTCATGCGACCTGAGATTGCCGCCTTGCTGCGCGCGGGCTATGATCCGGTGATGCCAGCGCGCGCCAATGATACCAGCCATACGCTGCGATTGGCTGCGCGGATTGAGGCGGTTCAATGAGCCATAGGTTCGAATTAACTGTCTATTACGAAGACACGGATATGGGCGGCATTGTCTATTATGCCAATTATTTAAAGTTCATCGAACGGGCGCGTTCGACTTGGGTGGCACAACTGGGTGTGGATCAATTGGCGCTTCAGGCAGGTGGTGTGGTTTTCGCCGTACGCGCCATTCAGGCAGAGTACTTGGCTCCCGCAAGGCTGGGGGATTTGCTAGAGGTTGTGAGCCAGCGACGGTCATCCACTCCAGCACGATGGATCTTGCAGCAAGAGGTGCAGCGCGCGGGGCAGGTGCTTTTTACTGCTGAAGTGACGATCGTGGCCTTGACGAAGGCGGGCAAGCCGACCCGTCTTCCGGCAGAACTCCGCCGAAATTCTAACCCCTAAAAACTATTGCTGCGAATGCTTGGCTTTTTGTAAGGTTTTTCGCTACGGTTGCGCAAAACTTGGTCAAAGAGCCACAAGCAGAGGCATTCACATGGAAGCAGCAATCGATTTTTCGATTTGGGCCCTATTTTCCCGCGCGACACTGCCAGTTCAGTCGGTGATTGTGTTGCTGATTGGCCTGTCAATTTGGTCTTGGACCATCGCGATTAACAAGCGCATCGCTTTGAACCTGGCGCGGCGCCGGGCTGCGAAGTTTGACAAGGCCTTTTGGTCTGGCGAGCCGCTGGATGAGCTCTATGATAAAATTGGCGCTGTGCCAAAAGGCGGCAGTGAGCTGATTTTTACGGCCGGAATGACCGAATGGCGGCGCTCGCATCGCAGCGATGGGGTGTTGATTGCCGGGGCACAATCGCGGATCGAGCGTTCCATGGATGTGGCTTTGGGCAAGCAATCGAATGATTTGCAAAGTGGATTGGCAATTTTGGCCTCGATTGGCTCGGTGGCGCCCTTCATTGGATTGTTCGGGACGGTCTGGGGCATCATGAACGCCTTTATTGAGATTGCAGCGCAACAAAATACCAATTTAGCGGTCGTGGCGCCGGGGATCGCCGAGGCGCTTTTGGCTACGGGCCTCGGGCTTCTGGCTGCGATCCCAGCGGTGGTGTTTTACAACCATCTCAGCGTTGGCTGCGATCGGGTTATTGCGGGCTATGAAGCCTTTGCGGACGAGTTTGCAACCATTTTGTCGCGCCAATTGGGAGGCTGAGCCTTGGCTATCAAGCTGGATATGGCTGAGGAGCGCTCTGGTGGGCGACGCCGGCGCCGGCGCAGCCGGCCTGTGGCCGAGATTAATGTCACACCATTCGTGGATGTGATGTTGGTCTTGCTGATCGTGTTTATGGTGGCGGCGCCGTTGCTGACAGTCGGGGTGGATGTTGATTTGCCCAAAACTGCCGCCGATGCTTTGCCAAGTGAGTCGGAGGAGCCCTTGACCGTCACGCTCACTGCTGAGGGGGCAATTGTGATACAGACGACCGAAACGCCAGAGACGGAATTTTTGACCCGTCTGCGCGGCATCGCACAGGAGCGTGCAGATGATAAGGTCTTTTTGCGGGCCGATGGCGCCATTCCCTATGCGCGGGTGATGCAGGTCATGGGAGCGATGAACGCAGCCGGCTTTGGCAATATTGGCTTGGTCACCGATTTGGGCGGTCCAACATTTGACGGCTCTGGTGGATAGGGTCTCATGTCGCCGGGCAGCTATATCTCCTTCGCCCTCCATCTCGGGTTTGTGGGCTGGCTGGTTTTTAACGGAGATTTTTCCCGTAAGCCCGCTGAAATGTCGGTTGCAGATGTGTCGGTTGTCTCATCTGAGTTGTTTGACATTATGGTGAACAACATCAGTCCGGACATTTCCACGGACATTCCGAGTGCTGAGGCGGTCCCGGTTGTGGAAGATGCCGCAGGACCCAGCGCGCCAGAGGTGGATGGGGCCCCAGCGCAAGTGGCGCAAAGCTTGACGCAAATTTCTGTGGGTGATGCCCTGCCTTTGCAGCGGCCGGAACCTGTCGCGCCTGTGCAAGATGTTGTGATCTTGCCGCCCGTGGAGCTGCAGGCGCCTGCGGAGGAGGACAGCGCGCAAAAGCCATTGGAAACCAGCTTGCCGCCCAAGCCACGTCCGGCGCAAAGGATTGCGCCAGCCGCCATCGATGCGCCTGATATTGAGATGGATATAGGTGCCGAGAGCCGTGAGGCCGCTGCCCCGCAAGAGGCTCCAGCGGAAGTCGCACAGGAGCAGCAGGCGCAAACGCCCGAAGCTGCGGCCCCAGAAATTGTCACAGAGGCGGAAACACCCTCTGCGGCCCCGGTCGTGACAGCCAATGCGCCAGCACGGTCGGTGCGTCCACGCAGTCGGCCGGCCCCGCGCGCAGCGCCAGCGCCCGAACCGCTCGAACCCGATGCGGAAGCGCCACAGATTGATCCGGTGACAGCTGCGTTAAATGCGGCCTTAATGGCTGGTGACGCCACTCTGGGGGCGCCTGAGGCTGCAACCGCACCTTTGGCAGAGCAATTTATTCGTGGTATGCAACTGGCGATTGCAGAATGTTGGAATCTTGGCGCCTTGTCATCAGCGGCCTTGTCGACGATTGTGGTGGTGGAGATGGAACTGACACTTGACGGAAAACCCGTGCCAAACAGTATCAAAATGCTTGGCTTCGAGGGGGGGGATGACATCAGTGCAGAGCGGGCTTTTGAAACAGCACTGCGTGCTATACGAGGATGCGGCGCACAGGGATTTGAACTGCCGAAGGACCAATTTTCAACTTGGCGGCGTGTGGAATTAACATTTAACCCAGAGAAAATGAGAGTGCGATGAAGCGATTGATCTATTTTGGTGTTTTGGCGTTTGGCCTTTGGACAGGTGCGGGCATGGCGCAAAATGGACCGTTGCGTATTGAAATCACCGATGGGGTGATTGAGCCTCTGACCTTTGCGGTTCCAATGTTTGAAGCGGAAAATATTGAGGCGGTGACGAGCGCCACAGAAATGTCGCGCATTGTAGCCACAGATTTGTCAAGCAGTGGCCTGTTCCGCGAAGTGCCGCCAAGCCGTTTTATCGCGCAGCGCAGCAGCTTTGCTGAGCCTGTGCGCTATCCTGACTGGCGCGCCATCAATACGCAGGCTTTGGTCACTGCTGTGGTCAAAACCAACAGCTTTGGACGGCTGACCGTCAAATTCCGCATTTTCGATATCTATTCTGGTGTGCAGCTGGGCAGTGGCGTGCAGCTCAGCGGCAGCACCAAAGCTGTGCGCCGCATGGCCCATAAGGTGGCCGATCAGGTCTACGCGCGGATCACCGGTGAGGGGCCATATTTTGACAGTAAGATTGTCTTCGTGTCTGAGTCTGGGCCGAAAGATAAGCGGCTCAAGCGTTTGGCCATTATGGATTATGATGGCGAAAATTTGCAATTTTTGAGCGGCAATGAAAATACCGTTCTCGCGCCGCGCGTGTCCAAAGATGGCAAGCAGGTGCTCTACACCAGCTGGGAAACTGGTTTTCCGCAGATCTATCAGCTCAACGTGAGCAGCGCTGCGCGCAAGCGGTTGCCGACACCGGACAATGGCATGGCTTTCTCACCGCGGTTTTCACCCGACGCCAAGCGTTTGGTTTATTCCTTTGAGCAGGGTGGAAACACTGATATTTATCTAATGGATTTGGCCAGTGCGCGTTCAGCACGGATGACGTCAAGCCCGTCCATTGATACGGCCCCAAGCTTTAGCCCCGATGGGCGCTCAATTGTCTTTGAAAGTGACCGCAGCGGCACGCAGCAACTCTATGTTATGCCAGCTACGGGCGGCACGCCGAAGCGGATATCCTTTGGCAACGGGCGCTATGGAACGCCAGTCTGGAGCCCGCGTGGGGATTTGATCGCCTTTACCAAGCAAAGCAACGGGCGCTTTGGCATTGGTGTAATGCGTACTGATGGCAGTGAAGAACGGCTTTTGTCTGCCTCTTTCTTGGATGAGGGGCCCAGCTGGTCGCCTAATGGGCGCGTGATTATGTTTACCCGCGAAACCCAAGGACCAAAGGGTGCGCCAAGCCTGTATTCGGTAGATATTTCTGGCAGAAATCTGCGCGCCTTGAACCTGCGTAGCCCTGCTTCTGATCCGTCTTGGGGCCCTGTTCTGCCTTAGGAAAGGGGGTCTGGTGATGCGATGTTTCTGTGAAAGGAGACCAAAATGAGAACGATGTATTTGGCCCTCGTGGCTATGGCGACCCTCGTGGCCTGCGCCGATACCAACGGGGGGTACAGCACAGCAGGCCTCGATGGTGGGTCCGGTTGGGATGGCAATGAAATCAGCTCTGAGGATTTGAAAGATCCAACTTCTTCGGCCTATTTCAAAACTTCCGTCGGAGATACGGTGTTGTTTGATGTGGATGAGTTCACATTGAACACATCCTCCAAGGCCGCTTTGGATATCCAAGCGGAATGGCTTCTCAGCAACCCCGGCTACGTCATGGTTCTGGAAGGCCATGCGGATGAGCGTGGCACGCGCGAATACAACCTCGCGCTGGGCTTCCGGCGGGCACAATCTGTACAAGAGTACCTCGTCGCACTCGGCGTTTCGGGCCTGCGGCTTAAGACCCGTAGCTATGGTAAAGAGCGGCCTATTGAAATTTGCAGCTCTGAGCGATGCTATGAGAAAAACCGCCGGACAGTTACCATTTTGAACCAGAGCATGAGTTGATGCATCTGGGCCGTTCATTGATTTTGATCGCGGGGCTGTCCGGACCCGCCTCTGCTGACAGGTTGGCAGATATGCGTCAAGATCTTGCCGGTCTTTTGTATGAAACCAAACGCCTGAGTCTGGAATTGACCGCCGCACAAAAGGGCCGCTTTGTCAATGATGGGGCGCTGTTGGATCGAACGTCTGCCATTGAAAATGAGTTGCAGCGCTTGACTGGTCAGACCGAAGAGCTGGCCTACCGCATTTCTGCTATTGTGCGGGATGCGACCCAGAGAATTGCCATGCTTGAAGCGCGTATCTGCGCCATGGAACCGGGCTGTGTGGTGACGCAATTGGGTGCCACACTCCCCCTTGGATCTGATACGGATTCAGGTTTGGATTTGGTTCTGCCTGGTGAGATATTAACGATTTCTGAGCAAGCTGAGTTTGATGCCGCCAATGACATGCTGCTGTCTGGCGACACTGGCAGCGCCGTACAAATGTTCGAAGAATTTGTTAAGGCCTTCCCCATTGGCCCGCTGACGCAGCGGGCGCATTTGCTTTTGGGACATGCCTATATGGACAGTGCGGCGTTTCGTCTGGCGGCGCGGGCCTATTTAGAGGCCTATTCACTTGATGAGGCCAATGAGGTTGCGCCCTCTGCACTTTATCACCTTGCTTTGTCGTTTCACCGCATGGGCAATGCGCAAGAGGGGTGTTTGACTCTCAGTGAAGTTCAATTTCGCTTTGCGCAGACCGAGGTTGCAGCCGATGCCAAGCTGGCCGAGGCCGAGCTGTCCTGTCCATGAGCCTGGAGCCGCGACAGGATATCCTATTTCATATCGCTGAGGTCTTCGCGCAGCTGCCAAAAGATGACGTGATTGGGGTCGCAGTGTCGGGGGGATCCGATTCTGTGGCGCTGCTCCTGGCTTTACGTGCCGCCATGCCTCAGGCGCATTTGTGCGCTGCCACTGTCGACCATGGATTGCGGGCTGAGGCGAAGGAGGAGGCGCATTGGGTCAGCGCGCTCTGCGCGAAGCTGGGCGTAGCACATAGCACCCTAACTATAAGTGATCTGCCTTCGGGTCCCAATCTTCAAGCTCGCGCCCGCTGCGCGCGCTATGATGCGCTGGCGGCTTGGGGGCGGGCTATGGCGTGCAGCTGTATTTGTTTGGGGCACAGCCAGACCGATGTGGCGGAAAACTTTTTGATCCGCTTGGCCCGCGGCTCTGGCGTCGATGGTCTCAGCGTGATGCGCGGGCGCTGGACAGATCGCGGTATGGAATGGTTGCGCCCATTACTTGCGTTTTCCCGGACGGATCTGCAGGATTTCCTGCGTACGCAGAGACAGGGCTGGTGCAATGATCCTAGCAATGAAGATCCGGCTTTTATGCGCGTGCGCATGCGTCAGGCGGCGTCGGACTTGGAAGCGCTTGGATTGACCGGCCATAGGCTGGCCACAACCGCTACACGCATGGGCTTCGTTCAAGAGGCTCTGGAGTTTTCTACGCGAGAGCTTTGGCCGCAAGTGGCGCAAATTGATTTCACCGATGTACTTTTTGATCAGGTGTCATTGAGCCGTTTGCCGCGCGAATATGTCGAGCGCATGGTCTCGGATGCCCTCAACTGGATCAGCGGTCAGCCCTACAGGCCCAGAAATTCTGCGCTGCTAAGGGCTATTGCAGCAAAAAAAACCGCGACCCTGCACGGATGTGTCCTAATACCGCAGTCAGGGGACGTACTGCGGATTTCCCGGGAATTTTCTGCGGTCGAGGGGCAGGTGGTGCAAGCTGGCGCGCCCTGGGATAGCCGGATCTCCATGAAAAATTTTAAAAAATCATATGAAATTCGGGCGCTTGGCCCCCATGGCCTTGGGCAATGCCCCAAGTGGCGGGACAGTGGCCGTCCGCGTTTGGCGCTTTTGGGTAGCCCCTCGGTGTGGCAAGGGCAGACCCTTTTGGCCGCACCAATGGCGCAATTTGGCCCAAAAGATATGCTTGAGGTGGTTTCACAGCTCTGGGAATGATAGTAGCCCGTTGAATAAAGTGGTGTGATGTCTATCTTAAGTCAAAGCCCGACGCTATATCGTGTCGACGCATTGCGGTTCTAATAGGAGTTTCCCTTGGGTAATCTACGCAACCTCGCCTTTTGGTTTGTATTGTTCATCTTGCTTTTGATGCTGTTTCGTTTGTTCTCTGGGGATGCAAGCACATCCTCGAGCCGCAGCACGACCTATTCTGACTTTGTTCAGGCGGTTGAAAATGGGCAGGTCAGCCGCGCCACGCTGGATGGCGAGGCGGTCACTTACACTGGGCCGAATGGCACGGAATATGTCACGATCGTCCCAGGTGATGCGCAGATCAGCGATCTTTTGGTGTCTAACGGTGTGAGCGTTGCCGCCACGTCGCAAGAAACCTCAATGTTCCAATCGATCCTTTTGTCCCTCCTGCCGATCATGCTCCTGGTTGGGGTGTGGATCTATTTCATGAACCGGATGCAGGGCGGCGGCAAAGGCGGTGCTATGGGCTTTGGCAAGAGTCGCGCGAAGATGCTGACCGAAAAGCAAGGCAATGTCACATTTGACGATGTCGCCGGCATTGACGAAGCGAAAGAAGAGCTGGAAGAAATTGTTGATTTTCTCAAAAATCCTCAAAAATTTAGTCGACTGGGTGGTAAAATTCCAAAAGGCGCATTGCTGGAAGGTGCTCCGGGAACGGGCAAGACCCTACTTGCGCGGGCAATTGCGGGTGAGGCGGGCGTACCCTTCTTCTCGATTTCCGGCTCGGATTTTGTTGAAATGTTTGTGGGCGTCGGTGCGAGCCGCGTACGCGATATGTTTGAGCAGGCCAAAAAGAATGCGCCGTGCATTTTGTTTATCGATGAAATCGACGCGGTGGGCCGGGCACGTGGTGCTGGCTACGGTGGTGGCAATGACGAGCGCGAGCAAACCCTTAACCAGCTTTTGGTTGAAATGGACGGTTTTGAAGCCAATGAGGGCATAATTATCGTGGCGGCCACAAACCGCAAAGATGTGCTTGATCCTGCGCTGCTGCGCCCGGGTCGTTTTGACCGGCAGGTGACTGTTCCCAGCCCGGATCTGAGAGGGCGTGAGAAAATCTTGGGCGTGCATGCGCGCAAATTGCCAACGGGCCCTGATGTGGATTTACGTATCATTGCCCGGGGCACTCCAGGTTTTTCCGGCGCGGATTTGGCCAATTTGGTAAATGAATCGGCCCTGGCTGCCGCGCGTATTGGGCGCCGTTTGGTGACTATGGAAGATTTTGAGAAAGCCAAGGATAAGATCCTTATGGGCGCCGAGCGGCGCTCCATGGTACGCACCAAGGAACAATTGGAGAAAACAGCTTATCATGAAGCAGGCCACGCTTTGGTTGGCTCACTTTTGCCAAAATGCCAACCAGTTTATAAAGCGACAATTATTGCCCGTGGCGGCGCTGGCGGTATGGTGATGAGCTTGCCGGAAATGGATCGTCTCAACTTTCACCGTGATGAGTGTCATGATGAGTTGGCGATGACCATGGCGGGCAAGGCGGCTGAAATTTTCAAATATGGCGAGGACCAGGTGTCCAATGGCCCGTCAGGCGATATTCAACAGGCTTCAAGTCTGGCGCGGGCCATGGTGATGCGCTGGGGCATGTCCGATAAAGTTGGCAATATTGATTACTCGGAAGCTGCGGAAGGGTATTCTGGCCGGACATCAGGCCTGTCGACCTCTGCGGCGACCAAGGAATTGATCGAAACTGAGGTGCGCAAATTTGTGCAAAATGGCTATGATTTGGCCATGAAAACCATTGTGGATAATAAAAAGCGTTTTGAGAATTTGGCGCAGGGCCTCTTGGAATATGAAACCCTCACTGGAGCGGAAATCAAAAAGGTGATGGAAGGCGAAAGCCTCGATCGTGAAGACGATGAAGATGATAGTGCGACATCTGGCGGCACTCCATCGGTGACAGCGGTTCCTAAAACCAAGCCAAAGCCGAGTAGCGGCAGTAGTGGTGGCATGGAACCCGCGCCCACCACTTAGAACATTGAGCCCCCGCCTTGCACCAAAGGCTGGGGCTTTTTTATATTTTAGGAGGCGCGGCCATGCCCGCATTGGTTGCAACAGATATTTCCCTTACCATCACATGGCTAGGCGTGGTCACCCATCGGCGCGAAATTGAGATCGAGACAGACCCACGCCAAACACTGCAATTAGATTGGGATGGTGTTGTGGGCGCGGCGTACCGGGGCAGGACCCGTGCGTCAGACAGCCGTGTTTTGCAACAACATTCGCGCGGAACAGATATCATCAACGTGCGTCAGCTTAGCATCGTCAGCCAAGAGGAACTTGAGCAGATTGCCCGTGACATGGGGCTTGCGCATATCAATCCGCAGTGGTTGGGGGCGACGATGGTCGTGTCTGGGTGCCCGGATTTCTCGCATATTCCACCTTCCTCGCGGCTTCAGGCGCCTCAAGGTACGACTTTGGTGGTAGATATGCAAAATTACCCTTGCCACCAAGTTGGCATGACTATTGAGCGGGATATGCCGGGACAGGGGAAATCCTTTAAAGGCCATGCTACCGGCAAGCGTGGTGTGACTGCCTGGGTCGAGCGGCCTGGTGACCTGAACTTGGGCGATGTGCTGCGCCTTCATCGCCCAGAGCAGCGTGCCTGGGAGGCCGATGTGCAAGCGCATTTGCCGTAGGCTCGACAGCGGGTCTCACTTGGGAGATCCAAAAAGTAACATATGCGGTATCGACCAGCATGATGGTTTGCAGAATGCAAATGGATCTCTGCAATAACGTCGCCAATGTACAATCCGCAATTCAAGCAAATAAGTTTCAAACTTGCTGCAATGGTTTCCAATGAACCACAGCGATGTCAATTGGCTGCCGCACACGCGCGTGCACATGTCGGATTTACTCTGCTATTTTGCCACAGATGGCGGTACATGCGACGGTATACTTTGATCAAGTGGTCACATTGGAGACGTAAAGTGAGCTATAAATCGGATATTGAAATTGCACGCGGTGCTTCAAAAGCCCTTATTCAGGACATTGGCGCCAAGATTGGCATCGAGAGTAAGGACCTTCTGCCTTACGGCCACGACAAGGCCAAAGTCAGCCAGTCTTTCATCAATTCGGTTAAAGACCGTAATAATGGCAAGTTGATCTTGGTCACAGCGATCAACCCAACGCCGGCGGGCGAAGGCAAGACTACGACCACAGTTGGTCTTGGTGACGGTTTGAACCGCATTGGTAAGAATGCAATGGTCTGTATCCGTGAAGCCTCTTTAGGCCCTAATTTCGGTATGAAGGGTGGCGCTGCCGGGGGCGGCTATGCGCAAATCGTGCCGATGGAAGATATGAACCTGCATTTCACAGGCGATTTTCACGCAATTACCTCGGCTCACAGTCTTTTGTCAGCGATGATCGACAACCATATCTATTGGGGTAATGAACTCGACATCGACACGCGCCGCGTGGTGTGGCGCCGGGTTGTCGATATGAACGACCGCGCGTTGCGGCAGATTACAACCTCTTTGGGCGGGGTGTCCAATGGCTTCCCACGCGAGGCGGGTTTTGACATCACTGTTGCCTCGGAGGTTATGGCAATTCTCTGTTTGGCCAAAGATCTGTACGATTTGCAAAAACGCCTCGGCGATATGATCGTGGCCTACCGTCGCGACCGCAGCCCGGTTTTTGCACGGGATATTAAGGCAGATGGCGCGATGACCGTCTTGCTGAAAGATGCGATGCAGCCCAACCTGGTACAGACTTTGGAAAATAATCCTGCCTTTGTGCACGGTGGCCCATTCGCCAATATTGCCCACGGGTGTAACTCAGTGATTGCCACCACAACCGCGCTGAAACTCTGTGATTATGTGGTGACGGAGGCAGGATTTGGCGCCGACTTGGGCGCAGAGAAGTTCCTCAACATCAAGTGCCGCAAAGCGGGACTCGCGCCGTCAGCTGTTGTGCTGGTGGCCACGGTAAGGGCGATGAAAATGAATGGTGGTGTCGCTAAGGCAGATCTTGGCGCTGAGAATGTTGACGCGGTGAAAGCTGGTTGTCCGAACTTGGGGCGCCACATCGAAAACCTGAAGAGCTTTGGCGTCCCCGTGGTTGTCGCGATTAACCATTTTGTCACCGATACTGAGGCTGAAGTGCAAGCGGTGAAAGACTTTGTCGCTGGGCAGGGCTCTGAAGCGATCGTCTCGCAGCATTGGGAATTTGGCGGTAAGGGCGCTGAGACTTTGGCCACACGTGTGGCTGAGATCGCTGATGCGGATATGGCTAATTTCGCGCCGATCTACGCAGATGAGATGCCATTGGCAGAAAAGATCCAAACTATCTGTAAACGGATCTACCGCGCCGATGAGGCCTTGATGGATCAAAAGATCCGAAATCAGTTGAAGGATTGGGAAGCGCAGGGCTATGGGCACTTGCCCGTCTGTATGGCCAAGACGCAATACAGCTTCAGTACTGACCCCAATCTGCGCGGCGCACCCGTGGGCCACTCCGTGCCGGTACGCGAAGTGCGCTTGTCCGCTGGCGCTGGCTTTGTTGTGGCGGTTTGTGGTGAAATCATGACCATGCCGGGATTGCCGCGCAAGCCTGCCGCCGAAACAATCATGCTCAATGATGCGGGCGAAATCGAAGGCCTGTTCTAAGAACACCCCCTTCGCCTTTGGGCGTGGGGAGTCGTCTTTGGGTGTTTGATTTGAGGGCAGAAATCATGGGTTTGGGAGTTGTAAGATGAATGCGCAGTTAATTGATGGTAAGGCCTTTGCGGCGCAGGTGCGTGGGCAGGTGGCGGAACATGTGGCGCGCTTGAAGCAAGACCATGGCATTGTGCCGGGTCTTGCGGTGGTTTTGGTGGGCGAAGATCCGGCCAGCCAAGTCTATGTGCGCTCAAAGGGCAAGCAGACGGTCGAAGTCGGTATGACTTCTTTTGAGCATAAGCTTGACGCCTCTGTCAGCGAAGAAGAGTTGATTGGAGTCATCGATCAGTTGAATGCCGATCCCGCCGTGCATGGAATTTTGGTGCAATTGCCTTTGCCTAGCCATTTAAATGAGGAATTGGTGATCGGCTGTATTGATCCAGCAAAGGATGTTGATGGGTTCCATATCTCAAACGTTGGGCTATTGGGCACTGGGCAAAAATCAATGGTGCCCTGCACACCTTTAGGGTGTTTGATGATGCTTCGGAATCATTTTGGAACACTGTCAGGCTGTGAAGCTGTGGTGATTGGCCGCTCAAACATCGTTGGCAAGCCCATGGCTCAGCTCTTGCTGGGCGATAGCTGTACAGTCACAATTGCACATTCTCGCACCAAGGATCTGCCAGAGGTTGTTCGCCGGGCCGATATCGTGGTGGCGGCGGTGGGCCGTCCAGAAATGGTTCCAGGCGATTGGATCAAACCTGGTGCTGTGGTGATTGACGTGGGCATCAACCGGATTGCCGCGCCGGAAAAAGGCGAGGGCAAGATGAAATTGGTGGGTGATGTTGATTTTACCAGCTGTGCCGAAGTCGCTGGGGCGATCACCCCTGTGCCTGGTGGTGTCGGCCCAATGACCATTGCCTGCCTGCTGGCCAATACTTTGACTGCGACATGCCGGGCCAATGATTTGCCCGAGCCGGAAGGTTTGACTGCTTAAAAGTGTTTTCATAGCGCGGGGGCAAGGTTATATTGGCGTATGTCTGATGCTTTGCCTGCCGCCCTCACTGACTGGTTCACCCAAAAAGGTTGGCAACCGCATGCGCATCAATTGCAAGTCATTGAGGCACGCGGCAGCTCAGCTTGCCTGGTGATTGCCCCGACCGGCTGCGGTAAAACTTTGGCGGGTTTTTTGCCGAGCCTTGCGGATTTGGTGCAGGGTCCCCATGCGGGCCTTCACACGCTATATGTCTCTCCCCTCAAAGCTCTGGCGGCAGACATAAAACGCAATCTGCGTGGGCCGGCGGAGGAGATGGGCCTAGATATCCGCATCGAGGATCGTACCGGCGACACCAGCGCCACGCAAAAGCGTCGCCAGCGCGCGGATCCGCCACAGATCTTGCTGACCACGCCGGAAAGCCTGGCACTTTTGACCAGCTATGACGATGCTGAGCGCATCTTTTCTGGACTCAAAAGGGTCGTGATTGATGAGGTGCACGCACTCAGCGAGACAAAACGCGGTGATCAGCTGATGCTGTCACTGGCGGCTTTACAGCACATTTGTCCAGATATGCGACGGATTGGCTTGTCGGCTACGGTGCAAGATCCCGAAGAGATTGCTGGATTTATTGCCTGCCATCCGACACCCTGTCAGATTATTCAAGCGCCACCGGGCCCATTGCCCGATATCGCCATGTTGCAGATTGACGCGCCAGCACCTTGGTCTGGTGGCGGGGCGGGCTACGCGATTCCGCAGGTATTGCGCGAGGTGGCGCAGCACAACACGGTCTTAATTTTTCACAACACGCGGGCGCAGGCGGAGATATTCTTTCATAAGCTTTGGCAGCTCAATGAGGACAACCTGCCGATAGCCATTCACCACGGATCTTTGTCGCGGGCACAGCGCGAACGGGTCGAAGCGGCCATGGTCGCTGGCGCTCTGCGTGCGATTGTGTGCACAGGATCTCTGGACCTGGGGCTCGATTGGGGAAATGTGGATTTGGTGATCCAAGTGGGCGCGCCAAAGAACGTCAAACGATTGGTGCAACGCATCGGTCGGGCCAATCATCGTTACAATAGCCCATCAAAAGCCCGTCTGGTGCCGGCCAATCGGTTTGAGGTGGTGGAATGCGTTGCCGCTTTACAGGCGGTGCGTGAACATGATCTGGACGGTGAGCCGATGGGGCCAGGTCCACGCGATGTATTGTGCCAACACATCTTGATCGCTGCCTGCGCCGGCCCATTTCACGCCGATGATCTTTATGCGCAGGTCATGACAGCGGGCCGCTATGCGCAGCTCGCGCGCGCAGACTTTGAGTCCTGCCTCGAGTTTTGTGCCACCGGTGGCTATGCGCTCAAAGCATACGATAGGTGGCGGCGTTTGCTGCAAACAGCGGACGGCAAGTGGCAATTGCGCGACCCGCGGGCCGCACAGCGCATTCGCATGAATATTGGCACCATCCAAGACAGTGATCGCCTCAAGGTTCGAATGCGGGGCCGCGGTGGACGTGCCTTGGGCGAGGTGGAGGAGGCTTTTGCTGCAACGCTTGTGCCTGGGGATAGTTTTCTGATTGGCGGTCACGTGGTGCGCTATGAGGGCCTGCGCGAACTCACGGTTGAGGTGACGAAGCAGCGGGGCAAAAAGCCCAAGATAGCGACCTTCAGCGGCACAAAATTTGCTACATCTACCCAGTTGAGCCAGCGTATATTAAAAGGCTTTCAACAAAAAAATTGGATGGAGCTGCCCGCATATATGCGTGATTGGATCGCCTTGCAGCGCTGCGTTAGCCTGTTGCCGCGTGTGGATAGTCTTTTGGTGGAAAGCTTTCCCCACGAAGAGCGCTTTGCCACGGTGGTTTATGGTTTTGCCGGGCGCAATGCGCTCCAAACACTGGGGCTTTTGCTCTCAAAGCGGATGGAGGAGGCGGGATTGGCCCCGCTGAGTTTCGTGGCCACGGATTATGCTGTGATGTTGCTCTCTCTTGAGCCGCTGCGCGATGCTGCAGGGCTTTTAGCGCCTGCGGGGTTGCGTGATGGGCTTGAGACTTGGCTTGCGGGCAACGCGGTTATGAAACGCAGCTTTCGCGGATGTGCTGTGATTGCGGGTCTCATTGAACGCAATATGCCAGGGCAGAGAAAATCAGGCCGGCAGGCGACGTTTTCGTCTGATATCCTCTATGATACTTTGCTCAAATATGATCCGGAACATGTCTTAATGCAGATCACCCGTGAAGAGGCCCGTAGGGGGTTGGTGGATTTTGATCGGATTGAAGAGATGCTGCGTCGTTCCGCGGGGCGGCTGGATCATAAAGAACTGGACCGTCTGTCGCCCTTTGCCGCGCCGCTCTTTTTAGAAATGGGCCGTGTTCCGGTTCAAGGCGCAGCGGAAGAACGACTTTTGGCCCAGGAAACAGCCCGGTTGATGGAGGCCTCAGGTCTTAACAAGATCGTCATGGCGCCCTTGCAATAAAACTTGCCTTGCCCCCTCATTATGCGCGATGCAGGGGTATGAGTGATGGGCATGTATTTTCCTTGTTTGGTGCAGAACTGACCGCGCGGGCCTCGGGGGTCTTGTGGTGGGCACATCGACGTGTTCTATGCGTTTCAGATTTACATTTGGGAAAATCCGATCGCATGGTGCGCCGCTCAGGCGTCATGGCGCCGCCCTATGATACCGCAGACACTCTGTTTAGATTGCAAAATGAAATTGAGGCTTTGGCCCCTCAAATTGTCATTTGTCTGGGGGATAGTTTTGATGATTTACAGGCTTCCGATAGCCTTGATACAGCGGAAAGCGCCTGTCTTTATCGTATGCAGGCCGGGCGGCAGTGGATTTGGATTGAGGGGAATCATGATCCGGGTCCAGTTGAGTTTTCGGGTGCGCATCTAGCTGAATATAGCGATGGACCCTTGGTGTTCCGTCATATCGCCAAGGCCGAGGCCGAGGCCGAGATCTCTGGTCACTACCATCCAAAAGCTGCCGTGCCAGTGGGCCGGCGACATATCACGCGCCCCTGTTTTTTATACGATCAGCACAGGGTGATTTTGCCGGCATTTGGGACCTACACCGGGGGGCTGCGCAGTGATGCGACGGTATTGTGGGATTTGATGCGACCCGGGGCTGTAGCCGTTTTAACTGGCGAAACATGTAATGTCTTGCCAATGCCAAGGGGATAGAGATGGAACGGGTCACCAAAAGCTTTGAACGTCAGAGCATCATGCAAACCTTTGGTGCGCGGATGACTGTGGTTGAACCGGGGCATGTGGAGATCACAGCGCCAATCTTGCCCGGCAGTCAGCAGCAGCATGGCTATGCCCATGCGGGTTTGATCTTTGCGCTCGGTGACAGCGCGGCGGGATACGCGGCCTTGACGATGATGGAGGAGGGTTGTGAAGTTTTGACTGCAGAAATGAAAATCAACCTTCTGGCACCGGGACGTGACGGTCCGCTGCGCGCTGTGGGCCATGTTGAAAAATCCGGCGCACGTTTGGTAATCGTGCGGGCTGATGTGTTTGATGGGGATGTTAAAGTTGCTTTAATGCAGGGCACGATGGTGCCTGTGCGGGTTTGAAGGCGTAAAGTTTCACATAGAATTTTTATTCTAAACGTCTAATTAAATTAATAATATACAGACAGAAGCAAAGACTAATAACGCGCCGATCCATTGCTTGCTTGTCATTAGCTCTTTCAAAAAGACCTGAGCTAAAACAATAGTGACCAACCCAAAGGTTGAGGCTGTGACAGAGGTAAAAACAGATAATTGCTGCGTACCGGCATAAATTACCAACGCCAAAGCTGTCGCATCCAACAGCCCCATCAGTGCCAGTAGTGATAGATGCGAGCCGTGCGGTATCAACGGGTTGCCCATAGTCAACGTAATGGGAAAGATTACAAGAATCGCGGCAATGCGAGTGAACCAGATCACTGGTAATTCTGCGTCCAAAGCGGCGGCTGACTGACCAGATGCGAAACTGCCAAAAAACCCAATAGCTGCCGCAATGGCCCAGAGAATAGCTGTGCGGCGCGCCAGGTTTTGCGTCCCATTCTTGCTTTGCGCTACGATGGTAATGCCTACTAGAATGACTAATACGGCTACCAATTACAACGGCGAGACTGGGGAGCCCGACCAAAAGGCTAGTCCCACGGAAAGTATGGAAAAAGACCCAATTATGGGTGCTACAAGCCGCACAGGACCGATTGCAAAGGCATTGTAGAGGCCGATAGACGTCAGAACGAACAGCCCGCCAGAGAGCGCTGGCCGCAGGAGGGCCGCTTGAGTCAACGCATTCCAATTGCCATAATACAAGCAAATCGGTTTCAAAACGACCGCTCCTAAAAGTAGAACAGTGAAAATCGAGGCCATGATACCGGTGCGCTGGCTAATATAGCGGACACAAATATCGTGAATTCCCCAACATACGGCGGCGAGCAAGCCTAAGCTCAATGAGGCAATCATTTATCAGGCCGAAAGAAGGGAATCAAAAAGACCAAAGAGGCTACCAAAAAGAGGACAGATCCTACCATTGCCCAAAAGCTTCCTACGGACGCAATAATGATTCCGAGTGCTGACAGGATGAAGAGGATCCAGCCAATGAAATTAATGTGCTTATTGCTCATATCTATTTTGTTTTTATTGCCGAAGCCTGTGAAATGAGATATTCTTTAAAATAAATAATTATTCTTTGAACACTACCGGAATGGAGGTAAAGTATGTTGGAAGATATTTACCCAAAAGTCACGCCTGGGCCGCCAAAGCCGAGTAGTATTTTTGTGCCATCGGTGTTTTCGATGCCGCCGGGGATCGAGCGTTATGAGGTTGTAGGCTGCGGTGCCGTTTTGTTTGCAGTTGAGATTGGCGATCAGATCACGGTGATCAATCAGCAAGGGGGGCAGCCTTGTGAAGTTATCGCTGTAGACAACAGGGGGCGTTCTGATGCGGGGGTTTTGGCGCAGACAAACAATAGCAGCGCTCCGGGCCTCAAACAATTACTTTCAAGTGGCGACCCTTCCTTGCGGTCTGTTCGCCTTGGACTTGAAGCACGCGGCGTTAATTTGGCTGAGGCCAGATCGCTTCGGTTTTTTGATAGTCAAACCCCTGCGAAATGCGAAGAGGTTTTGGACGTGGCACGTGCGGGCACCGTAGTGGTTGTGGCGCCGGGTGGGATCATGGATTTTGACGCGCAGGATACCGCTTCACCTTTGACTGTACAGGTCAAACGTGCGGTTATTAAAGAGCGGGTTAAACTTGAATTGCCCGACCCATTGGGAAGTCCACTTGCCGATATTCGTATTCATTCCGCCACGGCCCAAAGCTATTTTGTGAAAGCGGGAGATTTTATTCAAATTTATGATGTTGATGGACGTCAATGCACTGACTTTCAATGTTTTTCAGCGCGGAAATTGGATAAAGGTGTCGAGCATGCGCTCGACGTGACTACCACGCGCACCTTGATGGGACATGCCTACCCGATGCCTGGGCTCCATGCGAAGTACTACGATCAAGATATGCTGCCGCTGGTGGAGGTTATTCAGGACACCTGTGGGCGCCACGATGCCTTTGCTTTGGCTTGTACGGCAAAATATTACGACGATATTGGCTATCCTGGGCATGTGAATTGCTCTGACAATTTTAATGCAGCTCTCGCGGGGCGAGGAGTTTCTGCGCGGGCGGGCTGGATGGCGATCAATTTTTTCTTCAACACGGCTATTGATGCCCATGGGGTGATGTATGGTGATGAACCTTGGTCGCGGCCTGGAGATTATGTATTGTTGCGGTCCCTGACGGATTTAATTTGCGTAAGTTCAGCCTGCCCAGACGGCACATCCCCTGCGAATGGTTGGGATCCAACAGATATTCACATACGTACCTATGATGGTGCGGAGCCTTTTAAACGCGCGATTGGCTTTCGCGCCACGCCAGAATCGGACCTTAAAATGACACAGGAAACTGGTTTTCACAGCAGCTTCGCCAAATACACTCGAAACTTTGTGGAGTATAACGGCTATTGGTTGGCAGATAGCTTTTCGCAGGCTGGGCCTTTGGACGAATATCGCGCGTGCCGTGAGAAATCGGTAGTGATGGACCTCAGCGCTCTTCGTAAATTTGAGATTACCGGACCGGATTCTGAAACGCTGTGCCAGTATATTTTCACTCGGAATATGAAAACCCTACCGGTCGGTGGGGTTGTCTATACGGCGATGTGCTATGAGCATGGTGGAATGATCGATGACGGAACCTTATTTAGACTGGGCAAAGATAATTTTCGCTGGATTGGCGGTTCAGATTACGGAGGTGACTGGATGCGTGAGCAGGCCGCGAAGCTGGCTCTCAAAGTCTTAGTGCGCAACTCAACAGATATGCAGCATAATATCGCCATACAGGGACCGGAAAGCCGTGATTTGCTGAAGAAAATTATTTGGACTGCACCGCATCAACCAAGGCTTGTGGAGCTGGCTTGGTTCCGCTTTACCCCGGCGCGCGTTGGTGATGACCAGGGCGTACCAATTGTTGTTTCGCGCACGGGTTACACTGGTGAACTTGGTTATGAGATTTTCTGCCATCCCAAACATGCTGAAGCTGTGTTCAATTCAGTTTGGGAGGCTGGAAAAGACCATGGCTTAAGCCGATGGGACTGGAGGCGTTGGATATGTTGCGTATTGAAGCAGGGCTTATTTTCGCTGGCTATGATTTCTCGGATCAAACTGATCCCTTTGAAGCTGGAATTGGGTTCACAGTACCGTTAAAATCCAAATGTGATGATTTTATTGGCCGCGAAGCCTTAATTCGGCGTAAAGAAAACCCAGCTCGCAAATTGGTGGGGCTCGATATCGACAGCAATGTGGATGTTGCTCATGGCGATTGCGTTCAAATTGGTCGGGCTCAAATTGGCGAGGTGACCTCTTCGATGCGCTCGCCAATTTTGGGCAAAAACATTGCGTTGGCCCGTGTTGATGTCGCGCATCATACGGAGGGAACTGAGGTTGAAATCGGCAAGTTAGATGGGCATATGAAGCGCCTGCCGGCCAAGATTGTGGCTCTCGCCCATTATGACCCAACCAAATCGAGGCCGCGGTCCTAACGCACAGGCTGCAATGGTAAGCTGCAGCCTAAAAAGCCAAACCCTCTGCGTCGCATTGGAGTGTCTTGATCTATAAGATATTGCTGTGGTTTTTGCCGCTTTTGGGGCGGCTGTCACGATGGACCAGGCGCTTTGGCCGTTTTAGAGCGTCAGGGAACACTTCGGCCATTATCGCAATCGGTATGCCTTTGGCGGTTGCGGTGTTTTGGTCCAATTTACTACTCGTATAGTGGGGCTACAGCGATTGCTTAAGCCAGACAATCAGGTAACAGAGACCGTGCCCAAAGGTGCGATTATTCTTGGGTTTCTGGTATGGGATTAAATGTCTAAGGTGTTTGTCTTTTCCCAATCGCTGAAGTGGCCACAGAAGTCATTCCATTCAGACTGTTTCATTTTCAGGTAGGCGGCTGAGAACTCTTCACCCATTGCCGCTTTGAGCCCTTTGTCTTTGTCATATTCACGCAAGGCATCAAGCATATTGAGCGGTAGCTTTGGCGCGCCGCGCACTCTATGGCCCTCAGCATACATATCAATATCATAGCGTTTTCCAGGATCAGCCTGCGCTCGGACGCCGGACAGGCCAGCAGCAATAATGACCGATTGCAGCAAATATGGATTAACTGCCCCATCTGGGAGGCGAAGCTCAAAACGGCCAGGGCCGGGGACGCGCACCATATGGGTACGATTATTGCCCGTCCAAGTCACCGTATTGGGTGCCCAAGTTGCGCCAGATGTTGTGCGTGGCGCGTTGATCCGTTTGTAGCTGTTAACGGTTGGATTAGTAATAGCGGCTAGCGCGGAGGCATGTTTCATGATCCCACCTAAGAAATGCTTGCCCTTTTCGGATAGCCCCAATTCGGCAGTTTGGCTGCTGTCGTTTGCCTCCATAGCAAAGATATTTGTTTTAGCTGCAGCGCCGGGGGCATCCCAAACCGAAATATGGGCGTGGCAACCATTGCCTGTCAGCCCTTCAATAGGCTTGGGCATGAACGTTGCCCGATAACCATGTTTTTCTGCGACGGTCTTGGTCATGAATTTAAAGAAACTATGCTTGTCTGCGGTGGCCA
This sequence comes from uncultured Planktomarina sp., assembly GCA_905181815.1. Lineage (GTDB taxonomy): Bacteria > Pseudomonadota > Alphaproteobacteria > Rhodobacterales > Rhodobacteraceae > Planktomarina. Next base: position 748,410 of record CAJIZA010000001.1, on the reverse strand, counting down.
AAGCATCGTCAAAATCCCAGTTCATCTCCCATTGACCGTTAGCGTCCTCATGGTCGTTTTGATAGGCTCCCCAGCCCAATTCAAGCATATAATCGCTGATTTCGCGGATCACATCCAAGCGGCGCATAAAGGCTTGCTGATCGTAGCAGGGTTTCGCCGCAGTATCATAGGGATCAGAAATTCTGTCTCCTGCTGGGGTGAGCAAAAAGAATTCTGCTTCGATCCCAGTTTTCACATGCATCCCTTTGGAGGAGGCCTGTGCTATCAAGCGGCGCAGAACATTGCGTGGCGCTTGGGCTACATCCTCGCCCTCCATGACACAATTGGCTGGAACCCAAGCAATCTCTTTGTTCCAAGGCAGAATGACAGCCGCTTCTGGATCGGGAATGGCCAGCATATCGGGATGGGCCGGGGTGAGGTCGAGCCAAGTGGCAAATCCTGCAAATCCTGCGCCATCTTCTTGCATATCGCCAATGGCGCGTGCTGGTACCAGTTTTGCCCGTTGCCCACCGAAAAGATCGGTAAATGAAATCATGAAGTATTTGACGTTGTTATCTTCAGCGAACTTTGCCAGATCTGTAGCCATGGTCTTTTTTCCCTATTGGTCTTTGATATGAAATAGAGTGCGGCCCGTAATGCGCCGCGCCCCTGAAGTTCAAAATAATCCAGATTTTCCAGGCCACCAATCCGTGCCCGCCAATGGAACCTGCGCCATTGCTGCCGCTTCCAAGGTCAGTGCCACCAGGTCCTCTGGTTCCAAATTGTGCAGGTGGTTTTTTCCGCAAGCCCGTGCAATGGTTTGCGCTTCCAAAGTCATCACCTTGAGATAATTACGCAGGCGCCGGCCCCCTTCAATGGGATCAAAGCGTTTCATTAGCTCTGGATCTTGCGTTGTGATGCCCGCGGGGTCTTGTCCTTCATGCCAGTCATCATAAGCACCGGCGGTTGTGCCGAGTTTGTTGTAATCTCTTTCCCATTTTGGATCATTGTCGCCAAGCGCAATCAACGCGGCCGTGCCAATGGCTACTGCATCGGCCCCAAGCGCCATAGCTTTGGCCACATCAGCCCCCGTTCGAATACCGCCCGAGAGGATCAGTTGCACTTTGCGGTGCATGCCTAAGTCTTGTAGGGCTTTGACGGCTGGGCGCACGATGGCCAGGGTTGGCTGGCCTACATGTTCGATGAACACATCTTGGGTAGCCGCTGTGCCACCTTGCATGCCGTCCAAGACAATTGCATCTGCTCCAGCCTTGATGGCCAGAGTAGTGTCGTAATAGGGGCGGGCACCAGCGACTTTAACATAGATTGGCACTTTCCAACCAGTGATTTCGCGTAGCTCTAAGATCTTGATTTCCAGATCATCCGGGCCGGTCCAATCGGGGATGGCGACATGCTGAGCGCTGATCTATGCCTTTTGGTAGGTTCCGCATTTGTGCAACTCGGTCACTAATTTTTTGACCGAGGAGCATACCGCCGCCGCCTGGCTTTGCACCTTGGCCCACAACAATCTCAATGGCATCGGCTTTACGTAAATCATTGGGGTTCATTCCATAGCGCGAGGGGAGGTACTGATATACCAATTTTGAAGAGTGACCACGCTCCTCCTGCGTCATGCCGCCGTCGCCAGTCGTCGTAGATGTACCTGCCTCAGACGCGCCGCGTCCAAGCGCTTCTTTGGCTGGACCGGAGAGCGCGCCAAAGGACATGCCGGCGATTGTGATGGGAATGTCCAAATGGATGGGATTGGCCGCATTCAATCCACCGATGGTGACATTAGTGTCGCATTTTTCACGGTATCCCTCCAAGGGATACCGCGAGATTGAGGCCCCCAGAAACAAAAGATCGTCAAATGTTGGGAGTTTGCGCTTTGCGCCACCACCGCGAATGTCATATATTCCTGTAGCCGCAGCACGACGAATTTCACTATTGATATCTTGTGTGAACGTTGCTGATTGCCGGGGCGTGGTGCGCGGGATACCGCTGTCATTATTGCTCATTTCTTAATCCCTTAATAGGCATTATCGACGTTGAAATTGTAGAGGGTTCGAGCAGAGCCGAAGCGCTTGAATTCAGCCGGCTTTGCATCGCATTCGCCTTGTAGCAAAAGCTCACGCAGAATTTCCATATGCTCTGGGCGCATTTCTTTTTCTTCGCAATCTGCCCCAAGTGATTTGACTGATCCGCGTACGAAGATGCTAGCCTCATAGCAGCTGTCACCCAACGCGTCGCCGGCATCGCCACAGACAACTAAATTGCCTGATTGCGCCATAAAAGCGGACATATGGCCAATATTGCCGTGGACGACTATGTTAATGCCCTTCATTGAAATCCCACAGCGCGAAGAGGCGTTGCCTTTGATAACCAAAAGTCCACCATTACCAGTGGCGCCGGCGTATTGGCTGGCGTCCCCGTCAATTACAACTTTGCCGGACATCATATTTTCTGCGACGCCGGGACCGGCACTGCCTTTGATGTTCACTGTGGCCTGTTGGTTCATGCCTGCGGAATAATAACCAGTTGAGCCATGTATAGCTACTTCGATTGGCGAATCCAGGCCGCAAGCAATCGCATGTGCACCGCGCGGATTTACAATTTCCCAGCTGGTTTGGTTCGTGGTGTCATTCTGAGCATGTAATGTTGCGTTAAGCTCACGCAGGCTGCCGTTTGCAAGATCATATGTTTGCATCTTAGTGTTTCCAGAAATAAACAGTTGCGGGTTCAGGCTCCCAAACGCGAGCCTGCTCAATGCCTGGCAGGTTGACTAGGGCGCGATATTCGCTGCCAAAAGCAACAAAATGGTCGGTTTCTGCCATCACAGCGGGTTTGCAGGCAATTGGATCACGCACAACTCCAAATCCGTCTTTTGTACCAACTACGAAGGTGAAAAATCCATCAAGATCGTCTAAGCTGCTCTCTAAGGCTTCGCCAAGGCTGCTGCCATTTTGCATTTTCCAAGTTAGATAGGCTGCGCCGACTTCGGTATCATTTTCAGTTTGAATGTGTACGCCATCGCGGCGCAGTTTGCGGCGAAGGGAATTGTGATTTGACAGCGAGCCGTTATGCACCAAGCACTGATCGCTTCCGGTATTGAAAGGATGTGCGCCCATAGTTGTGACGGCTGATTCTGTAGCCATTCGTGTGTGGCCAATTCCATGGCTACCGGACATTTTTTTGATATCAAACCTTGCAGCCACGTCTTTGGGCAGACCGACTTCTTTGTAAATTTCCAAACTTTCACCTGTACTCATTACGCGCAGATTAGGACGCAACTGTTTAAGAATCGTGCGGGCAGAATTCATTTGATCTGCGCGCAACTCTAGTACGGCATGGGTGCTTTGGATTCGCAGATTGACATCGCCTTTGACCTGCTTTTCCAATTCACTTTCAAGAGAGTTGAAGTCGGTATCTGGCGCATCTGATTGTACAGTAATTTTCCCTTTCTTATCAGTAACATGATTATATATTGCGATCCCTGCGCTATCTGGCCCACGATCTGTCATTGTGATCAACATATCTGTAAGTAGTGCCCCCCAATTTAGGTTCCATAGATTTGTCTTTGAGAAAAAGACCAACGATCCCGCACATGCGGTATTCCTTTCACTTTAGTTAGTCCGGAAAGGTCCGGATCTCGATTAATTAAAGATTAGCACCAAAGTATCTGTGACTCAACCACGAGGAAACTTTTTTTCATATGCGGTAAAGAATACTTTTCAGAGCGAACATTCCGTGCTTCATACGTGACCAGCGCTTTTTCTATATCTGCAAAATGGCGCAGTAGTAGCTTTTATAGGGAGGACGTCGTGGAACAGCAATTAGCGGAGCTCACAGCTCAGGTGACCGCATTTTAAGCAAGTGCAGGTGTGACCAATACTAACTTCGCAGAAACCTATTATTATCTGACAATCCCGCTGATGATCATTATCCACGCGGGCTTTTTGGCCTACGAAACGGGTGCGTCTCGGGCAAAAAATGTTCTATCGTCTGGCGTTAAAAATATTTTGGCGTTTGCCTTTATGATTCCAACTTTTTAATTTTTTGGAGGGTGGGTTTACTGGGGCTTCCCAACAGGTCTAACACTTAGTGAAGGTCCAATGGGCATTTCTGGTGCGGCCTATGCCAGCGCCATTGCCTTCGGCCGGGGCGAGTCTGCTCAATACATGGGACCGAACATTGCTGATCAATCGTCTGGTGTATTCTTCGGTGCCTTCGCCATGTTTGCGGCGACTACCGCTTCGATCATGTCAGGCGCGGTTATCGAGCGTATCCAAACTGTGGGATTTGTGATCTTGGCCATTGTTCTTGGCTCTTTCGCCTGGATTGTTGCTGCGGCTTGGGGCTGGCATGCAGATGGTTGGTTAGTCACACAACGGGGCGTCCATGACTTTGGTGCGGCTGGGCTGGTGCATGCAGTCGCAGGCTTCTTTGCGCTCGGCGTGCTGATGCATCTGGGTCCGCGGATTGGGAAATTCAACGCTGATGGCACAGCTAACCATATCGCTGGGCATAACATGCCTTTGACTGTCACTGGATTGATGCTGATTATTGTTGGATTTTGGGGCTTTTTGATGGCCTGTGTGATTGTACCCGGGGAGGCTTGGTCTTGGTTTGCAGACAAGCAGTCAACAATCTACGGCACGCCCATCACGCTCTCTGCCTTGGCCTTTAATATTTTGATGGCCATTGCTGGCGGGATCATTGGTTCATGGATCTGGACCAAAGACCCATTTTGGATGATGTCTGGTGCTTTGGCGGGAATTATCTCGGTGGCCTCTGGCCTTGACATTTATTTTTCAGCACTCGCTTTCATCATCGCAACGTCTGCTGGCATGATCTTGAAACCGGCAGCGATATGGCTTGAGAGCCGTGGCATCAATGATGCGGTTGGCACTGTCACTGTGCATGGGACAATCGGTCTATACGGTGTGATTATGCTCGGTGTTTTTGGGTCAGGCTACCCTGCTTTGACCATTGCGAATGCGCCGGTCATCACGCTCTATGGTCAAATTATAGGTGCGGTTGTCTTTTTCCTTCTGGGTTTTGTACCTGGTTGGGTCTCAGTGCTCTAATTTTGAAAAGATTGGGCATGCTGCGGGTTCCTGCAGCTGCAGAAGAAGCTGGTCTCGATACGGTCAAAGTTCCGGCACAGGGCTATCCGGAGGGTATCGCGCCTTCTGGTCCGTCCTCTAGCTAACCAATATTAAGGAGAAAAAAGATGTTTCCATATGATACAGCAGATTGGTCGGTCGTTGATGGTCCGATGTACATGCTTGCAAATACCTCCTTGCCAGGGATTTTCACAGCAATTGCTGCGGTTCTCTGTGTTTGTGTCTGGGTGTTGGTGGTGGGGAACCGCTCTGAACATCAGTAATATGCAAAATCTAAAAAATAAGCATGGCGGAAAGTAATGTGAACCTCGGGCTGCTTTTAAAGCGGCCCGATTCTTGCGGCATACAAGCCTTTTGCAAGTGAGATAAAATTTCCCTGTCAGGAAAAAAAATTGCCTTTCAGTGTTGATTTTTGTTTCGAATTCAGTCTGAATGTAGAAGACATTTTTAAATTTTAGGAGAGGCCCGATGGCAATTATTTGGAGACACTCAGCGCTCTCGCACCGGCATGCGGAAATTGGTGGGGAACTAGAAGACTGGAACGGCATGGGAACCGCTTGGTTCTATGACCACACGCCGGAGCGCGCGAAAGCTGATTATGAAGCTATTCGAACTAAAGCTGGCCTGATGGATGTGTCTGGGTTGAAAAAATGCCATGTGATTGGACCCGATGCTGCCTATGTGATTGACCGGGTGACTACGCGCAATGTCGAAAAAATTATGCCTGGTCGTTCGGTTTATGCATCCATTTTGAACGATCAAGGTAAATTTGTGGATGATTGCTTGATTTATCGGCTAGCGGTTAACAGTTGGTTGGTGGTGCATGGGACAGGCACTGGCATGGAGCAACTCTCAACCGTGGCTGCGTCCAAAAATTGTGCTGTTCTATTTGATGACGATCTGCATGATATGTCGCTGCAAGGTCCAGTGGCTGTAGATTTTTTGGCACAACATGTGCCCGGCATTCGAGATCTTGCGTATTTTGGCATTCTTCAGACCAAATTGTTCGGCTGTGCGGTGATGATCTCACGTACTGGCTATACTGGCGAGCGCGGCTATGAAATTTTTTGTGGGCGCAAAGATGCGGTACATCTTTGGGACACCATACTGTCGGAAGGCGCCAGGATGGGAATTCGTCCAGTGCAGTTTTCCACTTTGGATTTGTTGCGCACAGAAAGCTATTTGCTCTTTTATCCTGGAGATAATTCAGAAACCTATCCATTCAATAATGAGACTTGCGGCGATACGCTTTGGGAGCTTGGTTTGGAATTCACTGTTTCTCCAGGCAAGACAGGCTTTATTGGCGCAGAAAACCACTATTCTGCAAAGGGCAAAGAAAGATTTAAAATATTTGGTGTGCAGTTGGAAGGTTCAGTTCCGGCTGATGAGGGCGCGGATCTATTACAAAACGGGCAGAGTATTGGCGTTGTGACTTTCGGGATGTATTCCGATGTCAATAAACACAATGTAGGCATTGCTCGCATGCCAGTGGCCTGTGCGGTTGCGGGAACTTCTTTGACTGTTCGCAATGGTGACGGTTTGGAAATTGCCTGTGTTGCGGCGGAAATGCCTTTCTATGACAAGGAAAAAGTGGTTCGGGCCGTCAAAGGATGATCATGACAAGGCCTGTTTGCAGCGACGCAAACAGGCAAAACGTCTAAATTTGGGAGATAGGATCGTGATGTCGACATTTGAATTTCCTCCAAGTATCCGAAGCCGGCCAGTATATTGCGTGCTTGAAGCTCGTCCTGGGAAAGCTCACTTGATGATTGCTGACGCCGAAGGTGCAGAAGCGCTCATCGATCTTGCCCTTCGCGCACCAGAGCTAATGGCTAAAGCGCATGTGATCTACATCCCTAAGGCGACTGATTTTGGAGCTGCGTTGAACGCTTTGAACCCGGCGCAATATTATGAGGGCCCAAGCTATTCTGCAGCGGTCAGCCGGATCAAGCGGGTGTTTTCGGATGCGTCGATGGGCTTGCAAATTTATTTGAGCGGCACCGAGGGACTTATGGGCCAAGCGCTAAGTGAAGCGATGCAGGCTGGTTATGATCACACCGCTATTCAAACTGAACATCGCGGCTCTTTAGCCCGACGCATGCAGTGCGTGCATTGCAAAGGCATCACAGAGGATGTGAGTAATGACCCGTTTCAATGCAGCCACTGCGGACTTAATCTCTTCGTTCGGGATCATTATTCGCGTAGGTTGGCAGCCTTTCAAGGGGTTTGCATTGATGCAGAAGAACCCGGCAATGTGCCCCCCTCCAAGGAACTTTATTCATGACTGGTACTGCTCCAAATTCAACTGCGCCTAAGACCGTTGGTGCAGCGAAACTCGCCGTACGTGTCTCGGCCATTACCACGTTAAACGCGCTTGTGACCCGTTTTGAATTTCAACGGATCGATGGGGCTGACTTTCCAACATTTTCTGGCGGCGCCCATACAGTGGTTGAGATGATGGATGGAGAAAAGAAACGTCTGAATCCCTACTCTTTGATGTCAGACCCTGCCGAACTGAGCACCTACGCTATCTCTGTGCGCCGTGATGACCAGGGGCGTGGTGGATCGCTATTTATGCATCAAAAGATCAAGGTTGGCGATGAAATGGCATTGAGCTATCCGGTTAATCTTTTTGTGCTGGATTTGCGGGCGCGCAAACATTTGTTTGTCGCGGGCGGCATTGGTATCACGCCTTTCTTGGCGCAGATTAAGCAGTTGGAGGCAATTGGGGGAAATTGGGAATTACATTACAGTTGCCGGAGTCCGGATTTGGGCAGTTATGTTGACGAGTTAACCGAATACTATCCGCATGCCACCTCGGTTTATTACGATGATAAAAAGCAATTAATCGATTTAGATAACTTACTTGATGGACAGCCATTCGGCACGCATCTTTATGTCTGTGGGCCGAAAGGCATGATTGATTGGGTGCGCAAGACCGCTACAGCCACCGGTTGGCCGCAAGCCCATGTTCATCATGAAGAGTTTTTCGCGCCTCAACCGGGAAGACCCTTTGCGGTTCGCCTAAAAAAATCTGAACTAACAGTAGAGGTGGGCGCGCAGGAAAGTCTTTTGGAAGCCATAGAACGGCTTGGCGTAGACGCGCCCTACCTCTGCCGTGGTGGCGCATGTGGGCAATGTGAAACCGACGTATTGGACAGTGATGGGACCTTCCTTCACAGGGATCATTGGTTGGAGGACGATGAAAAAGAATCTGGTGAAAAAATTATGCCTTGCGTGTCTCGTTTTGAGGGCAAGATCCTTGTTTTGAATCGATAGGAGTATTCTGGATATGACGCTTCAATTTAATACTGAAACTTTCCGCGATGATTATTCGTTTCATAACTCGCAACGTGCAATAGACCGCTTTCCATTTCCCTTCCACGAGGACAGTTACATGTATGCTGTGAATATGGAACGGCACCAAGGCGGCCCGGCCGATAGTGTTTACGAAAAGCGTTTTGATGTGGACGAACATTATGTGGCTGAGATGGCTGATCGGGCGAAGGTTCTAGGTGATGATCCGCTGCGGTGCCAATCCTTGCCGCACATGACCTTGGCTGGTTGGGATTTGCTTGAACTGATCATGGTGTCAAAATCAGAAGAATATCCAGACTTATTCGAATTGCACCGCAAGGGCCGTGAATGGTATTGGATCAACAAGCCTTTGGGTATTGAAGATCATTTTACTTTCATGGATGATACCACTCTACCCTATGGCCCCATGGAATATATTACCCGGCAGACTCAGGGTGATTTTTGTGTCCTTGACCAGCGGGAGGATAACCTGTGGATGGATGCGGGGATGGTAACTACCCAGGCTGATTGGAGCTTGGATTTCGATATTGGAATGAATTTTTTCGAATGGCACGCGCCTGTGCCTTTGGCTCATGAAAAAGGAATTTTCAAACGGGCTTTAAAATTCTTGCTCAATATCCAGCAAGGCGCACCGGCACGACGATTGAATTGGACCATGACAGTTAATCCACTGCTCGACACAAGCCCGGAAAACTACCACAAATGGGGCATCCAAAAAACTACGCTGACTTCGGAAAACATTGGTGCGAAACAACATTTACGCGTGGAATTGCAAACATTCTTTAGGCTGCCGCGTTCCAATGCGCTAGTCTTTCCGATCCGTTGCTATTTGATGTCATTTCAAGATATCGTGAGTAAGCCTAAATGGGGCCGTAGATTGAATCGGGTAGTGCGAGATTTGCCTGAGGAATTAGCTTCTTATAAGGGTTTCATAGATAATCGACCTTTGATGCTAGACTATTTGTCACAGTTTGACGATGGGCTACCGACCTCCTTTGGAGTTTGGCCGGACGAAGACATTACCCCAACTTTGCAGCGATAAATTTTTTATCAAGAAACTTTAGGGAGTTCAGCTATTTTGTGGGTAGCTGATTATGGAGAGATAACGGGCGGGAAGCTGTACCAGCTTCTCCGGTCCATGCGGGCTGTCAGCATCAAAAAATAACGTGTCACCTGCGGCCAGTTTGTAAACCTCATCTCCATGGCGATAATCGACTTCGCCCTCCAGCATGTAGATGGTCTCGATGCCGCCATGTTGGAAGGTTGGAAATACATCCGCCTTGGTTGAAAGGGTGATCAAATATGGCTCGACGATCACCCCGCTGGTATTTGCACCTATGTGTCCCAGAAGATTATATTGGTGGCCCGCCCGAGTGCCGGCCCGCTCCGTCTCAACCCCTTCGCCATGTTTAGTGTGTACTGCTGTACGTCGCTCTTCAAAGCGGCGTAAAAACGCAGTGAGCGGCACGGACAGTGCATTTGCAAGTGTCTGCAAAGTTTTGAGTGATGGAGAAGTGTTGCCGTTCTCAATTTTGGATAGCATACCAATTGATAGGCCCGTAAGGCTGGCGAGCTCAGCGACCGTCACTTCTTGGCGCCGCCGAAAGGCGCGCACTTCGCGACCAATTGCCACCTCAAGAATTTTTTCACGTCCCTCGCGTACTCGATGTGGATCTTGTGTAAGTTTTGCTACCATTTCCGGGGTGATTTTTTCAACATTCATCATTTGACCTCAATGTTATATTATGACCTCTTGATCTTTGGGTCAGTTTTCCTCTTAGTATAGTATTTATGAATGACACGAAAATCCAGTCCGTTGGTTTCCTGATTTTTGATGGCTTTCCGATGGCTTGTCTTACCTCAATGATCGAGCCTCTGCGCGCGGCAAATGAGATATCAGGGCAGAATGCGTTTGCATGGTCTCTTGTCTCTGAAAATATGGAAAAAAAGCACTCTAGTGCTGGGATTAGCTTTGATCCTGATTTGGCTCTTTCCGATCTGACGCGACCGGATTATTTGTTTTTGCTCGGCCCGCCGAAAGGACAGTTTTCCAATCCAAAAATAGGTTTTGGTGCGCTGCGTGCGCTGGCGCGTCATGGTAGTATTCTGGGAGGGGTCAGTGGTGGAGTATTTCCATTGGTTCGTTCCGGGGTGATGGCTGGGCATGTGGTCTCTGTGCATTGGTGTTACGATGCGGCTTTTCGCTCGGAATTTCCGGAGGTGCAGGCCTCTGATCAAGTGATTGAAGTGTCTAGTCGCCGCCACACCGCGTCCGGTGCGGCGGCGGCCTTTGATCTTTCGCTACGACTGATCGAAAATCAGCTTGGGGCAGATGTGGCCACTGAGGTGGCCTGTTGGTTCCAGCACCCTCTGATGCGAGGCGAAGGAGTGCGGCAGAGCATCCCAACATATCGTCGCTCGACAACTGACGCGACCTTACCGCCCGTGGTGGCCAAAGCTGTGGCTATATTTGCGGCTCATCTTGACGAGCCAATATCTGTGGCGGAGGTGGCTGTCGAAGTGGGGGTCTCAGCGCGGCAGATTGAGCGGAGTTTCAAAAAGGCTACAGGGCAAAGTCCATCTCATTATTACCGATCTCTGCGGATGAAAGCTGCCAAGCAGTTGGTGATGTATTCGAAAGATAGTATGGCACAAATAGCACTTCAGGTGGGCTACGGCTCAACCACCCCTATGGTACGGCATTATCGTGAGGCGTTTGGGCTCTCCCCGCAAGAGGATCGCCGGCGCATCAATTTGTATCGCGTACAAGAGAATAAGCCCGTGCCATCGTTATAAGCAGGCGTCAGATTATGATACTTGAAATCAAAAGGCCGCTTGTATCGCGGTGAGCAGGCTGTGGTGCAGCGAAACCGCAGACGAACGAGGACCGAAGATAGAGATGTGATTTTTAGTACGACAGAGCACGAAACAGCTGAGGTGGTCAATGCTGCTACGGATGGCGCTTCCGGCTTTGAACGATGCCATATTGATGGGGCAAAGTCGCTCCATAACAGCTGCCAAATCTGTACCGCGAAGGTCAAATGTGCACCAAGCTCCGGTTTGTTCTGTAACGGATGCGTTACCTTTGACTTCTCTTTTAGCGCGTTCAAACAAAAATTCTTCACTGTCATAAGGCGCTGCGAGTATCCATTGCTCGGGGCCAGTACAAAAAGCAGTGACCCGGTCGCCAGCCCAGTGTCCCGTTTTTGGAGCAGAGGGGCCAATCATCCGACGAATGGCTAAAACTGTTGCGCGCTGCCTATCGCGGCGTGCCGACACAGATGCGAGCGCAAAGCCCGGCTCTTCGCTTAAAATCACAGGGCCATGGTGGTCGACACGCGGAGCGGCCCCGCCCAAAGCAGTATTGGCGGTAAGATCATGCACGCAGACGTTCCCCCTCAGGATCAATAAAATGAGCACTGACCACTTCGACGTCGTGATCAAAGCCCGTCAAAGGACTGACAAGTCTGAGGATTTCACCCATGCGGCTGTCTCCAGATGTCACTAAGGCTAGGGCGATGGCATGGCCCAAGTTTGGCGAAAAACAGGCAGAGGTTACATATCCTTGATCATGTGCGGCATCCACTGGATCGCCTTTGCGCATCAAGTGACTGCCAGCTGGAATAGGATCGGAAAAGTTCACTGGCCGCAATCCGACTAGTTTCAGGGCGTCCTCACCATTGAGCCCGCTGCGTTCTGACAGGGTGGAACCGATGCTGTCTTTCGCTTTGGAGACCATGCGCGCCATGCCAAGATTAAGAGCTGTGGTGGTGCCGTTGAGCTCACTGCCCGCCGCATGACCTTTTTCGATCCTCATTACTCCCAGAGCTTCAGTGCCATAGGGGGTCGCGTCAAATTCTATCCCAGCTTGCATGAGGCGCCGGATCATTGCATCACCATAGGGCGTTGGCACGGCAATCTCATACGCAAGCTCGCCTGAGAAAGAGATCCTAAATAGTCGGGCACGTAACCCGCCACAGACTGTAATATTGGCGCAAGCCATGAAGGGAAAAGAGTCATTGGACAAATCAAACTCTGGATCGACAACTTTCTGAAGCAACTGCCGGGCATTTGGACCCGCTACCGCATATTGCGCCCAGGCCTCTGTGGTTGAGATCAATTGTACGTCAAGATTAGGCCAGAGGCACTGGCGGGCAAATTCCATGTGGCGAAAAACTGAGACGGCATTGGCTGTGGTGGTCGTGACTACAAAGTGATCTGCCGCCAGCCGGGCGGCGGTACCATCATCCATCGCGATACCGTCCTCGCGGAGCATCAATCCATAGCGAGTTTTGCCTATCGCTAATTTAGCAAAACCGTTACAATAGATTTTATTTAGAAATATAGCCGCATCTGCGCCTTGTACGTCGATTTTACCTAGTGTGGTCACATCGCAAATGCCAACGGATTTGCGTGTGGCTAACACCTCTCGAGCTACCGATTGACGCCAATCTGTTTCGCCCTCTTTTGGAAACCATTGCGCCCGCAACCACATGCCCACTTCAACAAAAACCGCGCCTTGCTCTTCAGCCCAAACATGGCTCGGAGTCCGGCGGGTAGGGCGAAACTTTTTGCCTTGGTCACGCCCTGCAAAGGCGCCTATGGCGGTTGGGGTGTACGGGGGACGAAAGATAGTTGTGCCTACCTCAGGGATGGCTTTACCCGTAAGTTCCGCCATAATCGCAAGGCCCCCCATATTGGAGGTCTTGCCCTGGTCTGTTGCCATGCCAAGGGTAGTATAGCGTTTGAGATGCTCAACGCTTATGAAATTCTCTTTGTGAGCGAGTTCCACATCTTTTACAGTGACGTCGTTTTGCTGGTCTAGCCAAGCTCGTTTACAGCCTTTAACCGCCCAAAATGGCGTGATGGAGATGTGAGCATCTTCGGTCTCTGGCAGATCGAGTGTGGTTGGAGTAAAACCAAGATCTTTCAGCCAACCATGAGCCTGTTCTGCGCCGCCGCGCAGGGCGCCTGCGGTCGACAAATCACCTTTGGCAGCACCTGCTATGCGAAGACCTGCTGGCCCCTCTGCGGGCGGGCCGAAAGCAGCAATTTTGGGCATCCATTCGGGCCGGCCGCGGTGATGGCTGGTCAAATGCACATTAGGGTTCCAGCCGCCTGACACACCCAAAGCCCCGCAAGATAGCCGGCGGATGTCGCCACCCGGTAGGGCGATATCGATAGATTTCAGTCCCAAGCGTCCACGGCTGTTGATCACTTGGCCGCCTGCTATCACTTCATAATGTTGGCTTTGGGGTGCATCTGGGCGAATGTCGATCACAGCTGCGATGGAGACGCCTTTGGCGTGCAGGTCCGTTGCGGTTCTGTGTCCGTCGTCATTGTTGGTAAAGACCGCTACCTCGTTAGCTGGCGTCACCGCCCAGCGGTTGGCATAACTGCGCATGGCTCCAGCCAGCATGATGCCGGGTCGATCATTGTTTTCGAAAGCAATTGGTCGCTCAGTCGCTCCTGCGCAGAGCAGGCTACCTTTGGCGTAGATCCGCCAAAGCATTTGTCGTGGTTTGCCAGGAGCGGGTTGGAGCAAGTGGTCTGAGACTCGCTCCAAGGCGCCATAAATACCATGATCGAAGGCGCCTAGCACCGTAGTCCGCGCCATCACTCGGACATTCGGCAGACCGACCAGCTCCGCCAGGGTTTGTACAGCCCAGTCTGAACCGCTTTGATCGGCGAAGTTTAAACGTTCTGAATTTAGACGACCCCCAAGGGTAAAATCCTCATCGGCCAAGATCACCTGCGCTCCAGCGCGACCAGCGGTCAGCGCAGCGGCAAGTCCGGCCGGACCCGCACCGATGATTAGAAGATCACAATGCAGAAAACCGCGGTCATAGTCATCGGGGTCATCTTGCAAGCTGATGCTGCCTAGGCCAGCGGCCCTGCGAATAATCGGCTCGTAGACTTTTTCCCAAAAGGCGGCGGGCCACATGAAGGTTTTATAGTAAAATCCAGCGGTAAGAAAATTCGAAAATTGGTCATTTATAGCCATAAAATCAAAGCTTAGAGAGCCAATTTTATTTTGTGATTTCGCGATGAGACCATCAAACAATTCGGATGTAGTGGCGCGGGTGTTGGGTTCTCGGCGCGCCCCGTCTCGTAGTTCGAACATGGCGTTTGGTTCTTCTGATCCGGCGGTTAACACACCGCGTGGGCGGTGGTATTTAAACGAACGGGCCATGAGGCGCACGCCATTTGCCAAAAGCGCACTGGCCAACGTGTCGCCCGCATGGCCTTGGTAGGGTTTTCCATCAAAGGTGAAATTCAGTGTTTGGTCGCGGTCAACTTGTCCGCCTACTAGGCGATTGATTTGGCTCATGCGATGCGTCCTTGGATGCGGGCCACATCGCTGGCCAGTTCAACAGAGAAAATTTCGTGTGTGGTCGTGTCGCGGGTAACAACTAAAAACGAGCGATCGCCCTGCTCGTGGTACCAAAGCTCGCGATGTGCACCAGCGGGATTGTCTCGCATGTAGGCGTAATCAATGAATTGTGCCAAAGCGTTTGGGCTTTGCCAATCGGGACGATCTATCTGTTTTGCATCCCCCATGTAGGTAAATTCCGCACTGTCGCGCGGGCCAAGAAGTGGATGGTTAATAATCATGTCACCTTTGCTCCTAATGTAGTTGTGGGTTGTTGCCCACGCCTTTTTCATCAATCATTAGTCCTTTTTCGAACCGATCAAAACGATAGGCCTTGGCAAACTCATGGGGGGCATCTGTGGCTAACAAATGGGCATAGCACCAGCCGGATGCGGGCGTGGCTTTGAAGCCACCATAACACCAGCCGCCATTGAAATAGAGGCCTTCAATGTGGGTGCGGTCTATGATGGGCGAGCCATCCATGGACATATCCATGATGCCGCCCCACATGCGTAAAAGGCGCACTCGGCCTAGCATAGGGAAAATAGCCATTGCTCCTTCGCAAACATCCTCAACCACTGGAAGATTGCCGCGCTGTGCGTAGGAATTGTAGCCGTCAAGATCTCCGCCAAAAACAAGCCCACCTTTATCAGATTGGCTACAATAGAAATGTCCGGCACCAAAAGTGATTACACCGGGCAGCACCGGCTTGAGTCCCTCTGAGACAAAAGCCTGAAGCACATGGCTTTCAATAGGTAAGCGCATATTAGCCTTGCCCATCAACCGGCCTGAGGATCCAGCCACACAGGCGGCGATTTTGCCACCGGCGACATAGCCACGGCTGGTTTCAACCCCGAGGCATTCGCCACCTTTAATGCGAAAGCCTGTGACTTCGCAGTTTTGGATAATATCAACGCCCATTTGATCGGCCCCGCGAGCATAGCCCCAAGCCACCGCATCATGGCGTACGGTGCCTCCGCGATGTTGGGCTAAACCGCCCTTGATTGGGAAACGAGCGTTGCTAACATTGAGAAATGGGTAACGCTTTTGGATAATTTCCGTGCTAAGCAAATCCGCATCTGCCCCATTTAATATCATCGCATTGCCGCGTCTGGTGAATGCATCGCGCTGTGCGTCGGAATGAATTAAATTGAGAATGCCGCGTTGGCTGACCATCGCATTGTAATTCAAATCTTGCTCAAGACCCTCCCAAAGTTTCAAGGAATGCTCATAAAAAGGCTCATTGCCATCCAATAGGTAGTTGGAACGGATGATTGTCGTGTGCCGCCAACGTTGCCGCCGCCAATCCAGCCTTTCTCTAACACTGCAACGTTTTTCGCTCCATGATTTCGGGCGAGATAATAAGCGGTTGCCAGTCCGTGGCCCCCACCCCCGATGATGATGTAGTCATATTGAGATCGTGGCTCCGCGTCTCGCCATGCGGGCGTCCAGCCTTTGTGACCGGTGAGGGCCTCTTTGATAACTCGCAGACCTGAATAGCGCATCGCTCATACTCCTCCAAGTGAGTGTGACTAATTGGGTGCCTGAATTCAGGTTGAAATCGGACAAACTCTACGTGTTTTCCGACCAGGAGTGTTTTGGCCTATTGCGCGTTTGTTTTAAGCATCGACAGGCTGATTAAATTAGGTTCGACGGTTTAAAAAATATATTTAAAAGAATAAAACTTGACTGATAGGAAAAATTACGCACGGTATGTGTCATGGACCCTTCTCTTGTAATACAATGTCAATTCGAAGATATTAAAAAAAGTATGGCTTCGCGATAGTGAGACTGCGTCTCATATAAAAGCAAGCAACTCAGCTGCGGCGAATGTGCCGCTCAATTCGGGAGATTGAAATGAAAAAACTTACACGCAACATAGCCGTTGCTATGTCACTGTCTCTGACTGCGGTTTCTAGCCCGGCAATGGCAGCAGATTCTAGTAAACCTATTGTTATACCAACACATAATTGGTCCAGCCAAGTCGTGATGGCCTATGTGATTGGGGGCATATTCGAAAGCATGGGTAATAATGTCGAATATGTGCCTGCAGACACTCAGGCCGTATATGAAGCCATCCGAAACGGCGATGTGACCATTTCGCACGAAGTGTGGCAATCTACGTTTGGCGCTTCTTTTTACAACGCGATGCAAAAAGGCGGCATCATTGATGCGGGTACCCATGCTGCAATGACGCTCGAAGAAATGGGCGTGCCGCAATATGTGATCGATGACAATCTCTGCCCTGGTCTGCCTAAATGGGAAGCCCTGGCAAATTGCCCAGAGGTTTTCGCAACCGCAGATTCAGGTGGCAAAGGCCGTTGGTTAGAAGGTCCGCAAAGCTGGCATGGTAATCAAATGCCGGAACGGTTGGCAGGTTTGGGCTTGGACGACAAATATATGGTTAAATTTGCAGGCTCGGCCGATGCTCTCTGGGCAGAATTGGAATCTGCAAAGAAAGACCGCCGCGGTGTAATCACCTTCAACTGGACACCAAACTTTACAGATGCAGAAGGCTTTGTGTTCATCGAATTTCCAGAATACTTTGATGGGTGTAGGGTCGGTGATGGTGGGAATGGTGCCTGCGGATCTCCAAAAGGCTGGCTGAAAAAAGCGGCTAACTATAAATTCCCTAAAACCCACCCAGCGGCTTACACGGCTTTCAGCAAGATCTCCTTTACATCAACGGACATAGGGCAGATGGCCGCTTTGGTCGACATCGAAAAGATGAGCCATCAAGACGCTGCAAAAAAATGGTTGTCTGCTCATGAAGATGTTTGGAAGCCTTTCACTGAATAAGGTTTAACAAGTCCTGCAACGCTGGAACGCGTTGCAGGATCCAATGCTTTGAGTTCTGGCTCACCTCCCTCATATGTTTTGCTTGTTGATCCATGATCACTTTTTTGCTTAAAACTGATCTTATCATGCACAATTTGGCAGTCCCCGACGCTCATTAGGAACTCAATATGTCTTTGCAAATATCCGCCGAAAATCGGGTAAAACCCGTTATAAAATGCTCTTCTGTCTACAAAGTTTTTGGCGAGAATGCTAAGAAATTACTAGCGCAGTCCAACGGGCTGGTTGACGCTAAAACATTCCTAGTTTTGATTTGTATGAAGATTATGATATTGGTCGTGATGGGCCTGTCTGGTTCAGGAAAATCAACACTTTTGCGTTGCATTTCACGCCTCACAGACGCTACCGCAGGCAAAATCTTGATTGATGGGGAAGATTTGCGTGCATTGTCTCCCAATCAATTGATTGAGCTGCGCCGCAATAAAATGGGAATGGTTTTTCAAAGTTTTGGCCTGTTGCCGCACAAGACCGTACTTGAAAATATCGCCTTTCCTTTGCAGGTCAAAGGCCAGCCTACCGCGGATAGTATGGCTCGAGCCATGGATATGGTGGAGTTGGTGGGGCTCCACGGTCGCGAGAATTATTTCCCTCGGCAATTGTCTGGTGGCCAGCAGCAAAGGGTGGGCATCGCTCGTTCGCTTGCGGTAGAGCCAGATATTTGGTTTTTGGACGAGCCGTTTTCTGCATTGGATCCACTGATCCGTAAAGAAATGCAGGACGAATTTTTACGGCTTCAGGGGGTGTTGAAAAAGACAATCCTTTTTGTAACCCATGATTTTTCTGAAGCGCTAAGACTGGCAGATCGCATTGCAATCATGAAAGACGGTGTGATTGAACAATTGGACAAACCGGCCAACATCATTTTAAATCCCGCCACGGAATATGTGCGCAAGTTTACTGAAGAAGTGCCACGGGAAAAAGTTCTGACCATCGGCTCTATTATGGAGCCATCGGTTGATGCTTCGCAGCTGTCGGAATTGCGAGTTGCGCAGGATGCCATCATCCAAACGGTGGCAGAGGCGATTTTGACCGAACCAAAAAAGGTTGCGGTCGTGGACGGGCAGGGTGCTGTGGTAGGCTCCATACATGCGTCGAAGATTATTAGTATGCTGTTTGGCGCCTCCCCTGTCGCTGTAGGCGTGGCTTAGGGTGGGTCCATGTCCTATTTGATCCCACGCAGCAAGCTGGCCCAGTTTATCCTCCTCGTGGTAGTGTTTTTAACCCTGTGCTTTGCCATCGAACCGTCAGAGACGAATGTTCTTTGGCGTTTCCCTGCTTTGTTTGCTGGTTTGCCTGGGGCTATTAATGGATTTGCAGAAAACCTCATGTATGAGTGGTTTCCAGTCGAGGTATATGATCCTGATCTCGAAGAATATGAGACCTCTGCATTGGTCCGTGAACTGACGCGCGGCTTTTCGCGTTCGATATTGTTTTGTATCGAGTTGATCCGCGATATCCTTTTGGGCGGGGTCAAGACCATAGTGGCGTTTACCAGCTGGGACTTTGTCGATGAGCATGAATGGGCTGTTTGGCCCGCGTTGCCCTGGACGGTTGTCTCCGGTGCGTCAATAGTGATGGGCTATGCACTGCGCGGTACTGGGCTAGCGCTTTTGACAGCTCTTGCGACAGCGTATATCGCAATTTTTGGCCAGTGGGAACCTGCAATGGAGACCCTCTCCTTTGTGCTTATCGCTGCGCCGGTGTCTTGCCTTTTGGGGATGGGGCTGGGAACTGCGGCTTACAAGAGCGTAACAACGGAAACCATTCTTAAACCATTATTGAATGTGGCCCAAACCATGCCGCATTTTTCATATCTCATTCCGGTGATGGTGTTTTTTGGCGTAGGCGACCATGCTGGCGCCATTGCTACTATCATTTTTGCGACACCGCCTATGATCCGCTTGACACTGCTGGGGTTGAAACGGGTGCCGGCGGAAGTAGTGGAAGCTGGATCGATGAATGGCTGCACCAATCGTCAAATGTTGTACAAAGTTCTCATACCGACAGCCCGGCGTGATATCTTGATTGGCACCAACCAGGTGATCATGCAATGTTTGGCTATGGCGGTAATTGCGTCATTCATCGGCGCGAAAGGCTTAGGTTTTAACCTGCTTTTGGCTCTAAACCAATTACGCATTGGGCAGGCGCTTGAACTTGGAATTTGCATCGTTTTGATCGCGGTTGTTCTGGACAAGCTGTCTTTGGCTTGGGCTAATCGACAAACTGATTATTTTCCAGATGAAAGTTTCTTTCGGCGTCATCAATACAGGGTGATGTTTTTGGCCGTGTTCGGGCTGTGTCTCCTCTTGAGTTTTCTGGGAAATTTGGTTTTTTCTGGTGGCATAAACTACTTCTATCTCATCCCTCACAACCAGGGTATCACCACTGAGCCATTTTGGCAGTCAGGGGTCGATTGGATGGTTGAAAATTGGTATCATGGGTTGCAAGCATTTAACAACAGGCTGATTTTAGACGTTTTGATGCCCATGAAAACTGCCTTTTTAGGCATGCCTGTCAGTGCAACTTTTGTACTTATTATGGGCATTGGCTTTATCATTGGCGGGTTGCGCTCCGCAGTGATTGTGGGTGGTTTTTTATTGTTCATAGCCTTTACGGAGTGGTGGGACCGGGCATTGATCACCGCCTATATGACATCGTTTGCGGTGATAGTTTCTGCGATCTTTGGGCTGGTGATTGGCTCGCTTTGTGCTCAAACTTCTTTGGCAAGCCGAGCTATTTTAATTGTCTGCGACACGCTGCAAACCTTTCCCTCTTTCATTTATCTGATTCCGGTTATCATGCTGTTTGGCGTGACCGACACTTCTGTTCTTCTAGCGGTGATCGTCTATGCAACTATTCCAGCAATTCGTTACACGGTTGAAGGTCTGCGTAGCGTGCCGGCTACTTTGCAGGACGCCGCCTCTATGTCGGGAGTTAATCGTATGCAGCGGTGGGTAAAAATTGAAATGCCGCTGGCCTTTCCGCACATCATGTTGGGCCTCAATCAAACTGTTGTTTTCGCCCTTTTCATGGTTATTATCGGTGCGATGATTGGCACTGAGGATTTGGGCCAATACATTCTCAAAGCCCTTTCGGATAAAAACGGTATAGGCAATGGCCTGGTTCTTGGGCTTTGCGTGGCGTTTATTGGTTTAGCTGTGGATCATTTGATCCACACATGGGCTGACCAAAAAAAGGCTGTATTGGGCATGTGATCGGGGGTAAGGCCTTAACGGAGGGGCTTTTGCTTGACGCGGTTTCGCGCTAGGATTTGATCTGTCTTAAAAGGATACCCCATGGGCGACACGCAAAAATATTATTTCCCAACTGGTGGCCTGCCGAGCCAGAAGGACGTTATGACCCAGCGCGCGGTCTTTACCGAGGCCTATGCAGTCATCCCCAAGGGTACAATGCGCGATATCGTCACCAGCCTTCTGCCCCATTGGCACAAAACACGAGCTTGGGTGTTGGCACGTCCCTTGAGCGGTTTTGCTGAGACTTTTTCGCAATATATCATGGAGGTCTCCCCCGGTGGTGGCAGTCAAAAGCCGGATATGGAGACGCGGGCGCAATCGGTGCTTTTTGTCACTCAGGGTGCGGGCGTGCTGCATCTGGACGGGCAGGCGCATGCTTTGCGGGCGGGCAGCTACGCCTATATTCCCAGCAGCGTGCAATGGACGCTGGAGGCGCCGGAGGACTGCCTGCGGTTTCATTGGATCCGTAAACTCTATGTGCCGGTTGAGGGAATCGCGAAACCTGAGGCCTTTGTCACCCATGAAGCCGATCATGAGCTGCATTTGATGCCGGATACGGATGGAGCATGGGGTACCACGCGCTTTGTTGAACCAGACGATCTGCGCCATGATATGCATGTCAATATAGTGACCTTTCAACCTGGCGGGGTGATCCCGTTTGAAGAGACCCATGTCATGGAGCACGGTTTATATGTGCTCGAAGGCAAGGCGGTTTATAAGCTCAATCAAGATTGGGTCGAAGTGGAGGCCGGCGATTTCATGTGGCTGCGCGCTTTTTGCCCGCAAGCCTGCTATGCGGGCGGTCCCGGACCGTTTCGCTATTTACTCTATAAAGACGTAAACCGACATATGCCGTTGGGCCTGTAGCCGCTCTGGCCCGCTAGCATGGTCAGAGCTTTAGGCTTCACCGCGGCAGGAGATCGCGCAAGCGGAACTCTGCTATGCGTTCAACTTGGCGGCAGGCTTCGGAAAATTCGGTCTCGTGGTCATGGGCGATGCGTTTTTCAAAGGCGGCAAGGATGCTGGCTTTGGTGTGATCCCGTACAGCGATGATAAAGGGAAATCCGTGTTTTTCTGCATAGGCGTCGTTGAGCACTGTGAAATGTGCGCGTTCGTCGTCGGTTAGCGCGTCAAGCCCGGCGCTGGCCTGCTCTGCGGTGCTTTCCGCCGTCAGCCGCTTTGCGGCTGCCAATTTTCCAGCCAAATCTGGATGTGCGGTCAGCACGCCAAGGCGCATTTCTGGGCTGGCGGAGCGGAAGGCGCGGCATAGGGCGTTGTGCAATCCCGTCGCTGTGTCGTGCATGGGGCCAAGTTCCAGCCGGTGCGCGCGCTCTGCGACCCAGGCGGAATGCTCAATGATTCCACCATAGGCTGCAGTGAAATCCTCTCGGGACAGGCCGCTGGGGCGGCTCTGGCGTTGATGTGGATGGGTTTGGGCCCAATGGTCGGCGATTGCTTCACGGGTGGCGAACCAAACGCCCTCATGGCTTTGCGCATATCCAATGAAACGTTGCAGCGCGGCGGTGCGGCCTGGCCGACCAATCAGCCGGCAGTGCAGGCCGATTGACATCATGCGCCCGCCCTCTGCGTACAGCGTGTCGAAACTGTCTTTTAGGTAGTTAAAAAATTGATCGCCCGCGTTAAAACCCTGCGGGGTCGCAAAGCGCATATCATTAGCGTCGAGTGTATAGGGTACAATCAACTGATCGCGCGCCTCAAATTCCATCCAATAGGGCAAATCATCGGCATAGCTGTCTGCCACATAAGAAAATTGCCCGGTTTCTGCGGCCAAGCGGACGGTGTTTTCCGAGCAGCGCCCCGTGTACCAGCCGCGCGGTGGTGTACCCACGACTTCAGTGTGTAGACGGATTGCCTCAGCCATATCTGCGGCCTCATCTTCGGGGCAGGCATCTTTATATTCGATCCATTTTAGCCCGTGGCTAGCAATCTCCCATCCGGCAGATTTCATCGCAGCCACTTGCTCTGGCGCGCGGGCCAAGGCGGTGGCCACGCCGTAAATGGTGATGGGCAGGTCTTTGAGTATGCGATGCAACCGCCAAAATCCCGCCCGAGCACCGTATTCATACATGCTTTCCATATTCCAATGACGCTGGCCAGGCCAGGCGGCGGCGCCGACGATCTCTGACAAAAAGGCTTCAGAGGCGGCGTCCCCATGCAATATGTTGTTTTCGCCACCTTCTTCATAGTTCAGCACAAGCTGAACCGCAATTTTGGCGCCTCCTGGCCAATGCGCTACGGGAGGGGTTGGGCCATATCCAGACATATCGCGTGGGTAACGTTTCATAGTTTTCTCCATCTTGGGCTTTCCCTTTGCTTATTTTTTGCGCACAGATTAGGGAAGCAAAAAAGGAATAGATCATGAATGGGTTTTTGACCACACATGTTTTAGATACGGCCAAAGGGTGTCCGGCTGAAGGGATACAAATCGAGCTGTTTCGCTACGAAAATGGCCAGGCGGTGAAATTGGGTGACGCGGTCACAAATGCTGACGGGCGCACCGACAGTCCTATTTTGCCCAAAGAGGATTTTGCCCTGGGGCAGTATGAGCTGGTATTTCACGCGGGCGATTATCTGCGCCGCACAGGGCAAGCGGGACAGGCACCATTGTTTTTAGATGTGGTGCCCATTCGTTTTGGCATGTCGCAAGATGATCACTACCATGTGCCTCTGCTGTTGTCGGCCCATGGGTTTTCCACCTACCGTGGAAGCTAGGGAGGCTTATCATGTATGATGCTGCGATATTTTGGGACTGGATCAGCTTTGCCGTGCGTTGGCTCCATGTCATCACAGCCATGGCTTGGATTGGCTCATCGTTCTATTTTATAGCGCTGGATTTAGGGTTGAACCGCAATATTGAAGGGCCTGCCGATGGTGAGGAGTGGCAGGTGCATGGGGGCGGATTTTATCACGTTCAGAAATATCTGATTGCGCCAGAAGCCATGCCAGAGCATCTGACATGGTTCAAATGGGAGAGTTATACCACTTGGCTGTCCGGGGTTGCCATGTTGATGGTGGTCTATTGGGCAGGCTCGGAGCTTTATTTGATTGATCCGGCGAAGATGGATCTGAACACTTGGCAAGCGATCGCCATTTCGGCGGGTTCTCTTGCGATTGGCTGGGTTATCTACGATGTCTTGTGCAAATCGTCGCTCGGTGAGCGCCCCACGCTCTTGATGCTTTTGCTTTTTGCGGTGTTGGTGGCGATGTCTTGGGGCTATAACCAAATTTTCACGGGCCGCGCGGCGCTTTTGCATCTGGGAGCTTTTACCGCCACGATCATGACGGCCAATGTGGCGATGATCATCATGCCCAATCAGAGGATCGTTGTGGCCGATTTGAAAGCGGGGCGGGAGCCTGCGGCCAAATACGGCAAGATCGCAAAATTGCGCTCCACACATAACAATTATCTCACCTTGCCAGTGATCTTTTTGATGCTGTCAAATCATTATCCGTTATCGTTTGGCACGCCCAATGCTTGGATCATAGCCTGTTTGATCTTCCTGATTGGCGTGACCATTCGCCATTACTTTAATTCGATGCACGCTCGAAAAGGTCGGCCGAATTGGACCTGGGCGGTAACTGTAATTTTGTTCATCATCATTGCCTGGCTGTCCTCAGTACCCGGTTTTGATGGAGATGTGGAGCAGGCCGAAGCCGTGCCTTTAAGCCGGTACGAGATGCGGTTTGCCGAGGCGGAGGGCTTTGAGCAGGCGCATGAAATTGTTCAGGGCCGCTGCGCCATGTGCCATGCGCGTGCGCCGGCTTGGGACGGGCTGCGCTGGGCGCCCAAGGGGGTCTTGCTTGAAACCCGCGCCGATGTGGCGCGCAATGCACGGGCAATTTATTTGCAAGCGGGGGTGAGTCACGCCATGCCGCCGGCCAATATAACCGACATTCCGCAAGAGGATCGTGCGCTTTTGACCGCTTGGTATCGCGCAGGGCAATAGGGGCGACTTCCACTCTTGCAACCGGTTGCAAAAATAGTATCCTAAGACCTGAACGGCTTGCCAAGTTGGGGCAGGGTTTTTGCATTTAAATCGGAGTATTTTCTGTGGACACAGCAGATAAAACCATTCGCCTGACCACCGCACAGGCCATCA
The DNA here is from genome assembly GCA_905181815.1 of uncultured Planktomarina sp. Taxonomy (GTDB): domain Bacteria; phylum Pseudomonadota; class Alphaproteobacteria; order Rhodobacterales; family Rhodobacteraceae; genus Planktomarina. The sequence goes on along the minus strand of CAJIZA010000001.1, from coordinate 723,383 downwards.
TTCGCTATTTGGCGGCGCAGTATATTGACATTGAAGGAGAGAAAACCCGCGTCTGTGGTGGGGGTTTTGGCATTTTTGGCCATGGCAATGTTCCGTGTTTGGGTGAGGCCCTTTATGATCACCGCGAAGAGCTGCCGTTGTACCGCGGGCAAAATGAGCAAGGCATGGGGTTTGCCGCAGCGGCCTACGCCAAATATCACCTGCGGCAAAGGCTTATGTTTTGTACGGCCTCGGCGGGACCCGGAACGGCCAATCTATTGACCGCGGCTGCATTGTGCCATGCCAACCGTCTGCCGATGCTGATGCTCTGTGGCGACACGTTTTTGACCCGTCTGCCCGATCCAGTGCTGCAACAGTTGGAGCATTTTGGCAATCCGGCGCTCGGGCTCAATGATAGTTTTCAAGCGGTGAGCCGCTATTGGGATCGGATCACCCATCCGGCGCAGGTGATCCAAACCCTGCCAGCGGCTTTGGCGACCATGCTGGATCCGGCCGATTGCGGTCCGGCGTTCATCGCTCTGCCACAGGATGTGCAAGGCTGGACCTATGATTACCCATTGTCTTTCTTTGAGCCAAAAGTGCACCGCATTCGCAGGCAAATGCCTGATGCGCGCGAGCTTGAGGATGCGATCGTGGCTTTGAAAGCCGCCAAGCGTCCGGCGATCATCGCCGGCGGCGGGGTGCAATATGGCAAGGCTGTGGCCGAGCTCACTCACTTTGCAGAGACTTGCGGGATTCCTGTCATTGAAACGATTGCGGGCCGCGCCAATCTCTTGGCCGATCACCCGCTGAACATTGGGCCGGTTGGGGTGACGGGCTCTGACAGTGGCAATTGGCTGGCAGAACGTGCGGATGTCATCTTATCGGTCGGCAGTCGCTTGCAAGACTTCACCACAGGATCATGGACGGCCTTTGCGGAAGATGCGCAATTTATCTCGCTCAATACGGCACGCCATGACGCAGGCAAGCATCGCGCCTTGCCGCTGGTGGGGGATGCCAAATTGGGTCTTCAGGCCCTCAGTGCGCAAATGGGGACCTATCGCGCCCCAGCCGCTTGGTTGAGCGAAGCGCAAGGCGCGCGCCGCAAATGGGATGCCTACGTGGCGCAGAATGTGAAGCCGGGCAATCGGCCTAATTCCTATGCGCAGGCGATCGGAGTGGTCAACGCGCTCTGCGATCCGCGTGACCGGGTTGTTGCGGCGGCAGGCGGTCTGCCGGCAGAGGTGACGGCCAATTGGCGGACCTTGGATATTGGCACTGTGGACGTGGAGTTCGGGTTTAGCTGTATGGGCTATGAAATCGCGGGCGGCTGGGGGGCACGCATCGCGCAAAGTGAGCTTGAGCCGGCGCAAGATACGATCGTCTTTACCGGTGATGGCAGCTATATGCTTATGAATTCAGACATTTACTCATCTGTTCTAACGGGCAAGAAGTTGATCGTTCTGGTGCTCGACAATGGCGGGTTCGCTGTGATCAACAAACTGCAAAACAACACAGGAAATGAGAGCTTTAACAATCTCATCGCCGACTGCCCAACGATCGATGCACCCTTTGCGGTTGATTTTACGGCCCATGCGGCGGCCATGGGGGCGCACGCAGAGCGGGTCGCAAACCCCGCTGAATTGGCAGAGGCGTTTATGCGGGCCAAGGCGGCGGAGAAAACCAGCGTGATCGTCATGGATGTCGATGCCTATGAAGGCTGGACGACTGAGGGACACAGCTGGTGGGAAGTTGGCACGCCCCAGGTGAGCGCTCATGCTTCGGTCCGTGAAGCCCATGAAGACTGGGAAAGTGGCCGCAAGAACCAGCGGCGCGGGGTGTAGCTATGCAAAACCTCTTGGCGGGTATCGCTCAAAATAATTTTGTGGTCATTGGCCGCGCAGGCATGGATTTCTTTCCCGATCCGCCTGGAACGAAGACGGAAGAGGCAGAGGTCTTCACCGCCGGTCTCGGTGGGTCCTCGGCCAATATCGCGGCGGGCCTGGTAAAGCTTGGTGGCAAGGCGGCTTTGGTAACCTCGGTCAGTGATGACAGCGTCGGGCGCTATTGTGTCAATCAGCTCAAGAATTATGGTGTAGATTGCAGCTCTGTAAAATCGGTTGGCGGTGAGTTTCGCAATTCATTGGCCGTCTATGAGACGCGCGTCGAAGAACATCAAAGCGTGATCTATCGCAACGGCGCGGCCGATTTTCAATTTACCGCTGAAGACGCGGCGCGCGTGGCTTACGGCAATTTCGGGGCTCTGGTGACGGCTGGAACGGTGTTTGCTGCTGAGCCAAGCCGCTCTGCCGCCTTTCATGCATTTGATTTGGCCCGCGCAGCTGGGCTGCCAATCATTTTTGATGTAGATTATCGTCCCTACAGCTGGCCATCGCCGCAGGTGGCCGAAGAGGTTTTGTCCCGCGCCGGCGCGCTGTCGGATGTGATTGTGGGCAATGACGAAGAATTTGGCTTCATGGCGGGTGGACTTGACAAAGGTCTGGCCAAGGCGCGCGCCCTTGCGCAGAGCACTGCGAAGATTGTGATTTACAAAATGGGTGAGAAGGGCGCGATCACCTTTGGTGGAGATGAAGAATTGCGCACGGGCATCTACCCGGTCACAGCGTTGAAACCCACAGGCGCTGGGGACAGTTTCATGGCGGGCTTTCTGGCGTCTCTGGCGCAGGGCTTGCCGCTCAAGACTGCGGTACTGCGCGGCTCTGCCTGTGCGGCTATCGTTGTGGGCAAACCTGGTTGCGCGCCGGCCATGCCCTTTCCGGCCGATTTAGAAACATTTTTGGCCGCGCACGACGGTCCCACAGAGGTGAAAGAGTAAACCATGCATATAGCTCCTTTTGACAATAAAAATTCCCCGATTGTGGATGTGGACGATGCCACGGTCCCGTTGAATTATTTCAACATTGTAAAACTGGCCAAGGGTCAGGCGTTTGACTATCAAGTGCCGGGGTATGAGACCTGCATTGTTCCGGCCACGGGCTCGATTGATGTCGATGTCGAAGGGTTCAAAACCACCGGATTGGGCGGGCGCGTTGAAGATGTTTGGGGCGGTGAGCCAGAGGGCGTTTATGTGCCATCGGGCGCGAAAGTGGAGATGGTTTGTCTTTCTGAGACCGCAGAGGTGTTCATTGCTGGCGCGAAACATGACGAAATTCTCGATCCTTTTGCGGTGCGCGCCGATGAGATTGACCTGGTGCAATACGGCTCAGACGATACAAAAACTCATCGTAAAATCAAACATATACTCGGCCAGAAACAGCATGGAAAAGTTGGTCGCCTGCTGGTGAGTGAGCTGTTCACGGTCGGTGCGGGCGGATGGTCGGGCTTTCCAAGCCATAAGCATGACACGGATCGGCTACCCACAGAGACTCGCCATGATGAAACTTATAATTTCCGTTTCAAGCCCAATTGGGGTTCAGGTGTGCAAATGTTGCAGCGCGAGGATAATAAGCCGGGGGATGCCTATCATATCATGGATGGCTCAACCATCTGTCTCGACAATGGCTATCATCCCTGCTGCGTTCTGCCGGGCTATGAGATGTATTATTTTACCATTCTTGGCGGCTTGAGCCAGCGATCGCTAGTACAATATTTCCAGCCAACCCATGCCTACCAAATCGAAACCATCCCGGGCATTAAAGACATGATCGCGAAATTCAAATGACCCTCGCAACCCTTGCTGACGTGCTGCAACCGGCCCTAAAACAGGGCTATGCGGTGGGGGGATTGGTGACTCTCGGCTGGGAAGATATGCGCGCTTATGTGGCGGCCGCGGAGGCGGAGAACTGCCCGGTTATCCTGCAGGCCGGACCATCGTGCCGGGCGCATACGCCCCTGCCGGTGCTGGGCAAAATGTTTCGGCATTTAGCAGAGGCGTCCCCGGTGCCCGTAGTGGCCCATCTTGATCATGGCTATACTTTTGAAGACTGTAGGCTTGCGATTGACAGCGGCTTCACCTCAGTGATGTTCGATGGCTCGCGCAAGCCTTTGCAACAAAATATCGATGAAACTGCATCAATTGCAGAGATGGCTCATGCGGCTGGCATTTCCTGTGAGGGCGAAATTGGGTTTGTTGGATATTTTGGTGGCGAAGGTTCCGATGGAACTGATCCTGAAGAGGCGGCAAAGTTTGCCCGTGAGAGCGCTGTGGATGCTATGGCGATCAGTGTTGGGAATGTGCATTTACAACAGGATAAGGAAGGCGGTCTCAATTTGGAGCGTATTGCTCGGATTGAGGCGCTGACGTCCCTGCCTTTGGTTATTCATGGCGGCTCCGGTGTTCCGGTAGAGCAGCGCCGGCATCTGTCGGCAAAGACGTCGATTTGCAAATTCAATATTGGAACCGAATTGCGTATGGCGTTTGGATCAGCCCTGCGCGCCTCGGTTGAGGCGGATCCGTCGCGGTTTGACCGGGTGCAAATCCTGTCGGATACGCTTGATCCGGTCCAGCGTGCCGCGCAGGAAGTTCTGCGCGCCTTTGGTGCACCACCGCAGCGCTAAAGCCAGGACTTAATCCTTTTTAGCGGGCGCTTTTTTTGGAACGGCCGGCTTTTTGGCTGCCAGTTTTTTTGTGGCAGGTTTTTTCTTGGCCACCGCTTTTTTCTTTTTGGCTGGCGCTTTTTGCGCAATCAGATCCACCGCCATTTCTATGGTGACCTGAGCCGGATCAATCTCTTTTGGAATCGTGGCATTCACTTTGCCCCATTTAACGTAAGGACCATAGCGCCCATCCATGACATTGATCGGGCCGCCCTCGCTGGGATGCTCGCCCAATTCATGCAAGGGCTTGGCTGCTGCGCCCCGTCCACTCCGCGCAGCCTTTTTTGCCAATTCTTCCACTGCCCGGTTCATGCCGATGCTCCACACTTCGTCGATATCGCCGATATTGGCGTAGAGTGTGCCATGTTTCACATAGGGGCCGAAGCGCCCAATTGAAGATTCGATCATCACCCCATCTTCAGGATGCGGGCCAATTTCGCGGGGCAGGGATAAAAGCTGCACCGCCTTTTCAAAGGTCAACTCATCCAAGGACCAGATTTTCGGAATGGACATCCGCGGTGGTTTGGGGTTTTCCTCCGTCACGTTTCCGCGCTGCACATAGGGGCCGTAACGCCCGTCGCGCAGGCTGATGGGATCCGCGCTATCATGCCCCAACAGTTTGCCATCGGGACCGATAGCGCTGCTTTCGGTGCCGGGCGGCCCAAATGGGCGGGTAAAGCGGCATTCTGGGTAGTTGGAACAGCCGATAAATGCGCCGCCAGATCGGGCCGTGCGCATGGACAAACGCCCATCGCCACAGTTTTTGCATATGCGTGGATCAACCCCGGGCTCTTCTATGGGAAAGAGGTGTGGCTCAAGGACATCATTAATTTTTTCAAGAACTTCGGTGATGGATTGGTCCATCGCCTCGTCAATCGCAACCTTGAAGTCTTTCCAAAAATGGCTCAAAACAGTGCGGTATTCGCGATCACCTGCGGAGACGTCATCCAATTCATTTTCCAAATTGGCCGTGAACTCATAGCCAACGTATTGGCGAAAGAAACTGCTCAGGAAAACAGTCACCAAACGCCCCTTATCCTCAGGAATAAGACGATTTTTCTCTTTTCGCACATAGTCGCGATCTTGGATTGTGGTGACGACCGAGGCATAGGTGGAGGGGCGACCAATGCCCAGCTCTTCCATGCGCTTGACCAAGCTGGCCTCGGTGTAGCGCGGTGGTGGCTGGGTATGATGCTGCTCAGGGGTGACAGACTTTTTGGCTACAGGATCTGCGGCGCTGATTTGTGGCAAACGCTTGTCGTCTTCGTCAACAACCGTGTCGTCACGTCCTTCCTCATAGACCCGCATGAAGCCATCAAAGAGCATCACTTGCCCGGTGGCGCGCAGGACGACCTGTCCATCGCTTGATTCAATTTCAACTGTGGTGCGCTCCAAACGGGCTGCTGCCATCTGGCTGGCGACCGTCCGTTTCCAGATCAGATCATAGAGTTTCTTTTGATCAGCGTCGGATATCGATAGGGTATCAGGGGCTTGGCCCATTTCGGTGGGGCGAATACATTCATGCGCCTCTTGGGCGTTTTTTGCCTTATTTTTATACAGACGCGGTTGCTCCGGCACATATTGCGCCCCATAGCGCTCACCGATCACGACGCGTGCAGCTTGCACCGCTTCTGGCGCCATATCAATACCGTCGGTCCGCATGTAAGTGATCAAGCCGGCCTCATAAAGACGTTGTGCGGCCGACATGGTTTGCCTGGCGCCCATGCCGAATTTGCGGCTTGCCTCTTGCTGTAGCGTCGAGGTCATGAAGGGGGCAGAGGGGTTGCGATTGGCGGGTTTGGCTTCTACCGACGTGGCGGTCAAATCCCGGCTCCGCACCGCCTGAACCGCCAATTCTGCCTCGGTTTCATTCGCCAGATCAAATTTATCGATGCGCTTGCCGCCCAGACTGGTCAGCCGGGCGTCAAATTGCTGGCCGCGCGGGGTGCTGAGACTGGCACCGACGGTCCAATATTCACGCGGATTGAATGCCTCAATTTCCATTTCACGGTCAACGATCAGCCGCAGGCAGACCGATTGTACCCGCCCAGCCGATTTCGCCCCCGGCAAACGACGCCAAAGCACGGGGGAGAGCTTGAAGCCCACAAGGTAATCCAAGGCGCGGCGGGCCAAATAGGCCTCAACCAATTCCATATCCACTTGACGGGGATTTTTCATGGCTTCGGTGACCGCGGTCTTGGTGATGGCGTTGAATACAACACGGGATACGGGCGTATTTTTTTTGATCGCGCGACGCTTGGTGAGCGTCTCTTGCAAATGCCAGCTGATCGCTTCGCCCTCGCGGTCAGGGTCGGTTGCGAGGATCAGTTCATTGTCGTCTTTGAGGGCATCGGCAATGGCCTTGACGTGTTTTTTGCTGGCAGCGCCAACCTCCCAAAGCATCTCAAATTCATTCTCGGGATCCACCGAGCCATCTTTGGGCGGCAAATCACGTACATGACCATATGAGGCAAGAACGGTGAAGCCTGGTCCAAGGTATTTATTTATTGTCTTTGCCTTAGCAGGAGATTCTACAACAACAACAGCCATGGGGATATCCTGCGAGTTAAGAAAAATTCTTGCGTCAAAAAGGGGGTGCAGGAGCAATTTGTCAATGGAGGTTGCACAAAAAAACGAATTTAGTGGTTGTGGATGCGCGACAAAAGCCCGTCGGGTTGCCGCTCCAGACGGCCAGAGAGCTCCAGTTCGGTGATGGCCGGGGGGACATGGGCGGCGGATTTTGAGATTGTGGATCAGCTGATCTTTGGAAAGCGGTGCGGCGCTGAGACGGTCTAGAATTTGTTAGTGCAAAGTTTGAACCAGATCTCTGCGTTGGGTTTGATAGGCCTGTGTTTTGCTGGGAGGAAGGGGCAAGGTTGCCTGGATTGTTTGGGGGCGAGTTTGACCGACTATTGGCGGCTGCGGTATCGTTTGTTGTGTCGCGGAATGGATGGCTTGCAATATATCATCGACAATGCACACCAAACAGGCGCCATCGCGGATCAGCACATTGCAACCGGTGGTGTGAGCATCCATTGGATGGCCAGGCACAGCCAGAACCGCGCGCCCCTGCTCGAGCGCTTGCCTTGCGGTGATAAATGTACCGGATTTCGCCGCCGCCTTCACAATCACAATCGCCTGGCAGAGGCCGGTAATGAGGTTATTTCGTTCGGGAAAAACGAGCGCTGGGGTGAAATCCAAGTTAATGTTTGGTGAAAGCTCGCAAATCCCGGGTGCGATGCGCCTTAAGTCGCCGATCCGCCCACGGTCAATCCGCCGATAAGCAAGGACGGCTGCCCCACGCCCACGGGCACCCATTGGCCTTGCTTGCCGCAGTTGCCCATGCCGTCGTCGAGCCGCATGTCATTGCCGATGGCGCGAATCTGTTTCAGGGCTGTGGCCCCATCGCCAATAAGCGTGGCGCCTTTGACTGGGGCGCCGACCTTGCCGTTTTTGACCTGATAGGCCTCCGTGCAGGAAAAGACGAATTTTCCGTTGGTGATATCGACCTGGCCGCCGCCAAAGCCCACGGCGTAAATGCCGTCTTTCATATCGTGAAGCATGTCCTTGGGATCAACATCCCCGCCCAACATGTAAGTGTTGGTCATGCGCGGCATGGGCGCATGCTCAAAGCTCTGGCGGCGACCGTTCCCCGTTGGGGCATTGCCGCTGAGCCGCGCGTTTTGTCGGTCCTGCATATAGCCGACCAATATCCCGTCTTCGATCAAAGTATTTTTGCCGCTTGGCGTGCCCTCATCGTCAATGCTGATCGACCCTCGGCGGTCTGGTATTGTGCCATCATCCAGCACAGTGACACCTGAGGCCGCGACCCTTTGGCCCATGAGTCCAGCGAAGGCTGAGGTGCCTTTGCGGTTGAAATCACCTTCCAGCCCATGCCCAACCGCTTCATGTAATAAGATACCGGGCCACCCTGCGCCCAGGGCCACATCCATCACACCCGCAGGAGCGGGAATGGCGGCGAGGTTGACCACAGCGATTCGCAGAGCTTCCCGCACCAAAGGTTGCCAATGGCTCGGCTCAAGCATGCCATCGAGCCCGTAGCGTCCACCGCCACCGACATAGCCGGTTTGGCGCTGTCCGTCTTGCTCCACAATAACAGAGACATTCATGCGCACCATTGGGCGGCTGTCTGAAACATCGGGTCCCTCGGCGCGCAAGATGACCATTTCTTGATGGGAGGCAGCGATCGTGGCCGAGACTTGCATAACGCGTGGGTCCAAACCTCGGGCATAAGCATCTATCTCACGCAAAATATCGATTTTGGCTGGAAAGCTCGAATCGCTGAGTGGGCTGTGATCACTGTAGAGACGGCGATTGGTGGCGGTCGGCGCGGCGCATAGTGGCCCGCTGCCCGCCTCAACGGCCAAGCGTACCGTGCCCGCGCCGCGGCGCATGGCCTGCTCGGAAATTTCGGTCGAATGCGCATAGCCAACCCGCTCTCCCTGAACTGCGCGCAGGCCGAACCCTTCGGAAGCATCAAAACTTGATGTGCGCAGCCGCCCGTCGTCAAAGGATAATACTTCGGACCTGCAGCGCTCTAAAAACAGCTCCCCATCTTCCGCTCCGATCAGGGTTGATTTAAGAATCTCACGGGCCGACTCCCGATCGATATGGGTCTCAAACGGGCGAAATAGAGAATCAGTCATGAAATTCCTTGCTGTATTTTGGCGAAAAGTGGTTTTCGCGGGTGAATTTTGCCACTGGCGTCCCTTTGACGCGGATCAACCAATTGCGTGTGAGGCGATGTTATGATTGATGCTGCGTAAAGTACAATCACGCGTCACACGTTTGTGTGGCGGAACAGCGCGAAGGCGCAAAAGGCATAGGGTAGAAAATGCGAATTCTTACGTCTCTGTTAAGCGCAGCACTAGTCACTTTGGCTGGCGTTGCTCAAGCACAAGAAAATTTCCAAGGATTGGAAACCATCGGCAAGCCGGAGCCCAAAGGCATGGGCTTTCAATTTCCTGCGACCGAATTGATGCGCGATATTGTCTGGCTCGATAATTTCTTGTTGGTTATAATCACGGTGATCTCTGCCTTTGTGACCTGTTTGCTGGTCTATGCTGCGTTCAAGTTTCACCGCAGCCGCAACGAAACGCCAGGCAGCTTCACCCACCATTCGGTACTCGAAGTGGCGTGGACGGTCGTGCCTGTGGGTATTCTGGTTGTGATTGGTGCGTTCTCGCTGCCAATTTTGTTTAAGCAGCAAGAAATTCCAGAAGCAGATATTACCATCAAAGTCACTGGAAACCAGTGGTATTGGGGCTATGAATATGTCGATCATGACTTCGGTTTTGACAGCGTGATGCTGCAAAAGGATGAATTGGCCGATTATGGATATGCACCCGATGAATATTTGCTGGCTACCGACACAGCCGTTGTTGTGCCCGTCGGCGCGACCGTTGTGATGCAGCTGACCGGGGCCGATGTGATTCATTCATGGACCATTCCCGCCTTTGGCGTAAAACAAGATGCGGTTCCCGGACGTTTGGCTGAGCTGTGGTTTGCGGCAGAAAAAGAAGGCGTTTATTTCGGTCAGTGTTCCGAACTCTGCGGTCAGGCCCATGCGTACATGCCGATCACTGTGAAAGTGGTCAGCAAAGGGCAATATGATGCATGGCTTTCCGGTGCGATTGAAGAATTCGCCGGCGTGCCACAATCTGTTCAAGTTGCATCAAACTAAACGAGCGTTGAATAAAAGGTGGATGGCGAACGTGGCAGATCATAACGCAGAGTGCGATCCCGTGTTTGGCGACTATGTGGCCTTACTTAAGCCACGTGTCATGTCGTTGGTGGTGTTCACAGCCTTCGTCGGTTTGATGGCCGCTCCTGTGAGTTTGCACCCAGTTGAGGCCTTTTGTGCTATTTTGTTCATCGCCATTGGCGGTGGAGCATCCGGCTCTTTGAATATGTGGTGGGATGCGGATATTGATGCGATAATGCGCCGCACAAAATCCCGCCCCATTCCATCGGGGCGTACCTCGTCAGATGCGGCGTTGGGGCTGGGGGTGGCGTTATCCGGTCTCTCCGTTCTGATGTTGGGGCTTGCCGCCAATTGGCATGCGGCCGCGTGGCTTGCCTTTACCATATTCTTCTATGCGGTGATTTACACCATCTGGCTCAAGCGCGTGACGCCGCAAAATATCGTAATCGGCGGAGCGGCCGGGGCGTTCCCTCCGCTGATTGGTTGGGTTTCAGCCACGGGCTCTGTCTCCATCGAGGCGGTCTTAATGTTTGCTTTGATATTCATATGGACCCCACCGCATTTCTGGGCGCTCGCTCTCTTTATGCGCTCGGACTACGATGATGCCGATGTGCCGATGCTCACGGTGACCCATGGGCGTCCGGCAACCCGGCGTCACATTCTCGCATATGCGGTGCTGCAAGCAGTTCTGGCGATTGGCTTGGCGTTCACCTCGATTGGTGGGGTGATTTATCTGACTGTGGCTTTGATCTGCAACACGATCGTCCTGAAGGACGCTGTCAGCATTTGGCGGCGCGATGAGCTCGCTTCTGAGGCGGACAATTTCAAGGTAGAGCGGGCCTTCTTTAGGTTTTCGCTGCTTTATCTCTTCGTGCATTTCCTTGCGATTTTGGCAGAGGCGGTTTTGACGCCCTATGGTTTGGGAGGCTGGTCATGAGTTTTCGTGTCGAAACAGATATGCACAGGCGCCGTCGTAGTCAAAACGTTGGTGTGGCTGTCTGCTTGGTGCTGTTTATCGGATTGGTCGCCGTACTGAGCTTGGTGAAGATCACCAATACAGGCCCGGTCGAGGGATATGACCATGCACCGCGTTCATCGGTAACCGAGGAGGCCAGCCAGTGACGCCAAAAACCAAAACCCTGAGCCAAACCCTGGCTGTTGTGGTCCTGATGGGGAGCCTGGCTTGGGCCAGTGTGCCCTTTTACGACTGGTTTTGCCGGGTCACAGGCTTTGGCGGCGTGACAGGCATGGCCGAATTGGGCAGTGAGACAATCTTGGACGAAACGATCAAGATTCGCTTTGACGCCTCTGTCGATAAAGACATGAAATGGCGCTTCAAACCAGTTAAACGCACAATGGAATTGAAAATCGGCGAAACTGGTTTGGCCTTTTATGAAGCCTATAATCCAACTGACCGGCCCATTGCCGGATCGGCCAGCTATAACGTCACCCCTTACCAAGCGGGCGGCTTTTTCACCAAAATCGATTGTTTTTGCTTCGAAGAGCAGCTTTTGATGCCTAATGAGCGTGTCCAGATGCCTGTGACTTTCTATGTCGATCCTGACATTGTGGATGACAGAGAAGGTAAGTATATCCATACGATTACTTTATCGTACACGTTCCACGAAATTGATTTGCACGAGGCGCAGGCTGCGCTGCGGATCGATACACCCATAAAACGAAACTAAGTTCGACGAGGCCCAGCTATGGCACATGAAAAGAACCACGATTATCATATCCTTCCTCCTTCAGTGAACCCGCTTTTGGGCTCATTATCGGCTTTGGTGATGCTGACAGGAGCCATCCTCTGGATGCATGACAACGGACCCTACATCTTCTTGGCTGGCTTTGTTGGCGTGCTCTACATCATGTACGCATGGTGGAGCGAAGTTGTGGCCGAAAGCCACGTGGGTGATCACACACCCGTTGTGCAAATTGGCCTGCGCTATGGTTTCATCTTGTTCATCACGTCTGAAATCATGTTCTTCTCAGCTTGGTTCTGGAGCTTCTTTAAGCATCAGCTTTACCCGATGTATGAATATGTCGGCACGGAATATGTGAAGCCTGAATTTCACCAAATCAACGCCTTCGAACTGCCCTTGATCAACACCCTCCTGCTCTTGATCTCAGGCTGTGCCGCCACCTGGGCACACCACGCTTTGGTGCATGACAACAACCGCAAAGATCTGCGCATGGGGCTGATCTTAGCTATTGCCTTTGGCGCAGTCTTCACAGCATTTCAGGTCTATGAGTACCACGAATTGCTGGTTGTTGATGGCTGGACTTTCTCTGGTGAGATCACCTTCGCCAACTTCTTTATGGCCACAGGGTTCCACGGTATGCATGTTCTGATCGGTACGATCTTCCTGCTGGTCTGTTTGATCCGTGTCACCAAGGGTCATTTCACGCCGCAAAGCCATGTGGGTTTTGAGGCCGCAGCATGGTACTGGCACTTCGTGGATGTGGTTTGGCTCTTTTTGTTCGCAGCCGTCTATCTCTGGGCTGGCTAAATCGGTCTTGCCGGCGCTCAAGCGCGACGGTCACTTTACGGGAAGGGCGGCGTACGGCTGCCCTTTTTGCACTTTGAAGGGGATGAAATGCGTTATTGGGGCATGATCTTATTGGGCATAGTGGGCACGGTCACCCTAATGGGGCTTGGCGTCTGGCAATTGCAGCGCTTGGCCTGGAAAACAGAAATTCTGGCGCAGATTGAGCGCAAGATTTTGGCGCCCGCCATAAATATTCCAGCCCAGCTCGAGCCCGCCACGCATGACCTTCTGCCCGTGCGCGGCACAGGACACTACATCGGCGATCAAACGGTCCGTGTCCTGGTGTCGCAAAAAATATATGGCGCAGGCTATCGATTGATCGACGCCTTTGAGCTGAATGATGGCCGCAAGATTATGGTGGATCGTGGGTTTACCTCTGTGCGCGCCAATATGCCTGTGATGCCCAAGGGCTCGGGCCAAGTGACGGGCAATTTGCAGTGGCCGCAGGAAATTGACAGCTTCACTCCTGACAATGATCTTGCTGCGAACATATGGTTTGCCCGAGATGTGGCCAAACTGTCTGCACATTTGCAGACCGAGCCAATCTTGCTGGTGCTGCGCAACAGCAGCTTTGCCGATGACGCGGCCACACCATTGCCCAAGATGAGCGCCAATATCCCGAATGACCATCTCAATTATGCGCTGACCTGGTTTTCTTTGGCATTAATCTGGCTTGGAATGTCTGGATATTTCCTTTACCGATCCCGTGACATTAAAACTTAGGGCCAAGGCAATGAAATATATCTCAACCCGCGGGAATGCGCCTGTCTTATCATTCGAAGAGGCCATGTTGAGTGGACTGGCGCGGGACGGTGGGCTTTATGTGCCGCAAAGCATTCCGCAAATGACCGCCGCCGATATTGCTGCGCTGGCCGGTCAAACCTACGAAGAGATTGCTTTTCGCGTGATGAAGCCCTTTGTTGGCGACTGTTTCAGCGATGCCGAATTAATGGACTCGATTACGGCAGCATATGCGAGTTTTGACCATGCAGCGCGTGCGCCATTGGTGCAATTGGGCCCAAACCATCATCTGCTTGAGCTGTTCCACGGCCCAACACTGGCCTTCAAGGATTTTGCGATGCAGCTGATTGGTCAGCTGTTTCAAAAGTCGCTCGCGCGGCGCGGGGAGCAGGTGACTATCGTTGGTGCTACCTCTGGTGACACCGGGTCGGCTGCGATTGAGGCTTTTCGCGGCTTGGATGCGGCTAATGTATTTATTCTCTTTCCCAATGGCCGGGTCTCAGAGGTGCAGCGCCGCCAAATGACCACACCGGTCGAGGCAAACGTCCACGCCATCGCAATGGAGGGCACATTCGACACCTGCCAAGCCATGCTCAAAGATATGTTCAATGACTTTGAATTCCGCGATGGGGTGAAGTTGGCCGGGGTCAACTCAATCAATTGGGCCCGGGTTTTGGCCCAGGTGGTTTATTACTTTAGCGCCGCAACCAGCCTGGGTACCCCGCATCGCAAGGTCTCCTTTACCGTACCCACGGGCAATTTTGGAGATATTTTTGCAGGCTATATCGCCAAACGCATGGGGCTGCCGATTGACCGTTTGGTGATTGCCACCAACCGAAATGACATCTTGCACCGAGCGATAATCACTGGACGCTATGACACCGATCGAGTCTTTCCCACCATTACCCCGTCTATGGATATCGAAGTCTCTTCGAATTTTGAACGGGCGCTCTTTGATGCCTACGACCGAGATGGTGCTGCTGTGGCGCAGCTGATGGGAGAGATGAAGCAGGGCGGTTTCGGCATCAGCCAGGGCGCCTTGCATGCGTTGCGCGAGCATTTTGACAGTGGCCGCAGCTCTGATGAGGAAACCAGCGCAACAATCCAGACCTTTTTTGCCACCACTGGCGAAGTGCTGTGTCCACATTCCGCCGTAGGTGTGAAAGTGGCCGAGGATCATTTGGGGAGCTCCCCAATGATAACGCTGGCAACGGCACATCCCGCAAAATTCCCTGACGCTGTGGCCGCGGCCGTAGGTCTGCGGCCCACGTTGCCACGCTGGCTGGCTGATTTGTTTGACCGCGATGAGCGCGTGACCGAAATGCCCAATGATTTGCAACTTATGAAATCTCTAGTTCGCGAGCGTATAGCCCTTTGACCGTCCAAACCTATCGCCTGAAAAATGGCTTTCGCATCGTCACCGAGCATATGCCGGGGCTGAAATCTGCCTCTGTCGGAATATGGGTCAACGCCGGCGGCCGCCATGAGCGGATTGAACAAAACGGCATTGCGCATTTTCTCGAGCATATGGCCTTTAAGGGGACAGCGCGGCGCAGTTCGGTGCAAATTGCCGAGGCGATTGAGGATGTGGGTGGGTATATCAATGCTTATACCAGCCGCGAGATGACCGCCTATTATGCACGGATATTGCAGGGCGATGTGCCTTTGGCCCTGGATGTGATTTCAGATATTGTGCTCAATTCGATTTTTGATCCGGCGGAAATTGAAGTCGAGCGTGGGGTGATCCTCTCTGAGATCGGTCAAGCGCTGGATACGCCGGATGATATTATCTTTGATTGGCTGCAAGAGGTCTCTTATCCTGGTCAGGCCATTGGGCGATCAATCTTAGGGCCAGAGGAGCGGGTGGCTCAATTTCAAAAAACGGATTTGTCGCAATTTGTCCGTGAGAATTATAGCCCTGATCAAATGGTTCTGGCGGCGGCTGGAGCGGTGGATCATGCGGAAATTGTGCGGCAATGTGAGGATATTTTTGGAGATTTGACCGCGCGGGCGCAGGCACAGGTGACGCCGGCGCAATTTCAGGGTGGGGAAATTCGCCGAGTGAAAGATCTTGAGCAGGCGCATTTTGCTTTGTCCTTCGAAAGCCCAAATTACAAAGATCCTGATATCTATACGGCTCAGATTTTCTCGTCGGCTTTTGGTGGCGGCATGTCGTCCCGGCTTTTTCAAGAGGTGCGTGAAAAGCGTGGCCTGTGCTATTCGATTTTTGCCAGTGCTGGCGCCTATTGCGATACGGGCACGATGACACTCTATGCCGGGACCTCTGGCGATAAACTGGCGGATTTGGCTCATATCACCATAGATGAGCTGAAACGCGCGGCAGAAGATATGAGCGAAGTTGAAGTTGCCCGGGCACGGGCCCAGATGAAAGCGGGCATGTTGATGGGGCTGGAAAGCCCCTCTGCGCGGGCTGAGCGTCTGGCGCGGATGATCTCGATTTGGGATCGCATTCCTGTTTTGGACGAGGTCGTCGCGCAAATTGATGCGGTCAGCGTTGAGGCTGTGCGTGGCTATGTAGGAGCAATGTCAGGCGGCGCGCCCGCGGCTATGGCACTTTACGGACCGGTTAGCGATGCACCCGATATTGCGACGGTGCAGGCCAGATTGGTGGCGTGATTGATGTTTGCCCGTAATTCTAAGCCTGTATGTGAGACTGACCGGCTGTTCCTGCAGTTGCCTCAACACAATGACTTCCGCGCTTGGGTGGATCTTCGCAGCGACAGCCGCGATTTTCTTTCTCCGTGGGACCCGGTTTGGTCAGAGGAACATTTGACCCGGCGAAACTTTACGGCGCGCGTGTATTGGGCACAGCGCGCGGTCAAAAATGGCTCAGGCTGCCCTTTGTTTTTGGTTCGCAAAACCGATCAAGCGCTGGTTGGGGCGGTCACATTGGACAATATCCGTAGAGGCCCGGCTCAGGCGGGCACTTTGGGATATTGGACCGGAGAGCAGTTCGCGCGTCAGGGCTATATGCGCGAGGCGGTCACCGGGCTGGTGATCCATGCTTTTCGCCAGCTCGATCTCAGCCGAATTGAAGCGGCTTGCTTGCCGGAAAATCAAGCCTCACGCGGGTTATTGGAGAGCTGCGGCTTTAAATATGAAGGTGTGGCACAGAGTTATTTGCAAATCGCGGGGCGCTGGCGCACCCACGTTCTATATGCCTCTATCCGCTTCGATCGGCGCGGGAAAACAGAGGCGGGCTAAACGCCCTCGTAAGAGCAGAGGCAATGGACTGGCATGTCTAAATCCTCCAGCACACGTCGGCCGCCAAGATCTGGCAGATCAATAATAAACGCGCATCCAATGACATCGGCGCCGAGACGCTCCAAGAGCTTGAGACCCGCCACCGCTGTTCCGCCCGTGGCCAAAAGATCATCAACCACCAAAACTTTTTCACCCGGTTCAATGGCGTCTTCATGGATTTCCATCACCGCCTCGCCATATTCCAGTGTATAGGCTTGTGACAGGGTCTTGCCGGGCAGCTTGCCTTGCTTGCGGATTGGCACAAAACCTTTACCCAGCTGATGCGCAATCGCACCGCCGAGAATGAAACCGCGGGCTTCAAGGCCAATGATTTTATCCACTGGGACCCCTGCATAAGGATGCAGCAGCTGATCAATCGCTAGACGCAGGCCGCGTGGGTCGGCAAAAAGCGTGGTGACATCGCGGAACATGATTCCCTCATGGGGGAAATCAGGGATGGTACGGATATAGTCTTTGACGGTTTTCATAGTGCATTCCTCATCTGGCGCCCCCGTCATAGCAGCTCTGACGACAGAAACGAGCTCCAATTTGCGATGCCTTGTAGGATGACGCCTTAGCTCAAAACCCGCCCAGCCACCGCATCGAGCTTGCCGACCAAAATAGGATCGCGGGCGTCTGGGGCGGTGAGTATGGCATATTCCAGCGCCCTGTCGCAGCCATGCTGGCAGGCATCGCGGGTTGCGCCTAAAAGCTGTGGCAGGCGCGCCACCATCCCCTTGGCCTGTGCTGAATTGTCCATGAGGGTTTTGATGATTTCCGTCACATCGACCTCTCCATGATCTGGGTGCCAGCTGTCATAGTCGGTGATCATGGCCACAGAGGCATAGCATAACTCTGCTTCGCGAGCGAGTTTTGCCTCCGGCATATTGGTCATCCCGATCACATCCACCCCCCAGCTTTCACGGTAAATGCGGCTTTCAGCCAGGGTTGAAAATTGCGGCCCTTCCATTGCGAGATATGTGCCGCCCTCATGCACGGTTATTCCTTCCGCCTTAGCCGCCTCAGCGCAAGCAGCCGATAGCCGAGAGCAGGTTGGGTGAGCGAGGCTGATATGACCCACGCAACCGCTGGAGAAGAAGGAGCTGGCACGCTGCGTTGTGCGGTCAATAAATTGATCTACAATCACAAAATGCCCCGGTGCCATCTCGTTGCGAAACGAGCCACAGGCACTCACAGAGATGACATCTGTGACTCCAAGCCGTTTTAAAGAGTCGATATTGGCGCGATATGGAACATCACTGGGGGCGTGGACATGGCCGCGACCGTGGCGGGGCAAAAAGACCATTTCGACACCTGCCAGCTGCCCAGTGAGCAGCTCATCGGAAGGTACGCCCCAGGGACTCTCGACTTGTTGCCATTTAGGGTTTTGCAGACTGTCAATTTCATAAATCCCGGAGCCACCAATCACTCCAATTTTTGTTTTGTTCATCGCTTGCATCCTTAAAAATGCCCAAGGTTCCTCATTTTTTTACACGTTTTTATTCGCCGCGCCAGTCGCAGACCGAGTTATTTTGCTCAGAATTTCATTGCACATTAAGAATTCCGTGACCTCAGCGAAATATATGATATGAGACGTCAACGTTTCGGCTGTTCGACAAAAAGGTTTCCATTATGTCTCGTGTTTCATTGGCTGCATCGGCGGTCAAATCTTCTTTTGCCGGTTTTAATTTGAGCGCTGGGGAGCCGCTGACCCCGGGCCGTATTCGTATCGAGCTGTTGGCGGGCCTGACCGTGGCTTTGGCGCTGGTGCCCGAGGCGGTGGCCTTTGCCTTTGTCGCTGGGGTGCACCCCTTGGTGGGGCTTTATGCCGCCTTCATCGTTGGCCTGATCACCGCTCTAATCGGTGGCCGCCCCGGAATGATTTCCGGTGCAACGGGCGCTCTGGCTGTTGTCATGGTGGCGCTTGTGGCGCAGCATGGGGTCGAATACCTTTTTGCAACTGTGGTGCTTATGGGGCTTTTTCAGATTTTTGTTGGCATCATGAAATGGGGCAAATTCATTCGCCTTGTGCCGCATCCGGTGATGCTTGGCTTCGTGAATGGCTTGGCAATTGTCATTTTTCTTGCGCAGATGACCCAGTTCAAAGTGCCGGGATCTGTGGCCAATACCGGACAGGGCATGTCGAGTGGGGAGTGGCTTTCGGGTCTGCCTATGTTGGTCATGCTGGGGCTGGTAGCGCTGACCATGGTGATCGTCTGGGGCACGCCCAAGCTGACTAAAGCAGTTCCGGCCCCCTTGGCTGGTATTGGCATTGTGGCGGTGATTGTGATTGCCTTTGGTATTGATGTGCCGCGCGTTGGCGATTTGGCCAGTATTGAGGGCGGCTTGCCGCAGTTTCATATCCCCAGCGTGCCGCTGACGTTGGAAACCTTTTGGATTATCCTACCCTATGCGGGTATTTTGGCCGCCATTGGCCTTATTGAAAGCCTGCTGACGCTCAATCTTGTGGGGGACATCACCAATAAGCGTGGGGGTGCGAGCCAAGAGAGCATTGCGCAGGGCATCGCCAATACTGTCACTGGATTTTTCGGTGGTATGGGCGGCTGCGCCATGATTGGTCAGTCGATGATCAATGTGAAATCTGGTGGGCGTACGCGTATTGCGGGCATCGCTGCGGCGTTGTTCCTCCTGGCCTTTATTGTTGTGGCCTCGCCCTTGATCGAACAAATTCCTTTAGCAGCCTTGGTCGGCGTTATGTTCATGGTTGTGATCGGCACATTTGCTTGGAACAGTTTGATGATCATGCGCAAAGTGCCGCTGACGGATGCGTTTGTGATCATTTTGGTAACGGCCGTCACGGTAATGACCGACCTTGCCATCGCGGTTGTGGTTGGGGTGATTGTCTCAGCGCTGGCCTATGCTTGGCAAAACGCCACCCGCATCCATGCGAACCGTGCGATTGAGAGTGATGGCACCAAGGTTTACAAGATCCGCGGCCCGCTTTTCTTTGGCTCATCGGAGGGGTTTTCAGAGTTGTTTACCCCATATGAGGATCCAGACACGGTAGTCGTTGATTTCGCAGACAGCCGGGTTGCCGATCAGTCTGCGCTGCAGGCGATTGAGGCCTTGGCGCTGAAATATGAAGAGGCGGACAAGCGCATTCAACTGCGTCACCTGAGCAAAGATTGCCATTACCTTCTGAGCAAGGCTGGCCATCTGATCGTCGACAGCGACGATGACCCGGATTATCAAATCGCCGTGGATTATGGCGTACGCACTGGCATTTTGGCCGCCGGGCATTAAATCCCAAAGAGACAAAGCGTCCCGGATCAATCGTCCGGGCGGCTCAGGGCAAACGTATGGTCCACAGAGGTATAATCTTTATAACCCAAACGTGCCAATGGCTTAAATTTTTTTACATCAAAGAGGCCGTCCACCAGACAATCGTCGCGCATATGCACGCCGGTTACTTCCCCGAAGACGACAAAATTTGCCGCTCCGGCCAGCTCGATGATCTGCGTCACCTTGCACTCGAGGCTGGCTGGAGCGCCGCTAACGCGAAACCCTGTTATGGTTTCACAGGCCGCGGCCTCAAGCCCTGCATGTGCAAACTCATCCTCTTGCTTGCCAAGGCTTGCCGAGGAGGCATTCATCGCGTCCAGCATTGCAAATTCGACAATATTTACGCAAAATACGCCCGTTTCGCGGATGTTGCTGACGCTGTCTTTTGTACCATCCTGATCGGGTTTTGCGCCGGTGGATGCAAACATCACTTGCGGCGGCACATAGGCTACGGCATTGAAAAACGAATAGGGCGCCAGGTTGCGCCCCCCCGCTGCGTCCTGCGTTGAAATCCAGCCGATGGGCCGCGGGATAACGATGGCATTAAACGGGTTATGGGGCAGGCCGTGACCCTCTTTGGGACGATAAAACATGTGCTCTCCTCTGGGTTTGCGCGAACCGTAACCGCGTGTTAGGCCAGTTGCAAAAGGAAAGAGGACGGGGCGGTGTTTCATTTAAACCGCGAGAAAGAAGCAGATTGGTGGGAAGTCGAAGCGCTGTATGATTTGTGCTTTGCTCCGGGCCGGGAGGCTTTGTCTGCCTATCGTCTGCGCGATGGTACGGCGCCGATTGCGGCCCTGTCACAGGTCGCGCGTGATCCAGATGGTATTCTGGCTGGCGCCATTCGCTATTGGCCTGTTTGTATCGGAGCCCGTAAAGTGCTCTTTCTTGGGCCGATTGCGGTTCACCCAACCCGGCAGGGCGAGGGGCTGGGGAGCTATTTGATTAACGAAAGTCTGGTCCTGGCGCTGGGGCTTGGTTGGAATAGGGTGCTTCTGGTGGGGGATGCCCCCTATTATAAAAAATTTGGATTTCGCCCGCTGAGCGGCGTTGAGATGCCGCCACCCACCAACTCCAAACGCATTTTGGGCATGTCTTTGGCGCTGGGGGCTTGGGATGGGGTGCAAGGTAGCGTCACCCGCGCCCCGACATGACCCCCTGAAATAGACCCTGCCGCCTTGGCCAGTGCTAGCTGCTATGTTTAAGCCATTCGGTCACAGGGCCACGCACCGATTGATTGCCAGCCTCCCGGGCCGCATCAATGACGGCCTTTAACTCTTTCAGATTGGTCCGCCTGATCAGGTGTTTGACAGGCGCCACAGAGGCCGGGCGCATCGAGAGGGTGCCAATGCCCAGAGCGGCAAAACAAGCCGCTTCCAGCGGTCTCCCCGCATCCTCGCCACAAAAAGATAGATGCGTCTGACTTTTGCGCGCGCGGGTGACGATCTGCTCTAGAAAGTTCAGAAAGCTGGTGTTCAGCGTGTCATAGCGCCGACGCACCCGTTCATTCTCACGGTCGGCTGCAAAGAAAAATTGTTTTAGGTCATTGCCGCCAATGGAGAGAAAATCGACCTCTTTGAAAAATTGGTCTGGAGCAAATGCTAAAGAGGGGGTCTCAAGCATTGCGCCCACATGAATATGTTTCGGTAGGATGTGGCCAAGTTTGATCTCACGGGCTTTGGCCCGTTCCAGCTCCGCCAAGGCGCCGTGAAATTCATCAAATTGTGCGATAAAGGGGAACATGACCCAAAGATCGCGCTTAGTTGTGGCTCGCAGCAGCGCTTGCAGTTGCATTCGCAGAATACCGGGCTTGTCCAGCCCGACCCGAATGGCCCGCCAGCCCATCGCCGGGTTTGGCTCATCTTGCGGCACCATATAGGGCAGCACCTTGTCAGAGCCGATATCCAGCGTGCGAAACACCACTTTGCGCCCCTCGGCGGCATCCACGACCCGTGTGTATTGCGAGACCAGCTCGGCGCGTTTTGGCATCTGGTTTTGCGCCAAAAACTGCAATTCCGTTCGAAACAGCCCCACCCCTTCGGCGCCAGAACTGGGCAGGGAGGGCAGATCGGCCATGAGGCCGGCATTCATGAGCAATTGCACGATGGTGCCGCATTTGGCCTCTGCGGGCTTGTCGCGTAGCTCGATATAGCGATCCGCCTGTTGACGCATCATCGCAATTTTATCGTGCATTGCCTTTTGTACGCCTTCATCCGGGCGCAGGTGCACATAGCCCTGATCGCCATCGATCATGATTGTGTCACCGTTCAGTGCCTCGGTCACAATGCCTTTGGCCCGAATGAGCAGCGGAATGGCCAGTGCTCTGGCGACAATGGCCGCATGGGAGCCAACAGATCCCTCCTCCAGCACAATCCCGCGCAGGCTGCGGCCATAGTCGAGCAATTCGCCCGGGCCAATATTGCGCGCCACGAGGATTGGGTTGGGTGGCACTTCAGCCCCCGTATCGCTGCCCTGCCCGGTGAGGAGCCGCAACAGACGGTTGGAGAGGTCGTCCAAGTCATGCAGGCGCTCGCGCAGATAGGTATCTTTGGACTGCCCCATTCGACTGCGGGCGGCGGATTGTTCTTTTTCGACAGCAGCCTCTGCGGAGAGGCCTCGTTGGATGTCTTCTTCCATACGCCGCCGCCATCCTTTGGAATTAGCAAAGAGGCGGTAGGCTTCGAGGACTTCCAATTGTTCGGCATCACCGCTGCGCGCATTGATGAGCATTTGGTCAACGGAAATGCGCAGTAGATCGAGCGCATCCTCGAGCCGCTGCGTTTCAACCTCGGGATCATCCGCAATGGGATTGGTGACAACGACCCGAGGTTCATGCAGATAGACCAGACCTTCGGCCACGCCATCCTGCGCGCTTTTGGCGTGAAACATCACAGGTTTTTGGTGACGTGCAGAGAGCGCATCGCCGTCGCCGACAAAGGCGCCCAATTCGGTCATCTCCGCCAGGACCATAGCCACTACTTCAAGCGCGTAAATTTCATCCGCGGAAAACTCGCGGGCCTCTTTTGATTGAACGACCAAGACCCCTAGCGAGTCGCCTAGGCGCTGAATGGGAACGCCAAGAAAGGAAGAATAGATTTCCTCACCCGTTTCCGCCATGAAGCGAAAGCCCTTGGCGGAGGGGGCGTCGGCGGTATTGATGACCTGATTGTAGCGGGCCACACGGCCCACCAGCCCTTCGCCAATGCGCATGCGGGTCTGGTGAACCGCGGCGGCGTTCAAGCCTTCCGTAGCGCAAAGCTCCAATGTGTCTTGATCGCGAAAGAGGTAGATTGAGCAAACCTGTGAGCGCATCGAGCTGGCGGTCAGCTGCACAATCTTATCAAGCCTCGCTTGACCGGCCGAGTCTTCGGCCATGGCGTCGCGCAGGGCGCCAAGAAGTTTGCGGCTTTCACTCTCTGAGGTTTGGACCATTTAGACCGGTGCCCCTAGGCTGCTTTTTCCAACTCAAAAGCATCATGCAGGGTCTGAACGGCCAATTCCATATATTTCCGCTCTATGAGGACAGAAATTTTTATCTCCGAGGTTGTGATAACCTTAATATTGATCCCCTCATGGTGGAGCGCCCGGAACATTTGCGCGGCCACGCCCGCATGGCTGCGCATGCCGATGCCCACGACGGAGACTTTTGCCACAGCTTCATCGGCCACCAGGTCATGATAGTTGATGTTGCCTTCATCCTTGGCGGTTTGCATGGCTTTTTCTGCGCGCAATACCTGGTCAGTTGGGCACGAGAAGGTCATATCAGTTCGGCCATCTTCGGAGATGTTCTGAACGATCATGTCGACATTTACCCCGGCTTCCGACAGCGGGCCAAAAATGGCGGCGGCGATTCCTGGGCGGTCGGCAACGGAAATAAGGGTCATTTTTGCTTCATCCCGGCTATACGCAACTCCGGCCACTACATTTGATTCCATGATTTCCTCCTCGGAACATACCAATGTACCTGCTGTATCTGATGGGTCTTCGAATGAGCTAAGCACCCTTAGGCGTACGTTGAACCGCATGGCCAATTCGACAGAGCGGGTTTGCAGAACTTTTGCACCCAAAGAGGCCAGCTCTAGCATCTCTTCAAAAGCAATCTTGTCGAGTTTGCGTGCCTTGCTCGATATGCGCGGGTCGGTGGTATAGACCCCATCGACATCGGTATAAATGTCACAGCGTTCTGCATTGAAGGCCGCAGCAAAGGCCACAGCCGTGGTGTCAGACCCGCCGCGCCCAAGGGTTGTGATCCGGCCCTCTGGGCTGACCCCCTGGAACCCGGCTACCACAGCCACGCGCATGCCTTGGGCAAATTTTTCGTCCAAATTTGCGGAGGGAATGGCTTCAATGCGGGCATTGGCATGTGCGCTGGTGGTCTGCACTGGTACTTGCCAGCCTTGCCAGCTGCGCGCAGGGATGTCCATTTCTTGCAATGTCAGAGCCATTAGGCCTGCGGTGACATTCTCACCAGAGGAGACCACAGCATCATATTCGCGTGCGTCGTAAAGGGCCGAGGTATCGTTGACCCAGCCCACCAACTCATTGGTTTTACCGGACATGGCTGAGACAATAACAATCACATCATAGCCCTTGGAAACTTCCAGCCGTACGCGCTTGGCAGCATTCCGAATATGATCAAGATTGGCCACTGATGTGCCGCCAAATTTCATTACCAAACGAGGCATATGTCATCCAACTTTGTGCAGTTTCGGCGGGGTGTTAGGCTGTTGTGCGCCCAAGGGCAAGGGTAGCCTGCCCGGTTTCTCACTCTAATTTGTGTGACGCTTCGGCACAAAGGGCAGCGGGGCGACGGGGATTCCGTCTTCGATCAGAGATTTGGCCTCCTCGGCCTTGGCCTCTCCGTAGATGGCTCGGGCGGGACTCTCCCCGATATGCATGGCGCGGGCCTCATGGGCGAAATTCATGCCAACGTAATCGGAATTGGCTTCGATTTCTCGCTTCATCTTGGCCAAATTGCGCTCGGCTTCACTCATCGGCGCGCTGAAGGCGTGGCTTTCTGATGGGCTTTGGGTCGAAATTTTCGGGGTCATGAGCGATTTTTCAACCGCGCGATCGCCACATTCCGCACAGGTCAGCATCCCCGCTTTTGCCAATTTTTCAAAGGCATCTGAGGATTGGAACCAGCTGTCAAAGCTATGGTTCTGACTACATTTAAGTGAAAAGTGGATCACGGGGATGCTCCTTGGCGGTTAATCTGTACTTGAGTGATTGCGCCGCTTAAATCAAGAGGCGAGATCGCCCACACATTATGGCGCAAAAGCCTTAATCAATCGTGCCAGTTCCGGTTCGGCCACGCGGCTTGCGGCCTCCTCGCAGCAAAACCATTGGCGTTGGCGTTCGGATTCTTCGGGGTAGGTGTCGCTTTGTTTCTTCACTTTGAGCGCATAAAGCGTCACGATGCAGGGGAGGGAATCTGCATTTTCTACATTTTTTTCATAGCCGTAAACGCCAATGGGGCGCCGTTTGACTTTGCCAGTGACGCCAGCCTCTTCGCGCGCTTCATTGGCGGCGCTTTCCGCAGGGGTTAAGCCATGTTCAGGCCATCCCTTAGGTACAATCCAGCGCTTTGTGCGCCGGGAGGTGATGAGCAATACTTGCACCGCCCCCTCTTCGACACGATAACACAGGGCACCAAATTGCGCCCGCGCCATGCGTTTTTGTGTAGGGTCGATCGAAAGGGGCAGAGATTTAGGCTTTGAGGGGCTCATAGTGCGGAGTTGTTTTCATTGTTGCTGAATGTTTATAACACAGGTGAGATGAATATACAAAAGCATGGCCCTTTGAAAAATCTTTTTGATATTATGTCCCAGATCCGGCGCATTGCGTGGGTTGGGGGGGCCTGCGTTGTGTTATTTGGAGCGGGTCTTTGCGCGGCGCAACCGATAGATATTTTTGCCGCGGCCAGTATGAAGCCTGCGCTTGATGCCATTGCTCTGAAATACGTACGCGAAACCGGTCAGGTGCTGCGCCTGTCCTATGCCGCCTCCAGCGTTTTGGCTCGGCAGATTGATCAGGGTGCTCCGGCAGATGTCTTTGTGTCAGCCAGCTCTGATTGGATGCGCTTTGTTCACGATGCGGGTGTATTGAGCCAACCTGCTTGCATGATTGCCTCGAACCGTTTGGTGCTGGCCTCGGCAACCCCCGCAGCTGTGACTTTGGACTTGGACGATATTATGGCGCGCTTACAAGGTGGACGTTTGGCGGTGCCGCTGATTTCTTCCGTGCCTTTGGGTATTTACGCCGCACAAGCCTTAACGACATTGGGGCTATTGCAAGATTTACGGCCGCATTTGGCACAACAGGACAATGCGCGCGCCAGTTTGATCTCTGTTTTGCGGCAAGAAAGCCCTTTAGGCCTGCTCTATGCCTCCGATGTCCGCAGTGCGCCAGGCGTCTTTGTTGTGGCTGATATTGTGGCAGAAACGCATGATCCGGTGCGCTATCTCGCTGCTTCGGTGACCGCGCGCGGTGAGGCGGTTGTGGCCTATCTGGCCGGGCCAAAGGGCCGTGAGGTATTTGTGGCCTATGGGTTTTTGGCGCCATGAGCTTGTTTGCCGTCAGCCCGGTTGAGCTGGACGCGCTGCGCCTGTCGCTTTGGGTGGCTTTGGTGGCCGTGGCCCTTAGCCTACCGTTGGCGGTCGCGGTGGCTTATGTACTTGCGAGGTATAGGTTTTGGGGGCATGGGCTGCTCAATGCGCTGGTACATTTGCCCTTGGTCTTGCCACCGGTTGTTACGGGCTATCTTTTATTGGTGGCGTTTGGCCGCAAAGGCACCTTTGGCCCTGTGCTGGAGGCGCTGGGGGTGCAATTGGCTTTTACCTCAGCCGGGGCTGCGCTGGCGGCGGCGGTTATGGCATTTCCGCTGATTGTACGGGCCATTCGTCTTGCCTTGGAGGCGGTGGATCCGCGGCTTGAAGAGGCCGCCGGCACCCTGGGCGCATCGCCGATCAAGGTCTTTTCTTTTGTCACCTTGCCGCTGATTTTGCCGGGTCTCGTTGCTGGGGCAGTGGTTGGATTTGCCAAGGCTTTGGGAGAATTTGGGGCGACCATTACCTTCGTCTCCAACATTCCCGGCGAGACGCAAACCCTGGCCTCCGCAATTTACGCAGTGTTGCAAGTGCCGGGTCAAGAGGCGGCCGTGGGGCGGATGATTACCCTATCGTTGATTTTGTCTTTTGGGGCGCTGTTGCTGTCGGAAGTATTGGCCAGAAAAATGGTGCGTCGATGAGTTTAGACCTCGACATTCACGTAAAGCGAGGGCGTTTCACACTGGAGGTTCAGATCACCGCTCCGGCGGGGGTGACTGTGGTTTTTGGCCCTTCGGGCTGTGGTAAGACGACATTACTGCGGTCCGTGGCCGGGCTGGAACCGGTGGATCGCGGGCAGATTGTGATTGATGGATTGGATATGACTAACCGGCCCGCACACAGGCGCGCCGTCGGTTATCTTTTTCAAGAGCCTCGGTTACTGCCGCATCTAAATGTCCTTGGCAATTTGAAATTTGCGCAAAAAATGGGCCGACCAGTGGCGCGGCAGAGCTTTGATGAAGTCATCGCCCTGTTGAAGCTTGGCAATCTTCTGGAACGGACGCCTTTTGCCCTGTCTGGCGGGGAAGCGCAGCGGGTAGCGCTCGGACGCGCCTTGTTGAGCGCGCCAAAATGCCTGTGTTTGGACGAGCCGCTCTCTGCTTTGGATCAAGGATTGAAGCATAGGATACTACCCTATCTAGAAAGGCTGCGCGACCTTACGGATATTCCTATTCTCTATGTCACCCATGATGCCGCTGAAATGGCGCGATTGGCCGATCACATCGTGTTGATGCAGGCTGGGCGCAGTGTATTGTCTGGACCTGTTGAGGCGATCCTATCGGATCCGGCCGCGGTGCCTTACCTTGGCGTGCGCGCGGCGGGCACGGTGATTTCGGGACAGGTTATGGCACCTGATCCCACCACTGGGCTTACGGTCATGGGCTTTGACGGTGGCCATTTGATTTTACCGGAGTTAAACCAAACGAAAGGCCGCAACATTCGCATTCGCATCCCGGCGCAGGATATTGTTTTAGCGCGTGAGAAGCCCAGTGGCCTCTCTGCACTCAATGTCTTTGAAGGGACAATCACGGAGCTGCATTTGGGTCAGGGACCGGGAGTGATGGTGCAATTCAAAACTGGCGAGACGCTGTTTTTGGCCCGTGTGACGCAATATTCGGCCCAAAAAATGGCGCTGTCAGTGGGGCAGAACATTTTTGCCATAGTCAAAGCCACCGCCTTTGATCCAGCTGGCATTGGCACCTGAGGGGCCGCTTTGACCTATTTATTGCGGCTTGGGCCACGGGATTTGCGCGGCAAAACCTTGGGTTTAATTGACCAACCCAATTGATCGGCTAGCACCCGGCGTTTGACCTCTTCTACCTCGCCTGGCTTCAATTCGCGCAGCTGAAACGGACCGTAAGAAATGCGGATTAGACGGTTCACAGTAAAGCCTAAAAACTCCATAGCCCGTCGAATTTCACGATTTTTACCTTCTTTCAGGCC
Organism: uncultured Planktomarina sp.; assembly: GCA_905181815.1. Taxonomy (GTDB): domain Bacteria; phylum Pseudomonadota; class Alphaproteobacteria; order Rhodobacterales; family Rhodobacteraceae; genus Planktomarina. Next base: position 694,713 of record CAJIZA010000001.1, on the reverse strand, counting down.
AATGGTCAGCCAAAAGTTTGCTCCGGTTTGCCGATCCACTTGAATGGTCATTGGCTGAAAACGCTCGCCGTCCACAGTGATGCCTTGGGTCAAAGGCTCAAAGGCCCCTTCGCGCGGATAGCCTTTGATGCGGACTCGGTAGCGCCGGGTCCAGCCGGTACTGGGCAGCTCTAGGGTGCGTTTTAATCCGCCATCATTGGTCAGCAGCAACAGACCTTCGGAATTCATATCCAATCGCCCAACAGAAACCACGCGCGGCAGCCCTTCGGGTAATTTGTCGAACACGGTCTCGCGGCCTTTCTCGTCGCGGGCGCTGGTCACGAGGCCGATGGGTTTGTGATAGAGCCAAAGCCGGGGCTCTTCGGGTGGCTCAATCGGTTCACCGTCGAATTCGATCTTATCGCTGGCTTGGACGTTCAGCGCTGGGCTGAATATCTTTCTGCCATTCACTTTGATCCGGCCCGCTTCAATCAGTTTTTCACTATCGCGCCTTGAGGCCACGCCTGCGCGGGCCAAAACTTTGGCGATCCGATCGCCCTTTGGTGTTCCATCTGCCATGGGCTCGGCTTAGACTGTGTTGAAAGCAAAGCCAAGCGGGGATGAATGGGTTTTAACAGTCAAATGGATTTGGCCCTAATCGAGGCGCGGCAGGCGGCCGAGGCTGGTGAGGTGCCGGTGGGTGCGGTATTGGTCGATACGCGCGGCGAAATTGTGGCAAAGGCTGGCAACCGGACGCGGCGCGATTGCGACCCGACAGCCCATGCGGAAATCTTAGTGATCAGGGCCGCTGCGGCGGCTTTGGGGCAAGAGCGCTTGGCCGGATACACGCTCTATGTCACCCTTGAGCCCTGCGCCATGTGTGCCGGAGCTTTGGCCCATGCGCGAATAGCACGGGTGATTTACGGGGCCGCGGATCCGAAATCTGGTGGCACAGACCATGGCGCCCGCGTGTTTTCCCACCCGCAAAGCCATCACAGGCCAGAGGTGATCGGTGGTATATCAGAAGACGACTGTGCCGCACTCTTGCAAAATTTTTTCGCGCAAAAACGCTCGTGATGGGAAGGGAGCCGCTAGGGCCCTTGGCAAGGTCCAAATCCCAAGTTAGTAAGCGAAGAAGCAACTGAAATAGTGAAGGATCACCCATGTCGATCGACACAAAAACCGCCGGACGCGTGGCCAAGCTCGCTCGGATCAAGGTGGAAGAGGTAGATTTACCCGCCTTGGCTCAGGAGTTCACCAATATTTTAGGCTTTATTGAACAGTTGAACGAAGTGGTTGTGGAAGGGGTCGAGCCGATGATCTCTGTCACGCCGCAACGGCTTTACCGCCGGGACGATGCTGTGACCGATGGCGATCAGCAAGCGGCTGTGCTCGCCAATGCGCCCGATGCGCGTGAGGGATTTTTTGCTGTGCCGATGGTGGTGGAATAATGTCTGATTTGATGAAACTCACACTGGCCGGTGCCCGCGATGCTCTGCGGGCCGGCGAAACCACTGCCGTTGAGCTGACAGAAGCCTCGCTTGTAGCGGTTGCCGCGTCCAAGCCTTTGAACGCCTTCGTGCATGACACCTCAGAGATTGCCCGAAGCCAAGCCAAGGCTGCAGACGCGCGAATCCAGGCGGGCGATGCGCCCGATATGTGTGGGTTGCCGATTGGCATGAAAGATCTGTTTTGCACCAAAGGCGTCGCGACCCAAGCGGCAAGCGCAATTTTGGACGGATTTAAACCCGAATACGAATCCACCGTGTCGCAAAAGCTGTTTGATGCTGGCGCCGTTATGGTGGGCAAGTTGAATATGGATGAATTTGCCATGGGCTCATCCAATGAAACCTCGGTCTATGGCAATGCGGTGAACCCTTGGAAAGTCGACGAGCGCGATCTGACACCGGGCGGCTCGTCAGGCGGCTCGGCGGCGGCTGTGGCGGCAGAGACTTGCCTAGCGGCAACCGGTACCGATACGGGCGGCTCCATTCGCCAGCCCGCTGCATTCACAGGCATTACAGGGATCAAACCCACCTATGGGCGCTGCTCGCGCTGGGGCATTGTGGCCTTTGCCTCCTCGCTCGACCAAGCTGGCCCGATCACCAAAGATGTGCGCGATGCGGCAATCATGCTTGAGGCTATGTGCGGCTTCGATGCCAAAGATAGCACCTCAATGAACCTGCCTGTGCCCAATTTTGAAGCTGCCTTGACCGGAGATATTCGCGGAAAAACCATTGGAATTCCTAAAGAGTACCGGGTGGATGGCATGCCTGATGTGCTGGAGACCCTGTGGTCTGAAGGTCGCCAAATGCTGCGCGATGCCGGGGCGATTGTCAAAGATATCAGCTTGCCCCATACGAAATATGCGCTGCCCGCCTATTATGTAATTGCGCCGGCAGAGGCATCCTCAAATCTGGCCCGCTATGACGGGGTGCGTTTTGGTCATCGGGCAAAATTAGAGAATGGCGATGGTATCACAGAAATGTATGAAAAAACTCGTGCCGAAGGTTTCGGCGCAGAGGTACAGCGCCGCGTGATGGTGGGCACCTATGTGCTCTCGGCTGGGTTTTATGATGCCTATTACAACCGGGCTCGCCGGGTGCGCGCTTTGATCAAAAAAGATTTTGATGATGTCTTCGCAACAGGGGTGGACGCTATTTTGACTCCCTCAACCCCATCTGCGGCATTTGGCTTGGGGGAAATGGCCAATGCAGATCCGGTCCAGATGTATTTGTTTGATGTCTTTACGGTCACAGTAAACTTGGCCGGCCTGCCCGGCATTTCTGTGCCAGCGGGGCTGGATTTAAAAGGCTTGCCGCTGGGGCTGCAATTGATCGGCCGTCCTTGGGAAGAGGGGGACTTGCTCAATACGGCATTTGCCTTAGAAAATGCGCTGGGATTTAATGCTAAGCCGACCCAATGGTGGCAATAGAGACATTTTGCTAGTTCTAAGCTGGCCTAGCCGATAGGAGATGCGGATGAAGTATGTTGTGATAATCGCTCTGGCCTTGGCAATAAGCGGGTGCCAGCGCGCGGTTCCGACCGACGTCATCAGCGCCGGCAACAAGATGGTAATGGAGACTGCTTCGGGTCAAAGCTCGGAGGCTCCGCCTGTCAGTCAAATCTCAAATGAACAAGATTTTGAAGTTGTCGCCACCGCGCAAACCGTGGAAAGCGATGCAGAGCGGATTGCCGCCAATCGGGCAAAATATATTGTGATGGACGTGCAAGCCCTGCCGCGGCGCACTGGTCGCCGGCCCAATGTGGTGGATTATGCCCTTCGGACCAATAACCCCATCGGGGTTCAACTCTACAATCGTTTTGGCACTGGGCTAAAGGTTATCAGCTTTGGGGGCTGTGATCGCTATCGCTCCAAAGATAAGGCGCAGCAGGACTTTTTGGCCAAGGGTGGGCCGAAGCGTGACGTCTTTGGCTTGGATCCTGACGGCGATGGCTTTGCCTGTGGTTGGGATCCGCGGCCGTTTCGCTTGGCGGTGGCAAACTGACCCTGCTAACCATAGAGCGGCGCTCTTCCTCGAACTTCGGGCCGCGCAAGGGCGGAGTGACCCCGTCTTTGATTGTTGTCCATTACACCGCGATGCCAAATGCGCAAGCCGCCCTTGAGCGGTTGAGTGATCCGGCCCATGAGGTTTCGGCCCATTATTTTTTAGATCAATTGGGCGGGGCCGTGCAGCTTGTGCCGGAGGCGCAGCGGGCTTGGCATGCGGGCGCAGGCGCCTGGGGCGGCTGCACAGATGTGAACTCTGCCTCCATTGGTATTGAGCTGTGCAATGCGGGCGATCACGCCTTTTCGGCGCTGCAGATGCAAGCGCTCAAATCTTTGCTCAAGGAGGTGATGCAGCGTTGGGGCATCGCCGCGCAGGGGGTGATTGGCCACTCCGATATGGCCCCTGGACGCAAACAAGACCCCGGGCGCTGGTTTGATTGGCAGGAGTTGGCCAAGCATGGCCTAGCCGTGTACCGTGGCGCCCCCCAAAGCCACCTGCTGCCCTTCGCGGAGGCGGCCAAGCGGTTTGGCTATCACAGGTCCGAAGGGGCCGCCGCCGAACAATCCCTGCTCGAAGCCTTCCGCCAACGTTTCCGCCCCAAGGCCACAGGCCCCATCAGTGAACACGACCTGCAAATCTTATCCGACCTCGCGCAAACCTACCCCGCGACGGTCTCCTGGGCCTAGGGTGAGTTTCTGTGATCGGCCTTGGGCAGAGATCTCTAGTATATTGGCGTAATGAATCGGCTTTGCGCGCTAAGATTCTCTGGGGGAGCGTTTGAACGCGCAAATGACCGGAGCCCAGAAGGGCGAATTGACTAGCAGCTATAACACTCAGTATAGGCGATACCCCGTATTAACGGGTCAGGTTGTAGAATGTTGCGGGCATTTTCAGTTTTGCAGTGGGCCGCACCTGTTGCAGTTGGCTTGACCTGACGCCGCGGGGTTCGTAAGGAGTTAGTGCGCGGGGGGCTGGGCAATCGCGAGGGGCAACCTTCGAGGAAAGTCCGGACTCCGTGAAACAACGGTGCCGGGTAACGCCCGGCGGGGGTAACCCTAGGGATAGCGCCACAGAGAAGAGACAGCCTTGCATGCAAGGTAATGGTGAAACGGTGGGGTAAAGCCCACCGCGCGGCTGGCAACAGTCGTGGCACGGCAAGCCCCACCGGGAGCAATGCCAAATAGGAACCGCATATGGGTCGTTTCAACCCCGCAGGTTTGGGTTGGCAGCTAGAGGGGCCTGGTAACAGGCCGCCGAGATGAATGATTGCCCAAGGTTGCGCTGGCAACGGCGTGGATCTGGACAAAATCCGGCTTACAGGCTCCCCGCGCATATTTGACTGGCTTTGGCCACGTGAATCGGTTGACAGCACCGCTGAGGGCGTTAAAAGCCAACATAACAGGACTAATGCAGCTATGAGGCTGCGCCCGTAGGAGAATTACCATGGCGAAGCCAACCACAATCAAGATCCGCCTGAATTCCAGCGCGGGCACTGGCCACTTTTATGTGACCAAGAAAAACGCACGCACAATGACCGAAAAAATGGTCGCCCGAAAATATGACCCGGTTGCGCGCAAGCATGTTGAATACAAGGAAGGCAAAATTAAGTAGGCGAAAGCCCCCTTCAATTTTCAAAAGGTCGTTCATAAATTGAGCGGCCTTTTTTTGTGCCTGCATAGCAGTCAGCCGCGACCTTGGTTCCAGCTTGTATAAAAAAAACACCCCGCCATTTCTGGCGAGGTGAGCGTTGATAAGACCAAAGGGTCACTTTATTCGTTGTTGCCCATGAACATCAGCAGAAACTGGAACATGTTCAAGAAATCAAGGTAGAGGTTCAAAGCGCCGAAGATGGCGGATTTGGCGAGCCACTCTTGATCGCCATGGTGGGCGTGGGCCAGATACTCATTCTTGATTGTCTGCGTGTCATATGCGGTGAGACCGGCAAATATCAGAACACCAATTGCTGAAATCGCAAACAATAGCGCAGGCGATTGCAGGAAGATGTTGACGATCATCGCTACGACTAGACCAATGACACCCATGATTAGAAAGCTGCCCCAACCGGAGATGTCTTTCTTTGTTGTGTAGCCATAAAGGGAAAGGCCAGCAAAAGCGATGGCGGTCACCAGGAAGGTCTGCGTGATCGAATGGCCTGTGTAGCGGATGAAGATTGAGCTGAGAGACAAGCCGATCAAAGTGGCGAAGATAAAGAAGAACAGTTGCGCCCCGGCTGCACTGGCGCGACGCATCACTGTGCCCATGCCCAAAAACAGCACCGCAAGCGGGGCCAACATAATGACATATTTCAACCAACTGGTGTATATCACCAGACCAAAGCTTGTGAGCAATTTGCCATTTGGCAATTGCGCTGCCGCCATGTTGGCATCTGTCGTCGTGGCCAGGCCGGCAATGGCCCAAGCGGCAACTGCGGTTATCACCATGCCAATGGACATTGTGCCATAGACTTTGTTCATATGTGCCCGCAGGCCAGCATCGATTGCGGCGCTGCGACTGCCTGCATTTGCGGAAATTGTATTAAAATCTGCCATGTTGCTCTCCAAAAATAACGCTTTGAGCGCGCAAGGCGCCGTTTCTATGAATATCGGGCTTGTGGGGTGAAATTTCAAGGGAAACCGCACTAATTACACATGAAATTTTGCAATTTTTGCCAAATGCCCTTAAAAATGGTGATGACCGGGTTAAACCGGCCCCCACACCACTAGCTTACCAATGGATTTTCGCGCTTTAAGATCGGCCAATGCCTCTAGCGCCTGGTCAAAGTCATAGCTGCCGCCAATATAGGGATTGAGCTGCCTCTTTGAGATCATGGCGAAGACATCTTTAAGGCTATTTTGTAAAACCTGAGGTGCAAACCCCATGTATGCGCCCCAATAAAAGCCCAAAACATTTACATTTTTTACCAAGAGATGGTTGGCTTTGATTTGTGGGACATCACCGCTGGCAAAGCCGATTACGAGATAGCGCGCCTCTGGCCGGCAACATTTGAGTGCAGCGACAAAGGGATCGCCGCCAACCGGATCATAAACCACGTCGACGCCGCCCAGGGCTTTTACTTTGGCTACGACATCTTCTTCTGCGCTATTAATGGTGATGGCCGCGCCTCGGTCTTTGCACACCTGCAATTTTTCTGGCCCGCGGGCCACAGCGATGACCCTTGCGCCAAGGGCTGCGCCAATTTCCACGGCGGTCAACCCCACGCCGCCACCCGCACCGAGCACCAACAGAGTGTCGGCAGATGTGAGTTTTGCTCGATGGGTTAGGGCCAGATGCGACGTTCCATAGCTGATCAATGCTGAGGCGGCGGTGTCAAAAGGCATGCCGTCGGTGAGCTTTAAGCAACGTGTGGCCTCAAGCGGGCAATATTCTGCCAAGCCGCCAGAGCCTGCAAATCCAGCGACTCGATCACCGATCTCAAAGCCAGTCACCTCAGCGCCGAGGCCTGCGATCTCGCCCGCCACCTCCATGCCGAGGGTGAAGGGAAGGGCAGGTGTCTCCTGATACGTGCCACGAATCATAAGCAAATCTGCAAAATTCAAAGCACAGGCTGCGGTGCGAATGAGAATTTGGTTCGGTGCGACCGTGGGAATGGAAATGTCTAAAAAGACAGGTTTTTCGCTGTGGTTTTGGACTTGAAGGGCGCGCATGGGCCGAAATCACCTTGTTTGTTAACCATTTTACTTTTTATAGGCGTCCAGTACTGGAAATTCCAGCATCGAAAACGCACGGTCGCCAAGGTGAATATTTGCCAATAAAATAGGTGGTATTTTTGAAAAAATGGCAATTCAGAGGTCATTCTGGGTGTGAGAATCGCGGGGCCTGAGAACACGAAATCATGAATGATTAATAAATCGTTAATTTGCTGGTTAATTTTTGAGATAATTTTTGTACTATACGAAAGCACGTCAGACCTGCCGCAGATGTTGATATTTCTCTTTGGCTTGGACAGCATTAGAAGCCGAGAATGAAACATCCTGTCGATATACACGTCGGACAACGCGTGCGACAAAGGCGGTGGCTGTTAGAAATGACCCAACAGCAGTTGGCCGAAAAAGTAGGCATCAAATTTCAACAGATTTAAAAACATGGAACCGGTGCCAACCGGCTCAGCTCATCTTGGCTTTGGGGTATTTCAGAAGTCATGGATGTGCCGATGAGTTTTTCTTTGAAGGTCTTGGGAAGATTGATGAAGGCAAAGACCAGAAGAAAAGTATTTTAGAAGATGAAGAAGCCTTAGAATTGGTACGGTGCTATTCTGCGATCCCAGAGTATCAGCACAAACGCTTGTTTGATTTTGCGCGGGTATCGAGCGACGCGGCTTAAGTGCCTAGATCGGGCTTACGCATGCGGATCGCTTTGGCAGTGGGTTGGTCTGTTGGGTCAGATTGCTTGACCAAGTAGGGTGCCTCCCCCTAGATAGGCCGACTTATGAAAGAAGACCGCATGATCGATCAAACGCCAAGCCCTGATGAGATCCTATCCCTTGCCTTTCAGTTGGCTGATGTGGCGGCCGAACAGACCCTTAAGTGGTTTCGCGCCCCGGCATTGGTGACGCAAAACAAGTGGTCGGAGGGGTTTGATCCGGTCACCGAGGCCGATAAGGCGGCGGAGTCTGCCATGCGCGCGCTATTAAAAGTACGGAGGCCTGAGGACTCCATCATTGGCGAAGAGTTGCATAACACTACTGGCACATCTGGCCTGTCCTGGGTGCTCGATCCGATTGATGGCACCCGCGGTTATGTCAGTGGCACGCCCACCTGGGGCACTTTGATTGCTTTGAATGATGGGCAGGAGCCGATTTTTGGGCTGATTGATCAGCCCTACACGGGGGAACGTTTTGTCGGCGGGTTTGGCATGGCCTTTATGGAGCGCCATGGGGTCAAAACACCGCTGGCCACGCGTAGAAAGCGGTATTTGTCACAGGCGACGATCTTCACCACCTTCCCTGAGGTCGGCAGCCCACTTGAGGCTGAGGCCTTCCACACCGTGGCCGAACAGTGTCAATTGACCCGCTACGGGATGGATTGCTATGCCTATGCGCTTTTGGCTGCGGGGCAGATTGATTTGGTGATTGAGGCTGGCCTGCAAGCCTATGACATCCAAGCTCCTATTGCGCTTGTGCAAGCGGCAGGTGGTGTGGTCAGTGATTGGCGCGGGGGCAATCCGATGAACGGGGGCAGATGTATCTGCGCCGCGACGCCGGAGCTGCATGCGGCTGCTTTGGACATCTTACGTGAGGTGCCGCTTGGCTGACACGCTTATTCAAAACGCCGGTTTGGTGCTGACGATGGATGATACGCGGCGGGCGGTGCCGTCGGGGGATGTGTTGATGCACGATGGGCGTATTGTGGCGGTGGGGCGTCATTTGCCGGCCACGGGCTGCACAGTGGTAAATGCGGCGGGCTGTTTGGTCACGCCGGGATTGGTCAACACCCATCACCACCTGTATCAAACCATGACGCGCGCAGTGCCTGCCGGGCAGGACGCAGCGCTTTTTGGCTGGCTGCAAGCGCTCTATCCGATTTGGGCGGCCATGCGTCCGGATGACTTTTTTACCTCCGCTCAGGTGGGGATGGCAGAACTTCTCTTGTCGGGCTGCACAACCACGTCAGATCACCTCTATCTCTATCCCAATGGCACGCGGCTGGAAGATACGATACATGCCGCGCAAGAGATCGGTATGCGGTTTCACCCCACACGGGGGGCTATGAGCATCGGTGAAAGCGCGGGAGGGTTGCCGCCAGATGGTTTGGTCGAGCATGAGGCGGATATTCTCGAGGATATGATCCGTGTCATCGATGGCTTTCACGATCCGCAACCCGGCTCCATGTGCCGGGTTGGAGTCGCCCCCTGTTCGCCTTTCTCTGTGAGCCGCGAATTGATGCGCGATGCAGCGCTTTTGGCCCGTGACAAAGGGGTGATGATGCATACCCATTTGGCGGAAAATGATGAAGACATAGCCTATAGTTTGGAAAAACTTGGTATGCGGCCCGGGCAATATGCCGAAGATTTGGGTTGGACGGGGCCGGATGTCTGGCATGCTCATTGCGTCAAACTTGATGCGGAAGAAATCGCGCTGTTTGCGCGGACGCAAACCGGGGTTTCCCATTGCCCCTGTTCAAACTGCCGTTTGGCCTCAGGCATTGCGCCGGTGCGGGCGATGCGAGATGCGCGCGTGCCGGTTGGTCTGGGGGTCGATGGATCGGCCTCCAATGATGCAGGCAACCTGATGGCCGAAGCGCGCCAGACGCTATTATTGCAGCGGCTGGCCTATGGGGCCGGGGCAATGTCACCGGGAGAGGCATTGGAGATCGCCACTTTGGGCGGAGCTCGGGTTTTGGGCCGCGACGATTGCGGCGCGCTGGCGCCCGGTAAATGTGCTGATGTGGTGATTTGGGATATGGACGATGTAAGTGCAGCCGGAAATTGGGACCCCGCAGCGATCCTTTTGGCTGGGCCAACTTTGGCACGCGATGTATTTGTCAATGGCCAGCAGGTGGTCTCAGAGGGACGTATTACTACGCTGGACCAACGTGCCTTGGCCCGCAAACAAAATCAACAGATGAGTGAGTTGCAAGAGCGCGTCTAGGCCAGTTTTATCTCTAACGAATTGAATTATAGCTTGTTCGAACCGTCAAGCTGGTGTCCGTTTTGGCTGAACACGCTCTAGACCGGAACGCCCGCGACCCACACTTGCCGAATGGCCCGGTCATCGCCCATCATCACTGTGGGAAACAGGCTTTCCCAAAAATCATTGGCATGGTCATGGCGCTGAGCGATCGCGTCGGTTGAGCTCAAGTCGATAATACAAAGGTCTGCTTCGGCGCCGGCGCCCAGGTGACCGATGGTACCAGAGAGGTGCAACGCTTTTGCTGAACCTTCAGAGGCCAGCCACATAAGCTGTGCTGGATGCAGCGCTTGACCGCGTAATTGCGCCACCTCATATGCCGCCGCCATTGTGCGCAGCATCGAAAAATTAGAGCCACCTCCGATATCGGTGGCCAGCCCCATGCTAACTCCTGCCTGCGTCAAGCCCATGAGGTCGAAGAGACCGGATCCGATAAAGGTGTTGGACGTTGGGCAATGCACCACGGAGGCGCCGACTTCGGCCAACTGGCGGATCTCACGCTGTTCAAGATGGATGGCATGACCATAAAGGCCGCGAGCGCCCAGCAGGCCAAATTGCGCATAGGTCTCGAGATAATCGCGGGCCTCTGGAAACAGGCTGCGCACCCAGGCGATTTCTTCGGTTTGCTCGGATAGGTGAGTTTGCATCAAGCAGTCCGGGCGTTCCTGCCATAACCCACCCAGGGCGGCGAGCTGTTCTGGCGTTGAAGTCGGCGAAAACCGGGGGGTGATGGCATAGCTCAAGCGGCCCCGGCCGTGCCACGTATCGATCAAATCTTTGCTGTCATCATAAGCCGACTGTGCTGTGTCTATCAGACCTTCTGGCGCATTGCGGTCCATACAGGTCTTGCCTCCCACCACGCGCATTCCGCGCGCCTCGGCTTCCTCAAAATAGGCGGTGACAGAAACAGGAGCGGTGGTGCAATAGCTGGCCATGGTCGTCGTGCCATGGCTTAGAGCAATGTCGAAATAGCGTCTGGCGATTATGGTGGCGTAATTGGGATCCGCCAGACGTATCTCCTCTGGGAATGTATAGCTGTTCAGCCAGTCAATCAATCGCTTGCCCCAGCTGGCGATGATGGCGGTTTGAGGGTAATGCACATGGGTATCGACAAAGCCCGGAACGATTAAATCCGTACCGTAATCTACAATATTGGCCTGCGGATGGGCTTGACAGAGCGCCGTACGCGTACCGACCTTGGCAATTTTTCCGCCCCGCAGCAAAACAGCGCCATCTCGCCTGTGCGAGGTGACCTCCGGCCAGGTGGCCTTGAAGGGATCACCGGTGAAACAAAGGGTTTGTCCGAGGAGAAGTGTGTCGGTCATGAAAAGCAGTCCAAAAATTCTTTTACATGGCTTTATCTTGTCATATGAAATGAGACTTCGTAAAGGCAGGTATGACAGATCTTTATGAAACCTCCGTCGAGCCGAGCGATGTTTTGGATGCCCAAAGGGTATCTGATGTGCGTGGGGCGGTGGAACATGAAGATGCGCGGCGGCTCCATACGCTGCTTGACCCTTTGCACCCGGCTGATATTGCTGACCTTTTAGAGCAGGTGAGCGACTCCATTCGTGCGGGTATTTTGCGCCTGTGGAAAGATGGCATTGATGGCGATGTGCTGTCGGAGCTGGACGATAGCATCCGTGAAGATATTATCGATGGGCTGGACGCTGCAGAGCTTGCCGTTGCGGTGCGCGACCTGGACTCCGACGATGTGGTTGATCTGCTCGAAGATCTCGACGAGCCACAACAAGAGGCCATCCTTGGCGCATTGGATGATGCGGAACGGGTTGTTGTTGAGCAATCCCTGTCTTTCCCAGAGGAATCGGCCGGCCGCTTGATGCAGCGCGAAGTCGTCATGGCGCCAGAGCATTGGAACGTAGGTCAAGCGATTGACTACCTGCGCCGACAAGAAAATTTGCCCGAACAGTTTTACCATATGATCCTCATCGACCCACGTCTGCGTCCCACGGGCTATGTCACACTTGGAAAGCTTTTGGGCACCAAGCGCGCCACGCCGATGCTTGAGATTTCAGAAGACAGTTTTCGCACCATTCCAGTCGATCAGCCGGAAAAAGATGTGGCCTATGCGTTTAATCAATATCATCTCATTTCTGCCCCGGTTGTGGACGCCGATGGTCGACTTGTTGGGGTGATCACCATTGACGACGCAATGATCGTGCTCGATGAGGAATATGAAGAGGATATGATGCGTCTGGCGGGGGTTGGGGAAGGCTCACTGTCGGACCGTGTTTTGGAAACGACACGCGGCCGTTTGCCTTGGCTGGCGGTGAACCTGGCGACAGCGATTATCGCCTCTTTGGTAATTTCTATGTTCGAAGCCACGATTGCGCAATTCGTGGCGCTCGCAGTTCTGATGCCGATTGTCGCATCGATGGGTGGCAATGCAGGCACACAGTCGCTCACCGTGGCGGTGCGGGCCATTGCGACCAAAGATTTGACCACCTCCAATGTCTGGCGGATTATCCGTCGTGAAGTCCTGGTAGGGCTGCTCAATGGCATGATCTTTGCGCTGGTTCTGGGTTTTATCGGATATTTTTGGTTTGGCTCTTCGATCATTGGTTGGGTCCTGGCGCTGGCCATGGTGCTTAATATGGTCGTGGCGGGGCTGGCTGGTACGGTGATCCCGGTGGCGTTGGAGAAAATTGGCATCGACCCGGCTTTGGCCTCGGGTGCCTTTGTGACCACTATGACCGATGTGGTTGGCTTTTTCGCCTTTCTGGGGCTTGCGGCCTGGATGTTATTGTGAATTTAGAGACGCAAAAGACAGAGGCAAGGCGCGCGGCTTTTGCCCGACGCAAACAGGCCCATTCGGCGCAAAGCGGGGCAAGCGCTGGTGTTCTGTCGGATGTTTTGGCCAGTTATCGTGGCGCGCCGGTGGCAGGATTTATACCCATCGGTACGGAAATTGACCCATCTCCGGCTTTTGCAGAGGCTTCAGCCCATGGACCGGTCGGCCTGCCCGTGATTGAGGCGGCCGGGGCGCCTTTGCGTTTTGCGCTCTATGTACCCGGCATGCCGATGGTTGAGGGGGCGTTTAAGGCGCTAATTCCGGCTGAAATCACATGGATGGTGCCAGAGATTGTGATTGTGCCGCTTGTGGCTTGGGACGCGCAGGGCGGGCGTCTTGGCTATGGTGGCGGGTTTTATGATCGCACTCTGGAGGGGCTGCGGGCCCGTGGTCCGGTGTTGGCCATTGGCTTTGCCTTCAATGCGCAACAGGCTGAGGCGCTGCCTTTAGAGCCCACGGATCAACCCCTTGACATGATCGTGACGGAAGATCGGATCGTGCAATTCCCTCGGGTAATCTTATGCCCAGCTTGGTTTTTGGATGTCTCTTTCTTGTGCAATCCGCACCCCTGGCGAACCATAGGACAAAATGTGGATTTACGGTGCTGGCGGTCAGCTGGGTTGCGGGCGGCTCCAAATTTCATATGCTCCTATAAAACTGAGGGTCCTGGCAAGAGCTGGCCCAAGCCTGGCGGCAGATCGGGCTGGACAGCAATTTGCGGTACCGCTCGGTTCAACGCTCTTTGGGAGGAGATCTTATCATGACGGGCAACGCGGCGCATTGGTTTGTGGATCGGCACATTGCAGAGGGGCGCGGCGCGAAAACCGCATTTGAGGAAGCCTGGGAGGGTGGGCGGCAGCTGACCTATGGGGCGCTGGCCAATGGGGCGGGCCAAGTGGCCGATGCCTTGGTTCGTTCAGGCATTTCCCGCGAAGCGCGCGCGGCGATGTTTGTGCTTGATCAAATCGAGTTTCCGCAGATTTTTTGGGGTACGCTGAAGGCGGGTGTTGTGCCGGTTGCGCTCAACACATTATTATCCAGCGATGCCTACAGCGCCATTCTCCGCGACAGCCGGGCTGCGATTGCCTTTGTCTCGCAAGAGCTCTGGGACGTGGTTGCGCCAGCGGTTCAAGAATCACCGCATCTGCGCCAGGTTGTTGTAATCGGCTCAGAGGCACCGGCGGGAACCCTGTCTTGGGAGGCGTTTGTGGCGGGGACCACGCCAGCAGAGACGCTGGATTGCTCTGGCGATGAAATCGCATTTTGGCTCTATTCATCTGGTTCAACTGGCGCGCCGAAGGGCGTACGGCACGTGCATTCCGCATTGCGCCAGACCTGCGACACATTCGCCCGGCAAGTTTTGGATATTCAAGAACAAGACAAGGTGTTTTCGGCTGCCAAATTGTTTTTTGCGTATGGGCTGGGCAATGGCATGTCCTTTCCCATGTCGGTTGGGGCCACCAGCTTGTTGTATAATGGCCGGCCTACGCCTGACACTGTGAGCCATATTTTAGAGACCTATCAGCCCACAGTTTACTACGGTGTGCCGACGCTCTTTGCCTCTCTGCTGCATAAGTGGGAGACGGACGGGGCGCCACCTAGGGTGCCGCTGCGCTGCTGCACCTCAGCTGGAGAGGCGCTGCCGGCTGAAATTGGCCGCAAGTGGCGTGATCTTATGGGCCTCGATATCATCGACGGGGTTGGATCAACTGAAATGTTGCATATTTTTCTCTCCAACCGGCCAGGAGACGTACATTATGGGACATCGGGTACGGCGGTTCCGGGCTATGAGGTTCGGCTTGTCGATGAGGATGGCGCCGAGGTCGACACTGGCGTTGTCGGGGAGCTTTTGGTGCGAGGCGGATCTGCCGCAGCTGATTACTGGAACCAACGCGACAAAACTCGCCGAACCTTCGAAGGGGAATGGACTCGCACAGGTGATAAATATGAACGCAGTGTGGCGGGCCGCTTTATCTATTGTGGGCGCACTGATGATATTTTCAAGGTCTCTGGTATCTGGGTCAGCCCATTTGAGATTGAGCAGGCCCTGGTCGAGTTTCCAGCAGTATTGGAGGCCGCTGTGGTGGCCCATCGTGATGAGGATGACTTGGAAAAGCCCAAGGCCTTTGTGGTGCTCAAACCTGGGCATGGACCGGAGGCGGTGGCGGGCATCCGCGCGTTTATCAAAGACAAAATTGGCAAGTGGAAGTATCCGCGATGGATCGAGATCATAGACGATTTGCCGAAAACGGCCACGGGTAAAATCCAACGCTTCAAACTGCGTAGCCGCCTGTGAGTGCCCGATGGGCAGATTTGGGGCTGTTGGAGGCAGGGGGCAATGCGCTGGAATATGGCTGCCTAGGACCGGCGACTGCTGAGGCGCCGACAGTGGTGTTGCTGCATGAGGGGCTGGGGTCTCGCGATCTTTGGCGGGACTTTCCCGCGCGGCTCAGTACCGCGACGGGCTGGGGGGTCTGCGCCTATTCGCGGGCGGGCTATGGAGGCTCTGACCTGGCCGTTCTGCCGCGCCCTTTGGACTACATGACCCGCGAGGCACGCGTGGTACTGCCTGAGGTTCTGAACGCTATCGGGTTTGAACGCGGCCTTTTGATGGGCCATAGTGATGGGGCCACGATTGCGGCGATCTATGCTGGAACTGTGCAAGATCCGCGGCTGCGCGGCCTTGTCACTATCGCGCCGCATTTTTTCACCGAAGAAATTGGTCTGCGCGAAATCGCGCGTGCACAACAGGCGTTTGACAGCGGTGATTTACGGTCACGATTGGCGAAATATCACGGCGATCCCGACAATTGCTTTCGTGGCTGGAATGATGTCTGGCTGCATCCAGAGTTTAAAAATTGGAATGTTTCACAAGCGCTTGAGGATATAGGCGTGCCTGTTTTGGCTATTCAAGGGGCAGAGGACCAATATGGCACATTGGCGCAGATTGATGAAGTTGAACGCCGTTGCCCCGCGCCGGTTGAGCGGGTTGTTCTGCCCGGTTGTGGCCATGATCCCTGCTATGAGAGGCCAGATCGGGTTTTGATGGAACTCATGCGCTTTTGTGCAGATTTGGACCCTTCGGGGGTCACTCCGGGTCTCGGGTCTTGACGGGAGAGGAACGAGATTTGCCGGAACATGCCTATGTTCCAGGACTGACGGCACGCCATGCGGAGCGGCGGTTCGAGCCCATATGTGCTACCGCACAAAAAGGTATGCAGCGCCGAGCAATTGGCGCAAAGCGAGGCCTTTTGTAAAGGACTAGTTTTTCTGCGGTGCGGATATTTTTGGGAAGCTCACGAGCTGTTTGAGCCGGTCTGGATGGCGCTGGAGGAAGGCAGTGATGAGCGCCATCTTCTACAGGCCTTGATCCAGCTCGCCAATGCGCAGCTTAAGCTCAAGATGCAGCGTCCCAAGGCCGCGAAACGCCTGTGCATTATGGTGCGCGGTTTGTTGACAAAGCTGACCGGGGCGCGGGTTATGGGGCAAGAAATCTCTCGGATTGTAGCACGTCTGGAGGCTGTGGAGGTCTGCATTCATGGTGAATTATAGTGCATAAATTACCATGAACGGAGATTGAGTATTTTTAAAGTAATTGAAAAATAATGAGTAAATTTATGTTCTATTATGCATGAGATCGTTTACCTCGCACGATCTCTTCTCTAGCCTAAAGATAAACTACAAAAGGGCTTCCTGCATGACCCAAGTCATAGATTTCCGGATTGATCCGGCCAAATATCGCCATTGGCGTGTAACTTATCACGGTGATGTGGCCAATTTGATTATGGATGTGGATGAGACCGCCGGATTGTTTGAGGGCTATGAGCTGAAATTGAATTCCTATGATCTCGGGGTGGATATTGAGCTGAATGATATCGTCCAGCGGATGCGTTTTGAATATCCCGAAGTGAAGGTTGTGGTCATGCAATCGGGCAAAGAGAAAGTCTTTTGCGCCGGGGCAAACATTCGCATGTTGGGCGGAGCGGCCCACAGCCATAAGGTGAATTTCTGTAAGTTCACCAATGAAACCCGCAACACCTATGAGGCGGCGGAGGCCGATAGCAGCCAAAAATATATTGCGGCGATCAGAGGGGCCTGTGCGGGTGGGGGCTATGAGCTGGCCTTGGCGTGCAACTATATTATGTTAACAGACGACAGCAGCTCGGCTGTGGGATTGCCCGAAGTGCCATTGCTGGCGGTTTTGCCAGGTACGGGTGGTTTGACCCGCATCACGGATAAGCGCAAAATGCGCCGCGATTTGGCTGATATCTTTTGCTCGATCGAAGAGGGTGTGAAGGGCAAACGTGCCAAAGACTGGCGCTTGGTCGATGAGGTCATTGCCAATTCTAAATTTGACCAAACCGTTCAGGATCGCGCTTTGGAATTTGCAGCCGCCACGGACAAAGCCGTTGCATCTCCGGGAGTTTTGCTTGGCCCGCTTGAGCGGCAGATCACGGACGCTGGCATGGTTTATGAGCATATTGATGTGACTTTGGACCGCGCACACCGCCGGGCGGAGATTACATTGAAAGGCCCGACCGCCCCAGCTCCGGCCAATATCGCAGAGCTGCAAGCGCAGGGTGATCAAGCCTATATGCTGAAGCTCTGCCGAGAGCTTGAGGACGCGATTTTGCATCTGCGGTTTAACGAAATGGATCTCGGTCTTTGGGTGTTTAAATCCCAAGGGGATGGCGCGGCCTTTTTGGCGCATGAGGCGGTGATTGCCACGAGCGATCACTGGCTGGCGGTCGAAATGCGTCATTACTGGAAACGCACGCTCAAGCGGATCGATGTGACCTCTCGCTCTTTGGCGGCCTTTATCGAAAACGGTTCGTGTTTCGCGGGCCTTTTGTCAGAAATACTCTTCGCGGCGGATCGGACCTATATGATGGAGGGGGAGTTTGAAGATGATGAACGACCCGAGGCTGAAATATGCCTGTCGGCTGCCAATTTCGGCGGATTTCCCATGGGTAATGATTTGACTCGATTGCAAACGCGGTTTCTGGGCGAGCCTGAACGTGTCGAGCAGGCGCAGGCCATGATCGGCGTGCCACTCGCCGCGGCGCAGGCCGATGCGTTGGGCCTGATGACAATGATCCTTGATGATATTGATTGGGATGATGAGCTGCGCATTTTCATGGAAGAACGTGCTAGCTTTTCCCCTGATGCCATGACGGGGATGGAGGCCAATTTGCGGTTTGCCGGTCCCGAGACGATGGAAACGCGAATTTTTGGTCGTCTGACTGCTTGGCAAAATTGGATCTTTAACCGTCCAAATGCAGTGGGCCAAGAGGGCGCTTTGCAGCGCTATGGCACGGGCCTGCGCGGAAATTACGATATGGAACGGGTGTAGACGCCCATGGATGCTCACCGTAGGGCTTTGCGCCACTGCTGGGTTTCATCAACAGGAGATAGAAATGCTGGATCTAATTAACGTCAATTATGACACGATGATTCCCAATAACGTGGGCCTATCGGAGGACCGCAAGGTGCTTAAAGCGCTGGAAAAATGGCATCCGGGCTATATCAATTGGTGGAATGATCTGATCCCACAGAATTTTCAGGACAGCATGGTGTATTTGCGCACAGCGGTCAGCGTGGACCCAAAGGGTTGGGCCAAGTTTGATTATGTTAAAATGCCGGAATACCGATGGGGTGTGCTCTTGGCGCCGCAAGTGGAGGACCGAGTGATCCCGATGGGAGAGCACGCCGGGCAGCCTGCCTGGCAAGAAGTGCCCGGTGAGTATCGGAATATGCTCAAGCGTTTGATCGTGATTCAAGGCGATACTGAGCCGGGATCTGTGGAACAACAACGATTTCTTGGCCTCACGGCGCCATCGCTTTATGACATGCGCAACCTGTTTCAGGTGAATGTGGAAGAGGGGCGTCACCTCTGGGCGATGGTCTATCTGTTACAAAAATATTTTGGTAAAGACGGGCGCGAAGAAGCGGACGATTTGCTGCGCCGTTCGTCAGGTTCGGAGGAAGCGCCACGCATGCTGGGGGCATTCAATGAGGAGACTCCAGATTGGCTGTCGTTTTTCATGTTCACCTATTTCACTGACCGCGATGGCAAGATGCAGCTGGAAAGCCTGGCGCAATCAGGATTTGATCCGCTCAGCCGCACCTGCCGCTTCATGCTCACCGAGGAAGCCCATCACATGTTCGTCGGCGAGACCGGGGTGGGCCGTGTGGTGCAGGCCACTTGTGAGGCGATGAATAAGGCCGGGATCACAGATCCCTATGACATCGGCAAGGTGCGGGATTTGGGTGTGATTGACCTGCCGACCATCCAAAAAAAGCTCAATCTGCATTATTCATTGTCGCTTGATCTATTTGGTCAAGAAGTTTCGACCAATGCAGCCAATGCGTTCAATTCCGGCATCAAAGGTCGCTATATGGAGCAGCGGATTCAAGATGACCACCAGCTAAAACATGACAGTTATACCGTGCGTAGCATCGTCGATGGACAGATTGTTGCTCAAGAAGTTCCGGCGCTGACCGCCATAAATATGCGTTTGCGGGATGATTATATCCGCGATGCCTCTGGCGGAATTGGTCGATGGAACAAACTCATCGCCAAAACTGGGGTTGAGTTTGAACTGGCTTTGCCGCATGAGGCCTTCCACCGTCAAATCGGCGTCTTTGCTGCGATCAAAGCCAATCCGGCAGGGGACGCTATTTCCCAAGCAGAGTGGGAGGCGCAGGCGGGAAAATGGCTGCCGACCAAGGAGGATGGCGCCTATATTCAATCGCTGATGGTACCTTGTTTTGAGCCTGGAAAATTCGCGTCTTGGATCGCGGCGCCCAAGGTGGGCATCGACAACAAGCCCGGTGACTTTGAATATGTCAAATTGCACATGGCCTAACACCTGGTTGCGACCGACACGGAAGGAACCGATATGAACACGCCGCTCAAACAACATCTGATCGATCCAGAGATCTGCATCCGCTGCTACACCTGCGAGATGACCTGCCCGCTTGGGGCGATTGAACATGATGACAACAATGTGGTGGTCAATGCGGACCTGTGTAATTTCTGCATGGATTGCATTCCCGTGTGCCCCACTGGCTCCATTGACGAATGGCGGGTGGTTGAAACGCCCTATGCGCTTGAGGCGCAATATGAATGGGAAGAGCTGCCTGACCAGGAAGAATTGGCCGTTGCGGTGGATCCTGCGGCCGAACAAGAGGCAGAGCAAGACCCGATAGCCGCGCTTCTGGCCGAGGCACAAAAAGGCGCAGGCGGTCGGGCGATGGCGCCGGACTCTGCCGCAAAACCAACCGTGAACCTTTACAATCTTGGCCATCCGGTTGAGGCGGTGGTGCAGGGCAATTATCCGTTGACCCAAGATCCAGAGCACGATGTACGCCATATCATCCTAGACTTCCAAGGCCGGCCCTTCCCGGTTCTTGAGGGGCAATCTTTGGGCATTCTTGCCCCAGGCAAGGATTCTGAGGGCAAGGCGCATTTGCCGCGGCTGTATTCCGTTTCGAGCCCTCAGGACGGGGAGCGGCCGGGTTATCACAATGTGTCTTTGACCGTAAAACGCGAGGCCCAGGGCGTCTGCTCCAATTACATTTGTGATTTGCAGCCCGGTGACCGGGTGAATGTCACTGGGCCTTTTGGCGCAACCTTCTTGATGCCCGCAGATCAAGAGGCGCGGTTGTTGATGATCTGCACTGGCACTGGATCTGCACCGATGCGGGCCTTCACTATGGCCCGGCAACGCCGCGTAGGGTCCAAAGACGGCGGCATGGTCATGTTCTTTGGCGCGCGGACCCCCGAAAGCCTGCCCTATTTCGGTCCGCTAAACAAGTTGCCCGAATCTCTTTTGCAAAAGCACCTCAGCTATAGCCGCGTTCCGGGCGAGCAGCGGGAGTATGTGCAAGATCGTATGCTGCAGGCGCGGGATCTCGTGGCCGGGATGCTGCAAGATGGCCAGACCCATGTTTATGTTTGTGGCTTGAAGGAGATGGAATCGGGCGTGGATGCGGCCTTTGAGGAGATTGCCCAAAATTTTGGAGCCAATTGGCCTGATCTGCGCGACACTATGCGTGAAGCTGGACGCTATCATGTCGAAACCTACTGAGATGGAACCGCGCCCTGTTGGCGCAATTTGTCACAAAATCAATGTGACATGGGGTGATTGTGATCCTGCGCGCATCGTCTATACGGGCCGGCTACCATGGTTTGCACTGGATGCGATCAATGGCTGGTGGGAAGTGCAGCTGGGCGGTGATGGCTGGTTCCAGTTGGAAGTTGACCGCAATTTAGGAACGCCTTTCGTGCGGCTGGAAATGGATTTTGCCCGCCCGGTCACACCCCGTCATCCGCTGCTGTGCTATGTTTGGCCAGAACATTTGGGAGAGACATCCATCACCTTCCGCGTCGATGGTGAGCAAGAGGGGAAACGGTGTTTTTCCAGCCGGTCGGTCAATGTATTTGTAACGGCAGACGCGTTTAAAAAATTTACCCCGCCCACGGATTTGCGTGAAATTGTCCTGAGCGCTATTCCGGAGCCCGCCCGATGAGTTTTGAGCGCAACGATCATTTGAATGTTAAAAAGAGCGTGGCTCTTGCTGCCCCAAGCGCTGCGGCGGGCCTCGATCTGCAAAGTGCTGCGCTTCTGCGCAGTTTGGGCACCCGCCTGCGGCAGATGCGAAAATCCCAAGGGTTTAGTCGACGCAGCCTGTCAGAGCGCTCTGGTGTGTCACCGCGGTATTTGGCCAAAGTTGAGGCCGGAGATGGCAATATCTCCATTGGCCTCTTGATCAAACTGGCCACGGCTCTGGACCGTCCCATTGAGCATTTTTTGATGGTGGATGCAATGTTTCATTCGGACTTACCGCATATTTCGCAGCTTTATGCGCGCGCAGATGCCGCTGTGCGGGCGCGGGTCTTGCAGGTGCTGGACCCCGAGCGCATCGGGCTAAAAAAGGCGCAGCGCCTTTGTTTGGTGGGCCTGCGGGGGGCTGGGAAATCAACTTTGGGTGCGCGGATGGCCGATGTATTCGACGCGCCGTTTATTGAGCTGAACCGAGAGATTGAAAAGAACGCCGGTATGGCGCTTGGTGAGATCATCGCGCTTTACGGACAAGAGGGCTATCGCCAGCTTGAGGCAGATACTTTGACGGGTATTATTGAGGGGCACAGCCGCGCTGTTGTCGCCGTGGCGGGTGGAATCGTGTCGGAGGAGGGCAGTTTTTACCATGTGTTATCGCGCTTCCACACGGTGTGGCTTAAAGCCTCTGCTTCGGAGCATATGGAACGCGTGCGAGCGCAAGGCGACGTGCGGCCGATGCAGGATAATCCGCATGCGATGATCCAATTGCGCCAAATTTTGAGGTCGCGCGAGGCCCTCTATACCCAGTCTGATTATGTTTTAGACACCAGTGGTAAATCGGTGGATCAAAGCCATATCGATTTGTCTCAGCTCATTGAGAGCTGCCAAATTCTAAATTCACGGGCTGTGTAAGATCCGCACCGCTTTTTCATATTCTTGAGGAGGGCTCCGATGCAGGTGACCATGCGCAGTGAAAATCATGTTGGCTATGTAACTTTGAGCAATCCGCCGGTGAACGCCATTGGTCAAGCCCTCCGCCAAGGTCTGCTTGAGGCGGTGCGCTGGGCGGAGCGGGACAGGTTGGACCGGGTCATTGTCTCTGGTGCCGGGGGTATTTTCGCAGCAGGCGCGGATGCAAAGGAATTTGACACCCCACCGCTAGCCCCGCATCTGCCGGAGGTTTTAAATGCGATCGATGAGAGCTTCGTGCCTTGGATTGCTGCTATTGAGGGCGTGGCCTTGGGCGGCGGCGCTGAAATTGCCATGGCCTGCCGCATGCGTATTATGGCGCCTGGTGCGCGCATTGGCCTGCCGGAGGTGACTTTGGGGGTCATTCCTGGAGCCGGTGGCACCGCCCGTCTGCCGCGTCTGGTCGGGCTTCAAAAAGCCGTTGAGATGATCACCATGGGCAAGCCCATCGGGGCGCAAGAGGCCCACTCGACGGGATTGGTCCATGCGGTGGAGGGCGATCCCATTGAGGCTGCCTTCATGGTGAACAGCGAAGAGCTGGGCTGCATTGTGCCCACGTGGGAATTTCATGCCCCCGCGTATGACCCGGGACTGTTCCACATGGCTCGGAAAAATTTACAAGCAAAAATGGTGGGACAAGTGGCGCCTGTGCGGGCGCTTGAGGTGATTGAGGCAGGGCTCTCACTGCCGTTTCATGACGCGTTGACGCATGAACGCCGGGTGTTTTTGGAGCTAAAGACCGGTCCACAAGCCAAGGCCTTGAGACATCTTTTCTTTGCGCAGCGGGCCGCGAAAGCTCCTGTGCATTTACGAGGCTCTGCGTTGGAGGTGCAACACGCGGTGGTGGTTGGTGGCGGCACGATGGGCGCGGGGATTGCTTATGCGCTTTTGACAGCGGGCCTGCAGGTCACGGTTTTGGAGGCGGATGCTGCTGGTCTGCAACGCGCTGAAGACAATATTGGCAAAATTACCGAGGTCAGTGTGAAACGCGGTATGATTGATGCCGATCGGGCCACGGATCAGCTTAGCCGGTTGACGCTGAGCATGCAGTATAGTCAAGCGGCCTCTGCGCAATTGGCTATTGAGGCCGCGTTTGAAGATATGGCGGTTAAACACGAAATTTTGGCCAAATTGGATGCCGTGATGCCAGCGGATTCTGTGCTGGCCACCAATACGTCTTATCTGGACGTGAATGAGATGGCCGCGCGTCTTATAGATCCTACGCGTGTCATTGGACTGCATTTCTTCGCACCGGCCCATATCATGAAATTGTTGGAAATTGTCCAAGGGGCACGGAGCAGCGATCGTGCGA
Organism: uncultured Planktomarina sp.; assembly: GCA_905181815.1. Lineage (GTDB taxonomy): Bacteria > Pseudomonadota > Alphaproteobacteria > Rhodobacterales > Rhodobacteraceae > Planktomarina. The sequence goes on along the minus strand of CAJIZA010000001.1, from coordinate 670,916 downwards.
TTGCCACGGGTTACGCTTTGGCAAAACGCCTGGGCAAGGTCCCGGTGCTCGCGGGGGTCTGTGACGGGTTTATCGGCAATCGCATTTTAGCGCGCTATCGTGAGGCGGCCGATACTGTGTTTATGGATGGCTCAACTCCTTGGGAGGTGGATGAAGCCATAGTAGATTTTGGTTATGCCATGGGGCCCTATGAAGCCCAAGATCTCTCGGGATTGGATATTGCCCATGCCAATCGACAACGGCAGGCGCCGACTCGCGATCCAAACAGGCGCTATATCCTCATTGCCGACCGAATGATTGAGTTGGGAAAATTAGGCCGCAAGACAAGTGCGGGTTGGTATCGCTACCCCGGGGGCGGTGGCAAGGTAGAGGATCCAATTGTGGCGGACCTGGCCATAGAGGAGGCGCATTTTGCCGGAGTATCCCGTACCGATTACTCCGGGCAAGAGATCTGCCAAAGGCTTGTTCTGGCCATGATCAATGAGGCCGCAGATATTTTGGACGCAAGCATTGCGCAATCGGCCTGTGATATCGATCTGGTAACGGTTTTTGGGTATGGTTTCCCGCGCTGGCGTGGCGGGCTGATGCATTATGCGGACAGTCTTGGGGTTGAGGCAATCGTGGCGCAGCTTGAGATTTTGGCGCAAGAGGACCCCGTGGCTTGGAAGGTCTCCCCGCTGCTTCGTCGCTGCGCAGCTTCCGGTCAATCTCTTGCCGAGGCCCGGCCGAAGCGCTGAACGGTGGCCGTGATGCAAGAATTCGCACTTGCCAGAGCGCAGGGGAGTTCGTAAAAATTATAAATGAAAATAATAACTTAGGATCTATACCTGCTGTGCATGACTTTACATCTCAAGTTCGTTGGACCGGTAATCGGGGCGAGGGCAATACACGTTACGACGGCTATGATCGGCGCTGGCAGGTGTGCAGTCCGGGAAAACCGATCATCGAATGCTCTAATGATCCGCTCTTGGGTGGGGATCCGCAGCTGCATAATCCAGAGGATCTGCTGATCACTGCGCTGAGCGCCTGTCATATGCTGTGGTTTTTGCATTTGTCTTTCAATGCAGGGATCGTTGTGATGGGCTATGAAGATAGCCCCGTCGGGCATGGGGAGAGCGCGCCCTCTGGGGCGGGTCGTTTTTTGGCGGCAACACTGAGGCCGCAGATTACGTTGGCACCTGGAATGGATGTGCAGGTGGCTGATGCGGTGCATGAGAAGATCCATGATGTCTGTTTTATCGCTAGATCTGTCAACTTTCCCCTTCGCGTCGTAGCGCAGTATGACTTTTCAGAGGCCTAAAATTTGGCGCCCGCCTTGCTTTAGCGCCAGCTGAGGCCTATGGGGGTGTCATGAAAATTCTCTATCTTGGCGATGTTATGGGCCGCTCCGGGCGGCAGGCAATTTCAACTGAGCTGCCCAGTTTGCGGGCGCGTTTGAATGCTGATTTTGTGGTGGTCAACGGTGAAAATGCCACAGGTGGCATGGGGCTTTCAGGCAAACATGCCGAGGAGATCTTAAAGGCTGGCGCCGATTGCATCACGCTTGGCGATCATGCCTTTGATCAAAAGGACATGCTGCAATTTATCGAAACGGAGCCACGGATCATTCGTCCGCTCAATTTCTCAAAATCCGCTCCCGGGCGCGGGGCTGCGATTTTCACCGCCACGCGCGGACGCAAGGTTTTGGTGGCACAAGTCCTAGGGCAGGTCTTCATGAAACGGCCCTTCGACGATCCGTTTTCCGCTGTGGATGCGATATTGTCGAAGCACCCCCTGGGCGGGCAGGTCGCTGCAACTGTGGTGGATATGCATTGTGAGGCCACCTCTGAAAAAATGGCGATGGGGCATTTTTGCGATGGCAAGGCCAGTATGGTGGTGGGCTCGCATACCCATGTGCCCACTGCCGATGCGCAGATTTTGGACCGGGGCACGGGATTTCAAAGCGATGCTGGCATGTGTGGCGATTACAACTCCGTGATTGGCATGCAAAAGGCCGAGCCGCTCCGCCGCTTTATCACCGGCATGCCCAAGGCGCGGTTCGAACCGGCCCTGGGACCGGCGACGCTCTGCGGTCTTTTGGTGGAAACAGAGGATACCACTGGCAAAGCCAAGTCTATCCAGATGATCCGCCATGGCGGGGTGTTGAGCCAATCAGATGGCGCGTCATCTGGAATGAGGGGTTTGGTCCCTTATGGTTGGCTTTTGTTTATCGGCATCAGCTGGGGAGCCACGCAGCCTTTGGCTAAAATCGCCGTTTCCAGCGGCTATCAACCGCTGGGGCTAATTTTTTGGCAAATGTCGATCAGCGCTGTGGTCTTGGGACTGGTCAATATGATCCGTCGTCGACCTTTGCCGATCAATCGGCGGGTGCTTCCATTTTATCTGGCGATTGCCCTGATCGGGACAGTTATTCCAAATGCGGCTTCCTTTAAAGCCTATACGGTTCTGCCAGTAGGGATCATGTCCTTGTTATTATCCTTAATTCCTATGATCGCTTTCCCAATTGCTTTGATGCTGGGCTTGGATCGTTTTAGTTTCAAACGCATGGCCGGTCTGTCTTTGGGGCTGTTTGCGGTCTTGTTGATTATAGGCGTGCCTGAGGCCCTACCAAATGCGGCCATGCTGGTCTTTATTCCACTGGGGTTGGTGCCGAGCCTCATGTATGCGTTTGAGGGCAATTTCGTGGCGCGCTTTGGTACGGGGGGTGCTGGGCCTTTGCAGCTGCTTTTGGGCGCTTCTATAGTCGGGATGGTGATCACAGGGCCACTGGCCTACAGCAGTGGGCAGTGGATCAATCCTCTGAATGTGTGGGGCATTGCGGATGTGGCCGTGGTCACCTCGGCCTTGATCCATTCTATTGTTTATACTTTATATGTGATGATTGTACGCCAGTTTGGTCCGGTTTTTTCGGTGCAGGTTAGCTATGTTGTGACCGCTGCCGGGCTGGGATGGGCGATGTTGATTTTAGGCGAACGCTACGCAGGACCGATATGGCTGGCTTTGGTTTTGATGTTCATGGGCATTTATTTGGTCAGCCCGAATTTAAAGGACACCCAAAATGGAAAACCTCACTTTGAATGATCGCAGCGAAGCGCTTTTTGCGCTTGGGGTGGTCGCCGTGATGTTTTATTATTTCTTCGCTGCGCGCTCGTGGGCGATTAGGTTGAATTACACCTAAAGATGGGTTGAATTGCCACGCCGCCCCGCCTAAAAACGGTCGAAATCATTAAACTTAGGGGGCTGTCATGGCAGGCCATTCCAAATGGGCAAATATCCAGCACCGCAAAGGGCGACAAGATGCGGCGCGGTCAAAACTATTTTCCAAATTGGCCAAGGAGATCACCGTGGCGGCTAAAATGGGCGATCCGGATCCCGATAAAAACCCACGGCTACGTTTGGCGGTGAAAGAGGCGAAATCGCAATCTGTTCCGAAAGATGTGATCGATCGGGCGATTAAGAAATCCCAGGGTGGCGATGCCGAGAGCTATGATGAAATCCGCTATGAGGGCTATGGGCCTGGCGGGGTCGCAGTTATAGTGGAAGCGATGACTGATAATCGCAATCGCACTGCCTCAACTGTCCGCAGTACATTTACCAAATGCGGCGGAAATTTGGGCGAAACTGGCTCTGTGTCTTTCATGTTTGATCGCAAAGGTCAGGTGCTTTATCCTTTGGAGGTGGGCGATGAGGACACTTTGATGATGGCTGCGCTGGAAGCAGGTGCGGAAGATGTGGAATCTACCGAAGACGGCCATGCGATTTTCTGTGCTGATACAGATCTCAATGAGGTATCCAACGCTTTGGAGGCGCAGTTGGGCGAGTCTGAAAGCGCCAAGTTAATCTGGAAGCCGCAAACGACGACTGAGTTAGATCTGGAGGGTATGGAAAAGCTGATGAAGCTGATCTATACTTTGGAGGATGACGACGACGTGCAGCGCGTAACGGCCAATTTCGAGGTCAGCGACGAGGTTATGGCGGCGTTGTAATCGGGTTCTACATTAGGTAAATAAACGAGGGGCGTCACGGCCCCTTTTTACTTGGTACATCTAGCGCATGCTTTGTGATAATGGATGCAATCTATATATTTTAAATTATTGAAATTAATTATTTTATATCTGAAAACTGGTGACCAAATAGGCCGAATATGCTTTATTTGAATTCTTCATAAGTATAAATTCCGCAGCTGTATTTCATGTTTTTATCGACTGCTGTCATTGAGGTATTTAGGTGCAAATCACCGGTATCATCCACATAATCAAATCGTCATAACTTCATGTGCGTCTGAATAGATGGGTGATTGAGGATAGAGCTGACATGAAACACCCTATGGGCTTTAAAAGGTACCTAGTTTGCTTGTCCGATTGGAAAGCTGAAGTGCTGGCGGCCGCCGTCAGACACCAGCCCCACAAGGTTTGTTAAGTCTCAGATGTGACCATTTATGACGATTGGATCCGTATAGCGTCCTAGGCCAAAATTCTCTATCGCATGCAGACAAGACAGAGAATTTGTTTGACGCAAATCCTGTGGGTTCATCAAAAATGGGCTTCAACTGTTCCGGCACTGTCGGAGTAATCTGACAGGATTCGAAATTTGTGCGTTATTTTTCCGCGTTGCGCCAACCGTTGTTTCTTATCTCTGTCGAATTTTAGCATATATGGAAAATGTTTTGGCTTCATAGAAATTTTCCAATTCAGATACTCATTACTATTTTTTTTGGCTAAATTTCCACTTTTATAGCGTGGCATGCTGTTGTGCAGCGTGCGTCAATATGGAGGTATTCTTGCTCTGCGCGCCATCACTTGTGGTGCAATACAGCTTTCGATCGCTTGGCATTTGACCATCGCTGAAATCAGCACGAGCTCTGTGGTTACGAAGCCCCCTCGGGGCGGATGACTTGAAAGCTGCCGTCCATATAGGCCAAGGGGGGGGTGGCGGCATTGGTGATCGCTGTGACATTTCCAATGCAGATATCATGGCTTCCATGGGAAATGATTTGATCTACGGTGCATTCGAAGGCGGTGGCGCCGCTTAGAACTGGCCCGCTGGGGGAGTGCCGGCAGTCGATGGCGCCAAAACGATTGGGCTCTTCGGCGTCAAATCGACCCGCAAAGTGGCCAGCTAGAGCGCTGGCACCTTCGGGCAGAACATTGACGCAAAATACCCGGTTCCGTCCCACGGCTAGACCGATCCGGCTGTCTGATCTCAGGCAGACCAAAACGGAGGGCGGATCGGCAGAAAGCGAAGAAAAGGCGCTGACTGTTGCGCCTGTGGGTCCGTCCTCTCCCTGGGTGGTGACGACCGTGACCGATTGCGCCACATGGCGCATAGCCTCAATAAATAAGCTGCTGTCAACCATGGTTTTTCCAGTTCCTGCCACAAAAATTCTCGAACCAGACATATCGTTTTTGGGGCACAATTCAATGGCGCGATCTGTCTTTTCTCAAGTAATCTGAATGGTGCAATTTTAACGTTGGATTTTGCGGTGATTGATTCTGTTTGGCCCTAGCCCGTCCAGTTGCCTTGACAAATTTCTGCTAAAAAGGGGATCAAACGGAGATCTCTTGTAAGGTAATACGGCCTGAACAGGTTGTAGCGAAAAAAAACGGGTCAAATTGTGGATATTTTCAAGTTTCCGGTTGCGTCATCTAAATGTTTGTTTGTTAATTGACTTCACAGTAATACCAATCCACCGAGATTGGGAAGCACGGGGATCAAGGTTTGGCTGAGGCACAGACGAAAGCATTTGTTGAATTTCAACGCGTGCAAAAGAGTTACGACGGCGAAGTTTTAGTGGTCAAAGACCTGAATTTGGCTATTCCACGGGGTGAGTTCTTAACCATGTTGGGCCCATCGGGTTCAGGTAAAACTACTTGCCTGATGATGTTGGCCGGATTTGAGACCGCCACCCATGGAGAAATTTTGCTTGATGGAAAGCCCATCAACAATATCCCACCCCACAAACGTGGCATTGGTATGGTGTTTCAAAACTATGCCTTGTTCCCTCACATGACCGTTGGGGAGAATCTGTCGTTCCCCTTGGAGGTGCGCAAGTTCGGAAAATCTAGACGTGAGACTAAGGTGAAGCGCGCGCTGGATATGGTTGAGATGGGAGATTTCATCTCGCGCCGCCCGGCCCAGCTGTCTGGTGGCCAGCAGCAGCGTATCGCATTGGCGCGGGCTTTGGTGTTTGAACCGGAACTGGTGTTGATGGATGAGCCCTTGGGAGCTCTCGACAAACAACTGCGGGAAAAGATGCAATTTGAGATCACAGATCTGGCCCATAAACTTGGGATCACAGTGGTCTATGTGACCCATGACCAAACTGAAGCTCTGACGATGTCGGATCGGGTCGCGGTGTTCAACGATGGAGTTATCCAGCAAATAGCCCCGCCCGATGAGCTTTATGAAAGCCCTGAAAATAGCTTTGTGGCGCAATTTATCGGTGAAAATAATACCCTTGAAGGTGTGGTAAAAGAGATCAAGAACGGTGTGGCGTTGGTTGAGTTGGACAGTGGCGATTTGATTGATTGTAAACCGGTTAATGTAACTAAGCCGGGCGAGCGCACTCGTGTGTCAATTCGTCCTGAGCGGGTCGAATATAACAAGGATCGTTTGCAAAAAGGTGTGCACACGCTTCAAGCCGAAGTTCTTGAGTTTATCTACATGGGCGACATCTTCCGCACGCGGTTGCGCGTGGCCGGCAATGATGAATTTATTATCAAAACGCGCAACGCGCCAGATCAAGTGCGCCTGACACCAGGCACGCAAATTGAGATTGGCTGGATGCCCGAAGATTGCCGCGCTTTGGAGGCTTAATAGCCTCCAAGTCGGACAAAGACCCCCGGCGTAGATCGGGGCAAATAACTAAATTTTAACTGGGAGACTATGACTATGAAAAATATAAATATACTTTTAGCAAGTTCAGCTTTAGTTGTCGGCGCATCCGGCGCTTTCGCTGGAAGCCATACAGGCAGTATCACAGCTGTTTCGTGGGGTGGCGCATATACAGTTTCGCAAGTCGAAGCTTACCATAAACCTTGGACTGCAGCGACTGGCAATACGGTTGTATCTGAGGACTATTCTGGAGGTATAGCTGAGGTTAAAGCGCAAGTGGAAGCTGGTAACGTCACTTGGGACATTATCGACGTTGAAAAATCAGATGCAGTTCGGGGTTGTGACGAAGGTTTGTTCATGGAAATAGACCCAACATCCTTACCAAATGGCTCTGATGGATCGTCTGCCGTCGAGGACTTTATTCCAGGCTCGTTCACAGATTGTGCTGTCGCCAATATTGTTTGGTCCACAATCTTTGCATATGACTCGTCAGTAACGCCTAAAGGACCAGCCTCAATCGCTGACTTCTTCAATCCAGCTGCTTTTCCCGGCAAGCGCGGTCTGCGCAAGTCACCAAAAGCAAACTTGGAAATGGCTTTGGCTGCTGACGGCGTTGCGTCCGCAGACATCTACGACGTTTTGGCAACAGACGAAGGGGTTGATCGAGCATTTGCAAAACTTGACACCATCAAAGACATAGTTGTTTGGTGGGAAGCTGGCGCGCAGCCTCCACAATTGTTGGCTGATGGCGAAGTTGCTATGACGACAGCCTATAACGGACGTATTTTCAACGCAGTGGCCGGTGAGGGTAAATCCTTTGAAATCGTTTGGGACGCACAAGTTCTTGACGTTGACATGTGGGCGATCATCAAAGGCGCACCAAATGCGGAATTGGCAATGGACTTCTTGAAGTTCTCAACAGCGACAGAGCAGTTGGCAGCACAAGCATCTTACATCGCTTACGGCCCAGCCAGAAAATCATCAGCACCCTATGTGACAACGTATCATAGTAACGCTGACCTAGAAATGGGTCCTCAAATGCCAACTGCTGCAGCAAACTTGGCAACAGCTATTCCAAACGACTTTGAGTTTTGGGCAGATAATGCAGATGAGCTTAACGAGCGTTTCAACGCTTGGTTGATCAACTAATTTGATCTTGATGGGGCGCCTTTGGGCGCCCCATTCTTTCCATTAATTCAGGACTTTAAACTTATGACGGACTCCTCTGGACCGCTCCTTGCGGTAGATGGTACCCCCCTAAAACGGAAATTGGCGCAATCGATGTTTCGAAGCCGCGCACGAGCCTTTGGCCTGGCCCTTCCGCTTTTGGCGTTTATCATCGTGGTTTTTGTCTACCCAATTTTGGATTTCTTGCGTCAATCTGTCTATGATGCACGGTTTGCGACGCTGATGCCGGCCACTTCTGAGGCAATTGCCGATTGGGATGGTAGCACTGCACCGACCGAAGAGATGGCTGCCGCGTTGGTAGCCGATTTGGTGGTCGCGAAAAAAGAAAAAACCATTGGCAAAGTGGCCACGCGTGTCAATCGTGAGTTGAGCGGAACCCGTAGCCTCTTTACCAAGACCGCGCGCAACGCCAAGAAAATGAAGCACCCCTACATGGAGGCTTTGATCAAGAAAGACAAAGATTGGGCCGATATTGAAACTTGGCATGCGATGAAAACCGCCAGCCGAGTCTACACGCCAGCCTATATCGCGGCGGCTTTGGACCGCAAAATGCTGGCCGACGGTTCCATCGTACAGCAAAGCGAAGAACGCCGCATTCATGTGCAGCTTTTTGCGCGGACGATGGAAATTTCCTTTCTGGTCACGATATTTTGTTTGATCCTTGGGTATCCGATTGCGTTTCTGATGGCCTCCCTGCCGCTGCGCACGTCGAACTTGCTTTTGATTTTGGTTCTTTTGCCGTTTTGGACTTCGCTACTGGTGCGCACCACGGCCTGGATCGCCATGCTCCAAGCCCAAGGGGTGATGAATGACCTATTTGTGGTCTTTGGTCTGGCTACGGATGAGGATCGGTTCAGTTTGATCTACAACAAAACTGGCACATTGATTGCCATGACCCATATTTTGCTGCCCTTCATGATCTTGCCGTTGTTTTCTGTCATGAAAACCATTCCACCAAGCTATGTGCGGGCGGCCAAGTCGATGGGTGCAACGGATTGGACGGCTTTTTGGCGCGTCTATTTTCCGCAATCCGTGCCAGGCATTGGGGCAGGGGCCTTGTTGGTCTTTATTTTGGCCATTGGCTATTACATCACCCCTGCTTTGGTTGGTGGGCAAGATGGGCAGATGGTCTCTAACATCATCGATTTCCACATGCGAAAATCACTTAACTGGAACCTTGCGGCGGCCCTCGGGCTGGTGATGCTGGTGTTCGTGATGTTCCTCTTCTGGGTCTATGACCGTGTGGTGGGCATAGACAATATGAAACTGGGGTAAGACCAATGACAGGTGAATACCGTTATATTCCACCCAAACCGCCGCTTGGGTTCACTGTGGGGATTGTGGCAGGCTTTGGCGGCTTGGCCGGTTTGATGACAGCCCAAGGCGATACGGGGCTCATGCTGCCTTTTCTGGCCATTGGTGCGGTGCTCTTTGCGGCCTTTTCCTTTGCCATGACCCGGCTTGAGGATCGTGGACGTTTGGCCGCTTGGCTTGGTATGACCTTCTTCTTCGCTGCGGGGACGGTCTTGGTTGGCTTTGCTTACGGCGTGTTGATGGCCATTGTGGGTTACATTGCTGGTGGCATGACCTGTTGGCTGGCTTCGGGCCGCTATCGATTGAACTTGCCGCCCTATGCCACGGCGCGGCAGGTGCTTTGGTTCTACAGTTTTCGCGTGATTTGCGGGATGATCTTTGTCTTCTTGATCATGCCGATTTTCGTATTGATCCCATTGAGCTTTAACCAAGAGCCATATTTCAGCTTCACCCCCGGGATGTTGCGCTTTGATCCGCTGGCCTATTCGATGCGCTGGTATATCGATATTTTGCAAAATGGCATGGTTGATCCAGCGGCGATTGTCGGTTGGTGGAGTGATATGTGGTCGAATGCGCAATGGATTCGTTCAATTCGCAATTCCTTTTTCATTGGCTTCTGGGCGACGATGATCTCAACGGCTCTGGGCACGCTGGCAGCCGTTGGTCTGTCCTCCAGCGATATGCCCTGGCGCCGCCCAATCATGGCCTTGCTTATTTCACCCATGATTGTGCCCTTGGTGATCACCGCGTCGGGTCTGTTTTTCTTTTTCTCGAGTGTGGGATTGGCAAAAACCTATCTTGGCATCATTCTGGCACATGCGGCTTTGGGCACACCATTTGTGATCATCACGGTCACGGCCACCTTGTCGGGCTTTGATCAATCCTTAACTCGGGCCAGTGCGAATATGGGGGCGGGGCCTATCCGCACCTTCTTCAAGGTGCAAATGCCGTTGATCCTGCCTGGGGTGATTTCCGGGGCGCTATTTGCCTTTATTACCAGCTTTGATGAGGTTGTGGCGGTGTTGCAACTGGCGGATGTGCGCCAACGCACGATTCCGCGACAGATGTTCAGCGGCATTCGTGAGCAGATTTCGCCCACCATCTTGGCTGTTGCGACGATTTTGGTCATTATCTCGATCTTGCTTTTGACCACGGTGGAATTGCTGCGCCGCAGATCGGAGCGCCTGCGCGGTGTGAGCCCGTCCTAAAGTGAAATTTATCGCCGTGCGTCGGTTTTCATGAGGACAAGCGACGCAATTTTCCTTTTTGCTCAAGCATCTGGGTCTGCTGGAATCACTAGAGGCTTCTTACCCGCCCAGTTCTGGGTTTTTGCAGTGGGTTTAAGTGTCGCGTAGGGTTTCTCAGTCGGTGACTTGGGAGGCAAAGAGCCGACCGGGACCATGAAACGCCTGTGGATCGCCAGACAGCTGCGCAAGATGCCAAGCTAACACAAGATTGCTAGAGAGCACTGGTAAGCCTAGCTCAGCTTCCATGGGGGCAATCAAATCCATTGTGCGCAGGTTGGTGCAGCTGAGAAAAATGCCGTCAAGCCCACCGTCTGCGAGCAGATGATGGGCCGCGGCTTGTACCGATACGCCAGAAATGCGTACAACCTTAGATTCGTCGGCCTCGCCGAAAGTGCCGAAAACTGGGGTTTCAACGCCGTTCTCTTGCAGAACTTTCCGCAAATTGGCACTGACCTGTTCGAGGTAGGGAGACAAAAACGCAATACGTTTGAGCTTGAGATGCTGACAGGCCGCCACCAGTGCGGATACGGGCTGGCTGACCGCTTGGGTTTTTGTGCCAGATTTCACCAGCCGCTCGATTTCCTGCACACCAATTTGAGCCGTGCCCGAGGTGCAGCCATAGCCCACGGCGTTCAAGCGCAGGGTTTGGGGAAAGAGCGCCGCTGAGGCTTTAATATGCCCTGCCATAGATTGCAGCGTTTCGGCTGTGACCTCTTGCCCGCTGGGCACGCGGCTAAAGAAGAGATCCGCAGTGCCGCGCATCTGCATCATATCGCGCTCTATGGTTTCATCTGATTGTAACACCACAAATCCAATTCTAGTCACTTCAATTGAAACAACGTTATATGGCATTAAGTTCATGTCAAATCCTAACCATCTCGGCGCCATAGGGTTGGCTGAGCCACTCGGCGCCATGATCGCGAATGACGATATTTTCCTCATGAACCAAGGTGCGGCCCAGCGCCAGTTCGATCCCCGGTTCCAAGGTGAGGACCATGCCTGAGACCAGCGGCGTGTGATCCGTTGGGATCAAGCTGGGCCATTCCGTGAGGTTCATACCAAGCCCATGGCCATAGCGGCCTGCCTCGGACCCGCCGGCGCCGCCGGTGACAATCTTGTCCATGACGTGAAACAGCTCTGCGGCGGTATTGCCCGGTCGCGCGGCCTCAAAAGCGGCATATGTGGCCTCAATCAAACGGCCGTGTCCTGCGGCAACATCTGGTGATGGGATACCAACGGCAAAGTTGCGATCAAAATCGCAAAAATAGCCATCATGCACCAAGCCAGTATCCAGCATCAAGACATCGCCCGCCTCTAGCGGACGGTCGTTGGCTGGAGAGATCACATCGCCATAGCCGCCGGGCGCCGCAGCACCGGCGAGATAGGGCACCCAATCGGCACCTTCATCCAGGCAAAGACGCTGAAAATCACGAAACACCGGTGCCAAAGGCTGGCCAATGCGGGCAATCTCCGGCACGCGTACAAAGGCGCGGGTGGCAATCTGGCAAGCTGTCTTGATTTTCTCAATCTCAGCCTCAGATTTCACCAAACGCAGGCTGCGTAGAATGTCAGCATCGGCTTCAATGGGCTGGGGAAGAGTTGCATTGAGCCGGGCAAAATCGCCCAGTGGCATGCGCAGATGTGACTGTAACCCGCTGGGAGTGCCAATGCGTGGGCCTAAAGCACGCAGGGTCTCAGCCAAAAGGCTTATGCCATCATCTTCGAGATCTGGCGCACGCCATGTGCGAATATCTGTTATCCATGTGTGGGCCATTAGCGCCGCCCCAATCGAGGGGATGACAGCAATGGGATCGCCAGAGCGGGGCAAAACCAAGAACCAAGGCCGGCACGGGCTTTCCCAGAATCTTGTGAGGTAGCCGGTGAAATAGCGAATATCTGGCTCTGTGGTCAGTAAGATTGCATCCAGATCCGCCGCATCCATGCGGCTTTGTGCCCGTGTCAGACGCGCTTTAAATTCTGCGGTTTCGAAGCCTTGGGGCATTATTCTGGACCTTCTGAAAGTATCACGAGCACATGAGAGTTTGCGTCAAGTTTGAGCGCCGCACGATGGGCGGGTGAGGCAAAGAGACCTGCCAGACCTGCAGCCCCGGAGGGCGTGCTCTCCATCTGATGGGCTGCGGCATAATCGGCGCCGGCTTGGCCTTCTTCTTCGCTGATGAGCGCAAAGACATCGGCATCCTTGGCCAGCCCCTTAAGGGCGATCAAAGAGGCTTCGAGGCAATCCAGCCGGCCCATGGCGCTTCCTGGACCTTTGGCGGCGACGAAATCACCGGCGTGAATACAGCCGTGCAAAGCGGGGGCGTGGATTGGTTCGACCACCACGATCACCGGTGCATCGCCCCAAATTTTGCGGGCCATCGCGGCTGCGGCTCCGGCCAGTCCGCCAACACCGGCTTGCAAAAAGATATGGGTAGGAGCAGAAATTTGCCGCTCGGATTCGGCCATAAAGACTGTATAGCCCTCCATCAAACGATGGCTCAAATCGCTGTAGCCAGGCCAAGAGCTGTCCGATAGCAACGTCCAGCCATTGTGCTTGGCCGCGGCTTGCGCCGCGCTCATGCTCTGCTCATAAGTCTCGCCGGCGCGCTCGACTTTTGCGCCTTGCGCGATCAATCGTTTGGCAAAGGCTTCTGGCACGCTTTGGCTGAGAAAGATCACGGAGGTGGCGCCAAAGGCCTTTGCGCCGGCCGCCACGCTAAGCCCGTGATTTCCTGCACTGGCGGTGACATAGGTTTTCGCGCTCTGCACTTCGCCTTTGATGATGGCGCTATGGGCGATGACATAGGCGGCGCCAAGTGCTTTGAAACTGCCCAGGCCCATGCGGCCGCGCTCATCCTTCACGCTGAGGCGCGCGATCTTGAGAGCTTGGGCAATACTGGGAGCTTGCAGCATTTCAGTTTCAGCGGCATTGGGGCAACGGGCCAGAAGGGCTTGCACAGCGGCAGCATCGGTCGAGGGGGCGGGGATGTCGCGCAGGATGTCGACGGTCAAGCCCGTGTGGCGGTGGGGGTTTTGCAATATATCCATGGCGTAAATGGAGCCCATCGCGCTCGTAAGAGCAAGCCCATATGCGACCTGTCACAGCGTGGAATTGTCAATTTCATCGCGCGCCACTAACATGGGGGCATCCACATAGAGAGATCAAATGAAACATCAACATCCCACGCACGCAGAACCCACAGATGCGCAGGCGCGGCGGGCGCGTCCGGTGGTTGTGTGCTATCCCACCGAGACCCTGCCGCAGGTAGATCTGGCGGCTTCAGCTGCAAGGCGGGAGGGCGCAGAATTGCTGCAGCGGCTCTCTGTGCCGCCCCGAACAGCCGCCTGCATTGATGTTCCCGCAGGGCATTTTGCGCGGATTGTGTCTGTGGAGGGGCCGCAGGTGGGGGATCTGAACATTTGGAACAGCCACAACATCGACGAGCGGTTCTACAGCGGTAAAACACGTGCCCTGCACGGCACCCATGTCAGCACGGGTGACAGTCTCTGGTCGAGCTTTCCGTTCATGCGGCCCTTGGCGCATATCACCTGTGACACGCTTGACTGGTATGACTATGACGCCGATGGCGGCTCGGTGCATGATGTGATTGGCACACGCTGTGATCCCTATACCGGCCGCCTGCTCAGTGGTACAGATTACCACTATTGCTGCCATTCCAACCTGACGCGCGCTGTGGCAGATCACTTTGATCTGCCGCTTGAGGAGGCGGAGCGGCATGTGCATGATGTGCTCAATGTCTTCATGTTGACGGGGTTTACCTGCGACACGCATCAATATTTCATGAAGGCCAGCCCCGTGCGTCCGGGAGACTTCCTTGAGCTTGAGGCGCAGATTGATATCACACTCGGCCTCTCTGCCTGCCCGGGCGGCGATTGCGGCGCAGAGCATTCCAGCGACACAGCGCAATGCCATCCGCTGGTGATCGAGATCTATGCGCCCAAAACGCTGGCGGACTTCACCCCCGCGCCGCGCAATCTTTACTGGCGATGAGCGCGCCCGGGGCAGATTGCAGCTCGCGCCGAGAGGTGGCGCCCTAACGGTTGGATGGTGCGCAGCAGTTGGGAGCGGTTGGGTCCGCCGCCATGGGGGGTTTATATTTCTTTTTTGTCTTGCACGATATTCATGCTGGCCGTGCCTGAAAATCCAATCTCCACTGAGGCGAAGGGCCCGCCTTGGCACATTTGTCCGGGGTCATGGGGATCTGCTGGATCGGCGGTAGCTAGGACCTCAGCGGCAAATTGCTCTGCATTGTCTTTGGGACGATAGCCCAAGAAGGCCACCTTGTGATTGTCGACCGTGAATTGGTCATTGTTAGACACGCCATAAATTACTGAAAAGCCTGTGATCGGTGTGGTGATGGCCTGCTGAACCAAATGGATCAGATCGTCGTAGGACAGCCAGGAGCCGAGCGCGCGCGGATTATTGACCTGAGCGGCGGAAAGGATGCGCAGATGCACACTCTCAATGCCCTTTTTGTCCCAGTAGAGACTGCCAAGATCCTCTGCGAAACATTTTGCCAAACCATAGTAAGTGTCCGGGCGGTGCGGCACCTCGGTATCGATCCTTTGGGTTTTCGGATACATGCCCACCGCATGGATGGAGCTGGCATAGACCACGCGGCGCAGCCCCTTGCGAGCGGCAGCTTCCCACACGTTGTAGGCGCCAATGATATTGGAATGTAGAATCTTGTCCCAGGCGGCCTCATCGCCAATAGCGCCAAAATGGATAACCATTTCCGCGCCATCAAGCACCGCCTCGATGGCGTCCAGATCTCCAAGGTCTGCTTTCACATAGGTCTCACCGGGATAAAGCTTGCCGATGTCATCGGTCCAATCGGTGGAGACCAGGCTGTCGCACATCTGGCTCAGGGGTTCGCGCAGATACGAGCCCAGCCGCCCCGCTGCCCCGGTTAACACGAGTTTTTTCATCAAATTACTGCCTTTTCGATAAAGGGATTGCCGTCTTCGATACGTTTGTATGCGAAGGGGGAAAGGTCAATGCTGCGATAGGCGCCGTAGGTGATAAATTCTGCCAATCCTCGCCCGATTGCCATGGATTGTTGTAAGCCGTGGCCAGAAAACCCATTTGCAAAGAGGAAGTTCTCGACCTGATGATGTGGGCCGATGATCGCGTTTTGATCGAAGGTGTTATAGGCGTAATGTCCCGCCCAGCTGTTGATCAGCTTGATCGCTTCAAATTGCGGCACGCGGGCGGCGAGAATGGGCCAGACCTTCTCTTGCCAAATACTGTGGTCCTGGGTGAAATCGTCATAGGCTACGGACGCATCATCATCGGGCGGACAGCCGGCGAGATAATAGCGCCCCTCTGAACGCATATGCACGCCAGAGGGGTCAATGGTGAGGGGCAGGTCGCGCTCTAACGGCTGCTCGGCATCAAAGATGAAGCTGTAGCGTTTGCGCGGCTCAACAGGCAAGTCGAGCCCGGCCATGCGCGCAGTTTGTATGGCGCGGGGGCCTGTGCAATTGACCAATAACCCACAGGTGAGATTTTCACCCGAGGCCAGGGTAACGCTCTGAATTCGGTCTGCGCGCCGGTCAATCGCCACAACCCTATTTTGCACGTATTCGGTGCCTTTTTCTTGGGCCACGCGCTTGCACCAATCAAAAATTGTGCCGCCGTCAAAATAGCCTTCGTTGACGGTGTTGTGATTGCCTGCGGTAATGTCATCCAAATGATAAAATGGATATTCAGCTTGAATTTCAGAGGCTGTCATATGTCGCGTACCGGCGCCCAGTTGTGCCTGCAACGCTTGACTGCGACGCAGGCTTTCGGCCCCAGTGGCGCTATTGGCCAAATACATATAGCCGAAAGATTGGATATGGATTTTTGGAATACGGGGGTCGTGGTCAAAATAGCTCTGAAAATTGTTGATAAACTCTGCACCAAATTGGCTGATTTGGATATTGGTTGAGTTCGAAAACTGTTGGCGGATGCAGGAATTGGTGTGGCTTGTGGAAGTGAATTCAAAACTGAGATCCCGCTCCACCACAAGAATAGAGCCGTCAAACCCCGGATTGCGGCTAAGCCACCAGGCTATGGAGCTACCATACATGGCGCCGCCAATGAGGATTACGTCATAGCTTTTCGCTTTGGGGGTTTGCAGCGGCAGTGCCATTTAGAACTCCTCGCCGTTTTTTGCCCGCGTCAACACATCGGCGATCTGTTGTGGCGCCAGACCGTAAAGCTCCTCGGCCGCCTGTGCGGTGATATACCCGCCGGCCAGATCTTTGAGGATTTCTTCGGTGGTCCGCTCAGAGACTGGCCCATAGCCAGCGCCACCGGGAAAAGCCATCATGACTTTTTTACCATGGGGCACAAATTGCTTGCCTTTCCCACGCATGGCTGTGCCGTCGTTAAGCGCAATCGTCGTGGCCCCGCCTTTGGATCCGCCTTGGCGACCATTGGCTGGGTGGTTGACGCGATCGAACATTGCTTGGATGTCAAATTCATAGCCTTCTTGCGCGCCAACCTCCATATATTGGCCCAATCCGCCGCGATGTCGGCCTGTGCCGCCGCTGTCGGGACGCAGCTCTTTGCGCCAAATTAAAACTGGACCGACCTGCTCGGTAGCTTCGATGGGCATGGTCATCACACCACTGGGAAAAGCAGTGGCGTTCATACCATCCAAACCGGGTCGAGCACCAGATCCGCCGGAGTTGAAGGTCAAAACCTCTGCGCGCCGGGCATGAGGTGGGGTGGGTACATCGCTGCGGGCGCGAAGGGAGACTTGGAAATTGCACAAGCATCCCGCTCCCTCGGCAGGCACCAGTCCGGGCAGTAATTGATCCAAAGCCGCATAGACCGCATCGGGGACCATATGGCCAATTATATGACGCAGCGCCACAGGGGCGGGATGCAGGGCATTAACGATGGTGTTTTCGGGAGCTGTGATTTCGAAGGGCGCAAGGCTGGCTGCGTTATTAGGAATCTCTGGCGCAATGGCGCATTTTAGCGCGTAGCAGGCATAGGCTTTGGTGTAGACCAGTGGGCAGTTGATGCCCTTCTTATCCAGGCCAGAAGTGCCGGCAAAATCGCATAAAATGCGGTCCTTTTCGATGGTGACCTGCACTTTTAGATCGACCGGCTGCGAATAGCCGTCACTGCGCATTTCCCCTCGGGCCATGCCGGGCGTCAGCGCGTTGATCCGCTCGCGCGTCGCGCGGCGGGAGTTGGAGAGAATAAACTCTGAAATACCTGACAAATCCACAAGCTCAAATTCGTCCATCATATCAATCAAGCGCCGGAGCCCAATTTCGTTGCAGCTGGCCAGCGCATAGATGTCTCCCACCAGTTGATCAGGCTCGCGCACATTGCCGCGGATGATTTGCATCAAGGCCCGATCCACCATGCCCCGATCGGCCAATTTCATAATGGGTATGTAGAGACCTTCCTCGTAGACACTATTGGCATCCGCCCCAAATCCCCGGCCACCGATATCAACGATATGCGCCGTGCAGGCAAAGAATCCAACAAAATTTTCATTGTAGTAACTCGGGGTTACAATTGTTATATCATGTAAGTGGCCAGTGCCCTCCCAAGGATCATTGGTGATGTAAATATCGCCGGGGGCGAAATTTTCGCGGCCAATCCGGCGTATGAAATGGGCCACCGCATCGGCCATGGCATTGACATGGCCTGGGGTGCCGGTGACCGCTTGGGCCAGCATGTGGCCTTGCGCGTCATAGACCCCGGCAGAAAGATCCCCGGCCTCGCGCACGGAGGTCGAGAACGCCGTACGCACCAGAGCTTGGGCCTGCTCTTCGACCACAGAGATCAGGCGGTTCCACATGACTTGATACTGCACTTCAGAAGTGGATCGGGGTGTCGTGGGAGAGATCATTGAGCCGCTCCTTTCTGTGTTGAACGCGCCGTCAGCTCAATACATCCATCACTCATCGCTCGAGCGCGGCGGGATTTGGGCACGATGATGGTGGTTTCATCTTCCCCAATTACCGCAGGCCCGTCCAGCTCTGCGCCTATGGCCAAGTCCGCGCGACGCCAGTGTGCCGCCTGTGTTTTTTGCGCGGATGCAGCGTCAAACAGGCTGCGGTAATGGGTGGCCGTCAAGCGCTGGCCAGCCGGCTGGGGCGCCAGGGATTTTACGGGTGCGGCGGTGGTTGTGGCATTGACGGACCAAACGGTGATCTCAATGTCCATACCTGCGACATTGCGGCCAAAAAGGGTTTGGTATTCGCGCTCAAACAGCGCTTCAAACTGCGCCGCATCAGGAGATTGGGCTAGGGCGGCATCAAAGGGCACGGGAATTTCCCATCCCTGGCCCGAATAGCGCATATAGACTTTGTATTGCGCCTCAATTTTGGCTTTCGCGTCACAGCTGCGCACAAAGGCTGTGGCTTCCTGTGTCAATTCCACCAGCAAGCCAGTCGCCACGTTAGATCTAAAATCAGCCAGACGCATGAACTGGCTGCGGGTGGCTTCAAAGCTGAAAGGGGCGCACAGAAAACCAATAGCAGATCCGACCCCGGCTCCAGTGGGCACGAGGAGACGGGCAATGCCCAATTTTTCGCATAAGCGCCCAGCGTGCAAAGGGGCTGCGCCGCCAAAGGCGATCATCGTGTAATCGCTGAGGTCTTCGCCGTTTTCCACGGCATGCACCCGCGCGGCATTAGCCATATTTTCATCCACAACCTCAGAGAGGCCGAAGGCTGCGGTTTGGGTGTCCATATCGAGCGTATCTCCCAAATGTGCCGCAAGCGCAGCTGCACTCGCTGCAGGCTTCAGCGCGATGCGTCCGCCCGCAAAGTTGTCCGGATCCAGCCGTCCCAGGACTAAATCGGCATCGGTCACCGCCGGTCGGGTGCCGCCACGGTCATAGCAGGCCGGGCCAGGCTCGGAACCGGCGCTTTCTGGCCCAACCCTGATTTGCTGCAGGCTGTCGACATGGGCTAAGGAGCCCCCACCGGCGCCGATCTCGACCATATCGATCACGGGAATTGAAATGGGCATGCCCGAGCCTTTTTTGAACCGATAGCTGCGTGCGATCTCGAAGACACGGGCAGTTTTTGGTGTTTGGTCTTTGATGAGGCAAATCTTCGCTGTGGTGCCGCCCATGTCGAAAGAGAGCACCTTATCAATCTTGTGACGCGCGGCGATATGGGCCGCAAAAACCGCTCCGCCAGCCGGGCCGGATTCTACCAAGCGAACGGGAAATTCAGTGGCATTTTCCAGGCTGATGATTCCGCCACCGGAGTGCATCAAAAAGATTGGACATGAAGCTCCTGCACCGTTCAAACGCCCTTTGAGACGGCCCAAATAGGTTTTCATCAAGGGTTTAATATAGGCATTGGCGATGGTGGTGTTGAAGCGCTCATATTCGCGCATCTGCGGGCTGACTTCGCAGGACAGCGAAAGCATGGCGCCGGGTATTTTCTCAGAAACAACTTCAGCCACAAGGCGCTCATGAGCGTCATTGACGTAGGAATGCAGAAATCCCACCGCGATGCTCTCAAAACCGGCCTGCTTAATTTCATCTACAAGGGCTTCAATCTCAGCGCGGTTGATCGGCTTAAGTACTTGACCATCGGCCTGCATCCGCTCTTCGATTGTGTAGCGAAAATTGCGGGGCAGGAGCGGTGGGGGCAGGGTGAGGTTGAGGTCATATTGTTCAAAGCGGCTTTCGGTTCGCATCTCAATGACATCGCGGAAGCCCTCGGTGGTGATCAAAGCGGTCTTGGCACCGCGGCGCTCGATCAAAGCATTTGTGGCAAGAGTGGTGCCATGAATGATCTGGTTGATCTCAACGGGATCGATTTGGGCTTGCGCACAGACGCGGGCCATGCCCTCGACAATGGCCTCTTCTGGGGCGCGATAGGTGGTTAAGACTTTGGTGGAAAAGAGGGCGACGCCACGCTCCAAAACGACATCCGTGAAGGTACCGCCGATGTCCACGCCCAGGCGCACAGTTTGCTTTTGCATTTGATCCTCCAATTTGCACTCAGGTTAACAGAATGCGGTAGCAGGGGAAGGTATTTGGCGCCATTATTGCGATAAAGCCACAAGGCGATCCAACAGCTCTTGGCCTTGCCTGGCACAAGCTAAACTGTGCGATTTACCCGCATCGGGGTGCCCAGATTAATTTCTTGGTAAAATAGATGACGCAAGGTCATATCGCCAGCGCAATTCAGGGGATTGCCAGACCGGGCTTGCCTGCACTAAAGCGCGTTTTAGCGTCAGATTAGGAGCTCAAAATGTTTCAGGTTCATGCCACAGCGCGTTTGCGTCCGTCGCCCTTTTTAAATTCGGTAGTTGCCGAGGGCTGTACCGATGCCTCGGTCTACAACCGGATGATTTTGCCGGCGAGTTTTGGCGATAAGAACAAGGAATATTGGGACCTATTGAATGGAGTCGTCATGTGGGATGTGGGTGCGGAGCGGCAGGTACAGCTCGAAGGGCCTGATGCAGCCAAATTGGCGCAGATCCTTAGCCCTCGCGATTTATCAAAATGCAAGATCGGGCAGGGAAAATATGTGCCACTTTGCAATCACGAAGGTATTTTGATCAATGATCCGGTCTTACTCAAACTGCGCGAAGATCTGTTTTGGTTCTCGATTGCAGACAGTGACATTTGGTTCTGGGCCCGCGCGATCGCCGCAGAGCGTGGTTTGGATGTGAAAATTTCTGAACCGGATGTCTCGCCCTTGGCGGTGCAGGGGCCAAAAGCGGGGGCGGTTGTGTCGTCAATCTTTGGCGATTGGGTGCATGATCTGAAGTATTTCTGGTTCTCAGAAACTGAAATCAACGGAATTCCTGTTGCAGTACAACGCTCTGGCTGGTCAAAACAGGGTGGTTTTGAGATTTACCTACGCGATGGTACACGCGGCGATGAGCTGTGGAAGATCGTCAAAGAGGCTGGCGATCCTTTCGACATCGGCAATGGTGGGCCAACCTCGGCTGAGCGGACAGAAAGTGGTCTGGTGAGCTGTGGCTCTGATAGCGATGGCACTACCAATCCCTATGAGGTGCGTTTGGGTAATTATATTGACTTGGATGTGCCCGATGATGTGATCGGTATTCAAGCGCTGCGCCGTATCCATGCGGAAGGCCCCAAGCGTCATCAACTTGGTTTGATCCTGGACGGCGAAACGCCCGATCCGTTGAACTTCGTTTGGGAAGATATCACCGTTGATGGGCAGAAGGTCGGCGATATGACCAATTGTGTTTGGTCCCCGCGTATGAACAAAAACATTGGATACGCATTGATCTCACGCAGCTGCAGGGTAGGCGAAAAAGTGACTCTGTCCCGATCTGGTGGTCGCAAAATCGAGGCAACGCTGGTGGATATGCCGTTTTTATAATGAAAATTCCGAAGGTCGGCGAAGCGACGGTGGGGGGCAATACCATTGCCTCTTGATTTCGATTAGTGTTCTAACATCTTGATTGGTATTTATTTTTCGACGCTAGGATAAAAAGAATACAAAAGGGGCAGATAACAAAACTGCAGGTAGGCCCGCGGCTAGGGGATCGTCCGACAAAGACACATTCAAAACAGGAAGCGCGATCATGATCGGATACATCAAGGAGGCCTTCTCAAAAGCAGGCGAGCATGTGGATAGAAAGAGCAATATGGCCGCCGGTATAAGGAAAATGATCAATCCAATGAAGATGCCGAACAATTCTGGGAAAAGAGAGGCAAAGAATGCAAAATCTTTGCTGATAAGGAAGGCATGAGAGACGGAAGGCACGATGACGCACAGGCAGAGCGCCGCGCCAGTGAAGCCGGATATTTTTGTTTAATTCACAATGAGCCTGTCCAAAAATAAAGTTCAGCTCAAATGAGGCTAATACTACTAAATCCTGGGTTTGATCTCAAATGAAGTTTAGTAATTTGCAAGGCGGTCCACAACGAAATGCTCGGTCTTTGCCATCTCCATCCGCAGATATGACAGGGCCTCTTCATGAGCAGGCCTGCTTGCAGGCGGATTTTGGGCAAAACAGCTACGAAGTCTTGACCCATAGTTTATTCAGTGGTCTTTGAGGTCAATGGAACGAAGAGGACGGTCTGCTCATGAAAAAACTATATGGATCCGCCAGCGAGGCTCTCGAAGGGCTGTTGTTTGACGGGATGTTTATTGCCGCCGGAGGCTTTGGTCTGTGTGGTTTGCCAGAAAATCTATTGGCCGCGATTCGAGACGCTGGCACCAAGGATTTGACCTTCGCTTCGAACAATGCCGGTGTGGATGATTTTGGCATTGGCATCTTGCTTCAAACGCGGCAGGTGAAAAAGATGATCTCTTCCTATGTGGGCGAGAATGATACATTTATGAAGCAATATCTCTCTGGCGAGCTGGAGCTTGAATTCAACCCTCAGGGCACTTTGGCGGAACGCATGCGCGCCGCAGGGTGCGGCATTCCTGGATTTTATACCAAAACCGGAGTTGGCACGGTGATTGCTGACGGCAAGGAGCACAAAGATTTTAATGGAGAGACATATATTCTCGAAACTGGGCTCTTTGCAGATGTGTCGATTGTAAAAGCATGGAAGGCTGATGAGACGGGCAATTTAGTTTTCCGCAAGACTGCGCGGAACTTTAACCCGCCCGCAGCCATGTGTGGTGAGGTCTGCATTGCGGAGGTTGAAGAGATTGTCCCCACTGGCAGTTTGGATCCCGATCACATTCATTTGCCGGGTATCTATGTTCACCGGCTCATTCAAGGCAGCCATGAAAAACGGATAGAACAACGTACATTGAGGGCATCATAATGGCCACAGAGACAAAAGGCTGGGACCGCAACCAAATGGCAGCGCGGGCCGCGCAAGAGCTGGAAGATGGCACCTACGTGAATCTGGGTATTGGTATTCCAACGCTTGTTTCGAACTATATCCCAGAAGGGGTTGAGGTGACCTTGCAATCGGAAAACGGCATGCTGGGCATGGGACCGTTTCCGACCGAAGATGAGGTTGATCCTGATCTGATCAACGCGGGCAAGCAAACGATTACCGAACTGCCGCAAACTGCCTATTTCGACAGTGCCACTTCGTTTGGCATGATTCGAGGCGGCAAGATTGCCATGGCGATCCTCGGCGCGATGGAAGTTGCGGAAAATGGCGATTTGGCCAATTGGATGATCCCCGGCAAGCTGGTCAAAGGTATGGGCGGCGCCATGGATTTGGTGGCTGGCGTCGGTCGGGTTGTCGTGGTCATGGATCACACCAACAAGAGGGGTGAAAGCAAAGTGCTGCCGGCCTGTAGCCTGCCGCTCACTGGCGCAGGCGTTGTGGACCGTATCATCACCAACCTTGGGGTGCTGGATGTGGTTGAGGGCGGATTGGCTATAGTGGAGACCGCAGAGGGCGTTAGTGAGGAAGATCTTCGCACTGCCACGCTGGCGAAGATTGTCTCCTAGCACGTTTTGCGATCGGCTTGATAGCTATCAAAACAGCTGAGACCTCTGCAAGGTGTCATTCCCGCGCAGACATGATGGCAACACCTTCTGGGTGTTGCCGCCGGGTGATAGGCCTATGTTCCGTTTTCTTTGACGCATAGGTTTTGTGATGGAATGCCCGAGAGAGGCTCTCAAGTTTGGCCCTCCAGCTTTGCTGCCGGTCTATCTGTCGGAGCTTTCCCATCTTGGATTGATCCAGGGGGCTCGGTTGTCTTTTGGTAGGGGTTGCTTGCCCAGGATGTGATCGGCGCCTTTTTCTCCCACCATGATCGACGGCCCGTTCAGGTTTCCATTGGGGATGCGTGGGAAGATGGAGCTGTCGACCACGCGCAGCGCGTCCACCCCGATCACCCGACATTCGGAATCCACCACTGCCATAGGATCCTCTCTGCGACCCATTTTGCAGGTGCCGCAGGGATGGTAGGCGCTCTCCACATGCTCGGAGATAAACCCGTCAAGCTCGGCGTCGCTTTGCAGCGATGCGCCTGGTTGAATTTCTTTGCCTCGGAATGGGTCAAAAGCAGTTTGGCCAAAAATCTTGCGGGTCAAGCGGATGCAATGGCGAAAATCACTCCAGTCCTGCGGACTGGACATGTAGTTAAATAGGATCTTTGGATCTTTAATAGGATCACTAGAGCGCAGAGTCACCGCCCCACGCGCGGCAGACCGCATGGGCCCGACATGGGCTTGGAACCCATGGCCTTCGGAGGCGGCTTGCCCATCATAGCGCACGGCGATTGGCAAGAAATGATATTGAATATCAGGGTAGCGCACGCCCGGTTTTGAGCGCAAAAAGGCACAAGATTCAAAAGCATTTGACGCACCAGGGCCGGATTTATTGAGTATCCATTCTAGACCCACGCGCAGTTTTCCAAAGAGATTCCAATATTTGTAAAGCGTAATGGGCTTTAGGCAGGCCTGCTGGATGTAAAGCTCCAGATGATCTTGCAGGTTTTGCCCCACGCCAGGCCGGTCGGCCTGCACCTCAATCCCCATTTGCGTCAGATGCACGGCGGGACCTATGCCTGAAAGCATCAAGAGTTTGGGAGAGTTGATCGCGGAAGCGGCAACAATCACCTCGCGGTGGGCGCGGATCACAGAGATATTTTGCCCTGTAGAGACTTCCACCCCAATGGCGCGACCGTCTTTCAGGACAATGCGGCGCGCAAGACATTTGTGCAGCTTCAGATTGGGTCGTTTAAGGGCTGGCTTGAGATAGGCATTGGCCGCCGACCAGCGTCGGCCTCGCCAGACGGTTTGCTCCATCGGGGAAAATCCCTCCTGCTGCGCGCCGTTGTAGTCTTTGGTGACTTCGAACCCCGCCTGGCGGCCAGCCTCCACAAAAGCTTGGTGCAGCGGGATGTCGCGTTTGCCGCGGGTGATATGCAGTGGTCCGTTTTTACCGCGCCAATCGGGATCGCCGCCCTGGCCGCTCTCGTGCCAATTCTCCATGCGCAGAAAATAGGGCAGTACATCCGAGTAGGACCACCCTTCGGCGCCACTTTCTGCCCAATGGTCGTAATCCCCCGCATGGCCACGCACATAGACCATGCCATTTATAGAGGAAGACCCACCGATCACCTTGCCGCGGGGGCAGGCCAATTGTCGCCCGTCCAAATGCGGCTCTGGTTCAGAGCGGTACCCCCAATCATAGAGGGGCATATTCATAGGATAGGATAGCGCGCCGGGCATTTGAATGAAGGGCCCGGCATCACTGCCGCCATATTCCAGCACGATCACGGAATGTTGACCATCCTCAGACAGCCGGGCCGCCATGGCTGAACCCGCCGAGCCCGATCCAATTATGACAAAATCCGCTTCCATATATCCTCCACTTTGCACCAGCTTGGCATAAACTGCCACCAGAGCAAGGGGGCAGCGGTCACGCTGATAAAAAATACACGCTCTGTGATTTAAGTTTGCCAAAATATGCGCAACTCTTGGATTTTTAGAAAGTTATTTTATGCGTATTATTGCAGTGACCACCCTGCGAAACGCGGTCCCATTTATCGTCGAATGGGTGCCGCATATGGGGGCGATCGGTGTGACGGATTTGTTGGTCTATATCAATGATCGTGATGACGTCACAGATGCCCTGCTGGCAGTTTTGGCTAATCACGGTGCGCTACATCATATCGTGCAGCAGGTGCCAAACGGGATAAGCCCGCAATGGCAGGCGCTTAAAGCGGCTTGGAAGTATCCGTTGCGCAAGATATGTGATTGGGCAGTGGCCAATGAAAAATCTGCGCGACACATAGCTTATATTCCGCTGGTCGTTAGGGGCAAATCTGCATAAACTGACTGGAGATCTTCAAAAGGATGCAGGCGCATGGTGCAGATGTTGGGCGGGCAGGCCGTTGTTCAAACTTTACTATCTTTGGGTGCGCGCTCTGGCTTTGGGGTCCCAGGTGAGAGCTATCTGGCCGTTTTGGATGCCTTTTATGACGCCCCTGATTTTCGCTTCATCGGCTGCCGCAATGAAGGCGGCGCGGCTTTTATGGCGGAGGCCTGGGCGAAACTAACCGGGGAGGTGGGCCTGTGTTTTGTTACCCGTGGCCCGGGCGCCACCAATGCCAGCATCGGGGTGCATACGGCGATGCAGGCCTCAACGCCGGTGCTGCTCTTCGTCGGGCAGGTTGGACTTGAACATCAGGGGCGCGAAGCGTTTCAAGAGCTGGATTACCGCCAAGTCTTCGGTCCCATTGCAAAATATGCCACCGAAATTACAGATGTGTCGCGCATCCCGGAAATCATCTGCAGGGCTTGGTCCATGGCCATCTCAGGCCGTCCAGGCCCAGTGGTCGTTGCACTACCGGAGGATGTCTTAACACAATCTGCAGAGATCGTGATCCCAACCGTCCCCATCCTGGCCCCAAAATCCGCAGTGGTTGCAGCGGATCTCGAACAGCTGGCGGCAAGGCTACAAAGCGCTCAACGCCCCGTGATCTTGGTGGGTGGCGGTCGATGGGACGCTCAGGATCGCAGCGCTTTGCTGGCCTGTGCCCATAAGTTGAACGTTCCAGTGGTCACAGGCTTTCGCTATCATGATCTTTTTGACAATACAGATCCGCTTTTCGTAGGTGAGGCAGGCGTTGGCATGACTGCCAATACTAAACGTGTCCTCACTGAGGCGGATGTGGTCCTGGCTGTCAACCTGCGCTTTGGTGAGATGACAACCGACGCTTTCACCCTTTTTGGCGCCAATCGCGGCGAACAATGGATCGCGCAATCTCATCGCTCAGGTGATGAGTTTCACAAATATGTTGCTCCTAATTTGAGCATGATTTCCGATCCCGCTCCGCTTCTGCATGGGCTCAAGGCGCGGCTGGAGGCGGCCGACATGCGTCAAGATCTGGCTTGGGCCAAATCAGCGCGCGCAGGATTTAAAGCTGCGCAAACGGCTACGGCACAACCCAGCCCCGTTGATATGGGCGTGGTCACAAGCACTTTGCAGACGTTGTTGCCAGCAGATGCCATCGTCACTAATGGCGCAGGAAATTTCGCCATTTGGCCCAATAAATTTCTGCAGTTTTCAGAGCACCAGCGGCTGCTTGCTCCGCAATCGGGCGCCATGGGTTATGGCCTGCCAGCGGCGATTGCCGCTAAGGTGGAGTATCCAGAGCGCTGCGTGTTGTGTTTTGCAGGCGACGGTGATTTCCAAATGAACTGCCAAGAGCTTGGGGCCGCGTTGCAAGCGGACGCTCGGCCCATCGTGCTGATCGTCAACAATGGCAGCTATGGCACCATTCGTATGCACCAAGAGCGACATTTTCCCAGGCGTGTAAGCGGCACCGAAATAATCAACCCAGATTTTTCAGCTCTGGCACGGGCCTATGGTTTCCACGGGGAGCGGGTCGAGCGCACGGAGGAGTTTGCCGATGCTTTTTCTCGCGCTCTGGCCAGTCCGACTGGTGCAGTTCTAGACCTTAATGTGGCGTCCGAGGCGATCACGCCCGGAATGACGATCAAAGAGCTACATTCGCTTTCAGAAGGTTAGAGTGCGAGTGCCAGCCGGGTGCCTTGGTCAATCGCGCGGCGCGCATCCAATTCTGCCGCTACATCGGCTCCGCCAATCAAATGTGCCTGTGGCAGATCGACCGTAAGGCTGCGCTCTGGTTCTTGCCCGGCACAAAGAACGATAGTGTCCACCTGCAAAAGGCGGGGTGTGCCGGCCTGGGTGATATGCAGCCCGGCATCGTCGATCTTTTTATAGGTCACCCCAGCCATCATCTGCACCCCGCGTTTGGCTAAATTTGTGCGGTGAATCCAACCGGTTGTTTTGCCGAGGCCGGCGCCAACTTTTTTGGACTTGCGTTGCAATAAAAAGACCTCACGGGCGGCAGGGGAGATCTGTGGCACCATGCCTTCGACGCCGCCACGGGCTTGAAAGCTCATATCAATGCCCCATTCTTTCATGAAGGTTTTAATATCTTGACTGGCCGAAGGGCCGCTGTGGATCAAATATTCGCTGATATCAAAGCCAATGCCACCGGCGCCAATCACCGCAACGCGCGGACCGACAGGCGCGCCTGATATAACATCGAGGTAGCCCAAAACCTTGGGGTGGTCGATGCCGGGAATGTCCGGACGGCGCGGGATGACACCAGTGGCCAAGATGACTTCATCGAACGCGGCCAGCGTTGCTGCCGCGACCCGCTGGTTCAATTTTAATGTAACTCCGCTGAGCTCTATTTCTTTTTCGAAATAGCGTAGAGTTTCGTAAAATTCTTCTTTTCCAGGTATTTGCTTGGCAATGTTAAACTGCCCACCTATCTGGTTTGAGGCTTCGAACAGGGTCACATCATGACCGCGGCGGGCGGCTGTTGTGGCAGCTGCGAGCCCCGCTGGCCCTGCGCCAACCACGGCGATCTGTTTGATCGTTTCAGCTGGCCGCAGTAGCATATGCGTTTCATTACAGGCGAAGGGGTTGACCAAACAGGAGGTAATTTGACCGCTGAATATAGCATCCAAACAGGCCTGATTACAGCCAATACAGGTATTGATTTCGTCGGATTTTCCAGCAGCGGATTTGGCCACGAAACTGGCATCTGCTAGAAATGGGCGTGCCATGGAGACCATATCCGCATCACCGCGGGCGATCACCGCTTCGGCCACGTCGGGTGTGTTGATCCGATTAGATGTGATCACTGGGATCGGCATTTCGGCCCGTAGTCGCGCACTGACCCAGGTGAAGGCGGCGCGGGGCACTGAGGTGGCGATGGTTGGGATCCGTGCTTCATGCCAGCCTATTCCTGTGTTGAAAATCGTGGCGCCGGCCGCCGCGATCTCATGGCCCAGTGTGATTACTTCTTCAATCGAAGAGCCGCCTTCAACCAGATCAATCATGGACAGGCGAAAGATGATGATGAAATCGCGGCCGACCGCTTGGCGCACTTGCCGAACAATCTCAACCGCCAAACGTATACGGTTTTGATAGCTTCCGCCCCATTCATCGGTACGGTGATTTGTGCGGAGGGCAATAAACTGGTTGAGCAAATACCCCTCGGAGCCCATAATCTCCACCCCGTCATATCCTGCCGATTGGGCCAGCTGCGCGGCGCGCACGAAATCGGCGATCTGCTGTTCTATTCCAGCCTGATCTAATTCTTTTGGTTTGACAGGATTGATGGGAGCCTGCAGCGGTGAAGGGGCCACAGCATTGGGGTTATAGGCGTAGCGTCCGGTGTGTAGGATTTGCATGGCGATTTTGCCACCGGCGGCATGAACCGCATGGGTGACAATGCGGTGCTCTGCGGCCTCCTCAGGGGTGGTCATTACGGCGGCACCGATCCCAACGCCGCCTTCTGCATTCGGGCCAATCCCACCGGTGACGATCAAAGCAGCGCCGCCGGCTGCGCGATCGGCGTAAAAGGCGGCCATACGTTCGAACCCATGCTCCGCTTCCTCAAGGCCCAAATGCATTGAGCCCATGACCACTCGGTTTTTTAGCTTTGTGAAGCCTAGGTCAAGGGGCTGAAAAAGATGCGGATAGTGGGGATTGGACATAAGGACCTCAATATTTTTGATGAAAATAGACCATGGGTTTTACCCTATGATTGCAAGCGTTCCGTTGCGGAATAATGGGATCAGAGCTGGCCGGCTTCCGTCAAGACCTTTCGCGCGGCGCGGAAACATTCCAAAGCCTGCGGCACGCCGCAATAGATGCC
Source organism: uncultured Planktomarina sp. (assembly GCA_905181815.1). Classification (GTDB taxonomy): domain Bacteria; phylum Pseudomonadota; class Alphaproteobacteria; order Rhodobacterales; family Rhodobacteraceae; genus Planktomarina. Next base: position 640,719 of record CAJIZA010000001.1, on the reverse strand, counting down.
AATCACGTGAATAATGGCACGAAGCTCTTCAACGGTGACCCCATTGTTCAACGCGCCTTTGCAATGCAATTCCCATTCATGCATTTTACCCAAAGCGCCGATCATCGACAGGTTCATCATAGAGCGCGTTTTGGCGTCAATCACATCATCTCCCCAGCCAAAGCCCCAACACCAAGCGGTCATCGCCGTTTGGAAAGGTCGGGTAAATTCATCTGCAGTGGCAAAATTGTCGGTGACATAATCCGCACCCAGCGTGGCTTTGCGCTGCTCCAAACCTTTAACAAACAGATCTTCGTCGAATGTGCTCATGTGGTATCCTTTTCATAGCCTTGTGGCAGTCTGCATTATTTTTCCGTAAGCGACAGGTGTTTTTGGCGCCTGTATTAATTTTCTTTCCAACGTTTGGCGCGCGCGATATGTTCTTTAGGCCCGCAGGGAATTAAAGTGCCTTCAAAGAAAGTGGCCGTTATGATTCATCCCTACTACAGACAGGCGTCTGCTGCGTTTCACGCGGGCGTTGGCGCAGCAGATCCCGCGGAGGCGGTGCGCCGGTCTTTGCCTGAGTTTGACACGCCACCAACCGTGATTGCAGTGGGAAAAGCCGCTCTAAGCATGGTAGGTATGGCGCGATCTCTCCTGGGTTCATTGCCCGCACTTGTGGTTGTGACGAACCCCGAAAATGCCGAACGGACCGATGAGCTGCCCCCCATGCCGGAGGCGCGCATCTTTGCCGCTGCCCATCCCATTCCTGACCAAGTTGGCCTTGAAGCTGCGCAAGCGGTGAAAGTGGCGCTCCTTGCTGCCAGCCAGGCCGGCCGGCCGGTACTGTGCTTGATCTCTGGCGGTGGTTCGGCACTCTTGCCTGCTCCGGTCGTAGGATTGTCGCTTCAAGATAAAATGGTGGTGAACGCGCAGCTTTTGGCAAGCGGGGCGGATATTGAGGTGATGAACCTGATCCGCCAACAGCTGTCCGAGCTGAAGGGTGGGGGCATGTTGCGTTATGCGGCGCCAAGCCCGGTGACAGCACTGATCTTGTCGGATGTGATTGGAGATGATTTGCGGGTTGTGGCCAGTGGTCCCACGGTCTCTCCGATCGGAACAAAAGCTGAAGCACGCTATATTTTACATCAACTTGATATCTGGGAGACATTGCCTGAGACGGTGCGCTGGGTTTTGCAAAGCGTGGATGTGCCCCAAGACTTGCCAGATGCGCGCAATCTGTTGATAGGCTCTAATGGTCTGAGCCTTGTGGCCATGGGCGCGGCCTATCCGGCGGCAAAGCTGCATCCGCAGCCCCTCATCGGCGATGTGACAAAGGCGGTGCAAAGGGTAGCAGATATGGGGCGCGGGGCGCATGTCTTTGGCGGCGAGACAACCGTCAAGCTCACAGGCACCGGCCGAGGCGGGCGCAATCAAGATTTGGCCCTGCGGCTGGCGCTTTTGGCTGAAGCGGAGGCTTGGCAAGGCCCTTGGCTTTACCTGCAAGCAGGCACAGATGGCCGGGATGGCCCCACGGATGCGGCGGGCGGGATAGTCTGTGAAACCACGCTGGCTAAAATTCGAGCCGCTGGGCTGGATCCGGCAGGCTTGCTGGACAACAATGATGCCTACCGCGCGCTTGCGGCGGTGGGTGGTTTACATATCACCGGCGCAACCGGCACCAATGTGGCGGATCTTGGCATCTTAATTCGCAGCTGACCTTTGCGACTGGCTGTAACACTCAACCAATGACTAGGAGATTTTCATGCGTATTTACCTTTCTGGCGAAATTCACACCGATTGGCGCGATCAAATCATTGCGGCCTGTGGGGATCTCAACCTATCCTTTGATGAGCCGGTGACAGATCATTCCGCCAGTGATGATTGTGGTGTTGAAATTTTGGGGGCGGAGCCGGATAAGTTTTGGCATGACCGCAAAGGTGCGCAGCTCAATGCCATTCGCACCCGCACCGGCATCGAGCAAGCCGATGTGGTTGTTGTGCGGTTTGGTGAAAAATACAAGCAATGGAACGCTGCTTTCGATGCAGGCTATGCGGCGGCTCTGGGCAAACCTCTTATTGTTATGCATCAAGACGAGCACCAGCATGCTCTGAAAGAAGTTGATGCCGCTGCATTGGTCGTGGCGCGAACCCCGCAACAAGTGGCCGCAGCGCTGCGTTATGTGATGACCGGCGCTTTGCCGAAGTAACCAGATATGCGCTGCACCCGCGCCCAGTGGCACTCTGAGATTTTTTGGGTCAGATGTTCAGCGGTGGCACAGGCGCGCCATAGAGCCAATCATTGCGCCTGTGCACTAGCGATGGGGCCAGCTGTCCGGCCAGCCAAATTGGTGCATAGGCCATCAGCTGCGTCAAGCGGCTTGATTTGTGAAACAGCTCTAGGTTTTTCGCCGACACCCGCTGGACCCTGCTGGTGCGCGCGATGCGCTGGGCATAGTGCTGGGCGCAGGCGGCCGCAATATCAGTCCCCTCCGCCGCGCCTAGCGCGCGCGCCAGGTGAAAGGCATCCTCAAGCGATTGCACCGCACCTTGTGCCATAGAGGGCAGCATTGGATGTGCCGCATCGCCAAGAAGCACCACATGGCCCTCGTGCCATTTTGGCAGAGGGGCTCTATCAAAAAGTGCCCATTTATGCAGCACCTTAGCCTGTTCCAATATAGCCAAGATGGGCGGCGCCCAGTCGCCGAAATCCGCCAGGGCTTCTTGCCGATCTCCCGTGTGACTCCAGCTTTCCTCGCGCCAGATGGTTTGCTCGACAATGCCCACAAAATTCACGACAGAACCCCCGCGCACATAGGTGGTGACGGCGTGTTTTTTGGGCCCGGCCCAGATGCAGCCTGAAGGAGGTGGAGCCAGTGCGCCGAGCTGTGCCGCTGGCACCAAAGCGCGCCAAGCGTAATTTCCGGTAAACCGCGGTGCGTCTTGTCCAAGCATTTGATGACGGATGCTCGAGTGAATGCCATCTGCTCCAATCACTAAATCTGCCTTTATCCGCCTGCCATTGGTCAAAATGACCTCTGCGCCGTCCTTGCAGGGTGCATAGCCGCGCACAGGGCAGCCGGTTTGTACGGCGCCGCGTTGCAGCGCGTCCAGCCTCGCGCTTAAAGCGGTGATGAGATCGGCGCGATGCACCTGTATGTAGCGCGCGCCCCAACGCTGGGTTGATACGTTTTTCATTGGCAGATAAAGAATTGGGCTTCCTGAGACTCCCATTCGAATTTCGATCGCTTCGGGTTCGAATAGCGCAGAATTGAGGCGCTCCATCACGCCGATATGTTCTAGAATTTTAACCCCGTTGGGGCTGATTTGCAGCCCGGCGCCAATCTCGGTGATCTCAGGGGCCTGCTCAAAGACTTGAACGTCCCAGCCGGTCAAGCTCAGGCTGATGGCTGCGCATAACCCTCCGATGCCGCCTCCGACGATTAGGGCCTGCCGGCGCATGGTTGTCTTCCTTCCCTTTGAGGGCTGGCATTGAGGGCCGCGCGGTGTTGGTTTAGTACTAATTGCCGCGCGCCATGGATCAGCTCATCCACTGGCCACCGTCCACATTATAGGTCTGTGATACAATGTAATCTGCTTCGGCGGAAGCTAAGAAAACCGCAATGCCGCTTAGATCGGCCGGGACAGCAAAGCGGCCGGCTGGCACACTAGCCTCGACCTCAGCTTTCTTTTGCCCCAGCGCCTTGCCTTCCAATTTGGCAAACATAGAATCCACATGCTCCCAATGCGCCCCATCCACCACGCCGGGGGCGATGGCATTCACATTGATTCCATATTTGATCAAGTTTAGCCCGGCCGATTGGGTCATAGAAATCACCGCCGCCTTGGTGGAACAATAGACCAAAACCAAGCTCTCGCCGCGCCGTCCAGCTTGCGATGCCATGTTGATGATCTTTCCCCCATGACCCTGTGCAATCATGTGCCGAGCCGTAGCCTGCATGGTAAAGAGCGTACCCGCCACATTGACTTCAAAGAGCCGCTCATAGCTATCGCGGGTGATATCGACGGTTTCTGCCGCATCAAAGAGTGCTGCATTGTTCAAGAGAATGTCGATTTTGCCGGTTTTGGCCACGACCTGTGCCAGCGCTGCATCAATGCTGAGTTGATCCGTCACATCCAGTGGCACCGCATAAGCGCCCTTGCCAAGCTCCGCCGCCGTGGCCTCTGCGGCGGCGAGATTGATATCTGCGATGGCTACCGTTGCACCTTCTTCAAGATATTTTTCTGCAAAGCCCCGCCCGATGCCTCGAGCTGCACCGGTGATGAGGGCGGATTTTCCGTTCAACCTCGTCATATCTTTGTCCTTTACTCATGGTCCTACTTGCGACGCCGGGCTATTCGCTTTTACAGTTGTCGCTGACATTCTCAGCGCCGCCAGAGCCTAACGCCAGCGCAGCGTTCATTTTGGGATTTGTTACTCTTACCTAACGGGTTTCGCAATCTGCTCCACGGGGCGATTGGTCAGAGGCTTTTGCGTTAGGGAGATGACTGCGCCTAAAAGCAACAGTATGGATGCGCCCAGGAGGCTTACACCAATGTCGCCGGCCAGATCCCCCAGTAGCCCGGCGGCATAGGGCCCAAGGGTCTGGGCCAAAGCAAAGACGACGGTGAAGAGGCTGATGGCCGCGCCCCAGCTTTCCGTAGGCAGGTTTTGACGGGCAAAATTGGTCACGGCACTGGGGGCCATAAAAACTGACAGGCCAAAAATAACCGCAGCGAGCAACAAGGAGAGATTTCCAGGAAACAGCACAGGCAGCGCGGATCCCAAAGCGATGCAGGTTAAGATCATGGCCAATGGCAGGCCTGAAGCGTAGCGCGCCAGGATAGGACGCCACACCAAGGGTGAAATACAGATACAGAGTCCCAGCAATATCCAAACAGCTGCGATGAAGCTGGCGCTGGCCGCCTGCTGGGTCATCCACGCTGATAAAAATGTCAAAAACACGATATAGCCCAACCCAAAGCCGGCATATCCGGCCAATTGTGCCCAGATTTGAGCGACCGGGAGGGGCGCTGGGGCGTCCGCTTGTTTCGGTGCCGGGCGCTTGAGCTTTGCGGCCGACCATAGGCACAGCGGTAAAAATATAAAGCAAATTGCCGCGATAATAATCCAAGCTAAGGGCCAGTGATCTGCGCCGTAATGCTCTAAAAACAGCGGTAGGCTCGCTCCGGATAAAACAATTGCCAAGCCGCCACCCGTCCCAAATAATATGGCAATGGCCAGGGCATTGCGGCGCGGATCATTTGGGAATAGGCCAGCTGCCAAAACGCCGGCGGTGGAAAAAGACATGGCCCCAAAAAAGCCGACCAAAATGCGCCAAAGAGTTTGCCACCAAAGGTCCGCGATCAACCCGGTCGCCAGCAGCGCCAAGTTGGTTGTAATCAATCCAAAAGAGAATAAAGATGTCGCCGAATATCGCCCGATTATGAGCATAGTCAACACAGCGCCCGCGATATAGCCCAGCGCATTGGCCGTGTTGAGCCATCCGGCTTGGGCGTAGTTCCACCCCAAATCCGACTGCATTGCTGGCAATATCAACCCATAGGCAAATCGGGCAAAGCCATTAGTCACCGTCACTCCCAGCGCCAGCCCCGCCAGAACCAACCACGGCCGTTTGTGTGCCTCTGTCACCTGGGTATATTCCTATGTCTCATTACGTGATGGGCCTCTGATGGGCGAAAAACTTTGCCGTTATTCCATGAGGCTAAGCGATTGAGCCTGCCGGGTCCAGCGGCACCTGCGCAGAAACAAATTGCCAAAGCCTGGGCCGAGCTCTAAGTTCTGGAAAAAATGCCGGAAGGCGTGATATTTGGGAGAGTGATATGCCGCAAACCGCAGATACCAACCGCCGAGTGGTTCTGTCCGAGCGCCCAAATGGCCTGCCGGACGCCAATACCTTGCAGCTGGAGCATAAGGAGGTGCCGACACCCGGTGCTGGCCAGATGCTGTTGCGTACACGTTACCTGTCGCTTGATCCTTACATGCGCGGGCGAATGAATGACGTGAAATCCTATGCGGAGCCGGTCAAATTGGGTGAGGTCATGACAGGGCAAGTGGTGGCGGAAGTCATGCAAAGTTATTGCGATGGCTATGTGCCTGGTGATCATGTGTTGGCCGGGAGCGGCTGGCAAGACTACGCGCTAAGTGATGGTACAGATCTGCGAAAGCTAGGCCAAGCGCCCCAAAAAGCGTCTTGGTATTTGGGTATTTTGGGGATGCCGGCCTATACTGCTTATGCGGGTTTGCTTGAAATTGGCGCGCCGCAGCCGGGAGAAACCGTTGTGGTAGCCGCGGCCTCTGGACCGGTGGGAGCAACTGTGGGGCAAATCGCCAAGATCAAGGGCTGCCGCGTGGTCGGAATCGCTGGCGGTCCGGAAAAATGCGCCCATGTGGTTGAGAATTTGGGCTTCGACGCCTGTTTGGATCATAAATCTGAAACCTTCGCAGCTGAGCTTAAAGCCTCCTGCCCGAAGGGCGTGGATGTTTACTTCGAAAATGTTGGTGGCAAGGTGCTCTATGCGGTGCTGCCGCTGTTGAATGCCTTTGCTCGTATGCCAGTTTGCGGTGTGGTGTCTTGGTATAACCTATCCGGTTTGCCTGATGGGCCTGACTTTGGACCGGCGATCATGGGTACGATCCTGCGGATGAAGGTGAAAGTGCAAGGCTTCATCATCTACGACAGCTTTCCAACCAGTCTGTTTAAGGAATTCATTCGGGACATGACCGGATGGCTGAAGAGCGGGGAGGTAAAATATAAAGAGCAAATGATTGACAGCCTAGAAGACGCCCCCGCAGCGCTTAATGACCTGCTCCTGGGCAAGAGCTTCGGTAAAATGGTGGTGAAGGTGGGGTAGGTGAGGATTGTGGGGCGCTCTTAGTCACCCTATGATCTCGTCGCGATGCCTTGCTCTGCAAAATTCAGGACCGCGCCTACTTGGTGAAATCTTGTTTCTTAGAGCTCTATTGTTGTTCACGCATAGTTCAGATAACTTACAGCGCGGTAACCCGTCCAATTTGAAGTGAAATAAGTGCCTGAAAATAAGTCAGATATTTTAAAATCCTCCGCCCGCCTATCGGTGGCGCCAATGATGGCTTGGACAGATCGTCATTGTCGGGTGTTTCATCGGATGATCTCGCGGAAGGTTTTGCTGTATACAGAGATGGTGACGGCACCGGCTTTGGTGCTGGGCGGGGCGATCCGGTTGTTGGATTTCAGTCCCGAAGAGCAACCAGTCGCTTTGCAGCTTGGTGGTTCGAACCCCGAGCAATTGGCGAAGGCAACGGCGCTGGGTGCGGCCCATGGTTACGGGGAGATCAACCTCAATTTAGGTTGCCCTTCGGATCGCGTGCAATCGGGACGCTTTGGCGCTGTGTTGATGACGGATCCAGATCTTGTGCGCGCCTGTCTCGAGCGGATGGCGGAGGCCAGTGAGGCGGAGGTGACGGTGAAATGCCGCATCGGCGTGGATGACCAGGTGGTTGAAGACAGCCTGCCGGCGTTTTTGTCCATGATTGAGCGCACTGGTGTGACGCGGGTGATCATCCATGCCCGTAAGGCCTGGCTGCAGGGGCTCAGCCCGAAAGAAAACCGTGATATCCCGCCGCTGGACTATGATCTGGTCCTACGGATGAAGCAGATGTTCCCCGGCTTGCACCTCAGCTTGAATGGTGGGGTGGCCCATCTGCCAGATGCCAGCGCCCATCTTGAGGCGGGGCTTGACGGGGTGATGATTGGTCGAGCGGCCTATCATACGCCCTATGAGATCTTATCACGGGCCGATTGTGACGTATTTTTCAGCAGCAAGGGCCCGGCGCCTGAGGCACAGAGCATTGCAGAGCAGATGATCCCCTATATGGAAGCCCATTTGCAGCAAGGTGGACGGCTGCATCAGGTCACGCGCCATATGTTTGGCCTGTTTTCTGGACAGCCCGGCGCGCGGCATTGGCGGCGGCGCTTATCGGAGATGGGTGCGCAACAGGATGCGCAGATCACCGATTATCGGCTATTATTAGAGGAACGCGCCGCGCTGTCGCAGCATCAAGAAGAATTAAATCTCAATTGATGGATATATCCACCCCTTTACCTGTGCTTGCGAGTTTGATCGTAATCGGCAGGTTTGCTGGACTTTTGGCCGGTTTTCTAGGCGTGGGCGGCGGTATTGTATTGGTGCCAACGTTTTTCTATGCCTTTCAATCTTTAGGATATGACGGCCCACAGCTCATGCAGGTCTGTTTGGCGGCCTCTTTGGCCACCATCACTGCGACCTCGATCCGCTTGATGCAAATTCACCATAAGAAAGGCGCAGTGGATTGGCTAATCTTGAGCCAATGGGCTCCCGGTATCGCCATAGGAGCAATATTGGGCGTGGCTTTAGCTGCCAATTTGCAATCGCAGATTTTGCAACTGATCTTTGGGGGCTTGGGGGCGACTATTGGGTTGTATTTGGCTTTGGGCCGGCAATCTTGGAGTATTGGCGAGACCGTACTCACTGGTCGGTGGCGTATCATAATTGCGCCGCTTTTGGGCGAGTTTTCGGTATTGCTTGGTATCGGGGGCGGCTCGCTTGGCGTGCCGTTCATGACCTTGCACCGAGTGCCTATTCACCGGGCGGCCGCAACGGCGGCGGGCTTTGGACTTGCCATTGCTGTGCCTTCGGCGCTGGTTTGGCTGTTTGTATCGGTTGACGCGCTGCGCCTGCCTTGGACGTTAGGGGCGGTGAACCTTCTGGCATTCTTCGTGATCATTTCGATGACTTTCATTTTTGTGCCAATTGGCGCCAATGTGGTGCACCGTACGGATGCGGGGCATCTCAAGCGCTTGTTTTGGGCCTTTTTGTTGCTGGTAGAAGCTAATATGTTGCTTAGTGCTCTATGGTGATCGTGGCCCAGATAGAGGCACTCCGGAGGGTCGGCTGGGCTAAATTTTCCGCTGATGCTAATATTGCGGCCTGGGTGGCGCATGTGGCACCCATTGCCGCTGCGCTCTCGCAAAATCTGACGCATCGGGCCGATTGGCTCCGCCATGGCGGCACTTGGTTCGCAGGGGTAAATATTTTGGCCAATGATGCGCAGGGCCGGGTAGAGCAGGGACCGGAGCTCGGCGGGGTGGTTGTGGACTGTCTTACCGCGCTGCATGGGCCAATGTCCCTCGACCGCGGTCAAATTTCGGTCACCTATCCCGGCTATCCGGCTTTTGATGGGCAGGAAAGCGCCGCGGCACATCGCTACCGCGTCAATCGTGCGGCCGCTCACGTGGATGGTCTTCTAGCCACTGGGCCAGAGCGCCGCCGTCTGGTGCATGAGCCGCATCAATATGTGCTGGGAATTCCCTTGGGCCGAAGCAACGTGGAGGCCAGCCCGCTGGTGATTTGGGAAGGCAGTCACACCATCATCCGCGCGGCTTTTAAATCCGTGTTGGACAGTCTACCGCTGGCGCAATGGGGCTCAGTGGATCTGACGGAGGTCTATCATCAAGCCCGCAAAGACTGTTTTGAACACTGTCCCCGAAAGAGTATTCTTGCCCAGCCGGGGGAGTGCTATGTGCTACACCGCTTGGCTTTGCATGGCATTGCACCCTGGGAGCTGGGGGCGGAGGCACCGCCGGAGGGGCGAATCGTGGCGTATTTTCGGCCTCAAACAGAGGCCAATCTGAATGATTGGCTCAACGGTAACTATTGATGACCTCGGCAGAAGAGAAAATCTTATGCAGGGGTCTTTCTAATAAACCACAGGAGCTTGGTTGAACTCATCCGAGATTGGGCGGGCGGCTGGCGCGTCCGCCGCGGCGTTTTTGTACGCGGGGCGCGCGGTCCAGCAGGTCAGCCATGATCTTGCGCCGTTGCTCGGGGCTCAACTGCGACCAGATGCCAATTTCCTCAATTGAGCGGTAACAGCCGATGCAGATCCGCTCACCTGGGTGAATGGAGCACAGCTTGATACAGGGGCTGTCAATCTCATCTCTTTTCCAAATATCTTCGATATTTTGCGCTTTCATGCCACCGTCCGAATATGTCGCGCTCGATCTAGAGCGCCTTGTAAGATATAACCTGCTGCAACGTGATCTATCACCTTGGCGCGACGTTTGCGAGACGTATCCGCCTCCAGCAAGGCCCGCTCCGCTGCTACAGTTGATAAGCGTTCATCCCAAAAGCCAATCGGCAGATCAGTCAAGCGCGCTAGGTTGCGGGCAAAGGCCCGGGTGGATTGGCAGCGCGGGCCTTCTGATCCGTCCATATTGCGCGGCAGGCCCAAAATTATCGCACCCATCTCTCGGTTCTCAGTAATCTGTAGCAAAGCTTCGGCATCTTTGGAAAATTTCATCCTCCGTATGGTTTGCAAAGGGGTTGCGGAGCTGAGGAGGCGATCAGAGACCGCCACGCCAATCGTTTTTGTACCGAGATCCAGCCCCATCCAAGAGTTGCCAGCCCGCGCCTGGGTCATAAGATCGCTGATGTCATCACAGATCATGGCCAGATGCCGGCCGATTGCGCCGCGCCTTGCAGGATTTCTAGGTCACCGGGGCGGGCTGCGAACACTTGCACGGCCTCGTTGAAGATCTCGCGTGCACTCTCGGTCTCGCCCAAGACCCCGTAGGCCACGATAAGTTGTGCCCAGTCGGGGGCTGGTCCACCTTCAGTGGAGAGGCGATCAGCAAGGCCCGTGACCATGGAGGCAATCATCGCGCTGCGGTCTTCGGCACTCATCTCAGCGGCAGATTGCATATCCTCGGCGCTTGGGCCTTTCACTGCGGGTGGAGCATAATTAACCCCAGAGATTTGCGCCAAATCTGTGATGGTGCGCCGGATTAGTGGCATATAGGGGGCGGTTTCTGGTCCTGCCTCCAGCAATTTGCGCCAAATACCAAAGGTGCGATCAGGCCGGCCAATCGCGTCGAAATACATGCCCATGCGAAATAGTGCCAACTTATGGTTGGGATCGCGCAGCAGGGCCTCGCGCAGAGCAGTCTCGGCCTCACGAGCGATATAGGTATCAGCAGCCATAATCAGCAATTCTGCATAGGCATACCATTCATCTGCTGTCGCCTCAGCGCCCTTGAGCTCCAATACCCGCGCTTGCGCTTGATGCGCACTGGCAAAATTTCCCAATCGCGCTTCGGCTTTTGCCAAGAGCTCATGGCCCTGAATATCGCCTGGCCGCGCCTCTAGAGCCGCGCGCAGTTCAGTGATCAATTGCACATAGTCAGGGTCAGTGGCGGTGCCATTCGCAGGCGCGCGCGCCTCCGCGGTCTCTTGGCTTAATCTATCTGCTTGCAGCGTTTCAGACTGGGCATAGCGCTCTGCGATAGGGCTATCGGGCATAGAGGGCGCGCCGATTTGGCTATAAAGGCCCGCACCCAACAGACAGGCCAGTATACTACCGCCCAAAAAAGCCCATAAACCGCGGCCTTGTGCACTCGGATTGGGCTGATAGCGCGATGCGCGGGCCGCTGAGATCATGCGGCGGCCAATCTCGGCGCGCATGGCTGCAAATTCCTCATCTTGCAAAACCCCTTTGGCCAAGTCGCGTTCCAATCCGCGCAATTGTTCGGCATAGACATCGACATCGCTCATAACAGGCAAGGCCGCGCGCTGGGCCTGAAAGAGTATCAACCCGCCGATCAATAAAACCGCCAAAACAAATAATGCAGCAGAAAAGATCATAAATCACTCCAATAAGTATCGATCGCCCTTAGCCCAATGAAAGCGGGTGCTATCGCTCTATATCGGATCGACCAATGTCGCAATAATTTCACACAAGGACGCTGGTGAGGTGCTGTGTCGCGGCATTTTAAGAGATAAGATGCGCAAGCACCCAAGGGGGATTCTAATATGAAGCGAAATTCTGTCTTTGCTGTTGCGCGTGAGGCGATGCGTCAACACAGCGGTTGGGGACGTACCTGGGGCAATCCTGAGGCCCAAAAGGCCTATGATGTGGTGATTATTGGAGCGGGGGGCCATGGCCTGGCCACCGCCTATTATCTGGGCAAGAATTTCGGCATAACCAATGTGGCAGTAATTGAAAAAGGCTGGCTGGGTGGTGGCAACACAGGGCGCAACACAACCATCATCCGCTCCAACTACCTGCAAGATCCCTCAGCGGCGCTGTATGAAAAATCCAGATCATTGTATGAGACCATGAGCCAAGATCTCAACTATAATGTGATGTTCAGCCCCCGCGGTGTGATGATGCTGGCGCAAACCCATCATGAGGTGCGCGGATATCAACGCACAGCTCATGCCAATTCGCGGCAAGGTGTGACGACAGAATTCATCTCGCCCGCTCGGGTCAAAGAACTTTGTCCCATCATGAACATCGATGGGCCGCGCTATCCGGTTTTAGGTGCTTTGTGGCAGGCGCGCGGCGGCTCGGCGCGACATGACGCGGTGGCTTGGGGCTATGCGCGGGCTTGCACCGATATGGGCATGCATATTTTGCAAAAAACTGAAGTGACCGGCATTACCCAATCTGGGGGAAATGTGACTGGAGTTGAGACCAGACTTGGCCATATCGCCTGTAAAAAATTGGGGATGGTTGTGGCGGGACACGCTTCTGTGGTGGCCAATATGGCGGGCTTTCAATTGCCCATTGAATCTGTTCCGTTGCAGGCTCTGGTCAGCGAGCCGATCAAACCCTGCATGGATGTGGTAGTCATGGCCAATACGGTTCATGGCTACATGAGCCAATCAGACAAGGGCGAGATGGTGATCGGCGGCGGCACAGATTCCTATAATGCCTATACACAACGCGGCTCATTTCATCATCTTGAAGAGACTGTGCGGGCCTTGATTGAAACCTTCCCCATGGTGTCGCGCTTGAAGATGCTGCGTCATTGGGGCGGTATTGTGGATGTTACAGGGGACCGCTCACCCATTTTAAGCAAAACTCCATTGGGCAACACCTTTATCAACTGCGGCTGGGGTACAGGCGGGTTCAAAGCCATTCCGGGGTCCGGCTGGGGCTTTGCGGAGCTTATGGCCAAGGGGGAAAGCCCACTCACGGATCAATTTGGTCTCGACCGCTTTCGCGCCGGGCGGTTTATTGACGAAAGCGTTGCCGCAGGGGTGGCGCATTGATGGCATGCAAAATAGATATCTTCCCCCGCATCACCCGTCTTAATATGACACAGGGAGCCTTGCCATGCTTATCCTAAATTGCCCGTATTGCGGCTACGACAAAGATGAAACGGAGCTGTCCGCTGGCGGGGAGGCGCATTTGAAGCGCTTCGGACCTGGCGCCTCTGACGAGGAGTTTGAAGGCTACTTGTTTGGCCGGGCAAACCCTAAGGGGTTGCATTTTGAACGCTGGTGCTGTGCCTCTGGTTGCGGAAAATGGTTTCATGCCGCCCGCTGCACCGCCACGCTGGAGGTTTTTGGAACCTACAAGGCCCAGACCCTTGAGCCGCCTCAAGATATTAAGGATGCCATTAGTGCCAAACGACCCGGATGGACTTGGAGGGATTTCTCATGAATAGCGTCTCTTCACTGCCTAAGCCTGCGCGAAGCCGGCATAATTTCCGCAAAAATGGAGCGTCCCAATGAGCACCCGTCTTGCCAGCCATGGCCGGTTGATCAACCGCGCTAAAGCGCTTTCTTTCACCTTCAATGGCAAGGTTATGTCTGGCTTTGAGGGCGATACTTTGGCGGCCTCGCTTTTGGCCAATGATCAAATGTTGATGGGTCGATCTTTTAAATATCACCGTCCGCGCGGGGTTTTGGCGTCAGGAGGCGAAGAGCCCAATGCCTTGATCAACCTGGGTGTGGAGAGCGGGTTTGAACCCAATGCGCGCGCCACAACCACTGAGACGTTTGCAGGCTTGACAGCCGCCTCACAAAATCATTTTCCGTCGTTGGAATTTGACTTGGGTGCGATCAATTCGAAACTGTCGCGTTTTCTGCCGGCTGGCTTCTATTACAAAATGTTCATTCATCCGCGCTCCTTTTGGAAGCATATTTATGAGCCGATCATTCGTCATTCCGCAGGTCTGGGCAAAGCGCCAAAGGCGCGGGATCAGGACAGCTATGAGCACTATTATCACCACTGTGAGGTGATGGTCGTGGGCGGCGGAATTGCCGGGCTGCAAGCTGCGTGTTCTGCGGCGGCGACCGGAGTTCGGGTTTTACTGGTCGAGCAAACCGCCCATTGGGGCGGCCGCGCGCCGGTTGATGGGGTTATGATTGATGGTATGGCGGCGGAAGATTGGGTTGCGCAAACTTTGGCGGAGCTTGCCGCGCGCGACAATGTTGTGATGCGCAATCGCACCCAAGGCTCTGGGGTCTATGACCACGGATATGCTTTAGCCTATGAGCGTATCGCCGATCACACACCCGGCGATGGGCGGCCGCGCCACCGATTGTGGCGGGTGCGCTGCAAACAGATTATGACGACCACAGGCGCTATTGAACGGCCGCTGTCTTTTGCTGGCAATGATATTCCTGGCGTCATGCTTGCTTCTGCTGTGCGCGATTATGTTGTGAATTTCGCGGTATCTCCTGGAGATCGCACGGTGGTTGTTACAAATAATGATGACGCTTATCGAACTGCGCTTTGCCTGCAGGAGGCAGGTCTTGATGTGCCGCTTATCGTCGATGCACGCCCCGAAGGTGGCGGAGCATTGATGGAGGCGGCCCAAGCCGCAGGCATCCGCGTGGCCCTTGGCCGCGGTATTGCCAAAGTTAGCGGCGGTAAAAGGGTGACCGGGGTGCAGATATGTGCGCAAGCCGGTGAAGGCTCTGTGCTCGAGGAGGTCGCTTGTGATGTGGTGGCCATGTCTGGTGGTTGGTCGCCAGTGGTGCACCTGTGGTCCCATTGCGGCGGCAAACTGATCTGGGATGCCGATCAAGCAATGTTCCGCCCCGATGCCAATCAACCGCCCTTAGGGGCTGACGGTGCTGGTTTTGTCAAAGTGGCAGGTCTGGCCAATGGGCATTTGCGCAGCGCGCCGGTGCTTGAGGATGCCGCCGAGCAGGGGCGGGCGGCGGCGCGCGCTTCTGGCGGCAAGGTTAAAAAAGCTGCCGTGCCCGTGGCTGAAGATGCCGAAGAGTTGGCGCTGTCGCCCGTCTGGTTAATGCCGCAAGGAGCCAGCTATGCGCTGCGCTCGAAGGCTTGGCTTGATTTCCAAAACGATGTTAAGGTCAGCGATGTGCAATTGGCCGCCCAAGAAGGGTTTGAAAGCGTTGAACATGCCAAGCGATACACCACGCTTGGCATGGCGACAGATCAGGGTAAATTAAGTAATATCAACGGACTTGCGATCCTGTCTAAATCGCTCAATGCGCAAATTCCAGATGTAGGAACGACAACCTTTCGCCCACCTTACACTCCGATTTCCATGGCGTCTCTCGCTGGCGAAGCGCGGGGAGAGTTGTTTCAACCCGTTCGCAAAACGCCGATGCATGCTTGGCATGATAGCCATGGGGCGGATTGGGAACCCGTGGGCGACTGGCGCCGGCCCTATGCCTATCCGCGCGGCACTGAAACCGTCGCCCAGGCGGTTGAGCGGGAGGTGATCAATACCCGTGAGAAGCTGGGGCTTCTGGATGCCTCTACCCTTGGAAAAATCATTGTCAAAGGCCCGGATGCGGGAAAATTCCTCGACATGATGTATACCAATACGATGTCGAACCTTAGGCCGGGACGTTGCCGCTATGGGCTCATGTGTTCGGAAAATGGCTTTTTGTCCGATGACGGCGTGGTGGCGCGTATTGATGAGCAAACCTGGCTGTGCCACACTACCTCGGGCGGTGCAGATCGTATTCACGCCCATATGGAAGAATGGCTGCAAACCGAATGGTGGGATTGGAAGGTTTGGGTCGTAAATGTCACCGAGCAATTGGCTCAGGTTGCGGTGGTCGGCCCCAATGCCCGAAAGCTTTTGGAAAAACTCGCGGGCATGGATGTTTCGGCGGAGCGCCTGCCATTTATGGCTTGGGCCGATGGTACGATTGGCGGAATCGACTGCCGTGCTTATCGCATCTCTTTCTCGGGCGAGCTGTCCTATGAAATTGCGGTACCCGCCAATCAAGGTCTGGCGTTCTGGGAAATGCTCATGAATGCGGGCGCAGAGTTTGGCGCAATGCCCTACGGTACGGAATGTTTGCACATCATGCGGGCTGAAAAAGGCTTTATCATGATTGGCGATGAGACCGACGGAACTGTGATCCCGCAAGATTTGGGTCTCAGCTGGGCAATTTCTAAAAAGAAGGATGATTTCCTTGGCAAACGCGCGCAACAGCGCAGCTTCATGGACAATCCTGAGCGTTGGCAATTGGTGGGTTTGGAGACTTTGGACGGCTCGGTGCTCGAAGATGGCGCCTACGCAATTGCGGAAGGCACCAATGCGAATGGACAAGGCAATACCCAAGGCCGTGTCACTTCGACCTATTATTCCCCAAACCTCGGCAAGGGCATTGCCATGGGGCTGGTCCACAAGGGACCGGAGCGGATGGGAGAGGTAATTTCCTTCACAAAAATTGGCACCAGCCCAGTGCAGGCAAAAATTGTAAGCCCCGTATTTTACGATCCAGAGGGGGAGAAAGCAAATGTCTGAGCGTGAATTTCAAGGCTATGTCACCATTCGCCAGAAAACCGATCACAGCATGTTCACCCTGCGGGCCAGTCTGGCCTCTAGCAAGGTTAAGGCGGCATTGGAAACTTGCCTGAACATTGCGGTGCCTCAACGAGGAACCTATGCACAGACCGGTGGGACGCTTCTGGCCTGGATGTCGCCGGATGAGCTATTGATCATGGTGCCAAGAGCGTCTGGCGGAGTGGCGTTTGCCGCTTTGGAGCAGGCTTTGCACGGCCTGCATTATCTGCTCGCCGATGTGTCCGATGCCCGGTCGACCTTCACCATCGAAGGTGGTTCGGCCCGCGAGGTGGTGGCCAAGTTGGCGCCGATGGATGTCTTGGCTGCGCAGTTTCCGGTGGGCGGTTTTGCCCGCACCCGTTTCGCCCAAGTTGCTGGCGCGATTTTCGTAGAGCAAGAGGATCATTTGAACCTGATTTGCTTCCGATCGGTGCAGGATTATGTGTTTGGGATTTTGTGTGGGGCTGCCAAGCCTGGGTCGGAAGTGAGGGCACAGAGCTAAGCCTATTTTTGCCAATCTGGCTCAAATAGCATTTTGTTCTGTACAAATTGCTTATATAGCCTGTGTAAGCACAGACTAATTCATCATTGAAAGGATCGCTGATATGGCTTTCACACTACCTGATCTTCCTTATGCGCACGACGCTTTGGCTTCCAAAGGTATGTCCGCTGAGACACTGGAATTCCACCATGACCTTCACCACAACGCATATGTCACTAATGGCAACGCCGCTATCGCTGGCACCGAGTGGGATGGCAAGTCGCTCGAAGAAATCATCGTTGGTACATATGATGCCTCCTCTGTGGCTCAGAACGGCATTTTCAACAATATTAGCCAATTGTGGAATCACAACCAGTTTTGGGAAATGATGGGCCCGGGCGAGAGTAAGATGCCTGGCGCACTGGAGTCCGCTTTGGTCGAAAACTTTGGCTCAGTGCCAGATTTCAAGTCGGCGTTCTCGGCGGCCGGTGCTGGTCAATTCGGCTCAGGCTGGTGTTGGCTCGTTAAAAATGCTGATGGGTCTTTGGCGGTGACGAAGACGGAAAATGGCGTGAACCCATTGTGCTTTGGTCAAAACGCGCTGTTGGGATGTGATGTCTGGGAGCATTCCTACTACATTGATTTCCGAAACAAACGCCCGGTTTACCTGTCAAACTTCCTCGACAATTTGGTCAATTGGGAAAATGTTGCAGGTCGTATGTAAGACCCCGGCGGCAGTATGAGTGCGAATGGCCTGCTGAAGTTTCTTAAGCAGGCTATTTTTTTGCGGTGCGGATGATATCCGCAAATGAGGATACGGCGCCATGACGCAGTTCGCAAAAGGTACCCTTGCGATGGTTTTGGCCTGTCTCGCCTGGGGTCTTTCGCCGGTATATTACGCTCTGTTCCAAGCCATCGGCCCAGCGGAGATCTTGGCACATCGCACGCTGTGGTCCGTTGTGACCTTTGTCACTTTGCTTGTACTAACGGGCCGGACCCGACAAACTTTGCATGTTGTCAGACAGCCCATAACTATGGGTCTTATTCTTTTGGCTGGGGTGATGATCGCCATCAATTGGTATGTGTTCATCTTTTCTGTGGGCGTGGGACGGGTAACGGAATCTTCTTTGGGCTATTATATCTTTCCGCTCGTCATGGTTCTGTTGGGGTTTGTGGCCTTTCGTGAAACCCTATCGGTGTTACAATGGGTCTCGATCGCATTGGCCTGCGTGGCTGTGTTGGTTTTGACCATTGGCCTGGGTGCGGCGCCTTGGTTGGCCTTGATGATCTCTTTTAGCTTTGGAATTTATGGCCTGCTCAAGCGGGTCATCAAAGTAGATTCGGTAATCTCCGTCACGCTAGAGGTATTGTTATTGCTGCCTTTTGCTTTGGGCTATCTGTACTGGTTCGCCGATCTTCCAGACCCAACAATGCTCCTGGCGCTAATGTTTTCCGGGCTGATTACCGCCGGACCTCTTGTGCTCATGACCTATGCAACGCAGCGGGTACCTATGGCGACTGTCGGATTGGTGCAATATCTCAACCCAATCTTGCAATATTTCTGTGCGATTGTGATTTTGGGTGAGGTGATCACAGGCTGGCATATCATTGCTATTGCCCTAATCTGGATTGCTTTGGTCTTTTATTGGCTGGCGGTGTTTAGGGCAGAGCGCAAAATCGCCTCGATCTCATCCACCGTTTGAGTCGCACAAAATAAGTTCCGCAAACTGGCATCGGCGAATCCTGAGGCAATCACGTGATCCACCATATTGAGCATTGGTTGCCAATAGCCTTCAATATTAGCAACGATGATGGGTCGGCTGTGCAAGCCCAATTGCGCCCAGGTCAGGACTTCAAAAAATTCGTCCAATGAACCCGCCCCACCCGGCAGCAACACCACTGCATCGCTGTTGATGAACATCAATTTTTTGCGGCTGTGCATATCATCTGTGATGATGAAACGATCTACATCTCGCTTGCCAACTTCCTTTTGCATCAGGTGCTCTGGCATTACGCCAAAAGTGGCAGCGCCAGAGGCCTGCGCGCGATTGGCCACTGCACCCATTAAGCCGATATCCCCTGCACCATAGACGAGGCGCCAGGTATTTTTTGCTAAAATGTCGCCTAAATCTCTTGCCGCCTGTTCAAAAGCAGGATTATTTCCCATACGCGCACCACAAAAAACACAAATTGATTTCGACATATTTAGGAATTCCTTAGTTCTTGCTGGACAGCTTATTTGTGACTGATAGCATAAGACAATGTCTGGGGGAATGCAGGTAAATGAGTTTGAACGATAAGAAAAAAGTGACCGCAACATCGCGCAATACTTCGGCAATTATGGCTGGGGTGATAGGTCTAGTTTTTCTCTGGTGGTTTTATCCACAAATTCGCGCTGCTATGGATCCTGTGCGCGAGCCCCCCTTCGTTGAAGACACTGCGGCGCCTGCGCCCGAAACGAGCGATGCTGAATCTGAGCCAGGGTCAGTGGCCGATATTGACACAGAAAACGACAGCCCGCCCGCTCAGGATGCGGCGTCTGCGCCGGACCCTGTCACTCCTGAAGCCGCGTCGGAAGAGACGGAAAGTGAGAGCCAAAGTGCTGAGGCCAGCACTGATACGCCCGCCGAACCGTTGAGCATTAAGCTGTCCGCTCCAAAGTTTGACGTTGTACGCATTGAGGATGACGGCTCTGCGCTCATTGCGGGGCAAGCGGACGGTCGTGGCTATGTAATTTTAAGCGTGGATGGGGTTGAACAGGCTGAGGCGCGTGCAGATTTGAGCGGCAACGGGCAATTTGTCATTTTCGCCTTTCTCCCGTCTACAGCTGATCAGCAGGGCCTGAAGCTACATCTCTATGCTGCGGATGGATCCGGTCCCGTTGTCTCGGTTCAAACGGTCTTTGTCGCGCCTGCGACGACTGCCGCCTCTGCCACAGACAGCACTGCCGCGCCTGTTAAGAAGGAGGTCATAGCATCGGAGGGCCTGAAAACCGAAACTGAGACTGAAACTGAAACTGAAGCTGAAACCGAGACTGAGACCGCTCCCACGGATGCGAGATCAACAGACGCAGAAGTGGATGCAGCCTCAGCAACGGTCATTCTTGCTGATGAAACTGAGACCGCGCCCGCGGACGCGGGATCAACAGACGCAGAAGTGGATGCAGCCCCCGCAACGGTTATTCTCGCTGATGAAGATGGCGTGCGGGTTTTGCAGGATGGGGCACCCAGTGTGGCCAAACCTGCGGTCACAATTGATACAATTTCCTATAGCTCTAATGGAGATGTGATTTTAGGAGGGCGTGGTCAAGCCGGCAATTTCGTTCGAATTTACTTAGATAATCAATCTATTGCCACAAGTAAAATAGCTGCTGATGGCTATTGGGCCTTGGAGCTTAGCGATATTGAGCCAGGTATTTACTCCCTACGGGTTGATGAGTTGAACGCAGCTGGGGATGTGGTGTCACGCGCTGAAACGCCGTTCAAACGCGAGGCAGCTGAAGAATTGGCCGAGTTGATGGCGGCGGGCACAGCGCCGGAAGAACTGAGCGTCAAAGTGCCGTCTGAGAGTGCCGCTGTAGCCCAAGCGGTGGCAACGGATGCGCTGCCCTCTGTGGAGCCCGAAGCTGCCGACGACACCGCGCCCGAAAAGGTTGTGACACAATTAGAGGTTAATGTTCAGGCTGAAGTGGCTGAGCTGAACCCACAGGATGAGCAAAGCTCGGATGGGGGAAGTGTGGCAGCCGAGGGACAGCCTGCTGAAACAGCATCAATCTTGCGTACGCCATCAAAGCAATTCCGGGTGCGAACCGTGCAACCAGGATCCACGCTCTGGGCCATTGCCAAAGAAAGCTATGGTGCGGGTATTGAGTATTTCAAGGTCTTTGAAGCCAATAAAGAACGTATTCGCGACCCGGATTTGATCTATCCTGGCCAGGTGTTTGAAATTCCAGATTGAGAGCCATGGCTGCGCTGAAATTCAAGATTAAGGAATTGTAATCTCGTGAAAAGTCTTGGCACTTCAGAGGAAGCCCAGGGGCGACGGGTAGAGATTGGCGTTGTGATGCGGGTGCTGCCCTATCTCTGGCCAAAGGGGCAGGCCTGGGTTAAATGGCGTGTTGTGATCGCCGTGGCCAGTTTGATCCTGGCCAAGTTTGTGGCTGTGGCTACGCCTATGATTCTTGGAGCTGCGGTAGATAGTTTGTCGGGGGAGGATGCAGGATACTCTCTGTTTGTGTTAGGCGCCGGCGGCCTTACCATCGCTTACGGGCTGTCACGGGTCCTGGACAGCGGCTTTCAACAATTGCGGGATGTGGTCTTCGCCAAAGTGGGACAGCGCGCTTTGAGGCGGGTCGGGCTCGAGGCCTTTCAGCATATTCATAATATGTCTCTGCGCTATCACCTCAGTCGTAAGACTGGCGGGCTGAGCCGGGTCATGGAGCGCGGGGTCAAGGGTGTTGCATTTTTACTGCGTTTTTTGTTGTTTTCGATTGGTCCGCTGATCTTGCAATTGGTACTGATTTCAGGCGCGCTGGCTGCATTTTTCGATCTACGCTATCTCATTGTGATTGCTGTGGCGATTGTCACCTATGTGTGGTTCACGGCAGTTGTGACCGAATGGCGGGTCAAAATTCGCAAACAGATGAATGATCAAGACAATGATGCCAATCAAAAGGCGATCGATTCTCTTCTGAATTTCGAAACGGTAAAATATTTCGGCGCGGAATCTCGAGAGGCGGCGCGTTACGATGCCGCAATGCAGGGCTATGAAACAGCGGCGTTGAAAACCTCCTATTCGCTTGGAGTGATTAATATTGGGCAAGCGCTTATCATCAACACAGCTATGGTGGTCGTTATGCTGATGTCTGTGCAAGGGGTGGCGGCTGGAACGATGAGTGTTGGTGGCTTTGTGGCCGTGAATGCATATATCATGCAGGTTATGATGCCGCTGAATTTCTTGGGTTTTGTCTACCGGGAAATCCGTCAAGCACTGGTGGATATGTCTGAAATGTTCAGCCTGTTGGAACAACCGCCAGAGGTACAAGACAAGCCGGGTGCCCCACCTTTGCGCGTGGATGGCGGACGAATTGAGTTTCGTGATGTGCATTTTTCCTATGATCCCGAACGGGCCATTCTCAAGGGCGTGGACGTTACGGTGGAGCCGGGGCAAACGCTGGCCATCGTGGGTCCGTCGGGCTCGGGAAAATCTACCATCGGCCGCTTGTTGTTCCGCTTTTATGACGCGAGCTCTGGCGCCGTCTTGATCGACGGGCAGGATATCCGCGATGTGAGTCAAAGCAGCCTTCACAATGCCATTGGCGTTGTGCCGCAGGATACGGTCTTGTTTAACGATACCATCTATTACAACATCGCTTATGGCCGCGATGAGGCGACGCGCGCTCAGATTGAGCAGGCCGCAAAAGCGTCGCAAATTCATGAGTTTGTGCAAAGCCTACCCAAAGGCTACGACACGATGGTTGGCGAACGGGGGCTTAAGCTTTCTGGCGGTGAAAAGCAACGTGTGGGCATCGCCCGCAGCTTGTTGAAAAATCCGCCCATTTTGCTTTTGGATGAGGCGACTTCAGCGCTGGACACGCAAACGGAACATGAAATCCAGGAAAGTTTGATCCAAATGGGGCAGGGGCGGACGGTGATGATCATCGCCCATCGCCTGTCTACTGTCGTCCATGCCGACTGCATTGTCGTGCTCGAGCAGGGGCAAATTGTGGAATCCGGCAGCCATGAGGCACTTTTGGCGCAAGAGGGGCGCTATGCCCATCTGTGGCATTTGCAGCTTTCGGAGGAGGGCTCAGGGGCTCTTTAAATCATTGAACTGCGTATCTTCGAGCAGAGCGATTGGTAGCCATTTTGGTCGTGCATGCTTTGAACAGGCCTGACGCCTCCTGGCGGTGGCTTATCGTGGTGCGCTGCTGTCGATCAGATCTGCATCTTCCCAAAAAATTTCGCGTCCGCGGAGTTTTTTGGCTGAGCGGTCCAAGCGAAAATCTCTCCGAATGCGCCGCCCCTCGGCCGTCCATCCGCCCGCCCGTAGCGCCATCGCCGCCCCATAGGCACCTGAGACCATCCAGATCCGCAGCGCCAGCATTGCAGGAGTGAAGACCAACGTTAGCAAGGTCGCAATCCCCAGCCCAAAGACAACAGCCGTGGCCAGTTGTTTCCACCACAGAGCCGTTGGCGCATCGATGGTATAGCCGCCGCCGATGAAATCGAGGCTGAGGCCAAACATCATAGGCGTGAGGCCAGCCATAGTGGTGATGGTGGTCAGCAAAACTGGGCGAATACGCGCCTCTGCCGTGCGTGTGATGGCCTCCAGTCTCGGCATATAGGTGCTATATTCTTGATAGGTGTCAATCAAAACAATGTTGTTGTTCACCACAATCCCTGCCAAAGCAACAATCCCTGTTCCGGTCATGATGATTGAGAAGGCTTGATCCATGACAAGCATCCCAATTAGCACGCCTGTTGTAGATAAGACCACCGCCAGCAAAACCAAGACCGAGTTATAGATTGAATTGAATTGTGCCAGTAGGATGATAAACATCAGCCCCAAAGCGCCCATAAAGGCGTTTTGCAAAAAGGCGCCGCTTTCGGCCTCATCTTCCTGATCGCCAGTCCATTCCCATTCAATGCCAGCAGGCAGCGGCGCGCTGTCCAGCCAAGCGGTGATCTTTTCGATACGTTCTGCCGGGGTCATTTTGACCTCGCGGGTCACGCCGGCATCATTTGTCACCATCTTCATAGCATCGCTGCGTACGCCAGCCTTCACATCGAAATAGCGCTGTTGATCCACGCGCGTTATTTGCCCTAATTTGGCAACAGGTTTCCGGGAAATGAAGTTGGACAGTGGAATCAAGCCATTGGGAGTCCGTACTTTAAGCGTATCAAGTGTGGACAGAACCCGGTCGGGTTCTGGCAAACGCACGCGGATGTCGATTTCTTCATCAGAGCTATCCACGCGCATTGTGTCGAGCAAAATGCCCCGCGTGACCAATTGCACCATAGCGCCGACGGTCGCCACATCGGCGCCATAACGCCCGGCCTCCTTCACATCCACGTCAATTTGCCAGTCGATACCAGGCAGGGGCAGGGTGTCTTCAATGGTGACTAATCCTGTTGTCTGCTCAAATTTTTTCCGTGCCAGGGCTGTGGCCTGTAAAAGGGTGTCCCAATCATCACCTTTTAGGCGTAGATGCACGGGTTTGGCCGATGCCGGTCCCATCGCTAGGTTGATGATCTGACTGCGCACACCGGCGATGCCATTGAGTTGCGTTTGCAAATTGTTCAGTACGAAATTTCCATCATATCCATCCTCCATCTCGGAGGAGGTCCAGGGGATGAAGCCGAAAATCTTGGAATCTATTTGCTTGGAGGGGCGATCTTCCCAGGGGATCAATTCGATCTGCGCTTGCCCGATGGTGTCCAGCGGTGCGCCCGCCCCGCCCGTATTCGCGTTCAGCCCG
Organism: uncultured Planktomarina sp.; assembly: GCA_905181815.1. Lineage (GTDB taxonomy): Bacteria > Pseudomonadota > Alphaproteobacteria > Rhodobacterales > Rhodobacteraceae > Planktomarina. Next base: position 616,173 of record CAJIZA010000001.1, on the reverse strand, counting down.
CCTTCACCGGCAAAGGCGAAAGTGCTTTGCACGCCGGGGGTGTTGATGATGATGGCTTCCGCTTGTTTCAGCAGGGCATCTTTTTCCTGCACCGATAGATTGCCGCGCGCCTGGATGTAGACAATGGCTTGTTCTGGCTCTGTGGCGACAAAAAATTCGACGCCTTTGTTATTCTCACCAAAATATTGGAAGGTAGTGACAACAAAGAAGGCCACCCCAACCAGAGAAACGACGGGCATGACCGGGTTGCCGGTGATGAATTTGATGAAGTAGCCAAAGGCAGTACGCTGATGCCCGCCCTTAATCCGTGCTTTGTTTGTGCGAAATTCAACAGCGCCCATAACGATAGAAGTCACAACAGCTCCCACCAAAAACAATCCGATCCCGAGAGCGGTCCCGCCGATACCTTCTGGCGCTTGCCCGCCAAAGAGATAGCCAGGGTTGAGCAGTTGCATCGCGCCGACAAACAACCCGTAGAGGGCGATGGGCACCAAAACCGCCCGGACCATGAGGGGCAGGCGGCGCAGGTTGTCAGAGGCCGCGCCAAATTTCTTGCTCAAGGAGCCTGAAACGCCGCCCAAAACTGGCAGGTAGATCAGAGCTACGACCAGCGAAGCGGAGAGTACGAAAATCAATGTAACAGGCAGCATGCCCATAAACTGCCCTGGCACGCCTGGCCAAAAGAGCATGGGCAGGAAGGCGCAGAGGGTTGTGGCTGTTGAGGAGACAATGGGCCAGAACATGCGTTTAGCGGCATCGCCATAGGCTTGCATCGGACCCGCACCCTCAGAAATTCGCTTATCTGCGTATTCCACCACTACAATGGCCCCATCGACCAACATGCCCACGGCCAAAATCAGCCCAAACATGACGATGTTTGAAATCGAAATGCCCATAACCGCCAGAAAAGCAAAGCAGAGCAGAAATGAGGTGGGAATGGCAAACCCAACCAAAAAGGCTGGACGCGATCCTAGCGTTGCCAGAACCACAATCATCACCAAAGCGATGGCGGTGAGGACTGAGCCTTCCAACTGTTTGACCATACTGTCCACATTACGCGATTGATCGTTGGAGGTGCTGACTTCAATGGCATTTTGCAACTCAACGGGCCAAAGTGCGGTTTGTTTTACCACTTCCTTGCGCACCAAATTGGCCGTGTCAATCAGGTTGAACCCTTTACGCTTCACAACCTGAATGGCGACGGTGGTTTCGCCATTAAATCGGGCCGTACCTGTGCGGTCTGCGAAGGTCAGGCGGATATCGGCGATATCGCCGAGGGTCACAACACGGTCGCCATTGATTTTGACTGGCAGAGTGTAAACGTCCACAGGCGCATCAAAGGAGGAGGGGATCTTGACAGAAAAGTTGGAGTTTTCAGTATCAACAGAGCCGGCGGGGATCAGTTGGTTGTTGTTGACCACGACCCCAATCAACTCGCCGGCCGTCACATTATAGGACTCGAGCTTCAACGGATCGATGAGCACTTCTAACATCTCTTCTCGGTGTCCGGTCAACCCGGCGCTCAAAACCGGTTCGAGACCTTCAATTCGATCCTGAAGATCCCGCGCAACCTTCAAAAGTGTGCGCTCGGGCACCGATCCTGACAGTGAAATGATGATGATCGGGAATTCAGAGAAGTTAAACTCGCTTATTGAATAAGTATCGCCGCCTTTAGGGAATTTTGTTTGAGCATTGCCCATACGATCCCGCACATCGGCAATAATTTTGGTCTTATTCCAGCCAAATTCAAACTCCAAAACCACGCTGGCATAGCCATCCACGGCTGTTGCGGTCAGCTTTTTGAGCCCGTCCAAATCCGACAGTTCCGTTTCCATGGGCTTGATGAGAAGTTTCTCACTGTCTTCAGCTGAAATACCTTGGAATGGCATGGAAATGATAATGGCTGGGATTTCAATATCCGGCTCGCCTTCTTTGGGCAGAACCGCATAGGCAAAAGTACCCACCGCCAAAGACAGCATAATAAAGGCCAAAACCATTCGAGCTCGGGCTATGGCCCAATCTACCAAACCGGTCATTGTACCGCCTCCGTAAAGGTCGGATCGACGATCACCCCATCTGTCACAAATTCTTGCCCCACAACAATCACATCTGCTTCACGCGGCACACCGGTCACCCAAACCCCTTGCATCGTGTCGCGGATCAGAGTGACCGGGAGAAAGCGCACGGTATTCTCAGCGCCTAATACCCGCAGTCCTAAAGTGCCTCTGTCATTGAGGGTCAAAGCGGATCCGGGCAAAAGATGTGCCAGTGTGCCTTGGGCAGAAATTGTGATATTAGCCGTTTGCCCGGCGCTGACGCTCAGGTCTTCGTTGGGGACGGTGACTTCGATCTGGAAGGTGCGGGTGACCTTATCGGCTGAGCGTGAAATGAAGCTCACCTCGCCAAGGATCCTGCGACCATCTACCAATCGCGCCTCGGTAGCGGCGCCAAGTTTTACATGCTGCACTGCCATCTCCGGCACGAATCCCACAAGCTTGATGGGATCTAGTTGCAAAACTGTGGCGCAGAGACCGCCGGGCTGCAAAAGACTGCCTAACTCGGCAGTGTCCGTTTCTAAAATGCCATCGAAAGAGGCATGTATGACCAGACGGGAAATCTCTTTTTGCGTCAAAGCGACCGCAGCTTCGGCTGATTGAATGCCGGCGAGCGTCGACTGTAAGCCTGATTGCGCGGCAGCGACGCCGGCGCGAGCTGTTTGCGTGGCCGCTGTGGCGCTGGCCACGCGGGCTTCAGAGGCAAAGCCCCCTTGCGACAGCTTCTCAGCTGCGCGATCATTAATCAATGCCTCGTCTAAACGGGCCTCCGCCTCGATCACGCGGGCCTCCGCTTCAGGCACTCGCGCGCGCGATTCGGCCAAGCGCGCTTCGGCTTCTGCCAAAGACACACCTCGGGTGCCGGGGTCAATTTCGCACATGGGTTGCCCAGCCCGCACAGTGGCTCCCTTGCGTAGAGGTTGGGAGATGACGCGGCCATTGGTTTCAGCCCGCAAATCAACCTGGCGTGTTGCGCGCGTCTCGCCGCGTACGGTTACTGCGCTGTCCACATTCTGCGCTATCGAAGACAAGACCGCCACAGAAACGATGGGCGCGTTGTTTTTAGAGGGTACCGCCGCGGGCGCAGGTTGGGCGTCCATTTGGGGCATTTCGCTTTCATCTGTGCCAAAGCTCAACAGAACATCTCTTTGAAAAACGAACAAATAGATGACAGCGGCTACCAAGATGGCCGTCAAAATTGGAAAAATGCGCATTCGTGCCTCTCATTCAGTAGATCCAAAGGTGAACCCATTAGAATCGGTATCTATTCCAATTTTACTGAGGCACAAGAGAGGTCGCGTGAAATATATGTCGAAAATCAGCGGAATGGACGTCATATCTAAGGATTTTTCACATGTTTAACATTCCTTAACCTTCAAAGGGCTTGTGGGGTATCGATGGTTTTGCTTATACATCTTGAGAGATTTATAGAGGCTAGCAGATGTCCGATACCGACAGTTTTATTGATGAAGTCACAGAGGAAGTGCGCCGGGATCGCTTGTTTGGCTATTTTCGCCGCTACGGCTGGATTCCAGCGTTCATTATTTTTGCCCTTGTGGGAGGTACGGCCTACAATGAGTGGTCCAAGGCCCAAGTGGCGCAGGTGGCACAGGCGCGCGGAGATGCCTTGCTGAACGCTTTGGAGCTTGAAGATGTGGCCGAACAAGTGACCGTTTTGAGCGCAATTGCCAGTAAGGGCGAGGATGCGCTTGTGGCCAAATTGCTGGTGGCTGGCATTGAGGCCGAGCAGGCGGCGGATCTTCTCAAATCGGTTGCCGCTGATGACAAGCAGCCAAAGTATATTCGTGATCTCGCGCGTTTGAAAATGGCCAGCACAGATGGTGTGCTTACTGTAGATGAGGCTGCCGCAATCCTCGCGGAGCTGTCTGAGCCCGGTGGGGTTTACCGCAATGTGGCTACGGAATTTTTGGTGGCGGTGCAGCTGCAGCGTGGTGATACAGAGGCGGCGCTTGAGCTTTTGCAGGCCCATATCAAAGACGCTGTAGCCAGTTCGGAGCAAATCCAGCGCATGGCAGAATTAATCGTGGCATTAGGGGCAAGCCCAGAGTTGGCAAATTAAACTTTTTTTGTTATTGTTTAATCAAAATAATAACAAAGCAGAATTAGCCAAAATTGAGCAGGAGGCACGCATGGGACTAAAAGCGGTGCTCTATATTGGACTTCTGGGTCTGGGCGTAGGCTGCTCCGATAGCGATCCGCGTTTGCAAGGGGAGCGTGAACTGCTAGATGGGACGGTTTTTGTGGAAACCGGAGCGCGCTTTTTGGCAGAAAATTTGCCTGACCTGCAATTGCCGACGCCACAGCCAATGCCGGCTTGGACCCATCAAGGTGGCAATGCGCAGCATATCTCCACACATGCTGAGCTCCCCGCCGAACTGACATTGAGTTGGTCGCGCCGGATTGGTTTGGGAGATGGCAAAAGCCATCAGATTTCTGCCGCTCCTGTGGCTCAGGACGGTCAGCTCTACACGATTGACAGTCAATCTATGGTCACAGCGCTTGATGAGACCGGCACCATTCTGTGGCAGACGGAACTTGGAAAATCGTCTGATTCATTAAAAGACGCCTCCGGTGGTGGGCTGGCCGTACGCGGAACGCAGCTGTTTGTGACCACAGGGTTCGGCATGGTTGTGGCCTTAGACACCTCTTCTGGTACTCAACTTTGGACGCAAGATCTGGCAAGCTATGGCGGCGCCTCTCCGACCGTCTATGAAGATTTACTCTATATCGCTGCCCGCGATGGCGCAGCTTGGGCCATTGACACCTCCAATGGCCGGATAAAGTGGCAAGTCGCCGGTCCCACGGTTGCAGCCAGTCACACCGGCGGGCCTGGACCAGCAGTGTCTGATAAATATGCAGTCTTTCCCTTCGGCTCGGGCGATGTATTGGCCTCATTCCGCAAGGGCGGTCTGCGGTCTTGGAGCTCGGGTCTTTCGGGCGCTCGCTTGGGCTTGGCCTCAACTCAGGTGCGTGACCTGACCGGCCAACCGGTTATTGAGGGCACATCTGTCTATCTAGCCAGTTCCGTGGGCCGTATGGCGGCGGTGGATTTGAACACCGGCCTGCGGATTTGGACGGCCAAACAGGGCAGTCAAGGTCATATCCTCTTAGCTGGCAGCGCAGTTTTTGCGGTCAGCGATTCCAGCGCTTTGATCCGCCTCTCCAAAAATGATGGTGCGTTGATCTGGTCTACACCTTTGCCAAAATTCACGAAGAAGAGCGTTAAATCGCGTACAAAAATCCATGCCCACTACGGTCCGATCTTGGCTGGGGGTCGGTTGATCTTGGCGTCGTCTGATGGGCTGATCAGGCAGTTCAACCCGGCAGATGGGGCGTTAATCTTGACTAATGAATTGCCTGCCGGTGCGGCCAGTGCCCCGATTGTGGTGAATGGCACGCTCTACGTTTTGAACACCAAAGGTGATCTATTGGCTTTTCGTTGAGCAGAACTTGGTGTAACGGTCGCCACTAATCAACCGAAAGTGGGCCCCTATGTCCTTTACTCTGGCTATTGTTGGCCGTCCAAATGTTGGAAAATCTACGCTGTTTAACCGCTTGGTAGGACGAAAGCTTGCTTTGGTGGATAACCAGCCGGGGGTGACTCGCGATCTGCGCGAAGGCGAAGCGCGTTTGGGGCATTTGAAATTCACTGTAATTGATACGGCCGGATTGGAAGAGGCGACGGACGAAAGCCTGCAAGGGCGCATGCGCCGCTTGACAGAGCGCGCGGTGGGTATGGCCGACGCTTGCTTGTTTATGATTGACGCCCGCGCGGGCGTCACGGCCACGGATGAGGTATTTGCGGATATTCTGCGCAAGAAAAACGCGCATGTATTTCTCGCTGCCAACAAGGGCGAGGGGCGCGCGGCAGATGGCGGGGTAATTGAGGCCTATTCATTGGGACTGGGCGAACCTTTACGTTTGTCTGCGGAACATGGCGAAGGCATGGGTGAGCTGGCGATGATGCTGGCGCCGTTGATTCATGCAGCTGAGGAAAAGGCCAAGGAAGAGGCCCCGGAGGTTGATATTGATCTGCCAGAAGGTGATGAGCAGGAGGAATACCGCCTGCCAACTGTGCAAAAACCGCTACAAGTTGCGGTCATTGGTCGGCCTAATGCGGGAAAATCTACGCTGATTAACAAGATATTAGGTGAAGATCGCCTATTGACCGGACCCGAGGCGGGGATCACGCGGGATGCGATTTCCTTGACTTTGGATTGGGGCGGCGTGCCGACGCGGATTTTTGACACCGCTGGGATGCGCAAAAAAGCCAAGGTGCAGGCCAAATTGGAAAAATTATCGGTTAGCGACGGGCTTCGCGCGGTGAAATTTGCCGAGGTTGTGGTGGTTTTGCTCGATGCGGATATTCCTTTTGAACAGCAAGATCTTCGGATTTCAGATCTGGCCGAACGCGAGGGGCGTGCAGTAGTTTTGGCCGTAAATAAGTGGGATCTTGAACCTGAAAAACAGGCTAAACTTCGTACATTGCGCGAATCTTTTGAGCGGCTTTTGCCGCAATTGCGGGGCGCGCCTTTGGTGACGGTCTCTGCCAAGACTGGTAAAGGGCTTGACCGGCTGCAACCGGCGGTGATGCGGGCCCATGAGGTTTGGAATCGCCGTATTCCCACGAGCCATCTCAATCGCTGGCTGGCTGGCATGGTTGAGGCACATCCCCCCCCTGCACCTGGCGGGCGCCGGATCAAGCTGCGGTATATGACGCAAGCAAAGACCCGGCCACCGGGCTTTGTGGTGATGTGTTCCTATCCGGATAAAATTGCAGAAAGTTACTCGCGCTATCTCGTGAACGGGCTGCGTGAAGATTTTGACATGCCCGGAACGCCAATTCGGTTGTGGATGCGCGGGCAGGGGGATCAGAACCCCTATAAGAACAAAAAGAAGTCTACCCCATCGCGCCTGCGAAAGCACTTGGACAAAAAGCCTTATAAGTAGAGCTTTTTGTCAGGTCTTGCTGGACCATTTTGGGTGTTTAGATATGCACTAGGCGAGGCTTCCGTCTGCGGCGATTTTGGTGGCTTTGCCCATGTAGGGGCGTAACACTTTAGGGATCTCGACAGAGCCATCGGCCTGCTGGCCATTTTCGAGTACAGCGATCAAACACCGTCCCACCGCAAGCCCCGAGCCGTTCAATGTGTGGACAAACTCTGGCTTACCGCCGCCTGCGGGGCGGAACCGCGCATTCATACGGCGGGCCTGAAAATCACCACAAACAGAGCAAGAGCTGATTTCGCGATAAGAATTTTGCCCGGGCAACCAGACTTCGATGTCATGGGTGCGACGGGCGCCAAAACCCATATCCCCAACGCAAAGCGCCAGGGTGCGATAGGGCAACTCCAAGCCCTCCAAAATACCTTCAGCACATTTGGTCATGCGGTCAAGCTCGGCGCGGGAGTGATTGGGATGGGTGACAGAGACCATCTCTACCTTTTCGAACTGATGCTGGCGCAGCATCCCGGCGGTGTCGCGCCCCGCGCTGCCCGCTTCCGAACGGAAACACAGGGAATGGGCCGTGTAGCGACGCGGAAGCTGGGTTTCGTCAAGGGTGAGGCTGGAGACGATGTTGGTCAACGTCACTTCAGAGGTCGGGATCAGCCACCAACCATTGGTGGTTTGATAGCTATCTTCGGCAAATTTCGGCAATTGCCCCGTGCCGCGCATGGCTTCATCGCGCACCAAAACGGGTGTGTTGGTTTCGGTCAAACCATTTTCATTAACATGCGTGTCGAGCATAAACTGCGCCAAGGCCCGGTGCATGCGGGCGATGGCGCCTGAGAGTATTACAAAGCGGCTACCGGATATTTTTCCTGCGGTTTCAAAGTCTAAACCGTCTTGCGTGGCTGGCAACTCAAAGTGTTCTTTCGGTGCAAAGTCAAAGGTCGCCGGCGTGCCCCAGCGACGAATTTCGACGTTATCGGCTTCATCTGCCCCATCGGGCGTGTCGTCATAGGGCAGGTTGTCAATGCCCATTAACGCGTCTGTCAGTGCCTCATTCTTGACCTTGGCTTGCTCGGTCAGATTGGCTACCTGCGCCTTTTTTTCACTGACCAAACCGCGCAGGCGCTCAAATTCGGATTCATCACCTTTGGCCTTGGCCGCGCCAACCTGTTTGCTGGCGCTGTTGATTTCTGCTTGAGCGGCTTCTGCCTCTTGGATGCAGGCCCGGCGCTCTGAATCCAGAGCTAGTATCTGAGACGAGACCGCCACTTTGCCACGGCGCGCAAGGGCGGCGTCAAAGGCAGCGGGGTTTTCGCGGATCGCACGGATGTCATGCATCTCTTATCTCCTAGATCAAGAATCACTCGCCTGTTTATGCCGAAACCTGAGCGGAGGGTCACGGGGCAATTTTCACAGCCCGTTGCTGGGTGGATTGGCGCCGCAACATCTGTTGAGGCCGCTCTGGCAAAAAAACGGCAAACTTCCGAGCAGGAGGCCCGCAATCCCTTGCAAAGCGGCCCCCTAAACCATAGGTTCTGCCAGAACTTGCGGCGCGGTGCCGTGTGACGAAATTTACGGGGTCATTATGGACACTTTAAGCACATTCATGTTTCCGATGCTCATTATCGGTATTTTCTATTTGTTGGTTTTCCGCCCACAGCAGAAAAAAATGAAAGAACATCAAAATATGGTGAACAACTTGGCCAAAGGCGATGAGGTTGTGACAGCAGGCGGCTTGATTGGCAAAGTGACCAAAGTGAAAGCGGACAGCAATGAAATTGAAGTTGAGCTGGCCAAAGACATGCGCGTTAATGTGGTACAAGCCACCATCGCCGATGTGCGCAGCAAGTCTAAGCCTGCCAGCTAAAGCCATAAGCGTTTTAAGACAGGCCTGAGGCCGGGAGCTAAGAGATGTTGCATATCGAAGGTTGGAAGCGGGTCGTGATTTGGGCGACCTGCGCGCTGGGGCTTCTTTTTGCCCTGCCCAATGGCTTCTACGGTCAAGTTGAATCCTACAATGACGCCCAAGAGGTGGGTGAGGAGGTCACAGGCTGGCCATCTTTCCTTCCTTCCGGCTTGGTCAATCTTGGACTTGATTTGCGTGGTGGCGCACATTTGCTCGGCGAGGTGAAACTCGAGGAAGTCTACACCACGCGGCTTGCAGGCTTCTGGCCAGAAGTGCGCAATGCCTTGCGCAAAGAGCGTGCGACCATCGGCGCGATCCGCCAGCAAGAGGGCGGCGCCGGCGAGCTTGTGGTGCGTATTGGCAATCCTGAGAAAATGGATCGCGCTGTAGATGTGGTGCAAACACTGGCGCGCCCTGTGGCGTCGCTTACCGGTGGAATGACAGACGATATTGTCGTGACTGCGTTTGGGAATAATTTGATCGTGTCCCTATCAGAGGCTGAGCAACTTGCAACTGATCAACGCACTATGGCACAATCCTTAGAGATTATTCGCCGTCGGGTCGATGAGGCGGGCACGCGTGAGCCGACCATCCAGCGCCAAGGCAATGACCGGATCTTGATCCAGGTGCCCGGCCTTGGCTCGGCGCAAGAGCTCAAGGATCTGATTGGGGTTCCTGCGCTTTTGACGTTTCAAACTGTCGTTGGTCGGTCCAATAATCCAAATGGAGCATCTGGTGTCGGCAATGAGCTATTGCCCGCGGCCGATAATCCAGACTTATATTACATTCTAGACCGAACGCCTGTGGTTACGGGCGAAGAGCTGACCGATGCGCAGCCGTCGTTTGATCAAAATGGTCGTCCTGCGGTGAATTTCCGATTCAACACCTCGGGCGCGCGAAAATTTGGACAATATACAACCGACCACGTGGGCGATCCATTTGCGATTGTGCTTGATGATGAGGTGATCTCTGCACCTGTTATTGAGGTGCCGATCACGGGTGGCTCGGGTATCATTACGGGTAATTTTGATGTCGCAGAAAGCACGCGCCTGGCCACCTTGCTGCGTGCTGGCTCATTGCCTGCGAGCTTGGAGTTTCTCGAAGAGCGCACCGTCGGGCCAGAATTGGGGCAAGACAGTATTGACGCAGGAAAAATCGCCTGTCTTGTTGGGTTTGCCGCTGTGTTGATCTTTATGTTTCTTTCCTATGGCACCTTCGGGATTTTCGCCAATATTGCGTTGTTGATCAACGTTGGGTTAATGTTTGGCCTTTTGTCGATGATCGGCGCCACGCTGACCTTGCCGGGGGTTGCGGGGATTGTACTGACCATTGGGATGGCGGTGGATGCCAATGTGCTGGTGTTTGAACGCATTCGTGAAGAATTGAAAACCGCCAAAGGCCCGGCGCGGGCCATTGAGCTTGGCTATGAAAAAGCGCTCTCAGCCATTGTTGATGCCAATATCACGACTTTTTTGACCGCAGCCATCCTTTTCATTATGGGGGCCGGTCCGGTCAAGGGTTTTGCTGTCACGCTGGGTCTGGGGATAATCACCTCTGTTTTTACAGCGATCTTTGTGACAAGAGCCTTGGTTGTGATCTGGTTTGAACGGCGCAAGCCAAAAACACTGGAGGTGTAGGTTATGCGTTTAAGATTGGTAAAACAGCAAACGGCTTTCGATTTCTTCGAAAAATGGAAGTTTTGGCTGGGTCTGTCGGCATTGCTTGTGGTGCTCTCCATTGCTTCAACGGTGACCCAAGGGCTGAATTTTGGTATTGATTTTAAAGGCGGCACGACTATCCGTGCCGAGAGTAGCACGCCGATCAATGTTGCCGCATACCGCCAAGCGATTGAGCCCTTGGCCCTGGGGGATGTGTCGATTGCTGAAGTGTTTGACCCCAGCTTCCGTGACGATCAGCATGTGGCGCAAATTCGCATCCAAGCGCAAGACGGGCAGGAGGCCGTGGCCTCGGACGTGGTTGCGCAATTGGAAACCACCTTGCGTAATATTGCACCAGATATTCGCTTTCCTTCCGTGGAGTCGGTGGGGCCGAAGGTCTCTGGCGAGTTGATCAAATCTGCGGTCTTAGCCGTGGTTATCGCCATTGCCGTTGTGTTGATTTACATCTGGCTGCGCTTTGAATGGCAATTTGCGCTCGGCGCTGTCGGGGCCTTGGTGCATGATGTAATTTTGACTATCGGAATATTTTCAGCCCTACAAATTAAATTTGATCTGGCGATTATTGCGGCCTTGCTGACCATCGTCGGCTATTCGTTGAATGATACGGTGGTGGTGTTTGACCGGGTGCGGGAAAACCTGCGGCGCTACAAGAAGAAAGATTTGAGCGAAGTGCTCAACCTGTCGATCAATGAGACCCTTAGCCGGACAGTGATGACTTCGGTTACCACGCTGTTGGCGCTGATATCGCTTTTTGTGCTGGGTGGAGATGTGATCCGCGGGTTTGTTTTTGCGATGATTTGGGGCGTGATGGTTGGGACTTATTCGTCGGTCTTTGTCGCCAGCTCCACGCTGCTACGCTTGGGCGTCAAACGCGATTGGTCGAAGCCCAGCAACACGGATGGCAATCAATTTGCCAATCTTGATGCGTAATGCAGCTCTCTGAGATCACCTTTGAGACCGGCCGCCCTGTGGATGGCTATGGCCCTAATTTCTTTCGTGTTGCCGGTGAGGTTTTCGAAGGAAAATTGGCCATTCTCCCGCAGTCATGTGGCCCTTGGGCTGGGTTTGACGACCCAAGCCCCTTTGTCGAGGTGGCCAAGGATTTGGATGTTGTTTTCGTGGGAACGGGCGCGCAGATTGCCCATATTCCTCCGAATTTTCGGTCCACACTTGAGGGGGCCGGACTCGGAGTAGAGATCATGAATTCGCCCACAGCCTGCCGTACTTATAATATTTTACTGTCTGAGGGCCGCCGGATTGGCTTGGCTCTGATCCCGGTCTAAGCGATGCTGCAAGTCTCAAACCTAAGCGTGGCGCGGGGGGGGATGACATTGCTCTGCGGGGTTGATTTTTCGCTCAGTGCCGGACAAGTTCTGGTGCTGCGGGGGGCTAACGGGCTTGGTAAAACTACCCTATTGCGGTGCATTTCCGGGCTTCAAGACTCGGTTGAGGGGCAGATCACCGCACCAGAGACCGTGGCCTATTCGGGCCATGCTGATGGTCTAAAGGGTCAAATGACCGTGCTGGAAAATCTTGTATTTTGGGCGTCTATCTATCATGGACCAAGCCCAAATGTGGCGCTTGATGCCTATAATTTGCACAGATTGGCCGATCGTCCAGCCGCCAATCTTTCAGCAGGACAAAAACGCCGCCTCGGGCTGGCGCGTTTGCAGGTCAGCGGCTGTGCGCTTTGGGTCATGGATGAACCAACGGTGTCTCTGGATGTGCATAATGTGGCGCTGTTTCGCGCGGCGCTCAACCAGCATGTGCAGAGTGGTGGTGCTGCCGTTATCACCACCCATATTGACCTAGAGCACGCCTCAGCGCGGGTTTTGGATCTGACCCGCTTTAAGGCGCGTGGGGTGGCGAGCAGCTCCGCCTTTGAGGAGGCCTTGGAATGATCCAACTATTTTTGCGCGATGTTGGCTTGTCTGTGCGTTCTGGAGGCGGATTTGGCCTGGCGTTGATCTTTTTTTTGATTGTTGTGACCTTGATCCCCTTTGCGCTTGGGCCAGATCAGTCAGCGTTGGCGGTGATTGCGCCGGGCGTTCTGTGGCTAGGGGCGCTCTTGGCCTGTCTGCTGTCACTGGATCGAATTTTTGGTCTAGATTTTGAGGATGGTACGCTGGATCTCCTCGCAACGTCGCCCTTGCCGCTGGAGGCAGTCTATGTCGCCAAGGCTTCCGCCCATTGGTTGACCACGGGCCTGCCCTTGTCCCTTGCCGCACCGGTCTTGGGCGTGTTGTTGAACCTCGACTATGAAACCGGTAAGATCCTATGTCTGTCGCTTTTGCTGGGCACTCCGGCTTTGAGCCTGATTGGTGCTTTCGGTGCAAGCCTGACCCTTGGCGTCAAACGCGGCGGGCTGTTGCTCTCGCTTTTGGTTTTGCCACTTTATGTGCCCAGTCTGATTTTTGGCTCGCAGGCGGTGCGATTGGTGGGGCAGGGGTTGGAGTTTGATGTGGCTTTGATCCTTTTATCGGCCATTTCTCTTGGGGCTGCGGCGATATTGCCCTTTGCATCTGGAGCCGCTTTGCGGATCAATTTAAGGTGAGGGGCGCGTAGGAGTAATGGGATTAATTCGATGAATAGCAAACCAATTGCACCGACACTCTGGGATAGATTTTGGCGTCTTGCCAATCCGAAAACCTTTATGGGCTGGTCGAGCAGGGTCCTGCCTTGGATTGCGGCAGCGGCAGCGGCATCGCTGTGTTCTGGGTTGATTTGGGGTTATTTTTTCACCCCTGATGATATGCGACAGGGTTCGACTGTGAAGATCATCTATCTGCATGTGCCGGCGGCTTTGATGGCGATCAATGGGTACTTGCTGATGTTTGTGGGGGCGCTTGTCTGGTTGATCCGCCGCCAGCATGTCTCTGTGCTTGCAGCCAAGGCGGCGGCTCCTGTGGGCATGGTGATGACGCTGATCGCCCTGGCCACCGGTGCTATTTGGGGACAGCCGATGTGGGGCACCTACTGGGTTTGGGATCCGCGATTGACCAGCTTTCTGATCCTATTTTTGTTCTACGTGGGCTACATCGCTCTTTGGTCGGCGATTGAGGATGAGGACACGGCGGCGGATTTAACCTCGGTTTTGGCAATTGTTGGAGCGGTTTTTGCCATGTTGAGCCGATATGCAGTATTGTTTTGGAACCAAGGGCTGCATCAGGGCACAACCGTGACGATGGCCGATGGGGCGAAGCAGGAGAATATTTCTGATGTCTTTTTCCAACCGCTGCTCCTATCGATGGCCGGATTTAGCCTGTTGTTTTTGACTTTGCTGCTGATCGGCACGCGCACGGAGGTGCGCTCGCGACGGTTGAAGGTATTGCAAGAAAGGGAGCGGATTGAATGATGCCAGATCTGGGAAAATATGTTTTGGAAGTAAATAGTTCCTATGTTCTGAGCTTCATGGCTCTCGGGGTGATTACGGGGCTCTATGTGAAGCGCAACCGTGCTGTAAAGCGCGCATTAGCAGAGTTGGAGGCGGCTCAAGATGCGTAAATTTTTTTTGGCTTTGCCGGTGGTGGTCTTTGCAGTTTTTGCCGGACTGGCCTTTTTGGGGATGCAGCGGGAGGATCCAGAGGGTCTGCCAAGCGCCATTGCTGGCCAGAAGGCACCAAAAGTCCAGCTGGATCCCCTCGAGGGGCATGTGCCCTTCGCACAGGCGGATTTGACCACCGGCGGGGTTAAATTGGTTAATTTCTGGGCCAGCTGGTGCGCCCCATGCCGGGCTGAACATCCGACTTTGATGGATTTTTCCGATCGCGGCATTCCGGTCTATGGGGTGAACTTTAAAGACAATCCTGCCAAAGCACGGGCATTTTTAGAGGAACTGGGCAATCCTTATGCGTTGGCTGGCGCTGATCCTCAAGCGAAAATGGCGCTAGATTGGGGGGTTTATGGTCTACCTGAGACCTTTGTTTTGGGGCCCGATGGGACCGTTATCATGCGAGTGACTGGTCCGCTGACGGAGCGCAATTTGCAAACACGCGTTATGCCTGCGCTGGCGAAGGCTGGGTTGGAGCTCTAATAAAAATACCTTATTTTAAAGTATTTAGTGCTTGATCTCATAAAAAAGGCCTCGGTTCCCCGAGGCCTTTTTCTTCCATAAAACCTAGCTTATGCTGCTTGAGCCAGGTTGCGCAGCACATAGTGCAGCACACCGCCATTTTCGATGTAATTAATCTCAACTTCCGTATCAATCCGGCACTTTAGGGTGATGGATTCTACAGAGCCGTCACCCATGGTAATTTCGGCGTGTACTTCTTGCAGAGGCTTGACCCCTTCGAGGTTGCGGATTGAGACGGTTTCATCGCCTTTGAGCCCAAGGCTCTTACGGGAGTCCCCGCTCGTGAACTCAAAAGGAATAACGCCCATGCCAACCAGGTTTGAGCGATGAATACGCTCAAAGCTCTCAGCAATAACAGCTTTAACCCCCAAAAGCGCAGTGCCTTTCGCAGCCCAGTCCCGGCTGGAGCCGGCGCCATATTGTTCGCCACCAAAGATCACCAATGGAGTGCCTTGCGCTTGGTAGGCCATAGCGGCATCATAAATAGACATTTGGCTGCCGTCTGGACCCAGTGTATAGCCGCCTTCTACCTCATCCAGCATTTCATTCTTGATGCGGATATTGGCGAAGGTGCCGCGCATCATGACCTCGTGATTGCCGCGGCGCGAGCCATAGGAGTTGAACTCTTGCGGGCTGACTTGGCGCTCGGTGAGATATTTACCAGCAGGGGTAGTGTCTTTGAACGAGCCGGCCGGTGAGATATGATCCGTTGTGATCATATCGCCCAAAATCGCGATGACCTTGGCACCTTCAAGATTGGTGATCTTGTGGGTTTCCATAGTAATGCCTTGGAAATATGGCGGGTTTTGCACATATGTGGAGGAGGATGGCCAATCGTAGGTTTTTTGATTGGTCACATCCACCGCCTGCCATTTCTCGTCGCCCTTGAAGACATCGGCGTACTTGGACAGGAAGGCCTCGCGCGTTACGGTCGCTTCCACCATTTCGGCAACCTCTTGCGTGGTGGGCCAGATATCTCTGAGGTAGACATCATTTCCGTCGCGGTCTTGGCCAATCACATCTGTGGCCAAGTTAATGTCCAATGTGCCGGCCAGAGCATAGGCCACCACCAGGGGCGGCGAGGCCAGATAGTTGGCGCGCACGTCGGGGGAGATGCGGCCTTCAAAGTTTCTGTTGCCTGAGAGCACGGCAGTGGCGACGAGATCGCCCTCTGCAATGGCCGTAGAAATTTCGGGTTGCAGCGGGCCGGAGTTACCGATGCAGGTGGTGCAACCATAGCCAACAAGGTTGAAGCCGACTGCATCCAGATCTTTTTGCAGATCTGCCGCTTCGAGATAGGCGGACACCACTTGCGAGCCAGGGGCGAGGGACGTTTTCACCCAAGGTTTGCTGTCCATCCCCAAAGCTGCCGCCTTGCGCGCAACCAAACCCGCGCCAATCATCACATAGGGGTTCGAGGTATTGGTGCAGGAGGTGATCGACGCGATCACAACTTTGCCCGATTCCATCGTGTAATCTTTGCCGGAGACTGGAATTTCCTTACCCATGGGGCGCTTGAAAGTCTCTTGCATTTCGCGGCGGAAGGCATTTTGGCCCTCGGTCAGTGCGACAAAATCCTGAGGACGTTTGGGGCCGGATATTGCAGGCACGATCGTGCCCATATTCAGGTGCAATGTATCTGTATAGATCGGCGCATAATTCTCATCGCGCCAGAAGCCATTTTTTTTCGCATAGGTTTCCACCAAGGCCACACGATCTTCATCGCGGCCTGTGGCATGCAGATAGCGGATGGTTTCGTCGTCGATTGGGAAAAAGCCGCAGGTGGCGCCGTATTCCGGGGCCATATTGGCGATGGTTGCGCGATCTGCGAGGGGCAAATTGTCGAGGCCTGCGCCGTAAAATTCTACGAATTTACCTACAACACCGCGTGCGCGCAGCATTTCGACCACTTTGAGCACCAAATCCGTGCCAGTAGTGCCTTCCATCATGGCACCAGTCAGCTCAAAGCCGACAACTTCAGGGATTAGCATTGAGATCGGTTGACCCAGCATGGCTGCTTCTGCCTCAATGCCGCCAACACCCCAACCTAGAACCGCAGCGCCATTGACCATGGTGGTGTGACTGTCGGTGCCGACCAAAGTATCAGGATAGGCAACCTCTTGACCGTTTTGGTCTTGGTCGGTCCAAACTGTTTGGGATAGGTATTCGAGATTCACCTGGTGGCAGATGCCAGTGCCGGGTGGGACAACGCGGAAGTTGTTAAAGGCCGATTGACCCCATTTGAGGAAGGTATAGCGCTCCATGTTGCGCTCATATTCTCGGTCAACATTTATCTGAAAGGCGCGGGGGGTGCCAAACTCATCGATCATGACCGAATGATCAATCACCAGATCCACTGGGTTCAATGGGTTGATTTTTTCCGGATCCCCCCCAAGCGCAACAATCCCATCACGCATCGCGGCTAGATCAACCACTGCTGGCACGCCGGTAAAATCCTGCATCAAAACGCGGGCCGGGCGATAGGCAATTTCGCGCGGGTTTTTTCCACCTTTTGCGCCCCATTCGGCAAAGGCTTTGATATCGTCAACAGATACAGTCTTTCCGTCTTCGAACCGCAGCATATTTTCCAATACGACTTTCAGGACGGCGGGAAGGCGTGAGAAATTGCCCAATCCAGCGGCCTGAGCGGCGGGAATAGAATAATATGCGATGCTTTTGCTGCCCACATTCAGAGTGCGGCGTGTTTTAGCAGTGTCCTGCCCAACAACTACGGTCATGAAAATCTCCAGGATTGAAAGGATGTTGAGGCCTCTTATCAGCTGTGGCACTTGAGGATCAAGAGGTTTCGCATACATTTGTATACCAAGAAGGGATTTTTGTAACATCTGCGCACGATCGATTGATTGGCCAGTTACACTTGGATTTTTATAGTCTTAATTAGTGCCTCAGGAACCGACACTTATGCGTCTAACTGCTGCTCAATTTCTTGCCTCCTCACACTGATTGTCCCCAATTTCAGCTATGGGCAGAATGCGCGGTGATTGGTGAGCTGATCTCCTCCGAGGGCTGCTTTTACTGCCCACCGGCGGATTAATATTTGGTGGAGAACGCCCAGCAAAGCGATATTATCGCTCCTGGATGGCATGTGGATTATTGGGATTATATCGGCTGGGAAGATGTCTTTGCCCATCTCGCCGTTACTGAGCGCCAAAAAGCCTATGCGCGGGCGTTGAACGAGCGGATGATTTACACACCCAATTTATAGGCAAATGGGCCGAAAGCTCTGTTGCAGGTCAACGCGCGGAGGCCGCAGCTGTTATCCAAAAATATGCGCAACTGACACCAGGGGCAGATTTGTCCAATGGACGGGTGGGGGCCTCCCATGAAATAACTTTGCAAAACACATATTATTCGGGTACCTATGATGCCCATCTTGTGAGCGTTTCACCCCTGAAGTTTGTCGATATTTACTGTGGGGAGAATGTGTGGTGGCGCTTAGATTATGCCTATATTGTGACCGAATGGCATAACTTAGGCCGCTGGGACGGCCTGTGGCGACTACGTTCGAAACTGGGGTATTGGGGCCAGGGCGTTATGCTGTTTTGGTACAATATCAGGATAATGGTGAGATTGTCTTCGCCGATTGGATGAATTAACGGCGCATGCTGCCATCGCCCCTGTGGTGCTTAATCTGAAGACGGGCGATATTTCCAGCGCCGATGGATCCAAAACCAATTTCCTGGATCGGCATGCACCCGGTCTTCCAGGGATTTTGTCGCCGCCCGTGTCATTGTCTCGGCATCACTGTGTTCAATGGGCGCGCCGATCTCGACGCTAAAGCTTTCTCCATCGCGATTGCGCATTGAGAAATAGGGTACAAACAGCGCTTTTGTCCTCAGTGCGAAACTCGCCGCTGTCACCGAGCAATAAACTGGACGCCCCATGAAATTTACCGCAATGCCGTTGCTGACGGCCAGGTCGAGCAATAAAACAAGCGCTGTGCCAGTTTTTAGGGATTTTACCATGGCCAAGGTGCCGTGTTTGTCGGCCTCAAAGACTGGGCCACTGCGCCCATTGATGTCGAGCATTCGCTTATATTGAACATCAAAATAAGGATTAGCCATGCGCCGAACCATGCCGCCCACCTTGAGCCCGTGATTGTAAAGTGCGGCGCGGAAGGCTTCATGATTCCCAAAATGCCCAGAGTAAAACATGATGGGACGGCCGTCCTGATGAGCCCGTAGCACAAACTCAAGGCCCGCGCCGTGCAGCTTGATTTCAGGATCTTGTGCTTGGAACTGCGCGGGAAACATATTTTCTGTGAAGGTGCGTCCGGCATTGTCGAGTACCTGATTGGCAATCTGCAATTTTCGCGCCTGGAGAGTATCGGGGTAAATCAGGTCAAGATTATCCATAACCCGCTTGCGATACCCGAGCATGCGGCCCAACAAACCGCGCAGGCAGGCGCCAACCCAGCGATTGCGCAGCCTGTATGGCACCAGCCACATCGCGCCGAAAAAAGCCATGATAGCCATATGTTCGAGCTTTTGGCGCAGCGTTCCGCGCGGTTTGCCAGTTCTAGCCATTGTCGTCCTGAGCTTGGATGAGCCTCTCACGATACCACACATATATTCCAGCAGTTACAATAACAACCGCGCCTATGATGGTGAAGCCATCTGGTATCTCGCCAAAGAGCAACAGTCCGAAGATCACGGCAAAAAGCAGCCCGGCGTATCCATAGGGCGCGATATCGCCGGCAGGGGCTGCGGCGAAGGCACGGATCATCAGTAAATGGCCCAAAATGCCAAACCCCACGAGAGCCGCCACCACAGGCACCTTGGCGAGGGCAATGGGCTGCCAAAAGAATGGCACCAGCAGCGAGGAGAACATCATGCCAAAGACGCCTTGTAAGAATAACGCGGTCCAAGGGCCATCGCTGCGCACAAAACGCGTTGCCAGCGCATAGACTGTGAAACCGATCGCCCCTAGCATAGGAAATGCGGCGGCTGGTGACATGACAGATGATCCCGGCCGGATGATTAGCATCGCCCCAAGAAAGGCGGCGGCGATTCCAAGAATACGGCGGCGTCCGATTGTTTCACCCAAAACCAGAACTGCGCCCAGTGTCACCATCACTGGACCAAGTTGGATTAAAGCTGTGGCATCAGCCAGCGGCAAATAGATTATACCCAGAAAAAACAGATAGCTGCTGAAAGTCGTGGCCAATCCGCGGAGCATATGCAGTTTGGTGTGCGCGCTGGTGAAAAGCGTCCGCCGGGCAATTAACAATCCGGCGCCAACCAAGAGGGCTTGTGAGACAAAGCGCAGCCAGACAATTTGCGCCACCGGGATACTATGGCCTAGAATTTTGATCATGGCATCCATTGAGGCCATGCAGAACACCCCTGCAACCATAAGCGCAGCACCTTTTTGCGCGGCAGTTAGGGTCATTGCGGCGCTAATGGGAGACTCACGCCAATCATACTGTCGCGCGTCACCCAAGCGGCAAGCTCTCCTTCGGATAGGCCAAAACTGTCCTCCGGCTGGGCTGGCACCACGATGTAGCGCATATCTGCGGTGCTGTCGTGCACCCGCACTTGCATCTGTTCAGGGATAATCAGGCCAAATTCTGACAGAACTTTGCGCGGCTCAATCACAGTTCGAGATCGATAGGCGCGCGATTTGTACCAGTCCGGTGGCAGGCCCAGCAGGTTGCGCGGATAGCAAGAGCAGAGTGTGCAAACCACAACGTTATGCACCTTATCGGTATTTTCCAGCGCGATCAGATGCATCGGGCCAATGTCAAACCCCATGGCGCGACTGGCCTCGCCTGCATTGTCAAGCAGCGCTGCTTTGAATTCAGGATCCACCCAAGCCCGGGCCACCACGCGCGCGCCATTGGCGGGGCTGCGGCTGTCCATTGCGTTGATCTGCGCGTGGATTTGCGCTGCGGTCAGATGCCCTTTTTTGATGAGCAATTCGCGCAAGGCTATTTCCATCACCTGCCAATAGCTCAGGTCGGTGTCGTTATCAGCGCGATAGGGATGGCCAGAGGGGGACAGGCCTTCATGGCTGTGGTCGTGGTGATCATGGGGCATTAGACAGGCTCCAACCAATGGGAATAAATTTCCACTTCAATCTCATCCTCGCCCCGCTCGGCACGCGCCCCCCAAATTTCTGCCATACGAAAGCGAACGCGGACCAGCTCGCGCTGCGGACCGGGTTGGCGGTAGGCGGTTCCTTCGGGATTGTTAAATAGGCCAATGCGCCGTTCAATCTGCCCTATTTTACCGCGCAGGTAGGCCGGCGTTCGGATATGGCCAGGCGGCCAATGGGATTTGACACGAACTTTCATGAGGCCGCGCCATAGGTTACCCCTCGGGCGCGCACTTCGGCCATTTTCGCGCCCAATTCTTCTGTGGTCACAGCACCGGCTTCCACCATATTTTGCGCAATGGATGCGATCCAACGTTCATAATATGTCATAGTTTCATAAGCATCTGGCCCCATATCTTCCAATACGCGGCGCAGGCTGTCGGTGGTCATCAGTCCGGCGGCAGAGGTGAGCACCATCAAGGCGTCTACTCTTTTTTCCCAGAGCGCAAAATCATGTTCGTCTGGATTGATAGTCCCGGCAGGATCTCCGCCCATATCATGCCAGCGCTTTCCAAAGAATTCTGTCATTCCGCGAAAATAGGTGCGTGGTTAAACTTTGTCCAGCGCTCTAAATACCCCCCCGCGTCCACATCGACGCAGAGGGCCTTAGGTTTAGGCGCCGAAGACGCGGGCGAAAATCGTGTCTACATGTTTGGTGTGGTAGCCAAGATCGAATTTGTCTTCGATTTCTTCATGGGACATGGCGGCCGTGACTTCTGGATCAGCTTTCAATTCTGTCAAAAAATCTGCACCTTGCTCCCAGACCCGCATCGCATTGCGTTGTACGAGGCGGTAACTATCTTCACGGCTCACGCCTTTTTGCGTCAGCGCCAGCAAGACCCGCTGGGAATGTACCAATCCGCGAAATTTGTTCATGTTTGCGATCATATTGTCTGGATAGATTACCAATTTATCAATCACACCGGTCAGGCGGGCGAGGGCAAAATCAAGGGTGATGGTTGCATCGGGGCCGATGGCCCGCTCAACGGAGCTGTGAGAGATGTCCCGCTCGTGCCACAGGGCCACGTTTTCCATCGCTGGCACCACTGCCATCCGCACAATCCGCGCCAAACCGGTGAGGTTCTCGGTCAGAACCGGGTTGCGCTTATGCGGCATGGCGGAGCTGCCTTTTTGCCCTTTGGAGAAAAATTCTTCGGCTTCCAAAACTTCGGTGCGCTGCATATGGCGAATTTCAATGGCGATATTCTCGATGGAGCTTGCGACAATGCCGAGCGTGGCGAAGAAGGCTGCGTGGCGGTCGCGCGGGATGACTTGCGTGCTGATGGTTTCTGGTTTCAGCCCTAATTGTGCGCATACATGTTCTTCAACGGAAGGGTCGATATTGGCAAAGGTACCAACCGCGCCGGAAATCGCTCCTGTGGCGATCTCATCGCGGGCCGTGCGCATGCGAGCGCGGTTACGATCCATTTCCGCATAAAACCGAGCAAAGGTTAGTCCCATGGTCACAGGCTCGGCGTGGATGCCATGGCTGCGGCCTATGCGAACGGTGTCTTTATGCTCCAGCGCGCGGCGCCTTAATGCGGCCAGCAGGGATTCGATATCTGCAATTAGGATATCGGCGGCCCGGGTGAGTTGCACATTTAAAGTGGTGTCCAAGACGTCGGAGCTGGTCATGCCTTGATGCACAAAGCGCGCCACATCCCCACCGATAATATCGGACAGATGGGTCAAAAATGCGATAACGTCGTGTTTTGTGACCGCTTCGATGGCATCAATTTTTGCCACATCGAACTCGACATCTTTCGCCATCCAAACCGCATCGGCATTGGCTTGTGGAATCACGCCCAATTTGGCCTGTGCATCACAGGCATGTGCTTCGATTTCATACCAGATGCGGAATTTGGTTTTGGGTGACCAAATATCAACCATTTCAGGGCGGGAGTAACGTTCGATCATAGGATCATGGCCTTTTGAGTTGGGAGCGGATGGCTGCCTCTTAGACTGCCGGGCGCGTGGGTTCAAGCGCAGCCACGGGGTTTGATTGCTGCGCAGGAGTTGTTAGGGAAGGGTATGACATCTAAGAGCGCCGCACCCCTGCCAAGACTGCCACTCTGCCTTGATGATTTCACGGGGCACAGTTGGGATATCACCCGGCAGATCTTCGACCACCACCAGGATCAAACCCTGCAATTCAAGGGTCAGTGCCGCATTGTAGGCGGTTGGTATCATGAGGATGGGCAGCTGATCTTGGGTCATAGCTCACCTCTTGCCAGCAGCCGGCGCTATCGCTGGCACCCGGGTGCGGCCGGTGGGATTGATGTCTTCTTTGAAGATGACAGATTTTTTCACTATATTGATCTGGCGCAGAGCACCTCGATGGCGCATCATCTTTGCCCGCCGGATGAGTATCATGTGGCCTATGATTTTGTGCGCTGGCCCAATTGGACGGCGTATTGGCAGGTGACCGGACCGCGCAAGAGCTATGACATGCGCTCCTGTTATCGCAAAACGCACAGATGAGGCCTTGCGAAGCGCCGGTGACAAAGGCTAAGTTTAAGCTGCGAAACAAAA
Source organism: uncultured Planktomarina sp. (assembly GCA_905181815.1). Taxonomy (GTDB): domain Bacteria; phylum Pseudomonadota; class Alphaproteobacteria; order Rhodobacterales; family Rhodobacteraceae; genus Planktomarina. Next base: position 592,839 of record CAJIZA010000001.1, on the reverse strand, counting down.
GGAAATTTAACATGACCACACAGACCCCATCTTTGACACTGGCCGAGGCTATTTTTCCGCAAACCGGCCTAGCGCTGCAAGTGAAGCAATTGTTTTTGGTTGTCGCAGGCATCACCGCTTTGGTGCTCGCCGCGAAAATCAAGATCCCGATGTTCCCGGTTCCAATGACCATGGGCACTTTTGCTGTTTTGAGCATTGGTGCGGCCTATGGCGCACGCTTGGGTCTGGCAACGATTTTGGGCTATATGCTGATCGGCGCACTGGGTTTTGACGTTTTCGCCGGCTCCAGCGCAGAGGTCTCAGGTGTGAGCTATATGATGGGCGGCACGGGCGGTTATTTGGTTGGTTATGTTCTCGCCGTCTTGGCCTTAGGCGCTTTGGCGCGCAAGGGTTGGGACCGGGCGCGGGGCAAAATGGCCCTGGCGTTGGTGCTTGGCAATGCACTGATCTATGTGCCTGGCCTGATTTGGTTGACCGTACTTTACGGCGTGGAAGCTCCCATTTTATCCTGGGGTTTGACGCCGTTCTTGCTGGGAGATGTGGTGAAATTGGCCCTCGCGGCGCTCTTGTTGCCGGCGCTTTGGTCCCTGGTGGGCGGCGCGCGCAAGTAACGGGCTTTGATGTTCAATCATGTAAGGGCGCGGCTTCGGCGGCGCCCTTTTCCTTTGGTACGCGCGCTTTTGGTCTAAGCGCGAGCCCCCATCAGCGCCCGATCAAATGGATAGCTGGTCAGATTTTCGAACCCATCTTCGGTAATCAAAACCTGATCTTCAAGCTTGATGGAGAAATCCCCGTCCTCGGGCGAGACCAAAGCCTCCACACATAGTGCCATGCCCGCCTCCAACTCATACTCAAACGCGCCATCCACCAGATGATTGGGATAGGCAATCAAGGGCCATTTATCGCACAGGCCGACCCCATGCATCAAACAGCCGTATTTCTGCGCTTGATACTGATCGTCAAGGCGGTGACATTTTTCCGAAAGGCTGCGCATTGAAACGCCCGGGGCCAGCATGCTCATATTACTTTAAATTGCTCATGCGCATGTTGCATGGCGGCAATCATATCGGCGCGGGGCGCTTGATTGCCAATCCACCAGCTGCGGGAGATATCTACACAAATGCGATAGCTGCCTATGAGATCTGTATCAAAGCTGATAATCTCGTTGTTTTGTACCAGCCGTGGCCCACATTCTTGAAACCAAGGATTGGTGCGCGGGCCTGAGGCCAGGAGGCGTGTTTAAATTCATTCCCCGCCGCGCCTAATATTTTCCGCATGCAGCACGGCCCAGATGTCATCTTCGCTCATCTGTCCGCCGGGCACCCCAGCACGAGCGGCCTTTTCCATTGAGCGCACGGCGGTATCGCAGGCATGGCTGGCGCATCGCATTGCTTTTATCTCATGGGGCCCTTTTATCAGGCGGGCTTTCTCGGTCAGCTCTTCGCCCTCAAACACGTCAAACCTCTTGGATTCAAGCGCTTTGAGACCGACCATCATGATTTTATTAACCGTTAGTCGCATATTGCCGCCGCCATGGCTGCGGACCAAATCATAGACTGCGCCGGCAAAGGCCTCTGCCGCTAAATAGGCCATATCCCCACGGTCAAAATAGAAGAAATCCGCCCCGGAGCGCTGCTCGCGCACCAGCGGATTGAGTTCCGAAAGAAACGGCAATTTTTTATAGTCCCACATTACCATATATCCATCGGCGCAGACGATCAGCGCACGAAATGGGTTATGGCTGTTCCATAGCTGCATATTTGTACTGTCACTGGCGTAGCGGATGTTCAGCGGGTCAAAAACCACTAAGGCCCCATAGTCGCGGGCAGTGACCCCTCGCACCAGCCGGTTGTGGCGAAAACGGCTCATCTGCTGCAAATCAGGCAGCTCAAGCCCGGCGGTCGCCCATTCGTCAAACGCCAATTTTGTCGGGCCAATTTCGACGCGATCCATATCATTGGGGGTATTGTCGCGGTCATTGCGCCGCGGCTGGGCTCAATCTTTCGGTTTTCTCGGAATGGTTCGGTCATAAAAACTCTCCCTTTATGCGTCAGATTGCGTTTACAGCGCGCCTATGTAAGGTTTGTTTGCGATATCTGTTTTCACATTTCCCGCGAGCGAGTCTAATTTCATGCCAGAAATTTTACAAAAAAAGATCCCCTATGATGTCTCGGAACATAAGAAACTACCGGGGATGTTGCCTCTCGCAGAGGATGATTGGCTAATTGAGGATGAGGCCTATGCTGCGCAACTGGCCGAGCGCGACCGACTTTTGCAGAATACTCCAGACAAGGTATTTGCCGACGCTGGAGCCTCTGTTGAGGCAAAACAAGAGGTCCTGGATGAAATTTTAGCGCAATTGCGCCGCCGCCCGTCGTATCGTGTTGAGGCAAGGGTGGTGCAGCGCCCTGATGGGGTGCGCGTTCCGCTGTCTGGCGATCCGCTGCGCACTGCGGCGCGTTTGGTGCAAGAAGACCTTTGTTTGCACGAAAAGCAGGGCCAGGAGCATGTCTTGACCGCGGCCGTGATGTGTTTTCCGGCCAGCTGGACCTTACACGAAAAAATAGGTCGCCCATTGAGTGCAGTGCATCGACCGGTGGCAGAATATGATGCGGATGTGACCAAACGGGTGCAGCGCTTGTTTGATGGTATAAAACCTGGACGCCCCATGTGGCGGTTTAATGTGTTGGAATATGTGCGGCCTGATTTGTTTCAACCACGCAGTGAAACTGATCCGCGCAGTGGCGATGAGGATTATGGCTACGGCGCTTATATACGCTCTGAGCATCAAGCCTTGGTGCGTCTGCCGCGATCTGGCGCGGTATTGTTTGCAATTCATACCTATTTGATCAAAAAACCAGCCTAGCTCTATCGCCACTGTCAATGGGGCAAAAAAAGGCGCCCTGATGTGGGCGCCTTTTTTATTTTTCGAAGTATGAGCTGTGATTAGCAGCTGTAATACATGCCAAATTCAACTGGGTGAGGTGTGTGCTCATAGTGCAGAACCTCTTCCATTTTCAGATCAATATACCCTGCGATTTGGTCCTCTGTGAACACACCACCGGCGGTCAAGAAGCCCATATCCGCTTTCAACTCGTCCAGCGCTTCGCGCAGGGAGCCGCAAACAGTTGGAATATCGGCCAGCTCTTCTGGCGGAAGATCATAGAGATCTTTGTCAGATGCTTCACCTGGGTGAACCTTGTTTTTGATGCCATCCAGGCCTGCCATCAGCAAGGCTGCAAAACACAGATATGGGTTCGCGGCTGGATCAGGGAAACGCGCTTCAACGCGCTTGGCCTTTGGCGACTCGGCCCATGGGATGCGAACACAGCCAGACCGGTTGCGCGCAGAATAGGCCCTAAGAACAGGAGCTTCAAAGCCTGGGATCAGACGCTTGTAGCTGTTGGTTGATGGGTTGGTGAAGGCGTTCAAGGCTTTTGCGTGCTGTAAGATGCCGCCTATAAAATACAGCGCCTCATCGGACAGGTCAGCGTATTTGTCTCCCGCAAACAGGGGTTTGCCATCCTTCCAGATGGACATGTTCACATGCATGCCTGTTCCGTTGTCGCCTGCGATCGGCTTGGGCATGAAGGTCGCGGATTTGCCGTAGGCGTGGGCGACGTTGTGAATGACGTATTTATATTTTTGCAATTCATCGGCCTGATGGGTCAAGGATCCGAAGATCAGGCCCAGCTCGTGTTGACAGCTCGCCACTTCGTGGTGATGCTTGTCGACCTTCATGCCCATCCGCTTCATGGTTGACAGCATTTCGCTGCGGATGTCTTGCGCGTCATCAATAGGGTTCACGGGGAAGTAGCCGCCTTTGATGCCGGGACGGTGACCCATGTTGCCAACCTCATAGTCACTATCAGTATTCCATGAGGCGTCAACTGCATCAACTTCATAAGATACTTTGTTGATTTTATTCTCAAAACGAACGTCGTCGAATAGGAAAAACTCCGCTTCTGGACCCATATACGCCACATCGCCGATCCCGGAAGAGATAAGATAGGCCTCCGCGCGTTGCGCACATCCGCGCGGATCACGCGCGTAGCTTTCGCCGGTGTCCGGTTCAACCACGGTGCAGTGAATGCAGATGGTTTTTTCCGCATAAAAGGGGTCGACATAGGCGGACTCAACATCCGGCATCAATTTCATGTCAGATTCTTCAATGGATTTCCAACCTGCGATCGACGAGCCGTCGAACATGAAGCCTTCGTCAAGGAAGTCCTGATCGACCTGGTCGGAGCATACTGTCACGTGCTGCAGTTTGCCGCGAGGATCTGTGAAGCGAATGTCCACATATTCGATGCCTTCATCGGCGATCTTAGATAAAAGAGCTTGGCTCATAGATAGTCTCTCCTTTAGAGGCATTGTTAGATAGCGTCGTCGCCGGTCTCACCGGTGCGAATACGGATGGCTTGTTCAACTGTCGATACGAAAATCTTCCCATCGCCAATTTTATCGGTTTTCGCCGCGGTACAAATGGCCTCGATCGCGCTGTCAAGCATATCGGCGGCCAAAACGACCTCGATTTTTACTTTCGGCAGAAAGTCGACGACATATTCAGCACCACGGTAGAGTTCCGTGTGTCCTTTCTGGCGCCCGAATCCCTTGACCTCTACAACAGATAGGCCTTGCACGCCGATGTCCTGAAGCGCTTCTTTCACTTCGTCGAGTTTAAAAGGCTTTATGATGGCTTCGATCTTTTTCATTGCGATACCCGCTTGTTTGGTTGCAAGTTGGAAATTTCACTTTTTGAACGGCCCGGCAATTCTTCTCTGTTCGGATCGTGGGGGAATGCTGAAGGTATCACCAAATTTGCCTAAAAATTAATCACAAAGCACATTTATTGAACATGAATGAATCTTGATCTGTGAAAGAGCCTGCCATAGGGATCCGAATCCGCACCGGCGCTTAGAAAAAAAGTAATTTTTGCTACTGATAAAATTCGTCCAGAAACTGTCATTTTCCACTCGCATCCTGGGGCGAGCTTTGTTAGAGAGCTTCGGAATATGGCGGCTCTTCGGGCCTGCCACATAGTTTGCGGGTATGGCGAAATTGGTAGACGCACTAGATTTAGGTTCTAGCGCCGCAAGGCGTGGGGGTTCAAGTCCCTCTACCCGCACCATGGTTTGAAAAGGGATGTACTATGCAGGTCACTGAGACCCTGAACGAAGGCTTGAAGCGCGGTTACGACATTGTTGTGACAGCAGATGAGTTGGCTGCAAAGGTTGACGAAAAACTCGTTGAAGCGCGGCCTGAAATTGAAATGAAGGGCTTTCGGAAGGGCAAGGTCCCGATGGCATTGCTGAAAAAGCAATATGGTCAGCGTTTGATGGGTGAAGCGATGCAAGAGAGCATTGATGGCGCCATGTCCAAGCATTTTGACGACAGCGGCGATCGTCCCGCGATGCAGCCTGCGGTCAAAATGACCAATGATGATTGGAAAGAGGGCGACAACATCCACGTTGAGATGTCTTACGAAGCTTTGCCTACCATTCCTGAGGTTGATCTCAAGAAAATCAAACTGCAAAAAATGATCGCCAAGGCTGACGAGGCTTCTGTGGACGAAGCCCTCGCGAATTTGGCGGAAACTGCACAAGATTTCGCAGATCGCAAAAAAGGTACAAAGGCAAAAGATGGCGACCAAGTGACCATTGATTTTTTTGGTAAAGTCGATGATGAAGCCTTTGAGGGTGGCGCTGCGGAAGACTACCCGCTGGTTTTGGGGTCGAACTCTTTCATTCCTGGATTTGAAGCACAATTGGTCGGCGTAAAGGTTGGTGAAGAGGTCGAGGTGAAAGTTACGTTCCCCGCGGAATATGGCGCCGAAAACCTTGCTGGCAAAGACGCGGTTTTTGAATGCAAAATTAAAGCTGTCAAAGCGCCAAAGGCCGCTGAGATCAATGATGAAATGGCCACGAAATTCGGCGCAGAAGATTTAGCTGTGTTGAAAGGGCAAATCTCAGAGCGTTTGGAAGCCGAATATGCTGGCGCGGCCCGCGCTGTTCAAAAGCGTCACTTGCTGGATGCTTTGGATAAAATGGTGAAATTCGAGCTGCCGCCGTCATTGGTAGAAGCTGAAGCTGGACAAATCGCTCATCAACTTTGGCATGACGAAAACCCTGACGTGCAGGGCCACGATCATCCTGAAATCGAGACGACAGTTGAGCACAATACATTGGCCGAGCGCCGCGTGCGCCTGGGCCTTCTCTTGGCTGAGTTGGGCCAGAAAGCTGAGATCCAAGTAACCGACGCGGAAATGACACAGGCAATGATGAATCAAGCCCGTCAATATCCAGGTCAAGAGCGCGAATTTTTTGAATTTGTGCAACAAAATCCACAGATGCAACAACAAATGCGGGCGCCTTTATTTGAAGATAAAGTTGTTGATTATGTCTTTGAACTGGCAACAGTGTCCGACAAAGAAGTCTCCAAAGACGAGCTTCAAAAAACCGTGGAAGCGATGGACGACGAATGATTTAATCTCGCCCGCATTTGCTTTTTTAAGCGGGAAGCGGGCGAGGTTTCGCTTCGAGTCTCTACGATCTGAGCCTGTTATGGGTTCAGTCACGCCACCCTTGTCTGAAGGGTGGCTTTTTTATGGGATGGGCTCTGTGCGTATTGTGGCCAGTTATGGGATCCGCTGTCCTTGCTGGCTGTGCCAAACAAAAACGCCGCCCTGAAAGCAGGGCGGCGTTTAAATTTCTCGAATGGGGAGAGGGTTTAGGCCTCTTCGTCATCCGATGCGTCGTCCGCGGAAGCCTTTGGCGCATCGTCATCGCCAAAGTCATCCATGCCGGCAGCGCCGATATCGTCAAACAATTCTTGGATTTCAAACTCAGCTGCTGCTTCTTCTTCCGCTGCGAGATCTTGGATTGATTTCCCTGCCGCTTGAAGTTCCGCTTCTTCAACAGAACGGGCTACGTTCAGTTCAATTTTTGCGTCAACTTCAGGGTGCAGCCGCACGGAGAGATCGTGGATGCCCAGATCTTTGATGGGTGCCATCAAAATAACCTGCTTTTTGTCGAGGCTGAATCCGGCTTCAGAGGCCGCTTCTGCCGCATCGCGCGTGGTGACAGAACCGTAAAGCGAACCGGCGTCAGAGGCTGATCGAATCACAATGAATTGCTGACCGTCGAGCTTGGCAGCCAAGGCTTCCGCCTCCACTTTGGTTTCCAGGTTTCGCGCTTCGAGCTGTGCTTTTTGCGCATCGAACGCTGCGATATTGGCAGCTGACGCGCGCATGGCTTTGCCTGTTGGGATCAGGAAGTTGCGGGCAAAGCCCTGCTTCACATTCACAACATCGCCCATTTGGCCCAATTTGGCCACACGTTCCATAAGGATAACTTGCATGTGCTTGGCTCCTTATTTCACAGCGTAGGGCAGCAAGGCCAAGAAACGAGCACGTTTGATGGCGCGGGCCAGCTCACGTTGTTTCTTTGCAGAGACTGCGGTGATACGGGACGGCACGATCTTGCCACGCTCAGAGATGTAGCGCTGCAAAAGGCGTGTGTCTTTATAATCGATTTTCGGGGCATTATCACCAGAGAAAGGGCAGACCTTCCGGCGGCGGAAAAATGGCTTTGTTCCCATAACTTAACGCTCCTTAAGACCGGCGTTCGCGACGTTCACCGCGATCGGCGCGGTCGTCACGTTTTTGCATTTGAACGGAGGGGCCTTCTTGGTGGCCTTTCACGCGGATGGTCAACGTGCGCATGACATCTTCATGCAATGCCATCAGGCGTTCCATTTCGGCAACAGCCGCTGAGGGCGAATCTGTCTTCAAAAAGGCATAGTGGCCTTTGCGGTTTTTATTGACTTTGTACGCCATAGTTTTGACGCCCCAATATTCCTGGTCAACAACGGAACCGCCGTTTGCGCTCAGGACATTGGAAAATTCTTCGATCAATGCTTCGGCCTGTGTGTTTGACAGGTCCTGACGCATAATGAAGACATGCTCATAAAATGACATGTGCTTTCCTGTTTTTTAGGTGCGCTTCAAAGATCAGAGTTGAGACCGCAGTCTGATCACGAGAGGCCGCACGGGAGAAGGTTTGTCTGCGGATAGCTGCCTTTGCCACAGCTGGGGGAAAGGTGCAAGGTTTATGGCGCCTGTGATTGCATTCAGGGTGCATTTTCTGTGTAGTCGCGCCGCTCCCCCCCGCACGGACCAGTCGCCGCTCAGGTATTGTAAACCGTTGCGGTGCGGCGTGACAGGGGATATGCCAGAAAAAACCAAAGTTTAAAAAGAGGACCAAAATGCGAGCATTTGTTTTTCCAGGCCAAGGGGCTCAGACCATCGGCATGGGCCAAGATCTTGCGGCCAGCTACCCGGCGGCGAAAGCTGTGTTTGAGGAAGTCGATGACGCATTGGGGCAGGACCTATCTGGGTTGATTTGGAATGGGGATATTGAAACATTGACCCTCACAGCCAATGCGCAGCCCGCTTTGATGGCGATGTCTTTGGCTGCTTTGCGGGCTCTGGAGATGGAAGGGCTGGCACTTGAAACGGCGTCTTTTGTGGCGGGGCATTCCTTGGGCGAGTATTCCGCTCTGGCGGCGGCAGGGGCGATGACCATTACCGATACGGCTCTTTTGCTGCGCATTCGTGGCACCGCCATGCAGGAGGCTGTACCTGTCGGTGTCGGGGCTATGGCGGCGATCCTGGGTTTGGATTTCGCCGCGGTTATTGCCGTTGCGGAAGCTGCAGCGCAGGGCGAGGTGTGTCAGGCGGCCAATGACAATGATCCGGGACAAGTTGTGGTCTCAGGTCATAAAGCGGCGGTTGAGCGGGCATTGGATCTGGCCAAGGAGGCTGGTGCGAAACGCGCTGTGCTTTTGCCTGTGAGCGCGCCGTTCCACTGCGCGTTGATGCAGCCAGCCGCGGAACGCATGGCGCAGGCCTTGGCAGAGGTGGAGATCAGCACGCCATCGCTTCCTGTGGTGGCCAATGTGCGCGCCAGCGCCTTTTCTGACTCGGAGCTGATCCGTTCGCTCTTGGTGGAGCAGGTCACAGGCGCGGTTCGCTGGCGTGAATCTGTGTCCTATTTGGCCGCAGAGGGTGTTAATGAAATTTGGGAAGTTGGCGCGGGCAAAGCTTTGTCCGGTATGATCCGTCGCATTGACCGGGCTATTGCCTGTCAAGCCATTAGCAGCCCCGAGGATATCGCCAAGCTGCAAGACGCCGCAGGTGCCTAAGGATCACATTTTGGTCTGTGGGCCGGTTGGAAATAAAGACGAATTTAGGAGAATCACATGTTTCGTTTGGATGAAAAAAAAGCTTTGATCACTGGGGCCTCTGGTGGCATTGGCGGGGAAATAGCCAAGGCGCTGCATGCGGCCGGGGTGACCGTAGCCCTTTCGGGGACCCGCGTAGAACCGCTACAGGCTTTGGCAGATGAGCTAGGATCTCGAGTACACGTCTTACCGTGCAACCTTTCGGATTCTGAAGCTGTGATTGCTCTGCCCAAACAGGCGGCTGACGCCATGGGGAGCGTAGATATTTTGGTTAATAACGCTGGTGTTACCCGCGACAACCTCTTCATGCGCATGTCAGATGACGAATGGACATCGGTTCTGGATATTAATCTGATCAGCACGATGCGCCTGTGCAAAGGCGTGATGCGCGGCATGATGAAAGCCCGCTGGGGCCGGATCATCAATGTTTCTTCAATCGTTGGCGCGACTGGCAATCCAGGGCAGGCCAATTATGCCGCCTCTAAAGCGGGTGTTGTGGCCATGTCGAAATCATTGGCCTATGAAGTGGCCACGCGGGGCATCACTGTCAATTGCATTGCGCCTGGTTTCATCACCACCGCGATGACAGATAAATTGAAAGAAGATCAAAAAGCGGGAATTTTAACCCAAGTGCCGGTTGGGCGTATGGGCACCTCGGGTGAAATTGCAGCCGCTGCCCTCTATCTGGCAAGTGTTGAAGCGGGCTACACGACGGGGGCCACTTTGCATGTCAACGGCGGCATGGCCATGCTTTAGGGGTTTTTTGCCTATTTGAAATTGCAGGTGACAAAACATTTGCCCCCCGGCCATCCTGTGCTATAGGCGGCGCAACGACGTGATTTGCACCGTTTCGTGCACACATCGGCTTCCTGTGGCAAAACGGGGATCTACCGCTTCGATGTCGAAGCACATCAAGACCGCAAGTTGTGCGGAGAACCACGGGCGCAAGCCCCGGAACGAATAAGGACCTGAGATATGAGCGATGTAGCTGACCGCGTGAAGAAAATTGTTGTTGAGCACCTGGGTGTTGAGGAAGATAAAGTTGTAGAGAATGCATCTTTCATCGATGACCTTGGCGCAGACAGCCTAGACACAGTGGAACTGGTTATGGCTTTCGAAGAAGAGTTCGGAATTGAAATACCCGATGATGCAGCTGAAACAATCCAAACATTTGGCGACGCTGTAAAACATATCTCTGAAGCCGTTTAATTTCAGTACCGTGAATTTCGATTGCGGCATCCTCTTTGGATGCCGTTTTCGTTTATACCCCCGGTAATTATTGCAAAATTGGGGGCTGACCTACCGATTAGTTTATATCATAATTGACTAGAGATCAAAATTGGAGATCAAGATGCGTCGTGTCGTGGTAACTGGGCTTGGAATGGTATCCCCTTTGGCGGATGGGGTTGAGGCAACTTGGGAGCGTTTACTCGCAGGAAAATCCGGTGCAGGAATGATTGAGAAATTCGACACCACCAATGTGATTACAAAATACGCCTGCGAAGTGCCGCTGGGCGATGGCAAGAATGGCACCTTTAATGGCGATGCCTATTTAGAGCCCAAAGAGCAGCGCAAAATTGACGATTTCATCCTCTTCGGAATGGCCGCCGCTCAGCAAGCTGTGCAGGACAGTGGATGGATGCCTGAGGCAGATGTGGATCGCGAGCGTACCGGTGTGATGATCGGGTCAGGTATAGGTGGGTTGCAAACCATTGCCGAAACGGCCTTGTTGATCGAAAAGAAAGGTCCACGGCGGGTCTCGCCATTCTTTATTCCAGGCGCCTTGATCAATTTGGTCTCGGGGCAGGTGAGTATCAAATATGGCTTTAAGGGTCCGAACCATGCGGTTGTAACAGCCTGCTCGACCGGAGCGCATGCCATTGGAGATGCTAGCCGTTTGATCATGTTTGGAGACGCTGATGTTATGATGGCCGGGGGCGCTGAAAGCTCAATCTGTGAGATTGGCATTGCTGGATTTAATGCCTGCAAAGCTCTGTCGACCAAGTCAGAAGCTGACCCAACGAAGGCCAGCCGCCCCTATGATACTGACAGAGATGGCTTTGTGATGGGAGAGGGGGCCGGTGTTGTTGTCCTCGAAGAGCTGGAGCATGCCAAAGCGCGCGGAGCGAAAATTTACGCTGAGGTTTTGGGCTATGGCATGTCTGGCGATGCCTATCATATCACCGCCCCATCCGAAACTGGTGAGGGCGGCGAGCGGTCTATGCGGGCGGCACTTAAAAATGCGGGTCTCGAGCCCTCCACGATTGATTACATCAACGCTCATGGTACTTCAACGATGGCCGACACGATTGAGCTGAGCGCGGTGGAGCGTCTATTAGGCGATGCGGCCTCTGCTGTGACCATGTCATCCACCAAATCCTCAACTGGGCATTTATTGGGCGCGGCCGGAGCGATTGAGGCTATTTTTAGCATTCTGGCCATTCGTGATCAAGTCGCACCGCCGACTATCAATCTGGACAATCCCGCGGTAGACACACCAATTGATCTGGCTCCAAATGCTAAGGTGGAGCGCCAGATCAATGTAGCCCTGTCCAATTCCTTTGGCTTTGGCGGCACGAATGCCAGCGTCGTTTTTGGGAAATTTTCATAATATGTGGCGAAACATTGCGTCCAATGCAATGACTTTGATTGTTGTCGTTCTCTTTCTGATTGGTGGGGTGATGACGCTTCTCAAAGCGCAGTATTACAAACCCGGTCCCTTGACAGAGGCGATTTGTCTCAAGGTAGAGCCCGGCAGCTCTACGCCGAAAGTTGCGGTTAATCTGAGGGATAAGGGCGCGGTTAGAAGCAAAGAATTGTTTAATATTGGCGCCGATTACACTGATAAGTCCGCGCGCCTCAAAGCCGGTAGTTTCTTGATCCCTGCGGGTGCCTCTATGGCGGAAATTGCTGATCAAATCACCACCAGCGGCCGCAATACCTGTGGCACTGAGGTGGTTTATCGCGTGGGGGTCACGCGCAGCACGGTTTTGGTGCGTGAATTAGATCCGGTTTCCAACAGCTATGCGGAAGTTGCGCGTTTTACTCCCGCAGAGGAGTTAGCACCGGAAGCATATCGCCGGGTGATTGGGCAAGGCGATACGCGCATTCGGCTGGCAATCGCAGAGGGCACGACGAGTTGGCAGCTTGTTGAAGCCCTCAAAACCATCGATATTTTGACCGGTGATGTTGCACAAATCCCAGCAGAGGGATTGTTGGCCCCGGACAGTTACGAAATCAAAGCAGGTGATCTGCGCCAAAAACTGCTTGAGCGGATGCTGCAAGCGCAAGAGCACCGCCTTGCTGAGGTTTGGGCGCAGCGCAGTGACATCACCCCAGTTGAGACAATGGAAGAGCTACTGATCCTTGCCTCCATCATTGAAAAAGAGACCGGTGTGGCAGATGAGCGTTTCACAGTGGCCTCGGTTTTTGCCAATCGATTGAAAAAGGGCATGCCGCTGCAAACTGATCCCACTGTTATCTATGGGGTGACTCTGGGCAAGGGACCTTTGGGGCGGGGTCTGCGCAAAAGTGAACTGCGCAAAGACACCCCGTGGAACACTTATGTAAACCGTGGTCTGCCCCCAACACCTATTGCCAACCCGGGCTTGGCCAGCTTGCAAGCGGCGCTGAAACCCGCGACGACGGACTTTATATTTTTTGTGGCTGACGGCACAGGCGGCCATTCCTTTGCGGTGACACTCAAAGAGCATAATAGCAATGTTGCGGCATGGCGCAAGATTGAAGCGGCCCGACAGCCGTAAGGCTTTTTCATTGTGACCGCCCGCCCAGGTTTCAAAAGTTTTACACCTTTGCACCAAGCTCCGCGCATACCACGTTAAAGCACGGATGCCGCGATGTGGCGCCCATTTGCCATATGAGGAGCTTTTATCCCCTCGACGATCACTATGGCCTGGCTCCAACCCAAGTGGCGGTCTCTGCGATTGATGTGCATAATTCTGCCTCCAGCTGGTCAAAAGCGCTGCTGGACAATGCCGCGCCGCCCTAGGGAGCGATTGTCTACGGTGGTGTCGATGGTCAAGTGCAAATGTCAGTGGAGCAATACGACCGCTTGATCCATGAGATGGAAACCCATCACCAGGGCGCGCATAATGCTGGGCGGCCCATGCTGCTAGAAGGGGGGGACCGGAATCCAATGGGTTTCTCCCCCTCAGATATGGAATTTCAAAAAAGCAAAGAGGCGGCCGCCCGAGAGATTGGATGCAGGCGCTTGATGGTGCGCCTGGCCTGCTTGAGCTGCAAGTGGCGCAGCTCTCTGAAAGTTTTGGCCCTGGCCTGTTTCGAAACTTCGTTTCACTATTTAACGTTTCAAGAATGTTGCGTTGGGCGGGCGGCGTCTGCCAGGTGAAACATAGCCTACGCATAGGTTGATAAGTTTGATAATCCGCTTATGTAAAGGAAAAGATTTCTTCAGTTGGAGGATTGGATCATGACACAGACAGCAGCGCAATTGAAGACCATAGACCCGGTTTGGGATAAAATGGTGCAGCAAGCCCAAAGCGCATTGGAGAAAGAGCCTCTTTTGGGTGCTATGATCCATTCGAGCATTCTGCATCATAGCAGCTTTGAGCAAGCCCTGTCGTACCGTATTGCGTTAAAGCTGGCCTCAGCAGAAATGCCAGAGCAAATGCTGCGCGAAATTGCCGATCATACCATTCAATCGGAGGAGCTAAGTGCCTATTCGCGCGCGGATCTCATGGCGGTGTATGAGCGAGATCCAGCTTGCCATAATCTCACTCAACCTTTGTTATTCTTCAAAGGTTTCCAAGCCATTCAAGCCCATCGCGTGGGCCATGCCCTCTGGCGCGATGGACGCAAAGATCTGGCCTATTTTTTCCAATCCCAAATTTCTGAAGTCTTTGGCATTGATATTCATCCAGCAGCCGTTATCGGACGTGGGCTGATGATTGATCATGCGCATTCTATCGTGATTGGTGAGACGGCTGTGGTGGGAGACAATGTCTCGATGCTGCATTCGGTGACTTTGGGGGGGACGGGCAAACAAGATGATGAGCGCCACCCAAAGATCGGCAATGGTGTTTTGATTGGGGCCGGCGCCAAGGTGCTGGGCAATATCAAAGTTGGCCATTGCAGCCGCATTGCAGCTGGGTCCGTGGTTCTCCATGAGGTGCCGCCCTGTAAAACCGTTGCCGGGGTCCCTGCCAAGATCGTCGGAGAAGCTGGCTGTGAACAGCCTTCGGTTTCGATGGACCAACTCTTAGGGTGAACGGTAGATACTCACCAGATCACGCACAAAAAATTTGGTTGTAGCATTGGCTGAGCTAGCTTTTCTAAATATTAAAGGATCCTCATACCAGCATGGACAGGGGATGTTCAAGATTGTTAATAATCGCATTAAGCAATTCGGCGCCCAAAGCCCCGTCAATCACCCGATGATCCACGGACATGGTGACGGACATTATAGTCTCTACGCTTAGCGTGCCATCCGCGCCCACAACGGGGCGTTTCTTGCCAGCTCCGACCGCGAGAATGGCCCCTTGCGGCGGGTTAATCACCGCATCAAAGTTATCAATGCCCATCATGCCGAGATTCGAGATTGAGAAGCTGCCGCCTTGATATTCATGGGGTGCCAATTTGCGGCTGCGGGCACGGGCGGCGAGATCTTTCATCTCAACGGCTAATTTTGACAAAGATTTGCTGTCGGCGTCCAGCAGGACCGGAGTGAACAATCCACCCTCAATGGCGACAGCGACAGAGATATCGGAAGCCTCCATCTGCAAAACGCGGTCGCCGGCCCAAACCGCATTGGCGGCCGGTACGCTTTGCAACGCCATGGCGCAGGCCTTAATGATAAAGTCATTCACTGAGAGCCTCACACCTCTGGCTTCTAGACCCGCGTTCACCTCACTGCGCAGCTTGAGCAAAGTGTCGAGCTGAATGTCGCGGCGCAGATAGAAATGCGGTATGGTTTGCTTGGCTTCGGACAACCGGTCGGCAATCACCCTGCGCATCCCGTCCAAAGACAACGTTTTATAGCTGCGCCCCTGATAAAGCGCTTCCACGCTGGTGGCGCTTACGGAGCTGGGCGCTGTGGCTGATGCCACAGGTGCTGGGGCCATCGTCGCTGCGGCGAAAACGGAGACTGTAGCTGGGGCGCCACTCACATCGGCTTTGATAATACGCCCTTTGGGACCGGATCCGGTGATCTTGGCCAGATCTAACCCTTGATCTGCTGCAATACGACGGGCCAGAGGCGAGGCAAAAATGCGCGTGCCGTCGTTTGATTTCGCGGCTGCGGGCGCCGCACTTGGTGCCGCAGTGGGGGCTGGGGCATTTGCTGTACTGGCTTCTACGGCCAGAGGGGCAGCTGCAGCGGTGCTTTGAGCAGGGGAGGCGGTCGCATCCGCCGCATCACCCTCTTCGAGCAAGATGGCAATGGCTGAATTGACCTTCACATTCGCTGTGCCTTCGGCCACCAAGAGCTTGCCAATTACGCCTTCATCAACGGCCTCAAACTCCATTGTGGCTTTGTCGGTTTCAATCTCAGCCAAAAGATCGCCAGATTGAACTCGATCACCTTCAGCAACCAACCATTTGGCCAGGGTGCCCTCTTCCATCGTTGGCGAAAGGGCCGGCATAAAAATTTCAAGTGCCATGTGGCGCTCCTTAACGGTAGAGGACAGATTTGGCCGCCGTCATCACTTCAGCAGTGGTGACCAGGGCAAGTTTCTCAAGATTGGCCGCATAGGGCATGGGAACGTCTTTGCCTGTGCAAGTTATAACGGGGCCGTCGAGATAATCAAAAGCCTCGTGCATCAGAACTGAGGAGATATGGCTGCCGATAGAGCAGACTGGGAATCCCTCTTCGATTGTGACGCAGCGGTTGGTCTTTTTCACAGAATTAACGACCGTGTCGGTGTCCAAGGGCCGCAAACAGCGCAGGTCGATGACTTCAGCACTGACGCCCATCTCGGCCAGTTGATCTGCGGTTTCCAGCGCATATTTCATACCGATGCCGAAGCTGACCAATGTGATGTCATTGCCTTCGCGCCAGATGCGTGCCTTGCCAAGAGGCACGGTGTAATCGGGCAAGTCTGGGACTTGGAAGCTCTGACCGTAGAGAATTTCATTCTCCAAAAAGATAACTGGGTTTGGGTCACGGATGGCTGATTTGAGAAGGCCTTTGGCGTCATCTGCCGAATATGGCATCACGACTTTAAGCCCGGGAACATGGGCATACCAGGCCGCGTAGTCTTGGCTGTGCTGCGCTCCGACGCGGGCCGCTGCGCCGTTGGGGCCGCGAAACACCATCGGCGCGCCCATTTGACCACCGGACATATAAAGGGTCTTGGCTGCAGAGTTGATGATATGATCCATTGCCTGCATGGCAAAGTTGAACGTCATGAATTCAACAACAGGTTTCAGCCCGCCAAAGGCGGCACCAACAGCAATGCCGGCAAACCCATGCTCGGTAATTGGCGTATCAATCACCCGTTTAGGGCCAAACTCATCGAGCATACCTTGCGAAATTTTATAAGCGCCTTGATATTCGGCCACCTCTTCACCCATGAGATAGACCGTTTCATCAGAGCGCATCTCTTCGGACATGGCTTCGCGAATGGCCTCACGCACGGTGAGGCTTTTAAATGCCGTGCCGACAGGCAAATCATGTTCGACGACCTGCACGGTAATAGGAGCTTGCGCAGCTGTGGTGGGCTCTGAGGCCGTTTGCGCAGCAGCGCTGGCCACTGGGGCAGGGGAGGCAGCGTAGGACAGGCTCTCGCCCTCGTCAAGCAAAACGGCAATGGCAGAGTTGACGGCAACATTGGCCGTTCCTTCTGCGATTAACAGTTTGCCAATTATCCCCTCATCGACCGCTTCGAATTCCATTGTGGCTTTGTCGGTTTCAATTTCAGCCAGGATATCGCCTGAATTGACTTTATCACCTTCGGCGACCAGCCATTTGGCCAAGGTACCTGCTTCCATGGTGGGAGACAGTGCGGGCATCAAAATTTCAATTGCCATGGGTTAAGCCTCCGCCTGTGCGTAAATATCTGTCCAAAGTTCGTCCAATGCCGGCTCTGGGCTCTGTTTTGCAAATTCCGCACTTTCGTTGACCACGGCTTTGATGTCCTTATCGATCGCCTTCAAATCCTCTTCAGTACAATGTTTGCCGGTCAGGAGCAGATCGCGTACATGTTCGATTGCATCTTTTTCCTCACGAATTTTCTGCACCTCTTCGCGGGTTCTGTATTTGGCGGGATCGGACATAGAGTGGCCACGATAGCGGTAGGTTTTGATCTCAAGGATGTAGGGGCCGTTGCCCGAGCGGCAATGAGCAACGGCGGTCTCGCCAGCGGCTTTTACCGCCAAAACATCCATGCCATCAACCGCTTCGCCCGGAATGCCAAAGGCGCGGCCGCGCTCGTAAATTTCTGCGGATGACGTGGAGCGTTGCTGCGACGTGCCCATAGCGTACTGATTGTTTTCAATTACAAAAACTACTGGAAGATCCCAAAGGGCCGCCATATTGAATGTTTCATAGACTTGGCCTTGGTTGGCCGCGCCATCGCCAAAATAGGCAAATGTCACCCGGCCATTGCCGAGATATTTGTCAGCAAATGCGAGACCGGCACCGATGGGCACCTGCGCTCCAACAATGCCGTGACCACCGTAGAAATGTTTCTCTTTCGAGAACATATGCATCGAGCCGCCTTTGCCTTTGGAGTAACCGCCGCTGCGACCGGTCAGCTCAGCCATAACGCCGTTGGCTTCCATGCCACAGGCCAGCATATGGCCGTGATCGCGGTAGGACGTAACGCGTTTATCGCCCTTTTCTGCTGCCGCTTCGAGTCCAACCACAACGGCTTCCTGACCGATGTAGAGATGACAAAAGCCACCAATCAAACCCATGCCATACAGTTGGCCCGCTTTTTCTTCAAATCGCCGGATCAGCAACATCTCGCGGTAGTAATGCAGCAAATTGTCTTTTGCGATATTTGCTTTGCTTGCTCTTTTAGCCACCATCGGGACCTCGTAAAAATAGTTTAGCGTTAAACTATTTCTTATCACAAGTTGATTGCAAATGTGAACAATTTATTTTGTGTGCCTTTTTATGGCTTAAATATAGTTATTTAGATTGATTTATTGAATGGCGATTTCATCTGGACGGATGAATCCCAGAACGTCACGCGCCTGTTGGTCTAACAGATCAAGATCTAAATAGTGATCGGACAGGCGCAGGGTTTTGTTTTCCAGCTGGGAAATTGAACTTTGAAGTGTGCTCAATTGGCGCTGCAACCCATCGGCTTCTGCTTGGTACGCCGCCCGACGCAAAATGCCATAATCTCCTTGAATGGCAGAAAATAGGAAATAAAAGGCCAAAGTCAGCGACACAAATGTCACGGCCAGAGGACCAATTGGAGGGATGCTGCGCTGTCTCATTTACTGCCTTATGCCTCTGACGGGCTTTTAAGTAGTATGACACGCCAGGAGTCCCTTGTGAATCCCCTGATTCGTTTTTCTTTTAGATTTTACCCGACGATAGAGGCGCGGTAGATTTCGTCGATGGTTTGAGCCAAGGTTTGATCAAACTCAGCATCTGATTGCTGTGCGGATAGCCCTTCGGTGAGGGCGCGGGAGAAGCTGGCAATCATCTTGCTGTTTTGGGAGAGGCGTGCATTGGCCTCTGCCCGGCTATAGCCGCCTGAGAGCGCCACAACCGACAGAACGCGTTGGTGCTGCGACAGCCGGCTATAGAGGTTAGCGGTTTCGGGCAGGGTTACCTTGAGCATAACTGTTTGATCGGCGGGCAAGGCGTCGAGATGGGTTAAGATTGTATCACGCAGCAAATTTTCAGCCTCCGCCTTATTCGAAATCGTGATCGAAATTTCTGGCTCCAGGATGGGAATAAGACCCTGAGCAATGATCTGCGCGCCAATCTCAAATTGCTGTGCGACAATTTTCGTGATGCCTGTGGGGTTGGCGCCATGAATAACGGAGCGCATCTTGGTTCCAAAAACGCCCAATGCTGCGGCACGCCGCAAAAGCGCGTCGAGATCCGGCATGGGTTTGAGCAATTGCACGTCTTCGGCGGTGTCTTGCAAGCCCTTGTCAACCTTCAAAAACGGCACAACGCCCCGTTGTTGCCACAAATATTGCGGCGCCGGTTGCCCACCAAATTCCCGATCCATAGTGTCTTCAAAGAGAATCGCGCCTAACACTTTGGCACCTGTGAAGTCAGGAGACTGCACAATGCGGCTGCGCATCGCGTGGATCATGTCAAACATTTCGGCATCAGAGGAGAAGGCCTCAGAATCAACGCCATAGGCGGCCAGAGCTTTGGCAGTGGACCCGCCGCTTTGATCCAAGGCGGCAACAAAGCCTTGACTGGCGTGAATTAAGTCTCGTTGATCTTGATATGACATTCTGCCTACCCACTCAAAGTTGAACCCATAGAAGGGGTTTAGGCGGCTTGGCGCAAAGCTTCAATATTGGTGGCGCTAACGGTTTGAAATTAGGGCGCGCTTAACGATTTTATGTGGCAAGCGCGGCCACGCCCGGCAAATCTTTGCCCTCCATCCATTCCAAAAACGCGCCGCCTGCGGTGGAGATATAGCTAAAGCCATCGGCCGCGCCGGCTTGATTTAGCGCGGCCACCGTATCGCCGCCTCCTGCGACAGAAATCAGCTTGCCCATTTTGGTCAGGGTTGCGGCCGATTGTGCTGCGGCATTGGTTGCCCGGTCAAAGGGCTGTATCTCAAAAGCGCCGAGTGGTCCGTTCCAAATCAAAGTGCGGGCACGGGCCAAACATGCGCCAATACGCGCGACGGTTTCAGGCCCGGCATCTAGGATCATCGCGTCATCGGGGCAGGCCTCTGCGGCAACGGTTTCATGGGGCGCATGGGCGGCAAATTCGCGCACTACGACGATGTCAGACGGCAGAATAATCTCACAGCCAGTGGCTTGCGCCTGTTGCAAAATGCGCTGTGCCTTGTCGGCTAGGGCATGTTCACAGAGGCTTTTGCCTACTGCATGCCCCTGCGCGGCGAGAAATGTATTGGCCATGCCGCCACCGATGACCAGGTGATCCACTTGCCCTACCAAATTGCTCAAGAGATCCAATTTCGAGGAGACCTTGGCTCCGCCAACGACCGCCACCACGGGGCGCTCGGGCTTGCCTAATGCCGCCTCAAGCGCTGTGAGCTCTTCGGCCATTAACCTTCCGGCACAGGCTGGCCGCAACTGGGCGAGCGCTTCGGTTGACGCATGGGCGCGATGGGCTGCGGAAAAGGCATCATTACAATAAATGTCGCCTAGATCCGCCAAACGTTGGGCCAATTGCGGATCATTGCGTTCTTCGCCGGGTTCGAATCGAATGTTTTCGATCAAAACCACTTGGTTTTTGGCAAAGGTGACGGTCTCGCGGGCGTTATCCAGGCTGGTGAATTTTACCGGAACCCCGAGGGCCGCCTCAAGGGCTGGCACGGTGACTTTCAAAGAGAGTGCATCCACGACCTGCCCCTTTGGGCGCCCAAAATGGGCAATCAGGATGGGCGTACCGCTGGACTCCAAAATGTGCTGCACCGTAGGCACGATCCGATCAATCCGCGTGGTGTCGGTGACACGGCCATTTTCCACTGGCACATTAATGTCAACACGGGTGAGCACACGCTTGCCCGAGAGGTGCATATGATCCAAAGTTTTCCAGCTCATGTCCGTCTCCCTAAATGTTGCTCTGTTAACACCCGATATCGGGCCAAGGTCAACTGGTTGGGCCTTTTCCTTTGCTGGAATTTTCATTAGGTTGCCGAGCAAATCAAAAGGAGTGCCCCAATGGCCGATACGGAAAACAAAGACCTCGAAAATACAATCTTGATGGAATTGAAAGATGGGACTGTCACCATCGAACTTTTGCCAGATGTTGCGCCTTTGCACTGCGCGCGGATGAAAGATTTAGTGCGGAGCGGGCAATACGATAACGTGGCGTTTCACCGCGTGATTGATGGCTTTATGGCGCAGACTGGCGATGTGGAGCATGGCAATATGGAAGATAACTTCAATTTGCGCGCGGCCGGCACCGGCGGGTCAAAGCTGCCGAACCTACGGGCTGAATTTTCCAAACTGCCCCATGACCGTGGCACCATCGGCGCGGCCCGGTCACAAAACCCAGATTCGGCCAATAGCCAGTTTTTCATCAACTTTTCCGACAATCACTTTCTCAATGGTCAGTACACCGTCTATGGTCGCGTCACATCTGGCATGGAGCATGTGGATGCCATCACCCACGGTGAGCCAGCGCCGAATCCCGATCGTATGATTTCCATGAAGGTGGCAGCGGATGCGTAGGCTCGCCGCTCTTCTTGCAATTATCGCCGGGCCTGCTTTGGCCGGTGGTCTTGAGATTGAGGTCGTTGGCGAGACTGTGAGCGGCACGGTTCAAATTGATCTGCTCGAGGATGTGGCGCCGTTACATGCCGCGCAGATCTTGGCACTTGCAGAGCAGGGCGCTTATAATGGAGTGGTATTTCACCGGGTCATTGAGGGCTTTATGGCGCAGACTGGCGATGTACGCTTTGGCAAAAATCCTGAGGATATGTCGCGCGCCGGCATGGGCGGGTCAGACTTGGGCGATATCCCAGCCGAGTTTTCCGACGTGGCCTTTGACCGCGGTGTGGTGGGCATGGCCCGTTCGCAGAGCCCTGACAGCGCCAATAGCCAGTTTTTCATCATGTTTGAACCTGGCTATTTCCTTAATAGGCAATATACGGTTGTCGGCCGTGTGACCGCGGGGATGGCTTTGGTGGATGCGCTGAAGCGCGGGCATCCACAATCAGGTGCGATCAGCGGCCAGCCCGATGTGATGCAGCGTGTGATTGCGGTGGATTAAACCCGGGACAGTTTCAGATATCTCGGCCATAAAAGGCGAAAGGCGCGCTGCAAATCTTCCGCGCCTTTTTTCATGGCTGCCTTTAAAATCAGCCAATTAGGTGAGGCGCAACGCCCCTGAGCGAAGTTTGGCGATGGTGTTGAGGTTGACCGGGTTGGCCTCAAAGCTACCCCAGCTTTGCACCATAGAGTCGGCCCGGGTGCCAGGCGCAATCGGGTATTCGTAATTGTCAGATGCGTAAATCATCTTGTGTGGCAGGGGAGTCAAGATAGGTCATCAAGGTCACAGCCTTGGCCCGATTGGGCGCAAATAGGGAAGAATATCTCTGGAAGTGATAGGCAGACTGTATCCAAATCTTTTTGTCGGATCAATACCCGATTGTTTTACTGAGATATTTTCTCTTCCCGTTTAACCGTATCCCAAAGCGCATCCATTTCGGCGAGGTTTGACTGTGACGGTGTCCGGCCATCTTGGTGAAGTTTTATCTCAACCGAATTGAATCGGCGTATAAATTTTCCATTCGCATCTCGCAAAGCTTGCTCTGGATCAATGTCCATATGCCGGGCCAAATTGGCCATAACGAACAACAAGTCACCAAATTCCTCATGGCGATGCGCGGCGCTCTTGGCCTCTGTCAGCTCACCAACTTCCTCGCGCAGCTTATCGAGCACTTGCTCGACATCTGGCCAGTCAAAGCCCACCCGCGCCGCGCGCTTTTGTAGTTTGACCGCCCGCGTCAACGCCGGCAAACCCAGAGCAACCCCGTCTAAAGCGTGGGTTTGATCGGCCTGCGCGCGCTCTGCGGCCTTGATAGTTTCCCAGTCAATGGTTTGCTGGGCTGCGGTTTTATTCCGCGATTGAGCGCCAAACACATGCGGATGCCGGGCCACCATTTTATCGCTGATCGCATCAGCGACACTGTGAAAGGTGAAAAGCCCTTGCTCCTCTCCGATTGCGGTATGATAGACGGTTTGCAGCAGCAAATCGCCCAGCTCTCCCTTCAAATCGACCATATCGCCGCGCGCAATGGCATCGGCGACCTCATAGGCCTCTTCAATGGTGTAGGGGGCAATGGAGTTGAAATTTTGCTCAATATCCCAAGGGCAGCCCGTTTCAGGATCGCGCAGGCGGCGCATGATACAAAGCAAACGTTCAATGCCCCCCTTTTTTGCATGTAACAGATCATTATTCTCCATTGCTTTGCTCCCTCAATTCCGCTTTTCTGCGCCCATAAGGAGCCAGTCTATGCCTATCGTCAACCGTATCGCTGAATTTGCTGAGGATATGAAAGCCTGGCGTCGCCATTTGCATCAAAATCCAGAGCTTGGGTTTGACTGCCATAAAACCGCCGCTTTTGTGGCGGAGCGTTTGAGAGACTTTGGCATCACCGAAATTCACAGTGGCATTGCGCAATCGGGGCTGGTGGCTTTGATACATGGGCGTGCACCCGGCCCGGTGATTGGTCTGCGTGCCGATATGGACGCGCTGCCAATTGAGGAGGCAACTGGGGCCGCCTATGCCAGTCAAGTTCCGGGAAAGATGCATGCCTGTGGTCATGATGGTCATACCACAATGTTGCTCGGGGCCGCACGCTATTTGGCGGAAACGCGTAATTTTGTCGGTACTGTGGCTTTAATCTTTCAGCCTGCCGAAGAGAATGGCGGTGGTGGTGAGGTTATGGTTCAGGAGGGGATTATTGAGCGTTTCGCAATAGAAAGTGTTTACGCGCTGCATTGCGAGCCGGGCGCCCCAGCCGGGCAGTTGAGCACAACGCCAGGTCCGATCATGGCTGCGGTGGATACATTTGAAGTGCATATCACCGGTCAGGGCGGACATGGGGCCATGCCGCATTTGGCAGTCGATGCCATTCCGGCTGCTGTGTCGATCACCCAGGCCTTTCAAACCATCGTCAGCCGCAATCATAATGCGGTCGAGGACTTGGTGGTGAGCGTGACGCAAATTCACGCAGGCACTATCGACAATGTAATCAATGACAGCGCCTTCGTCGGGGGTACGGTGCGCAGTTTTGCCTGTTCAGTGCAGGATATGGTGGAGCGGCGGATGCACGAAATTTGCGCCGGGCATGCGGCAACCTTTGGGGTAGATGTGTTATGCACCTATACCCGCGGCTATCCCGCCACGGTCAATTCGCCCGAACAATCTGCCTTTGCCAGCCAGGTGGCCGAAGAAGTTTGCGGGGTGGCTCTGCTGGAGACAGACCGGACCCGCGAGATGGGGGCGGAGGATTTTTCCTACCTTCTGGAGGAAAGGCCGGGTTGCTATTTGTTTTTAGGGCAGGGCGAGGGGGCTGCCTGGCACAACGCGGCGTTTGATTTTAATGATGAGGTGTCCCCCGTTGGGGCCTCATTTTTTGCGCGTTTGGTGGAGCGCGCGCAACCTTTGGAGCGGTAAATGGCCTTGAAAGATGCAGCAAAAGACGTGGATAATGCCATCATGCGTGAGGGCTACAAAGGCATGTCCTTTGAAAATGCGTTTGGTGGCGCTTTGTCTTTCATGCGTCGTCGCTATTCAAAAGATCTGGAGGGCGTGGATCTTGCAGTCACGGGTGTGCCGTTTGATCAGGCGGTGACCAACCGCCCGGGCACAAGGCTGGGCCCGCGCGCAATTCGTGAAGCGAGCACCCTGCAGCCCTGTGATCCGCCCTATGGCTGGGATATTAACCCTTTGGCGGATTTTAACATATGTGACTATGGAGATTTGGCATTTGACTACGCCAATATCCCGGCCTTTCCCGCAGCGCTCAAGGCGCATATTTCTGAAATTCTTGCAAAGGGGCCAGGTGTTTTGACACTTGGTGGAGATCATTACATCACCTTCCCAATCCTACGGGCCTATGCGGAAAAATTTGGCCCTATGGCCCTGATCCAATTTGATGCGCATTCCGACACTTGGCCGGATGATGATCCGGCCCGTATGGATCATGGCACCATGTTTTATAAAGCGGTGAAAGAAGGGATCGTGGATGTGAAACGTTCCGTTCAGGTCGGCATTCGCACCCAGAATGATTATGACGCCGGTGTGAAAGTCATCGATGCACCCCGCGTGCATGATCAAGGCTGGGCGGCCACCGCAGCGCAAATCAAAGAGATTGTGGGCGATCACCCAGCTTATCTGACGTTTGATATTGATTGCCTTGATCCGGCTTTTGCCCCGGGCACTGGCACGCCGGTTTGGGGCGGTCTGTCATCTGCGCAGGCGGCTGCCATTTTGCGCGGCTCGCGCGGGATCAACATGAAAGGCGGCGACGTGGTTGAAGTCTCACCGCCCTTTGACACCACTGGCGCCACTGCGATTGCGGGGGCGCATGTGGGTATGGAGTTGATGTGCCTGTACTGTTGGAACCTGCGCGCGCAACGAGCTTAAGCCGTCGGCATTGGTGCCAGACCGATGGCTAAGATTTCTGGCGGGGTCATTCGGTATATGTCCTCGCGCCGCATCCAAGCCACCCCGGTCATAGGTGTGTGTCAAAGATATCTTTGCGCTGCTTAGAGGAGAACGAGGGGATCAACCCGCGTATATGCTGCCTATGATCACTCGGGTTAAAATGTTTAAATAATTGTAATATAACAATTTTGTAAAAGTTAGTGCTGGATCCAAGGTAAAAATGGCCTGACTTTCCAGCACAGATGACAAAAAGAGCTTGTAGTGCGCTTCGCAAAACCTCATGCGCCTGGCTTAAGTTTTCCATTGCCACCGCGCAGCATCCCTCGCAAACTCGCCGCAAAGACAAAGGATATGCGAATGCCCAACCAACCAATTTCCGGCAATGATCTGGCCCGTTTTGCTGGGCTGCAAACCTTTATGCGCCTGCCAGAGGCGCAAAGCCCAGAAGGATTGGACGTTGTTGTCATGGGCATCCCTATGGATATCGGCACCTCTTGGCGGTCTGGCACGCGGTTTGGCCCCAAGCAGATTCGCCAAGAAAGCGCGATGATCCGGCCGTATAACTTGCAAACCGGCGCGGCGCCTTTTGACAGCCTACAGGTGGCTGATATGGGCGATGTGGCCATCAACACCTTCAGCCTGGCTGAGAGTTTGAACATTATTGAATCCGCCTACGACGGTTTGCACGACTACCCTGTGGTGCCGGCTACGCTTGGCGGGGATCATTCTTTGACCCTGCCAATCCTGCGCTCGATTGCGAAAAAGCACGGGCCTGTGGCTTTGGTGCATATTGATGCGCATGCGGATGTCAACGATGAGATGTTTGGAGAGCGCGAAACTCATGGGACGGTGTTCCGCCGAGCTTATGAGGAACGGCTATTGGAGCCG
Source organism: uncultured Planktomarina sp. (assembly GCA_905181815.1). Taxonomy (GTDB): domain Bacteria; phylum Pseudomonadota; class Alphaproteobacteria; order Rhodobacterales; family Rhodobacteraceae; genus Planktomarina. The sequence goes on along the minus strand of CAJIZA010000001.1, from coordinate 566,432 downwards.
GATTTAGTGTATCAAATCGGCCTGCGTGGCACGGGATACACCGCAGAAGACTTTTCCGAGGCTGCCGGTTGGGGCTTTAACATGATCACGGCGCCAGAGATTTGGCATAAATCGCTGACCCCCTTGGGTCAAGAAATTCGCCACGCCATCGGTGATCACCCCTGTTATCTGACCTATGATATTGACAGCCTGGATCCCGCCTATGCCCCCGGCACCGGTACGCCAGAGATCGGCGGGCTGACCACGCCACAGGCCATGGAGCTGATCCGCGCCTTACGCGGATTGAACATCGTGGGTTTTGATATGGTTGAAGTGAGCCCTATGTATGACACCTCGGGCAACACAGCCCTGACGGCGGCGAATTTGATGTTTGAAATCTTGAGCATTTTGCCTGGTGTTGCTTATCGTTGAGGGACGAACCTTTGATTAAAATACTTGTTTTGGCGCTGGCACTTTTTGCGGGCTTGCAACTGGTGGGGCGCTTCTGGCCGCTTGTGAATTCGGACTGGCCGGGCGGGCAAATTGCGCCTGGGCAAACCGTGCAGTCGCATCTCAGTGGCTTCTATATCCGCCGGGATGATCTGTGTTTTGCGCAGATCAAAGACCGCATTTTGGCCAATCCGCGCCATGAGATCATTATGAAAGACCCACGGCTCAAAGTGCTCCTGAGATCACGCTTTTGGGGTTTTAAAGACATTGTTGAGCTGTGGCGAGATGAGAGTGGCACGCATCTGCGCGGCTATTCTAGTTTCGGTGGGTCTGATTGGGGCAGCAATAAAAAACGGATCGAGGCTTGGATTGCCGATTAAAACCGTGCCCAAAGCCCGACCCCTCTTGACCCCGCGGGCGACATAGGCGAGCTGAAGGCATGATAGCAGAAGATACATTACAGCAGATCATCCAAAGGTTTGAGTTCATCGAAGCTCAAATGTCTGAAGGTGTGGGCGATATTGCAAAATTGGCCAAGGAATATTCTGATTTGCGGCCTGTGGTGGAAGAAGTGCGGGCCTATCAAACTTTGCTTCGCGATATTTCTGATGCAGAAGGGATGATAGATGATCCAGATATGCGCGAGCTGGCGATCGAAGAGCTGCCCGTGCTCCGCGCCGCACTGCCCAAGGCCGAGCATGACCTGCAACTGACGCTTTTGCCGAAAGATGAGGCGGATGCGCGTGCAGCCATTTTGGAAATTCGCCCCGGAACGGGCGGCGATGAGGCTGCGCTTTTTGCCGCTGATTTGATCCGCATGTACCAGCGCTATGTGGAGGCTCAAGGCTGGGGCTTTGATGTCATTGAAAATCAAACCACCGAGCTTGGCGGCGTTAAGGAGTTTGTCGCCCATATCAAAGGCGAGGGAGTATTTGCCAAGCTGAAGTATGAAAGCGGTGTGCATCGGGTGCAGCGCGTGCCCAGCACTGAAAGCGGAGGGCGCATTCACACCTCAGCGGCCACTGTGGCGGTATTGCCCGAGGCAGAGGATGTGGATATTCACATTGATCCAAACGATATTCGCATTGATACTATGCGTGCCAGCGGGGCCGGTGGGCAGCATGTTAACACCACCGATTCCGCGGTGCGCATCACCCATTTGCGCACTGGGCTGATCGTCGTCAGCGCGGAAAAATCGCAGCACCGCAATCGTGAGATTGCCATGCAGGTGCTCAAAACCCGGCTTTATGATCTGGAACGGGCTCGGGCGGATGAGGAGCGTTCTGCCGACCGCAAATCACAAGTGGGGTCTGGCGACCGCTCAGAACGGATCCGCACCTATAACTACCCTCAGGGCCGGATGACCGATCATCGCATCGGCCTCACACTTTACCGACTTGAACAAATTTTGCAGGGTGATTTGGACGAAACCATTGACGCTTTAACCTCAGAGGCGCAAGCGGTCTTGCTGTCGGAAATGAACGGATGAGCCAAACTCTCCAGACGGCCTTGACCTATGCTGGGCAAAGGCTTTTGGGCGCCGGCATAGAGGATTTTCGGCGCGAGGCGCGGATTTTATTGGCCTTTGTTTTGGACATAGACGCGCTGCAAGTGTCATTGCGGCTGGAGGAGACGCTTAATGCTGAACAATCTGCGGAGCTTGAGGCCACTCTGAGTTCAAGGGTGGCGCGTGTGCCGATGTCGCATATTTTGGGCTACCGCGATTTCTACGAACATCGCTTTATCGTCACCCACGATGTGTTGGATCCAAGGCCTGAAACAGAAGAGCTGGTGGCGCGCGCGCTGTCGGCCCCATTTCAAAATGTCTTGGATCTCGGGGCTGGGTCGGGCTGCATTATTCTGTCACTCTTGGCTGAAAATTCATCAGCGTACGGATTGGCTGTGGACCAATCGACAAAGGCACTTGAGGTGGCGCGCCGCAATGCCGAAAATTTGCAATTAACCGATCGTGTGCGATTTTGTCGATCTGACTGGTGTACAGGGATTCCCGCTGAGCGCTTTGACCTTATTGTCTCCAACCCACCCTATATCCACCCTGCCGTATTGAAGGGCCTATCACCCGAAGTACACCATGAGCCAAAATCAGCGCTGACGGACTATAAAGATGGCTTGAGCCATTACGCGACAATTGCGCATCAAGTGCATGGGTTCTTGGCACCAGAGGGCCGGCTACTGTTTGAAATTGGCTATGATCAAGGGGCAGCAGTGGCAGAGATGCTGTGCAAAGAGGGCTACCGCGACATTGCTATTTTGGAAGATTTGGAACACCGGCCGCGGGTTGTCTCCTGCCGGGCACGGGCGGAAAAAACGTAATAATTCGGACAAATAACGATTTTTTGCTTGCTGATTTGACCCAAACATGGTCTGTAGCAAGCGTCGGTAGCACGCGCAGGTATCTACGACATGAAACCCAATCATGACCCATTGCAGTTAGTACTTAATCGGTCCGTCGCCAAATAGGCTTTTTCAACACATGAGATCTTCAAAAACGCGCCCTCGCTCGAAGAATAATCGCAATAATAACAACCGCTCCGGCGCGAATATCATGAACCGCGTGTTCGATAGTTCAGGGCCTGAGGGTAAGGTGCGTGGCACGCCTCAGCAAATTATTGAAAAATACCAACAGCTCACCCGTGATGCGCAATTGTCAGGTGACCGTGTGGCGGCTGAAAACTTCCAGCAGCACGCAGAGCATTACATGCGGCTCTTGGCAGAAGCTCAGCGTGAAATCGAAGCCCGCCGTGAGCAGCAAGATCGTGAGAATCGTGAAAAACAAGCCCAGCGGGATCAGGAACGGGGTGAACGCAATGATCGCTCGGAACCGCGGCGCGATCGCGGCGATGTTGAGCAAGTCAAAATGCCGTCGGCCTTGGATATCGCCGATTTTTCTGATGCCCCGCAACCAGATTTGGCACCTTTGAACCCGGACGATATGTCGCAAACGCCACCGATAGAGTCGACCAAAAGCGCAGAGCCCGCCAAACCACGCGTGCGTCGTAAGCCAGCGAATCCGGTCAAAGATGCGGCGCTTGCAGCTGATGCAGCAGCCAAGCCTGCGCCTGTTTCAGAGGATTAAGTCTGCCTCTTTGGTTCTTAGTACGTCTGAGTCCAGCACGCGCGAAGCGCGGCATGATATTGGTTACGAATTTCTGCCTAAAAATTCTAAAACCCTCCACCATTACGAAGAAATATTTATTTTTAGGACTATTTCGCCAATCGGCGCGCTAAGGCACAGAACCCTTCAAGCGAAATTTCTTCGGCTCGCGCAGTGGGTTCGAGTCCCGCATCACGGAGTGCAGTTTCAATGTTGGGTGCCGCAGATTTCAGGCTCGAACGTAGCATCTTGCGGCGTTGATTGAACGCCATGGCAACGGTTGAAGATAAAAGTCCCGCTGGCGCTGGAAAGCGTGGCTCTGCCAAGGCTTCAAGATGCACGACGGCAGAATGGACTTTCGGTGGCGGCGTAAAGGCTTCAGGCGGAAGTTCCATCACCACAGAGGGGGTGCTCTTCCATTGGGCTAAAATACCAAGGCGCCCATAGGCTTTTGTGCCCGGCGTAGCGATGATCCGCTCGGCCACTTCTTTTTGAAACATTAAAGTCAAAGTGCTCCAAAATGGTGGCCAGTCTTTCGGTGTAAGCCAGCGCACCAAAAGCTCGGTGCCCACGTTATAGGGCAGGTTGGCCACCACGCGGACAGGCCCGGTGAGTTGGCCGCGCATGTCAAAATCCAAAGCATCGGCGTTGAATATATCCAAACGGCCGGGATAGGCCGCAGCAATCTGTGCCAGCGCTGGCATGCAGCGAGGATCTTTCTCCAAGGCTACGATCCGGCGCGCGCCGGCGGCCAAAAGCCCGCGCGTCAAACCACCCGGCCCGGGCCCCACTTCCAAGACGTCATGGTCGCTTATATCTCCGGCCAGCCTTGAAATTTTTGATGTGAGGTTGAGATCCAGTAGAAAGTTTTGCCCCAAAGATTTTTTTGCGTCTAATCCATGGGCGGCAATGACATCGCGCAGTGGGGGAAGGTCGTCAAACTGCATTTTGGCGCGCCTTTATTATGCGATCTGCACATCCTATGGCTTGAACCATTGAGGAAGCATCTGCAAGGCCTTGACCGGCAATATCGAAGGCGGTGCCGTGGTCGGGAGATGTGCGCACGATGGGCAGGCCCAAGGTGACATTAATGCCACCAGAAAAATCCAAAGTTTTAATAGGGATTAATGCCTGATCATGGTACATGCACAGAGCCGCGTCATAGCGCGCGCGCGCCTTTGAATGAAACATCGTATCGGCGGAATGTGGCCCGGTGATCGACAATCCGGCACCTTGCAGCTCGGCAATCCAGGGGGTGATTTGGTCTATGTCCTCCCTGCCAATCTTACCGCCTTCGCTGGCATGGGGATTAAGCCCGGCTACGCTGATGCGCGGTTCTGCGATGCCAAAGTCATGGCGCAACGCCTCATTCAGGATGTGAGCGGTGCTGCGAAACATCTCCCAGGTAATGGCCTTTGGCACATCGCTGATTGGAATATGAATGGTGAGCGGTACGACAGAGAGAGCTGGGCAGGTCAGCATCATCACAACCTGCTGAACGCCGCAGAGATATGCCAAAAATTCCGTATGCCCAGGAAACTGAAACCCAGCCCCGTCTTGCAAAATTGCCTTGTGAATGGGCGCAGTGCATAGGCCGGCCATCTGTCCGGCCTGGGTGAGCCGCACCGCCTGTTCAATGGCCGCAATCACCCCGGCCGCATTGCGCCGATTGGGTTGGCCAGGATGCGCGGGCTGGGCGAAATCAATCTGATGCAGCCAAATGTGATCTGGCGGTGGGGGCGCGGTATGGGGCTGAAACAGCGTGATCGGAGCACCTTGCGGCAAATGCCGCCGATCGGCAAAAAGAACCATAGGGATGTCACCGCCAATTTCTTTCTGCGCGGCTATAAATATTTCAATTCCAATCCCCGCAGGATCACCGCAAGTGACGGCAAGGGGCGCGTGTGTGGTCTTATTTGTCATCAACAAAGCACCTGTACCAAAAATCAAGTTTCAAAGCGCCAGGTACCAAGTCTTCTGGGTTTGAAATTTTGTAAAACCACCACTGCAATCGGGGTTAATGATAGACGATATCTGCGCTGGCGCGCAGCTCGGCGAGAAACCCGTCGGCTAGGCTAGAGATCCTTGCGGAGCGCAAATTATCTGCAACTTGTCCCCGTGAAACATCTTCCAGCGCCGCATAGACCCGAGTGCAGAGCATGACAATTTCAGCGTGTTCCCCCTCTGCTGTTGGCATATCATCAAACTCATTCTTATCGAGGCCCATCAGCCTCAGAAATAAAGCTTGGGAAATTTGGTCAGGGCTTTTGGAATGAATTGTGAAGGTGAGCGACGGATTCGCTTTGACCTCGCCGTAAAAATCATCGCAGGTATCGGCCATGTGCGTGGCGGTTTTCACAGCATCCGCCGGTCCACTCAAACGCGCGTATTCAATGGAGGATATTTCTGGAAATTGTGATGTGGTCTCTGCCACATCACGCAGTTGAAACAATACTATCGCATTCGTCATCTCAAGGGGCGTGGTGATCTGACCTGGGCGCAAACCGGAAATGATAGGACGCAGGCCATCGGGCAGATCGCTCAGATTGGCCCATTCTAGCCGACCGCCATTCACGCGCGATTGCGCCACTGAGAGCAGGCGGGCTTGTTCAGAAAAATTGTCGGTCGACGTGATGCGCCCCAAGCGTTCCATGGTCTGACGTGAGCTGTTCAGCTCTTCCGCAGATCTGGCTGGTAAAACAATTTCAGACAAGAGCACTTTTACCCCACCCTGGGCTCCGGCAGACGCGAGCGCGCGGTCAATTTCCGCTTCACTCGGTGCGCTGCGGGCCGCAAAGCGGGCCCGAACAAGTTCGCGCCAGGTCACCCCAGCTTTGATGAAATCGCGATAGGTTTGCTCATCAACGCTGCTTTGGGCAAAAGTTTCCAGCAATTGGTCGAGATTGAGATTGGCATTGGCGGCAAAACCTTCCATGGCTTTGAACACTTGCGCCCCGCTCAACTTAATGCCGGCCCTATCAGCGGCCGCCATTTTCAAACGATCTTCAATCAAAGTGTCGCGCGCGCGCTGCGCCATACCGGAGGAGCGCTGTAAAATTTCCAAAAACCGCTCGCGTTGGTTCAGTTCATAAGCGGTGATGGCGGCCCTGTTCACGGAAATCACCAGATCAAACGGCCCTTGCGCCTGAGCTGAGCTGTGGACCGAGCCGATCAGAACAAGAGCTGCTAGACCTAAGCGCAGGGTGATCTTGATCATTTCAAACCTCGTTCATGATGCGCCGCATTGACGGCTTTTCTTTATGTTTCTGACGCCTGTAGAAAATCCAGCCAGTTCTACGCTCAGACCAAATTCAGTTTTATCTGACAGTATAGCGGATGTTGCAAAGCGACGCGAGGCTGAAAAATCTATGATAACGCATTCGTTTGCATATTCTAATCCGAATTTGAACTTGGACGCCTCACCGATTGAGGTGTCAAATTGAAATTCTGAGGTTGAGAGCCAATCGGGCAAAAATTGATAGTTCCATTTCAATGCAAGCGAGCTCAACGCCACATTGCGATTTTCCGCCTCATCGGCGGTTAATCCAACATAGGTTGCATCTAGTCGATGCTGGTTGGTGTACCAGCTGGTGCGCACTTCAGATTTTTTGAGTCGAGCGAAATTTTCTAGCAGGGTGCGCGCGACCAATTCTATGCCAAGGGGTGTTTGGATATGGGCGGCGAGGAGCCAATCGCTCACATGGCCGCTGAGACCTGAGGTATTGGTGAAGCTGTTGGTGCTGTCTGTTCGATAAATTCGGCCAATCTCCCATCCAATCTTGGTTTGGTTTGGATAATCAATGCGGCCGGCAAGCCCAACATTCATGCGCGTGCCGGTTTCGACGAGATCAAATCCTGGCGCGCGATTGGAGCGGAACAGATTGCCCTCGTCAAACTCGACCTGCGTGCTGTCTTGATTGGGAATGGTGTCTGAATCAGCGATCACTCCGGCCAATTGGATGCGAGGTTCGAGCTGCTGCAATGCGCCCCCGGCAAACCGCCGGGCAAGGGGCCAGCGCATGCCAAGGGCGCCGCCGCCGGTGATCCGGGTGGTTGCAGGCGCGATATCCTGGTGCTGGCGCACCACGTAATGGGAAGCTTCCAGCTCAGTGGCAAAATCTACAACGACACCCTTGGGCAGCACCCAATCGCGGCGATATTTAGCCAGCGATGAGAGGCGCAGCGTGTCATAGCCGTCAACCTCATCACCGCTGTCGGGTCCGTCAACCGGCGATGTGGAGGAGCGATAGCTGGTCAACAGGCTGGATTCTAGATCAAAAACACCGCCTAAGCCATTGGGATAGCTGCGGTGTTGTGCGATGGCTTCGGTGACCAAAGTGGGTTGGGTGGCATTGCTCTCGCTGTCACGCAAGGAATGATAATTGGAAAACCGCAGCTCGATGTTGCGGTCTCTTTGGGTGCGCTCAAAGGTAATCTTGTTTTCCAGCCTGTCAATTTCTTTGACATCATATTCAAATAAATAGGCGGGATCACTAGTGCTTTGCAGCTGACCGCGGAGTGCGGAGCCAGTGTCTAAGGCAAAATTGGCCGTGCCGAAGAGATAGCCCCGATTTTGGCCAACAAGAATCGTGTCGTGTGAATAGGCACCTTCAAGCTCAATGATCCCGGTGCGATAAGCATGGCGATATCTCAGGCCGAGGGTCTTAGTGCGTGAAGAGACCATCGGCGATAGGGTGATATCGTGATGATCGCCTAGTTTTATGAAATAGGGCACGCGAATTGCGGTCCCTAAAGTCGTAGAGGTTGTCAGCTCTGGAACCAAAAACCCGGTGGCGCGCTTTAAGCTGGGGTCGGGCAGCCGCAAATAGGGAAAGAAAAATACGGGCACATCCATCACCCGCAATTGTGCCTGATCAAAATAAATTTGCTTTTCTGCGCTGTCATGTACGATCCGCTTGGCACGGATTTGCCAAAGTGGCGTCTGACCGGAGCAGATAAAACAAGAGGTGGCAGAGACATGCGAGGCTTGACTATAGGTCGCATTCACGCGGGAAATCTGCGCCGCGGCAATTTGAACTTGCTGGCTCAAGATGATCCGTGCACTTGTGATGATACCTGCTGAAAGATCTGGTGACAGATCGGCTTGATTTGCCAAAATCACTGTTCCGCTACCGTCTTGCAGCTTAATGGGCCCGGTCAGCAACAATCGCCCGTCGCCGCTGGCATAGGAGATGTCCTGGGCCAAGATCTGAACGCCGCCATGCCACACCACCACGGAACCACTGGCGCGCAGGGTGCCATTGGGCAAAATTTCAATACGATCGGCAATCAAATGAGCCGATTCTTGTGCCCAAAGCGCCTGTGCCCCGGTCAACCATAGGAGTGTCAGAAGGAGTAGTCTCATCTAGCCGTCCTCTGTGTGCAAAAGAAACGCCAGGGACAGGCCAATGGCTGCGACGGGCGGAATCCATGCAGCCCAAATTTCTGGCAATTGACCATTTTCACCGAGTATTTGGGCGAAATTGCGCAAAAAATAAAGGCCAAAGCCAAGTAATAGGGTCATGAGTACGCGTAGACCTGTCCGATTTTGCCGGCCGTGTCGCATAGTGAACCCAGCGCCGATCATGACGATAGAGGTCAAAAATAAGGGCAGTGCCATCTCCATATGAAACCAAACCCGATGGCGCCTGGCGGAAAAGCCGGCTTTTTCCAACTGGCTAATAAAGGCGGGCAATTGCCAGATCGGAATGGAGGAAGGGCTGCCAAAGCTGTCGTGAATATGGTCTTTGGTCAATTCGGTCGGAATTTTATACTGCCTTTTCATATCCGCCCCAGCTTCTGGATTGCCGCCGGCTTCCAGTTGCCACTCTTTCGCATTGATAAGGTCCCAAAAGCCATCCTCTAACGTCGCCGTTGTGGCTGCAATACGCCGGGTGGCCTTGCCGCTCAGGTCGAATTCGTAAAGCGCCACGTCAAACAATCGTGTGCCATCCAAATTGCTGCGCTTGGCATGTATGACCGTTTGCGCTTGGTCGTCCCCTTGGCGCAACCAAAGCCCGGTGCTTGAAACGGAGACGGCGCTGACCCTTGATGTAAAAAAACTCGACAAAAGCAGCTCATATTTTTTCTGCGTTCCCGCGACGATTGGGTTGATGATGGCGACCGCTAAAAGCCCGATAATCAGTGATGTGAGGATCGGCCCGTTTAGCGCGCGGAGAGCAGAGCGCCCTGCAGCCCGGGTCACCACCAATTCACTACTGCGCGCGAGGCTCAAAAACAACATGATTGAACATAGCACTGTGACCAACGGGAGCATTTGATAGAGTGTGGCCGGCACATTGAGCGCTACCAAATGCGCTTTTTGGCTGAGCGTGACATCCAAGCCTCGAAACCGGCGCAATTGTTCGATGAAATCCAACAAGATGACTAAAATCAAGAACCCGCCCAAAACATAGGTAAACGCCAGGGCAAAACGGCGGGCAAAATATAAATGTAAAATCATATATCCGGCGCCTTATCTGAGACCCAGATTTGATCGGCCTTGATGATGATGCCGTAAGACAGCACAGCGCCGAATAGGAGGGGCAGGTAAAGAACCCAAAGTGCATCCTGATTTTGCCGGGTGTAATCCAAGCACAGGCCTTCGACAAATTTAACCAAAATCAGACAAATAACCGCCATTAGGATTGGGCGCCATAGCCCGAAACGGCTGTAACGGGCCGTGACCATCACGGCAAAACCAATCAGCACCAGACATACTGACAACAACGGTCCAACCAGTCGCTGATGCAGCGTATAAAGCATGTCGAAACGGACGCTCTGTATCATATTGGGCGCGCTTACGAGTTGCTCGATAAGCTGCAGGCTGGTGAAATGCTCTGAGCGCTTGGTTGCTGTGCCGCCTGGGCTGACGATCTGGCCAATATTTATGATGAAATCATTAAACCGCGTGACAGCCAGTCTTTCGGTGGTGAGATCCAGGTTTTGAATGACACCGTCAATCAATACCAAGCGCGGCCCAACCTCTGAACGAACCAAAAAGGCCTTGGCCGCTGAATAGGTGATATTTTTACTTGGGCTCAAGGCATCATTGAGGAAAACGCCTTCGAGCTGACCTTCCGAGGTGATGTGGCGCAGGTAAAAGGTGATGGTATCACTCGGGGTTAAGAACTTGCCTTCGGTCAGTAGCCTTGCAGTCAGGTTTTCCGCAACTTCCATCTGCCTTTGATGCAGTTGCGCTTGGCTAATCGGAACCAGAATGCTGCTGAGTACGAGGGTTAAGATTGCAAGGCTGATGGCAAAGCTCCAAACGGGCCTTGCAATCTGCGCCACCGACAGGCCAGCGGTTTGCACAACCACCAACTCTCGGTCTGTCGCCAGGCGATGGATCACATAGATCACCGCGGCAAATCCGGCGATTGGGGCGATTGCAAAAATCATCCAGGGAAGGGTGAGAGAGGTGAACTCCAAGAAGACCAATGCTGATTGGCCATCGGCAATCAGCCGATCAAATAAGCGCACCGCGCGATTGATCCAATAAATCAACACCAATACCAATGCAAAAAACCCAAACATTGTGAGCAATTGCTTTAGAATATATGTGTTGATCCGCCCCATATGGCCCCCGCAGTGATCTTGTGTTTACTGCTAAAGGAAATTGCACAGAACAGAAACATGAATCTGGTCAAAATCAATGCGACAGGCTAGGCTTTGCCCATAATTTTTTTAAAGGAACGCCCATGACACCGCTGCCAAAGTTTACCATCTCTGAGTTGGAATTAGATCGCTTGCAGGACTATGAGGGGCAAATCGTGCTTTTGGTTCAAGAAGACGGCCGCATGGATGTGGTGGGGCGGCGGATCAATAAGGCAACCAAGGGCGCGTTGGCACGATTTTTAGACTCCAAAGCGTTTCAAGACTTGGGGGGCGGTAAAGTTATGACGCTCTCTTATCCGACTGGCTTGATGGCCTGTGCGGTGAGCGTGGCTAAAATCAACCGCAATTCTACCCAAGCTGAGGCCCGCAGCTGCGGCGTGGCGCTCGCCAAGGCCAGCGTCACGGAGCGCTTCGTCATTGCGTTCAGCAAGTTCAAGCGGATCAGTGATTTAATCGAAGGCATGGCGCTGCGCAATTATGACTATTTGGATCAAAAAAGCGATGCGACACCAACTCCCTTTGATGTGGAGTTGATGGGGGCAGATGCGCTGGAACAGAAGGCTGAGATTGAGGCAAAATTGGCGGTATTGGAAGGGGTGTTTTTCACCCGTGACCTGACCAACGCGCCGGCCAATGTGCTGACAACGAGCCATTTTGCCGAGCAGCTTGCGGCTTTAAGCGATTTGGGGATCAAGGTGGACGTGTTGGAGGAAGCGGAGCTGGAAAAACTTGGTATGCGCACTCTTTTGTGCGTGGGCCAGGGATCTGACAGCCCCTCCAAGGTCGTGGTCATGCACTGGAACGGTGGCGGCGACGAGGTGCCATTTGCCCTGGTCGGCAAGGGGGTTGTCTTTGACACCGGCGGCATCTCCTTGAAGCCGGCGGGCGGCATGGAAGATATGACTATGGATATGGGCGGCGCAGGCGTTGTTGCGGGGGTGATGAAAGCCTTGGCGCAGCGCGGGGCTAAGGCCAATGTGGTCGGCGTTGTGGGGCTGGTGGAGAATATGCCTTCTGGCAATGCTGTGCGCCCCGGCGATGTTATCACATCCATGAAAGGCGACACGGTCGAAGTCATCAATACGGATGCTGAAGGTCGTTTGGTTCTGGCCGATATTCTTTGGTACACGCAAGAACGTTTTGCGCCCAGCGGCATGATCAACCTGGCAACATTGACCGGCGCGATCATCATCGGTTTGGGCCATGAAATGGCCGGTGTATTTTCCAATAATGACAAATTGTCCCAGGATTTTATCACTGCGGCGAAGGCCGAAGGCGAAGGCGCTTGGCGTATGCCTTTGGCGCCGGCCTATGACAAAATGCTCAAGTCGCGCATTGCTGATATGAAAAATGTGGGCACGCGGGCAGCCGGCTCGATCACAGCCGCGCAGTTTTTGCAGCGGTTTGTGAAAGATGACATGCCTTGGGCACATCTGGATATCGCTGGCGTGGCCTCCATTGCCTCAGAAAGTGCCTATGCGCCCAAGGGCGCCACCGGATGGGGTGTGCGGGCCCTGAACCGTTTGATTGCGGATCATTACGAGAATAAGGGCGAGGGCGCGCCGGGTGAGTGAGGTCTACTTTTACCATCTCACGCGCCAGAGGGTGGATCAGGCCCTGCGCCCACTTTTGGGCAAATGTCTCGCCAATGGCTGGCGGGTGTTGATCCGTGGCCGCGAGGAGGCAGAGATTCGTCAGCTCGACGATGCACTGTGGCAAGGCCCCGCTGAAGAGTTCCTGCCCCATGGGCTCGCCGGCGCAGCCCAAGAGGCCGATCAACCTGTGTTGCTGGCGCTGGAAGGGCACAAGGCACAGCACGACTGTTTGATTTGTGTCGGTGGCAGCGCCGTTACCGCCGATGAGGTCTTAGCCAGCAAGCGCGTGTGTATCCTGTTTCAAGATGACAATGGGCTGCACATGCAAACGGCGCGGTCGCAATGGAGGTCCCTAACAGAGGCAGGACTCGCAGCGAAATATTGGAGCCAAGCCCAAGGCAATTGGGAACTTCAGGCAGAAAAACCCGCCAGCACGGCCTAGCGGCCGGCCAAGACATCTCTAAGTAAGCTGGTTCAGCGGCGCAGGATCAGTTGATCCTGGGTAATTTCAATGCGCCCGAAAAGCCCCAGGTAGCTCATACCCAACAGGCTCTTTTCCATCTCTCCGCCATTGATTGCGACCGAGATTCCTTGGTCCAAATAGGGACCAAGCTGGATGGTTTTGAGGCGGCTATAGGCGATGGGCACAACGCCATTTGCCGTGCGCGCACTGCCCAAAAACGCCAGTTTCTCTAAATCAAACCCAATGCGGGCGGCATCTGCGCGCGATAAGACGATATCACTGGCCCCGGTATCGACCAGAAAATCAATTGCAGCACCATTCACCTCAGCTGTCACATAGTAATGCCCATCGGGCGCACGGGGCAGGGCAATGGCGCCGTCCTGCTGGGTGATGGGCAAGCTGTTGCGGCCATAATCCCGACTGATATCGCCCCAGAGCCCGTAAACGGCCATGCAGCCCAGGAAAATCATCCCCCAGACAAGAGCCATTTGCAGCGATTTGCCGACCGATTGGCGATGGCTCGCCAAATAGGCGCCGCCCAAAGCCACCAACAGCAGGGCAAAATATCCAAGACTTGCAAGTGACTCGCCGCTCATGTCTGCCTTCCTATTGCGCACACGAGAGCTGCGTTAGCCCAGGGTCGCGCTAAAGCCAAGCAATCCGTTTAAGATAAATTGCACCGCCAGCGCCGCTAATAGCATGCCCAAGACCCGGCTGACCACCAAAATTCCTGTTTGCCCCAAGGCGCGTTCTATAAATCCTGCGAGCATGAATAGAATAAAGGCCGTGAGGACCACCGCGCCCATTACAACAATCACACTTATTTGCTGCAAAAGATTGCCCTGTGCCTCATTGGTCAACAAAATGATCGATGCAATCGCCCCGGGCCCGGCAATCAAGGGCGTGGCCAGGGGAAAGACTGATGGATCGCGGTCATCATCGTCCAGCTCATCTCCTTTGGTGCTGCGCCGCTTGGCGCGCAGCTCAAATAGCATTTCCATGGCGGTTAAGAACAATAAGGCTCCACCGGCAATCTGAAAGGCTGGCATAGAGATGCCTGCAAAGCCCAACACAGAGTCGCCAAATAAGCCAAAGAGCGCCAGAATAACAAAGGCAATCATACAGGCTCGCAGCCCAATGGTCTTTCGCTTTGTCGGCTCGATCCCTTGGGTTAGGGCCACAAAAATCGGTGCCAAACCGATCGGATCAATCACCACGAATAATGTTGCAAAAGCCCAAATCAGCGGCAGGGTATCAATCAAATTAGCCATTTTCCAATTTCTCTACAGTTTCACTGGCGCTGAGCCATAGCTTTTCGGCCCTCGATAGGGCGGTTTCCACTTCATGAAACTTTTTTTGCCAAACCGCAAGGTCGGCGGCATTATGATCTTCATAGAGCTTTGGATCTGCGAGTTTTTCTTGCAACTTTCCGTGCATCATTGTGATTTTCTCAATGCGTTCCTCTGCGCGCTTCAGCTCGTTGCGAGCCGTAATCCGCTGCTCGCGTCCAGGCTTTTTGATTTTGAGTTTTTCAGAGGATTTCTTAGGCGCAGCTCCGCCAAGAAGAAAATCGCGATAGGCCGCAAGATCCTGTTCAAACGGTGTGACCCGCCCACCAGAGACCAACCATAATCGGTCGGCCACGAGCGACAAAAGATGCATGTCATGGCTGACCAAGATCACCGCGCCAGAATATGTGGTCAGCGCTTGCACCAAGGCCTCGCGACTTTCGATATCCAGGTGGTTTGTCGGCTCATCCAAAATCAGCATATGAGGCGCATCCAATGTGGCCAGCAAGAGCGATAGGCGCGCTTTTTGCCCACCCGAGAGGCGGGCAACCACTGTGTCGACCTGATCGGGACCCAGACCAAAGCCCGAGAGCATGGCGCGCAGGCGGGCCGGGCTGTGATCGGGGCGTTCAGATTGCAGGTGTTGGAGCGGTGTTTCGTCCAGGTTGAGCTCATCGACCTGATGCTGGGCAAAATAACCGATGCGCAATTTGTTATGGGTTACCAACCTCCCGGCAGATGTCTTGAGCCGACTGGAAATCAACTTCGACAGGGTGGATTTTCCTTCACCGTTCTTGCCCAGTAGCGCAATGCGGTCGTCCTGATCAATCCGCAGTTCGAGTTGAGACAGAATATCCGGCCCGCCATAGCCTACGGCGCCATTTTCAATGGCAACAATTGGCGGTGAAAGTTCTTCTGGCTGCGGGAAGGTAAAGACCCGCTTTGCCACTTCCTCGGGTGGTGTGATAAGCTCCATCCGCTCGAGAGCTTTGACGCGCGATTGGGCTTGTTTGGCTTTAGAGGCCTTGGCCTTGAAGCGATCAACAAAACTTTGTAAATGCTCGCGCTGCGCAGATTGCTTTTTTGCCGCGGCGGCTTGCACAGCACGTTTGGCGGCGCGGGTTTTGGCAAATGTATCGTAGTTGCCTTGGTAGAAGGTCAATTGTTTGTTCTCAAGATGCAAGATCCCGCCCACTGCTCGATTGAGCAAGTCGCGGTCGTGGCTGATCACCACCACTGTGTGGGGATAGCGCGCCAAAAACGCTTCTAGCCAGATGGTGCCCTCGAGATCGAGATAGTTGGTCGGCTCATCCAGCAGCAAAAAATCTGGCGCTGAAAATAAAACCGCCGCCAGGGCCACCCGCATGCGCCACCCGCCAGAAAAGTCTGAGCACGGGCGTTTTTGGGCCGATTGGTCAAACCCTAAACCTTTGAGAATGGCAGAGGCACGCCCTTCGGCGGACCAGGCATCAATATCGGCCAGACGGGTTTGCACCTCGGCGATTCTATTTGGATCTTCGCTGGCATCGGCCAAGAGCGCTGCCCGCTCGATGTCTGCAGCCAAAACTGTGTCGATCAGTGACAGGTCATTGGCTGGTGCCTCTTGTGCCACGCCGCCAATCTTGGCTCGACGTGGCAGCTCAATCGCGCCGCTCTCCAATGCCAATTCCCCGCGTATAATGCGAAAAAGCGTTGTTTTTCCCGTGCCATTTGGGCCGACAAAGCCCACTTTATGGCCAGTGGGAATGGTTGTACTGGCGCCCTCAAACAAGCGACGGCCATTGACGGCATAGGTGATATCTTGGATTTTCAGCATGCGTCTCCCATGACGCGAAGCGGGGCAAAGGTCAATCCCGCCGACCGATCAACCCGGTGACCACAGCCGCGCCCATGGCCGTAATGACTCAGCCTGCCATTTGGACAACCCAGCGCAGCCGGTAGCCCCACCCTCCCCACCAGCCGCGCGATGCCGGGGGCGCCCATGTTTTTTTCTGCCCCAACGCATCCAGTGGGATGAACAGGTCCAGCGCACAGAGCCAGGCGCTAAAGGTTTCATAGTTGCGCCCTGGTGTGATTTTTGCCCAGCCATCCAACTGTACCCGCCAGAGTAGTGAAATGGTGGGGAGGGTGTCGTCCAGGGTGAATGCGGGAAGGGTGCAATCCATCAGCATCACTTCGTCCGTCAGGGTGTATTGCTGCAGCGCCAGCGGCACTACCTCGCACTCAGAATCCAGTTTTCCAACGATTTACGTAGCTGAAATTCTCAGTCCCCGGGCTGGGGATTTTCAACCGCCAGTGGTCAGTAATAGCGCCCGGATCAACCCGGCGCGGCTGGTGTTGTCGAGGCTGCCCGCTTCGGGCCATATCCAACTGATTTCTTTCTCCAACTCCTTACGGCAGTTTTGATCAATTTTCGTTCAGCGGGGGTAAGTTTTAAAAATCTTTTATCTGCCTCGAAATCAATTTATCTGGATAAGGCTTACCGTAGGAGATTGCGCGCACCTGTGCAGACCTGCCCCAGCGCGGTATACTCACGGGATGCAATCAAGGCTTTTCAATCCGGGCGTCGCATGCTACCGCGCCGAACAATATTAATCCGCAACAGAAAGGCCCTTGAACATGGCTCTGGAACGCACATTCTCAATCATCAAACCTGATGCAACCCGCCGCAACTTGACCGGCAAGATCAATGCTAAATTCGAAGAGGCTGGCCTGCGCATTGTGGCGCAAAAACGCATTCATTTGACTATGGCACAGGCCGGTGAATTCTATGCGGTGCATAAAGAGCGTCCGTTTTACGGTGAGCTCTGCGAATTCATGGCCTCTGCTCCGATCGTGGCGCAGGTCTTGGAAGGCGCAGGCGCCATTGCGAAAAACCGTGAAGTCATGGGCGCAACCAACCCCGCTGACGCTGCCGCCGGCACCATCCGCGCAGAATTCGCCGAGTCTGTCGGTGAAAATTCCGTTCATGGCTCAGACGCGCCAGAAACCGCCGCACAAGAAATCGCCTATTTCTTTTCCGGTCTTGAATTGGTTGGGTAAATCAAAACCCTTGGGTTTCAGGGCTGCACCCCACTGGGTGTGGCCTTTTTTATGGCTGCCGGCCTGTGTTGCTGCGATCTTGAATTTTTTTAATGCCGTGATCGTTGAGGCTGCGGCGCTTGGCGAAAAGCGCGTCGAACACCTGATGCAGGGCCGCTTTCTCCGCACCTTGGCAATCATTCTATGGGCGGCCTTGGAGTGCCATATTAATCACATAATAGGCAATAAAATGCGGCCGCGCGATGAAGTAGAGTAATTGTCGGTAGGCCTCATCTGCGCCGGATGCGTGCAAGGCTTTTGCTGTCGGGATGCCCGCAGGATTTAACTCGGCTTCCATGGCCTCTCCGAGATTGCGTATCGTAGAAATGGAAGTCATGGGAGGACAGAGGGGTCAAACTTTGGCCTCCCCAGCCACGAGCGGCCTAATGGGTGGGGAGGCGTGTTTTATGCGTCTTGGCGCACGGTCTGGCGTTGTATGCCAAGGCCTGAGATTTCGAGCTCCATCACATCGCTGGGCTTGAGGTAGACCGGATCCGGCTTCATGCCCATTCCGACGCCTGGAGGGGTTCCGGTGGTGATGATATCACCAGGGTGGAGCGTCATGAGATGAGACAGGTGGCTAATAATTTGCGCAACCGTGAAGATCATGGTCGCTGTATTGCCGGTTTGCATTCGTTTGCCGTTCACATCCAGTGACATGTCCAGAGCCTGTGGATTGGCAATTTCATCGCGTGTCACGAGATAGGGGCCAGTGGGGCCGAAGGTGTCGCAGCTTTTCCCTTTGGTCCATTGCCCAGTAAGCTGAGTTTGGAAATGCCGCTCTGATACGTCGTTCACAATGCAATAGCCTGCCACGTGGTTCAAAGCGTCTTCTTCGCTGACATATTTTGCGGCCGTGCCAATCACCACCCCGAGTTCCACCTCCCAATCCGTATGGGTCGAGCCGCGGGGCATGACCACATCATCATTGGCGCCGACAATGGCGGAATTGGCTTTGAAAAACAAAATGGGATGTTCAGGAATGGCAGCCCCGGTTTCTGCCGCGTGATCGGAATAATTGAGACCGATGCAGAGAAACTTGCCTATATCTCCAACAACCGGGCCGAAGCGCGGTGATCCGGTGACCGCGGGTAAGGCGCTTGGATCCAGTGCCCGAAGGCGGGCTAAAGCCTCATCGCCGAGCATGTTTGCATCGATATCCGTCACATGACCCGAAAGGTCGCGCAACACGCCTGCTGGGTCGATCATACCGGGGCGCTCTGCGCCAGTTTCGCCATAGCGGACTAACTTCATGAAAAAAACTCCTAGTGGTTGTCACGCGGCATATGTTTGCGCGCGATGTCTTGATATTCATGCGCCCCGTCCAGAGTCATGCCTTCTGAGAAGGGCCTGACTTTTTCGCGGAACAATTCTTGCCAAGGGGTTTGGCTGTCAGGGGTGAAGGGGCGTGGGCCAAGAGCGGCCCTGCGGCGCTCAAGCTCGGCCGGTTCGACCAACATATCGGCGGTGCAGGCATTCAAATCAATGCGGATGATATCGCCCGTTTGCACCAGGCCCAAGCCGCCGCCATCTGCGGCTTCAGGGGAGGCGTTTAGGATCGAAGGGGATCCTGAGGTGCCCGATTGCCGGCCATCACCTAAGCAGGGCAGGGAGGTGATTCCCTTGGTCAAAAGATAGGAGGGCGGGCGCATATTCACCACTTCCGCCCCGCCGGGATAGCCAATTGGACCGGCGCCCCGCATGATTAAGACGCAATTTTCGTCAATATTGAGGCTTGGATCATCAATGCCATGATGGAAGTCCTCTGGCCCGTCGAAGACGATGGCACGCCCCTCAAAGCAATTTGGATTGGCCGGATCAGTCAGGTAGCGCGTGCGAAATTCTTGCGAGATCACCGAAGTTTTCATGATCGCGCTGTCAAACAGATTACCCTTCAGATTGATGAAGCCGGCGGCTCCCACCATTGGCGCTGCGACTTGCCGGATCACATCGCTATTGGTGCTGCGACAATCTCGGCAATTTTCAGCGATGGTTTTGCCATTGGCCGTCTTGGCATCCGGATGTGGCAGCAGCCCTGCGGCGAGCAATTCGCCGACCACCGCTGGTACGCCCCCGGCCCGGTGAAAATCTTCGCCAAGATATTCGCCCGCCGGCTGAAGATTGACCAAAAGTGGCACCTCATGACCTAGGTTTTGCCAATCATCATTGTTCAGGGCGACGCCGAGGTGTTTGGCGACGCCGTTGAGGTGAATGGGCGCATTGGTCGAGCCGCCTATGGCCGAATTGATCACAATGGCGTTTTCGAAGGCTTCACGGGTCATAATGCGGTCAGGTCGTAGATCCTCATGCACCATATCGACAATCCGGAGCCCGGTTTGGTAGCTGATCTGTCCTCTTTCGCGATAGGGCGCCGGGATGGCGGCGGAGCCGGGCAACTGCATACCAAGACCCTCAGCCAGTGAATTCATCGTCGTGGCAGTGCCCATGGAGTTGCAATAGCCCACAGAAGGGGTAGAGGAGGCCACCATGTCCATGAAACCGTCATCATCAATTTCACCCGCGGCCTGCATCTCTCGGGCCTTCCAGACGATGGTGCCGGACCCTGTGCGTTTGCCGCCGAACCACCCGTTGAGCATTGGGCCAACGGAGAGGGCAATCGCTGGAATATTGACCGTAGCGGCCGCCATGAGCAAAGCCGGGGTGGTTTTGTCACAGCCGATATTGAGCACAACCCCATCAATGGGATAGCCAAATAGAGTTTCAACCAAAGACAGATAGGCCAGATTTCTGTCCAACATCGCCGTTGGGCGTTTGCCTGTCTCTTGGATGGGATGCACTGGAATTTCAATCACCGTGCCGCCGGCGGCGATGACCCCATCGCGCACCCGCTTGGACAGCTCAATATGGTGCCGATTGCAGGGGCTGAGGTCGCTGCCGGTCTGGGCAATCCCAATGATTGGCTTGCCTGATTGTAGCTCGTGGCGTGTCAGACCATAGTTGAGATAGCGTTCAAGATAGAGCGCTGTCATCTCTTGATTGTCGGGATTGTTGAACCACTGTTGGGATCGCAATTTAAGTTTGTTATCTGACACGTGGAACGTCCTCGTTAAGTTAAAGTTTTGCTCGCCTGCAATTAGTTGGACCAGCCGCCATCAATGACCTGTGTTGTGGCGGTAGTGAAGGCACTTTCATCCGATCCTAAGTAAACTGCAAGGGCTGCAATTTCTTCGGCTGTTCCAATACGGCCCATGGGTTGGCGGGCGACAAAGTCTTTCATTGCTTGCACCTCATCTCCAGTGGCGCGCAGGCGGTCGTGTAAGGAGGGGCTTTCAATTGTGCCGGGACAAATTGCATTACAGCGAATCCCTTGCTTGATGTAATCAATTGCTACTGATTTGGTCAGGCCTATCACCGCAGCTTTGGTAGTGCCGTAAATAAAGCGATTGGGCGCGCCGATAACAGAGGAACAGGCGGACGACATATTTATGATAGAACCGCCACCCCGTTCCAGCATGCCCGGAAGCGCGGCTTGAATGGTGCGCATCATTGAGCGGACATTGAGGTTGAAGGCAAAATCCCATTCGTCTTCCTTGGCATCTATTATGGACCCGTGATGCACGAAACCCGCGCCATTAAACAAAATATCAGGCTGCGCGCGATCGATACCGTCCCGTATAGAGGCCGGGTCAAGAACGTCGAGCACATAGGTTTCAATCTGCCCAGTGCTGGCGGTTTGTACCTCAGCCAAAGTTTCGGGGTTTATGTCTGTGGCAAAGACTTTGGCGCCCTCAGCGGCCATGGCCAAAGCGGTGGCTCTGCCAATACCCTGTCCTGCGGCAGTCACCAAAGCGCGTTTTCCTGCGAGTCGTCCCATCTCGATCCCCTGTCGTTTCTTTTGAGAGGGCAAATGTGCATGGCGCGCCGGCATTAGGCAATGACATTTCTGAACAAATTTGCATTTTTTGTCACCGCAGCTGTTGCTGTCGCTGTAGCGGCCCTGGTGCGGGCGAGATTGGGGCGTCCAGCGTCACCGCGGTGACTTAAACGGTTGCAATTTGCCAAGGCCAGCCGCACAAATGCGCAAAGGGCGGCGAGGCCCGCATTATGTGCAAAGGGTCAAAGTCATGTCGAACAAACAGAAAATCGCAGTCTTGGGAACAGGGCTCATGGGCGCGCCCATGGCGCGGAACCTTTGCCAGGCGGGGTTTTCAACGGCGGTCTGGAACCGAACGGCAGCTAAGGCGGCAGCTTTAAGCGCCTTTGGGGCTGTGGTGGCGGACCATGCGGCCGAGGCGATAGCTGAGGCAGATATCGTGATTTCCATGCTGTCGGATGGGCCGACCGGGGCGTTGGTGCAAGCCGATCAGGCGTTGCGCTCAGCCTTGCGCCCCGGCACAGTCTGGGTGGAGATGGGGTCGATCAAGCCAGAAGAGGCGCGGGCCGCAGCTGAAGATTTGGCGCGGCTCAATGTGTCTTATGTGGATGCGCCCGTATCGGGCGGGACAAAAGGCGCCGAGGAGGCCAGCCTGGCGATTATGGCCGGTGGCGCGCCAGAGGATTTCGAGACTGTTGCGGCCGCTCTTAGCGCCATGGGGCGGCCGGTGCATGTGGGACCGATTGGCGCTGGGCAATTGGCAAAATTGGCCAATCAAGCCATTGTCGGCGTCACGATTGCGGCGGTGGCTGAAGCCATGTTGATGCTGCAAAAAGGGGGCGCAGATCCCGCAGCCGTGCGTGCGGCCTTGAAAGGCGGGTTCGCAGATAGCACGATTTTACAATTGCACGGCGCACGCATGACCGATTTGGATTTCACCCCCGGTGGCCTCAGCGCTTTGCAGCTTAAAGACCTCAACAATGCTTTGGCCGAGGCAGAAAGTTTTGGGCTGAGCTTGCCGACTTTGCAAAAGACCCGCGACCGCTTTGATCGCTTAGTTCACGAGATGGATGGCGCAGGATTGGATCATGCGGCACTCTATCTGGAGCTATTGGCCCGCAATGGCTTAACCGCTGAGTGATGCGCTGGACCAATGCGCTGGTTTGTGAGGCACAACTGGACAGGCCGCCGCGATTGCTCTTAGTCTGCCTTTGAATATGCAGAGCAATTTGGAACATGTTGGGGCAGTTGAGATGGCAGTCACCGAAGATATGACAGCAATGGCCTTGCGGCTGCACCGGCAAGGACAGAAAGTGGCGCTGGCGACTGTTATGGCCACCTGGGGATCTGCCCCCCGGCCCATTGGCGCTCAAATGCTCATTTGTGAGGATGGCCGCTTTTTTGGCTCTGTTTCGGGGGGCTGTGTCGAAGGGGCTGTGGTCTTAGAGGCGGCGGAGGCATTGGCGACGGGGCAATGCCGGCGTCTGCGCTACGGGGTTGCCGATGTGGATGCTTTCGCCGTCGGGCTGGCCTGTGGCGGCGAGATTGAACTGGTGGTCGAGCCCGTGGGGCAGGGCCAGGGCATGGATCCAGCCGTGTTGGAGCGGCTTGTTGAGGCCCAATCGGCTCGAAAGCCCATTGCATTGCGGTTGGATTTGTCCAGCTGGCAGCGCGAATTAATTTCAGAGCAAACCGATCCTTCAGTTTTTGAAGCGGGTGGCGGACTCTCGGGTGATGTCTTCACCCATATCCAAACAGTACCCCTGCGCCTGGTGATTATTGGCGCGGTGCATATTGCCCAATATTTGGCCCCAATGGCGCAGATGGCTGGCTATCTTGTGACTATCATTGATCCGCGCGACAGTTTCGCAAGCCCGGCTCGTTTTGACGGGTATGAGGTGATTGTTGATTGGCCAGAGGAGGCTTTGGTGAGATTGTCTTTGGATCGGTGCACGGCGCTTGTGACACTCACGCATGATCCAAAAATGGATACACCCGCCTTGCAACATGCGGTTGCGAGCGACGCATTTTATATTGGGGCTCTGGGATCATCTCGGACCCATGCCAAGCGTCGCCAGTCCATGTTGGACCTCGGCGTGAGCGCAGCGGCGTTTGATCGGATTCAAGGGCCAGTAGGGCTCGACATCGGCAGCCGGACCCCGGCAGAGATTGCCCTGTCCATTCTGGCGGCCATTACCGCAAAATTGCGAGGACAGGCCCATGTCTAAGCTGTTCTCTGATCGCAATCGACCGGTGCATATGGGACGATATCCAACGGAAATTCTAAAACGCAGCCGGGTGATGCCTGATCTTGAGGGGCTGGCTCCATGGCCGGATCTATCCTTTGAGCGGCCCGCAGGCAGTCACAGTTTGGTGCCCGCTATGGCGGAGTTTCAAGCTATGATGGATGCGGTGCGTGATGGTGCGCAAAATTCCGCGCCGTCAGATATTCCCGACGACCCACAAGAGCGCTCCAACCATCTCAAAGCCTTCTCTTATTTTAATGATATTTCCACGGTCGGCATAGCGCCGTTGCGCTCGGATGACAGGCTCCAAGCGCCACGGCGCAACCCGCAAATCGACCGCCTGTCCCATGCGCTGCAAACGCGCCAAACCAAGACTTTGGCCGCTGGTATTGATATGATCATGGCGGATTTACGAGAGAGCATGACCGCCAAGCCAGAACCGATGGATCACCATGCATATGCGTTGGTCTTTATGGTGGCGTATCGGCGCGATCCGCGAAGCGGCGAGACCGGCTGTGATTGGGTTCAAGACGCGCAGGCGGAACGTGCGGCACTGCTGGGTGCCGAAACTGCCACTGTTTTAGCGAATTACATCAGAGTTTTAGGGCATAGCGCTCGGGCGCATTCAGCCACCACCTGCGATGTGGATTTGGCGCGCCTGGCGGTCAAGGCCGGTTTGGCACAGGTTGCGGGCGACCAGATCACCCATCCCTGGTTGAAACAAAGATTTGGTTTGGCCGCTGTCACCACGGATATGGCGCTGGCACCGGATTTGCCTTTGGCCGCAGATCAGCCAAAATCCGTCCGAATGGGGCTGGATTGGGGTCTTGGTCGCCATGGGGGCGCGAGCCGTGGCTCCCATGATCCCTATGCGCGGCGCGACTACGCGCAGGGTGCCCATCCGTTTGAAACCCTCAAGCGCGTTGAGACCCCCACCACCTATATTGATGAGCCGAATGTGGCCCGAGTGCCCAAACGCACGGATATGTTCGCTCGCGCGCAATTTGGCGATATGGGACCGGCGCTGCAAAAGGGCGCGACTGCTGGTCACTACGTGCGCAAGGCGGCGCCCAGCTCTGCGCAACGCAGGCTGCTGGGTGCATTTGTGCTCTTGCAGGACGGGGAGCCGGCGGCGCATGCCCAACCGATTGCGCCTAACCTGGCGGCCGATAACATCAAAGGGGCCAGCTATTTTCTCGGTATAGATGCCACCGGTCTGTCGCGCTGCCCTGCCTGGTCATGGTATTCGCATGACGCCCGGGGCGCACCCATTGCCCCGCCCCATGACCAAGCCATTAGTATGATTGTGGATCAAGGGTTCGAAACCATGGAAGGTGCGTCGGGCGATGATTGGATCTCTGTGGCGCAATCCATGCGTGCCTATCTGAGGTTCTCCCTTCTGGGCGGAATTTTGGCGCAACATATTCGCAACCTGGGCTATGCGGCCAAGGCGCATACGGTGATGGATGGTGAGGTGCTGCAACCGCCGCTGCTTTTGCTGTCCGGTCTGGGGGAGGTGAGCCGAATTGGCGAAGTAATCCTGAACCCGTTTCTGGGTCCGCGGTTGAAATCTGGTGTGGTGACCACGAGCCTGCCACTTGCCCATGACAAGCCGATTGATTTTGGTTTGCAGCGGTTCTGCCAAAGCTGCAATAAATGCGCCCGCGAATGCCCATCCGGGGCGATTACTGCTGGGCCGAAATTGATGTTCAATGGCTATGAGATTTGGAAATCTGACAGTCAGAAATGTGCCAGCTATCGCATCAGTACCCCGGGCGGCGCTATGTGTGGACGCTGCATGAAAACCTGCCCATGGAACTTGGAGGGGCTCTTCGCTGAAGCGCCCTTCCGCTGGGCGGCGATGACCGTGCCGCAGATGGCACCAGTTTTGGCAAAAATGGATGATATGGCCGGACGAGGCGCGCTCAATCCGGTTAAAAAATGGTGGTGGGATCTGGAGTTGACCGAGGAGGGCGGGTATCGCCCAACAACTCATCCAGTCAATGCGCGTTCTTTGCAAAAAAATCTGGATCTGAAATACGAAGATCAAACTTTGGCGGTCTATCCTGCGCCCTTGGCTCCCCACCCATACCCCTATCCTGCGCCGATGGACCGCGAGGCTGGAATTGAGGCCTATCAAGCCATGATCACCGCAGAGGTCTATCAAGCGAAATCTGCCACAGGCGCTCGGGATCATTTGCATCTTTACCAAAATGATCACGAATCGCCGGTCATTCAAATGACTGTGGCTCAGGTGGAAGACTGTCCGGGGGCCGTTAAAAAATACCGGCTTGTGGCGGTAGATGGCGCGGAATTACCCCGGTGGACAGCGGGGGCGCATTTGGACATTGTTGTCGCGCCTGAGTTTTTACGGCAATATTCCATGTGTGGCGATCCGGCCGATCTTAGCTGCTATGAAATTGCTGTATTGCAGGAGCCCGAGGGGCGCGGAGGCTCGCAATTGATGCACCGCATTTTCGAGCCTGGTCGGCGGGTCTTTGTCTCCAAACCCATAAATCACTTTGAATTGGAGGCTTCGGCCAAGTTGTCCTTGCTGTTCGGCGGCGGTATCGGTGTGACGCCGATGTTGGCATTTGCCCATGAGCTTCATCGTCAGGGCGGGGCGTTTCGGCTGATGTATTCAGCCAGTCAAAAGGCAAAGGCCGCCTTTGATAGGGCATTTGACGATTTTGCTTGGGCCGATCGCGTTAGCCGGCATTACTCAGATCAGGGCACGCGCCTCGATATTGCCCAAGCGGTGCCGCCTTATGAGGCTGGAACGCACATGTATGTCTGCGGGCCAGGTGCCTATATGAGCGCAATTTTAGACCATGCCCGCTTTATTGGTTATCCAGAGACGGCGCTGCATGCGGAGTTCTTTACGCTGCCCGAGTTGCCCGAATGGGAAAACTTTCCCTTTGAGATCGAGCGGGCCAATGGGCAAAAAATTCCAGTAACGGCCAGTCAATCGGCCAGTGATGCGCTGATCGCGGCTGGGATACCGGTGGATGTGAAATGTGCCGATGGGCTTTGCGGCGTGTGCAAATGCACGCTGCTGTCCGGTGAGGTTGAGCATCGTGATTTTGTGCTCTCGTCGGCGCAGCGCGAAAACACGGTCATCCTCTGCCAAAGTCGAGCTGCCGAGGCGGGCGGGGCGCTCAAGCTGGACATTTGAGCGCCATTCTTGCGTTACATGCGCCGCAAGATCTCAATCCCAGAGATGTCGTGGCATTTAACCAGAAGGCAGATGCGTTTGAGCTCTGCGATAAGCCTTTCGATGCGCGCTGCGCTAAAATTCACTTTCGCTTCGGGCCATAAACCTTTAATTTCAATTAAATTTTTCTTTCTATTGGCCTTGAATTCTATGCGGGCGATAAGGGCGCTGCCTTCCATAATTGGGAAGACATAATAGCCATATTGGCGCCGTGCAGCCGGAACGAAGACCTCTATGCGATAGGAAAAGCCAAATATTTCCTCCGCGCGTGCGCGGTTGCGCAGGGCCGGATCAAAGGGGCTGAGAATGCGCAGACGGTTTGAGACGGCCAAATGCTCTTGTAGGTTGGGCCAATCTTGCGTGAAGATCACCCGATCGCGCAGCTGGCCATTGGCCGCTTCGGTTTTGATTTCGCGCAGCTCGCCTGATGTAAGGCCACGCGCGATCCAAGCCCGCGCTTCGCTGGCGGTCACAAAATCGTAAAAGTCGCTTATTTCTTTGGCGGTGGCAAAGCCCAACACACGCAATGCCCCTGTGCAGGCCCAATCTAAGCTTTCGTCAAACGACGGTTGGGCGCTGCCAATATCTTTAGGGATGACATTTTCTGTAAGATCATAGAGCTTTCGGAAACCCTCACGCCGGCTGACGGTGATGTGGCCCGTGCGCCAAAGATATTCGAGCGCGGTTTTTGAGGGATGCCAATCCCACCAGCCGCCGGTTCCGCGCTGTTCCTGGGCGCCGACGTCCCCCGATCCTAAAGGTCCATGCCGGGCGATTTGGTCTAGGACGCTTTCGGTCTGTGCCAAAAAGTCTCCACGGTGCCAAGCCTTCCATCGCTTTTGGACCAGCTTTTCGTCTCGGATGAATTTGTGACGCCAATGGGGAAAGGCCGCCATGGGCAAGATCGAGGCATCATGTGTCCAAGCTTCAAAAGCCTGGCGGCTGTGGTCGACCATTTTGCGCAATGTGGGAGGGCGATAGCTTTGTTGCCTGGACCAAAGAATCAGATCATGTGCCCGTGCGAGGCTGTTGATGCTGTCGACCTGCACAAAATTAAGCCCCGTAAGCGTCTGATCAAGCCGCGTGCCAAGCGGTGGTTTTCGCAGCTGATGACGGTCTAGGAAGTGCTGGCGGACTTGGGCGTTCGGGAGAATGTCAGAGCTTGTCATGTCCGTGATGTTGTAGATGTGCGATGCATCCGATAAGGGGCGCGTGATCGTCTTGCACCAAATGTACGGAGAATTGGTCCATAAATTCAGCAAAACGCCCCTTCGCCGCAAAGGCGCGGTGAAAAGCGCTGTCGTGATAATAGTCTGCCAACACTTGTGCCATACCGCCGACGAGGTAAATACCACCAAAGGGCAGGTGTGTCAGTGCCAGGTTGCCACTGACGCAGCCCAAAACTTCCAGCATGATATCAATCGATTTGCGCGCATGAGGATCGCTTTGTAATTGGGTCATAATATGATGGGAGCTCGGGAATGGTTGGCGCGGGTCAAGCGCTGCGAGAAAGCCATAAATATGCCCGAGTCCGCGGCCAGAGAGAACTTCTTCGGCCGAGGCGAACCCAAAGCGTTCGGTTAGGAATTGATGCAGCTCATAGATCTGCGGGCTCGGCACGGGTAAATTGACATGACCCGTTTCACTGCCTGGCACAGCGAGTTTTGGCCCTTCGCCCAAGATCACCGCCGAATTGAAACCTGTACCAATATTGACAACCATGCGGTTGCCACTCTGGGCTGTGCCTTTCAGGATGCTGTTAAAGGCGGTGCTGGGCAGATGCGACAATGCCATGCCTTGGGCCTGCATATCGTTAAGGATGGCGCCAAATTTTGCGTCTGTGGCGGCGCAGAGCTCAGCGCTCGTGACGGTCCAATCGAGATTGGTCAATTGACCTTCGTCATTGCCAACAGGCCCGGCCACGTCAATACAGACGGCATCAAGGCGCGCCTCTGGGGCGTGCTCAGTAAGATATTTTTGCAAGATTCCGACAACGCCAGATTGATCTATGTTGCGGTAACGGTGAATTGTTTGGGTTTGCAGCTTTCCATCATTGGCCAGAGCTACGCGGGTATTGGTGCCGCCCACATCTGCGACCAAATAGTGCTGTCCCATGTTTTTTCCAACTTTCAAACCACTCAGGCAGCTTCATACTTTACTTAGCACAATTCGTGCAAGGGCGTTAGGCCTGATAGTTGGCAAGGCGGGCCAATATCAGGGGGAAACCGGATTTGTCGGTACTACAACTCAGCGCTTGCTTTTCGCGGCAATCGTAGAGATGATTTTAACTCTGTAATCAAAGGAGCAGATCATGCCCGCACTCAAAAATAAAATGAAAGCTGCCCTAGCGCGCCACGAGTTGCAAATTGGCATTTGGCTGGGCTTGTCCAGTCCGGCGGTGGCGGAGATGGCCGGAGCGGCTGGATATGATTGGTGTTTGATTGACGGAGAACATGGGCCGAATGACCTGCCTTTGATGGCGGCGCAGCTGCGCGCATTGGCAGGGCAAGGGGCCAGTGCTGTGGTGCGTGTGCCGCAGGGCGAAGATTGGATTTTGAAACAGGTTTTGGACATTGGTGCGCAAAGCGTTTTGGTACCTATGGTGGAAACCGCCGCGCAAGCGCAGCAAGTAGTGGAGGCCTGTAAATATGCGCCAGAGGGTCGGCGCGGGGTGGGCTATGCGCTGGCGCGGGCCAGTGGCTACAATGCCATTCCGGACTATGCCAAAACCGCCAATGATCAGATTTGCGTGATGGTGCAGGTCGAAACGCGCGCCGCTATGGCCAATATTGCTCAAATTGCCAAAGTGCCGGGCATTGACTGCATCTTTATCGGCCCTGCAGATTTAAGTGCGGATATGGGCCATTTGGGTGATTTGAACCATCCGGAGGTGTTAGAGGTCATTGCGCAAGGCATGAAGGATATCAAAGCTGCGGGGCTCTGCGCCGGTACGATTTGTTTAGATCCAGACGATCAGCAGCGCTTTATTGCACAGGGTGGGTGTTTTCTTGGGGTCGCTGCTGATGTAGTGACTTTGCAATCGGCGCTAGCGCAAAATGTCGGCCAAGCGCGCCAGCTTCAACCTCCCTGCCCGGCCAGAGGTCGGGCAGGGAAGTTGAAGTCTTAGCCTCGGCGGCGCTTGCGGCCACCGCGACCACCCGCATCACTGCCGGGAATTTTATTGAAATTGATCCAAGCCCCGCCGCTTGGGTCGCAATCCATCAAGAAATTGGCGGCTCGGATGGCTTCCATTTCTTTACCCGGTTTGCTTGACATGGATCCCATGCCGAAGAGCGTGACGAAAGTTTCATCGTCCATAACCTCGGGCAAGATGATGCCCGCAGCCGCAATCGCGGCTTTCTTTTCGGCAATCTTGGTTTGATTGACTGGCAAGGCGACCGGGTTCATGATTGCTGAGGTCATGCCTGCGGCCATGGCCATAGGCAGGAAAGCATTGTTGATGCCATGACGATTGGGCAGGCCGAAGGAAATATTCGATGCACCGCAGGTGGTGTTCACGCCCAATTCCTCACGTAAACGCCTGACCAGAGTGAAGACTTGCAAACCAGCGGATCCCATCGCACCAACGGGCATCACCAGTGGGTCAACCACGATATCATGGGCTGGAATGCCAAAATCTGCGGCGCGCTCAACAATCTTTTTGGCGACGGCAAAGCGCACGTCAGGGTCCTCGGAGATGCCGGTGTCATCATTGGAAATGGCCACCACAGGCACATTGTATTTTTTCACCAATGGCAGCACCATTTCCATCCGCTCTTCTTCTCCTGTCACCGAGTTAAGAAGTGGGCGACCTTCGGCGGCGGCCAGGCCATTTTCCAAAGCTCCTGGTACAGAGCTGTCGATGCACAAGGGCGTGTCAACCACAGCTTGCACCCGCTCAATCAAGGAGCGCATCAAAGTTGGCTCGACAAAATTATTATCCGCATAGCGTGGATCTTCGGCCATTTTGTTTGAAAATACGGCACCTGAGTTGATGTCTAAGATCGAGGCACCGGCGGCCGTTTGCGCAATGGCATCTGCTTCCACACGAGAATAATCTCCCGCTTCCAGCTCTGCGTTTAAGATCTTGCGGCCTGTTGGATTGATGCGCTCACCAATCACGCAGAAGGGCTTATCAAAGCCAATTACAGCTGTTTTGGTTTTTGACTCTACAACAGTGCGTGTCATATTTGGAAATCCTTAGGATTGAGAAGCTGGAGTGGCAGATGTACCACCATTTTTGATGGCCCATTTGGAATTGGTTTTAATCCCGCCAAGTGGGAAAAAATGTATATGCGAAATGCCAAAATCCGGATTTGTGGCTTTATGGGCTGCAAGGTCGCTCAAGAATTCATCCGGGGTGAAGGGCAAAAGCAATTTGGTAAGATCTTTGGCGCGCCGTTGGAGTACCCGCAGGGAGGCGCCCACACCACAGGCGATTGAAAATTTGATCAAGGTTTGCAGTTTTGCCGGGCCAGCCACTCCGATGTGTATAGGCAGGGTGATACCATTGGCCGCCAGATCATTGGCCCATTCAATCACGGGGTCCGCTTCAAAACAAAACTGCGTCGCAATGGCCATATCTGCGTCGGATGTATCTGAAAATGCCTGCTTCCAGCGCAGGGCTGCCTCGACATTGGTCATGGAGCCATCGGGATCAATATCCTTATTGCCTTCAGGATGCCCCGCCACATGCAGACGCTTGAAACCCGCGTCGCCAAAGGCACCGCTTTCGAGCAACTGCATGGAGCTGTCGTAATCTCCGTGGGGCTGACTCACACCGCCTGCGAGTAACAAGGCTTGATCAACGCCAGCTTCGCCCTGATACATGGCGATCCAATTGCGCAGTGTGGCCTCATCTTTGATGATCCTTGCAGGGAAATGCGGCATGACGGTAAAACCTTCGCCCGCGATGCGCTTGGCAGTGGCCACCATATCTTCAATCTGCGTACCTTCAATGTGCGCGATGTACACGCGCGTTGCTGTGGGAAGAAGGTCGCGGAAATCTTCAATTTTCTCCGCAGTACGTGGCATCACCTCAACGGAGTAATCCTTCAAAAAGGTTTCGACCTCCGGGTTGATCTCTTCACCACCGGTGTCTTTGGATCCAAAATTGAGTAGGGCCATGGGCCGCTCCTTCTTTTTAACTGGTAACTTCGGTGGTGGGTCTAGGCCTGGATGGCCCAGCCGTCATTGGCAATGAGTTGCTTGATTTTTTCTTGATTATATTCGGCGTTTAGACGGGCGGATTCTGATTGAGCCACTTCGGCCTGATCGCCATCAACCACATAGGGCTCGGCCTTGCGCCAATCGGCAAGATAGGCGTCCGTATCTTCGGCGCCGACCTTCATGGCTGCGCGGTCAATAGCCTGCTCAAAACGCTCTGGCAATTGCACTTTTGACGCTTTGCGCCCCTTGCCGACAATGACTTGGGCCGGGATGTCACGCCAATACACTACAATTACATCTGCCATAATGATTCCTCATAACTATGTCACGGATTACTAGGTGCAACGGATGTCAAAATAGGGTCGAATTTCGACAATTGAACCGGTGGGAGCGACCTTCCTGTCATGCCAAAACCCAAGCGGTATGAAAAGGCGAATAATTTGGAAAAATTGGCAATAACTTTATGAACGATTGCAAGGCACCGTCGAAGAGCTTAGGTTGGAGGTAACTCGAAACTCGAAAGGCGTATAATTATGACGCCACAGCGTCCTCGGTCTGCGGATGCGATTCCCAAAGCGGTTGAGTCAATCGCAGGCCTCAAGGCCCAGGTTCATCCGTTTTATGCGGCTTTGGATCTTGGTACAAATTCGTGCCGCATGCTGATTGCGCAACCGGATGGGGCGCAATTTAAGATCGTGGACAGCTTTTCAAAATCGGTCCAGCTTGGGCACGGTCTGGAAGAAAGTGGGCGACTCAGCCGTGTCTCCATGGATCGCACCTTGCAGGCCTTGCGGGTGTGCAGCCAAAAATTGCGGCAATATCGCGTGAAAAAAATGCGTCTGGTGGCCACAGAGGCCTGCCGGCGCGCCGCCAATGGCCCCGAGCTCATGCGGCAAATCCGCAAGGAAACTGGCCTGAAATTGGAAATTATCAAGGCGGAGGAAGAAGCGCAGTTGGCGGTTTTGTCCTGCGCACCCTTGGTGACCCGTGACACAGATCAGCTTTTAGTTGTCGATATCGGCGGGGGATCCACCGAACTAGTTTGGATTGATCTGGTGGATGTGCAACCCAAATTGCGCAGCCGTGCGATCATGCATATGCACCGCGGGTTTCGTTCGGGCGAGCGTCCAAATAAATACGGGGCCAAGGTGGTGGATTGGATCTCAGTGCCTTTAGGTGTCGCAACCCTGCGCGATTTGTTCAATGACGTGGACGATGACGCGGGTCGCTTTGCTTTGATGAGCCTGTTGTTTGAGGAAAAGTTGGAAAGCTTCATCCCTTATGACCGCGCCTATAAAATGGAACATTTCCAGATCATTGGCACAAGTGGCACGGTGACGACCGTCGCGGCCAGCCACTTGGGATTGCGGCGCTATGATCGCAATAAAGTCGATGGGCTGGCGATGTCTTCGATTGAAATTGACAAGGTGATCCACGATTACCTGCGGCTGGGCCCAGTCGGACGTCAAAACGATCCGCGGATTGGCAAGGATCGCCAAGCGCTCATCATGTCTGGGGCGGCAATTTTGCAGGCTTTGCTGCGCTGCTGGCCCACTCATAAATTGTCGGTGGCCGATAGAGGCCTGCGCGAGGGTTTACTCTATGCACAAATGAGCGCAGACGGTGTTTTGCGCGAACAAAAGAGCTGAGGCGATATGGCAAAAACTCCAGGCAATAACAGTGGTCGCGGTCAGCGGGATCTGCGCGTCAAGGTGAAAACGGCGCGGGGGCGGAAACTTTCGTCGACGCTTTGGTTGGAGCGGCAGCTGAATGATCCCTATGTCAAGCGGGCCCAAGCGGACGGATATCGCGGGCGTGCGGCCTACAAGATACTAGAACTTGATGATAAATTTCGTTTTTTGGTACCTGGAGTGCGGGTTGTGGATTTAGGTTGTGCGCCGGGTGGATGGTGCCAAGTGGCGGTCAAGCGCATCAACGCACTGGGCACGCGGCAGGGCAAAAGGGTAGGTACGATACTGGGCGTGGATCTGCAAGAAGTGGAAAGCATTCCTGGCGCGGAAATGCATGTATTGGATTTCATGGAAGATGATGCGGATGCTAAGGTGAAAGCCTGGCTAGATGGGCCCGCTGATGTGGTGATGTCGGATATGGCTGCGGCCGCTTCCGGACATAAACAAACAGACCATCTGCGCATTATTGCACTGTGCGAAGCGGCGGCCTATTTTGCCTTTGATGTGCTTACACCAGGCGGCACTTTTGTGGCTAAGGTTTTGGCTGGCGGCGCAGAAGGGGAGCTGCAAGCGCTGCTCAAGCAAAAATTTACCAAAGTCATCAATATGAAACCGCCTGCATCACGCTCGAATTCCTCAGAGAAATTCGTCGTGGCAACTGGATTTCGCGGCTAAATGCCCTTTACATCGCCCCTGCGGTTACGGCACATTTTGAATTCGAAATGTCCTTAACTGGTGGGAGTTCTCATGACCTATATTCTGGCTATTGACCAGGGCACCACGTCGAGCCGTGCCATTCTTTTTGATAAAGACATGCACCCGGTCCAATCCTGCCATAAAGAATTTCAGCAATATTTCCCACGCTCGGGATGGGTTGAACATGATGCAGAGGAAATTTGGGCCTCTGTGCAAGCGGTTGTCGCCGGTGTGATGGGGCAAGCTGGCTGCACAGCCAAAGATATCGCTGCCATCGGCATTACCAATCAGCGTGAAACGACCCTGGTGTGGGACCGCAAAACTGGCTTGCCGATCCATAAGGCGATTGTATGGCAGGATCGGCGCACATCTGCATTTTGCGATCGTCTGCGCGCGGAGGGCAATGAAGCGGACATCACGCAAAAGACCGGCCTTTTGCTTGATCCTTATTTTTCCGCCACCAAGCTGCACTGGCTGCTGTCTCATGTTGCGGGGGCGGCTGAGCGTGCGGCGCGGGGCGAATTGCTCTTTGGGACGATGGACAGCTACCTGATATGGAAGCTGACCGAAGGCCGCGCCCATGTGACCGATGCAACCAATGCAGCTCGCACCATGCTTTATGACATTCGCCGAGGCTGCTGGGATGCGCAGATCTGCGCGCTGATGCAGGTGCCGCCGGCGATGCTGCCCGAAGTGCGTGACTGCGCCTCAGAGTTTGGGACCACCCATTTGTTCGGCGCAGGTATACCCATTTTGGGCGTGGCGGGGGATCAACAAGCCGCGACCATTGGACAGGCATGCTTCGAGCCGGGGATGTTGAAATCGACATATGGCACGGGCTGTTTTGCGCTGCTCAACACCGGCGACACTTTGGTGACATCGAAGAACCGGATGCTTGGCACGATCGCTTATCAGTTTGACGGCAAGCCGACCTATGCATTGGAAGGTTCTATTTTTATCGCCGGGGCGGTGGTGCAATGGCTGCGAGACGGGCTGGGGCTTATTTCTGCGGCGCATGAGACCACAGAAATGGCCGCAGCCGCTGATTCAACACAATCGTTGTACCTTGTGCCTGCATTCACCGGGCTCGGCGCACCCTATTGGAATCCTGAGTGTCGCGGCGCAATCTTTGGATTAACCCGCAATTCCGGTCCCAAGGAATTTGCGAAAGCGGCGCTGCAAAGCGTAGGCTACCAAAGCCGTGATCTGCTGCTGGCAATGCAGGATGACATGGGCACCTCAGGAGAGGCTGTTTTGCGCGTGGATGGAGGCATGACGGCGTCTGATTGGACGATGCAGTTTCTTGCAGATATTATCGGAGCGCCTGTGGATCGACCCGAGGTTTTGGAAACCACAGCTCTGGGAGCGGCATGGCTGGCCGGATCACGCGCTGGCGTTTACCCCGACCATCAGGGGTTCGCGGACAGCTGGGCTCGTGATTGTCGCTTTGAGCCAAATATGACCGGGCAGGATCGTGAGAGACTATATGCAGGATGGAAAGATGCTGTGCGTCGAACATTGGTGTAAATGGTACAGGTTTAATCTATTCTAAAATATTATTTCATTTTAAACTGTCTGCGTGCGGCGCCTTGGTGGATGAGGCGGCCTTGATGGCCGCCTTAGATAGGGGCCAGCTTTCGGCTGCGGGTTTGGATTGTTTTCAAGTTGAACCAGGTGGAAATCCTGCGTTCAGTAGCTTTGACAACATTTTCATGCTTCCTCATATTGGCAGTGCAACGCGACAGACTCGGGACGCAATGGGCTTTCGCGCTTTGGAAAATTTGGATGCTTTTTTCGCCGGTAAAACACTCGGTGATCGGCTTTAACTGATATGGAAAAGACAATGACGAAAATTACATTCTTGGGCTTGGGTGTCATGGGCTACCCTATGGCGGGGCATTTGGCGCGCGCGGGCCATCAGGTCACGGTGTATAACCGTACCGCTGCAAAGGCCGGTGCCTGGGCGTCCGAGCATGGCGGTGCAACTGGCGCAACCCCGGCGGAAGCCGCTAAGGGTGCGGAGATGGTCATGGCCTGTGTTGGCAATGATGACGATTTGCGGTCCGTATGTTTGGGTCCAGATGGCGCCTTTGCGGCTATGGCAGACGGTAGCATTTTCGTAGACCACACCACAGTATCTGCCGCGGTTACCCGCGAACTGTATGAGGCAGCGCGCGTCAAAGGCATCGCATTCGTTGATGCGCCTGTTTCTGGTGGCCAGGCGGGCGCTGAAAATGGTCAATTGTCGATAATGTGCGGTGGTGATAAGGAGGATTTTGATCGCGTGGAGCCGGTGATGGCCTTTTATTCAAAGCTTTGCCGCCGGATTGGCGAGAGTGGCGCGGGGCAAATGACCAAGATGTGCAACCAAATCGCCATTGCCGGTTTGGTGCAAGGCCTGTCAGAAGCGCTGCATTTTGCCTCCAAAGCTGGTCTTGATGGTGCCTCTGTGGTGGAGGTCATCAGCCAAGGCGCTGCCGGCAGCTGGCAAATGTCCAACCGTAATGAGACGATGTTGGACGATCATTTTGAGCATGGCTTTGCTGTGGATTGGATGCGCAAGGATCTCGGAATTTGTTTGGCGACGGCCGATGAGAATGGCGCCAGCCTGCCGGTTACCGCTTTGGTCGATCAATTCTATAAAGATGTGCAGAAAATGGGTGGCGGTCGCTGGGATACATCGTCATTGTTCAAACGCTTGCAAGCGTTGTAACCACGAGGCGCTCAAGGGCGGTATCGTCCGCCCTTGAGGTTCAATTTTCTAATGCGCGCCAATAGTCGTACTCTTTTTTTTGGCGAGCAGCGCCCGCATTGCCCATCCGCCTAGGGCGATTGCGGCGAGCTCAATGATGGCTGCGATACTGAGGCTTGCGATGCCTGCTAGATCCGCACCGACCGTACAGCCACCTGCCAAAACGCCACCCACACCCATGAGTGCAGCGCCCAAGAAATAACGGCCAGTTTGTTTGGGTGTGTTGAAAGATTGCCAGTTAAACTCTTTTTGCTCAGGGATGCCGCCGCGGCTCCGAGGATGACACCAAGGATCAATCCAATACCGACTCCGGCCAGAATGGTGGAGAAAGCCACTGTCTAAAAGAGCAAATCTGTGGCTAAGCTGATCAATGCGACAATTGCGGGTTCTGACAGTGTATACAGCATTTGATCGTCCTAGGAGCCCCGGCAATAGAGATCA
The DNA here is from genome assembly GCA_905181815.1 of uncultured Planktomarina sp. Lineage (GTDB taxonomy): Bacteria > Pseudomonadota > Alphaproteobacteria > Rhodobacterales > Rhodobacteraceae > Planktomarina. The sequence goes on along the minus strand of CAJIZA010000001.1, from coordinate 528,799 downwards.
TAGACGACTGCCATGATTTGCGTGGAGCGTTTGTCGGTCAGGCTGTAATAAATCACCTTGCCTTCGCGGCGTGGGGTTACAAGTCCCTCCAACCGTAGGCGCGACAATTGTTGCGAAACAGCGGCTTGACGGGCAGAGAGCAGCTCTTCAAGATCCATCACTGATTTTTCACCAGAGGCGAGATAGCATAAAATCATCAACCGCCCCTCATGGCTGATCGCCTTGAGGAAGTTTACGGCTTGAACGACGTTACCCGCCATTTTGTCCATATCTTCGGGGCTAATATTTTTGTCAAAAACCGGCAAAGCCATGGTTTTGTTCTGCCTCATGTGCGCGCTGTCTATTATCTGTGACATATAAGGTCCTCACCGGTCAATAAGACGAATTTCACTGGATTGGTCCAAAGATAACAATGCCGAGCAGGCGCAGGCTGCCATCGGTGAGCACATCGAGGCGCATATCTCCTAAAGTGAGCTGCGCATGCGCCGTTTGGGGCGCCCAAAGCGTGCCACTGGCGGCCAATGCGGCCCCGCCGCTGGATTTGAGAAAATCGCGTCTCGCAATTAGCACAGCTTGGGTTCTCTACTTATTCCACAAATTGAATGTGATACATGGCTCTTATTTTTACAAGCCCTGATATCGCTTTCAATCAAACGTTTGTCTTAAGCATCCGTCAAATAATGACTTCTATCCGTTGCCTCTGCCGGCAAAATTTGCTGCATCGGCTGCGGCTGTCCACACGGCCTTGGCCTTATTCACCGTCTCCTGGTATTCCGCCTCAGGGTCGCTGTCATAGACAACGCCGCCGCCGGCCTGTGCATAGAGCTTGCCATCTTTGAGCACAGCTGTGCGTAGCGCAATACAGATGTCCATATCGCCGCCGGCGGAGAAATACCCACAGCCGCCGCCGTAAACGCCGCGTTTTTCTGGCTCCAATTCATCAATGATTTGCATGGCCCGAACTTTGGGTGCGCCCGAGAGTGTGCCAGCGGGCAGGCCCGCCAACAGCGCAGCCACGGCATCATGTGCCGGATCCAGCTCGCCGATGACATTCGAGACGATATGCATGACATGGCTATAGCGCTCAACAGAGAATTTTTCTGTCGGGCGCACGGTGCCAATTTTGGCAACCCGGCCCACGTCGTTACGTCCCAGATCCAACAGCATGAGATGCTCGGCCAGCTCTTTGGGATCGGACAAAAGATCGGCCTCTAGGGCCTTATCTTCTTCCGCATTCCCGCCGCGCTTGCGCGTTCCGGCAATGGGGCGAATAGTGACCTCATTGTCCATCAATCGTACCAGAATTTCTGGGCTAGCACCGATGATTTGGAAATTGCCATAATTAAAAAAGAACATGAAGGGCGAGGGATTCACGCGCCTCAGCGCCCTATACATGGCAAAGGGGGGGAGCGTGAAGTCTTGCGCCCAGCGTTGTGCAGGTACAACCTGGAAGATATCACCGGCCTTTATGTAATCCTTGGCCTTTTCGACAGCCGTGAGGTAGCCTTCTTTGGTGAAATTCGACACTGGCACACCCACATGGGCCGCGCCGCTGAGTTCTCTATGGGTTGAGCTGACGGGGCGTTCGAGATCACGTAGGGCATCCATGACCCGTTCGGCAGCCTGCGCATAGGCTGCGCGGGCAGAGAGGCCGGAATTGACCCATGCTGGGGAGACGAGCGTCACCTCACCTTTTACGCCATCCAGAACGGCCACAACGGTTGGGCGGATCATGACTGCATCTGGCACGCCAATGGGATCTGGGTTGATATTTGGTAAATGCTCAACCAAGCGGATCATATCATAGCCGAGATAGCCAAAAAGTCCAGCCGCCGCAGCCGGCAAATCGGTAGGCATGTCTATACGACATTCCGCAATTAAAGCGCGCAGTCCGTCCAGTGGATTTCCAACCTGCGGTGTAAAACTGTTACGATCAAACCGGGCCTCGCGGTTGATTTCACTGACCGTGCCCCAGCAGCGCCAAATCAAATCTGGCTTTAGTCCAACAATTGAATAGCGGCCTCTGATTTCACCGCCGGTCACACTTTCTAGGATGAAACTATCCTTCTGTGCGTCAGACAATTTGAGCATGACCGAGACGGGCGTGTCGAGATCGGCTGCGAGGCGTGAATAAACCAGCTGATTTTCGCCACCCTCATATTTTGTGGCAAATTCTTCGTAGGACGGTGTGAGTTCCATTGGGGTTATCCACCGCCCAAGAGGTTGTTGTTGACTGACCGCAGCGTTGTTTGATTGAGCTCAACATCCACCGACTCGCGTACGGCATTGCTAAAGGCTTCGAAGACATCTCGCTCCAGTGTCGTATCGATGCGATTGCCCAAGATACTTTGGAGCGATTGCACTTGGGGATCTTCAAAATTCGCGGCATGGATGGCGCGGGGCAAAAGAATAATCACGCCCTTGGCTGCGTCCAGCAACGCGGCTTTGCCCAGCTCTGTTTCAAAAGCGGTCATCACCAAAGCCGACGGCGTTCCGTCTACGCTGTCATTGCGGTTCATATCGTCTTGTAGATTTTCCGTCAGGCCAAAGCTGGTCAGGGGCGCATCGAGTGAGACCTGCGGGGCAATGCGTTCGGCCAAGGCCCGCAATTGTTGCTGAATCTGTTGTGCTTTCCAGCTTTTGGCGACTGCGTCCTGAACGCTCGCCAAGGGCTGCAACTCTGCGGGCAACTCTCCATCAAGGCGCAGGGCAAAGATACCATTGTCGCTCAAAGCTCCGAGTGCTGGAAAATCTTCTGCTGTGACAGCGGCCGCAGCGGTTTGGAATTCTTCATAGTCAGAGATGCCGCCTTCCGATTGCACATTCCAATCCAAAGTAGCCAGTTGCAGATCTGTCTCAATGGCCACGTCTTCCAAGGTCGCGCCACCGGCCAAAAGATCATCGACCTGTTCAGCGATGTCTGCGATTTGGCTTGAAGCCACATCCAACGCGACATCGAGGTTCAATTGGTCGCGCACAGAGTTATAACTCTGCACATTTCCGTCCAAAATTGCGTTAACACGGAATAATGCAGGGCCTAAGTCCGTCTCTGCTGGCCCAACCACGCCAGGCTCTTCCAAAGAGAATACCAAGAGACCGGCTGCGCCCATTTCTGCCTCTGTAACATCGCCAAGATCGACATCTTGCAGCGTCAAACCGCGGTTTTCGACCACCTCTTCAAAAGTGGTAGCCTCTTCATTGATTGCCTCCATGGCCTTTATAGCCAATTCTTGTGAGGGGAAAATCACCCGTTCGACCAGTCGGCTGGGCAATTGTATAAATTCATCACTGCGGGATTCATAGGCAGCGCGCAATTCACGCTCTTCGATTTCGATGTCATCTGCCAACATGGCTGGGGTCAACCAAATGTAGCTGACAGATCTTGCGGCCAAGGTTGTGAACTTGGCTGGGTTCTCGCTGTGATAGGTGACCAGATCCTCTTCGTTGGGTTTTGGCGCCGGGCTGATCAATATGTCCTGGGTGAGGCGCGCCCAAGAGAAATCCCGTGTTTCGGCCAGATAGGCGACCATGGCTTTGGCATAGGCCTCCGGTGCGGTGACGCCCGTTAGAACTGCCTCTTGCAAGATACGGCGCGCGGCGTCTTCGCGCAGGGAGGTTTCAAAATCTGCCTCTTTGAGATTGTTGCGCTGCAATACCTCTGCATAAGCTTCGCGATCAAATTCACCATCAAGCCCTTGGAAGGCTGAAATTTCAACCACTTGTTCGCGTACGCGAGCATCGCCCAAGGACAGGCCTAGGTCTGTGGCTAATTGATCCAAAGCGCGAGTGCTGATCACCCGGTTCAACGCCCGTTGATCGAGGCCAATGGCTTGCATTTCTTGTGGGGTAATCTCGCGGCCAATTTGCTCTTGAAATTGCGCCATCTCGTTTTGCAAGGCGGTACTGTAGGAGGCGATGGACACGGTCTTATCGCCCACTTTGCCAAGGCTGCGCTGCGTGCCATTGAAACCGGCGGCCCCAAATCCTATCATGCCAAACATCAATAGCCCAACGATTATCCAAACCGCGAGTTTGCTTGCACTAGATTTTTTCTTCGTAGCCATTGGGGCGATCCCTTTAATTTAGTTCCAAAATGCTTAAGCCAACAACAGTACAGCAGCAAGCCAGTTACTGGCTTACCTGTGCCATTCTGTCAAATAAATCAACGATCATTTCTGCGCTGATATTTGCAAATGCGATACGCATGTGACTTCGGCCATATTCATCCCCAGTGGGAACGAACATACATCCAGGGAGGGCGAGGACGGCGGCCTCCTCGACGAGTTTTTGCGCAAGTTCCGTTGCGCTGATGTCAAATGGATGTTCCAGATAGGCAAAATAGGCGCCAAGCCCGATGAGACGCCAGCCTTTCGCTTGCAGGGTGGGGAAGTGATCGATGATGGCTTGCCGGCGGGCCAAGATTTTACGCCGCTCCTTGGCCAGCCAGTCACCCAAGTTTTGCAGTCCCCAGAGGGCTGCTTTTTGACCCAACTGGCTGGGGCAAATGGTGACTGTATCAAGAAATTTCTCAATCTCCGCCAGCCGCGTGTCACGCGCGACAACTGCTCCAACCCTATGACCGGTCAGCCGATAGGCTTTGGAAAAGGAATAGAGCTGAATGAGCGTGTCTTGCCAATCCTCTTGCTCAAACAGGTGATGGGGCGGACCGCTTTGACTGTGAAAATCGCGATAGGTTTCATCGATGATTAAGGCAAGCCCGTGGGATTTGGCGAGATCATAAAAGGCTTGAATGACTTCCGCTGGATATTCTACGCCACAGGGATTGTTGGGGGTAACTAGGACAATGGCCTTGGTGCGGGCAGTAATGCGCTGCGCTGCCTCGGCTGGATCGGGGATCATATCCCCGTGGCAGGGCAAAGAGCAGCAGCGCACACCGCTCATATCCAGCCACATTTTATGATTGAAATAAAAGGGTGTGGGAAGAATGATCTGATCACCATCGCGGCAGAGCGTCGCCACGACCGCGCTGAAGGCTTGATTACATCCTGATGTGATGGCTACCTGCGCCGCTGTGATTTTGCCATGATACAGCGCGCTGCTGTGGCGGGCCAATTCTTCCCTTAAAGTAAGAAGCCCAAGAACCTCCCCATAAAGATGGGTGTCCTCTTCCTCAATTACCTTGGCCATATGCGACCTCAAAGGCGCAGGGGGCGGGGCTAAGGGCGCGGCTTGACTGACGTTTATCAATACGCGCTGCGAAAAATCTCTTCCCTCCAACCAGCTATAGGCCTCTACCACAGGTGGTGCAAAGGTTTGAGTGGTGCGGCCCGTCATCCCAGCTGAACCAATGCGTGTTTCTTTTTCCCTTTTGATAATTTGATCGGATCTGCTAGATCGCCCGCCTGCAACACTAGGCTGGCGTCGCTGAGCGGGGCGTCATTTAGCTTTGCCCCATCTTCAGAAATCAAGCGTTTCGCCTCTTTGCCACTGCTGGCCAAACCAGATTTCACCAAAAGTTGAACGATGGAAATGCCATCTGCGATATCGGCGGCATTAAGGGTCAGCGTGGGCAAATCATCACCCGTGCCGCCTTTTTCGAAGACGTCGCGTGCGGTGGCTTCTGCCGTCCTTGCAGCCTCGGCCCCATGCAGCAAACTTGTGACTTCATTGGCCAAAATGATTTTTGCGCTGTTGATCTCTGAGCCTTGCAAGGCCCCAAGACGTTCGCATTCCTCAATCGGCAGCTCAGTGTAAAGTTTCAAAAACCGCCCAGTGTCCGCATCGGTGGTGTTGCGCCAAAATTGCCAAAACTCATAGGCAGAGAGCATATCGGCATTGAGCCAGACGGCACCATTTTGGGATTTGCCCATCTTCTTGCCATCGGATGTGGTCATCAGCTGTGAGGTAAGGCCGTAAATCTCATGGTTCAGCACCCGGCGGGTGAGGTCAATCCCATTGACGATATTGCCCCATTGATCAGAGCCGCCCATTTGAAAGAGGCACCCATATCGGCGGTTCAGCTCTAGAAAATCATAGGCTTGTAAAATCATATAGTTGAACTCAAGAAAGCTCAAAGATTGTTCCCGGTCGATGCGCGATTTGACCGATTCAAAGCTCAACATCCGATTGACCGAAAAATGCCGGCCAATGTCGCGCAGGAAATCTAAGTAATTGAGACTGTCGAGCCATTCGGCATTGTTGAGCATCAAGGCTCCGGTTGGGCCGTCGTCATAGCTGATATAGCTCTCGAAAACTTTTTTGATTCCGGCGATGTTGCTGTCAATTTGCGCCTCTGTCAGCAAGGGGCGTTCATCGGCGCGGAATGACGGATCACCCACCTTTGTTGTGCCTCCACCCATGAGGGTGATGGGCTTATGTCCGGTTTTTTGCAGCCAGCGCAGCATCATAATCTGGATCAAACTGCCGACATGCAGTGACTTCGCCGTGGCATCAAATCCGATATAGGCTGGTGTCACCCCGCGGCTCAAGGCGTCATCGAGGCCTTGATAATCTGTGCAATCGGCAAGAAAGCCACGTTGCATCATGACAGCCATGAATTCTGATTTAGGGTGATATGTCATTGATCTCTTGTTCCTCAAAGGCCTTCGGGTCAGTGTATAGTCAAAGCCAATACATAGGGAAAGAGCATGGGCGTTAATAAGCCAATTTGGGTGACGGGTTTCATGTCTGGCACCTCGCTGGATGGGGTGGATGCGGCCTGCCTTTTGACAGATGGGGTGGATATTTGCGAATTCGGCCCCAGTGTCTATCGCCCCTACAGCGCAGCGGAGCGCCAGATGCTACAAAGCGTGCTGGGAAAATGGTCCGGCGCGCCCGGGCTGGAGCCGGTATCGGAGTTGATTTTGGCGGCGCATCTGGAGGCGTGGTCGCAATTGCCGCCGGCGGAGCTGATTGGGTTTCATGGACAAACACTGTGCCACGATCCGCAAAATTTCCGCACGCATCAGCTGGGCAGTGGCGCAGAATTTGCCCGGCGCGCAGGCACGGCCGTGGCTTGGGATTTTCGCTCTGAGGATGTGGCCTGCGGTGGACAGGGTGCGCCCTTGGCTCCGATATTTCATTGGGCGTTGGCGCGCTACAAGCAGATTGGAGAGCCCATGGCGATTGTGAATCTCGGTGGTGTCGGCAATCTCACTTGGATCGACGCCCGCTTGCCAGCCGAACAGGGCCTGCTGGCCTTTGATACGGGCCCGGCCAATGCGCCCTTGAATGACTTCATGGTGAAAACCACTGGACAGCCCTATGATGAGGGCGGAGCTTTGGCGGCGTCCGGTCGGGTGGATGAAGAGCTCGTTGCCCTCTTTTTGCAGCGGCCATATTTTTCGCGTTCCGCTCCGAAATCTTTGGATCGCGACAGTTTTAGCGACATGGTGGAGCTGGTGGCGCAGCTGGCCCCGGCGGATGCCGCCGCAACACTGACCGCCCTATGCGTCGCGGCAATCGAGGCGGCCCTGCCGCTCATGCCGGTTCAACCCAAACAGGTTTGGATCAGTGGTGGAGGTCGAAAAAACAGTGAAATAATGCGGCAATTGGCGATGAAATTGCCGATGAAAGTGTATGACATTGATGATATCGGGTTGGATGGCGATATGCTCGAAGCCCAGGCCTTCGCCTATCTCGCGGCCCGCGTTGCACGCGGTCTGGCGACGTCTTTTCCCGCCACAACCGCGGCCAATGCGCCGCTCTGTGGTGGAAAAATCAGCCTGCCTTAGACAGGCAGGGGAGGGGCATTGCGGGTTTGACTATGGGCGGGAATTGCCAATATCGCGTGCAAATCCCGCCCGTTAGAATATTGCCGCCTCAAGATTTTAGGATCGAGCGCCCCGCATAGATGGCGGTGTCTCCCAACTCTTCCTCAATACGGATCAGCTGGTTGTATTTGGCAAGCCGGTCAGACCGCGCCAGTGAGCCAGTTTTGATCTGCCCACAGTTGGTGGCAACGGCCAAATCAGCGATGGTCGCGTCTTCGGTCTCGCCAGAGCGATGGCTCATCACATTGGTAAAGCCCGCACGATGCGCCATTTCTACGGCCCGCATGGTCTCTGTCAGCGATCCAATTTGGTTGACTTTTACTAGCATAGAGTTTGCGGATCCACGCTCAATGCCCATGGCCAAACGCTCCGGGTTGGTGACAAAAAGATCGTCTCCAACCAATTGGCACCGATCCCCTAGGGTCTCAGTCAAAAGCTTCCAGCCGTCCCAATCATCTTCATCACAGCCATCTTCAATGCTGATAATTGGGTAATCTTCCACCAAGGCGGCCAGATAGGCGACATTTTCCGCAGAGTTGAGAGATTTGCCTTCGCCTTTCATCTCATAGATACCATTTTCGCAATATTCGCTGGCCGCGCAATCTAAGGCGAGATAGATGTCTTCGCCGGGCTTGTAGCCGGCCTTCTCAATGGCCTGCATAATGAAATCCAAGGCTGCCCGTGAGGACGAAATATTGGGGGCAAAACCGCCCTCATCGCCGATACCTGTTGAAAGGCCCGCGGCAATGAGATCACCTTTGAGCGTATGAAAAACTTCTGCACCCATGCGAACCGCATCGCGGATGTTTTCAGCGGCAACCGGCATGATCATGAATTCTTGGATATCTATCGGGTTATCCGCATGTTCGCCGCCATTAAGAATATTCATCATGGGCACCGGCAACACCCGTGCGGATGTGCCACCGATGTAGCGATAAAGCGGCTGGCCACAATAGTCCGCAGCGGCTTTGGCGACGGCCAAGGAGACCCCCAAAATCGCATTGGCGCCCAAGCGCGCTTTGTTGGACGTGCCGTCCATTTCGATCATGGCCTGGTCAATTGCGACCTGTTCATCGGCTTCAAAGCCAACCAAAGCATCTGCAATTTCGCCGTTCACATTTTCAATCGCTGTCAACACACCTTTGCCCTTATAGCGATTTTTATCGCCATCGCGCAGCTCAACGGCTTCATAAGCACCGGTTGAGGCTCCCGATGGGACGGCCGCGCGGCCGAGGGTGCCATCTTCTAAGATCACATCGACCTCAACCGTAGGGTTGCCCCGGCTGTCAAGAATTTCGCGGGCGTGGATATCGATAATCGTGGACATAGATGCAACTCCGGTAAAGTTCAGTTGCGCGCGGTTTAACAAGTGGGGGCTGCGGGCGAAAGAGCGTTTTGACGCAAATCTATCGCAGTTGGGATTCGCGCCACAGGGCGTAGAGTCCCGACAGGACGACAATGGCTGAGCCGATGAGTGTCCAGTGGTCCAGCACCTCGCCAAAATACCAAACGCCGATGGCTACGCCAAATACCAAACGTGAATAGCGAAAGGGGACCACAGCGGAGACCTCGCCGATGCGCATGGCGGCGATAATGCAATAATAGCCCCCGATGGCGATCAAAATGCTGACCACAATCAGCAGGGAGTCTGTTGGTGTGGGCACAACAAGGCGGGGATCGAAGATCAAAAGAATCAGCCCCGCTGGAATGGTCGCGCCAAAACCCAATGTCGCCAGTGCCAAACTGGGTGTGGATTTGGCGATGCGCCGGGTCGCCACATCGCGGGCAGACAGGCCAATCACCCCCATGAGTGCCAAAAGTGCGGAGGACTCAAAAGTCGCAGACCAAGGTCGTAGGATCACGGCAACGCCCAAGAGCCCGACAAGAATAGCAGACCAACGCCGGATCCCAACTTTCTCACGCAACATCACAGCAGCGCCTAAGGTCACCAGCAGCGGGCTGACCTGAATGATGGCGGAGACGGTGGTGATGGGCACCAAAGCTAAGGAGAGCACAAAAAATGCCGTGCCGACCAGCTCCGACAGGGTGCGGCCAATGACCCAGGGGTTGCGCATAATCTCAGCGGTCAAACCCTCGCCTTTATGGCGGCTCCAGATAAAAAAGCCCAAAGTCCCGCCCAAGCCAATCATCAATAGGATTTGGCCAGAGGACAGGCGGGTTGAGAGAAGTTTGATCAACGAATCTTCCACCGCAAAAGCGGCCATGGCCAGAGTGATGAAACCTATACCGAGAAGATTTTCGCGTTTTATGCTTTCAGACATTTTCGCCGCGCTTAATTGGCACGCCGTATAGCTCCAAACGATGTCCTTTAAGGCGATAGCCCAAGCGCTCTGCAATTTTTTCTTGCAACGCTTCAATATCCGGGTCGATAAATTCAATCACCTCGCCGCTGTTCATATCTATCAAGTGATCGTGATGGTCACGCTCTGCATCCTCATAGCGCGCCCGACCATCGCCAAATTCTAATTTTTCCAGAATGCCTGATTCCTCAAACAATTTGACGGAGCGGTAGACTGTCGCGATGGATATCCGTGGATCCAGTTTCAGCGCGCGGGCATAGAGCTCTTCCACGTCGGGATGATCTTGCGAGTCTTCCAAGACTTGAGCAACGATGCGACGTTGCTCGGTCATGCGCAGCCCATTTTGTGCGCATCTTTGAATTATGTTTTTCGCCATATGGTCACCCAAGCCCCAAATGCCCGGCCAACCTCAGCGCGGATCAGGATTATCGCCTAGCCGCCGGGCCATTGGCGCAACGGTGGGGTCTTTTACGATGATCGAGAACAAAACCACAATATAGGTTACGGTTAAAATTAGCGGTTTGACTTCAACTTCCGGCACAAAGAAGGTCAAAACCACTGAAATACGGCAATAAATTATCCCGAGCCTATAATCGACACAATGCCCTGCGAGACCTCACAAAACCTATGCGGGCGGCGATGACCCACACATTGGTCATGCAAAAAGTCCGATTGGTGGAAGTCACAGGCGTGGAAAATCTTCCATCCCGCGTCACATTAAGTGCCGCAAAAAGTTTGTGTTACAATCTCTTGCGGGTCGGGGGCTGCGATGAAACTGGGGTTGTCACAGTGCGAAAATGGTGCCTTGAGCGCCTCATGCAGCGCGCGAAACAGCTGCATATCGCCGGCGACTGCATCGGCGATCATGGCCTCCATCAGGTGATTGCGTGGGATAATGGCCGGGTTGACCTGGGCCAATGCGCCCTGCGCGGGTCCGGCCGCCTGCCAACGGGCGTGCCAATCGGCAAAATCGGGATGCACACCCAGATGCGCATGGCTTTCCCCCGTGGCCAATGCGCGAAAACACAGCGTATAATCTGCGCCAATATTGGCCATCATTTTCAGCAACCCATCGACCAGAACGTCGGTTTCTTGGCTGGGTGTCAAACCGATCTTGCGGGCAAAAACCGCAGCATATTCTCTGTCGAAAATATCGCCAAAGCCCTGCACAATTTCGGTAAAGCGAGCGATGCTGGCCTCGCGATCCTCAGTTAAGGGCAGCAGCGCCGTGGCCAGTTGAGCCATATTCCACGCGGCCAAATTTGGTTGATTTCCATAGGCATAGCGACCCTGCCGATCAATCGAGCTAAAGGTCTTCATCGGCACAAATTCATCCATAAACGCACAGGGGCCATAATCGATTGTGATCCCCCCCACATGGCTGTTGTCCGTGTTCATCACCCCGTGGATAAAGCCCAGCCCCATCCATTGTGCAACAAGGCGCGCTTGTGCGGCCACGGCTGCGCTCAAAAACTGCTCGACCGTTTGGGCTGTGTGATAATGCCGCTCTATGGCTTGGTGCAAGAGCGCTTCCAGCGCTTGGGTATCATCGCGCGCAGCGAAATATTGAAATGTACCCACCCGAATGTGGCTTGAGGCTGTTCTGCAGATGACCGCGCCGGGCAGGGGGCCTTGTTCACGCAATATCGTCTCACCTGTGGCAACGGCGGCTAGGGCGCGGGTCGTCGGAATGCTGAGCGCATGCATGGCCTCAGAGATTAGATATTCGCGCAGGACCGGCCCATACCAAGCCCGACCATCGCCATTGCGCGACCAGGCCGTGCGCCCGGCACCTTTCAGTTGAATGTCAAAGCGTCCCTGCGGCCCGATGACCTCGCCCAAAAGCACCGCCCGCCCATCGCCCAGCTGCGGGTTCCAATGGCCAAATTGATGGCCAGCATAGGCCTGGGCTATCGGATCTGCGCCCTGAGGAATTTGATTGCCCGCCATAAACAGCGGCCAGTCTTCACCAAAGGTGATGCCCAACTCCTCTGCATGTTCAGCATTGAGCATCAGAGCTTTAGGGGCTGCGACTGGCACAGGCGCTTGGCGTGTGAACATTTGCGCCGGTAGGGCTGCATAGCTGTTGTTCCAATTGGCCCGCATCACAAGCGCGCCAGGCGTTGGGTAATGAGCTCAAAATATTTCACCGCATCGACATGCCCGAGAAACATTGCATTGGCCGGACGATCCGTGACGCGCCACCAATCGGCAACTGTCATGCCGCGGGTCAGCTCGGATTGGGTTTCAATCTCCACATTGATCTTCCGTCCCGAGAAGAGCTCCGGCGCGATCAAATAGGCAATGACACATGGATCATGCAGCGGCGCGCCTTCGGATCCATATTTCTGGGTATCAAACCGCTCAAAGAATTCGGTCCAGCCGGCCACCACGTCGCAGACCGGATGGTTTTGGGCGCGCAGCGCAGAACTCCAAGCTGGGCTGGTCAGTGCCTTATGGGTCACATCCAGGGGGGCTACAACCAAATCCAAGCCAGATTGAAACACCAATTGGGCCGCTTCCGGGTCGACAAAGATGTTAAATTCAGCTGCGGGTGTGATATTGCCAACTTCAAAATAGGCCCCCCCCATCAAGACAACTTGCGCGATGCGATCGGCGATATCAGGCGCGCGCTCGAGGGCGGTGGCGATATTTGTCAGCGGGCCAAGCGGGCAAAGGGTGATGGTTTTTGGCGGCGCGGCGCGGAGGCTGTCGATTATAAAGTCTACGGCGTGGGTGCTTTGCACTGCCATCATGGGCGCTGGCAGCGGTGCCCCATCCAATCCGCTGTCCCCATGCACATGTTCTGCCGTGACCAAACCGCGGCCCATAGGGCGACGACACCCGGCAAACACTGGTATATCGGCGCGCCCTGCCAATTCACAAACCTGCCGCGCATTGTAGCTCGTGCGCTCTAAAGGCACATTGCCCGCAACGCAGGTCAAGCCCAGAACGTTGAGCTCCGGAGACGCCAAGGCGAGTAAGATGGCGACCGCATCATCTTGGCCAGGATCCGTATCAATGATGATGTCGCGGCACATTGGCTGACCTCGCTGCGCGGTTATGGAGCCACTCGTGACCCTTACTTTTCAGTCTGCTTTATCAGTCGGTCCCGCGATAGGGCTGCACATATTGCAACGCCATATCCCATGGAAAGAAGATCCAAGTGTCTTGGCTAACTTCCGTGATGAACGTATCAACCATCGGCCGGCCTTGTGGTTTGGCATAGACCGTAGCGAAATGGGCCTTGGGGTATTCTGAGCGCACCAGCTCCAGGGTTTTCCCACTGTCAACCAAATCATCAATAATCAAAATACCTGCCCCATCGCCCATTAGGTCAGCATCTGGTGCCTTGAGGATAACGGCATCGGCGCGTTCTTGATGATGATAACTTTTCACGCTGACCGTATCGACATTGCGCACGTCCAATTCTCGCGCCACAATCATCGCAGGGGCCATTCCGCCGCGTGTGATGGCCACAATTGCGCGCCATGCGCCATCTTCCGGACCTTTGCCATCGAGGCGCCAGGCCAGTGCCCGCGAATCTCGGTGCATTTGATCCCAACTGACATGGAAGCCTTTTTCATGTGGTAGACGATCTGACATGATGTTTCCTAACTTTTAAAATCGCTGAACCTGCTATTCAGGCAGCTCAAGACCCTTCATTCCTATGACATGGTAGCCAGCATCGACATGCAGAATTTCTCCCGTCACGCCAGAACCGAGGTCTGACAGCAGATAAAGAGCCGATTTTCCGACTTCCGTCTGGGTCACTGTGCGGCGCAAGGGGCTGTTGGTTTCATTCCATTTCATAATTTCACGAAAATCGCCAATGCCGGAAGCGGCCAGAGTTTTGATTGTTCCCGCTGAGATCGCGTTAACGCGGATATTATTGCGCCCCAAGTCTTCGGCCAAATAGCGTACGGAGGCCTCTAAAGCCGCCTTTGCCACGCCCATGACATTGTAGTTGGGCATGACTTTTTCGGCCCCGTAATAGGTCATGGTCAGGCAGGATGCGCCGGGTGCCAAAAGCTCCTGGGCCGCTTGCAATATGGCGGTGAAGGAATAGGCGGAAATATCCATCGTCATCAGGAAATTGCCCCGCGACGTGTTGATATACTGTCCACGCAACTCTGATTTGTCTGAAAAACCAATGGCGTGCACGATGAAGTCGATCTGACCCCATGTGTCTTTTGCTTGTGTCATCAAAGTGGCAATTGATTCCGGATCTCCTGCGTCACATTCGGCCACGATGGTCGCATTGAGTTGTTCGGCCAGCGGCAAGACGCGTTTTTTCATCGCGTCTCCCATATAGGTCACACCGATCTCGGCACCCTCGGCGCGCAAAGTCTCTGCGATGCCCCAGGCGATTGATTTATCATTGGCCAGGCCCATGATTAGGCCTCGTTTTCCGGTCATCAGCCCCATTGGACTTTCCCCCATCGAGAATTATATACGAATTGTCTAAGCGAACACCCTCTATGCATCAACCCAAAGGCTACCTCTGACATGGAAAAAAGAACTGGAATTTTCGAAGGCAACGATCCCTTTGCTCTGGCGCGTGATTGGATGAGTGACGCGGAAGCGGGGGAGTTGAATGACCCCAATGCTATGGCGCTCTCGACCGTTGACGCGCACGGCATGCCCAATGCGCGGATTGTGTTGCTTAAGTCTATCGAGGACGGGGCTTTTGTCTTTTATACCAATTATGAGAGTAAAAAAGCGCAAGAAGCCTTTGAAGCCGGGCGCGCAGCTTTTGTAATTCACTGGAAATCTCTGCGTCGACAGATCCGGTGTCGCGGTTTTGTCGAGCGGGAGGATGGTCCGCTGGCAGATGAATATTTTATGAGCCGGTCGCCGCTTTCGCGGATCGGGGCTGTGGCTTCGATCCAGTCGCAACCGCTCGAGTCGCGGAAAGCGTTAATGGACCGAGTTGAAGCTGTGCGCGCAAAGCAGGGCGATTCTGTAATGCGGCCAAGTTTTTGGGGTGGAATTCGCATTACACCTGTCGAGTTAGAGTTTTGGGCCGATGGGGAGGCGCGTTTACATGATCGCTTCCGCTGGACACGGTCCACGCCAGAGGCGGACTGGGATGTCCAGCGTTTGTACCCTTAGGCCGTTTTTGACTTGGCCGAGGTGTCAGACGGCGGTCGCAGAGCGTCATCACCGATGATTTGCCCATCGCGGCACCCGTATCAATAGCAGCGCCAGTTAAGGCGCATTTGGCGCACGGGCGTGCGAAATTTTACATGGTCGCGCTGCATGTATGGTTGAGGGAGCCTCTAAATTAACTCATGACATAACCATTTGACTATTCAAAAATTTAATATTTCAATTTAAAATTGAAAGATAAAAATATCCCGAGACACTGTTAATGGCGGTTTGACGCTTACCGGAACAATTACTTGGTTTTATCTCGTAAAAGGCTTTAGGTTTATTGTTTCTGATGAAGTAAATATGGAAATTTTGTTGCACGCCAATGTGCTGCGCAACTTTTGGCAAAGTTCGATTGACGATGGCGTTGAGATCAAAGCGATTGCCTATCGCTCTGATCAGGGAGCCCAGGCCTCTGAGGTCTTGTCTATAGCCTCTCCCAGTTCATTTAACAAGTTTGGCTAGGGGAAAATGGACGCGCTGGATTATGTGGCCCTGTCGGAGATTGAGCTACAGCCCGGGCGGATCAAATGGTTCGATAAAGCCAAGGGTTTTGGGTTCGCCAAATTTGTTCGGAAAGTCTGAGGACATATTTGTGCATATAGATGTCTTGCGGCGCTGTGGACTTTAGGGTTTGGTTGCTGGTGAGGGGGTAGCCCTGAGAGTTGAGGAAGGTAACCGTGGCCTTATGGCCGTCGCGATCCTAAGCTGGGAGGCAGCGCGGGTAGAATGAACCGATATATTGCAATCCTCGCTGCGGTTATCTGTTTTGTTGGTAGCATCGGGGCCGCGGATTGCAAGGAAGGTCATGTCCACCTGTCTGGGCCTTGGGGCAGTGCAAAATTTCAAGTCGAAGTCATGGATGATGAGGCCGAGCGGGCACGCGGCTTGATGCACCGGCCCCAGCTGGGCAAGTTTTCTGCCATGCTGTTTGTTTATGAGCGTGAGCGCATCCTGTCCTTTTGGATGAAAAACACGTTTATCGCTTTAGATATACTGTTTTTCGATTCTGCGGGTCGCCTGGTAAATATTCGAGCAGATGCGATTCCCGGAGATGAGACACCATTGCGCGGAACTGGACCGGCGCAATATGTTTTGGAGATCAACGCTGGGCTGGCCACAGCTCTGAAAATAGGTTCGGATACTGTTTTGCGTCATGCTAGATTGGCCGGAGACGAAAAAACCCCCGGCTGTGTGTGAAAACCCCTTTTCTTTCTTAATCCAATTGCCTAAGTACGGCGCAGTGTCGGGGCGTGGCGCAGTCTGGTAGCGCACCTGTTTTGGGTACAGGGGGTCGTGAGTTCGAATCTCGCCGCCCCGACCACTTTTCTGCAAATCAAGCACTCTTTAGAACTTCGGCCTCGCCGGCCTTCTGGTGGGTGGAGCGCGTTGAATTTTAAAAATTTGCAAAGCCCTACGGAAAAGTTCCCAAATTTCTAGGGTGTATTTGCAAGATGCGTTGGGTCGAGCGAGGGGTGATCTGGCCATGTGGCCCAGCCATGAGGGTAAAATTACGTCGTTTTTTAAGTCAAGCATTTTTTCCTTTAAAAAACGTTAAAAAATCGTTGACCTGCCCACAGAAACTAGATCAGTTAGTAGTGGCAGCGAAGAAATACACCAAATGTAGTGTTTCGAACTAGGCGGTGAGGCCCCTGGACCAAGACAGGTTTCAGAGAAGTGAGTGCTGGTTGATTATCTAGAAAGCCGTATTTAAACGGCAAAATGAGGCAGAGACATGAAGATTGAACGGCGATTTACCAGCCCTAATCAAGACGCGTACAGCTCAATTGAGTTCACAAAGACCACCAGCGAGATTCGCAACCCAGATGGCACAGTGGTGTTTCATCTTGCTGATTTAGAAGTTCCGGCATCATGGTCGCAGGTCGCGTCAGATGTTTTGGCGCAGAAGTATTTTCGCAAAGCAGGCGTGCCTTCCGCGACTAAGACGGTCAAAGAATCAGGTATGCCGAGCTTTTTGCGTCGCCGTGTGGCTGCAGAAAACGCAACATTTGGGGGTGAAACGTCCGCTAAGCAAGTCTTTGACCGGCTGGCCGGCGCATGGGCCCATTGGGGCTGGAAGGGTGGCTACTTTGCCACTGAAGAGGACGCCAGCGCTTATTTTGACGAGATGCGATATATGCTGGCAACCCAAAGGGCGGCTCCGAACTCGCCGCAATGGTTTAACACTGGGCTTCATTGGTCCTATGGGATTGATGGCCCGGCACAGGGTCATCATTACGTCGATTACAAGACTGGCAAGCTGACCAAATCAGACAGCAGCTATGAGCACCCGCAGCCGCATGCGTGCTTTATTCAATCCGTATCCGATGATCTGGTTAACGACGGCGGGATCATGGATCTTTGGGTGCGTGAAGCGCGCTTGTTCAAATACGGCTCCGGCACCGGAACTAACTTCTCTTCCTTGCGCGGCGCTGGTGAAAACCTCTCGGGCGGTGGCAAATCTTCCGGCCTTATGGGTTTTTTGAAAATTGGGGATCGGGCCGCTGGTGCGATCAAATCTGGCGGCACCACACGCCGGGCGGCGAAAATGGTAATCTGTGATGCAGATCACCCCGATATCGAAGATTTTATCAACTGGAAGGTGATCGAGGAGCAGAAAGTGGCCTCAATCGTTGCCGGCTCCAAAATGCATGAAGAAAAGCTCAATTTGATTTTCGCAGCAATTAAATCTTGGGATGGGGCAGCAACAGATGCTTATGATCCCAAAGTGAACCCCGCTTTGAAAGAGGCGGTGAAAGCTGCGAAGCGGGTCTCCATTCCGGAAACCTATGTCAAGCGCGTGTTGGATTACGCCAAGCAGGGTCATACCAGCATCGAGTTTCCAACCTATGACACAGATTGGGATTCTGAGGCCTATAATTCCGTCTCAGGCCAAAACTCGAACAACTCTATCCGCGTAACCGACGCGTTTCTGTATGCGGTTCAAAAGGACGCGGATTGGGAATTGTTAAACCGGACCGATGGATCTGTCGCCAAGACCCTAAAAGCGCGCGATCTTTGGGCGCAGGTCGGGCATGCGGCATGGGCCTGCGCCGATCCTGGCATTCAGTATCATGATACAGTCAACGCCTGGCATACGTGCCCTGCGGACGGGGAGATCCGTGGTTCCAACCCGTGTTCTGAATATATGTTCCTAGATGACACGGCCTGTAACCTGGCCTCGATGAATTTGTTGACTTTCTTTGAAAACGGTCAGTTTCAGGCGGACGACTATGTGCATGCCACACGTCTTTGGACTGTCACCCTCGAGATCAGCGTTTTGATGGCGCAGTTTCCCTCCAAGGAGATCGCGCAACGCTCGTATGAGTTCCGTACGCTGGGTCTGGGCTATGCCAACATTGGTGGCCTGTTGATGAATATGGGTTTGGGCTATGACAGTGATGAGGGCAGGGCGCTCTGCGGCGCGCTCACAGCTGTGATGACCGGTGTGGCCTACGCCACCTCAGCCGAAATGGCTGGTGAGTTGGGGCCTTTTCCAGGTTACCAGAAAAATTCCAACAGTATGCTGCGTGTTATGCGCAACCATCGTAATGCGGCCTATGGCGAAAGCGACGGCTACGAAGATCTTGCGATCAAGCCCGTGCCGCTCGATCATGCAAATTGCCCGGATCAAAACCTGGTTGCCTTGTCAAAACAGAGCTGGGATACAGCCATCGCCTTGGGGGAGAAACACGGGTACCGCAACGCGCAATCCACTGTGATTGCCCCAACCGGCACCATCGGACTGGTCATGGATTGTGACACAACGGGTATCGAGCCAGATTTCGCTCTGGTGAAATTCAAAAAACTTGCAGGTGGTGGATACTTCAAGATCATCAACCAATCGGTGCCGGCCGCATTGGCCAAACAAGGCTATCGCAGCAATGAAATCGAAGAGATCGTCAGCTACGCTGTGGGTCATGGATCGCTGGGCAATGCGCCTGGGATCAATCACACGGCTTTGATTGGCCATGGCTTTGGTCAGACTGAAATTGATAAGATTGAGACTGCTTTGCCCTCAGCCTTTGATATCCGTTTTGTGTTCAATCAATGGACGCTGGGGGCAGATTTCTGCACTGGTGTTCTGGGTATTCCAGAAGCCAAACTTATGGATCCAAGCTTCGATCTGCTAACGCATTTGGGCTTCGGCCGTGCGGATATTGATGCGGCCAATGACCATGTTTGCGGCACAATGACTTTGGAGGGTGCACCGCATCTGAAACAAGAGCATTACAGTATCTTTGATTGTGCCAATCCATGCGGCAAAAAGGGCAAGCGGTATTTGAGTGTGAACAGCCATATCTATATGATGGCCGCAGCGCAGTCCTTTATTTCTGGCGCAATCTCCAAAACCATCAATATGCCCAATGACGCAACCATTGAGGAGTGTCAGGCAGCGTATGAATTGAGCTGGTCCTTAGGGATCAAAGCTAATGCTTTGTATCGCGATGGCTCTAAACTTTCGCAACCTCTGGCCGCCTCGCTTGTTGAAGATGATGAGGAAGCTGAAGAGGTGCTTGCCACCGGTTCCGCTCAGGAAAAAGCAGTGGTTTTGGCCGAAAAAATCGTCGAAAAAGTCTTGATCAAAGAGGTGATCCGCTCCAACCGTGAGAAAATGCCACAACGGCGCCGGGGTTATACGCAAAAGGCGATCGTCGGTGGGCATAAGGTCTATCTGCGTACGGGTGAGTATGAGGATGGCCAATTGGGCGAAATCTTCATTGATATGCACAAAGAGGGTGCGGGCTTCCGGGCGATGATGAATAATTTTGCCATCGCGGTCTCTGTAGGCCTGCAATATGGTGTGCCGCTTGATGAATTTGTGGATGCTTTCACCTTCACCAAATTTGAGCCAGCTGGCATGGTGCAAGGCAACGATAGTATTAAAAATGCGACCTCTATCTTGGATTATATCTTCCGAGAATTGGCGGTCTCCTATCTCGACCGCGAAGATCTGGCCCATGTCAAACCTGAGGGCGCATCATTTGATGATATCGGCCGAGGGGAAGAGGAGGGGGCATCCAATCTGCGCGCTGTCGAAGAGAGCAAAGCGGCCAAGGGTATCGAAGTGCTAAAGCAAATGGTTTCCACTGGCTATCACCGCAACCGGGTGCCGCAAGAATTTGTCGTCTATCAGGGCGGCCAAATGCAAGGCGCTGTCTCCGAAGAGGCAATGCCACTGGACGTAGCGCTGGATGCGGCTGTTGCGTTGGCAACACGCGGCCCCGAGGTGTCAACTGCCGCGGTTATGGATGATAGGACTAAAGCAAAAATGCAGGGCTATGAAGGCGATCCATGCGGTGAATGCGGCAATTATACCTTGGTGCGCAACGGCACCTGTATGAAGTGCAACACCTGCGGTGGCACATCCGGCTGTAGCTAAGGCGATAAGATTGAAACCTATTGGGGCTGGCTTTTGCTGGCCCCTTTTTTGGGAACCGTAGATTGCTGTCCTGCCTGATAAAATCACTAGCCTGGGCAGATTATCTTGAGGGCAATCATTTTGAGTGCATCATCGTAAAAATCACTCTTGGCGGTTATCCCATGGATTGATAGGCTTAGAAAAAATCTAACTGGAAATCATGCGTCATACCGTTCCCATAGCTTCGCAATTCTACGTTACCGCGCCCCAACCTTGTCCCTATCTCGAGGACCGGATGGAGCGAAAGCTTTTCACTTCGTTGCAGGGGACGGATGCGGGAATTTTGAACAATAGTTTGTCAAAACAAGGGTTCAGGCGGTCACAAAATGTTCTGTATCGCCCGGCCTGCGCCTCTTGCTCGGCCTGCCTTTCGGCGCGGATTGATGTCGCCAAGTTTCAACCGAGTAGATCGCAAAAGCGGATCTTGAGGCGCAACGCTGCGCTGCGCCGCTGGCGCATCGCCCCTTGGGCCACTGAACAGCAATATGATCTGTTTCGCAGCTATCTTGATGTGCGCCACGCGAAAGGCGGTATGGCGGATATGGATATTTTCGAGTTCGCCGCAATGATTGAAGAAACCCCTGTGACTAGCCGTGTGATGGAATATACGCAGTCGGACGGGGAACTTAAGGCGGTTTGTCTGACAGATATCTTCGATGATGGCCTGTCATTGGTCTATAGTTTCTTTGATACGTCGCACCCGCAAGACTCGATCGGCACCTATATGATCCTCGATCACATCGAAATGGCGCGTGAAGCTGGCTTGGCCTACGTCTATCTCGGCTATTGGGTGCCTGGCAGTCCAAAAATGGACTACAAGGCGCGTTTCAAAGGTGTTGAGATTTTTCAAGATAGCCAGTGGCGGAAATTTGATCCAGAGGATGATTTTAGTCGCGACAAAAATCAGCGTGATATCAAATCGATCTCTGAGCAGGTCGCTCAAATCGCTATGCCTGAGGTGACACATAGCCACGAGACGTAAGCGCATCACGTAAAAAAGGGCGCCGTATTGAGCGCCCTTTTTCGTCGAGAGTTCTCGGATTTACCCCGCCAAGAGGTTGGGGATGATGGTTACGACCCATGGGAACCAGAACAAGAGCAACAGCCCTAAAACTTGGATCAAAACAAAGGGGATAACACCGCGGTAGATATGTCCAGTTGTGACTTCTTTTGGTGCGACGCCGCGTAAATAAAACAGCGCAAATCCAAAGGGTGGCGTCAAGAATGAGGTCTGCAAATTCACTGCAATCATGATCGTGACCCATTTGGGATCCATTGTTCCGCCATAAATCACAGGCCCAACAATGGGGATCACGATGTATATGATTTCGAGAAAATCGAGGACAAAACCCAGCACAAAGAGAACGAGCATCACAATCAAGAAGACTGTGAATTCACTGTCAAAGCTTTTGAGGAAGTCTTGGATATAGTGTTCGCCTCCAAAGCTGATCACCACAAGGTTGAGCAATTGCGACCCAATCAAAATAGTGAATACCATAGAGGTCACCTTCGCCGTCTCGCGCACCACTGGGCTTAGGACGCCAGAGCGGAACAATGTCCAACAGGCATAGAGCAGCCCGAAGAGCGCAAAGAGATACGCCGCCTGAGCGACAAAGAAGGCAACCCAGCTTTCCAATGACACCGCATCTTGCCGCACGCGCAGATCAAAGTTCATCCCTACCAAGAGCATGATCACCAATGCGAAGGCCGAACCGATGACGATCTTAGGCGATTTATTCTCATCTTTTAACTTGCGGAAGGCGGCCAGCATGATTGCGCCGCCCGCACCAAGAGCCGCGGCGGGCGTTGGGTTTGTGATGCCACCAAGTATTGAGCCCAGTACCGCCACGATGAGAATAAGCGGTGGGAATACCACCCGGATCAACTCATTTTCTGCCAAACGCGCTACCGCAGTGCGCAGCCCGTAGAATATGAGCGCCATGGGCAGCAACATAATGATCAAAGTAACGCCTGCTGATGTGCGCGGACCGACCAAAACGATGTCCACAACCAGCCCTAATGCCACGCCCGCAAAGCCGATGGCCAGCGGTCTGAAGTCCTTCCGTGGTGCCACGCCCCGCGCAGTGGTCAGAACCAGTGTCATCAAGATCAAACCAATCGCAATCCCGAGCCCAATGGGTGCTGCATCTGCGACACGCTGCGAAATATTTTCTTCAATCTCTTGGTCAGACAGGGCCCGACTTTCCACTGCACCGCCAGCGTTCGAAATCGCTAGCTGTTCTGAAATGGCCAGATCCCAGGCCTCTTGCCCGTGCAGCTCAATCATCGCCTCCTGGCAGTCGGGCCCGACATTGGTCCGAAGGGAAGCGCCTTGTGACAGTTCGGACCGTGATGAGACTGCGATGTCCTGCGAGCCAATCATATTGGCCTGCCCGAGAAGGATTGCCCCACCGATTAAGGCGATTGGGGCGGCCAAGAACCATTGTAGCGCATGATTTCTGCCAATAGATTCTCCAGATCTGCCACCCATTTGGACCGCTGGCGCCTTGGACGGGTTGATCAGCGCATAGACAAAAGCATAGCCCGCATATAGGCCGGCCAGTAATATTCCCGGCAAAAGCGCCGCTTGGAACAAGGTGCCGACCGAGACCACCGCAGGCTCGCCCAGATAGGTCAAGGCATCGGTACAACCCAAAGACTGCGCCCGCACCTCTTGGGCCCGCGAGTAAAGATCGCCGGCTAGAGTGCCCAACAACACAATGACGATAGAGGGCGGAATGATCTGCCCTAAGGTACCAGAGGCAGCGATAACGCCGGTGGAGAGCTCCGGTGAATAGCCATTGCGCAGCATGGTTGGCAAGCTGAGCAGCCCCATGGTGACAACCGTCGCACCGACAATGCCGGTTGAGGCGGCCAAGAAAGCGCCCACAACGACAACAGAGACTGCGAGGCCACCGGGCAGGGGGCCAAAGACCCGCGCCATGGTGGTCAAAAGATCATTGGCAATTTTGGACCGTTCCAGAGTGATGCCCATCAAAACAAACATCAAAACTGCCAAAAGTGTCTCAATAGATTGTCCCGCCAAGACTCGCTCGTTGATCCGGTTGACAATGAAAGACACATTCCGATCCAGCGCCACTTCCCAGCCATTGGCGAAGATAGGCACCTCAATGCGTGGTAAATCTGGAAATCGGAAGAGGCTTACCGTATCCGCTTTGATCCCTTGGCCTATCAGCGCGCCAAACTCAGCAGAGGATTTGTCAATCGCTTGGTGCATCAACAGCCCGCTGCTGTCCAAAGCCGCGATAATGCCAAAAGAGATGACAGCCGCGCCGCCAATGGCAAAGGCCACCGGAAAGCCTGAGAGAATTCCTCCAAATAGGCAGAGAAAGACGATCAATAGGCCAATTTCGACGCCATCTAATCCAAAAATCATAGCTCTAGCCCCTAATGAATGTCTGCGGCCAATTCGGCCTCTTCGTCGCCAAGTTGATCTCGATCGAGGTATTTGCCCTCAGACGCTTCGCCCTCTCTCATTTCCAGATATGACCGGTAGAAAAACGCGATAGCTTGCAGAACGATCATGGCGCAGAAGAGCACCAGCAAAATTTTAAAGAGAAAATATGCGTTGAACCCATTGGGAGAAAATCCAATTGTTTCAACATTCCACTTAAACGCCCGTGATTTTCCGTCCACCAACCGTTGCAGCGTGTCACTGGCAGACACTTTTGGCGTGACCAGGTGCCGCCAAAGAAAATACCAGGAATACATCCAAGTGAGCACCGCGGCAGGCACCATGAAAAACAGGCTGCCCAGCATATCAATAATCCGCTTGGTGCGGTAGCTGACGACTGAATAAATCAAATCTACCCGCACGTGCCCACCTTGAACAAAGGTATAGGCGGCGCAAAGACACACGATCATCGCATTGTAAAATTTAAGCTCTTCGGCGTACCAGCTGATATCCTTACTTAAACCAACGCCAAATCCAAAGGTGATTTGTGCCTCCAGGAAAATTCGTTGAATAAAGACAATAACAATCTGCTGCAACACCATCAATAGGCCAGCCCAAGCCGCAAAGCGGCCAACGGTATTGGCAAATCCCTCCAAGACACGAACGGCGCCCCAAAGGATGGCGTTGCGCCACAGGCCCAGAGCAGTGAGGGTAAAAAATAGGGCCAGGACCGCGAAAAAAAGCTCTTGTGAGGCACCATAATAGATGAACCGCATGACCGCTTTGCCCTCGGTCCAATCCAGCCATAGGGCGGGATGTGTGATTGCATAGCCAATGTTGTAGAAAGCCATTACGAGGCTTTGAAAAAACCAGATGAACCAGTCCAACACCTATCCCCCCAAATCTTTGCACCCTTAACCCGATTGCCGGGCATGAAAAGGGCCCTGAACTCCCAGGGCCCTCCATAAAGATTTAGCCGTTGGCCAAAACGCGGTTGCGCTGAGACACGAATTCACCGTCTGATTTCAGGATCCAATCAGAGGATTTCGCGAGAGATGTGTCGAAAGAATTACGGATACGTGCGAAGAGATCATCGCCCATATTTTCGTCCAGAACCTCTTTCGAAGCGGCGCCAAATGCATCCCAAACATCATCGGAGAACTGCAGTGTTTGCACTCCTTGAGCCTGCAAGCGGGCTAAAGCGGCGCCGTTGTTGGCCAAAGTCTGTGACAGTTGGTAATGCGTCGTGGCTTTCGTTGCATTGTCGATGATGGCTTTGTGCTGATCTGACAAATCGTTCCAAACATCTAAGTTCATTCCACACGCAAGCCCGGAGCCTGGCTCGTGGAAGCCGGCTGTGTAGTATACTTTCGCGACTTCTTGGAAGCCTGCGCGTTCATCAGCAAATGGTCCAACCCACTCAAGACCATCCAAAGCGCCAGAGGACAGCGCTTGATAAAGCTCGCCGCCTGGGATGTTCTGCACCGAAACGCCCAATTTGCCCAGAACCTGGCCACCAAGGCCCGGCATACGGAACCGCAAGCCGGCCAAGTCTTGTGCCGATTTGATTTCTTTGCGGAACCACCCACCGGACTGTGAACCGGAGTTGCCACACAAGAAAGACTTCAGGCCAAAAATGCTGCCTAATTCGTCGTGCAGGTCTTGACCGCCATCGTGGTAGTACCAATTGGTCAGCTCTTGCGCCGTTGCACCGAACGGAACGGCTGTGTAGAAAGCATAACCTGGGTGCTGGCCCAGGAAGTAGTAATCGGCTGAGTGATACATATCGGCCTGGCCGGAGGTCACGGCGTCGAACACTTCGAACGCTCCAACCAATTCACCGGGTGCTTTCTTCTCGATGATCAATTCACCGCCAGACATGGCGTCCACCGCTTCATTGAAATAGGTCGCGGCATCGTCAAGAACCGCAAAACCGCGGGGCCAGGATGTAACCATTGTTAGCGTGCGCGCATGGCCGCCCGCGATTGCTGGAGCTGCCAGTGAAGACACTGCAGCCGCGCCGCCGCTAAGAGCAGAGGCCTTAAGAAAAGAACGACGATCCATATATTTTCCTCCCATAGAAATATCGAACGACATAGAATATGTCTTCGACCGATCGTTAATAGAGTTTTATAGATAGCAGCTAAAATGCAACAAACAACACTATATTCGTGTAGATGGTATTTTTGGGAGATTTCAGAGTGAATAGCTTTATGTAAAGCCATATTCAGGTCATGGCTGTCACATCCGAGGATCCGTCGAAGTCAAAAGTAAGAAGCGTTTGCTGTTGTCATGGCTTCGTCGGCCTAATCTTGCTAGAAAATGCACTTTATCAAGTTGATAGTTTGCAAAAAGGGCGTGTTGTCAACCATGATCGTCGTCGTTTTGCGCGAGTTGGCGAAATAAAGATCACTTCTTTGTGTTTCATCCGTGCCTCCTGCTTAGCGCGCAGACCAAAGCCCCTAAGCCCGCAGAGATGACCCGGAGCCAGGTGTGCCGCGTCTCGCGCCAATTCGTCTGTGGGCGATATAATCTTGTGGTGATGAAAGAATTGCTAATAGCAGACGCAAAACTTCTTTCCCAACTACAGCGTTTTTCCAAATAAGGTGACCGATTGAATTTCAATTCTTTCTAAAATACGGATCATTACGAAATAAAAAACCTCAAATTGGTCTTTTTTTGTCAGAAAATTTACAAACCTGGTTGACGCTCGCAATAGCGGGCCATAAGTTAATTTTAGATTAAGAAACCAAGGCATGATCGACATGAAAAAAATCGTCGTCCTGCGGCAAGAGGGCCGCTGCTGATACCCGACCCATGGTATCCGCCTTGCCCATGCCCCCTGAAATTGGGGGCTTTTTTATGCCAAGAATGAAAGTGAATTAAGATGACCCAAACAATGTCCGGCGCAAAAATGGTGGTACAGGCCTTGATTGATCAAGGGGTTGATACGGTGTTTGGATACCCCGGCGGAGCTGTTTTGCCGATTTATGATGAAATTTTTCTACAAAATAGCATCAAGCATTTTCTGGTTCGCCACGAGCAGGGTGCGGTGCATGCTGCTGAAGCCTATGCGCGCTCGACCGGCAAGCCTGGCGTGGTTCTTGTCACTTCGGGCCCCGGCGCAACCAATGCGGTCACTGGCCTAACGGATGCTCTGATGGACAGCATTCCTTTGGTTGTACTTACAGGGCAGGTGCCGACCTTCATGATCGGCTCTGATGCGTTTCAAGAGGCTGATACCGTTGGTATCACGCGCCCATGTACCAAACACAATTGGTTGGTCAAAGACACTGACGCTCTGGCGCACACGCTTCATAGTGCCTTTCATGTGGCTTGTTCTGGTCGGCCGGGACCGGTTTTGGTGGACATCCCCAAAGATGTGCAATTTGCCAATGGCACCTATGAAGGGCCAGCAAAGATGAAATCGCATTACCACCCCCAGCTCAAAGGTGATCTTGATGCGATCACTGCCTTAGTTGAGGCGATGGAGACCGCGGAGAAACCTGTTTTCTATACTGGTGGCGGGGTTATCAACTCAGGCCCTGTTGCCAGCCAATTGTTGCGCGAATTGGTTGAAGCTACAAATTTCCCGATTACGTCTACCCTCATGGGTCTCGGCAGTTACCCAGGTAACGGCGACAACTGGTTGGGCATGTTGGGCATGCACGGTCTATATGAAGCTAATATGGCGATGCATGATTGCGATCTGATGATCAATATTGGCGCAAGATTTGATGACAGGATCACTGGGCGGCTTGATGCCTTTAGCCCCGGGTCAACCAAAGCGCATATTGATATTGACGCCTCCTCCATCAACAAGGTGATCCATGTCGATATCCCGATCCTGGGTGATGTGGCGCATGTTATGGAAGATATGCTCAAAGTGTGGAAGGCCCGTGGTCGTACGACAAATTCTAAGGCACTGAAAACCTGGTGGGCGGAAATTGATTGTTGGCGCAAAATTCGTTGCCTTGATTATGCAGCGGATAGCAAGGTGATCAAACCGCAGTATGCGCTCGAGCGTCTTGAAGCCCTGACGAAAGATCATGATCGCTATATTACGACGGAAGTTGGACAGCATCAGATGTGGGCGGCACAATATTTGACCTTTAATGATCCCAATCGTTGGATGACCTCTGGCGGTCTTGGCACCATGGGTTATGGTGTTCCGGCCTCTATCGGGGCGCAAGTGGCCCATCCCAACAGCCTGGTGATCAACGTGGCTGGTGAGGCCAGCTGGTTGATGAATATGCAAGAAATGGGTACGGCCATGCAATATGGCTTGCCAGTGAAGCAGTTCATTTTGAACAATGAGCGCCTTGGCATGGTGCGCCAATGGCAAGAGCTGCTGCATGGCGAGCGCTATTCGCAGAGTTGGTCGGAATCCTTGCCTGATTTTGTGAAATTAGCGGAGGCCTTTGGTGCCAAAGGCATCCTGTGTTCAGATCCGGCTGATCTCGATGAGGCCATTAAGGAAATGTTGGCCTATGATGGTCCAGTGATCTTTGATTGTTTGGTGGAAAAACATGAAAATTGTTTTCCGATGATCCCATCAGGCAAAGCGCATAACGAAATGCTTTTGGGCGACGCTGCCATTAACGGCGCCATCGACGCCTCTGGCTCGGTTTTGGTTTAAGGAGAGATCACATGAACGCATTGAACATCACAAAAGGCACTTCGTCGAAATCTGCCTATAACCTGCGCTCTGGTCATGCTGATCTTAATGAGCGCCATACTTTGGCTGTGCTTGTGGCGAATGAACCGGGCGTTTTGGCGCGCGTCATCGGCCTTTTTTCGGGACGTGGTTATAATATCGAGAGCCTGACAGTGGCGGAAGTGGATCACGAGGGGCACACTAGCCGAATTACCATTGTCACCAGTGGTACGCCGCAAATCATCGAGCAGATCAAAGCGCAGTTGGGTCGGATCATCCCGGTATATGACGTGCATGACCTCACTGTTGAGGGGCCCTCTGTGGAGCGTGAATTGTCCTTGTTCAAAGTCAGTGGCAAGGGTGAAAAGCGTGTTGAGGCCCTGCGCCTTGCTGATGTTTTCCGCGCCAATGTGGTGGACAGCACTTTAGATAGCTTCACCTTTGAAGTTGTTGGAAGTCCAGAGAAAATTGATGCTTTTTCTGAGCTCATGCGCCCACTTGGATTGTCAGAAATGGCCCGCACCGGCGTGGCGGCGCTCTCGCGTGGCTAAAACCGCGGGTCGTCTATCTGATCAAGTATGGTTGGCTGGTCAAGTATGGTCAAAAATCGACATCAAAACGTCGCCAAGGCGGGGTTTTGGTCGCGTTGGGAAAAGTTTTCCGCTGATTTAGGGCGTAGCTCCAAGGTAAATGGAGATCGCTATGGCTAAAGACTATATAAAAACCGATATCACCTCTGTTCAGCAATCGGTGGAGCGGGCGAACGGGTTGGCCAATGCTCATTATATCGATCCAGCTGTTTTTGCCGAGGAAAGCGAAGCGGTGCTCAAGGCCACTTGGGCAGGGCTTGCCGTTGGCGCAGATGTGCCAAACCCGGGCGATGCAAAACCTATCCAATTTCTCGGCATGCCCTTGCTGTTAATCCGCGACAAGGAGGGCGATTTGCAGGTGTTTGAGAATATTTGCCGCCACCGGGGCATGCAATTGGTGCATGACGCGAAAACCATCGAAGGGGCAATCCGCTGTCCCTATCATTCTTGGTGCTATTCCACCAAGGGTAAGCTGGTCTCCACCCCGCATGTGGGCGGCGCGGGCCACAACACCCACCCAAGCATCGTAAACGACGATCTCGGTCTGAATGAGGTGCGCAGCTATGTCTGGCGTGATGTGGTGTTCATCAACATCTCCGGCGAGGCACCAGAATTCACCGAGGTGCATGCCGATCTCATCGCTCGTTGGTCCGAATTTGACTGCTCGCTTTACCACGGCGGCGCGGACAGCCGCTTTAAGCTGGAGCTTGCGGCCAATTACAAACTTGTGGTGGAAAACTATTGCGAAAGCTATCATCTGCCCTGGGTACATCCTGGGCTCAACAGCTATTCGCGGCTTGAGGATCACTACAACATCGTTGAATATGGGAAATTTTCTGGCCAGGGTACGCTCGTTTACCGGCAATTCAAGGCGGAAGATGGCTCCACTGCCTTCCATGATTTTCCGAATTTATCTGAGAAATGGAACGAGGGTGCGGAATATATTACCGTTTACCCCAATGTGCTTTTGGGCGTGCAGCGTGATCATGCCTTTGCCATCGTGCTTGAACCGAAAGCTTATGATAAAACTGTTGAGCATATACATTTATACTATGGCAGCAAAGATACAGAGGCGAAAAACCGCGCGGTGAATACCCGGCAATGGAAAGAGGTCTTTGAGCAAGATATTTTCGTTGTCGAGGGCATGCAATCGGGCCGGTACGCGCCGACCTTTGACGGCGGGTGCTTTAGCCCGGTAATGGATGAGCCGACCCATTGTTATCACGATTGGGTGGCGGGCAAAATCGCTTCCCATCGTGGCTAAGAGGGATGCCGCTCTGGATGCTTTGATTCTCAAAGCCCATGCCCGCGATAATCGCGTCGCGCTTGTAACGCTTTATACGCAGGCGGCGGATCTGGCTGACGATGTCGATACGGAATGTTTCTTTTTAACCCATGCGCACATATTCGCTTTAGAGTTTGACCACCCAAGCCTAGCAGGCCTCCGCGCCCGGCTTGTGGCCTTCGGGCGGGAGTGAGCTGGTCGCCAAATGGGCGGCACACGATTTGATCATGTACTTCCGAAATGGCCTTAAATCTAATTTGACGATTGACGAGCCGAGCGATTAACGACCAACGTTGCCAAAATAAGATCCACCAAACCCTGTTTGTGGGAGGTGATGAGCACCAATATCACCCAAACGATTTGCAAGCTGATGCCATCGGCGATCATTGTACCGGTGGTATGCAGCAGTGCGTAAAGCCCATCAAACGGGCAATAGTGTCATTGGCGAAATTCGTACCAGTCTTCCTCAAGCCGGCGCAGGGTGTCGGCCTTATAGGCGTCAAACGCGGTGCTGCCGCTAGAGGCATTGCGCCGGTAAGAAAATTTTGAGCGTGAACACAAGTGAGATGTTGAAAACATTTGATTTCTCCAGATCATATAAAACAGATGGGCGATACCAAGGGGCCAAAAGAAGATGAACCTAAGGATTATAGTGGCGATCCTGGCGCCTTTTCCTCCGTGGTCCATCCAGTTTCCACAAGCCGAAACCCATCCGTCTTTTGACGAGGGGTGCGTAGTTTCTGGGGCAAGGGTGGTCATTGTGGTCTCCTTCATGGATGTAAATAATGTTTACATTTGCGATGTGGGAGAGACCTATTGTTTTTTACGAGAGTATGTCATTTTATATATTTATTGGCTGAAGGCGGAAATTCGTCCCTGACACAGACCGGCCATCTGCTGAGGCGCGCAACCGAATACATGAATGGGGGTGCCAGCGGCCGCATAGATCTTCTGATACTTGAGCAGCGTCTCATCAAAAAATGTAGATATTTCCGTAAGGTGCCCCACGGGGCTCACCCCCCCGATGGCAAATCCGGTGACGGCGCGGATTCGTACTGCATTAGTTTTGCCCAACGGCTCACCGGCCAAAAGCGCCGCTAGTTCCAGATCTACCTGCCGCGCACCGGCCGTCACAAACAGATAAAGTTGACCGCTCAACTCACCTTCAAAAAGGATAGATTTTGCAATCTGATCAACTGCACAGCCCAAACTATCTGCGGCCGCTTTGGCGGTGGTGGCCTGACCTGTCTCAATAACCTCTAGGGAAGGATCGGCGGCAAAGAGAGCAGATTTTACCCGTTTTAAGCTTTTACTCATAGCGTCCCCATTGACCTTGTCTCACTTGCTCCGCAGTTTGACGTTATGGCACTTATCGAGTCAATCCAACGCAGTCCCATTGCATTCGAAGTCGCCCGCGGCAAAGCGCTTGCGGCTGACTGGGGCGCAAGTGGCGCCTTGGCGGAGGTTTTGACTGGTATTGGCGGTTGTAGTCCCTATCTTTGCGACCTGCTACACCAGGAGCAAGACTGGCTTGCTGAGGCTGTGACTCTGGCGGCGCCGCTACAAAATGTGCTGCCCTCAGATTTAGGTGGTAATACCGGCCCAGTACTTCGGCGGGCCAAGCGGCGGGTGGCGGGTTTCTTGGCCATGGCGGAAGTTTCTGGAGCTTATCCACTGGCGCAATCGACCCAAGCCCTGACGGATTTCGCTGACCAAGCGGTGACCTTGGCCTTTGAGGCTGCACTGGCGCCCTATCAAGCCTCGGGCAAGCTGCCGGAAGAGACTGGCTTGTTCGTCATTGCCATGGGTAAAATGGGGGCGGGTGAGCTCAATTATTCTTCAGATATTGATCTCGTGGTGATGTTTGATGACCGTAAAATGGATCATTTTGAAGCTGCGCAGCGCCGCCAAATTTTGGTGCGGGCCACCCGCGCGGCAACCAAACTTCTCAATGACATTACCGAGTATGGCTATGTATTTCGCACGGATCTTCGCCTGAGACCTGATCCGTCGGTGACGCCGATTTGCGTCGCGATGAGCTCTGCTATGGACTATTATGAGAGCTTGGGCCGTACATGGGAGCGGGCCGCCTTTATCAAAGCGCGGGTTTGTGCAGGAGACCGCAAGGCTGGCGCGGATTTTCTGGATCAGATGGTCCCCTTTGTATGGCGCCGCTATCTTGATTTTGCCGCGATTGAGGAGGCCCATGCGCTGCGTTTGAAAATTCGTACCAAGACCGGTGCAAGTGGCGCGATTTACGTGCCCGGTCATGACGTGAAATTGGGCCGGGGCGGCATCCGCGAAATCGAATTTTTCACCCAAACGCGGCAGCTCATATCAGGGGGGCGGGATGCGGATTTGCGATCGTGCCAAACTGTGGCAGCATTGGATCAACTGGCAGCAAAAGACTGGATCACGGAGGCCATCAAGAACCAATTGCAGCGCAGTTACAGGGTTTTGCGGCACACGGAACACGCAATCCAAATGATCCGCGACGCGCAAACGCAAATCGTGCCCACATCAGATGAAGGGATTGGCAGGGTTGCGGGATTGTTGGGGCTGTCTGCGTCTGAGTTTATCATGCAGAAAGGGGCACATTTGAATGCGGTCCATGCCATAACGGAGTCATTCTTTGCGCCAACGCCGGCCAATGCGCCGGAGGTTGCCTTAGACGATCACCATGAGATCACCCAGCATTGGCCGAGCTATGCGGCCATGCGCTCGGAGCGGGCGACCGCATTGTTTGACACGTTGCGCCCTGAGATCCTTGCACGGTTGCAAAGGGCTCCAGACCCGAAGGAAGCTTTGATTCATTTTGACAATTTTTTGCGTGGCTTGCCGGCGGGTATTCAAGTTTTTTCGCTTTTTGCCACCAATCCAAAATTGGTTGAGCTTTTGACAGATATTGTGGTGAGTGCCCCGGCTCTGGCACAATATTTGGGTCGTAATTCGGGGGTGTTGGATGCTGTGCTGAGCGGAGAATTTTTTGCGCCTTGGCCTGGAACTGAGGCTCTGGCGGCTCAGCTGGCCAAGCGGCTGGCGGCAACGGCAGATTACGAAATCGGTCTGGATTTGGCCCGCATTTGGACCAAAGAGTGGCATTTCCGCATAGGCGTGCATTTGCTGGAGGGACTCATCACCCCCCGAGAAGCCGCAAGCCATTATGCGCAGCTGGCGGAGGCGGTTTTGACGACGGTCTTTGACTTGGTTCATCAAAATTTCGCAGTCAAATATGGCCGTATTCTTGGCTCCGATTGTGCCATCTTGGCCATGGGATCGCTAGGCGCAGGGCAGTTGAATTCTCGGTCAGATCTAGACATGATTTTAATTTTTGATGCGGATGTGAATGCGCAGTCGGATGGCGCGAAACCCCTGTCGTGCCGTCTGTATTTTTCGCGATTGACCCAAGCACTCATCACCGCTCTGACGGCTCCGACTGCGCATGGACGGCTCTATGAGGTGGATATGCGTCTGCGCCCTTCGGGCAGAGCGGGGCCTGTGGCGACGTCTCTTGCAGGGTTTGAGAGCTACCAGCGGGCGGAAGCTCGGACCTGGGAGCATTTGGCGCTCACCCGTGGCCGCCCCATTACAGGCAGAGCAATGTTTCGTGAGGCCGTTGAGCGATTGCGTCAGCAGATTTTGGATGAAAAGGCAGATTCGGCTAGTATTTTAAATGGCCTACGGGACATGCGCGCCCGCTTGGCAGAGGAAAAGCCGCAATCGGGGCTTTGGGATCTCAAACGCGGGTATGGTGGCCTGCAAGACATTGAGTTGGTGGCCCAGGGTATGGCTTTGATGCAAAACTGTCGAGAGGGGGCGACCGCGGCGCAACTGCAAAACGCGCAATGCGGGCACGCCCCTATGATTGCGGATTTCGCCCTTTTGGCGCGATCACACGATTGGTTGTCGGATTTACGCCTTCTGCATCATCTGATTTGTGGCACCGCTGTTCAATCCGAGGCGTTTGCCGAAGGTGGCTTTGCCCGGTTGCGCTGGATCATGAAGATGGGAGCAGAGGCGGATTTTAAACAGATGATCACAGAACACCGCGGGCAATGCGCAGAAGTGATCGTCCAAATATTGGGGCAGAGTGAAGGGCACGGGAATGAAGGTTGAAGATGTGGATCCCAAAGGCTTGATCCGGGAAAGCTACCGGATTGAGGGAATAACGCCGCCGGAGTGTAAGACCATCTTCTTTGATTGGGCGATTCAAGTGCCTGAGACTGTAGATCCCGCAGCCCATATTGCCTTTTGTATCTCGCATTATGGCGCAGGACAGCCCGATCATCCGATGACAGCTGTCCTAGAGGCCGCATTGGCCCCGGCGCCTAAGAAAATCAGGCGCGGGGGACGTGCAGCTCGCATCACGCCAGAAGGTCAGCGGCGCGACGGGCAATTTGTGTAATTTGATCCCAATCTCCCGCGTCGATCAGCGCTTTCGGCGCAATCCAGCTGCCACCCACACAGCGGGTATTGGGCAGGGTGAGATAAGTATTTGCATTTTCCAGTGTCACTCCGCCCGTCGGGCAGAACGTGATTTGTGGCAAGGGCCCGGCCATGGATCCGAGGGCCGGTGCTCCGCCAATAGCTTCTGCTGGAAAGAATTTTTGGAAAACGAATCCTTGCTCTAAGAGCCGCATAGCTTCCGTTGCGGTGGCCGCCCCGGGCAGAAGCGGCAAGTCATAGTCGCGCGCGGCTTCAATCAGAATTTTCGTCGCGCCGGGCGAGACGCCAAAGGTCGCTCCGGCAGACTTTGCATCGCGGATCTGCGCGGTGGTGAGCAGGGTGCCAACCCCGGCCATAGCGCCTTCAACTTCGGCCACGGCTGCAATGGCCTCCATTGCGGCCGCCGTGCGCAGGGTAATTTCTAAAGCAGGGAGCCCGCCCGTCACAAGGGCGCGGGCCAAGGGCTGGGCATCCTCCACCCGGTCAATGGTTAAAACCGGGATCACAGGGGCGGAGTTGCAAACTTTTGCGATCATATCTTTATGTGTCATGTATCTTTTCCTAAATTACGACGCCGGCGCCTTGCGACGCTGCGCCCGCTGTGCGCCGAAAGACAGAGAACAATTCGCGTCCCATGCCAATTTCATTGTCGCAGAGGTCTGGCTTGCTGGGGATGCGCGCCTGCCAATTCTCAGCCAATGTCTCCAATCGCCCCGCTACAGCGTCCAAGCGCAGCATATCGCCATCTTCGATCTGCGCAATCGGCCCGCCGTCGGCAGCCTCAGGCGAAAGGTGAATGGCCGCCGGAACCTTGCCCGAAGCACCCGACATGCGCCCATCTGTGACCAAGGCGACCTTATGCCCACGATCTTGCAGGATTGCGAGAAAGGGGGTGAGGTTGTGCAGTTCTGGCATACCATTGGCCGAGGGCCCCTGGTAGCGGACAACGACAATCACATCGCGGTTCAAGGCTCCGGATTGGAATGCTTTTTTCACGGCATCTTGACTATGGAAGACTGCGGCTGGTGCTTCGATAAAGCGCCTGTCTTCGGCTACGGCCGAAATTTTCACCACGGCGCTACCGAGATTTCCTGTAAGGTTTTGTAAACCGCCACTGGCTTGGAAGGGATCGCTAATGGGGCGTAATATTTTGTCGTTGAGACTCTGCTTTGGCGCCGGGGCATAGCTCACTGCGCCCTTGGTCAGAACTGCTTGGCGGGCAAAATTATGCAAGCCTGGACCCATGATGGTCATGACATCTTCATGCAAGAGGCCAGCTTTCAACAGCTGATCGATTAAATAGGGCAGGCCCCCGGCCGCATGGAAGTGATTCACATCCGCAAGCCCATTGGGATAGACCTTGGCCAAGAGCGGCACGATCTGCGAAATATCGGCGAAATCCTGTGGTTCCAAGATAATCCCAGCGGCTCGGGCCATGGCAGGGATGTGCAGCACGAGATTGGTCGAGCCCCCGGTAGCCATCAAGCCAACAATACCGTTGACCCAGGCTTTTTCGTCCAGAATTTCTGCGGTTGGGATGAAGTTGCCACCAAGGGCGGTGTTGGACAAGACCTGCGCCGTGCCCTGCTCGGTGAGCGCGCCGCGCAGATCACTTGCAGGGGGAACAAAGCTGGCACCAGGCAGGTGCAGTCCCAGAAATTCCATCAGCATTTGATTGGAATTAGCCGTGCCATAGAAGGTACAGGTGCCGGGCCCGTGATAGCTGGCCATTTCTGCGGCCATGAGCTCGTTTCGGTCGCAGAGCCCGTCCGCAAAACGTTTACGCACTTCGGTTTTCTCGTCGTTGCTAATACCCGATGGCATGGGGCCGGCTGGTAAAAAGATGGAAGGCAGATGACCAAAAGTGGCAGCCGCAATCACCAAGCCAGGAACAATTTTATCACAAACTCCCAAGAAAACTGCCGCGTCAAAAGTGTTGTGCGACAGACCTATGGTGGCGGCCAGTGCGATTGTGTCGCGTGAAAACAGGCTGAGCTCCATGCCCGGTTGCCCCTGTGTGACCCCATCACACATGGCCGGCACTCCAGCGGCTACCTGTGCGGTGGCACCAAGCGCGCGGGCCGCCTGTTTGATTTGTTCCGGATAGACCTCAAACGGCTGGTGTGCGGAAAGCATGTCGTTATAGGCCGTGATAATCCCAATATTTGGCGCGCGCTCTTGTAGAAGTGTTGATTTATCGTCACCCATCGCCGCGTAGGCATGGGCTTGGTTGCCACAGCTGAGATGTGTACGGCGGGGCCCGTCTTTGGCGGCACGCGCTATTTTGGCCAGATAGGCGGCGCGGCTATCTTTCGAGCGTTCAACAATCTTTTGTGTAACATTTGCCAGTTTTGGATGCAGGGGCATGGTTCTCTCCAATAATCATGTTAGCGCTATCATCATACTTCATGCCAGAAATCAATATACATCTGCCCTTGTTGTTAAAGTTTCTCTGAATTAGGCCATGCCCAACCATAAAGGGGGCAGAGATGCACAGTGACCATCCGGTGATCCGATTAAAGCCTAAAACCAATGCCCAACGCCTGCGGCAAGGATTTCCGTGGGTCTATGACAATGAGTTGGTCACTGACCGCCGCACCAAGGCCATCGCGCCTGGCAGTCTGGCGATCGTACAAGATCACGGGCAAAACACTCTTGGGCTTTTTGCCATCAATCCCAATTCTAAAATTTTTGCTCGCAAAATTTCTGATGATTTGGATTGTGCGGTAGATCAGGCATGGTTTGCTCAGAAGATTTCCAATGCTCTCTCGCTGCGCGAGGCGCTGTACAGCCAACCCTATTATCGTTTGATACACGCAGAGGCCGATCAGTTGCCGGGGCTGATAGTTGACCGTTTTTCTGATCTTTTGGTGATTCAACCGAATGCCGCTTGGGTTGATCAGCGTCTATTGGCTTTGGTGACGGCTTTGACCGATATATTGAAGCCGAATTCCATTGTCGTGAATGGCGCGGGTCGGGCGCGGGTGCTGGAAGGCTTAGACGATGTGCGCTACATGGCTTTGGGAGAGATGCCTGCTGACGCGATAGAAGTGGCCATGAATGGCGCGATGTATTTTGCTGATGTGGCAGAGGGCCAGAAAACTGGGATTTTTTATGATCAGCGGCCCAACCACAAATTTGTGCAGGATTTGGCGCAGGGCAAATCCGTTTTGGACGTCTTTTGCCATGTGGGCGGTTTTGGTTTGGCGGCTATGGCCAATGGCGCGGCCTCTGTCACCTGTGTGGATGGCTCTCAGCCCGCCTTGAGTTTGGCCAGTCGTGGTGCCGTGGCCACGCGGGCTACAACATCCTTTGAAGCGATCAAGGGCGATGCGTTCGACGTGATGGCGGAACTGGCAGGGCAGGGCAAAACCTATGAGCTTGTGGTCTGTGACCCTCCGGCCTTCGCCCCTCAAAAAGCCGCGCGTGAAGCGGGTTTGCGCGCCTATGAACGCGTGGCGCGTCTGGCCAGTGCTCTGGTGGCAGAGGGCGGCTATTTGACCCTGTGCTCTTGCTCACATGCGGCTAATATTGAACGCTTTCGTGCAGCCTCAATCCGTGGGATTGGCCGGGCTGGCCGGCAGGCGCAGTTGATTTATACCGGCGGCGCGGGTCCTGATCACCCCCATCACATGGCGCTGGTGGAATCGAGCTATCTCAAAACTCTTGTGTTTCGTATGCAGTGATGCGGGTTGTATTTGATACCTGCGTTCTCGTTCCCAGCTTTTTGAGGGCGGTATTACTGACCTGCGCGCGTGTGCGGTATGTTGAGCCGCTGGCGACACCGCGTATTTTAGAAGAATGGCGCCGGGCGGCCAAAACACCGCTGCAAAGGCTGGAAGCTGAAAATGCGGTCCGGCAATTTGTAGATGATTTTCCTGAGGCGATGCGCCCAGATCCCGTGGATTTACGGCCCTATTGGCTGCCGGATCAAGACGATGTGCATATTTTGGCTTTGGCGGCCGTGCACCACGCGGATGCGATTGTCACCTTTAATAAAAAGGACTTCCCGCAAGCGGAGTTGAATTCCTACGGCATAAGCCGCATTGATCCCGATGCGCAGCTCCTGCAGCTCTATAGACTTCATGGACCCGCATTGATGGACCATTTGCGCCCAGTCCTCGCTGAGGTTCAGTCCGCCCATCCACAGATGCGGGCGCTGGAGCTGTGGCGCAAAGCCTGGTTGCCGCAATTTGGCCGTAAATTTGATCGGTTATGACTTTGTTTTGGTCCAGCGTTTTTCATTGGCTTCAATTGCTTTGATGCGGTCTGTGGTCTTGGGATGGCTGAGAAACCAAGCGGGCGTCGCACCGCCATTGCCTGTCAATTGGTCCAGCTTCGCAAATAGGCTTTTTTGAGGAGCTGCTCCAAGCCCAGCTTTGATCATCAAGGCGGTGGCATAGGCATCGGCTTCAAACTCATCTTTGCGAGACATCCCGGCAGCAATCATGTTCACGGCCAGATTGGCGATCCAAGGGCCAATAAAGGGAATAAAGCGGTTGAGGGTCACCGCTAGCGCCGTCCGCACAGCATTTTGACCCGA
The DNA here is from genome assembly GCA_905181815.1 of uncultured Planktomarina sp. GTDB lineage: Bacteria > Pseudomonadota > Alphaproteobacteria > Rhodobacterales > Rhodobacteraceae > Planktomarina. The sequence continues at coordinate 489,233 of CAJIZA010000001.1, read as the reverse complement.
AAAATCAATCATGCGCCTTTTGGTATGCCCAAGGGCTACATGTCCGAGTTCATGGGCAATCACAGAGCTGATTTCCGCGGCGGTCACCTCGCCACCTAGAAATTTTTTCAAAAAGCCTCGTGTGATATAGATTTGCCCATCGGGGGCGGCCAGTCCGTTGATAGGATCAATTTCATAGACGTTCACATGCAAGCGCTTGAGATCCAGCGCATGGGCAAGCTTTGCGAAATGCCCTTCGAGCGCCGGGTTGCGCAGTGGAATGGACTGGGCCGCCAATGTGCGTTTTGTTTGGCTCGCGGACATGAGGTAGGTAAATACACCCACTACCACGGCCAGACCTATAGGGATCAAGAATGACATAACCTTTATATGGCGCAGGGGGAGCGGTCTTTCAATGCCAGTCAGACGTCGGGGGAAGAGCGTCTACTGAAGATTCTTAGCTGCGCTTAATAAAGAAATTTAAAACAATAATTTATATTATTAATTTCATCCCAGCAGATATTCCATCGAGCGTCATGGGGGCCATGCGATTGTCAAAAATGCGTCGTATCATGTTGATGGATTGTGTGTAGGGCCAATATTTTTCTGGCACGGGGTTAAGCCAAACAGAATTGGGCCATTGTTCTTGTGCGCGGCGCAGCCAGTCTTCGCCAGAAATGGCGTTCCAATGTTCATTTGCACCGCCCGCGTAAGCGATTTCATAGGGAGACATCGAAGCATCTCCAACAAAAATGCACTTGTAATCCGGCCCATAGGTACGGAAGAGATCTTCAGTGGGAATTTGCGCATCCCAGCGGCGGGCGTTGTCGCGCCAGATCCCTTCATAAAGGCAGTTGTGGAAGTAATAGCTTTCGAGATGTTTAAATTCTGAACGTGCAGCAGAAAACAATTCCTCCACCATTTTGACGTGCGGATCCATCGAGCCGCCAATATCAAGAAACAAAAGCACCTTTACCGCATTGCGGCGCTCAGGTCTGGTTTGGACATCGATATAGCCATTTTCAGCGGTTTTGCGAATTGTGGCGTCGAGGTCCAATTCCTCTTGTGCCCCATCGCGCGCCCATTTGCGCAGCCGTTTCAAAGCGACCTTGATGTTGCGGGTGCCCAGTTCCACATCGCCATCAAGGTTTTTGAAACTGCGTTTATCCCAAACCTTGACTGCACGCCTGTGGCGGCTTTCGGCTTGCCCAACTCTCACACCTTCTGGATTGTAACCATAGGCGCCAAAGGGTGAAGTGCCTGCGGTGCCAACCCATTTGCTACCGCCCTGATGGCGTCCTTTTTGCTCTTCCAACCGTTTACGCAGCGTCTCCATGAGCTTGTCAAACCCGCCCAAAGCTTCAATCTCTGCTTTATCGGCTTCAGAGAGCGTTTTTTCTGCCAATTTGCGCAGCCACTCTTCGGGCAAGTCCACTTGGTTGAGCATATCTTGTGGGCTAATGTCCTCAAGGCCTTCAAAACTGGCTGCAAAAGCACGGTCATATTTGTCGAGATTGCGTTCATCCTTGACCAAAATAGATCGTCCCAGCAAATAGAAATGCTCCATATCATAAGTTGCCATCCCCACTTTCACCGCCTCCAGAAAACTCAAGAACTCCCGCAGGGACACCGGAAGTTTATGGGCTCTGAGGTGATCGAAGAACGGCAGGAACATCGGCTAGCCCATGCGCAGGATAACGATATTGGCAATCAACGCCAAAAGCCCGCCGATAATGCCGCATGCGGCGCCATACTGCAGCATATCCAACAATTTACCCTTTCGTTTTGCTGCAAGCGCAGCCCCAAACATGGCACCGAGGGCCAAGCCAAAATATGTCATCTGTCGTTCCATTCTTCAAAATGAGGCGGGTCCATAGGTCCCTGTGGGTGGGGTTTATCTTTGGGCACGGGCCATAAACGCCAAGCGTTCGAAAAGATGTACATCTTGCTCGTTTTTGAGCAATGCGCCATGCAGCCGGGGCAGGGCGTTGACGCCATCTCGGCGTAGATCTTCGGCGGTCAGATCTTCGGCCAGCAGCAGCTTGAGCCAGTCGAGTACTTCGCTTGTCGAGGGTTTTTTCTTCAAACCGGGCGTCTCGCGCACTTCGAAAAACTGCGTGAGAGCGGTTTCCAAAAGTTGCGGTTTGAGCCCGGGGTGGTGCACTTCGATGATCTGGCGTAATGTGCTAGCGTCAGGGAAGCTGATGTAATGGAAAAAACACCGTCGAAGGAAGGCATCGGGCAGCTCTTTTTCATTGTTTGAGGTGATAATCACAACCGGACGATGGCGCGCTTCGACGGTTTCGCCTGTTTCATAGACATGAAACGCCATGCGGTCGAGTTCCTGCAGCAGGTCGTTGGGAAATTCGATATCAGCTTTGTCAATCTCATCAATGAGCAAGACGACTTTTTTGTCACTCTCAAAGGACTGCCAAATCTTGCCTTTCTTGATATAGTTCGAGACATTGCGCACCCGTTCATCGCCCAGCTGACTGTCGCGCAACCGGCTGACCGCATCATATTCATAAAGCCCCTGTTGGGCGCGGGTGGTGGATTTGATGTTCCACTCTATCATGTCCATGCCTAGCGCGGATGCCACCTGCCGGGCCAATTCGGTTTTACCCGTCCCAGGTTCACCTTTGACCAATAGGGGCCGTTCCAAGGTCACGGCGGCGTTCACAGCGACCGCTAAATCATCCGCGGCGATATAGGTATCGGTGGAGGTAAATTTCACAGCACGACTCTCTACTTGTTTTTTTCGAACTTAACATGCTCTTGCCGCTGTTCCAATCGCGGTTTTCTGCGTGACAAATGTATTTACCTTGGATACATCCCGCTCAAAGGTTGCATTTTGATGCACCCCTTCGTTGAGAATATGAGGTTTGCTATATGAAAGCCGAGGTTATTGTGCCCGATGATTATCGCCCTGCTGACGATGAGCCGTTTATGAACGACACGCAGCTTACTTATTTCCGCCGCAAGTTACTGGTCTGGAAAAACGAATTGATGTCTGACAGCAAAGATACGATAGAAACTCTACAAGACAACACCCGCGCCATACCTGATATCTCAGATCGGGCGAGCGAAGAGACTGACCGGGCGCTTGAATTGCGCACGCGCGACAGGCAGCGCAAACTGGTGTCAAAAATCGATGCGGCCCTGCGCCGTATTGAAGAAGGGGAATACGGCTATTGCGAAGAGACGGGCGATCCCATCTCTCTGCGCCGTTTAGATGCCCGCCCCATCGCGACCATGAGCCTTGAGGCGCAAGAGCGTCATGAGCGGCGCGAAAAGGTCCACCGCGACGATTGAGGATGCTTCAGGGCATTTTGCGATATGGTCATTTTTGGGTAAATTATCGAATGTATTCGTAATGAAGTCAGTCCAAATTTGTCTATGCCCAAATGCTGCGATACGGCTCGAAAGTGAATACAACTGACTTGGGGCAAAGCTATTCGACTACTGGTAAACCCCTTCATTGGGGCATTATAATTGTATTTTCCTATGGAATTTTCCAACAAGTAGATGATTTAAGCCAATTGGAAGACCCTGCTTTTTTGTGGTTTGAGTTGATCTTCGCCTGTGCTTTTCTTTCGATCTTAGCGCTGCGGCTTTGGGTCATGCGCGGGCAGGGCTCTACACTACCTGAGTCTATCCCAGGTTCGAAACGGATTGCTGCAAAGCTTATGCATTATGGCATGTATGTGGCTTTGACGACGATTGCCCGTCACAGGGCTGGCTATCGGTGCGGTCTTCACGCTTGGAATGCGCGACGGGGTGCTCATGGCCGTTTGCATCGCGGCGCAAGAGGCCAGCATCACTGCAAGCTACGGTCTGATCATGCTCCATGTTGCTGTGGCGGTTCATCACCGTATTTTACGCAATGGGCTATGGCCTGTGGTGGTACCGATATTCAAAGAGCGGGCAAGGGAGCAGGTCAGGATTGAAACATTACCATAGGAGCGGCCTAAGCGTCGAGCGTGATCCATACGGGCACGTGGTCTGATGGTTTTTCTCTCCCACGAATGGCCGAATCGATTTCACAGGCCTGCAATAAATCAGCACACCTAGGTGTCAGCAAGAAATGGTCAATTCGGATCCCATTATTGCGCTGCCAACTTCCCGCTTGATAGTCCCAAAAAGAATAATGACCTGGTGCGGGATGCAGGCTTCGGAAGGCTTCAGTGAACCCCAGATTGACCACATCGCGGAAAGCCGCACGCGATTGAGGCAGAAACAGCGCGTCTTGCGTCCAGGTCTCGGGCTTTGCGGCATCTTCGAGCTGAGGAATTATGTTGTAATCACCCGCCATTAAAGCTGGCTCTTCCGCCGTGATCAAGGCTTCAGCGCGGATTTTTAACCGCCGCATCCAATCGAGTTTGTAGCTATATTTTGGGCCAGGTGCCGGATTTCCATTCGGCAGATAAAGCCCGCAAACCCGAATGGGCTGTTTCCCTACAACCGTGGCCTCGATCCAGCGGGCCTGTTCATCACAGTCATCTCCCGGCAAACCACGGGTGATATCTTCAAGAGGCAATTTCGACAAGATTGCCACACCGTTGAAGCTCTTCTGACCGTGGGTTTCCACCTGGTAGCCCATATCCTCGAAATGCGCCCGCGGGAAATTTGCATCAACGGATTTGATTTCTTGCAACAGCGCCACATCAGGCTGCGCTTCACTGAGCCAATCGGTCAGGGCTTGAATGCGGGCTTTAATCCCATTGATATTAAATGTCGCTATTTTCATGAGATATATCGCAGTCTTTGAGGTTTGAGCGGTCAAAAAGCAATCAAGGCGCGATTACATCGAAAAAGAGACTCCGCAGCCGCAGCTTGAGGAAGCGTTGGGGTTGTCGATGATAAAGCGCGCACCAATCAATTCTTCGCTGAAATCAATGGTAGCGGAGGCCAGAAATTGCAAGGAAACCGCATCAATCACGACGGTCTCACCACGGCCCGACAAGACCAAATCATCAGGCTTTGGCTCATCAAGCTCGATCTCATATTGAAAGCCGGAACAGCCGCCACCCTCAACCGCTACGCGTAGCGATTTTCCCTGCGCCTGAGCGCCAATTTCGGCAAGCCGCTCAAAGGCGCGGTCGGTCACTTTGGGAGGCAAAGTCAACATTGGTAAAAAGCTCACATGACATTAACGGGTAATCCCCATATAAGCGTTTCAAGAGCAGGCGACAAGATGGGCAATCATGGCAGTAAGTTTCGCATCCAACCCGCAAGACAGCCGTGGCCGTTTGTTTGACGAGCAGGAAAGTGCCTTTCGGTCTTGTTTCCAAAGAGATAGGGACCGGATCATCCATTCTAGCGCCTTTAGACGGCTCAAACATAAAACCCAAGTCTTTGTCGAACATGAGGGAGATTATTTCCGAACGCGTCTCACCCACTCAATTGAAGTTGCGCAAGTGGCGCGTACGATCGCTGGGGCTTTGGGTCTTAACCAGGAGTTGGTCGAAGCGGTGTCTCTGGCGCATGACCTTGGACATACCCCATTTGGGCACACGGGCGAGGATGCGCTGGACGCGGAAATGAAGGTCTATGGCGGCTTTGATCACAATGCCCAGGCCCTGCGAATCGTCACCGCGTTAGAGCAGCACTATGCGCAGTTTGACGGGTTGAACCTCACTTGGGAGTGCCTTGAAGGGATTGCAAAGCACAACGGCCCCGTTCCTTTGCCCCATCCGCCTGCCTTGCTCGAATACAATCTGCAGCATGATCTGGAGCTGCATAGCTATGCGAGCGCAGAGGCGCAGGTTGCGGCTTTGGCCGATGATGTGGCTTATAACAACCATGATCTTCACGATGGTTTGAGGGCTGGAGTGTTTACTGACGCTCAGGTAGAGCAACTGCCAATCGTCGGTCCCGCCTATTTGGAGGTAGATCGGCTCTACAGTGGTCTGGATTCCCACCGACGGCGCCATGAGGCACTGCGTCGGGTCTTTGGGGTGATGGTCGAAGATGTCATGCGGACCAGCGCCGCGCTTTTGGTACAATCGAGCGCGACAGTGGCGCAGGATATTCGCGATCTCGACTATGCGGTTGTGCAATTTTCGCCAGAGCTGTGGAGAGATCTCAAAGTCATCCGAGATTTTTTGTTCCAAAACATGTACCGCGCGCCTCGTGTGGTTGTGCAGCGAGAGCATGCAGCGCAGGTGGTGCGGGATTTGTTTGAAATATTTATGAGCGATCCTGGTGAAATGCCCGGTGATTGGGGCGCGCAGATTTTGCATTTGCCCAATACAAAGGCCCGTGCTCGGTTGGTGGCCGATTATATAGCCGGCATGACGGACCGTTTTGCACAACAAGAGCATGACCGGCTGTTTGGTGCGCGTTGACCTCACGGTGAAATTTGCTAAACGTCAGCTTCACTTTGGGATTATGATATGAACCTTTTTGCCGAAATCCGTAGCCTTGTAATTGACAGCTTGCAGCAGATGCAGGCGCAAGGAGACTTGCCTGATGGGCTAAGCTTTGATGCGGTCACCGTCGAGCCACCGCGCGATGCCACCCATGGCGATATGGCAACCAATGCCGCAATGGTCCTTGCCAAACCCTCCAAGTGTAAGCCGCGCGATATTGCCGAGAGATTGGCAACGCTATTATCCGGCGACCCGCGTTTGGCTTCGGTAAAGGTCGCGGGACCGGGCTTTTTGAACCTGCGCCTCGCTTCAAAGCTTTGGGCTGATGTATTGCGCGCAATTTTGGCCGATCCCCCGGGCTATGGCCGGGCCACAATTGGCGCAGGCATCAAGGTAAATGTTGAATATGTCTCGGCCAACCCCACCGGCCCTTTGCATGTGGGCCACACACGTGGTGCGGTGTTCGGTGATGCTTTGGCTTCGATACTAGACTTTGCCGGCTATGACGTGACTCGAGAATATTATATCAATGATGGTGGTGCGCAGGTTGATGTTTTGGCGCGCTCTGTCTACCTGAGATACCTCGAGGCCCATGGCCAAGAAGTCGCCTTTGAAGATGGCACCTATCCGGGCGATTACCTGATTGCCGTGGGGCAGGCTCTGAAAGAAAAAATCGGGGATAGCTACCTTGGTAAGGGTGAGACGTTTTGGCTGGCTGATGTGCGAGAATTTTCGACTCTCGCAATGATGGAATTGATCCGTGAAGATCTCTTGGCGCTTGGCGTCAAAATGGATGTGTTTTATTCCGAAAAATCGCTCTACGGAACGGGCCGCATTGAGGCAGCGATTGAGGATTTGAATTCCAAGGGATTGATTTATCGAGGGTTCTTAGAGCCGCCAAAGGGCAAGCAACCAGAGGATTGGGAGCCGCGTGAGCAAACTTTATTTCGATCTACCGATCATGGGGATGACGTGGACCGGCCAGTGCAAAAATCCGATGGCAGTTGGACCTATTTCGCCCCCGATATAGCCTATCACTATGACAAGGTGCAGCGCGGTTTTGACCAGTTGATTGATGTCTTCGGTGCCGATCACGGAGGCTATGTCAAACGGATGAAGGCGGCAGTTTCAGCGCTGTCGAATGATAAAATCTCACTCGATATCAAGCTGACGCAATTGGTAAAATTGTTCAAGAACGGCGAGCCGTTCAAAATGTCGAAACGCGCGGGGACATTTGTATCTCTGCGTGATTTGGTAGACCAAGTCGGTGCTGATGCGACCCGTTTTGTTATGCTCACCCGCAAAAATGACGCACCCTTAGATTTTGATTTCGATAAGGTGATGGAGCAGACCAAAGAGAACCCTGTGTTTTATGTGCAATACGCTCATGCTCGGATTTGCTCTGTGATGCGCAAAGCGCAGCTGGCAGGGGTTCCGGTCGAAGATGCTGTTTTGCAGGTTGCGGATCTTACGGGGCTGACGGATACCGCTGAGCTGGCCTTGGCCGCGAAATTGTCTGAATTTCCACGATTAATTGAAATTGCTGCCCGTTCGAATGAGCCACATCGCATTGCGTTTTATCTCTATGATTTAGCTTCGGAATTTCATGCTTTGTGGAATAAGGGCAATGAACAGCCTGAACTGCGCTTCCTTCAAGAGGGCAATCTGGCCACAAGCCAAGCAAAAATTGCGCTGATTCGTGCCACGGCGGTTGTTATTTCTAACGGTTTGGGTATCTTGGGAGTGCAACCCTCGCAAGAAATGCGATAAAATTGCGTCGGCGTGGGTGTGAATGAGGCAGTGTCAGTAGATCTGGGCCAAGACCCGGGCAGTGAGGCAACATGGCAAACGCGACCTATGAGGCGCAGGGGGACCTCGAGCGGTTCAATCCTGCAGCCTATGCGAATATAGTTGGAGCCGTTATTTCCTTAGCGGTCTTTGTTGGAATTGTAGCTTGGGGGGCGCAAACTGTTCTGCGGGACAGCTCTGGCGTTCCAGTTGTGCGTGCTTTGGAAGGCCCCGCGCGGGTCGCCCCTGAAGATCCCGGCGGACTTCTGGTGGCGCATCAAGGCCTCACCGTAAATGCAGTGGCCGGTAGTCAAATCGTCGGTGCGGCAAATGACCCGCTGCAATTGGCACCGCGGCCAATCAATCTGCAAGCCGAAGACCAGCCCATGCAATTCCTAGTGGCCAGTGAAAATGCTGCCGCTGAGGCGCCCGCATCTGCGTTACTGCCCGAACCCGTTATGAATAGCGCGGAAGCTCTCATCATTGACGAGACTGCGGAGAGCTTGGCCGCTATGCTCGCGGCTGGCACGGTCAACGGGGCTGTGACAGAGCGTCCGGCTGCCGTTATTTCGGCGTCAGCGGGCACCACGGGTCTTACCCAATCTTTGCGCCCGCGTCTGCGCCCCTTTGTGGTGGCCTCGCGTCAGGCACCACGGGCTGCACCAGAAAATATACCGGCCGAGAAAATTGCCCGCGGTGCGCCGATGGCGCAATTGGGAGCCTTCGGCAGTGTCACTATCGCACAGCAAGCCTGGGCGGATCTCTCCGAGCGCCACGGGGATTATTTGGTGGGCAAACTGCATGTGATTTTGCAGGCGGCGGTCGGCGGAGGCACCATTTATCGCTTGCGGGTTCATGGCTTTGAAAATCAAGAGGAGGCGCGGCGCTTGTGCACTGCGCTCAATCGGCAGAATGCGGAATGCTATTCTGTGACAATGAACTAGGGCAGGGTCCGTCATGGCCCTTTCCCCATTCATATTTGGTTGCGAAGGACCATTTCTCTCTACCCGAGAGCGCTGCTTTTTTAGAGAAATTCAACCCTTTGGCTTTATTCTCTTTTCACGAAATCTTGAGATCCCTGCGCAAATTCGCCAACTTTGCGCAGATTTGCGCTCCGCCGTTGGCTGGCATGCGCCCATTATGATCGACCAAGAGGGCGGGCGCGTGTCTCGGCTTGGTGCGCCGCATTGGTTCGAGTTTCCGCCAGCGCTGGATCAAGCCGCCGCACCTCAGTCCGAGCGGCTGTTTTGGTTGCGGGGCCGGTTGATTGCGGAGAATTTGCGCAGCTGCGGGATTGATTGCAATTGCGCGCCACTGGGCGATATTGCGCAACCTGACACTCATGCTGTTTTGAAAAATCGCTGTTACGGCAGCGCAGTTTCTGCGGTTGTTTTCCATGCGCGCGCGCTGCATCAAGGCCTGCGGCATGGGGGAGTATTAGGCGTTTTGAAACATATTCCTGGCCACGGACGGGCCACTTTGGATTCGCATTTGGATCTGCCACGCGTGCTTGTGAAACGTGGCAGCCTGGAGCGACATGATTTTGAAGCCTTTCGTCAGCTCAATACGATTGAGATGGGTATGACGGCGCATTTGGTGTTCGAAGATATCGATCCCAACCATCCCGCAACACATTCGGCGGCGATGATTGAGATAATCCGCAACCACATTGAGTTTGATGGGCTGTTGATGACGGACGACATTTCGATGGAAGCGCTGTCTGGTCCTTTGGATCTGCGGGCACAAAGGGCGCTCTCTGCCGGTTGCGATATTATTTTGCATTGCAACGGACAAATGGATCAGATGCAGCATTTGGCCGATCACGCAGATGGCTTGAGTGGTGCCAGTCAATTTCGGGTTGCGCAGGTTTTGGCGCAACGGCCCGATGTGCAGCCTGTTGACATTCAGCAACTAAAAGCCGAATTTGACACATCTTTGGGCGAGTTCCGGTGATGCAAGAAGAATTATTTGACCATCAAGCTGTTGCGGAACGCGTGGTGGCGGAGACGCTTATCGTTGATGTCGATGGGTTCGAAGGGCCATTGGATTTGCTTTTGGCACTGTCGCGCTCGCAGAAGGTAGATCTACGCAAAATTTCTGTTCTGGATCTGGCGGTTCAATATCTTGGTTTCATTGAAAAGGCGCGCGAATTGCGCATTGAATTGGCTGCTGATTATCTGGTTATGGCCGCCTGGCTGGCCTTTTTGAAATCGCGACTGCTGTTGCCACCGGATCCAGCCATAGCCGGCCCAACGGGCGATGAGCTGGCTGCGCATTTGGCGTTTCAACTCGAGCGGCTGCAAGCGATGCGCGATGCGGCTGCGAAGTTGATGGCGGGGGATCGCTTGGGGCGCGATCGTTTTGTGCGCGGGGTGACGGAGGATGTGACACGCCGAAAGACTGTCAATTACTCGGCCAATCTCTTGGATTTGATGCAGGGCTATGCGCGCATTCGCACGCGCGATGATTTCCGTCCCTTTGTGATGGACCGCGACTCTGTGTTTACCATGGAACAAGCCCTACAGCGCATGCGGGGGCTGATTGGCTTTTCGGGCCATTGGACGGATATTCTCTCCTATCTGCCCGATGGCTGGACTGATGATCCTAAAAAACGGCGATCCGCCACGGCGTCAACTTTTGCGGCCTCTTTGGAGCTGGCTAAAGAAGGAAAGATCGTCATACGGCAGGATGAAATTTTCTCATCTATTCAGATTAAAAGGGCCGAACGCGATGGATGACCTGCAAGAAGAAAGCCTGTTCGAAGCGCCGCCCATGGCCGAACAAGAGCGCATGGTCGAGGCCATTCTATTTGCATCCGCAGAGCTGGTTTCATTGCGTGAAATGGCCGGGCGGATGCCGCATGGATGTGACCCGCTCATAGCCGTGCATAATATACAAAAGCGTTATGAAGGCCGCGGTGTCAGTGTTGTGAAGGTTCAGGATGCTTGGGCCATTCGCACCGCGCCTGATCTGGGTTTTTTGATGCAGCGCCAGACTGTGGAAACACGAAAACTATCGCGGGCCGCAATCGAAACTTTGGCTATTGTTGCCTATCATCAACCGGTGACCCGCGCAGAAATTGAGGAAATCCGAGGGGTTGCTGTGAGCCGCGGTACGGTGGATCAGCTGATCGAATTGGAGTGGATCAAAATTGGCCGCCGGCGCCAGACGCCCGGTCGTCCCGTCACATTTGTGGTGACAGAGTCTTTTCTCGATCATTTTGGATTGGAAAGCGCCCGCGATTTGCCGGGTCTTAAAGAGTTGCGGGCGGCTGGATTGCTTGAAAATCGCCCCGCACCAGGTGTGGAGGCTTTACCTGAGCCGCAAACGGATGCAGATTTACAAGAGAATTTATTTGATGATGCAATTGAGGAGCCTGAGGATTGACCGTTATATTAATATGTTCATTAACGAATTGTCATTCGTCGTTTGGTGACGCTTGGTTTCAACCAAGGCATTGCTGCTGCCACGAACGGGCGCAAAAAGCCCTAGGACAAAGATCTTTCTGCCGAACAGCAACAGCGCTTGAAATACAGCGCGAATACTGCCGAGCGAATGGGATGGTTCTGAACTCGCTCTGCCGAGCCAAGACGCCGCGGCTGGCTACTTAAAATGTTTGGACAGTTTTAGCCCTTGCCCTTGGTAGTTTGATGCGATTTCGCGACCGTAAAGCTGGCTGGGTGTCTCAAGCATCGCCTCATAGACCAAACGTCCAACAACTTGACTATGTTCCAAGACAAAGGGCGCCTCATGGCAGCGGACTTCTAGAACGCCTCTGCTGCCCTGCCCATTGGCTGCGGCATGGCCGAATCCAGGGTCAAAAAAACCCGCGTAATGCACGCGAAATTCGCCGACCATGGCCAAATAGGGGGCCATTTCAGCGGCAAATTCAGGCGGAATTGTCACGGCCTCCTGGCTCACCAAAATGTAGAACGCGCCCGGATCTAGTATAATCTGCTGATCCTCCGTACGAATTTCTTCCCAAAAATCAGCCGGATCATAGGCACCAATTTTTCCAAGATCGATCACGCCAGTATGTGGTTTGGCACGATACCCAACCAAGCCGTTGCGACTGGCGCTGAGGTCAACAGAAAAACCAAGCCCATCCTGGATCACAGCCTCGCCCGAGACCAACGGCGTTTGCGCATGCAACTTTGTGAGCGCATCATCGCTTAACACCGCATGACCCACGCGAAAGCGAATCTGATTGAGGCGCATGCCGGGCCGCACCAGAACTGAAAAGGAGCGGGGGCAAATTTCAGCATACAGCGGTCCGCTATAGCCTTTGACAATGCGGTCAAACTCTTTGCCGTGATCGGTGATGGTTCGTGTCAAAAGATCCAATCGTCCGGTCGAGGATTTTGCATTTGCGACGGCCTCTATGTCTGGCGGCAGGTTGAGCCCTTCCATAAGCGGCACGAGATAAACACAGCCCTTTTCCAAGACGGCGCCCTTTGATATGTCAATTCTATGCATTTCAAATTCGCGCAACCGCTTTGCGACTGTTGCAGTCTGTCCAGCGAGAAAGGATGCTCTGACCCGGTAGGCGGTGTTTCCCAAACGCAGATCCAGTGAGGCTGGTTGCACCTGATCGCCTTGCAGCGGTTCGGAAATCGAAATCTGGCCCTGAGCAACCATAGTTTCAATCATATGGCTTGGGATGACACCTTGGCGCATTGAGGTCCTCTTAAGTTCAAAAAACCGCCCATGCCATGGGGCAGGGCGGTTATTTATTGGTCGGGCTAGCAGGACTCGAACCTGCGACCTTCCGTCCCCCAGACGGACGCGCTACCAGGCTGCGCCATAGCCCGAACTTTAGGCCGTATATCAATCCCGGCGACGGGAGCAAGCCTATTATGTGCTCGAATTTCACTTATGCACTCATTTTTGCCTGCAAGGCGCGCAATTTGTCGACAATCTCCGGTAACGATCGCAGGGCGGCGCGTCGTGTGTCAGTAGAAAGTTGAAGGGCTTGAGTTATCAGCCCAGCTGTGCACGGGAAACTGGTGAGCTCTGGATCCTTGGTCGGCAAATCTATGCCCAAGGCATTCACGGAGGCAGGATTGGGGCGCATCGGCGTCACTCTTGTACCCGATGGCGGCGTCTCGTCAGCCAATTCTGGAAATAACAGCAGCTGATTGTCGTACTTACCCCGCTCTTCACGCGCGCTAGGTATGACAGATCGGCTCCGTGTCACCGGATCAAATTGTAGGTCAACCACATTTTCTGTCGGTGGTGGTGCTATTGTAAGGCCGGCCTTGGGGATCGGATCTGTCTGTTGTGTCTCGCTCTTGATGGCGGGCGAGAAGCTTTGCACATGCGCCACACCCTCTTTTTTCAGGAGGTTTTGCACGGCTTTGATGGTCATGCCCTGGCCATGGAGTAAGAATTTTATCCCCCCCAGCAAGAGCATATCTTCCAAGCGATAATATCGTCGCCCCCCTTTGCGCTGCACGGGGGCGACGGCGTCAAATTTGCTTTCCCAAAATCGCAGAACATGCGCCTGTGTTCCAAGCCATGTCGCAACTTCGCTTATGGTTCTGAACGCATCCAGCGATTTGGCCACGATGATTACCCTTTGTTGCCTTTGGCAACCTGGTCTTTCATCAAATGTGAGGGACGGAAGGTCAAAACCCTGCGCGGAGTAATAGGGGCCTCTTCACCAGTTTTTGGATTGCGGCCAATACGCGCAGATTTATCGCGAATTCCAAACGTGCCAAAAGATGAAATTTTTACAGACTCGCCAGCGACCAATGCGTCTGAAACATGCTTCAAAACAGATTCAACCAGGTCTGCTGATTCATTGCGAGACAATCCAACTTCGCGGAAAACCGCTTCACTGAGATCCATTCGTGTGAGTGTGTTCGACGCCATTTTCGTTCCCCCTTGTTACTACTCTGTATTTATAGAGAGATAAAAAATCTTGGCAACTAAAAGTCCTGATTCGAGGTCATTTACCAGCGAATAACCGCAGTTCCCCAGGCCAGACCGCCGCCAATTGCGCCTGTGACCACAATATCGCCTTTTTTGATGCGTTTATCCTGGGCGGCCACTGCCATTGCAAGAGGAATAGAGGCAGCAGAGGTATTGCCATGGTTGTTCACGGTCATAACGACTCGGTCCATGGGGACTTTGAGGCGTTTGGACATTCCTTCTAAAATGCGTTTGTTGGCCTGATGTGGTACGATCCAATCCACATCGTCCGTGGTAAGACCGGCCGCTTCAATAGCCTCAAGCGCCGTGTTCGAGAGCTTCTCGACCGCATGACGAAAAACTTCTTTGCCCTGCATGCGCAGATGCCCGGTGGTTTGCATTGATACACCGCCATCGACGTAAAGAATGTCTTTATAGCGCCCATCTGAGCGCAATGCTGTGGCTAGAATTCCGCGATCAGAGGTTTCATCCTTCTGTGCGGCAATTAACATGGCGCCAGCTCCATCGCCAAATAAGACGCAGGTCCCCCGATCGGTCCAATCCATCAATTTTGAGAATGTCTCCGCGCCGATGACCAAAATGCGATTAGCCTGGCCGCTGGAAATCATGGAATTTGCGGTGTTCAAGGGCAAACAAAAATCCTGCGCAGACCGCTTGCACGTCAAAGGCGAACCCGTGGTTCATGCCAAGCCCATGCTGCACCATTGTGGCGGCGGAGGGGAATGTCAGATCGGCGGTTGAGGTCGCTAAAATAATTGCATCGACGTCCTCGACGCTGCATCCTGCATTGGCCAAAGCCGCTTTTGCGGCTTTGATTCCCATATCGGAGGTCGTTTCCCCTTCAGCGGCGAAATGGCGGCGTTCGATGCCCGTTCGACTGCGGATCCAGGCGTCATTGGTGTCCAGCGTTGCTTCAAATTCGGAATTTTCCATCACGCGTTTGGGCAGGTAGTGGCCAACGGATTCAACAACTGCTCTGCGCATCGTTAGTTCCCACCTTCTTCGCGGTCCTCTGCGAACCCTTTGACCGAAGCTACGCGCGCGGCGAGCTTGGTACTAAACTTTGCTGAACCTAGACGATAGGCTAGGCCAACCGCCGCTGCAACTCCTGTTGCGTCTGCCGCTCCATGGGATTTTACCACCGTGCCATTGAGCCCCAAGAACACCCCGCCATTGACCCTGCGCGGGTCTGTGGTGCGTTTGAGGCGGCTTAGCGGACCATAGGCTAGGATCGCAGAGAGTTTGGCGAGCAAATTATGTTCAAAGGATTGACGCAGGGCTGTGCCGATGAAGCCCGCGGTGCCTTCGGCGGTTTTCAGCGCAACATTGCCCGTAAACCCGTCGGTTACGATTACATCGACTCGGTCCGATGGGATATCTCCACCCTCGACAAAACCCACGAATTCGAATTGTCCGGTTTCGGCCGACTTTTTAATCAAGTCATGCGCAGCTTTTAGCTCGGCGCGGCCCTTGTGCTCTTCCGTGCCAACGTTCAGCAGCCCAACCCTTGGCCGTCTCACAGCAAAACCATTGCGTGAGTAAGACGCGCCCATCAGGGCAAATTGTAACAAATCGTTTTCATCAGCACGCACATCTGCGCCCACATCGAGCATCACATTGGATCCGTTCGGTCCGGAAGACGGCCAAAGTATAGCAATCGCGGGCCTGTTGATACCTGCTAACTTGCGCAGGCGCACCATCGAAATGGCCATCAATGCACCCGTGTTGCCGCAAGAGACACAGGCATCGGCGTCTTGATCTTTTACCGAAGTAACGGCTGACCACATAGAGGTGTCCTTGCCATGGCGCAAAACTTGGCTTGGTTTATCATCCATAGAAACAGTGCGCTCAGCATGCACTATGGTGCAGCACTCTTCGAGATTGTGCTTAATAATCAGAGGCGCCAGTAAAGATTCAGGGCCATGCACCAGAAACCGAATGTTAGAATATGTGTGCACCGCGCGCAAAAGACCGGCCACAATCGCACTGGGCCCTTTGTCTCCCCCCATTGCATCAACGGATACGACAACATTTGCGTTGGTTCCGTCATCGATGGTCTGGGTGTCCGTCATTGAGATGTATTCCCTTTGAATACGGGCGCTTATGCCGCGTCTTCGTCGAGATCTACTTCCTCATTTGTCGCAATCACTTCGCGATCATCATAGTGACCGCAAGATGCGCAAACGTGATGGGGGCGTTTAAGCTCACCGCAGTTTGTGCATTCATTTGGGTTTGCCGCAACAAGTGCGTCGTGTGAGCGTCGCATGCCACGACGGCTCCGTGTAATCTTACTTTTTGGGACAGCCATGTCACAACCTCGAGCTAGGGGCGTTACGCCCTGTTAATACTGAATTTGGCGCGTCGCTGCCAAACAAAAGCACAGAGCCCAGCTCGGCACCTTAATTGGCGCTTAATTACTTGGATTGAGTATTATTTCAAGCCCCAAACGGCGCAGTTCCCATATATTTCCTGCGATTTTTCAAAAAAACTCTGCAAACCTCTGTTTCATCATGCAGTTACTGGAGTTTATCCTTCAAACCTGCTAGTATGGAGAAGGGCCTGGCCGCCTCATCGGTCAGTGGCGTCACACCGGGCGGGGCGAATTCGGCACTTTTGAGCTCGGCGCCTTCTGCGCGGGGATAGTCAGGCAAGGCAAGCGACAGTGCTTCACAAAGCACCCGTGCGAGATCAATTACATCTTCCAGTTGTTCTTCACTGTCATCCTCTGGAATTTCATGCTCAGGACCCGAATGGCTCAAGGTGATCGGAGATTTACGAAAATTGCGGATAACGGGCGTGTTTATGCGGCTTCGCACTGGGGCGAGGGTCAGGCTGCAAGCCTGCTCCACCGTGGCGCCCAACTCTCCCGACAGCCCCCAATCGCCGTTTCCGATGGGCAGAACTGTTCCTGAAAATTTTATTTTTCGCAGGCTAAGCAGATTCAATTGCTCGATAATCTCGGAAATATCCGCCTCTGAAAGCGTCAGGTCGAAGTTGACGCCTCTGTTTTGAACCAGGTGTTTCAACTCGAGACGTGGGTGAGCTTGGTTCGGCCGCATCTGCGCTCCATTCTTGAATTCATATTTAGGCTTCGCTAGCATATACATAATTGGCGAGCGCGACTCTCGCAAGACAACAGGGACACTCATGCTAAATAAAACAAATACCATTTTGGTTGGGTTCTGTCTTTTTGCGGCCATATCGTGCACGTCGGTCTACCGCAATCATGGCTACACGCCGTCCGACGCCCAGTTGGCGAATCTTGTGGTTGGCGTGGATACGCGCGAAACGGCAGAGGAAACTCTGGGCGTTCCCACTATTTCCGACACACAAACAGGCCACCTCTATTATATTTCAAGCCGCTGGCTGCATTATGGCATGAACCCGCCCAAGCCCATTTCCCGTAATATTGTGGCCGTAGCGTTGGATCTGGGTGAGGTTGTGACAAACGTCAGCCGTTACGGTCTTAAGGATGGCGAGATTGTGGCTCTGACGCGGCGCGTGACCGATGGTGGCACGGAAGAGATTTCCTTCCTGCAGCAATTGCTTGGCAACATCGGCCGCTTCGATGCCAGCGACATTTTGAGCGAACCTTAATCTGCTCCATCGCTGTGAAATGTGAGCGCAACTCCGTTCATACAATACCTAAGTCCAGTCGGCGCGGGCCCATCTGGGAAGACATGGCCCAAATGCGCCGCGCAGGTGTCGCAATGCACCTCTGTCCGCGTAGAAAACCACGAATTATCAATATTTTCTCCAATTGGAGCTCCGGCCATGGGCTGCGTAAAAGATGGCCAGCCCGTACCGCTGTCGAATTTATCATCTTGTAAAAACAGGGGCGTGCCGCAGCACACACAGGCGAAGTAACCCTCCTCTTTTGGGAAATCGTCGTGGCTAAAGGCGCGCTCGGTGCCATGTTTGCGCGTAACCTTGTAGGCCAGTGGGGACAGAATGTCCTGCCACTCCCGATCCGTTTTTTCGATTATAGACATGAAGCCTCCGAATAGTTTCGCCATATGATACGCATTTAACTGTAGAGTGCCAGCGCATTAGGCAATATTGTGCTACCATTATTTTACAGATGGATTGTCATATATATGGGGCGCGCAGAGCTTCACTTCGAAAATTTTACCCGCGGTAACCTCAAGGTTGAGCTGTGCCAATCTGATCGCAGCCTGCAGCAGGTTTGGCGGTTTCGCAGTGTGATTTTTCGCAGTGACATACAGGGGCATGATGGTGATATTTGGGATAATAGTTACTTAAATTTTTGCATTAAATCTAATGATAATAATGTAATATTAGGGTGTTTTCGGCTTGGTGCCTTTCCAAATGGCGCGGCCGCCGTGCGTGGGTATTCGGCACAGTTTTTTTGATCTGGCGCCGCTGTCTTATTTTACGGGCCTGTTCTGGAATTGGGGCGTTTTGCGATTGATCCACAAAAGGGAAATTCTGATATTTTCGCTTAGCCTGGGGCGCTGTCACGCAGCTGGTCGATCAAAACAATGTATCGTTTCTGTTTGGATGCAGTTCTTTTGCAGGCATGCAGCCGCAAGCGCATACTGCGGCCTTTCGCTATCTTTGCCCTAACAACCACATCGCACTGGAAGGTTGGCGCCCCGTGTTTCGCGGCGGTTATCGATTGGCGCAGGCATTGGACGATCACAAGGATATTAGGGTGACCGATTTACCACCTCTTTTGCGGGCGTATTTGGCTCTTGGCGGCAAAGTAAGCGATCATGCGGCTATTGACCCGGATCTGAGGACCACATTGCTCTTTACTGGGGTGGACGTGGCACAAGTTCCACAAAAAAGAGCACAGCGTTTGCGGGCAATCCTCGCCGCGCATTGACGCCACGGCCGTGAGCGCCTAGCTGCACCCTATGGCGCGTGCACCTTTGATCCAACTCTCCGATATATCGCTGACCTTTGGCGGTAACCCGATCTTTTCTGATCTCGGCTTTGTCGTTCAGACCGGCGATCGTCTCTCGTTAGTGGGGCGAAATGGATCGGGCAAATCCACTTTGATGAAGGTTATGGCTGGGTTGGTAGAGGCCGATGCTGGACATCGGGTCATCCCACCCGGCGTCAGTGTTGGCTACATGGAGCAAGATCCTGACTTATCACAGTTTGAAACCCTCGGGGATTTTGCCCTCTCGGCACTTGATGTCTCGGAGCACTATAAGGTGGAAATTGCCGCAGAGGGGCTAAAATTTGATCCAGATCGTCCTGTCAAAACCGCCTCTGGCGGTGAGCTGCGACGGGCGGCTTTGGCAAAGTTAATGGCCGAAGATCCAGAGCTGATGCTGCTTGATGAGCCGACTAACCATCTTGATATTGAAGCGATTTCCTGGCTAGAGACCACTTTGCGTGAAAGTCGAAACAGTTTTGTTGTGATTTCCCATGACCGGGCCTTTTTGACAGCTTTAACCCGCGCCACCTTGTGGATCGACCGAGGTGCGGTTCGCCGCCTGGAGCAAGGGTTTGGAAGCTTCGAAGCCTGGCGTGACAAAACCTGGGAAGAAGAAGATCAACAACGGCACAAGCTCAATCGCAAAATCAAAGCGGAAGCCCGTTGGGCGGTGGAGGGCATTTCTGCGCGGCGCAAACGCAATCAAGGGCGCGTGCGGGCTTTGGGTGAGTTGCGTGCCGAGCGGGCTGCGCAAATCAACCGGCAATCCACGGCCGCGATGGCATTTGATTCGGGTCAAAAATCTGGGGCTAAGGTCATTGAGGCTAAAAACTTGGATCTGGCCTTCGGCGAACTGGAGATTTTGAAAGATTTTTCTATGACCGTTCAGCGCAAAGATCGCGTCGCGCTTGTTGGCCCGAATGGGGTTGGAAAAACCACATTGATCAAAACTCTTTTGGGGGAGCAGACTCCTGACCGGGGCAGCGTTAAGCTGGGCACCAACCTACAAATTGCCGTATTTGACCAAGGCCGCACGCGACTGGATCTCAATTTGAGTTTGTGGGAAGCGCTGACCAGCGATCCGACTATGGCGGTCTCGGGCCGTTCCGATCAAATCATGGTCCGGGGCACACCGAAACACGTGGTGGGGTATCTCAAAGATTTTCTATTTGCCGAAGAGCAAATGCGCGCGCCCGTTCGGGCGCTATCGGGGGGTGAAAAAGCGCGGCTTTTGCTGGCGCGTTTGATGGCCCAGGAAAGTAACCTACTGATTTTGGATGAGCCGACCAATGATCTCGACATTGAAACCCTTGATTTACTTCAGGATGTCTTGGGTGAATATGATGGAACTGTTTTGTTGGTGAGTCATGACCGTGATTTTCTAGATCGTGTTGCCACGACAACAATTGCGTTAGAGCCAGGTGGCCAGGCCACCGTCTATGCGGGTGGCTGGAGCGATTATCAGGCACAAAAATCCAGCATCAGGGGCAAAAAAGCTGGTAAGCAAGCGACAAAACAAAGCACGGCCAGCGCCAAGGTGCCAACTCAAGAGGTGAAAACCTCAGAAGTCAAACTGGCGCTGTCTTTTACAGAAAAGCATCGACTGGAGGCTTTGCCAGCTGAAATCGCCCGAATTGAAGCTGCGATCGGTAAATTAGAAGAATTGCTCGGTCAGCCGAATCTTTTCACGGAACAGCCGGTGAAATTCCATAAAGCCACCGCGCTGTTGATCGAGCGGCAGGAGGCTTTGGCGATGGCTGAGGCGCAATGGCTTGAGCTGGAAGAAAAAGCGGGCGGATAAACCGCCCGCGGTCTGGTGCTCAATTCAGATGGATTTTGAAGCGCTGGCGGATCTGTGCGTCTACCTCCGGCGGCAATGCAGCCGGGGTTGGCGCGGCGATTAAAGCTTCTTTTCGGGCCACGGCCTTTTCGATGAGGTCAGGCCGGTCTTTCTCTTTCCACTCCTTGGGGGAACTGCGATCTGCCAAAACCGGGTAGATATATTCAGTTTGCATCAGGGACAGGGTCTGGTCAGAGCCAAGATAATGGCCCGGCCCGCCCAGACAGGTGGCGCGCATGGTCTCGAGGCCAACTGTGTCTTCACTGACCTCAATTCCGCGCACGCAGCGCATGGCTTGCCCAAGCAAATCATCTCCTAAGATCAAGGATTCGTGACAAAACCCCAGAAGCGAGGCATGCATGCCAGCGGCTTCATAGACCATGTTCAATCCGGTCAAGCCGGCCATGACGTTTGACATGGCCTGCTCCCATCCCGCTTGCATATCGGGCAGCTTCGCATCTGCTATGCCGGCCGCCGCGCCGCCAGGCAGGCCGTAGTAATGGTGCATCTGAGCGCAGCCCGCAGTGAGCAGGGCTTGTTCGCCAGATCCGCCGGACATGGCGCCCGTGCGCAGATCCGAGACAAAGGGCCAAGTTCCGAATATGGCCGGATGACCGGGCTTGATTGCGTTGACATAGACCAGTCCTGCCAGACATTCAGCAACCGCCTGCACAATCGCGCCGGCGATCGGCGCA
Source organism: uncultured Planktomarina sp. (assembly GCA_905181815.1). GTDB lineage: Bacteria > Pseudomonadota > Alphaproteobacteria > Rhodobacterales > Rhodobacteraceae > Planktomarina. Next base: position 467,717 of record CAJIZA010000001.1, on the reverse strand, counting down.
GGGGCCGTGGCGCCTGCCTGCCCAGCACTCAGCAGCAAAATAGGCATGCCTCCAGCGATGCATTTTTCCATGACCTGACAGCTTTCCGTCGCAAATTTCATGGGAGGCACAACAAAGCAATTTGAATTGGACACAAAGGGGCGCTCGCGCCATTTATCCTCACCGCCTGCAATCATATGCAGCATTTCAAAGGCATCATCGACAAAATCAGGTTCCGTAAAGGAGGTGCCAATGTGTTTTTCCGTACCGGTGGCGCAAGCATATATTGTGTTGAGATCCATCTCTCGATTGTCGAGAATATCGCGGCAGACCATCGGTCTTTGCACGAAATGCATATTGTCCAAATGTTCCACAATGCGCGCTGCATTGTGCAAGTCGCGGACAGTGGATTCGCGGTAACTGCGGCTTTGCACGTCAACCATATGCACCGCGGCACCAGCGGTGCCGTAATGGACCTTCTTTTCGCTGAGGTGCAGATCGTGTTTCGGATTACGCGCACAAAGAGTGATTTCGCGATTGGCTTTGGCCAGCATATCTTCGATCAAAGCACGCGGGTAACGCAACCGCCCATCATCCCCAAGAATAGCCCCGGCGCCGACCATAATGTCGATGCCGGATTGCGGCGCATCGGCCAGACCGATCTCTTCAAGGGCGCAGAGCGCCGCCTCGTTAATACGCTCCATGTCCAATTTACTAAGTGGTTTATAAGTACCGCCTTGCATGCCGGGGCGGACGGGACGCATTGCTTCGGATAGGGGAGCAGCTCTGGCCGCTTTACGCGCAGCCCGGCCACCAGCGCGGCGGTTTTGGGTATCTGTCATGGTGAAATCCTAAGAGTAGTGTTGAGAGTAAATAAGCAGGCTCGTGCAGAGCACTGGCCGCCCGCGCGCCGCACGTCCTCGGCTCGCCCCAATCGTGCGCACCGTGAGTTTAAAGACCCAGCTGTCTGTCTTAAATCTCGAAATCATGCGTTAGATTGGAAAACTCCAAAACGACAATCTTTTCCATTTGCGACTTATGGTTCAAAAACGTCTTTTGTTGTCGTCAAACTCAGCGGCAAAGGATAATAAAACCGTGAGTGCCTTGGAAAACTGGTCATCGGCAACGGTCATGGCCACGCGGATGTGACCGGCGGCGGCCTGGCCAAAACTCTCGCCAGGCATGACGGCAATTTGATGTGCATCGAGCAAGGCATGGGCGAAAGTCTCACCGCTCAGCCCGGTGGCGCGCATGTCTAGCATCAAATACATTGCGCCCGAGCAGGGTACAACACGCACAAGGTTTTGCTGCGCTACGAGATCAAGGGCGATGCGCCGTCGCCGCCGGAAGGGCGCGGCCACCTCGTCCTCTAACTCTTGGCCTTGGGAGAGTGCAAATTCTGCGGCATCTTGAATAAAGCCTGGCACACCATAGGTGGTGTGGGTGGCAAAATTGGTCAGATGTTCGATCACAGGTATCGGCCCACAAATCCAACCGATCCGGCTTCCGGTCATGGCATGGCTCTTTGACATCGAACCAATCACCAATGTGCGCGCTTGCATGCCCTGCAGACTTCGGGGGCTTACGTGTTCACCCTGCCAGACTTGGGTGTCATAAACCTCGTCGGAGATGAGCCAAAGATCATGGGCGATACTGGTTTTTGCGATGGCCTCCCATGTGGCACGGTCATAGACCACCCCGGTCGGATTGTTGGGCGAGTTGACCAACAAAGATCGCGCACCTTGGGCCGCAGACTCAAGATCGGCCGCGCGTGGCTGAAAATCATGCGCTGGATCGCATGGGATCGTACGATCCAAAGCGCCAGTGCTGCGTAGCGTGCCGGGGTAGGTAGCATAATAGGGATCGCAATATAGCGCTATATCTCCGGGGTTGAGTACGGCCATATGGGCGGCAAAAAGTGCCGATTGCCCGCCGGGCGTAATCAAAATATTTTCCTCAGTTGTGGAAACGCCGCTCTGCGCCTCAATGCGGCGGGCAACAGCGGCGCGCAGACCCTCCGTGCCGGGCACAGCTGCGTAGCCCGTGTGACCACCCCTGGCGGACCGGCCCATTGCAGCCAGTATGTCCATATGGGTGCGAATGTCATGCTCCCCGATGGTCAACTCAATGATCGGATTGCCTTGATTTTTCAAAGCCCGCGCCTTGTAAAAAACATCCCAGCCATCGGATCCATCGCCGGTCAGGGCGGTCATGCGGTGTGCGATTTCCATCCCGTGACTTGGCCTGAAGCCGATAGATTCGTCAAATTGGTTTTGAGCAATTGAAACACGAGGTTCACAGCGATATAGAGGCCATATGATTTGGCGTTGTTGAACATAATATCACTGCCGCAGTAAAGCGCGCCTTGTCGTAGCAGCGCGCCACTTCTTTTCCGTGCCTTCCGTAACTCTAGGACATGCCCGATGATCCAAATCAAGCTGCACAATAGCAAAACCCGCCGCAAAGAGCCTTTGGTGCCCTTGGATCCAAAGAATTTGCGTATGTATGTGTGCGGGCCAACGGTGTATGATCGCGCACATTTGGGCAACGCCCGAGCGGTAGTTGTGTTTGACAGCCTGTTTCGCTTGCTGTGCGAGGTCTATGGCGCCGCGCATGTCATCTATGCGCGCAATTTCACCGATATTGACGATAAAATAAACACGAAATCGGCCGAAACTGGGCGCGCCATTGGGCAGATAACTGAAGAAACCATTGGCTGGTATTTAGCAGATATGGGCGCCTTGGCGGCTCTTGTGCCTACGGTTATGCCGCGCGCCACCGATTTTATTGCGCAAATGATTTCTATGTCGGAGGATCTCATCGCGAAGGGCCATGCCTATGCGGCCGAGGGACATGTGCTGTTTGATGTGAACAGCTGCCCGGATTATGGCGCCCTATCGGGCCGGAGTGTGGATGACATGATTGCTGGCGCAAGGGTGGAAGTGGCCCCCTATAAGCGCGATCCTATGGATTTTGTCCTATGGAAGCCCTCTGATGCGCAAACGCCGGGCTGGCCAAGCCCTTGGGGACGTGGACGCCCGGGCTGGCATATCGAATGCTCGGCTATGTCCTATGAGCTTTTTGGCCACAGTTTTGATATTCATGGTGGCGGCAATGATCTGCTGTTTCCTCATCATGAGAATGAGATAGCGCAAAGTTGCTGTGCTCATCCTGAGGGCAGTTTTGCGCAAATCTGGATGCACAACGAAATGCTGCAGGTCGAGGGTAAGAAAATGTCCAAATCCTTGGGCAATTTTTTCACTGTACGCGATTTGCTCGATCAGGATATTCCTGGCGAGGTGATCCGCTTTGTTCTGCTGTCAACCCATTATGGCAAGCCAATGGATTGGACACAAAAGAAGGCTAAAGAGGCTTCTCGCACTTTGCGCAAATGGCATGAGCTGGTGCAAGGGGCAGCACAGGCGGGTTTGGATTCTGATGTTCTGGCACATTTGGCCAATGATCTGAACACACCAGGGGCTTTGGCAAGAATGCATGAATTGGCCAAAGCTGGCGATGCTGCTGCACTTCTCGCGGCTGGTCAATTTTTGGGCCTTTTGGGCGCAGATGAGACTTGGTGGCGTTCCAAACAGGCCGTTGGCGGTGTGGCTTTGCGGGTGGAGGCGCTGGTTGAAGCGCGGAGGCAAGCCAAGGCCTCGCGCGATTTTGCCGCGGCGGACGCGATACGCGCGCAATTGAGCGCTGCGGGCGTTGAAGTTGTCGACAAGCCCGGCGGTCTGTCGGAGGCGGTGATTACCGAGGTCTTCAACCCGGATTTGCTCGAATGAGTCTTCAGGCTTGCGCCAACCTGGTCGCGCGTGCGGATCCCGAACGTTTCGCCGCCACCATGGCGGCGCCCCTTACCGCGCGTGCGGTACTCTTGCCGATTTATGCCGCTTCTGTAGAGGTGGCGCGGGCACCTTGGTTGACGCAAGAGCCCATGATTGCAGAAATGCGCCTACAATGGTGGCGTGATGTATTTGAGGAGATAGAGACTGGCACGCCCCGCAAACATGAGGTTGTCGACGCTTTGTCGCCAGTCTTGGGGCCCAAGGGGGCCGAGGCGCTTGATGCAATGGTTTTGGCTCGTCGTTGGGACATCTATAAAGAAGGGTTTAATACAGTGGGGGATGTGTTGTCCCATGTTCAGACGATCACGCTGGGGCCGATGCTCGCGGCACTTGAGGCTTTGGATCATCTGCCTGAGGATCTCTCTGCCCTAAAAGCGCATGCGACGCAGCTTGGGCTGGCGCGGTTTCTGCGCGGGGTTCCCGCGTTGATTGAGCGCAAAACACCAGTTTGGGCGGAAGATCAAAAACTCCATATCTACCGAGATCTCTGCATCCAAGCGCTGGATATGACAAGTGATTTTATCTCCTCACCAGCGTTGATTGAAACGGCCCATTGTCGAAGGGCATTAGGGTTCGTTCGGAAATATCCAAGCGTTGTAGAAATCGGTGCGATCCCAGAGTTTCGCATTGGCGCTGTCCTATCGCGGGGGTGGCTGGCTTGGCGCTGCCGATAAAATCCAGTTTACGCGGTGCGTTTGTTAGTTATGACCAACCAAAGCAAAGCTGCGCCGGCCAGCAATAGAAACGGCACCATCGCGTAATTCACCGCGGCCCACCCCTGCACGACAGAGCCGCCGCTGCAATTCATCAAGCCACCGGAAGCAATGGAGGCGATGGTGACGCAGCCAAAGACGATGGCGTCATTCATCCCCTGCACCCGGCCTCTTTCATGCGGGGCATGGGCGCGGGTCAGCAGGGTGGTGGCGCCGATGAAACCAAAATTCCAGCCAACCCCTAGTAAAATTAGTGCGGCATAGAAATTCCCAAGTTCCACACCGCTCAGGGCCACTATACCAGCCGATCCAAGGATCAGCAGTCCAACGCCCATGATTTTTTCTACACCAAACCGGTTGATGAGATGGCCGGAAAAGAACGAGGGCAGGAACATTGCGATCACATGGGCCGAAACTATATCGTTGGCGTTGTTCTTAGTTAAACCACAACCAACAACAGCAAGAGGCGTTGAGGTCATGACCAAATTCATCAAAGAATAGGCCACCATACCGCAGGCGATAGCGACCAAAATAGACGGATCTCGCAACAGCTGCATACGGCTGCGCGGCGCGAGGGTTGCGGTTGGTTCTTTAGACGTGCCTTTGGGGAGACGCAGTAGCAAAAACACGAACATGCCCACTACGTTAAGCGCTATGATGGCCATGTAACTGCCGAGAAATGGAACAACAGAAGAATCCTGCACTAATTTATTAAGCTGCGGTCCAAGGATGGCTGAGATCAAACCGCCGGCCATGACGAAGGAAATGGCCTTGGGGCGGAAACTGTCCGAAGCGGTATCGGTTGCGGCAAATCTGTAAAATCCCTGCGCGGACATATAAATGCCCGATATATATGAACCGAGAAGAAATATCGCAAAGGACGCGACATAGAGCCCATAGGCCGACACCGCTGAGCCCAACGCGCCGGCAATGGCTCCGATAAAAAACCCGGTTTTACGGCCATATTTCTGCATCAAGGGCGACAGCCAGGGCGCCGTGGTCATCGAACCAAAGACGATTAAAGAAATTGGCAAGGTCGCGAAACAAGGATTGTCCGTTAACATACCGCCCGCCAATCCGCCCACGACAAAGATCATTGGCATCTGCCCGCCCAAAATAGCTTGAGCGGCGACGAGAACCGTCACATTGCGCTTGGCCAGACGGTCGTCGGGGAGGGCTTGTGTCATAATAGCATCCTTTGGGTTTCAATGCCCTGCAATGATGTGCGCGAACGAACCGCAAGTACGCCCGATGTGCAACCCCATTTCGCCCAAATCAGCGTGATCTGCATCTTTCGCCATGAAGAGTGCTGGGCCTGCAGCTTTTAACGTGCTGGCGTAGTGAAACTCATGGGCCATTAATGAAGCGTTGAAATGGTTACTCAAGGGTGTCAATTGACGATAGCCCAGATGCAATTTGCGCTGTTGAAAACTAGTTTCCAGAGGCAAAAGTCCAAGCATTTCGTGGCGCTGCCCGTTTGCATCGACCAACCCGTTGCCAAGGACCATATAGCCGCCACATTCGCCATAGATGGGCGTTCCGACCGCCGCATGGTACGCAAGCGAAGCTTTGAACTGTTCTGCACCGGCCAATTGCCCGGCGTGGAGCTCCGGATAGCCGCCGGGCAGGAAAATGTATTGCGCCGTTTTGGGCGCTGGCTGATCGGCCAGCGGCGAGAAAAAAGACAGCTGCGCTCCGGCGTCACGCCAGCCTTTTAATTGGTGGGGATAGCGAAACGCAAAGGCGCGGTCCGCGGCAATGGCGATATGTTGTACCGGTGGCCCGGGCAGGGTGGTTTGGGGCGACCAAGCCGGTCCGCTCAGCTCTGTAAGCGCCGCCAAATCCAAGCTGGGTTGTAGCGCTTTGGCAATATGATCGATCCAAGGCTCCAGCTGATCAATTTCATTTGCTTGAACCAAGCCCAAATGACGTTGCGGCAGGGCAAAGGTTTCGGATCGCATTAAATGTCCAAATATTTTGACATTCTGCCGGTTCAAAGCCTGTGTCAGCATTTCGAGGTGGCGCGCGCTGCCGACACGATTGAGAAACACACCGGCAAATGTCACCCGCGGATCATAATCTCTGAACCCTGTCACCAACGCGGAGATAGAATGGGCCGTTTTGGCAGCATCTACAACCAAGATCACTGGGATATCCAAAATGTGAGCTAAATCTGCAGCGGAACCTCTCCCGGCCTTGCCCGCGCCATCAAATAACCCCATAGCGGCCTCAACCACCAAGCCGCCCGACCCGGCCAGGGTGCGGATCAGATCTGCTGGCATAGCCCAGGCGTCTAGGTTCACGGAAGGGGTGCCTGCGGCCACGGAATGAAAACCAGGATCTATATAATCAGGGCCTGATTTTGCTGGCTGAAACTCTATCTGCGCGCGCTGCAAAAGCCGCATAAGGGCAAGCGACACCGTGGTTTTACCGGCGCCCGAACTTGGCGCTGCAATCATAAAGCGGTTCATGCGCTTTCCGCAGGGCGCCCACGATCCAAAGGATCCAGATTGCGCGGTGCGGCGCCGGCCTCGAAAGATTGCCAATCCAAGACCTGCCGCATAAGCACGGAGCGTCCGATACAGATAATCGCGGGTGGCTCAACGCCAGCAGCCTTGGCGTCATCCACGGCTGTGCCGACGGTGCTTTCGACTACATTTTGTTGCTTTAAGGTGGCAGAGGTGACAAAGGCCAAAGGTTCAGACGCGCTGCGGCCAGCCTCCATCAACCGTTGTGTAATCTGGGCGATATGTTTCATGCCCATGTAGATCACGATGACTTGGCTACCTTGCGCGATAGCGTTCCAGTCGAGTGATCCGGGTGTGTCACCGGTTTGATCATGGCCGGTCACAAATGTGACCGATTGGTTGACGTCTCGGTGGGTTACGGGAATTCCCGCATAGGCCAGTCCACCGATTCCCGCCGAAATTCCGGGAATTATGCGGATGGGCACCCCATGCTGCACCAGCGTTTGTGCTTCCTCGCCGCCCCGGCCAAAGACGAAAGGATCACCCCCCTTGAGCCGCAGCACGCGTTTGCCCGCGCGGGCCAGCTCCACCAAATGCAACGAGATATCGCGCTGTTTTGCCGAAGGCTTGCCGCCCCGCTTGCCCGCATAGATCAAGTCGGCATTGCCCGCCCAGGATAAAATATCTTCACTAACCAAAGCATCATAGACAACGACATCGGCTTGGCGCAAAGCGTTGAGCCCATGCAGAGTAAGAAGGCCTGGATCGCCAGGTCCCGCACCGCACAGCCATACCCAGCCGGGTCGCAGTTCGGGCCATGCCGTTAGTGGAAGGGGAAGTGAATCGCTCATAGGTCCCTTTATGGCGAAAATTCATCGGAGAGAATAGAGTACAAGCGACACGCGCTTTGTGATTGGCGGCATGAATTGCCCTGCTATAGTGGCGCGATGGAGACCCGTGAATCCCCCCCTTTGCGTCGCGGTTGGACGACCGGCGCTTGTGCCACCGCAGCCGTGCGCGCGGGGCTATGCGCCCTATGGGGTGGCGAGCAATTGGAAGAGGTGCAAATCACCCTGCCAAAAGGCGAGAATCCGGTCTTCAAAATCGCGCATCGGGAAGTGACGGCAAATTGGGTGGAAATCGGCATTACTAAGGATGCCGGCGATGATCCGGACGTCACCCATGGCGCATTAATAATTGCGCGGGTGGCGCGCTCCTCTGGCGGTGTGTGCTTTCATGCGGGCGACGGCGTCGGCACGATAACAAAGGCAGGATTGCCGATCGCTGTTGGAGAGCCCGCGATCAATCCAGTGCCGCGACAAATGATGCAGGCTGAGGTGGAGGATTTGGCTGTCCGTTACGATCAAGCGCCCGATATCGACATTACAATTCGCATCCCGGGTGGTAAGGCTTTGGCCTTGAAAACCTGGAACCCGAGACTGGGTATTTTAAATGGTCTGTCGGTGTTGGGGACGACGGGGATCGTGCGCCCATTTTCCTGTGCCGCCTGGATCGCTTCCATTCACCGCGGCATTGATGTCGCGCGGGCTTGTGAGGCGCCGCATGTGGCTGGCTGTACAGGTGCAACCTCTGAGCGCGCGGTGCAGGCGCTGCATGGCTTGCCCGATACCTCGATGCTGGATATGGGAGATTTTGCCGGTGGGTTGATGAAATATTTGCGGCGCAACCCGGTTGCGCGGCTGACCATCGGCGGCGGCATCGGCAAGATGACCAAATTGGCGCAGGGCGCACGCGATTTGCATTCCGCCCGATCCCAGGTGGATTTCAGCGGTCTGGCGCAGGTTTTTAATCAACCGGGTCTGGCCAAGGCTAATACCGCGCTTGAGGCCTATGCGCTGGCTGGTCCGGATATGGCCCAATGGGTGTCACAATCTGCCTTAGCCAATTGCCAATCCATTCTGCAAAGCGCCGATATAACAGTGGATTGCGTGGTTATCGATCGCACAGGTCAGATATTGGCGCAGTCATGACGGTCTTGATCCTCGCAGGTACGGGCGATGCCCGGCAATTGGCCCAATTCTGCGCAGATCACAATATTGCCGCCTGCGCGAGCTTAGCCGGGGCGACGCGCCAGCCAAAACAGTTGGCTGTGCCCACGTATCATGGTGGTTTTGGCGGCGGTGATGGCTTTCGTGCTTTTTTGAAACGCCATGAGATTCGCACTGTTTTGGATGCCACACATCCGTTCGCCCATCAAATCACCCTGCGCAGCTATGAGATCGCCTGCGAAATTGGTCTGCCCTATGCGCGTTTTGAGCGGCCGGCGTGGCAGCCTGGACCGGGCGATCATTGGATCTCTTTGCGCGATGAGACAGAGGCTGCTGCGCATATCGCTCCGGGTGCGGTGGTGTTTCTGGCCACGGGGCGGCAAAGTCTACCAAAGTTTGCCAATCTCGGGCATGCGCAGTTGATCTGCCGGCAAATTGATCCACCTGAGGGTGCGTTTCCTTGGCCCAACGGCGACTATCTGATCGGGCGTCCGCCATTTTCCATGGCAGATGAGGAGGCGTTGTTTCGCCGTCTTAATGTCGATGTGCTTGTGGTCAAAAATGCTGGCGGTGCTGCCAGCCGCACTAAATTGGATGCGGCGCGGGCTGTGGGGCTCAAAGTATTGATGATTGCACGCCCTCCTTGCACGGCTGGGCCATGCCTATCCGAACGATCACTGGCGGAGACTTGGTTGGCGCAATGGACATGATAACAATCTCCAGTGCGGTTGATATTGATCGCGCAGTGGCCCAGCTCAACATTTCTGAATTCTATGCCATTCATGAAAAATGCAGCCCCATTCCTCTGAGGCGCAAACCACCCGGTTTTGCCAGCTTGCTGCAGGCCATCATCAGTCAACAGGTCTCGGTGGCCTCAGCGGCTGCGATTTGGGAGCGTATTCAGGTGGCCGGCCTATGCTGTGAGACTGCAATGGTGCAGGCCAGTGCGGCGCATTTGGCGCGCTTGGGCCTGTCTCGCCCCAAAATCCGCTATGCAAAGGCCTTGGCCCTGAGCGGGCTTGATTTTGAGGGCTTGGCGGCTTTGCCCGATGCGGAAGTGGTGGCCCGCCTGACCGCCATTACAGGCATTGGGCGGTGGACAGCCCAGGTTTATGCGTTGCAAGCCCTGGGCCGGGCGGATGTCTTTCCACATGGGGATTTGGCCCTGCAAGAGGCGGCAAGGCAGGTGTTTCATCTGCCGAAACGCCCAAGCGAGGAAGAAATGTGCGCCTTGGCTGAAAATTGGGCGCCGTTCAGAGCCGTTGCGGCGCGTCTGTTATGGGCCTATTACAGAGATTACAAATCGCGAGAGGGGATCGGATGACACGGGTTTTGAAATCAATGAGCCAGTTGCCACAGGATCAAGACGGCGCTGTCACCTCAGCGGTCATCTTTTTACATGGCTACGGGGCCAATGGTGCCGATCTGATGGGGCTGACGGAGGTGTTAGCGGAACATATGCCGGGCGCATTATTTCTCGCGCCCGATGCACCAGAGATGACCGTTATAGCGCCCATGGGTCTGCAATGGTTTCCCATCCCTTGGATTGATGGATCTTCAGAAGAAGATGCCGCCAATGGTCTGCGAGCGGCGTCAGACGACTTAAATGCCTATTTGGATGGGGTGATGGTAGACTATGATCTCCTACCTGAACAAGTGGTCATTTTTGGGTTTTCGCAAGGCACTATGATGGCGCTGCATGTGGCGCCACGGCGCGAAGATCCGGTGGCTGGGATCGTGGCTTTTTCGGGCCGGTTGCTTCAGGCGGAGGCATTGCAAGATGAAGTGCAATCCAAAATGCCAATCCTTCTGGTGCATGGCGATGAAGATGAGGTTGTGCCCATTGACGCATTGCCTCATGCGGCCGAGTCTTTGGAGGCCGCAGCTTTCAAAGAGGTTTATGCCCATGTCATGAAAGGAACGGGCCATGGAATCGCTCCAGATGGGCTGCAGGTGGCTTTGGCTTTTATGCGAAAACAACTGGGTATGGAGCGATAGGCGCACACCAGATACAGGGGTTGCCTGTTTGATTTCCCCAGATATAGTGCACCCATGTATCGAACAGGGCGCCATCTATGACTGGAGACTTTAGAACGCAATTTGTGAAAGAAGCGGCTGTGTCGGCGCAGCGGCCGGCCTTGGTTCTAAACGCAGATTATCGCCCTTTGTCCTATTACCCGCTGTCTCTGTGGAGTTGGCAAGATGCGGTGAAGGCGGCCTGGCTTGACCGGGTGCAAATTGTTGCCGAATACGATGATATTGTGCGTTCGCCCACAACAGAAATTCGTATTCCTTCGGTGGTTGTGCTGCGCGATTATGTCAAACCGCAACGCACTGTGGCCTTTACGCGCTTCAATCTATTTCTGCGCGATGAGTTTTCTTGCCAATATTGCGGCGCGCGCGGGGATTTAACCTTTGATCATGTGGTGCCACGCACGCGCGGGGGGCGCACCAGTTGGGAGAATGTGGTAGCGGCTTGCTCTAAATGTAACTTGAAAAAAGGGTCCCGCAGTCTGAGACAGTCGGGCCTGCATTTGCGCAAGCCGATCCGCAAACCACAGGCCGAAGAATTACGCAATCTTGGGCGAAAATTCCCACCGGGCCATCTGCATGAAAGCTGGGTTGATTTTCTGTATTGGGATGCAGAGCTTGAGGCCTAGGCCGAGCAGCTGGCACCACCGAGCACACAGAATTTAGCACAATGCGGGTGGTTGAGCGCGACGTCTTGTTCCGCCTCTTGCAAAGTGGTGCCCAATTCGAATTCCGCCTCATAGGCCAAAAGCGTGCAGGCCAAAACCGCTGGACTCGCGGCGCCCTTTCGTTTGACCACCATGCGCGAAGAGGCGCACATTAAACTTTTTGGATCTTTGTCCAAAATTCCCCAGCAGGCTGTGGTTATTTCTGGCACTTCGACACGTTCATCCAGCTCAGGAAACAGCACGGTGGCGCCGGGATTATGGGCGTCAATATCATATCCGTTCTTTGCAAAAAGCGCGCTGTAACCGGCGCGGCTGGTCGCCTCAGTGTCGCCCCAGATGGTGCGGCCAGCGACATGCATGCGGATGCCGACATCGCGCAGCCAGTTCATGCCCTGCAGCGTTTTGTTAAACGCACCCTTGCCGCGCTCAGTGTCATGGTTGGAGCGATCAAAGTGGTCGAGCGAAATTCGCAGAGTAAGCTTGCCGGGGTAGGTGGCATTGAGTTCCACAAGCCCCTGTTTGACCCGTTTGCGCATCATCGGCAGCATGGCATTAGTTAATATAAGGATCTCGTAGCCGGCAGCGAGGCTATATTCTGCGATATCAATCATTTCTGGGTTCATGAAAGGTTCACCACCGGTGAAAGCAATCTCGCGCACGGGCCAGTTTCGGTTGACCAATTGTTGCAGATAGTCTCTCACTTCATCGGCGGTGATATACAGCAACGCATCATTGGTGGGGCTGCTGGCAATATAGCAATTTACGCATTCAATATTACAAAGAGTGCCGGTGTTGAACCACAGCGTCTCAGGATGGGTTAGGCCCACCCGCGCGCGCGCCTCACCTTTTGCGGTCATATTGGGGTCGGAGAATTTATCGAGATGGGCCATAGGTGTCGCTCCCTGAAATTTTAAGCAGCATCGCTTGTTACTTACATAATACGGCGTGGCGCATAAAAAAGCATTATTGAAACATGCTGACAGAGAATTGATCGTGCCCTATAAGGTGGACAGGGGCAGCGAGCCGTTGTACAGCACCGTTAGCGCAAACATTTCAGAGGATCCGTCCATGGTCTCCCGAGTAATTCCCGTTGATCCGTTCGATCTTGTCATCTTCGGTGGCACTGGTGATTTGGCCCGTAGAAAAATACTACCAGGGCTGTTTCGCAGGTTTTGTGCCGGCCAAATGCCCGCCGATGCGCGCATCATAGGGGCTGCACGCGCTGATATCGGCCAGGAAGGGTATCAAAACATGATCCGTGGTGCCATCAATGAATTTGGTGCGCCTTCCGCTGAGAGCCTAATGCATCTCGACGCCTTCATTGCGCAGCTGCATTATGTAGTGGTCGATATTTGCGGTGACGGTGGTTGGGGCGAATTGGCAAAATTGATCCGAAAAGATTTGGTGAATGCTTATTATTTCTCTGTTACCCCAAGTCTCTTTGGCGATATAGCGGCGCGCTTGAACTCATGGAAGATCGCCACTAGGGACGCGCGCATTGTTGTGGAAAAGCCTTTTGGCCGCGATTTGCAAACTGCCAAAGCTCTCAATAAAGTTTTGTCACAGCAATTTGATGAAAGCCAAATCTACCGGATTGACCATTATTTGGGCAAGGAAACTGTACAAAACCTTATGGCAGTGCGCTTTGGCAATCTCTTGTTTGAGCCTTTGTGGAACGCGCAGTATATCGACCACATCCAGATCACTGTGGCTGAGACCGTAGGTGTTGGTGGGCGCGGGGCCTATTATGACAAATCGGGCGCTATGCGCGATATGGTGCAAAACCATTTGATGCAGCTGTTATGCTTAATTGCGATGGAGCCGCCGTCACATTTTGATCCCGATGCGGTGCGCGATGAAAAACTAAAAGTTATCAGAAGTTTGGCGCCTGTGGCCGCACATCATGTTGTGCGCGGCCAATATGAGGCCAGCGCCACAACGGCCAACTACCGCACGGATGCGGAAAACCCGCGCAGCTTTACGGAAAGCTATGTTGCGATTAAGGCGCATATCGAGAATTGGCGTTGGGCCGGAGTTCCGTTTTATCTTCGGACTGGAAAGAAGCTCAAGGCGCGCACCTCTGAAATCGCGATTGTATTTAAAAAGTTGCCACATTCGATTTTTGAGAAATCTGCAGATGAAAAGCAAAACGTGCTGGCCATTCAGCTACAACCCAATGAAGGAATGACGCTGGATGTCACCATAAAAGAGCCAGGTCCCGGAGGCATGCGCTTGGTCCACGTGCCACTAGATATGACTTTTGCGGATGCCCTTGGCGATCATTCAGAAGACACTCCGGATGCTTATGAACGGTTGATCATGGATGTAATACGGGGTGACCAAACGCTGTTTATGCGCGGCGATGAGGTGGAGGCAGCCTGGAAATGGACCGATCCAATCATTGAAGCCTGGGAGGCGCGCAATGATGTGCCCAAGCTTTATGACGTCGGCTCGGCTGGACCTGAAGATGCCATGGCGCTCATTCACCGGGACGGTCGACGTTGGCGCGAGGTGAAGTGATGCAGCTGATATCTTATGAAACCGCATCCGAGATGATGCAAAGCCTCTCGGCTCAAATTGCATCACAGCTGTCTGCTGCGCTTGAGTTGCGCGGGCGGGCCTGTTTTGCTGTTCCCGGTGGCAGCACGCCGGGGCCGCTGTTTGATCTGCTCAGTCAAGCGGAGTTAGATTGGGCCAATGTGACAGTAATGTTGACAGATGAACGTTGGGTGCCAACAGACAGTTCGAGATCGAATACTGGATTGATAAAAAATCGTCTATTGGTCAATGCCGCAAGCGCCGCGCAATATATCCCACTTTATGCGGAGGGCTTAGATCACGTCTCGGGTGCGCGAGCGCTGTCAAAGCAGGCGGCGCCGAATTTGCCGATGGATGTGGTGGTTCTGGGAATGGGTGCGGATATGCATACAGCTTCGCTCTTCCCCGGAGCGCGAGAGTTGTATTTCGCGCAGAATGAGCTGGCCGATGCGGTCATGCCTATGGTGCCAGTGGGATCTGACCTCGAGCCGCGCGTGACCTTGAGCGCCCGGGCGCTTGAAATGGCGCGTCAGACCCATGTTTTGATCCTAGGAGATGAGAAAAAAGCAGCTCTTGCGCAGGCGCAAACCCTATCACCTGCTGATGCACCGATTGCACAATTTTTACCCAATGCAACCGTGCATTGGAGCCCGGTTTAGGACGAAACGATGTTCGCAAAATTAAAAGACACATATACAGCCGTGAGCGGCCGTCAGATTATCAGCTTATTTGATGACCACAGAGCCGCCGAATTTTCGGTGCAGGCCGATGGTTTGTTTTTTGACTACTCCAAAACAAATATTGATCATGTAACTCGAGATATGCTTTTGGCGCTTCTCGAAAGGGTCGATTTGCCTAATAAACGCGCGGCGATGTTTTCAGGTGAAAAGATTAATATCACGGAAGATCGCGCGGTCTTGCACACCGCTTTGCGCCGCACATCTGGTCCGCTTATTGTGGAGGGCTGCGATGTGATGGAGCAGGTTCTGACCACGCGCGCGCGCATGTTGGAATTTGCCGAGGCCGTACGATCTGGAGAGGTGAAAGGGCAGGGTGGTGCCTATACGGATGTGGTGAATATCGGCATTGGCGGCTCTGATTTGGGCCCCGCCATGGCCTGTTTGGCGCTCAAACCCTACGCGGGAGGCCCTCGGTGCCATTTTGTCAGCAATGTGGATGGCGCTCATGTGACTGATGTTTTGGAGAGTTTGGATCCTCGCACCACTTTGGTGATTGTGGCGTCTAAAACTTTTACCACGATTGAAACCCTCACCAACGCCCAGACAGCCCTGCGCTGGATGGCTGAGGCGGTGGAGCGGCCGGCGGATCAATTTGTGGCCCTGAGCACCGCGGAGGATAGAACCTTTGCCTTTGGGATTGCCGAAGATCGTGTCTTTGGTTTTGAAGATTGGGTCGGTGGACGTTATTCGGTTTGGGGCCCAATTGGCCTGAGCCTGGCCATTGCCATTGGGGCAGAGCATTTCCGGGCGTTTTTAAGCGGTGCAGAGGCGATGGATGAGCATTTTCAAACTGCAGCTGTGCAAGACAATCTGCCCATCATGCTGGCCTTGGTGGGGGTGTGGCATGCCCAGGTAGCTGGATATGCCACCCGCGCTGTGTTGCCCTATGAGCAGCGCCTGTCTCGCTTTCCTGCGTATTTACAGCAGCTTGAAATGGAGTCCAATGGCAAGGGTGTGGGGATTGACGGCCGAGACCTCACGGATCCCTCCGGGCCAATTGTTTGGGGCGAGCCGGGCACAAATGGGCAGCACGCCTTTTATCAATTGATCCACCAAGGCCAGCACATCATTCCGTGCGAATTCATGGTGGCCACCGAAGGCCATGAGCCAAAATTATCTCATCAACACCAATTGCTTCAGGCCAATTGTTTGGCGCAATCACAGGCATTGATGCTGGGGCGGGACCTGCCCGCGGCGTTGACGATTGCACAAGCCAAAGGGTTTGAAGGCGCGGAATTGGAGCGTCAAGCCCGGCATCGGGTGTTTAAAGGCAACCGTCCGTCCACGACATTGGTCTATCCCAAACTCACGCCCTTTTGCCTTGGACAGCTGATTGCACTCTATGAACACCGGGTCTTTGTCGAAGGGGTGATCCTTGGGATCAATTCTTTCGATCAATGGGGGGTTGAGTTGGGCAAGGAATTGGCTACTGCTTTGGAACCTGTGCTCAAAGGCAGCAATGCCGGGGGGGGAAATGATCCCTCGACATTGAACCTTGTGGCACAGCTGCGCGTTTAAAGCTTCACAACCCGGTTTTCCAGCGCCGAAAGCTGGGCCGCTTGCCCCATACGCACGGCCCAAATCCCATCGGTTAGGCTGACCTCTGGCACCGCACATTGCAAGACAACCTTTTGAAACCTTTGGTGTTGATAAAAGGTTGAGCCGTTGTGATCACCTGCCGCAAGGAGCGTTTCGGGCACGGGGGTGTCAATCCGGCGTGGGCCCATCGGGCTGCGCGGGCTGATCACAACATGAGGGACGGGCGGGGATGCCATATGTGCAGGCCAAAACCGCGCCGGGCCAGGCACATTGCAGGCAATCTTTCCTTTAGGTCCAACGGCGTGAATTTCTTCCTGATATTCTGAGCCTTCTGCGAACATGCTCAACTCTAGCATGGCGCGGGCCCCGCTGGCGAAGTCTACGATTACATAACCGCAATCCCAGATGTCTGAACGTCGCCCCGCATAGACCTCATCGAGGTGATTCACTTCTTGGCCAGCGCTGGCCATCACCCGTATCGGGTCGGATTTCAAAATCAGCCGCATGAGATCAAAGAAATGGCAGCATTTTTCGACCAATGTGCCACCAGAGTTTTGATTGAATCGATTCCAATCTCCAACTTTTGGCAGAAACGGAAAGCGATGCTCGCGTATGGTGAGCATTTTGATCCCGCCCGTGACGTCCTCGGCCTGAGCAATCAGCGCCGCAACAGGCGGCATATAGCGATACTCCATCGCAACCCAAACCGGCGCGGGATAGGTTTGTGCCAAGGCAGTGGCTTGCGCTAAATCGGCTGGATTAGTGAAGAGTGGTTTTTCGCATAGTATTGGCAAGGCCCGCTTGCCTGCGATCTGTTGCAGCTGCTGCATATGGCAGTGATTGGGGCTGACGATGACCAAGCAATCCAGGGCTTCAAAGGTCAAAAGTTCGTCCAAAGTCTCAACTATTTTGACTTTTGGCAAGGCCTTCGCCGCGCTTGCGCGCATTTGAGCGTCGGGTTCAAACACGACAGTAATCTGCGTGTCATCTAAAAGCTCAATGTTGCGAATATGCTCCTGGCCCATCATGCCGCAACCAATTAATCCATAGCGTAGTGTCATTATCTGTCCTTATTTGATACGAGCGACATAGCGTGAAACGGAGGGATCGTACCAGTTTCTTGAAAACTCGAGGGCGGCGCCTGTGTTGGCCCATGCGATTCTTTCGACATAACCGGCTGTTTCTCCGGGGCGCAGACCAAATTGATCTACACCCCAGGTCGGTGTTGGGGCAAAAGAGACGTGATCTTCGGCCCGTACAATCCACAGTCCAAAACGGGTTTGATAGGTATGATAGAGCGATTCAGAAATTTCCTCGGGCGCTATATGATCGGCCACTGAACCATCAAGCCATATCTCTTCTAGAGCCGCGGGGTGGTGATCTAGAAACCGCAGGCGGCGAAACCGAAAAGCGGCTGGATTTGCGCCAAAATAGGGGGCGTCTATCGGTTTTGGAAGCCGGTCAACAGACAAAAGCTGCGCGGTTGGAAGACCGGCCCCACTCAAAGATTCTAACCTAAAAAATGAATAAATATTAGCGGCTTGCGGAGCGATATTTATGTAGTTTCCTGATCCTTGTAGGCGGCGCAGGAGCTTTTGATCTTGCAGGCGGCTCAAGGCCTTGCGCAGCGTGCCAACCGCCACGCCAAATTCTGCGGCCATGGCGCGTTCTGGCGGCAAGCGTTCTCCATCAAGCCATTGCCCTGCAGTGATGCGTCGCGCGATGGCTTCGCTGATCTGCACATAGGTTGGCAAAGAGCCGGGTGAAGGGGTTGGGTTGGCCATGGGTGTGCAAATTGATCCACTATTGATTTACATCTTGATGTGAGGTTTAAACATGAAATGCAAGACTTCTTTTTGAGATCACAATGACCGTTGTTCCAATTACATCCGCTGATTTGAAAGCGGCCGAAGTCTCTTGGTTTTCGGCCCTGTGTTCTGATGACTATCAATATCTTGGCGTGCCTGATGGCGCGTTGCGCTCATCTTGGGCCCATTGTAGCAAGATTGTGCAGCAATCAGAGGCCAATGGCTTTCGCAATATTCTTTGCCCGTCCTCTTATCAGGTTGGGCAAGACACTTTGTCTTTCGTGGCGGGATGCGCACCGATCACCGAGAAAATCAATATGCTGGCGGCCATTCGCTGTGGAGAGATGCAACCCATTATGTTGGCGCGAACCGTTGCAACTTTGGATCATATGCTTAAAGGGCGTTTGACTTTGAATGTGATTTCATCGGATTTCCCGGGCCAAAAGGAACCGAGTCCGTATCGTTATCAAAGATCGCGGGAAGTCGTGCAGATCCTCAAGCAAGCCTGGACGGCAGATGAGATCAATTTTGAAGGTGAAATTTTTAATTTCCAAGGGGTCAGCGCGGAACCGGCACGGCCCTATCAACAAAACGGCGGCCCGCTGCTTTATTTTGGAGGTTACTCTCCCGATGCGGTCGAGCTTTGCGCCGAACATTGTGATGTCTATCTGATGTGGCCGGAGTCTCGGAAAGATTTGAGCCAAAGGATGCAGGCAGTACATGCGCGGGCAAAGACTTATGGTCGAACGTTGGATTACGGTCTGCGGGTTCACATGATCGTGCGCGATACGGAGCAAGAAGCGCGTGAGTTTGCACAGGAATTGGTCTCGAAACTCGACGATGAAACCGGCAGCGTCATCCGCAACCGGGCCTTAGATAGTGGATCTTATGGTGTTTCGCGGCAAGCGCGGAACCGAGATTTGGCTGATATGGATGGGTTTATCGAACCGCATTTGTGGACCGGGGTGGGGCGCGCGCGCTCGGGCTGTGGCGCCGCTCTTGTGGGATCTGCCGATCAAATATTGTCCGAGCTCGAAGCCTATCAAAAGATGGGCATGCGATCATTTATTTTTTCAGGCTATCCGCATTTGGAGGAATGTGATTATGTCGGCAAGCTTGTCTTGCCGCATATGACAACATGTTCTCTGCCGCATGAATATGGGCGTGTGCCCGATGAGACCCCCGCAACCCCACTTGGAAATGGACCCCGCGTGTAATGGAACGAATTTCACTGACTGAGAATGTGGCGTTGAGCCGTTTGATTTATGGTATGTGGCGTCTGGCAGATGACAGCGACACCAGCCCGCGCCATGTGCAGGCGAAAATTGAGGCTTGCTTGGCTCAGGGCATCACAACTATGGATCAAGCGGACATCTATGGCGGCTATGAGGCAGAGGAGGTGTTTGGCAACGTCCTGCGTGCGGCACCGCATCTGCGCGATCATATCGAAATTGTGACCAAATGCGATATTCTGGTTGGGGCTGGGCGTTATGCCAGCACCTGGGTGAAGCACTATGACACATCCGCGGCGCATATTGCTGCCTCGATTGATCATTCTTTACGCCTCATGGGCACTGAAAAAATCGACCTTTTACTGGTGCACCGGCCGGATCCAATGATGGATCATCACGAGACAGGAGCGGCTCTGGATGCTGCGGTGGCCTCTGGCAAAGTTGCATCAGTGGGCGTATCGAACTTTAAACGCCATGACTGGACCTTACTGCAATCGGCCATGAAAACGCCTCTGGCCACAAATCAGATCGAGATGAGCGTTGTGGAAAATAGCGCATTTACTAATGGTGATTTGGCCTTTTTGCAGGAATTTGGCGTGCCGCCAATGGCTTGGTCACCGCTGGCTGGCGGCGCGTTGTTCCGTGGAGATAACCCCAAGCTTCTGAGTTTGCTTCAAGAGATTGGTGCGGGCGATGCGGCGGCGGCGGCAGTGGCTTGGCTCTTGGCGCATCCCGCGCGCATCATGCCTGTGCTGGGCACCAACAATCTCTCGCGCATCGCCAAATTGGATGCAGCCTGTGCCATTACCTTTGACCGCGAGCGGTGGTTCGAGGTATTTGAATCTGCCAATGGCTGCGAGGTGCCATAGTGGTTTGCTATCGCGGGCGCGGTGGTTTGGTGGAGGAGCCGAGAATTAACTCAGCATCTAGCAATATACCTTCAGGGTCCCGGCCGGGGTCGGCGATGGTTTTGAGCAAAAGATCCGCGCTCAGGCGACCGGCTTCACGCACGGAGGAGCGGGTGGCGGTATAGACCGGCACGGCAGCGGCGTCGCGAAAATAAGACAAGTCATCATCATGGGTGATCACAGAGACATCCCGTCCGAGTTTCAACTCATGTTCATCGAGCGCGCGTCTTATGCCATTGGCCATTATGATCGAAGAGGTGACGAGGGCCGTCGGAGGGTCGGGCAAATCTAGGAGAGCAAGTGCGTTTTTATAGCCATTCGGCTCGGTCATTTCGCTATGGGTGACGTAAGAGTCGGCCTGTTCGATGTTGTTTTCTTTTAGCGCACGCTGGTAGCCCTGTGCCCGGCGCATGGCAAAATCCATATCTGCCACGCCGTTGATCAAACCGATTGTGGTATGACCCAATTCGATCAATAATTGCGTCGCCCTAAAAAAGGAGCGTTCATTGTTGACGTCCACCCAATTGTATTTCTCAAATGTGTTGCTTGAGCGCCCATGCACAACAAAGGGCATATTGAGATCATTGAGCTGGGCGATGCGCTGCTCGTCGACGCGCGGCGCATGCACCACCACGCCATCAACCGCAGAGCGCGCTGCCCATTCCTTATAGCTAGAGAATTCAACTTCATCTGGCACCAGTGAGAGCAGCAAATCATACCGACTTTGCGCATAGCGTGCGCTGGCACCGGCAATAAAATCGGCAAAGATCGGGTTGACCATTTCATGTTCTTTGGAAACGCAGACCAAATGCCCGATTGTCATCGATTTTCCGGTGGCCAAGCGTCGGGCCCGCGTGTTGGGTTTGTAATTGTGTTTGGCCGCAGCTTCTAGGACCACCTGGCGGGTTTTTTCACTGACCTCAGGGAAGCCGTTGAGTGCGCGACTCACTGTGGTCTGGGACATGCCAAGCTCTTGGGACAGAGATTTAAGATTTGTAGAATTCGTCAAAGCGCTTCCGATGTGTTGCAAAACTCTCTTGGTAAACAGGTAAAAAAACCATTTTTTAAAAAATTTGGCTATTTTCGCTTATTTCTGTCTTATTTTTTGAAATAAATAAAGATAATTTTTTAATATTAAAGAGATTTTTTATGAATTGACAGAGTGGGGATCGCAGAATAATCAAACAATTTCCAAAGCGCTTTGAAAGCTTGAGGACGTAAAAATTGCTTGCATTTCGAACTCGAAATCTATGTTGTGTTTAAGGGAACCATGCTGGTTTTTAAGATGCCGTTTTCAGAGGCGTTGCGAACTGTTTGAGGCGCGTTTTGAGGGGGTAAAAACTGTGAATAGAATAGACTTTTGGGAGGAATAAATGTCTTTTTCGAATAAACTTTTGAGCGGAGCTGCCGTGGCGGCTTTGTCTATGTCTTTCGCCGGAATGGCGCAAGCAGATGCCTGTGATACGCCTTCTAAGCTTGGTGATATGGGCAATTTTTCGGGTGAAGTCATCACCATTGCTGGCTCCATGGAGGGCAAGGACGAAGAAATGCTGCTGAATACAGTGAGCTGCTTTGAAAAAGCAACTGGCGCGGTTGTGCAATATTCCGGTTCGCGCGATTTTGCTGCCCTTGTGGTCGCTGATTTGCGGTCAAACAACGCGCCAAACATTGCGATTTTCCCGCAGCCAGGTTTGGCGGCTGATATGGCCAAAGAGGGTCACTTGGTGCCGCTGGGTGACAATTTGGCCAATTGGATGTCCGATAACTACGGTGCGGGGCCTTCATGGGTTGATCTAGGCACATATGCCGATGCCAATGGCAAAGAAGACTTTTACGGTTTTGCCTTCAAAATGGATCTGAAATCCTTGGTTTGGTATTCTCCAGAACAGTTTGAAGACAACGGCTACGAAATCCCAGTTACAATGGAAGAACTGATTGCTCTGTCCGATCAAATGGTGGCCGATGGCAATACACCATGGTGTATTGGTGTGGAATCGGGCAATGCGACCGGCTGGACCGCGACCGATTGGATGGAAGATCTGATGCTGCGCACAACATCGCCAGAAAACTATGACCGTTGGGTTTCCAATGATCTGCCGTTCAACAGCCCTGAAGTGCTGAATGCGATGGAAGTTTACGGCCAGTTCTCACGCAATGATGACTATGTTGCCGGTGGGGCCTCCTCTGTTGCGACAACATTCTTTGGTGACGCTCCGAAAGGCCTGTTCTCTTCGCCTGCCAGCTGTTTGATGCACCGTCAGGCATCTTTCATTCCAGCGTTCTTCCCGAAAAAAGGCGAAGAAGTGGCAAATGGCGAAGCGGATTTCTTCTACTTCCCACCCTATGCTTCAGCAAACTTGGGTAACCCAGTTCTGGGCGCGGGTACGCTTTGGACCATGGCAAAAGACTCCCCTGCAACACGGGCGTTCTTCCAATATATGACCGAAGCATCCGCACATGAAGCTTGGATGTCTCAAGGTACATTCTTGACCGCCCATAAAGGCGCAAACTTGAATGCCTATGCGACACCTGCTTTACGCAAACAGGGTGAAATCCTTTCTAACGCCACCACATTCCGTTTTGACGCATCTGATCTGATGCCAGGGGCGATTGGCGCCGGTGCCTTCTGGTCAGAGATGACCGCTTTTGCAAATGGCCAGGATGCTAAGACCACAGGTGACAACATCCAAGCCGCATGGGACGCCATCAAATAAGATGGACCTGATGTCATAAGCTTGAGGAGCGCAAAGTGTATTTGCGCTCCTCTTTTTCTAAGTTCCTCTTTTATCAGATGTGATTTAAGGATCATTCGATGCGCGCCCTAAGCCTGATTATTGCCAGCAATGGTTTTGCGATATTTCTAACAATTATTTTTCTTTTGCCCATCACGGCTATTTTTGCTTTTGTTGTGACCACGCCATTGGACGATGCAATGGCAAACTTGGGCCTGTGGATGCATGCGCAGTGGCAGTGGTCTTTTCCCGAATTTGACACGCAAGAGAGGTTTGCAAAAATAGGATTTGCCCTGAGATCCGTTGTAATTGCGGTGGGGATTTCTTTCTTTTATTTCGGTATTACAAATTGGTTGAACGCCAGCTTGGCGCGGGTGTGTTGCAAAAACTCTCTTGGCCGCCAATCTAATATCGTTGAAGCGATTCAGCCTTGGATTTTTGTGGGCCCGACTTTGGTCTTGCTGCTTTTGTTCTTGCTGGTGCCTGCTTTGTCCACGCTGTCACTGTCGTTTCAAGAGTATGATGGCACGCCCTCGGTGCGCAATTATGCCTTCCTATGGGATCCTGAGTCATTGGGCTATTTGCAATTTCGCCTTGCGATGCGCAACAGTCTGATGTGGCTAATTTTAGTGCCCTCGACCTGCATCATCTTTGGGCTTTTGATCGCCGTTTTGGCCGATTCCGTTTCTTGGGGCGTTGTGGCGAAAACCTTTATCTTTGTGCCCTTGGCGATTTCCTTTGTCGGCGCAGCGGTGATCTGGCGTAATATATTTGCCGGTGGCGGGATCGAGCCGTTGGGGACAATCAATGGCACGACGCCCTCCTATCAAATCGGACTGCTCAAATCCTTGCTGGGCCATACGGCGGAATATAATGAACCGCTTTATAGTCTAAAATTCTGGGGTAATTTCTTTTTGATGTGGATCTTGGTTTGGGTTCAAACCGGCTTTGCTATGGTTATTTTCTCAGCGGCGCTACGCAGTGTTCCGGAGGACACGATTGAAGCTGCGAAGATTGACGGAGCCAATCCATTTCAGATGTTTTTCCGCGTGAAGCTGCCGCAGATCTATTCCACCGTTTTGGTAGTTTGGACGACATTGGTGGTGTTGGTGCTGAAGGTATTCGATATCCCCTACGCGCTATCCGCCAATGATGACGATAAATTGCTGCTTGCGACGATGATGGAAAACGCCCGTAACAACTGGTCGATTGGTGGTGATAATGTGGACAATCTTTATGCCTCTATCGCGGTGATGCTCATGCTAACAGTTGTGCCCAATATGGTGTTCAATGGCTGGCGCATTCGGCGCGAACAAAAAGAGCTTGGGAATTAAGGTACAAATATATGACAAAAACTCTCAGCCATATTGTCCTAGCCCTCATCGTATTTATTTGGATAGTGCCCTTTGTGGCCCTGGTCTCGACGTCGATGCGCTCTGAAGTGGCCGCGAAAACCTCTGGGTTTTGGACCTCTTTCACGCCCACGGAATTGGGGCATCGGTTTGCCACCCATGAGCGGGACGGAATGGAGCCTATTGTGATCATGCGCGATAACATTCTGGAGCGGATCAATGCTGAAACCTCTGGCTATGCTGTCTCGGGCGATGTGAAATCCATTTTGATCAAGACCCGTATCGCCGATCCGGAAAACCCCGGTAAAACAAAGTTGGTCCGCAAGTTGGTGCCGGCGGGAGAGGAGATGGGTGTTCGGGGCGGTGTGTTCGTCTTTGACACTAATGGTGATTTCACCTGGACCTTTGACCAGGCCACGGCGCCCAAGCCCAAAAATCTTGATGTTTTTATCGATCAAGATCCGGCCTTTGGGGCAGATGCCTATATTGAAGTCTTGTTCGACAATAAAAACGTCCCCAATGCCTTAATCTCCTCATTCATCGTCACCATTCCCGCGACGATCATCCCAATCACGATTGCCGCCTTTGCTGCCTATGCGTTTGCTTGGATGCAGTTCCCAGGACGGGACTGGTTGTTTGTAATCGTGGTCTCGCTGATGGTCGTGCCGACGCAATTGGCCTTCCTGCCCATTTTGCAAGGGTTCAGTGGTATTGCCTCGTGGGCCAGTGCCTTAAACCAATGGTTGACCGATTGTGAGCTGACCGACAGCTGCCAAGTGGCTTCGAAGTCCTTTGCCAGCCTGTGGATTACCCACACGGCCTTTGGCCTGCCTTTGGCGATTTATCTGCTCCGAAACTACATCGTGGGTCTGCCCAAAGAGCTTTTGCAAAGCGCGCGGATTGATGGAGCCAGCCATTTGCAAATCTTCACGCGGATCATTGTGCCGCTGTCCGTACCGGCTTTGGCCTCTTTTAGCATATTCCAATTTCTTTGGGTTTGGAACGATTTGATCGTGGCTTTGTATATCGGGCCGAACAATTCGTCAGATTTGGTCTTTCCCATTCGCCTGCAAAAACAACTGGGAACTTTCAAAGATCAGCTGCATTTGCTGAATGCATCTGCCGTGATTTCTATGATCGTGCCGGTTGTCGTGTTCCTGTCGATGCAGCGATATTTCATTCGTGGGCTGCTCGCTGGCTCCGTAAAAGGTGGTTGATTATGACTGAACTCAAATGGTGGGAAACCGCTGTTCTTTACCAAATCTATCCCCGTTCTTTTCAGGATTCCAATTCTGATGGGATTGGCGATTTGCCGGGTATTACCACGCGGCTTGATTATATCGCTAATCTCGGAGTTGATGCGATCTGGATCAGCCCATTCTACCCTTCGCCGCAGAAGGACTTTGGCTATGATGTCTCCGACTACTGCGATATCAATCCTGAATACGGCACCTTGGCAGATTTTGACGCGCTGATCGCCAAGGCCCATGGGCTTGGGCTCAAGGTGATGATTGATATCGTGCCGGGTCATTGTTCCGATCAACACGCTTGGTTTGAAGAAAGTCGGCAGTCGCGTGATAATCCGAAAGCGGATTGGTTTCACTGGGCGGACCCATTGGCAGATGGCTCGGCTCCCACCAATTGGCTGTCATTCTTTGGCGGGCGGGCGTGGACATGGGAGCCGCGGCGCCAGCAGTATTATTTACATAATTTCCTGCAAAGCCAGCCTAACCTCAATCACGCAGATCCAAGCGTCGTTGAGGCCTTTCTCCAGATTGCGCGCTTTTGGTTCAATCGCGGCGTTGACGGATTTCGCATGGATGCGGTGCATACGGTCAATGCAGATACCGCGCCTTATTGCGACAACCTGCCGAAACCGAACTTTAAGCTGGGCAGCTTACCGCAAGAACAACAACCATTTTTCCAGCAATTGCATGACAGTGCGCAGCTCAATCAACCGGCTATTCAAAACTTCATCGAAGCTTTTCGCAAAGTCGCAGATGAATACAAGGGAGACCGCTTCTTAATGGGTGAGTTGCACGGCGATGATCCGGTTTTGGCCAGTGAAACCTTCACTGCCCCGGGGCGTCTGCATGCCACTTACAACTTTAACCTACTTGAATGGGCCGGGCTTGATGTGGTTGGGCTGGAGCAGGCGATTTCAAACGCGATTGAGGCCTTTAATGGTACTGGGCGTCTCACCTTCGCCTTTTCCAATCATGACGTCCCGCGGTCTGCGACGCGCCAATTGGCACCGCTGGGTCTTGGCGAGGAGCATCAAGAAGCGTTGCAATTACTTTTGCTGAAATTGGAAACCAGTCTGATTGGCTCGACCTGTGTTTATCAAGGTGAAGAATTGGCCCTTAGCGATGTTCAAGATATTCCACTTGATCAAATGCAAGATCCTTGGGGGATTGAATTTGCTCCCGTCTTCCTTGGCCGTGACACCTGCCGCACGCCTATGGTTTGGCGCCGGTCTGATAATCGATGGGGTGGGTTTTCCGATGCGGTCAGCACTTGGCTGCCCGTATCAGAGCCCCATCTCGCGCGCGCAGGCCTAGATGAGGCCGAGCGACCTGGCTCAGTCTACTGTCAATTTGCTGAGTTTTTGGCCTGGCGAAAAGCACAGCCAGCCATGATGCGTGCCAATAATATGACCTTAGTGGCCAGTGGGCCGAAAGAAATTGTCTTTGATCGTATGTCAGAGACGCAAAATCTAAGATGTCGCTTCGATTTTGAAACATTAACAGCATCCATCGCGGAGATTTAAATGGCTCAAGTAGAATTACAGGGTGTGAATAAGGCATTCGGCAAAACGGAAGTCATTCGCAATGTTGGGTTGGAAATTGAAAAAGGCGAATTTGTGGTGTTTGTCGGTCCCTCAGGCTGCGGCAAGTCGACTTTGCTGCGGTTGATCGCCGGGCTTGAGACGCTCAACAGCGGTGATATTTGGATTGCTGATAAGACCGTCACCGGTCTACCGCCGTCCAAGCGCGGTATAGCCATGGTGTTTCAATCTTATGCGCTTTATCCGCATATGACTGTTTATAACAACATGGCCTTTTCGCTCGATCTGCAAGGGGTGCCAAAAAAAGAGATCCGTGAGCGGGTTGAGGCGGCGGCGAAGATCTTGCAGATGGAGACATTGCTGGACCGCCGCCCAGCGGCTTTGTCGGGTGGGCAACGGCAAAGGGTGGCGATTGGTCGGGCGATTGTTCGCAATCCGGATGTGTTTTTGTTTGATGAGCCACTGTCCAATCTCGATGCGGCTTTGCGCCATGACACAAGGGTCGAAATTGCCCGGCTCCATGCGCAGCTGGGTGCGACAACCATCTATGTTACCCACGATCAAGTCGAAGCGATGACCTTGGCCGATAAAATTGTCGTGCTCAAAGCGGGTGAGGTGATGCAGGTCGGCGCGCCGATGGAACTTTTCAATAAGCCGGCCAATGAGTTTGTGGCAGGATTCTTGGGTTCGCCTGCGATGAATTTCTTTCTGGGCACGTTAACTGGGAAGTCTGAAACGCCCGACCATGGACGGTTTTCTGGTGGCGGTATTGAAACTGGTGACGTGCGGTTGGTTTCAACTGGTAAATCTATTGGCGACGGGGTCAAACTGGGCATTCGTCCGCAGCATTTGGTGCTGGATGACAATGGCCCGCTTGAGGGCACTGTGTCCTTAGTGGAGCGTTTGGGTACAGATACAATCATCGAGTTGAAGGCCGCCGACCACACGCTTTTCCGCTTTGCCACCGCGGACGCCATAAACGTGACGGCAGGCGATGTGGTGCGCTTTGGTTATGACCCCGAAAAGGTACATATCTTTTGATAAAGCGTGGCGATTTTCCTGAAGGGTTTTTATTTGGAACAGCCACATCGGCCTACCAAATCGAAGGACACGCACACGGTGGGGCTGGGCTAACCCATTGGGATAGTTTCGCTGCGACCCCGGGAAATGTTGTGCGTGCTGAACATGGGCAATTGGCCTGTGATCACTATCACCTCTTTGAGCAAGACTTGGATCTTGTGGCTGCGGCGGGTTTGGACACCTACAGATTTTCCACCAGCTGGGCGCGGGTGATGCCAGAGGGCAGGGGGGCGATCAACCAAGAGGGTTTGGATTTCTATGATCGATTGACGGATGCGATGTTGGAGCGCGGATTGAAGCCTGCGGCCACTTTGTATCATTGGGAAATGCCATCTGCTCTTGAGGATCAGGGCGGCTGGCGCAACCGCGATATTGCCAGTTGGTTTGGCGATTTTACTGATGTCATTATGGGGCGGATTGGTGATCGGATGTATTCAGTCGCCCCCATCAATGAGCCTTGGTGCGTTGGCTGGTTG
The DNA here is from genome assembly GCA_905181815.1 of uncultured Planktomarina sp. Classification (GTDB taxonomy): domain Bacteria; phylum Pseudomonadota; class Alphaproteobacteria; order Rhodobacterales; family Rhodobacteraceae; genus Planktomarina. The sequence goes on along the minus strand of CAJIZA010000001.1, from coordinate 438,805 downwards.
TCACATTTTGAAGGTGCACATGCGCCCGGGCTGCGCGATATTCGTGCGACGGCGCGTGCAATGCACCATGTGCTTTGTGCCCATGGAACAGCGGTAGCCCGAATGCGGTCTTTGGGCATGACGAACCTTGGGGCTGTCTGCAATTTCGAATATGCCAACCCGGCGGATGATACCGCGGCATCTATCGCGGCAGCAGGGCGCTATGACGCGATTTACAATCGCTTTTTCATGGGCGGAATATTTCATAAATCCTATCCTGATTTGGCGTTAGAAGGGCTAGAGCCGCATTTGCCAAAGGGGTGGGACACTGATTTTGACCTGATTGGCGCACCGGTGGATTGGTGCGGCATCAATTATTATACTCGCTCAAACATTGCGGCCAAAGATGGTCCCTGGCCGAATGTGCAGGCGGTTGAGGGTCCTTTGGATAAAACCCAAATGGGGTGGGAAATCTATCCCGATGGGCTTTATGAGTTCGTCATGCGCACTCACCGGGAGTACAGCAAAGGCTTACCAATCTTTGTCACCGAAAATGGCATGGCCAATGATGATCCGATTGTATCAGGCCGCATCAACGATGATGCCCGGATAGCCTATATTGAGGCGCATCTGCAAGCGGCCATGCGCGCGATCAAGGATGGCGCGCCTTTGATGGGGTATTATATCTGGTCGCTCTTGGATAATTACGAATGGGCCCTGGGGTATGAAAAACGCTTCGGCCTGGTGCATGTGGATTTTGAGTCGTTAGAGCGTCACCCAAAAAAGAGCTTTGAAACTCTGAAACGCTGGGTTGAGCGTTAGGGCGCTGGGGCATCTCATTTTTTAGATCCCACTATTTTTGAATTGGCGATCACCGTTTTGCAACCGGTTGCAAAAAATCCGAATCGGATTATAGTTTGATCATGTTTCGAGCCTGCGCGTGGCGCAATGCCATTTAGTGGTTGCTGTTCGTGAGGTTTGAAGCCATTTTTTTGAGGTTTCCGCCATAATATCCTTGGCAAAAAGGAAGAGCTGGCGGGCGGCAAATGCTCAAAATATTTTGGGTAACCCGGAAAACTTCATTGTGCGCCGGGCACATTTTGGGAGAGAACTATGAAAAAACTACTATTGACTACTGGCCTGACAGCCTTGTTGGGTACCACTGCTGTGGCGCAAGAAATCGGCGCGACATTTTCGCGGTTTGATGACAACTGGTTGACCGTTTTGCGCACCGGTATGGTTGAATATGCGGGTACAATCGATGGCTTATCCTACCAGCAAGAAGATGCCTCCGATGATTTGGCCAAGCAAATTGATCAGGTGCGCAACTTTGTGGCTTCTGGTGTTGACGCTATCATTGTAAACATCGTGGACACCTCTGCCGGCGCTGCTGTGTCTGCTGCTGCTGGGGATACGCCGCTGGTTTATGTAAACCGTGAGCCTGACAATGTGGATGTATTGCCTGCGACACAGGCGTTTGTGGCTTCTAATGAGATTGAATCTGGCACATTGTCCGCATTCGAAATTTGCAAAAACCTGCGTGCTGATGGCAAGGCCGGTGGTGCGCGTGGCTATCTGATGAACGGACAGCTGTCCAACCAAGCCGCCGTGCAGCGTTCGAAAGATGTGCATGACGTGATTGGTATGGATATGTGTAACTTCATGACCATCATTGATGAGCAGACTGCAAATTGGTCCCGTGACGAAGCTCAAGATTTGATGACAAACTGGATGTCTTCTGGCGAGCCATTTGACTTTGTTCTGGGCAATAATGATGAAATGGCGATTGGTGCGATTCAGGCAATGAAAGCGGCCGGTATGGATATGGCCGATGTGCAGGTTGGCGGCGTTGATGCTTCGCAAGACGCGCTGCTGGCGATGGCGGCAGGCGACTACGATGTCACAGTTTTCCAAGACTCTGTTGGCCAAGGTACAGGTTCCATCGACACAGCTCTGCGGCTGATCGCCGGCGAGAAAGTCGACAAGAAAGTCTACATTCCATTCGTTCTGGTGACACCAGATAATATGGGTGATTTTCTCGACAAGAACTAAGGTCTTTTGAGACGATAAACATCAGAGGCGGCGTGATAAAAAATTTGCGCCGTCTTTGCTATATTTGACCGTACAACATGGGGCTTATTTATGTCAGATACCAGTCACGGCACCGGCGGGCTTACATTCGACAAGACAAAGGGGTCTTGGCCAAGTGAATTAAACGTCCTGTTGGCATTGATCATTATCATCGTTATTTTTGAGTTTTTGGGTCAGGTTCTGCCTTACATGAAAGACCAAAGTTTTTTGTTCGACACCCGAGATCGATTTGATTCTATATTTAATGAGGCGCGGCTAAAGATCATCATCTTACAAGTTGCGATTATTGGCATTATTGCCCTGGGTGTCTCGCAAGTGATTATTACTGGCGGTATTGACCTCAGCTCTGGACCCTTGGTGGCCGCAACAGCGATGATTGCGATGAGTTTTGGGCAGACGGAATTGGTTAACGGATTTGCCAATCCTAAAGCTCTGTTCGGTCCTTGGGCAATGGATCTTCCGGTGCTTGTACCGATTGTGATAGGCTTGTCTTTTGGCGCGCTGATTGGTGCCATCAACGGCACCTTCGTGGCCTATTTTAAGATTCCCCCCTTTATCGCGACCTTGGGCATGTTTTTGATCTGCCGGGGCATTGCGCTCTGGTGGTCTTCGGGCAATCCGATTTCTTTTCCAACGGCGCAGTTTCAAGCTATTGGTGCCGGCATGATGCCGGTCGTTTGGTTTCTGTCTCTGGCCGTGATTTTTCATCTTATCATGCGCTACACCGTTTATGGTAAACACACCTACGCAATCGGTTCCAATGAAGAAGCCGCGCGTATGTCAGGGATCAATGTAAAGCGCCATAAGATCATGGTTTATATGATTGCGGCCATGCTGGCGGCCTTTGCGGGAATTGTTTTGAGCGCCAAAGCCTCAACTGCGCAGGCGGGTATGGGCGAATTTTATGAACTCTTCGCGATTGCTATGGCGGTGATCGGTGGCATTAGCCTCTCTGGCGGGCGTGGATCCATTATTGGAACCGTGCTTGGAGCCATGGTGTTGGGCGTCATTCGCTCTGGCTTTACCTATATAAAGTTGGACGGATCCTATCAGTTGATGGCCATGGGCGGCATCATCATTGCAGCTGTGATTTTGGATCAATATCGCCAACGCAACAAAGCTTAGTCAGGAGATTACAACATGAGCGAAGAATTTGTTCTAAAGACAGTAGATCTGACCAAACACTACGGCGGGGTGCGTGCTCTGGAAGGCGCAAATTTTGAACTGCGCAAAGGCGAACATGTCGCCATCATGGGGGACAATGGGGCTGGAAAATCCACCTTCGTTCGCCAGATCACTGGGGTGGAGCAGCGCACACGTGGCAACGTTATTTTTGATGGCAAAGAGGTGTCTTTTGCAGGCCCGATCGAGGCGCGAGAGTCCGGAATTGAAACGGTATTCCAAACCCTGGCTCTGGCCGATCATCTGGATGTGCCCGACAATCTGTTTTTGGGACGGGAGAAAACAAAATGGGATTGGCTGGGTCCATTTCGGCTTCTCGACTATAAGGCCATGCGGCAAGATACCATGGCGGCGTTAGAAAAAACGGGGGTGAAAATTCCAAATATTCATAACACCATTGAGAAAATGTCTGGGGGGCAAAGACAATGTGTGGCGATCGCCCGCACTGCCTCCTTTCATTCTAAGCTGACGATCATGGATGAGCCTACCGCTGCGCTTGGGGTGCAGGAAACGGAGCAGGTAGAAAATATTATCCGCCAATTGAAAGCGCAGGGTGAACCTCTGATCCTTGTCAGCCATAATATGAGGCAGGTCTTTGATTTGGCTGACCGCATCGTGGTGTTCCGCCGGGGCCGGATTTGTGCCAACCTAGATATCAAAAGCGGCGATTATACCGGTGAGGATGTGGTATCTTATATTACAGGAGCTAAATCTGGTGCCGAATATGAGGGTGCAGCTTGAAAAAACTCTTCAATCTTGAAGATCCCTTCTTCGCCCCGTTCTGGGTTCGCGCCACGATTGTGGTGCTCCTAGGCTTTTGGACAATGATTGAACTTGTCGCCGGTGCGCAGGTCTGGGCCGCGTTCTTTGCCGCCTTGGCAGTATTTTCAGCTTGGCGCTTTGCCGTAATTGATTATACGAGCGAGGATGGTGGAGAATAAAGGCAGTGCTTGAATGGCCGTAACTTTAAAAGATGTAGCAGAAATGGCCGGCGTATCTCGTTCGGCCGTGTCTCGCACATTTACCGAAGGCGCCTCTGTCTCTGAGAAGGTTCGTTTAAAGGTTAAGGAGGCATCTCAGGCCCTTGGATACAGCCCCAACGCTTTGGCCTCCTCGCTAACCACCGGCCGTACGAAGCTCATTGGGGTGATCTCCGATAATTTTCACAACCCTATATTTCTGGAAGTCTTTGATCTGGTCACCAAGGGCTTGCAGGATCGCGGTCTGCGCCCTTTGCTGGTCAATCTGTCGGATGAGGTGGATCCCGCCAATTCTGTTCGTATGCTCAGGCAATATTCGGTAGATGGTGTGATTGTAGCCTCGTCAACCTTGCCTGTGAGCTTTGCCGAGGCCTTTGACAGCGCCAGTGTTCCGGTGGTGCATTGTTTTGGTCGCCACTCTGAAAAGCCGCGCGTCAACACGCTTGGCATCAATAATTTTGCCGCTGGACAGTTGGCAGCTGAGACGCTTTTGGCACGGGGCTATGAGAAAATTGCATTCATGGGTGGGCCAAAATCAGCTACATCGACCCAAGATCGCTGTGATGGCTTTATAGGGGCATTACACGCACATAGCGCCGTGAGCCATTCCATTTCCTATGCCAGCGCCTATTCCTTTGAGGCGGGTCGCACAGAAATGCTCCGCTTGATCGAGGCAGGGGCGGCGCAGGCGTATTTTTGTGGCGACGATGTGCTTTCAATTGGGGCGCTTTCGGCGGCGCAAAGTTTTGGGTTATCCGTGCCAGATGACATTGGATTTTTAGGCCTCAATGATATGAAAATGGCGCAATGGTCGAACATTAATCTGACGACAATCCACAACCCTATCGCTGAAGTCGTGGCCAAATCTGTAGATCTTGTGGTGCGTATACTGGCCGATCCCACTCAACCGCCCGAAGCAGTGCTCTTTCCCGGTCATATTGTTGAGCGGGGGAGTTTACGGCCCGTTATAAGTTAAGACAGGGACGTAAGTCTTGGTTTATCTGAACATTGGCGGGCGAGCGTCACACCATGCGCCGTCTTCCTTGCCAGATTGCGCGACCGCAAAAACCGCTGCCATTGAGCGGAGCCCATCTTCAGCCCGTGGGTAGAGATCTGCTGCCGGGTCAATGCTGCGGCTGTCTTTGCGGGCCCGAATAGCTTCGGCGAGATCTGCATAGATATTGGCAAAGGCCAAGGGCATTCCCCTCCGCATGTCCAATAGTCACGCGGCTGGTGCGATCTGCTTCGGGTGATAGGTTGGCCTCACCGCGCTCAATAATCTGTAACCTTTCACCTAACGGCATATAGTACAGCTGATTGGGCTGCTCTTGCGACCAACGCAAACCGCCTTTTTCACCAAAAACTTGAATGCCCAGGCCATGTTGGCGCCCAATTGCGATGGAGGAGGTCCAAAGACGCCCAACTGTGCCACCATCCATGCGAAAATTTACCATGGCGTCATCTTCCAAGACCCGTACATCGATGCAAGAGACCGTATCGGCACTTAAGTTTGTTACATCCTGACCTGTGACAAAAGAAGCCATATGCAGCGCATGAATGCCGCAATCGGCAAATTGCGCCGATACACCCGCCTGAGCCGGATCGTAGCGCCAGCGTACCCTTGGATTATCCGCATCAGCGGCATCGGCATGGTGGCCATGGGCAAACTCAGCATTGACCAGACGAATTTTCCCAAGATCGCCGCGGGTAATCATCGCTTTCATGTGGCGCACGAGCGAATAGCCCGAATAACCATAATTTACGGCACAGATTTTTCCTGTCGCCCGCGCGATTTTGACAATCTCTTCGCCTTCTTCCACGGTCATTGTCATTGGTTTTTCGCAAAGGACGTGAAAACCGCCCTCTAAAAATGCTTTGGTGATCTCAAAATGGGTAGAGTTGGGTGTGGCGACGGTAACAAGATCAATCGGATTGTCCTGTGCTTTTTCGCCGGCCAGCATGTCCTGCCAGCTGCCATAGGCGCGGTCGCCCAGTCCCAGACGGCGGCCATAGCCAATACCCTCTTTTGGCCGATGATCCAAAGCGCCGGCAGTGAATTTAAACAACCCGTCGAGCCCAGCGCCCAAGCGATGTGCGGGTCCAATTTGGCTGCCTTCGCCGCCCCCAATCATGCCCCATTGTAATTTCGTCATAACAGCTGCCTTTAAAAACCGATGGATTGCAAATAAGCGCGATTAAGCCGCGCATCGTCGATAGGAGAGGTATCGCCGGTGGGATCGCAATCTTGCTCCACTGTGCACCACCCATCAAAAGCGACGTCGAGCAAAAGCTGACGCACCGCTGGAAAATCCACATCGCCATCACCAAGATTGCAGAAAATTCCCTGACCACAAGCGTCATAAAATCCCGTGCGCTTGGCGATGACATCAGCTTTGACTTTTGGATCAATGTCTTTGAAATGCATATAATTGATGCGTGACATATGTTTTTTAATAAAGGCCACTGGATCAAATCCCGCATAGGAATGGTGGCCCGTATCAAAGCAAATACCGAGAATCCTTTCATCGACCTCATCCAGCAATCGCTCGAGTTCAGGTTCAAAATCCATGAAGCCAGCCGCATGGGCGTGAATGCCGACGGTGAGACCGTAGTCTTCCGTACCCATTTTGGCGATTTGCGCTATCCGGTCACGATAGGCGGTCCATTCGGCTTTATCCATCTGTTCTGCCTCATCGGCGCGGCCTGCTGTGGGGGCGCGGCGCGGCGAGATGCTGTCGATGATAACCAACCGTGTCGCGCCATGGGCCGCAAGTGCTTTGCAGGTGCGTATCGAGCCATCCATGACATCTTCCCAAGCGTACGGATCGTGAAAAGCACGGAAAATCACGCCGCCGATCAACTCTTGGTTATATTCAGCCAAAGCTTCGGCCAAAACGGCGGGATCTTCGGGCATATAGCCTACAGGGCCAAGTTCGATGCCCGTAAAGCCCGCTTCGGCGTTTTCTTTGAGCACACGGCGCCAATCGGGATTGCGAGGGTCATTGGCGAACTCCACACCCCATGAACAGGGCGCATTACCTATTTTGATCATTAGATTGCCTCTCAACTTAATAATCCGCCACGTTCACCCAGGCCTGTTTGGCGCTGGAAGAGAGGGCGGCGGTGACGATGCGATTGACTTCCATACCCTCTTCGAAGGTAGGCCATATCGAGCGATTTTCTGTGATTGCCGTCAGAAAATCCTTGGCCTCAATGATGATTTGGTCTTGATAGCCCGTGCCATGGCCAGGCCCTTGGCAGAAGGGCAGATAGTCCGGATGGGCTGGACCAGTTAGGATTTTGCGAAAGCCGCGCTCTTCTGCTGGGCCTTCGGTGGTATAGAGCCAAAAGGCGTTTTGATCTTCTTGATCAAAGCGAATATGGCCTTTGGTGCCGTGAATTTCATAGGCATAGCCCATTTTTCGCCCGGTTGCGACGCGGCTGAAATACAAATGCCCCTGAGCGCCGCTGGCAAATTGGCACATCATTTGCGCATGATCGTCATTGGTGACTGGTGTACCAGCGCGGGTTTTGTGGATGGTCTCTACCGAAGCGCTCAAGCGCTCGATAGGCCCCATTAAGGCGCGCGCCGCATTGATCATATGCGGGGCCAAATCTCCCATAGTGCCATTGGCATCCCCCTGGGCACGCCAACCGCCGATCTCAGGATCTGCAAAGAAATCTTCGGTCATCTCGCCGCGAAACCAGGTGATCTGGCCAATGCGACCCTCAGCCACAAATTTACGGATTTGCTGGCTGGCAGGGGTCCGAATGTAATTAAAACCCACCATATTGACCACGCCGGCCGCTGCGGCTGCCGACACCATGGCACGGCTTTGCTCCAAAGATACACCCAGCGGTTTTTCACATAAAACTGGCTTTCCCAAAGCCAAGGCGGCAATGGCAATGTCGTGATGGGTCGCTTGCGGAGAAGCAATTACAACCGCTTCGACTGCGGGATCGGCCACCAATTCCCGCCAGTCATGGGTTGCCTTTTTAAAGCCGTAGGCATTGCGATAGCGTTCTGCGCTTTCGGGGCTGCTGGCGCAAATTGAGATAAGCTCAGGGCGCAAGGCGGTGTCAAAAACACTGGCGACTGCTGCAAATGCAACGGAATGGGCTTTTCCCATATATCCGCCACCGATAACTCCGATGCCTATTTTACCCATATCCCGACCTTCCAAATGGCTTTGCAACCGGTTGCAAAGCCCTGATATCGCGGCGCCCTAGGCATCGTCAATAGGGCATATTTCAGCAAAGCAAACACTGTGTTGCGGGCCCGGTCAGGACGGCGGGCCAATGGGGGCGGTCTTACCGCGTATTTTCCGTCAACCGGCGTTTGACATAGGTTTGCACGGTTTCGATCATTGGATCCATATGGGGATCTTCAAAGAAGTGCCCAGCGCCCTCGACTTGCTCATGGGTAATGGTGATCCCTTTTTGCTCATGCAGTTTACTGACCAAGGAAACTGTATCGGCCGGGGGGGCGACGCGATCGGCCAGGCCATTGATCATCAAGCCTGATGAGGGGCAGGGGGCGAGGAAGCTGAAATCATACATATTGGCCGGTGGGCTTACGCTGATGAAACCGGTTATTTCTGGGCGGCGCATCAACAACTGCATTCCGATCCAAGCGCCAAAGCTGAACCCTGCGACCCAGCAATGTTTCGCATTCGTGTTCATCGACTGTAAATAATCTAATGCAGAGGCCGCATCGCTCAGCTCACCGACGCCAAGATCATATTCGCCTTGTGATCGACCGACACCACGAAAGTTGAACCGCAAGACTGTAAAGCCCATGTTGTAAAACGCATAATGTAGATTGTAGACGACTTTATTGTTCATAGTGCCGCCAAATTGCGGATGCGGATGCAACACAATGGCGATAGGGGCGTCTTTGGATTTTTGCGGGTGGTAACGGCCTTCGAGGCGGCCTTCTGGGCCTGGGAATATCACTTCGGGCATTTCGTTCCTTTGGTGTGCTTTGGCTCTACTCTGGCTTGACCTGCGGTAAGTCTAAGATTAGAACCATTCTAAATCTAATGCGGCGTTCCGCTGTATGACGTGGGTTACGCAACCGAGGGGCCTAGGTCAATTAATTTGAGCAAAATGGGCTAGAGAAGCCCCATGAAAGTGTAATTTGATATGAAACTTTCGACAAAAGGGCGTTATGGGATGGTGGCCTTGGCGGATTTGGCTTTTTTGAAGGCCGGTGAGCTGGCGTCACTGGCGGATATATCACGTCGACAAAATATTTCGCTGCACTATCTCGAGCAGCTTTTTGTCAAATTGCGTCGGGAAAATTTGGTTGTCTCCGTACGCGGCCCGAACGGGGGATACCGTTTGGCCCGTCCGGCCCACGATATTCGGGTGGTTGAAATTCTTGAAGCGGTAGATGAATCCGTGGATGCCCTACAAACAGGGGCTGGTGCCTCTGGCGGTGTGTCGGGCAGCCGAGCTCAGAGCGTTACCAATCGTCTCTGGGAAGGATTAAGCGCACAGGTTTATGTCTACTTGCATCAAACGCGGTTATCCGATGTGGTCGCCAACACGTTGTCGCCATGCCCTGCTGTGCCGAACCTTTTTGAAGTGGTAGATGAGTGATGCATCGGGTCTATCTTGATCACAACGCCACAAGCCCGCTGCGCCCTGGGGCACGTGCTGCTATGCTTGCAGCGATGAATGCCCTGGGCAACCCATCGTCGGTCCATTCAGAGGGGCGCGCGGCCAAAGCAATTGTGGAAAAAGCCCGTGGGCAAATTTCTGAAGCTTTTGGTGTTGGTGCTCATGACATTGTGTTTACCGGCAGCGCGACTGAGGCCGCTGCATTGGCTCTGAAGGATCGTGGCTTTCATGCAGGTGACATAGAACATGATGCCATCGCCGCTTGGGTGCGGCCGGATTTACCGCTAAATGAAGGTCAGGTCTGTGTTGTAGAGCCCGCACAGACCGCGCTACAGCTGGCCAATTCAGAAACAGGCATTGTGCAAACGCTGCCAGAGGGGTTGGGGTTTTGCGATATGACCCAGGGCTTCGGCAAACTCCCCTTGGCATTTTCTTGGAGTGGCGCTGATATGGCCTGTGCGTCGGCTCATAAGCTGGGCGGACCAAAAGGTGTTGGCTGCTTATTGTTGAAACCCGGGGTTGAGGTGGCCGCGCAGGTATTGGGCGGTGGTCAGGAGATGGGCCGGCGCGCAGGCACGGAAAATATTATCGGTATTGCCGGTTTTGGCGCTGCAGCAGAGGCCAGTGCCCGCGATTTAAGTGACGGAAAATGGGCGATAATCGAGAAACTTAGAAATATTCTAGAAAAGACACTGGAAGCCAGCGGAAAACCCCTTATTTTAATTGGTACAAACTCGACACGCTTGACCAACACCGCCTGCTTTGCAGCCCCCGGATGGAAAGGTGAGACGCAGGTCATGCAAATGGACCTTGCGGGATTTGCAGTATCGGCTGGTTCGGCTTGCTCTTCAGGCAAGGTCAAAGCCAGCCGCGTTTTGCGGGCGATGGGATATGATGAAGACGTAGCCAGTTCAGCGATCCGCGTATCGCTTGGGCTTGAGACCACAGAAGATGAAGTTCAGCAGTTCGCCGAGGTTTGGCTGGCTGCATATGAGCGGTTTTTGGCACGCAAAGCGGCCAGATAGGGAATTTGATGGCGATGGATGATATTCAGGTCAAAGACGGTGTGGATGCCGAAACAGTTGAGGCGGTCAAGGCTCTCTCTGGCACCTATAAATACGGGTGGAATACAGAAATTGAGATGGAATATGCGCCCAAGGGTCTTTCCGAAGATATTGTACGCTTGATCTCGTCTAAAAACGATGAACCGGAATGGATGTTGGATTGGCGTTTGGCGGCATACCGCCGTTGGCTTGAACTGATAGAGCCAGATTGGGCCATGGTCGATTATCCTACAATCGATTTTCAAGACCAGTATTACTATGCCCGGCCCAAAAGCATGGAAGAAAAGCCGAAGTCCTTGGATGAGGTGGATCCAAAGCTTTTGGAAACTTACAAGAAACTGGGAATTCCACTTAAAGAGCAGGCGCTCCTAGCGGGTGTTGAGGCTCCCGAAGGGGAACGCCGGGTCGCTGTTGATGCGGTGTTTGACAGCGTATCGGTCGGCACAACTTTTAAAGCCGAGCTGCGCAAGGCTGGAGTGATCTTCTGTTCCATCTCTGAGGCCATTCGTGAGCATCCGGAGCTCGTGCGTAAGTATCTCGGCTCTGTCGTGCCCGTTTCCGACAATTACTACGCCACGCTCAACTCAGCAGTCTTTTCCGATGGGTCCTTTGTGTATATCCCGCCGGGGGTGCGCTGCCCCATGGAGTTGTCGACCTATTTCCGCATTAATGCGGAAAATACAGGGCAGTTTGAACGTACTTTGATCATCGCCGACAAAGATTCTTATGTCAGCTACCTCGAAGGCTGCACGGCACCGCAGCGAGATGTGGCACAGCTGCATGCAGCTGTGGTGGAGTTGGTACTGTTGGATGATGCAGAAATCAAATATTCCACCGTACAAAACTGGTTTCCGGGTGATGAGAACGGCAAGGGCGGGATTTACAATTTCGTGACCAAACGCGCCGATTGCCGTGGGGATCGCTCTAAGGTTATGTGGACCCAAGTCGAAACTGGCTCTGCGGTGACATGGAAATATCCCTCTTGCGTTTTGCGCGGCGATGACAGCCAGGGCGAATTTTATTCCATCGCCATTGCCAACAATATGCAGCAAGCTGATACGGGCACGAAAATGGTGCATTTGGGCAAGAATACAAAGTCTCGGATTGTCTCGAAAGGCATTAGCGCGGGAAAGGCACAAAACACCTACCGAGGGTTGGTCTCCATGCATCCGAAGGCTAAAAATAGCCGCAACTACACCCAATGTGACAGCCTTTTGATTGGTGATAAATGCGGTGCGCATACTGTGCCCTATATCGAGGTGAAAAATAACTCCTCTCGGGTTGAGCATGAGGCGACGACCTCAAAAGTCGATGATGACCAGCTCTTTTACTGTCGCTCACGCGGTATGGATGAGGAAGAGGCGGTGGCGCTCGTGGTCAATGGCTTTTGCAAGGAAGTGCTGCAAGCGCTGCCCATGGAATTTGCAATGGAAGCGCAGGCGTTAGTGGCTATTTCACTTGAAGGCTCAGTCGGATAATCAAATTGGCGTGATCTGCGCCTAAACTCATGAGGGCCAGAATGGCAAGCGGGAATATAAAATGTTAAATATCAAAAATCTACACGTTAAACTTGAAGAAGAAGACAAGCAGATCTTGAAGGGTGTGAACCTGTTCTTGGAGCCAGGCAAAGTGCACGCGATTATGGGTCCAAATGGCTCGGGAAAATCGACCCTTTCCTATGTGCTGTCCGGCAAAGGCGGTTATGAAGTCACTGATGGATCTGCGCAGCTGGAGGGGGTAGATATCTTGGACATGGAAGCAGAAGAACGTGCGGCCGCCGGTCTGTTTCTGGCCTTTCAATATCCTGTTGAGATCCCTGGTGTGGGAAATATGACTTTTTTGCGCACCGCCGTGAACGCCCAGCGCAAATTGCGCGGCGAAGAGGAAATGAGCGCAGGCGAGTTTCTGAAAGTTGTGCGGGCTAAAGCCAAGGACCTCAAAATTGATGCAGACATGCTCAAACGACCTGTAAATGTTGGCTTTTCAGGTGGCGAAAAGAAGCGCAACGAGATTTTGCAAATGGCTATGCTTGAACCCAAGATGTGTATTTTGGATGAAACAGACAGTGGTCTTGATGTGGATGCGATGAAACTTGTGGCCCAGGGCGTGAACGCTCTGCGCGATGATAAGCGTACCTTCCTCGTCATCACCCACTATCAAAGGCTTTTGGATCATATCAAACCCGATGTGGTACACATCATGGCCAATGGCCGCATCATCAAGACAGGCGGGCCTGAGCTGGCTTTGGAAGTTGAAAACAATGGCTATGCGGACCTTCTGGAGGAGGTTGCCTAATGGCCGTATCTTCACAAAAGACGTCAAGCACCCGCGCTTTGACCGATTCAGAGCTAACTGACAGCTCCGGCGCGTGGGCCAGGGAGGCTCGGATGACAGCCTCTAAAAGGGCGCAGGCTGCAGGGTTACCGCAACGCCGTGATGAATATTGGAAATACACCCGCCCGGACGCCTTTGTTCAGGCTGATGTGACGCTTCAAGCTTCTCTACGCACCAGCTTAGGTCTTTTTGACAGGCGCACCACCGTTTCGGTTGGATTTGGAGATGGAAAAATTCAGGCAGCGGCGCTGCCCAGCGCTGTGCATTGTACGCTTGAGAGCTTGGCGTCTGCTTCTGTTTTAGATCTGCATTGGGCGCGGGATGTTTATGGGCGCCTGGAAGCGGCCGGACAGAAGCCTGTCGAACGCAGTTTGGCAGCTGTGAACACCGCTATAGCGCGGGAAGGACTGCTGCTTAATGTCACCGGTGCCGTCGAGGCGCCCATTCATATCCACGCCACCTCATCAGGCCATAGTGATGCGATTATTCACCATGTGATCAAAGTAGCTGAGGGAGCAGCGGTAACCTTGATTGAGACCGGGCAATATGGCGCGCGCTCTAATATTGTTTTAGAAGTTGACGTGGCTGATGGAGGCCGCTTCCACCATATTCGTGTGCAAGACGGAAATGAACGCCACATGCTGACGCATATCTTCGGTAAGATTGGTGCAGAGGCGACTTTTAAATCCTTCACTCTCACCTCGGGTGTTGAATTAACTCGCAATGAATGCGTTTTGCAGCTGTTGGGCGATAACGCCTCTGTGTCTGTGGCCGGTGCCTGTTTGGGCGATAGAGATTTTCACCACGATGATACGGTGTTCATTACCCATGATGCGGTGAATTGTGAAAGTCGCCAGGTGTTCAAGAAGGTCTTGCGCAATGGCGCCGTAGGAGTGTTCCAAGGCAAAATCTTGGTTAAAGCGGGTGCACAAAGAACCGATGGCTATCAGATCAGCCAATCCTTGTTGCTGGATGATGACAGCCAATTTTTGGCAAAACCTGAGCTCGAAATTTATGCCGATGACGTTGCCTGCTCTCATGGGTCCACCTCCGGGGCGATTGACGAGCAAGCTTTGTTCTACCTGCGCTCGCGAGGGGTGCCCGAGGCCAAAGCCGTGGATCTTTTGACCCTATCTTTTGTGGCTGAAGCGATTGAAGAAATTGAGGATGAAGATTTGGCGCAGGACATTCTTGATCATTTGACAGAAACCTTGTCGGCCCGGTAGCGCGCATGGCTGTGACGCGGGATATTGTGGAGGCGCACCGGCGTCCAAGGCGTGTTATGGCGCGGCTCATGGCTATGGGTGTGCGAGAAGATCGGGCTTTGGCGATGCTCATGGGCTCTTGTCTTTTACTGTTTATGTCGCAGTGGCCCTACCGAGCCCGGCAGGCGCATCAGACTGGCGGTACACTTACCGATACTATCCAGCACGATGCGGTGGGTTTAATCTTCGTCCTGCCGTTGCTGGCATATGGTTTGGCGGCGCTTCTGCGCCTTGTGACCCGTGCCTACGGGGCGAAGGCGGATTTCTATTCCGCTCGATTGGCACTTTTTTGGGCTCTTTTGGCCAGCACCCCTGCGGTAGTTTTGGCTGGGATGGTCAAGGGTTTCATCGGTCCGGGACCGGCCAATACGGCCGTAGGCGCGATATGGCTTATGATTTTCCTGTGGATCTTAATCAACTCCCTTTTTGAGGCAGAACAATGAACCTGATCTTTGTGCTATTGCGGTTAAGTCTGACCAATCCACCAAACGCGGGGCGGATATTGGTTGATCTGCGCCTTAACTTCAGCACAGCCTTTAGCGCTTTTGTGCTCGTCATCATCGGCGCAGTGCTCTTGATGTTCACCCTGTCAGGCTTCCAGGGTGTGGCGGTACTGCCTGGCCTTGCGCCACTTTCACCATGGTCTTTGACTGTTATCATGGGGGGCGGCACGTTTGGACTCGTCAGTTGTATTTGGCTGGTATCTCGGGCTTTCAGCCAAAGTGGGCGGTTCGGCGATGGGTTAATGGTATTTGCTTGGATCCAAGTGCTGCAAATACTGCTACACATTGTTCAAACAACTTTGATGCTGATTTCTATGACCATTGCTGGGCTTGTGGGCCTATTCGCCACGGTTTTGATGTTTTGGATCTTATTTGGCTTAATCAGTGCCTGGCTTGAATTGGGATCGATGCTTAAGGCAGCCCTCTGCTTTGTTCTTGGTTTGATAGCGCTGTCTCTGGGCGGTGCATTTCTTTTGGTATTACTCGGATTTGCTCCGGGACAGGTGGCGTTATGAATTTTGATGTATCCCGTATTCGTGCTGATTTTCCGATCCTGTCACGGCAGGTGAATAATAAGCCCCTGGTCTATCTCGACAATGGCGCCTCTGCGCAAAAGCCCCAAGTGGTGATCGACGCTGTCACGCAGGCCTATAACTCTGAATATGCCAATGTTCACAGAGGGCTGCACTTTCTGTCCAACTTGGCAACGGACAAATATGAAGCCGTTCGTGGCAAGCTGGCGCGGTTTCTAAATGCGGGCTCAGAAGACCATATTGTGCTCAATTCAGGCACCACCGAAGGCATCAATCTGGTTGCCTATGGCTGGGCAATGCCGCGCTTTGAGGCAGGTGATGAGATCGTGCTGTCAATAATGGAGCATCACGCCAATATTATCCCATGGCATTTTCTGCGCGAACGGATGGGTGTGAAACTGACTTGGGTCGATGTGGATATGAACGGTGATCTGGATCCCGAGGCTGTCATTTCCGCCATTGGACCCAAGACGAAGCTTGTGGCCATTACCCAGATGTCGAATGTTTTGGGAACGGTGGTCGATGTGAAAACCATCACACAAGCGGCCCAAGGGCGCGGCGTTGCCGTCTTGGTGGATGGATCACAAGCGGCGGTACATATGGCGGTCGACGTGCAGGATATCGGTTGTGATTTTTATGCCATCACAGGACATAAGCTGTATGGCCCAAGTGGTTCTGGTGCAATCTACATCAAACCCGAACGCATGGCTGAAATGCGGCCCTTCATGGGCGGCGGCGATATGATTCGGGACGTTGGGCGTGAGGAGATCATCTATAATACCCCCCCCATGATATTTGAGGCCGGAACACCTGGTATTGTTCAGCAAATCGGACTCGGCGTGGCTGTGGACTATATGATGGAAATCGGCATGCAAGAGATCGCTGCCCATGAAGCCTCGATCTGCGCCTATGCGCGTCAAAGGCTAGACGGGCTCAACTGGTTAAATGTCCAAGGGCATTCAACCAGAAAGGGCGCAATTTTTTCTTTCACCCTCGACGGTGCAGCTCATGCCCATGACATTTCCACGGTTTTGGACAAAAAGGGTATCGCCGTGCGGGCGGGGCAGCACTGCGCGCAACCCCTCATGGATCACCTCGCCGTCAGCGCCACCTGCCGTGCCAGCTTCGCCATGTATAATACAAAGGCGGAGGTGGATGCATTGGTTGAGGGCTTGGAGTTTTGCCATGAGCTTTTTGGCTAGCTGATTGCTGCGATCATAACTGAAAATGCTATAGTCCTGCGAAGATTTGGAGCGGGTAACGGGAATTGAACCCGTAACTTAAGCTTGGGAAGCTCGCGTGATACCTTTTCACCATACCCGCGCTGCGCCGACGCCTAGCGGCTTGATGACAAGGGGTCAAGCTGCGATTGGCTGCCTCAGCGCCTTCTGCGCCGCCGTCCGCCGGAGGCGCTATCCCCGCCACCTGTGTTGAAATTTACATCGGGCAACGGCAACACAGATTTCAGCGTCGTGAATGGGTCATCTGAATTGGGAATTGCCGACGCATTTACAAAATGCTCCTGAAATCGTGGCTCAATAGCGGTTTCAATTTTCTCAATCTGCCGCACAATCCGCTCGATTACAGCCCGTTGCGCTGTGTCAACCAAGGCAATGCGCGCCCCAGATCCCGCAGCATTGCCAGCAGAGGTCACACGGTCAAAAGGCACATCGGGGATCATTCCCAAAACCAGCGCGTGTTTGGGGGAAATATGAGCACCAAAAGCGCCGGCGAGTACAACACGATCCACTTTATCTACGCCAAACTTATCCATCAGGAGCCGAGCGCCGGAATAGAGTGCGGCTTTGGCCATTTGAATGGCGCGGATATCAGGATTTGTAACGGTGATTTTTGGCCCACCTACGGCGCTGCCGTCATACATCACATAGCTGTAAGTGCGCCCGTCTAACACGCAGCGCTCTGTGCCAGTTTGTTCAGCCGATCCAATAAGCCCAGATGGGTCCAAAATTCCAGCCATACGCATTTCGGCAATGGCTTCGATGATGCCGGAGCCGCAAATGCCCGTGATGCCACTGCTTCTAATGGCCTCCCAAAAATCGTCCTCATCAGACCAAAGCTCGCAGCCGATTACGCGGAAGCGGGGGTTTTTGGTCACCGGATCAATTTCAACTTTTTCAATGGCCCCCGGTGCGGCGCGCTGGCCTGAGCTGATCTGCGCACCTTCGAAGGCCGGGCCGGTGGGGGAGGAGCAGGCGAGCACCTTTTCCCGGTTGCCGAGCAAAATTTCCGCATTCGTCCCAACATCCACGATCAGTACTAAATCTTCTGAGAGGTTTGGCGATTCTGACAGAGCAACCGCGGCCGCATCGGCCCCCACATGGCCAGCAATGCACGGCAAGATATAGGCGCGGGCGCTGGGGTGGATGTTGATGTCTAACTGATGGGCAAATAACCGCAGGGCGTTGGAAGTGGCCAAAGCAAAGGGCGCTTGCCCTAGCTCAAAGGGGTCTATCCCCAGGAAAAGATGGTGCATCACGGGATTGCAAACAAAGACGGCATCCACGATTAAGCCCTTATCAATCTCTGCTTCAGCCGAAATTTGGGTGAACAATGCGTCCATACCGTCGCGCACTGCCCGGGTCATTTCCTGATCACCGCCCGGGTTCATCATCGCATAGCTGACCCGGCTCATCAGGTCCTCGCCAAACCGAATCTGTGGGTTCATTAATCCAGAGGAGGCGACCACCGCACCGGTGCGCAGATCGCACAAATGCGCGGCGATTGTGGTTGATCCAAGATCCACAGCCATGCCATAGATCGTGCCCTCATAGAGCCCTGGCCACAGATGAATGATCTGCGGGTCGCTGTCCGCATCGGCATGATGGACCGCGCAGGTCACGTTCCACCCGCCCTCGCGTAGGATCGGTTGCATCTGTGGCAGTATACTGAAATCTGCCTGTATATTATTAAGCTGCCATTGGCTTTCCAAGGCCGCAACCAAGCGCTCCAAATCCCCTGATGGGTTGTGCATATCGGGTTCTTCCACCTCGACATAATAAATCCGCGTAGAAGGATTCAACGTAATGTCGAGCACCTCTGCGCGTTTGCGGACCACTTGCTTGTGCACCTGGCTCTCGGGTGGCACGTCAATCACGATATCGCCCTGAACTGTGGCTTGGCAGCCAAGGCGGCGACCATCGATCAAGCCGCGTTTGTCTTTGAAGCGTTGCTCAACTGCATTCCATTTGGAAAGCGCGCCTTCGGCGACTGTGATCCCGTGTTTAGAAAATTCTCCAAAGCCCGGTGTGATTTGGCATTTGGAACAAATGCCGCGACCGCCGCAGACAGAGTCGAGATCGACGCCCAATTTCCGGGCTGCGGTGAGGATCGGGGTGCCGGTTTCGAAACGTCCACGTTTGCCGGAAGGGGTGAACAGCACCAGATGCTCTTGTGTCATGCGAAACCTTTAAAAATACTTTGCGCCTAACTTACTGCGCTTCCGCAAAGGGTAAAGAGCGGGAACGGCTGAAAATGGTCAATCCGCGGCAGATCGGATGAAATCATGAGTAGGGCATCGACATTTGACCGACAAAAAGTGCGTGGCATGTGCTACGATGACCCTAATTGGCATTAATCTATCCGACCCCCTTTCGGTTTACGTCAGCCCATGCAATAGGCAATTGCCATGTGATACCTACTGTAGGAGGACTCCAATGGAGATTCGCGAGGCTTTAACTTTTGACGATGTTTTGTTGGTACCGGCACAGTCCTCGGTCTTGCCTTCTACTGCTGATACCCGCACGCAGGTCACAAAATCCATCCGATTGAACATACCGCTCCTCTCATCGGCCATGGATACAGTGACAGAAGCGCGCATGGCGATTGCCATGGCGCAATCGGGTGGCATGGGGGTTATCCACCGCAATCTCGATCTAGACGAGCAAGCGCGGCAAGTGCGACGGGTGAAACGTTTTGAAAGTGGGATCGTCTATAACCCCGTAACCCTGACGCCAGAGCAAACCCTCGCTGACGCGAAAGCCTTACAAGAGCGCTATCGCGTGACCGGTTTTCCAGTGGTGCAGGATGGCCGCGTTGTCGGCATCGTAACCAACCGCGATATGCGCTTCGCCACAGATCCCAAAACACCGGTTTCCGCTATGATGTCTACTGAAAATCTTGCAATCCTGCAAGAACCAGCCGATCCGCGTGAAGCCAAGAAATTGATGGCGGCGCGGCGGATTGAAAAACTGCTTGTGACGGACAGTACAGGCAAATTGACCGGCCTGTTGACGTTAAAAGATCTTGAGCAAGCCGTTTTGAATCCTAATGCTTGTAAAGACGACTTAGGGCGCCTACGCGTGGCTGCGGCCAGCACCGTTGGTGACGCCGGTTTTGAGCGGACGATGGCGCTGATTGAAGCGGGCGCAGATATGGTTGTGATCGACACGGCGCATGGGCACTCCGAAGGCGTGGCTTTGGCGGTGGCGCGGGCGAAAGAAGTGGCTGGAAAAACGCAAATCATGGCTGGTAATGTGGCCACTGCTTCGGCGACCACCACTTTGATTGAAGCAGGCGCGGATGCGATTAAAGTCGGTATTGGGCCAGGCTCAATCTGTACCACGCGCATGGTCGCAGGCGTTGGAGTGCCGCAATTGACGGCGATTATGGACTGCGCGGGCGCAGCCCTCCCTCACGATATTCCGGTCATCGCTGATGGCGGCATTAAGTTTTCGGGCGATTTTGCCAAGGCCATTGCGGCAGGGGCGTCCTGTGCCATGGTTGGGTCCATGATTGCTGGCACCGATGAAAGCCCCGGCGAGGTCATTCTTTACCAAGGCCGTAGCTTTAAATCTTATCGTGGCATGGGCTCTCTGGGCGCAATGGCTCGCGGCTCAGCGGATCGATATTTCCAAAAAGATGCCGCCAGCGATAAGTTGGTTCCCGAAGGGATCGAAGGGCAGGTGCCCTACAAGGGCGCGGCAGGAACGGTATTGCACCAATTGGTTGGCGGTCTGCGCGCGGCCATGGGTTATACGGGATGCGCTAGCGTTGATGAGATGCGCAAAAATTGTAGCTTCGTGAAAATCACCGGCGCAGGATTGAAGGAAAGTCATGTGCATGACGTTCAAATCACCCGCGAAAGCCCAAATTATCGGGTGGGCTGATGACACCCGGCGCCCGCGTTGCGGCACAGATTGATATTTTAGAGGCTATTCTGTCTGGAGTGCCGGCCGAAAAGGCTATGACCAATTGGGCACGGGGCAATCGTTTTGCAGGATCAAAAGATCGGGCTGCTTTGCGCGATTTGGTTTTTCAAGCGCTGCGGTGCCGCCGGTCAGCTGGGGCCTTGCCAGTGCCGCAGTCCGCGCGGGCCTGGGCTATTGGGGCCCTGCGAGCCAATGGAGCGGATCCAAATGAATTTTTTACCGGAATAGCGCATGCGCCAGCGGCATTGAGTGCGGACGATGTGACGCCACTCCCTTCAGATCGCGATCGTTTGGATCTGCAAGGTTGGGTGATTGATCTTTTAACCCAGCAGTATGGTTCCGAGCAAACCGCTGAGATTGGCGCGGTCCTGCGACATCGCGCGCCAATCACCCTGCGGGTAAATTTACAAAAGACGACGCGCGCGCAGCTTAAGGCGGAATTGGCCAAGGCGGAAATTGAAACAACCCTCAACCCGGCCTCTGATACGGCCTTGACCGTCTTGAGCAATCCACGCCGCGCCGTCCTTCAGCCTTGTTTTGAGCAGGGTTGGTTTGAGTTGCAGGACGCGGCGTCTCAGGCCGTCGCAGATGCTATTGCGATCAATGGGCGGGTTTTGGACTATTGTGCAGGGGGCGGTGGCAAGTCTTTGGCCCTGGCAGCGCGCAGCGGCTCGAAGATTTTTGCCCATGATATCTCAGCCGCGCGCATGGCAGAAATAGGGCCACGGGCGGCGCGTGGTGGGCATGACATTGAGGTTATTTCTTCACAAGATTTGGCAAATTTGACAAAATTTGACACGGTGGTTTGCGATTTACCCTGTTCGGGCAGCGGGGCCTGGCGCCGATCGCCGGAAGGCAAATGGAGCCTTACGTCAGAAGACCTTCAGGCCTTTGTGCTCCTGCAACGGGATATCATTGCCAAAGCCATAACTTATTTGGCGCCAAATGCATGTCTCGCTTTAATCACTTGCTCAATCTTTGAGGCAGAAAACCAAGGGCAGAGGCGATTTATCAGCGACACTTTCCCTGAATTAACCTTTTGCAGCACAGAGCAATATCTACCCAGCGCAACACAGGATGGGCTCTATTTGGTTATTTTTAAGAAAGGTGTTTGAGCGCGGGCTTTGGTGTGTTTATTAATATTAAGCTAAACTATTTTCAGTATGAGATGCATTGGAATTTTTTCTAAACCAGCGCACGATTTATAAGAAGAATATTTGACGCCTGGCACTTTTTTTGCCCTAATTATTTTCTATCGCGCCCTTGTTTTTTTAACTGAATTTTTCCACGAATTCACCTATTGGATTAGGTTTTTGCTCTCTCGATCGTGCTATGCCCGTGTGGCTTAGCCTGTTTTTGTTGATGCGCTATTTTACAGACTTGCGGCGCTCACACATTTTCATATTGAAAAAGGTAGGTGATGGGTCGGTTGCCGCCCCCGGGCGACAAAAAACGCCTTTGGAAACTGATTTGGAAAAAGGGCGGGGCATCGTCTGACATCGTGTCACGCACAAATTGATCGAAGCTGATATGACAGGTCGTCATGGGCAATCCAGCCATAGAGTTGCGGTGTCTATACCGATACTAACTGCGCAGCCAGCTAATAGGCTCACTGATCAACGCAAAGGTTTCAGGATCTTGCCCTGTGGTTAGCTGGAACAGAGGCCGCACGAAGCGATTATAACGATAGAGTGGTAAATGCTTCATTCCTGGTGGGTTGCCGAATCTACCATAGACCTCTTGTCATAACGCCACTTCTAAAGCAGTTGATCCCGCTTTGGCCAGGGCCAGGCGAACACCATTCTAGTGCAAGATATCACAATTAGTCTATTAAATTCAGAAGTTTTTAATAAATTTTAAAAATTTTTGTAAAGACCAAAATAAAAATTTATATAAAAATCTTGATTTGTTCTCCTTTTAGTCCGATAAAAAGAACAAGAAGCGAACATTACATCATTGTCCCCCCGTCTCGGGTGTGGAATAAGGAGCGTGAAACAATGGCAACGGCAGATTTACTCACAATGGCACCAAAAACAGGCGACCGCCAAAAGGCGCTAGACAGCGCTTTGGCACAAATCGAACGTCAGTTCGGCAAAGGTTCAATCATGACATTGGGGGAGGGCGCAGTCATCCCTGGGATTGAGTCGACCTCCACCGGTTCAATCGGCCTAGATATTGCTCTTGGCATTGGCGGTTTACCCAAGGGGCGGATCATTGAGATCTACGGCCCGGAGTCTTCAGGTAAAACAACTTTGACCCTGCATTGCGTGGCTGAGGAACAGAAAAAGGGCGGCGTCTGCGCATTTGTGGACGCTGAACACGCGCTTGATCCACTGTATGCTCGTAAACTTGGCGTAAATCTGGAAGAGCTGCTGATCTCACAGCCTGACACCGGCGAGCAGGCTTTGGAAATCACCGACACTTTGGTGCGCTCAGGCGCGGTTTCCATGGTAGTGGTTGATTCTGTCGCAGCTTTGACACCGAAATCGGAATTGGAAGGCGATATGGGCGATGCACAGGTCGGCGCACAGGCCCGGTTAATGAGCCAAGCCATGCGCAAACTGACTGGCAGCATTAGCAAATCCAACTGTATGGTCATTTTTATCAATCAAATTCGGATGAAGATTGGCGTTATGTTTGGTAGTCCGGAAACCACAACCGGCGGCAATGCTTTGAAATTTTACTCATCGGTGCGATTGGATATACGCCGGATTGGCGCTTTGAAAGATCGCGACGAGGTTGTAGGCAATGCCACCCGTGTCAAAGTCGTGAAAAACAAAGTGGCCCCGCCGTTCAAGCAGGTTGAGTTTGATATCATGTATGGTGAGGGCATCTCTAAAATGGGCGAGCTGATTGATCTGGGCGTCAAAGGCGGCTTTGTCGAGAAATCTGGCAGTTGGTACAGCTATGGTGATGAACGCATCGGCCAAGGACGTGAAAATGCGAAAATGTATTTGAGTGAAAACAAAGCTATGGCTTATGATATTGAAGCGAAAATTCGCGAATCCCATGGGCTGAAGTTTGAACGGCCCATCGATGTGGACACGCCAAGTTCAAAAGATGAGGACAATGTTATCGATCTCTAGGTTGCCTTGCGTCATAAGCGAAAAGACCAAGTCAGACAAAACACCTCGGCGCATGAAGCTCCGAGGTGTTTTGCTTTGCCGTGGACACTTGTGGAAAGGAAAGGTAAGTCTTCGGGCAACCGGAATTAACAAGGTTATTGCGAAGAAATGCCCACGCTCAATGATATCCGCTCCACGTTTTTGAACTATTTTGACAGCAAGGGTCACCGCGTTTTGCCATCTAGCCCTTTGGTACCGCGCAATGATCCGACATTGATGTTCACCAACTCCGGCATGGTGCAATTCAAAAACCTCTTCACAGGCTTTGAAACACGGGATTACACGCGGGCCACTACCGCACAGAAATGCGTGCGCGCCGGCGGCAAACACAATGATCTAGACAATGTGGGCTATACCGCCCGCCATCACACCTTCTTTGAGATGATGGGCAATTTCAGCTTTGGTGATTATTTCAAGGAAGACGCCATTCTCTTCGCTTGGGAAGTCATCACAAAAGAGCTTTGCATTCCTAAGGAAAAACTGGTCGTTACCGTCTATCATGATGATGATGAGGCCGTTGCTCTTTGGAAAAAAATTGGCGGCTTTGCTGATGATAAAATTATCCGCATCGCCACGGACGATAATTTCTGGATGATGGGGCCAACGGGTCCTTGCGGCCCAAGTTCAGAGATCTTCTATGATCACGGGGATCATATATGGGGTGGGCCTCCCGGCAGCCCAGAAGAGGACGGCGATCGATTTGTCGAAATCTGGAACCTCGTATTTATGCAATATGAGCAATTTGAGGATGGCTCGCGTAAGGCTTTGGCCGCACAGTCTATTGACACCGGCATGGGTATCGAGCGGGTTGCGGCTTTGTTGCAAGGCACGAATGACAATTACGCCACGGATCTGGTGCGCAATCTGATCGAAGCCTCAGCGCAGGCAACCTCTTCGGATCCGGACGGTCCACATAAGACCCATCACCGGGTCATTGCCGACCACCTGCGCTCGACCTCCTTTCTGATTGCTGACGGGGTTTTGCCGTCAAAAGATGGCCGTGGCTACGTGCTGCGGCGGATCATGCGCCGAGCGATGCGTCACGCGCATTTGATCGGTGCTGCGGATCCTTTGATGCATCGTCTGGTGCCGGCTTTGGTACAGCAAATGGGCGCGGCCTATCCTGAATTGGTGCAGGCTCAAACGATGATCGAAGAGACGCTTTTACAGGAGGAAACCCGGTTCCGTACCACACTGGATCGTGGCTTGCGACTTTTGGAAGATGAGGTCACTGGTCTGCCCCAGGGGGGCGCTCTGCCGGGTGCAACAGCCTTTAAGCTTTACGATACATTTGGTTTCCCGCTTGATCTCACACAAGACGCTCTGCGCGAAAAGGGCCTCTCGGTTGATACGGATGGGTTTGACAGCGCGATGGCCACTCAAAAGGCCAAAGCACGCGCAGCTTGGGCCGGCTCGGGCGAAATGGCCGATGATACGATTTGGTTTGACGTGTTCGACAGCCATGGTGCTACCGATTTCCTTGGCTATGACACCGAGCAAGCAGAAGGTCAGATCGTGGCGTTGGTGCAGGACGGCACGCAAGTCGACCGTGCTGAAGAGGGTGCTATTGTGCAAATCGTGCTCAACCAAACACCCTTTTATGCGGAAAGTGGCGGTCAGATTGGTGACCGTGGAGAGATTGTTACAGAGAGCGGGTCTTTAGAGGTCACGGATTGCCGCAGGACTGCGGATCTGTTCATTCACGTGGCTAAAGTCAACAAGGGCGTCATTGAATTGGGGCAGGCTGCTGAACTCGCAGTCTCGTCGGAACGCCGCGCGCGTATTCGCGCAAATCACTCCGCCACCCATCTTTTGCATGAAGCGCTGCGCCGCACACTCGGTGAGCACGTGGCGCAACGAGGGTCACTCAATGCCGATGATCGTCTACGGTTTGATTTTAGCCATGGGCAAGCGTTGACTGCCACTCAGGTTCAGCAGGTGCAAAGTGAAGTGAATTCCTTTATCCGTCAAAACAGCCCGGTCGAGACCCGCATTATGACACCGGACGACGCGCGTGCCTTGGGCGCCCAAGCGCTCTTTGGTGAGAAATATGGTGAGGAGGTTCGGGTGGTGTCTATGGGCCTTTTGCCCGGCTCTGGCAAAGGAGCAGGCCAAGATACCTACAGCCTGGAGCTTTGCGGCGGCACCCATGTGCGCCGAACTGGAGATATTGGTGGGTTTGTCTTGCTGAGCGATGGGGCCTCCTCGGCCGGTGTGCGTCGTATTGAGGCGCTGACGGGAGCGGGCGCAGAAAATTATATTCAACAACAAATGGCCGCAATGGCCGCGGCCGCGAATACGTTGAAAGTGCAGCCCGCCGAAATCGCCGACCGCGCGCAACAGCTGTTAGATGAGCGCAAGGCGTTGCAGAACGAAGTGGCAAGCTTGCGCCGCGAGCTCGCTCTGTCTGGTGGCACAGAGGCCAAGGCAGTAGAGCCGATTTCCATCGGTGGAAAGGCCTTCCTGGCGCAAATTTTGCAAGGAGTGACGGGCCGTGATTTGCCGGCTTTGGTGGATGCGCATAAAGCAAAGATGGGCTCCGGTGTGGTTTTATTGATCGCCAATGCAGATGGTAAGGCGGTGGTGGCCGCGGGCGTCACGCGCGATTTGACTGAACACATTTCAGCGGTAGATATCGTTAAAATCGTTGTTGCTACCCTTGGCGGTAAAGGCGGCGGTGGCCGGGCTGATATGGCTCAGGGCGGCGCAAAATCGGCCGAAAACTCCGACGCTGCCATTTCAGCCGTCAAAACACTTTTAGAGGAATAAAGACAAGATGCCAAAAGCTCTTTGGATAGCGCATGTAAACGTTTTAGATGCAGACAAGTTAGCCGCCTACGCCAGCGCCGCCACGCCCGTAATTGCAGCCCACGGCGGGGTGTTTATAGCTCGCGGTGGTGCCTATGAGCAATTGGAAGGCCCGGATCACACGCGCAACGTCGTGGCGCAGTTTCCCAGCCTGCAGGCCGCACATGAGTGTTACTACTCCGAGGGCTATCAAGCTGCGATTAATTTGGGGAAAGGCGGGTTCCAGCGCTCATTGATGATTGTGGAGACCATCGACTGATAGCGGATTGAACATTGGTATTGGTTCAAGAGACGAAAAGGGGTGCAGATGAAACTCCGCATCCCTTTTTTGCTGTTTACGCGCTGCGTGATGCTCGTTTGCGCTCATGGGGATCGAGGTGGATCTTGCGCAGACGAATAGCATTTGGCGTGACTTCCACCAGCTCATCATTGTCAATATAGGCAATGGCCTCTTCCAATGACATCTTGATGGGTGTGGTTAGACGCACAGCTTCATCAGTGCCGCTGGCGCGAACATTCGTCAATTTCTTACCCTTAAGTGGGTTCACCTCAAGATCGTTCTCGCGGTTGTGCTCACCGATAATCATGCCTTGGTAGACATCCTCTTGGCTGCCGATAAAAAACTTGCCGCGGTCTTCAAGGTTAAAGATCGCATAGGGCACAGATATCCCATTCTCCATGGATATTAAAACACCAGCTCTACGGCCCGGGATTGCACCTTTGTGCGGGGCCCAGGTGTGGAACACGCGGTTCAAAACGCCCGTGCCACGGGTGTCTGTCATGAATTCGCCTTGATAGCCTATCAGGCCCCGTGACGGCACATGCGCGATGATGCGCGTCTTGCCCGCGCCTGCGGATTTCATCTCAGCCAAGTCACCCTTACGAAAGCCGGTAAGCTTTTCAATCACAACACCAGAATATTCTTCGTCTACATCGACAGTCACTTCTTCGATGGGCTCCAAGCGTTGGCCATCCTCTTCTTTGAACAAAACCCGCGGGCGGCTAATAGACAGCTCGAAACCTTCGCGGCGCATATTCTCGATCAGAACACCCATTTGCAGCTCGCCGCGACCGGCAACCTCAAAGGCTTCGCCGCTGGGTGTATCTGTGACGCGGATCGCCACATTAGTTTCCGCTTCTTCCATCAAGCGCTTGCGGATCACCCGGCTTTGAACTTTCTTACCGTCTCGGCCCGCGAGGGGGCTGTCATTGATCCCAAAAGTCACCGATATGGTGGGGGGATCAATCGGCAAGGAGGGGAGGGAATCGTTAATGTCAGGCGCACATATGGTGTCTGCAACAGTGGCTTTGGTCATGCCAGCCAGTGACACGATATCGCCAGCCACGGCCTCATCAATAGCGGTTTGCGACAGGCCGCGGAATGCAAGAATTTTTGTGCAACGGAACTGTTCAATCTTGCTACCATCCCGAGACAAAGCCTTCACCGTGTCCCCAGCTTTGAGGCGGCCCGTTTCGACCCGTCCGGTCAGAATCCGACCAATGAATGGATCCGCTCCAAGCGTAGTTGCCAACATTGAAAAGGGTACATGGGCTTTTTCCGCCTGTTTGGGGGATTTGACATGGCGTACGATCAACGCGAACAAAGCGGAAAGATCCTTGCGTGGCCCGTCCAATTCCTCATCTGCCCAGCCTGCACGACCAGAAGCATAGAGAACAGGGAAGTCCAATTGCTGCTCATTGGCATCCAATGACGCAAAGAGGTCAAAGCACTCATCTAAGGCCCGGTCGGGTTCACCATCGGGTTTGTCCACTTTATTAACTACCACAATCGGGTTCAGACCAAGCGCCAGCGCTTTGGAGGTCACAAATTTGGTTTGTGGCATTGGGCCTTCCGCCGCGTCCACCAACAAGACAACGCCGTCTACCATAGACAGGATACGTTCCACTTCGCCGCCAAAATCCGCGTGGCCGGGCGTGTCAACAATATTGACCCGTGTGCCCTGCCATTCGACCGATGTCGCCTTAGCCAGAATGGTGATGCCCCGCTCTCGTTCCAAGTCATTGCTGTCCATGGCCCGTTCGGTCGTGGCTTGATTTTCCCGATACGTGCCGGATTGCTTTAACAGCTCATCCACCAAAGTGGTTTTGCCGTGGTCAACGTGTGCGATGATCGCGATATTACGAAGGTCCATTGGGTGCTTCTCCCTTGCTCACCGCGCCGCCTATACTGCGGCGCGGTGAAAGGAAAGAGCTACTTTTCAGGGATCAATCCTTTAGGCGCAAATCTCAGCACTAAGATTAATATCAACCCCATGGTTAAGAGGCGCATGTGGGCGACTGATTCTAGTAAGTGCAGCCGTAACCCATTGTCCTCAGCCATGCCCGAGGTAAGGATCTGTATCAAAATCGCACCCATAGGTTCGACTTGCACCCAGAGGAAAAAAATCAAAAATCCACCCAAGACTGATCCAAAATTATTGCCCGAACCGCCCACTATGACCATTACCCATACCAAAAATGTGAAGCGTAGCGGTTGGTAAGAGGCGGGGGTCAACTGGCTGTCGAGCGTTGTCATCATTGCGCCTGCCACGCCGCAAATGGCAGAGCCCAAGATAAAGATTTGTAAATGCCGCGCTGTGACATTTTTTCCCATTGCTTCAGCGGCATCCTCATTATCGCGAATGGCCCGCATCATCCGGCCCCAAGGGCTGGCGAGGGCAAGCTGTGCCAGAATGAGGACAATGACCAAAACAATCGAAAACAGCCCGGCGTATCCGAGCTTGACAACAATCGAAGAGGAAGTGACCGGATCAAGCCCAAGCGATGAGGTGCGTTCAATAAAGCCGGCGCTTTCTTGCAGCTCTATTTCATAGGGCACGGGGCGGGGCAGGCCGATCACATTTTTCACGCCGCGCGACAACCAATCTTCGTTTTTCATCACCGCAATGATGATTTCGGAAATCCCAAGCGTGGCAATGGCGAGATAATCTGAACGCAGACCCAGAGCGGTCTTGCCAATCAGCCAGGCAACACCTGCTGCCAAAAGCCCGCCCACGGGCCAGGAGATCAATGTCATAAAGCCCCAGTCTTTGTAGTTAGCACCACCAAAATTTAACCCACCGAGATAGCCGGTACCGGCAGCATCAATGGCTTCCACCGCCGCCACGCCACCATCAAAGACCGCGCGAAAGATGAAAAACCCCCCAATTAATATGGCGATGGTGGTTAAGTTTCTTGTGCGGCCTGCTGCTGTTCGCGTTTGCACCAAAATTGCTCCGGTTACCGTGGCGGCGCCTAGGATTAAGCCAAGTAGGACCTGAAGCCCGCCAGCGGCCCAGGCCTCGGTTGTCGGAGGCATTGAGATCAAAACAGCCGCGAGACCGCCAAGCGCCACAAATCCCATAATGCCGACGTTAAACAGACCGGCAAAACCCCATTGTAAGTTGACCCCAAGCGCCATAATGGCTGAAACCAATCCCATATTGAGGATGAAAAGCGCAGTGTTCCAGCTTTGAACGAATCCCGTACCCAAAATGAGGCAGGCCACCAGAAAAAACAGACCTATATTCTTGTAATTAATGGTCATACGGATTTCCCCTTAAACAATCCGGTCGGACGGAACAGTAATACGATAATTAAAATTGTGAAACTCACAGCGAACTTATAATCCGTAGACAGAAGCTGGACCAATGTATCGGGCTCGAAACGGTCAGGCAGTAGGTAGCCGAGAACCTTTTTGAGCGGGTAGGTAATCAGAACCTCTGAGAAAGCAATAACAAAGCCCCCCGCAATAGCCCCCAGCGGATTTCCTAAGCCACCGACCACAGCCGCAGCAAAGATTGGCAAGAGAAGTTGAAGGTAAATGAAAGGCTTGAAGGATTTATCTAATCCATAAAGCGCCCCCCCGGTTGCGGCGAGACCCGCAACGATTAGCCATGTCACCATCACTACCCGGTCGGGGTTGATACCCGAGAGCAGCGCCAGATCCTCATTGTCCGAAAAGGCACGCATAGATTTGCCCGTTCTAGTGCGGTTGAGAAACCAAAACAATGCGATAACGACAATTACGGCTGTGACAATCGTGATGCCCTGGGTGGTTTTAAAGGCCAAACCCTCTGACAGGCCAGTGATTTTTTTAAACTCCCGCGCGGATATGATGAATCGCTCGCCATCAGAGAACCTTTGATCATTGGGTCCAATAATAAAGCGCACCAAGCCGTTCATGACGAACATCACTCCCATGGAAACGATGACCAATATCACCGGCGCCGCTTTTTGTTGCCTGTAAAACCGATAGACCAGCTGGTCAGTGGTCAGCAGTAGTGCGGCAGTGGCAGCGATGCCAAAGGGAATGGCCAAAAGCGCCGTAGGCAGCGGCCCAAGAGAGATGCCCCAGCCTTGAAACAGCCAGGTCACCAGGATGGTCACCATAGCGCCAAAGGCCATCGTGTCCCCATGGGCAAAGTTAGAAAATCGCAAGATGCCATAAATCAAAGTCACACCAAGCGCGCCAAGGGCCAATTGGCTCCCATACGCGAGGGCAGGGATCAGAACATAATTGGACAGCACGACCAGTGCATTCAAAAGATCAATCATCGCCTAACCCCCTAAGAAAGATTTGCGCACGTCTGGATCAGCCAAAAGCGCCGCACCTGTGTTGGTGAAACGATTTGCACCTTGCACTAGTACATAGCCGCGATCCGCAATCTCAAGCGCTTGTCGGGCGTTTTGCTCAACCATTAAGATCGATATGCCAGTGCGGGCGACCTCGATGATCCTGTCAAATAGCTCATCCATCACAATGGGTGAAACGCCAGCTGTGGGCTCATCAAGCATCAAAACCTTAGGTTGCGTCATCAAGGCCCGGCCGACTGCCACCTGCTGGCGTTGCCCGCCAGACAGCTCGCCGGCCGCCTGTTTGCGTTTATCGCGCAGAATGGGAAAGAGATCGAAAATCTGCTCCATCGTCACGTGGATATCATCGCGGCGGAGGAAGGCTCCCATTTCTAGATTCTCTTCAACCGTAAGGGAGGTAAAAATATTTGAAGTTTGCGGCACAAAGGCCATGCCTTTGGCCACACGGTGCTGCGGCGACAGATGGGTGATGTCCTCACCATCCAAGCGCACAGAGCCTTTATGAATGTTGAGCATGCCAAAGACAGCCTTCATAGCAGTCGATTTGCCGGCGCCATTGGGGCCGACTATCACGGCAATTTCACCGGGGTGCACCGCAATGGTGCAGTCGTACAAAATATCGGCGCCCCGACCATAGCCGCCGGTCATAGACTCGCCGATCAAGAAGGGTTCGGTCATTCTGCTGCGCCTTTATTTTTTAGTCCTGTGCCAAGATAGGCTTCAATCACCTGCTCATTGGATTTAATTTCTTCAATTTTGCCCTGAGCCAGCACCTTGCCCTCAGCCATGACAATCACTGGGTCGCATAAGCGGCCGATGAATTCCATGTCATGCTCAATCATACAAAATGTATAGCCCCGTTCTTTGTTGAGTCGAATAATAGCATCGCCGATGGTGTTGAGGAGTGTGCGGTTGACACCTGCGCCAACTTCATCAAGAAAAACGATCCGCGCGTCCACCATCATCGTACGGCCCAGCTCAAGTAATTTTTTCTGTCCCCCCGAGAGGTTGCCAGCTTTCTCATCGCGAAGATGGTCCACAGTTAAAAATTCCAAAACCTCATCGGCCTTCGCTTGTAGCGAGCGTTCTTCATTTGCGATGCGTTTTCGTCCAAACCAAGTATTCCAAAGGGTTTCACCCGATTGGCC
The DNA here is from genome assembly GCA_905181815.1 of uncultured Planktomarina sp. GTDB lineage: Bacteria > Pseudomonadota > Alphaproteobacteria > Rhodobacterales > Rhodobacteraceae > Planktomarina. The sequence goes on along the minus strand of CAJIZA010000001.1, from coordinate 406,404 downwards.
ACCGGGCACCATCATCAGGTTTTCGCGTACGGTCATTGAGCTGAATTCATGGGCGATCTGGAAGGTGCGCAGCAGCCCTTTGTGAAACAACTCATGCGGTGACATTCCGGTTATATCTTCACCCGCCATAGTGACCCTGCCTGAAGTGGGCGGCAAAACGCCTGCAATCACGTTAAATAAAGTGGTTTTGCCAGCGCCATTCGGGCCGACCAAACCGGTGATAGAGCCCTCACGAATTTCCAACGACGCTCCATCTACGGCGTGAAACCCGCCAAAATGGCGATGCAAGTTTTCAACCTTGATCATGCCAAGTCTCCAATAGTCATTTCATGCAAACAGCCCCGCTATAAAACGGGGCTGTTGTTACTCATGGGGCAGTGTTTAGCGGTATTTAACAGTGATTTCTGCACCGCCTTCATAGCCAACTTGACGATAGTTGCCAGCCGACTCGCCGCCACCGATCAGCTCAACTGCAGTTGCGCCTTCGTAGTCAATGTCGATGCCTGCCGCAACGGCCTGCAGGGCCAAGCCAAGCTGGCCAGGTTGGATTTTCAAGCCAGGCGCATTTGCCACTTCCATGACTTTATCTTTATACGCAGCTGGATCTGAAGATCCGGCCGCTTGCATGGCTAGGACAATCAAAGCGGTCGCGTCATAGGATTCGGCGGCAAATGGGGATGTGCCGTCAAAGTCATCACCGGCCATCGCTGCAAAGATGCCCGCGCCGGCACTGTCTGTGCCGGGCACCTGACCGCTGGATCCATCGATGTCTGATCCAAAATTCTCAACCAACTTCGCGGAAATCATGCCGTCTGGGAAATGAAATGTGTCAAAGGCGCCGGAGTCCAAAGCAGCTCGGACGATGCCGGAACCACCTTGATCAACGTAACCTGCCACGACCAAACGATCACCACCAGCCGCAGCCAAAGCGCCGATCTCAGCAGAATAATCCGCCTTGCCGTCTTCATGGGCTGCATTAATGGTTACTGTGCCGCCAGCGGCCTCGAAGGCCGCTTGGAAACTATCGGCCAAGCCTTTGCCATAGTCATTGTTGGTGTAGGTGACTGCGACGGTGTCGATGCCTTCTTCCAACAAGACGTCTGTCATCACTACGCCTTGGCGCGCATCAGAGGGCGCAGTGCGGAAGAATAGACCATTATCTTCTGCAGTGGACAAGGCAGGCGATGTGGCAGAAGGTGAAATCATCACAATGCCGTTGGCCAGTGCCACGTTGGACAAGATAGCACCGGTCACGCCAGAACAATCGGCGCCCATGATGCCTTTAACACCATCAGAGGTGATCAACCGCTCCGCCACAGCCGTCGCTGCGCCCGCATCAATACAGGTGGAGTCGCCGCGTACAGAGGTCACGGTAGAGCCGCCAAGAAGTGCGCTGCTGGCGTTAACTTCCGCCATGGCCATTTCTGCCGCCGCGCCCATCTGTGGGGTCAGCGATTCAATTGGGCCGGTGAACCCCAAAATAACTCCAATTTTAATGTCTTCCGCAGACACAGCGCCCGCGGACAATGCAACAGCCGTAGTGGCCAGCAGCAGTTTTCTCATAACGTTCTCCCGTTTTATTATTTGAACTATGACAGACGATAGAAGGGCTATTGTCAAAAAGGAAGCGATTCTTGCCGTATCTCATTAGTTCTGCGCATCATGTGACAAAGCGCGTGTAGTGGAGTGTCGCCTTATTTGGCCAAGCGCGACGATTGCGCGCCGCGTTCACGGTAAGGGGTAGTATCATAATGAGCCCGGTAGCATTTTGAAAAATGTGAGGGTGAGGCAAAACCGCAGGCCAAAGCCACATTGATCACTGACATATCTGTTTGCATTAACAAATTGCGGGCTTTTTGCAAACGCAGCTCCATATAATAACGCTTCGGAGAGCGGTTGAGATAACGACGGAACAAGCGCTCAAGTTGCCGGGTCGACATATTAACATCGTGGGCCAAGATTGAAGGGCTAATAGGCTCTTCAATATTCTGCTCCATTTTTTGGATTACTTGGCTCAATTTTGGATGGCGCACTCCAATGCGCGTCGGAATAGAGAGCCGCTGAGTATCTTGATCGGTACGAATAGAGGAATATATGAGTTGGTCGGCCACCGCATTAGCCAAATCCTCACCATGATCCTGCGCAATCAGTTTCAGCATGAGATCTATCGATGAGGTGCCGCCGGCGGTAGTAATGCGGTTGCCATCCACGACAAAGACCGATTTGGTCAGCTGGACTTCGTCAAACTCCTCAATAAAACTGTCTTGGTTCTCCCAATGGATCGTAGCGCGTTTGCCGTCGAGTAGCCCCGCTTTAGCCAGCGTATAACCGGCCGTGCATAGCCCCGCTATCAAAGGCCCTCGGCGCGACTCACGGCGCAGCCAGTTGACAATTTTTTTAGTGGAGGCAGTTTTGATGTTCACGCCGCCGCAAATCATGACGGTATCGTCGCGCAACACATCAATCAACTCATGCTGGACAACAAATTCGATCCCTGCAGCGCAGCATACAGGCGCACCACTTTCAGACATCAAAGTCCATGAATAAAGGTTGCGCCCTGACATGCGGTTCGCGATCCGCAAAGATTCGACTGCTGCGCAAAAGCTCAGCATAGTGAACTCTTCGAGCAGTACAAACACAAAGCGCCGCGGCTTGCCGGGGTCTTCAATTGTTCCTACGAGCTCATCAAATATGTCCATACGGATCATCCCTCACCGTGCCCTGATCTGGGCAACACGGCCCCCTTTGACCTTGATGAGAAACTAGGTCAAGGCACTATTGCTATGAGGCACATTTTCTGGTGGTTTATCAACCAAAATCACGATAAACTCGCCTTCGATGACGCTAACACAATACCGGAGCACATACTTATGACCAGCTGGCAAAAATCTGATTGGCGCAAAAAGCCGAGAGTTCAGATGCCCGACTATACGGACCAAGCAGCCTTGACTGCGGCTGAACAGCAGTTGCGGCAATATCCTCCGTTGGTCTTTGCTGGCGAAGCACGGTCCCTGCGTCAGCAATTAGCAGCCGTCAGTCGCGGTGAGGCGTTTTTATTGCAGGGCGGCGATTGCGCTGAAAGCTTTAAAGAGTTTTCCGCTGACAACATCCGCGACACGTTTAAAGTGATGCTGCAAATGGCCATGGTTTTGACTTATGGCGCAAAAGTACCCGTGGTCAAAGTGGGCCGCATGGCAGGGCAATTTGCCAAACCACGCTCTGCGCCAACGGAAACCCAGAATAGTGTCGAACTGCCGAGCTATCGCGGTGACATTATCAATGAGCTCGATTTCACTCCCGAGGCGCGCATTCCAAATCCGCAGAAAATGTTGCAAGCCTATACGCAGGCGGCGGCCACTCTGAACCTATTACGCGCGTTTTCCAAAGGTGGATTTGCTGATATTCACCAGGTGCATTCTTGGACCCTAGGCTTCACTGAATCGCAAAAAGCTTCGACCTATCGTGAAATGGCGAATCGAATTTCGGATGCATTGGATTTCATGGAAGCGGCAGGGCTGACCTCTGAGAAAAATGCTGAGTTAAGTTCTGTTGATTTTTATACCTCTCATGAGGCGTTGTTGTTGGAGTATGAAGAGGCATTATGCCGCTTGGACAGCACGAGCGGGACCTATGTGGCTGGTTCCGGACATATGGTGTGGATTGGCGATCGTACCCGCCAGCCTGATGGTGCCCATGTGGAGTTCTGTCGCGGCGTGCAAAATCCGATTGGCCTAAAATGTGGCCCCACAACGACAGCTAAAGACCTCAAAGTGTTGATGGAAAAGCTAAACCCTGAGAATGAAGCGGGGCGTTTGACTCTCATCGCACGCTTTGGCGCTGGTGCTGTAGGTGATCACTTGCCGCGCTTGATCAAAACGGTCAAGGAGGAAGGTGCGAATGTGGTTTGGACCTGCGATGCGATGCATGGCAACACTATCAAGGCCTCATCTGGTTATAAAACCCGACCGTTTGAAAGCGTGTTGCGTGAGGTGCAAGAATTTTTCGCCATCCACAGGTCGGAAGATACTGTGCCGGGTGGCGCACATTTTGAGATGACCGGCCAAGACGTGACCGAATGTACTGGTGGCGTGCGGGCTGTGACGGATGAGAATTTGTCAGATCGCTATCACACCGCCTGTGATCCGCGTTTGAACGCATCACAATCATTGGAATTGGCCTTTTTGGTCTCTGAGGAATTGAGCCAGACCAACAAAACTCGCGCGGCGCGGCTGGCAGTTTAGGATTGTTGAATATTTAGGATTAACTGACCAATTTAAGATAGGTGCGCGCAGGGATCTGTTCTCCCTTGTTGCGTCACATATATTGCACCAGCACGTCAGTCTCTTGTGGGCTGGGGCAGGCGCGCGCCGTATAAAAACTGCCCCTGCCGATCCAAAAGCGGCAGCACTGTCAGCACAGATTTCCGAATAGAGGTCTGCAATTACAAGGTGATGCTCAACGGTGGTTGCCAGGCAAAAACCTGCGATACCAGTTGTTCAAACTGTGGCTTGATTGCTAGGGCGCTAAGGCCGTCCAGCTTTTGGCTACGGCTGTCGTGCGCCGGCAGCTGGTTTGCTTGCGTGCTGGCGATGCGAAGGATACTGCTATTTGAGGCAGACAGGCCGATGACACAAATGGCAGATAAGTATGGGCCAAGCGCTTGGCAGTAGAGCGACTGCCAAAAGGGGATTTGGCCAACCAGGAACCAGGCTCGCCACAAGTTATAAAGCGCGCGCTGTAGCCGGCGTGAGTGAACCGTGGTAATCCGTAATTGCATGCGTCCCCATTGCCCACCGTTAAGTCGGCGAGACTGTGGCTAAGATTCTCATAATCATATTTTACATTTTATTGGACAAAAATTTAACGTAGATAGAAAATGGCAAGCTTGGGAGGGTTGCATGTTAACATCAATGACGGGCATGGCCTCGATGAGTGGCGCTTCGGGCTCCTACGATTGGTCCATGGAACTGCGCGGTGTCAACAACAAAGGGTTGGACATTCGCACACGAGTGCCTGAATGGTTGGTTGGGTTTGATCAATCAACGCGCAAGGTAATTTCATCCCAGGTCGCCCGCGGATCATTGCAGTTTTCACTCAAGATTTCCCATATTGCCGGACAGGGCCAGCGGCAAATAGATCCGGATAAATTGGATCACATACTGACCAACGCTGTGGTTTTGGCAGAGCATGCGGCGCAAAAAGGCCTGTTGGTTGCGCCGCTTACCCTGTCTGAAATTGCGGCGCAAAATGGTTTTATAGATGTGGAAGCCAATACCGCGGCGCAGCGGCAGGTCATGAAGGTTTTAACAGAAGGTCTGCCAGAGCTGATTGCCCAATTTCAAGCCTCTCGAAAAGCCGAAGGCGCTGCGCTACACCGTATACTCGCCGACAATCTAATGCAGATGGAGGAGCTTATCACCCAAGCTTCAGCCACATTAAAGGGCCGTACCGAAAGCTATGAATATAATTTCAGGGCCGCCGTCGCGCGTCTAAAACAGGATATTGATCCCGCGCGCTTGGCACAGGAAATGGCTATTTTAGCGGTGAAAAGTGATGTCACTGAGGAAATTGACCGTTTGCAGGCCCATATCGCTGCGGCCCAGGGGTTGCTAACGTCCGACGTGCCTTCCGGGCGAAAATTTGATTTTTTGATGCAAGAGTTCAACCGTGAGGCCAATACCCTGTGTTCCAAGTCAGGTTCAAAGGCATTGACGGCCATTGGACTTGAAATCAAGGTCTTGATAGATCAAATGCGCGAACAAGTGCAAAATGTGGAGTGAGACAATGCGGCGTGGCCTGTTAATTATTCTGTCGTCCCCCTCCGGAGCGGGTAAATCCACGCTCGCGCAACGGTTGATGCGTTGGGATCCATCATTGGCGTTTTCAGTCTCAGCAACCACCCGTATGATGCGCAAGGGAGAGGTGGACGGTCAGGATTATTTTTTTGTTGATGAAACTGATTTCAAACGCCAAGTGCGCGATGGTGAGATGCTTGAACACGCACATGTTTTTGGCAAATTTTATGGATCGCCGAAAGGGCCCGTAGACGCGGCCATCGGCAAGGGTCTGGACGTATTGTTTGACATTGACTGGCAAGGCGCCCAGCAGATTTCCAACTCCGCATTGCAAGAGCATGTGCTCTCAATCTTCATCCTCCCACCCTCTATCACCGAACTGCAACGCCGGCTTGAGGGCAGGGGGCAAGACACCGCAGAGACAATTGTCAAGCGTATGCAAAAGAGCTGGGATGAGATAAGCCATTGGTCTGGATATGATTATGTCTTGATCAATGATGATCTTGATGCAACTGAAGAAAAGTTAAAAACCATTGTCACAACAGAGCGCCTGCGCCGGAGCCAACAGCCCGGTCTGGTCGAGCACGTTCGCGCGCTGCAAACTGAATTTGAGATGAACAGTGATCTATAAGCTTGATGAAAAAAAACCTGAATTTCCTGACAATGACGATTTTTGGGTGGCGCCCGATGCCAATGTGATAGGAAAGGTCCGTCTCATGTCTGGCGCTTCGGTCTGGTTTGGCGCGACGCTGCGTGGGGATAACGAATGGATTGAAATCGGATTCGGCTCAAATGTGCAGGAAAATTCCGTTTTGCATACGGATATTGGGTTTCCTTTGACCATAGGCGACAATTGCACCATTGGGCATAAGGCGATCTTGCACGGCTGCACCATCGGCGATCAAAGCTTGATTGGTATGGGCGCCATTGTTCTGAACGGAGCTCAGATTGGCCACAACTGCTTGATCGGCGCCGGCGCCTTGATTACTGAAGGCAAAATCATTCCCGATAATTCCCTTGTCATCGGTGCGCCAGGCAAGGTGCTGCGTAGTTTAACCGAGGCGGAAATCGAAGGCCTGTTGGCTTCCGCCATGGGCTATCAGTCCAACATGCGGCGCTTTGCTAAGGGATTGATGGTGATCAGTGAAGGCTAAATCGTGGCGCCTGGACTTGTGTCTTTATCATATATTATATTTTAACATAATATACATTATGAATATTACTATAGGTGTTGTGCTTTCAACGATGCCAAGTTTGTAAGCCGTAACGAACCCTAAGAACAAAACTCATCATCAAGCTTAAAACATAAAGAAGGATATCTTCTTGCCCACTGTATGACGGATCAAACTCAGCACTGACCCGGTGGGATGTAGCGCACATGCCTCGGGCGCGCCCTGCCCGGTTGAAGGGTGCAAAAAAGGCGCCCCAAGGGACGCCTTCAAAATGTTATTTCGGGGTGGGTTAACCCTTCATCGTTTTCGCAACTTCTGCTGCGAAATCTTCAACCACTTTCTCAATGCCTTCGCCCACTTCAAGGCGCACAAATCCTGTGACCTCTACTCCAGCTTCTCTGGCCGCCGCTTCAACCGTCAGATCGGGATTAACCACAAAATCTTGACCCATCAAGGTGGATTCAGCCATGAATTTTTTCATCCGGCCTACAATCATTTTTTCAATTACAGCTTCAGGCTTGCCGCTTTCACGCGCAATATCCATCTGAATTTGCTTTTCTTTTTCTACAATCGCTGGGTCCAAAGAGGCTTCGTCCAACGCAGTGGGATTGGCCGCGGCGATATGCATAGCCAGCTGTTTGCCGAAGGCTTCATTGTCACCAGATAGGCCGACCAAAACGCCAATCTTGCCCATACCCTCTGTAGCGGCATTGTGCACATAGGACACAACAGTATCGGCCGAAACCGCTGCCATGCGGCGCAAAGACATATTCTCGCCAATTGTGGCAATCGCATCTGTGATGAGGTCAGCCACAGGCTTGCCGTCCACGACAGTCGCGGCCAAAGTCTCTGTGCTGTCTGTGGACAAACCAGCGGTTGCTATTTTCGCAACCATGGCTTGGAAATCTGCGTTTTTGCCGACGAAATCGGTTTCTGAGTTTACCTCAACCGCAACGCCCTTACCGTCTTGCACGGCCACGGCCACGAGGCCCTCAGCAGCCGTACGCCCGGATTTCTTTGCAGCCTTGGCCAGACCCTTGGTGCGCAGCCAATCCATTGCGGCTTCCATATCACCATCGTTTTCGGTGAGTGCTTTTTTGGCATCCATCATGCCTGCGCCGGATTTTTCGCGCATTTCTTTCACCATTGCAGCAGTAATCGCCATAATCGTGTTCCTTTTCCTATATGAGAATCTCGGCTGCGGTTTCCCGCAACCGATGTAACCTTCCAATCTGGGCTTAAACCTCAGCGGCTGGAGCGTCTTCCGCGGCGGCTTCGACAATAGCCTCTTCCGGGACAGCCTCTTCCATAGAGCCCAGGTCAACACCAGCGGCGCCAAGCTGTGCGGACATTCCTTCCAAGGCTGCGCGCGCTGCGAGATCGCAGTAAAGTGCAATCGCACGCGCCGCATCATCATTGCCTGGAATGACGTAATCAATGCCATCGGGCGGGCAATTTGTATCAACCACAGCCACCACTGGGATGCCCAGCTTTTTCGCTTCTGCAATGGCGAGATCTTCTTTGTTCACATCGATGACGAACAACAAATCAGGAACACCGCCCATTTCACGGATACCGCCCAATGAGGCTTGCAGTTTGCCTTGGTCACGTTCCATCCCCAAACGCTCTTTTTTGGTCAAGCCTGCAAAACCGGTTTCCATTTTCTCATCAATGTCTTTCAGACGGCTGATGGATTTGGATACAGTTTGCCAGTTGGTCAGCGTGCCGCCCAGCCAACGATGATTCATGTAATATTGTGCACATTTCTCAGCAGCTTCTGCAACTGGGTTTTGCGCTTGACGCTTTGTACCAACGAACAAGATACGGCCGCCCTTTGCGACGGTGTCCTGGATGGCTTTTAAAGCGGCATCGAGCATTGGAACGGTCTGTGTCAGATCCATGATGTGGATGCCGTTACGCTCCCCATAGATGAATTGACCCATACGCGGGTTCCAGCGTTGTGTTTGGTGTCCAAAGTGAACGCCAGCTTCCAAGAGCTGACGCATTGTGAAATCTGCGGCCATTGCCATTTCCTTTCCGGTTTATGCCTCGGTGGGGATGTCAGAGATTGCTCTCAACCGGCGGACTTTTGAGGATTTCTCCCTCAAAGGCCCAAACCCCACCTGCGAAGTATGGTTGCTTTAGTCGCCCCCCTGCCCCTTGGCAAGCGAAAAGCGCCATAAAATATGAATATTCAAACCGTTTTTATCACTTTTCAGCGTTTGAGGGTAAAAAGTTAAAAGGGCGCGCCATTTCCGGCACGCCCTTTACAAAACCTAAAGATATCGGCTCCGAAACGGAGGCCGGACCTTATGCCAAAGCGATGTTTGTCGCGCTTTCGCGGCCGTCACGGCCAGGTTCGATATCGAATGTTACTTTTTGGTCATCATTCAAACCAGTCAAGCCGGCACGCTCAACAGCAGAGATGTGTACAAAAACATCTTTAGAGCCGCCATCGGGAGCGATAAAGCCGAAACCTTTTGAAGTGTTAAACCATTTGACGGTGCCAGTAGCCATCGTCGTTCTCCTTGTTTGATCTGCCCGCGGAATGCAGCAGTGTGGCTAAGTCAGTGCTAGATCGAAAGACTGAGCCGTAAGGAGCAGTTATGCCGATAGATGTAACGTCGCGGGAGTTGAATAAGAGATTTTTTACAAAATAGCAAGCTCTTACTCATGCCCCTGCTTGGCGCGTTCTACAAAGGCGCGTAAGGCTGCGGCCTACAGCGTCACAATGCGCAAAAGAACTTGTCTCTCACAGATGAGTTTGCCACAAACCCTTATGAAGCAGAGATCAGATATGAAGCAAAGTCCAGATATATTGTGCATCGGTTCGGTACTGTGGGATATCATTGGCCGCTCTACCCGTGCCATGCAGGCCGGATCCGATGTGCCAGGCCGCATAACGCGGCTGCCTGGTGGCGTGGCCATGAATATTGCCATGACCTTAAAGAGATTTGATCTGCATCCGGCACTTCTGTCTGTGGTTGGGCAGGATCTCGATGGACAGAAATTGATTGCTGCTGCTGAAGTCCTGGGGCTCAATACTGACTATCTCTACCGCTCCCAAGACCTACCTACCGACCGCTATATGGCAATAGAGGGCAGTAATGGGCTCATTGCCGCGATTGCGGATGCCCATTCACTTGAAGCGGCGGGAGACAAGATTTTGCGCCCGCTGGCTGACGGACGTTTGGGACAGGCTAAGCAGCCTTTTAGTGGCTTGATTGCGCTTGACGGCAATCTGACCGTTGGTCTTTTGGCGCAGATCGCCGCCTCTCCGCTGTTTGACAGAGCTGATTTGCGGATCGCTCCAGCCTCTCCGGGCAAGGCGGAGCGATTGCTGCCGCTGCTCGGGCATCCGGGCGCAACGCTTTATGTCAATGTTGAAGAAGTGGAGTTGATTTTGGGGCGTGATTTCAGCGACGCGGCTGCAGCCGCTTCAGCTTTGGTGTATCGCGGCGCCAATCGCGCAGTCGTGACCCATGGCCCCAAAGCCGCTGCGAAGGCCGATGTCGACGGCTGCGTTCTCGCACTGCCCCCTGCTGTTTTGGCAAGCCGTGTCACAGGCGCAGGCGACACATTTATGGCCGCACATATCGCCGCAGAGCTGCGTGGTGCTGGCGCATTGCAAGCGCTCCAATCGGCTTCAAATGCCGCGGCAGCTTATGTGTCCGGGAAATCAGAAGGATAGAATATGAAATTAACCTGTAGTGCCGAGATAGAGGCTATTTGGACAGGAGCTGGATTTTCCAAGCCGGTTGTGGCGCTGGAAAGTACCATCATCACCCATGGCATGCCCTTTCCTCAGAATCTGGATGTCGCGCGGACTGTTGAGCAAGAGGTGCGCGACGCGGGAGCGGTACCGGCGACCATCGCGGTCTTGAACGGTCAGCTGCATATCGGGTTGGATTCGGAGCAATTAACGGATCTGGCGCAGGCGCGAAATGTTGCCAAATTGTCGCGTGCAGATATGGCCTTTGTTATGGCCCAGGGCAAAAGCGGTGCCACCACCGTGGCTGCTACGATGATTGCAGCGCATTCAGCTGGGATTGAAGTTTTTGCCACCGGAGGTATTGGCGGTGTACATCGGGGCGCAGAGCTCACCTTTGATATCTCGGCGGATTTGCGCGAATTGGCACGCACCGCGGTTATTGTTGTGGCCGCCGGGCCAAAAGCCATCCTCGATATCCCCAAAACCATGGAAGTCCTCGAAACCTATGGGGTTCCTGTAATTGCCTACGGTCAGGACGTCATGCCCGCCTTTTGGTCGCAAGCAAGCGATATCCCAGCCCCCCTGCGCTGCGATACCCCTCAGCAGATTGCAGCCGGATTGCGCATGCGCCAAGCCTTGGACTTGAGCGGTGGCCAATTGATTGCTAATCCGGTTCCGAAAGCCGATGAAATCAGTGCTGAAGAGATTGGCCCAATGATCGAGCTGGCCCTGCATGAGGCTCACAGGCAGGGCATAAGCGCCAAAGCTGTAACGCCGTTTTTATTGAACCGTATCTTTGAGCTGACCGAGGGAAAATCTCTGCAAACCAATATTGCCTTGGTGAAAAACAACGCGCGTCTGGCCGCGCAGATCGCCAAATCTTGCTGGGAATTGCCTAAATCATGAAGTTGCATACAAAAAATCTTGTAACGTGAGAGTGTGCTGGCTAAACCACGGACGACAGGAAAATAGGACACTTCATGAAAATGCCGCCAGATCAAGGCCAGAGACGTCAAGGTTGGATGGGTGCGATGCGCTCAAATTTCTTTACTGGACTGGTGATTATCGCGCCAATTGGCCTGACGGCTTGGTTGATTTGGTCGGTCGTGGGGTGGATTGATGCGCGGGTCTGGGCGATTGTCCCTGACAGCTATCAGCCCGATCGCTACATCCAAACTCTTTTCAACATTCAGCTTAGCGATCAATATGACGTTCGCGGTTTTGGTCTCATTGTCTTTTTAGTATTCACCTTTGTCGTTGGCTGGCTCGGCAAAGGATTCGTCGGACGGTCTTTGCTTCGCTGGGCCGAAGGTTTGGTGCGCCGTATGCCCGTGGTTCGTTCAATCTATAGCGGCGTCAAGCAAATCGCAGAAACGGTATTTAACCAAAAAAATAACAGTTTCGACCGCGCCTGTTTGATTGAATATCCGCGCAAAGGGATCTGGGTGATCGGCTTTGTCGCCACCACCGCCCGAGGCGAAGTTGCCACCCATGCACCGGATGGAGATCAATTCGTCTCGGTCTTCGTGCCTACAACACCCAACCCAACCTCTGGCTTTCTTTTGTTTGTTCCAAGCGAGGATATCAAAGAGTTGCAGATGTCAGTTGAGGATGCTGCGAAGCTGATTATATCGGCTGGTCTAGTCTATCCCGAAGACAAAGCTCCAAATAGCGCGTGACACAGGCGTTTGTCACCGGGTTTATTACTCTCATGTCGCTGATACTGGCGGTGGGCGCGCAAAATGTGTTCATCCTGCGTCAGGGCATTCTACGCCGCCATGTTTTGCCACTTTGCCTATTTGCCGCTGCAAGCGATGCATTCCTGATTTGGACAGGGGTGATTGGCTTTGGAATTTTGGCACAGATGGCTCCGGGGATCACCCGTCTGATGACCTGGGGCGGCGCATTGTTTTTATGCGCCTATGGCGTCCTACGTTTTCGCGCGGCCTACCTGGGAGACTATCGTTTAGAGCTTGGTGAGGGACGGCAGAGTCTCAAAAAGACTCTGATGACTTTGGCTGGTTTCACCTTTCTAAACCCGCATGTATACCTCGACACAATCGGCCTAATCGGCGCCGTTTCGGCACAATATAATGCTGATAGCCTGCGTTATGCCTTTGCGACCGGTGCCAGTTTTGGCTCTTTGGTGTTTTTTTGCGTCCTAGGATTCTGTGCCAGACTTTTGGCGCCTATTATGGGATCCAGCAAGGCCTGGCGTCTGCTGGATATTTTGGTTGGCATGACTATGTGGACTATCGCAGCTTTGTTACTTAGCAGTTGAGGGGGCTCATCGTGTCGGCAAATACAAAAAAAACGCCAGCACGAAGCTGGCGTTAAGTTATTGAGGCAGGTTTCATACAGGCAAGAAACCTATCGAGCAGTAGTTTGACTATAAACAATCTGTTTAGCGGCTCCAAGCTAAAAGTTTGAAAATATAATATTACCACGCTAGCCTATTGCCACAGCGTGGCAAAATCAAAGGATCAACCCCAGATGATACATGAAATAGGGATCAATTCGAAACTTTTTGGCGTGGGTTTTGCCAGTGCTTTGCTTTCGGCCAATTTGGGGATGGCAGAGCCACAACATGGCATAGCTATGTATGGTGAACCTGCATTACCACATGATTTTGTGTCCCTACCCTATGCGAACTCAGACGCTCCTAAGGGGGGGACCATCGTTTCCGCAGAAGGAGGCACCTTCACCTCACTTAATCCGCATGTCCGCAAAGGCTCGGTGCCTTGGCAGCTTCGGTTTCTGGCCTATGAGAGCTTGATGGGCCGTTCCTATGACGAACCGTTTACCCTCTACACGCTATTGGCCGAATCGATTGAAACCGATGAGAGCCGCCGATGGGTTGAATTTTCGCTACATGCAGAGGCACGATTCTCTGATGGCAGCCCGGTGACAGTGGAGGATGTGATTTGGTCATATGAAACTTTGGGAACAATCGGCCATCCGCGATACCATGGGCTTTGGAAAAAAATTGAAACGGTCACCCAGACTGGACCGCGCAAGGTGAAATTCACCTTTGTGGCTGAAGATCGTGAATTGGCCCTCTTGGTGGGCCTCAGACCAATTTTGAAAAAGGCACAATGGAAGACGGCGGATTTCGAAAACTCTGGCCTTGATGTCATCCCCATTTCCAGTGCGCCTTACGTCATCGGCGATTTTGATCCTGGAAACTATGTCCGCCTGATGCGCAATCCAGATTATTGGGGCAAAGATATTGGATTTCGTCGGGGGACAAACAATTTTGATGAAATCAGATTGGATTTCTACGCCGATGGATCCGTGCAGTTTGAAGCGTTTAAGGCGGGCGAATCTTCCTCATTTCGAGAGCTAAATGCGGAGCGCTGGGAAAACTCTTACAATTTTAACGCCGTTCAAACCGGGAAGATAGTCAAATCTATCATTCCCCACCAACGCCCGAGCGGCATCACGGGGTTTGTGATGAACACCCGCAAGCCCAAGTTCGAAGACTGGCGCGTGCGCGAAGCTTTGATCTCGGCGTTTAATTTTGAGTTCATCAATCAAGCCAACACCGGCGGACGGCAGGAGCGGATCACCTCCTATTTCTCAAATTCGGTGCTGTCTATGGAGGACGGACTGGCCAAGGGTCGGGTGCTTGAGTTGTTGGAGCCCTTTTCGGGTAGTCTTCTGCCCGGCACGATTGAGGGGTACCGCTTACCACAATCGGATGGCAGTGCGCGCAATCGCAGGAATGTTCGCGCAGCCGATGCTTTGCTTTCTCAAGCCGGTTGGACTGTGCAAGACGGTCTGCGCCGCAACGCCCAGGGTACGCCATTTGAAATCACCGTCACGTTGAAACAAGGCGATACGGAAAGCCAATCAATGATGGATATATACCAACAAGCCCTTGAACGTCTTGGAATCACCCTGACGACCGAGGTGCTAGATTCGGCGCAATACAAAGAACGCACGCAGATCTATGACTTTGATATGGCCTATTATCGGCGTGGCCTGTCGCTCAGCCCCGGCAATGAGCAGATGCTCTATTGGGGCGGCGATGGGGTCGAGCAGCCCGGCACCCGCAATTGGATGGGTATGAACTCTCCTGCCGCAGAAGCAATGATTGCCAAATTGGTGGGATCAACTAGCCACGAAGAATTTCTCGCAGCCGTGAAAGCGCTGGACCGGATTGTAACCGCGGGTCGTTATGTAATTCCAATCCATACGAGTTCTTTCAGCAGATTGGCCCATGTCAAAGAAATCAAATACCCTCAACGGCTGCCGATGTATGGCGATTGGATTGGGTTTTTGCCCGATGTATGGTGGTATGAGGCACAATAGGTGCTTGGGTAAATGTTAGGGTAGGTGCACAGTGAAAAATTTGATTTTCGCCGAGTTTTTGGGTGCGGGTTTCTTGTTAATTGCAGTGGTCGGCAGTGGAATAATGGCTGAGACCCTTGCCGATGGAAACATTGCTTTGGCGCTATTGGCCAATGCCATCGCGACGGGCTGCATGCTCTATTGCATTATCACCCTATTTGGCCCGGTATCTGGCGCGCATTTCAATCCCATTGTAACGTTGGCATTTGTGCTGCGCGGCGATATGACAACCAAACGTGGCGCCGCCTTTATTGCAGCGCAGATTTTTGGCGCAATAACTGGCGTCTTATTGACCCATGCCATGTTTGACCAAAGCTTGTTTCAACTGTCACAAACACCGCGGACCGGTGGGCCGCTTTGGATATCGGAAATTTTTGCAAGTTTTGGGCTGCTGCTGATCGTTTTCGGTGGTTTGGCGCTAAATTCCAAAGCCATTGCCTCAATGGTCGCGCTTTATATTACAGGTGCCTATTGGTTCACCGCCTCCACCAGTTTCGCCAACCCAGCGGTCAGCATCGCCCGGGCGCTTTCAGATACATTTGCAGGCATTTATCCGGCCCATGTGCCACTGTTTATCTTATGTCAACTGATAGGAATGGCCCTTGCACTTTGTGTAATAAGGATAATTTTTGATAAAAACAATAATTTAAACAAGGGATGTGACCCATAAAATCGTAGCATCTTCCGCGCTTTGTGTCACCACATTATGCCCCATAGAGGCGTCGTAGTAGGCGCTATCGCCCCGGCGCATCTCAATTGGCTCGTAGAACTCCGTATACAGCTTGACCACCCCCGTCAGCACATAGAGGAATTCCTCCCCATCATGGCGCACCCAGCCGTCGAACTCTTCCATCGACCGGGCATGCACCACAGCGCGATACGGCAACATGCGTTTTTTCGACAATGTATTGGCCAAGAGCTCATGTTCATAGGTGGCGGTGACATGGCTTTGCCCCTCGCCAGCTTTAGTATGAGCCAAGCGACCGTTGATCTGATTGTTGACAGGAGGAGTAAATAGCTGCGGCACGGAAATTTCCAAGCCAATGGCGAGCTTTTTTAACGCATCATAGGTTGGAGACATTTGCCCATTTTCGATTTTAGATAGGGTGCTGCGCGCCAGACCAGCTTGGCTTGCGGCTTGCTCTAACGTCCAATTCCGCGCCTTGCGCAATTCGCGCACGCGCAACCCGAGGTTTAGGGGTAACCCATCTTCAGAATTACCATTTTCACGGGCGATTTGGATAATCGAACTGGGATCATTTTTTGTCATGGGTTGGTCATAAACTGCCCAGACAAGGCTTGCAACCTGAGGTAACGCAGGCTAGCCGAGCTAAATGGATGCCTTAATTGATCTCTCGCCTGCGGTCCCCTGCCCCCAGAATTTCAATTTGGCGGCTTATGTGTTGAGTGCCGCGACCAAAACGCCGCATAAGATCGCTTTGACGGTCTACGAGGCAGGTATTGCGCGCAGATACACCTATGCACAAATTGTACAGGCGGTTTTTGGCGCGGCCACAGGGCTGCGCCAAGCGGGCATTAGCGCTGGAGATCGCGTTATGCTGCGCATCGGCAATACGGTTGATTTTCCAGTTTGCTTTTTGGCTCTTGCAGCGCTGGATGCGATTGCGATGCCGTGTTCAATCGCTTTGACAGACCGTGAGGTAATGGTGCTGGTCGGCAAAACACAGCCCAAAGCCATGATTTGTGACCCAAAGCTTGGGCTGGCCGGGTTTGATGGTCTTACATTGGACAGCCAGCAGGTGCAGCAATTCCAAAACCTTTTCCCTGCTCGTCCGATCTTGGGCGATCCTAATCGTCCCGGCTACATCATATTCACCTCGGGCACATCAGGCCAACCGCGCGCCGTTCTGCATGCCCATCGCGCAGTTTGGGCGCGCCGGATGATGTGGGCTGGCTGGTATGACTTGACACCGCAAGATGTCATGATGCACGCCGGTGCCTTTAATTGGACCTACACATTAGGAACGGGACTGATGGACCCTTGGACGATTGGGGCCAGCGCTGTCATCCCCAACACGCAAGAGCCCGCCAGAATTGTGGCAGATTATGCGGGCGGAAGAGGCGAGTATCTTTCGCCGCCGCCCCTGGAATTTACCGCCGGCTGCTACAAGAGCCTTTTGTGATGCCCGTCTCACCTGCGCCACGGGTTAAGTGCCGGTGATGTGCTTGCCGCGCTCTGTGCGCCAAAGCTGGCAAGAACGCACCCAAACCCCGATTTGCGAGGCCTTTGGCATGACCGAATGCTCAACGTTTCTATCGGCGACGCCACCTGCGCCTCGAGCATCTTGCCGTGCAACCCGGGCGCAAGATTGCCATCTTTGACGGTGCTGACCTGGCGCGAGCGTGGGCAGACTAGGGACCATCTCGAGTCGACGGGCGGGATCCGGGCTTGATGCTCGGCTATATTGAGGATGCGGCGATCACCCTGCCGCTGAAAAACGGCTGGTACCACACCGCCGACCAAGGGCAGATGCATGCAGATGGTCAGATTAGTTTTGCTGGCCGCAGCGGGGACATCCTCAATGCCGGCGGCTACCGCGTGGCGCCACGGGAAATTGAGCAAGTGTTGGAGGCATGCCCCGGTGTTCAAGAGGCCGGTGTCACCGAAGTTGAGGTGCGCCCGGATGTTTTTGTCATTGCCGCCTTTGTTGCGGTCGAGGAGCGCTGTGATCTTGCGCAGGTCGATGCAATGGCTGCGCGACATTTGGCGCGCTACAAGCAACCACGCATTGTGCAACAAGTCCCCGCCTTGCCGCGCAACCCAAATGGAAAATTGATCCGGGCCGCCCTGCCCCAATTATGGAACTCTGAGTTATGATTAAGCTTGATATAATGTCTGATCCGATTTGCCCCTGGTGCTATATTGGCAAAACTCATCTTGAAAAAGCGCTTGTTGAACATCCATGCCATCCTTTCAAGGTTGAATGGCATCCGTTCCAGCTCAATCCTGATATGCCAGCCGAGGGCATTGACCGCCAAGTCTATTTAGAGCGCAAGTTTGGCGGCAAAGAGGCCGCGGTCAAAATTTATTCACAAATTGCGGAAACCGCGCAAGCGCTGGGGCTGCCCATTGATTTTGCTGCCATGAAGCGCACGCCCAATACCATCGATGCCCATCGTCTCATTCATTGGGCTGGGTTGGAGGAAAAGCAAAATGCGGTGGTGGATGCGCTGTTTCAAGCCTATTTTTGTATGGGTATCGACATCGGCAACCACGAGGCTTTGTGCGACATTGCCGAGGTGATTGGCCTTGAGCGTGATGTCATCGCCCGGCTTTTAGCCAGTGATGCCGACTGCGCGATGATCCATGAGCGCGATACCCATAGTCGAAAAATGGGCGTCACGGCTGTGCCGACATTCATTATTGCCAATCAACACGCGGTACCAGGTGCGCAACCGCCAGAGGTCTGGTCGTCAATCATTTTGGAGCTGCAGGGGCAATTGGCCGAAACCTAGGCTTTGCGCTTCGCCTCTGCGGCCACAAGCGTGGCAAGGTCCTTCGCGATTGTGAAGGCTCCTTTGATTTTATCGGAAGAACGGCCCCAATCTCGGCGCACAACGATCTTGTTGTCACGGATTTTTGCAAGACCGCGTTGATCCTCCAAGAAAGCCACTAAACCGCCGGGTGAGGCAAATTTATCATTATGAAACTGGATGGTTGCACCCCTTGGCCCGCCATCGAGTTTGGCAATCCCCGCTTTGCGACACATGGCTTTAATGCGCACGATGAGCATTAACGTATTAACCTCCTTGGGTAGTGGCCCAAAACGGTCGATCAGCTCAGCTGCGAAGCCTTCCAGCTCAACTTTTGTGGCAAGAGACGACAATCGACGGTACAAGCCCAAGCGCACATCCAGATCCGGCACATAGGCTGCAGGGATCAGGACTGATACCCCAAGATTTATTTGTGGCGCCCATTGGTCGTTATCCAGATTGGCTTCGGTCTCACCCGACCTGATCTTGGCAATCGCGTCTTCCAGCATTTGTTGATAGAGCTCATAGCCCACGTCCCGCATTTGACCCGATTGCTCTTCGCCCAAAAGATTGCCAGCGCCGCGAATGTCCAAATCTTGGCTGGCGAGGGTGAACCCCGCCCCCAAAGAATCCAGAGACCCTAAGACGCGCAGGCGTTTTTCGGCGGTTGGCGTGAGTTTGGCGCGGGGTTTGGTGGTCAAATAGGCAAAGGCGCGCGTTTTGGAGCGCCCGACCCTGCCACGGATTTGATAGAGTTGTGACAGACCGAACATGTCTGCGCGGTAAATAATCATCGTATTGGCTGTCGGAATATCAAGACCAGATTCCACGATGGTTGTGGCCAAAAGCACATCATATTTGCCATCGTAAAATGCATTCATTTTATCGTCTAATTCACCCGCTGGCATCTGTCCGTGCCCCACCACGACCGAGACTTCTGGCACATGCTCGCGCAAAAATGCCTCTATATCGGGGATGTCCTGGATGCGCGGTACAACAAAAAAGCTTTGCCCGCCGCGATAGTGCTCGCGCAATAGCGCCTCTCTAAGGGTGATGGTATCAAACTCACTGACATAGGTCCGAATGGCCAACCGATCGATGGGTGGTGTGCCTATGATTGACAAATCTCGCACACCGGTCAAAGACAATTGCAAGGTCCGAGGGATCGGTGTGGCCGTCAGCGTGAGCACATGCACGTCAGAGCGCAATTGCTTGAGCTTTTCCTTATGCCCCACGCCGAAGCGCTGTTCCTCATCAATGACCAAGAGCCCAAGGTTTTTGAATCGTACCTGATCTGAGAGCACCGCATGCGTTCCGATTACAATGTCTACCGTGCCGCGTGCAAGCCCGTCGCGGGTGTCATTGGCCTCTTTGACCGAGACAAAACGGGACAGTTGCCGGATCTCGAGCGGAAAGCCTCGGAACCGCTCGGCGAAGCTTTTAGCATGTTGCCGCGCTAGAAGCGTGGTCGGCGCGACCACGGCCACCTGCAAACCATTACAGGCAGCCACAAATGCCGCCCGCATCGCAACTTCGGTTTTGCCAAACCCTACATCTCCACAAATTAATCGATCCATGGGTTGGCCCGTGCCGAGATCTTCAATCACGTCAGAAATAGCGTTCAATTGATCGTCGGTTTCTTGATAAGGAAAACGCGCGCAAAAACTGTCCCACATGCCCAAAGGTGGATCTACGAGCGGCGCTTTGCGCAGCGCACGTTCGGCCGCCACACGAATGAGCTTTTCCGCCATTTCGCGGATGCGTTCTTTGAGGCGTGCTTTTTTTGCTTGCCAAGCGCCACCACCCAAACGATCCAAAAGGCCTTCGTCTTGGCCATAACGCGACAAAAGTTCAATGTTTTCAACAGGCAAATAGAGTTTGGAGTTTTCAGAATATTCGAGCAGCAGACATTCATGATCGGCACCCGCCGCGCTGATAATCTCCAGAGCTTTGAACCGTCCCACCCCGTGATCCATGTGGACCACCAAATCGCCCGGGCTCAAACTTTGGGTTTCGGTGAGGAAATTGTCGGCCCGTTTCCGCTTTTTCGTGCTGCGCACCAAACGATCACCCAGAATATCCTGCTCAGAGATCACCACGAGATCATCGGTCTCAAAGCCATGTTCCAGCGGTGAGACTGCTAGATATGTACCCACGCCACGCAGGCCTTTGATATTTCTGATTTCAATCAGCTCCCCATGCCCCTCGTCTTTCAATAGGCCCGACAATCTCTCTCTGGCACCCGTCGAAAAGGAAGTAATCACCACAGGCTTTGCTGCGCGCTTGTTCTTGATATGGTCAGATACCGCACCAAAAAGGCTCAGTGCCTCGTTTTGACGCTCAGGCGCGAAATTGCGGCCAAGACGCGCACCCACATCTAGCACATTTAACCCAGTCGGTTGTGGCAGAACCGACAGTGCCACCTGCCGCCGCCCAGCCAACGCCTCCTGCCAGGCAGCATCATTCAGATACAGCAATTCCGGCGGTGCGGGTTTGTAGACCGTATCCAACCGCCCCTTTTGGGTGAACGCAGTTTTGCGCGCATCATATTGATCTGCGATGGTGTCCCAACGAGCCAAGCGCGCTGGGATCGCTTGATCGTCTAGAATAACCGTCGCATCGGGCAAATAGTCAAACAGCGTGTCCATTTGTTGGTGGAAGAACGGCAACCAATGCTCCGCCCCTTGATGTTTTCGTCCGGCTGAAATGGCCTCATAGAGCGGATCATCCGTGCCCGCGGCGCCAAATTCAGTTCGGTAGTTTTGCCGAAATCGACGGATCGAGGCCTCATCTAGAATCACTTCCGAGACGGGGGACAATTCAATCGTCTCAAGCGATTTCACTGTGCGTTGCGTCGCGGGATCAAATTGGCGAATACCGTCAAGCGTATCTCCAAAAAAATCCAGACGGATTGGCTCTGACAGGCTGGGTGGGAAAATATCGATAATGCCCCCCCGGATCGAATAATCGCCCGCTTCCATCACGGTTGGCGTCTGCGCGAACCCCATACGCACCAGAAACTCGCGTAGGGCTTGTTCGTCCACTCGGCTTTGGACAGAAGCGCGAAAGACCGCCGATTCAACTGTCGATCGCGCAGGCACGCGCTGGCTGGCGGCCGAAAGCGTGGTCAAGACAACATAGGACTTTGGCATTTGGGCAAGAAAGCTCGCCAGGCTCGACATGCGCTGGGCACTGATATCGGCATTTGGCGATACGCGGTCAAAAGGCAGGCAGTCCCAAGCGGGAAAATGAAAGACTGGCAGCTCAGGCGCAAAAAAGTCCAAAGCGGCCCACATCGCCTGCAGACGATGAGCATCGCGCGCGACATGGATCAACCCGCCCTCCTGTGCTTCTTTGTTCACAATTGTAGCATCAAAGCCTTCGGGGGCGCCGCTCATTAAGATGTGGTTAGGTATCATATCAGCCCGTCAAACCTTTTGTCTTATCATTATGTCAAAGCCTCGAACCCGTAGCCAAATATCCCGGCGAAGAAAATAGCCGTGGCGCCTGTGGCATAAATTTTAAGATGCAGATTTTTTAAATCTTTGATGGACGTCTCAAGCCCCTGACGTTTGGCGCTGATAGTCTCCGCCGTGCGATAACCGAGGCGGAAAATTACCAATTCTGGGACGATCAAAAGACTTGCCGCAGCGCAGAGCTCGATGTGGTAGACAAACCCCAATATGAATAGCACCGATACTAAAAATGAGATGGCTGCAACGATAGCGAGCGGCGCTTGACGGGCCGCCAAAAGCCGCCGTTGGGCGCGCCACTTTACGATCTTAGAAAGCTGCCCCCTGTCTTTGGATTGAAGGCAATCAACAGGCACCCCGAGGACTTGAACGCCATGCCAAACCCATTGTACCACGATAAGGGACCAAAACCATCCGCTGCCAAAGGCATCCCAAGAGAGAAGATCAAAGAGGCTCATTAAGGGTCACTTGAATTTGGAATTTGCATTTTTTCTCTGCTACACCTAAGCCGATCAGAAGAAAACCCAAACTATCTATGTAAATGAGGTTCCAGTCATGGCGCGTTTTCAAACCCAAGCCCCCTTTCCTGCCCTGCGTCCCCGGCGACTGCGTGCTTATCCTGCGCTGCGGTCGATGGTGCGCGAAACACATCTCAGCCCCGCCGATTTGATTTGGCCCATCTTTGTTATGGCTGGAGAAGATACCAGTGAACCCGTGAGCTCCATGCCTGGTGTCAGTCGCCACACCATTGATCGGTTGCCCGCTTTGGCGGCGACCGCCCGTATGCTCGGCATTCCTGCAATTTGCATTTTCCCTTATACCGATTTAATTTTAAAAACCGAAGGTTGCGAAGAGGCGTGGAATCCAGACAACCTGTCTAACCGTGCCATTCGAGCGATTAAAGATGCCGTTCCTGACGTCATGGTCATGACAGATATTGCGTTAGATCCGTATAATATAAACGGCCACGATGGCATCGTGCGGGACGGCGAGATTATTAACGACGAAACCTTGGCCGCTCTGGTCAAAATGGGCGAGGCACAGGCCCAGTCGGGTGCAGATATTCTGGGGCCGTCCGATATGATGGATGGGCGCATTGGCGCCTTGCGGGCAATGTTAGAGCAAAATTCGTTCCAGAACGTCAGCATTTTGAGCTATTCTGCCAAGTTCTCTTCAGCTTTTTATGGGCCTTTCCGCGATGCGGTTGGGGCCTCGGGTGCGCTCACGGGCGACAAAAACACCTACCAAATAGATCCGGCCAACAGCGACGAAGCATTGCGCATGATCGCGCGGGATTTGTCTGAAGGGGCGGATATGGTCATGGTCAAACCGGGCATGCCCTATTTGGATATTTGCCACCGGGCGAAGAGCGAATTTGGCGTTCCAATTTTCGCCTATCAGGTATCTGGAGAATATGCGATGTTGCAAGCGGCGGCGCAAAAGGGCTGGCTTGATGGGCGCCGGGTAATGCTTGAGAGCCTAATGGCCTTTAAACGGGCCGGATGTGACGGCGTTTTGACTTATTTTGCGCCAGAGGTTGCTGAAATCTTAAACGGCGCGAATTGAACCTGGACTACCTAGTGACAGGCATCGGGAAATGGTATAAAATTGAATGAAGATCCGATAAATCGGACGGATATAGGCGGAGCACCCATGACACAGACAACACGACGAAATTTCTCACTTGGCCTTCTTGCCGTTGGCGGTACAGCGGCCTGTTCCAATGCGATTGGATCTAATAAGGTACCGCAAATGGATGCGGCCGTTGAGTCAAGCTTACAGGTCATGTTTGACACCTACCCCGGCACCCAACAATTGGCCAAAAACGCCAGCGGCATGTTGGTTATGCCTCTGATTACCGAAGCAGGTTTAGGCTTGGGCGGCAGTTTTGGGCGCGGTGCGCTGCGGGTTGGAGGTTATAACGTCGATTACTACTCTGCCGCAGGGGCCAGCGCTGGGTTGCAATTTGGTGCGCAGCAATATTCGCATGTGCTATTTTTCATGACAGATGACGCATTGGCTGGGTTTAGATTGTCTCCGGGCTGGGTGGCTGGAGCAAATGTTGAATATGCCTACCGCGATCAAGGCGACTCCTTCGCTGCTGACACCACCACCACGTTTAATCCCGTTATTGCTGTGGTCTTTGCACAGGCTGGCCTGCGCCTTGGCGCTACGATCGAAGGTACAAAATACAGAAGGATCATCCCGTAAGAAGCTATTTTTAAGTAAAATAGAGGCCGAAATGTAGGGCAATGTGCCTATCTGCCAGTGAAAGTAACTAATGGATCGCATTTTTATATGGCTTATGCGTCTCGTTCTTGGCTTGGCTGTCATTGGAGCCCTGTTTTTTGCTTTCAGCTGGTATGTCTTGTCAAGATCTCTTCCTGAGTACACCAAAACTGTGCAATTCGAGCAGCTTATCGCCCCAGTGGAAATTGTTCGGGATACGGCCAATGTGCCGCATATTTTTGGTAATAATGACCACGATACGCTGTTTGCCCTGGGCTATACCCATGCCCAGGATCGTCTTTGGCAAATGACAATGCTGCGCCGCACGGCGCAGGGGCGGCTCTCAGAACTTTTTGGCGAGGCCACCCTGCCTATCGATATGATTGTGCGCCGGTTAGCGATCTATGGTGCCGCCCGCCAATCGCTGTCTGCCCTTCGGCCTGATACGCTTGCCAAACTGAATGCCTATGCTCTTGGGGTGAATGCACGGCTCCTTGAGATAAACGATGGAGCGCTTGGGCGTGGTGCGCCTGAGTTTTTTCTTTTTTCCAACGCGATATCCCCGTGGACCGCAGCCGATAGCCTGGCGATCGTCAAGCTCATGGGGCTTCAGCTCTCCAATCATCTGCAACAAGAAGTGCTGCGTGCGCGGGCGTCTCTCATTCTAGATGATGATAGGATCAAGGATTTACTGCCCGATGTGCCGGGCAATAGCCAAGTTTATACTATTGATTTTAAGCGCTTTTTCCCAGATATCCCACCTAACAGAGCCTCAGCTGAAAGGCGGCGCTCAGCCCTCTCACCGTTCAAATCCATAGCCCTTGCGGGGGCATCGAATGCATGGGCCGCCTTGCCCGGACGCAGTGCGACACGTGGCGCGCTTCTGGCCAATGATCCACATCTCGAACTGACCGCGCCCTCTATTTGGTATCTGGCGCGCTTACAGCTCACCACAGGTGACGTCATTGGCGGCACCATTCCCGGCCTTCCGCTGGTTTTGGTTGGACGCTCAGCAAAGCTTGGCTGGGGATTAACTAGCTCAAATCTTGATGATACAGATGTTTACATCGAAAAACTTAACCCGCTGGATTCGAGCGAGTATCTAACACCGGAGGGATACAAGCCCTTTGTTGAAAAACAAAGTATTGTTCGGATTAAAGATAAATCACCCGTTACGTTGGAGATGTTTAGGACCGATAATGGCCCGGTTTTGCCCGGCAGCCACTCAAACCTAGCTGCTGTGACCCCGGCCGGTCATGTCACTTCGGTGGCTTGGACACTTCTATCGAGCCAGGACACATCCGTTGAGGCGGGCTTTGATCTGATGGCTGCACAATCAGTGCAAGAAGGCTTGGATGCTTCGCGCGGTTTTGTGGCCCCCAGTCAGGTACTCACGCTGGCAGATTCCAAACAGATTGCCATGCGCACCATCGGCGACTTACCCAAACGCGATCCGCGCCACCAATCAAAAGGGCGCCTGCCAAGCGCCGGCTGGCTGGTGCAAAACCGCTGGCAGGGCGTGTTTGATCCATCCATAAATCCCGTTTTTCTCAACCCCATCAGTGGCATTTTGGGGCATACCAACAATAAATACATTGACCGTAGCTTTCCCGAACACATAAGCTTTGACTGGGGAGACAGTCAAAGGGTTCAGCGTATGACGCGCCTGCTACAAACCCGAGAGGCCCACACCCGCGACAGTTTCATCGAAGCGCAATTGGACAGTGTGTCGCCCGCCGCGCGCACACTACTGCCGCTCATCGGCGGAGAGCTTTGGTATCAATCAGAAGCCGTGTCAGCAGACAGCAAGGCCGGGAGACGTCAAACAGCCTTAGATCTTTTGGCCAATTGGAATGGTGAGATGAATGAACATCTGCCAGAGCCTTTGATCTATGCCGCGTGGCTCCGGGCCTTGCAAAAGCGCCTCATAGTGGATGAGCTTGGAGCGTTGCATGAGGCCTTCACCCATGTGGAGCCGCTCTTCATTGAGCGGGTGTTCCGCGATGTGTCAGAGGCCAACATTTGGTGTGACGTGGTGCAATCGCGCAGGGTAGAGAGCTGCGCTGAGATGTCTCGTTTGGCTTTGGATGATGCCCTTGCCGAATTGGTCGAGACCTATGGCAGCGAAATCACTGCTCTGCGTTGGGGCGAGGCGCATCAAGCCACCCATGATCATCCAGTTTTAGGCGATATCCCAATCTTGAGGTGGTTCGTAAACATTCGACAATCAACCTCTGGAGGAGACCATACCCTCCAACGCGGCAAAACCATCGGTACCGGGCCAAATCCGTATCTTAACGCCCATGCAGGTGCCTATCGTGGGGTCTATGATTTTGCCGATCCTGACAGTTCTGTTTTTATTATTTCAACCGGGCAAAGCGGGCATCCATTGTCACGGCATTACGACAGTCTTGGCAAATTATGGCGCCGGGGGGAATATGTGCCCATGACATTGGATGAAACTTTGGCCCGTGCTGGTGCGACTGGCATTACGACCCTGATACCAATTTTGGACCAAACTGATCGCTAAAGGCTTTCTTTTGCCGTGCCGTCCAAGAGATTGATAGAGAAAACCCCTCTCCCGTTTGATGCTCTTCGCTCACCAAGCCTTGCTCAAACAACCAGGCCCGCGCGCGCCCTTCGCCAAAGCCAAGCACAAGCTCAGATTGGGTTTTATCAGGCGTCAACCGCCTTGACACGGCATCCAAAAACTCAGGCACGCCTGCCCCGGTGAGCGCCGAGGTGATGTAGACATTGTCCGACCGCTCAGCCGCGTTTTGCAAAGCTTCCAAGGCGCTTGGATCCAACATATCGCTTTTATTCCACATCTCAATGCGCGGCACGTTACGATCCAGGCCCAAAGTCTCCAGAATCGTATTCACATCTTGCGCCTGCTCTGCGGTTTCGGGATGGGCGACGTCGCGTACATGTACTACCAGTTGCGCAGCGGTCACCTCCTCCAATGTCGCGCGGAAGGAAGCGACAAGCTCGGTCGGCAGATCAGAGATAAAACCCACCGTATCTGACAAAATCACATCCATGCCACTGGGCAGTTTCACCGCGCGCATCGTGGGGTCAAGCGTGGCGAAGAGCATGTCTTTGGCAAAGACCTTGGCCCCGGTCATATAGTTGAACAATGTGGATTTACCGGCATTGGTATAGCCCACAAGGGCCACAATCGGATATGGCACCTTCGCCCGTGCCGATCGGTGCAGCTCGCGGGTTTTCACTACCTTGTCGAGTTGTTTTTGCAACCGCACTAATTGGATATCAATGGCCCGCCGATCCGATTCAATCTGTGTCTCGCCTGGCCCGCCCACGAAACCGAGCCCGCCTCGTTGGCGCTCCAAATGGGTCCAAGCGCGAACCAAACGAGTTCGCTGGTAGCTCAAGGCGGCCATTTCCACCTGCAAAACCCCCTCGCGAGTACGTGCACGATCAGAAAAAATTTCGAGGATCAAACCGGTACGATCAAGGATTTTAACACCCCAATCTTTTTCTAGGTTGCGCTGCTGTACCGGCGAGACGTGCCCATCTATGAGAACAAGTTCCACTTCCGCAGCTTTGAACCGCTCGGCCAGTTCAGCAATTTTTCCTTTGCCAAACAGCTTGCCCGGATGGGCGCGTGGCAAACCCACAACGGTTTCGCCCATCACTTCAAGCCCAGGAAGCGCATTGGCCAAAGACACCGCTTCAGCCAAAGCATCCGTGGCCACGCGCGCGGAATAATCAGTTTTTATTTTGGGATGTAAAACCCAGGCGTGGGTCCTATGCGCATCTGGCGTATTGCCCATAATGCCTATTCTTCACCGTCATAAAGCGAAATTGGCTGCGCTGGCATAATGGTCGAAATCGCATGTTTATAAACCAATTGCGATGCCCCATCGCGGCGCAAGAGCACGCAGAAATTATCAAACCATGTGACAACTCCTTGCAGTTTCACGCCATTGATCAAAAAGATTGTGACAGGAACCTTGGTCTTGCGCACTTGATTGAGAAATGCATCTTGTAAATTTTGTTTATCGGAAGCCATTCTTTAAGCCCTCTTTCTTGCGGGGACACACAAAATTACACCCCGGAAGAGTGATTATGCAGTGATTTTTAATCAATTTCCAGTAGCAAACTAGTATAAATTTCTTAGTCAGCGATAAATATCAGGATTTAACAAGGCCAAGAGCGCCAAAACCTCAAGCCGGCCCAGAACCATTGCCGCAGCCAAGATCAATTTTGCCTGGGTTGGAAGCGACATCACCAGCATCTTTGCGCCTCCAGCGGTCGGCAAAAGCGGTCCCGTATTGGTGACTGTGGCCAATGTGAGGTACAAGGCTTCTTTCACAGGGCTGCCTGTGACCGTCAATGCCAAGGTGATTGCCCCCAGAACCAAAACGAACAGTACCAAAAACACGCAAGCCAACATAGCACTGTGATGATCGTGCGAGCGGCTTTCTATCTGCCCCGACATCACCTGTGACGGTGCTATTAGGCGATTGACCTCGGCTCGGCTGTGACCGGCCAAGATAAAAACCCGCAAGAGTTTTATGCCCCCTGCCGTAGTCGCCACGCCGCCGCCAATCATTGCAAGCGCCACAAGTATGATTTCCACCGGATCCAAGTTCACGATTCCTGAGGGCAGAAACTCGGAAGCCAGCCCCGTTGTGGTCAAGAATGATAAGCTTGTAAAAAACGCGCCCCAGATCAGCTCAAGACGTGCGCCAAAACTCTCAACATTATGTGCCCCTTGTCCGATGAGGACCAAAGTTGCCAAAAGAACCAAGCCAGCAGCTACTCGGAGTTCCGGATCTTCGGTCACCCACCATTTGCGCGCTCGAGCAAATACGGTTGAAAACGTAGAACGTGACAGGGCAAACAGCATGACAAATGCCAAAATAGCCTCTCCAGGCACACCTCCGGCACCAGAATGCCCAGGAATTTCAAGCCCAAAGGTCGCAATCGTTGCCATGGCACGCAAGATCGCATAGGTGGGGTCCCCACTTACGATCAAAAGCGCAAGAGCAGCTGCCAGTGTGATCCAGAGATAGACCGGCCCCAGGCGAACGGCTTCGCGCCAGAATTTCTCTGCTGGTAGTCGACCTGCGGTTTGACGCGTGCTTTGTGATAGGGTCATTGCCTTCCCACGGGAACCAAGGTGCTCAAATCCTCCTAGATTGAGCGGTGCGAAAATTGACCAGGCGAATACCCAAATCAAAAACCCACTGGCCCAGCCCAGACTGACCCGCCAAATGACCAATGTTTCGCTCAAACTGCCAGGCGCAAAAACCGGAAGACCGGTTGTCGTCAAGGTGCTTACGATATCGAGATAGGCATCAATAAACGCACCTGTGCCGCTGACTTCATAAAGCGGTATGGCCAAAAGGACTGGAAAACCCAGAAAGAAGGCGATCAGAGACCATAGTTGCGCATGGCGATGCATGGGAAAAACAATTCCATGCAGGGAAAATCTCAAAAAAGTAAAGCCAAAAAGGCCCAAGAGCACCGCATAAAAAAAACTGCGCCCCTTGTGGGAATCCCCAGATATAAATCCGTGCACCGACGGGATCATCAGCATCACAATTAAAAGAGTTGGGATTGAGATTGCCAGCGGCAACTTCTGAAAACGCGCCCACATGACTAAAAGAAATCTATCGTAACTTGCAGCAAACGTTCTACTTCGCTCACATCTGCTGCGAGGGCGAAAAGAACCACATGATCCCCATCATCAATACGCAGTGAGCCAGAAGGTTTTAGGATTTTATCCCCCTTACGCACTGCACCGAGCAGCACGCCCTCGGGAAACTCAATATCGCGAATATTCTGCCCTGCAATGGAGGAGGTCGACAAAACCTGTGCTTCAATCACTTCCGCTTCTGCGTCACCAATGGAATAGACGCCCCGCACGCGCCCATGGCGAATATGGCGCAAAATCGATGACACGGTCGTCGCCCGAGGGTTTACATGCGCATCAATCCCCATGGCTCGCAGCAAAGGCTCCATCGATGGATCGTTGATCAAACAGATCGCCAGCGGACAGCCCATGGATTTAGCTCGAATGGCAGCGAGAAGATTGGTTTTGTCGTCATCCGTCACCGCCAAAATCGCATCGCTGCGTTCAATATTGGCCTCTGATAGCATGTCCGCATCCAAGCCATCCCCATGAAGAACGATGGTTTTTTCTAAAAATTCAGCTGCTTTCTCTGCGGTGAGCCGATCTTTCTCAATCACCTTTGCCCTAATGCGGCTGCTGCGGTTTTCAAGGTTCTTGGCCACCGCAAACCCGACATTGCCGCCGCCAACGATGACGATGCGATCTTGCACATGGGCGGTTTTTCCAAAGACCTCCAGCGCCCGTTGCACATCATGTTTTTGCACAAAGATATAACAAGAGTCTCCGGCAAAGAGTTGGTCGCCAGAGCTTGGAACAAACAGCATGCAATCACGTCGAATGGCCACCACCACGGCGGAAAGTGTTGAGAAGAGATCGGACAGCTGGCGCAAGGGGGTGTTGAGAACCGGGCATTTGTCGTCGAGGGTAATTCCAAGCAATTGCACATCACCATTGAAGAAAAATTCCGTTTCGAAGGCGGCAGGCGTTTGCAAACGGCGCAAAGCGGCCTCGGACACCTCTTTCTCCGGGCTGATTACCACATCTATCGGCATGTGATCGCGGCGATAAAGATCAGCATAAATTGCATCTAAATAGCTTTGTGATCGCAAACGCGCGATTTTGCGCGGGATGTTAAATACAGAATGCGCCACCTGACAGGTCACCATATTGACCTCATCGGAATGGGTGGCCGCGATGACCATGTCGGCATCATCCGCACCGGCACGCGCCAAAACATCTGGATAGCTGGCAAAGCCAACGATGCCTTGGACATCCAAAGTGTCTGTCGCCCGGCGTACGAGATCAGAATTGCGATCGACAACTGTCACGTCGTTTTTTTCATTGGCGAGATGGCGTGCAATTTGCCAGCCAACCTGACCTGCTCCGCATATGATCACTTTCATGGGTTTTGCCCCCTTGAAATCAGATGAACTCTGTTAGCGGGTGTGTCAGACCGCATGCAGAAGGTCAATTCTTTCGTTCACTACGGCTCGAGCTGCGCGAGCCGCCCGCCGCTGCGATTTGAGGTCACCACCCCGAGCGATTTCAGCTTACGGTGCAGCGCTGAGCGCTCCATACCCACAAAACTGGCCGTGCGACTGATATTACCTCCAAAGCGGTTAATTTGCGTCAAAAGATATTCCCGCTCAAAGAGCTCGCGGGCTTCGCGCAAAGAATAGGTGGCGACACTGCCTGAAATCACGATTTGCCCGTCCCGACTATCGCCCACGCCTGTATCATTGGGCAGCTCTTCGGATTCAATATCCCCCGAGGCCGGGCCCATGATCAACACCCGCTCCATGAGGTTCTTAAGCTGTCGAATGTTTCCAGGCCAAATCATGCTTCCCAAAGTCGTGGCCGCATCTTCGCTTAAGCGGCGATTGGGCAAGCCAAGCTTGTCGTGAAACTCTACCAAAAATTGCTCTGCAAGAACTGAGATGTCTTCGCGACGTTCCTCAAGGCTGGGCACTGCAATTGGCACCACGTTCAAACGATGGAACAACTCTTCTCGAAAAGATCCGCGCTCAATTTCTTGCGGCAAATCTCTCGCTGTGGCTGAGATCACGCGGATATCTACCTTCTGTGCGGCCGTTCCATCCACCCGCGTGAAGCTTTGGTCCACCAAAACTCTCAAAAGCCGCGCTTGTACTGCCAGCGATAAATCTGCAATTTCGTCAAGAAACAAAATGCCGTTGTGCGCCGATTCCATTAGGCCCATTTGATGCAGCCTGCCATTCACCTCGACGCCAAAAAGTCTTGCATCTGCGGTCTCGGCTTCAAGAGAGGCACAGTTGACCACCACAAGCGGTGTATTGAACCTGTTTGAGTTGGAGTGAATATAGCGCGCAGATGTCTCCTTGCCGACGCCAGATGGACCTGTCAACAAAACCCGCCCATTTGATTTTGTCACCTTGTCCAGATTACTCTTTAAGGCTTTGAAAACGGCACTTTGCCCAATGAGGTCGGAGGGTTGTTGGTATTGACTGCGCAGAGCAGTATTTTCACTGCGCAAGTTGGCCACTTCCATAGCCCGACGAATAACCACAATCAATTGATCGATGTTGAAAGGTTTCTCGATGAAATCGAACGCGCCTTGTTTGATGGCCGCAACAGCAATCTCGATGTTACCGTGGCCAGAAATAATCACCACCGGGATATCTGGATAATTGGATTTTACTGACTTTAAAATATCAATCCCATCCATCGCACTGTCTTTCAGCCAGATGTCGAGGATTAACATTGCCGGGCGCTCATCCGCAATCAGGCGCATAGCCACATCAGAGGTGCCTGCGAGCCGTGTTTTGTAGCCTTCATCGATCAATATTTCGGAGATCAACTCGCGGATATCGCGCTCGTCATCAATAATCAAAATATCTGTCATGCTGGTATTCCTAAATCAATTTTTTGTGCAGTACTATCGGCCAGACGCGGCAGTTTAATGGCAGCCTTGGCCCCTGGCCGGTCGCCTTCTTCAAACGCTTCCGCATCGGTGAGTGCAAAGGTGCCTCCATGTTCTTCGATGGTTTTCACCACAATAGACAAGCCAAGGCCTGTTCCTGATACCCGATTGGTCACATATGGCTCGAGCAGACGCGCGCGATCTTCGGGCAGCCCCGCGCCGTTGTCCGATATCTCCACCACCACCGACCGATCTGTTTGCACAGCTGCAACCCGAATTTGGCCCATATGATTGGGCTGCTGCGCTTTTCTATCGTCTATGGATTCGCCAGCGTTCTTCAACAAATTGGTTACAGCCCGGCCAATCATCGACGCATCGGCATCAATCCAGAGCGCTTCTTTCGGCAGATCTAATGTAAATTTCACATCTGGCTGCCCAATTTCTTGTAACAAAATAGTCCCCCTGAGAAAGTCACTAAAATCTGTAGGTCGGCAATCTGGTTCCGGCATGCGCGCAAATTGCGAAAATTCGTCAACAATTCGGCTGAGTTCATTGGTTTGGCGCACAATGACATCAGTCATACGTTCCAGCTGCTCTGATCCCTCGCCAACCTGTGGTGAGAACTTGCGTTTTATACGTTCCGCAGACAGCCGAATAGGCGTTAACGGGTTCTTAATCTCATGGGCAATCCGCCGGGCAACATCGCCCCAAGCGGCCATGCGCTGAGCGCTGACCAGATCTGTGACATCTTCCAGTGCGATCACATAGCCCTCAGCATCGGACAGCTCATCGGACCGGCGAGCAATGCGCACCAAAAGGCTCTCTAACTTCCCTCGGCGCACCACGCGCACTTCACGCTGTGCCACATCAGAAAGGCTTGAACAAAAATCTGTGAACATACTGGCCAACTCAGGCACCGCCTCCGAGAGCGCGCGCGGCTCGGTGGAGCCTGGCAAATCCAAAACCCGTTGTGCGGATTTGTTTAAAAACATAATATTGCCCGCTTGATCGAGTCCAATCACGCCAGATGTCACAGACGCCAGAACGGAATCAAACAATCTCCGGCGGCGCTCGGCTTGATCTGCACTTTTAATTAAGGTGTCACGTTGGCCTTTCAAACGGTGGGTCATTTGGTTGAAGTAGCGCGCCAGCATCGCGATCTCATCATCGCCATTAATATTTTCAATCTGAGCGTCCAGGTCTCCCGCTCCAACCTTTTGCGCTGCTGCCGCCATGCGCCCCACGGGACTGGCCAATCTTTCGGCAAACCAAAGCCCAAGCCAGGTCGCCGTCAAAATTAAAATCACTGCAAAGGCGAGGTACAGCAGTCCAAAATCAAACAAGAGCCTTCCGCGTTCTGATTCAAGCTGATTATAATAGCGCGCGGTTTCAGTGGTTTCTTCGAGCAAGGCCAAAAGAGACCCCTCAACACTGCGTGTGAGGTAAAGATAATGGTTGGTGTAACTTTGCAATCGGATGAGCGCCCGCATCTCATTGCTTGGCCAATCCTTTATAATTATGGGCTTCAGCCCACCTGCGGCTATAATTTGCTCTTCAGTTGGCTGTTCGTAATCAAACAGATAAGACGACGGCCCGCGCAGCCGCAACTCTCCCAGATTGTTGATGATGTATATCTCTTTAAAGCCGCGTTCAAACTGGGTCTGAAGACGGGTGAGCGCGGGACTGAGTTGGCTGTCCATATCAATACTGCGTGAAAAAAATTCACTTTGGTACAGTGTATTAAGGCGTTGGGCAAAAATTTGAGTATCAGATATTACCCCGTTGCGGGTTTGCGCCTCATAGGCTTGCGCTGCACTCAAAGAGGCGCCTACCGCATTGCGCACCCTTTCAGAAAACCACCCCTCCAGCGCCTGATTGACCGAAAGCACCGCAAATATGGCGACCAAAATCGTTGGGAACAGGGCAATCACCCCGAAGGCTGTCGTGAGGCGGAAATGCAACCGCGAGCCCGCCGATTGCGCCCGGCGGGCGGCAGCCAGCTGGACAATTCGGCGGATCAGTAAGGTCGTGATAAACAAAATATAAACGAAATCTGCAGTCAAAATGAACCGCAGCGAGTCCCGCCCGCCTTTAATTGGTTGCATGGCATAGAACGTGAGGAACACCAGCAAAGGCCCCGTAATCACCAAAACAAAGGTCAAGTTCGAGTTGACCTGCGGGTTAGCGCGTAGATCCGCCATTTTGTCTAATAAAGAACTAACAAGCCCTTGGCGCATTTCTGCTGACCCTTTTGATTGCCGAGAACCATGCGCACTTCAGGAAAGTGCCAAAATGCCACGCTTGTTGCGCTTTTACATCATTTTGCGTCGGCGTGTCACGACAATTTCGAGGTCACTGATCTTTTTGCGGAGGGTATTGCGATTGATGCCTAGTAAATCGGCGCATTTGGCTTGATTACCAGAGGTTGCCGCCAGTGAAATCTCAATTAAAGGAACTTCAATTTCGCGCAAAATTCTTTGATACACCCCGTCTGGTGGCAGGTTCGCACCGTGATGGTCAAAGTACCGCTGTACATGCAGCCCGACAGAATCGGCCAGATTTTCAGAAGGTAACAATGCGCTGATCGCGTTGCTTGGCCCAACTTTTTTCAAGACCTCCTTCACAGCATTGCCATCAAGCAATGTGTTTGGCGACTCCATCATCAATTGGCCAATGACATTCTGCAATTGCCGCACATTGCCTGGCCAATTGTAACCGCGCAGCGCCGCAGCGCCAGCCTGGCTGAGCTCAAACTTCATATCCGCTTGCAGCGTGGTGATGAAATGCAGAGCCAAGACTGAAATATCCTCAACCCGCTCACGCAAGGCAGGAACAGTCAGCTGTAGGCTAGACAGGCGAAAAAAAAGATCATTCCTGAAATTTCCATTTTGAACATCTGCCAAAATATTGGGTGCTGCCGTCGAAACCAAACGCAAGTTTTGATCCCCCGGCTCCCCTAAAATATGCAGCAATCGCAATTGCGCCGTAGGGCTCAGGTCGCTCACTCCATCCAAGATCAACATGCCAGACCCGCAGCGCATGAGTGCATCAGTAATGGTAGATTGGCTTTCCATCATCTCAGGATTCAAAATCACCACTGGCTGATCGGCACGTTTCGAAAATTTGTGGAGGCTCGAGGCAATTAAGGACTTTCCCGTGCCGGCCTCACCCAAAACCAGAACAGGCGCTGGCGCATTCATAGCGCGAGCAATTAACCGATAAAGCGTTTGCATCGCCGCCGATTGCCCAACCAACGGGATTTCTGCATCCTGTACCCCGACCAAATCCCCAGTCACTTGAGGCGGATGGCGGCGCTCCAACGCTTTGGCTGCACGATGCATTAATTCGGGCAAGTCAAAGGGTTTGGGCAGGTAGTCAAAGGCTTTAGCCTCATTGGCGCGTATGGCCGTTACTATTGTGTTTTGAGCAGAGATAATAATAACCGGAAGATTAGGGCGAATTTTTGAGATTTTTGGCAAGTTATCAAGCCCGTTGCCATCGGGCATGATAACATCCGAAACTACCAAATCCCCTTTGCCATCCTCTATCCAGCGCATCAAGGTGATCAGCGATGAAGTCGCGTGGACCTTACATCCAGCCCGAGTGAAAGCCTGAGTTAAGACCGTTCGAATCGTTCGGTCGTCATCTGCGATTAGAACCGTTCCATCCATGGTGTTAACTCCTGCTCTCATTTTGTACCGACAACGATACTCTGAATTTCGTATGACCTGGCTGTGAAGTGACGCTGATCCAGGCGCGATGCTGCGCGATTATTTTGGACACCAAGGCCAATCCGAGCCCCTTACCATTGTTTTTTGTGGTGACAAATGGCTCAAAAACATGGTTTGCCAGCGCCTTTGGTAAACCTGGTCCGTTGTCTATGATCTCCACATGCAACGGCAGGCGTCGTCCTAGCCCATCCGGCAGAGGCAGCCGCAAACCTTGATCATAAAACGTGCGAATGATCACTTTGCCCTCCGGGCCCAAAGCCTCACACGCGTTTTTGACCAAATTAAGAAAGACCTGCACCATTTGATCCGCATCGGCCCATACCTCTGGTAGGGACGGGTCGTAGTTTTTTTGAATTTGAATCTCACCGGCGAATCCAAACATGGCCGAGCGCGCGGCTCGATCGAGCACACCATGGATATTTACAAAAGCACAATTTGGTGGCGTGACATCGCCAAATTGTTCCACCTGATCCAGAAGGCTGACAATACGTTTGCTTTCCTCGACAATCAGATCCGTCATTTCACGATCTTCAGCAGACAAAGACAGTGATAAAAATTGCGCCGCGCCCGTGATGCCGGCCAGAGGGTTTTTGATTTCATGGGCCAGCATTTCCGCCATGCCAATGGCAGAATGCGCCGCAGAAAGCGGCGCACTTTCTCCAAAACTACTACCGAGTGTTTCGTGTGCAATGAGCAAAATCATGATCTGCCCCTCCACCCCTGTCATCGGACAAAGATGGACCGCACAGTTCTGTGGCGAAGTTGCACGACCGTGGGTTGTGATCTGCGAAATAACGATGGGCCGAGAGGTCGTGCGCGCGCGCTCCATGCCCACCGGCAAAAATTCCTCTCCCCTCAGGTAGTTCCAAATGGGTTGACCTAAGATAACCTTGGCAGAAATTCCAAGAAATTGTTCGGCGGCCAGGTTCAACTCTTGCACGTTATCATCGCCCGTCACAAGCAAGGCGGGGATTGGAAGCTGTGACCAAAGTTCTTGATAGAGACTCAAGCCGCCACACCTGCGGAAGGCGCCTCGACAGCGAGCCAGATCAGCTCGTAAATTTCGGCAAGATCAAAAGATCTCAACACCTGTTGGCGTAGCTCATGGTCCACATTCAATCCATCTAAATACCAACCTAAATGCTTGCGTGCGTTTTTGAGCCCGAGGGTTCCTCCGTAGAAATCAACAATTTTTTGATGATGATGCAAAATTAATTTTGCCAGTTCAGAGCCATTGGGGATAATGGGAGCCGGGGTACCATAGAGCGCTGACGATATTTCCGCTAATTGCCAGGGTGCGCCTTGCGCACCGCGCCCCACCATAACCCCATCAGCGCCGGATTGCTGCAAGGCTTGGCGCGCAGAGTTCACATCGACAACATCGCCATTGGCAATCACAGGAATGGAAACAGCGTGCTTCACCCGGCCAATGG
Organism: uncultured Planktomarina sp.; assembly: GCA_905181815.1. Lineage (GTDB taxonomy): Bacteria > Pseudomonadota > Alphaproteobacteria > Rhodobacterales > Rhodobacteraceae > Planktomarina. Next base: position 368,510 of record CAJIZA010000001.1, on the reverse strand, counting down.
CCTGCCAATCAGCTGCGCCTTTGTAAAATTGGCAGCGCGTACGCCCATGCACGGTGATCATTTTCACACCCGCGGCCTCAGCCCGTTTGGCTATCTCTGGGGCGTTGAGGCTGTTGTCATCCCAACCCAGGCGCATCTTCAAAGTGACATCAAGCGATGTGGCCTGCACAACCGCCTCGACCAACTCCAAGGCAAAATCTGGCGTGCGCATGAGAGCCGAGCCAGACTGGCCGCTAGTGACTTTTTTGGCAGGACAGCCCATGTTGATGTCAATAATTTTAGCGCCGTTGGCCTCAATCATCCGGGCTGCTTCCGCCATCCAATAGGCGTCGCATCCAGCTATTTGCACCGACGTGCTATCGACCCCAAAACCAAGCTCCGCTCTTTCGCGCACACCAGGCTTTTTTTGCACCATCTCTTGGCTGGCCACCATTTCAGACACAACAAGACCGGCCCCAAAAGACTGAACCAAATTGCGAAATGGCACGTCAGTGATGCCGGCCAAAGGCGCCAACAGAACCGGAGGAAAAATTGTCTGATTGCCTAAAACGAAAGTCACTATATCATCTCCAAACGCTCACAGAGCTCACACGATATGACCCGCGGGCGACAAGCCCTTCGTCACGTTATATCCGCTTTTTTATACATTTGCACAAAAATTAAGCAAAAATCTATCCAAAACCAAGGATTGCATGCAAAAAATCAAAAGATATAAGCACAACCTATGACAGATGTATCCAAAACTATCGCGATTGTGCTCGCGGCTGGCCGCGGCACGCGCGCCGGCGGCACCCACCCGAAGCAATGGCGTATGCTCCTCGGCAAGTCGCTTACAGCTTGGTCTGTTGAAGCGTTTATGTCTCACGCCGAAATCGACGCAGTCGTGGTGGTGCATCACCCGGAGGATCAAGAAATGATCGCGCAATTGCCTGCGGCGGTACGCTTTCTGTACGGCGGCGCAAACCGCGACGATTCTGTGCGCTGCGCCCTCAAGGCTCTCAAAGATCAAGCCCCGGAATATGTTCTGATCCACGATGCGGCCCGCCCATGCCTGACCCAATCTCTCATCTCCCGTTGCATGGATGCAATGCGCGCCTGCGGCGCGGCCGCACCAGCTGTAGCATTGCAAGACACGCTTTGGCGCGGAGGTGACACAGTGGAGGCGACCGTAGATCGCAGTGATCTGTGGCGGGCCCAAACGCCTCAGTGCTTTTCCTATCAGGTTATTTGCTCGGCGCATGCAGCCGCGACACGCCCGGCGACGGATGATGTGCAAGTTGTCAGCGCCGCGGGACACCTGGTTGCCATTGTCCCCGGAGATGCCGATAATCTAAAAGTAACATTGCCTGGTGACTTTGCTCGGGCGGAACGAATTTTGCGAGGCCGCATGAAATTACGATTGGGCAACGGATTTGACGTCCATAAATTTGGACCGGGCACAGAGATCACGCTCTGCGGTATCACCTTGCCCCATAAGGCAGGTCTGCTCGGCCATTCCGATGCAGATGTTGGGATGCATGCGGTGACTGATGCTGTTTATGGCGCATTGGCACGCGGCGACATCGGTCAACATTTTCCACCGTCCGATCTACGATGGAAAGGGGCGCCGTCAGATATATTTCTAAAGCATGCAGTGCAATTGGCCGAAGAGCTCGGCTTTTACATTGAAAACGTGGACTGCACTTTAATTTGCGAGTTTCCCAAAATTGGCCCTCATTCCATAGCGATGCGAGCGCGGATGGCGCAGATCATGGGTCTGGACAGCGACCAAGTCTCCATTAAAGCCACCACGTCAGAAACCCTTGGGTTTACAGGGCGCGAGGAAGGCATTGCTGCAATTGCCACCGTGGCCTTGGTGAGCCGATGAGCCATGTGATCGCCACCTTTTTTTACATTGGGCATTTGCGCCCGGCTCCAGGCAGCTGGGGCAGCTTGGCAGCTTTGATCTGCGGTGCGGGTTTGATCTATGGCGCCGGGCTCATTGGGCTTTGCATTGGAATTCTCTTTGCTTGCCTTTTGGGCTTTTGGGCCATTGCGCGGGAAACTGCTGGCAAATGCGACCATGATCCTTCTGAAATAGTCATTGACGAGGTGGCCGGGCAATGGATCGCTTTGCTGCCGCTCGCGATCTGGCCCCTGCCCGTTGAAAGCGCTGCCTTTCATTATATGTTCAGCTTTGCTGCCTTTCGCCTGTTTGATATTATGAAACCAGGTCTGGTAGGATGGGCAGATCGTCTTGTGGGACCACTTGGCGTTATGCTCGACGATGTCATTGCCGGCTTGATGGCGGCCGCAGCAATAGCCTTTGTTGTGGTGATCCTGTGAGCATTGTCGCCGACGAGATCTTGCAGAAAGCTAAGGCTTTCGGGTTGAAAATTACCTGTGCAGAAAGCTGCACGGGCGGGATGATAAGCGCCGCTTTAACCGATATTGCTGGCAGTTCCGCAATATTTGAACAGGGCTTTGTCACCTATTCCAACAGGGCAAAACAAAAGATGCTTGGGGTGAGCTTCAAAACCCTTGCCGATTACGGTGCCGTCTCCGAACCAGTTGCGCGGGAAATGGCCGAAGGCGCTTTGTGGCAGGCTGAGGCTGGTATTGCAATCTCAGTCAGCGGCATCGCGGGGCCTGGTGGCTCTAAATTTAAGCCCGAAGGACGCGTATGTTTTGCCCTGGCCAGCGCGCATGGGACCCAAAGCGAAACCCGGGAATTTGGTGCCCTGGGCCGGGCCGCGGTTCGGCAGGCTGCTTTAAATCATGCCTTAAACTTAATCTGTGAGCATCTTAACTTAGCCCATTGATTAAACTTGGCGTTTAATTTTTGCCCAAAATTTAAGCAAACCTTGAATATGCCCTGAAAAACATCGGGGAGCCCGGCAAGACGCTTTTAATTACATGCGTTTTTGGTCGAAAAGTGTTTTGAAAATTTAGGGGTCTACTATGAACGCCGCAGATACAGCTTGGATTATCGTTGCCACGGCTTTGGTGCTCTTTATGACACTGCCGGGGCTGGCTCTGTTTTACGGGGGGCTAGTACGCGCGCGGAATGTTTTGAGCGTGTTTATGCAATGTTTCGGCATTGCTTGTTTAATGAGCGTTCTGTGGCTAGCCTTCGGTTATTCCATCGCGTTTGGCTCTGGAACCTCGGGCTATTGGGGTGGTCTGAGCCACATGTTCCTGCACGGTGTTGACTCCAGCACGTTACGCAGTGGCACGACGCTGCCAGAAGTTCTTTTCTTTGCCTTTCAAATGACCTTCGCCATCATCACCCCCGCTTTGATAATCGGCGCCTATGTGGAGCGGATTGGCTTTGGATTTGTGATGACGTTTTCCGGTCTTTGGATGCTCCTTTGCTATGCGCCTGTGGTACATTGGGTCTGGGGCGGCGGGTTCCTGGCCGACGGCGGCCTCTTTGGCGTCACCGGATTAAAAGATTTTGCGGGTGGTGTCGTGGTGCATGAAACTGCGGGCCTGGCGGCGTTGGTTATTGCAGTGATGCTCGGCGCGCGGCGCAATTCCTCTACCCCGCCGCACAATCCTGGCTTTGTTATGCTCGGTGCTGCGATGCTTTGGGTTGGATGGTTCGGCTTCAATGGCGGATCGCAATTGGCTGCGGATGGCGGCGCGGCGATGGCTTTGACGGTTACGCATATTTCTGCCGCAGCGGCCTCGCTAACATGGGCGCTCTGGGAGCGAATCAAATACGGCAAAGCCTCACTCGTGGGCATGGTCACCGGTACCATCGCAGGACTGGCCTCGATAACACCGGCCTCTGGCTTCGTTGGCCCGATTGAAGCGTTGATTATCGGCTCAGTCGCAGGAATCTTGTGCCAAGAAGCAGTAAATTTGGTACGGAACAGCCTGCAAATAGATGATACATTAGACGTTTTCGCGGTCCACGGTGTCGGCGGGATATTTGGAACCATCATGATAGCAGTCTTTGGCGCAGGTGTATGGGTTGCGCAAATTGGTAGCCTTGTGATTGTGGGCATCTTCACGGTTGTTGTGACAATTGTGCTGGTCAAGCTTGTATCACTCATGACCCCGCTGCGGGTCAGTGAAGAGGACGAGTACACTGGTTTGGATCTGGCCGCCCATGGCGAACGGGCCTATGATCACACGTCCTAAAACATCTGGTAAATACTCAACACAGGCTCCCATTTTGCGAGCCTGTGTTATAGCCGGGCTTCACCAGAAAGCGCGTCAGCTCGGGCCTCGAACGCACGCACGATCCGTAGCATAGCCTCATTAAAGACCAGACCAATGACACCTTGCAAAATGGCGTTCTTGAATTCAAAATCTACAAAGAACGTTACCGCGCAGCCTTCTGACACATCCTCAAATTTCCAGGTCGATTTCATATATTTGAATGGCCCATCGAGATATTGGGTATCGATGAATTTTTCATTGGGATTCAAGATTACCTGACTGCCGAAACGTTCACGAAATACTTTGAAAGAGATAACCAGATCTGCCGCCATGATTTGCTGCGATCCTTTTTCGGTCACCGATTTCACACGCGCTGCGGCGCACCAAGGTAAAAATTCTGGGTACGCGGCCACATCTGCTACCAAATCATACATACACTGCGCCGAATATGGCAAAATTTTTGTTTCATTATGCTTAGGCATTGTGTTTCCCGCTGACTTTGACCGTAAGATGTCCTAGAAAGCTGGGGAAAATTCAAGAGGGTACTATGTCGCAAAAACCTTATGTCATCGACAATATGATTTCTGCCAAGTCTATCGCGGCCAGAATAGAGCAATTGGCCGAAGAAATTGAACAAGAATTCGCAGATACCGACAAACTTGTAGTGGTTGGGCTTTTGCGCGGATCATTTGTTTTCATTGCTGATTTGGTTCGCGAAATTAACCTACCGATTGAGGTCGATTTCCTCGAGGTCAGCAGCTACGGCGACGCCATGGAAAGCTCTCGCGAGGTGCGCATATTGAAGGATCTGCGTGGCACTATCGAGAATCGTGATGTTCTCATTGTCGAGGACATCGTCGACACCGGCCACACTATGAAAAATGTCACCGAGCATATTCTGCGCCGTCAACCCAAACGCATGCGTACCATAGCCTTGCTAGACAAGCCCTCACGACGCGAGGTTGACATCAAGACAGACTTCTTAGGCTTTGAAATTACAGATGAATTTGTTGTTGGATATGGTATTGATTTTGCCCAACGCAACCGCAACCTGCCCTTTATTGGAAAAGTTCGTTTTACTTGAACCCAAGATTTTTTGAAATGGCGCGGATCGCGCGCCATTCATCATCAAAAAAACTATTCTCTTGTCGATTGCCGTCGTTGCTAAAGCTCTGGTTATTTTTAGCACCGAGCGATTGATTGGCTGGCCATATTGGCTGACGGTGAATTAGCATCGCGGCGGCATAGGGTGTTGACGCGGCCTTAACCCTGCGCCGCTTGCCGTGCCTTTTGCATTTTCGCAAAATCATCACCGGCGTGATAGGAACTGCGGGTCAATGGTGTGGCTGAGACCATCAAGAACCCCTTGCCCTTGGCCGCTTTCTCATAGCTAGCAAATTCCTCTGGCGTGACAAATCGGTCAACCCGGTGATGTTTGAGCGTCGGTTGGAGATATTGGCCGATGGTGATAAAATCCACATTGGCCGCGCGCATATCATCCATGACCTGATGCACAGCTTGGCGATCCTCACCCAAACCCACCATAATACCTGATTTGGTAAACATCGTGGGATCGAGCTCCTTGACCCGTTGCAGCAAACGCAGTGAGTGAAAATACCGCGCGCCGGGGCGTACTTCAGGATAAAGACTGGGTACGGTTTCCAGATTGTGGTTAAACACATCGGGTTTCGCGGCCACAACCTCTTCCAAGGCTTCAGAGGGGCAACGAATAAAATCGGGTGTCAGGATCTCAATGGTTGTGCTGGGAGATTGCTTGCGAATTGCGCGAATGGTTTGGGCGAAATGCGCCGCACCGCCATCTTCGATATCGTCACGATCCACTGAGGTTACAACAACGTGTTTGAGCCCCAATTTTCTAACGGCATCGGCCACCCGGCCCGGCTCGAACACATCTAAATCGTCTGGAGGTTTTCCGGTGGCAATATTGCAAAAGGTGCACGCCCTTGTGCACACCTCACCCATGATCATCATAGTCGCATGGCCTTGGTTCCAGCATTCCCCCACATTGGGGCAGCCAGCCTCCTCACAGACTGTCACAAGTTTGTTGTCGCGCATGATTTTGCGGGTCGCTTGATAGCCTCGTCCAACAGGGGCTTTGACACGAATCCAAGCCGGTTTTTTCGGCTGAGGGTTGTCTGGCCGTTTGGCTTTTTCAGGATGGCGTTGCTCGGGAATTTTTAAATCGCGCATGTCAGAGGTCCTCAGTTGCTCTAAACTAACATAACCGGCGCAAACAGCCACCCCCAAGGATGCAAATATCCGTTATTCGCTTAGGCGTTAACCCACAAAGGCCTCAGTGGCTTGCGTGTCTTCGTAATAGCGCGCAAGCTCTTTGCAGAGCGATGTGCAACACTATTTTGCCAGAACGCACTGACCAGTCCAAAGTCTGCTCTACCGCCTCAAGACATCCTAGACGTCAATAACAGCGTGGCGCCAAATAGCCAAGACCTGGGCCCAATTCCGCAAGGTGGTGATGCTTGGCGCGTCCAGCAAAGCTGGATAACACAGGGGATTTGGGTCAGGGCTGTGAAAGCTCCTTGGTTTGTAATTCAAGAACCAGTGCGCTGTTTAAAGGAGTATTTTTTTAATTATTGGACTGTGCGACCGATAAGAGGATCGTCACGCATTGTCTCAATCTTGCGGACAGAGCGCGACACCGTCAACGGGGGAACTCCAGAATACAATACAAAACCGCGAAGTATGTCCACGCTCTTTATCGGCCAGATACAGGTTGACCGTATGGGGCATCCAGGCATGCTTTTTCGAATGTGGCACGCCACCTCAAACGTCCTAAGCTCATTTCAGATGCTGCGCGCAATGGACTGCCGGCTATGACCCCAGCCATCATCTGTCCGCACTCTTAAGTGGGTCGCTCCCAAGGAGCAAAACCGGACAACTCGATTGTTTGCTGGGAATTGAATAGACCCACAACCGATTGGGCAAAAGAATGCGCGTTGAGTATTCGCCAGCGCGCCATATTTAATATTAAATTGACACATTGGCAGAATACAGCAGTCTTAAAAAGACCAAAGGCCAACGTCCTAGACAAAAGTGTTGGGCATCGCAGCTTTTTTATCAGCCACATATTTCTCAAGCGCCGCCAAAATCTCAGGATCGAGCGGCGGTTGCTGATAGCTGGCCAATTGATGAGCTACGCGTTCTGCGGCCAAACTATAGGTGTCGCGCGCACCCTCTTCGTACCAGGTTTCAAAAGGCTTGTAGTCAAACAAATTTGACCGCCAAAACGCAGATTTAAAGTTCTTTTGCGTATGGTCACATCCAAGGTAATGGCCGCTTGGTCCAACCTCGCGAATGGCATCCATAGCTTGGCCGTTTTCATCCGCGGAGACCCCAAGCCCCATTTTCTGCAAAGTACCTAGAAGGTCTGCATCCATCACATATTTCTCAAAGGATGCCACAAGCCCACCTTCCAGCCACCCGCAGGAGTGTAGCATGAAGTTAACCCCACCCAAAAGCGCGGCGTTGAGCGTATTGGCCGTCTCATAAGCTGCCTGAGCATCGGGCAGTTTCGAGCCGCAAAGCCCGCCACCAGAGCGAAACGGCAAGTTCATCCGGCGGGCCAACTGCCCTGCTCCGTAAAGAATTTGGCTTGCTTCTGGCGTTCCAAAGGTGGGCGCGCCGGAGTTCATATCAATGGACGTCACGAATGTACCAAAAATCACAGGAGCCCCGGGCCTGATGATTTGACTATAGGCAATACCAGCCAAAACTTCAGCCAAAACCTGAGTTAATGTGCCCACAACCGACACCGGCGCCATCGCCCCACCCACGATGAAGGGCGAGATAATGCTGGCTTGATTGTTCGAGGCATAAATCTCCAAGGCGCCCATCATAATGCTGTCAAACGTGAGTGGGCTGTTAATATTGATCAGCGATGTCATCACGGTGTTGTTTTGTACAAACTCTTTGCCAAACAAAATTTCACACATATCGACGGAGTCCTGCGCGCGGCTTGGCTCGGTCACAGATCCCATGAAAGGTTTATCGCTATAGACCATATGTGCCAAAAGCATATCCAAATGGCGCTTATTGACCGGCACATCTGTGGGTTCGCACACGGTCCCGCCAGAATGGTGCAGGTATTTTGACATATAGCCTAGTTTAACAAACTTTTGAAAATCAGCCAAGGTCGCATAACGGCGGCCACCATCGCGGTCGCGCACGAAGGGCGGGCCATAGACGGGCGCAGTCACAAGGGTTTTGCCACCAATTTCCACGTTTCGCTCAGGGTTGCGCGCATGTTGCACAAACTTCGACGGCGCAGTTTTACACAGCTCCCGCGCAAGACCACGCGGGACCCGTACACGCTCTCCCTCAATTGTCGCCCCAACAGAGCGCCAACGATCTAAGGCTTCTGGGCTGTCAACGAAGTTCACCCCAATTTCTTCGAGCACAGTTTCCGCGTTATACTCGATTATTTCAAGTGTTGCTTCGTCCAAAAACTCATAGAGAGGGATGTTACGATCAATGTAACGTTCTGTTTCGACGCTCACCGCTGTGCGTTCGGCTCGGCGGGCGGCGCCGCCGCCGCTGCGTGATCTGCGCACTCGTGTCTCGGACATTTTGAAACCCTTATTAATTGTTATGATGCTTCTAGGCTTTTACTTCAGCCAAACAACGTTAATTTCCGCCACTTCGGACGGGAAAACGACATAAGTCGTGAAATCTTCTCTTTCCTTGGGTTGAACCTTTTTAAAGGTCAGAATATCGGAGGTTATGGAACATAAGCATCAAAAATTACTCATCATAGACTTTGGCAGTCAGGTTACGCAACTTATCGCACGGCGTTTGCGAGAACTTAATGTTTATTGCGAAATTCACCCGTTTCAAAACGTAACACAAAAGTTTTTGAAGCAGTTTGCACCAAAAGCTGTGATCCTTTCGGGCGGGCCTGCCTCCGTTATTGATGAAGGCTCGCCGCGCCCTCCAATGGCTGTTTTTGAGATGAATATTCCGGTTTTAGGAATTTGTTATGGCCAACAGGTGATGATGCACTGCTTGGGCGGTAAAGTGGAACGTGGACATGGGACAGCAGAATTTGGCCGAGCCTACTTGAGCCCAAAAGCCTCCCTTAGCCTACTGAACGGCTGGTTTGAAGACGGAGATGAGCAGGTCTGGATGAGCCATGGTGACCATGTCAGCGCCATTGCGCCGGGCTTCGAGGTTTATGGGACCTCTCCCAATGCACCATTCGCCGTGACTGCAGACCCGGTCCGCGAATTTTACGCTGTTCAGTTTCATCCAGAGGTACATCACACACCTAAAGGTGCTAAACTCTTTGAAAATTTCATTCGCCGTGCAGGATTTGTTGGGGATTGGACAATGGGTGCTTACCGCGAGCAGGCGTTACAGGCTATTCGTGATCAAGTGGGTGGTCAAAAAGTTATCTGCGGCCTTTCTGGCGGCGTCGACAGCTCTGTTGCAGCCGTTTTGATCCACGAGGCGATTGGCGACCAGCTGACATGTGTTTTTGTCGACCATGGCTTACTGCGCCAAGGTGAGGCCGAAGAAGTCATTGGAATGTTCCGTGATCACTACAACATGCCATTCATCCATGCGGATGAAAAAGAGCTCTTTCTTGGCGCTCTCGATGGTCAATCCGATCCAGAAACCAAGAGGAAAATCATTGGGAAGCTGTTTATCGATGTATTTCAAAAGCATGCCTCAGATGTTGGAGGCGCTAAATTTTTGGCTCAGGGCACTTTGTACCCAGATGTCATTGAAAGCGTCAGTTTCTCGGGTGGACCATCAGTTACGATCAAGTCACATCACAATGTTGGCGGATTGCCCGAAAAAATGGGTTTGAACTTGGTTGAACCTTTGCGTGAGCTGTTCAAGGATGAAGTGCGGGCTTTGGGTCGCGAGCTGGGCCTGCCCGCCTCTTTCATCGGCCGCCACCCTTTCCCTGGCCCCGGCCTTGCGATCCGCTGTCCAGGAGAAATTACCCGCGAGAAGCTGGAAATTTTGCGGCGCGCCGATGCGATCTACATCGACCAAATCCGCAAGCACGGGCTCTATGACGAGATTTGGCAAGCTTTTGTCGCCATTCTACCCGTGCGCACTGTGGGCGTTATGGGCGACAGCCGGACCTATGATTTCGCCTGCGCCCTGCGGGCAGTAACATCTGTCGACGGCATGACCGCAGACTACTACCAATTTTCCCACGGATTCCTCGGGGAAACAGCCACACGCATCATCAACGAAGTGCAAGGAATTAACCGGGTAACCTATGACATTACCTCTAAGCCTCCGGGCACGATTGAGTGGGAGTAGTTATTTAGGATTAAGTTATTGATATTATAAATTAATCTTTCTACAAATTTTCATACAAAGTGATGGAACTATTGCCTTACATAGTTTAGCACTGATTTTAAAGTAAAGGAAACTCATAAAATGATGGCCAAATTCAAGTTTGTTGATGTTGTTAAATGTAAGCAACAGTAATCCAACTTATTGGATAGGGTATGACTGGATTAAACTTAATCACCTATAATATATACATATTTTTTATTGGGATATTTTTATGGTTTGCCGTAGGTTTCATATGAAGATAGAGCTCTTATGGTTGTACATGTTGGTGCTTTTATCTCGTTACTAATTGGATACTTGAATGCGTAACAACGTGTTTAAGTCAATACTCGCTTTTGTTACATAAAACGCTCGGAATACTTACAAAGTACTTACAAAATGACTATGATGTGTCGCAGTTGCCTATTTAATTAGCAGATGAAGACAAATACTTTCGCCAATCCTTACGCACTAATTTGAGGCTATAGGACGGTACAATTTCGTTTCGAGGCTTGCGCAGGACCGATTAATATTATTGGGTTGGCCGAAATAGTAAGAGGCTTCCAAAATGAATAACCGCCATGCCGCGCTGTGGATGATTGGCGCTATTTTTTCATTTACATCAATGGCGATCGCTGGTCGCGCAATATCCGGTCAACTCGATACGTTCGAGATCATGTTCTATCGTTCCATTATGGGCTTTATAATTGTCCTCGCCGTCGCAAAATCTATTGGCACGCTGGGCGAGATAGATCTTAAACATTTCCGCCTTCACCTTATGCGCAACATCTTTCATTTTACCGGCCAAAACCTCTGGTTCTTCGCCCTGCCTTTAATTCCACTGGCACAATTATTCGCACTCGAATTCACTTCACCAATCTGGGTTTTACTCCTGGCCCCAATCTTTTTAGGCGAAGTGTTAACACTTCGCAAAATAGCGATTGCGACCTTGGGGTTCATCGGCGTTCTGATCGTCGCCCGGCCCGAAATTGGCGCCATAAACATGGGTATATTAGCCGCCGCCTGTGCCGCCATTGGCTTTGCAGGCGCTGCCATTTTGACACGCAAGCTGACCGTGCACAACTCATTGACCAAAATCTTATTCTTTCTCACAGGGCTACAAATTTTCTTTGGGTTGCTTTGCGCTGGGTACGATGGGGACATTGCCCTGCCCTCCGTTGGCACGGCTCCTTGGCTCATCCTGATTGGCGCCGCTGGGCTGGCCGCACATTTTTGCATGACCAAATCCCTATCTTTGGCCCCCGCCAGTTTGGTGATGCCCGTGGATTTTGCCCGCCTGCCGTTAATTGCGGTCATTGGCGTTGTCTTCTATGGTGAAAGCCTGGATCTTTATGTGGTTCTCGGTGCTGTATTGATTTTGGTCGCCAATTACCTAAATCTAAGCCCGCAAGCCTATCGTAAGGTCTTTTCCAATTGATCATATTGGCCTATGACAAAACAGAAGCTAGGGAATATGAGCCATGATCTACGAAAACGGCACACAATGGATCGGTGCCGAACAGAAAAAAGCACTTCTGTTTGCCATGTCGGGTCTCGGAAAAACTTACATATCTTCCATACTGCGCCATCGAGGAAATTGGTTTCATTACTCCGTAGATTATCGCATTGGTACGCGCTATTTGGGCGAGCATATTGTTGATAATTATAAGAAATATGCTATGGCTGTCCCTTTTTTGGCTGAGTTATTGCGCTCAAATTCTATTTCTATATCCTCTAATATTACCTTCGAGAACCTTGCGCCGCTGTCCACATATTTAGGGAAACCAGGCGATGTTTCTAAAGGTGGCATTCCGTTCGATGAATATTGCAAACGTCAAGAGCAGCATCACGCCGCCGAACGCGCCGCCCTTTTGGACTCGCCGCAGTTCATTGAGAGGGCCATTGATCTTTATGGTTATGACAACTTTATTTGTGACAGCGGCGGCTCCATTTGTGAAGTTGTCGATCCTTGGGATGTGGCTGATCCGATTTTGACCGCCCTGTCGGAAAACCTCCTGATGATCTGGATTGCCGGCAGTGAGGATCACACTGCTGAATTGGTTCGTCGCTTTGATTTGGCGCCAAAACCTATGTGTTATCAGCCGAAATTTCTCTTGACCAGTTGGTCAGAATATCAGCGTGAAACAGGAGTCCAGCCCGATAAGGTGAACCCCGATGAGTTCATCCGCTGGACCTATGCGCGAGCCATGGCTCATCGCCAGCCACGTTATGCGCAGATGGCCAAATGGGGCGTTACGCTTCAAGCCAATGATGTGCAAAGTTTAAAAACGCCTCAGGATTTCGAAGCTCTGGTGGCCGAGACCCTGGACCACCACGCTGCAGCACCGCGCTCCAATGGCGGCGAGGACTGAACTTTATGCCGATTAAGATTCCCGCAAATCTGCCCGCCCATGCCGTTCTGAGCGCCGAAGGTGTGATGGTCATGGACCCTAGCCATGCGGACAGGCAAGACATCCGTCCGCTGCGCATCGCACTGCTCAATCTCATGCCGCTCAAAATACAGACAGAAAATCAATTTGCCCGCCTCATTGGGGCCACGCCGCTGCAGATTGAACTTACCCTTCTGCGGATGACGAGCCACCAAACCAAAAACACCTCGTCAGATCATATGGAGCAATTTTATCAGCCCTTCAGTGCGGTTCGGGATGAAAAATTTGACGGTTTAATCATCACCGGCGCACCAATTGAGCATTTGGATTTTCCCGACGTCACCTATTGGCCCGAAATGGTAGAGGTGATGAATTGGACTCAAAGCCATGTGCATGCCACCTTAGGCGTCTGCTGGGGCGGTATGGCGATGATCAACCATCTGCATGGGGTGAAAAAACATGATTTGCCGCATAAGGCTTTTGGCTGTTTCCGACATCAAAACCTAGAACCCTCCTCGCCATATTTGCGTGGGTTTTCGGATGATTTTGTGGTGCCCGTCAGCCGGTGGACAGAAATGAAACAGGATCAAATTGCGACCGTGCCGGGGCTCAAAACCTTGCTTGGGTCCAGCGAGACAGGTCCCTGCCTTGTCGAGGATCCGGCTCATCACGCGCTCTATCTGTTCAATCATTTCGAATATGATAGCAACACGCTCAAACAAGAATATGACCGCGACATCGCCAATGGCACCCCAATCAATATACCAGGTCATTATTATCCCGGGGATGATCCCAGCCAAACACCCCTTAACCGCTGGCGCTCCCATGCGCATCTGCTCTATGGCAATTGGATCAATGAAATTTACCAAACGACGCCTTTTGATCGCAATGTCATAGGCCGCTAAAATTTCTGTGCTGCAACTCTGCCCATTTGGGCGGAGGTGGATTGGACCAACGATGCAGAAACGCAGATATCATCACGGCAACCTGCGCCAAACCTTGGTGGATACAGCGCTTTTGTTGATCGAGACAAAAGGCCCAACCGGCTTTACCCTATCGGAGGTGGCGAAGAATGCTGGGGTCGCACCAGCAGCCGTCTATCACCATTTCGAAAGCCGCAATGATCTGATTGCTGAGGCTGCATTGCAAGGCTTTAACATTTTTGCCGAGCGCATGGAAAAGGCCTATAATGGCAGGCAACCGAACGCGCTTCATGCCTTCAAGGCGGCAGGGCAGTCTTATTTGGATTTTACCCGCGCCCACCGTGGCCATTACATCGCCATGTTTGAAAGTGGTCTGTCGCTTCAGCGCAGCCCCGAGCTTAACCACGCCGCGATGGACGCGCAAAATGTTCTGCATGCCGCGGCAGTGGAGCTCAGCAAGAAAATCCCATTGGAAAAACGCCCACCGCCGCAGATGTTTGCCGCTCATATCTGGGCGCTCAGCCATGGGGTTGTTGAGCTGTTTGTTCGCGGCACACCCGGAGAGTGTAGCCCCTTTCCAGCCGAACAACTTCTGGAAAGGGGCATGGGCATCTATCTGCGCGGTTTGGGTCTCATTGCACCAGATTAACCAAACAGGCTAAAGTGCGACGATCAGCAAACTCACTGAAATATTAATCAAAGCCAAAAGCGTCAGCACCATACCGCCAAAGCGAAGCGGCATGTTAAACTTCATAAAGCCAAAGCAGATCCCGTGCATGACACGCCCCAGCAAAAGCAGGCTACCTGTGATATGAACCCGCAGCGGTGACAGCTCGGCCGCTTCTGCGAAATACATCATCAACAAAACCATTGGGACATATTCAATAAAATTGCCATGGGCACGCACGGAGCGTTCGAGTGCTTGCGCTCCAAAATTATTAAAGGCAAGCCATTTTAAAGGTGTGACGCCCCGAAGTGCCAGAACACGCAGGGTCAAAACGGTGAAAAATATACCAAAAAGCGCAGCGTAGAATGCGGTGATCATAGCTCAATATCCTCATATAAGTTGCATGTGGCTAACCGGCTATGGGGAGCGGAGCAACAGCTTTCCGGACTAGCTGAAAAATGACCAATACCCGCATTGGAAGGGATTGCATATACAGGGGCAAGAGGACATGCTCACCTAAGACAGAGCCACGGAAGAGACTAAAATGACGCCTAAATTTGCCAATTATCCCAGCCTGCGCAGCAAAACTGTATTTGTAACCGGAGGCGCATCAGGTATTGGAGCTGAGATTGTCACAGCCTTTGCAAATCAGGGCGCAAAGGTCGGCTTTGTTGACATGGATATCACCGGATCAGAAGCGCTTTTGGCGGAGCTGAACGGCACACATGGCTTTGCTCCCTGTGATCTGCGAGACATTGATGCACTGAAAGGCGCCTTTGCCGATTTGGCACAAAAACTTGGGCCAGCAGAGGTCTTGGTCAACAATGCTGCCCGCGACGATCGGCATGATTGGCGCGATGTCACGCCTGAGTATTGGGATGAGCGGCAAAATAACAATCTGCGCCATATGTTTTTCGCCATTCAAGCCGTCGCTGATGGGATGATCGCAGCTGGTGGTGGCTCGATTATAAACATGGGATCGAACTCTTGGTGGGAAGCGGGTGGCGGCTTTCCAGCCTATACCACAGCCAAAGCAGCCGTGCATGGGCTGACCAGAACCATGGCGCGCGATCTGGGCGATCATCGCATTCGGGTCAATACAGTGGTGCCCGGATGGATCATGACTGAACGCCAAAAGCAGCTCTGGGTCACACCCGAAACCCTAGCCAAGCAAATTAACCGCCAATGCCTGCCCGATGCTATCGACCCTGTCTATGTTGCCCGAATGGTGCTTTTTCTGGCCTCCAACGATTCCGCGGCCTGTTCTGCGCAGAACTTTATGGTGGAAGGCGGCTCAATCTAGACCTAGGCTCGCAATTTCTCTCCTTTCGGATCGAATGGGGCTTCGGGTAGAACAACCGCCTGATGCGGTTTTCCTAAGATCATAACATCCACGGCATCGCCCGCTGTGACATTTTTCAGGTAGCACAGCGCCAAGGATTTATTCACCCCATAGCCATAGGTGCCAGACGTCACCCGTCCAACACCTGCGCCAGATTTGTCGAAAATCGGCTCGCCGCCCGTGGCATCGGCATTATCTGGCGATAGGATTTCAACAATGCAAAGACGCTCGCGCGGGGCATTATCTTTGATGGCTAAATATGCCTTCTTATGCAAAAAGTCCTTACCCAGCTTGATCAATCCCGCCAGGCCAACCTCTTGCGGCCAATACTCTGGGCTGTATTCCCGCGACCAAGAACCATATCCTTTTTCCACCCGCAGGCTCATCAAGGCGCGTGCCCCGACCGGGCCGGCGCCGAAGTCTCTCGCACAGTCCAACAGCGCCTCATAGAGACGCAACTGATCTTCAGTTTTGCAATGCAGCTCCCAGCCCAAATCCCCCGTAAAAGAGACCCGCAGCGCCACGCATTGCACGCTGGCCAGCTCAATACGCTTGGATCGCATGAATGGGAAATCACCCGTCGCCAGCGAGGTATTCGTGAGACGTTGCAACAATTCGCGCGATTTTGGCCCCGCGACATTAAAACCGCAAAGTGCGTCAGTAAGGCTCTCAAAACGTACGCCTTCAGGCATCGGCACCATCTTCCAGAACCGCTGATGGTAGCGTTCGGCCATGCCTGAGCCGATAATCATAAACTCATCTTCATCGAGCCGTGTGACGGTGAAATCGCCAGCGATCCCCCCACGCACACCGATCAGCGGAGTAAGGCAAGACCGGCCCACGGCCTTGGGCATGGTGTTGGCAAAAACGGCGTTGAGCCATTCCTCCGCCTGCGCCCCAGATACGCGATATTTGGCGAAATTCGAAATATCGATAATCCCCGCCGTTTCGCGCAGCATACGACATTCGCAGCCAACGGGCTCAAACCAATTTTGCCGGGTGAAGCCATTTGTATCTTTGGCGCCAGGGTGATCGGCGAACCACTGCACATGCTCCCAGCCGTAGTTCAACCCAAACACGCCGCCAAGCGCAGCTTGCAAAGCATGGGCGGGACGGGTGCGCACCGGCCGGCCGGCATCGCGCTCTTCATTGGGAAAATGGATGGCGAAGCGCTTGGCATATTGGTCGCCCACCCGCGCCTTGGTAAAGGCCTTATCGGCCCAGTCGCCAAAGCGCGCGACATCCCAAGCGAACATGTCATATTGGCTTTCGCCCTCGACCATCCATTGCGCCGACATCAAACCCATGCCGCCCGATTGGCTGAAACCGGGGATGATCCCATTGCAGCAAAAATAGTTTGTCAAATCCGGATGCGGGCCGAACAATACATTGCTGTCAGGCGACCAGATCATCGGCCCATTAATCACGCGTTTTATACCGGCTGTTCCTACGGCGGGCACGCGATCGATGGCGCGCATCATGTTGTCTTCGATCCTGTCTAGATCATCGGCAAAAAGCTCATGGGCGAAATCAAGCGGCGTGCCCTCCTCGGCCCAAAACCGTAGATCCTTTTCATAGGCTCCAATCAAAAGCCCCTGCCCCTCCTGGCGTAGATAATATTCCCCATCACGATCCGCAACTGATGGCAGGCGCCGGCTCATCGCGGCCACCTCTGGGATGGTTTCGGTCACGAAATATTGGTGCTCGGTCGGCTGAAGAGGCAGGGTGAGGCCAGCCATCGCCGCCACCTCGCGCCCCCAGAGCCCGGCCGCGTTCACCACCCATTGCGTGTAAATATCGCCCTGCGGCGTGCGGACAATCCAGCTGCCATCGGCCTGGGCCTCTGTGCCCATCACCGGAGTGAACCGATGAATTTCCGCACCTCGCGCCCGCGCGCCCGCCGCATAGGCATGGGTGACACCCGAGGGATCAACATTTCCACCATCAGGTTCAAACATGATGCATCGCACCCCATCATAATCGACCAACGGATGCAGTCGCTCAGCCTCATCTCGGCTGATCTCGTGAAAGTTCATACCATAGAATTTGGCTTTCGCCGCCTGCAGGCGCAGTTGATATTCCCGATTTTCTGTTTGAGCCAAATACAGGCTTCCGGGTTGAAATACACCGCAGCTTTGCCCAGTTTCCGATTCCAACGCATTGTAAAGGTTCATCGTATAGTGTTGGATGCGGCTGATATTGGTGCTGTCATGTAGCCCATGGATATTTGCAGCCGCATGCCAGGTCGAGCCGGACGTCAGCTCGTCTCGTTCCAAAAGAACCACATCTGTCCAACCCAACTTGGTCAAATGATAAAGGATAGAGCAACCAATGACACCGCCACCGATTACAACTGCTTGCGCATGGGTCCGCATTTTCGGCTCTTTCTTAGAATGTACTCAGTTAGATTATCGGCAATGCCCCGGGATGACCATTGCCCCAAGGCGACATCCGATGTCTGATTTGAACCATCTGATCAATTAAGCTACATTTCAAAGCCATCCGTAGGATGGTCCCCGAGGATTTTGACCAATTTATGTCGGGAACGGCTATTGTTTCGCCCCAATCCTCGCCATAATCTTAACGCGGCAGCAGCAGGAGACTTATGATGCAAACCACCACCCGAGTCGCAATTATTGGCGGAGGCGTTGTCGGATGTTCGGTTCTTTACCATCTGACTAAACTTGGCTGGTCGGATGTGATGTTGCTCGAACGTTCTGAGCTGACCTCTGGATCCACCTGGCACGCGGCTGGCGGGTTTCACACGCTCAATGGCGACACGAATATGGCTGCTTTACAGGGCTACACCATTAAGCTGTATAGAGAACTTGAAGCGATCACTGGCATGTCTTGTGGCCTGCATCACGTCGGCGGGGTCACGCTGGCCGACAATCAAGATCGGTTTGATATGCTGGTCGCAGAGCGCGCCAAGCACCGCTACATGGGACTAGAGACCGAAATCATCGGCCCTGAAGAGATTGCCAAGATTGCCCCAGTGACCAATATTGATGGGATCATCGGCGGGCTTTATGATCCACTTGACGGACATCTCGACCCATCGGGCACAACCCATGCCTATGCCAAGGCTGCCAGATTGGGCGGAGCGCATATTGAGACCCATTGCAAAGTGCTCTCCACGACACAGCGGGCCGATGGCACGTGGGATCTTATGACAGATAAAGGCGCTGTTCATGCGGAGCATATTGTAAATGCCGCCGGCCTTTGGGCGCGTGAGGTGGGGGCGATGGCGGGCGTCTATTTCCCCCTGTTGCCGATGGAGCATCAATATATCGTCACCGAAGATGTGCCGCAAATTGCTGCCATTATCGATGTAGGCGGCGAGCATCCCCATGTGATGGATCCCGCTGGAGAGAGCTATCTGCGCCAAGAAGGCCGCGGCCTTTGCATCGGGTTTTATGAACAGACCTGCCGTCCGTGGGCAGTGAATGGCACGCCCTGGGACTTTGGCCATGAGCTCCTGGCCAATGACTTTGACAAAATCGAAGACAGTATCGCCTTTGCGTATAAACGGTTCCCAGCGCTTGAATCGGCCGGGGTGAAATCCGTTATCCACGGTCCTTTCACCTTTGCCCCTGATGGCAACCCTCTGGTGGGGCCAGTGCCAGGAATGCGCAATTATTGGTCCGCATGTGCTGTCATGGCTGGCTTTAGCCAAGGTGGCGGTGTTGGCCTGACGCTGGCGCAATGGATGGTGGAAGGCGAACCAGAGCGCGATGTTTTCGCCATGGATTGCGCCCGCTTTGGCTCATGGATCACCCCGGGCTATACGGTGCCCAAGGTCATTGAGAATTATCAACGGCGTTTCTCGGTCAGCTATCCCAATGAAGAGCTGCCCGCCGCCCGCGGCCTGCGCCGCACCCCAATGTATGACCATTTCAGCACTATGGGCGCGGTCTGGGGTGCGCAATTTGGGCTCGAAGTGCCTAATTATTTTGCCAAAACGGGCGAACCTGGCTTTGAGACCCCCTCCTTCCGTAGATCCAACGCTTGGGATGCGGTCAGACGCGAGGTCAAAGCCGTTCGGAGCGCCGTTGGCATCAATGAAGTGCATAATTTCTCAAAATTCTCAGTCAGTGGCCCCAATGCACGGACCTGGCTCGACCGGATTATGGCCGGGCGAATTCCGCAGGCCGGTCGACTTTCACTCACGCCCATGCTTTCACCAAAGGGCAAGCTCATCGGTGATTTCACCGTCTCTTGTATCAGTGAAAGCCTATTTCAACTCACCGCCAGCTATGGCAGTCAAGCCTATCATCAGCGCTGGTTCGAACAAAATATGGCGCCTGGCGTATCGCTCCAAAACATCTCCGATCAACGCACAGGCTTTCAAATCGCAGGAGCTCAAGCGGCAGAGGTGCTACAGGCCTGCACCACGGCCAATGTGGCCGATATAAAGTTCCTCGATGTCATAGAACTGGTGGTCGGCTCAACAGCCTGTCTTGTGCAACAGGTCAGCTATACGGGCGATCACGGCTTTGAAATCTATTGTGATCCCATGGCACAACGGGCGCTCTGGGATACGCTCTGGAAGGCTGGAAAGCCACACGGCATAACCCCTTTCGGCATGCGCGCCATGATGTCTCTGCGCTTGGATCGGTTCTTTGGCTCCTGGCTCTCAGAATTTTCCCCCGACTATACTGCCGCTGAGACCGGTCTCGATCGTTTCATCAGATTCGACAAAAATGTGGATTTCATCGGACGTAGCGCCGCGGAAGCTGAACGTCTCACCCCGCCAAAGCGTCAGTTGGTGATCTTCGAAGTGGAGGCGCGTGATGCAGATGTCGTGGCCTATGAGCCGGTGTTTATCAATGGAACCGTACAGGGATTTTGCACCTCAGGCGGCTATTCGCATCACGCAGAAAAGTCTATTGCCTTCGCCTTGGTGCCACGCACGGCTGTGACGGATGATTTGCGTGTAGAAATTGAAATCCTTGGTCAATTGCGCCCCGCCAAGCGTCTTTTGGAGCCGTTGTTATAACTGTTGATGCCACAACGTTTGAGCTGCAGATCTTGATCTGTGCTGCTGGAGCCTCGCAGCGTATGGCGCCAGATGACAAGCTAATGTTGCCCGTGCAAGGCCGGCCACTTTTGCGCCATCTCGTCAAGCGTGTCTTAGAACTGTCTGTGCCAACTCTGGTAGCTTTGCCGCCAGAGTCGCACCCAAGATGGCAAGCCGTCAAAGATTTGCCTCTGCGCAAGATCAGCTACCCAGACAGCGCCGAAGGTCTATCCGGCACGCTGCGCGCGGCGGTCGCAGATCTGCCCCGGGCGGTTACGCATCTCTGCGTGGTTTTGGCCGATTTGCCGTCGCTTGAGCCCGCCGATTTTTCCCAGCTCTTTGAACAGAGGCATCGTCACTCCGGCCACTTGATCTGGCGCCCCCTCAGCCCGAACGGACAGCCAGCCCATCCAACCCTGTTTCACCGTGATACCTTTTCCGCTTTTGCCCAAATATCTGGGGATGTTGGGGCAAAACCGGTGATCGACACGTTTAAATCAGCCTTGCATGAATTTACCAGCTCCCACCAAGGCGGCTCTTATGATATTGATACTCCGAAAGATTATGAAACATATCTGAAAAACCACGCATAGGCGCACCGCTTACGCCAACCGCGATCCAGTTTTGCGCAAAATTCCGGACGCAAGAAACACTCCCACCGCCACCAGGATCACTCCGAAAATTTTCAGTACTGAGACGGTTTCGCCTAAAAACACCACACCGCCCATCAATGCCAGCAAAGGTGTCAAAGCTCCAAAGGCAGAGGATTGCGCCGCGCCAAGCAGTTTTACAGCGTAGCTAAATAAGACCATGGCCAATATACCAATGATGAAACTTTGAATAATCAACATGACCCAAAGATCCGTCCAGGATATTCCATTAAAGCTGACATTGCCGCTCAAAACAAGTACCGGCACCGCGGTTAATGTGCCCCAAAACAGCCCAATGACCAAACCGTGCATCGGGGTCAGACCACTTTGGCGAAACACTACGGAATATATCGCCCAAAGGCCGGAACCGCTGAGAAACATCAAATGCCCGCGCCAAGCTCCATCGCTGCCACCTTTGAGGATGGGCCATAGGCTGACCAGCAGCGCCCCCATCAGGATCATCGCCAATCCCAACCGACGGCGCGGCCCAGGCACTTCACCAGCCAAGGCATAAGCGGCCAAAGCGGCCCAGAATGGCAACATTCCCGGCGCTAATGCCCCACCGTCAGAGGCCGGCGCGAAGGCAAGGCCTTTCGAGACCACATAGGGAAGAACAGCACTAGCGCCGACCATCAGCATTACCGAGCGGGGCCAGGCCATCTTTGG
Source organism: uncultured Planktomarina sp. (assembly GCA_905181815.1). Taxonomy (GTDB): domain Bacteria; phylum Pseudomonadota; class Alphaproteobacteria; order Rhodobacterales; family Rhodobacteraceae; genus Planktomarina. The sequence continues at coordinate 346,373 of CAJIZA010000001.1, read as the reverse complement.
AGGCAGGACGCCCAGCTTCCACATCCAAGGCATCATCACAATGGCACCGGGTAAGAGCCGCAATACCAAGAGCTCTTCTACGGTAAAATCGCTCTGCACCGCAAAACGGGTGATGAGCATAAATCCTGCCCAAATCGTGACCGTGGCCATGGCCGCAATCAGGCCAAAACCCCGTGTCTGCAAAATTGCCGTCATCACCTACCCCTATCGTGTCAAAGCCACGGCACAGTCATCGCCGTCAGGACGATATAGCGCCCGCCCTTTGCTAATGTCACCAGCGCCACAAACGGCCAAAAACTCTCCCGAAGCGCGCCCGCAACCACTGTTATAGGATCTCCTACAATCGGCAGCCAGCTTCCCAGCAAAGACCATCGCCCATAGCGCAAATACCATCTCTGCGCACGCTGCATTTGCTCTTGTGAAGCTGGAAACCAAGCTCGCCCTTCAAAGCGCCTAAGTGCCCGTCCCAAAACCCAATTTACCACGGCGCCCAGAACATTGCCCAATGTGGCGATAACTAGCAGAGAGGCAACAGGTTCCTGTCTCGCGACCAAAAGTCCGATTAAGACAGCCTCCGATTGCATAGGTAAGAAACTCGCAGCCATCAGAGCCGATAAGAACAATGCACCGTAAGAGAGCATCACAAGACTCTAAGGACGGGCATTGAACACAAACAGCGCTTCACCATCAATTTCATAAACGTTGATAATCCTTTTGGCGTGCGGTGAGATTAACCAATTTTCTAAGGCCCATGCCGCTTCCCTTTGGCATGCTCGGGCGCTCTGGGTTTACCGGCAGGTAAGCACATTGATTAAACAGCGCAGGATCATCCGCAAAGAGCAAGAAAATATTGCCTTTATTGCCAAATTTCAATCAACTGGCCCGATCTGCGAAAATATAGGTGTTCATAGCAGATGCGCTATTTAAATTGGCCCCCATCCCAGCACCGACATCCCTTTACCTTGAGGTAAGAATTGCTGGGTCGCGATCTGCCCCGGACCAGAGCGCGACAAAAGTAGACATGCAATCAACCCCACCACCACAGGCGGCAAGCTCATCAAAGCATTCAAAGTCGCAATGGCAAAACGGCGTTGGCGTAATCGGTAAATGGCCAGCCATGTGCTCAGAGGCAGAGCTAAAGTGGAGGCGATCACCAATCCGCTCAAATTAACTTTTAAAAATCTCAGAGTATTGTCGATATGTTTCGCGTCAAGAAACCATATCAGCAGAAATGCCTCCGCCATTACGACCTACATTTTACTCATGTCAAATCTGTCTCGGCCATTATGCCACTTTCATGGATCGGGCCGAGGCACGGTGTCTAACACGCGCGTTTGGCATATAATCCCGCCTTGACTAATAACCAGTTTCGCAAGGACCTAAATGGGTCGTGAGGCAAATCGGCTGCAAAGTTGTATTTCAAGTTGCCGCACCGGATACCGACCTGGGCTGCGAGCAGCGTTGCACGACTAATTGCATTCTGCCGCGCATTACTTGAAGGTGCAACGCATGGGCGCAGCTCAGGCGCCCCCCAAGCCAACAGGGATTAAAATCCATGTCAGACACATCCGCAACCTTCGACTACGTCATCATTGGCGGCGGTACAGCCGGCTGCTTGCTGGCTAACCGAATGAGCGCGGATTCAAACCGCCGGGTCTTATTGCTCGAAGCGGGCAAAGCAGACAACTATCCATGGATTCACATCCCCGTGGGCTACCTTTATTGTATTGGCAATCCGCGTACAGATTGGATGTATAACACAGAGCCCGATGCTGGCCTTAACAATCGTGTGCAACGCTATCCACGCGGCAGGGTTTTGGGCGGCTGCTCGTCGATCAACGGCATGATTTATATGCGCGGCCAAGCGCGGGATTATGACGGTTGGGCGAAATTGACCGGCGATGACAGCTGGTCTTGGCGAAACACTCTCGCGGCGTTCAAAGCCCATGAGAATCACTACCGCCTCGATCAAGGCGCTGATCCGATAACTGGAAACAACAGCCGGTTTTCAGATATGCACGGCTCTGGCGGCGAATGGCGCGTAGAAAAACAACGCCTGCGCTGGGATGTGCTGGACAGTTTTGCCAATGCCGCCGAGCAGGCCGGAATTAAAAAAATTGATGATTTCAATGCCGGTGATAATGCCGGTGTCGGATATTTCGATGTCAATCAACGCTCCGGTTGGCGTTGGAGCAGCTCCAAGGCATTTCTGCGCCCGGCGCAGTCACGGCCAAATTTAACGATCTGGACTGAAGCACAAGCAGAAAAACTCACCTGGTGCACTGGAGACGATGGCCAGCTGCGATGTACGGGCCTACGCCTGTCTCGCGCGGGTCAATCTGTCCACGTCACAGCTAACCGCGAGGTAATCTTGTCTGCCGGCGCAATCAATTCGCCACAAATTCTACAACTTTCTGGTATTGGCCCAGCAGATTTGCTGAGATCCCAGGGTATTGAGGTGATCCACGATGCGCCGGTGGGGGAAAACCTGCAAGACCATTTACAAATCCGTGCGGTTTTCAAAGTCAATGGTACACAGACACTAAATACTCTGGCCAATAGCCTGTTTGGCAGACTGAAAATCGGTGCTGAATATCTGCTCAACCGCTCGGGTCCAATGAGCATGTCACCCAGTCAATTGGGCGCTTTCACCCGCTCGGATCTCGCCCGCCCCCATGCCAACCTCGAATACCATGTGCAGCCTTTGAGCCTGGAGGCCTTTGGCGAAGATCTCCATGACTTTCCCGCCATTACCGTGAGCGTTTGCAATCTCAACCCAACCAGCAGAGGCCAGGTGCAAATCAGCTCGGCCAATTTCCAAGATCCGCCCAAGATTGTGCCCAATTATCTCAGTACCTCCGAAGATCGGCAAGTTGCGGCCGATAGCCTGCGCCAAGCGAGGCAGATAATGGCTCAACCAGCGATGCAGGAGTACGCGCCAGAAGAATTAAAGCCGGGGGTGCAGCACCAAAGCGACGAAGAATTGGCGCGGCTCGCCGGTGATATCGCTAATACAATTTTCCACCCGGTTGGCACGGTAAAAATGGGCCAGATGGACGATCCCGCAGCGGTTCTGGATCCGCATCTGCGTGTCAAAGGTGTGCAAGGACTGCGCGTAGTCGATGCGAGCGTCATGCCAACCATCACCAGCGGCAATACCAATGCCCCCACCTTGATGATCGCCGAAAAGGCCGCCGCGTGGATACGAGAGGGCCTTTGAACCGCGTCGAAAATTTGCCAGGTAACCCCGATGGATAATCTCCAAATTCTTGATTTCGTGGCATCTCGACAGTCTAAACTGCATGGTTTGGAGAGGTTCCAAAGTGGTCGATCGGGACGGATTGTAAATCCGTTGTACCTGCAAGGGTACCCAGGATTCATCGCTCCAAAAATCACCTAGTCGAACGGATTCTTTGCCTTCTTCAATCAAGTTGGAGACAGACAATAACAAATATCATAAACTTTTTTAATAAGCATTACGCTTACATTTGGGACACCACTGCTCTGCACCGCAAGGAAAGTGTCGCAAAGATGCAGGTCTTTTTCGATTTTGATGGCAATGCTGATAAACGGTAGATGAAATCAGCGGGGCAGACATGATGGACTTTTGCCACGATCTAGAAAAGGCCAGGTGCATATCAAACAACCATCTCTCATTTGAATGTAAGTGAGGTCACGCACCTAATGTTCCTATGACGCAACTGATTGAACGCTATGGCAAAGAGATAACGGTCAAGGAAGTCATGAAGAAAGTTAGATGCTCCAACTGTGGGCAAAAAAACAGCTTCTAATTTCGGATTATCTATGTCAGCGTTAGTAATGACGCGATGCTGGGCAGAACTACCAAGCCCAAAAAACCTAATTCGTAACCGATCTCGATTTTACACAGTAAATGTCGCTGTTATCACCGCTGCGATAATCAATATGACGGCACATATAAATCAGATCGTCAAAAGCCACTATAAATTTCACCACAGTTAGATACCTATCAGTACGATTATCATCTAGTTGCGTACTAAGTATTTTGCCCTGCGCTAAAAGTATTTCTGGATTGGGGTGAAAGGGTTCGTTTGCTGTGCGAGGCCATATCAATGTTTCGTTCGCCACCGCAGATGTAGCCAAAATTAAGCAAACAAAAATTGAACCAATAATCCTTTTCATTTTAACCTCCTCCTCGGGTCAGATGTCATGCCTCCGTAGGCAGACGGACTAAATAACGGAAACATAGGCCACATGCGTGTGACAACCCCTGTGAGTAGAAACGACGGTCATTTCCCAATCAAATTTAAGGATATACCACTATGGCAAACGCAACAGCGTCATTTTAGGCCTTTGAACCTACTAAATATCCAAATGACAGACAAAGAGCTGATGTCAGCTGAGTTGAATAGACTGCGTGAACAGGCTCTTTGGGCTTTGCAATTATCACGGGTCACCAGAGTGAGAAGACCAGTACCACCAATAACCTTAAATGGTAGGCAACTTAATCTCAGCTAGTAGCTCATCTGATGGCGAACAATTCGTTATAATCTCAGCTAAAAGCTCACCTGATGGTAACAATTTGTTAGTTTTATCGATAAACTCCATTTTACGTCCATATTTTATTGCCTCGCACAGTGTGCCTGATGGTACCCGTGTTTCACAATGCGCGATCACTGCTTCAAAGTTCAAAAACTGTTGGTGTATGGTCATTGGAATAGCTCCTTTACCCATAATTACGGGGAAGCACTAAAATTGGATTACTTTGATGCTGCGACATTTAAGACCATCCTGGGTGGTGACTATAGGTCTGGTGCCTCTCATGTAAAAATCTTTATAAATATGACTAATTTCAATTGTTGCACAATAGAGAGGTAATAGAGATAGAATTTACCCTATAGGTTAACCTCAAAGTTATCCTCAATTTTTTGTATAAAATTATGATATCAACAGCACCAATCCTTAGTAAACTGTCAGTAGACCTTTAGTTCAACCTGAAGGCGCTGCTAAAAAAAGCCAGCCTCTCATTTCGAGAAAGCTGGCTAGTTTTGTCCTTCGCCTACCTTGGGAGGATTCGAAAGGGCCCGCTCCGAGTCACTGGAATGTTGGTATTCCGCCACAAGTCTCATTATGAAACAACCCCTTCTCTTTCTGCCGTAGCGTCAACAAAAATACACTGGGGGTAACTGGATGTGGGAAAGTCAGTTTGGTATATTATTTTTAATAATTTAGGCGGAAAAATGTCAGGGGTTATACGTATATGGCTCGAGCGAAAATCCTCCGTCGGCCAAATCTGGCTGAATTGTAGATTTTTAGGTCGAATCGAAGTCGGGCCGCGCCTAACCATCTAATATTAAGTAATTCTTTAAAATCACAATCTACATCTAGTTAAATTATCGTAATGATGCTCTAATTTTAGCTCATTAACAGTGATTTATACTTATGTCCTATCTCTATCATTTTCAAAATCGTAGAAATGCGTTAAGTTCTAATCATGCTACCTCTTCAAAGCAAAAGATGGCTTATAGTCAGCGCCGTGCTTATCCTGACTCTCAGCCTGGCTCTGCTTTTCAAGATTTACGGAATGGTCACGCCAAGCATCCTGCTCAGCAAGTGGGTGAGATAGGCCATTTGCCGCTTAGAGGACGTCTTTGCCATAGGTTACCCTTTTGAGGGCCTAGAGACATCCATCGAAGAACTTGAACCAAAGAACAATAGACACTAGTTGGTGTTTCATCGGCATCGATACTAAAATAAATCAAGTTTATTAAAACGCTTTAAAAGTTTGCATCGTGTAGGTGCGCTCGATAGCATCAATATTGAGCAAATTATTATTTATAAACACTCCAATATCCTCACCATTGGGCACATAAAGTTTCAACATCAAATCAAAATCGCCACTGGTGGAATAAAGCTCTGAATGAATTTCACGCAGTACAATTTGCGCAGCGACTTCATAGGCCGTACCGGGTCGACAACGTATTTGTACAAAAAGACAAGTCATCGCAAATCCTTTATTTTTAGAGTTCCCACTAAAAAACCATACTCATTTCACGAAACAGTATACACGGCTAATTTTGCTTATCACTCGCGGTAGGATCAGACAGCTAAGGTCAATAGACGAATCTTAGATGATGCCATGAATTTTTTACAGAACTAATATTTGCCCAATAAGCAGAGTAATCAGCCCTCTTTTTCAGCTTTTTTACGGGCGAGTTTACGCTGACGGCTGAGTCCTTCTTTCGCCTGACGAGCCTTTTTCTCAGATGGTTTCTCGAAATGTTGCTTGAGCTTCATTTCACGATACACACCTTCGCGCTGTAGCTTTTTCTTCAAAGCCCGGAGAGCCTGATCGACGTTATTATCACGAACACTTACTTGCATTTACTGTCTGCCATATTTGATAAAGTTACATTTACTACATGACATTAAATTTAAGCCAAATCAAATTGAATAAGCACAATAGTCAAATAAGCGAACCAGTATGACCAACTGCGTGAGCAAGATTCTTTGAATTTTATGATTATTACAATGCATTAGGGTAGTAAAATCAACAATCCTAGTTGGTAACTACAGGTCTGGTGCCTCTCACGTAAAAACTCCCTATTTATAAGACCAGTTTTAATGGTTACCCTTACAAGAAAACAGGCGGGGAGAATTATACCTGTAGTTCTTCCTAAATCTGCCACCATAAATGTAGATAAATTTTTCAAATGAGGGATGGCTAAGACGTAAGAATCTTTTAGTGTCAAAAAAATTGGTCAACAGTTTCAACCTACAGGTGGACCACTAGCATTGAGCGTTCACCCACCCAAGCCAGCCGTCCGTGAAGAAGAAAATGGCTACAAATCACATCAGTCTGGGATGGAGGTTCGACTGCTGGTTACATCAAGGTTTGGCCTAAACATTTTGGTGTAAAAGTCTGAGATTTTACATGTAATAGTTTAGGACAGAAATCCGCCCATGCCCTGCCCTAATTTGGCCGACGGTGGCAATTTTTACCATCATTTTTGCAGTTTTCTGATGCCTGACCAATATAAATACGGGTTCTGGGGGGGTAATCAACGGGTATCTATTCCTTGAATAAATAAAATGTAGACCTTTAAATCAACAATACATTTTATGTTTACTCTATTGTTTAAAAACATTTTTTATATTCCCATATTTCACGCGATGTTGAACAGTTTATAAGATTTTCTGCTGCGATATTTTAACGTGGATATGGTCGTAATATTCCAATTTCAAATGACAACGAGCAAATTTAAGGACGCCCCCGAGGTCCGTATGCGAAACCAGTGTCCAAGGGCATGATACAGATCACTTGTCCACGCTCTACGTCAAACGTGCTGCACACGGCTGGTCTCAGCAGGTAAAAACTTGTGGACTGTTATGGAATCGATGGGTCACGCCAACCTTGAGATTACCTAGCGACACCCCCATTTCATACAAAGCGGTATTGATGCAGCGGTCACCAATTTGGCACCGCTTCGAAGCGTCTAAACGACTTGTTTTAGTATTGCATTTTAGAACCCGTTTGATACGAGAGAAAGACTTGAAGATAAACTTCATGTGCGGAGAGGTGCCGGAGTGGTCGAACGGGACGGATTCGAAATCCGTTGTACCTGCAAGGGTACCCAGGGTTCGTCCACTCAAAAATTACCTAATCGAACGGATTTTTGCTTTCTTCAATAGATTTGGAGACAGACAATGACAAACATCACAAACTTTCTGAACGAGCATGCTGCCTACATTTGGGACACAACTGACCTGCACCATAAGGAAAGTACTGCAAAACTGAAGGTATTTTTAGATTTTGGTGACAATGCTGATAAACGGTTGGATGAAATCAGCGGGGCTGACATACTTGATTTCTGCCGCTGGCTAAAAGAGACACGAGGTATATCAGACAACACTATCAACCATTATCGTTCAGCCCTGAGCAGGTTCTTTAATTATGCCAAAGATTATTTGGACCTACCAAAAATTCCAAACATCAAATTTGTTAAAGTTAAGAACCAGCGTGTGCGCTTTTATAGCCGCTCTGAAGTGAAACAAATCAGAGAATATCTGGCTGACCACAAACACGTATGGCTGCTGCCAATGTTTAACATCGGTATCAATACAGGAATGCGCCTCAGTGAGATATTGCGTGTTCGACAAAAGGACGTGGTGTTCATAAATGATGTCCGTCATGTGCGTTTAACTCACACAAAAAACGGAGACCGCCGAAACGTTCCACTTAACGATGACGCTTTTAACGCATTTGAAGCGTTAAACTGGAACGCAAAGACCATGTTTATTGAGGGCGCACATTATCATGCTTGGAAAAATATCAGGCTAAATATTTGTGATGGCGACAAGTCTGCTGTTTTCCATTGTACCCGCCATACCGCAGCTACCGTGATGGCTAACGAGATGAACATTAATCATCTGCTAATTGGCGCTATGCTTGGTCACAAAGACCCCTCTAGCACGATGAAATATGTTCACACCAATCCAAATACGATGGGGACGATTGCTTCACGTCTTGCAGATATTATCAATTCTTGAATGGGTTAAATGAAAAACTTAAAGTAAAATAAAAAAGGCCCCTCAGGCGTACTTTACAGGAAGATTAGGATGGCAAAAAGCAAAGGAACTTACGGTAAAAAAGTAGGTCATTCACCAAAGAAAAAGTGAGCAGTCTGGCGGGGGGTATCCCCCACCAGATTTATTTAGGCATGCGTCGCTTTATCGATTTAAAGCCCAGACATTTGACCCATTACAGACCCTATATTTTCATCAATTAATTGAGCGCCCTCTTCATGATTTCTTTTGCGTTCTTCCAGAACGGAACCACGCTCTTTTTTGAAATCAGCTTCATTTGCATAAGTCGTAACAGAACCATGATGATTATCGTCAACCTTGAATAAGACAGTATCCTCAGCAATCATATTGGGCTTGCGGCCTCGCAACCAATCTTGGACAAAAGCATCCTCAGGCACACCATCTTTCCAAAACCATTTACTATACACTACAAACTTGGCCATCGTATTACTCCTTAGTAAAAGAAGGCATATCATTTTTGTTAAGCATTAGCTGGCACGTATGCCTTCATAATACGCTGCGCCGCTGCTACTACTGGCCCGTTATCGATACACTCATGAACTTCTAAACTTGCAAAAGTACCAGATGCGTGAGCTGCGGCCATAACGCCCATCGCTGTCGCAGCATCAGGGACATTAAAATCAACAATAATGTCCATTCTACCGCGCATAAAACTTGCAAAATTAACGCTACCACCAGCCGCTTCAGCAACCGTTTTAACTGCAGCCATCCGGTCGGAGCCACCAATTATACCCTTCGCGCCCTCTGCGTTGTAAGAACCCATCATTATGCATCTAATTGACATCTCTTTTTCCTCCCTAATTACTATATCCACATTTTCATTCTCAAAATCATGCATAAAGTGAACTCAAAAACTACACTAAATTATAAATCAGTTTTTTCTCTTACTTTCATTTACTGGTTATAACAGACCCAACTCCAAACCATATTAAACAACCATCTTTCATTTGAATGTAAGTGCGGTCACGTACCGAATGTTCCCGTGACGAAACTGATGGAACGCTATGGCAAAGAGATAACGGTAAAGGAAGTCGTAAAGAAAGCCAGATGCTCCAACTATCGACAAAAAAACAGCTAAGAATTTTGAATTATCTACATTGGCGGCAGTTATAACGCGATGCTCGGCGGAACTACCAAGCCCAAAAAACCTAATTCGTAACCGATCTCGATTTTACACAATAAATGTCGCTATTATCACCGCTGCGATAATCAATATGACGACACATATAAATCAGATCGTCAAAAGCCACTATAAATTTCACCACAGTTACATACCTATCAGTACGATTATCATCTAGTTGCGTACTAAGTATTTTGCCCTGCGCTAAAAGTATTTCTGGATTGGGGTGAAAGGGTTCGTTTGCTGTGCGAGGCCATATCAATGTTTCGTTCGCCATCGCAGATGTAGCCAAAATTGAACAAACAAAAATTGAACCAATAATTTTTTTCATCTCAACCTCCTTCTCGGGTCAGATGTCATGCCTCCTTAGGCAGACGGACTAAGTAACGAAAACATAAGCCACATGCGTGTGACAACCCCTGTGAGTAGGAACGACGGTCATTTCCCTTATCAACACAATTTTATAATGATAAAAAGACCAACTTAAGAGCGTCCCGCTTCGGTGTAGTTAGTGGCGCGGCGGCTAAAGTTGAACAAACAAAGAGATGATGGCCCTGCTGCATAAAACGCTGGCAGAGAACCTACTACTCCGCATTCAAGACCCTGAGGCTAAATCGGCTGACCTTAACGTCGCCCGACAGTTCTTGAAGGACAACGGCATTGAAGCATTGGCAGTCGAGGGTTCGCCCCTCAGCAGCCTAGTAGCCACCCTGCCCGACTTTAGCGATGCAGATTTTGATGTGAGTGAACTTAAGGCTAATTAGTTTAGCTAAAATCCAGCATAACCTCGCCTGCAGCCATGCCAGTGGCTTTGGTATCGGTCATTTCCATAGCCGCCGCTCTCAAACCATCGATAGCAGCCGATGCTGTTGCGGCATCGGGCCACACAATCCTACTTCTGGCAGTGTTTGTTCCCGTTGCAGTCGCAGTAAAGCTGATTGCACCAGCAGCCTGCACTTTGGGCCACATAGCCGTACCAGTGGCTTTCATCGCATCCATGTCAGAAAATTCCCAGTCGGTAAAAGTAGCAAACATTTTAATTCTCCTTTTTACTGTGAGCCTCAACAATACGGATAAATATGTTCAAAGCAACAACCTCGCTTGGCATCCCCATAGCGAATGACCCGCTTTCAGATTTCCGCAAGTTCCTCTTCGTTATCTGGAAGCACCTCAACCTCCCCGACCCTACCCCTGTTCAATATGACATCGCCTACAACCTACAGCACGGCGACAAGCGCATGATTATCGAAGCCTTCCGAGGTGTTGGTAAGTCATGGGTGACATCGGCCTATGTGGTCTGGCTTCTGTACATGAACCCACAGCTAAACATTTTGGTCGTTTCAGCCTCTAAATCTCGCTCAGACGATTTCACTACGTTTACGCTGCGCCTCATCAACGAGATTGAAGTATTGGCCCACCTACGGCCAAAGCCTGACCAAAGACAGTCAAAGATTAGCTTTGATGTAGCACCTGCTGCTGCGTCTCACGCACCCTCAGTGAAATCTGTGGGCATATCAGGCCAATTGGCTGGCTCTCGTGCTGATGTAATCGTCGCAGATGACATCGAAGTACCGAACAACTCTATGACCCAAGGAATGCGGGATAAACTGTCAGAGGCTGTGAAGGAATTTGACGCTATTCTCAAACCAGACGGGCGCATCATCTACCTCGGCACACCACAGAACCAAGAGAGTTTGTATAACAAGCTGCCTGACCGTGGATACAAGGTCAGCATCTGGCCAGCTAGGTATCCAAATCCAGAGCAAATGGTCGGATACGGCAGCAAAATAGCGCCTCTCATTAGCAATGCACTGGCAATCGACGCTACTATTGTCGGTGAACCTACAGACCCTAACCGCTTCTCGGATTTCGACTTGCTCGAACGTGAAGCATCCTACGGGCGGTCAGGATTTGCCCTGCAGTTTATGCTCGATACGAGACTCTCTGATGCCGAAAGATACCCTCTCAAGGTGTCTGACCTAGTAATCATGGATATACCCACTCAGGAGGCCCCTGAGAAGGTCTCATGGTCATCTGATAGCCAGTATATCGTAGAAGAATTGCCTAACGTAGCGTTCAACGGAGACCACTATCACAAGCCTATGTTCATGAGTTCTGAGTTCGTCGAATACACTGGCTCAGTCATGAGTATTGACCCGTCAGGACGCGGTAAGGATGAGACAGGCTACGCAGTCGTAAAGATGCTCAATGGCTACCTATACGTCCGCAGATGCGGTGGCATCGCAGGCGGATACTCAGAGGAAGCACTGCAGAAACTTGCAGTCATAGCCAAGGAAGAACAGGTCAATGAAATTATTGTTGAGTCAAATTTTGGTGATGGGATGTTTAACCAGCTGTTTATGCCTGTGCTGAACAAAGTCCATCCTGTCACAATGAGCGAAGTTCGCCACAATACGCAGAAGGAACGGCGTATCATCGATGTTCTTGAGCCTGTGATGAACCAGCACAGACTGGTGATGGACAAGAAGGTCATCCAGAAGGACTTTGATAGCTGTCAGCACCTGCCCCCTGAGCAAGCACTACGTTACCAACTGATGTATCAGCTGACGCGCATTACGGCTGACCGTGGCGCACTTGACCAATGATGACAGACTAGATGCGCTTGCTATGGCCTGCCAGTATTGGGTCGATGCAATGGCTCAGGATGTTGAGCAGCGCATGGGTGTACGTAAAGAAGAGCTGATGGCGGCTGAGTTGAATAGACTGCGTGAGCAGGCTTCTATGGGTTTCGCTGTTATTACGGGTCACCAGAGTGAGAAGACCACTAACCTTCGATGGTAGGCAATATCATCTCAGCTAAAAGCTGACCTTATTGTGACAGGGTGTTAGTGCTATCGAAAAAATGCATTTCACGACCGTAGTCCATGGCTGCGCTCAGTGAAGTGTCTGATACCCGTGTTTCGCAATGAGCGAGAACCGCTTCAAACTTTAAAAACTCTTGATGAATAGTCATGTAAAGTTCCTCCTTATATCAAGTATACGGCGAAGTCTCAAAATTGGATTACTTCGACGCTGCTTTATTTGAGACCCACCCTAGGTGGTGACTATCAGGTCTGGTGCCTCTATGTAAAAATCATATAAATATGACCAATTTCAAGGTTGCACCATAGAGAGTAAACGGAGGGAGAACTTATACCTATAGTTCTCCCTAAAGCTGTCCCCACAAATGTGGATAAAATGGCAAGGGAGGGCCAAATCCATAGTAGAGCTATTAGTAGACCTTTAGTTCAACCTATAGAGATAGGGGCGGATGACTAACACGCTGCGTTCACCCACAGTTGCTAGCCATCCTTGGACCAGCATTGACCACCCAATAAATGCTAATCCTCCTCCGAAGAGGACAATGGCTATAAGCCATTCTATAGTAAGAGCTGGCCCGACATTCGGTAACTTCAAGAAAAAAAAGCCAGCCGCTCATTTAGAGCACGCTGGCCAGTACACCCTGTAATAGACCCGGGAGAATGGGTTACAGGGTGACACCCAGGATGGGTGTATTTATGTTTGACTATGGTTTCATCATAAGACTAAAAAATTGCTGCACAATGCGCCAATCAAAAAGGCAAACTATGAATAGTTGTGCAGCCCTTAAGCAGTTTAAAGTATATCGCCAATAATTTAGGCGAAAAAATGTGAGGGGGTATACGTATATGGCCCGAGCGCAAATCCCCCCATCGGCCAAATCTGGCTGGAAGACGAGGTATGTCGAGCAAATACATGCGGTCAAAATACAACCCCATCGTTATTACAAAACAATATGGCCCACTCAAAATGTCAAAATTAGCATTATGCTAAATAATGACACAAATTTGTCTTAAAAATATGGAATTTTTGACCCCCATCCAAAATTCTTAATGTCTTTGTCTCTCCTCTATCATTTTCGAACCTACAGTAATGCGCTAGGTTCACACTATGCTACCCGTACAAACCAAAAGATGGCTTATCGTCAGCGCATTGCTAATCCTAACGCTTGGTCTTGCCCTGCTCTTAAAAATGTACTGGATACTGACGCCCAGCATTCTCATAGAATTTGGAGTTTTAAACAAAGAATGACACCACAGTCATAGGCCAAACTACAAGCTTGGGTGGAGACCACTTTTATATTAATTCAAGGAGTTTTGAGACGAAGTCACTGGGTAAAACAGCAACAACAAGCACTATGCAAGCCAACGTTAGTTTCACTAGAATCGCCCCCTAAATATATTGTGTTCATCAAAACGCTTTAAAAGTTTGAATCGTGTAAGTGCGCTCTATGCCGTCAATATTGAGCAAATTGTCGTTTATAAACATGCCAATATCCTGGCCATCAGACACATAAAGTTTCACCATCAAATCAAAATCGCCACTGGTGGAATAAAGCTCTGAATGAATTTCGCGCATGACGATTTGCGCCGCGACTGCATAGGCAGCGCCGGGCCGACAACGTATTTGTACAAAAAGACAAGTCATCGAAAATCCTTTACCTTTGAGGTTCTAATTAAAAAACCACACTCATTTCACCAATAAAAAACCACACTCATTTCACCAAACAGTACATGCAGCTGATTTGGCTAATCGCTCGCGGTGATAGACGGCGTCCGAAGTCTATAAACTGAGCTTAGTATATGCCATCAAGTTTCAAACAGGGCTATTATTAGCTTAATATACGAAATAATCAGCCCTCTTTTTCAGCTTTTTTACGCGCAAGTTTACGTTGACGGCTAAGTCCTTCTTTTGCCTGACGAGCCTTTTTCTCAGATGGTTTTTCGAAATGCTGCTTGAGCTTCATTTCACGATACACACCTTCCCGTTGCAGCTTTTTTTTCAGGGCCCTAAGAGCTTGGTCAACATTATTATCACGAACACTTACTTGCATTGTCTTTCCACCATATTTGACAGTTGCCGCTAGCTTCATTGCATTAATTTTCGACCAAATCAAATCTAATATAAACCCAAAAAATGAGCAAACCTATAAGACAAATTGCGTGACCAACACCTTTAGGTTTTACCGTTATTGGGGGCACCAGAAGAAGACAACTTATCTTAGGTGCTAACTATAGGTTTAATTGTAAGTCTGAGGCCGATTTAGGGGGATTAGGTGTAACGGTAAAGGCCCCCTCAGGCTCTGCCCCTGCCCTGATTTGGCCCGCGGCGGCACGTTATACCGTCTTTCAACGACTAAACCATATACATAGGGGCTACCGGGGGTATATTTAACCACTTCTAGACTGATGATTATATTGAGTACAGTGATTTAGATTAAGGATAACATTCTTATTTTCTCTATTGTTTTTTTGATATTTCTTTATCAAAAAATCTATTCTGTTTTGAAAAATAAATTAACTACTGAGAAAAACATTTATACCTAAAGTGGTCTAAACATTCGGATTTCACATAAAAACAGTCTCTCTTTACGATTGTATAAGTAACCATGGGCATAAATAGTGGCCTAGGACCTGATTCAAATTACTAGTCCACGCTCTACGTTACACTTGCTGCACACGGTTGGCATCAGCGGGCGCTTATTTAAGACCATTGGAGGATAGACGGGTCTTTTCATCCTCCAGATTACCAGACGGTATTGATATTTTACCCCAAGGCGCATCGATACTGCTGACACCTGACCAGCGTCTAAGCCAAGCCACTACACGCTCACAAACTCTATGCTTTTTGCGTTGCATTTCAGAATCCGTTTGATATGAGAAAGTCACCTGAAGGCAAACTTCATGTGCGGAGAGGTGCCGGAGTGGTCGAACGGGACGGATTCGAAATCCGTTGTACCTGCAAGGGTACCCAGGGTTCGAATCCCTGTCTCTCTGCCAAGCAATCTTCATAAATATATGAATTAATTATATTAAAAATAGCTTTAATATTTAACGTCCCCCAATTTTCCCCCCACCATAATTCGGAACTCTTTGGAATCCAGCTATTGCTAGCTAAAGGTTAAATACAGCACGCTTCTAAACATATCTGGCTTCCTTAAATAGAAACTTAAAACGCTACAGATATGCTGAAATCACTAAACCATAAGGTCAACACATACTGTGTCTGCTGCAATTCTGCTACGCACAAAAAAGGGCTGCGAAATACGCAACCCTTTTTTTATATAGTAAATGCGAATATTCGAACTTAGCGCTTAGAAAACTGAAAGCTCCGACGGGCTTTGCGCTTACCGAATTTCTTACGTTCCACAACCCGGCTGTCGCGTGTAAGGAATCCGGCGGCTTTCAGGGCGCCGCGCAGGCTAGGTTCATAGAGCTGCAAGGCTTTGGAGATGCCGTGTTTCACAGCGCCTGCTTGGCCTGTCAAACCGCCGCCTTTGACTGTGGCAACCACGTCAAATTCGCCTTCGACACCGGCCACCTGCATCGGTTGACGTAGGATCAGCTGCAGAACAGGGCGCGCAAAGTAAGTGTCCTGGTCTTTGCCGTTCACAGTTACTTTGCCGGACCCTGGTTTGATCCATACACGGGCAACCGCGTCTTTGCGTTTACCAGTGGCGTAGCTGCGGCCCAATTCATCGCGAACAGGTTCCCGAGGCGCTGCGATTTCAACCACAGCAGAGGTGCCTTCGGCGACCACTGCCAGGTCTTCGAGAGATGAAATTTGATCTGACATCGCTTATACCCGTGTGTTTTTCTTGTTCATGATTTTTACATCCAATACGTCGGGGGCTTGCGCCTCATGTGGATGCTCGGCGCCTGCATAGACACGCAGATTGGTCATAATCTGACGCGACAGGCGGTTACCTGGTAACATGCGCTTCACAGCTTGTGTCAAAACGCGCTCAGGATACTTGCCCTCCAGGATAGTGCCCGTGGTGCGGGATTTGATCCCACCAGGATATCCGGTGTGCCAGTAGTTTTCTTTGTTGCGCTTGTTACCGGTCAGCTGAACTTTTTCAGCATTGATCACGATCACATTGTCGCCCATGTCCATGTGCGGTGTGAAAGTAGCCTTATGTTTGCCACGCAGGCGCATTGCGATAATAGAAGCCAAACGACCCAATACAACGCCTTCAGCGTCGATCAGAATCCATTTTTTATCAATATCTGCAGGTGTTGCAGAGAAGGTTTTCATTTTTTATACCCATAGAAGTTGGCGATGCTCGGCTTATAAAGATTGCCGAGGTGCAGTCAACACAGAAACTCCATATAAAACCATTTTAAATCAACTATCTAAAAATAAGGTATTATTTTACCCCAAAAACCAGCCTGTCGCCCCCTCACCCATCGCGCGGAATAGCATAGGTTAGATTGGCGCGGGCAACCGGCTGAGTTTGGTCCGTCGAATAGATCATGCTCTGACACACAGCCAGTGATCGGCCAAGTTTGACCACCTCATTCTTACACAGCAAATCCGCACGCGCGCTGGGTTTGCGCATGAAATCAATCCCGCAATTTGTCGTCACCGCTAAGGCTTTTGGGCCAATCAACGCAAGAATATGCAAATATGCAGCCACATCAGCCAGAGCAAACATGGACGGACCCGAGACCGTGCCACCAGGACGCAGATGCCTGTCCTGCACACGAAGCGCCACCTCCAGCCGCGCCGCACTCAGGTCAATAATTTCGAATTCATCCGCCACCTGCGGAAATTCGAGCAGCAAAAAAGCCTTCAGTTTCGCAGCGTTCATTTTAAGTGCCATTGTCGCGCTCCTTAGCTTCTGCTTATGGTGACGAGGAAGTTAATGGAGAGCAAGATGGCAATTTTGACACGCCGCGACGAAAACGCCGTCGCCTACCTTACAATGAATATGCCGGAACGGCTCAACGCGCTCTCGGACGAGATGCTTGCCGCGCTTCAAGACACTTTGAAGCGCATTGAAGTCAGATAAAACGATCCGGGCGGTTGTGCTAGCCGGAACCGGGAAAGCCTTCTGCGCGGGCCATGATCTCAAGCAAATGACTGCAGCGCGGCGAAATGCCGATGGCGGCGCGGCGGCCTTTAAAGATCTCTTTGATCGCTGTGCAACCTTCATGCAGACTGTGCAGGAAATCCCCCAGCCTGTAATTGCCCAAGTGCACGGGATAGCTACCGCCGCAGGCTGCCAGTTGGTTGCAAGTTGTGATCTGGCCGTTGCAGCGGAGGGAACGAGATTCGGAGTAAATGGAGTCAATATTGGCCTGTTTTGCTCAACACCCATGGTGGCCCTCTCCCGCAACATTGCCCGCAAGCGCGCATTTGAAATGTTGGTCACTGGCGAATTTATGACAGCAGATGAGGCCAAAAATGCCGGCCTCATCAATCGGGTGGTGCCCGAAGTTGAGCTTACCCCGAGCGCCCGCGCCTTGGCAGAGCTCATCGCAGCCAAACTCGGCTCTGCGGTCAAGACCGGCAAAAACGCCTTTTACCAGCAAATTCAGATGCCATTGGATCAAGCCTATACCTACACGGGCAACGTAATGGTGGAGAATATGCTAAACCGGGATACTGAGGAAGGGATTGCCGCCTTTATTGAAAAGCGCGATCCCAATTGGTCGCAAGACTGAGCCCTTCCCTTCTGCCGCGCATGCCATTACAGCGCCTGCCATGACACAAAGATTGAATATCATTGGCGGCGGCATGGCCGGTTGCGAAGCGGCATGGCAAGCCGCGCAGCTTGGCGTGCCGGTGACTATTTATGAAATGCGCCCAAAGGTGGAGACCTTTGCCCATCAAACCGGTGATTTGGGCGAGATGGTTTGCTCCAACTCCTTCCGCTCGGATGATGACGAGCAAAACGCCGTGGGCTTGATACACTGGGAGATGCGCGCTGCGCACAGCCTCATTATGGCCACTGCTGATAAGCATCGCATACCCGCAGGCGGTGCTTTAGCGGTGGATCGCGAACCCTATGCCAAAAGCATCACTGCGGCGATCCATGCGCATCCTTTAATTGACGTCACTTATGACGAAATCACCCACTTGCCGGATGAGGGGCAGTGGATTGTCGCCACTGGACCGTTAACCTCTGGCGCATTGGCTGAGGCGATACAGGCGGAGACGGGAGCAAAGTCTCTGGCCTTTTTTGATGCAATTGCTCCGATCATCTATGCCGACAGCATCAACATGAACCGCGCCTGGATGCAATCGCGCTATGATAAGGGCGACACGGAAGAAGAGCGCACAGCCTATCTCAATTGCCCGATGAACAAAGAGCAATATGAGGCCTTTATCGATGCGCTGCTTGACGCTGAAAAAACCGAGTTTAAACCCGGTGAAACAGCTGGGTATTTTGACGGCTGCCTTCCGATTGAGGTCATGGCCGAACGTGGCCGCGAAACCCTTCGCTTTGGTCCCATGAAACCGGTTGGGCTATGCAACGCCCATGATCCGGACAATAAGCCTTACGCCGTGGTGCAGCTGCGCCGGGACAATGCTTTGGGCACGCTGTTTAATATCGTCGGGTTTCAAACCAAGATGAAATATGGCGCGCAAACCCACGTTTTGCGCATGATCCCAGGCCTAGAAGAGGCGGAATTTGCAAGATTGGGCGGGATTCACCGCAATTCGTTCATCAACTCGCCAACCCTGTTGACGCTACAAATGCAGCTAAAAAGCAAGCCAAATATCCGTTTTGCTGGACAAATCACTGGCGTTGAAGGCTATGTCGAAAGCGCGGCCATGGGCATGGTGGCGGGCCGAATGGCGGCCGCGGAACTTTCAGGTCGCACTCTGCCGCCGCCGGGACCAGATACTGGTTGTGGCGCATTGATCACCCATATTACGGGCGGCGCCGTGGCTAAGACCTTCCAACCGATGAATGTAAACTTCGGGCTCTTTCCACCGATTGATACGGTAAAAGGCGGACGCAAGCGGCGCAAGGAGCGCTACAAAGCCTATACGGACCGTGCCAAAGAGACGTTTTCAGCCTGGCTGGCGCGTTAATCTATTGCCAAAACAGCAACAAGCTCTAGGCTGCTGCCATGACGCAGGACAGCAATTTATCCACCAAATTCCCTCTCTGGGTGCCGCGCCCCGTTGAGGAAACTTTGGAAATCTATGCGGATTGGGCCGCCCACTATGATGCGGATTTGGCCGAAGCCGGTTATGACACCCAGCACCGAATTGCCGCTGCGTTAAAGCTCTATGTTCAGCCGAGTGACCGCATATTGGATTTCGGCTGCGGTACCGGCCTGTCTGGCCTCGCGCTCCAAGATGCTGGATTTACAAACATTGATGGTTTGGACATTTCAGCACCGATGCTTGAAAAGGCCAAGGCGCGGGCTCTCTATGCCAACCTTTGGAAAGGTCGCCCTGGTGAGATCACGGGTGTGACCGCTGGGCAATATTCGGTGATCGTCGCCGCCGGTGTGGTTTCGCTCGGCGCCGCGCCGCCTGAAACTTTAAGCATGATCCTTGATCACCTCGCCCCGGGTGGCTTCATCGGCCTGTCCTTTAATGACCCAACTGTGGCCCATGGCAGCTATGACTCTGTTTTAGATGGTGAGATTGGCCGCGGCCGGGCAGAGCTGTTGTTTCGAGAAAACGGCTTGCACCTGCGACAGCCTCCCATGGGCTCCGACGTTCTGATCCTGAGGCGCCTGTGATCCGCATCCGCTTTGCGCCCTCTCCAACGGGCCCGTTGCATCTTGGACATGCCTATTCCGCCATAATCGCGCATGATTTTGCGCGGCGGCAGGGCGGCGCATTTTTACTGCGGATCGAAGATCTCGATCAAAGCCGGGCGCGGCCCGAATGGGAGGAACAGATCTTTGATGACTTGGCCTGGCTCGGCCTGACTTGGGATGGGCCTGTATTGCGGCAAGCCGCTCGCAGCGCGGCCTATGAGGCGGCACTCTCCTCTCTCTCAGACCGCGGGCTGCTCTATGGCTGTGCATGCAGCCGCCGCGACATTGCTGAGGCCGCCTCTGCGCCCCAAGAAGGAGTGGAGCCTATTTGGGGACCCGATGGGCTGATCTATCCGGGCACCTGTCGCCCGTCGAAAAGCAGCACGACTGATGCTCGGGCCGCACGGAGGCTAAATATGACGGCTGCGCTTTCTAACTGCTCTAAAATCGCCTTTCAAGAGCTTGCCACCGATCTACAAACAGCCGATAATCACGTTATAAACACATCTCAGTTTACTGATAATATAGGAGATGTTGTATTATCACGCCGGAGCGGTGATGCAGCTTATCATCTGGCCGTCGTGGTGGATGATGCAGTGCAACATATCACCCATGTGGTGCGGGGCGCGGATCTTTTGAGCGCCACACCCATCCATGCCTTGCTCCAACACCTCCTGAATTACCCAACGCCGATATACCACCACCACGCTCTCATTCGAGATCCCGATGGTAAACGCCTCGCCAAACGAGATGACGCCAAGGCCATTGCAAAATTCCGTGGCGAAGGCGCGAGTCCGGATGACATCCGCGCAATGGTCGGACTACCCCTGCGCTCTAAATTATGAAATGTATATTCTTTCAGACTATTGGCTGACTTATTTCACGTGGCTCACTCGTCATAACCGATGTGTAAAAACAGCTACGGCGATTGGTGTGGCAGGCTGGCCCTTCCTGGATCACGATCAACAAAAGGCAATCTTGATCGCAATCGTATCGCATATCGACCAAAGTCTGCCGATGACCGCTGGTCTCCCCTTTCACCCAAAAACTTTGTCGTGACCGAGACCAATAGGTCACGCGTCGACTTCGTAAAGTTTCAGACACCGCTTCAGCATTCATCCAAGCCAGCATTAGAACTTCACGCGTCTCCGCACATTGTGCAATGACCGGCAACAATCCGTTGGTATCATATTTTAGCGTTTCCGGATCGAACATGTCACACCTCCTCTTGCATTCCACGACTGAGACTTATCTATTACTGGCAACAGGGAATGTCCAAACCATGACTGAACAAATTGACTTGATCAAACTTTATTCCACCCGAATTCTCGCCCTCGCAGCGCAGATGCCGCATGTGGGGCGTCTCGACAATCCAAGTGCCAGCGTATCGAAACGTTCACCGCTTTGTGGATCGAAGGTGACCGTTGATGTAACTGTGCGAGACGGTAAAATTACTGAATTTGCACAAAATGTTAAGGCCTGCGCCCTTGGGCAGGCGGCCGCAAGCTTAGCGGGGCAAAATATCATCGGTCGTACAGCTGACGAAGTGGCGCGTGCACGCGATGAACTGGCCGCAATGCTCAAATCGGGGGGGCCGCCACCTGGCCCGCCGTTTGACGGCTTTGAAGTGCTTGCGCCCGCTTGTGACTATAAAAACCGCCATGTAAGTATTCTTTTGACACTCGAAGCCACGGCGGAGGCTTGCGCCAGTATCGCTTCTAAAAATGCATCTTAATAACAGGTATTATTAACATAGAATTAACCATTTTTGGGAAAACTGACTGTAAATTTAATCAATTTTTTGATTAATTATCCCTAATATTAAGAGCGCCGTCAGAATGTCCGACCATACCCTGCATGCTATCGACGGTACCGCATCCAATGTTTTGGGTAGTGGTTTCAGTTGGGGCAGCACTGGATCGTTCA
Organism: uncultured Planktomarina sp.; assembly: GCA_905181815.1. GTDB lineage: Bacteria > Pseudomonadota > Alphaproteobacteria > Rhodobacterales > Rhodobacteraceae > Planktomarina. The sequence continues at coordinate 324,191 of CAJIZA010000001.1, read as the reverse complement.
CCTATGACCAAGCAAATACACAGATCGACACCCTGGTCTTTACCGACAATGATGCACACCTGACAATCACTGATACCAGCTTAGAACCTCTCAAATCAAAAAATGGTATTGTGCAAAACAGTAATGCTCGGGTCGGTGGGTCATGGACAGTCACTGGCTCAGATGGATCAAGCTTTAAGGTTTGGCGAATGCTTGAGCCGTCGCATCTTGTGGAAGGCTACCTGCCTTTCTCGCAAGACCTCGCGGATGGGGTGACGTATAGCCTTTCGAATTTCTCTGTTGGCGATCCAATGCCCTATGCAGACATCGCCCAGCTAACCACGCCCTGTTTCACCGCGGGGACTTGGATTACCCCCTTCGGTGCAACGCGCATGGAAACGCTCCGTATCGGCGATCTGGTCAGTGCGCGACACCATGGTCCGCAAAGCATCCGTTGGATCGGTAAAAGATCGATAAAACTCGCACCCAATTTTTCCGAAAATAAATTTAGGCCCATCCAAATCTCTGAGGGGGCCTTGGGACAGGGTCTGCCGCTCGCGCCCTTGCTCATATCCCGCCAACATCGACTTTTAGTGTCATCGCCCATAAGTGAACGCATGTTTGGAACGCAAGACTGCCTGATTGCTGCTATAAAGCTTACAGATTTGCCGAGGATTGCGTTCGACACTGATTGCACTGACGTGACATATATCCACCTATTGTTTGATCAACATGAAGTTATAACTGCCAATGGCGCCCCCTAGCTGCCCTTTGCCCCGAAAATCACCAGCAGCGCCAGCTGGCCGCACGGCATAAGAAGAATAAACCTCCTTTGCCTGTGAAACGACGCGCTTTATCCAGACCCGAGCGGCGATATGCATCCGCGCCCGTGCTTAGACGCTTGGAACAAACAGACCAATGTAGAGCATCGCGATAATTGCAAATGCACCGATCGCATCCTTGATCGCCTCTTTCGTTTCCAAGTGGCGGTTTTCATCGGCATGCGATTTGCGGGCGTTTGCGAAAAAATTGTCCATGTTCTGCTCCCAACTTACAGTGTTGCTGCTTTGTTCTCACAGACCACGGCGCAAGTAAAGAACTTTTACAGAACATTAGTGAACAAAATATTTAACCCACTGATATTAATGGAACCGCTTGATCCTGTTCCATCAGCCAAAGCAGGGTTCGCGCCGCCTTACCACGGCTGCCCGTCAGGAACGGATCGCTTTGCAGCAGCATACGCGCGTCTTGATGCGCGGTCGCCATCAATGCGCTCTGATGCTCAAGATCGGCGACCTTAAACCGTGGCAAGCCCGATTGTGCGGTGCCAATCACATCCCCAGCCCCGCGCATCTTCAGATCTTCCTCGGCAATAAGGAACCCATCTTCCGTGTCGCGCATAATGGCCAGCCTTCGTTCGGCGGATTTGCTCAGCGGCGCTTGATACATCAGCAAGCAGTTCGAGGCGGCCTCGCCGCGTCCAACGCGCCCGCGCAATTGATGCATCTGTGCCAGTCCAAAATTTTCCGCACTTTCAACTACCATGATCGTCGCATTTGGCACATCGACCCCAACTTCAATCACTGTAGTAGCGACCAAGACTTTTGTCTTACCCGCCACAAAATTTGCCATGGCTGCGTCCTTCACAACTGGCGCCAATTGCCCATGGACCAAGCCGACCAGATCATCACCGAAGGCCGCGCGTAAAATCTTGAACCGCTCTTCAGCCGCGGTCAAATCCATGGTTTCACTCTCTTCAACCAATGGGCAAACCCAATAGGCCTGCCGGCCCGAAGCGATCGCAGCCTTCAGTTTGGCGATCACATCCGCCAAACGTGACAGCGGGACCGCGGCGGTGGTGATTGGTTTACGTCCCGGCGGCTTTTCATACAGTGCCGAAACATCCATATCGCCATATTGCGCCAATTCCAAAGACCGGGGGATTGGCGTGGCGCTCATCACGAGCACATCCACCATGGTCCCCTTCGCACCCAACGCCATGCGTTGTTGTACGCCGAACCGGTGCTGCTCATCAATGATCGACAGACGAAGATCTTTAAAGGCAACCGACTCTTGAAACACCGCGTGTGTGCCGACAAGGATATCAATTGCGCCACTGGCCAAATCCTCGAGCTTTTGACGACGCGCGCCGCTTTTATCGCGCCCGGTAAGCATATCGACCCGCACCCCGGCGCGATCAGCCAAAGGCTGCAGACCCTCCAAGTGTTGGTGGGCCAATATTTCTGTCGGAGCCATCAAGACGCCTTGCCCGCCGCTTTCCACCGCCTGCAATAGGGCCATAAAGCCCACCAATGTTTTCCCAGCTCCCACATCGCCCTGGAGCAGGCGATTCATCCGCCGGGGACTGGCCATATCTGCTTCGATCTCGGAAATGGCTTGGTGCTGCGCTCCAGTGGGCGCATAGGGCAGTTGCTCCAAAACTTTTCGCTGCAAATCACCCGTACCGGCCGTAATCCGTCCGGTTTTTACCCGCGCTTGCGTACGCGCAATGGCCTTGGTCAGCTGGTGAGCCAGAAATTCGTCATAGGCCAAGCGTGCCCGCGCCGGGCTATAGGCCGCAACATCAGCCGCGCCTTTGGGAGCATGAGATTGGCGAACAGCGGTGGTAAAATCTGGCCAACCATTGTCGCGCAGTACAGAGGGCTCGATCCATTCATGCAAATCTGGCAGCTTGTCCAACGCCGCCCGCACGGCCTTGCCCATGAGCTTTCCAGAAACCCCAGCGGTGAGCGGGTAGACAGGTTCAAATTGGGGCAACTCATCTTGTGCTTCAGGCCATAGAATATACTCAGGATGCACCATTTGAGCCCGGTGATCAAATACCTCAAGTTTGCCAGAAATTAGTCGCTCCTCGCCCAGAGGCAAGATCCGCTCAAGATAATCCCCACGCGCATGGAAAAAGATCAATTCAATGATGCATTGCGTATCCTCAACGATGATCCGATAGGGTTTACCACGGCCCCGGGCGGGAACATGCTTGACCACCCGGACGCGCACGCTGACGGTTTGCGGCGCCGTCAACCCTTGCACGCTTTGCACCACGCGCCGATCAACCACCGAATGCGGCAGGGTAAAAATCAAATCGCGCGGCTTGGTAATTTTCAAACCCGCAAAGGCCTTGGCGCTTTTATCTCCCACACCGGTCAGAGTGTTGAGCTTGGCGAAAAGCGGGAAAAGAATTTCGGGGCGCGTGTTCATAGCCCCTCAATCAACGCGATCCAGCCCTCTTCATCAAGGGTCTCAATTCCCAAATCAGCCGCTTTTTTTGCCTTGGATCCCGCACCGGCGCCGGCCACGAGAATATCTGTCATGGCACTCACGGAGCTGGAAACCTTCGCACCGAGCATTTCTGCTCGGGCCTTTGCCTCCGCCCGGGTCATCTGGATCAATGTGCCGGTAAAAACCACGGTCTTGCCGGCCACCGGGCTGCTTGTAGTGTCGATCTGCGGCGCGGGAATAACTTGCAATTGCGCCACCAAAAGCTGCAAAGCTGCAAAACGCTCAGTATCTTGAAAAGGTTCAACCACCGATTGGGCCATAACCGCGCCCACCCCATCAATATCAACCAATGCAGCCGCCGCTGCGCTGCCCGGTACGGCGGTAAGCATTGCTTCGCTGAAGGTCTCCCAAGTTACGAAGCTATTGGCCAAAAGCTTAGCCGCGCCTTCGCCCACATGGCGGATCCCTAGGGCAAAAATCAAACGGTGCAGCTCGATACGGCGCTTCGCGTCGATGCCATCAAACAGTTTTTGCGCAGATTTTTCGCCCCAGCCTTCCAGCTTGCTGACCTGCTGCAATTGCCCGGGACCAAAGCGGGTCTTGAGGGTGAAAATATCCTCCGAAGTGCGAATCCAACCCCTATGATAAAATTGTTCGATCTGCTTCGCGCCAAGCCCTTCGATATCAAAAGCCTGTCGTGAAACAAAATGTTTCAATGACTCAATGGCCAAATCCGCCAAGGGTTCAGCACCGCTATAGCGCCAGATTGCATCGCCTGGCGCGCGCTGGCCCTGGATGCCTTCTTGTTTGAGCTTTTCTGCGAAGTCAAAAGCCCGGCTATCGGCCGGTCGGCGCGACAGATCCACATCAGCGATCTTTGGAATGACATCGCCGGCGCGGTAAATTTGCACCCAATCACCCACGCGAATATCCTTGCTGCCACGGATGCTTTGACCTTTGCTATCACGGCCAGCGATGTAATCTTCATTGTGCAAGGTCGCATTAGAGACCACCACGCCGCCGACGGTCACCGGATTGAGACGCGCCACAGGGCTTAAGGCGCCTGTACGTCCAACTTGAATGTCGATGCCAAGCAATTCAGTCCAAGCCAGCTCCGCAGGAAACTTATGGGCTATTGCCCAACGCGGCGTATTGGTTCGAAACCCAAGCCGGGCTTGAAGCGCCAGATCATCCACCTTGTAGACCATGCCATCTATATCATAGCCAAGATCCGCCCGAGCCAATTCAACCGCGCAGTAATGGCTGATCAACTCTTCCGGAGTATCAAAGTTTCTAAACAGGGGGTTGGTGGAAAACCCCAAGGCGCGCAGGCGCGCCACCGCTTCCGATTGGCTTGGCGCTAAGGCCTCGGAGAGATCGCCCCAAGCATAGGCGAAAAACAACAATGGACGTGCCTTGGTGATCTGAGCGTCCAATTGCCGCAAAGATCCAGCGGCGGCGTTGCGTGGGTTTGAGAACGGCTTTTGCCCGGCCTGCTCTTGTGTGGCATTGAGAGCTGCAAAATCTGCGTGGGTCATGTAGACTTCGCCGCGTACTTCTAAAATGTCTGGCGCCCCACTCAATGTTTTGGGAATATTGGCAATGTTGAGGGCATTGGCCGTGACATCTTCACCGGTTTCACCGTCCCCGCGCGTCACCGCATGCACCAGCTGCCCCATCTCATAGCGCACGGCCAGCGAAAGCCCATCGATTTTTGGCTCGGCCGTCATGCGCATGTCGGACTGGGGCGTAAGATTCAAGAATTTTTTAAGACGGGAGACGAAGTCCTCCACGTCTTTTGCTTCGAAGGCATTTGACAAAGAGAGCATCGGTTGGCGATGACGGATCTTGCCAAAGCCCTCTTTGGGTTTTGCCCCAACTTGATCGCTCGGGCTATCGGTTCTCTTCAGGTGCGGAAACCTTTGTTCAATCTGTGCGTTGTGCAGCTTAAGCCGATCGTAGGTCGCGTCATCAATCGACGGGCTGTCATCATGATGATAGGCGCGATTGGCCTGTGCCAAAGCCAATGCCAAGCGCTGCAATTCAGAGCGCGCTTGATCTTCGGACATGTCTGATACTGGTGGATCTTGCGCCATTCCGCTCCCCGGATTATTCGGGGTAAACTACGTATTGGATCCGATCACGTCCAGAGGCCTTATACTATGAGGTTTGCATATCATAGCCCAGCCTATCAAGGTTTGGACTGAGTCTGGAAATTCGGCAATTAGCGTAAAGGCCATGCGACGGTGTGCCCGTATCTCACTGTAAGTAAAACCGCCTCCAGGCTTTCGATTGCTACGCCTGTGACCAGAATATTGAATATGAAGGGCAATTTTGTCTGTTATGCAGAGATCGCCATATCTTCTGGCTTGCGATCACGCAGCGCATATCCGCGCGCCCTAACCGTTTTGCTATGATTTTCGCGGCCGATGGCTGCGCTCAATTTCTTCCGCAATTCACAAATGAAAACATCAATAATTTTAAGCTCAGGTTCATCCATACCACCGTAAAGATGGTTTAAGAACATTTTCTTGCTCAGCGTCGTTCCTTTGCGCAGACTCAATAATTCCAACATCTGATATTCTTTACCAGTCCGATGTACTGTATTCCCACGAACTTCTAAAGTTTTTCCGTCCAAATTCACCTCGATATCACCGGCCTTTATGACCGATTGGGAAAGCCCTTTTAACCGGCGAATGATGGCGTGAATACGTGCAATCAACTCCTCCCGATGGAACGGCTTGGTCATATAATCATCAGCTCCAGATCTAATTCCACGCATTTTATTTTCTGTATCGGTCTCACCAATTAGAATTAAAATCTGCGTATCAATTTAAGCCACACGCAGCTGCCGCAGCACATCATGTCCGTTGATATCGGGCAGAACCAAGGCGAGCAAAATCAGATCGTAGTTATAGAGTCTGGCTGAATCGATGCCCTCCTCCCCCAGATCCGTCGTATAAACGTTGAAATTCGCATGCCCAGCATAAGTTCAGTACTTTTAGACGTGGCAGGATCATTTTCTATTAAAAGTATCCGCATAAGAATACCAAATGACAACTAAATATATCTCGAAATAAACTAGATAATTTAATGCTACCCAAAAAGTTCTATTTGTATAAACTATTGATCAAATTGATGTTACCTTTGTAAAGCAGTGGCGCGCAGGACGGATTCACCATGCAGGGCCACAGCTGTTTGCCAACTGCTGTACTCATCTTGTGTCAAATCATGGAGGCTACAGGCCTCCTCCGATGAAATATCAGTCCAAAACGCACCGCTTTCAAGACTGCAGACTTGCCTGAGGCGACCCTGCGTTTTGTGTTGTGGGACGGCAGATCTCCGCGGCTTAAATACCCTCCATCGGGTAACTGTACCGTGCGCGAACCGCAAACCTTACGAATATGCATACTGCGGGCTCCTTTCTCGCGGCTAATTGACCGCAAATCACTTAATGTGTTGTGAAGTGCGCGATTTTTGTTAATATAATTTTGCTAATTTCTGTAGGACTGAGCACCTCCCATGAGCCATGAAACCTCGTTAAACTCCCTTGGTTTTGCCAAGGCACCCGCAGACACGCGTGTCGTTGTAGCTATGTCGGGCGGGGTCGACAGTTCGGTTGTTGCCGCGGAATTGGCCGCACAAGGCTATGATGTTGTTGGCATTACGCTCCAACTTTATGATCATGGAGCTGCACTTGCCAAAAAGGGCGCTTGCTGTGCTGGCCGCGATATTCACGACGCGCGCCGCGTGGCAGAAGAGCTCAATTTTCCACACTATGTTCTGGACTATGAGAATACGTTTCGCGAAGCTGTGATCGACGATTTTGCTGAGAGCTATCTTGCTGGGGCCACACCTGTTCCTTGTATTCGCTGCAATGAGCGTGTGAAGTTTAAAGATTTGCTGCAAATGGCTAAAGATCTTGATGCAGACTGTATGGCCACGGGCCACTACATCCAACGCAAAACAGGCCCGAATGGTGCGCAATTGCACATGGCCGCAGATCAAAATCGGGATCAAAGTTACTTTTTATTCTCGACCACCTCTGAGCAGCTCGAATATCTGAGATTTCCGCTTGGGCATTTGGCCTCAAAGGCTGAAACTCGGGCTCTTGCGAGCAAATACGGTCTTGGCGTGGCCGATAAACCCGATAGCCAAGATATTTGCTTCGTGCCAGATGGTAACTATGCCGCGGTGATTGAAAAGCTGCATCCTGGCTCGGCAAAACCGGGCGATATTGTCGATCAGAGCGGCAAAGTCCTGGGAACCCATGACGGCATTATCCATTACACTATTGGTCAGAGGCGCGGACTTGGAATTGGGGGGTTGACCGATCCAATCTACGTGGTCCGTTTGGATATCGAAAACCAGCAAGTGGTTGTCGGACCAAAAGAGGCGCTGGCGACACGGCAAGTCCGACTTAAGGAGGTCAATTGGCTTGGCGATAAACCTATGACCGCGCATGCCGAATGGAGCATCGCCGCCAAAGTCAGATCTACCCGCCCGCCGCGCGACGCAGTGCTGCGCCCCTTGTCCGAGACCGAAGCGGTGGTGGAGCTCATGATGGCCGAAGAGGGTGTCGCGCCAGGCCAAGCGTGCGTTTTTTATGACTCAGAGAGTAGCCGAGTTTTGGGCGGGGGTTGGATCACCCGCGGCTAAGGCCGCCCCAGCCCCGTAAGCACAGCCCGTGCTGCGCGATAGCGCAGGTCGGGATCTCTACGCCCGAGGCGTGTCATTGTCGCCTCTATGGCTTGCACCTGCGCAGAGGGTGCCTTCAATATTTGCTGTAAAGCGGGAGCAATACGCTTGGCTTTACAGTCTTTTCCAATGAATTCTGGAACAGCGCGGGTCTCTGACACGAGGTTGACCAAGGTAACCGTATCAATTTTAACCATAGAACCGATTACCAGCCGCGAGATAAGGCCCATGTCATAGGCAATCACCATTGGGGTGCCCGCCGCAGCCAGTTCAAGCGATACGGTGCCAGAGGCCGCCAGAGCCGATGTTGCGGCACTATAGGCCACCAGCCGCTCCTCAGCCGCGGCTGCCGCGCTGTGTCCGGAGCCTGTGACCAGCCGTTTATCCTGCGGCAAAGCACCAATTTCGGCCTGCAAAAGCGGCGCCAGATGCGGCAATGTTGGAAAAATGAGCTGAAACTCTGCAAAACACGGCTGCGATAAAACCTCGCAGAATATTGGTAACAGGCGCTTGATTTCTGAAGCTCGAGAGCCCGGTAAAATTACTAAGGACTCCCGCGCTGGATCTAAGTTGAAATCAGCTTGAAACTGGGCAATTTTTTTGGAGGTAATTGGCGTTTGCGCTGCAATCGGATGGCCCACAAAATCGCAGGCCATGCCTTCCGCCTCCATATAGGGCGGCTCAAATGGCAAGAGCGCCAGCACATGATCGATGTAGCGTGCCATTTTCTTTGCACGCCCGGCGCGCCAAGCCCAAACGGAGGGTGCAACATAGTGACAAGTTCTGATCCTAGGGTCAGCAGTCCGCACAGCCCGAGCCACCCGTAAGCAAAAATCAGGACTGTCGATGGTGATCAAAATATCTGGGCTCCAAGCCAACACTTCAGACACAGTCTGATCCAAGCGGCGCTTGAGGGCAAAATATTTTGGCAAGACCTCAGCCAACCCCATGACCGAAAGCTCTGACATATCGAACAAGCTGCCCAAACCTTCGCTTTGCATTTCCGGCCCAGCGACACCTCGAAAGCTCACATCGGGAACCAGATGGCGCAACCCGCGCAGAAGATCCGCACCAAGACGATCGCCCGAGGCTTCACCCGCCACAACAAACACTTTCACGGCTCAGTCTCACAAACCCAAAGGAAAAGCCCCAACCGGTCCGCCTCAGCAATGACATCTGGTAAATCCAAGGCAACCACGCCGCCCTGCAAAATGGCAACTCCCGCCAGCCCCGCCTGCGCGGCCTGCGCCATCGTCTTAGGGCCAATAGCCGGTAGGTCGATTCGTCTCTCCTGGCCGGCCTTTGGAGCTTTATAAAGCAAACCGCCTTCGGGCCAATCAGCTGGCCGGGCGGCTGGTAGGCGCGACAACATCCACCGGGTACCGCCAAAAGACTCAACGGCCAGAACATGGCCAGAAGCCACAATACAGCCCTGCCCAATATCCAAATCTGAGAGTCCCTCAACCACGGTTTGAGCCCGCGCCACATCTCTCCGATCCTGCACTTCAGGCGCACGCTTGCTCAACACCCCGCCCGGCGGCAGGAGCTCAGGTACGAGCTGAGAAAACCCAACCACTTCAAATCCAGCTTGTTCAAAAATATCAATAACGACGCGTAAGGCGGCATCATCGCCGCCAGCAAGCGCTCCGACAATCTGGCTGACGAAGGGCTTCGTGGCCGCATCAATTTGCGCAGGATCGACCTTTGGGCGCCTAATCTCGCCGGCGAAACAAACCCGCAAGACTCCGCGGGCTTTCAATTCGTTTAAGAATGTTCCAAGGGTTTCCAGGCGAAACGTCAAATCTACGGCAAGACCCTCTGGCCTAAACTGATCCAGAGCCGCTATCACGGGCACATGGGAAATGTTTCGAAAAATCAAACCGGGCAAGGCGCCCTGCCCGCATATCAGCGCCAGCATCCGTTCAACCCGGTGTCAAAAAAGAGCGACCACTGTCGCCCAAAATAAAATCGACAATTTCCTGAACATAGGCGCTGTCGGTTTCCTCCCCCAGTCGTTTCGCCCGATCTTGAAATGCACCTTCCCCTTGGGCCAGCATCTGAAAGGCGGCCCGCAGAGCCGTGATGTCCCGGCGATCCACCCCGCGGCGCTTGAGCCCAACCAAGTTGAGACCATCCAACTGCCCCCGTGACGCCTGCACCAGACCGTAGGGAATCACATCATTGGTCACCATAGTAACAGCGCCTATAATAGCACCCTTTCCGAGGCGCACAAATTGATGCACACCGCAAAGACCGCCAACAATCACGTCATCCTCAATGACCACATGGCCAGCAATAGCAGCAGAATTTACAATAATGACCCGATTTCCCAAACGCGCGTCATGGGCAATATGGCAGCCCGCCATCAGCAAACAGTCATCCCCAATAGAGGTCACGCCGCCACCCCCTTGGGTGCCAAGATTGATAGTCACATGCTCCCGGATGGTGTTGCGCTGGCCGATCTCTAGTTGGGACACTTCACCTTTAAACTTCAAATCCTGCGGAATTTCACCAATTACGGCAAATGAGAAGATGCGCGTGTCAGAACCGACTTTGGTTTGTCCACGAATAACTACATGCGAGCTACAAACGACGTTTTCTGCAAGCTCCACACGGGCACCTATCCAACAAAACGGCCCGATTTCACAGCCCGCCCCAATACGAGCACCCGGCTCGATAACCGCTGACGGATGAACCTGTGCAGTGGTTTCTATGCTCACTTGGCGGTCTCCGGCAAATCCATCATGGCGGTGAATTCGGCTTCTGCAGCCATTTCACCATTAACCAAACCACGACCTTTAAATTTCCAGATCTTGGACCCACCGCGCAGGGTCTCCACATGCAATTCCAGAACATCGCCCGGTACGACTTTACGGCGGAATTTGCATTTATCGATGGCCATAAAGTAGATCAACATATTGGTATCTGCCAAATTATGGGTCACCCCAACCATGACCGCAGCGGTTTGCGCCAGAGCCTCAATAATCGTTACCCCCGGCATGATGGGCGTGCCTGGGAAATGGCCCTGAAAATGGGGTTCATTCATCGTGACGTTTTTGATACCCCGCGCAGATTTTACCCCGTCGATATCTTCAACGCGATCTACCAAAAGGAAGGGATAACGATGGGGGAGAATGGCTTGAATCAGTTGAATGTCAGCGCTTGCCAGTTCGGTCATGTATTTTATCCTTAATTTTATTAAAGATACCAAACCCTGAGGCGCCGTGCAACATTTGCTACAACCACTTTTTGGGCGCATGCTCGGGGCAAAGGCGCAAACCGAGGTTTAATTTTCAACTGCCGGCACGGTGACCGTTTCGTTGGCCAGATAGACGTCGTCAACCCGCTCAACCAGAAGATCTGTGATATCGATGCCCTCGATGCTCCGTAAAACTGAGCTTTTTTCCAAGATCACAGTTGCATTGAACTCCCGCATAATCAGATCAAAAAAGGGCTCGATAAGTTTAAAAAATAGTGGCTTCAGATTCTTAAACTGCTCGTCCACTTGTCGAATTTTTTCAAGCCTTGCACTGCGGATTTCCTTTACTTTCGCGTCAAATGCAGCGGCGGCTGCGGCGAACTCTTCGGCGGACAGCGTCACACGGTCCTCTGTCAACTGCAGCTCTTCATCTTTCAAGGCGTTCAAAATGAGCGCGTTTTCAGCAGCCACGTCTTGATTATCTTCGCGAAACTGCGCGCGCATAGATTTGCCAAACAAAGAGGTTTCATATGCCCGATCAAGATCGACCACCAATATAAAGGTCTCCTGCGCCGCCAAGGGCGCCCCGAGGAGCGCCCATAGCAAGCTGAGCCGCAGCAAAGAGAACCAGAATTTCCTGGCGCAGACGCCCATCAGAAAGACGTGGAAACGGTGAGATCAAAATTCTGCTCAACGTCATGTTCGGCAGCTTTAACCGCATCGGTAAAGTTGAACCGCAGTGGGCCAATCGGAGTATTCCAAAAGATTGACACACCAGCCACTGCGCGTAGGGTGAAGTCATCATGAAAAATCGTATTGGCCGGTGCTTGGTTCGCACCCGACCCCACATGGGTTGAATTTAAGCCCCATACGGAGCCCGCATCAAAGAATGCGCCAAACTCAATGCCGTACTCTTCTGGCAGGCCGATTGGAAATTGCGTCTCAAATCGCGCAACCGCATAGTATTCACCGCCAAGCGCGTCATTGATCGAGTTGCTACTGTCAACTTCGCGGGGACCAAGACCGCCGGGCGCAAAGCCGCGAAAAAGGCCAGACCCAGGGAAAAAGCGATCCGTGACTCGGCTCGAACTGCTACTGGCATAATTAAGAGCGCCACCTTCTAAAATTGCGGTGACTTTGAAGTCTTCATTGCGCACGTAGGTTTCACCACCCAATTTTACGTTCGTGCGAACAAAACGCGCATCACCCGTCAGGCCAAAATCTTGTGACAGGCGCAGAAACATTCCGGCTTTCGGATTAAGACCCGTACGGCGGTTGTCGAGCAAGTAAGTATAGCCCAAGCCAAGCGTTTTGCGGTCGCCCTCTACAGCTTCTCCTGTGATAACTGCTGAATTTGTGGTCACATCCGTCAGCTTTTCGGTTTTATAGAGGAGCTTAGGGTGTCAAAAATCCAGACTCGCTGACCGGAAAGCCCAAAGCTGCATCAAATCCAAAGGCGCCGGTGTTATACCGGGCGTTGTTCTTGCTGGTGCCTTGGTAATCAATCCCAAAACTCAAGCTTAAATCCCGGTTGTATAACGACGATTCTTTGAACCCAAAATTAAAATTGCGCGTGCTTGAGGTGGTATTGACACCGAAACTGGCGGCTTGGCCCCGCCCCAAGAAATTTGCTTCGCGGAAACTGGCCACTAATCCGACCCCATTGGCCGAATTATAATTGGCCCCGAATTTCAAGCTGCCGGTTGGCTTCTCAGTCACTGCAACTTCCACGATCCTTTGATTGGGCGCAGACCCCTCGCGGGTGGTTACATTAGAACTTGAAAAGAAACCCAGCGCCCGAATTCGTTCAGCGCTGGCACGAATTTCACGGGGGTTCAACGCATCGCCCTCAACGATTTTAAACTGCCGCCGGATCACCCGATCGAGCGTGGTCGTATTGCCTGCAATATTGATCCGCTCAACGAAAACGCGGGGCCCGCGAGATAGGTTGAAATCAATATCCAAGGCCAGGCTTTCTTTGTTGCGGGTCACGCGCGGCTCAACACGCACAAAATCAAGCCCCAGCTCCAAAGCTCGGCGCTCTATACGAGCAATGGTATTTTCGACCAAGCCCGGAGAGTAGATATCTCCGTGCCCGATTTTGATCGCTTTTTCAAAATCGGCTGTGTCCACATCTTTGAGATCTGACGTCATGGTGATCTTACCAAAAGAAAACTTTTGCCCTTCTTGGATCCGGAAAGTGAGAAAGAAGGAATTTCGAGTTTTCGATAGCTCTGAGGTCACAGATTGCACTTGAAAATCAATGTAACCACGCGAGATATAAAAGTCAGTCAGAACTTGTTTGTCGAATTCAACCCGGTCTTCGATATAGGTATCGCGTTGTATGAATATACGCAGCAGACCGGCTTGCTTGGTGTTCAAAACACGGCGCAAACGCCGATCGGAGAACGTCCGGTTGCCCACAAAGGACAGCCGTTCAATCTCCACAACACCGCCCTCAGCAATCTCAAAAACGACATCAACACGGTTGTCCGACCTCCGGATGATCCGGGGCTCAACGGATGCGGCTATTCGGCCTCGATTAGCATAGGCCTCAGCAATGGCATTCGCATCATCGCGCACTTGACTGACAGAATAGACCCGTCGTGATTGCGAGCGCACCACAGCGCTCAATTGTTTATCACCAAGCCGATCATTTCCCTCGAACACAACTTCATTGACCGTCGGAAATTCAACGACTGTGATCTTGAGCCTGTTGCCTTGTACCTCTGCCGTCACGCTTTCAAAGAGGTTTGACCGGCGCACGCGCTGCACCGCGTCATTAACCTCACCGATCACCAGAACCCCCGGGGTCTCAATCTCTGTGTAGCTGCGGATGGTTTCCGTCTCTATCCGACGATTGCCATCGACGATAATTTCTGTAATTTCGAAATTATTTGCCTGCGCCGCCTGCACCATCAAAACGTAAGAGATCATTACGACACCAAAGGCACGGATCAAAACAGTTGCCCGTGCCGCATGAGCTCCAAAAAGTTTCATCATAAATGTCCCTGTTTATGGCGTAGTTAATATTTCGTGAACTTATCGCCTCGCCGGCAGTCTGTCAAAAAAAACTGCGCACCAATCACCGAATTTTCATAGCTTTTCTGGAAAAGTTTCGGGTTATGGGCACATGAAATTCATGACCACAGCGAAGGTCGTAAGCGACAAAACCAAAAATAGCCCGATGGTCATCAAAATCTGTAGAGCAGAATCACTTGGCTTGTGCCCAGTGATCGCTTCATAAACGCAAAATAGCAAATGTCCGCCATCCAAGACCGGGATAGGAAAGAGATTCATCAAGCCAACAGCGGTCGACAAACCCGCGATCAACGCAAGAAACGGCATCGCACCCTGACGCGCCATCTGTCCAGCGGTCTCTGCAATCGCCACGGGACCGGAAATGTTACATGCGCTGATAGAGCCAAAAACCATCTGCTTCAAACCCGCGATAGACAGGGTAATGATCGACCAGGTACGCTCAGCCGCCGCCAGAACCGCAACTCTAAAGGGCAATGGATCCGTACTCGGCTCAAAGAATGTGCCTCCAGAAATGCCCACCAATCGCCGGTTCACAAAATCCCCATTGGCGCTCGGTATCGCTACCGATTTTGCAGTCAGACGCACATCCAATTCTGTGCCCGCCCGCCAAACCGAAAATCCCATTTCATCCCCATCCGCCTCTGCCACGATCTGTTGCAGCTCTGAAAATCCATTAATCGCCAGGCCATCAATCCGCAAAATGAAGTCTCCTGCCTGCAAGCCCGCCTTAATCGCAGCAGAGCGCGGCTGGACCTGCACCACCAATGCCGGAAACGGTACGGGACCAAGTACAAAGCTGCGACGGCCGTCGCGCATCACTGTGTAGCGCACGGGTGCCACGAGCGCCTGACCCATCGTCGCAAATTCTTCGTAACTGCGCACCTCTTGACCCTCAACGGCCAGGATTTCATCTCCAATCTGCAGGCCCATTTCTCCCGGCACAGGGGTTAATTGAGCGATCTTCAAGCTGCCATCATATTGGCCATGCCACATGAACAGTCCACAATATAGCAAAATCGATAGGATAAAATTGAACACAGGCCCGGCAGCTGACGTCGCGGCCCGCGCCCAAATTGGCGCTCCATGCATGGTTTTGCGCCGCTCCTCAGCACTCAGCTTTGGCAAAAGCGCAGCATCGGGCGCGCTGGCGGCGCTGGCATCACCCTTAAAGCGCACAAATCCGCCAAAAGGCAGCGCTGCAAATTGCCACCGCGTGCCATGCCTGTCCACGCGCGACAGGAGCACGGTGCCAAATCCCACAGAGAAAACCTCCGCATGTATGCCGCACCAACGCCCGACAATGTAATGGCCGTATTCATGCACGGCTACAATAACCGACAAGGCGATGATAAAAAAGAAGATCATCCAAATAAATCCGCCGAAAGAGGCAGAGAGTGCAGCCATATCAAACATCAATTGTCCGAGCCCTTTCGCGCGTGGCTTGATCGGCTAGCAAAACATCCGGTAAATCACGAGGCGCGGTGCTCAACAGCCCCGCGCGGTCCATGCTGTGCAACGCCTTTTCGACCAGTATCGCCATATCTAAAAATCCAATGTCCCCTGAAATAAAACGATCTAAGGCCACTTCCTTGGCCGCATTGAACGCGGCCCCCCAAAGATTGCCCTGTCGCATGACCTCCCGCGCCAAACGTAAAGCCGGGTAGCGCGCCTCATCGGCTGCGTAGAACTGAAACTGGCCAATCTTCGTAAAGTCCAATCGTGCGACATCCAACGGGTGGCGCATGGGATAGTGAAGCGCAAAGCTGATGGCATGACGCATATCTGGCGGTCCCACATGGGCCATCATCCCGCCGTCCTGAAACCCAACCATCGCGTGGATCAAGCTTTCGGGATGAATAATCGTCTCAATCTGCGCCTCATGGACCCCAAAGAATTCTTTGGTCTCAATTAATTCCATGCCTTTGTTAAACATGGAAGCGCTGTCAATGGTGATCCTTTGCCCCATCGACCAATTGGGATGGGTTTGCGCCTGCGCCGGGGTAGCCTTGACCAGATCCGCCTGCGGCCAATCGCGAAAGGCTCCCCCGCTGGCCGTAATGATGATCCGCTCAACGTTCGAGATATCTTCGCCAATTAAGGCTTGAAATACCGCGGAATGTTCGCTGTCCACCGGCAGAATTGTCGCCCCATGACGCCGAGACTCCTTCATCAGAATGGGGCCTGCAGCCACAAGGGATTCTTTATTGGCGAGGGCCAAGGTTGTGCCTTGTCGGACCGCATTTAAACTAGGCTTTAACCCCGCCACGCCCACGATGCATGACATGATCCAATCAGCCGGCCGCTCGGCCGCTCGACCGATCGCCTCAGCACCCGCCTGGACCGAAACGCCAGATCCCGCCATAGCCACTTTCAGCTCTGGCAAAAGGTTCTCAAAGGCTGTGATAACCACTTCGGGAGAAAATTCACGCGCATCTTTGGCCAGCTGCGTAATATTGCGGCCACCGCTCAAAGCCACCACGTGATAGGCCGTTGGGTCGCGCCGCAAAAGATCCAAAGTATTTTGGCCGATGGAGCCAGTGACGCCAAAGATTGAAACCCGGCGCTTCACGATAAAAACAAAGCCATAATCAGGCCAAAAGCAGCGGCCCCACCAACGAATCCGTCAAGCCTATCCAAAAATCCGCCATGCCCGGGAATGAGCTGTGAACTGTCTTTGACGCCCATGCGGCGCTTCACCCAGCTTTCTGCAATATCACCCATCTGTGCACCAAACGCCACGAATATCGCGACTGGAGCGGGCCACCACGCACCTGTCTCATGCATGAGATACAGCCCCAAAAGACCGGCCAACACCCATCCTACAACTGTGCCGCTCCACGTTTTTTTTGGGCTGACAGCTGGCCAGAACTTGGGTCCGCCAAACAAGCGTCCCGCGATATAACCGCCAATATCCGATAGAATGATCACGGCTGCTAGGATCGCAATGCCAGTGGCGCCAAACGTCAGCGCCAAAAACCAAAAGGACAATATCCCAAGCGTCAAGAGAGCGCCATAGCCTATATAAACCATCCGATTGTGCGAGATAAACGCCACTCCAAACATGATCGGAAGGAAACCTGCCACGGCTGCCAAAAATAAACTCTGCGTCAAAACCATTGGCAATAGCGCCATTGGCAACCATCCCACGGCAGCCACAACGGTCACAGTCAGCAAGCGTCGACGGCTGAGGCCAAACATGCGCGCCAATTCCCATTGCATGGCCAGTACGGCCACGAAGCCAAGAGACAAAACCCCGATGCGTCCGAAATAAAGGGATGCCGAAAAAATAAGAAGCAATACAATCGCAGAGGCTAAGCGCAAAGGTAGATCTGCCCATCGGTCCTTTGTCATGCGGAAATTGCTCCAAAGCGGCGCTCACGGGACCCAAAATTGGCCAGCAGTTTTGTAAACTCTCCGGCACTAAAATCAGGCCAAAGCGTATCGACGAACTCATACTCCGCATAGGCGGATTGCCAGAGAAGAAAATTGGAAATCCGCGCCTCGCCGCTGGTGCGGATCACCAAATCTGGATCAGGCAATAAATGCGTGTCCAAATACCGCGCCAAGACTTCCGCGGTCACCTCTTTTGCTGCCAGCTTGCCGATCTCCACATCTCCCGCCATGCGCTGCACCGCGCGCGTCACCTCATCGCGGCCCCCGTAGTTGAGCGCGATGGTCAAATGCACTTTGGAGTTCTGAGCCGTCAACACCTCTAGCTCGTCCATCAGGCTGATCAGCGTTTTATCGAGCCGCAAGCGATCCCCAATGAACCGAACCCGCACGCCCTCATTCACTAAATCCCGGGTTTCGCGCAGGATGTAACTCTTGAACAGTCTCATTAAACCGCCAACTTCTGCTTGGGTGCGTTTCCAATTTTCCGTTGAAAAAGCGAATATTGTCAGATGCTTAACGCAAACCTCTGGACATGCCTGAACGATTTCACGAATTCTTTTGGCCCCCTCGTGGTGGCCGGCCAACCGCGGCAAGCCACGTTGCTGCGCCCAACGGCCATTTCCGTCCATGATAATCGCAACATGTTCCGCGGATTGTCCCATCAATTAAGCCCAATCTAAACCATCATTATTTCGGCTTGCTTAGTCTCCAATGTGGCATCTACCAATTTGATCTGCGCATCGGTAAGCGCCTGGACCTCGGTTTCCCAGAGCTTTTGGTCATCTTCAGACATGCCAGCGGCTTTGGTTTTTTTGATCTGATCCATGCCGTCCCGGCGGATGTTGCGCACGGACACACGGCAGTTCTCCGCGTAACCCGCCGCCACTTTTGTTAACTCCCGACGCCGTTCTTCGTTGAGTTCCGGGATGGGCAGCATGATGATCGTGCCATTGGTTTGAGGGTTGATCCCCAGACCGCTTTCACGAATGGCTTTTTCGACTTTGCCAACCAGTGTTTTGTCCCAGACATTGACCGTCACCATCCGCGATTCCGGTACATTTACTGTACCGACTTGGTTGATGGGGGTCATCTGCCCGTAAGCGTCCACCATCACCGGATCGAGAATAGATCCGCTGGCCCGCCCCGTACGCAGAGAGGCAAATTCGGTTTTCAAAGAGACCATGGCCCCGTCCATACGACGTTGCAGGTCATCAATATCAATATCTAATGGGTCATCCGACATGCTTTTTCTTTCTTGAGTTGGTTAACCGTGAACCTTGGTATATGTTCCGTTGCCCGACAAAATCCCCCTGAACCCGCCAGGTTCATCTAAGGAGAATACAATGATCGGCAAATTATTGTCACGCGCTAAAGCTATAGCTGAAGCATCCATAACCTTAAGGCGTTTTTGCAGCACCTCATCATAGGTCACCGCTTCATAACGCACCGCATCACTATGTTGCTTTGGATCTTTGTCATAAATGCCATCGACCTGCGTACCTTTAAAAATTGCCTCGCAGGCCATTTCACTGGCCCTCAACGTAGCCGCGGTATCGGTAGTAAAATAGGGGTTGCCGGTGCCCGCTGCGAAAATCACCACCCTCTTTTTCTCCAAATGACGCACCGCGCGGCGGCGGATGTAGGGTTCACAGACCTGATCCATTGGGATCGCAGAGACAACTCGGGTATGAACGCCCTGCTCTTCCAAAGAGCTTTGCATCGCCAGCGCGTTCATAACGGTTGCCAGCATGCCCATATAATCGGCGGTGGTGCGCTCCATACCCTGAGCAGAGCCCTGCAGACCTCGAAAGATATTACCGCCACCAATTACCATGCAGATCTCAGCACCAAGGTCATGAACCGTTTTTACCTCAGCGGCGATCCGCTCAACAGTCGGGGGATGAAGACCGTATCCCTGGTCTCCCATTAGGGCTTCTCCAGAGATTTTTAACAGAACACGTTTGAACTGACCTTTGGAACCGGAAGTTTGGTGCATTGTGCCCTCATACTATTTTGGCCTAAGATGTCGCAAAAATCGGCCAAGAGCAACGCCGTGTCGCGGAGCAAATGAAAAAAAGCGGAAGAATGCTATAAATGGCCAATAAATTTTTGCTCGCAACGCTTGGTGAGGCCCGCCCGGTCCTGATTGCTGGGGCAACTGCGAGTGGTAAGTCCGCCCTGGCGTTAGACATCGCGACACAATTGGGCGGCGTCATCGTCAATGCTGATGCGTTGCAAGTCTATAGCGGTTGGCGCATTCTCACCGCGCGCCCTTCCGCCAAGGAAGAAAGCCGCGCACCGCACGCTTTATATGGGCATGTGGCCAATCACGAAAGCTATTCTGTGGGCGATTGGTTGCGCGACATCGGCCCAATCTTGAGTGCAGGCAGACGCCCGATCATTGTGGGCGGCACGGGGCTATACTTTCGCGCGCTGACAGAAGGGCTGGCAGATATTCCACCCATTCCGGCCAGTATTCGCGGTCAATCGGCGGGCCTTCTGTTTCAGGGCGGATTGCAGTCGATGCTGGAGGATTTGGATGATGAGACGCGCGCGCAGATTGATGTGCAAAACCCGATGCGAGTTGCGCGGGCTTGGGAGGTTTTGAAGGCCACTGGGCAGTCTATTCGGAGCTGGCAGGCACGGACCCCGCCGCCGCTGCTGCCTCTGGAGGCCTGTCACGCACTGCATTTAACTAGCCCAGTGGATTGGCTCAACGACAGGTTGAAGAGGCGCTTCGATATTATGGTCGCAGAAGGTGCGTTGGAAGAGGCGCGCTGCAATTTGGAGCTTTGGGATTCCAGATGGCAATCCTCACAGGCCATTGGCGCCCCTGAATTGATCGCCCACCTACAGGGGCAGTTCACTTTGGACGAAGCCAAGACCCACGCCGTGACCGCCACAAGCCAATTCGCGAAACGCCAAAGAACATGGTTTCGCAAACGCATGGTCGATTGGCGCAGTATCGCCGCTGATCAACTATAAAAGGCTGGCCCAAATCCGGCTTTTATTTCCAGTCCCATTTCTTCCGACAGCTTTATAACTTAAATACAAGACCAGTCCATGGCAGTAAAAAATATTTGAATATCAGCCTGTCAACCCAATATACTTTTATTTCACGACAGTGATATGTCGCTTATTTACACAAGTTTTTGCAACTTACAGTTGACCTATTGCGCTTTATGAGCCTCAATAAACACCAGTCGGGTCTAATGTAAGAACGTCGTTTTAACGACACGGCATTTGGCTCTATCAAGACTTTAATGTGTGACAGGGAGAAAAAGATGACCCAAGATAATAATTTTATGCATCCGGCAGCAGAAATGTATGCTTCAGAAGAAAAAGCTGGTAAACTTGACCGCCGCGAATTCATTTCGCGGGCAACAGCTTTGGGTGTATCTACCGTTGCAGCCTACGGATTGCTGGGCCTCGACGCCCCTGCCGCAGCTGGCGGTCATGCTAAAATGGGCGGTACCATCCGTATGCAGATGGACGTCAAGGCCATGAAAGATCCGCGCACCCATGACTGGACGCAGATTTCGATTTTTTCAGCAGGTTGGCTGGAATATCTCGTAGAGTACAATAGTGACGGATCATTCAAACCGATGTTGCTGTCAAGCTGGGAAGCCAATTCCGATGCAACACAATATGTGTTAAAAATCCGTGAAGGTGTTAAGTGGAACAATGGCGACGACTTCACCGCTGAAGATGTTGCGCGGAACATTATTGGTTGGTGTGACAAGAGCCTTGAAGGCAACTCCATGGCGGGACGCATGGCATCCCTAGTGGATGGCGATACTGGAAAAGCCCGTGAGGGCGCTATAGTGGTCATAGATGCGTCCACGGTGCATCTCAACCTTTTGCAGCCCGATATCACAATTGTCCCTGGCATGGCAGATTACCCTGCACAAATAGTACACAAGTCGTTTACGGTCGAAACCATGGTTTCAAACCCAATCGGCACTGGGTTCATGTTGCCAGAAAACTTGGAAGTTGGCGTAAAGGCGTCAATCGTTCGTAATGAAGGTTTTGAATGGTGGGGCTACGCCGCTGGTAAAGGCGGTTACGTAGACCGTATCGAATTCATTGACTATGGCAATGATCCTGCAACCCACATGGCTGGCTTTGAAGCTGAAGAATTCGACCTCAACTGGGAAAGTATTGGTGAGTTTGTTGAATTATATGATGCTCTGGGACTCGTAAAATCACAGGTAGCATCTGGTGCTACTCTCGTTGTACGTCCAAACCAAGATCATGCACCTTATGAAAACAAAATGGTGCGACAAGCTTTGGCGATGGCCGTTGACAACGAAGTTTTAACAGAACTGGGGATTTCAGGCTTAGGTGTCGCGGCTGATAACTGCCACGTCGGCCCGATCCACCCCGAGTACAATCCAGATGTGAGACGGGCACCCTTTGATCCAGTCAAAGCAAAAGAGCTAATGGATGCATCCGGTCATGGCGACTTCGAACATGAGCTGCGCTCACTGGATTCTGGATTCTGGAAAGACACTTGCGACTCCGTGGCTGCTCAGCTGCGAGCAGCAGGAATAAAAGTTAAGCGGACTTTGATGCCTGGCAGCACGTTCTGGAATGACTGGGCTAAATTCCCATACTCAGCCACCAACTGGAACCACCGTCCTTTGGGCACTCAGGTTCTTGGTTTGGCCTACCGTTCTGGCGAAGCTTGGAATGAATTTGCATGGAATAACGCTGAATTTGATGCTCTGTTGGCACAAGCTAACTCTTTGGCAAATGCAGACGAGCGCCGGATAGTGATGGGCAAAATACAAGCCTTGATCATCGAAGAAGGTGTCACCTGTCAACCATATTGGCGCTATGTTCAGCGCCACCACGTTGAAGGTCTGGTCGGTGTTGATATGCACATAGCCTATCTTCCGCAAATCTACAAATGGGGCCATGCAGCCTAATTGACTGTAAACATTGAAGCCGTTCCTATGCTTAGGGGCGGCTTTTCTGCGACTAACAAGACTATGTCATAAAACTAATGATGGGAACGCACACCATGGGGATGTTTATCCTACGTCGAACAGGTGTAATGCTGCTGACAGCTATTTGCCTCACTTTTATTGTATTTATTATGACAAACCTATATCCAAACTTGGAAAAACTTGCCAAAAATGAAGGCAATTTTAGGATGTCTGATGCCGAAGTAGCGAGCTATTTAGGCAACCGCGGATATACTCAAGGTAAATTACAAAATTATGGTGAGTGGCTTGGTATTCTACCCGGCTACGTAATTAAGGGCATTGACGGCAAGACTCGTGGCCGCTGCTCGAATCATGGTGCCGTATTGGAAAATTCTGCGAAATATTGTGGTGTTATCCAGGGGCATTGGGGGTTTTCTAGTCGCTTCAAAGAGCCTGTCTCTCAGATTGTCATCACGCGGCTCGCTCTCACGGGGAAGCTCATGTTTTGGGTGTTGATGGTGATGATTCCGAGTGCGTTAATTCTTGGGATTATGGCAGGGATGCGAGAGGGTTCTCAGCTTGATAGAACTTTATCGACGGGAGCTATAGTGACCACCGCAACTCCTGAATATGTTTCAGGAGTTATCTTCATTGCGGTTTTCACGTCTTCCGCCGTAGGCCTTAAATGGTTCAAAGGATCCGCAACTTCCGCAATGGACCATGCAACCCTCGAAAACTTTTTACTTCCAGTAATCACAATTTCTTTATACGGCATGGGATATATTGCACGCATGACCCGCGCTTCGATGGCTGAAGTGATGACTGCACAATACATCCGCACAGCGCGGCTTAAGGGCGTTAGCTTTGCCAATATTGTATTGAAACACGCGCTGCGCAATGCCTTGATTGCTCCGTTCACCGTCATCATGCTACAAATTCCATGGCTGTTAAATGGCGTGGTGATTGTTGAAGTCTTGTTCAACTTTAAAGGCTTTGGCTGGGTTCTGGTGCAAGCGGCCAGCAATAACGATATAGATTTGCTGCTTGCTGTTTCTGTTGTTGGCGTTGTTGTTGTTTTGTTAACGCAGCTCATCTCTGACATTGGATATGTCTTCTTAAACCCTCGCATTCGTATTTCTTAAGGAGACCAGATTCATGCAAAATCTCACCTGGACCGGCACCTTTGGTGCTTACATCAATCCGTTTTTCCTGACTGCATTGTCTGCATTCTTTCTTTTTGCAGTAGCGGCCATTGCGCGAGGATTTTCGCGTGCTGATGGGGCTACCCTGCTGAACCCCACGCCACCAACAATCGCCCTAATGGGGCCAACAGCTTTTATTGGCCTTATGATTTGGCTTTTGGGCCTCACAGGGTTGGCGCCCTTTTCTATAATGGCCCTGGGCAATATATGGCTGTCTTTGGTGGCCTGTCTAATCATTGGCTTAGTCGCAGGATTCGGCCTATTTCAAATTTCCGCAAAACTGATTTTGAAGCTGGTTTGGGGCGCGTCGTATGCTGTGCTCGTGCTATTTTCGGTCTACCTAATTGTTGGGCTGTTCGTAGCCCCAGAAACTACCGGCATCGTAGGCGCAATTTCAAAACAACTGACCCCAACTTGGATTGCCTTGGGGGCAACCTTTGCTTTGTCCATCTACTACAAACGCGGCTTGGGTCTTTACGGCAAATTGTTTGACAGCCCGATTGGAATGATCGGCCTTGCCTTGGTATTATTTTGGGTGTTCACCGCTCTGTTCGGCGCGGGCTTTGATCTGATAGCTACCCATGACCCATTGGGCCAAGTCTCCGGGATGAAGAATAAGCATCCAGGTTTTGCGTTGCGAGGAGCTGAGGCTGGGGACTACCCTTACTACCTGTTTGGTGGCGATACGCTGGCGCGAGACGTGTTTAGCCGAGCCATTGTGGGCAGCGGCATTGTAATCGTGATTGCACCGGCAGCCACAATATTTGCTTTTATGGTCGGCATCACGCTAGGCTTGCCTGCGGGCTATTTCGGCGGGCGGTTGGACACAGTACTGAGCTTCCTGTCAAATATGGTTTTGGCATTTCCAGTGATCTTGCTTTTTTTCTTACTCGTGACGCCGGAGATTATTGAATCGGGCTTGCCAAACTATTTGGCTATGGTTCTATTTGTGTTTCCGGTGATCTTTGTTGCTGTGGCACAATATTCTAAAAACCGTTTAAAATCAAAGTTTCTAACGCTGAAATTTCCTATCATGATGGTTATAGCAATTTGGCTTTATCTGAGTTTAGTGTCTGAATCGGGCACCACAATTGCAATCTTACCACCACTTTTGGATCTTTTTGATGTGCCATCCGAGATATTAGTGGTCTTCGTATCAGTGGTCTTCGTCAACTCCCCCACCGTGTTTCGAATTGTGCGGGGCCTAACCTTGGACGTAAAAATCCGAGATTATGTGGCCGCAGCACAAACCCGCGGCGAAGGGCCTTGGTATATAATGCTTTGGGAAATTTTACCAAATGTGCGAGGCCCACTGATCGTAGATTTCTGCTTGCGCATTGGCTATGCTACCATCCTTCTGGGCACGCTTGGCTTCTTCGGACTTGGTCTCGAATCAGAAAGCCCAGACTGGGGTACGACCATAAACGCTGGGCGCAAATTGTTATCTGTCTACCTAGCACCAGTATTAGTGCCAGCCTTTTGCCTGATGAGTTTAGTTCTTGGTCTGAATCTATTAGCCGATGGTTTGCGAGAAGAAAGCTTGAGGGATTAATTCAATGCTGAAGCAAGACTATGAAGGCCCAATACTTGAAATTGCAGAACTATCAATTTCTTTTTTCACACGGCTAAACGAAATCCCAGCGGTTATGGATTTCAGCTGCACAATCCAACCCGGCGAAGCGATGGGATTGGTTGGCGAATCCGGATGCGGTAAATCCACAGTGGCGCTTGGTGTCATGCAGGACCTGGGTGTCAACGGCCAAATTGTTGGCGGATCCATCAAATTTAAAGGGCGCGACCTTAATCTCATGTCCGACGAGGAGCTGCGGGATATTCGCGGCTCCGAAATTGCGATGATCTACCAAGAACCCATGGCGTCGCTCAATCCGGCCATGAAAATTGGTAAGCAATTGATGGAAGTGCCGATGATCCACGAGGGGATCAGCAAAGAGGCCGCCTATGCGCGGGCTTTGGAAGTGGTTTCGGATGTGAAATTGCCAGACCCGGAGCGGATCTTGAAATCCTTCCCCCACCAATTGTCCGGCGGCCAACAGCAGCGCATCGTTATTGCGATGGCGCTTATGTCGAAACCGAGCCTTTTGATCCTAGATGAGCCGACCACAGCTTTGGATGTGACCGTGGAGGCCGCCGTCGTGGAGTTGGTGAAGGATTTGGGTAAAAAATACGGCACCTCGATGCTGTTCATTTCGCACAATCTTGGCTTGGTTTTGGAAACCTGCGACCGGATCTGCGTGATGTATTCCGGCGAGGCGGTTGAGACTGGCCGAATTGAAGATGTGTTCGACAAAATGCAGCACCCCTATACGCAGGCCTTGTTCCGTTCGATCCCGCTGCCAGGCGCTGATAAGAACGATCGCCCGCTGATTGCCATTCCCGGCAATTTCCCACTGCCGCATGAGCGGCCGAATGGCTGTAACTTTGGGCCCCGCTGCGATTATTTTGAGACGGGCCGCTGTGACCAGGGCCATATCCCAATGGATACGGTACCCCACGGGGAGCGGCACGGATCTCGCTGCCTGCGCTGGAGCGAAATTGATTGGGACGCCCCGCTTGAGTTGGCGAAAACCAAAACCAAAGCTGAGCCAGGCCGAGTGGTTCTCAAAATCGAAGAACTCAAAAAATATTATGAGGTGGCGGCCAATGCCCTCTTTGGAGGTGGCAACAAAAAGGTTGTGAAAGCCAATGAGACCTTAAGTTTCGAGGCCCGCGAATCCGAAACACTCGCCATTGTTGGCGAATCGGGCTGCGGCAAGTCAACTTTTGCCAAAGTTCTGATGGGCCTAGAGACGGCGACGGAGGGACATATCCTTCTCGAGGGCAAGAACATCGAAGGTATCGCCATTGAAGATCGCGACACAAAGACGGTGTCCGATGTCCAGATGGTCTTTCAAAACCCCTTTGATACATTGAACCCCTCCACGACGGTTGGCAGCCAGATTGTCCGCGCCTTAGAATTGTTCAAAATTGGTGAGAATGCAGCCGCGCGCCAAGACCGGATGCTGGAGCTTCTGGATCTGGTCAAACTGCCCCGCGAATTTGCTGACCGCATGCCGCGGCAACTCTCAGGCGGGCAAAAGCAACGGGTGGGCATTGCCCGCGCCTTTGCGGGCGATGCGAAGATCGTTGTGGCCGATGAGCCCGTGTCAGCGCTCGACGTCTCCGTGCAAGCGGCAGTGACCGATTTGCTCATGGATATCCAGCGCGAGCAAAAAACGACCTTGCTGTTTATCAGCCATGATCTATCCATCGTGCGCTATCTGTCGGATCGGGTTTTGGTCATGTATCTTGGGCATGTGGTTGAAATGGGTACAACGGAGCAAGTGTTCCAACCGCCCTATCACCCCTATACCGAAGCGCTGCTCAGCGCGGTTCCAATCGCCGATACCTCAATTGAGAAAAAGCATATTGTCCTTGAGGGCGACATTCCATCAGCGATGAACCCTCCATCAGGCTGTCCGTTCCAAACCCGTTGCGGGTGGAAATCGGAAGTTCCTGGTGGTCTATGTGAAACCGAGGTGCCCAGCATCCGAAAATTGGCCGGAGGCCATCAGATCAAATGCCATCTGGCCGATGATGTTTTGGCCAAAATGGACGCGGTCATCAAAATCGCAGCCGAATAGCCGTCCAATAACGCGCATAGCCCGCATCATTGGGGCTATGCGCCCCATTTTGGGTCCCGCCACGCAAAGAAAACTCATCCTCATCCCTTTCGATGGTTGCACCGCAGGGCAGTTCCAGAGATATATAGCGCAACGGAGCCGTGTCAGGCAGGCAGGGCTTAATTGATTAAACTCAACTCAAATTTAGCACAAATGCTGGATTGATAGAGCAACAACCTGGGGGCAATGGCTATGGCCGGATCAGTAAATAAAGTGATTATAATAGGAAACTTGGGACAAGACCCTGAAGTGCGCAGCTTTCCAAGTGGTGGAAAAGTTTGTAACTTTTCGGTAGCGACCTCCGAAAACTGGAAGGATCGCAACACTGGAGAACGCCGTGAAAAAACCGAATGGCATCGTGTCTCCATCACCTCAGAGCCTTTGGTGCGCGTGGCCGAGCAGTATTTGCGCAAGGGCTCAAAAGTTTACCTTGAGGGCCAGTTAGAAACGCGCAAATGGCAAGATCAATCTGGTCAGGATCGCTATACCACAGAGGTGGTTCTACGCCCCTACCGTTCGGAATTAACCATGCTCGACAGTCGCGGCGAAGGTGGCGGTGGCGGCGGCCAAGGGGGTGGATATATCGGCAATCAAGATGATGGTGGCCAGGGCGGTTACATGGCTGATCCCAACCAGGGTGGCAACCAGGCGGGCGGTTATGGAAGCCCCGCGCCCTCAGCTGATCTCGATGACGAAATCCCATTTTAAATCATACCCAGCGCAGATGTCCCCTGCACTGGGATCACTCCGCCTCGGCATTTTCGGGCGCGGCTATACGGCACGCGCGGCCATCGACTCCTCCAGCACAGATAAGACCACCGCCTGCGACACATCCGTTGTCACAAACGCCTGACCAATGTCGCGGGCCATTATAAAATTTAGCTGTCCCGAAATTACTTTTTTGTCCTGCCCCATGAGCGCAACAAGAGCCATCGGATCGGGCAGTGCCCCATCTATATCGGAAATATCGGTTTTAATCCCCATGGCCGTTAAATGTGCCCGCACCCGCGATGGAGCCTCTTGGGAACATAATCCCAAACGGGCAGAGGTCTCGAAGGCCAAAGCGCAGCCGATGGCCACGCCTTCCCCGTGCAGCAGGCGATCAGAATATCCGGTCGCCGCTTCCAGCGCATGGCAAAACGTATGCCCAAGATTGAGCAAGGCGCGATCCCCCTGCTCTGTCTCATCACGCACCACAATATCCGCTTTCATTTGGCAAGACATCCGCACAGCCTCGCTGCGCGCCGCGTGATCTCCAGCAACCAAGGCAGCTCCGTTTTGCTCAAGCCACTCAAAAAACGGCGCATTGCCCAGCAGCCCGTATTTCACGACCTCGCCATAGCCAGCAAGGAAGTCCCGCGGGGCCAGCGTATCCAAAACATCTATATCAGCCAAAACCAGACTGGGTTGATGAAAAGCCCCGATGAGGTTTTTACCCTGAGCGGCATTTATCCCAGTCTTGCCGCCGACAGAGCTATCCACCTGCGCGAGCAGGCTGGTCGGAATCTGAATAAAGCGCACGCCGCGGCGTAAGATAGCGGCGGCAAAACCCACCAAATCTCCAATCACCCCGCCGCCCAAAGCGATCACCACATCCCGCCGCTCAACTTTCTCAGTCAAAAGAAAATCTATGGTCTCGCTGAGATGCGGCCAGCTTTTCGTCGCTTCTCCCGCAGGCAGGGTTAGAGTGGAAGACGCAATGCCCAGGCTTTGCAAAGCCTCCGTCAATCGTTGGGCATGCAGTGGGGCGACGTTGCTATCAGTGACAATCGCCACTTTAGCCCGCGGCAAAACCGGTCCAATCAAAGCGCCGGCTTGATCCAAAAGACCATGACCAATGTGGATATCATAAGCCCGGTTTCCCAAAGGGACGTGAACCACCTGCGTCATGACTTTTCTCCTGATGAGCTCAATACTCCTGGCTGCGCGCGCAATGCGGCTATTACCTGCTCTGCCGTCTGGGCAATGGAGTAATTAGAATGGGATTGGACGGTGACATCAGCCAGTGCGTATTGAGCTTTGCGAACTTCAAAAATGCGGCTCAATGTGGCCTTAGGATCTGTGGTTTTGAGCAAAGGGCGGGTATCCTTGCTGCGTACCCGGTCCCAGAGCAATTCCAAATCGACGCTCAGAAACACCGATATGCCAAGTTTCGAAATCAGTGCGCGATTGTTGCCAAACATGAATGCCCCACCGCCCGTCGACAATACGCAGGGCGGGCCTTGTAACAACCGCTCCAGCACTTTCGATTCGACCAAGCGAAAAAAAGGTTCACCGTCCCGTTCAAAAATTTCCGCAATTGAGCGATTGGCGGCCAGAGATATTTCTTGATCCGAATCTTTGAATGCAACATGCACCTCCGCCGCCAGTGCTTTTCCTACGGCAGTTTTTCCAGATCCCATCATCCCGACTAGAACGACTGTTTTGTTGAGCGACATCTGTCTTATTCCATGACTTAAGATTAACTTGCCTTGCGTCTTCAATGGCGCGATTGTTACAAAAAGACCATAAGCAAAACTGCGCCAAAGGAAAACTATTCAAAATGTTAAAATTGCTCAAATATTTTTTCTACCTACTCGTAGTGGCAGCAATCGCATTTGTGGGCTTTGCCTATCTCGGACCCTTTTTTGGTGTAGATTTTTCGGCTCATATGCAAACGATTGAATTACCACTGGCTTTGGATATCAACTGAGATGAAGATTGCGCACGTCTGTTTTGTCAGCCTGCTAATGGCCCCGCCGCTTTGGGCTCAAACCGACGCGCCGATCTCGGCGATTGATTGGCTTTCTCAGCCAGGACTTGCGCCGCTCAGCGAAAAGCCCATAATCGTCGGCGATCCAACGCGTGGGGCGGAACTAGCTGAGATTGATGTCATTGAGCTTGATGCGCCTGTGGAGAAAACCTATGGGCTGATCCCGAGTAAAATTTCTGGTATCCCCGAAAATTTTTGGACTGATCTTGAACCCAGAATGCTGCGGCAAATTCTCAATACTACACCTCGGTCCGGGCTTCCGGCAGCTGATGATCTCCTGCTGCGCGCGCTCTTGGCCGAAACCTTGGGCAATGAGACAGTTTTAAACACGCGCGTTCAAGCGCTAATTGAGGGCGGCGCGGTACAGGCCGCCTACAGCCTTTTGGGACAGTCCCAGATCCAATCACAGGAAGGTTTTGCACTTTTTGCCGAAACCGCTCTTTTGACCGGCAATGTTGAACGGATGTGCCGCCAGCTCAACCTGTCGCGGCATTTAACAGACAACGAGGCATTGAAAGTCTATTGTCAGGCCCGTGTGGGCTCATGGAAAACGGCGGAATTGAATTACTTCACCCTCGACACACTCGGCGCCTTCCCTTCGACTCTCTCCGCGCTCCTGGCCGTTGATTTAGACCCAGAGCTTGCCGACAGTTTAGAATTGCCAAATGTGGATCCGAATCAGTTGACCGCCTTAGAGTTTCAACTACGCGCCGGCGCGGGCCAACCCGTTCCAACCCAAGGTCTGCCGTTGAAGTTTGCGCCTTCCGATTTAAGCCCCTCCAGCGGCTGGAAGACCCAGATTGAAGCCGCCGAACGGTTGGGCGCGGTCGGCAGCCTGCCCGCGGCTCAACTGCTTGAGCGTTATAAATCCGACCAACCATTGGCCTCGGGCGGTGTGTGGGACCGCGTGAATGCGGTTCAAAACCTAGATCTAACCCTGGCCGATCCCATCATTGACCCGAGCGACGAACTGCTCGCCTTTTGGACACTCATGCGTGCCCAAGGACTAGCCGCCCCTCTGGCTCATGCTTGGTCACCGATGTTGATGAAATTCGACGCCTCTGGCTATGGAGATGATATCCTCTTTCAAATGCAGGTTCTTAGCCGATCAAATGCCTTTGACTTTGAACCAACTATGGCTCGTTTGCGGCGTATTAACCCGCATATTTTGCAAGAAAACTTCGATCGGCTCATGGCGGAATTCAATCAAGAAATCCCGGCAAGCCTGCTCTTCTGCTCCGCCAATATGCTCCGAGCAATCGGATTAATCACTGACGGATTAGAGGGCAATGATCTCGCCTTGATTGAGGCGCTGGCCCTTTTCCGTGCGATGGGGCTGACACCACTCGCGCAACAATTGGCTCTGGAGTTCATGATCTTGGCCGATACGCGATGAGCCTTTCGTGGATTTCCATTTTTCTTGAAGCGCAGGCGGCTGATTTCGGCGCAGCGCGCAATACGCAAGAGGCCTATGGCCGTGACCTGAAGGACTTCCTGGCCTATCTTGAGCAGCGCAGCGCGGGATTTTCTACGGCTACGCGTGCCATGGTGGAGGATTATCTAGTGCAATGCGAGTCGGCCGGTCTTGCCACCGCCACCAAAGCCCGGCGGCTCTCGGCAATCAAACAGCTATACCGTTTCGCCTTCGAAGAGGAGCTGCGCAAAGATAATCCCGCCATTCAAGTCAGAGGACCAGGCAAAGACAAACATCTGCCAAAGTCTCTGGATCATGATGAGGTTGACCGGCTGCTGCTGCACGCAAGGAAGATGCCAGCAAAGCGCCATGACAAGCTGCGTCTGACCTGCTTGATGGAACTTCTTTATGCTACGGGCATGCGGGTGACAGAATTGGTCAGCCTGCCAGCTGAGGCGGTCCGCGGCAATCCGCAGATGATTTTGGTGCGCGGCAAAGGCAGCAAGGAGCGTATGGTGCCACTCTCCCCGGCAGCCCGCGAGGCGACAAAACTTTGGCTTACTCTGCGTGACTCCGATCCGCTGACTGAAAAATCCGCCTTCCTCTTCCCCTCACGTGGAAAATTGGGCCATTTGACCCGCATTTGGTTTTTTCAGCAGATAAAGAAGCTGGCGATTTGTGCTGGTATTGATCCAATTAATGTCACGCCGCATACTCTGCGACATGCATTTGCCACCCATTTACTGGCCGGTGGCGCGGATTTAAGAGTAATTCAAACGCTTTTAGGCCATGCAGATATTGCGACAACAGAGATTTACACGCATATCCAAGAAGAACGGTTGCGCGAGCTGGTGCTGGAGCATCATCCTTTGGCGCAACCACTGAAAATAGGTCTGTGATGGAAAATTTTAACTTTGACTCTGGCTTTTGGATTACCTTTGGGGCGATTTTTGTCCTACTGATCCTATCGAGTTTTTTCTCTGGCTCAGAGACTGCCTTGACCGCAGCCTCGCGCAGCAAGCTGCAGGCGCAAGCTGACAAAGGCTCGCTTGGCGCCGCAAGGGCCTTGAAAGTGACCAATGACAATGAGCGTTTGATCGGTTCAGTTCTTTTGGGCAATAACTTGGTCAATATTCTGGCGACCTCTTTGATCACTGCGCTTTTTACACAGATGGTAGGCGAGAATGGCATTGTTTTGGCCACATTGGTCATGACGTTTTTGGTTTTGGTCTTCGCCGAAGTGCTTCCCAAGACCTATGCGATTACTAATGCTGAGAGTGCCGCCATAAGGGTCTCGCGCCCTATCTCTTTGGTCGTCTTCGTTTTCGCCCCAGTGGTCAGCTTTGTTCGCCTCTTGGTACGTGGCGTTTTATGGGTTTTTGGCGTCGCTACGGACCCTAACACAAATATTTTGGCCGTGCGCGAAGAAATCGCGGGGGCGCTCACTTTGGGCCACCAAGAGGGTTTGCTTGAAAAAGAGGACCGGGACCGTATCTTGGGCGCATTGGATCTCTCAGATCGCACAGTCGAGGAAATCATGCTGCACAGATCCGGCATTGAGATGATTGACGTTTCCTTGCCGGCCGAGGAAATTCTCTCGCAATGCCTCGAAAGTGCGCACACGCGACTGCCACTCTATCGCGGTAATCCTGAGAATATTGTTGGGGTGATCCACGCGAAGGATTTGGCCCGTGCCATGGTTAAGCTCACACGCGACAGCGCGGCCGGCAGTGAAGATCTGGCTAAATTTCAGGTGCTAGATGTCGCGATGGAGCCCTATTTCGTGCCAGAAACAACGCCTCTGGACGATCAAATGCGGCAGTTTCTAAAGCGGCACACTCATTTTGCTTTGGTGGTGGATGAATATGGCGCTTTGCAGGGGCTGATCACTTTGGAAGATATTTTGGAAGAAATCGTCGGCGAGATCACCGATGAATTTGACACCAGCGACCAAGGGGTCACTGCAGCGCAAGACGGTCATGTTGTGGTTGATGGGGCAATGACCATTCGCGATTTGAACAGGGCGCAGGATTGGAGCCTGCCGGATGAAGAGGCCAACACGCTAGCCGGCTTGGTTATCCATGAAGCGCAGATGATACCTGCTGAGGGTCAAGTCTTCGTATTTCACGGCTTTCGCTTTGAAGTCGCTGCTCGCAAAGAAAACCGCATAACACAGCTCAAAATCTACAGGTTGTAGACATAGAGCAAAAATGGGCCCAAACAACGCACCGTTTGTGAACGATATTTTAACAATCTGGGGCTATAAGTTTGGTGTGAAAGAAGTTTTTCTATGTCCTCCCTCCCTTTACTAAACCGCGCCTTTGGGCCCGGTTTGTTTAGAAAATAGTTTAAAATTCTCATTGACGACCAAAACATATTTTTTTCACTCCGCTTAGTCGGCAAGCCCGATAGGCTGAAAAATTAAACCAAAGGTTTTTGGAAACAAATCCTCTGGTTTAATTTTTTCAGGTTGCGCTCCCAGAGGCTGGCTGGCACATCGGAATGAATTTTAAGACATTTATGACAAGATCACTGTTCATACTGCGTGCGATAGCAAAGGACCATTTGGTGTTTATAGTAACAAACTATATTGGCGCGATCCTATACCTTCTGTTGTCCCACACTGCGCTTCAGGCGCAAACGGCTCAAATGCCGGCGGCAGAGAAATTCTCAACCGGTGAAGTTGTCGAAAGCACTCCGGCGATGGGCTAATACTATGTCAAAGGTAGTTTTGGGGATTGGACGCTGCACTGTCTGAAAACAGAGCAAACACAAGATCCGTGTCGGTTATTTCAATTGATGCATACCCCCGATGGCTCGCCCGTGGCAGAATATAACTTAAACCCCATCCAATCCGACGGGCTCGTTATTGCCGGGGCAAATGTAATTACACCTTTGGAAACCTTATTAACCCAACAATTGACCATTCAAGTGGATGATGAAAATGCCAAAATATATCCGTTCGCATTCTGTGTGCAAATGGGCTGCGTGGCGCGCATAGGTCTCACTGAAGACGATCTCGACAGCTACCGCTCCGGCGCTCGGGCAATCATCACCATGTTTCCCGCCGCGGCCCCAACGCAGCCCGAACGCCTTACATTATCTTTGACGGGATTTACCGCAGGGCATGAGGCCTTGATGGGCCTATGCGCAATTAATTGCGCATAGGCCCTAAATCGCTTTCAACACCAGAACCGCATTCATGCCCCCAAAGGCGAAGGCATTGGACAAGGTCGCGGTGACCTTTGCTTGACGGGATATATTCGGCACCACATCAAGCGCGCACTCGGAGTCTGGATGTTCATAGCCAATGGTAGGCGCAATAACCCCGTCCCGCAGTGCCATAAGGCATGCAAGTAATTCCACAGCGCCCGCCCCGCCTATCAAATGTCCATGCATGGATTTGGTCGATGACATCATCAAGGCTTGCGCATGGGCGCCGAAAGCCTCCGTCACCGCCGCACATTCGGTCTTGTCATTCGCCGCGGTTCCCGTGCCATGAGCGTTGATATAGCCAATATCTTGCGGATCTAGACGCGCATCGCGGAGCGCACCGCGGATGGCGCGCACAGCACCCTGCTGATTTGGCATCACAATATCACCGGCATCTGAGGTCATAGAAAATCCGATGAGTTCTGCTAGTATTTCAGCACCGCGCGCCTTGGCTCCCTCATAGGTCTCAAGCACGAAGACCCCTGCCCCCTCGCCTTGGACCATTCCCGATCTATTGGCGGAAAAGGGCCGGCAAGCGGTTTTGGACATCACGCGCAGCCCTTCCCAGGCCTTAATGCCGCCAAAAGTCAGCATCGCATCGGCGCCGCCGGCCAGCATCACCTGTGCCATGCCGCTGCGGACCATCTGAAACGCCAATCCAATCGCGTGATTTGAACTGGCGCAGGCGGTTGAGACAGTTAAGGAGGGACCTTTGATATTATGGGCCATCGACACATGGCTGGCGGCTGCATTGGTCATGAGTTTCGGCACGACAAAAGGGTGCACCCTATTTTTGCCCTCTTCGTAGACAGACCGGAAATTATCATCCCAGGTGTTCATCCCACCCGCAGCGGTTCCAAGAACCAAACCCGTCGCTTCCGACAGCTCCTCCGTGATCTCCAAGCCAGACTGCGTGATCGCCTCGCGGCTGGCCAAAAGCGTCAGTTGAGTCACCCGATCATAAAGTGCTAATTTTTGCCGATCAAAATACGCCTCAGGATCAAAATTCTTGATTTGCCCACCAATTTTTACAGATAGCCTGTCCAGGTCACGCATCTGCAAAGGCCCAATTCCAAGCTGTCCTTCGCGCATGGCTTGCAAAGTTTCCGGCACAGATCGACCCAAAGCATTGATGGTCCCAGCCCCTGTAATCACCACGCGGTTCATGGGCTAGGTCTGCTCCGCAACAAGGGTTTCAACCGCAGAAACAATGGTCGCCACAGAGGATATATCAAATTCACTTTCCTGAGGGGCATTGGCATTAAACGGCACTTCGATGTCGAATTCTTCTTCGATCGCGAAAATACTTTCCACCACGCCAAGGCTGTCAATGCCCAGATCCTCCAGCGTTGCCGATAGACTTACATCAGCCATATCCAGCAAGCCTTGCTCAGCAATGATTTGAATGACCTTGTCTTTTACACTCATAGGAACGCCTTTTTGCCCATTAAGGACTGTTGTCAGAGCCGGGCAGTGACTTTTTAAGCCGCGCGAGGTCTTTTAACATCCGCGGCAGGCGCCGCAAGTTTTTGTAGACCTCAAGCTGCGCCTCCATTTTCATCGCGGGATAACCCAGCATCACGCGCCCCGCAGGGATATTGCTAAGCACTTTTGTCGCGCCGCCCGTTATGGCGTTGTCACCGATAAACAGATTGTCACTCACCCCGGTTTGGCCCCCAAGAACCACATTGTTTCCCAGCACGGAGGAACCGGCGATCCCGACCTGTGCACAAATCATACAATTATTACCAATTTTTACATTATGGCCAATCTGGGCCAAATTATCAAATTTGCAGCCATCGCCAATCTGCGTGTCGCGGATTGTGCCGCGATCAATACAGCTGTTGGCGCCCAGCTCCACATCATTGCCAATCACTACCGACCCAAGAGAATGAATGCGGGTAAAGGGTTGCGGTTTGGCGCCTTTGCTGTCTCCCAGTGTCTCGCGCACATTCTCAATCGCAGAGAGCTCCGGGGTCACAAAAGAAAATCCATCCCCGCCGATCACCGCCCCCGGTTGCGCGATGAACCTTGCGCCGATACGCACCTCCGCGCCGATCCGCACGCCCGCCATCAATGTGGCCTCAGGGCCAATGGTGCAGCCTTCGCCGAGGGCCACATGGCTGCCGAGCCAAGCATTCTCGCCCAGGACCGCCCCCGCAGCGATATGGCAAAACGCGCCAATCCGCGCGCCAGCGCCAATCTCAGCGCCTGGCTCCACACAGGCCTGCGGATGAATGCCGGGTGGACCCGGCCGCCATCTATGATCAAAAGCTTGCGAGAGACCCGCCATGGCTAAGCGGGGCCGCGGAACAAGGATTGCACCCAAAAGGTTGAGACTTTGCCAGTCAGTGCCCTCGGCCAATAAGGCAATGCGAGCTTGGCCAAGCGGCAAGCGCTCCACAAAAGATTGGCTTATCGCAATCGCCAAGAGGCCCCCTGCCGCATCTTGCGGCTCACAGGCGCCCGTGACCTTCAACGCAACATCCCCCACGGCTTGGCCGTTCAGCGCCTTCGCCAGGTCTTGTAAATTACACACGCTCATGAACAGTCGCCCTTTGCTTCACGCCCCGTTTAGCCTGTGATCTCACCCATAACCACCCCTTGGCTTTGCAAAGCCTGCCAAATCTTTGCGTCACGGCCATAGACATCGGGGCGGAACTCCAATCCGCCCTCCGGCCGCGCCAGCGCCGTGCGGTAAATAATATGCACGGGTATGCGGCGCAATAAATTGATCTGCACCTCTTCGCCTGTATCCAAGGCCTCCTGAAAGAGAGCCTTCGGCGCGTCACTTTGCGCTGCGAGAAGCGCATAGGCAAAATCAAACGGATCCGCCAAGCGAAT
Source organism: uncultured Planktomarina sp. (assembly GCA_905181815.1). Classification (GTDB taxonomy): domain Bacteria; phylum Pseudomonadota; class Alphaproteobacteria; order Rhodobacterales; family Rhodobacteraceae; genus Planktomarina. The sequence goes on along the minus strand of CAJIZA010000001.1, from coordinate 286,604 downwards.
ACAGCCATGGCTGAAGGCACGCACTTCACGCCCAAATAGGTTTTTGGCTGGGGTGTCGTGAAGATAAATATTATGCCGATTGGGGAACATGAACTTTACCAGACCCAACGCATTACCAGGGCTGGGCGGTTGTCGCATGCCGAAGGGGAAGGTGTCGTCATTAAAACTGGTGAAATCCAGCCCCTCACGCCCCACCACATTACCCAAATCATCGCGCAGCTCGAGATAATCCACTGAGGTCGCATCCTCTTGTAACATCGGCAAATACTCACCGACAACGATAGACCGCGGAACATACCAGCTCGGGTTAACGACCATATATTCCATAGTGTCGGAAAATTCGGGACTGCGGCGATCATCATCCACCGCTCCAACAACAGAATTGGTCTCAAAGGTCACCTTGTCGAAATCGACGATCTTCGCCTTGAAATCCGTCAAATTCACGGAGATATGCCGCTCGCCTAAAGGTTGATTGAACCAACGCTCACGCTCCAATGCCACCAAAACCGATGCCAAGCGATCAGCAGCCGCAACATTAACCTGCTCGAGGGTCAGCTTGTTGGCCGTGCCGGTCACGGCAAGCCCATGATCAGCCTGAAAGCGTTCCACGGCAGCCGCAAGCGGCCCGTCATATGTGTTGGAATAGCTTCTGCTCAGATAGCCCATGGCGACCAAGCGATCACGCAGAAGCACCACTTGCGCGCCCTGCTCCTCTGGCTTTAGGCGCTTGGCACTCACAGGTTGGCCCCAGCCCCCCGCCACCACCTGCCGCTTCAAACGCAGTCTTTCTTTGACAAGTCCAACGTATTGGCGGCTTTGCGGTGGCAAGGATTTGAAAAAGACCAGCGGGTCGCTGGCCTCCAACGCTGCCAATAGGTCAAGCGGTTGACTGTAGCGCACTTTGCGGACAATTTCCTCATCAACCTCTGAGGGGATCAACAGACCTGACTGCACGGCGCGCGCATAGTCCAGAAACGCCGTTGTGAGCTCCGCTTCCAGCTGACCCAAAGCACTTTGACTATTGGCCGCGCGCAATTTGGAGACTATAATTTCAGCATTGAACCGCGCTTTCGGCAGACCGTGCATGTCCGCGTCGACAAGTGCGGTGATAAGCGCCTCTAATCGCGCGCGTTCTTGCGCTGTTGGGCCGGTCCAAAATGAGCGATAATCCCGCGCGCGGTAAAATCCAGAAATACTACGGTGAGAAACTGTATATTGAGCCAAAGATTGCTTAAATCCGATGGTCTGCGCCACCAGCTCCGTGCTGAATAAAAGTGCCAAAATACTTACAATGAGTTTGCCCATACGGACATCAATTTGACCAAACATGTGGCAGTGCGCCTTTGTTAGACTAAGGTGACAATAAATGAGCATTTTAGGAGCAAAAGTCTAATATCTTTTGCCCATTGAGCCACTAGATTTTGCAAATTGTAACACTGAAAGCACAAAGCCCAGATAGGGCACTGGATCGCAATGCCAAGCGGACCGCGGCGCGCCCGTCAAAGCCAGCCATGCAATAATCCGCCGAAATTGGAATAGTTCGAATTGAAACTATAATGGGCTTTGCAAAAATAAAGAAAATATGTCATAAGAGCCTTGCATCTGGGGATAAGCGGCCATGTTCTACTTGGATCGCGGTGCACAAGTGGGACGAAGAATGATAGACCAACCGACCGTAATTTCACGACGTGGATTGCTAGGCGCTTTTGCGGCCACAGCTTTGATCGCGGCGCCAACCTACTCCAATGCCGCCGGTTTTTTACGTGGTGCAGGCGATATTCGTCGATTGAAAATGTATTCACGGCGGACGGGCGAATCCTTAGATTTGATCTATTGGATTGAAGGTAACTACATGAAAGATGCCTTGACTGAGGTGAATTGGTTCATGCGCGACTGGCGGAGGGATAGGTCCCGCGCCATCGACACCCGCACCGTTGACATCATCGCAGCCACGCAACAGCTGCTCGACACCCCCACCCCCTTCCTCATGCTGTCCGGTTACCGGACACCTGAAACCAACGCGCTGCTGCGCAAACGCTCACGCGGTGTGGCTAAAAATTCCCTGCATGTTAAGGGGCAAGCAGCGGATCTGCGCATGCAGGGCAAATCTGTCCGTCAGGTGGCCAGAGCCGCCGCATCCTGCGCTCGCCGGCGGGGTTGGCCGCTATTCTCGCTCCAACTTTGTCCATATCGATTGCGGCGAAAAGCGTCTTTGGGGCCGCTAATTTAACACAGCAATTCTTAGCACCTTTCAGACCTGTCGTTAACCCCTGAGCGCCGCTGCACCCCGCAACGACGTAAAGGATAGCCCCAATAAACACATTTTTAAGGCCGCCCCTGGGGCAATATAGGAATTCCGCGGAAAATGGGTTGTAAGGCGCAAGCGGCTTGATGTAAAAGACCCTCAGTTAGCCTGAAACGGCTTGTGTAGAGGCGCCGAGCGTTGCTTTGCCTCCGCCCAGAATAGACAATGGTCCCGTAGCTCAGCTGGATAGAGTACTCGCCTCCGAAGCGAGGGGTCACAGGTTCAAATCCTGTCGGGACCACCATTTTCGCAAAACAATCCATGAAAATATCACGCCACCCTCGCAATTGCCCGGCGCCCGCGCTAGCCTTGACTGCGTAAAAAGGAGTCTGCGTTCATGGTTCAGGAAGTACAGCACGATCCAATTGATGCGGTTATTACATGGGTTGATGGATTGGATCCAGCGCACCTGCAAAAACGCCAAAACTTCATGGGATCAGTGCCACATCTTTTCCATGAAAATGCCACAAATCCGCATCGCTGGGCGTGTAATGGCGAAATTTATCTCTGCCTTTCGTCCCTAGAGCACAACGCCCCATGGCTGCGCAAAATATGGATCGTTGTCGATGATCAATCACCAGATCTGTCGCGCCTAAGCGCCGCTCTGCGTGCCAAAATTCACTTGGTGGATCACACAGCGATATTCGCCAATCATGGCGCGACCCTGCCAACTTTCAACTCCTTAACCATAGAGACCTTTCTTTGGAACATTCCGGGGCTGTCCGACCGATTTATCTATTTCAATGATGATGTTTTTCTGACGGCACCCTGTCAGGAAGCCGATTTTTTCACTAAACACGGCCCAATTTTACGCGGCGCCTGGGCTGATTTCAGCGCTTTGCAAGACGATCCCGTGCAGATGGCTGATCCGGCTAAGTTCAATCACTACATGCAACTTAACGCGGCAGGTCTATGCGGTATGCCCTCCCAGCGCCTCTTTCGCACGGCACATGTGGCGCACCCCTGTTTGCGCCTCACCATGGCCCAACTTCACAGCCGTTTCAACGCTGCATTTCGCGACAATGCGCGCTACCAGATGCGTGACATTCGCCAATTTTCGCCGCAGAGTCTTTACAATCATGCCTGTATTGCGCAAAAGACTGCCAAATTACATCCGGTTAAAGATCACCATCATATCTACAGCGGACAAGGGGTTGGAGCGGCAGATGGGACAATCCCCGCGCTCTTGCAAAACCTTCGAGAAACCCCCAGCCTCAAGATGCTCTGCGTCAACGACCTACCACAACTCGAGGCGCTCTGCCCCGACATCCGAAGCTGGCTGGCGCAGCTCTTGACCGGCGCGCCCTAGAGCATCGTTCGTCGCAGATGCTCTAGCGTGTGAGCACAGCAGAGAGCGGGGCGATGACGCTATCGCCGTAGTTGGAATGGCGCAGCCAAAAGCGCAGAACTTGCCAAATTTCCGCAACGGGATCCAGCGCCACGACCGCCTGTCCGGTCTGCGCAGCTGTCCCTGCCGCAAAGTCCAGGGCACTCAACACATCCGAGGCGCGGCGCATGTCATCGGAAATCGTCACATCTACCTTTGGCAACAAGCCGAGGTTTTCTTTAGCTAGATGGTCTTGCAGCAGACGCAACTGCGCAGGAGATCTCGGGCCGTGGTCATAATCTGAAGGCCAGAGCCCCGTTGCCATAGGCACGGCCTGCACTGAGGCATCCGTGATCAGCGCCAAATTCACAGCAGTTAGAGTCTCGGGCAATTGCATACTGGTAAAAATTTCAAAACCCGCGGCGCGATAAAGCAGCATTTTAGTGCGCGCATCCGCCGCTTTCCCATCAATTGCCACGGTGAACGGCACGCCAAGATCCAACAGCCCATCGGGTGGGTCCATTAACGGCCTGTCCATCAAAACAATGCTTATAAGCCCCTTACCCGCCATCGGCTCAAACTCCAGAGCATAGCGCAGATAGGTCACCTCTGGCAGAGGCTCGGTTTGCAACAATCGCGGTGCGCTCACCTGCATAGCGCTCCTGTCATCGAGAGCCGTGACACTGGGGCGGCGCATCCCAGCCAAGCGGGTCGGCGATTGCGGCAAGAGGAGGGCAAAATCTCCTGGGAATACCTGTGGCATATTCGCAGAGGGGCGCAGTTTTTGAACCATCGGCAAAGTGGCCAATGTCTCAGTCTCACCGGTCAATACAGGTTTTTGCGCAGGAAGGGTCAAGCCACGGCCGAGGCTGGCTGCGGTGGGGCCTTGCGACAAGATGGAGAGCGGCGCTGATAATTCCGAGGGGGGATCCAGATCAATCACCTGCACCTGCGAGGTCATTGCCGAATCAGGGCTTTGCGAGATTGGCAGCACCGTCACCTCGGGGTTCAGACCTTTGAGGTTCAAAACATCTTGGGATAGCGAAAGGACCACCAGCCCAGCCCCCCCAATGAGCGTACCCCAAATCAGACCATTGAAGAACGGTAGTTGCATCTATCACCTTTCCATCACCAAAAACGCCCTGTCACTCTTGACGATAGCAGCGTTCCCTGAGCATCTATACCGCGACCAATCTGCCAATTGCGAGACCCATTGTTCCGAAAGAGCGCCCCTGCGGCAAAAAAACATAAAGGACGACCCATGTTACTGCTGATCGATAACTATGACAGCTTCACTTATAATTTGGTGCATTATCTTGGGGAGTTGGGCGCAACGGTTGTGGTCAAACGCAATGATGCCTTGGACGTGCAAGAGGCGATATCCCTCGGGGCCTCAGCGATTCTCCTGTCCCCGGGACCTTGTGATCCGGCTCAGGCTGGTATCTGTCTTGCCCTGACAGAGGCCGCCGCTGCCGCCCACATCCCGCTCATGGGTGTCTGTTTGGGGCATCAAACCATTGGTCAGGCCTTTGGCGGCTCGGTCGTGCGCTGTCATGAGATTGTGCATGGCAAAATGGGCAAAATACATCACGCGGGACAAGGTCTCTTTGCGGACCTGCCTACACCTTTCGAGGCAACGCGCTATCATTCATTAATTGTAGAACGCGCCACTCTGCCCAGCTGTTTAGAGGTGACTGCGGAATTGGAAGATGGCACGATCATGGGGCTTCAGCATAAAACATTGCCCATTCATGGCGTTCAATTTCATCCCGAGAGCATCACCTCCGAACATGGGCATCATCTTATGCATAATTTTCTTAACATGGCAAAGGAACTGGCATGACATCTGCTTTGCAACCCTTAATTGGCACAGCCGCCGACCGTCCCTTGACCCGCGCTGAAGCAGAGGTGGCCTTTGAGGCGCTATTCAATGGAGAGGCCACCCCAAGCCAAATTGGCGGTTTTTTGATGGCGCTGCGCACACGCGGTGAGACTGTCGATGAATTTGCGGCCGCGGCCGCCGTCATGCGGGCCAAATGCAACGCCGTACGCGCGCCCAAGGGCGCCATGGACATCGTCGGTACTGGCGGTGATGGCAAGGGCACATTGAATATTTCGACCGCAACCGCTTTTGTGGTGGCCGGCGCCGGTGTGCCTGTGGCCAAACATGGCAACCGCAATCTCAGCTCCAAATCCGGCGCCGCCGATGCTTTGGGTCAGTTGGGCATCAATGTGATGGTGGGTGTCGATGTCGTGGAACGCGCCTTGGAAGAGATCGGCATCGCCTTTATGATGGCCCCTATGCATCACCCGGCCATCGCCCATGTGATGCCCACCCGTGCTGAACTTGCCACGCGCACGATCTTTAACATCCTGGGTCCGCTGACCAATCCCGCCGGGGTCAAACGGCAATTAACAGGTGTGTTTTCACCAGATTTGATCCGCCCCATGGCCGAAACCCTTCGGGCGCTTGGCAGCGAGTCGGCTTGGCTGGTGCATGGCACCGCCGATGGCACCGATGAGCTCACCATCACCGGCAGCAGCGCTGTGGCCGCCCTCGAAAATGGCCAGGTGGTCGATCTTGAAATTCATCCGGAAGACGCAGGCTTGCCAGTGCATCCGTTTGAGGCAATTCTCGGCGGTAGCCCAGAAGACAATGGCAAAGCCTTCGCCGCGCTTTTAGATGGCGCACCCTCCGCTTACCGCGATGCGGTCTTGCTCAATTCTGCGGCCGCGCTGAAGATTGCAGGCAAAGCCAGCTCGCTGCGCGAAGGGGCCGAATTGGCTGCGGGCGCTATCGACATCGGCGCGGCAAAAAGCAAAGTCACCGCCTTAGCCGCGCTCACCAGCGCCGCATGACAATTGGACTGATATATGACCGATACTATTCTTTATAAGATCAAAGCCTATAAGCTTGAAGAGATTGCAGCACGCAAGGCCGCAGTCTCCTTGGCCGAAGTTGAAGCAGCCGCCCGCGCGGCCTCCCCCCTGCGCGGCTTTGCCAGCCGCCTCAAAGAAGCCGCGCAGACCGGTTATGCTTTGATCGCAGAGATAAAAAAAGCATCGCCCTCGAAAGGCCTCATTCGTGCAGATTTCAATCCGCCCGCACTGGCCCGTGCCTATGAGCAAGGCGGTGCGACCTGCTTGTCTATTCTGACAGATGGGCCGTCCTTTCAGGGGGATGACAGCTATCTCACCGCCGCCCGCGCCGCCACAGCCCTACCGGCGCTGCGCAAAGACTTCATGTATGACACCTACCAGGTCGCAGAAGCCCGCGCCTTGGGTGCCGATTGTATCTTGATTATCATGGCCTCCGTCTCAGACAGCCAAGCGGCAGAATTGGAAGCGGCCGCCACTGTCTGGGGCATGGATGCATTGATTGAAGTGCATGACGCGGCCGAATTGGACCGCGGCCTTGCGCTCAAATCCTCCTTGATTGGCATCAACAACCGCAATCTCAACACCTTTGAAGTCACGCTGGAAACCACCCGCAGTCTCGCGCATCGCGTGCCAGCGGACAAAACTATAGTTGCTGAAAGCGGGATTTACACACCCGAAGATCTGGCTAATCTGGCCGGCCATGGTGCCCGAACCTTCCTCATTGGCGAAAGCCTCATGCGTCCGGCCGATGTGGCGCAGGCCACACGAACTCTTTTGGCCAATCCGCGGATGCCAGATAGGATTTAAATGTCAAAACTGACCCATCTTGATGAGGCCGGACACGCCCATATGGTTGATGTCTCTGGAAAATCCGACACAGATCGTATGGCCACTGCCACGGCGATCGTGCAGCTCACACAAGCAGCCATGGCCATCCTGCTGGAGGGAAATTTGAAAAAGGGCGATGCGCTGGCTGTTGCCCGCATAGCGGGGATTATGGCCGCAAAGAAAACCTCTGAGCTGATCCCCCTGTGCCATCCTTTGCCGATCACTAAGGTAACGGTCGATCTTGAGCCTGATCGGGCAACTCACCAGGTCTTGATCACTGCCACTGTGAAAACACGCGGGCAAACCGGAGTTGAGATGGAGGCCCTCACCGCCGCCAGCACAGCGGCCCTCACAGTCTATGACATGATGAAAGCCGTCGATAAAGGCATCACCATTACGTCTATTCAGCTTGAAAAAAAGCAAGGCGGCAAGTCCGGCACCTGGCGGCGTTCGGCGCTATGATTTTGGTTCCCGAGGCGCTTGACCATATTTTGGCACTTAGCGACGCGCTGCCAAGCGAGGGCATTGCCCTGCAACACGCACAGGGGCGGGTTTTGGCCCAAACCGTCACAGCCAACCGCGATCAGCCGCCCTTCGCCGCCGCGGCCATGGATGGCTATGCAATCCGCGCCACCGATCTCGCAGCCGGCGCGCAAACATGGCAGGTGATTGGCGAATCTGCGGCCGGGCACCCTTTTACAAATCCAGTTGCCGCCGGCCAGGCCACGCGGATATTCACCGGCGCACCCCTGCCCCAAGGCACTGACCATGTCCTTATTCAAGAGAATGTCTGCGCCAAAGATGGACAAATCACGCTGAATGGCGGTCCAAATGATGCGGCCCATCGGCGCCCTGCCGGCAGTGATTTCACCAAAGGGCATCAGTTGCGCGCCCCGCGTCGCCTGTCTGCGCAAGATATCGCGCTTTTGGCCGCAATGAATGTTCCGCGCCCAAATGTGACTCTAAGGCCGAAGGTTGCCCTTATCGCCACAGGCGATGAATTGGTACAGCCCGGCGATGCCCCCCGCGACGATCAAATCATCGCGTCAAACAGCTATGGGCTCGCCGCTATGCTGCGAAAATCTGGCGCAGAGGCGCGAATATTGCCGATTGCACGCGATCGGTTAGGCTCTTTGGCGGAAGTCTTTGCCCTGACCCAAGATGCCGATCTGGTCCTGACCATTGGCGGCGCCTCTGTGGGCGATTATGACTTGGTGGCCCAGGCCGCTGCAGAGTTCGGGCTGGAGCAATCTTTTTACAAAGTTGCGATGCGCCCTGGGAAACCCTTGATGGCGGGGCGTATGGGCGGGCGGGCGATGATCGGACTTCCGGGCAACCCAGTGTCCGCCATGGTCTGCGGCGAGATTTTCGTAGTGCCCTTGATCGAAAAGATGCTCGGTCTGCCGGCCGGTCCGCGCGCGCAGCAAACCGCGCCACTGGCCCATGATCTTCCCGCCAATGGCGCCCGAGAACACTATATGCGCGCCACTTTGATCGATGGTGCCTTGCATGTGGCTACACGGCAAGACAGCTCTTTACTGAGCATCTTGAGCGACGCGAATGCGCTCGCGATTGCTCCAATCCAGGCCCCCGCCATGCCCGAAGGCAGCGAGATGCGTTACATTCCTTTGTAAGTCATTCGAAACAGCTTGACACAAAAGGGGAACGAGAGTAGAACATTTACCAAACACGTCGAGTTGTCTCGACCTTGGGAGATGATGTCATGCTAACCAAAAAGCAATTGCAACTGCTTAAGTTTATCAACGCGCGCACGCAGGTCGATGGCGTCTCCCCATCCTTTGACGAAATGAAAGAGGCGCTAGATCTGAAATCAAAATCCGGTATCCACCGCTTGATCACGGCCCTCGAGGAACGCGGATTCATTCGCCGCCTGGCACATCGGGCGCGGGCCATTGAAATTCTGCGGACGCCCGAACAGATGCAGCCCACGACACGCGGGTTTGCACCGCGGCTGATTGCTGGGGATCGTCCTGACCGACCACGTGATGCCATTGATTTGGATTCGGCAGGCGTGAGATCATTGCCGATGATGGGTCGCATTGCAGCTGGCGTGCCTATTTCTGCGATTCAAGACTACGCGCGTGATGTGGCTGTGCCGGGCGATATGATCTCAAACGCCGGTCAGCATTACGCGCTGGAGGTGAAGGGCGACTCGATGATCGAGGTCGGAATCAATGACGGTGACGTGGTGGTGATCCGAGAAACCAGCACAGCCCAGAATGGCGATATCATCGTCGCCTTGGTCGAAGATCACGAAGCCACTTTGAAACGGTTCCGCCGCAATGGCAGCGCCATCGCGCTTGAAGCGGCTAATCCTGCCTATGAAACCCGCGTATTCCGCGACGATCAAGTCAAAGTACAGGGCAAATTGGTGGGCCTGATCCGCACCTACTAAGGCGTTTTAAGGCCTGCTGCATCGTGGCCTTTCGCATCCCGCAGCTCTGCGCTGTTCCAAAGCCTGTGCCCGATTGCCTGTCTGACCGTGATCCATTGCAGCCTGCCGGAGCTATCGAAGCGTCCTGGCACACGAGACACTTCAAAATAGGCCGCAATTCCCAAGCCAAAACCAAAAGCGGTCCAATGCATTAGGTTTTGCGCCTGCGCCTGCAGCGCAGACGCCACTGCTGCCCAAATCCAAGACCAATGCTGCACTTGTCCTCTCTATGGATGCGCCTTAGGTACAGTCTGCGCCCGTTTTCCTTTGCGAAAGATGAACATCATGTCTGACACCCCCGTAGTCACCCGTTTTGCCCCCTCCCCGACCGGAACATTGCATATTGGCTCGGCGCGCACGGCACTATTCAACTGGCTCTTCGCTCGGCGCCACGGCGGGCAATTTTTGCTACGGGTGGAGGATACAGATAAGGAGCGCTCAACCGAGGCCTCAACCCAGGCCATCTACCGGGGTTTGGCTTGGCTTGGCTTGGACTTTGATGGAACGCCCGTAAGTCAAGCGGCCAATGCGGCGCGTCACGCGGAAGTGGCCGCGCAAATGCTGGCAGCGGGCCACGCCTATAAGTGCTTTGCCACACAAGAGGAAATCGCCGCCTTGCGAGAGGCGGCGCAAGCGGAGAAACGCTCGACGCTGTTTCGCTCCCCCTGGCGTGATGCCGAAGAGGGAGATCACCCTGACGCGCCCTATGTGGTGCGGCTCAAAGCCCCGCGCGAGGGGCAAACGCTCATCAAGGACCAGGTGCAAGGGGATGTTGTCATCCGCAACAATCAGCTTGATGACATGGTTCTACTCCGATCAGATGGCAGCCCCGTTTACATGCTCGCTGTTGTGGTCGATGACCATGATATGGGCGTAACTCATGTTATTCGCGGCGACGATCACCTGAACAATGCAGCGCGGCAAATTCAGATTTACCTAGCCATGGGCTGGGATCTGCCGATCTATGCGCATATCCCGCTCATTCATGGGCCGGACGGCAAGAAAATGTCCAAGCGCCACGGCGCGACTGGGGTTGAGGAGTATCAAGCGCTTGGGTACTCGGCCGCCGGAATGCGCAATTATTTGGCGCGTTTGGGCTGGAGCCATGGGGATGATGAGTTCTTCACCGATTCCCAAGCGCAATCCTGGTTTGACCTTGAGCACATTGGCAAATCACCCGCGCGGTTTGACTTCAAAAAGTTAGCCAATATTTCCGGCCAACACATCGCGCAAACCGATGATGCTGCGTTGCTGCATGAATTGGAGGGATATCTGGTGGCAACCCACGCTGACCCTTTGAGTGATACACAAAAAACTCTCTTCCTGTCCGGCGCTTATTGCGTCAAGGAACGCGCGAAATCCATGTTGGAAATCATTGATAAATCATCATTTATGTTTCAGTCTCGACCTTTGGCTCTGGAAGAGAAAGCTTTACAGGCGCTTGATTCAGTATCCATTAGTATACTGAATGAATTGACGCCGCAGTTGCAAAATGCTATCTGGACGCGAGAAGAACTGGAAGGCTTGGTTGAACGCCTTGCACTGTCCCATGAGACAAAAATGGGCAAGTTGGCAGCCCCGCTACGGGCCACACTTTCAGGACGCGTTACCTCGCCGAGTGTATTTGATATAATGCTAGTGTTGGGGCGGGATGAAACCATTGCACGGCTAAACGATATAAGTTGAGCAGGCTCTTTGAAACCATGCTGAACTGGGAAGATGAAAATAATATGACCGATGAAGTACAAAACATTGCCAAACTGACCCTGAACGGGATCACTTATGACCTTCCTGTAATGTCGCCGACAGCCGGACCAGATGTAATAGATATTCGAAAACTCTATGCGCAGGCCAATGTCTTTACCTATGACCCGGGCTTTACCTCGACCGCCTCATGCGATTCGACCATCACTTTCATTGATGGGGAGGCCGGCGTATTGCTGCATCGAGGATATCCCATTGATCAGCTGGCCTCGCAAAGCCACTATTTAGAAGTGTGCTTTTTGCTGCTCAATGGTCACTTGCCAAATGCAACCGAGCTCGAAGAGTTTGAAAGCCTGGTGACAAATCACACCATGCTGCACGAACAGATGGTCAATTTCTTCCGCGGATTCCGCCGCGATGCCCATCCAATGGCCATTATGACCGGTGTTGTTGGAGCCATGTCGGCATTCTATCACGACTCAACCGATATTACCGACCAGCACCAGCGCGAGGTCGCTTCCATTCGTTTGATCGCGAAAATGCCAACAATTGCGGCCATGGCCTATAAATACACGGTTGGGCAGCCCTTCGTCTATCCACGCAATGATGTGGATTATGCCTCAAACTTCCTGCGCATGTGCTTTGCGGTGCCCGCCGAAGACTATGAGGTGAACCCAATCTTGTCCCGAGCGATGGACCGAATATTTACCCTACATGCGGATCATGAGCAAAATGCCTCGACCTCTACGGTTCGGCTGGCGTCCTCCTCTGGTGCCAATCCATTTGCCTGCATTGCAGCTGGAATTGCCTGTCTTTGGGGCCCGGCACATGGCGGCGCAAACCAAGCTTGCCTTGAAATGCTCAATGAAATCGGCAGTGTCGACCGCATTCCAGAGTTTATCGCCCGCGCGAAGGACAAAGACGACCCCTTCCGTCTGATGGGCTTTGGGCATCGGGTTTACAAAAATATCGACCCACGTGCGACGGTTCTTAAAGAGTCAGCAGATGAGGTTCTGGAGCTTTTGGGCGTTGAGAATAACCCCATCTTGAAAGTGGCCAAAGAGTTAGAAAAAGCTGCCCTTGCCGATCCATATTTTGCCGAGAAAAAACTCTTCCCAAATGTTGATTTCTACTCGGGCATTATCTTGGAAGCCATGGGCTTTCCAACCTCAATGTTCACACCGATCTTTGCCCTGTCTCGGACGGTAGGTTGGATTTCTCAATGGAAAGAAATGATCTCAGACCCAACCATGAAAATTGGCCGTCCCCGCCAGCTGTATTGCGGCGAGACCACGCGGGACTATGTGGATATCGAGAAACGCTAATACAAAAATCTCGTCCCCCTATTCCCTCGCTGTGCCGCTCTTGCACCCGGGAATGAGGGATTTGATCAAAGGCTCCTTTACCTTGGAGCATTTTCACTCAAGCTGCGTCACCTACCTTCAAATTTTGCAATGCGCTTGTCCAGGAAGGCTGTCACCCCCTCTTTAAAATCACGGGTGCGGCCACAGGCGCCCTGCAAGCGCGCTTCCAGCTCAAGCTGGTCTTCTTCGGAATTGGAAAAGCTCTGGCGAATGGCCGTTTTCACATGGCAGTAGGTTTCCGTGGGCCCAGAGGCCAAATGCTCGGCTCGGGCCTGCCATTGGGCCGCAAATTTCTCATCGGCGACAGACTCCCAGATCATGCCCATCTCACTGGCCTGCCGCGCATAGATTTTATCAGCAAAGAGCGCTGCGCCCATGGCCTTAGCCAGACCCATTTGCCGCGGCAAAAGATAGGTGCCGCCCGCATCGGGAATAAGACCAATACGGGTGAAAGCCTGAACAAAATAAGCAGATTCAGCTGCAATGACCACGTCCGCTGCGAGCGCTAAGTTCGCCCCCGCCCCCGCAGCCGGACCATTGACGGCAGAAATGGTCGGCACCGGACATTCCGTAATGGCTTTAAGCATCGGCACATATTCATCTTTCAACGTGCGCTCGAGATCGATATCCGCAAAATTTCCCTCCGCGCCCAAATCTTGCCCCGAACAAAACGCCCGACCCGAGCCAGTCACCACTACCACCCGCGCCGTTTGACCAGCCTGGCACATAGCATCCGTGATCTCAGCGCGCATCTGAGTATTGAGCGCATTCATCACCGTAGGGCGATTAAGAGTAATCACGGCAATATCGTGGTCTATACCGTATGTTAGTGTTTCATAAATCATGATGACATCCTATGTTTTCGACGCCCCGCGCCCTGCCCCACTCAAGATGAGAGGAGTTTTTCAATTTCTTTTTCTTCGTCTTCGGTTAACTTATCTATAGACTCTTTGGGTGTGCTGCGTCGCTGTACGGCAATCAACCCCACCAGTGAGACCAAAAACAACGCCGGCCCCGCCAACCAAAGCACCAAGTTTATACCCAATCCGTTGGGCCGCAGCAGAACATATTCCCCATATCGTGCAACAACATAATCCATGACCTCTGTATCGCTGTCACCTTCCAACAGCCGGGCTCGTACCAACAACCTGAGGTCTTGGGCAATGCCGGCGTTGGATTCATCGATGCTCTCATTTCGGCATTGCATACAGCGCAGCCCTTGTGAAATTAACCGGGCTCTATTTTCCAAAACAGGATCAGATAGAACTTCATCAGGCTCCACCGCCGAGGCGAAGCCAGCCCAGAAAAGAAGAGACAATAGGACAAAAAAACGCCTCATTGCACCGCCTCCTGACCTAAGCCACGCGCAGCGCCTGGCGCCATCCGGTAACGCCGATCAAACAGGCTCAGAAAGCCACCCAAAGCCATAATGATAGCCCCAGTCCAGATCCAATTGGCTAAGGGTTTGATAAAACTCCGCACCGCATAGCCACCCTCGGGTTGCTCATCCCCCACAACCACATAAATATCCCGCCACAGCCCGCTATCAATACCCGCTTCCGTCGTTGGAAACTCTGCCACTGGATAATAGCGCCGCTCCGGATGCAGCATTGCGATCGGCTGACCATGCCGCGACAAGGCGACATCAGCCATTGTGGTGAGGTAATTCGGTCCCTGGCGGTCCTCTACGGCCTCCAATGTGATCGCAAAGCCCGCAACCTCAGCAGATTGACCAATCTCAAGAACGCGAATGTCTTCCACCTGCCATGCGGTAATGCCAGCCACGCCAAAGATAGTAATGCCAAGCCCAGCATGGGCAACCGCCTTGCCCCAATCGGCCAAAGGCAGCCGCAGCAGCCGGCGCGTTTTTCCCACGCCTCGTCCGCAGCGTTGATAAAGCTCAATCACCACGCCCATGACCAGCCAAACACCGAGGCCAAGCCCAACCGGACCAGTCAAAGATCGCCCGGTTTGCATGGCCCAAGCCAGTCCAACAAAGGCAAAACACAACAGCGCCACAGGCCAAAGCCAGGTGATATGCGCCCTACGCGCCCGCTTCCATGGCAGGGTCGAGCCTATCGGCAATATCACCGCCAAAGCCACCACAAAGGGGGTAAATGCCAGATCAAAGAATGGCGGGCCAACCGAGAGTTTACGATCCATCAATAATTCGGCCACCAAAGGCCAAACCGTACCAACAAAAACCACAAAGCAGCTTATGGCCAGCAACAAGTTATTGGCAATCAGAGCGCTTTCACGGCTGACGGGCGCAAAGATCCCCTTGCTGTCCATGGCGTTAGCACGCAGGGCAAAGAGCAGCAATGCGCCACCAAAAAACACAGCCAAAATCATCAAGATGAACACACCGCGCTCAGGATCGTTGGCAAAGGCATGCACGGAGGTCAGAACGCCCGAGCGCACTATGAACGTACCGATGAGTGAAAAGCCAAAGGCCAAGATCGCCAATAGGATCGTCCATGCTTTTAGGGCGTCGCGTTTCTCAACCACAATGGCCGAATGAAGCAAGGCCGCCGAAATCAACCAAGGCATGAAACTTGCGTTTTCCACAGGGTCCCAAAACCAGAACCCGCCCCAGCCAAGCTCATAATAGGCCCACCAGCTGCCCAGGCCAATTCCGATGGTCAGAAAAATCCAAGCCGCCAAAGTCCAAGGCCGCACCCAGCGCCCCCAAGCCGAATCCACTTTGCCTTCTAGCAAGGCGGCAATGGCAAACGAAAAGGTGATAGAAAGGCCAACATATCCGAGATACAAAAAAGGCGGGTGAAAGGCCAAACCGGGATCTTGCAGCAAGGGATTGAGCCCTTGCCCATTGAAGGGAGGAAATGCCACACGCTCAAAGGGATTGGATGTCAGCAAAACAAAGGCCAGAAAGGCCGTGGTGATGGCGCTTTGCACCCCTAAAACCCGCGCCAAAAGGCTTTGCGGTAGGCGTCGACCAAACATGGCGGCGCAGGCGGCGAAAAAGGTTAGAATCAAAACCCAAAGCAGCAATGAGCCTTCATGATTGCCCCAAACCCCAGCGATTTTATAGATCATCGGCTTGAGTGTGTGGGAGTTGAGCACCACCAACTGCACAGAGAAATCCGATGTCACAAAGGCGAGCGTGAGCACTCCAAAGGCAAAAGCGACCAGTAAAAATTGCAATACGGCGAAAATAGACGCCAGCTGCATCCAGCTGCTCCGGCGCAATGTGGCCCCCAGAAGCGGAATGATTGTCCCAAGCACCGCAAAACCAAGCGCAATGTTCAGACTAAAATGAGCGAGTTCATTAAGCATAGGTTTGGTATAATGGCTCAAACGCGCTTGGCAAGAAACTCCGCTCCGATTTGCCGGTGCAAATGGTCACAACACCAGGCGCCAAGCGCACACGGCCAGCATTGGGTCAGGAGCCTTCCACGCCTTGATAAACACCTTGCTCCTTGAGCGCGTCGATCACTTCCTTGGGCATATAGGTTTCATCGTGTTTGGCCAAAATTTCAGTGGCTTCAAATAGCCCATCTGAAAAACGCCCCGTAGCGATGGTACCCTGCCCCTCCTCAAAGAGATCAGGCGGCAGGTCGGTGCCGACATATTTCACCGCCACAGTGTTGGCGCCATCAGTGATGTCGAAATAAAAATGCAATCCCTCGCCTTGGCGAATGCTGCCTTGCGCGACCAAACCGCCCAGACGAAACACTTCCCCAGGCGCTGGGGCGGTCCCGGCCACCTGCGTCGGAGAGCGAAAGAGGTTGATCCCGTCACGCAAGGCAAATCCGATCAAGCCGGTCGCGCCAATCAAACAGACCAGCGCCAATACGATCACCTGAATGCGGCGTTGTTTTTTGAGCCCGCGCATTATGGAAACACCGGTGGCACCATCAGGGCTGTTGTCTCGTCACAACCGAGCATGAGATTGGCATTCTGCACCGCTTGCCCAGAGGAGCCTTTTGTCAAATTGTCCAAGGCTGCCAATACGATAACCCGGCCAGAGATCCGATCCGCAACGACGCCAATATGGCAAAAGTTGGATCCCCGAATATGGCGCGTGCTGGGGTGGGTGCCCATCGGCAGTAGCTGCACAAAAGGCTCACCAGCATAGGCCGCCTCCAGGGCGTTATAGATCGCATCCACTGCGCCTTGGACATAGACTGTGGCCAATATACCCCGGTTGGCTGGCAACAAATGCGGGGTGAATTGGACCGTCACCGGCCGGCCGGCTAATGCGGAAAACTCCTGATCAAACTCCGCCAGATGCCGATGCTGCCCACCCACCGCATAGGCATGAAAACCTTCGGAAAGCTCTGCATGCAGCAGATTTTCCTTGGCCGAGCGCCCGGCGCCTGACACCCCCGTTTTCAAGTCGATAATAATCTGATCGAGATCAATCACACCGGCAGAGATCAATGGGCGCAATGCAAACTGCCCCGTCGCGGCATTGCAGCCTGTGCCTGCCACCAAGCGTGCTTTAGAAATTTCGGCGCGATAAAATTCTGTCAGCCCGTAAACGGCGCTCTTTTGCAAATCAGGCGCATCATGGGGCTTGCCATACCATTTGCTGTAAACTTCTGGGTCATTGATGCGAAAATCAGCCGAAAGATCCACGACTTTTACATGATCTGGCAGTTTACGGATCACAGCCTGCGACGTGGCATGCGGAAGAGCACAAAACACCAAATCCGCACCACCCAAGTCAATATTATCGATTTTTTTTAGGACCGGTAAAGACAAATGGGACAGATGTGGAAAGACGTCTCGCATCTCAAGCCCAGCCTTCCGGTCCGCCGAGAGCGCCACAATCTCCATCTGCGGATGCAATGCAATCAATCGCACAAGCTCCGCACCGGTATAACCGCTCGCGCCAAGAATGATAATCCGATGTGCCATTGCAAAATCCTCTGTTTCCCATCGGATATGGAACGAATACGGGCGTTTTTCAAGCCACCTTTGCGCCGCACCTAGGCTGCTTCAAACTGCATCGGGCGTTTGAGAAACTGTGTGGCGCGTTGAGACACTTTAACCGGGTCCCCAGTTGTCAAAAATTTGCGGTCGGTTGCTGCGCCCAATTTATCTGGGTGACGCTGTAAATAATCTTCTAAGCTTTGCGCCACCAAATCCGCCTGTGAGAAAATCTTAACCTCAGGCCCGAGCGCTTTTTGAAACGCATCATGCATCAATGGGAAATGGGTGCACCCCAAAATGGCCGCTTGCGGATGCGGCATCTTTCGGTGCAGCGCGTCCACATGGCTTTGCACCAAAGCCTCTGCCAGAATGAAATCCCCATCTTCAATTGCATCCACCACACCGCCACAGGCCTGTGCTTCCACGTCAACACCGATGGCGCGAAAGGCCAGTTCGCGCTGAAAGGCGCGGCTCGACACAGTGGCCGGCGTGGCAAAAAGCGCCACATGCTCCACGGCCACCTGACGGGGCGGAGAATTGTCACCCCATTGCCGCTCTGTCAGTGCTTCGATCATCGGCACGAAGACACCCAGAACCCGTTTGTCCTCCGTTAACCAATGTTCCTGCATCCGGCGCAATGCAGCAGCCGAGGCCGTGTTGCACGCCAAAATCACCAAATCACATCCCTGATCAAAGAGAATCTGCACCGATTGGGTCGTGCAGCGGTAAATATCATCCACGTCGCGCACCCCATAGGGCGCGTGCTTATGATCGCCAAGATAGACTGTATCCAAATCAGGCATCTGTTTGCAGATCGCGTCATAAACCGTCAACCCACCCAGACCACTGTCAAAAATTCCAATTGCCATGTTTAAATACCCGTGTCTCACACACTGCCCTGACGGGATGATAGCTTATGGCACCTGCCTTGACCATTCCCGTGCCGAAAAACGCAAGCTTAGGCGGCGGAGCGCTCAGTGTCATGGCTCAATGTCAGCTGAGTAAGCAACTCCACCCCGCGCTTTTGCATGGCCTGCGCATTGGCCAGTTTGACCGGACCAAAGCCGCGGATATTGAGCGGCAAACTCAAAAGCTCGCGCCACATTTCGAGCCGCGCCGGTTCATACTCTCGCAGCATCCGCGCAACCAAGCTCTCAAAATCCTTAATCAATTGCCGCTCCATGCGCCGCTCTGCGCTATAGCCAAAAGGATCTAACGGGGTTTCGCGCAAAAATCTAAGACGCGCCAAACCTTGACTTACAAAGTCAAACCAAGCACCGAAGCTGCGCTTTTGTGGCCGACCATCCGGGCCTTTTTTCGCCAAAAGCGGTGGCGCCAGGTGATATGAAATTTCATAATCGCCCTCAAACCGCTCTGCAACCTGTGTCTTGGTCGCCTGAAGCAGGCGCGCAACTTCATATTCATCCTTGTACGACAACAGCTTGTGATAGGACTGCAAGGCCGTCTCGCGTAAGTCTGGCTCCATCCCCTGAAGTTTGCGACGCATGGCCTCGTAGCGCGCCGAGCGACCCGAACCATAAGCGCGCAAACCAGCGACACGGGCCGCTTCGGGATCCTGAACCGGCGCTTCTATGCGCTCAAACTTTCTGTCCAAATCCGCATCGACCATGGCCCAACGTCCCAGCGCAAAGGCCTGCTGATTCTGCGCCACTTTTGCCCCATTCAGCGCGATTGCCTCAAGCAAGGCCTCTTGCGTGAGGGGCAGCAATCCTTGCTGATAGGCGGCACCAAGCAAGATCATATTGGCATAGACCGTGTCTCCCAAAGCCGTTTCGGCCAAGCGGGTTGCATTGAGCAGCCGCACGCGCTCCTGCAACCGCGCGGTAAGTGCCAAGTGCAAATCAGCGCCCGGGATTGCGAAAGCGGTGTCGCGGGTAAATTCCCCTGTTATTATTTCGTGACGATTGACCACAGCGCCGCCCGTGGGCGCCATGAGACCCAAAGTACTGCCCTGGGCTGAGACTACAAGGTCACCGCCAATCAGCGCATCGCATTCGCCCAAAGCCACACGAATGGCGGAAATATCTTCCGGCGTCTCACCGATGCGGCAGTGAATATGCACCGCGCCACCCTTTTGGGCCAGACCGGCCATTTCCATAACACCCGCCGCCTTACCGTCTAAATGCGCCGCCATGGCCAGAAGCGCACCAATGGTCACCACCCCGGTTCCCCCCACGCCCGTGACCACGACGTTATATGTTCCTTGCAGCGTGCAGGGCGCCGAGGCGGGCAAATCCGGAATAGATAGCTCCTGCGCCGCAGGACGCCGCAGCTGCCCGCCGCTCACAGTGGCAAAAGAGGGGCAAAATCCATTTACGCAGCTGAAATCTTTATTGCAGCTGGACTGATCGATTTGCCTTTTGCGCCCCAAAGGGGTCTCGAGCGGCAGCAAAGAGACGCAGTTGGATTGCACCCCGCAATCGCCACAGCCTTCGCAGACATCTGGATTGATAAATAGGCGCTGATCTGGATCGGGGAAGGCCCCACGTTTACGGCGGCGCCGCTTTTCAGCCGCGCAGGTCTGCACATAGACAATGACAGAGACGCCCGGCAATTGCCGAAATGCCTCTTGCACCGCATTGAGCTGGGCGCGCGGGTGCATCTGAATGCCAGCTGGAAAGTCCGCCGCAGAGATTTCTTCTTTTTCATCATAAACCACGGCAAGATTTTGCACCCCGATCCCGCGCATTTCTTGCACGATCCGCGCAGCATCCAGCCCCCCATCATTGTTTTGCCCGCCTGTCATCGCCACGGCATCATTAAACAAAATTTTGTAGGTCATGGTCGTGCCGGCTGCGAGCGCCGCGCGAATGGCTTGAATGCCAGAGTGGTTATAGGTGCCATCGCCTATGTTTTGGAACACATGCGCACGGGTGGAAAACAACGACTCGCCAATCCAGTTGGCCCCCTCACCGCCCATTTGCGTGAAACCCAAGGTCTCCCGATCCATCCATTGCACCATGTAATGACAGCCAATTCCAGAATAGGCTCGGCTGCCTTCGGGAATTTTCGTAGAGCTGCTGTGGGGGCACCCAGAGCAGAAATACGGCACGCGGCTGGCCAATGTGGGCGCGTTGTTTGCAGTTTGCGCCGCATCAATCCTCTCCAACGCGCCTGTAAGCCGCGCCGATCCGCAGCCCTCAGCAATCAAAATTTGACCAAGTTTTTGCGCAATCACCATTGGATCGAGCGCATAGCTATCGGCAAAAAGCAATGCACCTTGGGCATCTTTGGACCCAAAAACCCGGCAGATGCCTTTTTGATTGAAAAGAGCTTCTTTGATTTGACCCTCAATCAGTTTGCGTTTCTCTTCGACAACAACGATGCAGTCCAAACCTTCCGCCCATTCGGCAAAAGACTGCATATCAAGTGGCCAAGTCATGGCGACTTTGTAGGTTGTCACGCCATGGCGCACCGCCGCCTCCTGATCCATGCCAAGCACCTGCATGGCATGGGCCAAATCCAGCCAATTTTTGCCCGCAGCGACAAAGCCAATTTTTGCGCCAGCCTGTCCCAAAACGCGCTTATCCATTCGATTGGCGCGTGCAAATGCCTGCACGGCGCGACGCTTGTGATCAATGACCCGTGCCTCCTGTGCCTGCGGCGTGTCGATGAGGCGAATATTCAAGCCCCCTTCGGGCATGTCGAACTCTGGGGTGACAAATTCCAACCGCAGAGGATCGCCGTTTACCACAGAGGTCACTTCTATCGTGTCTTTGATGCATTTTAGCCCAGCCCAAACCCCAGCAAAGCGTGACAGGGCAAAGCCGAAGAGCCCATAATCCATCACCTCTTGGACGCCGGCAGGAGACAGCACCGGCATGAAACTATCGATCATCGTCGATTCCGATTGGTGCAATGTGGTCGAGCTCTCACCGGTGTGATCATCCCCAAGCGCCGCCACAACACCGCCCAGGGGCGACGTGCCGGCCATATTCGCATGACGAAAGACATCGCCGGAGCGATCCACGCCCGGCCCTTTGCCATACCAAAGTCCAAACACGCCCTCAAATTTGCCTTCACCGCGCAGCTCGGCCTGCTGGCTGCCCCAAAGCGCCGTTGCGGCCAAATCTTCATTCAGCCCTTCTTGAAAACGCACCTGCGCATTTTCAAGCTCTGCCGCCGCGCGGGTCATTTGAAAATCTACCGCGCCGAGCGGAGATCCGCGATAGCCCGTGACATAGCCAGCTGTCCTATGGCCCGCCGCCCGGTCGCGCGCAGATTGCATCAACATCATCCGCACCAAGGCCTGCGTGCCGTTTAACAAGACCTGTTTTTTCGACAAATCATATCTATCAGCGAGTGAAACATCTTGCTGCATGGTCTGCGGCCTCCTGGTATGCACAAATAATTGTTAGGTCAAAAACTATGACCTAACAATGAAAAACTCCGTGACCCAGTCTCAAATTGCGTGTTATGAGTTCCAAGAACAGACAAAGAGGTAGGCCGGTGGACTGGGATAAATTACGAATCTTCCATGCGGTTGCCGATGCCGGGTCACTGACCCATGCGGGGGAGACGCTGCATCTGTCGCAATCGGCCGTCTCACGGCAGGTCCGAGCGCTGGAAGAATCACTCGACGCGACATTGTTCCATAGGCATGCGCGTGGGTTGATACTCACGGAGCAAGGCGAGCTGTTGTTTGAAGCCACCCGCGCGATGACCAAACGTCTTGATGCCGCTTCAGCACGCATTCGAGACAGTGAAGATGAAGTCTTTGGCGAGCTGCGCGTCACCACAACCACCGGTTTTGGCACGCTCTGGCTAGCGCCCCGCTTACCACAGCTTTACGAAAAATACCCCGACCTCAATGTAGAGCTGATGCTTGAGGAGCGGGTATTGGATCTGCCGATGCGTGAGGCCGATGTTGCCATCCGCATGAAAGAGCCGAGCCAAGCGGATTTGATTCGAAAGCGCCTTATGACTGTGGAAATGCGCCTCTATGCCAGCGCAGAATATTTAAAATCCCGCGGCACGCCGCAGGCTTTGGAAGATATTGCAAATCATCGTTTGATTTGTCAAAATCCAAACGCACCTCAAGTGGCCGTCAGTGCAGCATTGGTGCAAAATCTGATGGGATACAGTCCAAAATCCACCTTGACCGTCAACAACTATTTCGGCGTGTTGCAAGGCGTCATCAACAACCTTGGGATCGGAATTTTACCCGATTACGTCACCCATGATTTTCCTGATCTCGTGCGCGTCCTGCCCGAGCTTGAGAACACAGAAGTCCCGGTATTTCTTGCCTATCCAGAAGAGCTACGCCACTCGCGCCGCATCGCGGCCTTTCGTGATTTTGTACAAGATGAGATTATCGCCCGCCGTCGCGCAGAGCGAAGCCTTGAAGTCCAAAAATAGCTATGCCCTGAGCGCATAGCGGCTTTGCACCCAGAGGGCTTGCAGGGATGCATCGGCGCTCCCAGTTGCGCCCCCTGAGGTTCGCAGCCAGTGGTAGCCCCTCATAACCTCCCTGTTGGACTTACGCCGGGCCCTGTGCCCGGCATTTTTTTGGCCAGCACACGTGAGGGCTCAAGTTGAAATTTGCCAATTCCAACAGTCTTTCGGGCAAATGCAGCATTTAATAGCTATTCCAACCTTCCCTCTGCCCATTAACTTTCGTATCAGGATGCAAATTTGCACCGTAAGGGATGACAACTTGCAAGATCCAGTGATAACGCCCGACCTTATTGCCGCCCATGGGCTGAGCCCAGACGAGTACGATCGCATTCTCGAAATCATAGGCCGGGACCCAAGCTTTACGGAAATGGGCATCTTCTCTGCCATGTGGAATGAGCATTGCTCCTATAAATCTTCGAAAAAATGGCTCCGCACCCTGCCCACCGAAGGGCCACAGGTGATTTGCGGCCCCGGTGAGAATGCGGGTGTTGTTGATATTGGCGACGGGCAGGCTGTGATTTTCAAAATGGAAAGCCACAATCACCCCAGCTATATCGAACCCTATCAGGGCGCGGCCACAGGCGTTGGCGGTATTTTGCGTGATGTGTTTACAATGGGCGCGCGCCCTATTGCGGCGATGAACTCTTTATCCTTTGGCAGTCCCGATCATCCCAAAACCAAGTCTTTGGTTTCTGGTGTGGTGGCTGGCGTTGGCGGCTATGGTAATTGCTTTGGCGTACCGACTATTGGCGGCGAAGTGCGTTTTGATCCGGCCTATAACGGCAATTGCCTTGTGAACGCCTTTGCTGCCGGTCTCGCAGATACCGATAAGATCTTTTATTCCGCCGCTTCGGGCGTCGGCATGCCTGTGGTGTACTTGGGCGCCAAAACTGGACGCGATGGGGTTGGCGGCGCGACGATGGCCAGCGCTGAATTTGACGACACCATCGAAGATAAGCGCCCAACAGTGCAGGTTGGCGACCCTTTCACCGAAAAACGCCTGATGGAAGCCACATTAGAGCTAATGGCAACAGGCGCTGTGGTTTCCATTCAAGACATGGGTGCCGCGGGCCTGACCTGCTCTGCGGTCGAAATGGGAGACAAGGGCAATTTAGGTGTGCGTTTGGATCTTGAAAAAGTACCAACCCGCGAGCTGAATATGACCGCCTATGAGATGATGCTGTCGGAATCGCAAGAACGCATGCTCATGGTGCTAAAGCCGGAACTGGAAGAGCAAGCGAAGGCCGTCTTTGATAAATGGGATCTGGATTTCGCCATAGTGGGCGAAACGATTGCCGAAGACCGCTTCTTGATCGTGATGAACGGCGAGGTGAAAGCCGATCTGCCGCTCAAGGCGCTCTCAGGTACGGCGCCGGAATATGACCGCCCTTGGGTTGAGACACCCCCAGCAGAGCCACTGGGAGATGTGCCACATATCGATCCAATTGATGGGCTAAAAATGCTGATCTCCAGCCCGAATTACGCGGCCAAGCAATGGGTATATGAACAATATGACAGCCAAGTGATGGCCGATAGCCTGCGCACGCCAGGCATAGGCGCGGGCATCGTGCGGGTTCATGGCACGCAAAAGGCGCTGGCCTTCACCTCTGACGTGACACCACGCTACGTGGCGGCCAATCCGTTTGAAGGTGGTAAGCAAGCGGTTGCAGAGGCCTATCGCAACCTCACTGCTGTCCGCGCCCTACCCCTGGCCACAACCGATAATTTGAACTTTGGAAATCCAGAAAAACCAGAAATCATGGGTCAATTTGTGGGAGCTATCAAAGGCATAGGCGCCGCTGTGGCCGCCCTCGACATGCCGATCGTCTCCGGCAACGTGTCGCTCTATAATGAAACTGACGGCTCCGGCATTCTGCCGACACCGACCATTGGCGCTGTCGGCCTCATTGCCGATGCGGATGACGCCATCACAGGTTTGGCGCGCGAGGGTCATATGGCTATCTTGATTGGTGAAACCAACGGGCACCTTGGGCAATCTGCCCTCTTGGCGGAAGTCTTTAACCGCGTGGAAGGCGATGCGCCGCCTGTGGATCTTGAAGCTGAAAAGAAACATGGGGAGTTTATCCGCACCAATAGCGCCTGGATTACAGCCTGTAGCGATCTGTCCGATGGTGGATTGGCGCTGGCTGCTTTTGAAATGGCCGAAGCTGCAAATGTCGGCGTTAGCCTCGATATAGAAGGCACCGCAGAGCTTTTTGGCGAGGATCAAGCCCGCTATCTGGTGGCCTGCAACTTTGATCAAGCCGAAGCCCTGCTTGCTGCGGCCGGCAATCTCGGGGTTCCGGCCACCTGTGTCGGGCGCTTTGGCGGCACGCAAGTAAGCTTTGGCGCGCAACAGGCCGAGCTGTCCGAGCTTAGTACTATTTTTCGCAACAGTTTCGCAGATGCGGTCACTTGAAAACAACAGTGCTAGGCTCTACCTATGAAGTATATCAAGCGAGGAAAGCCCAATGGCCATGGCCGCACAAGATATTGAAGCTCTGATAAGGGAGGGTTTTCCCGAGGCGCAGATCACGATCACTGATCTGGCTGGGGACGGCAATCATTACGCCGCTGAGGTGACCGATGCCAGCTTTGCAGGCAAAAATCGGGTGCAACAGCATCGCGCTGTTTATGCCGCTTTGAAAGGCAAAATGGACGGAGCTCATGGGGAGCTGCACGCTCTTGCTCTGACCACCAAGGCGCCGAGCTGATATGTTTGACTTGGGTCTCATTGCATATTTTTCTCTTGCAATATTGATCTTATTGTTCTTTAGGGCCCTTTGGGTAATCCGGCACGAAAAAGACCAAGGCCGAGGCTCCTTGCCCGGTCAGGGCCATCATGAGGTTCGAGCGGACTATTTTTCCGGCGGTGCCGGAGGTGGACATTCGGGCAGTTTTCGGGTTCCAAAGGACCCACAGAAATACGCACAGCAATTTGTGCCCAAAGACAGAAAGCCAAAAGATGAGCGCTGAAGATAAAATCCGCGAAACAGTGACATCGAATGATGTTGTCCTGTTCATGAAAGGCACCGCCTCCATGCCGCAATGCGGCTTCTCAAGCCAAATCGCCGGTATTTTGAATTATATGGGTGTGGAGTATCAAGATGTGAATGTCCTGGCCGATGATGTCATCCGCCAGGGAATCAAAGACTACTCCGATTGGCCCACTATTCCACAGCTCTACGTGAAAGGTGAATTCATCGGCGGCTGCGATATTGTGCGGGACATGACCCTATCGGGGGAATTGGATGGGCTCCTGGCTGAAAATGAGGTCAGTTACAACCAAGATGCCGCGGATGAAATTCGCAAGGCAAACTCAGCCGACTAACGCCGCCAGGCTCGTCTGAGATTACAAACCGGGACGACACCGCCCGATCATCCCTTTTCGCTACCCAGCGGATTGGGCTATTCTCTCTTCCAAATCATCTGCCGCAGCTTCCGCGCGCGCGGCTAATTCTGCGAGGCTCTCCAACAAGGCGGGCGGCACAACGGGCACTTCAACTTCCGTGACTACTGTTTTGATTTCTGGAGAAATGTCTTGGGCCTCCGTCTTTGCCTGCTTAAGAGCGGCCTCCGCAGCCTTTAACTGTTCCTCCAATGCCAATGTGCGATCTGCAAGCATCAGACCCGACATCAACAACATCTGAGCTTCTGGCACGCGCCCCACTTGAGCCAGCAGGGTGCTGGCCTCGGCATCCAACGCGGCCCGAGCCATTTGCAGCTGGGGCTCCTCACCTGCTGGGCAGTTGACTGTATAGGCGCATTGGCCAATTTTGATGGTAACTTCAGGCATCGCGCGGCTCCTCATCGGTTTGAGTCAAAGCCGTCAGTAGCAGTTCAAGCTGCGCGGCCTCTGCTGCCCGTTCTGCGGTCAATGCATCAATCTCCGCCTGCATCCCAGCATTAATCAGACTTGCATCCCCCAGACCTTCGTCATTGGCCGCTCGCAGCGCTTGATTTGACGCCCGCAATTGCTCGTTGGACTGCATCACTTGTGACAATTGCGCGCCAAGAGCGGCGAGAGAGTGACTATTAACACTTTCAGGCGCCGCGGGCTCAGTTGGTTCTGGGGCCGATGCGGTACGGTTGAGAGGCACGGCCTCCGTCGCCGCAGATATGCGCTGAATTGCCACTGTAATTCTTTGTTCTAAAACAAAAATATCATTCATTGCTCATCTCACATCCCTGCTCAAACGCCACCATCATCTGTCACGAATCGCATACACGACCCCAGCGTAGGTTAAATTAACCTTAACGTCCAAGAGGTGGCGCTTGAAACATTTTTTAAGAAATGGATCAGGTTACTTGATATTCCCTCTTCACTTGATAGGAAGCATCAAAGTTTGCCCTTACAGAAAGTTAGCTCCGTGGATCTCAAAGCACTCGCCGCCAAGAACCCTGAACATTGGAAAAAAGCCGCTGCTATTCGTGCTTTGACGCTGGATGCGGTTGCGGCCGCAAATTCGGGTCATTCAGGGATGGCGATGGGCATGGCCGATGTGGCCACCGTTCTGTTCGAAAAGCACATGAAATTTGACGCCTCTGCGCCCAATTGGCCAGATCGGGATCGCTTCGTTCTTTCGGCGGGGCATGGATCGATGCTGCTCTACGCCCTGCTCCACCTGACCGGATACGCGGATATGACGCTCGATGAGATCAAAAACTTCCGCCAATGGGGTGCAAAAACTGCCGGGCATCCAGAATATGGCCACGCTTCCGGCATTGAAACCACGACCGGCCCACTAGGACAGGGGGTTGCCAATTCGGTGGGCTTCGCCATCGCCGAAGAAATATTGCGTGCCACCTACGGGAAAAAGATTCAGAACCATAACACCTATGTCATCGCCGGGGACGGTTGCTTGATGGAAGGCATCAGCCAAGAGGCCATCGGACTTGCGGGCCGCCATGAGCTGGGACATTTAATCGTGCTATGGGATGACAATAACATCACCATCGACGGCACGGTTGAGCTGTCAGATCGGACAGATCAGTTGCAGCGTTTCAAAGCCTCTGGCTGGCATGTGCAAGCCATTGATGGCCATGACCCAATTGCCATTGATGAGGCCTTAACGGCCGCGCGTAAATCTAAGAAACCCTCTATGATTGCCTGTAAAACCCATATCGCTCTGGGGCACGCAGCGCAGGATACATCCAAAGGGCATGGTGCGCTGACGGATGCTGCACAATTGGCGGATGCAAAGGCTGCCTACGGCTGGCCCTATGGCGCATTTGAAATTCCCGCCGATGTCAAAGCAGCTTGGGAGGCCATTGGCGCCCGCGGCAGCGCGGAACGCGCCGAATGGGACAGCCGGTTTTCGGGAATCTCGGCCGCGCGTCAGGCGCAATTCAACCGCGCCTTTTCGGGAGAAGCGCCTAAGAAACTGGCGGCTGAGATCCGAGCAATCAAAAAAGATGCGGCAGAGTTCAAGCCAAAACTTGCAACGCGATCAGCCTCAGAAAAAACCTTGCAGGCGGTCAACCCTGTGATGCCAGAAACCGTCGGTGGATCGGCTGACTTGACCGGGTCAAACAATACAAAAACCGCCGATATGGGGGTTTTTGATCCTGAAAATCGCGCCGGACGCTACATATATTATGGGATCCGCGAGCATGGCATGGCCGCTGCGATGAACGGTATGGCGCTACACGGCGGGATTCGCCCCTATGGCGGCACGTTCATGTGCTTTACCGATTATGCTCGCGGCGCCATGCGCCTCTCGGCTTTGATGGGCGTTCCGACTGTTTATGTCATGACGCATGACTCCATTGGTCTTGGCGAAGATGGCCCGACACACCAACCCGTCGAGCATTTGGCCATTTCTCGCGCCACCCCCAACACATTGGTTTTCCGCCCAGCCGATATCACAGAAACGGCGGAAGCTTGGGAAGTGGCACTCAGCCAGCCTGGCACGCCAAGCGTTATGGCGCTGTCACGTCAAGGCGTGCCGGCGGTGCGCCATGAGTATAAATCCGCAAACCTGAGCGCCCGCGGAGCCTATGTTTTGGCCGAGGCCGAGGGCAAGCGCCAAGCGATATTGATGGCGACAGGCACAGAGGTGTCACTGGCCTTAGAGGCCCGCGATCTGCTGCAAGCCGAAGGCATTGGCACCCGCGTTGTCTCTATGCCCTGCATGGAGTTATTTGCCCAACAAGATGACGCTTACCGCAAACGTATATTGCCCGGCGGCGCGGTGCGCGTGGCCGTGGAAGCGGCTGTGCGCATGGGCTGGGATCAATGGCTGCTGGGCGAACGCGGACGTGAGGCCAAGGCTGGTTTTGTAGGCATGACAGGCTTTGGCGCCTCTGCCCCTGCCGATCGGCTCTATGAAGAGTTTGGCATCACCGCAGAAGCAATTGCACAGAAAGTCAAATCTTTGCTCTAAAACGGCCAGGGCTGCGGCAGGAACCGCAGCCTTTTTGCCGGGCGCAATTTTGATGCAAACTGTGTTATCGCAAGCAGTTATCGCTAACGCAAATGTTTTCGCTAACAAGTTGAAAATCCCGCAGCTTTGAACTTTTAATGCGCCCCTGACCTTGCTAGTTCACCGGCAAGAATTTGCGAAAGGTGAGCGCTGTGACAGTCAAAATTGGCATTAATGGATTTGGCCGTATCGGTCGCTGCGTTTTGGCGCATATCGTATCGTCCGGCCGCAAAGATGTGGAAGTGATTAAGATCAACGCCACCGGCCCGCTGGAAACCAGCGCACATTTGATGCGATATGACAGCGTGCATGGGCGGTTCGATGGGGAAATTACCGTCGGCGATGGGACGCTGGATCTCGGACTTGGGCCGATTGAAATGTTCTCCAGCTATGACCCCAATACGCTAGACTGGAGCGGTGTTGATGTTGTTTTGGAATGCACCGGTAATTTCAACGATGGCGACAAAGCCAAAGTCCACCTGGCGCGGGGCGCAAAAAAGGTCTTGATTTCGGCGCCAGCTGTCAATGTGGATCGCACCATAGTTTTGGGAGCCAATGAGGCCACGCTTTTGCCCAGTGATGTGATGATTTCCAATGGCTCTTGTACGACCAATTGCCTTGCCCCCCTTGCCAAGGTTCTCAACGACGCAATCGGCATCGAACGCGGGATCATGACCACCATCCACAGCTATACTGGTGATCAACCAACCCTAGATCGGCGTCACAGTGATCTCTATCGCGCCCGGGCCGCCGCCATGGCGTTGATACCGACCTCCACCGGCGCAGCCAAAGCCCTCGGTGAGGTTTTGCCAGAAATGGCAGGAAGACTGGACGGCACGGCCATTCGCGTCCCGACCCCAAATGTCTCTTGTGTCGATCTGACCTTTGAGGCCGCGCGGCCCGTCACGAAACAGGAGGTCAACGCCGCGGTCGAACGGGCCGCTAGTGGTGAAATGGCAGGCATATTGGGCTATGATCCGGCACCAAAGGTTTCTATTGATTTCAATCACACGCCCGAATCGTCAATTTTTGCCCCCGATCAAACCAAAGTGGTTGGCGGGACAACCGTCCGCGTATTATCATGGTATGATAATGAATGGGGCTTTTCTGTGCGCATGGTTGATTTGGCCGCCAAAATGGGGCAGCTCCAGTAATTTTGGAGATACTATGACCCCGCGCCTGGCTCTTTATGTTGCAATCGCCACCGTGGCGGCCATTGCGGCTGATTTATTTTTGAAGCAAGGCGCAGCGATTTTGTATCTCGCCCGCTCATTTCTTGACCTAATCGGCACGATTGCCTTCTGGAGGTAGTGCCGCTGGTTGACTTTTCTTGCGACCTGTGATGTTAGCGCTATCAAAAGAAAATGGGGCTTGGATATGACATTAAAAGTTGCAATCAACGGATTTGGCCGCATTGGCCGCAATGTACTGCGCGCGATCGTTGAATCAGGGCGGACGGACCTCCAGGTAATCGCAATCAATGACCTCGGTCCGGTACAAACCAATGCGCATATGTTGAAATACGATTCCGTGCATGGGCGGTTTGCCGCATCTGTGACCCATGGGGACGATTTTATTGATGTTGGACAAGGGCGCATTCGCGTCACAGCCATACGTAACCCAGCGGAGTTGCCCTGGTCAGATGTGGATGTGGTGATGGAATGCACAGGCATTTTCACCTCAAAAGCCGATTGCCAAGCCTATCTCGACAATGGCTCCTCCCGCGTGCTGATCTCAGCGCCCGGAAAAGACTCCGATAAAACCATCGTTTATGGCGTCAATCACAACGCATTAACCTCAGATGACTTAATTGTTTCAAATGCATCCTGCACCACCAATTGCTTGGCGCCTATTGCCAAAGTCTTGCACGAATCCATCGGAATCAAACGCGGCTTGATGACGACCATTCATAGCTATACGGGCGATCAGCCGACATTGGACCGCACCCATAAAGACCTGTATCGGGGCCGCGCCGCTGCCCTGTCGATGATCCCAACAACCACTGGTGCGGCCAAAGCTGTTGGCTTGGTATTGCCAGAACTAAACGGCAAGTTGGATGGCGTGGCCATCCGAGTGCCAACACCCAATGTCTCAGCTGTGGATCTAACTTTCGAAGCTGGGCGCAACACGGATGCGGCTGAAATTTTGGCGCTGATGCAGACCGCCGCCGCCGGACCACTTAAGGGCGTGCTAGATGTCGTGGAGGCGCCTTTGGTCTCATCCGATTTCAACCACGACCCGCATTCCTCGATCTTTCATGCGGATCAAACCCTGATTATGGGCGGTGATATGGTGAGAGTGCTGTCTTGGTACGACAACGAATGGGCTTTTTCCAACCGCATGGCCGATACAGCTGTGGCCATGGGCAAATTAATCTAGGCTCAGACCGCCCATACAAATTATGAGCGGTGCAGGTGGCGTTTTAAGGCCGTCTCGACCGCCGGGGTGACGAATTTCGACACATCCCCATCCAAGCGACAGATCTCTTTGACCAGTTTTGAAGCAATCGCCTGATGCTGGGCTTCGGCCATCAAAAAGACAGTTTCAACCGATGAATCCAACTGCCTATTCATGCCAACCATCTGATATTCATATTCAAAGTCTGAAACTGCGCGCAATCCGCGCAAAATAACCCCGGCGCCCACGTCGCGGGCACAGTCAATCAAAAGATTTTCAAACGGGTGAACTTGAATTTCAGTGCCGGTTTGTTGCGTGAGACGCGCCGCTTCAACTTCAATCATTGCCACGCGCTCATCGAGATCAAAGAGCGGCCCTTTATCACGATTAATCGCCACCCCGATGACCAAACGATCCACCAATGCGCAACCCCGCCTGATGATATCAATATGTCCTAGGGTGATCGGATCAAAGGTTCCGGGGTAAAGGCCTATGCGCATTTTAATCTCTCCGACTTGATATCATTAACAAGCCATAATTTGAGCGAATTGCAAGCCAACGCAGAGCAAAAACCAGCTTAGAACTTAAATTTGACCGCATGGCTCTTCGGCCAGAGCCTCAAGTCTCTGAATCTCCGACCGCAAACCACTAACCAAAACCTGGGCAAATTGGTTGAGCCGGCGATTGTGGCGGTCGTCGGTGGAGCGGATCAAAAAGAAACTACGCGTCAGGCTCAAATGCTCCGTTAAAATTCGACGCAACTCTGGGGCAAATGGCAAGGCGAAATCATGCACAATGCCAAGCCCCGCGCCTTGCCGCAATAAATTCATCTGGACCGAAATGGAATTGGACGCCAGCTGCACGCGCCGCAGTCCGAGCGGTTCGAGGTAGTCGAGTTCCTTATCAAAGATCATATCTTGCACATAGCCAACTGTCGGCAAGTCTTTAAGATCGTTGAGACGCTTTGGTTTTTTGTAGCTCTTCCAAAGCGCCGTTGAGGCCGCGAGATGCAGCCGATAGTCAGCAATTCGTTGGACCATAAGCCGCCCAGCCGTGGGTTGGCTGACCCCAATAGCCATATCAGCCTCTCGCCGTGTCAGGTTGAAAACCCGCGGTAAGGCCACAATTTGAATATCCAAATCTGGATAAATTTTTGTGATATCCCCGCAAACCTGTGGCAGGAGGAAATTGGCGCACCCATCCGGCGCGCCGATGCGAATCTGCCCCCGCAGCCCTTCCCCATCGCCGCGCAGCGCCCCAAGCCCCGCATTTAACGAGGCCTGAGCAGCATCCACATGCGCCACAAGCCCATGGCCCGCTTCGGTAAGATCATAGCCCTTTGGAGACTTTGAAAAGAGCGGCGTTGAATGAGCATGCTCCAACCGCGCAATCCTGCGGCTGACCGTTGCGGGGTCAATTTTCAATACCTGCGCTGCAACCGTCAGACTGCCCGATTGCGCCACAGTCAGAAAGATACGGAGATCATCCCAGTTTTCCATCTATACCTATATTTTTGCAAAATGATTTTGGATTATTTTCGCTTTTAATTACATTATTGCAAGATTAAAATGGTAAAAAACAAGGAGCCCCCCATGCAAGAGTTAACCCACTATATCAATGGTGCCCATGTCAAAGGCATCTCTGGACGTTTTGCGGATGTCTACAACCCGGCGACTGGCGAGGTTCAAGCGAAAGTCCCGCTGGCCAATAGTGCCGAGCTCGAACAAGCCGTGGCCCACGCAGCCGCCGCACAGCCCGCTTGGGCTGCCGTCAACCCCCAGCGCCGTGCCCGGGTTTTGATGAAATTTGTGGATCTGTTGAACCGTGATATGGACAAATTGGCCGAGGCCTTGAGCCGCGAGCACGGCAAAACCTTGCCAGATGCCAAAGGCGATGTGATCCGCGGTTTAGAAGTTGTGGAATATTGCATTGGTGCACCGCATTTGCTGAAAGGTGAATTTACAGACAGCGCCGGTCCCGGCATTGATATGTACTCCATGCGTCAGGCGCTTGGCGTCACGGCTGGCATCACCCCGTTCAATTTCCCAGCCATGATTCCCATGTGGATGTTTGCGCCAGCCATTGCCTGCGGCAACGCCTTTATCTTGAAACCCTCTGAGCGCGACCCCTCTGTGCCGTTGATGTTGGCGGAATTGCTCGAAGAAGCCGGCCTGCCCAAGGGCGTTTTACAGGTCGTGAACGGCGATAAAGAAGCGGTCGACGCGATCCTGCATCATGATGTAATTCAATCAGTCGGCTTCGTCGGCTCCACCCCAATCGCAGAATATATCTATGCGACCGGCTGCGCCAATGGCAAACGGGTTCAGTGCTTTGGTGGTGCGAAAAACCA
Source organism: uncultured Planktomarina sp. (assembly GCA_905181815.1). Lineage (GTDB taxonomy): Bacteria > Pseudomonadota > Alphaproteobacteria > Rhodobacterales > Rhodobacteraceae > Planktomarina. Next base: position 252,252 of record CAJIZA010000001.1, on the reverse strand, counting down.
TATGATCATCATGCCAGATGCGGATATGGATCAAGCGGCAGATGCGCTCATGGGCGCAGGTTATGGCGCCGCCGGCGAACGGTGCATGGCCATTTCCGTCGCAGTTCCCGTCGGCGAAGACACAGCCGACCGCCTTATGGAAAAATTGATCCCGCGGGTCGAAGCTCTAAAGGTTGGCCCCTATACGGCGGGCAATGACGTAGACTACGGCCCAGTTGTCACCGCAGCTGCCAAGGCAAATATCGAGCGCTTGGTGCAAACCGGCATAGATCAAGGGGCAAATCTTGTGGTGGATGGTCGTGATTTCAACCTCCAAGGCTACGAGGACGGCTTTTTTGTCGGCGCGCATTTGTTCGACAATGTGACCAAGGATATGGACATCTACAGATACGAAATATTCGGCCCGGTTTTGTCCACCGTTCGCGCAGAGACCTACGAAGAAGCTCTGGGGCTCGCCATGGATCATGAATATGGCAATGGCACTGCGATCTTCACCCGTGACGGCGATACCGCGCGCGATTTTGCCAATCGGGTCAATGTTGGCATGGTGGGCATCAATGTGCCCATCCCAGTGCCTTTGGCCTATCATACCTTCGGTGGGTGGAAAAAATCTGTCTTTGGTGATTTGAACCAGCACGGGCCAGATGCGTTTAAATTCTACACACGCACCAAGACTGTGACCTCGCGCTGGCCTTCGGGCACCAAAGAAGGTGGCGAATTCTCTATTCCCGTTATGGAATAAATCGCGCGGCGCGCCGGGGGCCACATAGCCCCGGCGCGCGCAGCCTCGAGAGGCTAGGCCTTCAAAATAGAAGCTGGATTCCTGGCTTGGGATTTGCTTCACTTGCCCAAACGAAATGACAGGAGCTGTCGTATGGATTTTGCCCTTTCCGAAGAACAAACCGCGATTTTTGACATGGCCCGTGATTTTGGCGCCCAACACATCGCGCCTTTCGCGCGGGAGTGGGAAGAGGCCGGTGAAATTCCAAAGAGCCTCTGGCCTCAATTGGCGGAATTGGGCTTTGGCGGGCTCTATGTACGTGAAGAAAGCGGTGGATCGGGCCTGAGCCGGCTTGATGCAACTTTGGTGTTTGAAGCGCTCTCGATGGCCTGCCCAACGGTGGCGTCCTTTTTGTCCATCCACAATATGTGCGCCGCTATGATTGATAAGTTCGGCTCACAGGCGCTGCGGGATAAATATCTTCCGCGCGCCTTGACTATGGAGACCTTCTTTTCTTACTGCCTCACCGAGCCCGGCTCGGGCTCTGATGCCTCGGCATTGAAGACACGGGCAGATAAGAGCAACACAGACTTCACCCTCACAGGCACTAAGGCATTTATCTCCGGTGGCGGCTATTCTGATGCCTATATTATCATGGCCCGCACGGGCGATGACAGTCCAAAGGGCATCACCGCCATGATCGTGGAAGATGGCGCAGAGGGGCTGTCCTTCGGCGGGCTGGAGGATAAAATGGGCTGGCGCGCGCAACCCACCCGACAAGTGCAGCTAGATGAATGCAAGACACCAATCGAAAACCTTCTGGGCGACGAAGGCCGCGGATTTTCCTACGCAATGGCTGGGCTGGACGGCGGGCGGCTCAATATCGCTGCTTGTTCTTTGGGGGCTGCGCAACAGGCATTTGACGCAACCCGCGCCTATATGGCTGAGCGCAAAGCCTTTGGGAAATCAATAGATCAGTTTCAAGCCCTGCAATTTCGTCTGGCAGATATGGAGATCGAACTGCAATCTGGACGTATATTTCTGCGGCAAGCCGCTTGGAAACTGGACAATGGCGCACCAGACGCAACGCATTTCTGCGCAATGGCCAAAAAGCTGGTGACAGATATGGGAAGCAAAGTGGCCAATGACTGCCTGCAACTGCATGGTGGCTATGGCTACTTGGCCGATTACGGCATTGAAAAAACCGTGCGTGATCTCAGGGTGCATCAAATCTTAGAAGGCACCAATGAAATCATGCGGATGATTGTTGCAAGGGGTTTGCGCGCATGAGTGATCTCATCGCGCGAAAAGACGGCAAGGCCGGGCGGTTCACGCTCAACCGGCCGGGCGCGTTGAATGCTTTGACCTATGAGATGTGCCTGCAAATTGAGAGCTACCTTGGGAAGTGGGAAGCCGATCCAGACATTGAAGTGATCCTGTTTGAAGGCGCGGGTGAGCGGGCCTTTTGCGCCGGTGGCGATATAACGGCTATGTATAAAACAGCCCTTGTCGGAGACTTCGATTATGGCCGGCAATTTTGGACCGATGAATACCGCCTAAACGCCAAACTCGCGACCAGCCATAAGCCGATCATCAGCTTTTTGCACGGTTTCACAATGGGCGGTGGCGTGGGGCTCGGCTGCCACCTGCCGCATAGAATTGTCTGCGAATCGAGCCAAATTGCCATGCCAGAATGCGGCATTGGTCTTGTGCCAGATGTGGGCGGCTCCTTGCTTTTGGCCCGAGCACCCGGACGCTTCGGTGAATATCTTGGCACAACCGCCAGCCGTATGGGACCGGCAGATGCTATTTTTGCCGGCTTTGCGGATCATTTTATCCCGCAAGACGATTGGCCCAGATTGATCCGAACCCTCTGTGACACAGGCGATGTTTCAGCAATTGCCAAGGCTGCCCGCCCTGCGGGCCCTGCTCCACTATTGCAGATTGAAACGCAGGTGAATGAGTTTTTTCGCGGTGACTATTTCGGCGATATTGTCAACAATCTCAATCACTCTGGTGGCGATTTTGCCAAGGCCTGCCGCAAGAAACTAGGCCGCTCTAGCCCGCTGGCCATGGCCGCAACCATTGAGTTGATCCACCGCGTGCGCGGGCTGGATGATATCGTTTTGGCTCTGGGCATGGAATATCGTTTCACCTACCGAGCCGCAGAGCAAGGTGATTTCATCGAAGGCATCCGCGCGATGGTGATCGACAAAGACAAGTCCCCAAAATGGCGATACGCGATGACCGATCCGCTTTTGCCGGCGGCCAGCGCCATGCTGCGTCCTTTGGGACTCCATTCCCTTGATCTCACGGAGAATTAACATGAATATCGGATTTATTGGACTTGGAAATATGGGTGCGCCGATGGCCAAAAATCTGGCCGCTGCGGGCCATAGAGTTGCGGGATTTGACCCAGCTGGCACCACCGCAGAGGGGGCGAGCGCCGCCGCCAGTGCCGAAGCGGCCGCTATGGGCGCCGATGTGGTCATCACCATGCTCCCCAATGGGAAAATTGCTCAATCAGTAGCTGATCAAGTTCTGCCTGTTATGGGCAAAGGCACAGTCTTACTCGATTGTTCCACCATCGACGTGGCCACGGCCCGGAAAATTGCGCGCCTCGCTGAGAATTGGGAAATCAGCTTTCTCGACGCACCCGTGTCTGGCGGCGTAGGCGGGGCTGAGGCTGGCACTTTGACCTTCATGGTGGGTGGAGCAGATGAGAGCTTTGCCGCATTGACCCCGCTGTTTGACATCATGGGGCGCACAGCTGTGCTTTGCGGCGGCGCTGGAAATGGGCAAGCGGCAAAAATTTGCAATAATATGATACTTGGCATCACGATGATCGGCACCTGCGAGGCCTTCGCCCTGGCCGATAAACTGGGCCTAGATCGGCAAGCCATGTTTGACGTGGTGAGCACCTCTTCGGGCTACAGTTGGACGATGAATGCCTATTGTCCAGCACCCGGCGTCGGGCCACAAAGTCCTGCGGATAATGGCTACGCTCCGGGCTTTGCCGCCGATCTCATGCTGAAAGATCTGCGCTTGTCACAACAGGCTGCACAAGATGTGGATGCCGATACGCCCATGGGCGCGGCTGCGACTGAACTTTACAAAATGTTTGTAGAACAGGAAGATGGTAGCGGTCGAGATTTTTCCGCCATGCTGCCGCGATTCGAGGGCCGCACACGTTCCTAGGAGAGCCAGATGTTGATGCAAGACTTTGCTGCCAGCCTATCCTTCAAGGCTCTGCCAGAGGATGTGTTGAAAGTCTTGCGACGCTCGCTGCTCGACAGCATTGGGGTTGCTGCGATTGGCTCGCAAACCGACATGGCTAGGATTGGAACCAAAACCGCCAGAACAATGTTCGGTGCCACTTCGGCCTCGGCCGCGCGCTGTCTTTTTGATGGACAACTGGCAAGCCTGGCCGGCGCAGCGATGGCCGGTGCGATGACGATTGACAGCATCGACGCCCATGATGGCACCTCCCCCTGCAAAGGCCATGCGGGATCTGCGATTTTTCCTGCGCTTTTGGCTCTGGCCGATGAACGCAGTATGACCGGCCAAGATTTCGCGACCTATTTGGCATTGGCCTATGAGATATGCTACCGTGCCGGGCTGACACAGCATGACACCTGCGCCGATTACCATACATCGGGAGCCTGGACTGCGGTTGGGGTCGCTGCGATGACTGCGCGGGTGATTGGCTGTAATCCCATGCAAATTCGTGAGGCCGCAGGCATTGGCGAATATCATGGTCCACGCAGCCAGATGATGCGCTGTATCGATCATCCGACTATGGTGCGCGACGGGGTTGGATGGGGTGCTCCGTCAGGAGTCATGGCTGGATTTTTGGCTCTCAACGGATTCACCGGTGCTCCGGCGCTCACCTGTGAGGGGCCACGTTGGCAAGATTTGGGCGAGACCTGGAAGTTGGTGACCGACACCCATTACAAGCCCTACCCTTGTTGTCGTTGGGCCCATCCCAGCATAGATGCCGCAGCCGATCTCATGGCCGAGCATCACATTACCCATCAACAGATCAGCTCTGTGGAGATAAAAACCTTCCACAACGCAACCCGCCTGGCCGGCCATCGCCCGACAACGGCCGATGAATTTGCCTATTCAATCGCCTTTCCTGTTGCCTGCATGATTGTGCGCGGGCAAATCGGTCCGGCGGAACTGGCACCCGAGACTCTGAATGATCCCGAAATTTTGCGCATCAGTACCGCGACGCATTTAATTGATGACCCACATTTAACCCAAATCAGCGAAGGAAAACGTTGGGCACAGGTGAGCCTCCGCCTGCGCGATGGGCGCATGTTTAAAAGTAGCCCGCGCAGCCCACGCGGCGATGTCGATATGCCACTCACAGATGCGGAAATTGCCGAGAAATTCCACCTATTCGCAGATCCGATTTTGGGGGTCAAAACTGCAGAAACCATAGAAAATCTCTGCACGAATTTTGACCAACTTGATGCGCCTGGGCTTCAGTCTTTGCTTGACTTGATCCTGAGCAAACCTCGGATATAACGCTATTTTTGCGCTGCGAGCATCTCCTTGAGATAGCGACCGGTGTGACTTTTCGAAACTTTTGCCACCTCCTCGGGCTTGCCTTTGGCCACCACCTGGCCTCCGCCGTCGCCACCCTCGGGGCCAATATCAATGATGTGATCTGCGGTTTTCACCACATCCAAGTTGTGTTCGATCACAATGACAGAATTGCCCTGATCAACCAGCTCATGCAGCACTTCGAGCAATTTGCGCACATCTTCAAAATGCAGACCTGTGGTCGGTTCATCCAGAATATATAGAGTACGACCCGTGCTGCGCTTGGACAGCTCTTTCGAAAGCTTCACCCGTTGCGCCTCGCCTCCTGACAGTGTTGTCGCTTGCTGGCCCACCTTGATATAGCCTAGTCCCACCCGCATAAGCGCATCCATCTTTTCGCGGATCGAAGGCACTGCCTTGAAGAAATCTTGCGCAGCCTCCACGGTCATATCCAGCACATCAGCAATGGATTGCCCTTTGAACTTCACCTCCAAGGTTTCGCGATTATAGCGGGCGCCTTTGCAGGTTTCACATTCGACATAAACATCCGGCAGGAAGTGCATTTCAATTTTAATCACCCCATCACCCTGACAGGCTTCGCAGCGCCCACCTTTAACATTAAAGGAGAAGCGCCCCGGCTTATATCCGCGGGCCTTGGCCTCGGGCAGGCCCGCGAACCAATCGCGGATCGGTGTGAATGCGCCCGTATAGGTGGCCGGATTTGACCGCGGCGTGCGGCCAATGGGGCGTTGGTCAATGTCAATAACCTTGTCGAGATGCTCCAGTCCTTTCACCGTCTCACATGGTGCCGGCGTTTGTCGGGCACCATTCAGATTCATTGAGGCTGTTTTGAACAGTGTCTCAATGGTCAGGGTAGATTTGCCCCCACCCGAAACACCCGTGACACAAACAAACTGCCCCAAGGGAAAATCTACCGTAATATTTTGTAGATTATTCCCCGTCGCCTTTTGCACGGTGACTTTCTTTTTGCTGCCAATCCGGCGTGTTTTTGGAATTTCAATGCACCGACGCCCAGACAGATAGTCTCCGGTCACAGAGGCCGCATTAGCGACGATCTGTTCAGGCGTGCCTTTGGCCACCACTTGCCCCCCATGCACACCCGCGCCAGGTCCAATGTCGAACACATAATCCGCCTCGCGAATGGCCTCTTCGTCATGCTCAACGACGATGACGGTATTTCCTTGATCGCGAAGGTTTTTAAGCGTGGTCAAAAGCCGGTCATTATCCCTTTGGTGCAGGCCGATGCTTGGCTCATCCAGCACATAAAGCACGCCCTGAAGGCCGGAACCGATCTGGCTGGCAAGGCGAATCCTTTGGCTCTCCCCACCCGAAAGCGTGCCGGAATTGCGCGCCAAGGTCAGATATTCGAGCCCGACATTATTGAGAAAACCAAGCCGTTCGCGAATTTCCTTCAAGATCGGCCCGGCGATGGCCAGCTTTTGTTTGCTCAGCTGGTCCGGCACCGAATTGCACCACTCAAATGCCTCTTTGATGGACATCTGCACCACTTGCCCGGCATGCAAGCCGGCAATTTTCACAGCCAAAGCCTCTGCCCGCAGGCGATACCCGCCGCAGGTGCCGCAGGAGCGGTTGTTTTGATAGCGCTCAAATTCTTCACGGATCCAATTGCTGTCAGTTTCGCGGTAGCGGCGCTCCATGTTGGGGATGACACCCTCGAAACTGCGGGTCACCTGATACACCCGCCCGGACTCGTCGTAGCGAAACAGGATTTCTTCCTTACCCGATCCGTAAAGAAATACTTTTTGTACCTTTTCCGGCAGGTCTTTCCATTTCGCAGAGGGTTTGAATTCGTAATGTTTAGCAATAGATTCAATCGTTTGAAGAAAGTAAGGCGACTTGCCTTTGCGCCAGGGTGCCAAGGCTCCATCAGAAATTTTCAAGGTCTGATCGGGCACCACGAGCCGCTCATCAAAGAACAATTCAACCCCCAGCCCGTCGCATTGCGGACAGGCACCAAAGGGCGCGTTAAAGGAGAACAGACGCGGCTCAATTTCGGGGATGGTAAACCCCGATACAGGACAGGCGAATTTTTCGCTGAACGTATGGCGTTCGGGGTCGCCCTCATTGGGTGCAGTTTCAAGAATGGTAATGCCATCAGCCAGATCTAAGGCCGTACGAAAACTATCGGCCAAACGGGTTTCGATCCCTTCACGCACCACAATCCGGTCAACAACCACATCAATGTCATGGCGGAATTTTTTGTCGAGCGCAGGCGGTTCATCCAAATCATAAAACTCACCATCTACTTTGACACGTTGAAAGCCTTGTTTGCGCAGCTCGGCGAATTCTTTGCGGTACTCGCCCTTTCGGTCGCGCACAATGGGTGCCAGTAAATAGCCGCGCGTGCCCTCCTCCATCGCCATGACCCGGTCAACCATATCTTGAACCTGTTGCGCTTCAATCGGCAATCCGGTTTCGGGAGAAAACGGCGTACCAACCCGCGCGAACAACAGCCGCATATAGTCATAAATTTCTGTCACCGTACCGACAGTGGAACGGGGATTTTTTGAGGTAGTTTTTTGCTCAATGGAGATCGCGGGGCTCAAACCGCTGATGTGATCAACATCAGGTTTTTCCATCATATCAAGGAATTGTCGCGCATAGGCAGACAGGCTTTCCACATATCGCCTTTGCCCCTCCGCATAGATTGTATCAAAGGCCAAGGAGGATTTACCCGAACCTGACAGCCCGGTTATGACCACCAATTGATCGCGGGGAATATCTACATCTATGTTCTTTAGATTGTGCTCGCGTGCACCGCGTACTTCAATGTTTTTTAGCTCAGCCATTTTGGACCCCGGATCTTTGAACACAACATAGTGTTAACTCGCAGCGGGGCCAATTAAAAAAAGAGAACTTTTAGGGAACATAAAGATTTATTCCACCAAAAGAGCGGATTGAGAAACACCGGCGCAAAGAACATCGCTTTGCGCTGGTGCCTCGCTCAATGCTTCCGGATTTCAAATGTGGATGGCACGATCCCAAGCGTCTAAAACGCTCTCATGCATCATTTCCGATAAGGTGGGATGTGGGAAGACAGTGTGCATCAAATCTTCTTCCGTGGTTTCTAACTGCCGCCCGACCACATAGCCTTGAATCAGCTCAGTGACTTCCGCGCCAATCATATGCGCCCCCAGAAGCTCGCCTGTTTTGGCATCGAAAACAGTTTTGACCATACCTTCCGACTCGCCCAAAGCAATCGCCTTGCCATTGCCGATGAAAGGGAAGCGCCCAACGCGCACCACATGGCCTGCCTCCTTGGCCTGTGCTTCGGTATATCCGACGCTGGCCACCTGCGGCGTGCAATAGGTGCAACCGGCAATGCTTTCGGGCTTGACCGGATGAGGCGTTCCGCCTGCGATCATTTCAGCGACCATGACCCCTTCATGGCTGGCTTTGTGCGCAAGCCATGGTGCACCAGCCACATCGCCGATGGCATAGACACCGGCCACAGCTGTGCGGCAATAGGCATCGGTCGTGATATGGGTGCGATCAACTTCAATGCCAAGCGCCTCAAGCCCAAGATTCTCCACATTGCCAACGATCCCAACCGCCGAGATCACCGTGTCAAAAACCTCGGTTGTTACTTTGCCGTTCTGTTCGATATGCGCTGTAACAGAGCCTTGGCCGCGATCGAGTTGTTTCACCATGGTTTTTGTTCGAATTTTCATACCTTGCTTTTCAAAAGCCTTTTGAGCGAAGGCGGAAATCTCCGCGTCTTCCACGGGCATAACCCGGTCCATCACCTCAACCACCGTAGTATCTACAAAAAGCGTGTTATAGAAATTGGCAAATTCGATGCCAATTGCGCCGGAGCCGATCACTAACAGCTTTTTCGGCATGCGCGGCGGGGTCAGAGCGGTTTTATAGGTCCAAACCAAATCCCCATCCCCCTCCAGCCCAGGCAATTCACGCGCCCGCGCCCCGGTCGCGATGATGATATGCTTGCCAGATAGGGTCTCGTCACCCTTAGCAGTTTTAACCGAGACCTGGCCGGGAGCCGTGATTGTCGCCCCCCCCATCAGGGCGGTCACTTTGTTCTTTTTCAGCAGGTGGCTCACGCCGCCGTTCAACTGTTTTGCAATAGCTCGAGACCGTGCCACAACGGCATCGAGATCATAGTCGATGCCCTGGGCAGATAAACCAAACTCCTTGGCCCGCTGCATCAAATGATACACCTCAGAGGAGCGCAGCATCGCCTTTGTGGGAATACAGCCCCAGTTGAGACAAATGCCCCCCATGTGCTCGCGTTCGACAACAATGGTTTTCAAACCCAATTGCGCCGCACGAATTGCCGCAACGTAGCCCCCAGGCCCCGCTCCAATAACGATCACATCATATGCATTGTCAGCCATCACAGAACTCCGTGTTTGAATTAGTTTAATATTAAACTATAATTCAAACCTGTGCAAATCGAATTTTTCAGGTCACGCGGCTGGAGCCACTGCAGCCGCGCCGAGGCTTTAGGAACTGGCCGCAAGGCTTTTGAGTGTGAAATCATATCCGCCCGCTTGGGTGTAAATGACCTCCGGCGCCGTAGCACGCCGGTTCAACGCATCGTTACGCTCTGGAAAGCGGCCAAACTTGCGGATGATATCCCGATGCGCCTGGGCATGGGGCAATTGCAATGTCCTGCCCTGCGGCAGGCGAGACATGATCAACCGCACCGCACGATCTTGATCTGTTAGACTCTCAGAATGCATCAAAGGCATATAGAAAAATTGCCGCGCCGGCTCGTCGATCTTTAGATCCCAGCAATTATGCAACGCCGCTTTGGCCGCCGCGAGAGCGTGTCGATCCGATCCAAATGACCGCGCTGTTCTGCGAAACATATTGCGGGGCATTTGGTCCATCAAAATCAGATAGGCAAGCGTGCCGGCTGCATAAGTCAACCAAAGCCCATTAGCCCCGTTGAGCGTGTCCCACCAGAGCTGTTCGAACCGCCTACGCACCTCATGATCCAGCGCCTCATCGGCTGCATACCATCTGTCTGCTCCAACTTCGTCCAGCCAAAAATCAACAACTTCGTTTACAGTTGTCATATGTCCGCTCCGGTGAGTCTGCCTGCCTTCAATCTCTACGCATCTAAATCAAAAGTGCAAAGAAAAAGGTAACTCTATGTTTCATTCGTTTCATCTCCCAAGGCGGTCTCGATATAATATTCCGAAGCCACCTCCACCGCGACCGGGCTGGCCGAGGGCAGAACCGGCGCATAGGCACCATCCTCGATGCCCGCCCGCGACCGCTGAGTCATCCGGTATACCGCGTAACCCGCGAGGATGAGCATTAAGAGCGCAATCATGCCAAAGAATGCCTGGGCACCAAAACTGTCCATCATCCAGCCGGTCACCAAAGGCCCAGCAATCGCGCCCATACCATTGATAAATATCAACCCTCCTGAGGCCGCGGCCATATCGTCGGGATCGAGATAGTCGTTTGTATAGGCTATCAGCAATGAATAAAGCGGATTGGATGTACCGCCGATCACGAAAGCGGCCACGAGCAGAGCGCCAAAATAATAGTCAAAAAACAGTGCTAGAAGCGAGAAAATTCCTCCCGCTGCGGCTACGATCATAATCACAACCCGCCGGTCCATGCGGTCCGAAAACCAGCCAATTGGATATTGCATCAATAAGGCACCCACATAGATGCTTGAAACAAAAATCGAGATCTGCGCAATCGTCAGACCTGCCGCCACGCCATAGACCGCTGACATGCCAAATTGCGCCGAGAAAACGCCGCCCAGAAGAAACATACCGAAACACCCCAAAGGAGATGTCTCCAGCAAGGTTTTGAGCGGCATAGGCTTTGCAGTGTCAAATGCGGGCGTTGGAGAAATCGACAGCAAAATCGGTGCGAAAGAAATCGAAACCAAAACGGAGGACAAAATAAACAAGGCGTAGCCACTTGCATCCCCCATGGCCAGAAGCGCTTGCGCGCTGACAATTCCAAACATTTGTACGATCATATAGACCGAGAGCGCCTTGCCCCGATTGGCATTGTCAGAAGAATTGTTCAGCCAGCTTTCTGCGGTGACATACACCCCAGAGAAACAAAATCCGATCACAACGCGCCCCAAGGCCCAAGCCACGGGATGGGCAAAGGCAGGATAGAGAATCAAAATGGCAGAGATGAATGAGGCCAAAGCCGCAAAGACCCGCACGTGTCCCACCCGGCGGATCATTTCAGGCGCAAGGCGTGAACCGCCAAGAAACCCCGCAAAATAAGCCGACATCACGATGGACATTTCGAAGGTTGAAAACCCTTCAATCCCTCCACGCACGCCGAGCAATGTTCCCTGCAACCCATTGCCAACCATCAACAACATCATGCCGATAAGCAGCGCCCAAGACCGCGAAAAAACCTGAAACATTACACTTCCTTAAAATGAAACTGGGACAAAAGGAGCTGTGGAAAACGCGCTCTTTTTCTACCCAAACGATATTATGGCGCAAAAAGCAATGATGCATCGCCGTAACTAAAAAAACGATAATTCTGAGCCACCGCATGGGCATAAACCGCATCCAAATGTGGCTTGCCGATCAGAGCGGCCACCAGCATCAGCAGGGTCGATTTCGGCAGGTGGAAATTGGTCATCAACCCATCCGCGATCTGAAACTTAAACCCCGGGTAAATGAAAATATCTGTGTGCCCTTCAAAAGGCCGAAGGGTGCCGCCACGCGCCGCCGTCTCAATCAGGCGCAAAGCGGTCGTGCCCACGGGGATAATCCGGCCGCCCGCAGCGCGGGTTTGCTCTATCTCTGCCACGGCCTGCGGACTTACATGGCCCCATTCTGCGTGCATTTTATGGGTGCGGACCTCTTCCACCTTGACCGGCAAAAAGGTGCCGGCCCCAACGTGCAGGGTGACATAGCTGATCGTCACCCCATGGCCCTGCAAAGCGGCCAAAGCTGCTCCATCCAGATGCAAAGAGGCTGTCGGCGCCGCCACCGCGCCGCGATGTTTGGCCCAAACGGTTTGATAATCTCTCTTATCCTGCGCATCGGCGGCTCGTTTGGACGCGATATAGGGTGGCAAAGGCATCTGACCGCTGACATCTAATGCCGCATCCAGTTCTGCGCCTTGTGCTGAAAAATCGAGCAAAGCTTCGTCATCAGTTTTCTCAATGCACCGCGCCGACAGGCCAGCTGCAAACTGGATCTCTTCACCGACGGCCAATTTGCGCAGAGGCTTTATCAAAGCTTTCCATCGCCCGCTGGCCTGCGGCTCCAGCAGCGTGACTTCAATCTTCGCCTGTACCCTTCCCTGCGCCGATTGCCGCGCCCGTGTCCCTGATAGGCGCGCCGGGATCACCTTAGTATCGTTAAAAACCAAGCGATCTCCTGGCCGAAAATAGTTGCAGAGATCACGAACAAACGCATCTTCGATTTGCCCGGCTTGGCTAACCAAAAGTTTCGCGTCGCCGCGTGGAGACATCGGGCGCAGCGCGATCCGCTCTTGTGGCAGGTCAAAATCGAAATCTGAGAGTTTCATAGCACGCCCCTTAGGAAGCGCTCCCATTAGCGACAATCATGTCATTTGGCAATTCATTTGGCAAACCCGAAACCCGCGGATTTTACTCTTGCTGCGGCGGTCTGCGACGAAAGATTTCGCGGAACATTCCAGGTGTGAACAAGGACAAAGGATTAACCGACGCTTGTGGATTTTCTAAAGCGCCCCTCAACGTGAAATTAAAGCCAATCAACCCCTCCCCACGCCGCGTAAGAATAGAGCCTAAGCCATTGAGCAAATAAAAGGGCGACAAGACACCCTGAAGATCCAACTGTTTGCGTTTGGTATCGATATAACCATCCATCGACATGCCCAAAGACGGACCGACCCCACTGGAGCGGTAGATCGTGAACAGCTCTTTGTTGATGTTGAATTCGCCTTCAATCGTCGAAAAGAAAATGCCTTTCCCATCCAGTTGATCGGGCAAGCCAACAATTGATGCAGCGCTGAGCAACTGTGCAATGGCCGGTGCGTCATTGACGCGGACGGAACTGATATTCATCGCACCGTTCCACCCCTCCGCATGCGGCGCAAGATCTAAAGTCATCTCGCCGCCGCTGGCCTGTCGCAAAAGTCCAGCATCGCGCAACACGCCACCTGCGTCCTGCGATTTGACCGACAGGCGCAGCCCCGCACCTTGGCCGAACATCTGACCTGTGATACCCACACCGCCATTGACGCGACCGCCGAAGGGGCCTCCAACAGCAAGACCTCCGTCAAAATCGGCCCGCACATCGCTTAGAAACAGATTATTGGAGAGCTGCAGCCGGCCCAGTTTGAGTGACATCGGCATTGGCGCGCTCGTAGTCGCCCGCGCAGGATCACCACCCGCCAATTTCCCGTAGCTGCGCAGATCTAAATCTCCAGACAACAGCAGGCGCATCGGAATACCGGCCCCTTGGTGGATAAACGTTGCGGCCCCATCGAGCCAATCACCGGCATCTAACCGTGACAGCACAACTCGGTCGAGACCCTGGTCATCAAATTCAACCGTACCCTCAAGCGACAAGCCCTGCGCTTCAAGCCCCAGAAGATCCACTTGCATTGGCTTGCTGAAAGCTCCTTGCACCCGCAATTGCGCCGTTTGTGCGGCAGGTTTCAACCAGTTCAATGCTGCCGATTTCAACCGCACGCCAGTCAGATCGGACGTCAGCTCAAAAGTCACAGGCTTATCTTTCACGATATCCAATCGCAAAGCACCCTCTGCGGCTCCGGTTAAACTGCCGTCTGGCAATCCAAAATTAAGTGCGTTGAGGCTCTTCGGTGTCAGATCAAAATTTGCGGTCACTTGGCTGGGCAAATTTGCGGCCCCCAGAGGTTGTGACCAAGTTCCCTTAAATGGAATGTCAGACACGCGCCCCGCACCAGAAATTTCGATCAAATTTGGCGCGCCAGTCAAGCGCAGCACATCGGCGGTGAAACTGCGCCCCGGCACCAAGACTTCACTGCGCAGTTCGCGCAGCGTGCCTGTCAAATCATAGGCCACATCACGCGGTTTAACCCCCCGTTTAAGACGGGTTTCAATCTCAATCGTCAGCTCTGCCTGCCCAGAAACATCATCAATGCCGCGTTTGGTTTTTGTCGGTATCTCAAACGGTTTATTGTCCATAAGAGACATCACAGTCGGAACGGACCCCCTGCCCTTCAAATTAAATATTGCTGGCGGATCTGGTAAGCGCGCATTGGGCACGCGCATGGTCGAGCCATCCATCTGCAAACGCCCGCCATTAGCTGATTGGACATAGCCCGTCTCCAAAGCCAAAACAAATTCATCCCGCTCGAAAACACCATAGCCCAGACCCTCAGAGATCACGGGCATGTGGCGCATGAATTTCACTTCCGCCTCTTCAAACTGAAAGCTGCTGGCCAAGACCGCAGCCGTTCCCGCTGTTTGACGTAAATCAACGGTCACGTTTTTCATCGTGCCTTTATGCACGTTTTGCCCAAACCAGCGCCGGCTTTTGGATTTTAGCATTTCCGGCCAGAGGCTCATCACGGTTTGGATGTCAACGGAGGGCACACGCCCCTGCCCGTCAAAGGACCACCCAAGGGGTGTGAGCACCGCATGGCCAGAAAGACTTAGGTCGGTTCCATTCACTTTAGCCTGCAACAGGCCCAAATCGAGTGTCAAAGGATCATAATTGAGCTTTACCTGCCCTGTGGCCGCGGTCGCGCGTAACGGTTCAGACCACCAGGGTGTTTTATCAAAATCTGCGCGGTCCACATCAAGATGCAACACCATCCCGCTGGAGCTGCGCCGCGACGAACCGCCCAGCTGCAACAAAGCATAACCCTCAGCCGATATCGCCCCCCAGTCGCTCTTGATCGATGCCCGCGAAATATCAAGGCGGGCGCGTTTTGGATCATAGGTGAAATAGGTTTTCGCCTCACTATATGAGACCGGATTGCTTTCTGGGCCAGCGCTCAACTCGCCTGCGCCAAAATCAAGCAAGGCGTTCAACTTGCCCACTTTGCCTGCTGCGCGCAGGCTGCGGAAACTCCCCGAAAGGTTCCCATCAACAAAATTCAGCCATGTGAGCGCTTTAGATTGCACCGCAAGATCTTGCGCCGAAAGATTGTCAAACTCCGCCCCCAATGTTCCAGAACCCGGTCCTGTGGCATTGTAAAACAATCCCAAAGTGGCCAATTCTCCCCCTCCAGCCAAAAGCGCCAAGTCACCCCGCAGGCTGATCGAACCGTTCTCACGCCGCACAGATAGGCGCCCACCGTCTAAGGTCCAGGCGCGGTTTGTCACCCGGTCGGTATAATTCACTGTCAATTGATCCAATCGCGCCTGCGCCAGACGGCTAAAATCATCGCGTTCAAAAAACTCCTCTGTCGCACCCAATATCTCATCTAGCGAGCTCACCGCGGATGAATTTGCGGCGATTACAGCGCCAAAATCGAAACTTCCGTCGGGCCGGCGTTGCAGATCGACAATTGCATCAGACAAAGTAAGGGATTGGGGCGCGATCTGCCCAAACAGGAGCGCCGGACCATGGATCACCAACTCCAAAGCGCCAAACTGCACCCCTGCGCCGGTCTGCCCATCTGAGAATTGTACAGAATGTAGTACCAACTGCGGATGGAATAAATCGCTCAATCCCACCTCGGCACGGCCAAAGCGTACGATTGGCAAGGATGGATTGGCGTTCAAGATCTGCGATAATTTAACCCGCAAAGGCTCGGGCACCGGTAGCGTGCGATCTTGCATAATCGCCACCAAAACCCCAAAACAAAACAAGGCAGACCAGCACAGGGTATAGAACGCCAAAGCCAGCCGTGACATCGGCCGGCGCCGCGATGGCGCTTTGTTGTCTTGATCTTGCTCAGCAGATTGCGCCATTGTGCAACGGACCCCTTTCAATTTAAGTATCGTGGCCTAAAACCCTATTCGTAACAATGGCTCTCAGATAAACCGAGGATATGATGATCTCAATTGGCGATAATGCACCGCAATTCACCCTGTCAACCAACGGCGGGGGCCAATTTTCTTTGGCAGATGCTGCCGGCAAGTATTTGATCTTGTATTTTTACCCCAAGGATGACACGCCGGGCTGCACCAAGGAAGCCATTGGGTTTTCCGAAGAGCGCGCCGCCTTTGACGCGCAAAATGCGATGGTCGTCGGTGTGTCGCGCGACACAGTTAAAAAACATGACAAGTTCGTCGGCAAATATGATTTACGCATCCCTTTGATTTCCGACGAAGAAGGTAGCCTTTGCGAAGCCTTCGGCACATGGGTTGAAAAGAGCATGTATGGCAAAACCTATATGGGCATCGAGCGGGCCACGTTTTTGATTTCCCCAGACGGGAAAGTGCTACACATGTGGCGCAAGGTCAAAGTCCCGAGCCATGTCGAGGAGGTTTTAGCCCAGCTCCAATCGTTCAAATCATGATGACTTTAGCACAAATGGCCTGCGCGGTGCTCAACACTGCAGACGGGCGGGCCAAAACTGCGCTGTCACGAGATTTTGCCGCACAATGGTTCACAGCGCGCGCTGCCGGACACGCTGTTGTCATTGGCACCACTACTCCCCCGGACATGCCCGCCCGCCCCGACGCGCCTGAACTGCGCGCGCCGCGGGATGTACCAAGACGAAAAACTGGCTCAATCGAAGGGCGCAACGCGCTTTTGCATGCGGTGGCCCATATCGAATTAAATGCAGTGGATCTGCATTGGGATCTGATCGCCCGATTTTCGCATATACCAATGCCTTTGGGATTTTATGATGATTGGGTGAAGGCGGCAGATGAAGAAAGTAAACATTTCAATCTGATGTGCGACTGTCTTGAAGCTCATAACAGTTTTTACGGCGCAATGCCTGCCCACGCGGGCATGTGGCGTGCAGCCCAGGACACGCAGTCTGATTTTCTAGGCCGATTGGCGGTGGTGCCCATGGTGCTTGAAGCGCGCGGGCTGGACGTTACCCCTGGCATGATCCGCATTTTCGAAAATGCAAAAGACACACAAGTGGTCGCTGCGCTCAATGTCATTTATGCCGAAGAAGTCGCCCATGTAGCCTATGGTTCAAAATGGTTTCATTTTTTGTGCGGTCGGGACAATTTAGACCCCAAACCTCTGTTTCATGGCCTCGTGCGCCAGTATTTTCACGGCCCTCTCAAACCACCTTTCAACGAGGAAAAACGTGCCGAAGCAGGGATCGCACCCGATTTTTATTGGCCCCTCACCGATGAAATGCCGCCACCACCGGCCATGCAATAGAGTTTGTGAGCAGGAACAAGCCGACTTCAACTAATATAAAGGATTTACCTCTATCAAATTCGTTGCGGCAGATTGGCCATTTGGGTATTCAGTCCCCAAAGATACCGCGCTCGGCGTCCCCTTGTAGATTGGAATTGAGATTTGGTCAGTGCACTTCGGTTAAATACACAACAATTCTTGGAACGACTCATGCCGGAAAAACGGCTGTTTTTGCGCAGTGGAACTGGCACGCGCTTTATTCGCCTCACGCCGTTGTCACAAATTTTCACTCTCGTCACATCAGCCGCTTTCATCGGATGGGCAATTGTTGCAACAGCCATAGTTTTGCTCGACACCATTGGTACAGGCAACTTCCGTGATCAAGCCCGGCGCGATCAAGCCATTTATGAAGAGCGATTGAATGCCCTCGCCAATGAGCGCGATACTCGCGCCCAGGAGGCTTTGACAGCGCAGGAGCGTTTCAACACGGCCCTCGCGCAGGTGTCCAAAATGCAATCTGAGCTTCTGACATCAGAGGATCAAAGGCGCGAACTTGACCGCGCGATGGAAGTGATGCAAGCCACGCTGCGGCGGGTCATGGGCCAACGGGAGCTTTTGCAGCGAGACTTGGATCAACTGGCCGCACAGCTTGACGACGATACAGGCAAACCTGTCGACGGTAGCTTCTCAGAATCCATGGCCAGCACAATGGATTACGTCACCGATACGCTGGAAGACGTGGCTGTGGAACGCGATCACGCCCGACGGCGCACCTTCCAAGCACATGAAGAAATGGCCAATTTGGAATTGGAAATTCAATTTCTAGAAGAAAAAGGCGACCGGATTTTTCGTCAGCTAGAAGAGGCGATGAGCATTTCGGTTAAGCCACTCGACAAAATGTTTCGCAACGCCGGGTTGAATACTGACCGCTTGCTCGAACAAGTGCGGCGCGGCTATTCGGGACAGGGTGGCGCCCTCTCCCCGATCACCTATGCCCCCGACGCTTTCAACACAGTTGATCCCACCGTTGACCGTGCCAATAACATTTTGGCTCAACTCGACAAACTCAATATCTATCGCATTGCAGCGGAAAAAGCACCCTTTGATATGCCGGTGAAATCTGCCCATCGTTACACCAGCGGCTTCGGTCCGCGCTGGGGGCAGATGCACCGTGGCTCTGATTTTGCTGCAAGTCGCGGAACCCCCATTTATGCCACCGCCGACGGGGTGGTCATACGCGCGGAATGGGGAAGCGGTTACGGCCGCGTTGTCTATGTCAAACACGCGTTTGGTATAGAAACTCGCTATGCCCATTTGGCAAAAATTCGCGTAAAAAAAGGCCAACGCGTTTCCCGTGGACAAAGGATCGGTGATATGGGAAACTCAGGCAGATCAACCGGCACCCATCTTCACTACGAAGTCCGCGTGAATGGTAAAGCCGTAAACCCAATGACATTTATTAAGGCAGGAAGAGATGTTTTCTAAAAGCAAAATCAACGACCCATCCGCGAAACCAGATGCCGCTGCAGCCGAAAAACCAGCCGCGCCGATCAACCAACCAGCGGCAGAATTCAAACCTGCAGCACCGAAGGCAAAACCGCCCGCATCGATCCTGTCGTCTGATCTTCACGTCACTGGCAATCTAAAAACCACTGGTGACATTCAAGTTGAGGGCCGGGTAGACGGCGACATCCGCGCCCATCTCTTGACTATCGGGGAAGGTGCAACCGTTAAAGGCGAAATAATTGCTGATGATGTTGTGGTAAATGGCCATGTGGTTGGCCGAGTGCGTGGCCTAAAAGTGCGGCTGACCTCTACTGCACAGGTGGAGGGCGACATCATCCACAAAACCATCGCCATCGAAAGCGGCGCCCATTTTGAAGGCTCCGTCCAGCGCCAAGATGATCCTCTCAATCCAGGAGCGGCCAAGAAACCCGCGGCCGCCCCCACCGCAAAGGAATAATTCAATTCCCTTCCGGGTTCAAAAGGCGTGGCTTTGCCACGCCTTTTTTTGTCAACGGCTTTCTACTCGCTCTGAGCATCCGCCCGCGATTTGCCAGAGGCATTCATCGCCAAAGTCGCGGCCATCAAGCCATCGAGATCCCCATCCAATACCCCTTTGGTGTCTGAGGTTTCATAGGACGTGCGCAAGTCTTTGACCATTTGATAGGGTTGCAGCACATAACTTCGGATCTGATTACCCCAACCGGCGTCCCCTTTGTTGTCATGCGCTTCATTGATCGCGGCATTGCGCCGATCCAGCTCCATTTGATACAGGCGAGACTTTAAGGCCTTCATCGCGATATCACGGTTCTGATGCTGTGATTTTTCCGAACTGGTCACGACGATCCCTGTGGGGTGATGGGTGATACGCACGGCAGAATCTGTCGTATTCACATGCTGGCCACCGGCCCCAGAGCTGCGATAGGTGTCGATGCGAATATCGGATGGGTTGACCTCAATTTCAATATTGTCATCCACCACAGGGTAGACCCATACCGAGCAAAAAGACGTGTGCCGTTTGGCGGCGGCGTCAAATGGGCTAATCCTGACCAAGCGATGCACGCCCGACTCTGACTTCAACCAGCCATAGGCGTTATGCCCCGATATTTTATAGGCCGCAGACTTAATGCCCGCCTCCTCGCCCGCCGTTTCCGATTGCAGCTCGACCGTGTACCCTTTTTTCTCCGCCCAACGCACATACATGCGCGATAGCATCAAGGCCCAGTCGCAACTCTCCGTCCCACCAGCGCCAGAATTGATCTCAAGGAAGGTATCGTTGCTGTCCGCCTCCCCGTCTAGCAGTGCGTCGAGCTCCTTTTCCGCGGCCGTATTACTCAGTGCTTTGAGAGCCTCTTCGGCATCTTTGACGACCTCTTCGTCAGCCTCCGCAGCGCCCAGCTCAATCATTTCCATATTGTCTGACAGATCTTGGCGGATTCCCTCATAGGTCGCGATGGCATCAACTAAGATCTGGCGATCCCGCATCAGCTTTTGCGCCCGCTCTTGATCGTCCCAAAGACTGGGATCTTCAATCATAGCGTTAAATTCTTCCAACCTATAGGGCGCGCTGTCGTAGTCTAGACGCTTGGCCAAAAGTCCCAAAGACTTTTCGATGGCTGCCACAACATTGACTATTTCTGCGCGCATATCAAACCTACCAGATTATGAAGTTCAGATGGGATCGGTCTACCCAAGCCAGGAGCGATTGCCAAGCACCACAACCGATTTTCGTCAGTAAAGCCCACCGGACGACAAAGAGCCAAAGGAGGCCTGGGGCGCCACAGTGATCGTCTTGCCGGTGGAGGTGATCACCTGTTGCATCTCTTCGGTCTCCCCTTCCGCGAACATGGGCATATTGCTGCTGACCTGAAAGCCCCCGTCAAAAGCCACACCAAAAATCGGCTCGCTTCCATCGCGGAAAAATTCGGCGACCACGTGATCCCCTTCTGCATCCTCTTGCAACCGCGCGCCTGTAAAGCGATTAATGTTAATAAAGGTGCCATTGTCTGGCAAGGTGAATTCACCGGCACCATGGCGCTCAATCGCCACTTCCATAAAGCGATTGAACACAGGCCCACACATCCCACCACCACCAGCACCGCGGCCCAAAGGCTGCGGCTGGTCCATACCCATATAACAGCCCGCAGCAATATTGCTGGTGAAGCCCACGAACCAAACATCTTTTGCCTCATTGGTGGTTCCAGTCTTTCCAGCGACGGGCACGGGGAGATTGACCGTCCGGCTGGCTGTGCCACGCTCAACGACCCCTTCCATCATCGTGGTCAATTGATAGGCCGTTACCGGATCCATCACCCGCTCGCGGTTTGAAGTAATCTTGGGCAGGAGACCCGTCATCAGATTGGGGGTTCGGCAATCATCACAGCTGCGTTGATCATGCAAAAACACTGTTTTGCCGTTCCGATCTTGCACACGGTCCACCAACGTGGGCTGCACCCGCTCACCGCCATTGGCGAACATGGCATAGGCAGACACCATTTTGTAAAGCGTGGTCTCTTCCGACCCCAATGAGGCCGAAAGGTAGGGCTTCATATTGTCATAAACCCCAAATTTCTCGGCATAAAGCGCAATCGTTGGCATGCCCAATTCCTGAGCCAAACGCACTGTCATGAGATTTCGGGACTGCTCAATACCCGTACGCACCGGGGTTGGACCATAGAATTTATCCGAGTAATTCTTGGGGCGCCACAACCCTTGCGGCGTGTCGACCTCAATCGGCGCGTCAATTACGATGGTCGCCGGGCTATAGCCACTGTCGAGGGCAGCGGCATAGACAAAAGGCTTGAAAGAAGAGCCTGGCTGGCGCTTAGCCTGCGTGGCTCGGTTGAACACGGAGTGCTGATAAGAAAATCCGCCCTGCATCGCCATGACCCGGCCAGTATGCACATCCATGGCCACAAACCCACCTTGGATTTTTGGCACCTGACGCAGTGACCAATTTTCAAATACCCCATCTTGGGTGCTTACAACCGGCGAAACCAACACCACATCACCAACAGTTAGCAAATCCTTGACCCGCTTGGCCGCCGATTTGCTGATCATGCCATCGCTATTTTGCTTTTTCGCCCAAGTTACATCGCTGGCCAGTAAGATGTGAGCATCGCCCGCTACCCCTTCAATACCCAAGCGCGCATCGTTTTTCATCAGTTCCAACACAACCGGCCGGATGCCAAAGCTGATTTATCACAATGTCCCGCGCCACCTCAACCTTGCTCAGCGCGGCGCGCCAATCCCCCAGTTGCTCGGTAGCGATCACCTGACCTGTACCATGATAGATCCCCTGCGCCCGGTCATAATCTTCAAGCCCCAGCCGCAAGCTTTGCGCTGCCACCTGTTGCAATGTCGGATCAATCGTCGCGCGAACAGAATAACCGCCAGTGAAAAATTCAGCCGTACCAAAGTCGCGGGTCAGTTGACGGCGTATTTCATCGGTGGGGTAATCCCGCCCAGGCAGGCTGCTGCGAAAGCTGGCAAAATCGCCACTTTGAACGGTCTTGAGAGGTTTTTTGCGGGCCATCTCATACTCAAAATCCGACAAGAACCCGTTTTCATTCATCTCACGCAACACAAAATTGCGCCGCGCTGTGGCCCGCTTCCGCTGGCGCACCGGATGGTACTTCGATGGCGCCTTGGGCAATGTCGCCAAATAGGCGACCTCCTCAGGTAAAAGAACTTCGAGGGATTTGTTGAAATAGGTCTGCGCTGCCGCCGCGGCACCAAATGAATTTTGCCCCAAAAAAATCTCATTCAGATAGAGCTCTAAAATACCTTCTTTATCCAAAGTACCTTCAATTCGCGTGGCTAATATCAGCTCTTTAATTTTGCGTTCGGCAGAGCGGGACCCATCCAGCAGGAAGTTTTTCATCACCTGTTGCGTGATGGTCGACGCGCCGCGCAAATTGGCCCCGCGCGAGACAATCGCGTCGCGCAAGGCTGCGGCCATCCCAGCTGGATCATAGCCCGCATGGCTATAAAAATTCTTATCCTCTGCGGAAATAAACGCGGCCTTCACCAAATCTGGTATCTCATCGGCCGATGCAAAAAGGCGCCGTTCGATCGCAAATTCATCAATGATATGCCCCTCACCCGAATAAATCCGACTGATCGTTTTCGGTTGATAGCTGGCCAATTCATCGTGACTGGGCAAACCTTGCCCATAAATCACGAAAATCGCGCCCAAAACCGCAGCGCCAAATACCGCAGCAAGGGTAAGCGACGAGAAAATCGCCCCCAAGATGCGCAAGCAGAGCATCACAAGGCGCGCGCAGGCCCTGGTGACAAATTTTCCGAGGGCGCTCAGGCTGGGCATAAGATTTTGGCTCCGTGTTTCGCGTCTCTATAGGCGGTGCGCTGGCTCAGGTCAAAACACGATTGCGCCAAATGCACGTGCAGCGCGGCTTAAATTGAGCAATAACCCAGATGCAGGCCAAATCTTGCTGAAATTTTAAAGATATCGATCCTGCATAAAGCGCTTCAGTCGCCGCAGCCCCTCAATGATTTCCCCTGTAGCTTGTGCATAGGACAGCCGAATTGTGTGCCCACCCCGAATAGGATCGAAATCCAGGCCCGGCGTAAGAGCCACCCCCACCTCTTGCAAGACTTCAGCCGCGAACCTTCGACTATCGACGCCAAACTCAGAAATATCAGCATAGATATAGAACGCCCCATCTGGCGGCGCGATCTGCGTTAACCCCGCCTCTGGCAGGCCTTGCAGCATCAAACGGCGGTTTTCACGGTAGACTGCCAGATTTTGCTGCATTTCGTCATGACTTTGCAGGGCCGCTAGAGCCGCCAGCTGACTGACATGCGGCGGGCAGATGAACATATTTTGCGCCAAACGCTCAATACTGCGCAGATGGTCTTCCGGCACCACCAGCCACCCAATGCGCCAACCGGTCATCGAGAAATATTTCGAAAATGAGTTGATCACATAGCCCCGATCCGTGATCTCAAGCGCCGTAACGGCTTTTTTGTCGTATTCAATACCGTGGTAAATTTCATCTGATATAAAGCCGATGTCTCGCGATTGCGCAAAATCTACAAGAGTTGCCAAACTCGGCTTGTCGATCATTGTGCCCGTGGGATTACCTGGAGAGGCGACCAGCAACCCATCGAGCTGTTGATTTTGCAAATCAGCAACCTGCAACTGATGGCCTTGACTGGCGTGAGTTGGAATATCCACAGCGGTGAGCGCCAGTGCCTTCAATATTTGCCGGTAGGAGGGATAGCCAGGAGCCGCCACTCCGACCCTTGCGCAGGGATCGAACAATGCGGTGAACGCCAGAAGAAAACCGGCGGATGAGCCAGAGGTCACAACGACCCGCGCCGGATCCAAATCCACATCATACCAACGTTTATAAAGCGCTGCGATTTCGGCGCGCAGCTCCGGCAACCCAAGGGCCACCGTATAGCCCATCGCATCAAGTGGCAGCGCAGCAGCAACGGCTTGCCGGGCCTCAAGAGGCGCCGATGTGCTCGGTTGCCCCACTTCCATATGCACAATTCGGCGACCTTTCGCCTCAGCGGCACGGGCCGCTTCCATTACGTCCATAACAATGAAAGGATCGACTTTACTCCGTTTCGACAATGGCATGCCTTTTCCTTTCGCAAACGCTTTATTAGATGGCCCGAGGACCGATACATGTTCAAGACCTATTTAAAAGTAATTTTTCTCGCCGTTTTTTGTGCCCTCAACGCCTCTATAGCCCATAGCATCAGCCTGCTACGCGATCCAGATATCGAACACGGGCTGCAACAGCTGGCCGCCCCAATCCTTCGCGCTGCAAAACTCAAAAGTGACAGTGTGAAGGTTTGGGTCGTCAATGACATGGGCTTGAATGCCTTTGTCATTGATCACACACACATCTTTTTACATGCCGGACTTGTGCTTAAACTGAAAAGTGCCGCACAGTTGCAATCAGTGATCGCCCATGAGGCGGCGCATATAAGCAATGGACATATTTCGCGGCGCCTCGCCAATGCCAGACGGGCCAAAATGGCCACTTCCTTCGGCGTATTGGTTGCAGCCGCAGCGGTTGGAGCTGGGCATACAGATGCGGGTCTCGGACTAGCCCTAGGCACAACTGGATCGGTAAATCGTATCTTGCTTGCGCATAACCGAATTGAAGAATCCGCGGCAGATCAATCGGCATTGAGATTCATGAATGCAGCCAAAATTGACCCCGTTGCAATGGCCGAAGTCTTTGAACTCTTCATCGGTCAGTCTAACCTGAGCGAGGAATATCAAGATCCCTATACGCGCAGCCATCCGCTCAACCGGGACCGCATTCGCATAGTTAATGCCTATGCGGCAAATGCGACCTCATATCTGCCAGATGCCGCACAGGCCTATTGGTTTTCGCGCATCCAAGGTAAGTTATCAGGCTTTCTGCGGGCGCCTCAATGGACCATGCGGCGCGCGACCGGCAGTTCAGACGTGGATCTGATGCGCAGAGCCATAGCCGAGCACCGCAGCGGCCGCAGCAGCTCGGCGCAAAAGACCATGGCCCAACTGATCGCAACCCATCCGAACGACGCATTTTACCGCGAGCTACAAGGACAAATCCTGTTGGAAAGCCGCAAATTTTCAACTGCAACAAAAGCCTATGCCAGCGCCGCCGATCTGGCGCCCAGCAATGCGCTTATTTTAGGAGGCTATGGACGATCCCTCCTTGCGCGAAATATTAAAAATTCAAATACGCAAGCTCTAAAAATTTTGCAAAAGGCCCGCAACCTCGACAGTCGAGATGCACGAATTTTACGCGATATCGGCACGGCCTATGCACGCAGCGGCCAGCAGGGACAGGCCGTTTTGGCCATTGCAGAGCGCTATGCATTGAAAGGCAATATGAAAAATGCTGCCATACAGGCCAAACGGGCAGAAGGCCTTCTGCCGCGCGGCTCGGCGGCATGGCAAAGAGCGCAGGATATTTTGGACGCAGTAAAAACGCCTTAACCGGCCAAAGTCTCCGCCGCGGCCGTTTCAAGCTCCAGCTGTGCCGCACGGGTCTCCACTTGGCTGACAATATGCTCGACCATCTCGTCATTTGACAATTTATGGCTTTGCTGTCCGGCTAAATAGACCATGCCAGCACCATTACCACCGCCAGTGAAGCCCACATCGGTCATCAAGGCCTCTCCCGGACCATTCACCACGCAGCCGATGATCGAGAGGGACATGGGGGTTTTAATATGCTCAAGCCGGCGCTCCAAAGTCTCAACTGTTTTGATCACGTCGAAACCCTGACGCGCGCAGCTTGGGCAAGAAATTATATTCACCCCACGATGGCGCAGGCCAAGTGATTTCAGGATATCATAGCCGACCTTCACCTCTTCCACGGGATCGGCCGAGAGGCTGACGCGGATCGTATCGCCAATGCCCATCCAGAGCAGATTTCCCAGTCCGATTGCGGATTTGATCGTGCCTGACATCAAGCCACCAGCTTCGGTGATCCCAAGATGGATCGGCGCATCAGTGGCCTCCGCCAACGCTTGGTAGGCCGCTGCAGCCATGAAGACATCGCTAGCCTTGACACTTATTTTAAATTCATTGAAATTATTATCTTGCAGAATTTTAATATGCTCGAGACCACTTTCCACCATCGCATCGGGGCAAGGCTCACCGTATTTGTCGAGCAAATGTTTTTCAAGCGAGCCGGCATTCACGCCGATCCGCATTGAGCAGCCAAAATCGCGAGCCGCTTTGATCACCTCGCGCACACGCTCTTGGCTGCCAATATTGCCCGGGTTGATTCGCAGGCAGGCCGCACCAGCCTCGGCGGCCTCTATGCCGCGTTTATAGTGAAAATGGATGTCTGCCACGATCGGAACCGGGCTCTCACGCACAATTTCCTTCAGCGCTTTGGAGGAGGCCTCATCGGGTACAGAGACCCGCACAATATCCGCGCCTGCATCCGCGCAGGCTTGGATCTGCGCAATGGTTGCAGCCACATCAGTGGTCAGCGTATTAGTCATTGTCTGGACCGTAATGGGCGCGTCCCCGCCCACCGGAACCGAGCCAACCATGATCTGCCTACTTTTGCGGCGGTAAATGTTACGCCACGGGCGAATATGATTGAGAGACATGCGACACTTTCACGGGTTAAGGTTGTTGCCTTATGGCTAAGGTTTGACGCGGTCAGTTTCAAGCTCAAGGAGGAAACTATAAAGCGGCGATTGATCCTGCGGAGCGTAAAGCTCATAGCTTTTAGTCAAGTTTTCACCGGAGAGTTCAATATTTTTCGCCACACGCCCAGTGCCCCCGGCAGGGCCATAGAGCGCACCATTCACCAAAAAGAACAACGCGCTTGCATTGCCCGCCCGTTCAATCACAGCCGGCGGATCGTTGAGCGGCACCTCATAGGGCGTGCGCGCATCCATGATGCGCTCAAAAATAATCGACCCTTCGGCATCTTTGACCCGTAACCAAACGCCTTGTGACGAGACTAGCTGCACCAGAGCGGGGAAACTCTCGACCACTTGTAGCGCCGCTTTAGATTCCAGCTCTGGCGCGGGACTGACGATATCAGCCAGAATATCATCTATGCTCTCATCAACAAAAGTGGTGACCATTGGCTGCTCTTGCGCCACGAAAGCGCCACGTTGGTCTGGATCGATATTGGCGATTGGGCCATCCCGCGGCACCACAACCGGGACGTCTAGGGCCTGCGGTTGATAGATACGGCTATAAATATCGACGCTTTGCGCATTTTGAACGGAAGACTCGAGAGAGGCTGCCTTCCGTGGCCGCAGAGGATCCAGATCAGAGGCCACCAATGGCGCCTGTTCAACCGGGACCATTTGCACTTGCTGGATTTTTTGCACAACCGAATAGGCCCCATACCCCAGCCCACCGAGCAAAAGCATCAGCACGGCAGAAGATACAAAAGCCCGCACATCGACCCGGTTGAAAAAACTTTCTTTCGGCGGCAAAAATGGAGTCGTGCTGGCGATTACCCCGGCGGGCCGGCGTGTAATAGAGGCGGCCAGGCGATCTTCGCGGCTCAGCCGCGTGGGCAGGGCACGCGCCGACATGCCGTGGATAGATTCAAATCCGCTTTCGTTACAAAACATTTCAAAAGCGGCTTCCGGATCCATACCGAGATATTTCGCATAGGACCGCACATAGCCAGAGATAAATCCCGGCGTTTCAAACACGGAAGGGTCGCAATCTTCCACTCCAGCAATGTATGCGGCCTTGATTCTGAGGTCATGTTGCACGTCCATAAGAGACTTACCGCGCGTCGCACGCTCCCCACGCATCGCATCTCCAAGAGTCACTTCAAAATCGTCAAAGCCTTTAAGCTTAAACGGTTTTTTAATGTTCTTTAGGCGTGATGACTTACGGCCAATCATGGAGCTGCCCTGCGCATTTTACCCCCGGGCGCGCCCAATGGCCTCCGGATGGATAAGACATTCATATCATATCAGCGAAAAAAATATAGAGCTTCTGCCTATAATTTGTTTCAATAAGCGAGGTTTAGCCACCTTTTTTCCTATGGAATATACATTTTCATCGGGTAACACCTTCGACACTACCGTAACCCGATCCAAAATACCCCATATTTTTGTTTGACTAACTGCGCCAATACCTAACCAATCAGCAGGAGATTCGCATTACTAATCTGTTTGGAGGCACCATGTCTGCAGCTCTGCTCGACCTCGTTTTAGCTCACATCGACGCTCACATCGACCAGACAACCGAGCATCTCTTCAAATTACTTCGTATTCCAAGTATCTCAACGGATCCGGCTTATCGTCGAGACTGTGACAAAGCCGCCGATTGGTTAGTTGAGGATCTTAAGTCCATTGGCTTTGACGCCAGCAAGCGTGCCACGCCGGGTCATCCTATGGTCATTGCCCATGCCGGCTCTGAAGGGCCACATGTTTTGTTTTATGGACATTACGACGTACAGCCGGTGGATCCGCTTGATCTATGGGACCGTTCGCCCTTCGAACCCACTTTGGCACAGGGCGACCTTGGGCCGGTGATCCTCGCCCGCGGCGCGTCAGATGATAAAGGCCAACTGATGACCTTCGTCGAGGCTTGCCGCGCTTGGAAGGCAGTGCATGGCACCCTGCCCGGTAAAATCAGCCTATTTTTTGAAGGCGAAGAGGAGTCAGGCTCCCCATCATTGGTGCCCTTCATGCATGACAATGCGGAAGAGTTAACTGCAGATGTTGCGATGGTTTGTGACACGCACCTGTTCGGCGATCACACCCCGGGTATTGTCACGCGCCTGCGGGGACTTTTGGGCGAGGAATTGACCATAACAGGCCCGTCCAAAGATCTTCACTCCGGCATGTATGGCGGGCCGGCGATGAACCCTGCCCGAGTATTGACAAAGATCATCGCGGCTCTGCATGACGACCAAGGCCGCATTACTGTCCCGGGATTTTATGATGGCGTGCCAGAGCTGCCCCCTGAGATCGCCGCGCAATGGGAGGGGCTCAACTTCGACCAAGAAGGATTTCTAGGACAGGTGGATCTGTCTGATCTGGCCGGCGAACAAGGGCGCAGCGCACTGGAAATGGTTTGGTCGCGCCCCACCTGTGAGGTCAATGGCATTTGGAGCGGCTATACCGGTGCAGGTTTCAAAACTGTTTTGCCAAGCCAAGCCCATGCAAAAATTTCATTTCGATTGGTTGGCCAGCAGGAGCCTCATGTGATCCGCAAGAACTTCCGCGCAATGGTGGGCGCCCTCCTGCCCGCCGATTGCAGCGTCACCTTCAAACCCCATGGCGCCTCCGCCGGGTCTGAAATGTCCACCGACAACCCGGCCTTTGGCGCCGCCCGCGCTGCGCTCTCCGATGAATGGCCCAATCCGGCGGCATTTGTTGGATGCGGCGGGTCGATCCCCATCGCCGGGCATTTCAAATCAATTCTTGGGATGGATGCGATGTTGATTGGCTTTGGGCGAGACAATGACGCGATTCACAGTCCTAATGAAAAATACGACCTGCGGAGCTTTCACAAAGGCATCCGCAGCTGGGCGCGGATCCTGCACAAGTTGTATGGATAAGAACACCCCAACGTCGCACTGCGTTATGTTGTTAAATTTTTGTATAATATGGCGCGGTTGACGGGGCTCGAACCCGCGACCCCCGGCGTGACAGGCCGGTACTCTAACCAGCTGAGCTACAACCGCGCATCAGTCTTTACAATCTTACAGTGGCGCGGTTGACGGGGCTCGAACCCGCGACCCCCGGCGTGACAGGCCGGTACTCTAACCAACTGAGCTACAACCGCCAACTGTGTGCTTGATAGGACTGTCCGTTCTCTAAGCAAGCCGCTCGGCAGCGTCAAGCGGCACGAAGAGCTTTTGGCCATTATTTTGCATTTCTTTCACCGACCGCCATAATTTGACCAACCACACGCCGCAGCATCAACCCCACAATCGTTAAAGCTCAAGGCTCAATCCGCCGCCAGATTTCAACTCTTCCATGCTCAAAAGCGCAGTCACGTTAAAGACCCGCACCTCCGAGATAAGTGCCTGGTAAAATTTGTCATAAGCACGGGCGTTGGGCACAATGACTTTCAAAATATAGTCAATCTCCCCCGCCAAACGATGCGCTTCAAGCACTTCAGGACGGTTTTGCAACGCAGTAAGAAAGCGATCTTGCCAATCGGCCTCATGTTCCGAAGTGCGGATCAACACAAAAAAGCAGGCCTCAAAGCCAAGCGCCTCGGGATCCAACTCAACTGTCGTGCGCTTAATCACCCCCGCTTCGCGCAGTTTTTTGATTCTGTTCCAAACAGGCGTTTTTGATGCCCCAATTGTTTTGGCAATGTCATCCAAAGACCGGCTGGCATCCTTTTGCAGCTCAGACAAAATTTTACGATCCACCACATCCAGACGAACAGTCATCCGATTTTTCCTTTCAAATGAGAACAGGCGCGCACGCGGCGCCCCGTTCCAAAGATTTCATCCTTATTATTACAGGTATCTGGCCAAGCACCAGAATAATTTTCTAATATAGAGGCATTGGAGGCGAAATAATGAAATATTTTCCCGTTTTTTTGAATGTGGCGCAAAAGCCAATCGCCTTAGTGGGTGGCGGGGCCGCAGCGGTTGCCAAATTGCGACTATTGCTCAAAACTGAAGCTGACGTGGTCGTTTATGATCCCGCCCCAGAGGCGCAAATCCAAGCTTGGGAGCAAGACGGCCGATTGAAAATTTCAAAAGAGCCGCTTTCCCTGGATCTGGCGCGCCAAGCGCATCTCATATATGCGGCAAGCGAAGACGACAGCCGGGACTCGCAGACCCAAGAGATCGCGCATGCTGCGGGAACATGGTTCAACTGGGTCGATAATTTACAGCAATCACAATTTATCACCCCCGCGATCGTTGACCGAGATCCGGTCATCGTGGCCATTGGAACGGAAGGCTCCGCACCCGTGGTTGCACGGGCCATAAAACGCGACATCGAAGAGCGCTTGCCGCAGAACCTTGGCGCATTGGCCAGTCTTGGGCAAACCTTCCGATCACTGGTGCTGGCGCTGCCTTTTGGTCGCATACGCCGGGATTTTTGGAGCAAATTCTATTTCTCCAAAGGCCCCGCCGCCTATCACGCAGAGGGTGAGGCGGGCGCCAAGCGCGCTTTGCATGACATGCTCACAGAATTTAAAGACACAAGCCCCAACCATGGCCATGTAGATTTCGTCGGTGCAGGCCCGGGTGATCCCACCCTTTTGACCCACAAGGCCCGCGTTTTACTGCATGAGGCCGATGTGATTCTTCATGATCGTCTGGTGGATCCACGCATCTTGGAGCTGGCGCGTCGTGAGGCCACTATGATTGAAGTCGGCAAAACAGGCTTTGGCCAGGCTATGGCACAAGAAGACATCCATCAATTGACGCTGGCTCATGTGGCGCAGGGGGCGCAGGTGGTCCGCTTAAAGTCGGGCGATCCAACAATTTTTGGTCGGCTGGATGAAGAACTCGAAGCGCTTGCCGCTCATGATGTTTCCTACAACATTGTGCCGGGCATCACCGCAGCCTCAGCCGCCGCGGCAGCCGTTGGGCGCAGCTTGACCCGACGCGGGCGCAACGCCCAGTTTAAGCTGATCACAGGCCACGATATGGCCGGATACGCAGAACAAGATTGGCGCGCATTGGCCAAGCCGGGCGCTGTTGCGGCGATTTATATGGGCAAGAAGGCTGCACGTTTTATTCAAGGGCGCTTGCTGATGCATGGGGCTGATCCGCTCACGCCGGTCAGCATCATTGAAAACAGCTCACGCCCCGAGCAAGTCATTCGAGAGGCTCCATTGAACGCCCTAGCTGAGGCGCTCCACGACCTGGCTGGCCCCGCCGTGCTGCTTTACGGCCTATCGCCCAGGTCGGCTGCCGAGCATGTCTTTCAACCCCAAGAGGCTGATCTATGTCTGTAACGCCAATCTCAAAAGTCGTAACCGCCAATGATTTAAGATCAGGAGAAGTTATTTACCTGCGCTTTCCGCACCTCTGGACCCCGGAATTGAGTAAGGCGTCCGTGATCACCGACGATGATCTGGCGCAAGCGGGCCTGGCTTTTGCGCGTGGGCAAGCCAATATCGTCGTCGGCGCCTATCTCAGCGACGTCATAACTGAGGCCGATGGCACAAAGGCCAGCCATTTCCGCGAGACATTTCGCAGCACCGGCCCGTCCAATTATCGCCACGGCAAACAGGAGATTTAAAATGTATCAATATTCTAATTTTGATCATGAATTCGTCGCTCAGCGCGTGGCGCAGTTTCGCGCGCAGGTGGCACGCCGTCTGGATGGCAGCCTCAGTGAAGAGGAGTTCAAACCCCTGCGCCTCATGAATGGGCTATATTTGCAGCTGCATGCTTACATGCTGAGGGTCGCAATTCCCTACGGCACCCTCAACAGCCGCCAAATGGACCAGCTCGCAATGATCGCGGAGCGTTGGGACAAAGGCTATGGCCATTTCACCACACGGCAAAACATTCAATTTAATTGGCCAAAACTTGAAGACGTGCCCAACATTTTACAGGCCTTGGCTGACGTGGAGATGCATGCCATTCAAACCAGTGGCAACACCATTCGCAATGTCACAGCCGATCATTTCGCAGGGGCCGCGGCCGATGAAATTGCCGATCCCCGCCCGATCGCCGAGCTGATCCGTCAATGGTCAACCGATCATCCAGAGTTTCAATTTTTACCGCGGAAATTCAAGATTGCCGTCACCGGCAGCCCCCATGACCGCGCTGTCACTCAGGCGCATGACATTGGCCTACGCATGACTGAGCAAAATGGGATGCGTGGGTTTGAAGTGATCGTTGGTGGGGGGTTGGGGCGCACGCCGATGATTGGCAAGACCCTATCGCCCTTTGTACCGCTGGAAGATCTGTTGCCATATTTGGAGGCCGTCGTGAGCACCTACAACCTGCTTGGTCGGCGCGACAACAAATATAAAGCCAGAATAAAGATCACCACCCATGAGCATGGGATTGACAAGATTAAACAAAAGGTGGATGCGCAGTTTGCGAAGATTAAACCTATGTTTTCTGGTGCCGATTTACAGCTCTTAAAAGACATTGAACGGCATTTTGAGCTTCCAAAACTCAAACCCGCAAACGCGCCTGCAGGCGCAGCTCAGACCATTGCGCAAACGCCTGCCTTTCGTGCCTGGCTGGATACGAACATCACCGCTCATAAAGTACCCAGCTATGCGATCGTCTCTGTGAGTTTGAAAAAACCCGGCGCAACACCGGGGGACGCAAGCGCGGCTCAAATGCGCGCTTTGGCACAGATTGCGCGCAATTTTGGCCATGACGCTTTACGCATCTCTCATGAGCAAAACGTGATCTTGCCTTATGTGCATCTTGCGGATTTACCACAAGTCTATCAAGCGTTGCGCCAGGCGGATTTAGCGACCGCAAACATTGGGCTGATATCAGATATCATTGCCTGCCCCGGCATGGATTATTGCGCCTTGGCAACAGCGCGCTCCATTCCAGTGGCACAGCAGATCGCAACACGCTTTGAGGCGCTAAAGCTCGAACACGACATAGGGCCGTTGAAACTCAAAATTTCAGGCTGCATCAATGCTTGCGGTCATCACCACGTGGGGCACATTGGAATTTTGGGCCTCGAGAAAGCTGGCGTTGAGAGCTATCAAATTACCCTCGGCGGCGATGCAGGAGCAGAGGCTGAAATTGGCACCCGTGCTGGTCCAGGTTTTGGCGCGGATGAAATTGTCCCGGCGATTGAACGATTGATACTGGGCTATCTGCATCTGCGTGCGGACGAAAACGAAAGCTTTCTGGCGGCCTATCGGCGTCTGGGATTGGCACCATTCAAAGCCCTTCTCTATCCACAAGCAAAAAAAGCAGCATAAACGGTGCCTTACCTGAATGATATGCCGCTCGAGGCGCGGATTGCGCTGCTCAACCGACGCGATGCAGACAAGACCGCTCAGGACATTTTGAAGCCTGCGCTTGCTCTTATCACGCAAAAAATTGCTTTGGTCAGTTCTTTTGCCGCAGACTCCGCGGTCTTGCTTCATATGGTGGCGCACATCGCCCCCAAAACACCTGTGCTTTTCATCGACACGATGATGCTCTTTCGCGCGACTTTAAACTATCAAAAACAGCTGACAAAACACCTTGGTCTCGAAAACGTAAATCACATCTCTCCAGATCCTGGCCGGGTGTTTTTGCAAGACACCGAGGGGCTGATGCACCAATCCAACACAGATGCTTGCTGCACCCTGCGCAAGGTGGAGCCGTTACAACAAGCGCTGTTGCCCTTCTCAGCTTGGATCACGGGCAGGAAGCGACATCAATCCGCCACGCGGGCTGATTTGTCCATTTGGGAGGCCGATGCAGCCGGGCGGCTCAAGCTAAATCCCCTCGCCCACTGGAGCAAGCATGATATCAATGCCTATTTTGAGACCCATAACCTGCCCCGACATCCTTTAATCGAAAAAGGCTACCCTTCGATTGGGTGCGCGCATTGCACCTTTCGCGCGCCGCCCGGCATGGATGCCCGCGCAGGCCGCTGGGCTAGGCAATCAAAAACCGAATGCGGCATTCATTTACCCGTAAAGCCCAGAAATACATGAGGATCCTATGACTGTTGTCGTCAATGACCACGGCTTTGCGCCACAAGATGATCGGGCAATCACGGCAGATTTGCCGTCAGACTTTGACCCAAAAGAGATCACCGCTGACCTGCTAAAGCGACGTTCCATTCGCATCACCCTTCATGGCTTTTCCGATGGGCGCGGCTTTACGCTTGCCGCAAGGCTGCGTCAAAACGGCTATCGCGGACATATAAGGCTCGCCGGTTATCTGCTGGCCGATCAATACGCGATGGCGCGACGTTCTGGGTTTGATGATGTCGAAATTTCGCATGAACTAGCCAGGCGACAGCCCGAACCGCAATGGCTGGCCCGCGCCGACTGGCGC
The DNA here is from genome assembly GCA_905181815.1 of uncultured Planktomarina sp. GTDB lineage: Bacteria > Pseudomonadota > Alphaproteobacteria > Rhodobacterales > Rhodobacteraceae > Planktomarina. Next base: position 216,784 of record CAJIZA010000001.1, on the reverse strand, counting down.
GCCCATGATTACCAATCGCGCCTGCGCCACCCTGCGGCCTAATCGCAACATAATGTCGAAAGCCGCAATTGAACTTTTGCCTTTGACAGAATAGACCGGAACTGATCCTAAATGAACGAGCAAGGTACAGTGACACTTAGTACAGCAACACCCACGACCTTGCCTGACGCCCAAACCGTCACAGAGGTTGAACACTACACTGACGGCCTGTTTCGCTTCCGCGTCACCCGACCCACCTCATTGCGGTTCCGCTCTGGTGAGTTCGTGATGATTGGTTTGATGAGCGACCCTGATCCTGTGACAGGCAAGCAAAAACCGTTGCTACGCGCCTATTCCATTGCCTCACCAGCCTGGGATGAAACCTTGCAGTTTTATTCTATCAAGGTCAAAAACGGTCCGCTGACCAGCAAATTGCAGTACATCAAGCCAGGCGATCAAGTGATCTTACGGCCCAAACCGGTCGGTACCCTGGTGCATGACGCCCTCACCCCGGCTAAACGCATTTGGTTCTTCTCAACAGGCACCGGAATTGCTCCCTTTGCCTCGCTCCTACGCGAGCCAGAAACCTATGAGCGGTTTGAACAGGTGATTTTGACCCACAGCTGCCGCGATCTGGCTGAGCTCAAATTTGGACAAGAGCTAATTGAAGAGACGAAAAATGATATTTTGGTGGGCGAAGAGGCGCAATCTAAGCTCGTCTATTACCCCACCACAACACGCGAGACCTCTGCCAAAATGGGCCGTATCACCACGTTGTTAGAAGATGGCCCGCTCTTCGCCGATCTGGGACTAGCAGATTTTAACGCCAAAAATGACCGCGCAATGGTCTGTGGCTCCATGGGGCTAAACACGGACATGAAACGCATTCTTGAGGCCTATGGCCTTCGCGAGGGGGCCAATTCCGATCCGGGCGACTATGTAATTGAGAAAGCCTTCGTCGGATAGACACAAGCCCGCGCATGAAGATACGCCTTGAAACTATGCGGCCACGCGGCTAGATAGGCCACGTTAATTTATCCACAAAAGGACGATAGCTATAGCCCGCAGACCTCACAACGCGCCTCCGCAGCGCGAAACCGGCCCTCGCATCAACGACCGCATCCGTGGGAGCGAACTTCGTTTGATTGACGAGGATGGCGAAAACATTGGCGTGGTTACGCCAGAACGCGCCTTAATCATGGCAGAAGACGCCGGATTGGACTTGGTAGAAATTTCACCAAATGCCAATCCACCTGTTTGCAAGATTATGGACTTTGGGAAATTTAAATACGAATCCCAAAAGAAAGAAGCCGAAGCGCGCAAAAAACAAAAGATCATTGAAATCAAAGAGGTTAAATTCCGACCGAACACAGATAAGCATGACTATGAAGTCAAAATGCGCAATGTGTTCAAGTTTTTGGAAAATGGCGACAAGGTTAAAATTACCCTGCGCTTTAAGGGCCGCGAGATGGCACACCAAGAATTGGGCCGCGATCTGTTGCTGCGCGTTGCAGAAGATACTAAGGAAATTGGCCGAGTTGAAAATATGCCGAAGATGGAAGGTCGCCAGATGATCATGCTGGTTGGCCCTCTGCCAAAATAGTCTCAAACACTGAGAGCATTGAAAACCTGGAGCGCAAGCTTCGGGTTTCTTTGTTTCTACCATTTGCCGCAGGTCCTTCGCCTCACGAGGGGTTGTATTCCCACGGCGGTTGGATCAACTTTACGCGAACCTACAAGGAACATTCACCATGGCGGACCTCAAACCACAATTGGCAGATTTTAATTGGCCCGACCCGTTCTTGCTGGACAATCAGCTGAACGAAGATGATCGCATGCTGCGCGATGCGGCAGCACAGTTTGCCCAAAATGAATTGCAACCCTTGATTGTTGATGCCTACCGCGAAGCCACGGTCAATCCTGGCCTGTTCCCCAAAATGGGCGAAGCGGGCCTGCTGGGGGCCACTGTTCCTGAGGAATACGGCGGCCTTGGCGCCTCATATACGGCCTATGGTCTGATCGCGCGAGAAGTAGAGCGGGTCGACAGCGGCTATCGCTCGATGATGTCCGTACAATCTTCTTTGGTCATTTACCCCATCCACGCTTACGGAAGTGAGGCCCAACGGCAAAAGTTCTTGCCTGGGCTGTGCTCTGGCACTTTGATCGGCTGCTTTGGTCTGACCGAGCCTGATGCTGGATCAGATCCCGCTGGGATGAAAACCCGCGCTGAGAAAACCGCAACAGGTTATAAGCTGACTGGATCCAAGATGTGGATTTCCAATGCGCCGATTGCGGATGTATTTGTCGTTTGGGCCAAATCAGACGAACACGGAGGAAAAATCCGCGGGTTCATACTAGAAAAAGGCATGAACGGATTATCGGCGCCAAAAATTGGTGGCAAGCTCTCCCTGCGCGCCTCGGTAACCGGGGAAATTGTTATGGATGACGTTGAGGTGGGCGAAGATGCGCTTTTGCCGAATGTCGAAGGTCTCAAAGGGCCCTTTGGTTGTCTCAACCGAGCCCGCTATGGCATTGCCTGGGGTGTTATGGGCGCGGCTGAGTTTTGTTGGCACGCCGCACTGCGATATGGTCTGGACCGGAAACAATTCAACAAACCCCTGGCGCAAACCCAGCTATTCCAGAAAAAGCTTGCCGATATGCAAACAGAAATTTCCTTGGGCCTGCAATCGGCATTCCGATTGGGCCAGATGATGGACGACGGCACGGCAAGCCCAGAGCTCATTAGCCTAATGAAACGCAACAATTGCGGCAAAGCTTTGGATATCGCCCGCGTTAGCCGGGACATGCACGGTGGCAATGGCATTGCAGAGGGTTTCCAGATCATGCGCCATGCGGCCAATCTTGAGACGGTCAACACATATGAGGGGACGCATGACGTGCATGCTTTGATCCTTGGGCGGGCGCAAACGGGCTTGCAGGCGTTCTTTTAGACATCAAAGCTTCGCACCACCCCGTTGTTTGGTGCATAATCCAGGTTTGATTTATTTTTTGTGATCACAAAATTTTTTTCTGTGATCACAAATGTACGAAAAACGGATTTTCTGAAAAAATTTACTATATCGCCACAATTTATATGTTTTAGATGCGATGAAAAATAAATTGCAGGACCAGTTCTATGAATATTCATGAATATCAAGCCAAAGCCCTTTTGCGCAGCTACGGCGCACCCGTCAGCGACGGCCGCATTGTACTCAGCGCCGATGCCGCCAAAGCGGCAGCGTCCGAAATGGATGGTCCCTTGTGGGTTGTGAAAGCTCAAATCCACGCCGGTGGACGCGGAAAAGGCAGCTTTATCGAAGCCGACGCCGGCACTGCCGGTGGTGTGCGCCTTGCGCGGTCGGTCGATGAAGCCGAAAAAGAAGCCAAAGCAATGCTGGGCCGTACACTTGTGACCAAGCAAACTGGCCCTGCTGGAAAATTGGTCAACCGAATTTACATTGAAGATGGCTCCAGTATTGAAAAAGAATTTTATCTTGCGATCCTAGTTGACCGTCAAACAAGCCGCATTTCCTTTGTGGCCTCTACCGAAGGTGGAATGGACATTGAAAAGGTGGCAGAGGCTACACCGGAAAAAATTCTCTCCTTCTCCGTAGATCCAGCCACTGGATATCAAGGCTTTCATGGCCGCCGCATTGCCTTTTCCCTTGGCCTCAAAGGCGCACAAATAAAACAATGTGTTAAATTAATGGGCCAGCTCTACATAGCTTTTGTTGAAAAAGACATGGAGATGTTGGAAATCAATCCTTTGATCATCACTGATGGTGGGGATTTGAAAGTCTTAGATGCTAAAATTGGCTTCGATGGCAATGCGGTGTACCGCCACACAGATATCGCTGAGCTGCGCGACACCACCGAGGAGGACGCCCGTGAACTGGAAGCGTCGAAATATGACCTGAACTACATCGCCTTGGATGGAGAAATCGGCTGCATGGTCAACGGTGCGGGTCTGGCCATGGCCACGATGGACATTATCAAACTCTATGGCGCTGAACCAGCGAACTTCCTGGATGTTGGCGGCGGCGCCACAAAGGAAAAAGTGACAGAAGCCTTCAAGATCATCACATCTGATCCGCAAGTCAAAGGTATTTTGGTCAATATCTTTGGCGGGATCATGCGCTGTGACGTGATTGCTGATGGGGTGGTCTCTGCGGTGAAAGAAGTGGGGCTTACAGTGCCTTTGGTCGTTCGTTTGGAAGGCACCAATGTCGATGAAGGCAAGCGGATCATCACCGAAAGTGGGCTGAATGTGATCGCAGCCGACAACCTCCGCGATGGAGCCGAGAAAATCGTTGCTGCTGTGAAGGCGCTGTAACGCGGCCCCACGACCGCTGAATTAGAATTTTGCAGCCGGCCCAAGGTGCCACTGCCAACATACGAACGAGGAGCGCCGAATGGCCGTACTTATTGACGAAAACACCAAAGTCATTTGCCAGGGATTCACCGGCAGTCAGGGCACATTTCACTCGGAGCAAGCCATCGCTTATAGCACGAAAATGGTTGGGGGAGTCACCCCTGGCAAGGGGGGGCAAACCCATTTAAATCTGCCGGTTTTCAACTCTGTGCATGAGGCTAAATCTGTCACTGAGGCCAATGCCTCTGTTATCTACGTCCCGCCCCCCTTTGCGGCGGACTCCATTCTAGAAGCGATTGACGCACAGATGGAAGTCATCGTCTGCATTACCGAAGGCATTCCCGTCTTGGACATGATGCGCGTAAAGCGGGCGCTTGAAAGCTCCTCAAGCCGGTTAATCGGGCCCAACTGCCCTGGGGTGATCACTCCCGACGCCTGCAAAATCGGCATTATGCCAGGCCATATTCACCGCCGCGGATCTGTCGGCGTAGTCTCCCGCTCGGGCACTTTGACCTATGAAGCCGTAAAGCAAACCACGGATGTGGGATTGGGCCAATCCACCTGCGTCGGCATTGGCGGCGATCCAATCAAAGGCACAGAACATATCGACGTGCTCGAGTGGTTCCTCGCAGATGACGAAACCCAATCCATCATCATGATCGGCGAAATTGGCGGCTCAGCTGAAGAGGAGGCCGCGCAATTCTTGGCCGATGAAAAGAAAAAAGGCCGCTGGAAACCCGTGGCGGGTTTCATTGCTGGCCGTACAGCTCCCGAAGGCCGCAGAATGGGCCACGCGGGCGCGATTGTCGCCGGCGGCAAGGGCGGCGCAGAAGATAAGATCGAAGCCATGAGAATGGCAGGAATTGTAGTTGCAGAGAGCCCCGCCAGCCTTGGCGAAGCTGTTTTGGCTGCGATCGACGCGTAAATTGGGGGCAGCAGATATGACGCTTAAATTCAAATTGGATGATAGACGATCACACCCTGCGCTTGAGCTAACTCAATGCGGCAAGGTCATTCCTGGGAGTTTCCTTGCCGTTATTCGTTCAAACCCGCTTTTTGTTCCTTATAGAGGTGTCATCCGATGACCAATCAGTCTGCAAACGATCAATTCCATGCCTCAAGCTTTATGCAAGGCCATAACGCGGAATATCTAGAGCAAATGCACGCCCGTTACAGCGCCGACCCTGTGTCAGTTGACGCGCAATGGGCTGATTTCTTTGCAGCCATGGGCGATGAGGACCAGGATGTGCGCGCCAAAGCTTCAGGCCCCTCTTGGGCACGCAGCGATTGGCCACCCATGCCGATGGATGATCTCACATCTGCCTTTACCGGCGAATACCCAGCTGCGGCCGAGGCGCGCGGTGCGGGCAAGAAGATCAGCAATCGTGCCGCTGAAACTGGCGTGTCACTAAATGAGGATCAACTCAAACGCGCAGTGCTCGACGGTCTGCGCGCCTTGATGCTGATCCGTGCCTACCGTATTCGCGGCCACCTGGCGGCGGATCTGGATCCTTTGGGTATGCACGAGGATGATCCGCGCCCCGAATTGGATCCAGCCAGCTATGGCTTCACAGAGGCCGATATGGACCGGCCAATTTTTCTCGATAATGTTTTGGGGCTGCAATTTGCCTCTATGCGTGAGATTTTGGAAATTGTTCGCCGCACCTATTGTGGCACTTTCGCCCTGCAATACATGCATATTTCCGATCCCAAAGAATCATCTTGGCTAAAAGAGCGGATTGAAGGTTACGGCAAAGAAATCAGCTTCACCCGCGAGGGCCGCAAGGCCATTCTCAACAAATTGGTTGAGGCGGAAGGCTTCGAAAAATTCCTCCATGTCAAATACATGGGCACTAAACGCTTTGGGCTTGATGGCGGCGAAAGCCTCATTCCAGCGATGGAGCAAATCGTCAAACGTGGTGGCGCCCTGGGCGTAAAAGACATCATCATCGGCATGCCCCACCGGGGCCGTCTGTCGGTGCTGGCCAATGTGATGGCCAAACCCTACCGCGCGATCTTTAACGAATTCCAGGGCGGCTCGTTCAAGCCAGAGGATGTGGATGGATCGGGCGATGTGAAATACCACCTCGGCGCCTCCTCTGATCGTGAATTTGATGGTAATTCCGTGCATTTGTCGCTCACCGCCAACCCAAGCCACCTGGAGGCAGTCAACCCAGTCGTTTTAGGAAAAGCGCGCGCCAAACAAGATCAAAATAACGACACAGAGCGCACAAGCGTTCTGCCCATCCTGCTGCATGGGGATGCCGCCTTTGCCGGTCAGGGTGTTGTGGCCGAAGGGTTTGGCCTATCGGGCCTGAAAGGGCATAAAACCGGCGGCACCATGCACATAGTGGTGAACAACCAAATCGGGTTCACCACCGCGCCGCATTTCAGCCGCTCCTCCCCCTATCCCACCGATATTGCTTTGATGGTAGAAGCACCTATTTTCCACGTGAACGGCGATGATCCAGAAGCCGTGGTCCATGCCGCCCGCGTCGCCACGGAATTCCGTCAAAAGTTCAAAAAAGACGTGGTTGTCGATATAATCTGCTATCGCCGCTTTGGTCATAACGAAGGCGATGAGCCGATGTTTACCAATCCGCTGATGTACAAAAAGATAAAAATGCAAAAAACTACCCTCACCCTCTACACAGAGCGCCTGGTGCGTGATGGCCTGATCCCAGAGGGTGAAATCGAAGATATGAAAGCCAGCTTTCAATCACTTCTGAATGCTGAATTTGAAGCCGGTAAAGACTATAAGCCCAATAAGGCCGATTGGCTGGATGGGCGCTGGTCGAAAATGAATCGCCACGGTGAAGAATACCAACGCGGCGCCACTGCGGTCGCCGAAGAGACCTTTGACGAGGTGGCACAAACCCTCTGTCAAGTGCCAGAGGGCTTTCCAATCCACAAAACCGTACAGCGCATGTTGGATGCCAAATCCACAGCGCTGATCCGCGGCGAAGGGATTGATTGGGCCACAGGCGAGGCTTTGGCCTTTGGCTCTTTGCTCACAGAGGCCCATTCGGTCCGCCTGTCCGGACAAGATAGCACACGCGGCACTTTTAGCCACCGCCACTCTGGGCTGATCAATCAGGATACCGAGGAGCGCTATTACCCGCTCAACAATATCCGTGAAGGACAGGGCCAGTATGAGGTCATCGATTCAATGCTCTCCGAATATGCAGTCTTGGGCTTTGAATATGGCTACAGCTTGGCCGAGCCCAATGCGTTGGTCATGTGGGAAGCTCAATTTGGCGATTTTGCCAATGGCGCGCAGATCATGTTTGATCAATTCATCTCCAGCGGGGAAAGCAAATGGCTACGCATGTCAGGTCTGACGATGCTGCTGCCTCACGGGTTTGAAGGGCAAGGTCCAGAGCATAGCTCCGCCCGCCTTGAGCGCTTTTTGCAAATGTGCGGCCATGACAATTGGATTGTCGCCAACTGCACCACTCCAGCCAATTACTTCCATATCTTGCGCCGACAAGTTCATCGCACCTTCCGTAAACCTTTGGTTCTAATGACGCCAAAATCTCTGTTGCGTCACAAGATGGCGGTGTCAAAGCGCGCAGAATTTACCACTGGGTCCAGCTTTCACCGAGTTCTGTGGGATGATGCACAATATGGTAATTCCGAGACAAATTTGGTTGCGGATAAAAAGATCAAACGCGTGGTGATCTGTTCAGGCAAAGTCTATTACGATCTACTCGAAGAACGGGACGCCCGAGGCATTGATGATATCTATCTGCTGCGGATCGAGCAGTTCTATCCTTTCCCCGCCATCTCAATGGTCAACGAATTGGAACGCTTCAAACATGCTGAAACCGTCTGGTGCCAAGAAGAGCCGAAGAATCAGGGCGCATGGACCTTTATTGAGCCAAATATCGAGTGGGTTCTTACACGCATTGGCGCCAAATACAGCCGTCCGGCCTATGTCGGACGCGCCACCTCGGCCTCCCCCGCAACGGGACTTGCCTCTATACATAAATCACAACAAGCCGCGCTCGTCGATGAAGCGCTTACGTTGAAAGGATAAAATTATGGCCACCGAAGTTCGTGTTCCCACTTTGGGCGAATCTGTGACCGAGGCCACCGTCGCGACGTGGTTCAAAAAACCTGGTGATCACGTTGCCGTGGATGATATGCTCTGCGAGCTGGAGACTGATAAGGTCACCGTTGAAGTGCCCAGCCCCGTGGCTGGCACTTTAGCGGAAATCGTCGCCGTCGAAGGCGCAACAGTCAGCACCGAAGCGCTGTTGGCACAAATCAACGAAGGAACTGCAGCCTCTGCGCCTGCCGTAGAAGCACCCGCCAAAAGCGCACTCGCGCAGGCGGCGCAAACCATCGCAGTGATGGTGCCGGTCTTAGGCGAATCCGTCACCGAGGCCACCGTCTCCACCTGGTATAAAAAGCTCGGCGATACGGTGGCACAGGACGAAATGCTCTGTGAATTAGAAACCGATAAGGTGAGTATAGAGGTGCCCGCCCCGGCCGCTGGTGTTTTGGGGCAAATTCTTGCTGCCGAAGGAAGCACTGTGCAAGTCGGCGGACAATTGGCAGTGATTGGTGGAGAAACCACCAAAAATCCAGCCCCAGCACAGGCTAGCGTCTCCACCGCCGCTACTGCAAAAACCCAAGATGTCGAAGATGCCCCTTCAGCGAAAAAGCTCATGACCGAAGCCGGCCTCAACCGCAATGATGTGACCGCAACAGGCAAAGATAATCGTGTGATGAAACAAGACGTTCAAAAAACCCTAGCCGCAGCAGCGCCCCAGGCTACTCCGATTCCGCCAGCCACTCCCATTCGTGCGGCTGTTCCAGCAGATGACGCAGCGCGCGAAGAGCGCGTGAAGATGACTCGCCTGCGCCAAACCATCGCGCGGCGTCTCAAGGACAGCCAGAACATTGCGGCCATGTTGACCACTTATAATGAGGTTGACATGACAGAGGTCATGGCCCTGCGTAATGAATACAAAGAACTGTTTTTAAAGAAACATAGCGTGAAATTGGGCTTTATGTCTTTCTTCACCGTCGCCTGCTGCCATGCGCTGCGCGAGGTGCCAGAGGTCAACTCAGAAATTGATGGCACAGATATCGTGTATAAAAATTTCGTCCACATGGGCATCGCCGCGGGCACGCCAACCGGATTGGTGGTTCCCGTGATCCGCGACGCAGATTCCTTGTCCTTTGCCGAGATCGAAAAGGCCATTGCAGAAAAAGGTGAGCGCGCGCGCGATGGCAAATTGTCCATGGCTGAAATGCAGGGCGGCACTTTCACCATCTCCAACGGTGGTGTCTACGGTTCGCTGATGTCTTCCCCTATCCTCAACCCACCGCAATCGGGCATATTAGGAATGCATAAGATCCAAGATCGTCCGATGGCGATCAACGGTGAGGTGGTTATTCGCCCGATGATGTATCTGGCTTTGAGCTATGATCACCGGGTCGTGGATGGCAAAGGTGCCGTCACATTCCTTGTGCGCGTAAAAGAAGCCTTAGAAGATCCACGTCGCCTGTTGATGGATCTCTAATCTGCTCGAGACCCAACGGCCAAAAGCCTGGCCGATGGCACATCTGCGCGACCCTTCACAGGCCGGCAGATCAAGAGCCACCTGCGACGGCCACAGTGTTCATTTTGGACATTTGTCTGTTATGATCTTTTTCTGGCTTCACATAGTCTGAGGTTGGGATAGAAATTCAACCACGGGCTCCCGGGCCCGATCTGAAAATAAAGGACCTTCCTCATGGCTTCTTATGATGTAATTGTGATCGGCTCCGGCCCCGGCGGCTATGTCAGCGCTATTCGTTGCGCGCAGCTGGGTCTCAAAACCGCCTGTGTCGAGGGGCGTGATACGCTGGGGGGCACCTGCCTGAATGTTGGCTGTATTCCCTCCAAAGCCCTGCTGCACGCCAGCCATCAATTGCATGAAGCGCAACATAATTTTGCCAAAATGGGTTTGATTGCCGATGAACCCAAGGTCGATTGGGCAAGGATGCAGGGTTATAAAACCGAGGTGATTGACGGCAACACCAAAGGTATTGAGTTTTTATTCAAGAAAAACAAAATTGAATGGCTCAAAGGCTGGGGCAGCATTCCTACGGCAGGTCAGGTCAAAATCGGCGATGACATCCATAAGGCAAAATACATCATCATCGCTTCTGGCTCCAAACCCTCCAGCCTACCTGGAATTGAGATTGATGAAAAAACCGTCGTGACGTCTACAGGCGCCCTGGCATTGGACAAAATTCCGAGCAAAATGGTAGTGATCGGCGCTGGAGTCATTGGTTTGGAATTGGGATCTGTCTACGCGCGCTTGGGCGCTGAGGTTGAGGTTATTGAATTTTTAGATGACATCACCCCCGGTATGGACGGTGAGGTTCAAAAAACCTTCCTCAGAATTCTAAAAAAACAAGGCCTTAAGTTCACCATGGGCGCGGCAGTGCAATCGGTTGTGGTCAAAAAAGGCAAAGCCACTGTGTCCTATATCAAACGCAAAAAAGACACGACGCATGAGGTGGATGCCGATGTGGTGCTTGTCGCCACGGGCCGACGCCCCAATGTCGACGGTCTCGGATTGGACGCGCTTGGCGTCACCCTCACTGCACGCGGTCAAATCCAAACCGACGCCCATTATGCAACCTCTGTTCCCGGAGTTTACGCTATTGGCGACGCCATCACTGGCCCCATGTTGGCCCATAAAGCCGAAGATGAAGGCATGGCCGTGGCGGAAATTTTGGCAGGGCAAGCAGGACATGTGAACTATGACGTAATCCCTGGTGTGATCTACACGCATCCAGAGGTCGCCACAGTTGGCAAAACCGAAGAGCAGTTGAAAGAGGCAGGCCGAGCTTACAAGACTGGCAAGTTTTCCTTTATGGGGAATGGCCGAGCAAAAGCAAATTTCGCCTCCGATGGCTTTGTGAAAATCCTAGCGGACGCCGAGACCGATCGCATTCTCGGCGCTCATATCATCGGTCCAATGGCGGGAGATCTGATCCATGAGGTCTGCGTAGCGATGGAATTTGGCGCCGCCGCTGAAGATCTGGCCCGCACTTGCCACGCCCATCCCACCTATTCCGAAGCGGTGCGCGAGGCGGCTTTAGACTGTGGCAATGGGGCAATTCATAGCTGAGCATGCCGTCGCCGTCACACGATTTATTTTGTTTTCATGCCTGCGCTAATGGGTGCAAGCCTTAACGCGCCAACATGCGTAGCCCCTGGGTGACATCCGCCCGCACGGCCACCCGCAAGCCCGGTTCATCGCCAGCTTTTAAGGCTGCCAGAATGAGGCGATGATGAATCGGCGGATCCTTGCGTTGCAACCGGCCATAAAGCGCCCGCATAGTCGGGCCCATTTGTAACCACACAGTCTCGACCGTTGCCAGCATCGCAGGGGCCTGTGCCCGCAAATAGAGCGTGCGGTGAAACTCAAGATTGGTACGAATGTAAGTCACAGCATCCGCCTTAGCCACAGCAACAGAAATGGCGTTATTTATCGTTTGTAACCGCTCAACCAGCGCCATATGCGCCCGCGGCAAGGCCCGTGTGGCCAATTCCACCTCAATCAATGCCCGCAGAGCTGCAAGCTCCTCAATTCGATCATTGGTCAGAGCCGGGGTTTGGAACCGTCCACTCACGGAAATGCTAAGAGCGCCCTCTGCCGCCAGCCGCTTCAACGCCTCGCGCACCGGGGTCACTGAAACCCCAAATTCCTTAGCCACACCCCGCAGGGTAATCGCCTGTCCCGGGCGCATTTCGCCGTACATAATCCGCATGCGTAAAGTGCGGTAAAGCTGATCATGAGCGGCCAGATAACTGTCTTGTAATTTCTCTGCCATATGCATTTGTGATCACATTTGGACCACCTGTCAAACGCCAATGGCCACAGCCAGCGCGTGCCGCCTCAGAGGTACCGGTTAGAAATGATAACGATGCAGATCTTCCCCATGGCGTTTAAGCCAGTCACGCTGCGCCTGATGGCCCGGAAAGAGGCGTTCAACAAGCGTCCAAAAGGCGGCAGAGTGATTCATCTGTTCCAAATGCGCCACCTCATGGGCTGCCACATAGCGCAATACCTCAGGTGGTGCCATGATCAAGCGCCAAGAGAAGTTTAAATTTCCCTGTGTCGAACAAGACCCCCACCTCGAGGTGGTGTCCCGCAGTGTCAGGCGCCCAAAAGGCCGCCCGAGACGTTTGGAATAGTGAACGACAGCCTCCTGCAGCGCCAAGCGCGCTTGCAGCTTCAAAAAGGCTTTCACGCGCGCAGGCACCAAAGACTCGCGGCCAGGCACCAACAACCGATGCCCTTTCAGCTCAACCTGACGCCCCACGCCGGGGCATATGGTCAATTGCCGACCCGCGAAGGGCACCTGGCGGTTAAAACCAGCCTGGGCCGCCAGAGGTAAATCGGCCAAATGCCTACGGATCCAAGATTCTTTCTCCAAAACAAAATTTTCCGCCTGCACCATCGGGCAGGACAAAGGCAGGCTAAGTGTCACCTGCCCTTTGAGGCGCGAAATCCGAAGTGACAGGCGGCTTGCCCGACGCGACGGACGCAGAAACACTGTAATATCAGGCCGCCCGGGCAGTGTAATTTGCCGATAAGCAGTATTTGAGGGCAGATTCATCCACAACATCCACGAATTAATAGATTTCACCTTTGACACCGCCTCTTGTGTATGGCACTCGGCACAGATTGTCACCGATTGCGAGAGGGGAAAACCCATGCCGAACGAACAATGGGGTACCAAACGTATCTGCCCCACCACAGGCAAGCGTTTTTACGACTTGAATAAAGATCCGATCATCAGCCCCTATACGGGCGAAACTGTTACGCTTGACGCAAATAAAGGTCGCACAATGGTGGCCGATGCGGAAGATGCACAAACAACAAAGATGAATGAAGCCGACACAGATACCGATGCCGTGGTATTGGACGATGATGACGTCGATGTAGATTTGGGCGATGATGTGCTTGATGACGACGACGATGATACGGTTTCGCTCGATGAAATCACAGATGTAGCCTCGGACGATGACGACAGCTAAATTTCTTTGCTTGGCGCACTGATTTCCTCTTGATCCCGCGCCAAGCCTTGCCTAGACAGCAAGTGAAAGAAGGGCCCTTAGCTCAGCTGGGAGAGCGCCTGCATGGCATGCAGGAGGTCAGCGGTTCGATCCCGCTAGGGTCCACCATTTCCCAAAAATTCAAGACAACCGATTAGTATCTCAGCTGTCACTTTAGTACACTCAACCTCCAGCTCACGTTATAGTTTATAAATTATACATTTTGCCCCCAGTCCATTCAGATTTATAGATATTAATGAGCGAAATATATTAATTAATACGAAGCACTCAATTCTCACAATTAAGTTGGGCACAGAATTTTCTTGTTAACATGTAAACATATTATTCAGGGCCACGAAAGGTACGAGCTCTTTAGATTTTCATTTCATTTGTATGACGGATGATCCTAAGGGTGTAGAAAATAATATCATATGCTTGACAAATCTAATGAGTAGGCTTGACACATCTACCAAAACAGAAAACGCCTGGTCCAAGTTGTGTTTGTTTCACCATGAAATTACCAAGATGCTCGAAATCGTTGTATTCTTAGATATTGACACTGTGTTGACCGGTAACATTGATCCGTTATTTGACTATTCTGATAGGCTCTCCATATGCTAAGTTGGGGCGCACGATGGAGACAGTTGATCCAAGTTTTGAGCCCATGGAGACCACGGGCGTTTTTACTTACAGGCTATCTTTTCACACAATCATATTTGATGCGTTTCGCAGATGATCGACATTCACATTGAGTACATCCCACCCGGCAAGCCCCGGCCGAACGCCCATATAAAGTAGTACAATGGCAGGTTCACAGACGAGCGGCTTAATGTAGAGACCTTCTACATCTTGCGGTAAGTACAAATCACTATCGAAGAATGACTGAAGCATTACAATACACAGAGGCCACAAAGTTCTTTGGGCTATCACCCACCCGCGCCTAAAACCATCATACCAATGGTATCAGAGGCCGATTATGCACGAACAATCAACTCGGACCGGTCAGATGGGGCTGCTCACTGTAAATAAGAATGGTGGCGCCCAACAAAATTAACTTTGGTTTATTTTCGTGGGCCAAACTCACTAAACGACAGCTATTAGCTTCGCTACTCCATGATGCATATGGTGCTTGCAGGGTCCACAAGTGATGCTGAGTTGGTGCCGTGGGAAGGTCGAAAGTTTACTTTATTCAGATCCCAACCTAAGCAACCCCTAACCCAAAATTCTTTTGATTAGAACTGATAGAAAAAACCAGATAGCAAACGCAGTTCCCACCAACAAAATTGATATGCTCCCAAACAGAGGCTCAGTTAGCATAGTGGTCATCAATGAGTCCTGGAAATAAAAATGCCAAGGAGCCATACCCAAAAAAACCCATTCATGAAGAGAATAAAAAACTCTTTGTGGACCAATTACTGATACAATGGCGAGACAAAGTAGCAACAATGCCAGCATTCCCACAAATGATTTCCCCACAGTATAAGGTCTCCATATGTTTATGTTTTTTTTAACTTTGCATGTCCAACAAAACATAACCACAAAAAATAAAAAGGCCGTTAGGTATAATAATGTTTTATTTAGATAACCAACTAATCGAGCCACATCATTCAGATGATCGATTTCTGGTTGCGTAAGAAAAGTATCAATTATTTCGCCACTAGGAGCCCTATAAACAATTTCTTCAAGGCCGATACCACTATTATTAACGGCTTCAACTATTCTCTCAAATATTATCACCCTCTCCGCTTTCGTTGTAGTCTCAAAGCCAATTCGGTTCCTGTTTTGGGGGCCATATTTGGTAATTTGCTCATCAATTCCATTGTATTCGTATAGTTGAGTAAAAAGAAAATTTGTCTCCGACAGTGTTCGCCATGAATACATCAAGCATACAGCTAGTACTACCACTGATAAAAACGAGTTTATTAAAAATCTTACCAACACTCTAAACTCCGGTTTCACGCTCATATTTATTGAATTTTATAGCTACTTTCAAGTTAAAGGATAAACTCAATTCGTTCTCCAGCTTTCTGAAGGATCCCTTTCAACGGCACGGAGAGCCCCATACAAGCACGATAGCCTAGGTTTATTAGTTTTGTCCCTAAATCTATTTGGATACTCCCAAATGCATATGTGCGATGTACCATTGTTATTTGCCATACCGTAAAAAATCCCAAGGTCGTCTGTGCTTAATGTTCGGTAACGAAGCTATCCGGAGCTTGTTCGCCGCATTTAATACCATCTTACCTTACCTACTTACCGCCTCTCAACTTGTTAGCATATCACGTTCACCAGCTGAGTTATCCGACCCCTTGGATTACCCCCCTGCTATTGGTCCACCAAGCGGTGTAGTTTGTCCTGTCCAAGCTCCTTAAAATTGATCCATTAATTTTGTAAAACTGTGTTATTTCTGGAGGATGATTGTGGCTCGAAAGAATTATGGCGAAGATGATATTTTGCGTTTGATCCGTGAAGTTGAAGTGCATTGCAATTCTGGCTTGGATGTTATGAATGCCTGTAACACTACGGGTATTTCCGACAAGAACTATTACGGATGGCGTAAGCAGTATGAACGATTTGGCAACCGCATGATTGGCGAATTTCTGCGTGCTGAAGGTTGGCACATAAACCGAAAGAATGTTGAACGTTCATGGCGAGAAAAGGGATTGGCATTGCCCGCGCATCATAAAAACGCAAGCAACGATACCCCAAAGACGGACCAGTGATCCCTCGTATCAAAACCACATTTGGGCGATTGATTTCGTGCATGTTAAACTGTAAAACAAAACATTTTGTTAAGGGTTAACCGTGATGAGCTAACATGTCCGTCAGGCCTTGGTCGTCCATGTCGGTACAAAGCTTGGATCAAGCTGAAGTCCTCGACGCACTTTACCCGCTGACTATTCTACATGGTAAGCCTGCAAATATACGTTCTGACAACTGCCCGGATTAGTGTCACAAGCATTTCAAACACGGCTCAAACGCGTTGGGACTATTGAGACGCATTATATTGTGGTAGTTGTATTTAATATCAGTCTAGCTACCGTATAAAGGTGAGTAAGTTTTATGGAGGTTTAGTAATGTACCATCTTTTAACAATTTTGACTGCAATTGTTTTCATGTGGACTACGGCGGCAGCAGCAGAACCCGCTCTTGGTGTTTGGAAGTCGGAACCTGGAGAAACAGGTGGTTACATCCACGTAGAGATCATGCCGTGTGAAAAGAATTTATGTGGCATAATCAGAGAAGTAGTCGGCAATGACAATCGTTCAATAATCGGTCGCAATATAATCAATGATATGAAGATTAAAGGTAACGGGAAATATAATGGTGGCACTATCTGGGCTCCCGATACCGATAAAACCTATAGATCACATATGACACTTGATGAAGATATACTTACAGTTAGCGGATGCGTGGCAATGATTCTGTGTCGTGGGCAAAAATGGACACGCCTAGAGTAACTTCCCCTCTTGGTGGAAATTAGAACCCACGGCAAAGTACTAACGCTAAACCCAAGATAATGCTTCGCAAGCTAACAGATCGCAGCACTGGCAATATCCCCTCGTGATAACGACAATCATAGCACGGGAGTAATTAAATATTTCTATTCAATGGGATGTATGGGTGTGGGCTTCAGAGTCGGTGCGAAAACTACAATGTTAGGTAGCCCTGTGCTTAGTGCATAACGGGAATACCACATTGTGTGATGTGAGAGTTCATAACCTTGGATAAACGCTCTTATGAAAACAAGGAGATTAAAATGCTTACTAAAATCTATAGAGCTATCATGTTGGCCCAAGCCTCTAGTGCAGCAAAGCGTACAGCCGCCTACCTTTCTGACCGCCAGTTGCATGACTGGGGATACACTCGCGGTTCCTTCGCAGCAGCCATGGTTGCA
This sequence comes from uncultured Planktomarina sp., assembly GCA_905181815.1. Classification (GTDB taxonomy): domain Bacteria; phylum Pseudomonadota; class Alphaproteobacteria; order Rhodobacterales; family Rhodobacteraceae; genus Planktomarina. The sequence goes on along the minus strand of CAJIZA010000001.1, from coordinate 199,465 downwards.
CAAGTTAAAGCTGATTTTGACGCAGCAGATAAAGCGCATGCAGCTAATGTTGGGTTCCAACCAATAGCCTTTAGCGAACTCCCAGCTTAAACCGCTTATTGTTTGCTCTCATGCGCATTATACAGAAAAACCCTGCCGTATTCTTGGCAGGGCTAGTGTCTTTCGAGGAAATATGGAACGTCGTACCAACCTCAACGACTTCCGTCCCAGAAACTTTAACTGATTACCAACAGTGGTATTACTTTATTGATATCACCATAGTGATATAGCTTATGTCTTAATAACTAGTGGTTCTATTACTTGATAGGTGCGAGGGCGTGTAGCAAGCCTTTTCACTTACACTTTCGATAAGGTGATCTTTCGCCATTCACTTGCCGCTCATCCTGACCGTCTCGCTCTATTGTGAAAGCAAGGGCGATAGATCGCCAGTCCATTTCGATATTTAGACTGGGTAAATCCAAACACTAAGGTTGTCGATGAGCTAGAACCTATGTTCATTGTGAATATCAGAGTATTCCGCATAGAAGAGGACGGAACCATGAGTGGACAAAGACGGTGGATCAAAGTTTGGGCCAGAACAGTTGGTATGCCAGTCGGAGCTACAGATGACGACAAACCTGAGTTCCTTCCTATCAAGCAGTCAGATGTTACCAAGGCTCTCGCCTTCCGCACTTTCTGGATCATTCTCCATATTGTCACTTGTTTGATGATCATAGCTGGTAACGGCAGAACACTTGACTGGTGGTAGTTGAGCCATGAGAGCCTTTAGCGTTGTAGCCATTCTAACCATTCTTACAACTCAAGCAGTGGCTCACAGTGGTGGCTTGAACAAACAGGGCTGCCACGCAGGTTCCCAACCTTACCACTGCCACAAAGCGCCCAAATCAGCCTCTAACGCACAATTAAATCCACTAACTAATCTAACTGGAACCATCACCCATGTCCGAGATGGGGACACAATAGAAGTAAATGGCGTAGCTGTGAGGCTTTCAGCTCTAGATTGCCCAGAAAACGACACTCAACAAGGCAAACATGCAACAAAGATTGCCAAGCAGTTTGAAGGCTCACAAGCTGTGTGTGAACTCACAGGTGCTAAGTCCTACGACAGACTGGTTGGCTACTGCACTATTGGTGGCGCTGACTTTGGACACTACATGATACGGAACTCTTCATGTAAGGTTTGGGAGAAGTATGACGTCTGGAACAGGTATTAGATTAATGGATGTACACCAAAATCCCTAAGTGGAACTTAAACCCCACAAAGAAACTACAAGGCTAAACCCCTGATAAAAATTCGAAAGCTAACAAATCATAGCACTGGTACCATCCCCTCGTGATAACGACAATGATAGAATAGGGGTTGATACAGAGAACCCACCCTCGCAGTATCTGGCAGTCTGTACGCCTCTTATATTGGCTCTGACCACTACCTGATCCATGAGGCTGACGTGGAGCTCATGTGGCTTGTCAGCTTCGTCTAGCTCTCGCCAGTTTACGGATGATGGACGCTCGTCATCCACGAACATATGCGACCCCCCGCGTGGTGCTACAAAGGCGGATAGTGGCAGAGACGAAGGGATTCGAACCCTCGAGACCCTTCCGGGCCTACTCCCTTAGCAGGGGAGCGCCTTCGTCCACTCGGCCACGTCTCCGACGTCACGTTTAGCGGGGAGTTGAACTGGGGACAAGGACGATTTAGCTGAGTTTCGCCACATTCTTGAAAAAATTCTGCTTTACCGCCTCGGCTTGCACATCCGTGCAGACATTCACCGGCTGGACGGTCGAATTGGCCTCTACGATCATTTCGCCGGAGCGATCTCCACTACAGGTTACGCGCAGAGCATGCGGCTCGGTGGTGAACAACTCAGGCGCAATGCAGGCCACCAGCGCAGATGGGTCATGCATGCCGCATCCATCAAATTTGCCAACAGTCTCGTAAAAATCGATGTAAAACTCAGCCATATCATGCAGAAGCCCGCCCAATTTCGGACTTTCAGACGCCAGGCGCCCAAAGAAGCTGCGCCGGCAGATCACACGGTTGGTCACATCCAGACCCACCAGTGTTATATTGCAACCATGGCGCAGCACATAATCGGCCGCATGGGGGTCATGATAGAAATTGGCCTCAGCAGCCGGGGTGATATTCCCCCCTGCCCGGAGACTGCCGCCCATGACAACCATGCCCTTGAGATTCGAGCAGAAAGACGAATCGAGCTCCATGGCCGCAGCAATATTTGTCAAAGGACCAATGGGACAGAGCAGCAGTTCTCCTCGATGCGCCCGTGCCATCCGCACCAGATACTCAGGGGCTGTCTCAGCCAGCGCGTGGCGCTGGGGCGCGGGCACGTCAAGCGTTCCAAAACCCTCCACCCCGTGCACCGCAGAGGTTGGCGGAAAGGGGGGAAGTACGCGGGGACGGTGTAGCCCTTCAGCCACAGGAATCTCAATCCCCACTTGTTCCAGCAAATACAGAGCATTGCGCGTAGCTTTGGGCGTCGTCACATTGCCAAACACCGTCGTCAGACCCAGAAGATCAATCTCCGGGGAGGAGATAGCATAAAAAATTGCCATGGCATCATCAATGCCGGGGTCTGTATCAATGATTAATTTAAGCGCCATTACGCCTCCTCCCCGATCAGCTGAACCGTTTGTGCCGACCCTACGTGTTAAACAGAAAATGCATCACGTCACCATCCTGTACGACATAGGATTTACCCTCTGCACACATTTTACCGGCCTCTTTCGCAGCGGCCTCTCCCCCTAGGGCCGCAAAATCTTCATAAGCGATGGTTTCAGCACGAATGAATCCCCGCTCGAAATCACCATGAATAACGCCCGCGGCCTGGGGCGCAGTTGTACCGTGTTTGATGGTCCAAGCCCGCGCCTCCTTTGGGCCAACTGTGAAATAGGTCTCCAGCGCCAAAAGGGCATAGCCCTCGCGGATCAAGCGATCAAGACCAGCTTCCTCAAGTCCCATTTCTCTAAGGAACATCTCGCCCTCTTTGTCGTCCAGCTGGCTAATTTCCTCTTCAATCTGCGCAGAGATGATGACATGGCTGTTGCCCTGCTCTGCGGCCATTTTCGCCACGGCGTCCGAATAGCTGTTGCCAGAAGCCGCATCCAGCTCGCCCACGTTGCAGATATAGAGGATCGGTTTTGTGCTGAGCAGTTGCAGCATTTTCCATTGCTTGGCATCTTCTGGATCGACCTCAACCGTGCGGGCTGGTTTGCCTTGCTCCAATACAGCCAAAGCGGCCCGTAGCAAGCGCTCTTGCTGCACGGCTTCTTTGTCACCGCCGCGCACTTTGCGCACGATGTTTTGAAGTCGTTTTTCAACGCTTTCCATGTCCGCCAGCATAAGCTCTGTATCGATGGTATCGGCATCTGCAATGGGATCCACGTGATCCGAGACATGCACCACATCACTATCTTCAAAGCAACGTACCACATGGGCGATTGCATCAGTCTCACGGATATTGGCCAAAAATTGATTGCCCAGCCCCTCACCTTGGCTTGCCCCTTTGACGAGCCCAGCGATGTCTACAAAGGTCATACGGGCCGGAATGATGCTCGCTGAATTTGCGATCTGTGCCAGATTGGCCAGGCGCACGTCTGGCACGTTAACCTCGCCAACATTAGGCTCAATGGTACAAAATGGAAAATTCGCCGCCTGCGCTGAGGCTGTTTTGGTCAGCGCGTTAAACAAGGTGGATTTGCCGACATTTGGCAAGCCAATGATACCCATTCGAAAACCCATGATGCACTCCTTCATTTTTCAAACCGCTCTTATCTGCGCCCGTCAAGCAGAGCAAGCAGAACTGCGCTTTGAAGGTGGCGCGGCAAATGTCACAGAATGCTCTGCGCTTTGCCAAAGTATATTGAACTTGGCCCGCCTTTGCGGCATGTCATGACATAAGCAATATGAAGGGCCAGATATGACACGGATTGATGCAAAATTTTCAGAACTCAAAGCTGCCGGGAAAAAGGCTTTTGTGACCTATATCATGGCTGGAGATCCAACCTACGACAGCGCTTTGGAAGTGGTGAAAGGCCTGCCAGCCGCCGGTGTTGATATCATTGAATTGGGCCTACCCTTTACAGATCCAATGGCCGATGGCCCCACCATTCAATTAGCCGGGCAGCGCGCACTTGGAGCCGGAATGACTTTAGAGAAGACTCTGCAAATGGTCCGAGACTTTCGCAAAAGCGATGACACAACGCCGATTGTGTTGATGGGCTATTACAATCCGATCTATTCGCGCGGAGTCGAGCGTTTTCTAGCCGAGGCCAAAGAGGCAGGAATTGATGGGATGATTGTGGTCGATCTGCCGCCTGAAGAGGACAGCGAATTGTGCATTCCCGCTCAAAAGGCTGGCTTGAATTTCATTCGCCTGGCCACACCGACCACGGATGACAAGCGCTTGCCGAAAGTCCTCACCAACACTTCCGGCTTTGTCTACTATGTCTCAATCAATGGCATCACGGGCGCGGCAGCCGCGCAGGCCAGCAATGTGGGACCGGAAGTCACGCGCATCAAAGCGGCCACGGATTTGCCAATCATTGTTGGCTTTGGAATTCGCACTCCGCAAAATGCGCGCGACATCGCATCGGTGGCCGATGGCGCAGTTGTGGGCTCTGCCATTGTTGATGAAATTGGCGCAGGAAAATCCCCTGCGGAAGTCTTGGCCTTTGTTAAATCCCTCGCCGACGGGGCACATTCCGCTTAACGTCAAAGGAGCTCGCATATGCCGCTGAAAATTCGCCCTCTTGTGGCTGAGGACCGCGCCGATTGGGGGGAAATGTGGAGCGATTACCTGTCGTTTTACGACACGGATGTTGCGGCTGAGATCTATGAAACGACCTTCGCACGGCTGATCAATCCGGCCAATCGGACGCAAAATGCGCTTGTCGCCGAGCTAGACGGTGCGGCCGTGGGCATTGTCCATTACATTTATCACACACATAATTGGTACGCGGAAGATGTGTGTTATCTGCAAGATCTTTACGCCAAAGAGGCGGTGCGTGGGCAGGGTATTGGCCGGGTTTTAATCGAGGCGGTCTACGCCGCCGCAGATGCCAATGGCACACCAAACGTTTATTGGATGACCCAAGATTTCAATGAAAATGCGCGTTTGCTCTATGACCGGATCGGCACGCTGACACCCTTTATTAAATATTCGAGGTGATATCATGACCATTCATATTGGTGCGCAACCTGGCAAAATTGCGGAAACTGTACTCTTGCCGGGGGATCCTCTGCGCGCAAAATGGGCGGCGGAGACGTTTTTGGACGATGCGAAATGCGTCAACCAAGTGCGCGGCATGTTGGGCTTCACGGGGTTTTGGCGTGGCAACCCTGTCACCATTCAGGGATCTGGCATGGGCATGCCGAGTCTATCTATCTACGTCAATGAGCTGATCAAAGACTATGATGCCAAAACTTTGATCCGTATCGGCTCTGCCGGTGGCATGAGCCCTAAGGTCAAACTGCGCGATGTGGTGATTGCAATGACCGCCTCCACCCTCTCCACCCCATCCATTGGCATGTTCAAAGAGATCAACTTTGCACCTTGCGCCGATTATGGCCTGCTGGAGGCCGCTGTGGCCGCTGCGCGCGGGCGCGGCATCGATGCCCATGTGGGCGGAATTTATTCGTCAGATGTGTTTTATGATGAACGTCCAGATCTCAGCGAGCAAATGACCCGCCACGGCATTCTCGCTGTCGAGATGGAAACTGCGGAGTTGTACAATCTGGCGGCCCGCCACAATCGTCGCGCTTTGGCCGTCTGCACCATCTCAGATCATCTGCTCACCCATGAGGCCCTGCCATCCGAAGATCGGGAACGCAGCTTTGGCGACATGGTAGAGATTGCCCTAGAGGCCGCGTTTGCCTAACTGCACAGGCCTGCGCGGATGCAAAGGCCTTGCCGGACAATTTGACAATTCACACTTCAAAGTTCACCCTGGCATGCGCAGCCTAGACCCGGCGTTCGACCATCATTTCTTTGATTGAGGCGATGGATTTGGCCGGATTGAGCCCTTTGGGGCAGGTCTTGGTGCAATTCATAATCGTGTGGCAGCGGTAGAGTTTGAACGGGTCTTCCAGATTATCCAATCGCTCGCCCGTGGCCTCATCGCGGCTGTCAATAATCCATCGATAGGCGTGCAACAAAGCCGCCGGACCGAGATAGCGATCCCCATTCCACCAATAGGACGGGCAAGAGGTCGAGCAGCAGGCGCACATCACACATTCATACAGCCCATCAAGCTTCTTGCGATCCTCAATCGACTGCAACCATTCTTTGGCAGGCCGGTTGGTTTTTGTCTCAAGCCACGGCATGATCGAGGCATGCTGGGCATAAAAATGCGTCAAATCTGGGATCAGATCCTTCACAACCGGCATATGCGGCAGCGGATAGATTTTCACATCCCCCTTGATCTCATCCATGCCATAAATACAAGCCAGCGTATTCACCCCGTCAACATTCATCGCACAGGAGCCACAAATTCCCTCCCGGCAGGACCGGCGGAAGGTCAAGGTTGGATCAATTTCACTCTTGATCTTGATCAAAGCATCCAAAACCATAGGCCCACATGTGTCCATATCTACGAAATAGGTATCCACCTGCGGGGTTTTGCCATCATCAGGGTTCCAGCGATATATCTTGAAAACCCGCAGGTTTTTCACCCCTTCCGGTTTCGGCCAAACCTTACCGCGGGTGATGCGGGAATTTTTCGGGAGTGTCAGTTGTACCATATTATTTCTCCACAGAGCAGACGCAGACAGCGCCATGCAGCCTATAAACAAGCGACATCAACTGTCTCATCGGGTGATATGCCAAAACCCGCATCCCCTAAGACAGCTTTTCAGTCAAACAGCTCAGCACCGCCGGGCGCTGGATAATTTCATTGGCCATATCGATAATGACCGGGCTGGGCGCCATGCCAGCGAAAGCCGCGATGCGGGACACTTCGTCCACCTCAGCGGCTAAGACCATACATTCCGCAAGCACCTGCCCATTCTTTCGATCCAACTGTTCTTGCGCTAATGGGGACAAAACCGTCAGAGCCGAAAGCTGAGATTGGGAAAGCTCAGCCAGAGCTGCCCCCCCGATCAACGCAACAGCCACCGCCACACAATATCCCGAACGCCGCATCAGAAAGTTCTTACTTTAGGTGCGATCTGCGCCAGGGAGATTCCACCTTCTTCTTCGGTAGTCAGCCGTTCGGTGATCACGGGCCGTTGGCTCAAATCTACCTTTGATCCATCCACCCGAGCGATGGTGTGCACGCGCCAATTGTCATCGTCACGCTCGGTGTAATCCTCATGAGCATGCGCCCCCCGGCTTTCCTTGCGTGCTTCTGCGCCCACAATGGTCGCCATGGCGTTGGGCATTAAATTGGTGAGCTCCAGGGTTTCCATAAGATCAGAATTCCACACTAGGCTGCGGTCCGTGACTTTAATATCGCTCATTTTATCGGCCACAGCAGTCATTTTATCGACCCCCTCTGCCAAGGTTTTCGAGGTCCGGAACACCGCCGCATCCGCCTGCATGGTTTTTTGCATTTCTAACCGCAGCTCTGCGGTGGGCAAATGTCCCGCCGCGTGGCGCAGCCCGTCAAAGCGGTCGAAGGCCTTATCCACCGAAGTCATGTTCATCGCCGCTGCTGGCGCTGCCGCATCGACGGTTTTACCGGCACGGATCGCGGCAGCGCGGCCGAAGACCACCAAATCTATCAGCGAGTTCGAGCCCAGACGGTTGGCCCCATGTACGGAGGCACAGCCCGCCTCGCCTACAGCCATAAGACCGGGCACAGTGGCATTGGGATCTTTGGTCGTTGGATTCAGCACTTCGCCCCAGAAATTCGTTGGAATGCCACCCATGTTATAGTGCACCGTCGGAAGAACAGGGATCGGCTCTTTGCTCACGTCAACACCCGCAAAAATTTTAGCAGATTCTGAAATCCCCGGCAGGCGCTCCGCCAGCGCTTCAGGCTGCAGATGACTGAGGTTGAGGTAAATGTGATCCCCCTCCGGCCCCACACCACGCCCTTCACGAATTTCCATCGTCATACAGCGCGAGACATAGTCGCGCGGCGCCAAATCCTTATAGTTCGGCGCATAGCGCTCCATGAAACGCTCATCTTGTGAATTGCTCAGAAATCCGCCCTCGCCGCGCGCGCCCTCGGTGATCAAACAGCCCGAGCCATATATGCCGGTCGGATGGAATTGTACGAACTCCATATCTTGAAGCGGCAAACCCGCCCGCGCGACCATGCCGCCGCCATCTCCCGTGCAGGTATGGGCAGAAGTGGCGCTAAAATAGGCACGCCCATAGCCGCCTGTAGCCAATACGACCGTTTTGGCGTTGAACACATGCATGGTGCCATCGTCAAGCTTCCAGCACACCACCCCTTGGCAAACACCATCGTCGGACATCACAAAGTCAATGGCGAAATATTCGATGTAGAATTCCGCGTTATTCTTCAAAGACTGGCCGTAAAGAGTATGCAAAATCGCATGACCTGTCCGGTCGGCAGCGGCACAGGTGCGCTGCACCGGCGGGCCTTCACCAAATTCTGTTGTATGGCCACCAAACGGGCGTTGATAGATTTTTCCAGCCTCAGTGCGCGAAAAAGGCACGCCGTAATGTTCCAACTCATAGACCGCCTTGGGTGCTTCTCTGGCCAGGTACTCCATGGCATCTGTATCGCCTAGCCAATCCGAGCCTTTGACTGTGTCATACATATGCCACTGCCAGCTGTCGGGCCCCATATTGCCCAGACTTGCAGCAATGCCGCCCTGGGCGGCCACCGTATGGGAACGGGTCGGGAAAACTTTAGTGACACAGGCCGTGCGCAATCCCTGTTCGGCCATGCCGAGTGTGGCGCGCAATCCAGCGCCTCCCGCCCCAACCACCACAACATCAAAATCATGGGTTTCATATTCATAAGCAGCCATAGATATGGTCTCCGAAACTTAAAGGGCGAGGCGCGCGATGGCGAAAACAGCCGCAGCAATGGCCGCGTATGACACACAGGTCATGGTAATAATCCAGACCTTGCGGGCAAGGCCATGTACATAGTCCTCAATCAATACGGTCACCCCGTTTTTGAAATGCACCAGTGCGACAACAAAGGTCAAAAGCGCAACCAATGCGGGGATCGGGCGGGCAAAATAGACTGTGACCGCCTCATAGTCTTGCCCAATCATGGGCCCTACGGTGAAGACAAAAAGCGGCACGAGGATAAGCAGCGCCGCAGAGGAAATGGTCATACCCCAAAAATGTTCTGTGCCTGTTTTTGCGGCTCCAAGGCCGCTTGCACGTTTTCTGTCAGTCAAAAAAGCCATGCTGCGCGCTCCTCATAGCCAAATTACTGTAAAAGCTGTGAGCAGAAGCGACCCGATGATCATCATCCAGCCCATACGTTCGGCCGTTTTCAACTCCAACCCGCGGCCAGTGTCCCAAATCAAATGGCGCAACCCGCCAAGCATGTGGTACCAAAGCGCCCAGAGGGACAGAAGAAACACCAAATCGCCAAACCAGCTTGTGATCACGCGCTGTATCCATTCAAATGCCGCCATGCTGGTCGATGCCGCCAAGAGCCAAGCGATCAATAAAAGCGTCGCGGCCAAAAGCGCGTTCCCTGTGATCCGAACAAATATCGAAGAAATCGAAGTCATTTGAGGGCGGTAGATCGTCAGATGAGGAGATAGCGGGCGATTGCCGCGATTTACGTCAGCCATAATATATCCTTCTCAACAATTTCAGGTTGTAACTAAGTCCGTCCATGCCATGATCAAGCCCCAAAGGCCACAGTTTTGACGGGCAAATTACCGCAGTCTAGGCACTAACCGTCGATTTTTTGAGTTTTGTGATCTAGAATAAACCCTGTGAGCATAAAACATGTTTCTGCCATGCCCTCAGCGCGGGATAAAGGCCCAATAATCAAGATCCAACAACACGTGGCTATGGTACTTGCCATTATCCCCACGCAGATTCGGCGTCAAACCCTTATGAGCCACCAACCGCAAACGCAACGCACCAACGGAGGGCTGAGAGGTTTCCGCCTTATCCAGCACCTCACTCCAAGCGCGCAACGTATCCCCTGCAAAGCATGGAGAGACATGGGCCCCGCCATTGATAGCCGCCAGCATTTGCAAATTGCCCAGCCCATTGAAGGACAATGCCCGCGCCATCGAAATCACATGCCCGCCGTAAATCAAGCGCGCACCATGCGGCCTGGCGGTGGCATCGAAATGGACCTTCGCCGTGTTCTGCCACAAGCGCGTTGCAATCATATGCTCGGCTTCCGACAGGGTGACCCCATCGACGTGGTCAATCATTTCGCCTATACTGTAGTCATCATAGAGATAAGAACTTCCTGATAAAATAGAATTATAACCCACGAAGCTCAACCCATCTGGCACAATCAATTCCGATGCCAAGACTGCCTTCTCGAGCTCCGGCACAACGGTTTGTGGTGCAGGGGCCGCTTCGTCCCTCTTGCGCACCATGACCCAACGCACGAAAGACATCACCATCTCATTTGCCTGATTGAACCCTTCACTGCGCACCCAAACCACGCCCGTTTTGCCGCTTGAATTTTGCTTCAAACCGATCACCGTAGAGCGCGCACGCAGCGTATCGTCGGGATAAACAGGCCGCAGCCAGCGCGCCTCCGCGTAGCCCAAATTAGCCACGGCATTTAAAGAGATATCCGGCACCGTCTTGCCAAAAACCACATGAAACGCGATGAGATCATCCAGCGGGCTTTTCGACAAACCGCAGCTTTGCGCAAAACTATCGGAGGAATAGAGCGCGTGGCGCGCCGGATAAAGCGCATGATAGAGCGCGCGTTCACCGGCCCCCACCGTACGCGGGACTGCATGATCTATGATCTGTCCAACACAATAATCCTCAAAAAACAATCCCGCATTGGTCTTCATTATTGCGCTCCCAGTTTCATCTCAGGGCTATACGCCCCTTCAATCTCCTTAACGACCGCCTGGCCGCAGCGCATCACTCCGACGGTTGCATCATGGGCATAGGTCGGATCGCCATAAAGCTCCCATCCTTTAAAAAGGGCTTCGGTCACTTTATGGCAAAACTTAGACGCATCGTCGTCGGTCAAAAATCTGTAAATCTTCACGCCCGGCCCTCCAGTGTTGCAATCATCGCAGCCTTGGCCAAAGTGGCTCGGGCAGTTTCAATATGCAAATTCTCCACGATCTTACCATCCACAACCGCAACGCCAAACCCCTCCGCTGTAGCCGCCTTAAAGGCTGCAATTTGCCGCTCAGACAGATCAATCTCCTCATCCGTGGGCGCAAAGACTCTATTGGTAATGGCCACTTGTGCCGGGTGGATCAACGTTTTGCCGTCAAACCCCATATCGCGCCCTTGAGCGGCCTCAACTTGTAGACCTGCATCATCCTTAAAGGCATTATAAACCCCGTCCACAATGACGATTCCAGCCGCTTTTGCAGCTAAGACACAGTGACCTAAAGCGGCAAGCAAAGGCGCGCGCGCCGGATCAAATCTCGTGTTGAGATCCTTGGCCAAATCATTGGTGCCCATTACCATGCCCTCCATCCACGGCGCATCGGCAATCTCGACCGCATTCAAGATGCCGCGCGGGGTTTCCATCATCGCCCAGATCTGGGTGTTCTCAAAGCCTTCGTGCCTGTCCATCAACGCGCCTAGCTGGGCAATCATCTGGGCATTATCAACCTTGGGCAACAACACCGCCTCGGGTCGGACCTCGGCAATCGCCGCGATGTCCTCGGCGGCCCAGGGGGTATCCAGCCCATTAATGCGAATGATTTGACTGCAGGGCCCATACCCCCCTTCCAAAAGATGCGCCACCAAAGTTGCCCGAGCGGAGGCTTTTTCTTCCAGCGCCACAGCGTCTTCCAAATCGAAAATTATCGAATCCACAGGCATGGTTCGAGCTTTGTCGAGCGCACGCGCCCGGCCTCCGGGAATGTAGAGAACAGAACGATAGGGACGTAGAGTCATTTTTGGCCTCGTAATAATGTTGCGCATAACTGCCACCAATCGCAGTTAAAATTCAAGTGCATTTTGCCGCATTGCAGCAAAATGCCCGATCGCCCAAAAGCGAACCCTCGCCACACTGCAAGTTTACGACGATGTTCCCTTGGCACGCCACGCATTTGGGTGTAACCGATCTTTCAAATTAACATTTGAGGAAGATCCCCATGGCACGACCCAAAATTGCTCTCATTGGCTCCGGTATGATCGGTGGCACATTGGCTCATTTGGCCGCCCTAAAAGAACTGGGCGACATTGTGTTGTTCGATATCGCCGAAGGCATGCCCGAGGGCAAAGCCTTGGATATCGCACAATCTGGCCCATCCGAAGGCTTTGATGCGGCCATGTCAGGCACGCAATCCTATGCCGATATTGCCGGCGCCGATGTCTGCATTGTAACGGCTGGTGTGCCGCGCAAGCCTGGCATGAGCCGCGATGACCTTCTCGGAATCAACCTTAAAGTGATGAAATCCGTGGGGGAAGGCATCCGCGATCACGCGCCCAATGCCTTTGTAATCTGCATCACCAACCCGCTCGACGCGATGGTCTGGGCGCTGCGCGAATTCTCTGGTCTACCGCATAATATGGTCTGCGGCATGGCAGGTGTGCTCGACAGCGCGCGGTTCCGTCACTTCTTGAGCCTCGAGTTTAATGTCTCCATGCGCGACGTCACAGCCTTTGTGCTGGGCGGTCATGGCGACACGATGGTGCCTTTGGCCCGCTACTCCACCGTCGGCGGCATCCCCCTGCCCGACCTCGTGCGCATGGGCTGGACCACACAAGACAAGCTCGACGCGATCATCCAGCGCACCCGTGATGGCGGCGCGGAAATCGTCGGATTGCTCAAAACCGGTTCAGCCTATTACGCACCAGCCACATCTGCGATTGAAATGGCGGAAGCTTATCTGCGCGATCAAAAGCGTGTCCTGCCCTGCGCGGCCTATGTGGATGGCGCCTTGGGCCTAAAGGGCATGTATGTGGGCGTGCCTACTGTCATCGGCAGCGGCGGTGTCGAGCGCGTCCTCGACATTCAAATGAACAAAGACGAGCAGGCTATGTTCGCCAAATCTGTCGACGCGGTCAAAGGCCTGGTCACCGCTTGCAAGGCGATCGACGAAAGCCTGACTTAAGACCTATTGCGGCCACACCCACGGCCGGTGTAAGCACAAAAATTCCTGGCCTTGGCGGGGAGTTTTTGCGTTTCCGCCCTGACAGCACCAGAAAATCGCCTGTGCCAAATCTGCGATCCAAGCGTCTGAGCTCGAGCCCGACCTTCGACATTAAATCAAATTTATAACAATCTAGCTTGCCAAATGCATCTGAATTTCTAAAATCCTGCAAATTGCCCATTTTTGATCTTAATTATTATGGCGGTTGCATAGATCGGGTGGCGCCTAGCGATCCTGGGCATCCCTTTCGGCGCCGTTGATCAAAGATTTGATCGCTTTGAACAAGCGCACCCCGAAAAGACCCAAAAGCCCACCGAACAAAACCGTAAAAGCCGAGACCATAACACCCGAAGATATCGCGGCGATGGCGACGCCGAGCAGCAACAAAACAAATGTAATCGTGCGGTATTCGCCCGCATGCACAGGAAAGTCTTCTAACCACGGCTGGATAAATTTGGTCAAGAGTGGTTCAACAAAAGGGGTGGCGAAACCTGCAATCACAGAAAGGACAAAGGTCAACATCGGCGCATCTCCTATTTTCGGGACTATTTTCCGAACCGCTAACATGTGTCGTGCCGCCGCGCTATACAGGAGGCGCGCGCCGGATTGAAAACGCCTACTCTGTGATGCAAATTTGCACTGGCAGCGCCCCGCCGGCCCGGTTAAACAGCAGCTATGACGGACCGATTGACTCTCACCCGCCCCGATGACTGGCATCTGCACTTGCGAGATGGCGACATGCTGACTGCCGTGGCGCCAGAAAGCGCGCGTGATTTTGGACGCGCCATTATCATGCCAAATCTGGTCCCGCCAGTGGTGACCGCTGCCCAAGCCGCGGCCTATCGCAGCCGCATTCTGGCGGCCCTGCCCACCGGCTCGGCCTTCCAACCACTGATGACGCTCTATCTGACCGAGCAAACCGATCCTGAGGACTTGGCCGCGGCGCATGCCTCTGGACTGGTGACGGCGGCCAAACTCTACCCTGCCGGAGCGACTACCAATTCAGCCAGCGGCGTGCAGGACTTTGACAAGGTGCAACCGGTGCTGGAGAAGATGGCAGATATTGGCATGCCTATGTGCGTGCATGGCGAGGTCACCGATGCGGATATCGATATTTTTGACCGCGAGGCCGTGTTTATTGACCGAATTCTGGATCCCCTGCGCCGCCGGGTGCCAGGTCTCAAAGTGGTTATGGAGCATATCACAACCATAGAGGGCGCTGCCTATGCCCAATCTGATCCAGGCCAGCTGGCCGCCACGATTACGACCCATCACTTGATAATCAACCGCAATCATATTCTCGCCGGTGGGATCAGGCCGCATTATTATTGTTTGCCTGTGGCCAAACGCGAGACCCATCGCCTGGCCCTGCTGGACGCCGCAACAAGTGGCAATCCGTGCTATTTCCTCGGCACCGACAGCGCCCCTCACACCGATGATGCAAAGGAAAGCGCCTGCGGATGCGCCGGCGTGTTTTCCGCCACCAATACCATGTCGTGTTTGGCGGAGGTCTTTGAGGCCGCCGGTGCGCTGGATCGGCTCGAAGGCTTCACCGCGCTTTTTGGCCCACAGTTTTACGGCCTGGCGCCGAATACCCGTACGATCACCCTAACTAGGGGCGATCCAGTACAATATGCCAACTATATCGACACGGGTGCTGGTCCAGTCACTCTTTTTAATCCTGGCTTTGATCTTCACTGGACCGTGTCGAGCTGAGCGCGTAGCAACAAAGGGCCCTGCTCATGATACCAACAAGCTATCCCGACCAACGCGAAATCGCACGGTTGACCGCCAGAATGCTGCTGGAAATTAAAGCCGTGCATTTCAATGCAGATGAGCCCTTTGTTTTGGCCTCAGGCAAGCCATCTCCAACGTATATTGATTGTCGCAAACTCATTTCCTTCCCACGCATTCGCAGCACTTTGATGGATTTTTTGACTGTTACTGTTATGCGCAACGCCGGGTTTGAAGCGTTTGACAATGTCTCAGGCGGCGAGACCGCTGGTATCCCATTTGGCGCCTGGGTGGCTGAGCGCATGGCGCTCCCGATGACCTATGTGCGGAAAAAACCCAAAGGCTACGGCCGCAATGCCCGCATTGAGGGGGCCATGTCCGAAGGGCAAAGGGTTCTGCTGGTGGAGGATTTGACCACCGATGGTGGATCCAAGATCTCCTTTGTCGACGCTATTCGCGAGACTGGCGCAACCTGTGCTCATACGGCGGTGATTTTCTATTACGGGATTTTTCCTCAGACTGAAAAAAACCTGGGCGATCATGGGGTGACTTTGCATCATCTGTGCACCTGGTGGGATGTGCTAGCGGAAGCCCGCGCACAGAGCGCATTTGACAGCAAGACACTGCGCGAGGTGGAAATCTTTTTGAAATCTCCAGAAGAGTGGCAAGAGGCGCGCGCCAAATAACTATTTTCCAGTATAAACCTGTGGGCAAAATGTGGACAAGCTGACACCCCTTGGCGGATTTAATGTACTTCAAAGTATATAGGTAATTTCGGACCACCATATCTAGCGCAGTATCGAGAAATATGGCCGCATGAGCTCTCAATCTGTGGTTTATCCACAGTTTATGCACCGATCTGTTCTACATAGCCAAGCATCCTGACTTGCACTATGCGTGAGCTAACGAGGAGTCGAATATGAATGAGATTGCGAGTCTGCTGCCCCCAGCAAGCGAAGTGGCACCTCTTGGCGTGCCGCATTCCATTGAGGCCGAGCAACAATTGCTTGGCGCCATCCTCACAAACAATGATCTGTTCGACCGCGTCGCGCAAATTTTGCGGGCCGAGCATTTTTATGACCCTGTACATGAGCGGATATTTGAGACCGCCGCGGCTCGCATAGCCAAAAACAATCTGGCCAGCCCCATCACTTTGAAGGCATTTTTGGAAGATGATGCGGGGCTCGCAGAATTAGGTGGGCCCGCCTATTTGATGCGGCTCGCGGGCGCGGCAATATCTTCCTTTGCCGTGCGCGATTATGCCGAAATGATCTACGATCTCGCTATCCGCCGCGAGTTGATCGACGTGGGCAATGATATCGCTGCAAAGGCGGCCCGTGTGGATGTGCAAAGCGAACCTAAAGAACAAATCGTTGAAGCTGAGCAAAAGCTCTACGCTTTGGCCGAGCAGGGCCAGACCGAGCAAGGCTTTCAATCTTTCCTCACAGCCGTCACAGATGCGGTTAAAGTCGCCAATGCCGCCTATCAACGCGAAGGCGGGCTCGCAGGCGTGTCGACCGGGCTGATTGATATGGACACAAAACTGGGCGGGCTGCACCGCTCAGATCTTTTAATCTTGGCCGGTCGTCCGTCAATGGGCAAAACTTCATTGGCCACCAATATCGCGTTTAACATCGCAAAAGCCTATAAAAAAGGTATCACAACCTCTGGCGAGGAGGGTGCGGTTGACGGCGGGGTTGTTGGATTTTTCAGCCTAGAAATGTCCGCGGAACAGCTTGCTTCGCGTATTCTATCTGAGGTGGCGGAAATCCCCTCAAACCAAATTCGCCGGGGTGACTTTACCGAAAGCGAGTTTCGCCGAATTGTCGATGCGGCTAAAGAGCTGGAGGCCGCGCCTTTGTTCATTGATGACACCCCAGCCCTGCCGATCAGCCAGCTGGCAGCCCGTGCACGCCGCTTGAAGCGAACCCATGGTCTGGATGCATTATTTGTTGACTATCTTCAGCTAGTCCGAGGCACTGGACGATCAGAAAACCGGGTGAATGAAATTTCTGAGATCACCATGGGCCTGAAAGCCATCGCCAAAGAGCTTGATATTCCTGTGGTCGCCCTTTCACAGCTCTCGCGTCAAGTGGAAAACCGCGAAGACAAGCGGCCACAGTTGTCAGATCTGCGCGAATCTGGCTCAATTGAGCAAGATGCGGATGTGGTGATGTTTGTGTTCCGCGAAGAGTATTACAAAGAGCGCGAAAAACCGAGCGATCATGAACTCGATAAAATGGGCATATGGCAAGAAGAGATGGAGCGCCTGCATGGCAAGGCCGAGGTGGTCATCGGAAAGCAGCGGCATGGACCAATTGGCACAGTCGAGTTGAGTTTTGAAGGGCAGTTCACCCGCTTTGGCAATCTCGTCAAACCATGGCAACAATCGCTTGAGGATGAATTCTAGAGCATCAGTCGATTGACCCTCTGCCCAATTTGGCGCATAAAATCTCCGTGAAATTTGCAAATATCAGGACCGAAGCACCCCATGAGCACAGGAAATTTAACAGTTAATTTGAATGGGATAGCAAACAATTGGTCTACTTTAGATCGCTTCTCTGCCAAAAATGTTAAAACCGCCGCTGTAGTCAAAGCGAATGGCTATGGTCTGGATTCCGGGCGCGTTGCGCGCACACTCTATCCAGCGGGGGTGCGGCATTTCTTTGTGGCGGCCGCAGAAGAGGCCGCGGCAATTCGCCGTGAATTGGGCGATAATGTTAGTATTTATGTATTCTCTGGACATATGCGGGGCGATACAGAAATGATCCATGATTTACATCTCGTGCCCTTGCTTAACTCCTTTGACCAGCTTACGCGCCATTTGGAAGCCCTCCCCGGCCATGCCTTTGGAATCCAACTTGACACCGGCATGAACCGCTTAGGCATGGAAACCTCGGAATGGGAGACGGTACGGGATTTGGTGGTTGGATTAAACCCGAGTTTGGTCATGAGTCACTTGGCCTGTGCAGATGAACCCAATCATCCGATGAACCAACAACAATTGGCGCAATTTTGCGCGATGACCGATGGGTTGGGCTTGAAACGCTCGTTGGCCGCGACGGGCGGGATATTACTGGGACCGGAATATCACTTTGACATGACCCGCCCCGGCATCGGTCTTTATGGCGGCGCGCCCTATATACAGGCCGAACCTGTGGTGCATTTGTCTTTGCCGGTCATTCAAATACGCGATGTCGCTGAAGGTGAAACTGTGGGCTATGGCAACAGCTGGAGCGCCAGCGCTCCTGCGCGGGTCGCAACTGTGGCCGCTGGCTATGCTGATGGGCTGCTGCGCGCCCTATCCAATAACGCCTCTATGTGGCACCAAGACCAGGCCTGCCCCATCGTGGGGCGCGTCTCAATGGATATGATTGGCGTGGATGTCACCGCCCTGCCCCAACCACCAGAGACTTTGGATATTCTGTGTCCCTATCAATCGGTGGATGAATTGGCCGATAAAGCCGGGACAATCGGTTATGAAATTCTCACTTCGTTGGGCGCCCGCTATGCGCGGCGTTATGTGAACCAATGAGCGCACAAATGATCTTGATTGTCCGTGCCCTCGGGCGCTCATGCATCGATGCGATTTTCGCTTTGGGCCGTTTCGTGCTCTTTGCTCTGGCCACCCTATCCCATGTCTTTCGCCCACCATTTTATTTCCGCGAATTTTTCAGCGCGCTGTTGAATGTCGGCTACCTGTCCCTACCCGTCGTGGGGCTGACCGCCTTGTTCACAGGGGCTGCTCTGGCTTTGCAAATTTACTCCGGTGGGTCGCGTTTCAACGCTCCTGAAGTTGTACCGCAGATCGTTGCCATTGGCATGGTGCGTGAATTGGGACCGGTTCTGGTGGGGTTGATGATTGCAGCGCGGGTGACCAGTTCCATCGCAGCTGAGATGGCCACGATGAAGGTCACTGAACAAATTGATGCTCTTGTCACCCTGTCCACCGCCCCGATGAAGTATTTGGTGATGCCGCGGGTCTTGGCTGGGCTCATGGCTGGTCCCGTCTTGGTCGCCGTGGCCGATAGTATCGGCATTTTTGGTGGTTTTATCGTCGCCACACAAACTCTAAGCTTTAACCCCGCCAACTATATTATAAATACTATGAACTTCCTGACCACTGCCGATATCCTCTCCTCAATGGCCAAGGGCATGGCTTTCGGAACTATCGCCACATTGATGGGATGCTATTATGGGCTGAACTCGGGCCACGGCGCCCAGGGCGTGGGCGTGGCAACCAAAGCTTCAGTGCAAGCGGCAGCGGTTTTAATTCTGGCGGCAAATTTCCTGCTCACAGCAGTATTTTTTACAGCATGATAACCTTTGAAAACATATTTAAATCTTTTGGCCACAATCATGTGCTGCGCGGGGTGAATTTGAAGGTAGAGCGTGGCGAAAGCATGGTGATCATCGGTGGTTCGGGCACCGGAAAATCTGTTTTGATCAAAACGGTTCTGGGTTTGATCCAACCAGACAGTGGGCAAATTTTGGTCGATGGCCAAGATATCACCCAAGTCAAGCGGGACGCCTTTCTGAGCCGCTTTGGCATGCTGTTTCAAGGCGGCGCGCTGTTCGATTCGATGCCGGTCTGGCAAAATGTGGCTTTCCGGCTTCAGCGCGGCGCGCTCAAACGGCCCATGGCTGAGGCGCGCGAAATTGCCATCGAAAAATTGCGCCGCGTCGGTCTGGCACCAGACGTGGCAGATCGCTTTCCAGCGGAGCTCTCTGGCGGTATGCAAAAACGTGTCGGCCTCGCTAGAGCCATTGCTGCGGAACCAGAAATTATTTTCTTTGATGAACCCACCACCGGGCTCGACCCAATCATGTCCGGTGTCATCAACGAATTGATCCGCGAGATCGTTGTGGAGATGGGAGTGACGGCCGTCACCATCACGCATGACATGACCTCTGTGGACACCATCGCCGATAAAGTGGCAATGCTGCATCGCGGGACCATTCAATGGTGCGGTGCGCATACGGATATGGCGCAAAGCGGAGATCCACATGTGGACCAATTTGTGAATGGTCACGCCGAAGGTCCAATTGAGACCCTACGTTAAACAGCAACTTTCAACATTTACAGGCTTTCTTTATTGGCTGTACCCTGTACCTCAAGGCCAGATGAAAAGGACAATACATGGCCAAAGCGACATTCACCTGTAGCAAATGCGACGCGCCTCATAGCAAATGGGCCGGCCAATGCGATAGCTGCATGGAGTGGAACACTCTGGTTGATCAAGGTCCGCTCTCAGCGGGGCCGGGCAAAACCCTTGGCGGCAAGCGGGGCCGGACCATCACGCTGACCGATCTGACCACGGTGGAGGAGCCGCCCGTGCGCACCATGGCTGGCGTGGCAGAGCTAGACCGAGTTTTGGGGGGAGGATTGGTCAAGGCCAGCGCACTCTTGGTCGGCGGGGATCCCGGAATCGGCAAATCCACTCTTTTGTTGCAAGCGGCCGCTCGTTTTGCCCGCAATGGTTTGAAGGTTATTTATATCTCCGGCGAGGAAGCAACCGCGCAGGTGCGTATGCGCGCGCAACGCCTTGATCTCAGCGAGAGCCCTGTGATCCTCGCCGCTGAGACCAATCTGCGCGATATTCTGACCACTTTGGATGCCGAAAAGCCCGATTTAGTCATTATCGATTCCATTCAAACCATGTGGGCCGATCACATCGAAGCAGCTCCCGGCTCAGTCAGCCAGGTACGGTCCTCCGCCCACGAGCTTACCAGCTATGCCAAACGCAAGGGCGTGGCGGTGATTATGGTCGGGCATGTCACCAAAGACGGGCAAATCGCCGGGCCACGAGTGGTGGAGCATATGGTCGATACGGTTTTGTACTTCGAAGGCGAGCGCAATCATCAGTTTCGCCTGTTGCGCGCCGTGAAAAATCGCTTCGGCCCGGCTGATGAAATTGGTGTTTTTGAGATGACTGGCAAGGGTTTGGTTGAAGTCAAAAATCCCTCTGCCCTATTTTTGTCCGAACGAGGCAAAACAACACCAGGCTCTGCGGTCTTTGCCGGGATTGAGGGTACGCGCCCAGTCCTCTGCGAATTTCAAGCCCTTGTCGCCCCCTCACCACATGGGCAGGCGCGACGATCCGTCGTCGGCTGGGATGGACAAAGGCTGGCAATGGTCCTTGCCGTATTGGAAGCCCGCTGCGGCATCCCCTTCACCGGTCTGGATGTCTACTTAAATGTGGCCGGAGGCATGCGTGTCACAGAACCGGCTGCCGACCTGGCCGTGGCCGCCGCCCTGATTTCCGCCCGTGAAGACGCCGCTTTGCCAAGAGATGCCGTTATTTTTGGAGAAATTTCGCTTTCAGGCGCGGTAAGACCCGTCTCACAGGCAGAAAATAGGTTGAAAGAAGCGCAGAAACTTGGTTTCTGTCAGGCGCTGGCCCCGGCCGCGAAAAAACTTGAAGATATTGCGGGAATTACATTGCGGCCGATTGATGATTTAGCTCAATTTGTTGAAGACTTGTTCGGAAGCCGCTAAAAAGCGCAGGGTGGAGAAGCACAGTGGACGGTTTTACAATAGTAGACGGAGGTGTGACGGTTGCGATCGTGATGTCAGCCTTGTTGGCCTATTCACGTGGTCTCGTACGTGAAATTATGGCCATTGCGGGCTGGATCGCGGCTGCCTTCATCGGCTTTGTCTTTGCCGACACAGCGCAACCATTGGTGCGGCAAATTCCTTATCTGGGCGATATGTTGGGTGACAGCTGCGAATTGCTAATTGTTGCCAGCTTTGCCATCGTCTTTGCGTTGTCTTTGCTATTGGTCTCCCTCTTCACACCGCTATTTTCTGCCATCGTACAACGATCCATTTTTGGTGGCTTTGATCAAATGCTGGGCTTTTTCTTTGGGGTGGCCCGCGGTATTATCTTGGTGGCCGTCGGGTTTTTCATCTATTTCACCGTGATGCCGAACCAAGATATTGTGGCACTAGAGGCATCACGGTCTGCCGCGGTCTTTGAGCGCTACGTAGACGATGTACAGGATCAAAACCCGGAAGCCGCATTGGGTTGGTTAAGAACTCAATACGATCAACTGGTTGGCGAGTGCAGCGCATAAATTTACTTAAAACGTCAATAAATTTAGCTGACCGCCTCAGAACGTGAGCAGTATTTTATTTTTGTAAAAAAACAGCGTGTTTTTCGCATTGTCAAAGTGACATGCCTGCTGCGATCGCGTAAGGCATAGTGTGTAAAGTCATTTATCGGAGCCTATCGAGTGACCCAACCGTTGGACCAGATGCACACAAATCCCTTTGACGATGATAAACTGCGCGAAGAATGCGGCGTGTTCGGGGTGATTGGTACAGCGGATGCGGCGAATTTTATCGCCCTTGGCTTGCATGCTCTGCAACATCGCGGCCAAGAGGCTGGTGGCATTGTGACCCATGATGAAACCCTCGGATTCAATTCTGTGCGCCGCTTTGGCTACGTGCGAGACAATTTCACCAGTGCAAAAATCATGGAGCAACTACCAGGCGATCTATCGATCGGACATGTGCGCTATTCGACCGCTGGATCCAAGGGCAACACTGCGATACGCGATGTGCAACCCTTTTTTGGTGAGTTTTCCATGGGCGGCGCGGCGATTGCGCATAATGGCAATATCACCAATGCAAATTCTCTACGCAAAGAGTTAATTGGACGTGGTTCGATTTTCCAATCCTCTTCAGACAGCGAATGTATTATTCACCTCATGGCTCGCAGCCTACAGCAGAACATCCCACAACGAATGGAAGATGCGTTGCGCCGAGTTGAAGGGGCGTTTTCCATCGTTGCTATGACACAAACCCAGCTGATTGGCGTGCGCGATCCTTTGGGCGTGCGGCCTTTGGTGTTGGGTAAATTGGGCGATGGTTGGGTGCTCAGCTCCGAGACCTGCGCTTTAGATATCACTGGCGCAGAGTTTGTGCGCGAGATTCACCCCGGCGAGATGGTGGTCATCACCGCCAATGGCGTCGAAAGCAGTTACCCGTTTCGCCCGGCGCGTCCGCGGTTTTGTGTCTTTGAGCACATCTATTTCAGCCGGCCCGACAGCATCCTTGGCGGCCGAAGCGTCTATGAAACACGCGAGGCCATCGGGCGCGAATTAGCCAAAGAATCTCCAATAGAAGCAGACCTTGTTTGCCCTGTGCCCGACAGCGGCACGCCTGCAGCAATTGGATTTTCGCATGAATCGGGCATTCCCTATGCCATGGGCATTATTCGCAATCAGTATATGGGCCGGACCTTCATTGAGCCCAGTGAGCAAATTCGCAACATGGGCGTGCGTTTGAAGCTGAATGTGAACCGGGCTTTGATCCGCGGCAAGCGGGTGATTTTGGTGGACGACAGCGTTGTACGCGGAACCACATCTCGCAAGATTAAAGAGATGATCCTAGACGCCGGCGCCGCTGAAGTGCATTTCCGCATCGCAAGTCCGCCAACGGCTTGGCCCTGCTTTTATGGAGTCGATACGCCAGACCGCGAAAAACTATTGGCCGCGACCATGTCAGAAGAGGAAATGCGCCAACATTTGGCCGTGGACAGTTTGAAATTTATTTCTCTAAATGGGCTGTACCGCGCTGTCGGTGGCACCGACCGCGACAACGCACAGCCGCAATATTGCGACGCTTGTTTCACCGGCGACTATCCCGTGATCCCATCCGATCAAATCTCTGGCGGGTTTCAAATGAAGGCTGCCGAGTAGCCTCCGGCCCCTTGACCTGCTGCGCATTTGCCCCCATGACGCGCCATATGACATATCCCATTCTCATCACTGGCGCCTCACGTGGGCTTGGCGCGGCATTGGCGCTTCAGCTTGCGCAGAAATTTCACATCGTTGCTGTAGCTAAGACCACCGGTGGGCTTGAAGAATTGGATGACCGCATCCAAGCCTGTGGTGGGCAAGCAACCCTCGCGCCAATTGATGTCACTAATGTGAATGCCGTGCGCCACCTGTGCCGATCTATCCATGATCGCTGGGGCGGGCTGCACCTATGGGCCCATTGCGCAATACATGCCGCACCCCTAGCGCCTGCAAATTGCATAGATGCCCGCGATTGGAACAAGTCGATCAAGCTAAACGTCACCACCACCGGCATGCTGATCACCAATATTGCGCCCTTGTTGCATCACAGCGGGACGGCTGTTTTCTTTGAAGACCCCTGCGGCGGGCAAAAATTCTTTGGCAGCTACGGTGCCACAAAATTGGCACAGATCGCTTTGGCCAAAAGCTGGCAGGTCGAGACTCTTAAAACCGGTCCCAAAGTCGAGATCCTCACCCCCGCGCCCATGCCGACGGCTACGCGCGCGCGCTTCTATCCAGGTGAAGATCGCAGTGCCTTGAGCAGTTGTGACAGCGAAGCGGCCCAAATAATTGCGAGCCTAGACCTGTTCACCGCAGCGTGAATGCGAATATTTTAACTTTGCTAGACAAAATGCCTCAGCTGCGGGTTGATCAGGCTTGCTCGCCGCGGCACAACCTTCTAACCAAGGTCTATGCTTATACTTATCACAAATGACGACGGAATTATGGCTCCCGGCCTGCGGGTGCTGCATGATCTCGCAATCCAACTGGCCGGCCCCAAGGGTGAGGTTTGGACAGTCGCGCCGCAATCAGAGCAATCAGGTGTTGGCCATTGTATTTCTTATACGAAACCCGTGCTTTTGCATCAATATGCGGCGCGAAAATTTGCGGTGGAAGGCTCTCCGGCCGATTGCATCCTAGCTGGGCTCAATGATCTATTGCCCCAGCGCCCAGATTTGGTTTTATCCGGAGTCAACAAGGGTAATAACTCTGCGGAAAACACCGTCTATTCCGGCACCATTGGTGCGGCGATGGAAGCGGCTCTTGCCGGGGTTCCCTCTATTGCGCTTTCGCAGTTTTACGGACCGCAAAACACGGATTTGGACAATAGTTTTGAGGCCAGTGCCGGTCATGGCGTTGCGGCCATTCATGCTTGTCTGAATGCGGGCTTTAAGCGCGCCGAAGATTATGCTCTGTTTTACAACATTAATTTTCCACCTGTTCCATCCTCCGGAGTTTTAGGGATGAAGGCTGTCAAACAGGGTTATCGTGGTGACGGCGCCTTTGGTGCACATGCTACCAACGCACCAAATGGCCGAAAATTCTTGTTCATGCACGGCCGCCCCCAGCAAACTCGGACGCAGGATGGCACAGACGCTGCGGCTAATTTGGACGGCTATATCTCGCTAACACCCATGCGCGCCGATTTGACCGCGCATGACCAACTGGCGAATTTAGCCAGTATTTTGGGCTAAAAGATGGACCCGGCCGCTGAAAGTAAGATGAAATTTTTATTCTCCCTGCGCTCGCACGGTGTGACCAACAAACGTGTACTCACGACTATGGAGAAAGTGGATCGTAGCAAATACATTCGCGGAACCTTTGAAGATCGCGCTTATGAGGATACGCCGCTGCCAATTGCCTGTGGCCAGACTATCTCACAGCCGTCAATTGTCGCCTTGATGACCGAAGCGCTCGACGTACAACCGCGCAACAAGGTGTTGGAAATAGGCACGGGGTCAGGCTATCAGGCGGCGATATTGAGCCAATTGGCCCGGCGAGTCTATACAGTGGATCGACACAGTCGTCTCGTAAAAGCCGCGCGTCGAGTGTTTGAAGCCGAAAATATCGCCAATATCATCGCGTTTACCGCCGATGGCAGCCGCGGGCTGCCAGAGCAAGCGCCCTTTGATCGCATCCTCTTGACCGCCGCAAGCGAAGATCCTCCCAGCCCCCTGTTGGCACAATTGCGCATAGGCGGTATCATGGTCTTGCCGGTTGGGCAGTCGGATGCTGTGCAGACCTTAGTAAAGGTGACAAAAACTGAAGATGGTTTGGACTATCAAGAGTTAAGGGCCGTGCGCTTTGTGCCGCTTCTCGAAGGTCTGGGCAAAGAAAGTACCTAAGAGACCTCACAATAAGAGGTCTGGGTGAGGAGAGTATAATGGCACTTAAATTTGATTCTAAATATATAATATCACTTTTTGCAGCCACAGCACTTGCGGGCTGCACAAATAGTTTTGGCTTGGATGTGCGCGATCAATTTGGCAGCATTTTGGACACAAAAAGCGCGGCTGTAAATGCGGTGGCAGTCCGCCCTGAGCCCGATGCACGCGGGATCATCACATTCACAAGCTATCAAATTGTCCTGGCCAGAACAGGGGACCGAATTGACGATGTCGCCGCACGCATTGGCGTTGACGCAGATCGGCTGGGCCGATTTAATGGTATCCCGCAGGAAGCGATCTTGCGCTATGGCGAAGTGATTGCCCTGCCCTCAGACATTAAAGCTGTGGCCGCAGATGGCGCCCTGCTGAGCCCAACCGTGGTCGACATCAGTGAATTGTCAGATGGGTCGAGCACCGGACCAAAGCCCGCAGAGCCCAAGCGCCACCGGGTCATTGATGGTGAGACGGTCTATACAATTTCGCGGCTCTATTCTGTCTCAGCAGAGGATCTCGCCAAATGGAACAGTCTCAACGTGACCACGGAACTGCGTCCTGGGCAGTATCTATTGATCCCAATCACCCAAAACCTGCCCATTCCAGTCAGCGCGCCTGGCGAAGGCTCGATCACCCCCACACCACCCAGCAGCACCCGTCCGCAACCCCGCAGCGAACTGCCCCAGGCAAAGGCAATGACGTCGCCTGCCGCCGCCGATACCTCTGTGCCGGTGGTCAATACCGGCCCAATAACCCAAGCCTCGCAAAGCGACGCCCGCTTCATGCGGCCCGTTAGCGGTACGATCATTCGCAGCTATAAAAAAGGTGCAAATGAGGGCGTTGACATTGGGGGCCCAGCGGGCGCGGCGGTGGTTGCCGCCGACGTCGGCACCGTCGCGGCCATCACCAAAGACACGAAAGGCGTTGCTATTGTTGTGATCAAACACGCCGACGGGTTGCTCACAGTCTACACAAATGTCGACAGCCTATTGGTGAAAAAAGGAGATGCGGTAACGCGCGGCCAAGAGATCGCCAAGGTACGCGCGGGCACGCCTTCATTTTTGCATTTTGAAGTGCGCAAAGGCCTAGAATCCGTCGATCCCGATGATTATATTTAAAACGCAAGCCATGTCGGCCTAGACCACCACCCCATAGCGGCCAGCCAAATCCACGAAGAATTGCCAGGCCACGCGTCCCGAACGGGAGCCGCGTGTTGCTTGCCATTCGACCGCCTCTGCCCGCAGCACCTCAGGGTCTATATTGACCCCATGAGCCGCGCAGTAGCCTTCAATCATACTCAGGTACTGATCTTGATCACAAGGATGGAAGCCCAGCCACAGCCCGAAACGATCCGACAAGCTGACCTTTTCTTCAACGGCCTCACCCGGATTAATGGCGCTTGATCGCTCATTTTCAATCATATCGCGGGGCATGA
Source organism: uncultured Planktomarina sp. (assembly GCA_905181815.1). Classification (GTDB taxonomy): domain Bacteria; phylum Pseudomonadota; class Alphaproteobacteria; order Rhodobacterales; family Rhodobacteraceae; genus Planktomarina. Next base: position 172,104 of record CAJIZA010000001.1, on the reverse strand, counting down.
GATGCCGACGGTTTGAGGTGGCATAGAAAATCACATTGTCCGGACGCCCCGCAATGCCCCCATCCAAAACAGCTTTGAGAGACTTATAATGCTGGTCATCATGGGAAAACGATAGATCATCGCAGAACAGTAAAAAGCGATAGGGCGCATCGCGCAGCAATGTCAGAAGGTGCGTTACCGACGGCAAATCTTCACGTTGTAGCTCGACCACTTTCAAGGGCAGGCCTTGCGCATTGATATGCGCATGCACCGCCTTGACCAGAGAGGATTTTCCCATACCCCGCGCGCCCCACAACAGCGCATTATTCGCTGACATGCCGCGCGCAAAGCGTAGGGTATTTTCGAGCAAAGTGTCTCGCGACCGGTCAATACCGACAAGCAGATCAAGATCAACCCGAGACACATTGGCAATCGGCTCCAACTGCTTCGGGCTTGCGTGCCATAAAAACGCCTCCGCTTCGGCAAAGTCCGGTGCCTCAAGCGAGGCGGGCGACATACGCTCTAGGGCGTTGGCAATTCGGGTTAAGGTCGCATCGTTCATGCTCGGTCCTCGGTGCCAGCGTCGTCGTCATCCGCAAAAAGATCTTCGTCAGACACACCCTGTTCCTTTAGGAACGCGTTACGTTTGCGCTCCACATAGACAACCAGCCAGATGGATATCTCGTAAAGTCCATAAACCACCACGAAGAGAATAATTTGCGTCACCACATCCGGTGGCGTCACGACCCCAGCGAGTATCAAAATACCAACAATGGCATATTTGCGTACAGCACGCAGACCCACCGCAGATACCAAGCCCGCTTTGCCCATCAAAGTCAGCAGAACCGGCAATTGGAAACATATGCCAAAGGCCATGATGAATTTCAGAACAATGTCCAAAGTCTCGCGGACTGACCCGAGAAACCGCGTTTTCAAGGCGGTGTCAACCACTTGCACCTCAGTGCCGGTCAACAGGGCAGTCACCGTTGGCATGATATCAGCATATCCAATAAAGAAGTTGAGAGCCAGCGGACTGACCACATAATGGGCAAACGCAGCCCCCAAAAGGAATAGAACAGGCGAGGCGATAATAAAGGGTAAAAAGGCATTCTTTTCAGCCTTATAAAGACCTGGCGCTACAAAGCGCCAAAGTTGATAGCCAATCACAGGCGATGAGACCCCAAGGCCAAAAATCACCGATATGCGGATTAAAACAAAGAATTTTTCTTGTGGCGCCGTGAAAATCAACTGCGCAACTTCACCGCGGCGGCGCAAAATTTCGGCAATTGGTTCGGCCAGGAAATTTAAGATGTATTCCGCCACAAAGAAACAGGCGAAGAGACCAACGATAAAGGCGAGCGCAGCACGGATCAAACATGTGCGCAGCTCGGTCAAATGTTCGATTAGAGGAGCAGAAGAATCGTCTAGGCTTTCATCTTCGCGGCTCATGTATTTTTACCATGTTTTGGAGCGGCATTTTTAGCCACAGGTCTCTTGGGCGTCGCCGGCGTCTTCACAGCCGCAGGTTTCTTGGCTGCCGCAGGTTTCTTGGCTGCCACAGGTTTCTTGGCCTTCTTGGCCATCACAGCCTTCGTCACTTGTTCCGAATCAATTCGATTTTGCGCCCTTTCAGCCATGGCATCATGCATTTTTTTGGCTTTTTCGACCCGCTCTTCTGAAAGTTTTCCAATTTCAGATCCCGGTACGAAATCTTTCCACTTGGTGGTCGGATCCGAGACGCTGCGCACCCCATCCTTGAGAGAATTGACCGAATCCATCGCATCTTTCACGCCTGCATCATCCGCAGCGTCGTTCATCGCCCGGCTGAAATCACGGGCCATGGTCTTGGCTTTTCCAACAAATTGGCCAATTTTGCGAAACACGCCAGGCAATTCTTTAGGACCTATAACAATCAGCCCCACGACAGCCGCGACCAGTATCTCAGCCCATCCCAATCCAAACATCGAGACCCTTCCTTATGTCAAAGAGGTGATAGTGATTAGGATTTGTCTTTTTCTGTGTCAGGCGTCACATCTTTTGCGCCTTCAGATGCCGATTCCTCAATCTCTTGCTGACCATCGCTGACGCCTTTTTTGAAGGCGGTGATGCCTTTGCCCATTTCGCCCATCATAGCAGAGATTTTTCCACGGCCGAACAGAACCAAGACGACAAGGGCTATGATCAAATAGCCCATCGGAGGGATGTTTGTTAGAAATGCAGGGGTCATATCGTGTATCCTTAGATTAACTCTTGCCTTTTTCTAAGCCAGTTGCGCCGGAGCAGAAAGCAGGTTTGCAGGATTTTACCGTTGTGCGGAAACTCAACTGCCATTATTCTGTCAGTATGGCACGCAAAGACCGTCTTTTTTCCTTAATTCAAATCCTACGTGACGGAAATCTCTATCGGGCTTGCGATTTAGCAGAGATTGTTGGCGTGTCGCTCCGCACGCTGTATCGCGACATGGACACTTTGGCGGCTTCTGGGGTACCCATTCGCGGTGAGCGCGGCCTAGGTTACCAAATCACCGCCGCCTATACGCTGCCGGCGCTCAATTTGACAAAAACCGAGCTGGAGGCGCTGCATTTGGGATTGGCGGCGGTTGGGGAAAGTGAAGATGCCGAGCTTTCGACCGCGGCAAAGGCCCTGTCGCGCCGTATTGACGGGGTTTTGCCCGAAGATAGCGCTGCGGCCTCGGGTTGGTCTTTCGCCACCTACCCTTTCGCCGATGCCGCCCGCGGCTTTCAGCATATGCCAAAACTCAGACAGGCCATTCGTTCCAAACAGTTGATGCAGATCACGCTTGGCTCCCAAACACTGCGTTTGCGACCTTTGGCACTGGATTATTGGGGGCGGCTGTGGACCCTAGCCGCTTGGGGTGAGAGCGCGCAGGGTTTTGTCACCCTCCGGGTAGATGAAATCACGCGCCTTGACGCCATGCCAGCCGTATTTGTTGATGAGCCAGGCAAATCCTTGGTCGATTATCTCGCTTGGAGCAAACATCCCGACCGCTCGCGGCATCGGTCCTAACAGCACTTGCGCGTCATGCCGAGCGGGGAAAGACATAGCAATTCTTGCGTGGCGCCAGCAGCCAAAATAGCGTGTCTGGCTTTGGCAAGAACACTGAAGGCACCAAAGCGGTCAACACTGCGCCGTGCTCGAGCTTGAAATCCACCAATGAATTTTGCCCCAAAAATCGCGACCGCAGCACCGTGGCGCGCGCCGCATGGCCCATGGCGTCGGTTGGGCTCGGGCCCTGACCGGCACGGTCGAAATCGATGCGGATGTGTTGCGGGCGGATCACGATGTCCAATGTTGTGCCATCTGCATGACCGGGCGCGAAAAATTCACCAAAAGGCGTCTCAGCCAAAGCACCCATAACTTTACCCGTCATAACATTGATATCACTGAAAAATGAAGCTGCATCCTTATCAACCGGCGAATTATAGATTGTATAGGGCGCACCTTTTTGCACAATTGTGCCATCCCGCATCAGGGCAATCTCATCGGCCATTTTCATCGCCTCGCCGGGGTCATGCGTCACCATTAAAACCGCCGTTCCCGCTTCGCGCAGAACCTCGAGCGTCTCATCACGGATTCCATCACGTAGCCGATCATCTAGGCCAGAAAACGGCTCATCAAGAAGCATGATTCTCGGTCCCGGCGCCACCGCGCGGGCCAGAGCCACCCGCTGCTGCTCTCCGCCAGATAATTCATGGGGCATCTGAGTGCCATAGCCGGCCAGGTCGACCCGCTCCAAAAGCTCTTCCGCCCGCGCGCGGCGGATAGCTTTTGCCCCTTTCAGGCCAAAAGCTACGTTTTCCCAAACAGATAAATGTGGGAAAAGTGCAAAATCTTGGAACATCATGCCGATATTGCGCAGCTCTGGTGGTTGCGAGCGCGTGCCATCACAAACCAATGCGCCATCAATCAACACTTCGCCGCTATCTTGCCGCTCAACCCCCGCCACAATACGCAACGTGGTCGATTTCCCGCAACCCGACGGGCCCAGCAGGCAGGTCACCTGCCCCGGTTCAAGCCGCAAGCTGACATCATCCACCGCAAATTGACCGGCAAAGCGGCGCGACAGGTTTCGGATTTCAAGTCTCGGATTCGACAACAGAGGCGCCTAACTGACAAAAACACTCAGGCTTATGTATGTGGCATGCGGTGATTTAGCAACAGCTGGCCTCTGCGGCACCAGCTTCAAAAGGAAACGCCGCGCCGCAGCCCAGACCTAAAACCCGCGCGTCCTTGAGTGCTTCTGGCGCAATCAAACCGCAACCATTGTAGCTCATCAGCACCCCGTCATGAAGCTGCGCCAAGATTTTCTTAAACCGGCATGGCATTTTGGCCGGCTAACACCAGGCATTGGTTTGAAGATCAGCGGAAGACTGCAAGGTTTTGCCGTGATATTCTCGCACGTTTTGATGTTTCATCAAAACGTGCAAGAATATGTTTCGCTTCAAAAAACCGCAGCGCATTAATTTCCACGCATCCCAGCCGTGCCTGTGGACATTCGCTTGTAAAAGAAAAATTCTACGCGGAGTGATTTCGTTAAATTGTGGCGTTTGTCGCGCCACCATCAAGCAAAATATTTTGCCCCACCATAAAACCCGCGTGTTGCGAGCATAAAAACGCACAGGCCGCACCGAATTCTTCAGCAGTGCCATAACGGCGCGCGGGAATAGTAGCCTGGCGCTGGCTTTGCGCTTGCACCATTGTAATGCCTTGGGCCTTCATGATGCCACTGTCGAGCGAGACCGCCCGGTCCGTGGCATGGATGCCGGGCAAAAGATTGTTAATAGTAACGCCATGTTCGGCCACTTGCCGCGCCGTTCCCGCAACATATCCGGTCAACCCGGTGCGGGCAGCATTGGAAAGGCCAAGAACCCCGATTGGCGCTTTGACCGACTGGCTGGTGATATTCACCACCCGGCCCCAGCCGCGGGACATCATTGCGGGCAGGCAGGCTTTCATTAGGGCAATCGGAGTCAACATATTGGCGTCGAGGGCTGCAATAAAATCAGCACGATTCCAATCGGACCATAGCCCTGGCGGCGGCCCTCCAGCATTGGTCACCAAAATATCGACATCGCCGGCTGCGCTCAGCAACATCTCCTGCCCCTCGGGCGTGGTGACATCACAGGCCACTTCTGTGACCAATACCCCATAGGAAGACCGAATCGCAGAGGCCGTGGCGGCCAAAACATCGGGATTCCGCCCATTGATCACCAAATGAACACCTTCACCAGCCAAAGCCTCAGCACAGCCCCGACCAAGACCTTTTGAAGAGGCGCAAACCAGAGCTTTCTTGCCAGAAATTCCCATATCCATTATCTATTTCCTTGTTAAGTATTTTCCAAGTCTAGCATTGGGGAGAGGCGCATGACACTAGTCCTTGTCAAGAAATGTGAGCAGCTTGAACAAAAAAGTTACCAAAATGTGAATTTAAGTTTGAATATATAAAATTTTCCTCACATGCGAAGCTTCAATTATACTTTGGTAAATTTTTAACACCTAAATGTTTTCAAATGCTAGCACACGTGCAAGACGGGAGTATTATGGCGAACCGTTGTCAGTTAAGGCAGAGCCTTCATCTCGATGACATCTATCGCCGCAAGGCAAAAGCCCAACCCGCGCAATTGACCTAGCAAGCAGAAGCCTCCGATCGGAGGCATCGTTTGGCGCCCCATAGTGCCATTGGCGCAATTGGTGCAGCTGTACATCTGGGCAGTCAAATCACTCTGATGCTCGAGGCTGGGCAAACCTTCGACGCTCTGTTCTTTGTTGAAGCTTAGCTGGGAGAGATTAAACAAGTCTATCTAACTGCATTCTCTGCCATGCCGCCCGATATAGATTATCGCCTGATTGGTATCAATTGCCACGTTAATTCACGCAAATTGGCCGAATTGAGCGATCCAATTTTCTACCCTGGTACGCAAAACACACTGGCTGACGGACGCCTATGCGCTGCCTGGGATCTCAAACCTGGGCAAGAAGTGCTCACCCATGACTTCACACAGCAGAAAATTACATGCATTGAGATAGAAACCCAAGGTGCGCGGGATAAAAACTGTCCTATCAGGATCCCAAAAACCCTTTTGGCACCGATCACGATTACATCCTCAGCGCAGAACATCGCACTTTATATCCCCAAACCAATAGCAGTTATGGGGGACGGTTCATCAAAGCCAAGCATCTGTGCAATGGCACGACAATCGACTGGGTGGAGGCCAGTTTTATCGATTTAGTTCAAATACGTTTTACCACTGAGCATTTGATTTTGCCAACGGCATCGCAATGCGTTCTCACATGCGCGGCGAAGATCGGGCCAGTGAAACATCCGAGAGATTGCCGCGTGCTGTGCAATCGTGATCTAACCCCGCAAAACCCAGCCGGCGAGTGCTGTATTTGCCCAGTGGCCTGCCCGATAAAAACGTTGACTAGCGCCGCTGGAGAAAACGCACCGATGACCCTGTATGCTGCAGGATTTCTTGCCAATGGCATCATCCCAACCTATACGCGGCTCATGTTAGACAACCGCCCCACACTTCCGCCAGAAATTGCGCGCCGGCGCACCTTTGCCATCATCAGTCACCCTGATGCAGGTAAGACCACTTTGACTGAAAAATTTCTTCTTTATGGCGGCGCTATTCAAATGGCCGGGCAAGTACGCGTCAAGGGCGAAGCCCGAAGAACACGCTCAGATTTCATGAAAATGGAGCAGGATCGGGGCATCTCAGTCTCGGCCTCCGCCATGTCATTTGACTTCAAAACCTTTCGGTTCAATTTGGTCGACACTCCGGGTCACTCGGATTTCTCCGAAGACACCTACCGCACCCTCACAGCCGTTGACGCGGCTGTTATGGTCATTGACGGCGCCAAGGGCGTTGAAAGCCAGACTCAAAAGCTCTTCGAAGTCTGTCGCATGCGCGATTTGCCGATTTTGACATTTTGTAATAAAATGGACCGCGAAAGCCGTGATACATTTGATATCATTGATGAGATACAACAAAATCTTGCGATTGATGTCACGCCCGCCTCTTGGCCGATTGGACGAGGCCGTGAATTCATTGGCACCTATGATCTCTTGCGCGACCAATTGGAACTTATGGATAGAGCAAATCGAAACAAGGTCTCTGGATCTATCAAAATCAATGGATTGGACGATCCGGCCCTAGCCGAACATGTGCCCGCAGAACTTCTTAAAGTGTTTCTCGAAGAGATTGAAATGGCCAAAGAGCTATTGCCAAAAATGGACCATCAGGCGCTGCTCGATGGCACTATGACCCCGATTTGGTTCGGTTCGGCCATCAATTCCTTTGGTGTGCAAGAATTGATGCAGGGCATCGCTGATTTTGGCCCAGAGCCACAGCCGCAAAGGGCGGAACCGCGTTTCCTCGCCCCAGAAGAGGTAAAAGTGGCAGGATTTGTGTTCAAAGTGCAGGCCAATATGGACCCCAAACACCGCGATCGCGTCGCCTTTGTGCGCTTGGCCTCCGGGCATTTCAAACGGGGAATGAAATTGACGCATGTGCGCAGTAAGAAGCAGATGTCGATTTCCAATCCGGTCCTCTTTCTTGCTGCCGACCGCGAACTGGCCGAGGAGGCTTGGGCCGGCGATATCATTGGCATCCCAAACCATGGGCAACTGCGCATTGGCGACACGCTGACAGAAGGCGAAACGTTGCGGGTGACAGGCATTCCGAGTTTTGCACCAGAATTGCTGCAATCGGTCCGCGCTGGCGATCCTCTAAAAGCCAAACACTTGGAAAAAGCTCTCATGCAATTTGCCGAAGAAGGTGCGGCCAAGGTTTTCAAACCGATGATTGGGTCAGGCTTCATTGTTGGAGTGGTTGGAGCCTTACAATTTGAGGTGCTGGCCAGCCGCATTGAGCTCGAATACGGGCTTCCGGTGCGTATGGAGCCCAGTCAATTTACTTCCGCACGCTGGGTTTCGGGGCCACTGGCCAAGGTCGACGCCTTCGCACAGGCCAACAAACAGCACATGGCGCGGGATAATGACGACGACATAGTGTTTTTGACCCGGCTGCAATGGGACATTGATCGGGTAGCGCGCGATTACCCAGATGTGGCGTTGACCGCGACTAAAGAAATGATGGTTTAAGGGCCAACTCTAGGCAGCGGCCAGGCCAGTATGCGGGTTTGACCTATGCCAGATTACCGCCTATACGGACGGAGTTGGCATAGGGTCAACCATGCGATGGACGCGAATGACCTGCGTCCAATACTCGTCGTGCAAATTTCTTGCCACGACACATTTTGATGGACGTACATGATAAAATTCACTGACCTAAATTTGGACGCTAAAGTCCTAAAAGCCATTGCCGAAGCTGGTTATGACACCCCCACCCCAATTCAAGCCGGGGCCATCCCTCCGGCGCTCGAAGGCAAAGATGTCTTAGGCATCGCTCAGACAGGAACGGGCAAGACCGCCAGTTTCACTCTGCCAATGATCACCTTACTAGGACGCGGACGCGCGCGGGCGCGGATGCCACGCAGCTTGGTGCTTTGCCCCACCCGCGAATTGGCAGCACAAGTGGCCGAAAACTTTGACACCTACACTAAATACAGCAAACTGACCAAGGCCCTACTGATTGGTGGTGTGAGCTTCAAAGAGCAAGACAAGCTGATTGACCGAGGTGTTGACGTATTGATTGCAACACCTGGGCGGCTGCTCGATCACGTTGAACGCGGCAAATTACTTTTGACCGGCGTACAGATCATGGTGGTGGATGAGGCAGATCGGATGCTTGATATGGGGTTCATTCCAGATATTGAACGGATCTTCAAACTCACACCCTTCACCCGTCAAACCCTCTTTTTTAGCGCGACAATGGCGCCAGAAATTGAGCGGATCACCAATACGTTTCTCTCAGCGCCCGCCAAAATAGAAGTGGCCCGCGCTGCGACCACCTCAGATACAATCACCCAATCCGTCGTTATGTTCAAAGCCAGCCGCAAGGATCGTGAAGGCACAGAAAAACGCGCGCTCTTGCGTGGTATTATTGAGAGCGAAGCGGAAAATTGTACCAATGCCATTATCTTTTGCAATCGCAAGATGGATGTGGATGTGGTGGCCAAGTCCATGCAAAAATACGGCCTTGATGCCGCGCCAATTCATGGCGATCTGGATCAATCCAAGCGCACAGAAACTTTGGATAATTTTAGATCTGGCGTCCTGCGTTTTTTGGTGGCCTCTGATGTGGCGGCGCGCGGGCTGGATGTCCCAAATGTGAGCCATGTCTTCAACTATGACGTGCCAAGCCATGCGGAAGACTACGTACACCGGATCGGTCGCACAGGTCGGGCGGGCAAGTCTGGGTCCGCCATGATGATCTGCAGCCCCCGGGATGAAAAGAACTTTGCCGCCATCGAAGGGCTAGTAAAAATGGAAATCCCCCGGATGGAACACGCGATGTCCGGAAAGACCGCTGAGGGCGAAACGGTCTCAGAAGACAGCGTGGAAAAGAAACCAGCAAGACGCGGCCGCGCAGGAAGATCAAAGAAATCAGATGCCGAGCAGCCTGCTGAGGAGCCAGCACTGCCGGATGCCATCGACACGGCAGCGGTGCCAACAGATGCTGCGCCCGTGGTCGTAGCCGTCGCCGTCGACAACACGCAACCGGCCACCCCCGAGCGCGAGCAAAACTCAAACCGGCGCGGCGGCCGTGGACGTGGTCGTAGCCGCGATGCACAACCCCGCAACAACGGTCGCGGTGGGGCGACTTTGGACGCATCCATGCCTGATTTTATTGCGCAAAGTTTTACAGAGCGTTTGTTGGCAGAGGGCAGAGATCCATCAGCGGGCAATGATACGCCCGAGGGCGATAAACTGCCCAGCATCGCGGGTGACGCCGAAGATCTCAGCCTGACCTAGGCGCCAGAGGGTAGCTTGTCCTCACAGGAAGACCTCGCATAAAGCGCTTCTACAGATAAGGACGGGCTGCCCTTACAAGCCGTTAAATAGGCAAGGGCAGCCTGGCGTTCACGCCAGGCGAGATCTTAACCGGTTTAGCTACGACAAACGGCTGATCACAACTGTGACTTCTGGCTTTTTGCCAATCTCAGACTGAGCTGACTGACGTGCAATACGACGCAGCTCGTCTTCAAGTTTTTTATCATCTCGCAGGGTTTTGCGACCCGCACGCATCATAAATTGGTTCAAGTCTTCTTCAAGAACTTCAGCCAAGCCCGCTCGGCTGCTGCCTATTTCTGGCAGGCCTTTGATTTCACACCAAGGCTCTCCCAAAGGACCGTCATCATCCAATATCACACTAACCATCACATGACCGTTGAGCGACATGCGAATACGGTCACGCACCACCCCATCCAAAGCACCGATTTGCACAGATCCATCAATATAGGTGCGACCTGTCTCAACGAATTCCTCAACTTTCGGTGCGTTGCCTGAAAGGTTGATCACCATACCATTGACCGCAACAACCGATTGTATCCCCTTAGCCTTGGCCACATTCGCATGCGCGCGCAGATGGCGGTGTTCGCCATGCATCGGCACCAAAATCTGCGGCTGCATCAAAGCATGCATCGCCTCAAGATCCGGGCGGTTGGCATGGCCGGACACGTGATAGGCGCCGGTGGAATCATCCACGACATCCACGCCAATTTCAGACAGTTGGTTGATGATCTTGATCACACCACGCTCGTTGCCCGGAATAGTTTTTGACGAAAAGAGGAACAAATCCCCTTCTTTCAGCTTATGCCCACGATATTTGCCGTTGGCCAATTGCGCTGAGGCCGCGCGCCGCTCGCCCTGGCTGCCAGTGACCAAGAACATCAGATTACCGCGCGGCACATCCAAAGCTTCCTCCGGGCTAATCACTGGGGGAAAATCTGACAAAACGCCAGTTTCAAGCGCCGCTTCCACCATTTTGTTCATCGCCCGCCCCATCAGACAGACCGAGCGACCCGCACGGCGGGCCGCTTCTGCCAAGGTTTTGACCCGTGCGACATTGCTGGCAAAGGTGGTAGCCACCACCAATTGATCTGCAGATGCCACCAATTGTGTGATATTGTCGCCCAAAGTCGCCTCAGACCGCCCCGACGCCAAAGAAAACACATTGGTACTATCACAGACCAAAGCCTTGACGCCTGGTTTGGCAATCTCGCCCCAAAGGACCGGATCCCAACCTTCGCCAACCAAGGGTGTCTCGTCCAGTTTGAAATCCCCCGTATGCACAACCCGCCCCTCTGGCGTGTCGATAACCAGACCAGAGCTTTCAGGAATAGAGTGGCTAATCGGCAGGAATCCCACTTTAAACGGCCCCAACGCCACTTGATCAGGCCAAGCGCTCATGACCGTCACCGCATCGGCAGCAACCCCATGCTCTTCCAGCTTGCGCCGGGCAATATTGGCAGTGAATACGCGGGTGTAGATTGGCGCGCCCAGACTGGCATAGGTATGGCCGACAGCGCCCACATGATCTTCATGCGCGTGGGTGATGAACACACCATCAATGCGGTCTTTACGTGCCTCAAGCCAGGCAATGTCCGGAATGATCAAATCAACCCCAGGTGAGCTGTCCATATCTGGAAAAGTCACACCGAGATCAACGACAATCAGGCGCTCTTTGTCTCGTGGTCCGTATCCGTAGACATAACAATTCATTCCCACCTCACCGGCGCCGCCGAGAGGGAGATACATTAAACGTTTTTGGCTCATCAAATTTCCTTATTGAATTGATGGATCACAGTAAGACCGTGCATTGTAAGCTCATCTTCGAACGCATCGAACAGATGAACTGATTGTTGGAAAAGTGGCGCCAGGCCACCGGTAGAGATTACTTTCATCGGCTTGCCATGTTCAGCTTTGATCTGATCACAGATCTCCCGCACCAGGCCAACATAGCCCCAGAACACGCCCGATTGCATGCAGGCCACCGTATTGGTACCAATCACACATTGAGGCCTTGAGATATCCACATGTGGCAACGCAGCCGCTGCTTGGTGCAATGCTTCAAGGCTAAGGTTGACCCCCGGCGCAATAGAGCCGCCGACATAGGCGCCATCGCTGTCGACCACATCAAAGGTGGTGGCTGTACCAAAATCTACGAGGATGAGGTCCCCACCAAATAGATCATGTCCAGCGACGGAATTGACCAATCGATCCGGCCCAACCGCTGTGCCCGCATCGACGCGCACATCAATCGGAAGCCGGCAATCCATGCGCCCCACAACCAGCGGCCTCGTACCAAAATATTTATCCGCCAGAACCCTGAGGTTAAACACAACCCGCGGTACGGTCGACGAAATCACCATCTCATCAATATCACTGGCAATGCTATCTAGGGTCATCAACGTATTGAGCCAGACAAAATATTGGTCCGCTGTGCGTTTATGGGACGTGGCGATCCGCCAGTTGGCGATGAACTGGGTGCCATCCCAAATCGAGAACACTGTATTGGTATTTCCGCAGTCAATCGCGAGTAGCATCTGGATAGGCCCTAAAAATAGATATCAGCGGCTGGTATGACCCTCTTACCGCCTGCCGTCAACAGCAGCAGATTGCCCTGCGCATCCAGCCCTTCAAAGCGGCCGGTGATCTCCTCTCGCCCTGTGCGAGCGGTAATATCCTCACCCAAACGAGCCGCATACGCGGTCCATTCGGCGCAAATTTCGGAAAAGCCTTGCTGCTGTAAAACGGCATCAAGCGCTGCAAATTCTGCCGCAAGGATCGCAAGGAAGGCTTCAGGGAGAGGGCTTTGGCCGGTCACATCCGCCACGCCAATCGGGAGGAAACTGGCTTGCGCGACATCCTGAGGCGCATGGCCAAGGTTCACACCAATCCCGATGGTCAACCGATCCACCAGCTGGCCAGAGCCAAAGGATTCAAGCAAGATCCCAGCGACTTTCCCGCCATTGAGCAAAACATCATTTGGCCATTTCTGAGCCAGGGCCCCCGCGTCCACTACGCGAGACAAGGCTCGCCGCAAGGCGCAGGCTGCAACGAATGAGCGCTGCGCGGCCTGTGCGGGGGGGCAAAGGGGCTGTATGACCAAACTGGCAGCAAAGGCCCCTGCCGGGCTTAACCAACTGCGCCCCTGCCGTCCGCGCGCTTGCGTCTGCGTGCCCGCCAATATCCAATGCGGAAAACCCTGCGCCCCATCATAACTGCGGGCCAAATCCATTGTGGATCGCGCCCGCACATGAAAGCTGTAGCTTGTGCCAGGAGGCAAATTAATTTGCAAGAGACTCCGCCGCCACTTGCGCCAAAGGCTCGATGCCAAACAAGCTAAAGGCCGCACCGGCGGTAATCACAGCGGTGGAGGCCACCAAAATCACGGTTAGCCGACGCGGCGTCTGGGTATCGAGTGGCTCACTGTCCCCACCAAAATACAAGAAATAAACGATGCGAATATAATAATAGGCACCAATCACAGAGGCCACTACCCCGGCTATGGCGAGCCAAGCCATATCAGCCTCATAAGCAGCGCGCAGCACGTAGAACTTGCCAAAGAACCCAACCATTGGAGGGACGCCAGCCATAGAGAACATTATTAATACGACACAGAGCGCCCTCAAGGGTTGAACTTTTGACAGCATGCTGAGGGAGGCAATATCACTCACAGGCCGGCCGTCACGCTCCATAGAGAGGATCAGGGCAAACATGCCGATGTTCATGGAGATATAAATCGCCATATAGATCAGCATTGCTTGTACGCCGAACAAGGTGCCCGCGGCAAGACCCATCAAAGCAAACCCCATATGCGCGATTGAGGAATAGGCCATCAGACGTTTGATGTCTTTTTGCCCAATCGCCGCCACTGCACCAAGGAACATAGAAAAGACCGATAGAACTGCTACAACTTGTTGCCAATCTGCGGTCACACCGCCGAAGGCATCATGCACAACACGGGCAAACAGGCCCATAGCCGCCATCTTTGGCGCCGTGGCAAAAAAGGCTGTGACAGGTGTTGGCGCGCCTTCATAGACATCTGGCGCCCACATGTGAAAAGGTGCGGCGGAAACCTTGAAGCCCATGCCAGCGATCACAAAGACCAAGCCCAACAGCAAGCCAATGGATAAATTCCCATCGCTGGTTGCGGCCATAATACCAGAAAAATCGACTGTGCCGGCAAACCCATAGACCAAAGAGGTGCCATACAGCAGGAGACCAGACGACAAAGCCCCCAGCACAAAATATTTCAACCCGGCTTCGGTCGATTTGGCACTGTCCCGGCGGAAAGCTGCGATAACGTAGAGGGCCAAAGATTGCAGCTCTAACCCCATATAGAGGGTCAAAAGGCTGCCAGCCGAGACCATCACCATCATACCCACAACCGACAGAGCCACCAAAAGCGGGTATTCGAACTTCAGCATATCATGTTTGGCTGCGTAATCTTGGCCCATCACCAGAACCAAAGCCGCAGATAGTAAAATCACAATTTTGCAAAAGCGCGCAAAACTGTCATCGACGAACATCCCGCCAAAGGAGGCTGCACCAGTAGGCGTACCCATCGCTAGGACCAGTGCCAGAAGAAAAAACGCGCCACTGGTCAACCAAATCGAGAGCGCAGCATGCCGATCCTTGCCCGTATAAACGAAAACAACCAAAGCCAGCATCGCATAGAGCGACAGAAGAACCTCAGGTAGAACAGTCGTGAAATCAGAAGCGATCATGTTCCAAAATTCCCCTTTAATGGGACGCAGTGGATGCGGCCAAACTCACAATTCCGTGAGCGGCCACATTGCTGTGATAGGTTTCAACCAAAGCCGCAACCGACGGCCCAATGATATCAAGGATAAGCGCCGGATAAACGCCCAAGATCAATGTCATCGCCACAAGAGGGGCGAAGATTATCTTCTCACGTGGCGCCATATCGGTAATAGATTTCAAGCTCTCTTTGATCAAATCCCCTAAAACCACGCGGCGATACAGCCACAGCGCATAGGCAGCCGATAGGATCACACCAGAGGCCGCGAAGAGCGCCACCCAGGTGTTCACTTGAAAGATGCCCATCAAAGTGAGGAATTCACCGACAAATCCAGATGTGCCCGGCAAGCCAACATTGGCCATGGTGAAGAACATGAAGATCAATGCATAGCTCGGCATCCGATTTACCAGGCCGCCATAGGCATCAATGTCGCGGGTGTGCATCCGGTCATAAATGACCCCAACACAGAGAAACAAAGCGCCAGAGATAAACCCGTGACTCAGCATCTGAAATATCGCGCCATCAATCCCTTGCTGATTGGCCGCAAATATTCCCATGGTGACATATCCCATATGCGCCACCGAGGAATAGGCGATCAGCTTTTTCATATCCTGCTGCGCCAGGGCGACCAATGACGTGTAGACAATCGCAATCGCCGACATCCAAAACACCAAAGGCGCCAGCAGGTCAGAGGCGACAGGGAACATCGGCAAAGAGAACCGCAGAAACCCATAGCCGCCCATTTTCAGCAAAATTGCCGCGAGCACCACAGAGCCGGCCGTCGGCGCTTGCACATGGGCATCTGGCAACCAAGTGTGCACCGGCCACATCGGCATTTTCACCGCGAATGAGGCAAAGAAAGCCAACCACATCAGCGTCTGCGCCCCGCCAATAATGTGAAAACCTGCCACAGTCAGCGTGTCTGATCCAAAATTATGGCTCAAAAGCACCACCATATCCGTGGTCCCGGCATCGGCGAACATGGCCACCATGGCCACCAGCATTAGAACCGAGCCCAAAAACGTGTAGAGAAAGAATTTGAACGACGCATAGATCCGCTCTTTTCCACCCCAAATCCCAATGATCAAAAACATCGGGATCAAACAGGCTTCAAAGAACATGTAAAACAGCACCAGATCTAAGGCGCAGAACACCCCGATCATCAAGCTTTCAAGCACCAAAAAGGCGATCATATACTCTTTGAGACGATGCGTGACATTCCATGAGGCTGCAACGACCAGGGGCATTGTGAATGTCGTCAGCAAAACGAACAACAGGCTTATCCCATCAACCCCCATCTTATACTGCATGCCCAAAAGCCAGCTGCGCTCTTCAACAAATTGAAAGCCTGTATCATTTGGCTCAAAACCCGACAGCAGCATGAGAGAAGCCAGAAAGGTAAATCCGGTCGCGGCCAGCGCCAGATATTTCACATTTCTTTGCGAGGCCTCACCATCCCCACGGGCCAAAAGCGCCAAAATGACCGCTGCGACCAAAGGAATGAATGTAATTAGGCTAAGAAGGTTGCTCATTATTTACCTCCCGCAATGGTCACCCAGGTGACCAAGGCTGCGATTCCGATCACCATGCCAAAAGCATAGGTGAAGATATAACCCGACTGCATGCGGCCGGCCCATTTGGTGAAGAAGGGGATGATCCCCATGGCCAGACCGTTGATGCCACCATCAATGATTTTGCCATCTCCAACCTTCCAAAGGGTCCGGCCCAGCCATTGCGCCGGGCGCAAGAAGATCACATCGTAGATTTCATCAAAATACCATTTGTTCAGTAGAAAGCGGTAGAGCACAGGATTGCTCTCAGTAACCCGGCGCGGCAGGTCCAGCTTGGTCATGTAAAATGCCCAAGCCCCTGCAAAGCCTAGGACCATAGCGATAAATGGGGACAATTTGACCAACCAATGGACGTGATGCGCATCGTCCAGCACAGTGTTACTGGCCGCCATATAGATCGCCCCCCGACCCAGCTTGTCCTCAGCGCCGTCATCCCCTGCGCCGTGACCGGCAGCATCATCGGTCTCTGCGCTGGCTGTGGCGGCATGGGCAGGCGCAATCAGGTTAAATCCACCCTGAGCGTGACCCTCATCATGGCCAGCATTTGCCTCAACAATACCAAAGAAAACTTCCACTTTATGGTGGTCCCCAAAAAACGGCTTGTAAAAGACCATGCCTGAGAAAATCGCTCCAACCGCCAGCACCGCAAGCGGCACCAGCATGACCCTTGGGCTTTCATGGGCGTGCTCATGGGTGTGTTTGTCGCCACGCGCCGCGCCGAAGAAGGTCAAGAACATCAAGCGCCAGCTGTAAAAACTGGTGAACATCGCCGCGATAACCAACATCCAGAAGGCATAGCCTCCCATTGTCCCCGCATAGGCACTCTCAATCACCGCATCCTTCGACAGGAAGCCGGCAAAGCCGTAGTGCGTGAGGGGGATACCAACACCCGTAATGGCCAGCGTGCCGATCATCATAGCCCAGAAGGTATAAGGCAGTTTTTTGCGCAAACC
Source organism: uncultured Planktomarina sp. (assembly GCA_905181815.1). Classification (GTDB taxonomy): domain Bacteria; phylum Pseudomonadota; class Alphaproteobacteria; order Rhodobacterales; family Rhodobacteraceae; genus Planktomarina. Next base: position 154,905 of record CAJIZA010000001.1, on the reverse strand, counting down.
GCCGTAATTGCGCATATCTTGCTCGTGATGCATCCCGTGAATAACCGAGCCAGCACCCAAAAATAGCATCGCCTTAAAGAAGGCGTGGGTCAAAAGATGGAACATCGCCACGGAATAGACCCCAAGCCCGGCAGCCACGAACATATATCCCAGCTGGGAGCAGGTTGAATAAGCAATCACCCGTTTTATGTCATTTTGCACAAGTCCAACGGTCGCCGCAAAGAAGGCCGTTGAAGCGCCCAGAAAGACGATAAAACTCATCGTATCGGGTGCAAATTCCATAATGGGAGACATGCGGCAAACCAGAAACACCCCCGCTGTGACCATAGTCGCCGCATGGATCAAGGCGGACACAGGCGTCGGACCTTCCATCGCATCGGGCAACCAGGTGTGCAGGATAAGCTGCGCCGATTTGCCCATCGCGCCGACGAATAGCAGGAAGGCAATCAAATTCGCCGCGTTCCAATCACGCCATAGAAAGTGCAACTCCATCGTCGCCAATTGCGGGCCGATCAGAAAGATATCCTCAAACTTGATGCTATCGGCCACAAGATATAGGCCAAAGATGCCAAGCAAAAATCCGAAATCACCAACCCGGTTGACCACAAAGGCTTTGATTGCAGCCGCCCCAGCGCTTTGTTTGCGGATGTAAAACCCAATCAACAAATAAGAGGCCACGCCGACCCCTTCCCAGCCAAAAAAAAGCTGCAACAGGTTGTCAGAGGTCACCAGCATCAACATGGCAAAAGTGAAAAAAGATAGATAGGCAAAGAAACGCGGGCGATAACTTTCGCCATCCCGGAAATGATCGTCATGGGCCATATAGCCCATGGAATAAAGATGCACCAAGGCCGAGACGGTAGTGATCACAATCAACATAATCGTCGTGAGACGGTCCATGCGAATGGCCCAATCAGTCGACAGGGTTCCGCTCTCAATCCAGCGCAGAATTTGGATGCTTTCAGTCTGTCCGTCAAAGCTAAGGAACAAAGCCCAAGACAAAATCGCCGAAAGAAACAACAGGCCGGTGGTCAAAACCTGCGCTGCTTTATCGCCAATAACCCCATGACCGAAGCCTGCAATCAGAGCCCCCACCAATGGGGCAAAAAGGAGTATAGTTTCCATAACGCCTACCCTTTCATTACGTTGACGTCTTCAACGTCAATCGAGCCTTTGTTACGGAAGAAACAAACCAAAATCGCCAAACCGATTGCAGCTTCAGCGGCCGCCACGGTCAATACAAACAATGTGAAAATCTGCCCAACGTAGTCACCAAGAAAGGCCGAAAAAGCAACAAAGTTGATATTCACGCTCAGCAGCATCAATTCGATACTCATCAACAAGATGATGATATTTTTGCGGTTCAGAAACAGCCCAAAGATTCCAATCACAAACAGGGCCGCCGCGACGGCCAGATAATGTTCAAGTCCGATCATAGTCCCTGCCCCGGTTTTACATCTCTCAATTCCATCGCTTTGGCTGGATCACGCATCATCTGCGCAACCACGTCTTGACGCTTGACGCCGACCCGATGGCGCAGCGTCAGGACAATCGCCCCAATCATGGCCACCAAGAGCACCAAGCCGGCCAGTTGAAAAATTAAAATATAGTCATCATAAAGAATGGCACCCAGCTCGCCGGTGTTGGTGCCGGCACCGAATTCAGCGGCCAAGCGCCCCTCGTATCCGGCCGAATAGTCCCAAACCCCGAAGGCGAACATCAACTGCATGAGGACAATCACGCCAATCACCAACCCAAGAGGCAGATATTTTGCCATCTCTGCTTTCAGTTCAGCAAAGTCCACATCAAGCATCATCACAACAAAGAGGAATAAGACCGCCACGGCGCCGACATAGACGATGATCAGCAGCATGGCCACAAACTCCGCCCCCAACAGGACAAAAAGGCCCGCAGCCGAGAGAAAAGCCAAAATCAGCCACAAAACCGAATGCACCGGGTTGCGCGCCACGACTGTGAAAATGCCCCCGATCAAAGTGGACATTGAAAATGCGTAAAACGCGAGTTCCGCGATACCCATCGTAATTCCTTCCCTTGGCCGCTTAGCGATATGGCGCGTCGAGTTCGAGATTGCGGGCAATCTCAGCTTCCCAACGGTCGCCATTTTCTAGCAGTTTGGATTTGTCGTAAAATAACTCTTCACGCGTCTCAGTTGAAAATTCGAAATTCGGCCCCTCAACAATCGCATCCACCGGGCAGGCCTCTTGGCAAAAGCCACAGTAAATACATTTGGTCATATCTATATCATAACGGGTGGTGCGGCGGCTGCCGTCATCGCGCGGCTCGGCGTCAATGGTGATGGCCTGCGCCGGGCAAATCGCTTCGCAAAGCTTACAGGCAATACAGCGTTCTTCCCCATTCGGATAGCGGCGCAAAGCATGTTCACCGCGGAACCTTGGGCTCAAGGGTCCTTTTTCATGCGGGTAGTTCAAAGTCGCCTTCGGCCGGAAAAAATATTTCATACCCAATTTGAACGCAGCCCAAAAATCTTGCAGTAAGAAATATTTGACGCGACGTGTATAATCAATATTTGCCATTGGTTTAGCCTCCCACTGTCCAGCGGGCATAGACGCCCCAGAACCAACCGAATTTCGCTGCAAAGGCCACAAAGACCACCCAGACCAAGGAGAAGGGCAGAAATACTTTCCAGCCCAAACGCATCAGCTGGTCGTAGCGATACCGCGGCACCAAGGCTTTGACCATGGCAATCAGGAAAAAGAAGATTGCCATTTTCCCAACCATCCAGACCGGACCATCGGCAATGAAAGGGACAGGCGAGGCCCACCCCCCGAAGAATAACAAGGTGATCAAAGCACACATCAGGAATATCGCGATATATTCACCGGCCATGAAGAGCAAAAACGGCGTTGAAGAATATTCAACCTGATACCCCGCCACAAGCTCCGACTCTGCCTCAGGCAAATCGAAGGGTGGGCGATTGGTTTCTGCCAAGGCGCTGATGAAAAACAAAAACACCATGGGGAAATGTGGGATGAAATACCAATTGAAAAAGCCCAAATCGCCATTCTGCGCCGCTACAATTGCGCCAAAATTCATCGATCCGGTCGAAATAATCACACCGATGATGATCAACCCCATCGAGACTTCATAGGAAATCATCTGCGCTGCAGAGCGTAGGGATCCGAGAAAGGGATATTTCGAGTTCGAGGCCCAACCGCCCATAATCACCCCATAAACTTCGAGCGAAGACACTGCGAAAACAAAGAGCAAGGCCACGTTGATATCGGCCAAAACCCAGGTCGCGTTGAAGGGGATAACGGCCCAAGCCAACATCGCCAAAACAAAGGACACAAGCGGCGCCAATATAAAGACAGGACGATCTGCGCCCGCAGGAATGACAATTTCCTTAACCACATATTTCAAGGCATCGGCCACGGTCTGCAGCAGGCCAAACAAACCCACCACATTTGGCCCACGCCGCATCTGAACCGCAGCCCAAATTTTCCGGTCGCCATAGACCAAAAACAGCAAGCTGATCATCACAAAACCAACCACCGCAAGGGTTTGGCCCAAAAGGATCACTGCGACCCCGAGGTTTGTGGAGAAGAATTCGTTCATACCTTTGGTATCCCTCGTTCCTTGCGTTCAGCTGTGCTGATTTTCGGCTAAATATCGGCCGAGATGTCAGCCGGGTCATATACTGGGCTGTAAACCGTATCTTGGGTAAAAATACCAGCCTTCGCTGCATGGTTTTTCGATGAAATCACCGCTCTGTGCGCCGCAAGCCCGCGGGAGCGCCCGTGACCTTGCAAAGTCCCGCCAAACTCCGGTGCGGGACAGCTGTCCAAACGATCCATCAAAGCCAAACCCATAAAATTATTCCGCCGCAAGAGACGCAGAATTGCGCGCCTTGGCATTGGCAGATAGTTCCGCCATCAAGGTACTGGCCCGGGCGATCGGATTGCTGAGGTAATAATCGCTTATCGCCTGTCCAAACGCACCCTTGCCCATTTTTCCGCCCGACACCGCCTGCCATTCATTTTCTGCCACCCCATCAATCGCCGCCAAATGAGGCGCAGCAGCGATCATGTGATTGCGCAACTGTGCCAAATTGTCAAAGGGCAAAGCCGCGCCCAATTCAGCCGAGAGCGCCCGCAAAATGGCCCAGTTTTCCTTGGCTTCACCCGGTGCAAAGCCAGCGCGCTGCGCCAATTGTGGCCGCCCTTCAGTGTTGACAAAAATACCATTTTCTTCCGTGTAGGCCGCGCCCGGCAGGATCACATCGGCCCGATGCGCCCCTCTATCGCCATGACTGCCTTGATAAATCACAAAGGCCCCGGGCGCGATGTCCAGTTCATCCGCCCCCAGATTATAGATGACCTCAGCGCCTTCAACGGCGGCGGCAAGACCCCCGTCGGTGGTGCATCCCAGATCCATTGCACCAACGCGTGCCGCTGCTGTGTGCAGGATCAATAATTTGCTGTCAGTTTTTTCGCAAAGCTCCATCGTCGCCGCCAGAACCGCCGCGCCATCCTCGCCTTGCAAAGCCGCCTGCCCCAGAACCACCATGGAGGGCTGCTCTAGAACAGCTTTATAATCTTTCTTAAGCAAGCCCTGCAGTTCCGCACGCCCCGTGCCAACATGCACATAGTCATAGGTCAGATCCACTGGCTCACCAATCAAACCAATTGAGGCGCCACGGCTCCAAGCCTTGCGAATACGGGCATTCAGAACCGGCGCTTCCATCTTCGGGTTGGTGCCAATCAACTGGATCATCTGCGCAGTTTCGAGATCCTCTATGCGTGCAGTGCCGACATAGCCGCTCCGATTGCCCATCGGTAATTGCGCCCCATCTGTCCGGCACTCAATTTTACCACCGAGCCCAGCTATGACCTGCTGGAGCGCATAGGCTGCCTCTGTCGAGACCAGATCGCCAACCAAAGCGGTCACCTTTTTGCCAGCAATAGCCGCGGCCACAGCTCCAAGCGCTTCCGGCCAGGTCGCGGGACGCAATTTGCCCGCCTCGCGAATATAGGGCCGGTCCAAGCGCTGACGGCGCAAGCCATCCCAAACAAAACGCGACTTATCGGCCAGCCATTCCTCATTCACACCGTCATGGTTGCGCGGCAAAAACCGCATCACTTCACGGCCCTTTGTGTCCACGCGGATATTGGAGCCAAGTGCATCCATCACATCAATGGAATCGGTTTTGCTCAACTCCCAAGGACGGGCTGTAAACGCATAGGGTTTGGACACCAAAGCACCAACAGGACACAGGTCAATGATATTCCCCTGCAAATTGCTGTCGAGCGTTTGTCCCAAATAGCTTGTAATTTCAGCATCTTCACCGCGCCCAGTTTGGCCCATCTGGGTGAGACCGGCCACTTCGGAGGTGAAGCGCACGCAGCGGGTGCAAGAAATGCAGCGGGTCATATGGGTCTCGACCAAGGGTCCCAAGTCCAAATCCTCTGTCGCCCTTTTGGGCTCACGGAATCGGCTGAAATCCACGCCGTAAGCCATGGCTTGATCTTGGAGATCGCACTCTCCGCCCTGGTCGCAGATTGGGCAATCCAGCGGGTGGTTGATGAGGAGAAATTCCATCACCCCTTCCCGGGCTTTTTTTACCATTGGAGAATTCGTTTTGACAACCGGCAATTGCCCTTCCGGGCCGGGGCGTAGATCGCGCACCTGCATCGCGCAAGAGGCCGCAGGCTTCGGCGGACCCCCCACGACTTCTACCAGACACATTCGACAGTTGCCAGCAATGGTCAGACGCTCATGGTAACAAAAACGCGGCACCTCAACCCCGACCTGCTCACAGGCTTGGATCAACGTCATCGCGCCATTTACTTCGATTTCTTGATCGTCGATGACGATTTTTCGCAGGTCAGACATATCTACTTCGCTTTCAGCAATTTTCCGATTGCAGAGCCTGCTTCAATTTCAGCAAGCCCCAAGGTGCAATGGGTCGCGGGTTGGTCAGGAATAACCCCATGATCTGCAAGTCGCTCTTGAGCAATACTCAAAACACGCTTTTTTTCCATAGGATCTTTAATAAAGGCAGTCACCTCTTGGGCCGAATAGCCGAGCGATTGAGCCTCTGCCTCGAGGGTTTTAATTTGCAACCAAGCCTCAAGCATCCGAGCGGAGATACTGGGACAGGTTTTGCGGATTACATTGGCCATAGAAATCGCAATCAACCCCTCGTTCAGCGCAGCCTCCTGTACCAAGCCCTTCGCTGCAATAACCGGCGCAGGCACACAGCACAGTGCGAAAACGCAGGCCTTCAACATGGTGCGCATATCAGCAGGAAATGAAGCAATCCGGGTCATCTATTATTCAGCCGCCACGCCACGCCGGGGACGGCGCTTATGGGCGATCCGATCCTCAATATCGTTGCGAAAATGTCGGATAAGCCCTTGAATGGGCCAGGCGGCTGCATCCCCAAGGGCGCAAATTGTATGGCCTTCGACCTGTTTGGTCACATCCAGCAACATATCAATTTCTTCTGGTTCCGCATCACCGGTCACCAACCGCTCCATCACCCGCATCATCCAGCCTGTGCCTTCGCGGCACGGGGTGCATTGACCGCAGCTTTCATGCTTGTAGAACTTTGCCAAACGCCAAACAGCTTTGACCACATCTGTCGATTGATCCATCACAATGACCGCCGCAGTGCCCAGGCCTGAACGCTGTGCCCGTAGCCAGTCAAAATCCATAATCGCATCTTGCCGCATCACTGAGCCGGGCAACATCGGCACAGAGGATCCGCCCGGGATTACCGCTTTGAGATTGTCCCACCCGCCACGGATTCCACCGCAATGCTTATCAATCAGCTCGTCAAATGGGATCGACATCGCCTCCTCCACCACGCAGGGATTATTTACATGGCCGGAAATTGCAAAAAGTTTGGTGCCGGTATTGTTGGGGCGGCCAAACCCTGAGAACCACGCACCACCGCGGCGCAAAATCGTTGGCACAACCGCAATAGATTCCACATTGTTCACCGTGGTCGGACACCCATAAAGCCCCGCCCCCGCTGGAAACGGAGGTTTCATCCTCGGCATGCCTTTTTTGCCTTCAAGACTCTCCAAAAGCGCTGTTTCCTCACCACATATATAGGCGCCTGCCCCGTGATGCAGGTAAATGTCGAAGTCCCAGCCCGATTTGGCCGCATTCTTACCGACCAACCCGACGTCATAGGCCTCGTCAATCGCCGCCTGAAGCGCTTCTCGTTCGCGAATATACTCGCCGCGAATATAGATATAGCATGCATGGGCATTCATTGCGAAAGAGGCAATCAAGCAGCCTTCAATTAGCGTATGCGGATCGTGGCGCATAATTTCACGATCTTTGCAGGTGCCCGGCTCGGATTCATCGGCGTTCACGACCAAATAGGACGGACGGCCATCGCTTTCTTTCGGCATAAAGGACCACTTCAAACCCGTTGGGAATCCCGCCCCGCCGCGGCCGCGCAGGCCGGAGGCCTTCATCTCATCAATGATCCAATCACGACCCTTTTTGATCAAAGCGGCCGTGCCATCCCAATGGCCCCGCGCTTTGGCACCTTTCAAAGTGCGCTCATGCATCCCGTAGAGATTGGTGAAAATACGATCTTGATCTTTCAGCATTTCATTTAGCCTTTATCTGCATCGCGGCGCGCACGCCAAATTTGAAAAGTGACAATAAGCGACCAAACCATCGCGGCCATAACGGCTAAATCCAGCAACAGCATGTAACGGCTTGGAATATCAAGCTGCACAGCGGTCCATTGCATGCCGAGCCAAATCAGCATAGCACCCGCAATGACCAGACTAGCTGTCCGGCCCTTCTTGGCTTGGATATGATCTTTTTGACTGTGCATTCTGTTTTAGGTCTTTCAACTCGTTGTATTTGTCAGGAGACGCTCTGTTACTTTATATCTTTCGCCTTGGCGGTTTTGGTCTTCGCTGCGGCCTTTGCTTTGGCCTTGGGCGCGGCGTTTGGTTTTGCAACCTTACCCAACCATGGGGTCAGGAGCGGCACTTCGCTTCCATCAATCCGTTTGACCGTATCGCCCAAGTCCACAGCCAATTGCACAGAAGCGTTAAAAGCCGCTTTGCCTGCCTCATGGTCTTGCAAGGAGGTCAAACCCGTGGCCGGCTCCGCGGCATAGCGGCCCGATTGCGAACCGGGGGTCGGCACGTTACCTGCGGCCAATTGATCAATCAGGGCAGCAAATTTCTCAGCGGTGAGATCTTCATAGTAATCTTTACCAATCTGAACCATCGGCGCATTTGCGCAGGCCCCCAAACATTCCACCTCTTCCCAGCTAAACTTCCCATCTTCGGAAATGACATGGGGCTTACTGGCGATTTTTTCTTTGCAAACAGACACCAAATCCTCTGCACCACAAATCATGCAGGTTGTGGTGCCACAAATTTGAAAATGTGCAACCTGGCCAACAGGCTGAATCTGGAACATAAAATAGAAGGTCGCAACTTCTAGGACCCGAATATAAGCCATGCCCAAAAGATCAGCTACGGCCTCAATCGCCGGTCGCGTCAGCCAACCTTCTTGCTCCTGGGCGCGCCACAGCAAAGGGATCACCGCGCTGGCCTGCCGACCCTCAGGGAATTTGGTCATCTGCGCCACCGCCCAAGCCTGATTGGCAGGTGTGAAAGCAAAGGAGCTGGGTTGATTTGCGTGTAGACGACGAAGCATATAAGGACCCTGTAATTTAAGCGTTCAAAGACGCGGCATAGGTTTCGAAAGGAACAGCGTGGAAGCTCATCGGTCTATCTCTCCAAAGACCACATCCATCGTGCCAATGATTGCCGCCACATCTGCCAGCTGGTGCCCTTTGCACAGGTAATCCATAGCTTGAAGGTGCAAAAAGCCCGGAGCCCGTATCTTGCTGCGATAGGGTTTATTCGTGCCATCTGCGACCAAATACACGCCAAACTCACCCTTTGGCGCTTCAACAGCCGCATAGACTTCGCCCTCGGGAACATGGAAACCCTCAGTATAAAGTTTAAAGTGATGGATCAGAGCTTCCATCGACTGTTTCATCTCGCCGCGCTTTGGCGGAGTCATTTTCCCGCGCGCCATGACATCGCCCGGCTCCTCGCGCAATTTGCTGATCGCCTGTTTGATGATCGAAACGGATTGCCGCATTTCTTCCATGCGGCAAAGATAGCGGTCATAACAATCACCATTTTTACCAACAGGAATGTCGAACTCGAACTCGTCGTAGCACTCATAGGGCTGCGCCCGACGCAGATCCCAGGCCAAGCCAGAGCCGCGCACCATAACGCCGCTAAAGCCATATTTCTGGATGTCGTCTTCTGTAACGACACCGATATCTACATTGCGCTGCTTGAAAATCCGATTTTCTGTCAACATAGTATCGATGTCCTGCAAAACCGCTGGGAAGGACTGGGCCCATTCTTCGATATCATCAATCAAAGCATCTGGCAGATCTTGGTGCACACCGCCAGGGCGAAAATAGGCCGCATGCAGACGCGCACCACAGGCCCGCTCATAAAAGATCATCAGCTTTTCGCGCTCTTCAAACCCCCAGGTCAAAGGCGTCATCGCCCCGACGTCCATCGCCTGCGTCGTAACATTGAGCAAGTGGTTGAGCACGCGGCCAATTTCAGAATAAAGTACTCGGATAAGGCTGGCGCGGCGCGGCGCGACGGTGCCGGTGAGCTTTTCAATCACCAAACACCATGCGTGCTCCTGGTTCATAGGTGCCACATAGTCTAGCCGGTCAAAATAGGGCAAGTTTTGCAAATAGGTCCGGCTTTCCATCAGCTTTTCTGTGCCGCGGTGCAACAATCCAATGTGCGGATCGCAGCGCTCTACAATTTCGCCATCTAATTCCAGCACCAGCCGCAACACGCCGTGCGCCGCAGGGTGCTGTGGACCAAAGTTGATATTGAAATTGCGAATTTTTTGCTCGCCTATCAAAGCGTCGTTAAATTTGGAGCCGTCCATTATGCACCTCCTTCTTGGCCAAAGTTTTGGCCGATGATTACCTGTGTTGTCACGCAGTTAACTCACTGTTTTGTAATAAATTTTTCGGAAGTTCCGCGAAATTATCAGCAATGAAGTCGTATTGCGCCCTTAAAAATGCCAAGGTGTCCCGACGTTGGCCTTCTGGAAAAGGCGCTGCAAGGCCCACATGCGCAGGTTTAATCTCAGGCGCGCTTGTCGCCTTAATCCCCCGACAGGCACACATGGCGTCAGACTTGGGACCGTCCTGCAAATTTTCCGAAAAGCCAATCAGAAATTGCCAGTGATCAAAAACTGACGCAAGGCTTGAGATATTTGATTTATAATCGCCCCGTATCATAATGTGCACATCTTTTTGGTTATTCAAAACGCGCCGCATTATATCTCGGCAAGTGACCAATAAATCCTGCCCAGCTTGCATCCTGCGTTTGGCCACCATGCGCACATGAGACCAGAGGCCCCCTAGCGGGTCGCGCATCAGATATTGCAGCTTGACGCGAATAGGCAGCGCTAAAACACGGGCAATCTCCACGGGGTCAATTAAGACGTAGGCCGGGGTGGCGTAAAGCAAGACCATCGCATCATTTCGCCCAGCCTGCGGGTACTCGAAATCGGCGCTGTACTCTGCCGAAAGCGCCATGATCAGCGCCTTGGTGTCGTCAATCCGGCAGCTCAAGCTGAGTATGCAGATGATATCATCCGCAGCTTCAGCCTCAATTCGCCATACCGCGTATTGCATCAGAAGACGGTTCACGACCTTCATTTGACACATTAACTTCTCAGTTTTAATTATCGAAAAATAGCGATATTCCTTAATCGATCGCACATAATACGTCTCATGATCATGCAAATAGAGATACACCCAAGACGTTCCCGCCTCATTCGCTCCCACGCAGATCAAAAGAGTTGGATCGGCCATAGTTTACCCCTTGGCCCCATCAGTCTTCTCGTCATCGGGCAGCACATATTTCGCGCCTTCCCAAGGAGACATAAAGTCGAATTGACGGTATTCCTGTACCAAGGACACAGGCTCATAGACTACACGCTTTTCAGCCTCGTCGTAACGTAGTTCCGTATAGCCGCTGGTTGGAAAATCTTTCCGCAGCGGATGGCCGCGAAAACCGTAATCGGTCAGCAATCGGCGCAGATCCGGGTGACCAGAAAATAGTATTCCAAACATATCGAAAACTTCACGCTCAAACCAGTTTGCCGAAGGGTGCACTTCTACGATCGAAGCTACCATGTCATCGGCCCGCACGGCGGCCCGAAGACGTACCCGGTGGTTCTGATACATACTGAGCAAATGATACACCACGTCAAAGCGTTTCTCGCGACCTGGGTAATCGACTGCTGTGATATCAACCAAGGTCGAGAGGCGGCAGCTACGGTTGGACTTTAGAAAATCGACCAACCCAACAATGTTGGACGGCGCGACGACAATGGTCAGCTCGTCAAAACTTACATCATAGGACAGCACGCATTCGGGCCGTTTTGATGCAATCAACGCACCCAATTCTTGTAATGCCTGTGTCATTTCACAACTTTCTTAGCGCCAGAGGCGACGCCAGCTTTCGGCGGACCCTGAGGCTGCAACGCAATCAACGCTGACCATTCACGTTGAATTGCCATATCGACAAACTGGGAACAGCGCGCATCGGCATGTTCACCAAACTTTTCTACAGTCATCAACTGACCACCACTCTTTAGAGATACAACCGAACCAAGCATAACTTGCATGACCTTACCTCACGATCGTTCCTGTTCTACGAATTTTTCTTTGAAGCTGCAAAATACCGTAAAGCAGCGCCTCGGCGGTTGGCGGGCAGCCTGGCACGTAAACGTCTACAGGCACAATCCTGTCGCAGCCTCGCACAACGGAGTAGCTATAATGATAGTAGCCGCCGCCATTGGCGCAAGACCCCATGGAGATCACATATCGCGGCTCGGGCATTTGATCGTAAACCTTGCGCAGAGCGGGCGCCATTTTGTTCGTCAATGTCCCAGCAACGATCATCAAATCGGACTGACGCGGACTGGCCCGCGGCGCGGTGCCAAAACGTTCCAGATCGTACCGCGGCGTGGAGGCATGCATCATCTCGACAGCGCAGCAAGCCAAACCAAAGGTCATCCAATGCAGGCTGCCAGTGCGCGCCCAATTGACTATATCTTCGGTCGATGTAACCAAAAAGCCCTTGTCCTGAAGCTCGCTGTTGAGCTCTCTGGTGGCGACGTCGCGGTCAAATCCGGCGGTATTCGCCCCTGCCATCACTCCCATTCCAAAGCCCCCTTCTTCCACTCATAAGCAAATCCAATGGTTAGAACTGCCAAAAATGCCATCATCGACCAAAAAGCCAGCATGCTTATGTCCTTAAAGGCGACCGCCCAAGGGAAGAGAAACGCAATTTCAAGATCGAAGATGATAAACAAGATCGCCACCAGATAAAAGCGCACGTCAAATTTCATCCGCGCATCATCAAAGGCGTTAAACCCGCATTCATAGGCAGAGACTTTTTCCGGATCTGGATTTCGCACCGCTACCACGGCTGCAGCCAATAACAAAATAATGCCCAATCCTATTGCCACTGCCAGCAGCATCAATATCGGGAGGTAGTCTTGTGCAATATTTTCCACGTTGGCTCCTTACACGTACCGCTTGTGGCACAGCTTGGTGCCTCTACTACGCTTCGGGCACAAAAGGGTCAACGCCCGGATTGCGCAATCCGAGCCAGTCTTAAAGAAAATTTATCCAAAACGAGTCACCGGACCTGCCAGCTTGGCGCTATTTTTCCGAAGAAGGCGGCAATTCCCTCCTCTGCCTCTGGGCTTTCCCATTGTTGTATCAAAGCTGTGACCGTCATTTCAATTGTCTGCGCGTCGATGACCGTACCCAGCGCCCGCGCCAGTTTTTTCGCCGCGGCCACCGCCCCCGGCGCACAGCTTAAATAGGGTGTCACTTCTGCTATCACGGCTTGGTCAAGTGCGTCTTCAGCAACGGTTTTGGCCAACAGCCCCAGGCTATGCGCTTCGTGCGCAGAAAACTTGCGGGCAGACATGAACACACGCCGCGCCGCCGCCTCGCCCATGCGCGCAATCACATAAGGACCGATGGTTGCCGGAATCAGCCCAAGCTTGGTTTCCGTCAGCCCCATCCAGGCATTCTCAACCCCAATGGCCACGTCACAGATCGAGGCCAGCCCGACCCCGCCGCCGAAGGCATTGCCGTGAATACGTCCGATCACCGGCTGCGGCAGCGTGTTCCAAGACTGCAGCATCCCCGCAAGACGTCGCGCGCCTTCTTGCCGGGTCGCACGATCCGCCTGCATCTGCGCTTGCATCCATTGCAAATCTCCACCGGCGCAAAAGCTCTTGCCGCGCGCGGCCAAAACCACGACCCGCGCAGAACTGTGGCGCAAATTTGCGGCCATTTCGGTCAGCTCGTCGATCATCTGAGCAGATAGGGCATTATGTTTCTCGGGCCTGTTCAACCAAACCGTACAGACCCCTTGTGCATCTGTTGCGCTGTCTATCGTATCAAATTGCATCTCTTGCGCCTTCTTTGCGTCCCAGAATTTTTCGTGCCAAACGCGCGGCCTGCGCCAATCCGTTGCGATCTGGCGCGCCAGAGATTTCATATCCGCGGGCGACAAGATGGTCATAGACCAATTCCGTATCCACATTGCCCTTCGCTCCGGGCGCATAGGGACAGCCGCCCAAGCCAGCAATGGAGGCATCAAAAATCCGCAATCCATAGTCTAGGGACACATCAATATTTGCCAAGGCCCGTCCCGCAGTATCATGATAATGACCGGCCAATGCTTCAGCCGGCACGACCTGTACCACAGCCTCCAACATTCGCGCCACCTGCTCAGGATAGGCCTTGCCTATGGTATCGCCGAGGGAGATTTCATCGCAGCCCGCGCCATGCAGTAGCTCAGCAAGCCGGGCCACTTCGGAGGGGGCGACCGGCCCATCATAGGGGCATTCGGTGACGCAGGAAATATAACCGCGCAGCCGCACCCCCGTCGGCGCCTCGGCCCTGAATGTCGCAATTACGTCTTGTACACGCTCCACAGCTCCGGCGAGCGAAATATTCGTATTGGCGCGGCTAAAACCTTCGGTTGCCGCGATGAACACACAAAGCCCCCCGACCGGGGTCGCCAAAGCCGCCCGCAAACCCCGATTGTTGGGGGCCAGAGCATAGAGCTGCGCCGCGCTGGGTGTCACCCACTCAACCACCTGCGCCGCATCTGCCATTTGCGGCACCCATTTGGGGCTGACAAAACTGGCGCATTCGATCCGCAGCAGACCCGCGCCCGCCAAAGCCTGCGTCAGGGCGATTTTATCCTCCGAGGAGATAAAGGCCGGTTCATTTTGAAGCCCGTCACGCGGGCCAACCTCAAAAATCTCCACCGCCTTACTCATTACGCTTCCTCCTGCGCGGCTTCAATCACGGCCAAAACCACACCCGCATCCACTTGTTGATCTTGCCGCGCCGTTAAGTTTTCAACGCGGCCCGCGTGATCGGCGCAAAGCGTATGCTGCATTTTCATCGCTTCAAGAACGACAATCGGGTCTCCTGCGGCAACCTCTTGACCCACGTGTACAAACACCTGTTTGACCAAGCCAGGCATCGGCGCTGTGATCGCCCCATCGCTTTGAACCGTCGCGGTACGCTCCAAGGGGTCAATCACATCAAACACCAAAGTTTGGTCACCAAAGAGATAGGCTTTGCCAGCGGCCAAGACCGTAGGCCGCTGCGATAGGGTGCGCGGACCCAGCTCAAAGATTTCCCCAGCCACATCAACCACGGTCTGCCCCCCAGGGCGTAGGCTCACATGCACAGTTTGCAGCTGATCTTGATGGCGCAAAGCCAGGCTTTGGCGCAGCGGTGTGAACAGCGTGAAACCTGCATCACCCTGCCGATCTCGGCCAGTGTCCAACAGCCCCATGGCGCAAAGCGCCGCTCTTGCCCAATCTTCGGGAGCCAGTGCAGGCGCGCGGGTCAGAGCCTCCATATCACGCGCTATCAACCCTGTATCAAAGTTGCCGGCCACAAAATCTTCGTGCTGCAGAAGCGCAATCAAAAAATCACGATTGGTCTTGAGACCCGCGATTTGAGTCAATTTCAAGCCCCGCAGCAGCCGCCTGAGCGCGCTGGCACGATCTGGGCCCGTGGCGATAAGCTTTGCGATCATCGGATCATAATAGGGCGTGACCTGCCGACCCTGCGTCACGCCTGTTTCCACACGCAATCCAGGTCCAAAGTTCAGATGATGCAACTGTCCAATTGAGGGCAGAAAACCCTGAGAGGGATCTTCCGCATAGAGCCGCGCCTCAATAGAGTGACCCTCCGCATAGATTTCATCTTGCTTCAGTGGCAAAAGACCCCCAGCCGCAACCTGCAACTGCCAGGCCACCAAATCTATGCCTAAAATCTCTTCGGTGACGGGGTGCTCCACCTGTAAACGGGTGTTCATCTCCATGAAATAAAAGCTGTCTTCACTCAGCGCCGCACTGCCATCCACAATAAACTCAACCGTGCCTGCGCTGGCGTAACCAATGGCCTGAGCGGCGCGCACAGCCGCCCGCCCCATAGCGTCGCGAACAGCACTTGGCATATGCGGCGCAGGCGCCTCCTCAATCACCTTTTGATGACGGCGTTGCAAAGAACAATCCCGCTCATAGAGGTGTACAGCTTTCTGCCCATCACCGAACACTTGGATTTCAATATGGCGTGGGTTGGCAATGAATTTTTCAATCAACACCCGCGCATTGCCAAAGGCGCCTTGCGCCTCTGACTGTGCCGAGGCCAGATGAGCCGCAAACGCCTCAGGCCGGTCGACACGGCGCATGCCTTTGCCGCCACCGCCCGCCACCGCCTTGATGAGAACGGGATAGCCAATCTCTGCGGCGGCTTGTTGCAGCCGCTCCAAAGACTGCGTCTCGCCGTGATATCCCGGCACAATCTGAACTCCGGCCTTTTGCATCAAAGCCTTTGCGGCATCCTTGAGCCCCATAGCCCGAATGGCCGCAGCGGGCGGGCCGACCCAGATCAGGCCCGCCTCTTGCACCGCTTGGGCAAAGTCGGGATCTTCTGACAAAAACCCATATCCCGGATGAATGGCATCTGCGCCACGCTCTTGGGCCGCCGCGATAATCGCATCACTGCGCAAATAGCTCTCAGCTGGGCTGTGACCGCCCAGATACACCGCCTCATCACAAGACTGCACATGCAGCGCCTCTTCATCCGCCTCCGAGGCAATGGCCAGGGTGGCAATTCCCATCTCCCGGGCAGAGCGGGCAATGCGGCAAGCTATTTCGCCGCGGTTGGCAATCAGCAGTTTTTGAATCATTTCTGCAAGCTTTCAGCGTGATAACTGCGGTAGCGCCGCCGGAAAATGAAGTTGGGACGATCCCCTTCAAAAAGATAGAAACATCCCACCACAACCACCAAAGCGTTGCACAGATCGTAGTATTGCGCAGGCCCGCTCAACAGACCCCCATAGCCCGAGGCCCCACTGAAAAAGCGGATCAGAAAAATCATCGGCACAAATAGGGCCGCCAGATAGGCCAACCGATTGCGCAGCACGAGGCCAGCGCCCGTCAAAAACAGCACGGATCCGAAGACCAGGCGCGGCAGAGAGGCGCTGCTGCCCAGGACAATTTCAAGGCCTCCAACAGCAACAAACCAAAGGCAGATCACCCAGATGGCCAGACCAAAACGCCCTTTGGCATGGCCGCGCACCTGCGCCTCGGTGACATAGACCCAATGGCGGCCAAAGCTGTCCGGCTGGGTCGTCACTGTCGTTTCATCACGCATATCATTACATCCTAAAGACGCCAAATTTTGTTTCATCGATTGGGGCGTTTAGAGCCGCGCGCAGGGACAGAGCCAAGACCTTGCGGCTGTCCCTCGGATCAATCACCCCATCATCCCACAATCGCGCGCTGGCGTAGAGCGGATCGGATTGCGTCTCAAACATCTCAAGCGTCGGCTGTTTGAATGCAGCTTCTTGCGCGGCGCTCCAGCTGCCTCCGGCCCGCTCAATCGCATCACGTTTGACCGTGGCCAATACGCCGGCCGCCTGCGCACCCCCCATGACGGCTGTGCGCGATGTCGGCCAGCTCCATAAAAACCGCGGTTGAAAGGCGCGGCCTGCCATACCGTAGTTGCCTGCCCCATAGCTGCCCCCGACAATCATGGTAATTTTCGGCACAGAGGTACAGGCGACCGCCGTGACCATTTTCGCCCCATGGCGCGCAATGCCCTCGTTCTCATATTTTTGCCCCACCATAAATCCCGTAATATTTTGCAGGAAAATCAGCGGTGTTTTGCGTTGAGAGCAGAGCTCAACAAAATGCGCACCCTTTTGCGCCGCCTCGGAAAACAGCACGCCATTATTGGCAACAATGCCGACCGGCATACCCTCAATATGTGCAAACCCCGTGACCAAGGTGGTGCCAAACCGCGCTTTAAATTCATCGAACGCACCGCCATCGGTCAACCGGCAGATCACATCGCGAATATCATAGGGCGTGGTTAGATCACTCGGGATCACATCAAAAATGTCATCCATGCTGGGTACTTGCAGGTCGTCCCCCGGCGCAAAGGAGGTTTGGGGCGGAGCGGCTGGCAGGTGGCGCACCGCCTCACGCGCCAGAGCCAGAGCATGGGTGTCATCCTCCGCCAAGTAATCAGCCACGCCCGACAGGCGCGTGTGAACATCTCCTCCGCCCAAGTCTTCCGCAGATACCACCTCGCCTGTCGCCGCTTTGACCAGTGGCGGCCCCGCGAGAAAAATTGTCCCCTGCTCTTTTACGATGATCGACACATCCGCCATGGCCGGCACATAGGCGCCCCCAGCCGTGCAGGACCCCATCACCACGGCAATCTGCGCCAGCCCTTTGGCAGACATCTGGGCTTGATTATAAAAGATGCGGCCGAAATGATCCCGATCTGGAAAAACCTCATCTTGATTAGGCAAATTTGCCCCACCGCTATCAACCAAGGAGACCACGGGCAGATGGCACTCCTGTGCAATTTCTTGGGCACGCAAATGTTTTTTCACGGTCATCGGATAATAGGTGCCGCCTTTGACCGTGGCATCATTGCAAATCACCATAACTTGGCGTCCGTGCACTTTGCCGACACCGGCGATGAGCCCAGCGCAGGGTGCAGCGCCGTCATACATGCCATGGGCAGCGGTTGCACCAATTTCTAAGAACGCGCTGCCAGGATCCAAAAGATTGGCAAGCCGGTCCCGCGGCAACATTTTTCCCCGCGCAACATGACGGGCACGCACCGCGTCACCGCCGCCTCTCGCAGCCTCAGCGGCGGCCTGCTCTACCCGCGCTAAAGCATGCAGATGCAGCTGTTTGGCAGTTGAGGCTTCAATCTGTGTCACCGCGCGCCGCCTCTATTTTTTTAAAACGCAATAGTCTGCGGTGGAGCGCCCTTCGAGACAGGCCGCATATTCACCGCTCAAACCGACAAGTTCTGTGATCTGACAGCCAAGCTGCTTGGCCGCCAAACGTGGCTTGCCCTCAGGATCTCCTTCGGCTTGGCATTTTTGCGAGACATAGTTGATCCAACCACTCAAAATGCTTGCCAAATCTTCTGCAGATTTTACCGTGATGGCCTCGGTCACATCCTCCTGCAAAAGCCGCATGGTCGCGGTCCACTCTTTGCGTTCGCTTTGCAAACAAGCCAAATGCGCATCTGAGGCGACCTCCAGGCTGACGCAGGGCTCAAAAATCAAGCCCAGACATTGGCCCCAGCTGGTGCTTTGCCCCATGTTCTCTAAACACGCCATCGAATTCACATGCACCTGCGGCAATTTCGTCTCCGCATGTGCCCCCGTGGCTAACACCGCCAGCCCTACACTCAATAAAAAATTTTTCATGACATTTTCCCCATCAATTCACGGCCAACTAACATACGACGAATTTCACTGGTACCGGCGCCAATTTCCATCAATTTTGCATCCCGAAACAACCGCGCTACGGGTGCATCGTTCAAAAATCCCGCCCCACCCAGCGCTTGCACGGCTTGATGGGCCTGCTTCATAGCCTCTTCACTGGCAAAGAGGCAGCAGGCCGCCGCGTCTTGGCGTGTCACCTCACCACGATCACAGGCTTTGGCCACCTCATAGACATAGGCCCGAGCGGAGTTCATTGCTGTATACATATCGGCTATTTTGCCCTGCATTAGTTGGAAGTTGCCAATCGATTGGCCGAATTGCTTGCGCTCTGCCAAATAGGGCATGACCTCATCCAAACATGCAGCCATGATGCCCAAGCCAATACCGGCCAGAACCACACGCTCATAGTCCAGGCCAGACATGAGGACCTTTGCCCCTGCGCCTTCCTGTTGCAGCACGTTTTCAAAGGGGACTTCCACATTATCAAAGATCAGTTCCGCCGTATTTGACCCGCGCATACCCAGTTTGTCGAAATGACCACTGGTGGAAAACCCCACCATATCGCGTTCGATCAAAAAAGCGGTCAAACCGCGCGATCCGGCCTCGGGATCTGTTTTGGCATAAACGACCAAGACATCGGCATCTGGCCCATTGGTGATCCAGAATTTATTGCCATTGAGCCGATAGTATCCATTGCGCTTTTCGGCCCTAAGGCTCATCGAAATCACATCCGAGCCGGCTGCCGCCTCACTCATCGCCAATGCGCCAACGTGATCGCCAGAGATCAGTTTGGGTAGATATTTCTGTTTTTGCTCTGGGGTTCCATTGAGACTGATCTGATTGACGCAGAGATTCGAATGCGCCCCGTAGGACAGACTGACACTGGCCGATGCTCGAGCAATTTCTTCAATCACCACCGTATGAGCCAAATAGCCCAATCCCACACCGCCAAATTCTTCATCTACTGTGACCCCAAGAACTCCAAGATCCCCAAGTTGTTTCCACAGTTGCACAGGAAATTGATTGTCGCGATCTACATCTCCAGCCAAGGGTTTAATTTGGTCCTGTGCAAAACGATGCACCAATGTCTGAAGGGCGTGGATATCCTCTCCAAGATCAAAACGCATACTGGCTGTAAACATATAATCTCCATTTATTGAACGCTTGTTCAATTTAAACAAAATTTAACCGGCCTGTCCAGCCTAAGCACCCGGCCGGTAGCAAATAAACCCGAAAAGGCCAGACAAAAGGCTCACGTCCCCTTTGCCACTTGAGCCACTTCCTCGGCGATAATGCGAGCCACAATGGCGCAATCATCCAAGGAAAAGGTCAAAGGCAGACGCATATCAATCACACCGTGCAAAATACGATCACTCTTCGGCATGGCGCTGCTCGGCGCATAGGACCAGCTGTCATAACGGCTGGTGAACCCGACCGGATCTGGGGCCCCAAACCATTTGAGCTCCACCCCGCGGGCCAAACAGCGCGCCAGAACAGAACGGATCGCCGCCGATGACCAATCGAGCAATAGGAACTGATAGGAGGAGGCAACAAATTTTTCTTGCTGCGGCCGCTTGATGCGCGTGAGGCCTGCAACCTGGGCAAGCCCCTGGTCCACGACATGATAGCGATCATTCCAAGCTGCGCATTGTGCCTCGAGCTGGCGCAGCTGTGGGCGCAAAATGGCGGCGCGCAGATTGTCCATCCGCCCTGAAATATTGGGGGTAACCAGCCGCACCGCCTCGAAAGCCTCGATCGTGGGCCCTGCACGGTGCTTGCCATAGAGCATATAGCTGCCTGACAGCATGATGGCCCGCGCCATGATCTCATCATCATCACAGATCAGGAGGCCGCCTTCGCCAGAATTCACATGCTTATAAGTCTGGCAGGAGTAACAGCCGATGATCCCGGCGCGTCCCGACCAGGTATCGCCCCATTTTGCGCCCATCGTATGGGCACAGTCTTCAATCACCTTGAGATCGTGCGCCTGCGCCAGATTCATCAAAGCATCCATATCAACGATGTGCCCACGCATGTGCGACAGCATCAGAACATCGGCTTGATCGGCCTTGGCCGCCAGATCCTCAAGATCAATGACCAACCCTTCGGTCACACCAACAAAAACGGGCACTGCACCAACAGAGGCAATGGCCCCGGGCACAGGCGCCAGAGTAAAGGCATTGGTCAAAACCCGATCGCCGGGTTTCACGCCCAACGCACGCAGAGCAGTGGCGAGAGCATAGCCGCCGGAAGCCACTGCGAGACAATAGCGCGCGCCCATTTGCACGGCAAACTCCTGCTCCAAAAGTGCGGTTTCCGCCACTTCACCCGCAGCCTCATTGTAGCGATGCAGCCGCCCGTGCTGCATGACCGCCACTGCCGCCGCGATGGCTTCGTCTAAAATGGGTTCTTGTTGGGTGAAGTTACCCGTGAAAATCTCTGTCATGCGGCAGGTTTTGGTCTTGCTGCAGGCAAAGTCAATCCACTTTTATCTGCCATGTTGCAAACAGATCAGAAATCGCTCTCTTGCAATGCAGGCTTGAGACAATTGGAGAAGCCTATATGGAGGCTCCAAACGGGGTTTTAGACTTCATCGCAGAGGTCACCTGGGGCGACCTGCCACAGGAGGTCCGTAGGCAACCCAAATTGTGCCTTCTGGATCTAATCGGCGTTGGAGCTGGTGGCGCTGGCACCAAACTGTCTAATATTATTCGCCACTACAGCGCTCTGGATATGAGCGGTGCGATGCCCATAATGTTTGACGGGCGCGGAGTCTCGGCCTCTGGTGTGGCGCTTGCCGGCGGAATGACCATTGATGCGCTCGATGGCTATGATGGGTTTAACCCAACCAAATGGCACGCGGGCTAGGGCAAGAGTTGAACGATGTATTGGGTCAGAAATTTTGCTCCGCCTAAAGCTTGGCTACGAGCTGGCCTGCTGCACCGCGTTAGCGCAGCACGCCAGCGTGCCGGATTATCACACCTCTGGAGCTTGGGTGGCCGTAGCGGTCGCCGGCGTGGCCGCGCGCCTGAGGAGGCTGGACCGCGCACAGACCGCGCATGCCATGGGGATTGCAGAACATCACGGCCCCCATAGCCAAATGATGCATTGTCTAGATCACCTAACAATGTTCAAGGATGGCTCTGGTTAGAGCGCAATGTGTGGGGTCTCTGCAGCACGTTCAGCCGCAGCCGACTTCACCGGCGCCCCTGCACTCACACGCAGCATAGACAGTTGACACGATTTGGGAGACACTTGGGTCATCTTCCAACAATATTTCGAGCCCTACCCCGTCTGCCGTTAGGCACAAGCACCGATTGCAGCGGTGCTATACCTACAAAAGCGCCGTGGCTTTGACAGCCAAGCCATCACGGACCTGCATATCGTTTCGTGTCACGAGTCCGCGCGATTGGGGACAAAACAGGTCACAACGGCAGAAGAGGCGCATGATTCAAGCTCCTTCCCATGCGCCGTAGCCTTGCTACGTGGCACCGTCTTGCCCAAACATGTCACAAACGCGACGCTGGACCACGCGGAGATTCAGCGTCTATCTCCGATTTTAGCGATGGGCGAGAACACGGCTGCCAATAGAGCCTTTCCAAACCGGCGCATGGCGTGCGCTGAGATTACGTTGGCTACTGGAAAAAGCATGCGATCCGACTGGTTCGAACCTGAATAGGCCCCAAGAACTCCGCCAAGCAAAGAAGATTTGGAAGAAACAATTTTCAGCTATGCCAGCCCGGTTCTGGGACAGGCGCGCAACCAAGCTATAAACCGCACTGTTGAGGCGCTCGATCACACCATCACCGCGCAGCCCTTGCTTGATCTTTTGGCTCAACCGATCAGCTGAGCAACGACATCGGGCAGATCATCAAAGTGATGCAGCAAAGCCGCGGGCGCCAAGGCCTCCATATCCCCCCCACCAGGCCCAAACGTCACAAGCACGGATGGAATATCGGCATTTGCGGCAGTTGAGCGGTCCGTGACCGTATCGCCAATCAAACATACGCGCGCGCGATCCCCACCGGCGCGATCCACCGCCTCCCACAGTGGCGCCGGGTCTGGTTTGCGCCGCGCCAGCGTATCGGCGCCCACCAAAGCGTCAAAATACGCGTCGGCATTTAAAGCCTCCATCAATTGTATAGCCAAAGCTTCAGGCTTATTCGTGCAAATCGCCACCGCATATCCAGAGGCACGCAGCCGGGCCACTGCGTTCAGAGCACCGGGGTAAAAGACTGTCAGCTCCGAGATATCGGCACCATAGGCCTCCAATAAAATTGGATATTGCCGATCTATTTCCGACATATCCGTCCAGCCAGCCCGTTCGAACCCAGTACGGAGCATCGCCCGACCGCCGCGCAAGGCAGTGCCGCTGTCCCTTGGTGCCTGCAGCAGTTCTCCCAGCCCAAGGCCTCGAAAACAGCTATTGGCCGCTTTAAGCAAATCTCCACTTGTATCGGCAAGCGTACCATCCAGATCAAAGACCACGCAGGGTTTGAGCATATTCTTGCCTCGTTGGTTGCGCTAATTGCAAAAAATGGAGTTTGTGCAAAACAGCTTGTCGATTTCCCCTGTACCCTTAAAAGAGCTTCATTGATTTATAAAGGACTTAGATCCGAAGATGAATATCGCACTCATCATTCTTGCCGCGGGAAAAGGCACCCGGATGCAATCTGAACTGCCGAAAGTTTTACACGAGGTGGCCGGTGCGCCCATGTTGGTCCACGCAATGCGCGCCGGGCGGACTTTGAATCCTAAACGAACGATTATTATCGCAGGCCATGGCTTTGAGGCCGTGAGCGCCGCCGCGCGCACCGAAGATCCAGAGGTGGAAGTTGTTCTGCAAGAGGAGCAATTAGGCACCGGTCATGCCGTTGATCAAGCCCGCACCGCATTGGGTGATTTTGATGGTACCATCATTGTTCTTTACGGCGACTGCCCCCTTATTCAATCGCGCACCCTCGAAGATTTAAGCACCACCCTCAGCGACTCGGCGGTATCTGTACTCGGATTTGAGGCTAAAGATCCGGCGCAATATGGCCGATTGATCACAGATGGTGACAAATTGAAGCGAATTGTTGAATTCAAAGACGCCAGCACCGCCGAGAGAGCGGTAACCCTCTGCAACAGCGGCGTGATGGCTGCATCAGCTGAACTCCTATTCGAACTTTTGTCTGAAATTGATACGGACAACGCCTCCGGTGAGCTCTACTTGACCGATATCATTAGCAAGGCCGTGGCGCGAGGATTACCATGTGCCGCAGTTCGTTGCGCAGAGTGCGAAACTCTCGGCGTCAACAGCCGGGTTGAATTGATGCGAGCCGAAAAAGAGTTCCAAAATCTGAGTCGGGCCAAGGCTTTGGAGGATGGCATCACCATGCTGGCACCCGAAACCGTGCATTTTTCCTACGATACCGTTATCGGCCGTGATACAATCATTGAGCAAAACGTGGTATTCGGCCCCGGTGTCACGGTGGAAAGCGGTGCCCAGATTCGCGCGTTTTCACATTTGGAAGGTGCGCATGTGTCGCGCGGTTGCATCATTGGCCCATATGCACGCCTGCGCCCCGGAGCGGAACTAGCGGAGGATGTGAGAATTGGCAATTTTGTGGAAATCAAAGCCAGCGAGCTCGAAGAAGGCGCTAAGGTCAACCACCTGTCCTATATTGGCGATGCGCGCATAGGCGCCCGGGCCAATATCGGCGCCGGTACGATCACCTGCAACTATGATGGGGTGATGAAGCATCACACAAGTATAGGCGAAGAGGCCTTTATCGGCTCAAACACAATGCTGGTTGCACCGGTCACCGTCGGGCAAGAAGCTATGACCGCCAGCGGATCCGTGATCACGCAGGATGTGCCCGCCGGAAGTCTTGCCATTGCCCGCACCAAACAAGACAACAAACCTGGATTGGCTGTGAAATTGATGAAGAAATTTCGCGCGCTCAAGGCCGCAAAACAAAATAAGACGAAGGATTGAAACCATGTGCGGAATTGTCGGCGTATTAGGAAACCACCAAGTCGCTCCAATCTTGGTCGAAGCGCTCAAGCGCTTGGAATACCGCGGCTATGACAGCGCCGGCATCGCCACGGTGAACGCAGGCCATCTGGAACGCCGCCGGGCCGTCGGTAAGCTTGTGAACCTGTCGGACCGTTTGGTTGCGGAACCTTTGTCGGGAAAATCTGGCATTGGCCATACCCGTTGGGCAACCCATGGCTCCCCTACAACTTTGAACGCCCATCCCCATCAAGCCGGGCCTGTGGCTGTGGTGCACAATGGTATTGTTGAGAACTTCAAAGAATTACGTACAGAATTAAACGCTCTCGGCCTGACCCATGAGACCGACACAGACACAGAAACCGTAGCGCTGTTGACCCAATATTACATGTCCCAAGGCAATAGCCCCCATGAGGCCACGCAAAAAACCATAGCCCGCCTGGAGGGTGCCTTTGCCCTCGCTTTTCTCTTTCAGGGCGAAGATGATTTGATGATTGCTGCGCGCAAGGGCTCCCCATTAGCCATCGGCCACGGCGATGATGAGGCCTACGTGGGCTCGGATGCCATCGCATTGGCCCCTCTGACTGATAAAATTACCTATCTAGAAGAGGGTGATTTTGCCGTGATAACCCGATCATCCATTGCAATTTACGACGCAAGTGGCAATTTGGCCAATCGTGAAATGCGCACAATCGCCATCGATGCCGCTCACGTGGACAAAGGTGGCTATAAGCATTTCATGGCGAAAGAGATTGCAGA
The DNA here is from genome assembly GCA_905181815.1 of uncultured Planktomarina sp. Classification (GTDB taxonomy): domain Bacteria; phylum Pseudomonadota; class Alphaproteobacteria; order Rhodobacterales; family Rhodobacteraceae; genus Planktomarina. The sequence goes on along the minus strand of CAJIZA010000001.1, from coordinate 129,249 downwards.
GCAACCATCGGTACTCAAAAACACGCTGAGCCGCTACCAAAACGCGGACGCCTCAGAGGTTGAACTGCCAGAACATAGTATTGATCTGGCGCATATTGATCGGCTCACCATGGTGGCCTGCGGGACTGCCTTTTATGCTGCTCTGACGGCGAAATATTGGTTTGAGAAAATCGCGCGCCTGCCGGTTGATGTCGATGTCGCCTCAGAGTTTCGCTACCGTGAGCCCCCGGTCAGCCCGGGAACCTGCGCCCTGTTTGTCAGCCAATCGGGTGAGACCGCTGATACACTGGCCGCGCTGCGCTACATGGCCTCGCAAAATGCGACCATTCTGTCGGTGGTGAACGTGCCAGAAAGCTCCATTGCGCGGGAAAGTGATCTTGTTTTGCCACTGCATGCGGGGGTCGAAATTGGCGTGGCCTCAACCAAAGCCTTCACCGCGCAGCTGACGGTGCTGGCCCTACTAGCGATCAAAATTGCCTATACCAAGGGCGCAATTGATGCCGCGCAATACCGCGCCCATATAGCCGAGCTCAATCGCTTGCCCGGTCTGATCAGTCAAGCGCTCAGTATTGATAGCGCTGTGCAAGACATTTCAAAAAAATTAGCAACGGCGCAGGATATCATCTTCTTAGGACGGGGGGCACTCTATCCGCTCGCCATGGAGGGCGCCCTTAAACTAAAAGAAATCAGCTATATACACGCAGAAGGTTACCCTTCAGGTGAGTTGAAACACGGACCCATTGCTCTAATCGACAAGAACGTGCCAGTGGTGGTCATGGCCCCCATGGATCCGCTTTTCGACAAATCTGTCTCCAATATGCAAGAAGTCATGGCCCGATCTGGCCAAGTACTGTTGATCTCCTGCAAGCAAGGGCTAAAGACAGCGGCGGAGGGCACCTGGGTACAAATCACTATGCCCACAACTCCCGATCTTCTGGCTCCCATCCTCTACGCCATCCCGGCACAACTAATCGCCTATCATACGGCACAGGCCAAGGGCACAGATGCAGATCAGCCACGCAACCTGGCCAAGTCAGTCACGGTGGAGTAGTTCCCAACGGACGCACTTTATTGAGGGATATTTGTGTTTCACTGTAACCTTGCAGGCATCTCACCTTTGATATTCATACTATTCGAATTACCAAGAGCTACTGCACCATCTAATTTAAAAAAAGCTGCATGATACAGGCATAGGTTATTGTAGGATCGCCTACTGTTTAAATGAACAGGGATACACCACACCAAGAGTGAATAAATTCAAAATATAACGTCTTTTCTATTTTTGAAAAAGAAGAAATGCGTGACAAAGGCTCGACAATAATCATGAAATAGAGAAGTTAAGAATGTGTCGCATAAACGCACCGGGTAAAGTTAAAAAAATGATAAAAATTAGACCTGCTAAATAAACAGACCTAGGATCAATTCAGAAGGTTATTGAAACTGCATTTTCTGACGACGAGAATAAAGTGATTGAGTAATCTTTGCTGCTGACCTTTACCGAAGAAATCACTCGCCCACCAGTCATGTTGTAACCTGCAGGGACCAAGTTTTTGTTATGTTTGCTATAGTCCAATATTTTTGAAATCTGCTTTCAGAATTTCTGGTTACATTCTTGCTCCACTTGCTGTGTCTCCAGAGCATCTGAACCAATGTGTTGGTTCAAGTTTCATAAAATCTGGAATAGACATACTCGCTAAAGATGGTGCTCGCATTTTAGTGGTTTATGATGACCCCGATTACTGTAGAGGGTTTGGTTTCGAGGGGCGCATCGGACGCTTTTTCTTTCACCATATCCATTGCAGCATCCTTATGGTTGGACAGGAATAACGTTGAATGCAACTCCAACTCCCAACACACCAATTAAATTTGGGTGTGTTGCTGCTTTTTCTAAAGCAAAATTATGGGGATGGTCAGTTAAAATAAATATATTATCAATTATATGCAGAAAATCAAAACTCATTGATTATTTTTTAGGTTAGCCAACGACCAGCGTCGCAACTTGCCTGTAACTGTGACCGTGGAACAGAGTCCAAGCGGATAAAATGAGCATGGATCCCTGGACCTCTTCGGGTGAATGCGCCATTAGGGCGTAGGATTACAACTCAGATCGTGTTGTGACTAAAAATTCACTTAAGGGCCTAAAATATGTTGGTGGAAGATGCCATTGCCATGCTGCAGCTGCATGAAGTCCCAGGCAAGGCGGCCAAAATGCGGGCCTATTACAAGGTCGAAAGAGCGTATTGGGGTTTAACCACCCCAGTACTCGACGATCAGGCCCGACAATGGCGTCAGGAACTGTCGCTGGCAAATCGCCTGCAACTGGCCGCTGGACTTTGGGAGAGCAACGCCCATGAGGGTCGCATTTGCGCCGTAAAATTACTGACACAGGCCCGCATCCGTCCCGATGATTGCGCCGCTTGGCAATTGCTGCAAACCTGGCTTGCGGATGTCGATTGCGCAGCCATTTGCGATCATCTCTGCCTGGCTGGCCATCGACGCTTGAGCGCGGATCTGACGCGCATTGATGAGATGTCCAAATGGCCCCAAAGCCCGTATCTGTGGACCCGCAGAGCCGCATTGGCCATGACATTACCTTGGGCTAAAATGCGCGATCCAAACGCGGCGAATTTGGCGATCCGCGAGCGCGCGCTGGATTGTGCCGCTGAGCTTGCCGAAGATCCGTCCAAGATCATACAACAGGCCATTGCTGAGTGGATTTATGAGCTGTCACGCAAGTCGCCAGAGCGGGCGCAGGCGTTTTTGGATGCTCATGGCAATAAACTCCGCAACGCCGCACGCAAGGATGCCAGCCGAAAATTGCCGACGCGAGCATAATTAAATCAAACGCCGCGCAGTCGCAGTTTCAGCCAAATACCACTTCAATAGCGCCCCGTCAGATGTGCCAAAGGTTGTGGCACCTGCTCTGCTATGGGCGTAAACTCATAAGCCGCACAGAACCGCGCGAGCAGCAATACCCCTTCAAGCATCGCAAAACCCGCCCCGGTGCAGACCCGCGGGCCAGCACAAAAGGGATAAAGGCCGCGCGCTGGCAGTATTTTCCATTCTCATTTTGCCAACGCTCGGGATCAAACCCATCAGGATTGTCCCACAGCCTCATATGACGGTGTAGATGCTAGGGGCTCAGCACCACCTGACTGCCGGGCGCCAAATCAGGTCCGCAAAATTTCTCGACTTGGGTAGCCTCTCTAACCATCATCGGCACGGGTATGTACAGACTTAGAGTTTGACGAAACACGTCTCAGGTTACACGCAGCGTACGCAGATCCTCAAATCGTGCCCGCGGCCCCACAAGGCCGGTCACGACTCATCCATCACCCCAGAGCTGAGAGGGCGGGAACTTGCTCCAAAATCCACCAGCTAAACTGGGTAAACTGCCCCGTCACCATCATTAATCCAACGGTCCATAGTAGCAACCCCATGATCCGTTCGATCCGCATCATATGGCGTTTCATCCAAGCCATCAGCCCTTTGAGAGACGGAAAGAACACCGCCACCAGCACAAAGGGAATACCAAGGCCCGCCGCATAGGTCGCAAGCAAGATAACCCCTTTGGCGGGATTGGCCGTATCGGCGGCAAGCGCGAGGATTGTGCCCAAAATAGGACCCAAACAAGGCGTCCAGCCAAAGGCGAAGGCCAGCCCCAGAATATAGGCACCAAAGGCCGAACCACCGCGGTCGCCCCCCTCGATCCGCGCTTCACGATCCAAAAGCCCGATGCGGATTACGCCAAGAAAATGCGCGCCAAACACCATCACCAAAATGCCTGCACCACTGACAAACCAATCTTGATTGGACAAAAACAGGCGGCCAAAACTTGAGGCGGTAAAACCCAGCAAAATGAACACGGTTGATAGGCCCAAAACAAAAAACAGGGCGGCCAAAACCACACGCTGACGCGCCTGCGCAGTGGTAATCATATTATCCATGCTCACCCCGCCCATATAGGCCAAATAAGGCGGAACGATGGGAAGCACGCAGGGGCTGGCAAAGCTGATCAACCCGCCGAGCAGCGCCACAAACATGGCCGGCATAAGCCCGGCATCCCATAGATTAATTCCCAACATTAAAATAGCCTTTCCTATCTTAGGATGTCATAGGCTATCTAAGCGCTGGCGTCATCTGTAAGTTTGTCACATCGGTGTGTTCGAGCGGCGCATCTCGCCATGCCATGCGATCAGCAGAATCGTATCTCTGCCTCTGGCGCGCGGGAAAATTTTGCGGCATGGAGGAGGCATAAGAGTGCAATGATTAGCAATAGGGCGCCGCGATGACTTGGGACGAAGAATTGGATTCCATTGGGCTATTATGCCCCTTACCGGTGCTAAAAGCCCGCAAACGCTTGATGACAATGGCTGAAGGCGCTGTATTGCTGATGCGGGCCGATGACCCGGCCACCATCGTTGATGTGCCGCATTTCTGCGCTGAGGCGGGTCATACACTGATGTCGCAACACAGCCAGGGTGCAGAACTGCAATTTTTCATTCGCAAAAGCGGCGGATAGGCTTTAATCTCACCCTGTGAGCACAAAGGGACTCCGCAATTGCGGGGCCCCTTTGTGTTTATAATATCTTTATCCGCGTGACCACCAACCGCGTTTTTTGGGCGCAGCTGGTTTCTCTAGTTCCGGTTCGGCTGCCAATGGCGCTGGATCTGATTGCACAACAGGCGGCGCGACCGCTTCTGGCACCGGATCCAGTGCGACAGCTTCTGGCGCAGCGGCTTCAACTGGCACATCCGCCGGGGTCTCCTGTAGAGGCACTGCCTTTTTCACAGTTGGCTTTCGCACACGCTTGGGTTTTGCTGCAGGTTTTTCGACCACAACCTCTGGCGCCACCTCTTCAGCCACAACCGCCTCTTCAGCCGTAACCACTGGATTGGTGGTTTGCACTGCCGCGGCCTCTTCAGCCTCACGCTGCGCTTTGGTCTTGCGCGGTTTGCGCACCCGTTTGGGTTTTTCGACTGGCGCCGTCTCAGCAACAACCGCAACACCCCCCTCATCAATAGCAGGCTCTTGTACGGCCACAACAACCACGTCGGCCGCCTCAGAAACCTCTTCAGAACTATACTGGGCGTTTTCTTCAACCGGCTTGGCTTTCGCACCACCGCGCGTACGGCGACGGCGTTTTGGCTTGTCCCCTTCGGCGTCACTTTCAACAGGCGGTGCGTTGACAGACGCCTCATCTTGCGACCCGCCCTCTTGGCTCTGATCACCAGCTAAGGCATCGCTGCCACCCCGCCGCCTCCTACGACGACGACGCCGCTTCTTCGGAGCATCACCGTCCTCAGTGGTCTCAATATCCTCAATTACATCAGCCTGATCATCCTCTTGCTCTTGCTCATCAATTTCTTCCATTAAGGAGAAATCAACCGAGCTGACCGTCGCGGAGCTCGCTAGAACAATGCGCGTGGCAGTTTTGAATTTTTCAATCGTATAATCTGGGCTTATTAAGAAAGGATCAGCTTCAATCCGCACGGCCATCCCATAGCGTTGCTCAATCTGACTGATATGCTCACGCTTTTGGTTGATCAAGAAATTGGCAATGCTGATAGGAGCTTTGATCAGCACTTCTTTAGAACGTGCACGCCCCCCCTCTTCTTCCAACTCACGCAGAATGGTCAGACCCAAACTGTCTTGCGAACGGATCAAGCCGGTGCCGTGGCAATGAGAGCAAGGCTGCGTACTGGCTTCCAACATGCCTGGACGCAAACGCTGGCGACTCATCTCCATCAAGCCAAAGCCACTGATCCGGCCCACCTGAATGCGCGCACGATCAGATTGCAGCTTGTCTTTCATGCGTTTTTCAACGGAAATATTGTTGCGTCGTTCATCCATGTCAATGAAATCAATCACGATCAACCCTGCCAGATCGCGCAAGCGCAATTGACGCGCCACCTCTTCAGCAGCCTCCAGATTGGTGTTTAAAGCGGTCTGCTCAACGCTGCCCTCTTTTGTCGAACGGCCTGAGTTTACATCAATGGCCACCAAAGCTTCTGTGATGCCGATGACCAGATACCCGCCGGACTTCAGCTGCACCGTGGGATTAAACATTCCATCCATAAAGGTTTCGACCTGAAAACGGGCAAAGAGTGGCATTGGATCCATATAATGCTTCACGTTTTTGGCATGAGACGGCATGATCATTTTCATAGTGTCTTTGGCGTTTCGATAGCCCGCCGCGCCTTCAACCAAAACCTCGTCAATATCGCGGTTGTAAAGATCACGAATCGAGCGTTTGATTAGATCACCCTCTTCATAAATCGCCGCTGGAGCGGAAGATTTCAGGGTGAGTTCACGAATTTGTTCCCACATCCGTTGTAGGTATTCATAATCACGTTTGATTTCCGTCTTGGTGCGCTTAGCGCCAGCCGTCCGCACAATCAGACCAGCCCCTTCGGGCACAACGATTGTGGTTGCAATTTCTTTAAGTTTTTTGCGGTCAGCCGCATTAGTAATTTTACGGCTGATTCCACCACCGCGCGCTGTATTTGGCATCAAAACGCAATAGCGCCCAGCGAGCGACAAATATGTGGTCAAAGCTGCGCCTTTGTTGCCGCGCTCTTCTTTGACCACTTGGATCAACATAATTTGGCGCACTTTGATCACTTCTTGAATCTTGTAGCGCTTTGGGCGTGGCTTGCGCACAGGGCGCACATCATCGCTATCATCTACCTGTGCGATAGATTCGATCCCGTCGTCAGTCAGATCTTCATCATCTTGATCTTGATCGTCAGAGCTGTCCGCCGTTTCCAGCGCCGCCTCAGGTTCAACTACCCCTTCACCTTCCGCAGATGCGGCATCAAACTTGGGCGCAACTTCCGCTACGTCCTGGCTTTCAAGGGTTTGGGGTAAAGCATCCGACAGATCATCTTCTATCAAAGATACTGCAGCCTCCCCTTCTTCATCGGCGGAGAGATCAATAGTTTCCATCCCATCAACCACGGTCATATCCCGCGTTTCAATGGGATCAGAGCTGTGCTGCGCGGCGGGTTTTCCCCTGCGTTTTCGCGTGCGTTTAGGCTTTTTCTCCTCCTGCTCAGCTTCCGCCGCCATGGCTTCCGCATAGGCTTTTTCTTCAGCCATGAGAGCTTCACGATCAGCTACAGGGATCTGATAGTAATCCGGATGGATTTCAGAGAAGGCCAAAAAGCCGTGGCGATTTCCGCCGTAGTCAACAAATAGGGCTTGCAACGAGGGTTCAACCCTCGTCACTTTTGCCAAATATATGTTGCCTGCTATTTGCCGTTTGTTTTGTGATTCAAAGTCAAATTCCTCAACTTTGTTTCCGTCGACCACGACAACACGGGTTTCTTCCGCGTGCGTGGCATCGATAAGCATCTTTTTTGCCATTATATCCACTTGCATCACTCGACAGGCCCCCTGAAAGGAAGCCAAAACCGGAGGGATGTCTATTAAGGGCGATGCACGCAACATGGGGGCGGCTCAAATGCCTGCCTTCATCCAATATTATAGCCTGCGCCTGTGTCATCGCGTTGCTTTCTGTGACAGGATTTTCCTGCCTGTTAACTGCCCTTGTCTTCGATCACATCTGAAAACTTGGGTCATCTTTCGTGGCTCCTAAGAGCCATTTTCCATCGCACTCTCGCGCATTTTTTATAACGCGCAAAAGACTGCTAAAAAAACCATTCGCCTAAGGTATCTTTCAACCATAGGTATTTGGTTACAATAAAGGTGAAGCGGGGGGGAAGACAATGGCTAAATGCACATGGCCTCGAAATCTCTTGATAACAACGGCGCCTTGAAAATTGGGCCAGCGGAAAAATCAGCTTATTTACAAGGAAAATAGCACCCATCGCCCTGCTCTTTCCACCGCGCGGGTTTTAGCCGACATAATCTGCGCGAGTGAGGCCATATTTCGCCATTTTTTCGTTCAAGGTCCGGCGCGGCAAGCAAAGCTCTTCCATGACACCAGCAATAGAGCCCCGATGCCGGCGCATGGTATTATCAATCAACATGCGTTCAAACGCCTCAACATATTCTTTCAGCGGCTTGCCTTCTGTGGTCATCACGGGCCGATCATCATCGCCCTCTGCCATTAAAAGTGAGGCGATGGTGCCATTGCCTCTGCGGCTTTGCAACACCGCGCGCTCGGCCACATTGATCAGCTGTCGGACATTGCCGGGCCATGGGGCCTGAAGCAATTGCGCCGCTTCCTGCGCCGTCACGCTGGGGCTGTCGCATCCGTATTCTTCAGCAAACTGATCGGCATAGCGCGTAAAGAGCGTCAAAATATCCTCACCGCGCGCGCGCAGGGGTGGCAATTCAATGCGCAAACTTGCCAATCGATAGTATAGGTCAGGACGCAGCACATCTTCGCAGGTCTTGCCCTGTTCTTGCAGGTTACAAATTGCGATGATGCGGGTTTCAGAGGGATCCCCTTGGGCATTGATGGCTTTCAGCAAGCGCGATTCCACCTGATGACTCAAAGCCTCAATATCCTCCAAGACCAGGGTTCCACCCCTTGCTGCTTCTAAGACCGGCAAGCGATCTTCTTCGCCCGCGGGACCAAATAGGCGCCGCATAATCGTCTCCTCCTCCTCACCCGCGCAAGAGAAGAGAATAAATTTCTTGCGGGCCCTTGCGGAAACCGCATGCAACGCATGGGCCACGAGGGTTTTGCCAGTTCCGGTTTCCCCCTCAATCAGCACATGACCATCCGCTTGCCCCAGATCTAAAATATCCTCCCGCAACCGCTCCATGACACCATTCGCACCAACAAGCTTCTCCATAATGGAGCTGCCTGAAGAAAGCTCACGGCGCAGTTGCCGATTATCCAGCACCAAACGCCGCGCCCGTGTCGCCTTCTTGGCCAAATCTGTCATCGTGTCGGGATTAAAGGGCTTTTCTAAGAAATCGAAAGCGCCGATGCGCATGGCCTCGACCGCCATGGGAACATCCCCATGCCCCGTGATCATAATCACCGGCAGGTTGCTGTCTATGCCCTTGACCTTCCGTAGGAATTGCATGCCGTCCATGCCGGGCATTTTGATATCTGTTACGATAATACCAGGATAATCTGCGCTCATTCCTTTAAGCGCATCACCCGCTGAGGCGAAGGTCTCTGTCTCAAAACCAGAGAGCGCCAACCATTGGCTGATGGATTGCCGCATATCCTGTTCATCATCTATGATTGCAATTTTCATCGCCTGGGCCATCTTCAATCCTCGTCTTTGTAGTTATCGATAATCGGCAGCGTCACCTCAAAGACCGCGCCCGATCGGTCGCTGTTACGCGCTACCAAACGTCCCCCAAGATCGGAGACAATCCCCGAAGAGATCGCCAAACCAAGCCCGACCCCATCGCCGGGTTTCTTGGTGGTAAAAAACGGTTCAAATAGGTCATCAAGATCTGAAATTCCTTCCCCATTGTCCCGCACAGTCAAGGTCACTGTCTCACCGCCGATCAGCAAGAGATCGATCTCGGGCGTGTCGATGATCGAAGTGGCATCAAGCGCATTGCGTAGCAAGTTGACGACGACCTGCTCCAAACGCAGTTGGTCACCCAAAATCATGACCGGCATGCTCGGCAATGATGCAGATAGGGAGACTTGCCGCGATTTCAATTGCGGCTCCATAATTTCCAGAGCCCCGTTAAGAGCCGCACGGACATCCACGGGCACCAAATCATCGCCGCCCTTACGCGCATAGGATTTAAGTTGCCGGGTGATGGCGCCCATGCGGCCAATAAGATCATCAATCCGTTGAAAAGAGCTTAAAGCCTCATCCATACGTTTGCGCTGTAGCAATAGCTTGGCCCCAGCAAGATAGGTTTTCATAGCGGCCAGAGGCTGGTTCAGCTCATGGCTAACCGCCGCTGACATTTCCCCCAAAGCTGCCAATTTTGATGACTGCGCCAGAGTTTGTTCCGCCACTTGCAAGTTCTTTTCGACCTTCTGACGCTCCGAAATTTCTCGTTGCAGGCGCAGGTTGAGTTGCCGCAGGTCATCAGATTCTTGTTGGAAAAACAGCGCCCGCGTTAATGTTTGCCGCGATAATTGATAAAAAGCCAAAGTAAAAAGGATGGAAAACCCCATGATCTCTAGGGCCAACACCGCATTCACCCTCTGGCGAATTCCACCATAGGTAGTGAACAAAACCATGTTCCAACCTCGAAACGGCACCCGCAATTCGCGCCGCATAACCGCCCGTCCCTGCACATAGGCATCAGCCGGCAGGGCTGTCCAATCTTGCGTGGCTCGGATGGCGCGCTCTATCGCACTGGGCGCCGAACGCAACGCCAACGCCTCCTCTTCGGGCAGTCCGATCCAAGTTTTTTCTGTGGTCAAAACAATCGGCCCATTGGGGAGCGTCACAATCACCGCGTCAGAGATCCCCGCCCAAGCCGATTGAAACTTGCGCAAATCCACCTCAACCACGATCACACCCAACGTCTTATTATTGGCCACCACGCGGCGCGAATAGGCAAAATCATACCCACCCGTCTCCATCTGATGTGTGGTGAATACGGTTTGACTGGCCCGAGCCGCCTCGACAAAATGTGGCAAATTGCGCTGAATTTCACCCAACCGGTTGCGATCTGTCGCCGCCACAACGCGCCCATCCAAATCCAACAGCAAAATCGCCGCCGCGCCAATTTCGTCAACAAATGACAGCAAGCGTTGTGAGGTCCGCTGATAATCTCGTGAGCTCAATGCACCCACCAGCTCCGCATCACTGCTGAGCAACCTCGGCACAATTGAGTTGCGTTGCAGCTCGCTGACCATATTGCCCGAGTATAATGCCAAACGCAGCTGGGCCCGCTGGAGGGTAGATTGAGTGAACCTTGCGGTCAGCAATTGGTTGGTAAAATATACTGTCGCGACCGCGATCAAGAAAATTGTCACCAAAGCGATCCGCACGCGCCAAGACAGGTTGGCAACACGCGGTGCGAGTGTTTTGGAATTTTCTGTAACGGAAGACATGCACTAGCGTTACGGTGCTCAGCGCCGCCGTTCAAGCGGCCAAGCCTATGCGTGGATGGTTTGCCCCACCAACGCGCGGAAAAGCGCCTGCCCATCGGCGGAACCCATCTGTGCATCCATCGCGCGCTCCGGATGGGGCATCATGCCCAAAACCCGGCGGTTGGTCGACAACACACCTGCAATTGAGCTGATCGAACCATTGGGATTGTCGCTATAACGAAACGCCACTCGATCTTCACTTTCAAGGGCTTTCAGCTCTTCTTCTGTGGCATAGAAATTGCCGTCATGATGCGCAATTGGCACTTGAATTTCTGTGCCTTGGCTATAGCCAGCGGTAAAAGCGCTGTCCTGAGTTTCAACCGTCAATCCGACGGTTTTACATAAGAACTTCAACCCAGAATTGCGCATCAATGCGCCCGGAACCAGACCTGTTTCGCTCAAGACTTGAAATCCATTGCAGACCCCCAAGACATAACCGCCACGATTGGCATGATCGACCACCGCACTACAAATGGGAGATTGCGCTGCAATTGCGCCGCACCGCAGGTAATCGCCAAAGGAAAACCCGCCGGGAATCGCTACAAGATCTAGCCCCTGCGGCAATTTAGCGTCTTTATGCCAAACCTTGGCAACATCCGCGCCTGATTGGTGCAGCGCCTCAACCATGTCACGATCACAATTCGAACCGGGAAATACAACAACCGCGGCGCGCATCATACGATGTCCAGGTGATAGCTTTCAATCACCGCGTTCACCAAAAGACGATTGCACATCTCATGGATCTGCGTCGGATCGGTGCCTTCGTCCAAGTCTAGCTCGATCACCTTGCCCTGACGCACGGAATTCACCCCGAAAAATCCAAGACCTCCCAGCGCCGATTTCACGGCCTCGCCTTGGGGGTCGAGCACACCATTCTTGAGCATCACTGTGACGATAGCTTTCATTGTCTTGTCCTTCAGGTCAGTTGATCAAAGTGGGCTTGCCGATGGGCACCGGGTTTTCAGGCAAAACACCCAAGCGACGCGCCACCTCTGCATAGGCATCTGTCAAACTGCCCAAATCACGACGGAACACATCTTTGTCGAGTTTTTCACCCGTTTTGAGATCCCAAAGCCGGCAGCTGTCTGGGCTGATTTCATCGGCGATGATCAAACGTTGATAATCGCCCTCATAAACGCGACCTATTTCAATTTTGAAATCCGCAACCCGGATGCCCACCCCATACATGACGCCAGAGAGAAAATCATTCACCCGTAAAGCGAGTGCCAACATGTCGTCCAGATCTTGCTGGCTCGCCCAGTTGAACGCGATGATATGTTCTTCTGAGACCAATGGATCACCCAGAGAATCATCTTTTAAACAAAATTCAACGATCGGACGCGGTAGGGCCGTGCCCTCCTCTATGCCCAAACGCTTGGACATGGTACCGGCGGCATAGTTGCGCACGATGACTTCCAAAGGCACGATCTCAACCGCGCGGATCAACTGCTCACGCATGTTGAGGCTTTTGATGAAATGGGTTGGAATGCCCAAAGTGTTGAGACCCGTCATGAAAAATTCAGACAACCGGTTATTCAACACGCCTTTGCCTTCGATGATATCTTTTTTCTCTGCATTGAAAGCAGTGGCATCATCTTTAAAGTACTGAACCAATGTGCCTGACTCCGGACCCTCATACAGGATCTTTGCCTTGCCTTCATAAACCAACTTGCGACGCGCCATGTGACTCTCCGTGCTTTGCTCGCCTCATATGGCAATGTGCGACGGGCGGCAAGTCGGCAAGGGGCCTCTCGCCCTGTGAAGGCCGCAGTTTTTCCCAGCGCCAAAACATCCACCGTACGATCTAAATAGATACCGTGTTGGAACAGGTGATTTTGCAGCGCGGCGGGTTCAGGATTTGTCGCCAAATTTTCATAATTTACATGATAAAAATCAATTTTACTCATGTTTTGCTTTCAGGCATTAAGTAAGTTCAGAGCTCCATTTAAGGCCATGACATGACAGCAGACTCGCAAAGCCCCCTACAACGCATGCTTGCAAAACGCGATTGGATTTTGGCCGATGGTGCGACAGGAACCAATTTGTTCAATATGGGGTTAGCTTCGGGAGATGCGCCAGAGCTGTGGAATGACACTGCACCAGACAAAATTAAGGCGCTCTACAAAGGCAGCGTTGATGCTGGATCAGATTTATTTTTAACCAATTCTTTTGGCGGCAATAGATCCCGACTAAAACTTCATGGTGCCGAGGCACGCGCCGCCGAACTGTCGCGCATCTCGGCGCAGATTGGTCGGGAGGTAGCAGATGCCTCCGGTCGTGAGGTGATTGTCGCCGGCTCCGTCGGCCCAACCGGTGAGATAATGAAGCCCATGGGCCCGCTCTCCTATGCTGTGGCCGTGGAAATTTTCCACGAGCAGGCCGAGGGTTTGAAGGCCGGTGGCGCAGATGTGGTTTGGGTCGAAACGATCTCTTTCGGCGATGAGTACCGCGCCGCAGCAGAGGCCTTTGCCCTCGCAGATTTGCCCTGGGTTGGCACGATGAGCTTTGACACGGCTGGGCGCACAATGATGGGCACCACGGCAACACAGATGGTGAAACTTTTGGACAAGATTCCAAACAAACCACTCGCCTTTGGTGCCAATTGTGGCGTGGGGGCATCCGATCTTTTGAGAACGATCTTGGGGTTTTCTGCCACCGGCACGCAAACCCCAATCGTTGCGAAAGGCAATGCAGGCATTCCAAAATATCACGATGGCCACATCCATTATGACGGCACACCCGAGTTGATGGCCCATTATGCCACCTTGGCTCGCGACTGCGGTGCAACCATAATTGGCGGCTGCTGTGGCACCACACCTGAACATCTAAGGGCCATGCGCGCAGTATTGGAAGCGCATGTGCCGCAAGAGCGCCCGAGCTTGCAGGTAATCGAAGTAGCTCTTGGTGGCTTCTCGTCAGGCAGCGACGGTACTGATGGCGCTGGCCCCACCCGCTTGCGGCAGAATCGCAGGCGGCGCAGCGCCTAAGACGCGCTAACTGCCGTAAACCGACCGCATTTTGCAAAAGGTCGGTAGCGGCGGACTTGTTGTCGCAATCGGTGAAGACCAAACAGATCCACCGACCGCATATGGATGGAGATAAGTTCCACAAAAAGGCGCTGGCCAATGTCTGAGCAAGAAGACGATATCATCCTCTCCGAATTGAACGACGAAGAGCTCGTCGCCCAAATGTTTGACGATCTCTACGATGGCTTGAAAGAAGAGGTCGAAGAAGGCGTAAACATTTTGCTAGAGCGTAAATGGGAGCCTTACCGCGTTTTGACAGAGGCATTGGTTGGCGGAATGACCATCGTGGGCAATGATTTCCGGGATGGTATATTGTTTGTTCCTGAGGTTTTGCTTGCAGCAAACGCGATGAAGGGTGGCATGGCCATCTTGAAACCATTGCTAATCGAAACCGGTGCACCGCGCGTCGGCAAGATGGTGATTGGCACGGTCAAAGGCGATATCCACGATATCGGAAAGAACCTCGTCGGCATGATGATGGAAGGCGCCGGGTTTGAGGTTGTGGATCTCGGGATCAACAACTCCGTTGAAGCCTATCTGGAAGCGATCGAAACCGAAGGGCCCGATATTCTGGGCATGTCTGCACTTTTGACAACCACGATGCCTTATATGAAGGTTGTCATCGACACTATGGTAGAAAAAGGCATGCGCGATGATTACACAGTATTGGTCGGCGGTGCACCGTTGAACGAAGAGTTTGGCAAGGCCATCGGCGCCGATGCCTATTGCCGCGATGCAGCGGTTGCTGTGGAAACAGCCAAGGAATTCATGGCCCGCAAACATAACAGCTTGGCCGCCAACGCGTAGCATAAAATGCAGTAAAGTGTTCATGCGGCCCGACCTGTCCCAGGTGGGGCCGTTTTTGTAACAACGCCGCAGGGGTGAAGTGAGATGGTACAGCCCGTTTCAGACGATCAGCTCGCAACCGAAGGCATGCAGCTGCGCAATCAAGGTCGCGTGCTACTGATTGCTTGCGGGGCTTTGGCTCGTGAAATTTTGGCCTTGATGAAGGAAAATGATTGGCAGCATATGGATTTGCAATGCCTGCCCGCCATCTATCACAACACCCCAGATAAAATCACGCCAGCGGTCAAAAGCTATATCGAAAAATACCGAGACGATTATTCGGAAATTTTCGTAGTCTATGCGGATTGCGGCACCGGGGGACATTTGCAAAACCTCTGCGATGAGATGGGCGTATCGATGATTTCTGGGCCGCATTGTTACAGTTTCTTTGAGGGCAATGCCGCCTTTGAAGCGCGCGAAGAGCTGACCTGCTTTTATCTCACTGATTTTTTGGTGCGGCAGTTTGATGCCTTTTTCTGGCGGCCTATGGGCTTGGACAAACACCCGCAATTGCGCGATGCCTATTTTGGCAATTACACAACCCTAGTCTATCAAGCACAGATCAAAGACGCCGCGCTTGAGGCCAAAGCGCAGGACTGTGCGCGCCGGATGGGGCTTGCCTACGAATATCGCTTTACCGGATATGGAGATTTGACGCCAGCTTTGGCCGCGCTGTCGCCAGCCTCTTAGGCCGCCGCTTCCGCCGTCTGCACCACACGCGTCACCATGGCCCTCAACCCGTTTGAGCGTTGCGAGGAAAGATGTTCATTGAGACCCAATCGCGCTAGTTCCGCGGCGATATCGACCTTGCCAATCTCATCAATCGCAAGACCAGAATAAAGCGTTATTAGCACTGCAATGAGCCCTCGCACGATGATCGCATCGCTGTCGCCAATAAAAGTCAGATTGCCATCTTCAATGGTCATATGCAGCCAGACCTGTGACGCACAGCCCTCAACTTTCGTGACCGGGGCTTTGAGCGCTTCTGGCATATCAGGCAAAGCCTTGCCCAGCTCGATCACATGACGATAGCGTTCTTCCCAATCATCTAGAAATTCAAACGTTTCAACTAAATCTTCAAAACCGGCTTGCGCCATGGAGCTCTCCTATATCGCTTGCACCTGGACCTGAGTCACAGCTCAAACAGTTTCACTTTGTTGCCCTTCACGGCCAAGCCCACCTTGCCTTCGCAAAGCCGTAAAGCATCCAAGCCAAAGACATCCATGCGCCACCCCCTTAAAGACGGCACGTCACGTTGCCCGGCAGCCAAAGCATCCAGCTCGGCCGTGCTGGCGATCATCTTTTGTGCCACATCGGAGCGTTCAGATTTGGCTTTCAATAGCACCCTTAGAAGATCGGCCAGAGCCGGATTGACCTGGAGCTTGTCGTTCACCTTAGGCAGCCTAGGATAGTTTTCCGCATCCATGGCATTTACTATTTTGATGGCGTTCAAAATTCCCTCAGCGATGTCACCTTTGCGCGCTTCGCGCAGCAGCAGGCGCGATTGGCTCAAATCTTCCTGCATGCTGGGTTTGGTGGAGGCCAACTCGACCATTGCATCATCTTTAAAAACACGATTGCGGGGAATATTTCGCGTCTGTGCATAAGATTCCCGAAAAGCGGCTAATTCGCGAACATAGGCAAGAAATTTATTTGAGTTTGTCCGTGTTTTCACCCGGCGCCATGCCTCAGAAGGAACGACATCATAAATGGTAGGATCCGTCAAAGATTGAGTTTCCTCGACCACCCAAGCGGTGCGCTCGGTGCGCTCCAACTCAGCTTTTAAAAACTCATAAATCCCCCGCAAATGGGTCACATCCGCTAGCGCATAGGTCTTTTGCGCCTCGGTCAGCGGGCGACGCGACCAATCGGTAAAGCGCGAAGATTTGTCCACCTGTTGTTTGACGATTTTGCGCACTAAAGTCTCATAGCCCACTTGCTCACCAAAGCCGCAGACCATAGCCGCGATTTGCGTATCAAACATGGGGTTCGGAAAAATTTCCGCATCAACCCAGAAAATCTCAAGATCTTGACGGGCCGCATGGAAGACTTTCACGACAGATGTGTCACGAAACAGGCGGTACAGCGGCTCAAGCGACATCTCCGAAGACAGAGGATCCACCAAAACAGCGTCCCCCTCTTCATCACCCGGAACCGCCATTTGCAGCAGGCAGAGCTTCGAATAATAGGTGCGCTCTCTCAGAAATTCAGTGTCTATGGTCACATAGGGATGACTCTGCGCCCGTGTGCAAAAGGCGTCGAGCTCGGCTTGTGTGGTCAATGTCTGCATGCGCTGTCCGGCTGTTTGAGAGATATTTGGGGCACATTATGGCGAAACCCCACGAAAAGAAAGCGGCCATAACCCGAGTTAGCTGGGCGGCTCAAAACGGGCCAAAAAGGCCCGCAGTATCTTTGGATACAGGAGGTGCTCTTGCATCAAAACACGATCTGCAAGATCTTGCACCGTATCACCGGGCAAGATGGGCACCTCACTTTGCCCCAAAATCGGGCCCGCATCCAATTGCGGCACAACCTCATGTACAGAGCATCCCGCAAGCCTGTCACCGGCCTCCAAGGCGCGTTGATGGGTATGTAGTCCTTGATATTTTGGCAAAAGCGAGGGGTGAATATTTAGCATCCGCCCCTGCCAAGCGCTTACAAACTCCGCGCCCAAAATTCGCATGAACCCTGCCAAGCATATTACATCAATTTCATAAGCCTTTAGGATCTTGTGCAGTTCAGTTTCGAAACTGGCCCGGTCGTCACCAAAAGGCCGGTGATCCAAAACCTCTATGGCAACGCCCATTGCCTGTGCCTGTGCCTTGGCCTGCACGCCGGCCTCAGGCCGGTTAGACAGCACCAAACGCGCATGCCCTGGATGCGGCTGAGCCATATCCTCCAGCAACCGCAGCATATTGCTGCCACCGCCAGAAATCAGAATCGCAACGTTTAAAATGGCAGTTGCCCCATGTAGCTGACGCCCTGACCAGAAATCACTTCGCCTAAGCGGACCGAGCTCATACCCTGCGTGCTCAAAGCGGCCTCAACCGTCGCGACCTGCGTGGGCTCTACCGCCAAGATCATACCAATGCCACAGTTAAAGGTCTTGAGCATTTCTGCCTCAGAAATCCCACCAGCTTGCGCCAACCAGGCCATGATCGGCAAAGCTGGGATGCGCTGCAAATCAATCGCCGCGCCCAGATCGTCGGGCAGAACCCGCGGTAAATTTTCAGTCAGTCCGCCGCCGGTGATGTGCGCCATGGCATGAACCCCGCCCTCTCTGAGCGCAGCCAAACAGGCCTTCACGTAAAGCGCGGTCGGGGTCAAAAGCGCCATCCCAAGAGTGCCAGTGCCGAATGGCGCATGGCTATCCCACGTCAGCCCCTGATCGGCCACAATTCTGCGCACCAAAGAAAACCCGTTCGAATGCAGCCCGCTTGACGGCAGCCCGATGAGCACATCGCCCAATGCCACGCCTTGCGGCAACTGCGTCCCGCGCTCCACCGCACCGACGGCAAAGCCAGCCAAATCAAAATCATCCTTGGCATACATTCCAGGCATCTCGGCTGTCTCCCCACCGATCAAGGCGCAGCCAGACAGGCGGCAGCCCTCCGCAATTCCCTCAATGACCCTGGTGGCTTGATCCACATGCAGCTTGCCAGTAGCAAAATAATCTAGGAAAAACAGAGGCTCTGCGCCCTGGCAGATCAGGTCATTGACACACATGGCCACCAGATCAATGCCAACTGTTGAGACATCGCCCGTATCAATCGCCAATCGCAGCTTGGTGCCGACCCCATCGGTTGCGCCAACAAGAATCGGATCGTCATAGCCGGCCGCTTTGGGATCAAACATCGCGCCGAATCCGCCCAGACCTGACATAGACCCAGACCGTTGTGTAGATTTGCTGGCCGGCTTGATCCGTTCTACCAATTCATTACCCGCATCAATGTCAACGCCAGCCTGCGCGTATGTTAAACCTTGGGTCATTTGAGCACCATTTTTTGCAAATTCGACGCTCCGATAACAGGCTCGGCGCAACATGTCCATCAAGCCCGCTTGACCCTTGAGATTTCTCTGCTAATCAGGGTCCATGGGGGCCTGTAGCTCAGCTGGTTAGAGCAGTCCGCTCATAACGGATTGGTCGCAGGTTCAAGTCCTGCCGGGCCTACCATTTTTTATATTTGCTGCATATGCAATGTCTTGCGGGCCAAATTGACAGGTTGACCGCTTGCAGTTTGGCATCCACGGCACTGATATAAAAACCGCTGGCCTTAGGTGGTAAGCAATCCTTAAGTGGTAGGCAATATCATCTCAGCTAAAAGCTGACCTTATTGTGACAGGGTGTTAGTGCTATCGAAAAATGCATTTCAGGTCCGTATTCTATTGCGGCGGACAGCGTACCTGTGGGTACCCGTGCTTCGCGATGGGCGAGGACTGCTTCAAACTTCAAGAACTCTTGATGTATCGTCATGTCAAATACCTCGTTTATTTTTTATGACGATGTATCAAGGTTGGATTACTTCCATGCTCCTTTTTATGAGACCCATATTCAGTGTTTAACCACAAGATTGGTGGCATTTATGAAAAATTCATACAAATCAGACCAATTTTGAAGGTTGCCCGATAGGTTAAACGGAGGGGAGAACTTATACCTATAGTTCTCCCTAATATTATCCCCAGAAATGTGGATAAAAAGACAAAGTGAGGGACAAATCCATAGTTGAGTTCATAGTAAACGTTTAGTTCAGCCTATAGGAGTGGTTTAAAAAGCCAGCCTCTCATTTCGAGAAAGCTGGCTAGTTTTGTCCTTCGCCTAACATGGGAGGATTCACGAAGGGCTCACTCATGTGATTAGGGTAACCCATTTCGCCACAAGTCTCATCATGAAACAACCCTTTCTCTTTTTGCCGTAGCGTCAACAAAGATAAACTGGGGGTAACTGCACGTGGGAAAGTCAGTTGGGTATGTTTTGTTAATAATTTAGCCGCAAAAATGTCAGGGGGTATACGTATATGGCCCGAGCGCAAATCCCCCAACGGCCCATTCTGGCTGAATTGGAAGACTTTGGTTCGAATAAATTTCGAAACCTCTTTAACCAACTGATATGAATATATCCGCAAGGGTCAAAATTAACATTATGTTAAATTATTGAGGTGATGCGCTGAAATTTTAGGTGCATCAGAATGTTTTGCTCTTATATCTTTTCTGTATCGTTTTCGTAGACGTTACCTCTCCATCGTACACGCACACACGCCCTATTTTTATAAAAAAGGACACATTTGTTCCTCTTATGCTGCATGTGAATTGGCAGAAGCTGGCTGTACCGATGAGGAGATAGGCGCGATTACGGGCCAGACGGTACGAACAGTACAGCACTACACCAATTCTGTTCAACAAAAAGCAAACGCTTTAGTGGTCATAAAAGCACGTGAGCGGATGCTAAACCGGAACACAAAATGAACAGAGTTACTAGGAAAGTTAAAAGGAATGCGATGTCAGCAAAAAGAGTAAAACGCACGCAGCCCTAAAAACCGAAATAAATATTTGATTTTCATTACGATAACAAAGTTGGTACCCAAGGCCGGACTCGAACCGGCACGCCTCGCGGCGGGGGATTTTGAATCCCCTGCGTCTACCATTCCGCCACTTGGGCCCATCGGTTGCAGTGTCCTGAGTCCCTCTGTACATGCGCCTTTTAAACGAATGCGCAGAATGACGCGGCTTTTCACGTCAGAACAGGCTAAACAACGACCGTAAGTCAGTTTCGAACAAAAAGTCCATGGTAAGTAGACCTTCGTAAACAGCACGAATCTTGAAGCTTTGGGTAGTCAAATTTCCATCAAAGGTAAAGCCAGATATTTCAACGCAGAGGGAATAATTGCCGCAAAACCTCGCCTGACGGGGTTTGCAGTACAAGGTGGCTGGCCACTCAAACGCACCGGACCGAATGCAAGGGATCGTTTTGGTTTTCAAATGACACTATTTTCTGGCATTTGGATGCGAGTTTTGAGGAGAGTTTGGGATGCAAAAAATCTTAATCATTGTAGCGCTGGCCTTCGTTTTGGGCTGCGGAGCGATGTTTATCTATCTCAACCAAAGCGGCCACTCCAATTCCTACGCCAACATGTACGAAATGCATCATGGCAAATCTGGCGCGGCCTCCCAAGGTATGATGCAGGGGCATATGAATGATGAAATAAACATGCCCGGCGTGCAGGGCAAAGACACCACCGAAACTGAAGTCGCCGATTTCAGAACAATTTCCCAACAGAACATGAAAATTAAGTGCCGTGTAACCAATCTCGCCAATGTTATCTCAACATTTACACACTCCAAAAACCTTGAGGTACGCGCGGCGATTGTCTCGCATGTATCGATGATGGTGACCCAATTGGCGGAGGACAAAAACCCAGAGGTGATCATCCAAGCACCCACGCTAGATGCGGTTATTGACGTCCATGAAGAGATCAAAATTACTGACACCGGCGTTATTGTAATTCAAACCTCCAACAATCCAGAGGCCCCAAGGCTGTTGCAAACAGATGCCGCCGAAGTCAGCTATATGTCCGAAAGAGGCATGGTCGCGGTGCATGTGCGGATGTCTCATTGACCTGGCAAAACTTCGTTATCCTTTACCTCTATTGCCAAATTTTTTTCGATGGCTGTCTCGTCAGATTCGGTGTCAATGCACAATCAACTATTTTTGTGGTGGCCCTTATTGCGCCAAAATCAAAGACCGATGACGGGGCGGTCGGCATA
The DNA here is from genome assembly GCA_905181815.1 of uncultured Planktomarina sp. Lineage (GTDB taxonomy): Bacteria > Pseudomonadota > Alphaproteobacteria > Rhodobacterales > Rhodobacteraceae > Planktomarina. The sequence goes on along the minus strand of CAJIZA010000001.1, from coordinate 107,615 downwards.
AAGGTGCTTTAACAGCAGAGGTGGGGAAAAGCCCCTACCCATCCCGGGCCATTCATGGCAAAAACCCTGAAATTGCTTATGGGGTCACATGATACGCCGCCTTTACACTTGGACCTTGTCGCTTGCTGAGCATCCTCGGGCGCTTTGGGCTTTGGCAGTTGTCGCGTTCATTGAAAGCTCTTTCTTTCCAATCCCGCCGGATATCATGCTCATTCCAATGATTCTGGCAGCGCGGAGCCAAGCGTTTCGCATTGCTTTGGTGGCAGTTCTGGCCTCTGTGGCGGGGGGGCTTTTTGGCTATGCCATTGGAGCTTTTGCCTTTGAGAGCATCGGCCAGCCCATCTTGGCCTCTTTGGGCAAGGAGGGCAGCATGGCCGTCTTTAATGACAAATTCAACACCTATGGAGCCTGGGCCATGCTGATTGCCGGGGTCACGCCCTTCCCATTCAAAGTGATCACCATCATGTCCGGCTGGACCGGAATGGCCTTGGTTCCCTTTGTGCTCAGCGCCTTGGTAGCGCGGGCCTTACGTTTTTTTGCTGTAGCCCTTTTGCTGTATTACTTCGGCCCACCTATCCGCCGCTTCATTGAAAGACATTTGGGCTTGGTCTTTACCGCTTTTATGCTCATATTGAGCGCAGGTTTTTTTGCGGTCAGTTACCTATAAGCGAAGGCTCGCTATGTTGTCACAATCATCCCGCCGATTGGCGCTTGTTTCGGCCGCAGGTTCGGGCGTGCTGCTGGCAGGTGCTTACCTATTTCAGGCACTCGGCTACGCGCCATGCCAGATGTGTTTTTGGCAAAGGTACCCCCATGCGCTGGCCATCGCGATCGGCGCGCTCTGTTGGCTCTGGCCAAGCCGCCTTCTGGTTGCGCTTGGCGCGTTGGCCGCACTGACGACCGCCGGCATCGGCGCCTTCCACGCTGGAGTCGAGCAAAAATGGTGGGACGGCCCCAGTTCCTGTACCGGTGCTGGAGCCGAATTGAGCGGGCTGTCAGGGCAAGATCTATTGGCGACAGATACTCTGGAAAAGCTTGTTATGTGCGACGAGATTTCCTGGGCCTTTGCGGGCCTCTCTATGCCCGCTTGGAATGCGGTCCTTTCGGCTCTGCTCTGCGCGATCTGGATCATAGCGTTGCGGCGCGGATAGCGCAGAGATATTCGCCCCAGCCGATTCCCCAAGCATCAGGACACACCGCCAATTTCCAGAGGTTTTTGACCCTAAATTGGGTTCAAATCCTGTGCCTTCTCAAAATTTTCATCGCAATGTCTGATTCCTCCAGCCACAGGAGCTCTAAGCGTTTGCATCGCATATGTTTGGACAGTAATGTGTAAGACAACTAAATATGGGAATATCCCAGACAGGCGGCCAAAATGACAGATGAAACACTCCCCCCCGAGAGCGACGATACACAAGCTCCGACACCCTCCGCCTATGACGGCCCAGCGATCAGCATTACGCAGGAAATGAAAACCTCCTATCTTGACTATGCTATGAGCGTGATTGTCAGCCGCGCGATACCAGATCTGCGCGATGGTCTCAAGCCCGTGCACCGCCGGATTCTCTACGCCATGCATGAAACCAATAACACCCATGACAAGCCCTACCGAAAGTCCTCCCGGCCAGTTGCGGAAGCTATGGGGAAATACCACCCCCATGGGGACGGCGCGATCTATGACGCTTTGGTGCGCATGGCGCAGGACTTCTCAATGTCTTTGGTGCTGTTGGACGGCCAAGGCAACTTTGGCTCCATGGATGGCGATAAGGCCGCAGCCTACCGCTACACCGAGGTGCGGATGGAAAAATCGGCACAAGCACTTTTGGCAGATATCGACAAAGACACAGTTGATTTTCAGCTCAATTATGACGGCAAGGATACTGAGCCTACAGTTCTGCCGGCCCGCTATCCCAATATGCTGGTTAACGGCGCTGGCGGTATTGCCGTGGGCATGGCCACCAATATCCCGCCCCACAACCTAGGAGAGGTGGTTGATGCGACATTGGCCTTAATCGAAGATCCTGATCTGACTTCAGAACAGCTGATCGACTATATTCCTGGACCGGATTTTCCCACCGGTGGGGTGATGCTGGGCCGCTCGGGCGCCCGCAAGGCCTATCTCGAAGGCCGCGGCAGCGTAATTAACCGTGCCAAAACTCGCTTTGAAGAGCTGCGCAAAGATCGTTGGGCGATTATTATTGAGGAGATCCCCTATCAGGTCAACAAGGCCGCAATGATTGAGAAAATTGCAGCTGAAGTGCGTGATAAGCGCATTGAAGGCGTGGCCCATGTGCAAGATGAATCTGATCGCAATGGCGTGCGCGTGGTGGTCGAGCTGAAACGCGATGCCACGGCGGAAGTGGTCTTGAACCAATTGTTCCGCTACACGCCGATGCAGACCTCCTTTGGCTGTAATATGCTGGCACTAAATGGCGGTCGCCCCGAACAGCTTACCCTTCGGCGTTTTTTAACCTGCTTTATCGATTTCCGCGAGGAAGTCGTGGCGCGCCGGACAGCCTTCGAGCTGCGCAAGGCGCGCGAGAGGAGCCATGTGTTATGCGGGCTTGCCGTGGCGGTGAGCAATGTGGATGAAATTGTTGCCACCATTCGAACCTCAAGCGATGCCTCAGAGGCGCGTCTCAAATTAATGGAGCGGCGCTGGCCAGCGGCGGAAATTGCCGATTACATCCGCCTGATTGACGATCCGACCCATACGATGAACGACGATGGCACCTACAATCTGTCAGAGACGCAAGCGCGGGCTATTTTGGAGCTGCGTTTGCAGCGATTGACACAAATCGGAGTCAAAGAGGTCACCGACGAGCTGGCGGTTCTGGCCTCGAAGATCAAAGAGTATCTTGAAATTCTGTCTTCTCGTGAGCGGATCATGGGGATCATTTCTAATGAACTGCGCGAAGTTAAAGAAAACTTCGCCGTTCCGCGCCGCACTGAGATCGTTGAATGGTCTGGTGACATGATGGATGAAGATTTAATCGAACGCGAGGAGATGGTCGTAACAGTCACCGCAGGCGGCTATATCAAACGCACCGCCTTGGCCGATTTCCGGGCGCAAAAGCGCGGCGGCAAGGGGCTGCAGGGCATGTCGACCAAAGATGAAGATGTGGTCACCACGCTCTTTGTGGCCAATACCCATACCCAGCTGTTGTTTTTTACTACGGATGGTATGGCCTATAAGATGAAGACCTGGCGCCTGCCGCTTGGGGGGCGTACAGCCAAGGGCAAGGCAATTGTCAATATCTTGCCCATTCCCACCGGCGTCTCTGTGGCCGCGATCATGCCCGTTGACCGTGACGAAGCAGAATGGGGCGATTTGCAGATCGTCTTTGCAACCACACAAGGGGATGTGCGCCGCAACCGCCTGTCAGACTTCACTAATGTCCGCTCAAATGGCAAGATCGCCATGAAATTGCCCGAAGGTGTGGAGTTGGTCAACGCGCGGATCTGCAGCGAAGATGATGATGTTATGCTTACTACCAACAGTGGCAGAGCCATTCGCTTTGCCTCGACGGATCTACGGGTGATGAACTCTCGCGCCTCAACCGGTGTGCGCGGCATTCGTCTAACTGGCGACGATATGGTCGTCTCTATGTCCGTTATTCGCCATTTTGAAGCAACCCCCGAAGAGCGCGCCACCTATTTGAAGATGCGCCGCGCTATGGCGGGGGTGACAGATAATGAGGCCGTTGAAGACGATGTTCCAGTAGATCCGAACTTCTCGCAAGAGCGCTATGAAGAAATGGGGGCGGTTGAAAATTTGATCCTGACCATTACCCGCGGTGGCTCTGGCAAGCTGTCGTCCAGCCATGACTATCCGGTGCGTGGACGCGGCGGAATGGGGGTAGCAGCAATGGATAAGGCGATGCGCGGCGGTCCAGTGGTCGCCAGCTTCCCGGTTGAATTTGTTGATCAAATCATGCTTGTCACAAGTACAGGTCAATCGATCCGCTGCCCCATTGACGGCATTTCCTTCCGCTCCCGCAACGCGGGCGGTGTGCGGGTGTTCAACACAAGCAGCGATGAGAAAGTGGTCAGTGTTGCCTATATCCCAGATCAGGGCGATGACGAAGACACGCCCGAGGAAAGTACTTCCGAGATCGGATCCTAAAACGCAAATGTGACCGTGCAGGCAATTCTGCGCGGTCACATCGGCATCTTACGAAACTCATATATAAAAATATACTTATATATACGTGTATATATACCTACCAGGCAAAACCACCTACATAGCCCTACTCAGACTCGCGCTCTTCTTCCGATTGCGTTAACGTGTTACTAATAAATGTTCGGTGCTTCAGGTCTAATAATTCTCTGATACCGAGACGCATTTAACGAGTTCAGTATGGCTCTAAAGTGTCTCAATTCGACCTTTTGACGTATCTTACTTATCATGAATTATAAAGTTATGCGCAGCTGCAGCGATTGTGTCTTTTGGAGGGTTTTCCTAGCATAATATGAGAGAGGGGATGCAAAGGCGGCATCATGTTTGATCTGCCTTTGCATTGTATAAAGCACGGTCTCTTTAATGAGGGACCGTGTTTTATAATTTGACGCACTACAAGCTAAGGTCGTAAATATCTGAAAATTTATCCTGCAAATAGGCCAGCAAAGGCGCTTCACTCGGCAACGTGCCACACGCCTGCGCGATGGTTTCACGCGGCAAGTTCAATGCTCCATGACGCTGCAAGCTCTCTTTCAGCCAAGCGGTCGCCTTACTCAAATCTCCAACCCGAAGCTGATCGTCTAACTCAAGATTAAGCGCAGACATCCGCGCAAAAAGGCAGCCTGCATAGACGTTGCCAAGCGAATAGGTTGGAAAATATCCAAACAGACCGACAGACCAATGGACATCTTGCAAGCACCCCTGCGAGGCACGCGGCACGTCATACCCAAAATCAGCCGCAAAGCGATCATTCCAAGCACTCTCCAAATCTTGCACTTGCAAATCGCCCACAATCATCGCTCGCTCCAGATCAAAGCGTAGCAAAACATGCAAATTATATTGCACCTCATCAGCCTCAGTGCGGATAAAGCCGTTGCACACTGAGTTCACCGCTTTGTAGAATTCATGCGCAGTATCAATTCCAAAATCACCAAAACCCGCACGCATTTTTCCAAAGAGAAACTCTGTAAAGGCGCGGCTACGGCCCAATTGGTTTTCATAGATCCGCGACTGGCTTTCATGAACACCCATGGAAGCGCCCTGCCCTATGGCCGTTAGCCTGTAATCTGGAGCAACGTTCTGTTCATAACAGCCATGCCCCACCTCATGAATGGTGGAATAAAAACAATTGAACGGATCACTGGGATCCGTGCGCGTGGTGATCCGGACATCCTGCCCTGATCCGGAGGAGAAGGGATGCACCGCCTTATCAATCCGTCCACACTTCAAATCATAGCCAAAACACTGCGCCAATTCACTGGCGATCTGCAATTGCACAGTCTCATCAAAAAACCCTTGCAATGATTTCGCCGGGGGTTTCTCTAAGATCTCACCACGCAGAGCCACCAATCCGGGGCGCAGTGCCCCAAACATCTGGTCGAGCTCAGAGGCTGTCGTGCCCGGCTCATAATCGGCCAACATGGCATCATAGACATCCCCGCCGGCCGCCAGCGCCTGCCCTTCTTCGCGTTTGAGCGCCAAAACCTCCTGCAAAACAGGAGCGAAAGCTGCAAAATCATCCTCCGCGCGTGCCGCTGCCCATTTGCCCTGCGCCATTGAGGTTGTGCTGGCGATGGCCTCTGCCAAATCGCCCGGCACTTTCACCGCGCGCTCATAAGCGGTTTTAATCTCGCGCAGCTGCGCCTGGGTCACCCGGTCAAAGCCCTGCCCGTCACAAGCCGCCAACCAATCGCCTACGCGCGGATCTGACCTGCGCGCATGCAGCACCCCTTCCAGCGCAGCCATCTCTTCGCCGCGTTGCGCAGATGACCCGCTGGGCATCATCGTTTCTTGATCCCATCCCAAACGACCTGAAACCTGACCCAATGCCTGGGTTTGGCGATCGAAATGTATAAGTTCCGTTAAAGCCGTCATGAGGTCCCCCGGACAGAAGTAGCAATCGGATAGCCAGCCAAAAATCGCCCTCGAATGACCGCAAGCCACAGAAGTACTGCGGTAAACTGGTGCAAAATGGCTAGATTCCAAGGCGATGAATGCATCACCGTCACAACACCTAAGATCATCTGAACCGTCAAAACAAGCCCCACAGTGCCAAAGGCGGCGCGGGTCACCTTATGGGCAGAAGCCTTAGCCCGCAAAGCCACTACAATGGCAAACGCAAATAAGAGATAGGCGCTCATCCGGTGAATAAACTGCACCAAACCATCGTCCTCAAAGAAATTCCGCCACCAAGGAGACAAGCTGAACATATCGGGAGGCAAAAACCCACCGGCCATCAGCGGCCAATCGGTATAATTGCGCCCGGCGTCAATCCCAGCAACCAAGGCGCCCAGCAGCACTTGCAGCGCCACGAAATGCATCAAGCCGGTGGACATGCCAAACAGCTTGCGCTCCCGCGCGCGGCGCGCCTGCAGCAACTCCGCCTCAGAGCGGGAAAATATCTGCAAACTCCAGTAAATATACCCCAAAAGCGCAAAAGCCGCCCCGAGATGCGCCATAAGCCAATAGGAGGCCACATCAAGCCGCACACCATCCAGACCCGAATGAACCATCAGCCAGCCGATGAACCCTTGCAGGCCGATAAAAGGTCCAATGACAAAGAGGGACACGCGCCGGACCTTGGGTAGTTTGCCAGTGAAAAACAACAGCGCGAACCCAAGTGCCCAGGTCAGACCAATGAAACGCCCAAGCTGCCGGTGGCCCCATTCCCACCAAAAGATGACTTTGAATTCCGCCAAGCTCATCGCAGCATTTTGCACAGCAAATTCAGCGGTGGTTTGATAAGCGGCAAAGGCGGCCTGCCAGGCAGCGGCGCTCAAAGGCGGGATGGCACCCATAACCGGGTCCCATTCGGTGATCGACAGGCCACTGTCCGTCAGGCGCGTTAATCCGCCCACGGTGATCATAACAATGATCAAACCGACCAAGCTCCACAACCAAAGGCGCACCCAATGCCGATCTCCACTCCCGGCGCGCGCGATGGCACCCGCACTGGCGCTTGTGATCTTTGTATCGCTGCCAACCTCTTCAAAGATATTTCGCTTACTCGCCATGTTTAAGCCTTTCGTTTCATCTCAAGTTAGGGCTGAAAAATCCGCGTTCAACCACGCTCTTTCCAACGGACCATTTGGCGCATGGTGCCATGAAGCATTTGCACATCGGCTTTGGTCAGCGGCATACGCGACCACAGGTTGCGCAGATGAACTTTCATACTGGCAGCCTTGGTTTCTGGAAAGAAAAAACCTGCTGTATCAAGTCTTTGCTCAAAATGTTCAGCCAATTTCTCGACTTCAAGCCCGCTGGCCCATTCTGATTTTGTCACCTGAGCCGCAGGTTGCCCCACCTCGCCCACCTGCCTTTGCCACTCATAGCTGAGGAGCAATACACATTGCGCCAGATTGAGCGACGGGAATTCAGGGTTCACGGGGACCGAGATAATCGCATTGGCGCGGATAATGTCATCATTTTCAAGACCCGCGCGCTCAGGGCCAAACATCACGGCCACCTTCTGTCCGGTGCCAATACGCCGGGCCGCTTCAGCCATCGCAAATTCTGGACTGTACACAGGTTTGGTCAAATCACGCGGCCGCGCTGTCGTGGCCATCACGAAGGTGGTATCGGCCAATGCCTCAGCGGTTGTATCAAACAATCGCGCCTCATCGAGCAGACGCCCAGCTCCACTGGCCATCGCCACAGCCTTTTGGCTCGGCCAGCCGTCACGTGGGTCCACGATGCACATGTGATCGAGCCCAAAATTCCACATAGCCCGAGCGGCAGCACCAATGTTTTCACCCATTTGCGGACGAATGAGGATGATTGCGGGTTGTTGCAGAGAATGACGTGTCATAGGGTCTCTTAGCGTTCACAGAGGCGCGCGACAAGCGGTGGTCAAAACCAATTTGACACGCTAGAGCGCGCGCAACGACCATTCAATTTGGAGCCCATGCGATGAGCACTGAAGAATTGCCGCAGATCTACCTTATCAGCCCCAGTGTAATTGACCTGGATCACTATCCCGATCAGCTGGCGCGCGTCTTGGATTCGGTCGAGGTCGCCTGCCTGCGTTTGGGCCTGGCCAGCAGTGACGAAGATCACATCGCCCGCACCGCAGATGCTCTGCGTGATATTGCCCATGCGCGGGACATCATGCTGGTGATTGAACGACATGCGTTGTTGGTGGACCGTTTGGGGTTGGACGGTGTGCATTTGATGGAAGGCGGGCGCAATCTGCGGCAATTGCGTAAGGATCTCGGCGAAGACGTAATCCTAGGCGCTTATTGCAACGCCTCCCGCCATGATGGGCTGACCGCAGGTGAAGCTGGCGCCGATTATGTCAGCTTTGGCCCAGTGGCGGCCTCTGCTCTGGGCGATGGGGCGCAGGTGGATCCAGAGCTGTTGACCTGGTGGAGTGAAATGATTGAGGTGCCTGTGGTTGCAGAAGGTGGCCTGACGGTGGATTTAATCCGCAGCCTCTCCAATAAAGTGGATTTCTTTGCCATTGGCGCTGAGATTTGGACGCAGGACGATCCTTTGATGCAGCTGCAAATGCTCGCCGCTGCCAGAAACAGCTAGGCCGTCAGACAATTTGACTGCTGAGGCCGCATTTACGCTTTGCCCTTAAGAGCCATCATCGGCCCAAGGCAGGGCTGTGGCGACCTGCTCATGTAAGTGCCTTGCCAAAGATTTCCGATCGGCAAATTCAGTGGCTGCAACGGGTTCATGGTAAATCACCTGCACAGAGCCATGCCGCTTATAGGCCAAAGACTGCAGTAAGTGGCGCGCTAAGTAACTGTCCCCCCACCAGCCATAGAAACGTGGATCCTCACCATCGGGGGCAATGAAGGCCAATGTAATCGCCTGGATACTCAAGTCATCCGACACATTTGGCGTCAAAAAGGACTGAAACAGCGTGGGTTTAAACGGCAACACCCGCCGCCCGTCTGTCGAAGTCCCCTCTGGGAAAAACAGCAACCGATGACCATGGAGCAAACGATGTTGCAGTAGCTGCAAATGAAGCTGCGCTTGCTTGCGATCACGGGTGATGAATTGCGTACCGGTGGCGCGCGCCAGCCAGCCAATCATAGGCCAATTTGCAACCTCGGACTTGGCCACAAAATAAATGTCATCAAAGGCGTTAAGCGCAAAAATATCAAGCCAACTTGTGTGATTGGCCACCGCAACCCCGCTACCACGCATCGGAGTGCCGATCACCTCTAGGCGCATCCCCAGAACCCAAAATGCAAAACGGCAGACCGATTGCGTAATCTTTGGGGTCCAAGGACGGGCCATGCCATAGACTGGCTTTTCCACCAAGCGCACCAACAACAAAACAGCCAAACCGCCAAATGTGTAACCGCCCATCAATATGCCGCGCCAAGCCACCCGCATCCAGCCCGCCATAGAGATAGGCACGGGATCAGGTTCCGTTTCAGACATCCAAGTTGGGGACTTCGTCATCCTGGCCCTTTCAGGTAGATCGCTTTTTGCCGCGGATTCATCGCCGGCACATCCAGCACCATACACACATCCACCGTATTAAACGCCGCATCCACATAGGCGCCCTCGCCGACACAGCCCCCCAAGCGCAAATAAGCTTTAATCAAAGCTGGCATTGCGCGCAGCGCTGGCAGCCGATCAATTTCAAAGTCCCCTGAAGATCCCAGCGGCACGGCGCCTACTCCAATCGCCTTAGGGCGCAATGCGGCCTGCGCCAGATGCTCCCGACACAACAATGAAAGTGGCACTTCGAGCGCAGCGAGATCTGTACCGGTAAAACTGGCTGTGCCAAAGAGGATCTCCACGCCCTGATGCGTCACATGCTGCGCCAAAGCTTGCCACAGATAAAACATCGCCGCTCCACCCCGGTAGGGCTTGCGCAGACATGATCGGCCAAGCTCCATTATGTGCCGGCCCGTATGCAATAGCGGCGCAAGATCGAATTCTAACGCAGTGTAAAACCCACCCGCATCCTCTGCGCCCGATCGGGTCATCATGCGGTAAACGCCAACAAGCTGCCCAGACAAATCCGCGCCCCGAGCCCGGTCCAGCAACATCAAATGTTCAGAATGCGCGTCAAAGGCATCGGCTTCAATCTCGAGATCATGATCGACCGCAGGTCCGCTGGCGCCCAGCTCCTGCACGAAAACATCATACCGCAAACGCTGCACTGCTAGAAGATCCTCCGCGTTTTTTGCCAGTCGGACTTCGAATTCCGCAGGCATCAGCATCGCCCAGCGCCGGCTTGGGAATGCTTGATGAAGCTGATTATTTTAGCATTATGTATCAACATTTTATATTAATTAGTGCACTAAGATTAAGACAATACGAGACCCATCAATGACAACCTTTCCAGCTTCTGGAAAATTCACAGTGATGTGATTGTTGATATTGGACTGCACCTGACCTATGCCCCAATCGGACTGATTGGGGTGTTGCACGCGCTGACCGGGCTCTAAAAATGAATTTAAATTTTCCATGGACCCTCGTTTTCAAAATCACCATATGACAGAAAAATCCGATATGACAGCCCTTGTCGCTCCCCGTATGTGCCATGATTTGGCCAGCCCTACAGGCGCGATTGGCAATGGCGTTGAGCTTGTGGAGTTGACAGGCAAGACCCTCCACCAGGAGGGAGAATGGGTCAAAGCCAGCGTCAACGCCGCCGGCGCAAAGCTGAAACTCTTCCGCATCGCTTTTGGTCAATTTAATGCCGAGGAAATTTTAAACGCTGCCAGGATTTCAGCCGTGCAAACGGCTTGTAACATCACAGGCCGTATTCACGTGGATTTTGCCCCCAGCAAATGCTGAAAACGAATATGAAAACCTGTCTTTTAATACTGCAATCTATTCAAGTCGCCATGCCGCAGGGGGCCAAAGTGGTGGTTAAAATTGCAGAGGGACGCAGGATCATCCATGCCATCGGTCCCAAGTCACCTTTGATTTAGCGCTGAGGTCCGCCCTCACGCATGAGGAGATCGCGCCCGATAGCCCCCCAAACATATGCAATTGGGAATCTTAAAGGCGCTTGATTTGCCGCTGCAACTTCATCACAGCGCAGCAGAATTGTCAGTTTTTAAAAGCTTCTTCGCCGCCGCGCTTGGGCGCATTTATGTTTAAGAGCGCACCGCGCCGTCCCCACGCACCAAATATTTGAAACTCGTCAATTGGGCCGCGCCGACGGGGCCGCGTGCGTGCATTTTTCCGGTTGCAATGCCAATTTCAGCACCCATGCCAAACTCTCCCCCATCAGCAAATTGCGTCGAGGCATTATGCATCAAAATTGCGCTGTCCAACCGCTCGAAGAAACGGTCTACGGCGCAGGCATCTTCTGCCATGATACAATCAGTGTGATTGGAGCCATATTGGCGGATATGAGCAATAGCCTCATCGACATTGGCCACAGTTTTCGCCGCAATCTCCATGTCCAAGAATTCTTTGCCCCAATGGTGGGCCTCAGCCGGTTGGGTGCCGGCAATCGCTTGTAGGGTTGTATCCGCGTCGACCACAACTCCTTTGTCCATCAAAGCCTGGATCACCTCCGGGCCCCAGCTGGCGGCGATTTCATCATGCATCAGCAAACATTCGGCCGCGCCGCAAATTCCAGTGCGGCGGGTCTTGGCATTGAGCACCACATCCAGGGTTTTTTGCCGATCCGCTGACGCATCTATATAGATATGTACAATACCTTCCAAATGCGAAAAGACCGGCACCCGGGCCTCGCGCTGCACCAATCCCACAAGCCCTTTGCCCCCGCGCGGCACAATCACATCGATCGTATCGACCATAGTGAGCATTTCGCTCACCGCGGCCCGATCACGTGTCGGCACCAATTGTATGGTCGCCTCGGGCAAACCTGCAGCAACTACCCCTTTGACCAAGGCCTTGTGGATGGCAGTGGACGAATGAAACCCTTCCGATCCCCCGCGCAGAATGACAGCATTGCCAGCCTTAAGACAGAGGGCGCCGGCATCCGCAGTTACATTGGGGCGGCTTTCGTAGATCACACCGATGACACCTAGAGGCGTGCGCACACGCTTAATATGCAGCCCATTGGGGCGTTGCCACTCTTCAAGCACCTGCCCCACGGGATCTTCCTGCTCAGCCACCGCCCGCAGCCCATCGACCATACCGCGAATACGATCTTCATCCAGCATCAAGCGGTCCAGCATGGCTGTCGAAAGACCTTTATCTCGGCCATAACCCATATCGAGCGCATTGGCCTCTGTGATATCGGCCCGCGCGGCCCAAACATATTCAGCTGCCCCAATAAGTGCCACATATTTCCGCTCAGCCGTGGCAAATCCAAGTTCTGCCGCGGCGGCCTTTGCGGCGATCCCAATCTGTTTAAGAGTTGCCTTCACATCCATCATCTTCTCCCAACAGTCTTACAGGACCATGTCATCGCGGTGAATGAGCGCCCCGCGGCTGGCGTAGCCCAATTTTTCTTCAATTTCGCTCGTGCGACAACCCAGAATTTTTTGCGCTTCCGCGCTGTCAAACCCTACCAAGCCACATCCCAGATCCCGCCCATCCTCAGCCAATATCCGTACCAGCTCACCGCGGGCGAAATCTCCGGAGATCTCTGTCACCCCAGCCGGCAATAGGCTTTTGCCTGCCATGAGCGCCTTTAAAGCGCCTGCATCCACATGCAGCGCACCTTGGGGCTTGAGTGATAAAATCCATTTCTTGCGCGCGGTCTTTGGATCCACCGACGGCAGAAACCATGTTGAATCTCCACCCGATTCAAGATATTTCAATGGATTATGAGGTGAACCTAAAGTTATAGCCATTGCGCATCCCGCGCCCATGGCCATCTTGGCCGCCATCAGTTTGGTCTTCATCCCGCCCTTAGACAAGCCAGAGCCTGCATCCCCGGCCATACGCTCAATCTCTGAGGTCACCTCAGTGATGGTGTCAAACCGAATGGCCGCTGCGTCCTCATTAGGATTGGCCGAATAAAAACCATCCACGTCAGACAGGAGCACCAGATGATCGGCACCGACAGTCACCGCGATTTGCGCGGCCAAGCGATCATTGTCACCGTAACGAATTTCATCTGTCGCCACCGTGTCATTCTCATTGACAATTGGCACCACGCCGTAGCGCAACAACTGCGCCAAAGTGGCGCGTGAATTCAGATAGCGTCGGCGATCCGCACTGTCTTCCAAAGTCACCAAAACCTGCGCTGCAATCACCCCATGCGGAGCCAAATGCTGCTCATAGGCCCGCGCCAGTTGAATTTGCCCCACCGCGGCGGCGGCCTGGCTTTGTTCCAGTGTTAACTCCGCCGCACTAAGCCCGAGGACCGAGCGGCCCAGAGCAATCGAACCAGATGAGACAATCACAACATCCACACCTTTGGCGCGAAAACCGGCAATATCTTCGGCCAAAGAGGCCAGCCAATCTTGCCGCAAGGCGCCGCTGCTGCGCTCCACCAAAAGCGCCGAGCCGATCTTAACTACGATACGGTTGGCCTCAGTTAGGGCTGCCATTTTGGCGCCTCCCATTTCTGCGCGTGGACATACTCAATCTGCGTCACCAGGCTGCGCAAAACATCCGCTGTCCCCTCGCCCGTGCCGCCAGACATGGCCAGAACCGGCTGGCCGCCCGTGGCACCGCGCAGCGCCCCAAGCGCAAAGCTCAGATCATCTTCATCCAATTCGTCAATCTTGTTGAGCACGGTCACGCGCGGCTTGTCCACCAAACCGCCACCATAAGCTTCAAGTTCCTGCATCACCGTGTGGTAATCCTGGCCAATACTTTCAGAGGTCCCGTCAATGATGTGCAACAAAACCGAGCAGCGTTCGATATGACCCAAGAACCTGTCGCCAATGCCCCTCCCCTCATGCGCGCCTTCAATCAGACCCGGAATATCCGCAACGACGAATTGGTCATCATCCACCTGCGCCACCCCGAGGCTCGGATAGAGTGTCGTAAAAGCGTAATCCGCAATTTTTGGTGAAGCATTCGTCGTCTCGCCTAAAAAGGTTGATTTCCCTGCATTTGGGAGACCCAAAAGCCCCACATCTGCAATCAGCTTAAGGTTCAACCAGATTTCCCGCTCGACCCCCGCAAGCCCGGCATTGGCGCGGCGCGGCGCTTGATTTGTGGATGACTTAAAGTAGAGATTGCCAAAACCTCCATTACCACCCTTGGCGATCACGACTTTTTGACCGACCTCTGTCAAATCAAACAAAATGGTTTCACCATCTTCATCCATGATCTGAGTGCCAACGGGCACTTTCAGAGTGATATCATCACCATCTTTGCCCGTGCGTTGCCGTCCCATACCGTGCTGGCCATTCTTGGCAAAGAAATGCTGCTGATAACGAAAATCGATCAACGTATTCAGACCGGCCACGGCCTCAACGATCACGTCGCCACCACGTCCGCCATTACCGCCATCCGGGCCGCCAAATTCGACGTATTTCTCCCGGCGGAATGACACAGCCCCGCCACCGCCGCTGCCGGACCTGATGGTAACTTTCGCCAAATCGAGAAATTTCATAACACCGCCTTTAAATCATCTAACCTTAGCCGATAGAGGGTTACGGGCGCAGGCTCAAGCCTTGCCTGCGATTTACCCGACCCCTTGCCAAGTTCTTGAAACCCAAGCTTGCGCAAAACGGCGTCACTCGCCGGATTGTCGTCGACACTGATCCGCGTCAACCTCAGAAAGATCAAATTTTCGCATAAAATAGTCTAAAAACGCCCCCATTGCCTCAGCAAGCATACCCCAAGCCCCAGTGCCGCGGATCTATAAATTGAGTGCAATCGTATAGGGCGTGCTCCGAATTTGGGCCAATCCCTGCCACACCAATTACACCACACCCTGGCGTCTCAATCGCCGCACAAAAGCCCAGGTTACCACGACAACACCGTACAATGATCCAAACCTACTCCACCGCCTTAGGCCAGGGCGTGCTGGTCGAAGCCAGCATCAGCGCCACCGATGGATGCGCGCCAATACGCTGAACCGCAGGCCAATCTTTCAGACGCAAAGGACGTATAAGCAAGCGTTTAGTCTTTAATTCGAAATTTCCGCCTCCACCATATCTCACTCCATCGACCTCAAATATGTCCAGGTAACAACGGTGATTTTACGGGCCACACAAAAAGATTCCGCATCGCCAAGATAAGAAAATTCCATATCGGTCAACACCCGCGCTGAGCGAGCGTTGTCTTGGAAGACTTCCGCAAATAGGGTTTTACTCTCCTGCGGATTGGCTTGGATCAGCGTCTCTACAGCTTCACGTGCCAGTCCAATGCTCCAAAAAGCAGGGGCCAACCAATAGCCCAGTTCGCCTTGACGACGATCAAGCCGTTTGAGGCCAATAACCCCAACAACCTCCGCCAAATCAGACTTGCTACCATCAAGAACCCAAACATCCTCGACACGCGCGGGATTCTGCGCTTGCTCTATAAATGCATCAATGGCGCCGGGCGGTAAAGGATGAGGAATGGAGCGCGTGGGGCCAGACACGCGAATATCGCCCGCGTATAGTCCAATTAGCCCGGCATCAGATTTGCGAATTGGGCGCAGGGAGAGCCGCGCGCTCTCAAAGCTATGCTGCGTACGGATCGGCGATATCATGACGCAATTCCGCCGCCGAACAGGGCATAAAATACCGTGGCTACGGTCAAAAATGACAGCAGAAGAAACATAAATCGCTCCGCGCGGGTGCCTCGTAGCGTAGCGGCAATCAGCTGCCCTGCCCCGGCCCAAATGGGATGGAGAAGCGTCTGGCACAGCAGCAACACCGCCGCGATGCTCACTGTCGCCGTAAATGCCGTGGCGCCGGGATTCACGAAACTG
The DNA here is from genome assembly GCA_905181815.1 of uncultured Planktomarina sp. Taxonomy (GTDB): domain Bacteria; phylum Pseudomonadota; class Alphaproteobacteria; order Rhodobacterales; family Rhodobacteraceae; genus Planktomarina. Next base: position 91,659 of record CAJIZA010000001.1, on the reverse strand, counting down.
GTGAATGCAGCCGTAATCATGCCCCAGGCTTTGGGATTGAGAGGATGCACGATCAAACCGGCCAAAAACCCAGGCGGTGGCCCATCCGTCTGATCAGCTTTGAGCCGCATATTGGCCACGCGCCAGGCCAAATAAACAATATATGCGGCTGAGATATATTTCATAGCTAAAAATACCCCAGGCGCCGATTGCGCCAGTTGCATTAGGCCAAAGCCCAAAGGCCAGATGATCAGCTGTTTTCCTACAACAACACCGGCCACAAAAGGCAAAGCCCGCCGTAATCCGTATCCAGCCCCAGTCGCCAAAAGCGCCATATTCGCCGGACCCGGCGTGCCAATTTGCAACACGGCAAACAGGGTTAATGCAATCAGTTCAACAGGCATTGTCGGGTTCCAAACTTGGCCACACGGCACAGCGCGTAAAGCAACTTAGCAAAAATTAAAAAGGGACCGGCCTTTCAGCCGATCCCTTGAATAGATAAACCTGAAAGGTTCGGCTTATTCAGCAGCCTCCGCGGTGGGCACAACTGAAATAAATTGACGGCTTTTGAGACCTTTGTGGAACTTCACATTGCCCTCGACAGTTGCAAAGATGGTGTGATCTTTGCCCATGCCAACACCTTCACCCGGCCAAAACTTCGTGCCCCGCTGGCGCACAATGATATTGCCTGGAATTGCGTCCTGACCACCATAAAGTTTTACACCTAAGCGACGTCCCGCTGAGTCGCGACCGTTACGGGATGAACCACCTGCTTTTTTATGTGCCATTTGTGATTACTCCTTATCAGCTGCTGGTTTTTTCGCCGCTGGCTTCTTAGCCGCTGGCTTTTTCGCAGCTGCTTTTTTCGCTGCTGGCTTTTCAGCAGGCGCTTTCGCGGCCACTGGCTTTTTTGCGGTTGCTGGCTTTTTCGCGGCTGCAGGTTTTACTGCGGCTGCAGGTTTTGCTGCGGCTTTTTTGGCTGCTGGCTTTTTCTCCGCTGGAGCGGCTTCAATTACCGGGGTCGCCAGATGGGGCACTGAGCCCGCGCCTATGGCGGCTTTTACGCCGGATTTATCAGCACCTTTTTCCAAAATGTCTTTGATCCGAACCAAAGTCAGCTTCTGGCGGTGGCCTTTTGTGCGCTTGGAAGAGTGCTTCCGACGGCGCTTTACGAAGTTGATTGTTTTTGGGCCTTTGATTTGGTCGATGACTTCGGCTTGAACACCGGCGCCTACGATCATCGGTGCGCCGACTGTGCTGCCAACCATCAAAACTTCGTTAAATTGAATCATCTCGCCAGCATCAGCTGCCAGCTTTTCGACGCGAAGCACATCACCGGATTGTACCCGATATTGCTTGCCGCCGGTTTTCATTACCGCAAACATTTGCGTTTCCTTTGTTTTTTCGCGCCTTTCGGTCCCCAATTGGGTGTTTTGGCCAAGGCCACCTCAGACAGCGCGCCTGAATGTACAGACGTATTGCACTAAAAAACAGCCCAATCTGGACCGCATTTCGCGCTTATTTATGGGTTTGGCTATGAAGTCAAGCCTCTTCAAAGCTCTTGCGTTGGCTTTAAGTTTACCATTTCAACAGCCATGCGTTCAAAACGTTCTGCCATAATAGTGAAATGAATTGCGTTCATCAATTCATAGACTTCCATCATCTGTGGCATTGCCAGAGCATCACGGTAAATTTCCATCTCCCTGTCTGTGAAATCGCGGTAGGTAAAGGCATTGGCGACAATCAAATTGTCTGCCATGGCCTGGCGCACCTGATCGTCTTGCTGGGCCAACATGGCCCTAAGATCCGCCTCGTCAAATCGCTGGTCAATCAGCCCAGCCAAAGAGGCTGCCACCAAAAATCGCACTTGCACCTCCCGATAGGCCTTGATGGTCGCGCCCACATATCCAATGCTCTCAGCCATATCGAGAAAATACTGGGGCTGGGGCGATCCACGCGCGGACAGAGCCTGCGCCAAACGCGCGCCTTCAGCCTCGCGATCCTCGAACTCCAGCGCATGGCTTTCGTTTTCAGCAGTCACAAGTTTCAGCCCAAGTTCTGAGCCATAGAATCCCGTGGCATGCGCCAAAACATCCTCCGTTAAGGCCTTATCCAGAATCTCCAAAGCATCGCTTTTCAGAGCTTCGGGCTCAAAAATGCGATCTACGAGCCGTGACCAGCTGAGGCCAAAGCCATCCGCCTCAAGACCCAACATCGTTGGCGCATCCTGCGCAGACTGGCGCATGGAAACAAGCGCTACATCAAAACCAGTCACTGCCATAAATTCAGCAATCTGTGCACGGTCTGCCGCTTTCACGGGCATCACCGTCCAAAACAGCAGTGACATCGCAAGTAATTTTTTATGCATAGCCATCAAAACTTTGCCCCTATCGATTTACTTAACAGTTATGACCCAGCGTTAAAATTTCAACTCCAGATCAGAATATCAAAGTGGCAGACGGATTTCCGCCGATAATCCGCCCAATTTCGCACTGTCATCCAACACCAGCTGCCCACCATGCGACCGCGCTACATCCGCGGCGATTGCAAGACCCAGTCCAACACCGCTGCCTTGATTTTGACCGCGCGCCGCTTCAAGCCGCACAAAGGGCTTAGCTGCGGCCTCACGCTGAACCTCCGGGATGCCGGGGCCATCGTCATGCACGGTGATCCACAGGCCGGTCTCCTTGAAATGAAGAGCTAAAATGCTCTGGGTGCCGTAGCGGCCTGCATTGACCAATAGATTCTGTATAGCCCGTCCAATCGGCACCGGCCGCAGAGCGCAGAGCCGCGGCGCGCCGGCCAGCTCGAAACGGGCCGGCGGCGTCATCCGCGCAGCCAGCTCTGCGGCAAGCGCCACAAGATCCACATCTTCAACCGGATCTGCCGCCAAATCGCGCGCATAGTTTAAAAAGGAATCCACCATCATTTGCATAGAGGAGACATCTTTTTTCAAGTCCTCAACCTCTGGCCCCTCCATAAGCTCCAAGGCCAGTTGCAGGCGCGTGATGGGGGTGCGCAAATCATGGCTTACGCCACTGAGCATCATGGTGCGCTGCTCAATTTGCCGTTCAATTCGGTCCCGCATATCCAAAAATGCCTGCCCCGCAGCCCGCACTTCCACCGCACCAGTCGGGCTCAATGCAACGCGCTGGCCCCGTCCAAAAGCAGCAGAGGCTACCGAGAGCCGCTTAATAGGCCGCAATTGATTGCGCAAAAATACATAGGCAATCAAAGTCATAAAAACGCCCGTAAAGACCATCAGCACGAGAACTTGATGCGGATTGGAAGCTGAGACGCGATCGCGACTTAATATCAGCTTTACAGGTCCTTTTGCGGTCATAAGCCCAAGCGCAACAAAATCCAAATCGGACAGATCAATCTCTCGAAGCCCAACAAGCCGGCTGCGCATCAACGGCATGATGGTGCGGCCAGAGATGTCATAAAAAACCATGCGATTGCCACTTGGCACCCCATCCCAAGACCGCAGCTCGATCTTCAACTCCGCCGCAATGCCCTCTGACACCTCAACAACGGGGTGCCGCTCAAGCGCGCTCAGCACCAACTCAACCTCTAGCAAAAGGTTATTCGTCATTTGCTCCGTGACATCTTCAAAATGCCGTTGCACAAAGACAGCAGCGACGGCCAATTGCAACGTCAGCATCGGCAAGAGCAAAATCGCCGCAGCACGGCCATAGAGTGTTCGGGGTGCAAATTGTTTTAAAAAGCGGCCTATCATGGGCGCAGCTTATCAACTTGAGAGAGCAGAAGGAATGGCCGAAACACGCGCCCCCAAAATCCGCCGTCTTTTGGCGCCAAACCCGTCTCCCATGACGCATACCGGCACCAACACCTATTTGCTGGGCCTGCGTGACATCGCCGTGATTGATCCGGGCCCGGATAATGATGCGCATTTCGCCGCCATATTGTCGGCTATTGCCCCTTATCAAAAAATTACAAAAATTTTGGTGACCCATTCGCATCTAGATCACGCGCCCTTAGCCCGGCGCCTCAGCGCCCATTGCGGCGCGCCGATCTATGCCTTTGGAGACAGCGGGGCGGGACGCACAGCGCAGATGATCGCTCTATTTGAGGCTGGCGCGATCGGAGGCGGCGAAGGTGTCGATTATGATTTCCGACCCGATATCACCCTCGAAGATGGGGGCGTGTTGGACCATGCGGGACAAGACCTAATCGCCATTTGGACGCCTGGGCATTTCGGCAATCACATGGCCTTTTCCTGGAACGGAGCACTCTTCACTGGCGATCACGTTATGGCTTGGGCCAGTACGATGATATCGCCGCCTGATGGGGACCTCGGCGCTTTCCGCCGCAGCTGTACCCAACTACAACTGCGCAGCGAAAGGCTGTACCTGCCCGGCCATGGCGATGCGATAGAAGACGGCCCTACCCGGCTTAACTGGCTTCTGGTGCATAGGTTGGAGCGGGAATCGCAAATCATCTCCCATTTGCGAGGTCAGCCCAATACGGCGCCGGGCTTAGCCGAAGCGATCTATACAGACATCGATCCCCGCCTCATTCATGCCGCAACACGCAATGTTTTGGCGCATTTGATTGACCTATGTGAGCGCAATTTAGTCGCCTGTCAGGGGCCAATTAACCTCCAGGCAAAATATTCTGTGATCTGAGACAATTTTCGAATTTTTGGGCTAGACCTCCCAAACCCGCCCCGATATATCCGACTTTAGTGGTCCGGCGTAGCTCAGCGGTAGAGCAGTTGACTGTTAATCAATTGGTCGTAGGTTCGATCCCTACCGCCGGAGCCATTTAAATAAGCACCTTAGCGAGTTTCGTGAGGTGCTTATTTATTTTCCAGCCAGACATAGAGCCAGACAGATGCGCGTTAAACAACGTACATTACCGCTATCAGATTCTTGATTTGCGAGGCTATTCCCGCCACGCGCCCGCACGCCTGCGCACCGATGTCGTTGGTTTGTTTTGGCACGCCATTACACAGCTGTTTGCTTGCAAAGGCCGCACTGTATCCACCAAAGGTTCGACGGGGCTGGCTGGAGGTTAGGTTGGCTGTGCGGGCCTGCAGGAACGCCGTCGCCCGACCAAAGCTGACTGTCAACAACTGCTCTAATCAAAAGAATGGACATCCATAAGCGAGTATGTAGGTTTCTTGCACCAATGAAAAAGGAGAAAAGAATGAGTTACACATCTGTAAGGGAATTTACACCATATGATGGCAAGGATGTAGTTTTAGAAGAGCGTCTAAAAATGGCTGTAGCTACAATGTCTAAACACGGTTCCAACTCAATGCTATTTAAGGTAATTATTGGGGATCGCGCCGGAGACTATGAAATATATAATTGGTATGAAACCGTTAGTGCTGGCGTAAAATCAATGACAAGTTATTCGAATGATCCTGATATGCAAGCAATCCAAGCCATGAGGGCCGCAGACCCAATTGCCGAAATACGTGGTCCATGGGTGGGTAGAGTGATCCACAATAATACTATGGGCGACGCACGAATGGTGAGTGTTCATCGTGATTATGCTGTTGCTAGAAGCGATGTTCCAAAAATGATGGAGCTAATTCCAGATCTTCAAAAAATTACTGACAGTTTAAACACAGAATTAGCAGTAGGTGTTCCGTTTATCGCCGAAGATCATCAAATGATGCGAGTTGTCTATCGCTTCAAGGACCTTGCACACTGGGGTGAAAGTGTGGATGCCATAGCAAATAATAGTGACTTTGCTTCCTTGGTTGAAAAAGCAAATGAAATAGGTGTGTTAGCCCATTCACGCGTACTTACGAAACTAGTATAGCTCTCTTATGGCTATATAGGGTGTTGTCGGAGTTCCTTTGACAACACCATCCTGAGTGGTCGAAGAAGGTTGATAAGGTTTGGCTCTGGGACGAATACCCTAACAATTGGCAGTGATAGTAGAATGAAAACTGTAGATCATCAAAAGTTTCTCAGTAGTCTTTCAAATGAAACTCGTGCGAGCCTCATACAACGTACTGATAGGCATGGAGTGGCACACCTTGCTGTTCATTGGGCGCTGGTTATTTTGTTTGGCCTTGCTATCTACTTCGCTTTGCCAGGATGGCAGCTGCTACTGGTACCGCAAGGGATTTTGATAGTTTTTCTTTTTACACTTTTACATGAATCCATCCATCAGACCCCGTTTAAAACACGTTGGCTTAATGCCATGGCGGCCCGGGTGAGTGGGTTTCTAATTTTCTTACCGTCTACATGGTTTAAATATTTTCACTTAGCACATCATCGTTTCACACAAATCCCAGGAAAAGATCCTGAGTTAGCATTTGAAAAACCCAAAACCATTTTGGGTTATATCATTCACGTTTCTGGATTTCCAACATGGATCGAACACTTTAAGACATTGTTTGAAAACGCAATGAATAATTGCAAGGCTGACTTTTTACCCCAAAAGGCAGAGGCACAAATTGTAAAAGAGTCTCGTTTGCTTCTTTTCGCTTATGTGATGATTTTATCTGGTAATATATTTTGGATGTCAGCCGAATTATTCTGGATTTGGCTTCTTCCCATATTATTGGGACAGCCTTTCCTCAGATTTTACCTTTTGGCAGAACATGGACTTTGCCCAACTGTGGCAAACATGTTTGAAAATACTCGGACAACTTTTACTAATAGGATCGTCCGGTTCGTTGCATGGAATATGCCTTACCACACTGAACATCATGTTTATCCAATCGTACCGTTTCACAAGTTACCCGAACTACATAAAATTATACAGAATGAACTGATCTATAAAGAAGCCAGCTACACTGTCTTCACGAGCAGATATATTGCGGAACTAAAAGAAAACAATTGCCATACGTAACCTCTTAAACCCAGCCAACGCACATCAAAGGCGCTACAGAACGAATTGCGCTGGCCCGTTTTGCAGGTGTGGATCCAAGGTAAAGATTTAGTTTGCGGATGGGTTAATTCTTTGACAGTCTAATAGTGATACTTATGGAAGCTACAGCTGTTTAAGCCAACGTCGGTACAAGATAAGACTGCTGGTTCAGTAATTTGAAAGGAATATAAATGCATATTTTGGTTATAAATTTTACTGCTGACACTACGCCTGAACAGTTTGACATCTTAGTTAAAGCAGACGCTCCAGTGTTTGCAGAAATCGACGGGTTAATTCACAAGAACTTCGTATTTAACCATGAAGAAAAAACTTATGGAGGTGTCTACATGTTCGAAAGCAAAGCTACATTGAAGGCCTATATGGCGGGTGATATATTTAAATCTGTAGTAGAAAATCCCGAATGGTCTGACCATTTGGTTCGGCATTACGAAGTTCATTCCGAGGCCTCTCAAATTCAAGATTCACAAAGAATACGGAACCAAAACGCCACCAAAAATACTATTCGATGATTTGAGTGCTATATCCGCAGTGTCAGACTGGGGTTTCTACGAGAGCTAACCTCACTTCACCCCAGCCCCATCCATAGCTGAATCAGAGTTACCCGTGTAAACGACCTGATACGTGTTATTAACCTTCACGCCACAGTTGTTACATCTGGCCCTTTGACGTACCTCGTGGGCTGTCGTATCGCCTCCTACTACAGCTATAAGGTTGGCTACTTCTAGCATCGTATGATGCTTACAGAGGCCACACATTATGCTGAGTTGGTGCTGTGGGATAGTTGAGAGTTTTGTCATTGGTGAGAGTTAATGCCCGCACTTGGTATAGCCACTGTTCATACACTCACGAGCCATAGCTTGAGCTTTAGATATGTCTGCTAGGGTCATTTGTTTAGCTATATCGTCTCTATTGGTGCCGCCAAGTTCATGGCCATTAGCATACCCACCCACGATCATGTCGTTGACCCTATATGCGCTGGCGTCAGAAGGTGTCATACTTATCTAACAAGGGTAACTGGAAGCAAGGTGGGGCAAATGAGTGGAACTCAAACTATAGTACTGACGTTAGCGGTTCTCATTTTTGGTGGTGGATCACTCTTCTATTTTTTGCAAGTGAACCATAAAGTTGCGAGCAAAGCAGATTGTCGTGCAGCTACCACCACTATGCCCCTAGTAAATACGACCACAGGGATGGGTATGTCGGTAGCAGTTGCCGAGTGCGAGTAAACCAATTGAACCTATTGGAGTACTTAATCCTAAAGGTCGCGTCAGAGGTGTTATCCCAAGCAAGCAAAGGTATTAGTCTTGGGGCGCTGGGCTTGGTGGAATTTTTCGGTTACCCTTTAGACGGCATAAATTTGTATCAACAACTGTTAAGAGCGATGAGAGAACATAGAAAAATCACAATCATTGTATGTTCATCACTCTTCATGACTCTGTTGGGAGGTTTGATTTATGTTCTGGCACCCAAATATTTTGTAGCTCAACAGGTTGAACGAGATAATTCTACAAAATGCAAATCATACCGAGCATTAGAAAGCATTGCCGTTGCCATGTACCGAGAAGACCCTAACGGTGTTGAGTGGCTATCAAAGGCAAGAGAAGCAGAAACTAGACGCGAACAGCACAAATGCTCACAGCTTGTCTTGGATAAATAAAAAATACGCTGGGATAGATAGAAAACGATAAAGTTGAATGGATTATGTACTGCCAGATAAATTAAACTATTGTTGGCAAAATCAGCAAATAACAAACGAGCATCTAAAATCAGGTTTTGTAGGATATAAAAGGATGAAGGGCAAAAGTGTGAACATGCTACACCGAACATCTATCTATAACTTTATCAGTGCAACACTGACGATATTCTTCGTCTCAACGAGTAACGCAATGGCGTATGAAGAACCTGAATATAAATTAATCAAATCTACAGATGTTTATGAAATACGGCATTATGAAGAACGGCTCGCGGTGAAAACCACCCAGTCAAAAAGCCAAATTGGCGCGTTTAGAAGGCTATTCAACTATATCTCAGGTTCTAATGAAAGTTCGTCAAAGATTGCTATGACTGTTCCCGTGATACAGTCAAAAGATATAAGTGGCACATCTATGATCTTTTTTTTGCCCAAAATTTTCACCAAACAATCAGCCCCATTGCCAGATGGGGACGATGTAGAACTGATTACCGTCAAGGGTGGTTTTTACGCAATCACCAAATATTCAGGGCGCTCCACTGATCGAAACTATATCAAACACTCTACCCGTCTATTTGAAGCCCTGAGGAAAGATAATATTCTCACAATCGGCGATCCGGTGATGGCCACCTATAACGGCCCGTTCACATTACCATTTATGAGAAGAAACGAAGCAATGTATCGTGTGAACTGGAAATAAAGCGGTGTACCAGCAATAACTTTTCAGCCACGGCGTCAAATATTGCTACACAAATCAGGTACACTTTCGGTACACATAAATATAATCGTCTCACCATTACTTACTGTAATTAAATACTAAATATAATTTAAACGATCCCTACCGCAGGAGCCCTTTAGATCAGAAACTTAGCGAATTTTGCGGGGTGCTTTTATATCCCAGCCAGACAGATGCGCGTTAAGCAACGTACATTAGCGCTATCGGATTCTTGATTTGTGAATCTAATTCCACCAGGCGCGCACACGCCTGCGCATCGATGTCATTGGTTTGTTTTGGCGCGCCATTACACAGATGTTTGTTTGCGGAGGCCGCACCTGGGTCCGCCAGGGTTGCAACGGGTGCTGGGTGTGGGGTTAGGTTGGCTCTGACGCCACAGAAGAACCACCTCTACTCACGCCTCAATTTCAAGACAAACCGTGCCACTGCTCTCGCTGAGTGGCGTCAATTGATGAGCGCATAGATTCAGGCTGCACCAGCAATCCGACGCGAGTTCGCATTCGTCTGACAGCAGCTGCAAAAACGATATGCAGCATTTAACTCTGCTCAACATCCTTGGCTGAGCTAACATTGTTTAGTTATATTGTTGGGCAAATAATTTTTTTCTTACATACGATCTTGTTTATTGTTGCGTTGCAGCATTTTGAGCTAAACAGGGCGTAGCTTAAATTTCCTCCTGAAATTGTAGTGTTTACTGGCGGTGTCTTTTGGCACCGCCTTTTTACAACACGTAACGCCAATATTAGCCGTAAACATGCGTGGGTCACACAGCGTTAATGCAGCTGTGAGGGATGAAATTTACATTTCAAAATGCTATGTTATGGAAAAAAATAGCAAGTTAACTAAAATACTCAAACAACTATTCAGAACGGTAGTGTCAGGCGTCAGCTGCCGCAAAGACTCTACTGTATCTTACAGACAGCCATTTGAAAGAAATAAGTTTTGGCCGTAATAAATTTGTCGAAAGTATCATAGCGATGGTTGAATCTGAATTAGATGCTGCACACGCAGAAAAAGCTCAGGCAGTATCAACGAACCCAAATTTAGTAGGCGCCGTGTAAGCAGCGCCTAACTACGTCTTAAATAAAAGGACCAGCCCCACGGATGAGGCTGGCCAAGTTGAAGGAAAAAGAACTTACTAGTATTGTCTGGAGCCTTGTTGAGCAGATCTTTTTTAGCAACATCGCTCATTTCCATCTGCTGCAATGCGACCAATTGTTCCCAACCTTGTTCAAACAAATTGACGGTAATGTCGGTTTAGATCAAAATTGGAACATGTCCGAACTATCCTCTATCGATTTAAACTATTTCGAATTCGAATGTATTTGCATCTACGTCGCATTGGTTTTTGTGAAATCGTTTCTGGATCGATGTGGTCCAGGTGCATTGGTTGCGGACGTCATTGAAAAAGCTCGTTGAAGCGCCTGCGGGTGCCAGCGGATCATGCGGACATAAATCGTCTATGTTGGCAACTCGGAGTGGGCTAAGTTAGGCTATGAGGTGTTACCGCACCGTTTTACTAGCGTGTGATCCCCGCCAGACTATAAATTGGCCCTTCCGGTGGAGAGACCTTTTTAAAATACAACTAAAATCAGAAAAACATTGTCTCAAATTGAAACTTATGGCTAAATCGGGGTGCTGCATTCCGAAAAGTGTCCTTCGTGAAGCTATACCTCCCTACGAGCATAGGGACAAACTAGCTAGCTTTCTCAAATTGAGAGGCTAGCTTTTTTCTTGGCTACTTGAAAACACCACAGTCAAGCCACCTAATCATCAAAAAAATTTTAAACCGTTTTTCTTCTGCAAGGGAGGTCAGCGTTCTTTGGGAGGTGGGCGCTGATCGAAGAACAGCCCACGCATGTGGGTGAACGCAGCGTCGGCTGTCCACCCTCTAAACCAACTTGTGATTTAATTTTGCTGACAGGCATCAACATGTGGTGTGGGTATTGAGATATGAACAAGCGTCAAGGATTTTTGAAGTTTGAAGCTGTATTTGCTCATTGTGAGAAGCGAGTACCTGCGGGTTCTCTATTTAATGCCATGGATGACAGGCTTGAAATGCAGTTTTTCGACGGAGACAACTCATTGTCAGCATCAGGTCATCTTCATGCTGAGATACTAATGCCTACTACCTAAGATTGGTGATCGCAGATTTTTTGTGTCTTGAAACTTGCTTCAAAGTGTGGCTTGGAATGTTGTTAACTAGTAGGGGCGTCCAATGAAATTGCTATTAACTTGCATCGTTCTTGGCGTCGCTGTTTTGCCCAGTGACTTTGCCTCAAAACTCTTGGAACTATTTTTATAAACACGGTCACCAGCTTAAGTCACTTACATATTAAGTCGCATTAAATTAAGCATTAAGATCGAGCATCCCAAAGTCTTAAAGATAGCCAGCTCTATAGCTGTAGTAGGAGGCATAACCACAGCCCATGCGGTACGTCAGAGAGCCAGATGTAAAAAGTGTGGCGAAGGGTAACAACACGTATCAGATATCTTACACGAGTAACTCTGACATCACGATGGATGGTACTGGGATTAGGTCAGCCAAGGATGTTTGACACCGCTTAGTACTGCTAGTCGTTTTGCCATAGATGGTCCGGAGCCATATTCTGCGCCAATACAACCTTGCGAGCGGCCTGTTATAAAGCCCTTTATTTCTTTCGAGCCAAACCCATACTTTGAAGAACCTTAAGGGTTGATGTTGGCAGTATTTTGGGTAGCTTTGTTTTTGAATTTTCAATATTTTTTATTGGGGGACTACCAAAGCCATATTGAAAATTCTCATCATAAACTTCTCTCTCTGCCCGAGACATCTGCGAAACTTTTTTACCAGCAAATGATTTTCTTAAAGTCTGCTTTTCATCTTCGGTCATTAAAAATTTTACCCTCTTATTTCTTCACAATACTACCAGCAGATTTGTTCAAAGCAATCTCTCCTACCCACCTACGCACAACAATGTCGTCTTGAGACTACAAAAGCAATCGTCTCAGCACCCATATGAGTTCCATACAAGCGTGATAGCCTTTGGTTCGCCACAAGATGATGCAAAAGTTAAACACGCTGTAAGAGCCTCTGTATGAGCCTCAAGGAAACCCTCATTTCACGCTGTAACGAATTGGGTGCCCGCATCTGTAATCTTTGAGCCAACCTGAAGCGCTGAGCGTAAGGATCATCATCCGATTATGCTTCAGTTTACTCTACTGGTGTTTGGGTTTACTTTAGCGGATTACCGAGACAAGTGCTTGTTGTCTATGGTCTGCACTTGGGTCATGTTGTTTTCAAGAAAAAGGTTGAGATTGAATAAATGAAAATCAAGATATTTATTAGAACATTCACGACGGCTGAAGATGCCGAGATGTTCAATAGTGTTCTGCATACCAAGTGGCCAAAACTATTGGCGGGTACGAGTGGCGCAAGGTTTAGGTTGGTTTATGACGCAAAGAAACCGCATGTATCCACGGTGATTTGGGAATTTGAAAACGAAAATATACAAAAGGAGATAGAAAAAATAATCTCTGATGAAATTGTAAAGTTTACAAAGGCCCTTCCGAACAAAGAAATGGAATTTAGCGGTGATGTTGAACTAGACTTTGGAACTTGACTGGAAGTGTATTTACCAAAATATGAACAAATATGAGCAACAAACATTCGTCAGATTAGCACTATCTAATGGAACTCCACGCAAAGCATTTCTGACTGCATGTGTGGTAGGCACCATCCTTACACTCATCAACCATGGTGATGTGATATTAAGTGGCGAATTACCCCCGTTGATGAAGATATTTTTAACCTACTGCGTACCATTCTGTGTCACCACGTGGGGCTCTGTCCTTGGCAAAAGATCTGCTTTCAGCCTTAGCCAAAAAAAAATTTAATCAGAAAAATCGTGCTGTAAGGTTAAACTTACTTAAGGTGGGCAGTCCTAGTTTACAGATGTTTTGGGAGGCGACACTTCAGCCCATGAGGTACGTCAGAGAGCCAGATGCAACAACTTCGGCGAAAGGGTAACAACCCGTATCATTATTGTTGGTAAAGTGATACCTGTTGAAACTTCTATAGCAAAAGCACAGAGAAATTATTGGTCTGAGTGCACCCTACGTATCCAAACTAATTTAACAACTTTTGAGACCTTGAGATGAAACTATCCAAAAAAATCAAGCAACGTTATGAAAAACTTGGCTTATATGGTACTCTTAAATTAACCTGGGCAAAAGCAACGGTGGGCCGCAAGAGAAAGATCATCTTAGGTTTAAGCGTTCCGGAAGAACGTTTCACAAAAATATATCAAGAAAACCATTGGAACGATTCAGAGTCGAGAAGTGGGGAAGGATCAACACTAGAAAATACACAAAATGTTCGAAATGAGCTTCCCAAAGTTCTCAAGAAATACAAAATTAAATCCGTACTTGACGCTCCTTGCGGGGATTTCAATTGGATGAAGTCAATTACGCAAGGTATTTCCATAAAATATATTGGAGGTGATATTGTTAAACCAATGATCGAAAAGAACCAAGCCCATCATGGCAGCAATAGTATATCATTTGTACACTTAGACTTAACAAAAAATTTACTCCCAGAGGTAGACCTTATGTTTTGTCGAGATTGCTTCTTTCATCTAAGTTATCAAGATATCGCATTGGTGTTACAAAATTTTCTGAGTTCAGAGATAACCTATTTAATTACTACGTCACATGCAGCACCAAATGGACCACGCATAAACAACTCAAATATAACCACGGGTGATATGCGATTGATAGATCTGTTTTCCAAACCATTTTCCCTGACTCAAAATTGCGTACTGGAAAGCATTTCAGATGATATGGTTAGCTTGAGCGCCAAACGCTCGTTGATACTTGTTAACCGTGCTGCCGTTCAAAAAATGTTCGAAAACTTGAAAGTCGTATAATATCCCCATCTCAGCAATTAGCTGAAAGTAAGGCCACCAGAGATCAACCGATCCGCAAACAAAATCTTTACCTTAGATCCATACCTGAAAAACGGGCTGACCCAATTCGTTCTGTTGGAAATCTAAGGGTACCCTACAGGCTTACGAAGAGCCTCGTACAAGTGAGGTAGCGTAGCGTAGCAACTCGTGTGAGGTAGGGACTTCGTTGCATCAGGCAGCGTTATTTAGTATACTAGCATAGACATACGTGAAATGCCCATAACCCCAGGCGCTATACTCTTTAATTCACGGTTCGTGCAGCAGCTTAGTCTATATCCACTGGAAGCAATTAGTAGGTATAATGTTGTCCAAACTGGCCCAAATAACCACGCAGGAGGAGCGATACTTGGTGCGACCCATTTTTTATTGTTCGAGCCTCCGACAAACCATGTGGCGCCACAAGTGCGCAATCGTATAACACAACCCTGATGATAATACGGCTTCTCATCGAAAACTCCTGTCGATGATCTCTAGGCATTGAGAAACGCAAGGTCATTGCCGGCAATTCCTTACAGTGGCAATTAACAGTGTTAAAGTTTACTGTGTGTTTATCAAATTAACATCAGGTCTTACAGTGACACAAATTCCAATCCTTTATAATGATGCTTACGACATAAACGTACCAGTGAGTCATCGTTTTAATGGGACAAAGTTTTCTAAGTTAGCAAGCCAACTAAAACAGACTGATTTTCACCAAAGGTTATATTTCTACCAATCTTCACCAGTTCGCTATCGAGATGTTTTACGAACCCATGCCGTTGATTACGTTCAACGTGTTGTAGAAAGAACTTTGTCCCAGGAGGAAGTACGGCAAATCAACCTGCCAATAGACAGCCAACTGGTTAAGCGCAGCTTTTTGGCTCTGAACGGTACTTTTACAACGGCATTAAAAGCTTTAGAAGAGGGTGTTGCCTGTCATACCGCAGGCGGAACGCATCATGCGCATTATACTAATGGATTAGGCTTTTGTGTTTTCAATGACTTGGCTTTTACTGCTCTGAATTTGATAGAACATGGTTTAGTTAAAAAGGTCTTGATCCTCGACTTAGATGTACATCAAGGTGATGGAACCATCGACATATGCGATGGAAAGAAGGGTATATATACGTGTTCCTTGCACTGTGAGCAAAACTTTCCATTCCAAAAGCGTCAAGGCACTCTTGATGTAGCACTCGATAGCCATTTGGAGGACACCGCCTATCTCAATAAATTACACAATACTTTTAAAGACATATCTAAAGATTTTACGCCCGATATTGTTTTATACGATGCTGGTGTAGACGTATTTCGCGGCGACCAGCTGGGGTATTTGGATTTAACGCTCGAGGGCATCTTGACGCGGGATTGTGCTGTGTTGGAATACTTTAAGAACCACAACATACCGATAGCTACAGTTATCGGAGGTGGCTATAGCCCGTGTGACACGGACATTGCACGGCGACACCTCTCCATTTTTCGTGCAGCAACGGATGTATTTTAGCTAATTCAGAGGTTATGGACTCCCCCCAATAGAAATTAAACCCCACGGAGATGCACATACACTAAGCCACTGGTAATAAATCACAAGCTAACAGGTCACATCACAGGTACTATCTACTCGTGGGAACAAAAATCATAGCATTGGGGTTTTTAACTTCTGTTATTCAATGGGATAGGTAGCTACTGTGGTGGTAACAGATGCAAAATGGTTACGGGATAACATGAATGACGATAGTACCGCCTAAATTATGATTGTTTCCCAAAGCCATAATTAAACGGCGTGAGGCGTAGCCTCATAACACATCGTATTTGAGCTATTGGCAGGTTCTCTCGGCTCATCTTACAACAGGTGCGATTACGTCAATAGCTGATGATAACCTACTTGAGGTTGGGCCAATCTACTTACCGATGACGAAAGGCTCAGGAAAGACCACAGGAGCTACATGGAGTCTTGTTGATGGTGCCAAAGAATACCCTGATCTCAAGATATGCTTTCTCACCCCATTTAAAGACTCTATTGACGTTGTTTACAAGAAATTGGCTACATTAGGTGACGCGGCTCTCACTGAGTGGCGTCAATTGATGAGCGAATAGATTCATGCTGCACGAGTAACGCAGTGCGAGTTCTCATTCGTCTGACAGCACCCTTAATAACATCCAAACCAAAATTTAATGGTCAAAATTTTCAAATCTAGATCGACTGGAAATGGATTGGAACATGTCAATAATTTCTGTTTGTGGTATTAGATCAAGAATACCATCTTTGATTTGTTGTTGGTTCCAAATTAAGGATATTGCTGGGTCATGAAGCATAGCCCACTCCCCAAAAAAACGTTCAGTAATAGGCCGACTAACGAGCTTCTTAACTCCAACATGACGGTCGTCACGACTAATTCGCATGTAAGCAGCATGAACTGCCTCTAAAGTACCTTCGAGTAATTGGACATAAATGTCGTGTCTACAAACAAGCGCACCTGAAATACCATCTCGCATGTTGCATCTTCTTGCATCATTTAAGATGGTTTGTAATGTTGTGCTATCATAGCCAAACGGCTGGGATGAATAAATGAGCTGCGCTAATTCTGGGATAATATTTACTCCTATTATGGTTATTAAAACCTGGTACTTATCAACTGCAACTCAGCAGCACTAATTATATAAAAACACTAACGAAAACTAGTACAAACGCAATACAAATCCCCTTGTCTCGATACACAGCCTGCCCAATGTTCGTACATCCATTATTTTAGCCACGCGTCCACACGCCTGCGCATCGATGGAAACTTTTTGATTCGCAAGCAGTTACGCTGCTGTTTGCATGCTTAGGCCGCTATGGTCCGCTGAAGGCGCAACAGGGGGCTGGGTATGAGCTTATGTTGGCTCTGAGGCTGCAGAAGCTCCACCTCTACTCATACCTCAATTTCAACAAACCGCACCACTGCTCTCGCAGAGAGGCGTCATTTTGGTAGCGCATAGTTTCAGACTGCACAAGTAACCCAATGCAAGTTCTCATTCGTCTGACAGCAGCTGCAAAAGCAATATTCAGCAATTAACTCCGTTAAAAATCTTTGGCTGAGCTAGCATTGTTTAGTCGTGTTGTTGGGCAAATAATTTCTTTTTTGCATATAATTTAAGCGCAGAGGTATGCGACTGAAGCATGCCGGAAATGCAATTTTGTTTATTGTTGCGCTGCAGCATTTTGCGCTAAAAAGAACTTAGCTTAAATTTCCTCCCGAAATTGTAGTGTTTACTGGCGGTGTCTTTTGGCACCGCCTTTTTTTTGCATAGTTTGACGCTGGTGATAGTCGTGGACATGCGTCTAACGCATAACGGGAATGCAGCTGTGTGTGATGAAGTTAAGCGTAAAAAATACTACATTAAAAGTAGAAAAAGCAAGGAGAACAAAATGCTTAAACGACTATTTAGAGCGATGATTATAGCCCGTCAGGCGTCTGCAGCAATGCAAGCACTGCAGTACATCAGTGATCGCCAGTTAGAAGACGTTGGCTACACCCGTGATACATTTGTCGAACAAATCAAAGCAAATGTATTAGCCGAGTTGGATGCTGCGCACGCAAAAAAAACTCAGGCAGCACCAGTAAATCCAAATTTAGTGGGCGCCGTTTAATCAGCGGCAAAAAGCCCTTACATGCTACCTAGGACATTGCTTTCGCAAACGCTGGCTATTTAAATGCCTATATCTGCGGAAGCACCTTCTCTAATTCGGTAAAATTCAACTTGCGCTGTTGCCAGATCTCGCCAGCTTGTAATGCTTCGTTCTGAAGAGTAGATGGTTTGTTCCAAAGAAATTTAATGCCCCCATACCTTTTAGTTTGACAGTAATTCTGTATTTTTAATTTTAATAATTTGGTGAAAATTTGTCAAAAGACCAGTCAGCTGATGTTTCAAACATTTTTATTTTTCTTTTTATTTAGCCTCTTACCTCTATGGATAAAATTGTGAAAAGAAAATAAAGGGACCAGTCCCACGGATGAAACTGACCAAATAAAGAATCGAATTTGCCTGTTCAGAAATGGCATAATCTCCTTACTTGATTAGCCCACAGCTATCAGCTGCAATAAGATCGATTGTACCCAGTCTACAATCTTATGGACGACACCAACACCATAACTCTCAAGTTAGAAGGCTCCATGAAACCCGCAACCTTTTGGGACGTATCTTCAATATGCAGCAAATGATGTGCTTCCACATCGTTTTACTAACGTGTGATCCACGTCTGACTATAAATTAGCCCTTCCACTGGAGAAACGTACCGAAGCCACCCTAACTTATCAATTTAGCCGATAGAGAGACCGGTGGTCAGAGTACAAAAACATCCCTATGACCAAAGAAACCCCTAGCAACCACAGCAATGATGTAAAACTTGCCGATCTTTTATTCTTGGCTGCAATCCAAAAAGATTTAGACGTTGAATTAATTTTTAGTGACTTTATGCACCGTCATTGGACGTAAAATTTGGACTTGAGTGATGAAAATTCCGTTGCAGTCATGTTGGGAGCATTAGGGCTTAATAAGGTTGAATTATTAGAGGCTGCACGCACACCTGATATAAGCAAAGAATACCAACGGAATACACAATTTGCCATCGAACACTCTATTTCTGGCTCACCTACATATTTTGTCGATAATGATATGTTCTACGGGCAGGATAACTTAGTCTTGGTTGAAAGGGCATTAAAGCAACCCTTCGGTTAAACGTTGGTAGAATGATCTGACGGTCTAATACGATACGGCCCTTCCGGTGGAGGGGCCTTTTTTTGACGCCACGGCAACCAAAAAAATATTGTCTCAAATGAAAGTTGTGGCTAGTATTCAGTATGATCAAACACCAAGAATTTTTGAAGTTCGAAGCTGTATTGGCTCATTGTGAGAAACGAGTTCCTGAGGGATCTCTCTTTGCTGCCATGGAATATGGATTTGAAATGCAGTTCTTTGACGGACACAACTCACTGTCTGAATCAGGTCACATTCTTGCTGAAATGCTGATGCCTAGCGCCTGAGGTTGGCCATCCGCACCTAATTCAGTGATAAGCTGCCATTTACCCTTGCTATTGTGTCTTGAGCGCAGCCACGCTTGCCTCAGAATTAAGGGGAGATTTTGGGGCCCCTTTAACGGCACGCGAGGTTGCTTGGTTGATGGACAAGGAATTTGCGCAGACCGCCAAAGACTTGATCTGGCGCCGCAGTAAATTGGGCCTGCGGCTCACCCATGCGCAGATTGAGGAATTTCAAAGTTAGATGCAGCGCCGAATGAGTGTTACCCGGACCTATCAACCAGTTTCGCGTGGCCAATCTCTGGCCCCGCAAGGCAATCCTGTGACGATATAGATTTTTGCTTTGATGTGTTAAAGCACGCCATTGTGCGCGCAATAGCTGAAAACGACCCTTGTTTCTTGAAAGGTGAGATATCATTTTAGATCTATGATTAAGACTCAATTCATCTCACTGCTCATGTTCCTATGTTCCGGGACCTATATCTCTGCCGATCAGGTTGATTTTTCTGACAGTTGGATTGAACAGCGTTTTTCTTTATTTTCCGGCAACGAGTTTGAAACAAGCGGGAAAACCTTGCGTATCAGTTCGGATGGGACCGTCTCAATATTCTGGAGCCGCCTACCAGCCACGCTTTGGGACAGCAATCAGGCGCGTTGGGATTGGGAAGTCATATCGTCCGTGCCGCCCACGGACCTTACACTCAAAGGCGGTGATGATCGAAATTTGTCAGTTTATTTTATATTCATGCCGGAGACCTCCATACCAAAGGCAAATGCAAAATTCACAGATTTACTGGGCAATAACAGCGCGCGCGTATTGATGTATGTTTGGGGTGGCAAACACATGCCCGGAGAAATATTGCCAACGCCATATTTAAATGAGCTCGGCAGGACCCTTATTTTGCGACCGGCCGGCGCTGGAAAGGCAAGCGAGCGGGTCAACCTAAAAACCGATTTCCAAAAGGCCTTTGGCACAGAGCAGACACATCTCATCGGCATCGCCATTTCAGCCGACAGTGATGACACCGATACACAGATTAGGGCACGCATCGCCAATCTGCATATCGAGAAAGCGCGTTAAGCTCCCTTGAAGGCAAATTTTGGACAAATTTTTCGGCGCTCAGTGCTGGCCATGGTCACGATAACAACGGTTCCACCACGAGGCTCGTTCAAAATCTCGGGTGAAATCATTGAGTCCATAGGCATAAATTAGCCTGGGTTTTGTGCCAAAAATTCTTTCATGCGCGTTAGAGCACGGGTAATGTTTTCCTGGCTATTGGCATAGGAAATACGGATGTACCCCTCACCAAGAGTACCGAAATCCGGACCCCCAATTGTGGCCACACCCGTTTTCTCGAGCAGTTCACTGGCCAAGTCCTTGGCTTTCCAGCCAGTTTTGGACACATTGGGAAAGGCATAAAAGGCGCCCTTCGGCGTGATACAAGAAACCCCAGGGATTTCATTGAGCTGCATAACCACCGATTTGCGCCTTGCATCGAACTTCGCCACCATCTCGCCAACTGCGGCTTGAGGACCCGTCAAAGCCTCCAATGCTGCATATTGCGCGGGCGCGTTGACGCAAGACCATGCATTCACGGCCAATTTTCGAGCCATATTATATAATTTGTCCGGCCAAATCGAATAGCCCAAGCGCCAGCCCGTCATCGCATAGGTCTTTGACCAGCCATTGAGCACAATCAAACGGTCGCGAATTTCGGGATAAGTCAATAGGCTGACATGCTGCTCACCATCATAAAGCATTTGGTCATAAATTTCGTCGGAAAGGATCGCCACGTCGGGATAGTCCGCAAGACCGGCCACCAGTTTATCGATTTCCGCTTTTGGTGTGATGCCTCCGCAAGGATTGGCCGGAGAGTTCAGGATGATTAACCTTGTTTTGCGGCCAATCAGCTTCAATGTCTCCTCCGCAGAAAACGCAAACCCATTCTCCTCGCGGATCGGAATCGCAACGGGAGTTGCCCCGGTATACTCAATCATCGAGCGATAGATTGGGAAGCCCGGATCAGGATATAATATGTCCCCGCCGGCTTCGCCAAACATCAAGATCGCGGTGAACATAGTCACCTTCCCCCCCGGCACGACCAGCACATGGGCCGGGCTCACCTCTGTTTTGTATCTGCGGTGCAGATCCGCACTGACCGCTTCGCGCAGCGGCAAAATTCCAGTAGCATCCGTGTAGCCATGATGCCCATCGCGCAGAGCCTTGACCGCCGCTTCAACGATATTTTCAGGCGTCAGAAAATCTGGTTGACCGATCCCAAGGTTGATCACATCCATGCCACCAGCGGCCAAAACTCCAGCGCGGCCCAAGACGGCAAACGCATTTTCTTCACCAATTCGATCGAAATTTGAAACTGTCTTCATGTTGAACCCTTTATGTCCCTTGGCGTGATATACGGGCAGACCACTTTGCCAGCAAGGGTGCGATTGCAAAGGCCAAAATGTCCAGCTCCTAAGTGATCTATTTATGCTTAAAAAAGCACACCTTTTGTTTGAGCCAAATGTGCTGGCTCAACCCACACAGATATGGTCGAAACCCATGGTCTTTGCCGCAGGCTTGATGCCCGAGGGCGGTTGACACGCCTTGGAGAATTTCGACCTCAAACTGGATACGGCTTACCTTCCGCGACAGAAGCAAAAGGAAAAAGGCACAGCCTGCGGCGAAACAGAATTTACTTGGAAGGCTGCAACGGTAATCGAGTTTGTCAGTCAATCGGAGATCATATGAAACGCTCGCAGATAAACGACATAATCGTGCAAGCGGATGAGATGATCCGCAGCTTTGGCTTCACTCTGCCGCCCATCGCCTATTGGTCACCCGATAAGTTTAAACGCAACGCCACCGCAGCGCGGTCGATCATTGATGCCCAATGCGGCTGGGATATTCCAGATTACGGCGCCAGTGATTTTGAGGCCCTGGGCCTATTTTGATTACCCTACGCAATGAGCGTTTGGCTAATTTGCAGCGCGGTAGCGGTATATGCTATGCGGAAAAGTTATTGATTTCGCGTCAAGATTAGCTCTCGCCGATGCACACCCATGTGACCAAAGCCGAAGATCAGGGCGGCACACTCTATTGCGATGGCCTCCGCCACGATTTTACGCCTGGCGAGAAACTTCGCCTTGCACCCAGCGAAAGCTGCACCCTAATGCCTGGCGATTGATACGCCTTTTGGGGGGACGGCGGGGATGTGTTGATTGGTGAGGTTTCAACCGTAAATGACGACAACACCGATAATATCTTCAACAAGCCCTAAGGCATTTGCTGGTCAGTGATTACGATCAAATTTAGCCCACCGTAAAAAAGGCGACGTGCTAGGTAAATTATTGTGACAATTTTACCCCAAGACGCTACACTGCTATAGCTATATCCCATTCAAATACCCCGTCAATTATTCTTCAAGAGGCCTGCTGTATGAGCGCTATCGCATCGATCGATGTCCGTCTATTTCATATTCCCTTGGCTGAAGTGCTGGTGGATGCCAAACATGGTGACCATCATATTTTTGAGCTAATCACAGCAACCGTCCATCTCGAGGACGGGTCTTCTGGCACAGGGTATACTTATACAGGCGGCAAAGGGGGACATGCGATTACCGCCATGATTTCCCATGACTTGACCCCGTTTCTGCTTGGCCAATCCGCGACAAATGTTGAAGGTCTCTATGATGCGATGCAATGGCACGTGCATTATGTGGCGCGCGGCGGAATTGCCTCTTTCGCCATCTCAGCTGTGGATATTGCGCTATGGGATTTGCGTGGCAAACGCCGCGGCCAAGCACTTTGGCAAATGGCCGGCGGTGCCGCGCAGTCCTGCAAAGCCTATTGCGGTGGTATTGATCTTGGCTTTCCCCTGCCAAAACTTTTGGACAGTATCCAAGCCTACCTTGACCGCGGTTTCAACGGAGTAAAGATCAAGATTGGTCGACCCAATCTCACGGAAGATATTACCCGAATAAAAGCCGTTCGCGATTTTATCGGGCCAAATATCACATTCATGGTTGATGCGAATTATTCGATGACTGTCGAGGAAGCGATCACCGCGGCTAAGGCCTTTGCCTCCTACGATATTGCCTGGTTTGAAGAGCCAATCATCCCCGATAACTATTTGGGCTACGCTCAAATCAGCATGGCGACTGGAATGCCCCTGGCGATGGGGGAAAACCTACATACGATTCATGAGTTTGAGCAGGCGTTTGCGCAGTCAAACCTGAGTTTCATCCAACCCGATGCCTCCAATTGCGGCGGCATCACCGGCTTTCTTCAGGTGAGCGCGCTGGCCGAACAAGCCGGTGTCCCGATCTGTAGCCATGGGATGCAAGAACTGCATGTGAGCCTTGTTTCAGGCCAAAAGAACGCAGGCTGGATCGAGGTCCATTCCTTCCCCATTGAGCAATACACATTACGCCCCCTCGTCGTTGAAAACCACATGGCCCTTGCCCCAGATACCGCAGGGATCGGTGTGACATTCGACTGGCAAAAACTTGAGGCTCAGAACCTGCTGGCATGCTGATGGGTGCCCCCACATAGGGTTGCCAAATTTTCTGCCCACTGCGCTTTTGCCACTCACGGTTACCGCCCGCCGAGTCTGAAACTGGACTCTGCTATCACATTGTGAACCACCGTAAACCATTGTAACTGTGCAGCAACAGGATAATAGGAGGAACAGAGCGCAATATCGTCCGAATAAAAACAGGCCTCAAAACAAGCTATAGATTCGCCCTGCCCACTTCAAAAAAATTATTCTGAAAATACCTATTACTCGAAAGGCGGCCTGATCCCCGCCTTTTAGTTCAAATATTTCAAGCGCTTCGTCTGGACTTTCTACCCACAGATCCAGTGTTTCAATTATGGTATGGACTTTTTGACCTACACGGCATTCGATGTACTTGATTGCATTGGCATAATACTGGCAGCAATAAGAGCAGATAAAAACAACGCACCACAAGAACGCATCAATGAGACCTACGGACGTGCGTTAAATACAAAAAGCGCTTCACCACCAATTTTATAACTGTTGATAATTTGTTTGGCGCGCGGCGAGACTAACCAATTTTCCAGCACCTGCGCTGCCCGTGCTTTAACATGGGCGTAGCGGTCTGGACTGACCGGAAGATAGGCATATTGGTTAAACAGCTTAGAATCTCCTGCAAAGAGCAATTTAAGATTGCCTTTGTTGCCAAAATTCAGCCAACTGGCCCGATCAGCCATAATATAACCGTCCATGGCGGACGCACTGTTCAGACTCGCTCCCATACCCGCACCCACAGATTTGTACCAAAAAACGAATGTTGCCGGATCTTGTTGTGCTGCCGACCAGAGTGACAACTCCTTTTTATGGGTACCGCTGTCATCCCCACGGCTAATGAACGTCGATTGGTTTACTGCGATGCGTTGAAAGGCGTCAATGACCGTTTCGGCCGCGCCCACCCGTGCTGGATCCGCGGATGGGCCAACAATTATAAAGTCATTATACATAATTTCGCGCCGGTGCACGCCATAACCTGCTGCAACAAATGCCTCCTCCGCCACTTTAGAATGCACCAAGATCGCATCCACATCACCGGCCTGACCGAGGCGGATGGCTTGTCCTGTGCCTACCACTAAGAGCCGCACCTCCAGGCCCAAATCTTGATGAATAGCGGGCAAAAGCACATCCGAAAGACCAGAATTGTTAAAACTCGTAGTCACGGCAAGGCGCAGAGTTTCCCCTTGCGCGGCAGCGCCCGCCAGTATTACCAAAATAGCCACAAGACGGATCATTCTACGATATCTCCATTTAAAAAGGCAGACGCACCCACAGAACTGGGCGCGTCAAAAAAGGGCGCTGCGGAGGCTTGTTCCTCAATCTGTCCATTATTTAAGAAGACCACATGATCCGCCAGACGCCGGGCCTGTCCAAGATGATGCGTGGTCATGATGATTTGAGTACCCGCGTGGACCGCTTCTCGCAAAATCTCTTCAATCTCACGAATGGAACTCCCATCCAAATTTGCGCAGGGTTCATCAAGAAACAACGTATTTGGACGGCGGATCAAGGCCCGTGCCAGAGCCAATTTTTGCTGCTCTCCGCCGGACAATCGCGGGGCCGGAAAATGAAGTGCTGCGCTCAAACCAATTCGAGCTGCCCATTTAGTCACTCTTGCGGAAATATCCGCCTTATTCAAGCCAAGTAACTGCAACGGATAGGCAAGATTTGCTCTCACCGAGCGGCGCAGCATAATGGGGCTCTGAAATACATACGCTTGACCCTCGCGGGCAGTTTGCGAGGGAACAGACCAGGATACCGAGCCACTCGAGATCCGCTCAACGCCGTGCAGTACTTTGAGCAATGTGGTTTTGCCTGCCCCGTTTGGTCCAATAACCATAGTAAATCCTGCATTCGGCAATTCCAATGTTATTGGCCCCAAAACAGTTTTACCGCGGCGTCTGACCACCACGTCTTGCAGGGATACTGACATATCTTGTCTCACCAGCGGCCCTCACTTTCGGTGCGCGACAGGGCATGTATTGTCAAATTTACAAAAAGACTCAGAGTTATAAGTATAAAGCCCAGCCCCAAGGCCAGCGCAAAATCGCCCTTACCAGTTTCCAAGGCAATCGCCGTTGTTAAAACACGGGTCACTTGATCGATATTTCCTCCCACAATCATAATTGCCCCCACCTCTCCAATGGCGCGACCAAATCCAGCTAAGGCCGCGGTCAGCAATGTGCGGCGACCATCCCGAATGAGAGCACCAACCCTTTGGCGCTTGCTTGTGTTAAGAGAAATCAGAAGATCATGATATTCGGACCAAAGTTCACGCATTGCTTGATGTGTAATTGATGCAATCAATGGGCTGATTATGATGACCTGAGCAATAATCATAGCAGTTGGCGTGAACAGCAGCCCCAAAACACCAAAAGGGCCAGAGCGCGACAACAGCAGATAGACAATCAAACCCACAACAACTGGTGGTAGCCCCATCAAAGCATTGAGCACCGAGATGGCAAAGCGGCGGTAACGAAAGCGGCGAATGGCCAACCATGTACCGAAAGGTAGTGCCAGCATGGAAGCGATGACCAAGGCGGTCAAGCTGACCTTCAAAGATCTTACGGTGATATCGATCAGATCTTCATCTAAGGACCAAATAAGTCGGAATGCCTCCGCTATGCCAGCCCATATTTCACTCATCTTAAAGCTGTCCCAGTGATTATACTACGTTTACGGATCGAGCCGAACCGCGGAACTGGACGTACGTTCTTGGCTAGAAAACCCAGCTTGGGTCAAAGCTAAGTTCGCCCCAACCGCAATGGCCAGTATAGCAAAGAATGCAGCAAACATTGATTTCATTTTTCTCTCCTTACGTGAATATCTGACACGTAAATGGTCTTTTAAATCTTAACCCGTCCTGCCGATGACGGCAGAATCCATTTATGTCTCACTTGCTGGCTTTTTTGGCTTCGCAGCAGTCGTTTTTTTAGCGTTGGCTTTTGTCGCAGTAGGCTTGGCCGATTTTGGTGCGGCGGCTTTTTTAGCTTTCACCTCTGCCAATTTCACAGATTGTGTTTTAGATTTCTTTTTGGGAGTCGGGGCAAATGTTATTGGCGCGTCAGCCACTTTTGCCAGTTCTGCAGCTGATTTCTTAGCTGCCTTTGCCACGGGCTTTTTATCTGTAGATAAAGGTGCATGAGGTACTTGCGGACCCAAAACTTCTTCAACCCACAAAGAGTGATGCTCACGCGCCCATTGCTCTTCCACCTCACCGGAACCCATGGCGTCATAGGCGCCCTCCATTCCCATCGAACCAATGTAAATGTGCGCCAGAATTATCGCCATCAACACAAAGCTGACAACCGAATGCCAAAGTTGCGCGTATTGCATTTCTTCATGGGGCGCCAAAACCTCACGCAGCTCGCCAAAACCCAAATAGGTGCCAAGACCGATGGCATTTACCTTGGCAAAAGTCGCAGCAAACATCTCAAATTGGAACGGAAACAACAGCGATATTCCAGAAACCGAAATGGAACCACCCAGAACTATCACAGACCAGAAAATCAGTTTTTGACCCGCATTGAATTTTTTTGCTGGCGGATGCCCTCGAGAAAATATGCCACCACCTTTTAAGAGCCAGTTAATATCCGTACGATGCGGGATATTGTCGACAACCCAAAAAACAAAAATTAAGACCAGAGCGATTATAAAGGCCCAAGAGACATTGTTGTGGATCCATTTTGAACCAATTGCCAGCACAGAAAATGCTTCATGTCCAAACGTGGGAATAAGGAACTTACGCCCCATAAGTGTTATCAACCCAGTCGCACCCAGTAGCAAGAATGAACCTGCTAGCAGCCAATGGGAAAATCGCTCAGCTGCCTTAAACCTCGTGATCTTGCGTCCAGTTTTTTCACCATCAATTTTGATGCGGCCTCGAATCAAATAGAACAGTCCTAATAAGCCAATGACCCAAAGCAGAAGACCGCCACCATATTTAATTAATGGGCCTGCGCGTAGGTTAAGCCAGCTCATGCCACCATCTTGGATCAAAACTTCTGCAGCCGGTCCTGAATTGGAGGCCGTGATATCTGCGGAGCCAAAGCGCAGTGCACGCCACAGTTCCGGGTCGGAATTCCCACCTAAAGTACCCAATTGTTTGGAAATTTCTGCAGCCCTAGCAGCGTCTCCAGTGGCGTCACTGCGAAAGCTATTGTCCACTTCTTCACCACGTTGCCGGGCCATAATATCTTCGAGCGTTTGAGCGCCGCCCGTTGCGTTTCGGTCAGGGGCAGCTGTGCTTTGCGCAAAAGCCGACGATACAAATGATAGGGTAAAAATCAGAGAAATCAGTATACGCTTCATGGCGGATCCCCAAAAGTTTTTAGTCAAAGGGGCAATCCATATTTGGATCGCCCCTTCATTTCAGGATGTCAAAAACTGCGGATCATCCGCCTTTTTGATTATAGGCTGTGCCCCAGCCC
This sequence comes from uncultured Planktomarina sp., assembly GCA_905181815.1. GTDB lineage: Bacteria > Pseudomonadota > Alphaproteobacteria > Rhodobacterales > Rhodobacteraceae > Planktomarina. The sequence goes on along the minus strand of CAJIZA010000001.1, from coordinate 63,459 downwards.
CAAGCGCCAGACCCAAAGCCACGGGAAACAACCCGCTCGCGATAAATGCCCGACACAACATCACCGTCTCCAGCCAACAGCGCCTTAGTGGCACACATCTCGGCACAGATTGGCAATTTGCCTTCTGCGATCCGGTTGCGGCCATACTTTGCAAACTCGGCTGTGGAGTGGTTTTCCTCTGGACCACCGGCGCAGAAGGTACATTTGTCCATCTTGCCGCGGGAGCCAAAGTTGCCCGCCTGTGGGAACTGTGGTGCACCGAAGGGGCATGCATAAAAGCAATACCCACAACCAATGCACAGATCCTTAGAGTGTAGGACCATCCCTTCGTCGTTCTGATAGAAGCAGTCCGTTGGGCAGACAGCCATACAAGGCGCATCAGAACAGTGCATACAGGCCACCGAAATTGATCTCTCACCCGGCGAGCCATCATTGATAGTGACGACTTTCCGGCGATTAATCCCCCAAGGTACTTCATGCTCATTTTTACAGGCAGTCACGCAAGCGTTGCATTCAATGCAGCGTTCCGCGTCGACGAGAAATTTTGCTCTTGCCATTTCTCAGGTCTCCTTATGCTGTCCAGATTTTGCAGAGAGTGGCTTTTGTCTCCTGCATCTGGGTCACTGAATCATAGCCATAGGTTTGCGCGGTGTTTGAGCTTTCCCCTAAAACAAAGGGGTCTGCGCCATCAGGATATTTATCCCTCAGATCCACACCTTCCAAATGACCGCCAAAGTGGAATGGCATAAAGGCAACGCCCTCACCCACCCGTTCGGTTACCATGGCCATCACTTTGACCTTGGCGCCCTCAGGACCTTCCACCCAAACTTGCGCGCCATCACGTACACCAAGATTGTTTGCATCTCGTGTGTTTATTTCGACGAACATATCTTGCTGTAACTCCGCAAGCCACGGGTTCGAACGCGATTCATCTGCGCCGCCCTCATATTCCACCAAACGACCTGATGTCAGTATCATGGGATATTCTTTGGAGAAATCCTGCTTCTGGATTGAGGCATACATTGTTGGAAGGCGATAGAATTTGCGATCCTCATATGTTGGATAATCTTCAACCAAATCCCTGCGGTTGGTGTAAAGTGGTTCACGATGAACAGGAACGGGATCTGGGAATGTCCAAACCACGGCCCGCGCTTTTGCGTTTCCAAATGGAGCGCATTCATGGGCAATGGCCACCCTCTGGATCCCACCGGAAAGGTCGGTTTTCCAGTTGGTCTTTGGGCCAGCAATCCCATCAATAACAGCCCGCTCCTTTGCGGTCAGTTCGCTGTCCCAACCAAGGTCCATCAACATCTGCATTGTAAATTCAGGATACCCATCTTTGATATCCGAATCTTTGCTGTAGACGCCTTCAGCCAACATGTTGTCCCCATCACGCTCCACGCCAAAGCGGGCGCGGAAAGTCAAGCCGCCCTCAGACACGCGTTTAGACATGTCGTAAAGGTTTGGAGTTCCCGGATGGTTCATCTCTGCAGAACCCCAGGATGGCCATGGGAGACCGTAGTAATCTCCATCGGCTGGGCCACCAATTGCTTGCAGCGTTGTGCGATCAAAGGTGTGTTGATTGGCCATGTGCATCTTAATGCGTTCCGGACTTTGGCCAGTATAACCAATTGTCCACATACCCCGGTTAAACTCTCGCGTAACCGATTCAATATTTGGCGTTTCGGGGTCTTCCATTTCGATATTTCTAAAGAAACGATCCGCCCAACCAAATTTATTCAAAAATTTAGCCATAATGACGTGATCAGGCAAACTTTCAAATAGCGGATCAACTACTTTTTCTCGCCACTGGAATGATCTGTTGGACGCCGTCACTGAACCACGTGTTTCAAACTGGGTACAGGCCGGAAGCAAGTAAACGCCATCTGTCCGGTCGTGCAAAATTGCCGAAACGGTTGGATATGGATCCACGACGACGAGCATATCGAGCTGTTCCATCGCAGTTTTCATTTCCTTCTGTCGCGTCTGTGAGTTAGGAGCATGCCCCCAAAGAACCATGGCGCGCACCTTTTCGGGATTGTCCATGTTATCAGGATCTTCCAACACGCCATCAATCCAACGCGATACTGGAATACCAGTTAGGTTTTGGAGAGATTTATCTTTGCCTTGAGCGTCTTTGGTCACATCAAACTGCCCCTTAAGCCAATCTGCGTCCTCCTCCCAAACACGAGCCCAATGGGCCCAAGCGCCTGCGGACAGACCGTAGTACCCTGGAAGGGTGTGACTAAGCACACCCAAATCGGTCGCGCCTTGAACATTACAATGACCGCGGAAGATATTTGTACCACCACCAGATGTACCCATGTTGCCAAGAGCCAATTGCAAGATGCAGTACGCACGGGTGTTGTTGTTACCATTGGTGTGCTGTGTGCCGCCCATGCACCAAATCACTGTACCAGGCCGGTTGTTGGCCAAAGTGCGCGCAACTCGATGCAACTGTTCACCAGGCGCACCAGTTACACGTTCAACCTCTTCCGGGGTCCATTTTTTGACCTCTTCTTGAATTTGATCCATGCCCCAAACACGGGTACGGATGAACTCTTTGTCTTCCCAGCCGTTTTCGAAAATATGCCACAGGATACCCCATACCAGCGCCACATCAGAGCCGGGACGGAAGCGAACATACTCATCCGCATGGGCGGCGGTGCGTGTGAACCGAGGATCACAGACGATCACCGGCGCATTATTCTGCTCTTTGGCCTTCAGAAGGTGAAGTAAGGAGACCGGATGCGCCTCAGCTGGATTGCCGCCGATGATGAATATTGCTTTTGAATTGTGGATGTCATTATAGCTGTTGGTCATGGCGCCGTAGCCCCATGTATTTGCAACACCTGCAACTGTTGTTGAGTGACAAATACGGGCTTGGTGGTCGACGTTATTCGTGCCCCAATATGCCGCAAATTTGCGGAACATGTAGGCTTGCTCATTGCTGTGTTTCGCAGATCCAAGCCAATAAACAGAATCTGGGCCGCTCTCCTTACGAATCTTCATCATGCCATCGCCGATTTCATCAATCGCCTGGTCCCAGCTGATGCGCTTCCATTCACCACCCTCTTTTTTCATAGGGTATTTCAAACGACGTTCCCCATGGGCGTGCTCGCGCACCGCGGCCCCTTTGGCGCAATGAGCGCCGAGGTTAAATGGGCTGTCCCATCCAGGTTCTTGACCTGTCCACACACCATTGCTGACCTCAGCAATCACGGTGCAGCCCACCGAGCAGTGTGTGCATACCGATTTGATCGTCTGGACTGCACCATCCATAGCTGAAGCAGCTGAGGCCTGCGTTACAGCGCCACCTGTTGCGGAAATGGCCGCAAGACCACCAATCGCCAACCCACTTCCACGCAGGAACGCGCGTCGATCAACAGATTTCTGTGCAACATCTGACAGGATACCAGTCCGTTGGGAGCGTCTCGCAACCCCGTTGGTCTTTTTCCTTAACATTTTCTTCCTCCCTTGCTTGCGCGGGATTTGCCCGTGCTTGCTTGGTTAATTTGATCTCAAACAGTCGGGCGTCACGCTACCAGTCGCTTGAGGTTTCAGTCTTGCTGGGCAGCGCTTTAGAAGCGGACGCTGTCCAGGTAAGCGCGGGTATGCGCCGTATCTTGCATCTCATTAGATGCAAGGTCTGCAGGGCTGGCAGCCACGGCAGATGTGCCAGAAGCAACCGCGACAAAAGCCGCGGGAGCCGCTGTGCCTGCAATCTTCAGAAAGTCTCGGCGCGTTGTGCCATCTTCAGAGGTTTTGCTCATTGGGATGTCTCCCTCCTGTTGCGTGGCGAGCGTATCGCCAGGTTATTGCGGCGCCTATGCCGCAGTCATTCTGAACGCTTCGCGCTCAATCTCAATAAAAGCTCGGCCTACACTGCCCACAGAGGCATAGAGGATCGAATTTTTTGCCGCTTCCAAATCGGAAAAGAAATGCCCAGCCCAGGGCGCGATGTGCTTGTTGAAAAACTGCCTTTGGTCAGCAAGCTCAGCCGGTGTTCCAAACCGACCAACGATCATCCCCCCCATCATCTCCATCAAAGAAGCTATATTATCCTCAGGCTCATATACATTGGCCGCCCGAACCATGCCGCGCGACGCCATATCAGAACGCAAGGTGGCCAATGGTTTTTCGTTCAAAAACCCTGTCAAATAATAGCTGGCGTAGGGCAGCAGCTCTCCGCGCCCCAAGCCAATGAACAACGCATTAAACTCACTCTCAACCTTCTTAGGCTTGGTTACTCGAGCTACGCGAGATAGGCTGCGGACTGCTTTGCCCAAATTACTGTCGTCGCCCGACAGATTTATACATTGATCAAGCAAAAGCTGGTCAGGCGGCGCAGACAAGATCAGACCAATGAAATTGTAGAGATCCGCGCGCAAGCGATCTTCGGACTCAATTGTTATGTCTCGAGCAGGATTCACGCTACACTCTCCTTGATTGCAAATTTCATGCGGCGCGGCATCGGCGGGGCACACTCAAACTGCGCCTCATCCAGCTCATCGCCTGCTTGCGAAGCTACAAAGGCCAGTGCCTCCTCTTCAGCTTGTTGCTCAAGATCAATCGGCGTTTCGGCCTCAGCCTCAGATTCAAGTGCGCCCTCAACTAGCTCCGATTCTACCATGGTTGGGTTTAGGCGCTCTTCCTCCTGGCGGGCCATCTCTTGAACATGTTTCAACATGCCTTTGCCAACTTGATAGGCCGTTTGGATATTTTCAACCGCCAAAGCGGCATCGGTGAAATCCTCGCCATAATCGACAAGGTTATCCACATTCGCCAAAACCGGGTTTGAACGCCAAAGCGTCCGCAAGGCCCTACGACGTAAACGATCTGGCACAGATTTAGACATAAAACCCGAAAAGTCATCACCCATTTTCATCTCATCGGGATTGGGCAGCTCTAGCTTCTCTAGCAACGCATCATCCGATAGTTCATCCAGCTCGGCTTGTTCTTCAAACAAATTTCTAGTCTCAACAGCCTTCAGATCGGCCTGGGCCTCTGCTTCGACCTTCGCCTTACGACGGGCCCAAAAGGTTTGTTGACCACTCAATGGACTGTTTGCTTTGAGGTTGGTGCACGGTAGACGTCAGAAATTTGCCGAATCCTTGAATCACCAATACCGTTTTGATCCAAATCCACCCGCTCCTTGTCTCGCCGGCGCTTAACAAACACCTGATCTTCGTGATGCGCTTCAACATAATCACGAACCCAAGCGACCAGACCTTCGGGCATGAGAACTTTCTCGACCAACTCTTCGCCCGTGTCGGCATAGTCTTGCGCCTCAAAGGGCGACGCCGTAGCCATAACCACCTCCAATGGATCTAGACCATCGCTGTCTCGCATTACGACATAAATCGCTGGATTTTTGGTTGAAAGACCTTGCAAATAGGCCTCTGTATCCGTGCGGAACAATTCCAAATGGACCGTCGCCGCGTGATATTCCACCGCATCACCAACGCGGCGCAATTCTTTCCAATGAGCGGGACCCGCGCCTGGCAAAACCGCAACAGCCTTCCAAATGTAATCAACCCAGCGCGTTACGCCGGGCACTCTACGCACCACTATTCCCAACGCCATGGATATCGATTTTTGGGCCGCTAGTGTCACATTGTCTCCATAGTTGTTGGCAATCTTAAAAGCATTATGTCTGAGGTATTGCATTAACACAAAGACAAATAATTAATTGTTGCAGAAATCCCCAATATTGCTGCGGCGCAGAATTCGGGAAATTGAAAGTATCGCGCCTAACTTGGCTTTTATGCTACACAAACACCGTATTTTGCCAATTTAAAGGATTATAAAAAAAATACACCGCATATGCAGCATGGAAGTTGCAACAACCTTTCGAAAAAATATGCGGTTTACGAACCGTTAAAAGCACGATTAACATCACAAAGGCTTTATAATTCGGCCGCCTTTGGGGAGAACCATTTGACCAAAAACTTAATTTTGTGTGACTGTCTAGGGTCTCAATCAATCGATGTAGATGCCATTTCCAAAGCAACTGGACTTGCGTGTTCTCGTGTTCACAACAACCTTTGCGGTGATGAAATCAATCTCGCAGCAAAAGGCATAGCAGAAGGTGAGGCCCTTATCGCCTGCCAACAAGAGCGCCAGAAATTCGAAGAGCTGGCCGAAGAATTGCAGGCCGACCTGCCCGCTTTTGTTGATATCCGAGACCGCGCAGGTTGGGGCGAAGGCAATGTCACCCCCAAGATGGCCGCCCTCGCCGCAGAAGCTACCTTGCCAGCCCTATCCAGACAGATGGGCGGTTCAATTGACGTTCTGTCTGAAGGAACTTGCCTGTTAATTGCTGGGCCAACAGGACATGAAGCCATTCTGCAAGCGGCCGCCGATCTCTGCGATGTTTTAGCCGTTACAGTCTTGCTGCCGCAGGGCGGGGAAATTCCTATAGATCGGCGTTTCGACTGCGTTGTTGGCCGGCTGCAGCATGCCTCTGGCGCCCTTGGGGGTTTTTCTCTTCAATTTGAAGCACTGCAAGAAGTCCGGCTAGGGGGACGCGGTTCTTTTGAGTTGACAGATTCCGTGGATGGAGCGGCTTCTCATTGTGACATCATTATAGATTTTCGCGGGCCACCCGCACTGTTCCCTGCGCCCGAAAAGCGCGATGGATACCTGCGTGCAGATGCCCGCCATGCTCCTTCAGTTGCAAAAGCAGTTTTGACAGCGTCGAAGATGATAGGCACTTTTGAAAAACCGCTCTATGTACGCCTTGAAGAAAGTCTCTGCGCCCACAGCCGCGCCGAAAAACCAGCCTGCTCGAATTGTTTGAGCGTCTGCCCAACTGGAGCGATCCTTTCGGCAGGGGAGCATGTGACCATTGATCCGATGATCTGTGCCGGCTGTGGCTCCTGCGCCGCAGTTTGCCCGTCTGGCGCGATTAGCTACGATGCTCCATCGATTGATATTTTATTTCGCCGCATAAACACCTTGGCCGAAACTTTTAGCAAAGCAGGCGGAGAAAATCCACTTCTGTTGGTCCATGATGATAACTCGGGCGCCGAAATGATCTCATTGGCCGCACGCTTTTGTCGCGGCCTCCCTAGCTCTGTCGTTCCCCTCGAAGTTGATGGCCTGGCAGGCTTCGGCCATGCAGAAATTCTGGCCGCACTGGCCTGTGGCTTTGCCGAAGTCAATATTTTGACCTTTCCAACCTCCGAAATTGACGTGATTGATGCGCAAATAAATTTAGCAAAAGCTCTTGGTGGTTTAGGCACAGTGCATAGGTTGCAACCTACGGATCCAGAAGCTTTATGCGACCTGTTATATTCTGGTACGGCAACCGAAATGGCCTGCGCTCCAATTTTGCCAATCGGTTCTCGGCGGCAAGTAGCACGTTTAGCTGCTAAAGCTCTTCAGCCAGAGGCAGATGTGCTCGACCTTCCGATCGGGGCGCCCTATGGGGCAGTCCTAATTGATACAGAAGCCTGTAGCCTCTGCCTGGCCTGCGTCTCCCTTTGCCCATCTGGTGCCTTGGGAGACAATGAAGATCTGCCACAACTACGTTTTCAAGAAGACGCCTGTTTGCAATGCGGCCTCTGCAGCAATATTTGTCCAGAAAAGGCCATTATTTTGAAACCGCAGATGGATCTCACAGATCAAGCCTTTACACAAAAGATCTTGCATGAAGAAGAACCCTTTGCCTGCATCGAATGCGGATCACTTTTTGGCGTGAAATCTACGGTTGAGAAGATCAGCAAGAAACTGGCTGGAAATCATGCGATGTTCGCCAATCCAGCCGCTTCAAAGATGATCGAAATGTGCGACAATTGCCGTATTCAGGCACAGTATCACTCAACAGACAATCCTTTCCAAGGTGACGCCCGCCCTCGGGTACGCACAACAGACGATTATCTGTCAAAGCGCCGGGATCATTGAGATTGGATAGGCGATCCCAAATCAGCCGGCTTAAGGGTCGCCACATAAGCAACAATGGCCGCAATTTCATCCAAGGAGACCTCAATGGGGACGATTGGAGAAGGCAAGTGGGCGGCAAAGGGCTCGGTCACCTCAAACACTTGGGTGAACGCCGGGTGTGGATTGAGGAGATAGAATGCCTCGTATCGGCGACGCCAATCTTCAAAACTGCGCATGAGCTTAAAAGAAGGGGTCGAGCCTATTGCCTTCATCCGATTGCTTTCATGGACAACATGGCAACGACCGCATTTGTCCAAACTAATCCGCGCACCCAGAGCCGCGTCTCCAGTCAGCGGCTTAGGTTTCGCAACTGCTACCGTCTCGATTTTTGCTTGAAACACCGCGATTCCATTTGGGGCAAACCCCTCAATTGTGCGTTTTCCCGTATCCGACAAAAGCCAGATTTCAAATCGCTCAGCGGCGGGATAACCACCCGAAGCGAACCGCCACAATCTAGCGCCTTCGCGAAACACAGGCGTGCCTTCTTCGCCGAAGCGCGCAAGACCTCCCTCTTCCAAAAGATGGATTTTTATCCCCGTTTTCAAAGAGAAGCGAGGCAGAATATACCTCAGAAAGCCACTCTCGTTAAAGCTAAAGGGGGCTTGCAGGGTAAAGGATTTCTCTTGGGCCAAAACGGGTGCGGCAAACAGAGCCGCACATATCACAAAAGCTTTGAACATTTCACTCCTCCCCCCAATTTGCATCAACTTGCAATTCACCCTAGGGGCAGTAGGATTCAAACGTCAACATTTGCAACAAATAAAAGGATCTTTCGATGAGCGAAGACTTAAATATGTCCATGCGAAAATTTCTCAAGCAAGTGGGAGTTACCTCACAGCAAGCGATTGAAGACGCATTGCGTACGGCACCAAATACTGCCGGGAAAAGCTATTCTGCCAAAATGGTCCTCACCCTTGAGGGATTGGATTTCGAACATGTCGTCACCGGTAAAATTGAAAGTAATTAAATGTCAGTAACCCGCGAAGAGGTGCTCGCATGCCTCAAAACGATCCAAGCGCCCTCTGGCATAGATTTGGTCGAAGCCGGATTGGTTCGCGCCCTTTCAGTAACCGATGGCGCTGTCCGATTTGTAATGGAAGTGAGCTCGCCCGCCCCCTTTGAACTGGCAAAGGCAGAAGCAGAGCAAAAACTTGCGGCCCTTGGTTGTACGCCAGTGTCCATCGTGATGACAGCTCATAGCAAACCTGCCGCCCCACCCGACCTATCTCCCGCCAGAAAGGCTGAGCCCGCAGGACCAGAAAAAGTTCCAGGCGTAGATCGTATTATTGCTGTGGCCTCCGGCAAAGGCGGCGTGGGAAAATCAACTGTTGCGGCCAATTTGGCCTGTGCTTTGGCCGCAGAGGGGCGTCGGGTTGGCATGCTTGATGCAGACGTCTATGGACCATCACAGCCCCGCATGCTTGGCGTGTCTGGCCGTCCGCAAAGCCCAGATGGCAAGATCATTTTACCACTACGAAATTTTGGCGTAACGATGATGTCTATTGGGCTAATGACCAATGAGGATCAGGCGGTCGTCTGGCGTGGTCCGATGCTCATGGGCGCTTTGCAACAAATGCTCACACAGGTGCAATGGGGCGCGTTGGATGTGCTGATTGTCGATTTGCCTCCTGGCACAGGCGACGTAAATATGACCCTCGCCCAGAAAGCACATGTAGATGGGGCGATTATCGTGTCTACACCGCAGGATGTTGCACTTATGGATGCACGTAAAGGCATTGATATGTTTAACCAATTAGGAACACCTATCATTGGTATGATTGAAAATATGAGTACACATATCTGCTCGCAATGCGGCCATGAAGAGCATGTCTTTGGGCATGGTGGCGTTAGCGAGGAGGCCAAGAAATTGAACGTGCCTCTCTTAGCCGAAATTCCGCTTCATCTGGATATTCGTTTGGCCGCCGATGGTGGGGCACCGATTGTGGTCTCCAAACCCAACTCCACTCAGGCACAAGCCTTCCGCAGCCTGGCAAAATCTTTGATTGAAAGTGGTCAGGCATGACAGAAGACCCAAGACCAAGCTTTCCCCCACTCTTCAGCGGGCTCGCCGTAAGCGGCCAAATTGATCCCTTTGAAAAAGCCAGCGCAGAGGCCACCCGCGGCTGCGATGCCGGGTTGGTAGTGTACAATTTGGGTGCCAATACGCTTGAAGCGGCGATTGTTTTCGCTCCAGATGTGACGCTCGAAAAGGCCATGGCCGTGCTGCCGCTTTGCGGTATTGGTTTTCAAAACGCCCTCGGCGCTCTGGCGCCGCCCGAGGTGGCAGTTCATCTCGAGTGGGCCGGCGGTTTGCGGATCAATGGAGCCCGCTGCGGCGCTTTACGGGTTGCGGCGTCTACTGCGGATACCGATGCGCTGCCCGATTGGATAGTAGTTGGATTGACCCTGCCCCTCTGGCCAGACAGTGATGCACCGGGCGAAACACCAGACCAAACTGCACTTTATGCTGAGGGCTGCGCAGAGGTAAACGCTTTGGATCTACTGGAATCTTGGGTTAAACACACTTTGGTTGGCATCAACACCTGGAGCGAAGACGGAGTAAAATCTTTGCATGCTAATTGGCGAGGTCTGGCCCATGGCATTGGCGAAGACATAAAGTTACATGGACAGGCCGGCACTTTTCTTGGCATAGACATGCAATTCGGAATGCTGCTGCGATCTGATGAGACCACCCACCTTATCCCACTAACTTCTGTACTGGAGGGCAACTGATATGATGCTGGCGCGCGCAATACATTTTGACGAAAGCGACATGAATGTCTTTCATTCGCCTGCACGCACCGGCGAATGGTGTATCTCAGGCGGCTTTGAATTTTCCAATTGGACAGAGGCCGATTTGACTGGAAAATCTCGACAAGCCTTTTCCAACGGTTGGCTTGGGGTGGAAACCTTTGGCCGCGTCACCTTTGTGGCTGCAACCAAAATTGAACCATCCGAATATGCGATTCTAAAGGACGCCTTGGCACAGCATTTTGTGCAAATCTATGGCGCCCCAACCCTGGAGGCGGCAGGCCAAGTCGCGGAAGAAGAATTGGCGCATATGGCCGAGCTTTGCAACGATCACGACCCGAATACTTTGCTCACAGTAGTACGCGAGTTGACAGACTCCGGCGTGAAAGAGGGTTTTCGCATGATTGAATCGCAAGATGCGGGATTGAACCAATTTGCCATCCATGGCTCTTTAGATGACGATGGACCTGCCGGTCATGGCCACAGCCACTAGGAAAACATCCCTGATATTGGGGCTGTCAAACAAATGAGAACTTGCATCAGATTGCTAGTGAAGCCTGGGTCTATGCGCTCAATAATTGGCGCCACTCAGAGAAAGCAGCGGCTCGGTTCAGCTTAAAATTGATGTGTGAATAGAAATGTACAGCCAAACAATATTACCCGCAAACGAATTTACAAGGATAATACTAAAGGGCCGATGTCCAAGACGCGGGCTCTTGATTGGGGGGGCCACTGGCCTCAATTGCAACTGAACCGCAAAGGTTATTGGGTACAGTAACCCCTGATTAATTCTGATTTGAGCTGATGTTTCGTTGTGGGCAGAGTTTTTATTTTATTATTAATATAAATTAAATCAGTAACTTAAATTGATTCCATGGCGGACAGACAGTAAGGTTACGTCCTATCTCATCCCCCAACAATCAATTAATACTTCGTAATCATTAAATACAACACACCCCAGTTCACTGCAATAAGTCGCATATTGGTCAGTAATATACTGGGGACGCATGTGGTGTGCCGCCCCCTAGGGATGCCGTATATGAGCCTGACCCATTGGTAGCTTGAGAGTTCGCAAACTAGCTGTATGCAGCTGTGGGAGGCTGTGCTTACAGTAACTACTGTCCAGAATGCGGGGGCTGCTTGTGGATACTACCTCAACGAGAAAGGTGTCCCTGATTATTATCTCTTTCTCGTTAAAGAAGAAGAATAATAGTTTAAGTGGTGTAGGCAAATCGCAAACGTCCCCAGAGATCTCCCAGTAGAAAGTTTCCCAAAATGCCTACACAGCCTACACTAACTGCACTGATCTGGGCCTAAAACTGCACAACAGGCTGGATACTGCTCCACTGCATCCCACTAGAAGTACGGGACTGGTAGACGCCAGTTAGTTTGTCCAGGGCTTTCTTGAAGGCGTTGGTAGACTGAGGCTTACGGCCTATGGCTTGGCAGTAATGGCGATAGGTCTACTAAAGCTTTGAAGCGGGATACTTGATATCGGGTTCTAAGCAACACTCCTGTTGAACGAACTGCGCAATACTATCCATCTCAGTCTTATAAGCCCTGACCTGCTCTAGGACTGTTTATGGAGGATTAAGGCCTGGCTCTCGCCAATCTAAAAAGCCCTGTATTACCCAGTTAAGAATAGCAGGCAGTTCTTTAGTAAGTTTGCTCCCGATATCTTTATCCTGTTGTTCTGCAGTAAAGGTGCAGTTGAATGGAATAGCCTGTATCCGATGCCAAATGCCATGGTCGGTATTGTTGATCTGCGGCAAACTATTTGTGGCCAACAATATTCTCCCGATAATATTAAACTCCAGCCCACTGCCATATAACGGGCGACCCTTAGGAACATCTCTTCCGATCATCCACTTAATATTGGCATCTGCTAAGGCCTCGCCTGTCTCAGTTTCACTAATCATCGCCAATTGAGGAACTTCCCTTAGCCACACGAGTTTGGGACTAAGCCGCTTTTGAATAGTCCCCCTGCAGCTTATTTATCACATAGACGAAGGTTGATTTTTCGTTTGTTACATCACCAATCAGGATAAACAGACATTGCTCGGAGGTTGATCCTGACAGACAGTATCCTACAACCCTTTGAACATAAGAAATCAGATCTTGATCCTTCTCAAAGATATCATGCAAAAAAGCCTCAAAGCTTGGGCATGTACTTAAAGCCCTCCTGCACTCCTCCCACAGGCGTCTTTCGTTTGTTAGGACAACAACACCTAATTTTTATCAGCTGTCACCGCAGTTCGGGCATGTGAAACACGGTGGAAGGTTGAGCGTAGCAAACCCTTTGCAAGAGGGTTTGACCAGATATACATGTACAATAATTATTTAAAATAATGGCTTAGATTACATATCAACGTAACCATCAATGATTTTGTGTCAAAAATGTATTTTATATAAATCTTGCAGGTTGACATATCTGACTTTTTTAATCAGGTTTATAGAAAGTCTAGCCACCCTGACCACAGTAAAGGCAAGCCCGACGCGTACAGCTATGTGAGGACTTCCTAATGCCACAGCAGAAATCATCCCAAACCGAGTTGTTTGATCAGAAAACGCTCCGCACAAGACAATACGAAAATATAGAACTTTTCGCATCGACGTCCGAATTTGAATATTCATGTATAAGTTGGTTAGTTGATCTGTGGGGAAATGCGGATTTTGAGACAGGAGATCCCGTATCATGAATTACTGTCTTACGCCCCCAAAACAGCCTCAGGCACTTAAGGTATCCACTTATCTCGCACGTGATCTTATAAAAAATGGGGATGTTGCACAGATTATTCTTGACGATCAAACCTACACTCTGCGAATTACGCGGGCTGGCAAATTGATACTGAACAAATGAAAAAAGCACAGGAACAAAGAGGTGGTGCACCGGTCGGTTTCATCACAGAACTGGATGGCGTTGAAGCGGCTTCAGTAATATATTTGCGTCTGTGGTGTGACGGCCCCAAAGCCCAAGCCAATGTGTGGAACGACTTAGCGGCAGGCCTAGGAACAGATCGCGGTCGCAGAGCGCTTAAGGGCTTTGAAGATCTTTACAATTTGTGTTCGGCCCATTGTCGCAGACCAATAATGCGTCATTCCGTGAACTGCAAATACTTGGGTGCTGACGAAGCGTGCTTCGCAAATTTTATTGCCTGTGCTGCCATGGGTGACCGTGAAGATGCCATTTTAATCGCAACTTTGCTGGTGCGCCCAGATGTAGCCCCTTTGATCACAGCCCTCGCCGCGGACTTCGGTCATGCATTGATGTGCATGAACCTTGCCTCCGCTCAAGACATGCGCATTGAAAAGGAGGCAAGTGCTGAGCCTTCAACATATCCTCAAAAGACAACAATACATTGATAATAAATGATAAAAATTTATTCTGAACTCGCTTAGTCTATCAATTATTGAGTATACCGTTTCAAATTGCTCAAGAAATGCGTTTGTGCGTTCGTTATGTCAGCACAGACGCATGATGTCATAGCCTCGTTTTAAATAGGAAATTGATGTCTGTTTTGTCACCCAAGACCGCTACAAAGTAGCAATACCCGCCTCAAGCCAGTTTACTCTGACGGTGCCTTGTTTTAGTGTTATGATATGCTGAGAGATTTTTTTCTTTTTGGCGCCGGAGTACTTCTCGTTGAACAACCTAAACGCTGAAAGTGTCTTGTGAATAAAATTTTACAAAGTCATGCCGCAATGTTTTGTTTTTCAATGCTAATTGCAGGATCCTTCTCTTTTGGTTCGATGATTGCTAATGATATTTCCCCAATTGCGTTAACGGCAGTACGTTTTGGGTTAGCCGCATGCATTATGGGGTTGATTGCATTTTTCACCAGAGCAATCACCCGAAGCGCTATGCAAGCTTCTTGGCGTTATTTTATTCTTGGCGGTACATTTGGCATTTATTTCATCTTGATGTTCGAAGGCCTAAAAAGTGCTACGCCAATTTCTGCAGCTGCAGTTTTTACTCTGATGCCGGCGATGTCCAGTTGTTTAGGGTTTATTCTTCTAAGGCAAAAAATTAGATTTTATGGCCTGGTAGCAATTATTATTGGAACCATTGGGTCTTTATGGGTTGTTTTTCGAGCAGACATTCTTGCTTTAGTGTTATTTAAGGTTGGCACAGGAGAACTGATCTATTTCCTTGGATGCATCGCCCATGCATTTTTACCAATCCTTTTTGGCCAATTGAACCGCGGCGAGAACGCTATTATGGTTTCTTTTGGAATGTTAGCAAGCGGCACAGTTATACTTAGCGTGTACGGTGCGGCAGAAATTTTGCAAACTAATTGGACAGGGTTAACGCTTTTGATCTGGGGAACGATTATCTATCTTGCAGTGTTTGCAACGTCGCTGTCGTCTCTTTGCCTGCAATTTGCGTCAATTCATTTACCTGCAACTAATGTAATGGCCTACACTTATTTGACCCCAATTTGGGTGCTGGTCTTAGAAAGAATTTTGCAACATGAGACCCCACCAATTTGGATCAGCGGCGGTGTAGTCTTATCAATAGTTTCAGTTATAATCCTTTTATGCACATCCCTAAAATCTCAAAACTAATTTATTAAAGTATTAAATTTTATAAGAATTTATTTTTTGACATATTAATCGATCATTGTGACCATTTTTAAGAAAGTGGACTTTCAAATAGTCTTCTGCACTGATATCTTTTCAAAGTTTACTCAAAATAATCACAAAAAACGCCCCACGTTACGTAGGGCGTTTCAAAGCACCAAAATTAGTCTTTGTATGATAGTACCAACATCGTCCCGCAGTCTGCGGGACGATGCAAAAATTAAATAATTTTACTTAAGAGCCTTGTCAGTAATTAGGTGAGTCCAGGCACCTGTAGGGGTAGCTGTAATTACAGGGTCGGCACCACCAGTCATAAGACTTGAAACTGTGCGATTAAAATCAGCTTCAGATAATGCACCATTACTACCAGCAGTAAGCTTGGCTATCTCGCCCATTTGTATAGTATTATGATCGACCGTCTGAGCACCAGAATCATCGTTGTCGACAACTATTTGAGCAGCCTCAGCTGTATTACTCTCAGCGTACTTCCAACCCTTCATAGACGCGCGAACAAACCTAACCATTTTATCAACGAATACTGGATCAGATAGGTTTTCCTCTTTCACAAAAAGACCATCTTCTAATGTCGCTACGCCCTCGTCTTCATATCTAAATACGGTCAACTCTTCAGGCTTCAATCCCTCGGCTAAAACTTGCCAGTATTCATTATATGACATTGCAGAAACACAATCTGCATCGCCTTGTGTTAACGGTAAAATATCCCAGCCTTGCTTAAATACAGAAACACCACCAGCGCTTCCATCTGTTGCTAACCCAAGTTTATTCATCCAACTTAGGAACGGCCATTCGTTTCCATAATACCACACATAGAGGTTCTTATCTTTTAGATCAGCAACTGAATTAACGCCGCGATCTTTTCGACAGACCAACATCATTCCAGATCCAGAAAAAGGTTGCGCAATGTTAACATTTGCGAAGCCCTTTTCCCTGGCTGCTAATGCTGAAGGCATCCAGTCCACAGCAACATCAGCCCCGCCACCCGCAAGAACACTCATTGGCCCAATATCAGGACCGCCAGCTTTAATAGTGACGTTTAGACCCTCTTCCTCGTAAAAGCCCTTATCTTGAGCAACATAATACCCAGCAAATTGTGTTTGTGTCACCCATTTCAGCTGAATAGTCACATTATCTGCCGCATTTACTATTGAAGCGGTCAAGGCAACTACGGCACCGACAGTAAAAGTCATAAATTTCTTCATATTTAGCTCCTATTTATCTAATTGATATAGTCTTAGTCCGATTTACGCTCTTCCTCTTTGAGAAGGATGCCAAAAAGTTATCTTCTTTTCTAACAAAACGACCCCCCCATAAAATAACGACCCTGCAATCGCTGCTACTGTTATTTCTGCCCAAACCATATCTAAAGCAAACCGAGGCGCTTCCGTTGATATTCTGAAACCCATGCCCCTAATTGGAGATCCAAAGAACTCGGCAACGATCGCTCCTATCAAAGATAGGGTTGTGCAAATTTTAAGTCCATTAAAAATAAAAGGCATTGCAGTTGCCAGTCTTAATTTAAGTAATGTTTGTATATAATTAGCATTGTAAGTTTGCATCAGGTCTCTGTGAATTTTATCAGACATTTTTATTCCCTGAACAGTGTTTATTAAGATTGGAAAAAATACCATCACTGCAACTACTGCTGCTTTCGACTGCCACCCATAACCATACCACATAACGAGAATTGGAGCGATTCCAATAATCGGCATCGCTGCTAAAAAATTTGCAATAGGCAATACACCGCGCTCAAAAAACTTAAATCTATCTGCTATCAGGCTAACAACAAAAGCTGCACCACAACCCATAAAATAACCTGTTAGTGCACCTTTAAGAGCGGTTTGAACAAAATCGCCCCAAAGTATTGGTATACTTGAGATGAATTTATAATAGATTGCAGAAGGTGGTGGCAAAATTACTGGACTTACCTCGAAATGTACGACGCTTGCTTCCCAAATAAACATGACACTTACCCCAAATAGTATTGGAGGAAATAAATTCAGAATTTTGGTTTCATTTTGACGGGCTATCCAGATATTTGTCATCCAAGCTAAAATCCAAAAAACCATTGCTGCCCAAAAATATGTCATTATGTTTCCAAAGCCATTCTTTTTAATACAACTCTTTCAATAATAATAATTATCGATATTAGAGAGCCTGCCAGTATCGCTGCAGAAAACAAACCACTCCAAATGTGTAAAGTATTACCAAAAGTGCTTCCCGAAAGCATTCTAAAGCCAAGCCCACCACCACCACCAGATGGGAGTTCACCAACGATTGCGCCTACTACGGAAGCAGCCATACCCAACTTCAATGATGTAAAAAGATATGGTGTCGACTTTGGTGCTCTCAACTTAAATAAAACTTGAGTTTTAGAAGCAGACCACGTTTTCATTAGGTCAACTTCCAATTGCTCCGGACTTTTGAGGCCTTTGACCATGCCAACTACTACCGGAAAAAACGAAAGGTACATCGAAATAATTACAATTGGCATTAAACCGCTGAATCCAGCAGATCCTAATGCGACTACAATCATTGGCGCAATGGCAAGTATCGGAATTGTTTGGCTAGTAATGATCCAAGGCATGACACTCATTGCCGTTGCTTTATTATAAACGATGCCTATTGATAATAGAATGCCTAGACCAGTTCCAAAAGCGAAGCCATAAATTGTTTCATAAAAAGTAATCAAACCATGGTAAATTAATGATCTTTTTGAAGTTACTTTTTTATTTACAGTGGTATCCCATATCTCTTTCGTGATCTGATGTGGGGCTGGCAGTTTTGGTCGCTTTTGTGACCACGTCTGGCTTACCAATTCAGTCGTTGACAGTGTAATGGAACTCCTTTTGGCTTTATCAAATTCCCATGGAGCATTTAAAACTATAGAAAACCCATACCAAATTATAACAATAAAAGTTATCATGCACATAACAGGCACTATTTTATTATCTGAACCTATCCACAACTTTTTATTCATCGCTATGACCTGCTCGCAATCCTTCTCTGACTCTTTGAGATATTTTGACAAAATCTTTAGAATCTCTAATTTCAAGAGGCCTGTCTGAAGGTAGAGTGCTCTCTATTACGTCAATAATTCGCCCAGGTCTCGGCGACATAACAACAATTTTTGTAGACAAGTATACCGCTTCAGGTATCGAATGTGTCACAAAACAAATTGTTTTTTGTGTAGATTTCCACAGTTCTAATAATTGTTTATTCAAATGGTCCCGTACAATTTCATCCAATGCTCCAAATGGCTCATCCATCAATAAAATGTCAGCATCAAAGGCCAAAGCTCGAGCAATACTAGCTCTTTGCTGCATTCCACCAGAAAGTTGCCAAGGAAATTTTTTCTCGAAGCCAGTCAGCTCTACCAAATCAAGAACCTTCTTTATTCTCTTGACCTGTTCCTCTTTCGAGTAACCCATAATTTCCAAAGGTAACTTTATATTCGCCGCTATATTACGCCAAGGATAGAGACCCGCTGCCTGGAAAACATAGCCATATGCCCTAGACTCTCGCGCGACTCTGGGGCTAACGCCATTTACGGTTACCTGGCCGTTAGTTGGTTCATCTAGATCAGCTAAAACCCTTAATAAAGTTGTTTTTCCACAGCCAGATGGTCCAATGAAAGATACAAAATCACCCTTATTAATTTTTAAATTAACGTTTTTTAGAGCATGGACCGGCCCATCACTCGCTTCAAATGTAAGATCAAGGTTCGAAACTTTTATTACTTCAGATTGCACTACAAAAACCCTTTCATAAAACATATATCCCTGCATGCACATTAAAGAATTTTTTCTCAATACTACGTAGCAAATTAAACACTTTCCATTTATTTAGGGCAACCGGAAGTACGGATGAAGTCTCCTGTTCGAACGATGTCAAAATCTGGCTAACTGTGCTAAACTCCACTGGCTGGAATACCTGTGCGTTCAACAGGGCGAGGAGCAGTTAAGGCCTTCCAAGACGATAGTGCCTTATTTGTAGCTGTATTTCCTTCCCGTCTTACGAATTTGCCATGGCCCTCTTGGGTGCGCATCTCGCCGTCATAGACAGCAACATGGCCACGGGTCAGAGTAAAGCGCGGCAGACCTTTGACCTTTTTGCCCTCGAAAACGTTGTAGTCAATGGAAGATTGCTGCTTGCTTGCTACAATCGTTTTTTCTTTTTCTGGATCCCAAACAACGATATCAGCGTCAGCCCCAACAAGGATTGCACCCTTGCGTGGATAGCAATTGAGGATTTTTGCGATGTTGGTCGAGGTCACAGCCACGAATTCATTGGGCGTCAAACGGCCTGTCGCAACGCCGTGGGTCCAGAGCATCGGCATGCGATCCTCTAAACCGCCCGTGCCATTTGGGATCTTGGTGAAGTCGCCTAAACCAAACCGTTTTTGTTCTGTCGAAAACGCGCAGTGATCCGTTGCCACAACACTAAGAGACCCAGACTGAAGGCCCGCCCAAAGGCTGTCTTGGTGATGTTTGTTGCGAAAGGGTGGAGACATGACGCGGCGTGCCGCGTGGTCCCAATCTTTGTTAAAGTACTCGCTTTCGTCTAGCGTCAGGTGCTGGATCAGCGGCTCCCCCCAAACCCGCTTGCCCTGTTGACGGGCGCGGCGGATCGCCTCGTGGGATTCTTCGCAGGAGGTGTGCACCACATAAAGCGGCACACCCGCCATGTCGGCGATCATGATGGCGCGGTTGGTGGCTTCACCCTCAACTTGAGGGGGGCGAGAATATGCATGCGCTTCTGGCCCTGTGTTGCCCTCTGCCAAGAGTTTGGCGGAGAGTTCCGCCACAACATCACCATTTTCGGCATGGACCATCGCGATACCACCCAATTCAGACAGACGATTGAAGCTGGCGAACAATTCATCATCATTCACCATCAAGGCACCTTTATAGGCCAAAAAGTGCTTGAACGTGTTGATACCACGTTCTTTAATTACACTTTCCATCTCGTCAAACACCTGTTCGCCCCACCATGTCACAGCCATATGGAAGGAATAGTCGCAGTTGGCACGGGTGGATTTGTTGTCCCACATTTTCAATGCATCATGCAGCCCTTGGCCCGGGCTGGGCAGTGCGAAATCGATGACCATCGTTGTGCCGCCAGCCAATGCGGCGCGGGTGCCACTTTCAAAATCATCCGTAGAATATGTGCCCATGAACGGCATCTCAAGATGGGTATGGGGATCAATGCCACCGGGCATCACGTAGCAATCTGTGGCGTCAAATTCATCAGTGCCAGACAGGTTTTTTCCAATCTCGATGATCTTTCCATCATCAATCAAAACGTCAGCTTTGTAAGTCAAATCATGCGTGACGATTGTACCGTTCTTGATGACTGTGCTCATGGTAGTCTCCCTGCCTATTGGTATCTTCGATGGGGCTTAAGTTGTGATTATTGCTGTCTCCAAGACTGCGTGCAACAATACATCTGTACCCCCGGCTGCCCATTCTCGGTTGATTTCTTCAGCCTCGTTGTGGCTTAACCCGTCCACGCATGGGCACATGATCATGGCCGTTGGAGCAACCTTATTGATCCAGCAGGCATCGTGCCCCGCACCTGAGATTAAGTCCATATGGCTGTAGCCCAAACGCTCAGCGGCGCTGCGCACGGCCTGAATACATGTTTCATCAAAGGCCACGGGATCAAACCCACCAACCTTTTCAAACTCAATCTCCATCCCCATCGCGTCACAGATTGCTTGTGCCTCTACGCACAAACGCGCCTCCATATCAGAGATCACCACCAAATCAGGAGACCGGAAATCAATCGTGAACACAACCTTGCCCGGAATCACGTTACGCGAATTGGGGTAGACATCAATGTGGCCCGCAGCACCAACCGCATGGGGTGCATGCGAGAGGGCGATTTCCTCAACCTTGTCCAAAACACGCGCCATGGCGAGACCTGCATTCTTGCGCATTGGCATCGGAGTCGAGCCAGTATGTGCGTCTTTGCCGGTGATGGTCACTTGGGTCCACGACAGGCCCTGCCCGTGTGTCACCACCCCAATTTGCTTGTCTTCTGCCTCTAAGATTGGTCCTTGTTCGATGTGCAGTTCAAAAAAGGCGTGCATTTTGCGTGTGCCCACTTCTTCGTCACCACGCCAACCGATGCGCTGCAATTCATCGCCAAAGGCTTTGCCCTCAGCATCCACACGATGATATGCCCAGTCTTGGGTATGGATACCTGCGAAGACACCAGACGACAGCATCGCGGGGGCATAGCGGGTCCCTTCTTCATTTGTCCAATTAGTCACAACGATGGGGTGTTTGGTCTTGATATCCAGATCATTCATCGTGCGCAAAAGTTCAAGGCCACTTAGCACCCCAAGTACACCATCATATTTCCCACCCGTGGGTTGAGTGTCCAGATGTGACCCTACGTAGACAGGCAATGCGTCAGGGTCTGTTCCCTCGCGCTGTGCAAACATGTTGCCCATCTGATCAAGACCCATTGTGCAGCCAGCCGCCTTGCACCAATCCTGAAACAGGTGGCGCCCCTCGCTGTCTTCATCCGTGAGGGTCTGGCGGTTGTTGCCCCCCGCGACGCCCGGTCCAATCTTGGCCATCTGCATCAAGCTATCCCAAAGACGTTCACTGTTAATCTTTAGATTTTCGCCAATAGCAGCCATGGACCTGTCCTTTAATTTAGTAAGATTTCGATTTCTCAATTAATTTGACCAACTGGTAAAACTGACGCTAGCAGAGGTCGGACACGAGTCAAGGAATTGCTTTTAAAAATCGTGCCCCCATTTCCCAAGTGCCTTACATTTAGTCATTTACTCCCTTGGCTTTTCCATGGGATAATTAAGTATGAAAAAAACAGAGACCCGCATCCAGAAAAAGAACCAGTCAGCGATCAAGGCCGCTGGGCTAAAGGTCTTTTCCCAATTTGGTTTTCGCGGATCAACATTGGATCAAATCGCGACTGAATCCAGCCTGTCGAAACCCAACATTCTGTATTATTTTTCGTCCAAAGAGGCAATTTATGAAGCGTTGTTGTCCCAGCTGTTGACCGATTGGTTACAGCCAGTGCGCGATATAGACCCCGCGGGCGAACCTGTTGAGGAAATCCTCAAATACGCCCAGCACAAGCTCAAGATGAGCAGACTATACCCCCGCGAAAGCCGCCTTTACGCCAATGAAATCATCCAAGGCGCCCCGCGTATCAAATCCGTTTTGACGGGTGAACTGCGGGATGTTGTTACAACTTTGGCTGCGCTCATCAAAAGCTGGTCTGAGGCTGGATTGATCCGTGTTATTGATCCTTATCATCTGATTTTTTCGATCTGGGCCATGACACAGCATTACGCCGATTTTGATGTGCAGGTGCAGGCCGTCTTGGGCGAAGGCGATCACTTTGATGACGCCGAACAATACCTTGAAGATATGCTGCGCCGCATGTTGACCGTTTAAAGCGGCACGCAGTTTTGGCCACGCGCCGCTCTGTTCATGGGTTACTCAGCCGCAACAGCGCCCGGATTGTTGGGGTGTGTTGTCCAGTTGGCGTAGTCATCCACAACGGTTTTACCTGTGCGCGGGTCAACGGAACCTGCGGGCTGGGCTACCATCGTGATGCAGTCCTCAACAGGGCAAACTTCGACACATAGGTTACATGCCACACACTCCGCATCGATCACGCTGAACTTGCGATCAGCAGACATGGCGATTGCTTGGTGTGATGTGTCTTCGCAGGCCGCAAAGCAACGGCCACAGCTGATGCAGTCATCTTGGTTGATTTTGGCCTTGGCCACATAGTTCAAATCAAGGTACTGCCAATCGGTCGTGTTAGGGATCGCAGCGCCCATGAAATCTTGGATATTGATGTACCCCTTTTCATCCATCCACTGGGACAGGCCACTGATCATTTCCTGAACCACCTTAAAACCATAGGTCATTGCGGCGGTGCACACCTGCACATTGCCACAGCCCAGCGTGATAAATTCAGCCGCGTCACGCCATGTTGTGACACCGCCAATGCCTGAGATCGGCAATCCGGCTGTTGCTGGTGCGCGGGAAATTTCAGACACCATCGACATCGCAATTGGTTTAACCGCAGGGCCGCAATAGCCACCATGTGTCCCTTTGCCATTGATGGATGGCTCTGGGCTCATGCTATCCAGATCGACCGAGACGATTGAGTTGATTGTATTGATCAAAGATACCGCATCCGCCCCACCACGTTTCGCCGCCGCAGCGGGCAACCGAACGTCTGTGATATTTGGTGTCAGTTTTACGATGACCGGCTTAGAATAGTATTGCTTGCACCAGCGCGTCACCATTTCGATGTATTCAGGCACCTGCCCGACAGCCGCCCCCATCCCCCGTTCGGACATTCCGTGTGGACAGCCAAAGTTCAACTCAATCCCGTCAGCACCTGTGGCTTCGACCTTTGGTAAGATGTCTTTCCACGCCTGTTCTTCACAGGGCACCATGATGGACACAATCACCGCGTGGTTTGGGTAATCTTTCTTCACACGGGTGATTTCTTCGAGATTCACTTCCAGTGGGCGGTCTGTGATCAATTCAATGTTGTTGAGACCCAAAACGCGCCGATCCGCGCCGTGGATCACGCCGTAACGTGGTCCGTTTACGTTCACCACTGGCGGCCCTTCGGCCCCTAGGGTTTTCCAAACAACGCCGCCCCACCCCGCTTCAAACGCGCGGCGCACATTGTATTCTTTGTCCGTGGGTGGCGCAGAAGCAAGCCAGAAAGGGTTTGGGCTTTTGATACCCAAGAAATCTGTTGTTAGATCAGCCATTAGTTCGCCCCTCCCATCAAGGTTGCATGAATATCCATTGCAGCATCACGCCCTTCGGCCACCGCAGTCACAGTCAGATCATCACCGCCAGACGCACAATCGCCACCGGCCCAAACACCTTCACGGCTGGTGCGACCTGCACCTGTCACCGCGATTTTGCGGCCCTCAAGCGTTAGCCCACCATCCGTCGCAAGCGTTTGGCCGATTGCAGCAAACACCTGATCTGCCGCAATGCTCAGTGTCTCACCCGTGCCTGTCAGCTTGCCATCTTTCATGGCGGTATACTCGAGCTCAAGCACTGTGTTTTCTCCCTCTGCCTCAACCTTGTTTGGTTGGACATTGAACATCAGTTTTACGCCATGTGACGCTGCGAGGTCTTGTTCATAGCGGCTGGCGCTCATGGCTTCGCGGCCACGTCTGTAGGCGATTGTAACCTGCTCTGCGCCCAACAGTTTTGACTGTACCGCAGCATCAACTGCCGTCATGCCACCGCCAATCACAACCACATTGCGCCCAATTGGCAGGCTTGCCAAATCAGAAGACTGGCGCAGGGTTTCGATGAAGCCAACAGCGTCTGTAACGCCTGTCCCCTCATGACCCGGAATACCAAGCGCGTTCACACCGCCCAAACCAACACTTAGGAAAACCGCGTCAAAGTCGGCGCTTAGGTCATCAAGGGTCAGGTCCCTGCCCAGTTCTTTGTTGTTCTCAATCGCGATCCCGCCAATGGACAGTAACCAATCCACTTCCTTTGCGGCAAAGTCATTTGTCGATTTATATGCTGCGATCCCGTATTCGTTCAGGCCACCCGCCTTAGGCCGCGCATCAAAGACTGTGACGTCGATACCCTGCATGGCCAAACGGTGCGCACAAGACAGGCCCGCAGGCCCTGCCCCAACAACCGCAACCGTTTTGCCAGTGAAGGCTGCACGGCTAAAGGGATGAGTGTTTTTTGCCATCAAAGTATCAGTGGCGTGGCGCTGAAGACGGCCAATTTCAACTGCTTTTCCCTCAGAAACTTCACGCACACAAGCTTGTTCACAAAGTTCTTCAGTTGGGCAAACACGGGCGCACATTCCACCCAAAATGTTCATATCAAAAATCGTTTTAGCCGCAGCCTCTGACGTGCCCGTACTAATTTGCCGGATGAACAGCGGAATATCAATATCCGTCGGACAAGCAGTCACACAAGGTGCATCATGGCAAAAGTAACAGCGATCAGCAGCAACTCGCACTTCATGCGGTTCGAGCGACCTATGTAGGTCTGCAAAATTTTTTGCAAGCGCTTTGTTGCTTAGGCGCTCCGCTGCAATGCCTGGTGTCATAGGGCTAGTCATAGATCCTCCGTCTGTCAAATTATAGAATCACTATTGCATAGTTTATTTTTTTATCAAACGGTAAAATTTTGAGAATCAAATTTGAGAACCAAAAAGGTACTGTCAGACAGATGAGAACTCGCATAAGGTCACTGGCCCAGCCTGGATCAATGCGCTCAACAGTTGACGCCAGTCAGCGAAAGCCGCGTCACGGTTGAGCCTGAAATTGAGGCGTGGGTAGAGGTGGAGTTTCTGCTGCCCAGAGGCAACATAAGCTCATACCCAGCCTGTGTAGCACCTCAAGCGAGCTATGAAGTGGCCTTAGCAAGCAAAAAGCCGAGTCACCGCGCGCCAGACCAAACATGTTTGCTCCGATGTGCAGGCACACAGCGAAATTAGTGGGTACCTTAATGTAAAAACGAATTTTACGGCATCAGATCCCCAAAAATTACTGAGCTTTAAAATCATTCTTCACAGCGCTACTATCCTAATCATTATTTCATCTTAATTAAATTTGGGTAAAACGCTGGGGACCACAAATGATCGAAAAGACTTCTACAATATATAACTTTAACCAACAATGCATCATAGTCACAGGAGGTGCGCAGGGCATCGGCCGAGCAATCACTCAAAGACTGGTCGCATCAAATGCAACAGTTGCCATATGGGATATAGATGCCAAAGCCAGCGCGCAAATGAAAGAACAACTAGGTAGAAGTGTCGAAACCTTCGAAGCAGATATTTCAAACGAAGCCTCAGTCTCAGCGGCTATGGCAAATACGATTGATTGGTCTAATGCTGTACATGGTTTAGTCAATTCTGCGGGAATAGCGGGGCCAAATGCGCCGTTGGCCGACTATCCTATCGACGCATGGCGTCAGATTATGCAAATTAACGTAGATGGAACCTTTCTAACCAACCGTGCTGTGGTTCCTCTATTACAAGCCCAAGGCTATGGTCGAATAGTCAACATAGCGTCTGTAGCCGGTAAAGAAGGCAATCCAAATGCCTCTGCATATTCAGCATCAAAGGCTGCAGTAATAGCGATCACAAAATCGTTAGGTAAAGAACTAGCCAAGACCGATATCGCAGTCAACTGCGTCACACCAGCAGCTGCACGCACCCGAATTTTTGATCAAATGAGCCAAGAACACATCGATTATATGTTGTCTAAAATCCCCCGTGCTCGTTTCGTAGAACTCGACGAAACAGCCGCAATGGTATGCTGGCTATTATCCTCCGAAAACAGTTTCACCACCGGGAGTGTTTTTGATCTCAGTGGCGGTCGTGCAACGTATTAATGCAATTGACCGAAGGACTGGCTGGTATGCTACCAAACATATGAGAACGCGCTTCAAATTAATGGAAAAATTTGCTTCTGCACACTCAATAATTGATGCAACTGCGAAAACACAATGACATGATCTATATTGAACAAGAATAGCCCAAACGCCATCACGACACCCCTAAACCCTGCACCCAGACCCTGTTGCGCGTGTAGCGGACCAGAGTTAGCAGAGAGGGGAGCGTCGCAGTGGAGCAAGCCCCCGCTTAACCTTTTCCGTCCAAATTAGGGGGGAGCAGCGGAGCAAATTGAGGAAATATACTGAAACAAATATAATGTATATAACTTTCTGTTTTACAATGTATATTATGGTTAATTGGGAAGCGGTGTTTTATAGCGCGGTGGCGTTGCGTAAGTTATATGGAAATTGCTGCACTCGCTCCACTGTTCCACCTTTAAGCTGCGGTCTACACCTAGCTCATGAAAAAGACCTTCTACGTTACGAAGAGGTAGTGAGAACCGAACACATCATGATGGCCAGACGGATGATCCCCAGACTTGTTTAAAGTAGCGAAATGGGGAGTGTTGTTTTATCCATCTTCGCTAGAGCGTCGCCCGGCCCGCCTCAACCAATTTTACTTTGACGGCGCCTAAAAATTAAATAACTGTAATTCAATTGCTTGAAAAATATCTAAATGCATTTCTTGACTCTTCTGCCAAAAATAGCACGCTGATGGTTTCAAACTGTGGAGTATCCCAACGATGACAACGCGTTATTTATCGAAGCTTGGCGTTATTTTTTCGTTTCTTGCAACCTCACTTTTTGCTCAGACTGGAGGAGAACCGATCAGCTTGGCTGGAACAGTTGTTGCAGACAACATGACTGGACTGTCGTATCGAGTTCGTGGTTGTATAACGTCCGTTTCAAAAGAGGCTACGAACACAGGCATCGCCGCTATTAACCAAAAACTTATTAAGTTAGACGATCGTGCGGCTAAGATTGCAGTAGCGACGGCCGTAGCTCGGGTTAAAGATTTAGAGGCTGAAGTTGGCGATAGAGAATTCAGTGTTACCGCAGTCCAAGCAGAAATCATTCGCGTCCAAGAAGAGCAGGACTTTGTGGTACGAGAATATGAACGGACACGTCTCTTGTTTCAAAGAGGAATCGTGAATGAAACAACTTTGGAAGCGGCAGCACGCCGAAAAATGGAGGCAACCTTCGCCTTGGAGAGGATACAAGAGGAATTGCAACGCGCTCTGTCTGGAAAATCTCGCGCAGAAATAGCTTTGGACATTGGCCTTTTAGAGCTGAATGCTCGACAGTTCGACCTCCAAGAATTAGCAATGCTAGCTCCCTTCAGTGGCGTTTTATTGAATTTTAATCCAAAAGTTGGTGACTGTGTGTCTCAAGGTGCCCTAGCGGCACAGATTTATAAGCCAAAAGACAAGAGTGTTGAGACCTTTGCATTTATGGACAACCTTGTTGATGCAAACCATTTCGGCCTTACTATAGGGAATTCTGTGAAAGTGATCCGTGTGAACGGTGAGAGCTGTCCCGGACAAATTTCACTAGTGGGAACGGAGGCAAATTTAGAGACCCAGAGCGTTAAGGTCAGAATAAAATTGGATCCTAATTGTGCTGTTAAAATGTTTTTGAATGAGGGCGTCAAAATAGAGCTCTCACCTCAAGCAGGATAAATCCCAAGTACTACTTGGTTCCAGATTAAATTCGGCGGTAGTGCTGTCAGACAAATGACAGCTCGCATCAGATTACTGTTGTAGCCTGGCTCTATTCACTCAATAAAAAAGCATTGCTTTTCTCGTTTATAGAGCCTTACGTTTAGGTTGAATATTATTAAAGGATTCCAAAGCGTGACCGTAATTCACCAAAATACCGAAGTTGAAAACTCAATTTCACAAGAAACGACCGTAAGCCTGTGCAAGGACCTTTCGATTGCATTGGCGAAATTTCCAAAAGTGCGTTTGGGCCATTTTCCAACCCCTCTAGAGCCGATGGATCGGCTCAGCGAACTTCTTGGTGGTCCCCGCCTTTGGGTCAAACGTGACGATTGCACTGGGCTTTCGTCTGGCGGAAATAAAACCCGTAAACTCGAATATTTGATGGCTGATGCACAGCAGAGCGGCGCGGATACGATCATCACCCAGGGCGCAACTCAGTCAAATCATGCCAGACAAACAACAGCCGCTGCCGCTAAAATGGGGATGGATTGCCACATATTGCTTGAGGACCGCACCGGTTCGAATGATCCAAACTACATTTTGAACGGCAATGTTTTGCTGGATCGATTGCATGGTGCAAGTGTTTCCAAACGCGGCAGCGGTACAGATATGAATGGCGAAATGGAGGCCGTTGCTGAGCGTCTGAAGCAAGATGGTAAAAAACCATATATCATTCCTGGCGGTGGCTCCAATCAGATTGGAGCTTTAGGCTATGTTAACTGCGCTCGCGAATTGGCAGAACAGGCTGTGGAAATCGGTCTGAATATTGACGCTTTGGTGCACGCAACTGGCAGCGCCGGTACGCAAGCAGGACTGGTTACAGGTCTCACCGCAATTCAAAGTACAATTCATCTTCTTGGGATCGGTGTTCGTGCCCCACAAGAAAAACAAGAACAGATGGTCTTTGATCTGGCTGTGAGGACGGCAGATTACCTGGACAAAGGGCTGATCATTGAACGCAGCAGTGTGCGAGCCAACACAGATTACGTTGGTCCAGGATATGGCCTGCCAACAGATGGCATGATTGAAGCTGTCAAATTGCTCGCCCGTACCGAAGGCCTTTTGTTTGATCCCGTCTATTCCGGTAAAGGTTTGAACGGTCTCATCGCGCAAACCAAGGCGGGGTATTTCGACGGAATGGAAAATGTTGTCTTCCTCCACACCGGAGGGAGCGCTGCCCTGTTTGGTTACTCAGAAACTTTTAAACTACCGGGCTACACTCAATAAAAATGAAAACAACACTAAAATTTAACAAGGAGACAAAACTCTATGTCACTTAAAACCACACTTGTAACAGCCACCTCTCTGACTACTATAAGTCCCATTGTCTAGGCAGTTAAGGTTTCTATTGGGCCATTACTTGCGATAAAATTGCAAGATAAAACACAGTGTAAATCATGGTCTATATTCCGCTTTGATTGAAAGTTTTGAGATGAAAACAGTTCCTCTTGTCGGATACAGCAGTGCGCTTTCGGGGCGTTCGGGTGACCAGATTGATTTTAAAGTGTCCTCAGAGGCACAATCCCCATATCAGGCTAGGCTATTTCGCTCGATCTGCGCAGATCCAAATCCGGCTGGTGCGGGACTCGTCGAACACGCCTGCGACGATTACTTCCCAGTCCAAAGCTTTGCATCGCGCAAACAACGCTTTTGTCCTGGATCTCATGCTGTCAGCGCTACGCCTGTTCCGCTCAAGGCGCTGTCTACGGCGTCTGTTTCTGTCCGCATTTTTCCAACCATGAGCAGTGATATTTCTCAGACAATTATGTCGTTTGGACAATTTTCATTGAACTTGACCCCACAAGGGAATGTCGTTTTGCAAGTAGGGAACGCGCAGATTGCGACACCTGATCTTCTTCCGCTGCACAGTTGGTATCAACTTGATGCGACAGTACAGGCCTCTGGCGAGATGACGATAAGCGTGACGTCGGTGTCAAGCCATACGATCAAATCAGAGGCTGCAACCAAAAGCACCATGGCGTTGGACTTAAACCAACAAGATGTAGTGGTGATTGCCGCCACCCGGACAGATGGTAAGACCCACAATTGTTTTAACGGCAAAATCGAAGCGCCTAGTATTCGTGCCGATGGCAACATAATAGCCGCTTGGGATTTTGCACAGAATATTTCAGGAATGACGGTTCCGGGTCATGGCGCACTGCAAGGCTGTCCTGATTTGCAATTGGTACATGCGCCAACAAGGGCCGTGACAGGCGCGCTTTGGGATGCCAGTGAAATGAATTGGCGCCACAAGCCGGAACATTATGGAGCAATTGCGTTTCATCAAGATGAAATATACGACTTCAATTGGGAAACGGATTTTAGTTTTGTGATACCGCCAGAATTGCCGTCCGGCGCTTATGTCATGCGGATCAATTGTGGTGAAAATTACGATGCAATCCCGTTTTTTGTCTGTCCCGAATTGGGCAAACCAAAGGCAAAACTTTGTGTTTTGGTGTCGACTTTTACATATGTAATTTATGGTAACCATGCCCGACCGGACTATGATTTATCATGGCTAGATCGGATCAAAGATTGGAATGCCTATCCACACAACCCGGCTGTATTTCCGCAATATGGGTTGTCGACTTATAATAATCATGCGGATGGTACGGGTATTTGCCATGCGTCGCATAGGCGGCCATTATTTAATATGCGCCCTGGATATTTGACATTTGGTCAATCAAGCTGTTCTGGATTGCGTCATTTTCAGGCAGACAGTCATTTGATTTCGTGGTTGCATGCCAAGGGTATCGACTACGATATTATCACAGATGACGAATTGCACACCGATGGCGTTGACGCCATCCGCGATTATGCAGCCTTAGTCACAGGCAGCCACCCTGAATATCACACGTTGAAAACTCTAGATGCGCTTACCGAATATCGTGATCACGGTGGCGCATTGCATTATCTAGGGGGTAACGGTTTTTATTGGCGTATTGCGCGCCATCGCGAAGATCCTGCTTTATTGGAAATTCGACGTGCAGAAGACGGACTTCGGGCTTGGGCTTCGCAACCCGGCGAATATTACAATGCGTTTGACGGCGCTTATGGTGGGTTGTGGCGGCGTAGCGGCAGGCCCCCCCAAAAGCTGGTTGGGATTGGATTTACAGCTCAAGGAGTGTTTACGGGGATGCCGTATAACCGAGTTTGTCACGATCCAGATTTTGAGTGGATTTTTGAAGGTATCGATGAGGATGTGTTTGGTGATTTTGGTTTTAGTGGCCATGGGGCTGCCGGATTTGAGCTGGACCGGATAGATCCGATGCTGGACAGCACGCACAACATTACCATTCTCGCGCAATCTTATGATACTGATAATGAATTTATGTTGGTCCCAGAAGAGCAACTGACGCATTTAACCAATTTGTCAGGGGGCCCAGAAGAAGAGGCCAAGCGCGCCGATATGGTGTATTTTGAAACCGTGG
The DNA here is from genome assembly GCA_905181815.1 of uncultured Planktomarina sp. GTDB lineage: Bacteria > Pseudomonadota > Alphaproteobacteria > Rhodobacterales > Rhodobacteraceae > Planktomarina. The sequence continues at coordinate 31,608 of CAJIZA010000001.1, read as the reverse complement.
GTGGGGGCCACGTGTTCTCTGTTGGATCTATTACCTTTTGTGGCAGCCTGCCATGGAATAATTTTGACAATTCAATTTCGCAGCTTTTGTTAAATGTTTTGTCCCACTGCCTTGATCGAGAATAAAAAATCGCGACTTTACCCGAGAATACTATTGAAATTTGGTCGCGTCGGGGTGCCGAATGTGGCCTCTAACGCGGCTCCAATGCGCAGCGTCAACGCTTCTTGAGATGCGCGCGCAACGATCTGAAGGCTGGTTGGTAGGCCTGTTGGCGTAGGCTGGGTTGGCATAGCTAAGGCACACATATCGAGATAATTGAACGGTCGGGTAAAATGTCCAGGCGATACGTCTTGATCAATTTCTGATAGCAAGGGAGCGGTCGAAATAATGGTGGGTGTCAGCAAGGCATCAAAGCCTGTGAGTACCTTATTAAACTGCTGCATGTCTTTTTCTCGGTTCAGCAGGCGTTGTTGGTGAGACGCATGTGTCATCGTACGCCCGGTCATCATACGCTTACGTACATCTTCATCTACTCGATGACTTGGGTCTTCATAAAGGTTTTTGTGGTGAGCATAGCCTTCGTATATCGTCAGGGCGCCGTTCGCATTGGCAAGATCACTATAACGCTGTGGCGCTGTAAAGACCTCTATCTCGACTCCAAGCGCCATAAGTCGCCTAACCGCATCATCGTAAGCCACCAACACGTCGGGGCTGCAGTGATTGCGTTCGTAGGCATCTAACACGCCTAATTTTAAACCTGACACATCGGCCTGAAGGCAGGCAAATAGATTAGACTTTTCCTGAAAGTCATGATCAATAATTCTGGCTTTGTGGCCTTGCATAACCGCCAGCATCAGGGCTGTATCAGTTACCGATCTGGTCATTGGACCTGGGGTGTCTAATGTGTCTGAAAGTGGCATAATACCATCTACTGGCAAACAAGATTTGCTTACTTTTAAACCTGTTAAGCCGCAAAATGCAGCCGGCAACCGAATAGACCCACCAGTGTCTGTGCCGGTCGCGCAAACGCTCAGGCCCGCTGTCACGGCCACCCCTGAGCCCGAAGAAGAGCCCCCAGGAACGCGTGGATTATTTAAATCCCATGGATTTAAAGGAGTACCCATGCGCTGGTTGGTTCCCCAACCACCCAAAGCACTTTCAACCGTCTTAGTTTTACCTAGCAAAATGCCACCCGCCGCGAGAAGTCTGCGCACAATTATACCACTTTCAGTCGAGCGGCGATTTTTTTGCTCGATGGATCCGCAGGTAGTGATGTGGTTTTCAAATTCAAAAATATCTTTTAATGCAAATGGTATGCCGTGGAACGGCCCGATCCTGCCAGTGGTCGCAAAGGCGCTATCTGCCGCTTGCGCTGCTCGCAATGCTTCATCAGCATAGACCACTTGAAAACTGCCCAAGGTGGGGTCTAAACGTGCGATCCTGTTTAACTGAGAGCGGACGACATCGCTAGGCTTTAGGCTCCCTTTACTAAACGCCGTCGAGAGCGCAGTAATGGACATAAAAGCATAGGATAGATCATCCATGGTATCCGACATTACGTTTGGGTCCTTCTAAAGCAGGGCGCTCGCCATCATAAATTGGCTTAGCGCTCCCAGTTTTGCCCCGGAACCGCAGCCAGAAGGTCACGGGTATAGCTGTGTTGTGGTGCATCAAAAATATCAGCAGTAGCACCTGTTTCAACGATTTCGCCATACCGCATCACGGCCAAGCGGTCACAGACCTGTGCAGCAACCCTCAGATCGTGGGTGATAAAGACCATGGATAGATTCATTTTAGTACGTATTTCATCCAGCAGACTCAAGATCTGGGTTTGAATCGATACATCGAGAGCCGATACAGGTTCATCCGCCACAAGAATTTCGGGGTTCAATGCCAAGGCGCGGGCGATACCAATTCGCTGTCTCTGTCCACCAGAAAATTCGTGCGGATAGCGATTGAAAGCGCGCTCATCCAGGCCAACAATTTCAAGCAATTCAAGAGTGCGGGCTTCGGCCTCCTCTTGGGTTGCGCCTTGAATGATAGGTCCTTGCCTGATGATCTGGCCAATTTTTACCCGCGGGTTTAATGACGCAAAGGGGTCTTGAAATACCATTTGTATTTTCGCCCGCCACGGGCGCATTTCAGCACGGTTTAAATCACAAATATTGACCTCATTAAGTATGATTTGACCGCTATCGCTGTCCATTAACCTTATAATACAGCGCGCAAGCGTCGATTTTCCAGACCCACTTTCACCAACAACCCCAAGCGTTTCACCGCGGCGTAATTCAATCGTGACATCTTTTACAGCATCCACAACGCGGCTTGGTTTGCCAAACTTAAAAAAGCTGGAGCCACCACCAAAAGTTTTATTTACATTCTTAACTTCAAGCACTGTCTCTTCTGAGCGCGCTCTTGCTGAGCGCGGCACTAAGCTTGGAACTGAAGAAATCAGCGCTTGTGTATAAGGGTGTTCAGGATTGTTGAGGACCTTATCAACAGTACCTGTTTCAACCACGTGCCCGTATTGCATGACGGCCACACGGTCAGCAATATCAGCCACAACACCAAAATCATGGGTTATAAAAAGCACACCAGTCTGGTGCACAGCCTGCATGTCGCTTATTAATTTTAAGATTTGGGCCTGCGTTGTCACATCAAGCGCCGTTGTTGGCTCATCAGCGATTAGAATTTTTGGCTCAAGCGCCAACGCCATAGCAATCATCGCTCTCTGTCGCTGCCCACCAGACAACTCATGGGGATAGGAGTTAACGATTTGCGCGGGGTCAGGCAGCTGTACATCGTCTAGCAGTTGTATAGCCCGCTCGCGTCGTTCAGCTGCAGACATGGATACGTGATAGCGAAAAATCTCGTCGATCTGACCTCCAATGGTCATGACTGGGTTTAGCGCAGTCATTGGTTCTTGAAATATCATCGAAATTTCGCTTCCGCGTATTTCGCGCAGGCGCCGTTCGGTGACCTTTGTCAGGTCTTCACCACAGAAATCTATTTGGCCTTGAGTGACCTTAACATGAGGGGCTGGTAGAAGCCCCATCAATGCTCGCGCAGTCAAAGATTTTCCCGAGCCACTCTCGCCCACGATGCATAGGGTCTCACCAGGGACAAGATCAATACAAAGGTTTTCCACTGCCAATAACCGTTCGGATCCTTCAGGAAGGCTGATATCTACGTTGGAAATTTTCAGTAAGCTATTGGTCAATTGCGTTCCCTCAAGCGTGGATTTAAGGCGTCATTTAATCCTTCACCAACTAGGTTAATGGCTAGAACAGTTATTAGAATGGCGATGCCGGGGAAAGTACAAATCCACCAAGCAACTCTAAGCATTGAGCGGCCATCACTAATTTGAAAGCCCCAACTCATCACATTTGGATCACCCAATCCTAAAAAGGCCAAACCACTCTCAATCAGAATAGCTGTCGCTACCATTAGGGAGCCAATTACGATAATTGGGCTCAAGCAATTAGGTAAAATTTCTTTAAGCATTATACGGTAATCGCTCATTCCTAGTGTATGACATGCCTGCACAAATTCACGATTCTTTAGTGCCAAGAATTCGCCCCGAACCAGACGTGCTACCGCTGGCCAGGAAACTACAGTTATTGCAATAACCACACTCTCAATAGATGGTTTTATTATGGCTACTAATAGTATCGCAAAGATAAATGAAGGGATGGTTTGGAAAACCTCAGTAACCCGCATCAAGACATCATCTACGAGCCCTCCGTAATATCCAGCAAGTGCGCCAAAGATTACTCCAATAAGTACAGCCGCAAAAGTTGCAATTAGACCGATAAGAAGTGATGTTTTAGCACCATGCGCTATGCCAGAAGCTACATCGCGGCCAATAGAGTCACTACCTAGTAAAAATCCGTTTTCGCCAGGTTTAGAAAGTGGGTACTTTGAATAAAGAAAAGGATCACCTGGGTAAATCAGACTGGCGATTGATGCCACAAATATTACTAAGCAGAGGATCAATAATCCGAGTACAGCTGATCTGTTGCGTGAAAATAGTTTCCAAAAATCGTTCATTTTAATTAACCTCGATTCTTGGATCCAGAAAACAATAAATAACATCAACAACTAGATTTACTGCAACAACAAGAACCGAAGACAAAAGAAAAATACCAAGCAAAAGATTCAAGTCTCGAGCAAAAAGAGACTCGAATGCGAGCATACCCAAACCTGGCCACGCAAAAACAGATTCAACAATCACTGAGCCTCCGATTAAGGCACCAACCTGTACCCCTGCCATCGTCACTACTGGTAAAAGTGCGTTGCGCAGTACGTGCACGAAAGTAATTCGACGTTCGGACAAACCTTTTGCACGTGCTGTGACCACATAGTCTTGGCCGTATTGCTCCAGCATCGAAGCTCTCATCATCCGAGTGTAGAGTGCTAGGTAAAATAGTGATAGGGTAATTGTTGGTAGTACAAGGTGGTGCGCGATATCCTTCACTCGATCAAAACCTTCGTAAAATGCAGCGCTATTTTCCATACCGCTAGTCGGAAACCAATCATTTTTTATTGAGAACACAATGATCATCATCAGTCCGACCCAGAACAGGGGAGTGGCGTAGGTGATTAAGGCGAAGACGCTAATTAGTGCGTCTTTCCATGTGTTTAAATTAACGGCTGCAAACAACCCGAGTAAAATCCCAAAACCCACAGCGAGTATTATTGTACTGGTCATTAAAAGCAGTGTTGCCCAAAATCGGTCAAATATTAGTTCGTGAACTGGCATTTCATGCCTAAATGAATAGCCAAGGTCCAATTGAACTACATTTTTAAGATAGACGGCTAATTGCACAGGCAGTGGTTGATCAAGACCAAACTTTGCGCGCATTTTTTCCATGTATTCTGGGGTTGCAGACCCCGCTTCGCCAGCGAGTACATCTACCGCGTCGCCTTCGGCTAAATTAAGCAGGAAAAAGTTCATTACAACGATGGCAAGAATAATGGGAATACCCTGCATCAAACGTCTTGCAACATAGTGCAGAATTTTATTTGATCTGTTCATACCTACTTCATCTTTGGCGCTAATTTAAATTATACTTCTTTGTTTTAAAATTACAAAAAAGATGAGCTGGGATGACCCAGCTCATCTATTGTATATTTTATTCTTCGAGATAAGCGTCGCCAAAGGAAGAATACGCCCCCATGGCTGAACCGTACGCCCCCTTTAGTTTCGTATTGTATACTGTCAGAAACTCTAACTCAAAGAGGTTTACAACCGGCATATCTCTAGCCAGAATATTTTGTATTTCCAAGTATATTGCTGATCTACTTTCAGCATTTGGCTCTTTCATTCCCGCTCCAAGCAGCGCATCCAGACCTGCATTGCTGTAGCGCGACGAGTTCACGAAGTGAGTACCCTTGCGGATCATATTTGTACCATAGTGGCGGTGAACACCAAGAACCGGGTCAGCCAATTGATAGAAATAGTTCAGGTTCATTTCGAAATCGTAATTATGGTAAATTCGCTTTAACCATGTTGGAACATCTTCGTACCGAAGTTCGACTTGAATTCCGATCTCACCTAGTACCTGCTGAATGTATTGACCTCCCCGCTTCCAATCTTCGCCGTATGGAATCAAGTCGAACATTGCCGTCATCCTAACGCCGTCGCTATCTTTTTTGTAGCCTGCGTCATCGAGCATTTTATTGGCTGCTGCTACGTCTCCATTTGCAGGATAGTGAGGCATTTCTGCATGAAGGCCAGTTGCGGCAAAATTGCTCGAGAGCGCGCTTGTTGCTGGATTTCCATAGCCAAAAAAGATCGTATCCAACATGAATTGTCGGTCGATAGCAGTGGAGATGGCACGACGCACCACGGCATCTGTGAACGGACCTTCCTTGGTATTAAACTCGATCAATGCCATAGGATTAATCATCGAGTAACCATCTGTAGTAATTGAGATATTATCTTTTTCTTTGTTCAGTCGAACCGCTTCAACGTTTGATACAGCGTTGTATGCGGCATATAGGACCTCACCTTTCTCCATGGCTGACGCACGAGTCGAGGCGTCTGGAATAAATCTACCGACGATCCTGTCGATGTAAGGGCGACCCTCTTTCCAGTAAGTTTCATTTTTATCTAGCCGTATATATTGACCTTTTTTCCACTCAGTGAATTTAAAGGGCCCTGTACCAACTGGATTGTTAGCCAGTTTCGCGCTTTTAATATCTTCTCCCTCAAGAAGATGCTTTGGTACCATTGGCGACTCATATGCTGATAGTGCACGCAGCATATAGGGCGCCGGGTTATCGAGGTTTAAAACTACAGTATGGGCATCCGGAGTATCAATACTAGAAACTTCTTTGAATGAGTTCGGACCCCGAGGGTGAACTTTTTTCAAAACGTCCATGATAGTGAATTGGACGTCTGCTGATGTAAAGGGCTTGCCGTCGTGCCATGTTACTCCCTTGCGTAGATTGAATGTCACAGTCTTGCCGTCTTCGCTCATATCTACGCTCTCGGCTAAAACAGGGATCATTTTGCCGTCATTGTCATAGTCGAATAAGCCATCATATATTTTTGGGCCTAATAGGCCGATCGGGCCAGATGTTGACACATATCCTGCCATAGTAGGCGGTTCTGGCTGAACCAAAAATACTAACGATCCACCAGACTGTTGCGCCTGAACGGCACCCCCGCCAAAGGTAATCGCTGCAGTCATCATGACGGCATTCATAAATTTTGTTATCTTCATTTATATTCTCCTTATGTTGATTGCGCAAAGAATGCGCATCTATTTGAATATATTACGCTCAACAATTCCATTCGAAAACACTACGATTTAAAATATTAAGAAGTCAACATAAGCTTTCATTTGAAATTCAGCTTTGATTTTCAGTCGGATAGTACGAAATTTTTTTAGTAAAAATGTGAGTTCGCAAGAGCTGAATAACGGTTCTTAATTGATACTACACAGCTTTATTTTAGCGTAATAATAATGACTACAATAGTTAGACTGCGCTTTAAAATCTTGTAATTCCATCGTTGCAAATTCACACTTGCTCAGATTAAGTTCCACATAATAGGTCTGCTAAGGGTATGTTTGAAAAACGCCAAGTGCGAAAAAGCAATTATTAAGGAGACTAATTTGACCCAGCTTGATCGCGACCTGCTAACCTCCAGCCATTGGGGAACCTACGGTGTCGATGTCTCTGACGGGCATGTAACTGCGCTTCGTGATTTTGAACAAGACCCAGATCCATCACCAATTGGTCACGGAATTGTTGATGTGTTGAATGGCCCGACCCGAATTACTGCGCCGATGGTACGCAAAGGCTGGCTAGAAGGTGGCCCAGGGGCCGCACCAGACAAGCGTGGAAGTGACGAATTCATCGAAGTCAGCTGGAATGAAGTTAACGACTTGATAGCAAATGAATTGAGTCGGGTGAAGCGCTCTCACGGTAATAGCGCGATTTACGCAGGCTCCTACGGCTGGGCAAGTGCCGGTCGCTTTCATCATGCGCAAAGTCAACTAAAACGGTTTCTGAATTGTATCGGCGGCTACACAAGCTCAAAAAATACCTATTCATATGCAGCAGCTGAGGTTGTAGTCCCACATGTACTTGGCGACTTTGGTAGGTTCTTAAATAATTGTACTAGTTGGGAAAGTATAACTTCTGATTGTGAGTTATTTGTGGCCTTTGGCGGGGTGCCGTTAAAGAACGGACAGATAAGTCAAGGTGGTGTTGGAGCACATGTGCAAAAGGGTGGGCTGCAGTCCGCAGTCAACGCCGGCGTAAAATTTGTGAATATTTCTCCTTTGAGATCCGACCTATTGTGCCAATTTGAGGGAGAATGGCTTGCTTTACGACCCTCCACAGATACGGCGCTGATGTTGGGCCTAGCGCATGTTCTTGTAAATGAGGGACTACAAAATCAAGACTTCCTTGATAGCTATACCGTAGGTTTTGAAATCTTTTCCGCCTATTTGTTAGGTGACAGTGATGGGGTGCCTAAAACAGCTGAATGGGCAGCTGAGATTTGTGACTTACCTGCCCAAGACATCCGCGCGCTGGCTCGACGCATGGCTCAAAGCCGTACGATGATTTCGGTGGCATGGGCATTGACGCGGCAAGACCATGGAGAGCAGCCATTTTGGGCTGCTATCACACTGGCTGCGATGCTGGGGCAGATTGGCTTGCCGGGAACTGGCATTGGTTTTGGTTATTCAGCCACGAATAATGTTGGACTCGCTCGGTATCAAATTGACTACGCTTCCTTTCCCCAGGGGCAAAATGCGGTCAAAAACTTTATCCCAGTCGCCCGTTTAACGGATATGCTTGAAAATCCCGGCGATGCTTTTTCATATAACGGAAATTTCTATGAATATCCTGATATACGGCTTGTTTGGTGGGCGGGTGGAAATCCATTCCATCACCATCAGGATCTTAACCGTATGCGTCGCGCTTGGGCACGACCAGAAACTATCATCGCCAACGAGTGGTGCTGGAACGCCCTAGCACAACACGCAGACATAGTTTTGCCCTGCACTACGACACTTGAACGCTCTGACATCGCCATGACGCCCAAGGACCCCTATATCGTGGCTATGGATCGTGCAATTAATCCGGTGGGTAAATCTCGTGACGACCACAGTATTTTTCGTGGAATTGCAGCCAAAATGGATGTGGAAGAAAATTTTACGGAAGGTCGCAGCCCACAGGAGTGGCAGCGATGGATTTGGGATGTATCTCGCCAGCAAGCCGCAAAAGTTGGTGTTACCCTGCCTGATTGGGATACTTTTCAGAGATGCGGCTGGATTAAAGTGCCAAAACCCGATGTTCCAATTATTATGATGGAGAAGTTTCGTGCTAATCCCAAAACACACCCACTTTCAACGCCTAGTGGGAAAATTGAAATTCACTCCGATACTATAGCTAGTTTTAATTACGAGGATTGCCCCGGCCATCCGGTATGGCTAAAGCCCGAGGAATGGCTTGGAAATGCGTCGCCCCTCCAACTTCATATGATATCAAACCAACCGCGCAATAAATTACATAGTCAGCTTGATCATGGATCCGTTAGCAAGTCAGATCGTCCCAAGGGAGTAGAGCCTGTGACTATGCACCCGAGGGATGCAGCTGCGCGTGGGCTTGAGGCCGGACAAATCGTACAATTGCACAATTCCCGTGGGGCCTGTCGTGCTCAGCTTACGATCAGCGAAACTATCCGTTTTGGCGTAATCCAGATAGCCACTGGAGCTTGGTATCAGCCTGATGGTGATACCTGCCAGCATGGAAATCCAAATGTATTGACGCTTGATAAAGGAACCTCGCAATTGGCACAGGGGCCGATTGCTCATTCATGCCTCGTAGAGGTCCGACCTGAGTAATCTATGTGAAAACCTAACAGAGCAGGAGTTCAATCTAAAATGATTGTCCAATTGGGTGGCTGGTCGGTGCTGTCAGACAAACGACAGCTCGCATCAGATTACTATTTTAGCCTGACTCTATGCACCCAATAATTGGCCCAGAACGGTTCCACCAAAACCGAACTGTTTCATGACTTACATCAATGCCCCGTTCATGAAGAAGGTCTTCTAAATTACGAAGCAAAAGCGGGAACCGAACACACAGAATTGCTGCAAGTCAGATAAACTTTGGGCCTATCTAGGAGTAACGGCTTAGGAAGCGTTTTGTCTCCCAGCGGTGTTGGACGCCCGCCTGCGCGGATGCGCAGCGGTGTGTTCTCTAGCTAACATTCTGTTTACGTGCAGGCTTCACCCTAGAACTGACATGCATACTGAATGCGGCGAATGGCCGTTCCGAACCCTGAGTGACCGATGCTACGCGAACTACGAACGGCTGCTTTGAATAACTTAAACGACATCAGATCCCACAGAGATGGCTGCGGAGACACCTTCCGGGGAGTCTTCAAAGACCAAGGTTTAAGATTCCGAAAACACTAGTCTTTTAGAGGCGTGGGTACAGGTGTTGCTGGCGGACCATCTGAGATTGGGACGATGGTTGCGAAGTAACTGTCCAAACTAATCACTCTCAATAAAGCCGCTGTGAGCCATCCCTTATGAAGAGGTCCGCCGCTATAGTTACGAAACAGAGGGCCATTTCAAAGAGGAAGGCTTAAGGTACGCAACCAACCAAGGCTTGAACCTTAATTAGATATGGATTCTGGGTGGTGGAACTCTGCAAGCATCGATAAAGCATCATAGCGTTCAACGGAACGCCATGATGCTGGCAGATACATTACTTGGTCATAAACCAGCTAGTAATGTTTTTAGTTTTTTCTTGCTTTTGCCACGCACTTTGGCATTTGATGCTTGTTCAATTGCTTCATCTGTTGCCGCGCCTACAACTACAATTCCCAGCATACCCGTGCTTGCGTGAGGCGTGCATACGTACACGTACACTCCCGGTTCACTGAGTGTGATGGTGACATCATTACTTACTTTAGACTTCTTGGCTAAATCTACGCCATCTGGACCATCAATGAATTGCACGTTGTGACCGCGGTCTGTTGCGAGCCACGTAACCGCAGCGCCTGGTGCTACTGTAATTATGTCTTCAGAAAACACCATTTTACGTTTTTTATCTTCTGGGTCTTTGTTCCACATTTCTACCGTGTATTCTGTCGGTAATGTGGTTTCTTGTGCTAATAATGGTGAGCCCATTCCCACAACCGCTGCCGCTAATACGAATAATAGTCTCATACTACATCCTCCTTTATAGATAAGTATTTATTTCTGTTAATTATTTACGCCTGTAACGTTTTCTTTGGTCACAGCCGATTGTGGTATAAGTAAGCCACATTGCGCGATGATCAACCTATTGCCTATCTAAATTTACTGGTCTGGCTTTTTGTTTCTTCGCAAGAAATTTTTGTCTAACAAATAAGAGCTCGCATCAGAATGTTGTCACAGTCCAAAACTATGCGCTCAATAGATGACGCCGCTCAGCAAGAGCAGCGGCACGGTTCAGCTTGAGATTAATGCTCGGGTAACTGGCTACTCATCCCGTGAAGAATTGGCAGGACTATCTCTCGCTTTTCATCTTTTTCTCATGGCACCACAGAAAGTGTAACAGCCGCACTATCAAGGGTTGGGATGCCAAGCTCAAGCTCCAACCGAGCCGCGATATCGGCGGCGGCGACGTTCGTGCACATAATGACAATGGCGTCTGGTTGGGACGCCGCGACGCCTTTGATCATCCGTTCAATCACCGCAGGCGGTATCGCTGCAAAATCATGGCTAAGTTTACCGCCATCATTGCTGGCGGCGATCACCTCGAATCCCAGATCGACGTAGTTGCGATTGATCTGGGTGGCCACATCATCGGTATAAGGTGTCACCATCCCCAACCGCTTGGCCCCAAGCTTTCTCAGCCGACGGTTGATATCCAGCACGCAGGTGGTTGCAGGCACACCTGTCTCGTGAGTCACACGCTGCACGAACGCCTCATCGTGCGCCACGCCGAGCCAACTGGCCGAGGTTCCGCCCCATGTGATCTGGTCAACCTTCGCGTCGCAGAGCAGTTTCGCCGCCGCGACCTGTGCATCCATCTCAAACTGTGCCCGTGAGGTCGCGTCGAGTTGCACATCTATCACGCCTAAGCGCGAGACATGCACGCTGACCTCAGGCCGCTTAGCCTGCAGGCGCACGGCCAAAGGCTCTAGGACGACGTTCGAGGATGGAATCAACAGGCCCAGCCGCATCAGATGATCGACGTCCGCGCAGAAATACCGCCATCCACGGTATAGACTGTGCCTGTCGTATAGCCCGCACGCTCGGAGGCCAGAAATGCCACCAGATCGGAAATCTCCGCGCAATGCGCCGGACGCCCGAGAGGGTACCCATCCGCCAGTTCCATATAGCGCTCTGGATCGCCTAAATCTTTTTCGGCCCATTTGCGCAGCATGTTGTAAATCCGGTCAGTGTTTACGGGTCCAGGATTGATGCCGACGACACGCATGTTGTCATCAAGGGCATACCCCCCCAACGCGCGGGTAAAGCCCATCAGGCTGATGTTTCCCATTGCTCCAGCGATATAGTCGCGGTCTAGAACCTCGCCCCCGTTGCCGATGATGTTGATGATCACACCTCCACCGGCCTCTTTCATCTTGGTGTAAAACAGACGGCTCATGTTGATGTAGCCAAAGACCTTGAGGTCAAAGCCTTTGCGCCAAGCCGCATCATCAACGTCCCACAAGTCGCCACTGGGAATTGCGCCAGCGTTGTTGACCAGAATATCCACATTGCAAATTGCCTGCGCCAAGGCGTCCGGTGCGCCCTCTAGATGTCAGATCCAAAGGGTGCAGGGTCACGGACACATCGGAGGTCTTTGCAATTTCCGCTTTCAGCGTTTCAAGCTTTTCGGCGCTCCGAGCGGTTAGATGCAGATGAACGCCCTCTGCCGCGAGCGTTTCCGCAACATGCGCCCCAATGCCCATCGACGCACCGGTTATCAACGCCGTTTTAGCCGTCAGCTTCAAATCCATCAGCTTGTACTCCCCCATAGTCAGCACAGTTCGCCCCTCGACTTTTCCGGCGTTCAAGTCCAAAAGTGCTTCATTGATCTGTGCAAAGGGGACCGCATTGATCACGCCTTTGACCCGACCACCCGCCGCAAGGGCAAGAAGCTCGGCCATCTCCTGTCGGTTTGACGCGGAACTGCCGCGCACCATTAAGCCGCGTTCAACCAGCTGATAGGTGTAGAACGCCATTTCACCAGCGGGTACGCCAGTCAGAACGATCGTCGCGCGCGGGTTGCAGGCGTCCAGCATCATCGGCCATGTTGCGGTCACGGGTGCAAAGTTCACGCAGCCATGTGCGCCACCCAGCTCTTGAATCGCTGCCCCTGCACCTTCATCTGCTTTGACACATTCGTCAGCACCCAGAGTCTTTGCCGTCGCGAGTTTGTCATCGGCAACGTCCACAGCGATAACACGCAGCCCCGACAGTTTGGCAAGTTGGACACAGTACTGTCCCAAGCCGCCCATGCCAAAAATTGCCACTGTATCGCCGACCTGCACACCTGTTTTCTTGAGCGACGCATAGGCCGCAGCTCCCGCACACATCAGGGGGGCTGCCTCAATAGCATCAATCCCGTTGGGGATTTTACTAGCCCATTGATCTTTCAGCGCGACATATTCGGCAAAGCAACCTGGTGTGGCGTAGCCAGTCGCTGTAAAGTCAGAACAATAATTCTCGCCCCCCGTCCGGCAATCACGACAATGCCCACAGGCACCGTAAACATATCCGATACCTACGCAGTCCCCGACCTGGAAACGTGTCGCGGTTGATCCCACGGCCACAACACGTCCAACACCTTCATGTCCCATAATCAATGGCAAGCTTGGCGGGGCATGCTCGCCCTTCCAGATATGCACATCCGTAAAACACAGCCCACTTGCCTCGATCTGTACCAACACTTCGTCACTGCCGATTTGCGGCACGGGCACTTCGGCCATCTCGAGTGGTGCGTGGTAGTCTGTCAGCAACGCAGCTTTCATCATGATGGGCAGGGGCATGGGGGGTCTCCTTGGTGAATATATAGGTATACCAAACAGCTCAAAATACCTAATCGTCAAGAAAATCCTCCTCAAATATGAAATTATAAATATGAAATTTTCATTAAAACAGACCGCTTTTGATTGAGGTTTATGCAATTTCTAGTACCTTTGGCATACCAAAAAGAGAGTCCGCATTATGTCCAATATCACCGATGCTTTCACCCAACCCGGTACAAACAGAGGGCTCTATTACGATGGAGCCTTTCAAAAACCCGAAACGGATGCCGTCATCAGCGTCACCAATCCGGCCACTGCTGAAGGTTTCACAACCGTTCCAGATGCAACCGCCACTGACGTTGACGCCGCTGTCGCCGCTGCGCGCGCTGCTTTCGCAGGTTGGTCTGCCCTTGATCCCATAGACCGCGCCCGCCACTTGCGTAGATTTGCCGATGTAGTGGGCGAGAACATCCCCAAGCTCGCGATCCTGGAATCCATTGTGACCGGACGGGCGCTAAAAGAGATGAACGCCCAGATGGCGCGCATTCCAGAGTGGATCGAATATTTCGCGGGCATCGCGATGGGACTTGAGGGAGAGTCGAACATCGTCAAAGGTGGCTATGTCACAATGACCCATTATGAGCCGCTTGGACCGGTCGCACTTTTGACCCCATGGAACCATCCGGTTCTAATCCTTGTGAAGAAGATGGGTGCGGCGCTGGCTGCGGGGAACACCTGCGTTGTGAAGCCATCCGAACTTGCCCCTGTTTCGCCACTGGTGATGGCTGCGCTGGCAACAGAGGCAGGTCTGCCAGACGGTGTCGTAAACGTCGTGACAGGCGGACCACAGACTGGTGCGGCGCTGTGCGCCCACCCCGACATTCATTACATCGACTTGACCGGCGGCACCACGACAGGGCGCAAAGTCGCAGCAGTCGCAGGGGAACGCCTCGTGCAAACAACGATGGAATTGGGGGGTAAAACGCCAGTGCTGGTCTGTCAGGACGCCGACCTAGACGGAGCCATTGCCGGGGGTCTGTTCTCCGCATTTGTGGCCTCTGGGCAGACATGTGTCTCCGGTGCGCGTTTTATCGTGCATCATGATATCTACGATGCATTTGTGACCGGCATCGCCGCACGTGCCGACGCCATTACGCTTGGCGATCCGATGGCGGACACCACCCAAATAGGGCCAGTTATTTCCAAGGCCAGTCAGGACCGTTGCAAACGCATGATCGCGACAGCCAAAGCAGATGGCGCGGTACAGGTCGCGGGGGCCTCCGATCCCAATCTTCCCGCGCCTTTTGATCAGGGTTTCTATATTCGGCCGACGGTATTCAAGGATGTCCAACCAGAGCAGGAACTATTTCTCGAAGAAGTCTTCGGTCCCGTGATCTCGATTACACCCTTTGATACAGAAGAAGAAGCGTTAGCGCTGGCCAACACGGGGACCTTCGGCCTTGGGGTTTCAATCTGGTCGCGCGACATCGCGCGGGCACACCGGCTGTCACTTGGCATCAGAGGTGGCGTTATTTGGCTGAACGATCATCACCGCAACGATCCCCGTTCGGTCTGGGGGGGCGTGCGGGACAGTGGCTTTGGCAAGGAAAACGGTTGGGATGCGCTCAAGGCCTATATGACCAAGAAATCCGTCATCGTGCGCACGGCCCCGGGCCATGACGACTGGTTCGCCGGATCAAATCGCTATGGCTAAAATCCAAACCCCTCGCAAGGCTGACGGCATCGCAGCCGCCCTTGAAAGCCAGATTATCGAGGGCTCGCGCGCGCCCAGTGTGCGGCTTGATGAACGTAGTCTCGCGGAGGAATTTGGCGTCTCGCGCACCCCTGTGTGCGAGGCAATCCGCAATCTTGCCAGTATGGGGCTGATAGAAAACCTAGGGCTTTAGTATTGGTGGCGTAGAGACATTGGACCGGTATTTCGTTTGGGGTTATTAGTTTAATTTAGCAATAAACTCATTTACCCATTCCAGTGTTAACTAGTTGCAGTTATTTTATTTAAGCGTTAAGCAAACCTGCTCGGCGATCTGTTTTTTGTATGCTGTGCGCTTTTAGCGAGGGCGCCGTGATGGCTTTAGGTGAGATAGTGGAAGAGACTGCTCATTCTTAATTTCTTTAAGGGAAATCTTTGTAGACATTGCAGTAAAGTCAATCTCACTTATTAGTTGTTGCTGTAACATGTCATATGCTTCAATTGATGAACAAATTATTTTTAACTGATAATCTGCTCCCTCGCCCGTTAGCCTATGTGCCTCGGTTATTTCTGGAAATCTTTCAATAATTTCTGAAAATTCTTTAACCCAATCCAAAGAATGTCTACCCACACTTATCGAGAGAAAAACAACTATTGGGAGATCCATAGCATTCCGATTAAAGAGTATTTTTTTACCTAAAATAATGTTTTTCTCTTCCATTCGTTGCAAGCGATTCCAGCAGGCAGTTTTGGATATCCCAACGCTCTTAGAAAGTTCCAAGAGTGATAAGTCAGCGTTTTCTTGCATCCTTTCTATTAGTTTAATATTTATACTATCCATTCTAAAATATCCTATAATTGTGAACTTTGTTCCATTTTAAGCTTCATTATAAAAATAAAAAGAACTTTGTTCAATAATATAGTCTCTTTTATTGATACTGATCATATTTCAGTTAGACATACGAAATCAATTTTAAGGATTATGTACATGGCCACTGAAACTAATAATATAGAAACTCTAATGTTACATGCCGGAAGTCATAGACGTGATTTGACAACAAATTCTGTAGCCGTGCCAATACATCAAACTACAAGCTACGAATTTGATAGTACTGAGCACGCAGGAAAGCTGTTTGCACTCCAAGAACTAGGAAATATTTACACACGCATCACAAACCCAACCACTCAAGTCTTGGAGGAAAGAGTTACGGCTCTCGAGGGTGGTGCAGCGGCTGTCGCGGTTGCTTCTGGCTCTTCTGCAGTAAGCTTAGCAATTCAAAATGTGGCATCTAATGGTGATAATATTGTTTGTTCACCACATCTTTATGGCGGTACGTACAATTTATTTGTAAACACTTTGCCAAAGATGGGCATTGAAGTTCGATTTGCTGACCCTCAAAATCCAGATAGCTTTGGTGACTTGAGTGATGATAGAACACGAGCGTATTTTGGTGAAACACTTCCTAATCCGAAACTTGTTCCATTTCCCATTTCTGAAGTTGCAGAAATTGGTAGAAAAAAGGGCATTCCTCTTATTGTTGACAACACCGCGGCTCCAATAACGTGTCGTCCATTCGATCACGGCGCTGCAGTAGTCGTTCATTCACTAACAAAGTTTATTGGTGGTCACGGTACATCCATTGGCGGCATAATTGTAGATGGTGGCAACTTTAGTTGGTTGGAAAACCCAGAACAACAACCAAACTTTAACTTGCCAGACGGTAGTTATCATGGTGCGGTTTGGGCATCGTTAGTTCCTGAAGCGCTGGGTGCTCCCATTGCATTTGCCATAAGAGCTCGCGTCGTTTTATTGCGTGACCTTGGACCAGCACTATCACCGTTTAATGCGTTTCAACTTATACAGGGCTTGGAAACATTGCATCTACGGTTTTGTAAACATCAAGAAAATGCCGCGAAACTAGCAAATTACCTAAATGAACAAAAAGAGATTGAAGCGGTTATTTATCCAGGCCTTTTTAATGGATCAGGTAAAGTATTAGCCAATAAATATTTGACTTCTGGGCATGGCGCACTGGTTGGAATTGAACTTAAGGGTGGTGTGGACGCTGGACGCCAGTTTATTGATAACCTCAAGTTAATATATCATGTTGCAAATATTGGCGATGCACGAACGCTTGCAATCCACCCAGCCTCGACGACGCATTCACAATTATCTGTTATGGAACAGTTGAAAGCAGGTGTTACTCCTGGTTACGTGAGGCTTTCAGTGGGTATTGAGCACATAGACGATATTATAGCTGATATTGATCAAGCTTTGAGCACTTTATGAATATAGGAAGGCTTGGGGACCAGAATGATATGCTGGTCTCTAAGCGTGGTCAAATTATCTACGCGCCCGCTCGAATTACAGGGCACAATTTTTAGATTGCATGTTTAATTTAAAGTAATGTCCTTAGGTGAAGACATCTGGCGTTAACGGCTTAAGCTTGGCCAAATGTTATCCAAAAACCAGATAGAAACTGATTTAGACGTCAGCCGAACACCAGTACAGGAAGCATTTTTCCATCTAGAATTTCAAGGGTTGTTAGTTACAAAGCCCCAGAGCGGCACTTTTGTATTCTCTCCCTCTCCGGAAGACATAAAGGAGATATTTGAAATGCGATCTTGCTTGAAATGCGAGGCTTCCAGCCGTAACTGCATGCTTCAGAAAAGATCTTTTCTGAAGCATGCAGAACATAAGCGACGAAATAGACTATGCTTTTCGTGCAGACAACGAAGACAACTACCCCGGATTAGATCATCGATTTCACCAATCTTTTATTTCGTTTTCAGAAAACCGGTTACTTGGTTCTGTATACGACCCAATTTCTCTCAAGTTGCGAGCACTGGCAAAAAACAACTTAGTGAAAAAAATGGTGCATGAAGTCAGCCACTCTGAACACCTGCAGATAGCCCAAAGCGTTGGCAGATAAGGACTTAATGAAGTAAAATCACTCTTGATGCAGCACCTTGCTTGATTTGAGGAATGCCTTATGTTTCCCACCTGAATGCTTGAAAATAAGAGTTAGTGAAGGAATGGGAACCGGTGGACTGTACTGTCAGACAAATGAAAAATGGCATCGGATTGCTGGTGCAGCCTGTATCTATGTGCTCACCAAGTGACGCTACTCAACAAGACTAGCGAAATTTAACAAAAAAAATTCAATCGCCACCCCAAAAATTATTTAATGTCATTAAGTTATTTCAACATAGACAGCAAATTACACATGAATTTGTGACCAGCCTCTAATTGAGCAACCTCTATAAACTCATTTGGTTGGTGCGCTTGAGCGATATCACCTGGCCCGCACACTACTACAGAATATCCTGCATCTTGAAATTGTCCCCCCTCAGTTCCATAGCTTACGAAATGATCGCCATTGTCACCAGTAATCGAGCGGACAAGCAATTCGGCTTCGCCATTACTTTCTGGCTTCAGAGGCGTGACTGCATAGCGGGACGTCAGAATGATATCTGCTTCCGGTCGTATCGCCTGCATCGCTTTTTTTACCTCCCACACTTTTTCAGCATACATCCGATCCAAATTTCGAGTATCGTCACTTGGAACGGCTCGATAGCCCATGTTGAACTGGCAATCTTTAGCAGTGATATTATCGGCCGTTCCACCAGAAATCATACCAACATGCCATGTTGTGTAGGGCGGATCGAACATCCTTGCTAAAGGGTCTGGCTCTTTTGAGCGGTTAGTTTCATTCTGCTCTGTAGCCCATTGGATAAGTCTTGCACCCTCATGAATGGCACTGACACCCTGATAATGAATTGAGGAATGAACCTCATAACCTACAACTTGAGTTGTAAACCCAGAGCCGCCTTTGTGGCCCGTAACTGCTTTCATCATAGATGGCTCCCCAACTATGACAGCAGAACCTTTTGGAACTACGCCTTGCATGGCTGCGATCATTGGCGGCGCACCAGTACAGCCAACTTCTTCGTCAAAACTTAGTGCTAATTGTAATGGCCGAGATACGCCGATGTAGTGCGCCTCCACCAATGCCCAAATTGCTAGGGCATCGAAACCCTTCATATCGCAGGTGCCACGGCCATAGTACCGCCCATCCTTTTCAACCACTTCCCAAGGATTTGTTTCCCAGCTCTGGCCGTCAATCGGAACAACATCAGTATGCCCGGACAAAACTATCGCCCCGGCGATTTCTGGTCCAACATGAGCAAATAGGGCAGCTTTATGAGGTTGATCGGGATCAGTCCAACGGTGCGCAGAAATCCCATGCGACTGCAGGTACTTCTCAACCCAATCAACAAGCGGCAGGTTAGTATCACAGCTTATTGTTGGAAAGCTGATCAATTTACACATCAACTCAAACGAGCTTAAACGATCAAGATTTTTAATTGCCATTCTAAAATCCGTTCTAATGGGCTCAGAGTAATATAAAGATTATCCAAATCAAGTCAGATTATTCTTATCGCAGCGATTGGACTACTTCAGGCCAGTTTCAGCTTCCATTGTACACTGGACTGAGAAGAGCGGTGGGACTAAGAATTTATTAGGAGGAACAGAGATTTGAACCCTGGGAGGACTTTTACCCTCTTCGGTTTTCAAGACCAAACTTTGGCGCTTCATAAGTAGTTATGGCATTTAAAACTAGTAATAGTCCCTCATTTCAAGCGTCATATCCACCATGCGCAGGCACCAGTTATCTTCAAAAAAATTGTCATATGGGTTGTCACGGCTCTCTAAAAGTAGATCTTCAAACGGTTCGTTCGGAAATGGCTAAACCCAAAATATCATAATATCAGGCTAAATGTTTTTTTCAGTGGCAATTCGCGTGCACGGTTTCCGGTTAAGTCAAATAGCGCATTGCCCAACGCCGGCATAGATGGCGGCGTACTGGGTTCGCCAGCACCGCCGATAAATGGGTTATTTTCAAGCAACCGAACTTCAAATTTTGGAGCATTGTGCATTCGTAATGCGTCATAATCATAAAAATTCTCTTGCTCTACCACACCGTCAGAAAACGTGATTTCCCCGTGGATTGCCGCCGACAACCCATAAATTACCCCAGAAATCATTTGTGACTCGACAATGTGGGGGTCTAATACAACGCCGAGATCCGCAGCTATCCAGCATTTGTTGATCTTTATACCACCGCCGGTGTCTTCAACTTCTGTAACTACAGCAACAGGGGTACCAAAGGAGTGGGTAAAAGCAACTCCCCGTCCAATCCCATCGGGCGTGGTACCCGTCCAGCCTGACATCTCACAAACTGCATCAATAACCGACGCTGAGGGCGAATGTTCAGAGCGAGTAAGCTCAAGACGGAATTGCAGAGGGTCTACGCCCGCTGCATGTGCCAACTCATCTATAAAAGTATCAAAAATAAATCCGTTTGCCGAAGCGCCAACAGATCGCCAAAACCCGACAGGCACGTCGATATCAGTTAAGTGACCGGCAATGCGAAAATTTTGGATCCCATAAGGTTGGTCTGCCGCACCTTCAACATGTAACCTGTCAGGACCAGGCGGTATTGATCCTTGTTGACGTAGTGAAGATTTTTGAAAAACTGAGGGGCCAGCAATCTTGCCATCAACGAGCACCGCTTTTCCATTAGCTACAACACCGCGAAACTGCGCAGCGATCGCTGGTCGAAAAAAGTCATTCTTGATATCTTCCGCACGGGTCCAAGTCATGCGGATCGGCGTACTAGGCATCGCTTTTGCCAAAATGGCTGCTTGGACAGAAAAATCGCTCTCACCGCGTCTACCGAACGAACCGCCCATCATGGTCGTTTGAATGATCACCTGTGATGGGTCAAGTCCTACGGCTATGGCGCACGCATCTCGAGTAGCAGTGGGTGATTGATTTCCAACCCATACCTCTAACGTATTACCTGTGAAATGCGCGGTAGCCGTCATTGGTTCCATTGTTGTATGCGCAAGCCATGGAACATAATATTCTGCTGTTACTACAGTACCCGCGACTTTCATATCTACATCGCCGTCATCTCGAACTGTACTGTCAGTTTCACCGTCTAGCGAAGCCATAATCGCACTTCGCAGGACCAAGGTGTCCGCTGGATAAGTCGCGGACGCCCACTTAATATCTATCGCCCCCGCGGCTTGGATTGCAAACCAGGTATTGGTCGCAACAACAGCAATACCATCGCCCAAATCTATGATGGCTTCTACGCCATCCATGTTCTTGGCTAGAGTGTCGTCATAGCTCACCATACCATTTCGAGTTGGGCTCATTCGAACCGTTGCGAACCTCATGCCATCCAACTGCATATCAGTCGCGTACTCAGCAGTACCTGTTGATTTTGCTACTACGTCAACCCGTGGCATCGGTTTGCCGATGTAGTTCCATTCTGATTTATCGCGCAACTCAACATCCGGGGGAGTCACATGACGAACTTCCTCCACCAAGTCCAAATATGAAATGCGCGTACCGTCTGGCACAATTACTGCACTATTTTTTGTAGATAATTTTTCTAAATCGATACCAATTTTTCTAGATGCAGCGATCTTTAACGTTTCACGAGCAGAGGCGCCTACATAACGCATACGTTCAAAGAAATCTTTCATCGATGTGGATCCACCAGTTGCCTGTAAATCCAATAGCTTACCAACCTTGCCAACTTGCTGGCGCAAACCATGTTTGAAAGCTGTATCCTTGTAGTGGGCGCCTGGAATTGCAAATCCCAGAAATACAGAATTGTAATAAGCCTGCGCAGGAGGGCCATGCAAAACGGTTATGTCTTCCCAAGCGACATCGAGTTCTTCAGCTAATAAAGCTGCCAGCGTTGTCTGCACTCCTTGGCCCATTTCAGCACGAGGTGCAATCAACGTGACCCCATCTCTGGTAATAAGTACGAAAGGATTAAGCGTTACCTCACCCTCTCTAGCAACTAGCGGATTGGGAGCATCTTTATTAATTTGATAAACGCCGAATGCCGCACCACCAACAATGGCAGCAGAACCAATCAGGAATGTTCGGCGAGCAATTGTTCTGACGCTTGTCATGTCTCCACCTTTTCCGCTATGCGCCGCGCAGCTTCTTTGATCGCTGCTCTTATTCGTGGGTAGGTCCCACAACGGCAGAGGTTACCCTTCATCGCATAATCAATATCTTGATCCGTGGGTTGGTTTGTTTCGTGAAGTAACGCGGATGCGTTCATAATCTGCCCAGATTGGCAATAACCACATTGGGCCACTTGATGATCCACCCAAGCCTGCTGGATAATCGACATATTATTGGGCGTTCCAAGTCCCTCAATCGTTGTGACCTCCCCACCGACATCAGCAAGAGTGATTTGGCACGATCTTACCGCTTCACCATCGACGTGAACGGTGCAGGCACCACATACACCAGCACCGCAACCAAATTTCGTGCCCGTCAAGCCAACTTCATCGCGCAATACCCAAAGCAGGGGCACATTATCAGGCAAATTTATATTATGTGTAGATCCATTAATTAGAAGTTGCTTAGACATCAGATCTCCTAAATTGAAAACAGATGGAATTAAAACTCAACTTTTTTGAGAGACCATTATATTACTTGGAGACGCTACAATTTCGCCCTGCCCACTTCAAACAAAATTAACCTGACAGTTTCCTTCAATTTGTTTTGTTGATGTTAGACAAATAAAAACTTGTATCAGATTGTAGCAAAAGTTGCTCGCTAACCAGTGGTCACAAGTTATTCATGGGTACCCGCAGATACCTCTATTTCAGCATCAGCAGCCTAACCTCTTACAGCCCCTATTCGGACTGGACTTTTGTTTTGCCGCAAACCTGTATGTTGATGTGCCCGAATGCCCTCGGGCTTTGCTCAGTGAGCGAAGCCACAAGGAGTAAGGGCATGGGAGTTGGTATAGCTGCACCAGGCGTAGCAGAACGAGATGAACTTTTGGAAAAATGGCGGACTTTAAGAGAAAGGCCGCCACCAAATCATATCAGCCGCACATTGCTGATCCAAATATTGGCCTTCGAGATGCAAGCTGAGCTTGTATGGCGAATATAGCTGAGCAGCCCCACTTGAATGGTCCACTTCAAGTAAGCAAAAAAAGCCAGCTTCTCAATTTGAGAAAGCTGGCTAGTTTCGTCCTTCGGCTACGTCGGGAAAACTTTACGAAGGACTCGCTCCAAACTTTTGGAGTGCTGCAACTGAACTTCAAGTCTCATCATGACACAATAATTTCTCTTACTGCCGTAGCGTCAACAAAGATAAACTAAAGGTAACTGCACGTCAGAAAGTCAGTTTTGTATATTTTGCTAACAATTTAGGCGATAAAAAGCGGAAACAGAACATATAGCATGACAGCAAGCCGAATAATCTTTGGGCTTGCTTTTTGATATAGCGGAATGGAGTGTGTTTTGTCACTCACGGACTCTACAAATACACTCTGCCCACTTCAACCAAGTTTAATCTGACAGTCTCGCCGTGATGCTTGTTTGCATGCTGAAAGGCGGAAAAATAATTTGCATGGAAACAGGAGCAACACCGCTTGCTTAATAATTTATCATAGCAATAGATTAAGCAAGATTTAGAAGCTTTGTATCCTAAAATCAAAGGTGGGGCCTATGTGTATTAGCCTCACTTTATATTTACAGACTTGGCATTTTAGGACCAGTTGACAGTTTATGAATGGCTTTTGCGTCCAAAATTTGAACGCCAGCTCGGCAGGATAATTAAAATTGCTGCAATAATCAGAAGCATTAACGTCATTGGCCGCTCCCAAATAAACGAGATCCCGTCATAAAGTTGCATAGAGCGAGAAAAATTGTCTTCTAACATTCCACCAAGAATGAACCCGATCAGGAGTGGCGCTAGTGGATAATTTGCAAACTTTAAAGCGGTAGCAAATATGCCAAATCCAACCAAAAGAAGAAGCTCAGTTGCATTGTTTTGCCCGATGTAGGCTCCCATAAGCGTAAAAAACATAATAAATGGGATAAGGTAATTTCGTGGGACTGAAAGTACTTTAGCAATGTATGGTATGAGTGGTAGATTGAGGACGAGTAAGACTAGATTACCAATATACATCGAAATGATTACAGCCCAAAAAATCTGCGGTTCGTCCACCATCATTCTTGGACCAGGGCTTACATTAAGTGCAATTAAAGCGCCTAATAAAATCGCAGTCGTCCCAGACCCTGGAATTCCCAATGTCAGCAATGGAACAAAGGAGCCTGTGCATGCTGCATTATTAGCGGTCTCAGGCGCTGCAAGACCTTTGATTGAGCCTTTTCCGAATTGGCCTTGTTCATTTTTTGGAGCGATATTGCGTTCTACTGCATATCCTAGAAAACTAGCGATTGTAGCTCCTGCTCCGGGCAAGACGCCAATAAAAAACCCTTGAATCGATTGCCTGCCAATTACTGGTGCTATTGCCCATGCTTCTGCGCGGGTAATTTTCAAATTTTTTATATCGCCTTGCTCAGAATTTGAAATTTGTTTGGGATGCAGAACAAGAAATAAGGCTTCTGGTAGAGCAAACATCGCCATTGCAAGTGTGATGAAGCCAAAACCTGATTGTAAGT
The DNA here is from genome assembly GCA_905181815.1 of uncultured Planktomarina sp. GTDB lineage: Bacteria > Pseudomonadota > Alphaproteobacteria > Rhodobacterales > Rhodobacteraceae > Planktomarina. Next base: position 6,880 of record CAJIZA010000001.1, on the reverse strand, counting down.
CCATTAACCCCATTGTGAACCGGGGGAAATTGAACAGAGCGCCTTCTCCGACGGTTGCCATTATTAAACCAACTACCGTCATGAGAACTGCTTTGGCCACTTGCCCCTTGCCTGCAAATGCTGCGATGGCTGAAAGGCCAACAACCATTAAGGCAAAATATTCAGCCGAGTGAAATAATAAAGCTACAGAAGACAACATTGGAGCAAAGACCATCAACAAGATGGCTCCAATGGTTCCTCCACAAAAACTAGCAATTGCAGCTATTGTAAGTGCTTTACCGGCCTTTCCTTGTTGGGTCATTGGGAAACCATCAAAACTTGTGGCTACAGTTCCGGCAACGCCTGGTGCGTTTAGTAGTATCGAAGAAGTAGATCCACCAAAGATGGCTCCATAATATACTCCGGCTAACAAAATTAGAGCTGCTGCGGGGTCACCCATAGATATTGCAACTGGTATCATGATCGCAATTATTGACATCGGGCCCAGGCCTGGCAGCATACCGATGAAGGTTCCTATTAAGCAGCCTCCGATGACTACAATGAGCATCTTTAGTGAAAGTGCAGTTTGGAACCCAATGATTAAACCTTCAAGCATCTTATAGCCCTCAGAACAGCAAAGTATGGGGCCACGGCCGCATGTAAATATTCAGAACCTCCGACACGAGGTACCACACGCAAAATGAGGCAACCACACCAACGGGTACCAAAACAAGCCATTTGCGTTCCCCAAGGATAAATGCGCTGAGTATCAAAAAACTTGCTGTTGAAATCAAAAATCCCAGCGACCTTAATGTCAGTGCGTATACTATCATCATAGCCAAAAGGCCAACGGCTTGCCCAATTTTATAGTCTCCTAAACGACGGTAATCGATTTCTGCTCGTCGCTGATCATCTTTTTCAAAACCAAGAAGAATAAACAGGGAAACAATAATACCTAAAAGCGATAGTAATTTAGGAAATGTACTTGGCCAAATTGGATTTCGTTTCATGAATGGTGCCATATTGGAATCCATAGCGAACCATGCAGTATATCCATAAGTAAGGATAATCCCTAAGAATATGAGTGAAATCCAACGCTCAAGAGCCATTCCATATCCTTTTAAAAATGGTGCAGATGGGGCAGCGTATTAAATGTGCTGCCCCATCTTTTTAATGATTTAATTTAGAGAAAACCAAGCTTCTTCATCAAGTCGCCTATAACTTTTTCTTGGGCTTCCAAAAATGTTCTGAAGTCGTCACCGCTGTTGTGGATGTTAACCCAACCGTTACGAGCGCGGACTGCCTCCCATTCTGGTGTATCATACATTTTTTCCAAAGCTGCCTGATATTGAGCGAGTTTGTCAGCTGGTAGTCCAGGAGCGCCAAAGAATCCCCTCCAGTTTACAAATGTTGTGTCAATGCCTTGTTCTATCATTGTCTTAGCATCTGGAGCAGCGCTAACGCGTTCAGATGATGTGACACCAATTATTTTGACTTCGCCAGCATTTGCCAAATCTACGGCTTCAGAAAAGCCAGTAGACAGCGCGGAAATTTCACCAGACAATAAAGCAGCCATCGCCTTACCACCAGCATCATATGGAATGTATTTCACATCCAGTGCGTCTTTGCCTGCCGCTTCCATTGTCATTGCAGCCACCAGGTGATCCATACCGCCAGGAACGGAGCCGCCACCAATTGCTGTGGAAGAAGGATCAGCGTCATAAGCTGCTACTAAATCAGCCATTGAATTAATTGGACTATCTTTGCTGACAACCATTGCTGCATAGTCACCAATCGTACCAGCGACTAGGGTAAGATCACGGAAGCTCTGAGGAAAGACACCAGTAAGCGAACGTATAACGATAGGTGTTGAATTAACCATCAAGGTGCCGTGGTTGCTGTCAGCGTTTTCGATCATATAAGCGATCGCCTTACCGCCTCCGCCGCCAGACATGTTTTCGTATGATGCTGAACCAACAAGGCCGGCACTAGTAAGTGCTTCGCCCGTCCCGCGTGCCGTACCATCCCAACCACCGCCGGCTCCTCCGGGAATAATGAAGTGGATACTGTCAACAATCTGATGGCCACCTGCAAAGGCAGCTGGAGCACCGAGTGCCATTGCGGCAATAGCTGCACTCACAAGGGCTCTTCGGCCCAATTTCAAATTTGTCATTTATTCCTCCCATTTGACATTTGCGCGTTTTCGCGCCCATGACTGGAGTTAGTTCAGAAACCTGACACTAACCTGACACAAAACTCTGCACCAAAAAAAGGTCATCCGATGCGCTTTTTATTGATCGAGGATAACGTACAATTGGCCAAGGCCATTTGCGATCATTTGCAGTCTGATGGGCATGTCGCAGACCATGCAGAGTGTTTAGCTGTTGCGGATGATTTCTTGGCAACCACATCTTACGAAATGATTTTGCTAGATATTATGCTGCCTGATGGGGATGGTCGGGATTTTTTGAACCGCTATCGCGCGCGCGCAGGCAAAAGTCCTGTGATTGTCTTAACTGCCCGCTCAGAAGTTTCTGACCGGGTTGGTGTTCTGGATTTAGGGGCGGATGATTATATGACCAAACCGTTCGATTTTTCGGAATTGGACGCCAGGTGCCGCGCAGTGCTGCGCCGACAGGGGGGCGCAGCAACCAATCGAAAACATTTTGGCGGCGTCGAATTTGATGGGCTGGCTGGCACACTTATGCACAACGGTGTCACGACGCATTTGCGCAACAAAGAACTTCGCCTGTTGGAAACCTTTTTCAACACACCAGATCAAATTTACTCAAAAGCGAAGCTGGTGGATCGGTTGTTTTCCTATGAAGAAGATGTCTCGGAAAATGCGATCGAAGTCTATGTAGCGAGGGTGCGCAAACATCTCGAAGGCAGTGGCATCGGCATCGTCACGGTACGAGGCGTTGGTTATCGATTGAGCCAAACATGAGCGGTTTTGTCAAATCAAAGAGCTCCATTCGCAGGAGGCTCACGATTCAACTGCTCTGTGGAGCTACAATCCTGACGATCTGTCTTGTGCTCATTGTGCGCAGCTTTGCTCAGCAGTTGGCAGAGCAATCTCAGGACAATATTTTGGCCGCCTCACTAACCTCGATATTGGATTCAGCCTCGATTCAAGAGGGGCAAATCGCAGTTGATATTCCCTATTCGGCCTTTTCCATGTTGAGCAACCTCGCGGATGACAGAGTTTTTTATAGAATTGATCTCAATGATGAATTTCTGACTGGCTATGCGGACTTGCCGAGGCACAGCCTTTCAGCCAACAGCAATGAACCCTTTTTTGTGACAGGCCCCTATCGTGGCTTCGATATCCGCTCCGTGGCTGCAACTCGAAAATTAGCACTTGGCGAGCAACCAATTGACGTGCTTGTTATTATTGCACAAAGCCGAAATGGAATGCAGGAAACTCTATCTGAAATTTCCCACAAAGTCATTTTGTTTGGCAGTGGTTTTTTTGTTCTGTCGGCCATTATTGCCCTTTTCGCAGCACAATCGACGGTGGAGCCATTGACGCGACTTGCCGCCTCTGTGGCCCGTCGCGGTCCGCAGGATTTACGCCCTGTGATTGCGCGGGTGCCTGAAGAGATGGCGCCTTTGGTGCAGTCATTGAACCAATTTATCGAGCGATTGGGGACCTCTTTGAAACGCTCAGAGGATTTCATCACGGAGGCTGCGCATCGCGTTCGTACACCTTTAGCCACTGTGCGCGCCCAAGCAGAGATTACCCTACGACGGGTTGATAAGGATGAAAACCGGCAGGCTCTTCGAGAAATAATCCGTGCGATAGACGACAGCTCTCGTGCGGCCAGGCAGCTGTTAGATCACGCAATGGTGACATTGCGCACCGATCACTTGGAGCGTCACCAAATTGATTTGACTGGGCTCGTCCGCGAAAGTGTGGCGCGGGTGCAAGCGGTTGCTAATCTAAAAGATATCACTGTAATTTTTGAAAATACGGCGCCTTCACCGATACAGGGCGATGTCATATTGATTCAAAATGCGGTCCAAAATTTGCTCGATAACGCCATAAAATACTCGCCACCCGACAGCCAGGTCGAGGTTCAATTGGGGCGGAAAGGCCCCTGGGTAATTTTGACCTTCCAAGATCAGGGCCGGGGGTTACCTGATAGCGATGCGACACTTTTAACCGAGAGGTTTGTGCGCGGCGACAATGTTGCCGACACTGTAGGGTCTGGTCTTGGGCTGACCATCGTCGAGGAAGTGGTGCGAGCGCATGGCGGCACACTTTCATTTGAAAATAACCCTGATGGAGTTGGCGCATGCGTTTCAATATCTTTTCTGCTCTCTTAACTCTCTTGTCAGTCAGTCTCGCCACGCCAGGCCATAGCTTCGACATTGAGCATCAGCAAAATTTTGTAAGCCGCGCGAGTAAGCCGGAGGTCCTGCGCATCCTCTCAACCGCGGATATTGATTTGTTCACGCCAATGATCCTAAGCTTTCAACGACAAAACCCCGAGGTGACGGTGAATTACGATGTGGTCAGCTCAACAGAGTTGATGCGCGCTTTGCAGGACGAGCAGGCGCCCTACGACATCGCAGTTTCCAGCGCTATGGATCTGCAAATCAAATTGGCTAATGATGGATTGGCGCTGGCGCATAACTCCTTGGCAACAGCCTTATTGCCAGATTGGGGAAAATGGCATGACTACGTTTTTGCCTTTACCCAAGAGCCAGCAACGATCGTCATTTCGCGCGAAGCATTTGCCAATTTTGGTATCCCAAAAACTCGGCAAGATCTTATTTCAATTCTACGAGATCATCCTGATGTTTTTCGAGGTCGAGTCGGAACCTATGATCTGCGCAACAGTGGACTTGGGTATTTATTTGCCACGCAAGATGCGCGAACATCTGAGGTTTTTTGGCGCTTGGCGGAAGTATTGGGCAATCTAGACGTACAACTCTATTGCTGCTCTGGGGCAATGATTGATGACGTCAGTCGCGGAAAGATTGCCATGGCGTATAATGTCTTGGGCAGCTATGCGATGGCACGGGAAGATGCCAAAGACAAGATCCAGATTATTGCTCCACGTGACTTTACCACAGTCATGATGCGCACGGCTTTGATTCCGACGACGTCGCAAAATCCGAAAGTAGCAGCAAAATTTGTAGATCATCTGATTGTATCGGCCTGGTCTGCCGAGGAGACTTCAGTTGCCTATCCATTTCCTGCAATCAATCGCAATCCCGCGGCATCGGATACCTCTTTAAGGCCAATCCGAATGGGCCCCGGGCTATTGGTGTATCTTGATGGTTTGAAAAAACGTCGTTTCCTAACCGAATGGCAAAACGCAATTTTGCAGCGCTAGGGTGCTGTCAGACGAATGAGAACTCGCATCAGATTGCTGGTGCAGCCTGAACCTATGCGCTCACTAATTGACGTTATTCTGCAAGAGCAGTGGCACTGTTCAGCTTGAAATTGGTGCGGGAGTAGACATGGTTTCCCCAACAAAACAACCCTCCAATGAATTTACAAGGCTAATACTAAAGGCCCAAGGTCCGAGACGCAGTGACCTATGATTGGGCCCCCCGGTCCTATGTCCTGCGGCTCAACTGTGGCGATTGGGTACAATAACCCCTAATTAACTCTATTTTGATCTGATGTATTGTTGTAGGTACCGTTATGGGAAGAGATTTTATCTTATAATAAAATAATTTAAATCAAATACTTAATTGGCTTATGTGGCGGGTAGACAGGGTGTTCATCTCCCATTACATCCACCAGCAATCAGTTCTTATGGCCCGGCGCTTGTAATGCCGCACGTGAGTACTGACCAAATTGCTGAGTGATACTCTTAAGCGTTATTAAGGATAGATGTTTTGTAGTCTTCAGGTTCAGTCCTGTGGGTTTATTGATGAAATAGCTGGAAGAAGTTCATCGACATCATTTACAGTTTTACTAATCATTTCGTCCACAAACAAATTCCTAAATCGTCTTTCATAAGCTGTAATTGCTATGATCGGTCTATCGTTAGCGTAGGTAAAACCAATCTCAGCCGCCGTACCAGAGTCGATGTCCTGACCCGTTACAAGCGCAACTGTTAGGTCTGCTTTCTTCAATGCTGTCAGATCGGCATTAAAGATTTTATCCTTTGTGTCTTGGCTCAAATTAGTACCTTCCAATTCAGATTCATCAATTCCAGATTGATCCCTGTGGGGCAGAAAGCATTTGTAACCGTTACCCTCTAACTCAGAAGCTATAAGCTCGAGGTAGTTTCTCTCGTGAGCATTAAACAATGGTCCTGCGACATATATATTTTTGATCATGCGTCTAAACTCACTTCGGTAGGTTAAGTATTAACTTATAGATGGAGGTTTTAAAAAAGCTAGCTTACTTGACCTCCTCCAGGCATTCCTGCAGTTCACTCAGCGGATAAGCTGAACCATACCCCTGCCCTACACCATCAGTCGTCCATCCACCTATTTAGTCAGTGATATCAGCAGGACATAGGTGTGTGCTCTATTGTCCCACAGTGCACTAGCTCTTCGTTCCTGGTCCACAGGCCAAAGCAAGATGGTCTAGGAACCCCAGGTCAAGTTTCATTTAGCAAAATGGGGAGTGTTTCGTCATTCGGCACGGTTACAAATTAGCCCTGCCCGTCTCAAGCAAGTTTAATCAGATATTACAGACCAGTCTCATTGGATGGACTTTTTAATTCCCTCCTTTATCTTATCGATGCGCGGTCTTGCTCAAACTTGTTAAAGAGGTTGAAATGAAGTTATTGGAATTAACTAAATTACAGTATGTCGAAGTTGGTAGTGTCATGACGGATACTGAAAAAGACTCCACAATTCTGGCTAATGCTAAAGTTAGTGAAGCTGTTGGGTTAATAGCGAAAAGACCTAATAGTGCGTTGGTAGTCTT